>NZ_JBBOXV010000001.1:1570000-3503187 GCF_038007865.1 Paenibacillus sp. FSL M7-0134 | reverse complement strand
TCAGTTGGTTTGCCTTTTCGTTTACTTCCTTATAAGTCAGCTGTTTATCTTCAAACACTACAGCAATATTATTGGGTGTCTTTTCTACCTGCTCTTCAAACAGTTGATGTATAGTCTTATCCTTAGGATACCGGACCTTTGTATCGTTAAAGTCATATAGTATTTTCTGCTTTTCTTCCTGTGAAAGCATATCAATTTCTGACAACCTTTTTCCAGGATAAACCGTTATCTCTTCCAGAACATTAAGGTAATGGGCTGCAAACCTTTCTACAGTCTCTTTCTTGAACAGCCTTGTGGCATATTCCAAATCAAATGCAATACCTTCCTGGGTTTCCCGAGCATTTAATGTCAAGTCAAATTTGGATATTCTAAATTCATTTGTATAGGGTATAAACTTAAGCCTATCTATCTTCAATTCTGATGAGCCGGTATTTTGCAATACAAACATAGTATCAAAAAGAGGATTCCTGCTCATATCCCTCTTTACATTAAGCTTTTCCACCAGTTCTTCAAACTGGTAGTCCTGATTTTCATAAGCCCTTATAGAGTTTTCCCTTACTTCCTTTAGAAACTCAGCAAAGGTCTTTTCTCCCTGGGGATAGTTCCTCATGGCTAAAGTATTTACAAACATACCTATTATGTCTTGTAAATCTGTATGAGGTCTTCCAGCTATAGGGCTTCCCACTATAATATCTTCCTGCCCCGTATACTTAGACAGCAGTATGTTGTATGAAGCAAGCAATGTCATGTAAAGAGTAGCCCCATTATCCCTTGCAAGCTTAATAAGTTTTCCCGTAAGCTCACTGCCTGCTTCAAAACGGATAAAACCTCCGTCAAAGCTTTGAACCGCAGGCCTTTGGTAATCTACTGGCATATTCAGCACAGGAATTTCTCCATTAAATTCCTGGAGCCAGTATTCCTCCTGCTTCTTTATTTTGTCCCCAGCAAATAGTTCCTTCTGCCAAACAGAATAGTCCTTGTACTGTATACGGAGGGAAGAAGGGTTATTTCCTCCATACATATCCATGAACTCATGTACCAGTATATCCATGGACCTACCGTCAGATATGATATGGTGCATGTCAAACATCATGACATGCTTGTCTTTTCCCGTTTTCACAAGGCCTACTCTTAGCAGCGGAGCAATTCCAAGATCAAACGGCTTTATAAATTCTTTTACGATTTCCCCCACTTTTTCTTCGTCAGATTCTAGATACACTACACTAAAACCCACAGGATCATTGATCTTCTGGACGGGTTCACCCTCTATGAAATGGAAAGATGTTCGAAGGGTCTCATGCCTATTTATAAGCTGTTGGAAGGTCTTCTGAAAAAGCTCCAGATCAATACTGCCTTCAACCAGCAAGCTGCCTGGCATATTGTATGCTGTCCCTGCTCCTTCAAACTGATTTAATATATACAGCCTTCTTTGGGCTGATGACATAGGGTAGTATTCCATCTCTTTAGCAGTTTGGATGGATTGATATATACTCTCCTTTGCTTCCTTCATATACCTTGCTATTTCCGCTATAATTGGAGCCTTAAATATTTCCTTAAGAGGCATGTCTATATTGAACTCTTTGTGAATTCTCGCTACAAGGCTTGTAGCCTTTAAAGAGTGTCCACCTAACATAAAGAAGTTGTCATTTCTTCCTATCTTCTTAATTCCAAGGATGTCTTGCCAAATCAGTGCAAGCTTCTCTTCAAATTCGCCTATAGGCGCTTCATACTCTATTCCCGTATTTATATTACCTTCGGGTTCAGGCAATGCCTTCCTGTCTATCTTGCCATTAGCTGTCAATGGCATTTTTTCAAGCTGCACAAAGTATGATGGTACCATGTATTCGGGCAGTTCTTTTAAGAGATGCTCCCTTAGTTCTGATATTGTCAGCTCATTTTCTCCCGCTATATATGCACACAGGTATTTACTGCCCTGATGGTCTTCCTTTGCAATCACCAAAGATTCCTCAATTGAAGGATGCTTTAGCAGTTGTGCTTCTATTTCACCAAGCTCTATCCTAAAGCCTCTTATCTTTACCTGGTGGTCTATTCTACCCAGGTATTCCATTTCTCCATCAGATAATAACCGGACCAGGTCTCCAGATCTATATAACCTCTCTTCCGGCTTGTACGGATTTTGAACGAACTTTTCCTTTGTAAGCTCCGGTCTTCCAAGATATCCTCTGCAAACTCCGTCTCCTCCTACACAAAGCTCTCCGGCTACTCCAATGGGAACAACTTTCATGTTCTTATCCATTACATATGTTGTAAGGGTTGGTATAGGCCTTCCTATGCTGCTCACATTAGATCTAATTTCTTCCTCTTCTATCTCTTTATATGTGACATGCACTGTTGTCTCGGTTATTCCATACATATTGATGAGTCTAGTCTGCGGGTACTTCTTTCTCCATTCCTTCAACAATGCAGGCTTTAATGCTTCCCCTCCGAATATGACATATCTTATCTTAAGTTCTTTTTCTTCATATGATACTTCTTCATTGGCTATATTATAGAAGGCTGAAGGTGTCTGATTTAATACGGTCACCTTCTCATTCCTTAGAAGTCTCAGATACTCTACATTGCTGCGTGCTGTCATTTTAGGAACTACCACCAATCTGCCCCCATATAACAACGCCCCGTACATCTCCCATACGGAAAAATCGAAACTCATAGAATGAAACATAGTCCATACATCATTTTCGTTAAAATCAAACTGCATTTTACTGTTAAATAACAGCCTTACTATGTTTCTATGCTCTATCATTGCCCCTTTGGGTTTACCTGTAGAGCCTGAGGTATATATTAAGTAAGCTAGATCGGAAGGTTTATTTACCTCCGATAAGTTATATTGTTCATCTGAATATTCCTGCTCATCTTCTAAATTTATTACTGTACCTATTGATGTATATTTGTCTATAAAATGTGATTGGGTCAACAGGATCACTGCCCGGCTGTCTTCCAGCATATGACTTATTCTTTCCTCAGGATAATCTGGATCTATGGGAAGATATGCCCCTCCTGCTTTTAATACCCCTAGGATTGCTACTATCATCTCAAGTGAGCGTTCTGCCAGAATACCTACGATACTGTCCGGTTTGACTCCTTTAGCCCTTAATACATGGGCCAACCCATTTGATTTTTTATTGAGTTCACTAAATGTAAGCTTTTTACCCTCAAATACCACAGCTACATGATCAGGGTTCTTCTCTGCCTGCTCTTCAAAAAGCTGATGGATAGTCTTGTTTTTAGGATACTGTGCCTCTGTAGCGTTAAAGGTATATAGGATTTGCTGTTTTTCTTCCTGTAACAGTACATCAATTTCCCACAACCTTTTTTCAGGGCATGCCGTTATCTCTTCAAGAACGGTAATGTAATGGGTTCCAAACCTTTTTATTGTCTCCTTCTTAAACAGCCTGGTACAATATTCAAGGTTAAATGTTATACCTTCTTGACCCTCTACCACTTCAAGCATAAGGTCAAATTTTGCCTTTCTGCCTTCCAGCCAGTTGTTGTATTGTTTGAAGTTTATACCCGATGCTGCAAATTCTGTCTTGTTTGAAGTGCGCAGTGCAAACATAGTGTCAAAAAGAGGATTCCTGCTCATGTCCCTCATGAGATTAAGTTTTTCTACAAGTTCTTCAAACTGGTAGTTCTGATTTTCAAAAGCCAAAAACGCATTTTCCCTTACTTCCTGCAAGAATTGGACGAAGGTCTTTTCTCCCTCAGGATAGTTCCTTATGGCCAAGGTATTTATAAACATACCAATGATACCCTGCAGGTCAGCATGGGGCCTTCCGGCTACAGGACTTCCAACTATGATGTCTTCCTGTCCAGTGTATCTGGACAGGAGTACGTTATATGCAGCCATCAGTACCATGTATAAGGTAGCTCCATTATCTGTTGCAAGCTTATTTAGTTTGACTGAAAGTTCAGGGTTTATTTCAAAGCTTACAGCATCTCCTTCAAAACTTTGTACCGCCGGTCTTGGATAGTCAGTAGGCATATCCAGTACCGGTATATCACCCTTAAATGTCTGGAGCCAGTATTCTTCCTGCTTCTTTATTGAGTCTCCGGCAAACATCTCCTTCTGCCATACAGAAAAATCCTTGTACTGTATCCGTAGTGGCAAAAGGGTCTTCCCTTGGTACAAATCCAAAAACTCACTCATAAGTATATTGACTGATATACCATCTGATACTATGTGGTGCATGTCAAACATCATAACACGCCTGTCTTCGTTCGTTTTTACAAGTCCTACTCTCAGTAATGGAACTTGGCTAAGATCAAAGGGCGTTATGAATTCTTTGACTATTTCTGCTGCTTTTTCTTCATCCAGTTCCAGGTACGTAATACTGAAATCCACGTAATCATGAACCTTTTGTACTGGTTCACCCTCAACCATATGAAATGATGTGCGCAGAGCCTCATGTCTTTTTACTAGCTCCTTGAATGCCTGTTCGAAGCGTACTGCATCAATGTTTCCTTCCAGCAGTACGACGCCTGGCATGTTATATGCAGTACCTGCTCCTTCAAGCTCGTTTAGTATATACAGCCTTTTCTGGGCAGATGACATAGGGTAAAATTCCTGCTCTCTGGCAGAAGGTATTCCAGAAAAGGCATTTGGCGTATATTTTGAAACATCTTTTCCTTTTTCTTTTAGCATCGTCTCAAATAGCTTTCTTTTTTCTGGAGAAAGAGATTCTATTCTTTTCATCAAATTATCCATAACTTCGTCCCTCTTCTCTATTTCATCTCTTTTAATTCCTATTTATAGATTTTCAATCATGCTTAAAATTTCTTCGATTTCCACTGTATCGTTAAGTCTATTTTTAATACTTTTTGCTATTGCCGAAATTGTAGGACCCATAAACACTTCTTTTAATGCAAATTCTATGTCAAATTCTTTATGAACCCTTGATACAAGATTGGTTGCCTTTAATGAGTCTCCTCCTAATTCAAAGAAGTTATCATTTACTCCAATCTTCTGGACTCCAAGGATTTGGCTCCATATCAGTACAAGCTTCTCCTCAATTTCACCGAATGGTGCAGCATAGTCTACCCCTGTATTAATATTTCCATCAGGGGCAGGCAGGGCATTTCTATCTACCTTGCCATTCGCTGATAAAGGCAGTTTTTCCAACTGTACAAAATATGAAGGGATCATGTAGTCTGGCAGATCTTTGGAGAGATACTCCCTTAATTCCGGTATTGTCAATTCACTTTCTCCAACTATATATGCACAGATGTACTTGTTCCCTTGGGGGTCTTCCCTTGTTGCTGCCACAACTTCTTTTATTGAAGAATGTTTTAGAAGCTGAGCTTCTATTTCTCCAAGCTCTATTCGGTATCCGCGGATCTTAACCTGATGGTCTATTCTGCCCAGGAATTCGATATTCCCGTCAGGCAGCCATCTTCCCAGGTCTCCTGTTTTGTACAGCCTTATCCCCTTTTCTTCTCTGAAAGGATCTTCAAGGAATACATGGGCTGTTTTTTCAGGGTCATTTAAATAACCCCTTCCTACACCTGTTCCAGAGACGCAGATCTCTCCTTTTACTCCGATAGGGCACAGGTTCATGTTTTTATCTGTTATATATAGATTCATATTTTGTATAGGCTTGCCTACAGGAATGTTCTCTCCTTCATGAGCAGCTTCCATAGTATATAGAGTAATATCGTCCGCTGCCTCTGCAGGTCCGTAGGCATTAACTACTTTAGTATTTGGACATAGGTCAAACCATTTCCTTACTATGCCGGATTTTACGGTTTCTCCCGTTATCAGCAAGTAATGAAGTTTTTCCGGTTTATTCCCTGTATTTTCCACATACTCAAGCATTAAAGCAAGGTATGAAGGTACCACCTCAAGGACCGTTATGCCATCTTCTATGATCCGATTCGTAAACCTTGCAACATCCTTTACTATTTCATCTGGATAGATGATAATTTGAGCTCCTATGGTTAGGACTGCAAAGAACTGCCATACAGATACATCAAAGTATTGAGGCGAGTTCTGGGATATTATGCTGTTGTTAGTTATACAAAGTTCCTTTATTTCCGCATGGATGTGGTTTATCATGCCAAGATGCTCTATCATAGCTCCCTTTGGTACACCAGTTGAACCAGATGTATATATAACATAGGCCAAACTATTTATGTCTATATCTAGATCTAGGTTTTCGCCACTTTCAGCCTCAATCTCTTTTTCACACTGGTCAAGGTATATAATTCGGCCTTTATAGTTCTCACTAAGCTGCTGGGTCACATAATCTGATAAGGTCAACACATAGGCAGCTTTAGATTCCTTAAATATATCAAGCACCCTTTGTGTAGGGTATTTTGGATTTACAGGTATGTAAGCCCCCCCTGCTTTCCATATACCAAGTACCGATTCTACAAATAAGGGTCCCCTCTCCAGCATGACAACTACGGCTTCTTCTCTACCAGTGCCAGCCTTTAGCATGTACCTTGCTATCCTGTTTGCCCTTTGGTTGATCTGGCCATATGTAAATCTACGGCCTTCATACGCTACTGCTATATTGTCTGGACGTACTTTCGTCTGCTGCTCAAACAGGTGGTGTACCGTCAGGTGATGTTCAAATTCAACCTTCGTATCGTTAAAGCCGTATATTATTCGCTCCTTTTCTTCTTGGGATAACATATTGATTTCTGATAGTTTTTTTTCAGGGTTTGAGGTTATCTCTTCAAGGATATTAAAGTAATGCTGAACAAGCCTTTCTACCGTCTCCTTCTTAAACAGACGTGTAGCATATTCCATCCATAATATTATATTATGACCATCTGGTATCAACTGGAATGTTAGGTCAAATTTTGATGTTTTACTTTCAACCGGATATTTGGAATACTTTAATTCACCACGATGTTCCATAATATGCTCATCAGAAGGAACAATATTAAACATAACAGTAAATAAAGGATTTCTGCTTGAATCTCTCTTTACGTTAAGTTTTGTCACAAACTGATCAAACCTGTATTCCTGATTTTCATATGCTTCTAAGGAGCTTTCTTTTACTTCTTCCAAGAACTCAGTAAAGGCCTTATTTCCCTCTGGGAAATTCCTTAATGCCAGGGTATTTATAAACATCCCCAGTATTCTTTCAGTATCAAAATGAGTTCTTGCCGCTATAGGAGTACCAATAATTATGTCTTCCTGTCCTGAGTATTTATACATTAGTGTATTTAATGCCGCAAGAAGTATCATATACACGGTGGCTCCTGTTTGGGAGGAAAGTACATTTAATTTATCCATCAAATGACTGTCTAAATCAAATAGCAACCTATTTCCTTCAAAGCTTTGAAGGACAGGCCTAGGATAATCTGTAGGCATATCAAGGATAGGAATTTCACCCTTGAACCTATTAAGCCAGTATTCTTCCTGCTTTTTGTAAACCTCAGTGCTAAACAAGCCATTCTGCCACTGGGCAAAATCCTTATATTGCACCTCCATTGCCGGAAGGCTTTCACCACTTAATATAGAAACTATTTCATCAAAAGTCCTGATTATTGAAGTTCCATCCGAGACTATATGATGTACATCAAGCAAAAGTATTTGCCTGCTAGCATGGATTTCTATAAGACCTACTCTTATTAAGGGTGCTTTGCTTAAATCGAACGGTCTTACAAATTCATCGATTATTTTCTCTACTCCGTCTTCCTCAGACTCAAAATATTCTATAGTAAAATCAACTTCATCTTGTATCCTTTGCACAAGCTCCCCATCAATCATCTCAAAGGATGTCCTAAATGCTTCATGCCTTTGTATCAATGTTTTTAATGCTTCCCCAAGGGCAACCCTTTCAATCCCACCTTCAAATAAAATTCCCACAGGTATGTTATACCCAATGTTGTTACCCTCAAGATTATTAATGATATACATCATCTTTTGTGCAGATGAGGTTTCATAGTACTCTTTTTCAGAAACTTTAGGTATTCTTTCAAACTCAGCCTTACCCATATTTAGGGAATCCTGTTCTGAAATCTTTCCCGATTCGTATAGCTTTGATATCATTTGCTCGGAAAGATCGTATATGCTGGAACCCTTAAGAAGTTCTACTATGGAAACAGGTGTTTTAAAGGCAACCTCCATCCTGTTTTTTATTTCGGTGGCCATTAATGAATCCATCCCAAAAACAGTTAGTGGTTGTTTGGTACTTAGATCCTCAGGATTATAACGCAAAACCTTCGCTACTATTGTTTTAATATGCATTTCAACGATATTCTGCCTGCTCTGTATTGGAGATGAAATAATATCCTCCAGGATATCAACATCCACCTTTGATTTATTTATATTCTCTTGTTGTCCTGACTCATCTTGCAAAAGAGTTTTAAGCACATGTGGAGAACTCATGGGTGAGAACCATTTTTCCCCAAACGTTTGCCACGAGAGTATAGGTAGAACCACAGACTGTGCAACAGCTTCTCCAACAAGGTGCTCCATAGCCCTAATTCCCTTTTCTACCGTTACAGATTCTATGGATTTTTGTATATAATACTCCGGATCACGTTCCATAAACCTTGCAGCCATTCCAACCTCTGACCATGGTCCCCAATTGATACTCAGTGCAGGAAGTCCTCTCGATAAACGGTAATGTGCAAGTGAGTCCAAAAAGGCATTCCCAGTTGCATATGCTCCCTGGCCTGGTGAACCAAATACAGAAGCAACTGAAGAAAATAAAATAAAGAAGTCAATAGGCCGTCCCTCTGTCATACGGTGAAGGTTCCATGCACCATTTACCTTAGGCGAAAGGACCCTATAAAAAGTCTCATCTTTACTAACCTCAAGAAATTGATCATCCGTAATACCAGCAGAATGTACAACACCTCGAATAGGAGGCCTTTCTTCCTTATCAAAATCTTTAAAAAATCCAGCAAGCTTTTCCTCATCAGTTACATCCACTGATCCAATATATACTGTTGCCCCCTGGGACTCCAGCTTACGAACAAACTCAATCCTCTCTGCAAGGCTGCTGCCTGGCTCTACATTGTTCCATTCAGAACGTTTTGGAAATTCTCCGCGTCCAAGCAGTACCAGATGTCTTGCTCCCTTGGCAACCATCCACTGGGCTGTAATCATACCTATGCCACCAAAAGCACCTGTAATAACATAACTTCCATCGGGGCGAAGATGTACGGGTACTTGATGCTGCATATCAATCCGCAGTTTATCGATTCTTGCTGCAAGTCTATTCCCATTACGGAAAGCAATTTGGTTCTCTCCATTACCTAAGACTTCTTTTAACAGCATTTCCATTTCACCCGCATTGGCCTCTATGTCAAGGTCTACAAGGCCTCCCCAATTTGAAGGCAACTCATGGTAACCTATGACGGTGCCAAGGCCCCATACCAACGACTGTAAGAATGCAGAATTTGGAGTAGCCCTGTTGATCATTTGGGCTCCTCTTGTAATAACCCACAGCTTAAAATTTAATCCCAGATTTGTGGTTGCTTGTACCAGGTGTTTTAATACAAACAGGTTTTCAAAACAAGCTTTTTCTATAGCTGTATTACTAACTTCCTGGATCTCAAGGATATTGAGGCTCCACATATATACAATACCTGTTAGCTTCGTTTTAATTTTTGAGAATTCATCAAACAACGCTCTAAGATCCTCAATGCTTCGAGGGTTTATATATATCTCACGCTCTTCATACTGCCAACCAAAATTCTCACCAGGATATACCATAAAGCATTCTTCTCCCCTTTTTTCAAGGAGATTTGCCAGTTCTTTTCCTGCTGCTTTATGATCCACAAAAATAAGCCATGCTCCAGAGTTAGCAGCAGCTGTGCGGGTATCAACTTCTTCACTTTTTAGAAGCTCCCAGTTTATCTCATAAAGATAATCCTTAACTCTTCCAGCATCAGACCCTCCACTATTTCCAAGTTCCTTAGTTCTTATGCCCAGTATTTCGGCGATTAGATTTCCGTCCTCACTATATAGACGGATGTTGGCGTTCAAATTATTATCTTTCCTATCTACCATCTGCGTATGACAAAGCATGACAGGCTCCGGCCTTCCATAAAGCTGCACCCTGTCTATTCCTACAGGTAGGAATGATTGGCCTTCGTTATTTTCATCTTCATTAAGTGGTGCAACTGCCGCAATGGTAACCTGGAAACAGGCGTCCAATACCGCCGGGTGAAGACCGTAGATAGAGCTATCAATCTCCAGTATTTTAGGGATCTCGATCCTGCCAAGAGCTTCGTTATCACCTTTCCATATCTTGTCTATACCTTGGAAATAAGGACCATAATGGAAACCCATTTGATAGAAGGTTTTATAACATACTTCTTTTCCGTATTCTTTGGTACAATTGCCAAGTATTTGAATCAACTCATCTTTAGCAGTGATCTTTATGTTTTGCCGTTTTCTTATTGTGCCGGATGCATTGCATGTCCAAGTCTTATCTTGTCCCGGTATCCTGCTTGAAATCTCGAATTTTGCGGTTTTTGGATCCAAAACCACCTGCACCACAGGTGATACTCCTTGATTTAAAAATAAAGCATTTTCAAACTTTATATCTTCAACTGTATAAAAACCCTCTCCAAAATAGCTTCTGGCACAAGCCATTCCCAGCTCTACATACCCTGCTCCGGGGAAAACTTCTATACCTTGTATTTTATGATCAGAAAGATACGTCATATAGGTAGTATTAAGTTCAATCTCCCATATAGGGCTGGAAGTTTTCAAACGGCGTCCTAAAAACTTGTGCTTATTTTTTCCCTGCCTAAATTCACTTGATTCCTGCGTTTCCATCCAGTATTTATCCCATTGCCATGGATAAAGAGGGAGACTTACAAACTCACCTTGGTACCGGTAAATCTTGTTCCAATCTATAGGGTATCCCAGTGCATATAGATTCCCTAAGTTCTCCAGTATTGAAACCTGTTCGTTTTCATTTCTTTTTATAGAGAACAACTTCTTACCTTCAACGTTTTTAGCTGACAGACAATCAGAAATAGAAGCTGCTAAAACAGGGTGAGGGCCCACCTCAATAAATAAGTTATAATTCAACGAAATCATTTCATACATTGCTGCTTCAAAACGTACCGGCTCTCTTACATTTTTATACCAGTAATGTCCATCACACTCTGTACCCGTCAGCATTTTCCCTGTAACCGTGGAATATATCGGTATCCCGGCAGGCTGGGACTTTATTCCTTTTAATGCCTCCAATAGCTCCTGCTCATATGGTTCCATTTGGTAACTGTGATACGCTACATTGACCTTTAAAAGCCGCGCAAAAACCCCCTTATCCTGCAACTGTTTTTGGATCTGCTCAAGGGCATCAGGATCACCTGACAAAGTTACCGAATTTGGGCTATTGATTGCTGCCATTGAAACACCTTTTATGTTCTCATCCAGCAGGGCCACAACTTCTTTTTCTGGTAAACCTACCGCCAGCATTGTGCCCTTGTTTACTGCTTTTTGCTGTGCACGGCTTCTGTGAATACTTACCAACATGGCATCTTCAAGGCTGTAAATTCCTGCAACATATGTAGAAGCCACTTCTCCAACACTGTGTCCTACCACCGCATGGGGTATAATACCCAAGGATTTCCATACTTCAGTCAAACCCACCTGAACAGCAAAATTGGCAGGTTGAGCAAACTGGGGCTGGTCCAGACGTGAATTCTCCTCATCGGCGAGAAGTTCCTCCAGTAGAGACCATCCAGCATACTGACGTGTAAGTTTATCGCATTTTTCTATCATATTTCTAAACACAGGGTCTTTTTCAAGGAGCTGTCTGCCCATAGCCCACCATATGGGCCCCATACCTGTATATACAAAAACAGCTTTATTGTACTTTCCTGCCTCAACATTTCCCGCAGACATCCCCTGGCGTGCTTGTCCTTTAATATACGCTTCCAGGTTTCCTGCAAGTTCTTCCTTTGAAGATGCCGAAACCGCTAGTCTATAGTCATGATGGGTGCGCTTTTTGCTCATCATGCTTCCAATATCATATAAAGAAATACTTTCTCCACTTCCATTAATAAAATCAACATACTTTTGCGCATAGTTTTTTAGCGCCTTTTCTGAGCGCGCAGATATGGGAATCATATATGGCCATCCGGTATTTACATTAACTTCAGGAGTACCCTCTTTTTGGAGATCTGTAGCTTCCTCCAAGAGGATATGGGCATTTGTTCCTCCAAAACCGAATGAATTTATGCCAACCAATGCGGGTTGCGGCAAAGGCTCCAGGGTCTGAGGAATTCGTATACATAAATCGTCAAAGGGAATTTTAGGGTTTGGATTCTTAAAGTGCAGATGTGGAGGTATTTGCTTATGCTTTATGATTAGTGAAGCTTTTATCAGTGCGGCAACTCCTGCAGCGGCCTCAAGGTGGGCAATGTTTGTCTTAACAGATCCGACAATACACTTTTTATCTTTTGGCCTGTCTGTTGAAACCACTCGTGCTATTGCATTAGCCTCAATAGGGTCTCCAACCGGAGTGCCGGTGCCGTGAGCTTCAATATATGTTATATCTGAAGGTGATATTCCTGCCTTTTTGTATACCTCCTTCATTAAGTTTTCCTGAGCCTGCCCGTTTGGAACAGTAATCCCGTCTGTGTGGCCGTCCTGGTTTACACCCGATCCACTTATTACGGCATAAATCCTATCTCCGTCTTCGATAGCATCTGACAGGCGTTTTAAAACCACAACGCCGGCTCCTTCTCCTCTTGCATAACCGTTTGCACTGGAATCGAAAGTTTTGCACCGTCCATCGGGAGATAAAAAACCACCCTTACTTTCCGCTATGGTATACTCAGGTGTAGCTATAACACTTACTCCGCCTGCTATTGCGAGATTACATTCATTATTCAATAAACTCCCGCATGCAAGGTGTGTTGCAACCAAAGAGCCCGAACACGCTGTATCTACAGACAAACTTGGACCTCTGAAATCATATATATATGAAATCCTGTTGGACAACATTGTCATCATCATACCCGTTGCCGAATGTGTATCTAAACTTTCAACCGATTCGTTTTTAAATTGTATTGCTTGATAGTCAAGGGTGAAGCCCGCTACAAAGACACCGGTATTGGTTCCTGCTAGCTTGGCCGGATCCAAGCCTCCATCTTCCATTGCTTCCCATGATGTCTCCAGCATCAGTCTTTGCTGTGGATCAAGAAAGGCCGCTTCCCTTGGAGAAATACCAAAAAACAAAGGGTCAAACTCATCTATTTTATCTAAAAATCCACCATGACAGGTGTAATGCTTGCCTGGCTTTGATTTGTCAGGATCATAAAACTTTTCTAAATCCCAGCGGCCTTCGGGTAAATCGGAAGTCATATCTTTTCCCGCAGTCAATGCTTCCCAGAACTCCTCAGGCCCCCTTATTCCTCCTGGCAAACGGCATCCTATTCCTATAATGGCGATTTTATCCATAACTTTCGACCTCCAATACTTTATTTATATTCTCTTGAATAGCTTGTCTGATAATTGAACAACCCTGCTGCAAAAGTTCAAGCTCGATGGTTAACGGAGGCATAAGTTTTATAACACTGTCTTTTCTTCCTGCGCTTTCGATGATTAAACCGTTTTGGTAACATTCCTCTACTACTTTTTGCGTGATTCGCTCATCCTCCACATTGGAAAAATCAATACCCCAAATCAAACCTGCACCCCGAATGGTCAGGCCCTTATGTAATGACAAAATCTGCTTGGTTAAATATTCTCTTACAAATGCTTCCTTATATTTCACAGACTGTTCCAAATTATTCATTTCCCAATATTCCAACGCAGCTGTAGCTCCAATGAAAGCAAGCTGGTTTCCCCGGAACGTACCGTTATGCTCACCAGGCTTCCAGACATCAAGTTCCGGTTTCATCAGCAGAATAGACATGGGAAGGCCATACCCGCTGATTGACTTGGAAAGCAGTACAATATCAGGGATCATCCCGGCACGTTCAAATGAAAAGAACGGTCCGGTGCGTCCGCAGCCAACCTGAATGTCATCGCAAATCAGTAGAATACCGTGTCTGTCGCTAAGTTCCCTCAGCCTGAGCATCCATTCGGGTGAAGCTATATTTACGCCGCCTTCCGCCTGAATGGTTTCAAATATAATAGCCGCCGGTTTTTCGATTCCCGAGTGACCGTCGTTTAGAACGGCTTCCATGTATTCAATAGTATCGAATGAGTCAATTGGACTCTCGGAGTATGGGAAAAAGGTAACATCGGATAATGCTATGCCGGAGGAAGATCTTTTCTGAATGTTGCTGGTAACAGCCAGACTCCCCAGCGACATTCCGTGAAATCCTCCCATAAACGCAAATATACCAGTCCGTTTAGTGATCTTTCGGGCAAGCTTCAGCGATGCTTCTACAGCGTTTGTACCTGTAGGCCCGCAAAATTGAATTTTATAGTTTAACTTTCGGGGTTCCAATATGATCTGCGAGAATTTTTCGATAAATTCACGTTTCGCTTTTGTGTACATATCAAGCCCATGAGTAATACTGTCCGATTCAAGATAAGCGAGTATCTTTTGTTTGATGTATTCGTTGTTATGTCCATAATTTAAAGCTCCTGCTCCTGCAAAAAAATCAACAAATTTCTTTCCGGATTCTGAATAAATCAGTGCACCTTTAGCCCGGTCAAACACATCGTAGAAGTTTCTACAATATGCTCTTACGTTGGATTCATACTGCTCAAAAATTTCCATACTCATAATTCCTCCCTTAAACTGAAGTTAGTGTTTAAACACTAACTTCAGTTTATTTTTCCGGCCCAATCCACATCCATGTTCTCTCCCGGCTTGTGGTGGATGTGCATCGTTGCCTTTGTCCTCCCCCGCCCACTCCCGGTATTACTTACAAAACTGGGTGTACATGTACGGTAGGATTGTAAAACCTGCAAGGGTGGAAAATAAATAACATCTTAGTTCTTACCGCCATAGCCCTTATAAGTAGCGTAAACTGCATCTGCATATTGATTGGCCAGAATAGGACGGCCATAAGAGTCTGTAGCTCCCGGATACCAGTTATCTCCTCCGTTATAGTGTAATAAGCCATTATATATGTTGCCGAATCTAGTAATCTTTTCATTTAAAATCAGTCCGCCCAAGCATACCTGATCTTGTTCACTGCCGTGATTATAAGCACGGCCAAATTTTGAGCTGAATTGAGATAAATAAGCATTACGTGTGTTTGGTTCTACCTGCATCAATCCGTCGCCGGCTGATGGACTGCCTGGTAAGCCTGCTCCAAAGCTGCTTTCCTTTTTGATCACAGCACTCAGCAATAAAGCAAAATCTCCGCCTTTACCGAATTTATCGCCCGCATTCATTGTGTATGTCCATATGTGGCTTGGAACTTCGGAAGGCTTTGTTACTGAAGGACCTGTTGGTGGCGTTGTTGGCGGTGTTGTAGGTGGCGTAGTTCCGCTGCCGCCTTTCTTCCATAAAGCAGGAACATTGGATGGTTCCCAGCCTACAAGGGAAGTATGTGCCTGAAGACAGGTATAAGTACTTCCACTATATGTTACTGTATCATTTACCGCATATGCAGTATTTGGACGTTCATACAATATTTATACCATAACGAACATTGTTCGTAAAGAACAATGTTCGTTATGTGTTAGAACACCTACATGTTCTAACTTTAGAACTCTCATCTTTTTCGCGCCTCCAAAAGGCGGAATTTAGGAGAAGAGGATATCTTGTTGTCGTGTGAAAGTATATCGCAACGCTCCACTACCCGCCGGATATATATCGCTAGCTCCAGAAGTTTGGGCTTACCGGACGCGCTGGGGTTATGGCGGCAGCCGCAGGACCGATCGATGAGGATCGGACGGATTGACGCGGCATCAATGCGTCAAAGTCAAGAGGCCGCTGAAGAGCTTTCGTAAGCTTTTTTCTGTTGCGGACGGAACCACGAGGCAGCAAGAGCGAGTAGAGAAGTCCCTATTAGTGCGATGATGACCCAGCGGTAACCGTGAATGACGAAAGCAAAATCAACGGCAGAAATCACATTGTTCTTTCCGGAATACAGCACGTTCTTCAGGTGGGCTGGCAGCGCTGCGCCGACGATGGTTAAAGAAAGAGCCGTACTCAGCACTTGACCCAAGTTATATAGCATGGACCGCAGTCCATTCGCCACCCCGCGGCTTTGCTCCGGAACGCTTGACATGATCTCCGTCGTATTGGGGGTAAGGAATAAACCGGTCCCGACCTCGATTAACAACATGCCGCAAGCGGTGACCCCGTAAGAGAAATTTCCACCGACCACGAATAGGAGTAGTAGTAGTCCTGCTATAGAAATAAGAATTCCAAGTGAGGCCAGAACTCGAATGGCCGCCTTCTTAGTCAACATGCCAGCAATCGGAGAAATGACCAACATCCCTATCGTAATTGGAAGGATCCTTAGACCGGCATTAAGCGCGTTTTGGTGGAAGGCAAATTGGTAATAGAGAGCGAAGAGCAGAGCAACCGCCGTACGGGCAAAAGAATTAAAGAATGTAGCGATGTTCCCCATACTGAACGTCCAGCTTTCAAAAAGGCTTAAATCTAGTAGAGGTGATGCTGAACGATGCTCATGCCATAAAAATATAGTAGTAAATATGGCGAATATCGCAAAACCTCCGATCACCTGCTTGTCTCCCCAGCCCAGTTCTCCCCCCTTGGATAAAGCAATGATTAGACCCGCTAAAGCGACAAAGATCATGATGCCTCCATATCCGTCCACTTTTTTATGGAGCTGCGCTAGGGGCTTCACCCTTAGAATCCAGAGCCCCCAGATGAGAGCAATGATCCCGAAGGGAACATTAGACCAGAACACCCACCTCCAGCCTCAGGCGGTCGTGACCACGCCGCCGACGACCGGGCCAAGCACCTGCGCGACGGAAGCGGACAATAAATTCAGACCGAGACCGGTGCCCAGCTGCGATTGGGGAAACGCATCGGTAATCAGCGGTGTTGTGTTCGTCACTACGAGCGCTCCTCCGGCAGCCTGTACGATCCGAAGAAGGATTAGTACCTCTACATTAAAAGCATAACCGAGTAGTAAACTGGATACGGTAAAGATGGCCATTCCTATTAAATACATTCGGCTTCTTCCGAAAATATCCGAAATTTGTCCGAAGATTAAAATCAGGATAGTGTTTACCAGCATATAGGAAAGTAAAATCCAGCTGGAAGCTGCCGCATTCGCATGAAATTGCTGGCTTAATTCCGGCAATGCGACATTAAGCGTTCCGATATTGACCAGAACCAGGAACGCTCCGAGACTGGTTACAGATAAGACATACCAGGGGTACATCCTATCGGACTTGGGACTTCTCTTTTGGGTCATAGAGACCAACCTCCTGAAATAAAAAAACGACCCCTGGAACCTGATAAATCCAAGGGCACATCTCCTTTGGGTTCAAACTTCAGCAAAGGCAGAAATGATTTCCTGTGTTGTCCGAACACGCCCGATGCGTGGAAAAATAAAATTTTTCACGTGATCGTGCTCGGCTTGAGAAAACCCGGTCATGGCATCGATCGCCAAAATCAGCTGATACCCATTCATAAACGCTTCCCGCGCGGTCGTATCCACGCCAAGCCCGGTAGCGATGCCGCATAAGACGATGGTGTCGATTCCCCGGCGACGCAACTGCAGGTCGAGCTCCGTTCCGTAAAAAGCTCCCCATTGCTTTTTAGTAATGATGTGGTCTGTTTCGGCGACCCGCATTTCCGGGACGATTTGATCGCTTGCTGTAGCCGGGAACTGAGAATGTAGTCTGCAACTGGCTCTTCATCCCCCATTTAAATAAGCCGCCAAGATACCCAGACGTTACCTTGCTCTACACCAACCTGGTAACAACCTTGTTTCCTTGATCGGCCAGTTACGGATTTACTTGCATTTTTATGGTAAAAATAGAAGGCTCAATTTTGATTTTTGTCCCAGTCCAAGAAAACAACTAATAACAATAAATGAAAAAAGCCGCAAAAGTCGCGGCTATTGTGAAATACACTGTCAATACAAAGTATTACCACGAATCTTATAGAATTCGGCAACAACCAGTGGCTGAAATACAGTTTATAATAGTATAGCTTCTTGCTCTAAACGCTTGCCCGTACACAACATCTCTCGAATTAATCCGTGAAACTAGGAATTATCCGTGTTTTCCAGTAGCTGCTCCAATTTGACTTGATAATCTGCAGTGAAGGTTTCTGCCCAATCCAAATGCTGATGGAAAGTAGTCTTATCCATACGATAGGGTCGTAGTTGTGGAAACACTGATTTTTGCAAATGCCGGAATATTTGGAACCCTCCCCAATCGATGTCGCCCCAAAACTGAACTTCAATCTGAAGACCATTTTTATCAAATTTATCTTGGATTTGCCGAAGAAAAAATCGTTTATCCGGTCCTGGAAAACCTCCAAGATAAACAACAATGATCTTCTTCTCTAACAAATTACCAATTCTCGATAACGATTGGATATATTCATGAAATACAGTTTTATTTCCAATGATAAGAATGCGTTCAGCCCTCAAATCTATCACGCGGCCTGCTTTCATTAATTGCGAGTGAACCGTCACACCAAAGAATAGTCGCTCCGGGAGAGATTCACCCATTTGTAATTCAATTCCGTACAAGGCTTGAAGTAACAATTTAGTTTGGACATAATCTTTACTTCAACTGAGATAAATTTGTCAATACTGACTACTAGATCAAAGTTGGAGGAATAAGCACATGGTGACCTGAAGCGGATTATTGTCAAAACAAGAATTACGTCAATTCGTAAAAGAGCATAATTTTCAATCGGCAGAAGATATTCAATGGACATTAAAGGAATTATTTGCAGATGTACTTCAAGAAGCATTAGAAGCCGAACTGGATACGCATCCCGGTTATGAGAAACATGATGTAAAAACAAACAAACGAGAAACAGCCGCGACGGCTACAACAGTAAGAAAACCGTAACCTCCGAATACGGTGATGTAGAATTTGAACCTGTAGTCGTGAAGAAAAATCAAACGAATGTGACCGGCATTGAGGAGCACATATGTATGCGAAGGGTATCAGTACACGGGACATTCAGGATCATTAGAATAAGTCAATATCTCCGAAACGCTGGCTGATTAATTCTCGGTACTGTCCGTTCTCTATGCGTAATTCGTCCAAAGCATCTTTATACGTACTTATAAGCTGTGTAAATGAGTAACCTTGGCTTGCAATTCCCGGTGCTCCTGGGCTACAATCTCAGGACTTGTAATCGTTGGTTCTCCTTCAGAGGCCGAGTCTAGGATTAATTGTATTTCCTCATTCAATTTGGTGAACCATTTTTCCAAATATTCCTTATAGGAACCCGTCCACAACATTCGCGAGCTTTTCAATCTGATTCGCGGGCGTTTTGCAATCATATCGTACACATCTGATTTTGAAAGACGCGATAATCGCCCCTTTTTGACATCATTTAAAAGCTTTCTTTTTACTTGTGCACATTCCCATGCCAAGTCGCTGCTACTGAAAGAAACCGGACGAGCCAATTTACTTTACCTCCCCACTTAAAATATAACAAAGCACTTCTGCATTAGTTGGATTAGGCTTCTCTTTAGACTGTTCACGAAAGTATGCCTTTGCTTTCTTAAAGAGCAATGAATGCAGTTTTTTCGCCTCATTTGGCGGCATTTTAAATTTAGTTTCCATAAGTAGCAGAACAGCCTCATCACACTATGGAGTGGAGAGGCCGCTTGTGGGGGAATAAATTCATTTCGTCTACAGCGGTTGATGTTGACGATTCCGTGTCCATCAATGGTGATGATGAGCATGCGCATCCGTCACATCGGCTTTGACGGTACATAAAATCGAGCTATCGTGAGCATGCCGTTCGGACGACATAACTTGTAAGGTCACGTGCCAGATTTCTTTGTGTTCCAGCATGTGTTTGATTTTTTTTAGAATCACTTCGGTTTCATAGATCGATTTTTCTCCGTTAACGACAACATGAGCAGTAAGAGCGTTCATGCTGCTTGTAATGGACCAAATGTGTACATCATGGACTCCCTTAACACCATCTATCCTTCGGATCGAATTGACAATTTCGTTCATATCAACATTTTCGGGCGTCCCTTCCATCAAAACATGCAAGGACGATTTTGTGACAAAGTAACCGCTACGTAAAACAAGTCCCGCGACAACGACACTAGCAAGCGGATCTGCCCAGCCCAAGCCAAAAAACATCATCATAAGAGCTGCGGCAATGGCGCCAACTGACCCCAGCATATCACTGAGTACGTGCAAATAGGCACTGCGCATATTCAGGTTTTCCTTGGTGTCACTTCCACGCATCATAATCCACGCAACCAACAGATTTATAAGCAATCCGATGGTACTGATAATCAACATGCCAAATGTGGCTACTTCCGGAGGATTCATAAACCGCTCAATCGCCTCGTAAAAAATGTAAAGTGAAATGCCGATCAACGTAACACCGTTAAGGGCTGCAGCTAAAATTTCAAATCTCCTGTAGCCGTATGTTTTCCCTGTGTTTACAGCTTTGGAGCCAAATGTGAATGCAAGCAAAGCCACCCCTAAAGCGATGGAATCGGACAACATATGACCCGCATCGGAAAGCAGAGCCAAACTGTTGGTAATCACACCTCCAACCGCTTCGATAATCATATACACCGTAATAATGATGAATGAAATCAGGAGTACTTTTTTATTGTTGGTATGTACATGCTTATGGTTATGTCCATGGTCATGACCATGATTGTTTACGGACACCGTTATCCTCTCCTTAAACTAATTGAATGGTTTGTCATAATACCTTTCCACTGTTTCGATCGACTTTTCATTCCCTCTCTATACAGTTTGAAAGAAACGAATTGAATTTATATAAACATATGATCAACTGTTCATGTGTTTTGATTAGCCTTATTATATTTGTTCCCGATATAGGTGTCAACCCTCATTCTTGATTGAACAAAATCTAAGCCTAAGGTGGAAATTATATGGGACAAACACGCAGAAATATGCCGAACTGCATCGGAGCGGGGCAAGGTATCGCTCTCATAGGTAACCCCTTCAGATCTCGTTGGCAAGTTCTTTACCGTCACCAACCGAGGTAAAGAACTTTCAACGAAAATGACTGACTGAAGGTAAGAATATAAATAATCACTTTACAAATGAAAACTTTTATATCGCAAATAAAAGAAAAAATTATTCGCGAAGTACCAAAGATTGTGCAACCAAGCCTATACAAATAGAGTGGTTACAGTAAGTCAATTTACACTTAGCCTGATTATTTTCTGATTTTGCTGATGAAAAACGGATATTCAAGGAACACTTCGTATACAGTTTTTTGCACAATATGATACTTAGTATTACTTATGTATTCCTCTAACATTTCAACGGGTGTATATTTTAAACTTGCCATAAACATCAAATATCCCCCATGCTTGATTAAACTAAAACACGAATCTAAGCATTTTTTGAAGTCCCCTGTTTCATTAATAGCGGACCCAATTAGGGTTACAATATCAAAGGCTTCTTGAGGCAAATCGGAATCGAATATGCTCCTGCATAAAACTTTTGATGGATTCGGATGCTGCTCCCTCTGTTGTCTATACTCAAATATCTCGCAAATACTTTCGTCAATATCAATGCTGGTTAAACCACCTCTTCCCTTAAGCCAATATCCAAGGTAATCGTCCCAATCTCCAGTTCCGATACCAACATTACATACTTGGATTTCATCAAAAATATCGAATGTCTTCTTACGTAATCTCTTGTCACCAACTGTGTGTGAAGGCACTGTGGAGAAGAGTTCCATTCCCCCGCATTCGGACCTTTGAGTTCCAGATAATATTGCAGTAATTTCTCATCTTCCTTATTCATTGATAATGCCCCCATCATTAAGTTATGTTTGGTTTGTTCAATTCCATTAAATACAAACAAAAATTGCTCTTCCAACTTTATGCCTTTCTCACTTGATATTTTGCTTACAATGCATTCTTCACCCCATATATAGAAGGTATCGTCTTCAATCATAACCGTTTCTGCAAATTTCCTGCTTAAGCTTGGATTTTATAAGGTAGTTTTGATTGGAAACTTTGTGTCGATGTACATTGAACCAAACAGGATTAAGTATTCTGTCTCTGAAAATGGATCAAATAATTAAAAAAAGTTTGTGTCGCTGTGCGGCGACACAAACTAAATCCATAGAGATACAAATATCATTATTTAACTTTTCTTAATCATTCATCTTTATGTTTTAGTTTCACTTTAACATCATTAAAAAAAGCCGTTGTATTCCATACATTGAGACCAAAGTTTCCTTCTTTATAAGTTTGATCTTTTGTGTCTATAACTAATTTATTGTTCAAATAAACCTTAGTGATATTGCCTTGCGCTTCTACTTTGAGATGATAATCTGTATTTGGCTGTAAATCCAGTTTTCCATCATTGTTATATGTCGCAATTTCATATCCGGTCCCATCAACCAATTTAATTAATTTTACAACATTATTTTATGTGTCTCTATTAAAGCAACTTCAAGAGTATTTCCTCGATCTCGGCAGGATTAGTTGCATTTTGAAAACGTTTAACGAATTTTTCTTCTTGAAACAAACTTGTTAAGTTCTTTAAAAATGAGATGTGCATCTTAGGATTTTTTACTACAAGTACCATCACAATTTCTGCGTTGACAGTTACATCAGATCCCCCCATATCCTCGAACTCTATGCTATTATCTAAAACTGCAACGGCAATAGCAGTTTCGTTAACGAATTCTTTATTTGTATGTGGAATTGCTATACCAATTGTCCCCATGTTGATTCCGGTCGGATATTCGATTTCACGTTGAAGCAAAGATTCTGTATATCCTTTTTTGGCATAATTTTTCTCTTCTATCTTTTTTCCAAAGCTTTTGATAAGCTCTTCCCTCGAATCGTAACGTGCGTGCAGTTGAATTAAATCCTGATCAAACACGAGTCCATTTATCGTTTTTGCGCTCATAATAATTACTCCCTTTTATAAAAATCGGAAAACATAGATATCTTTTTATTAATCCGTACCATATTTTTTGATGATACTATGGATATCCATTGCACTTTGGGCTTGAATGATAGCTTCACAATCATCTTTACTTTCAACAAGTTTCATTAACTGAACCAATGCCCTTAAGTGCTGTTGTTTATCGACAGCGGCTATGATAATAACGATGTTTATCGGCCTATTTCTTGCAAATTCAACGCCTTGCTCTAAACGGAGCAAGCTCATAGCTACTTCGTTTACCCCACTTTCGGGACTATCATGAGGAATTGCCACATTTGGGCTAATAATGATATACGGATCTTCCACATCGTAATGTTGGATCATAGCTTCTACATAAGAAGGTTGGATACTCCCTTGAAGCAGCAGCGGTAGCGCCCCTAATCGTATAGCCTCTTCCCAAGATGATACTGAAGGAAGCAATGTAATATTCTCCGGCGTTATCAGGTCATGCAAATTTGTCTTTTGTAATTCGGGTTGTGATTTGAAAGACAACGAGTGATGGCTTGTAAAGTAGTGTTGTAATTCCTTTGCAAGAAGTTGCCTGTTCTGAACGGTTGCATATTTCTCAACGATCTCCAGAATATTTTTCAAACTTAATTCAGATGGAGTGAATCCATGCAATAATTCCATCACTTGTTTTCGTAGAGAGATCTTTTCTTCCTTTTGTAATATTGGCTTGACTATAAATAGTCGTTTGTTCGTTTGCAGATATACGGAAGAAAAAACAATGTCATATTCCAAATCATACATCTTGAATTCTCTCACAGATAAGGAATCCAAAAAAATGAATTCAGGAAATAAATCATTCAAAGTAATTAGTAAAAGCTTAGAAACGGATACTCCGTTAGCGCAGACCACTACTGCTTTTGTTTTACTCAGAATGCTGTCTCCTTGCTTTGTTAACCAACCGCCTATCAGCATCGTTAAATAAGTGCATTCACTATCTGGAATATCACAGCCAATGTAATCAGCTAAAGGTTTTGCTGACTTTTTTACAAGGTGGTGCAGTTCTATGAATTCACTATTAATTGTTTCTTGTAGTGGATTAGTAATAGTAAGTTTGTATTTAATGCGATAATATGCAGGTTTTATATGCAGCATGATCATATGCAACAACTGCTTTTTGTCTTGTAAGAGGATGCAGGACATTTTCTCGAATCGCTCCAGCATCTTTTTCAATGCCTGATTTAAATCTGATACAATGTCTTCCCCAAGGAGCTCAGATGAGGAAACATTCGTCGTAAGAATTTGCAGTGTGATGAATAATCTTTCCTCGGTCGGGATATGCACCAAATCCGATAGTAGTTCTTGAACCGCTTGGTACTCCTTGGTATCCGATAATTCTTCATAGCTAATATGAGAGGAATTTATTGTTTTCCCAAGTTTGATTCTTCGCAGCAAGATCAGTAGGATATGCGGCAAAGTTTTCATCTTATCATCTGTAAATTTCAAGCTCAGATGGCTTTCAATCTTTTCAAGACGTTCATGAATCTGTTGCACTTCTTTTTCAGTGATCTCTGCTAACTGTTGAACCCATTTTTCCCCATTGTACATGTGATGAATTTTGTTAACGACATCAATCAATAACTTTCTTTTTTGAAATTCAACACCCTCAATTGAGTAACCAGATAACCGGGAATAACGGATACTAAGATCATAAGGTTCGACTAATTCTTGTGCTGCTTTTAGATCATTTAGTATGGTATTCTTGCTTACGTAAATGGAACTGGTAAAATGAAATAAAGATAATTCTTCACTACGACTCAGTAGGATCAGAATAATAAGTTCTACTCGCTCTGCTTCAGAAAAAATATATTTTTTTGTCGAAGGCTTGTTTACTTCATTAGGCACAGCAGAGAAGAGAGTAGCATCAACAATAAAAACACCCTGTTTATTCCGTTCAATTTTTGGTAGGCGTTGGCCCTCTAACCAGTCATTGATTTTTTCAAGGCTGTAACTGATTTGCCTGCGGCTTAAACCATACTTATGTTCCAAGTTCTTACTCTTCACACTTGGATTTGATAACAATTCTTGCAGCAAGCTGCTGCTTCTATCATCAAGCTGCATGGCTCTCTCTCCTCCTTCCTTGTTAATAATAATATTGACAGCTCCAGAGGATTATATAAGAGGCTTCAAGTTTAGGTCGTATTCAAATTACTCAATTTAATCTTTGCTCTTGGAGGCGCTCTGTGAAGAATCGAAATTTTGTTCTGCCTCAAATCAAACGTTTATTCCAAATTAGCATGTCTTAATTTCATGTCATCATAGGTTTCATTAAAATTAGCTACCCATTCCAAAACAATCGCATCATACAAGAGAAGACTTAATTGCTCAAATGCCGATCCCATTGGTTGAATAGAAGATTCCATTAAATCAGTATCCGTTTCTTTATTGTCAACATTAATTAAAAGCATGTAATCAGCTAGTTTCCCCAAAGTCGACTGCGAATTCGTTGTATTAAGAATTACCTTTGCTCCTGATTGCTTTGCTTTTTTTGCATTTACTATTAGACCAGCGGTTTCTCCTGAACCAGAACCAATAAATAAAATATCCTCTGCTTGAATGCTTGGAGTAGTAATATCACCAACAATATAAACCGTTTTACCTAAGTGCAACAGTCGATTAGCGAAAGCACGGATCGCTAAACCTGATCTCCCTGAACCAGCAAGAAAAATCCGCTTTGTATTATACAAGACTTGTAGAATTTGTTCACTTTCACCAACATTCATTAAGGAAATACTTCTTTCTAATTCTTTCATAATGACTTCCATTTGTTTAATTAATTTGTCCATAAGTTCACCTTCAGCTTTCTGGATACATGATTACCTTGCCGATAAGTTCTTTTCTTTCCATTAATCGTTCAAACATTTCTGAACCTTCTTCAAGCGGTATACGATGTGTAATCATTTTTTTAGTATTTAATCTGTTATTGTGCATAAAGTGAACAGTCGTTGCCCATTCCTTACCTGGGAATGGTGCGGATACACAACTCCATGATCCCCACACGGTTAACTCACTTCTTAGGATTTTTTCAAAATAAAATCTTTCCATCGCAACGTCTGCATAAGGGATACCTAGGAACACAACTCCGCCGCCTTTTTTGGCGTAACCAAACACAGTTGCTGCTGTATGGGGCGTTCCAGCTGCTTCAACTACAATATCTGCATTCATGCCATCCGTATATTCAGCGACCTTTGTCAGAACATCTTCATTCAGAGAATTTATCGTATAATCGGCGCCTAATTCCTTCGCAATTTGAAGTTTTTCATCATCAATATCAACCGCAATTACTTTTTTCGCGCCAAATATTTTTGCCCATTGAACAGCAAACAACCCAATGGTTCCCCCTGCTCCAACAATGACCACATCGTCGCCCACCGATAGATTGGTTCGATAATACCCATGTAAAACTACAGTAGAAGGTTCTACCATAGAAGCTGATTCGAAATCCAAATCATCAGGTACTTTAACTAAATTCTTCTCTGGGAGTTTAATGTATTCGGCGAATCCACCAGGTTCCTTAGCACCTATTGCATGCAATGAATTCGCTCTAGCTGGTTGACCTGCTCGATAATAATAATCATCTTCTTCAATTAGTGCTGGACATCCAGCAACATGGTCTCCAACTTTTAGATCTGTTACTTGATCGCCAACTTGTTCTACAACACCTGCAAATTCATGTCCCCATACCTGACCAGGTGTGACTGCACCCAATTTTTTATATCGAGAGATATCAGATCCACAAATGCCACATGCTTTTATTTTTACAATGACATCTTTTCCATCCAGTATTTGAGGTTTTTCCGCTCCTCCAAAACGTATGTCTCTGGCACCATACAGTTTTAATGATTTCATTTTCTCTCATCCTTTCTCTCTCCATGTTCTAGACTTTTCAAATTCTTCACATGTGCTTTGTTATTCGAAAATAAATATGATCCGATGACAACCAAAGATGCTCCAGCTTCGATACATTGACTAGCTATACTCTCATCGACTCCACCATCAACTTCGATCTGAATATCTCGTTGACCTATCATTACTTTCAGTTCTCTTATTCTATCAATCGTTTCTTCCATAAAAACTTGATTAGGTCTTCCTGGATTGATCGACATAACTAGAACATAGTCAATGATGTTTAGAAAAGGTTTCAATAAAAAGGTGTCCGTCCCAGGATTAATGACGATCCCTGCTTTCCTTCCATGTTGCTTAATCTGATCAATGACAAAACGAATATGAGGAGTTGATTCATAGTGAACTGATATCATTTCTGCTCCAGTGTCCAACACACTCGCTATATGCTGCTCTGGGGCTGATACCATCATGTGAACATCTAATTTCATATTCACTTGTTTTTTTATATTTTTAATTTGTTCTGGACCAAATGCGATATGAGGGACGAAATTTCCGTCCATCATATCTACATGAAGTACTTGAAATCCTTCTTCATATAAAACATCGCATTCACTTTTTAAGTTCATTAAATCTGCAGCAAATATTGAAGGTAAAATCAGATTCATTATTTTTCCTCTTCTCTAGTCTTTATTTAACTAAAGTGCTTACCCAATAAATTAATAAGTTCCATATCTCAGAAAAAGTAACATCTGTCCCTAAACCTTTTAACTCGACACCTGCGCTGTTAAGCATCTGTGTTGCACCTGGTGCAACAAATCCTGCCAAATAAAATGTGATAATACAAAATACTACTGTCGACACAATAGAACGGAATAGATTTCCTTTACTTGTTAACGTACACATTACAGAAATATAGGTAACAGACATTAACAGTCCTATTGGAAAGAACTGAACTCCAGGTAAAATGAGTGCCAATAACATAACAATTGGAATAGAAACGACTGTAGTTGTAATAGTAGTCGGATCGCCTAAGCCTAGCGCAATATCCATCCCCACATTTAGATTGGAGTTATTCCCCATGCGTTTAATCATAAAGTCTTTTGCCGATTTCCCAATTGGAGATAGCCCGTCCATCATCACTCCAACAACTTTAGGCATTAATACCATAACTCCAGCTATCCCTGTGGCCATAGTCACAATCTCTGTAACAGGTCTTTTAGTAATTGCCCCTAAAACTAATCCAACAATAAATCCAATAATAACTGGGTCCCCGAGAACGCCTATTTTTTTATTAATTTTACTCAGAGAAAACTCCAATTTATTTAAACCAGGAATGAAATCAATGATTCTATTTACCAGCCAGGCAATCGGATAACCCCAAGCTGAATAAATAATAGTTGTGCAGGTTGTACCTTCTAAACCAAAGTATTCTTGCCATTTTGAAGCAATTAAATCACCAACGAATAGAGCAATAACAGACATCACCAATGTTACTACCAACCCTAACCAGAAACTGTCAAAAAGAAAGTAAGCCAAAGCTCCTGGAATTAGAAAATGCATGTAATTCCATATATCCACATTTAACGTTTTTGTCCATCTAAGTCGAACTAATACTAGATTAATAATTAAACCAAGAGGAATTGCTAATGCTGCAAAAGGAGGCACCCAAGATGCCGCCCCTACAGCTGGCCATCCAATATCTGCAATTGTAAATCCAGAACCGATTTTTGCATAATAATCAACTGCCGGTTTTAGGGAGGAATTGAGCAAGCCAACAACTAATGTTAAACCTAAGAAGCCTACCCCAACTAAAAGGCCTGATTTGATAGCGTTTCCAATTTTCATTCGAAAAACTAGACCTAATACGGTGATTATTATTGGTAAAATAGCTGTTGCTCCCATATCAGTAATAGATTTAATAATATTATGCACAGTATCCATTATGATCTACCACCTTAACTATTTTTTAAATCCAGCAGTTTTTCAGCCAATTGATTTTTCAATTTTTCTTCATTAAGCCCTGTTACAAATCCCATGATGTTCATATATGGCTTTTCATCGGTTTTAAAATTATTAGTTGTCAGAACAATATCGACGTTGTCAATAATATTCGGTAATTCCGCCATACTCGTTTTAATGATATCGTAATGTTCAATTCCTGCTTCTTTTAATACCTCTTTCACTCCATCTGCTGCGATAGTAGAAGTTGCTACTCCGCTTCCACAAGCTACGGCGATTTTAATTTTTGAATTTGACATGTTAATTCCTCCTGGTATGTTAGTTTTCGAAGCTAGTTTTAAATCCATTTCCAATCCCAAAGGGTTGAAAAAATCCTCCTTGCAAATTGTTTTATATTTCCTTTTACTCAGCAGGATTAACTTCTTTCTTGCTGTGGATTCATAATAACATGATGAATTCAATTGTTGTATTCGTTTACATCCCACTTTATAGACAACAGGTTGTACAATATAGTGATGAAAAAAATGATTTTCCCTCGATATTTTTCAGGTTAAAATCCATCTATTCCAATGAATTCAATCGTATCAACGAGTTCCGGGTTGGGTACAACGGTAGACGAGGCTGAGCTGCAACATGTAGACGTGAGAGGTGATGAATTCTGGTACATGACGTCCTATGGAGAGGAACCCACATCTGCCACAACGGAGGAAATGACACTTAGCAGTGCAGATTTGGTATTGCCCGGGTTGATTCCATTTTGTCTCACTCGTATATATGACAGCTCCAGGTTTGCTGAACTACAGCTACATTTCTCCAATCCCCCCTCGAAACCAAGAATTTTATTAATTGTTAAGCCTATGTCAAATTACATCAATTCGATTGACGATCATTTTCGCAGGTTGTTAAAATGTGCTCGAAAAACCACTTGGAATCTGATGATGGTTGTTACTGTGGGTTAAAGACATCATTATTCAAAATCCACTCCTTGATCAATCTTATTCGATGTTTTTGATGCGAGGGTCAGTTAATATAGAGAATAGATATGAAGGTGCATTAAGATCACTAAGTGCTCCACGACCACTAACAGGCATTTTTCAGATCGACTTTAAGCATTCCTTTTTCTTAAACTAAATTACTTAAATTACTTTTACTTCAATCTGAAGTGGTCTGTTTCTTTCACTGCGGTTTTGTAGTAAAGCTTCTAGCGCTCCTGCAGATGGCAGTAGAAGAGCATTTGGGGCGGATCAGGGGCAATCGTCTCCCCACTGATGAAATTTAAAGTCTTACTCTGAAATTTCTGAGGTAAGCATAACGACATTTGCTATTTTACAAATGTATAGATAAATGTCTAATTGTTAATTGGATCATGTTTGTGTTCATTACGGCAATCGGGACAAGAACCTGTACCGATAAAACAAAAAAGCCGCTATAATAGTGACTTTCAATGGGACCATGTTCTTGTCTCCCGATTAGACTGGATGTTCTTATTCCGCGCGGCTTTTTGAATTGTCATACCGTCAGACTCCATAAAATAAGTTTTAGACTTACCCTAGAAATTGAAACAGCGACAGAAAATAAAGTCCTAGACTGTCGCTGTTTCATTGAACTAACGTTCCCAGTTAGTTCAAAAAACAATTTAACATGATAGCTCTTGTTATATATAAAGTAAATTCATCTTTCCGTTATCAGCTTACAGTTGGATAATAGCCTTAGATGGTGGATGACCAGTATTTTGATTTTCAGCCATAAGGAAAATTCCCTATCATCTTGTTTGGAAATGTTCAAGGCAACGCGGTCGGCCTAACCATAATTTCACTGATTAGGGTGTCATCAGGTTCATTAATGGCAAACGCGATGGCTCTAGCAATACTGTAAGGAGAAATCCCTATGCCGCTTATTTGATTGGCGATCGTCTGCACTTCCGGGCTGGTAATGCTGTCAAAAAGTTCGGTCTTCGTCAGACCAGGAGCAATCAAGGTAGATCTAATACGCGAAGTCGAAGACTCTTCCAAGCGCAGCCCTTCCGAGATGGCTCTAACTGCGAACTTGGTGGCCGCGTATACGGCATTTGTAGGGGACACATGATAACCGGCTGTAGAGGATAGGTTAATGATATGACCGGACTGCTGCTCCCGCATGGTAGGCAATACCGCTGCGATACCGTATAAAACGCCTTTGATGTTCACATCGATCATTTGATCCCACTCTTCTACTCTTAATTCATTCAGCCTGGAACTCGGCATGACCCCTGCATTGTTCACCAATACATCAATTCGGCCATACACACTTAAGGTAAACTTGGCCAAATTCTGCATATCTTCGGCAGAAACGACGTCTGCTTTTACAGAAACGGCCTCGCCGCCACCCTGTTTAATTTCATTAGCAATCGCATGCAGACGTTCCTCTCTTCTGGCTGCCAATACCACCTTTGCGCCATTTTGTGCCAACAACTTCGCTGTAGCTTTCCCTATTCCGCTGGAGGCTCCAGTTATAATCACCACTTTATCTCGTATATTTTCCATTGTTAAATGCTCCTTTACCCAAAATTTTTCTTGGTGACGTGTGTTGAATATTTAACGGTCGTTGATTAATATTATAGACAGAAGCCCCGATTACTCAATGGTTAATGGATGCGTATTTGTTTTATATACAACAACACCCTAAGAATTGTTGATTAACTGAAGGAGGTAACGAAAGGAATGGAAAACGCTGTTAAAACCGACCGACGCATTCTCCGAACCAAGCAGTCCATAACGAAGTCGTTTCTGGAGCTTTTTTCGGAAAAAGATTTTGAACAAATCACTATTAACGAGATAGCGGAGCTTGCCAATGTTAACCGCGGCACCGTTTATCTGCATTACAGTGACAAATACGACCTTTTGGATAAATGCATTGAAGATCACATCAACGAATTGATTTCGTTGTGCAAGAAACGGGAGGCCAATCCGCTTAGCCAAGGAATGGTACAAGAGCCCAAACCGGTTTTTGATTATTTGCGTGACAATTTCCAGTTTTTCTCTGCTATGTTTTCCAATCAAAGAGCCTTTCTATTCCGGGACCGATTGCTGAATTTCATCTCAGTCAATCTTATGAATAAAATGGAAAGTACTGACAATAATCCCGTTATCGACAATGAGTTAAAAGCCCAATTCATGGCCTCTGCTTTTATTGGCATTGTGGAGTGGTGGGTACGTCATCAAATGCCGCATTCCACACAATTTATGGCCGATCAGGTTAGGAATTTATTTGAAAAGAATCAAGTTTATCCGAAGTAGCATTGAATGTATCTCAGAACTTTATCCTTTCGCTTTTACGCAAACGCTACCTAATGGGGTTCGGCAATTCTAGGCCACGGTTATGAAGTGTTCCCTTCTTTACATTAATTCCACTAACCTGCCCATAAGCGTAATGAAAAGATCAGCCGATCGTTTGGCCGGCTGCGCTAGCCTGGTTAGCTTAATAAAAATGGAGCAGCTGCCAACTGGCAAAACTGCTCCATACTGTTGTACAACTAACGTTTCGCGTTAGTTGTATGGACTAATTACTGAGTGAATTTCATACTATCTTGACTAGCAACAAATCCAAGTCGTTTATTGAATCTGTAGCATCTTTACGGTGTGTATGGTTGTCAGTTAGATTATTTCGTAACCCATTGTTTTAGCCTCATTAATAGTATAACAAAATGGGGACTCTCCAATTCCTTTGCCATAATAATCCTGTCTACACGAACACCCTCAATTTAACCTCATGTTGTACCTAATCTCGAAAACCTCGGAATAATTAATTGTAAGCTGAATACCACCAATAACTTCGTTGTTATTCGAAAGGAACGATTACAACATTAGCATCTGCTGTTCAATCTTTGCGAGCGCTTCAAGCTGGTATCTTTTTGTACTACCGTCCCGAGCAATCGAGCAAAACAAGAATTGAAATTAACGATGGTATCCCTCAAGTCTCTGCTGGCCGTTGATTATGCGGGCGCCAAGTCTTTTTCATTTTGTTATTCTCTAGGCATTTCGTTAAAGAAAGCTACATCATCAACTGCCAGCCTCACCGTCGGATGACCGGGCTTCGCCGCCTTGCCGATGGCGATCAGCATAATCGGAACGTAGCGTTCTGATATCCGGAACGCTTCCATGAACTTTTGTTTGTTGTAGCCGCCCATCGATACCGTGTCGTAGCCTTTAGCGCGGGCGACAAGCATGAGTTGCATCGATACTAGCCCGCCGTCGGTATAAACTTTTTCGCGGATGGCCTCGGGCGGCATGCTCGAATACATCCCGGTATAGCGTTCCACGAACGATTTAGCCGTCTCTGCAGGCATGTAACCCGCATCGACCGCCATTCCGTAGATTTTCTCGGCCGATTTATAACACTCCAAATCTCCGAGTAGCGCAATGACAGCCGAAGCCTCGACCACTTGCTGTTGAGTGAATGCGATCGGAAGCAGCTTCTGCTTCAGCTCCGGCGAGTCGATAACTAGAAAACGCCACGGCTGCAGGTTAGCGGCTGAAGGAGCGAGCGTGGCTTGCCGCAATATTTCGGTCAATTCCTCCCGCGAAATCTTGATCTCGGGATCATAGCTACGAACTGACCGGCGTTCTCCAATAACATCAAAAAAAAGTTGGTGCTCCATCGTTAGTGACGGTTGTGAAACCGACATGGTTCTCTCCTCCTTTTGGAAAAGCAGCATTCTGCATTTTGTTTCAATACAACATTAGTAGTTTGAACAACACTTGTTGTATTTATATGTTATAATACCAACCGAATGGTACGCAATCATCAATAACCATAAACCGTTGTATAGACAACACCATTTCTATAATGTCGTTTTATTAGGGGAGATCTTAACGATGACCATTAAAAAGAATGAAGCTGATCCTCGTGTGATACGTACACGGCGACTCCTTCAAGACGCTTTTGCTTCATTAATTCAAGAAAAAGACTTTGAATCGATAACCGTTAGGGATATTGCAGAGCGGGCTACTGTTAACAGAGCGACTTTTTATGCGCACTTTGTAGATAAATTCGAAATTCTTGAGGCCAAACTAATGGAATCATTTATGACAATCATAAATCGTAGAATAAACGGTCACGAAGTTCTAAATGAAGAAACAATTCAGAGTATTTTTCTGGGTGTGTGCGATTTTCACAAGGGTCTAAGCACGATGTGCAAAAGAAGGTATACATCGCTTGGACTTGTATTCGAAATTCAAATAAAGGAAAAAATTCAAACGATACTTCTTTCCTTTATAGACAAAGACAAGATGCCATCGAGTCCAAACGCGCACTTCTTAATAAATACAGCTTCTATCATGTTAAGTTGGGGGATGTATGGGGCTGCTTACGTTTGGAACAATGAGGGGTGCCCAATAAGTGCGGAATCATTTGTTAAACAGGCTATGCCCTTAATGATGAACGGAGCCAAAGAACTACTGGGATAGGTCTTGTCGCTATTGCTCTATCCTGCCCGTTCAGATGAAACCAAGCCTGTTGTGCCTGAAGAAAGCAAACGTTGGATTGTATAGTGGCTCATCTTGGAAGAAGGTTTCACCCGTATATTAATGGGCTTACTGAATTGAACATTTTCCTTTGGAACCCACCTGTATTCGCTCGTCTCATCAGAAATAGCCAACTCTCCACCCAGTTTTACACACGAAAATCAAACATGACCTTCGAATGAACATCAGTTTGTGTGTTGTGGTGAATAGTGGACTGTAAGTTATCTGTTTAGATCATCATCAAATCGGCAATCGGAACATGTTCTTGTCCTTGGCTCGGGACAAGAACTTGTACCGATAACATAAAAAAGCCGCTAAAATAGAAATTGCGACAGAAGATAACAGGCACGTATCTTATTGTAAAAATGTATAAAGTCTTCAATTCGTCTATGTGCTTCTCAATACTTCCGATGATGATCCTAAGATTATAGATCTTCCACTTTCGGCTGTGAACGATCAAGCCCGTGACTCAAGGGGTGCTCCTATCGTGAAATGGTACAATAACCCGAATTGGTTTGTTGGAAATGGGATAATATTCTTGTCAAAATCGGTGATGAGATAAAGTTCTTGTCATTTGGTTTTGACAAGAACTTTATCTCATAAAATAAAAAAGCCGCGATTTCCGCAGCAATTAATGAGATAATGTTTTTATCATCCGACACGTGATATTTGTCCGTTGATGTTCAGTGACAACAAGTTTACCCCATTTCTTATATGACTTCTGTTGGAATAAGCCTAAAGCATTTTTGAATATCATATTTCTGATACCATTTTCTTTGAAAGGGATAAACTTGTTGTCATTTTCCTTCTGAGGGGTAAACTTGTTGTCACATTCTCATGTTCATTCTCTTGTTTCAGTAAAATATATCATTACAAGTAGTTATAAAACTACTTTTGATTTCTTTCGAGGTTTACATTACTTATCCATATTATTCACTGCATTCTTCATCTCTTCATCAGTTAAATGAGTATAAATCATTGTTGTTTGAATGGATGAATGCCCTAATTGATTTTTTAATCTAGGTACATCATTATTCTCCAGGTGATAACGCGTTGCAAATGAATGTCTCAGAGAATGCACGGTTAAAGCTGGTTTTCCAAAAGCTGTAGCATATTTTTCGATCAGTTTCTCTATGGATCGCTGAGTTAAGCGTCTGCTTTTTCCTTTACGACCTATGGGAGCTGCAATAAACAAAAAAGGTTCGTTTTTTTCTGGGATATATCTAGATTCTCTGATCTGCAGATAATTTTCTAAATCCAGTAACGCTTGCTGAAATATACATATTGTTCTTTATTACCTTTGCGTATAACACGCACTAAAGCTTTATTTATATCCAGATCTTCAATGTTAATACCTGCTACCTCAGAGAGCCTAAGACCAGATCCTAAAATGAGGGAAACAATGGCTGTATCCCGTTCACGATTAAACTGATGGAAATTGATAATACGTTTATTCTCTTTATTGATTTCTCCGAAATCATGAGATATAAACTGCCTAAATGACTCAAAATCGTCTTCCCTGAGAATTTTCCCATCCATACGATTGGCAATGGTTTCTTGGCTTTCTTTAACTACATTTAAATCCATTTTGGCCATAACATTGCGCTGGATATATGGCTTTAGGTCACTTGTCTCAGCTTTATTCTGTAAGTAATCAAATCTAGCGAAGAGATCTTGATTCGATAAACCACGGGTGTTCGTCGCTTGTGTGATTGATCAACAAATCCATGATTCCTTTCATACCTCGACTATGAAAGGAATCATCCTCTTTATATCACCAATGCCATCCCCATTGGAGTCCATAAAAAATTTGATAAGCCACAGCTTCTTTCCACCATGCCCTTTTCATATTGCTTGATCCTTTTTCCCTTATTCTAAATTCAATTCATAAATATTTTTCAACCAGTTAAGATTAGAAATTTATTGATCATACACTTTTGTACGATATTCATTTTCATTTATTGAGTGTATCGATAAGGTACATCCTCGCTTCATAAGGACGCATTTCTATATCAGACATGTTATTTGGATAATTGGATATTAGCAGCTGTTTAGTCTCTGCCAGCTCTTTCTGAAGTGGGAGATGGGTTGTGTATTTTTGAAAATTACATACTACAAGTAGTTTGGTTCCTTTCAGCGTTCGAGTGTATGCGAACAAATCTTTATTCTCGGGATACATCAGCTCATAATCCCCATATATGATCACTTCATGATCTTTCCTTAATCGGATTAGTTTCCGATAATAATGGAATATGGATTCAGGGTTATTTAAACTTTCTTGTGCATGGATATCCTTATAATTCGGGTTTACTTTAATCCAAGGGTTCCCTAATGTAAAACCAGCGTTGTCGGAAGCGTCCCACTGCATTGGTGTTCGAGCGTTATCACGCCCCTTTGCAAAGACTGACTCCATAACTTTATCTTCAGGGTATCCTTTCTCAATTCTATCTTTGTAGAAATTTAGTAACTCAATATCCCGATAGTCTTCAATTGGATATTGAACATTCGTCATTCCTAATTCTTCCCCCTGATAAATGTATGGTGTGCCTCGCATGCCATGAAGAAGGGTTGCCAACATTTTAGCCGATTCTATCCTGTATTCTCCGTCATCTCCCCAACGAGAAACGATTCGGGGTAAGTCGTGATTATTCCAAAACAAACTGTTCCAGGCATCCCCCTTCAGCTCTGTCTGCCATTTAGATAACACTTTTTTTAATTCTTGAAAATCTAGAGGCTTAAGATCCCACTTCCCTTTCCCCTCTTGTTCGTCCAAACTAATATGTTCAAATTGAAATACCATTGAAAACTCACTGCCGTCCGGGTTGCTATACAATTTGGCGATCTCTGGCGTAGCGCCCCATGTTTCTCCAACCGTCAGCAGGTCTCCTGCTTTTTGAAACGTCTCCTTGCTGAGTTCCCTGATATACTTATGCAGATTCGGCCCGTTGCTGGTAATTTTCAAATCTGGCTCTTTTCCGATTAAGTCAATTACGTCAAGCCGAAAACCGCCTACACCCTTGCTTATCCACCAATTGATCATTTCGTAAATCTCTTGTCGGACTTTTGGGTTTTCCCAGTTGAGATCCGGCTGTTTTACAGAAAAAAGATGTAAATAATATTGTCCTATCTCGGGTACCCATTCCCAAGCTGAACCACCAAAGATGGAACCCAAGTCGTTTGGTGGCATTCCTTCAACGCCATCTCTCCAGACATAATAGTCATGGTACGGATTTTCTTTACTTTTTTTTGCTTCTTGAAACCATGGGTGCTCATCGGAAGTATGGTTCAACACCAAATCCATTATGATTCGAATGTCACGTTTCCCAGCTTCATGAATTAACATCCCCATATCATCCAAAGACCCGAACATCGGATCAATATCCCGATAGTCCGAAATATCATAACCGAAATCATCCTGAGGGGATTTACAAACTGGTGATAGCCAAATCGCACCGACACCGAGTTGCTGCAAATAGTCCAGACGGGAAACAATTCCTTTCAAATCGCCGATTCCATCACCATTACTATCTTGAAAGCTCCGTGGATATATCTGGTATACAACGATTTCTTTCCACCAATTTTTATTTTCCATTGTTCATTACAACCTTTCCAATAGACGCATAGTGTTTTTATCTTAATCAAGTCGCATCATACAATTACTCTTTTACCGATCCTACAACAATTCCAGTCACAAAATATTTTTGAAGCAGCGGATAAATCAGCAGTAGCGGGATGACAGCGACTACGATTTTGGCAGCATTTAGATTTTTGTTTGATATTTCAGTCAGGTTGCTGAGTTGTGCTGAGTTGGTGCCGGATTGAAGAAGTTCGGCAATATTCACGTTAAGGGACTGAATATAAGTCATTAGCGGATAATTGCTGACTTGGGTCATATAGATCAAACCGCTAAAAAAATCATTCCACGTTCCCACGATACTGAATAGTGCTACCGTCGCCAGCGCAGGGATGGACACGGGAACATACACTTTGAACAGAACCTGGAGCGGATTCGCCCCATCGATGAATGCTGCTTCTTCTAGCGCCTTAGGTACAGCAGAGAAGAAGTTCATGACAAGGATGACACTGAATATAGGGACAGCTCCCGGTAGAACAAGCGACCAAATTGTATTAAGCATATCGAGGTTTTTGATCAGTAGATAACTCGGGATCATCCCGCCGCTGAACAACATGGCAAAAATCATAACATTCATATAAATGTTTCTGCCCCTAAATTCCCTTTTCGACTTGGAGAGCGGGTATGCCATTAAAATAATAAGAATCATGTTGAGAATAAGTGTGAGCACAACACGTAGAACAGATATGCCAAAGGAACGCCAGAACTGAGCATCATCGATAATTTTCGTATACGCTGCTGTTGTAAAATTGACCGGTACGAGACCTACAGCATTAGCTGACACGGCCTCGCTGCTGCTGAATGAAATCGCAACGATATTCCATAACGGAAGAAGGCAGATCAATGCCAGCAATATGACGATGGCATTGATGACAAACCGGCCAATTCGATCTTTTAGGCTTACAGAATATGACATAGGCTTTGCCTCCTTAGAATATTTTTCGGTCGGTGTATTTCTTGGCCAAATGGTTGGCGGACAATAGCAAAACAATACCGATCACTGACTTGAACAGGCCAACAGCCGTACCGAAGCTATACTGTCGCCCAACGAGTCCAATCCGATATACATAAGTATCCAGAATATCTCCCGACTCATAGACAACCGGATTATACAGATTATAAATTTGATCGAAGCCGGCACTCAAAATATTGGTCAGACTCATCACTCCCATGAGCAGGATAATAGGCAGCATACCTGGCAATGTAATATGCCATACTTTTCTCCACCAGCTGGCTCCATCCATTCCTGCCGCTTCATACAGACCCGGATCAATCGAAGTAATTGCAGCCAAATAGACGATGGAACTGTAACCGAACTCCTTCCACACGTCTGTCCCAATAATCAGCGGCTGGAACCAGGTGTTGCTGCCGAGAAAATTAATATTCTCCAGACCGAAAAAAGCCAAAATTTGATTCACAATTCCATCCAAACTGAACATGTTAACAACCACGGATGCTAGAACTACCCAGGATAGAAAGTGTGGCAGATAAACAATTGTCTGTACGGATTTTTTAACGAATTTGATGCGGATCTCATTTAACAAAATGGAAAAAATGATAGCCATCATTGTTCCCAATAGAATCTTGGCAATGGCAATCACCAACGTATTACTAAAAACCTGTGCGATGTCCGGCAGCTTAAACATATAAATAAAATGCTTCAGCCCTACAAATTTTGAGCCAAACATCCCCTTGGCTGGTATATAATCCTGAAACGCCGTAATGACACCGACCATCGGAACATAGCTGAATACCAGTAAAAATAAAATTCCCGGAAGCATCATCATATGATACATGGCACCCGTGCCCAACCGAACTTTTGCTCTATCATTTCCCTGTTTCATGGATGGACCCCTTTCCTGAAGAAAGGCTGCTTATCGCGGCCCTTCTAGCAGTTCATGATTGTTTATTTTTCGGATGCAGCCTCGTCTTCAATTTCCTGAATTACCTGGTCCCCACCTTGTTTCTTCCAATTGCTAACGAAAGTATCGAAGTAATCCAGAGATTCTGCACCAGTCACGATTTTGATGAAAGATTCCTGCTCCATCTTGGTCAGATTAGCCCATGTTTGTTTCATGCTTGGTGTAGTGCCAGAGAAAGCGGGTGTCATCCAGACGAATTTGTTTTCCCGTGTCAGTTTGTCGATGAGTCCCACTCCGTTGATACGCGAGTGATATTTCGCCCAGGCTGTTACGTTATCCGTATCCATATCGCTCAAGTAGGTTTGGATACTTTCAATATTGTTCTTTGATTCGGTTGTCCGGACCTGATCCAGACTAATCTCCCCTTTAATCCCGCGAACAACGTCAGAGTAATCATCCAGCAGCGAGGTAGCCGAGTTGACTTCAATATTAAAAGGTCTGGTAGAACCGTCTACGCCGTTCTCTTGATACTTGGCGGCTTCTGGCATAGATGTTTCCACATTTTTATCATTTGCCAGTTTATCGTAGAAAAGGTTTACTATTTTAACGGCAAGTTCCGGGTGTTCATATCCTTTTCTCACAACGATAAACTGATTGGCTGGATTGGCGTGTGCCACGTTTACCTTTCCGTCTGCATCCTCCAAAGTGTAAGCCGTGAATTTCGCATTCTTATCCATCTGCTTCACGCTGCTCAGACCCCAGTCGGGAATATGCCATGGTCCAAAAGCAATACCGCTTTGGCCGTTGGTGTACAGTGCCGTAATATCATCAAATGTGCGTGTTCCAAATTGCGGGTCGATGATGCCTCTCTTGAACCAATCTGCCATGACGCCTAACATCTGCTTGGTTTCCTTTGTTGTCGAGCCATAAACAATGCTGCCATCCTTTCCCTTCATCCAGTATTGAGGGAATGCACCCTTGGTGGAGGCAACTCCCAGCATGGTATAGGCGGAACCATTATAGTCACTTGTATTAAGGGTGTTCACAAAGGGAATACCTACCGGTTTCCCGGATTGGCCAGGATCTCTTTTCAGGAATTCCTTGGCCGTTTTCTCCACATCATCCAGCTTGATGGCCCCGTCTCCGTCTGCGTCAAGTTGGATACCCAGTAAATCCAGCCAATCCTGACGAACCCAGACCATGGTTGGCGCGGAATCTAGGGAAGTAGCCGGAAGTCCCATTAAACGTCCATCTATCGTCGCATTATCTAATGCACGGCCCTCATAAGATTCGTAAATGTTCTTGATGTTATCTGTGGCATACTGCTTGTAAATTTCCGTCATATCTTCAATCAGATCATTATCAACCAGTTCTTTGAGTTCATCCTTGGAATCGACACGCATCATGTCAGGCAGTTCCCCAGAGGCGATGGCGAGAGAAACCTGACGGCTGTAATCTTCTCCGTTGGCTTCAAATTGGTCTTTAATCTGAGCGTTAAATGTTTCTTTGACCAGCCGAGTATACGCGTTGTTCTCATACGTATCTCCAGCCGGCAGTTTCGGGTTGGCTGTAGTCACACGACCCATCGTTACGGTTATTTCGTCTTTATAGGCACTGAATGGGTCTCCCGGTGTTACCTCATACTTGCCCGCTTCCTCCGCAGTGGGAGGGTTGGAGGAACCCCCACAGGCTGCAAGGGTTGAAATCATCAGGGCAGACATCGACAACACGGCCAGACGTCTCGTCAACATGTTTCTTTTTATGAACCATTTAGTTCTCATCACATTCGATTCCCCTTCGTTTTGAATATTTCTCTATCATTGTTGTTTGCGCTTTCATTATAAGACTCGGAGAAGACAAATCGAGATAGGGATTGAACGTCTGTTTGGATAGAGAAATGTATACGGTTTCATTCGGGATCATGAAGCCATAGTTGGCTTGTAAGCATTTATCCTACCTACCGACATACATTTGTCTATCCTTACTTACTAATCAAAGTGAAGAACAAAAAAAACCGGCAGCTCCTGAAATAGGAATCGTCGGCTTGATTAATGGAATTTTAAGAGTGTCTTATAGAATTTATCGTATCACATTCATAATGGTCTTCAGCGATGATTATGGTGTGCAGTCACCTCCACAGTCACTTGATCACCCCCTTGTTCCTTCCATTCCTCGACAAATTGATCAAATGAATCGATCGGTTCAGCGCCTAAAATAATTTTTAAAAATGTATCATGTTCCAGTTTTGATAGTTCACCCCAAGCCTTCTCCATCGTTGGAGTTCGTATATAGGTAAGGCTTTGAACTTTATGGATGTTTGGATCGAAAAAATTTCTTCCGCCTACAAGAAGCGAATAACCCCGCATAAAGCTGTCGCTGTGTTCATTCCAATAGGAAATACCATATTGATCATAAGGCTTCAATTTGGTTTGTTTTATTGTCGAAACTAAGTTTTCCAGCAATTTGTATTCAGACTTGTCCTTGAAATCGGCGGGTGTTTTGGTTCCCATCAGAATATCCTGCGCTGCCTTCGATTCATATCGTGCTTCATCTGCCGGAGCAAAGAAATTGCGGCCCAGCATAAAACGCGTACCGTACTTGAACTCATCACGAAGGTACAGATTGTTAATTTTAATGATCGCTTCGGGATGAGCATATCCTTTTCGTACCACCAAGAATGAACTTGACGGATTATCCACCTTCACATGGTATGCTCCGTTTGCATCCAGCGGGAGTGCGTATGCTTGCCAGTTCGCCTCCGGCTCGTTCTGCCAAGCGCTCGGAAGGGGCCAGTACCCAGCATAAAAACCTTGAAAGAACATCCCCGCCTGACCGTTAATAACTGTTTCTTCCGCTTCTTTGCGGATACCCAGTTCTGGATCGAGAAGGCCTTTGGCGTACATTTCACGCAGTTTGACCAAGGCCTCCTTCGTTTCCGGTAGAACCGAACCGTATACAGGTTTTCCATCTTTGCTCAGCCAATATCCCGGGAAAGATCCAAATGCTGCGAAGATTGGGGTTAGATCAAAAGAAAAAGCACTGTTGTTGAAATCGTTATACAGTCCAGTGCTTGAAGCAAGGCCAATCGTATCCCGCTTACTGTTTCCATCTGGGTCATTCTCTACAAAGGCCTTGGCGATAGCTTCCAGATCATCTACCGTTTTCGGCGGCTTCAGTCCAAGACGGTCCAGCCAATCCTGTCGAATCCAGAGCATGCTGAAGTCTTCCGCTGTCACAGAAGGAACAGCCATCATCTTGCCATCGAAGGTCACTTGTTCCATAGCCAATCCGTTTGTGCTATCAATAATTTTTTTTATTTCCGGTGATGCGCTACTATTGTATGCCTCGGTTAGGTCTTCAATTTCTCCAGCCTTGATCATCTCGTTCAGCTGCAGCTGATTTACAATCATGGCATCCGGCAGATCATTGCTGGCGATAGCCAGATCGATTTTCTGACTCAGATTTTCCTTCGACACCTGCCATAATACCTGGACATCAATGTTAAGGTTTTGTTTAATCATCGTTTTCCATATATTCTTCTCAAGTGTTTCTCCTCCTGAGAGATCCGCGCCTGTTGGATCTACCACATATCCCAGTCGGATGGAAACGGGATATTCATATTTCCCCAATGGATCGGCAGCGGCAGTGTCCGAGATTGTTTTCGTTGGTCCCCTTGGCGATTCCCGGAAGTATGGGTTGCTGAAATATACTGTCACTGTAATTAAGCTGACGACAAGAACACATGCAGCCATCTTCTTAATCATCGTTTTCCCTTCTTTCGCCCGGATTATTGGTCATCTGGGAGAGTACGCTATTTATCCCCTCTGCCGAGCTGTCGATATTCGCTTGGCAGCAGACCTGTCAATTCGCGAAAAATTCGGCTGAAATATTTTTCATCCGTATAACCCACTCGCTCCGCAATCCAGAAAATCGTGTTGGTTGTATTCAATAAATACTCTTTAGACTTCTCTATTCGTATAAATCGGGAGTACTCATTAAAGGTTTTCCCCATCAAATCCTTGAAGCATTGACTGAAATAGCTTCGGCTGATGTTCAGTTGTTGGGACAGACCTGAAGCTGTAAAAGCTTGGTCCAAATTATTTTGCATGATCATAATCGCTTTTTTCACGGCGTCTACAATTTCTTGTGAATACGAAGTCTGTTCATCTGCCTTACGAATGCCCACAGAGGTCTGCTTGATCCAATCTTCTACCTCGTACCAGGATTGAAAAGAATGGATCATTGAGATTCTACCCAACGTAGTCTGAGCAAAAAGGTGATTCCATTCCATAACTATAGAGTATAGCAATCCCATCAGCTGGCCTTTATGCAGTCTTAGTGATTTGAACTGTTCAATCAGTTGGTTGTAATAACTGTCATTGTGGGTCCATGGTGATAGGAACCAACTTTGCCTAATACGATCCATGTCTTCATCCTGCGGTTCTATTGGAAATGAGTCCTCCACATTCATCGAAACGGAAATGACAGGATCATAAGGATTGTATGCATAGAATAAGGACGTTTCTGTATAATTCATAATCCAGTTTTGGATTTGCGACCATGTTCGCTCTTGTACATCGGACATAACCAGCAAGGCGACTTGGGGAACTTGATCCAGGGATTCCTTCAGTTTATGGAACAGCTGATCCTCTACGTCCATGGGTGCCGTCCACATCCAGCTGTTCCGTTCAACCTCCCATCGGATCTCGTCTACATTGGATGTCAGTTCAATCGGCCAGCTCTGTCCTGACTTGCGATCCAGTGAAACAAGTGCATACACATGGCGATAATGGACATTGGTCTCACTTAGCAGAGGCAGCTTTCGTCTTGTATTCGCCAGCTCGTCAATCCGGGTATGTATTCGATGCAGCACGTGTTCGAATTGCTCCTTCTCGAGCTGAACTTTGGCTATATAGTCGATGGCTCCAAGTCTGAGCGCTTCCTGGATATAATCGAAATCTTGATGCAGTGTTAATACAACAATATGTAGTTCTGGATAGAGCTGCCTTGCAGCTCGCATCAGTTCAATACCTGACATCACCGGCATCGCGAGATCTGTCAGCATCAGATCGACCGGTTGGGCTTTCAGAAAATCCAGTGCTTTCAACCCGTTACTTGCTTCTCCTATAACCTCCATATTGAACTCGTTCCACGGCATCGCGGAGCTTATTCCTTTTCGTACTAATTTATCGTCATCCACTATCAATACCTTAATCATCCTCAGACATCTTCTCCTTTGATAGGAAGTATGAGCAGTATACTTGTCCCTGTACCCAATTCACTTTCGATCACCAGTTGTGCTTGATCTCCATACTGTGCCCTCAACATGCGGTGGACATAATTGAGTCCGATGCCCATCCCTACTTTTTTATGTTCAGCTATACGATTATTCAGAAGTCTTTGAATCGCTTCCTCGGTCATGCCTGCTCCATTATCCTGTATTAAAATATTCAGCGTTTTGGCAAGTGTAACTTCAATTTGAATAAAACCTTCGTCACTCAGTCCATGATAAAGTGAATTTTCAACCAACGGTTGCAGAATAAAACGAGGCACAGGTATTTGAAGAACTTGATCATCCGCTGAAATACGCACGTCAAATTCGAAGTCATATCGAATTTGCTGCAGGATTAGGTACTGTCTTAGCGCATCAATTTCCTCTTCCATCGTGGATACTTGCCCTAATTTACCCAAATTGTAATACAACAGCTTGTTTAAGGATTGCACCAACTTGTCAATCTCTCCTTGTCCGTTCATGACGGCCAGCCAGTGCACAGTATCCAGCGTATTCATTAGAAAGTGAGGATTGATCTGATATAACAATTTTTCCACTTCCAAATCTGCACGAATCTTCTCTTTCTGCTGCACTTCCTTGAACAGGTCGCCGATTTGATGCTGCATATTTGAGAATTCTCCCAACAGAAAATCAAACTCGGGAATTTGAGTGCGGGTCTGGCTTCCTGCCTTTTGTGGATTCTGAGACATTCCGTTAATTTCCGAATGGAACAGACCTAGTGGTTTGTAAACCATCTTCCACAGAAGCCAAGCCAGAAATACGGTAAAGCCGAGAAAAAATAAAGCGACCAGTAATATTTGAAGCAACCATTGGTTTTTCTCCTGTTGATACTTAGCCTGCGAAATTACCGATATGACGCTCCAATTCTGACTGGAGTCCTCCTTAAACCAATGGTAATCACGGGATATTCCATCTTTTGCAGTACCTTTCGATATGCTGGAGAAATTCTCTCCGACCTTCATCGCTTCTGGAATTTCACTGTAAACAATGTTGCCCTCACCATTCAGGATTAAATGCGATAAAGCTCCTTTGTATTGATTGTAACCCAGTATATCCTGTGTAAGACGAAAGCCGGATTCGACGTAAATATATATATCGTCCCTTTGAGGCAGCTGTACCTTTCGCATAGCAGATAAAACAAGCTGATCATCAAATCGGTTCATACTCATATGGGGACCATAGTACGCAATGCCATATGATTTGGAAAGCACAGGCAAAGACTCGGGAGAAAAACGATCTTTGATGGGAAAGTTAGCGAACTGTGTAGTGCCTTCTTTCTGGAAATAGTATAAGGTCAGACCTATATTCGGATTAGTAAACGTTACGACATTTAACTCATTCTTTAATTCATCTCTAGCCTCAATCAATTCAAATATATTGGAGGAAGGCTTCAAGACTTCATCCAGTTTTTTTCCTAATGTACCACTATATGATAATTGCTGAGTAACATGATTCAGGTTGGTAATTGAATTTTCCAGTGATGAAGTTACCTGCTGTAGATTGCTCCGAATTCCATCATTGATTTTATTCGCAAAAATGGAATCAATGGTATAGTAAGAAATTGCAAATATACTGATAAAGGGAATAAACGCGCTGAGAAAAAACAATAAAAAGATTCTTTTTTTAAGTGTCATTCCGACCCATTCTCCTTAGGTAAATGAAAGAGCAAGCCCCTGGTTATGAAGCTTGCTGTTTATGAACAACAGCTCTATCAATTATCGTATTCCTCATAGGCAGCGACCTATTTGAAAATTGGCGACATCTTAATCCGATTCAGATTGAAAAAATCAGGATACTTGCATCTCAGTGAGGTCCAATTCTGTTCATAATTATAGATTGATATTCAAATATGTCAAACGCTTTCATGGAATTTATAGAACTTATTCTCCCTTTCTCTTTGCATATATGACTTGCCGTTTTTAATTGCTTATTGTAGTTGAATTTTCTGCATGTAAAAAAGGCTCACTCCGTCTTCAACAAGTGGAATAAGCCTTCTAAGCTTTCAATAACATTTTCTACTCCTAATTCTTACAAATGGTGTTGTTGATCAGGATTGGATGCCAGCAACAAATAATTTTTCTTCTTCACTCAGCGCTTGTAGAAATTGTTCTCCGGCCAGATTGGGAGCAAACACCAGGTAACGCGGCCTGACGATTCATATTTTTCCTTCTTTCGGAGTTTAGCTATAAACCTCTTGTTCCAGCACCCGATTTACAGCCTTGATAAAGGCAAGATAACCACCATCGGTATCGTTCCGATGAGGAAGAGCCAAAAACATTGTCTCTTCAACCTGGTTATCGTCTAACTCATAGCTGTTTGTCAGGATTTCTCTGATCTCATCGACGGGTGTACCGAGAGCAAACTTCTGAGCTGCTTTATAGATATCATAGTTCTCATAGATATCCTTCCGTGTCACCTTCTGCAAATCGATAAAATCATATATTTTTTTAACGGAATACAGCACCGCCAGCACAATTGAGATCAGACCCGCACTTGTTAAAATTTCATTCATTCCCCATACCTCTTTCCCTTTCACTCAGTTGACAGCTTAGCCGATGAAACAGACGAACAAGGTAGTGCCCATCTCACATGCCGAACCTCCTTATCCTCTTTACTTCAGAGTTCAGCGTAACATTTTCACCATTAGTTTAGGATTAGGGTTTTCATATAGGTATAAAGATCATCTTAAGATTTAGTGGCAGATGAAAAATAAAGAGACCATGCTCCATAAGAGCATGATCTCTAATTACATAATGGTATTGTTACCTAGCCATCATCTCCAACCTGAAGCATACGGTAACCAACTCCGATATGTGTTTGAATAAACTTAGTTTGTGATGATGTTTTTTCTATTTTTTTTCTCAGCGTTGCCATAAACACACGCAGGGCAGGAATGTCATAGCTGTGGTTGCCCCAGATTTCATGCAGGATAAAATTATGGGTCAGTACTTTGCCTACATGTTTTGCCAGCAGGCAAAGCAGTTTATATTCGCTTGGGGTCAGGTGAATTTCTTCTTCACCAATCCATACGCATCCTGCTGCATAATCAATTTTCAAATTTCCATTAATAAAGCTGGAAGCATCCTTCAGGAGCTTATCACTGTCATTTCGAATTCTTCGTAAACTGACTCGAAGTCTGGCCAGCAGTTCTTCTACACTGAAGGGCTTTGTTAGATAATCGTCCGCTCCGGCATCCAGCGCATCTATTTTATCCCGATCTTCGCTGCGTGCGCTGACCACAATAATAGGCATATTCGACCATGCACGAAACTTTTTTATGATATCTACACCATCCATATCCGGCAACCCCAAATCCAGAATCATTAGATCCGGCTGCTTGGATACTGCTTCTAAAATCGATGCTTCCCCTGTTTCAGCCGTATGATATTTATACCCCTGTGTCTCCAGCGTTGTCGTAATCAGCTTGCGGATGGGTTTATCGTCCTCCACAACAAGAATAAAAGGTTTATTCATGAACATTCACTTCCTCAGCTTGCAGGGTAAAATAAAAAACCGTCCCTTTAGGGATATTGTCCTTAACACCAATAGTACCTCCATGAGCATTCACAATTGATTTGCACAGAGAAAGCCCCAATCCTAATCCACGACGTCCGTCCCCATGAATGTTGTCTGCCGTATAAAACATCTCAAACAGTCTAACCTTGACTTCTTCTGAAGAAATACCGGGGCCATCATCTGAGATTTCTACAATGACTATATGTCTCTCGCGTCTTGCTGAAATTGTGATGTGAGAGCCATCTTGGGTATACTTGATTGCATTATCAATCATATTGATCAATACCTGAACAATAAGTCGGGAGTCCATTCGAGCCATCATCAATTCATCATCCAGTTCCGTCTGAATGACATGCTTCACACTGTTGCGATTCACATGAAGCAGAGCCTCCGAAATGACTTCCTCCATTAATTCTGCCTGAAAATTCAGATTTAGAGTACCACCTTCGATTCGACTAATAGACAGCAAATTTTCTACCAAATTGATTAACCACATGGAATCGTCATATATATCCGTATATAGACCTTTTTTCTGTTCCTCGTTTAGTACCTCTGGGTTTCCAAGAAGAATCCCCGCATTGCCTGAGATGCTGGTAAGTGGAGTGCGTAAATCATGAGAAATGGACCGAAGCAGACTGGCACGGAGTTGCTCCTGCTGGATTTGCATGGAGATCTCTTGTTGTCTTTCGTTCAGTTTTTCTTTCTCTAGCGCCAGCGCGCATTCTCCCAGCATGGCAAGCATTAGGCTATTTTCAAAAACTTCTAAAGGTTCTTCCTCATCCATTACAATAGCTGCCACCGCAAGAACCTGTTCTCCTCCACGCACCGCATGATATAGACACTTAGCGCCAAAAAAAGTATCCGTCGTTGCTCCTGCACGCTTGTTGTTTTTATATACCCACTCTGCAACTGCACGTTCGTTGCCTCCTGTGTAGACCCCTGGATCAACTGCAGATTCTTTCTTTGGAAAAAACTGCGGCGCCAACAGTACCCCTTGGTCAACTGAATAGAAAATGACCATTCTGTCCAACAACTTTACCATTTGATGTGCCATTTCATTAATAATAGCCGGAGAGTCTTTGGCCTGTTGCAATTTCCGGCTTGTTTCCAGAAGCACCTCGGTACGGTAAGCTTTTTGCGCGGATTGCCGAGCCTGCTCTCTTACTCGCATAGTTAGTGTACTCGTCATGAAAGAAGCAGCCAGCATGACCAGAAAGGTGACCGGATAGCCTGAATCATAAGCCTGTAAAGAATAATAAGGCTCGGTAAAAAAATAATTAAACACAAGTACACTCATAACCGAATAAATGGCGCTATACATTCTGCCCTTGGTCACAATTGCATTTAACAAAACTCCCAGAATGTACACGGTGATAATGTTAGCTTCTCGGAATTCCAAATACTTAAACCACAAGCCAATAATTGTGCACACAGCCAAGATAGCAATGGTCTTGATAGTATCTGCCAACGACAGCAATGGGTATTTTTCGTAAAAAGGCAATCTTTTATAGAAGGAAGACTGAGTATAGGGGATAATATAGATTTCAATATTAGGAAGTAAGGCCGTTAGTTTATCACTTACATTGGATTTTGCAAGCCCTCTCCTCTTGTAAGGGGAGCGTCCTAGGACAATTTTCGATACACAGCTTGTTTTGACATATTCGGCAATCTGTCCTGGAATATCGTCTCCATACATCGTTGCGATTTGTGCACCCATTTGCTCAGCCAGCCTAAGGTTCTCCCTTAACTCCGCTTTATTTTTTGATGTCAATTCTCTCGCTTCTGGTGTTTCCACAAACAACGCGGTGAAATGACCATGAAAAGCTGCCGCCATTCTTGCTGCTGTTCGGATCACTTTCTTATTGGAAGCAGCCGAAGACAGACAGACCAGAATATGTTCTTTCGTATCAAATTCATTTCTTTTCGCCTGCTCACTGATTTGCTCCGCGATTCGGTTTAACTGACTTGCTGTATTACGCAAAGCAATTTCACGTAGAGTCGTCAGCTTCTCTTTGGTAAATAAATGAGCCTGTGTATTCTCCTCCTCAAGGTAAATCTTTCCCCTATTCAAACGTCCTATTAAATCATCCGGTTCAATATCGACTAATTCCACCTGATCAGCACTGTCAAATACACTGTCCGGTATGCGTTCGTCAACGGAAATGCCAGTAATGGAGTAGACAATATCCGTTAGACTTTCAATCTGTTGAACATTCATCGTCGTATATACATGAATTCCTGCGCGAAGAAGTTCCTCCACATCCTGATATCTTTTTTTATGTCGGCATCCTGCCGCGTTGGTATGGGCCAAATCGTCCAATAAAATAAGGTCAGGACTTCTCTGGAGCGCTTGGTCCAGATCAAATTCCTTAGTTGAGGATTCTTTATTTGAAATTTTGATGTAAGGAAGAAGTTCAAGTCCTTCCAACAACGCCGTAGTGTATGGCCGGGCATAATGTTTAATATATCCAACTACGATATCTATACCCTCTTTTTGCTCTTCGTGAGCGTCGCTAAGCATTGCACAGGTCTTCCCAACACCTGGTGCATATCCAACAAAAATTTTCAGTCTTCCTCTACTTTTTCTTACCGGCAAGTCAGTAATTCGATCAAGTATGGACCCGGCATCGTTCTGTTTTGCTGCCATCTTGTGCCCACCCTCTACTATATTCTCTCTCAATCCATAGTATATCATGAGCAAAATCAGTACCGTATTACGAATTTGCCTACAGCATTAAGATTGTATTAAGATCCGCTTTTATGTAATAACATCCTCAAAGAAGCCTCAAAATCCTGATTCTGTCCTAGCTTTCTCAGTGGAAGGATAGCAGCACAAAATAATATAAAAAGCTTTCACAAGCTGGTTCAGCCTTTTCTCATATTCACGGCATAGAAGATTGAAAAACAAGGATTCAATGCTTTGGCTTCATCTGTCATAGCACGTTTTGACATCTTCTCCTTCCATTTCAAATTTCATTGTTAGAATTTCCTATATGCTTGGTAATTGTAGAGCTGGCAGCAGACGCAGGCATTTCAGAAATGCAAATCGACACAAATGCTAGAACTAATAAAAACAAACTACATTTCTTCCACATCAATTCTTCCTCCTTAAGTCAGAGAAACCAATGAAAGTACCCTGCCAAGTAGACATAGTTTCTTCTTCATGTCTGACTGACAGGGTACAGTTCATTCTTTATAGATTTTGATTATTCTTATATTTTTCGGCTGATACACCTTATTATGGTATGCTCATGTTGTGCCACAAAGCTATTGTCGGGTACACATAAAGGCCATCCATCCGTTTGCTCAACGACATACCCTGCACCTGTAAATAAAAAGGGCTCGATTGTAATTACCAAGCCCTCTCCCTCTTCCAATACCGTGGCTACACAGATTCTTATTTACTAGGAAGAAGAAAAAGAACTTACAAAAAGGTTTATAAATGTGTCAGAAGGATCTAGCTAGAGATGTTGGAACCAGAGGTTACATTAGTCAAATTGAGAAAGGAAATGCGATGCCCTCTTTTGAGATCATTAGCAAGCTTACAGAGCGATTAAATTGCTTTATTAGACTGTGCCCCCAAGTTTCACCGCATTTATTTTTTCGAATAACCCCCTCTTCAGTTTTCCTTTTCACCCACATATCGATTAAGGCCTTGTCAGGTTTTCCAAAGTATGAACTGTACACTTTCCGGAAATATAATAAAATCTCTCATCTTTAGTTCGGGCAGTCGTTCCAAAATATAAAAAGCCGCTAAATAAGCGACTAATTAAATGGTCAATGTCCTTTTTTTCTTCGATAACTAGACGCAAAGCCAACGACATGAGCTTTTTATTGCGCATTGAATTATTCCAAGCTCTCTTTGCCCTGTAAGTTCATTCAAGAGTACTGGTTATTTTGTTGGATCATCTATGCTCCTTTGCCTTGAGATTAGTGAGTGATACTGACGGTTTCGATCAGTTTTATTCATATAACAATATCGAAGCTGTGTAGTATGGTTGAGGTTGTGAATATACTTGGCTGAATTATAATTAAGAGAAGTATGGATAAATGTATCTATTTAAGTGTATACACTCCGATATTTTTCTCATTTTATATGGACTAATATGTGAACCTACCGTAGCGGAATGAATCTCATATGTGATTTTGTAGAAGAATATTGAGTTGTGTTACCGCTTTGCATTTACATATTTTACAGTAACACAAAATTTGCCCCTTTTCACATGATCTTAGTAGTCAGGTCAACTCCAGTTTCACTGTGGTAATCTCTAAGACAAAGTTTGAGGGCCAACTTTGTGTCCATTCCCCTTTAAGGGGTAAATGTATGTCTGGTAAAAAATGTACTGGTTGTTCATAACCCTCTCAAGGATAGAGACTATCAGATGCTTATGGAATGAAAAAAATGATTTAGATGTTCGGCAAACAATTTAGGATTTTCCATAGCGGCAAAATGACCGCCTTTATTCGCTTTCTCCCAGTACGTAATATTATAGGCGCGTTCTACCCAGCTTCGGGGAGGCGTGGGCAGCTCCTTGGGAAATAAGGAAACCCCTGTTGGAACAGTAACACGCTGATCTTCGGTGAAATGCAGTGGCATTTTGGTACCTTCAGTATATATTCGCATGGAAGAAGCAATCGAATTGGTAAACCAGTAAATCGATATGTTAGTGAGGATATGATCAAGTGAGAAAGACCTTTCGATATCCCCGTCACAGTCACTCCAACCTTGAAATTTTTCTACCATCCAGCTGGCAAGACCGGTTGGGGAATCACTTAGTGCAAAAGCCAGTGTTTCCGGCTTCGTTCTATGAAGGGCGCTATAAGCACCTTCTCGGTCCAACCACTCAGCTACGATGTCTAAGTAAGCTTGCTCTTCTTCGCTAACAGATGGTGTATTCGGAGTGAGGGGTGGCTTGTAGCTTCCTGGAATATAATTGAGATGAAGTCCCATCACCCGTTCAGGGTACATGAATGCTAACCATGTTGAGACCCCTGCTCCAATATCCCCTCCCTGAACCAAATACCTTTCATAATCCAAACGATCCATAAGTTTTGCCCAAAGCGTAGCTACGTATTTGGACCCCACTCCCGGTCGTGTGGGTTTACTCGAAAATGCAAAGCCTGGCAATGAGGGAATAATCACGTCAAAAGCCTCTTCAGCATGTCCACCATATAGTGATGGAGTTGTTAGATAAGGGATTAGTTCTAACATCTCTACAAATGATCCTGGCCATCCATGAGTCAACAACAGTGGTCGTGCGGATGTGCCTTCACCCCGAACGTGTACAAAGTGTATATCGAAGCCATCCACATGTTCCATAAACTGCGGGAAACGGTTTAACCATGCTTCCTGTTCACGCCAGTTGTATTCCGTGCTCCAATAATCAACTAATCTCTTTAAAAAGGAACGGTCTGTCCCCAGAGCCCATGGTTCTACAGAGAAACTCGAAGGCCATCGAACCTGTTTTAGTCTGATAGACAGATCATGCAGTTGTTGCTCTGGAATTGAAATTTTGAACGGTTCCATTCATTGTTTCCTCCCTTGTAGATTAATTTACGATCAGAAGGATTCCATTGTATGATGGATCTGTTCATTAATAAAATTGAAATATTCAAAATCATTATCATTTTTATCGATAGAAATTAAACCTAAGGAGAACATCGATGGAAATTAGACACCTTATTACATTCAGACGATTATCGAAATCGGAAGTTATACAGGGGCTGCATTGCAATTGGGATACACTCAGTCCACGATCACTGCCCATATACAGTCGCTTGAAGAAGAGATTGGCGGGGAGCTTTTCACTTACGAAAGAAGGCACTTGAAACTTACTCAATTAGGGAGAGAATTAATACCTCTGGCAGAAGATCTACTGGCTACTCATGACCAGATTAGAAATATACGAAGCAACCAGGAGGTTAAAGGTGCTATAAAGGTGGCTGCACCAGAGTCTTTAACAATTTCTAGATTAAGCCCGATTATAAGGGAATTCTCTTTGAAATATCCTCATGTCAAATTCATCCTTATCAACGGTATATGTGAACAAAACCAGGTTGACTTAATCAGTGGACGTGTAGATGTGGCTTTCATGGTCTACCCGGAAATACATCCGGAAAAATGCATTCATTATTCTTTGGCCCAGGAGAACATTGTCCTGGTGTGCAGCAATGACGGTCCAGACCATTTCGATGAATATAAGCGAGAGAACACCAACCATTTTTTTATTACGAATGAAGAAAGCTGTAGTTATCGGACCATGTTTGAAAGATATCTTGTAAAGCATGATATTCACCCATTTCAAACAATGGAGTTATGGAGTATTGAGGCGATTAAACAAACCGTTATGAGTGGGCTTGGATTTTCTTTTTTGCCTTATATTACAGTTAAAGAAGACGTGAATAGAGGAAAACTTAAAATCGTAAGTCATTCCGAAAAGTTCGATCCGATATACTCCCATATGCTGATTAAAAAGAAAAAGTGGTTATCTCCAACAGTAAAAGCTTTCTCTGAATTTGTGATAAAGTCGATCCGTGAAACGGATAACGAACTCGAAAGTTCAAGATGACTACCATTTGTTGGATAATTGGTAATCGGGCCATGTTCTTGTCCCTCGACATTCCTTCCATGTCTCGTCAGCATATTGATCAAACAATTCGCCGGCTTCCACAAATTTGTCAGAGATTCAATCAGTTCTCGAACCAAATTAAATTCGCCGCGATATGAAATAATATCAGCAAGTCAGCGCTTGATACAAGAGACAAACGCAGTTTTGTCTTAAATGCATTGTTTGTGGATGGAGAAACCTACTGATTTTTCAACTCGATTCCCAGCTTTTCTTTTGTCCATTTGGTATGATTTCTCCTGGTTTGAACTTAACATCTGAACCCCATGGTCACAAATACGTAATTGTTACCGGTTGATCGTATTTACCGTTCTTATCTCCAGTCTGGCACATGTAGTTTTTGTGTCACCCGGCTTGTGACCGCTCGCTATTGCTGCTACACCCGTTCAACACGGCCGACATGTCAACACACCTACCATCAGCAGACTGCCGATCCGTCTTCTTTTTACTTTCGTTCAACTTTGTCACCCCACTCTAGGTAATGTAGATTACAGCATTTATAATAATGAATGAATCAGGTAACTGCCCATACTAACTTTACAACATTTATTGCACTAATTTAGGATACTGGAAATTGGATATCAGTGTTGCATTAATGCAATCTCCCCTGGACAGGCAAAAGCATCCCTGCAGGGCTGCCTCTTCTGCTGCAATCATTCATACTAATTTATCCAGTCATGTTCAGCATACAACGTATGGACATAGTGTGTTTAACTAATGCCAACTTAAAGTTTCACCCGTCGATTGCGCTTGCTTGGGATAACAGGTCGGATATCTCGATTTTGCAAAAGGTCCAGCATGCCATTGGTATCGTAATTTACGTTCCTTTCGATTCGCTTTTTTTAGAAAATAGAATGATATTGTTATTTTTGATAGAACATGCTATGATTGCGCCAAATAAAACCATTATTTGCAATCAATTTACATATTAATATTTAATAACCCAATGTTTATGATTACTATACTTTCTCCAACACATAACTGGAGTTGTCAATAAATGAACAGAGACCAGTATATGGTGACTCTCCTCTCGTAGTTCACTTTTAAATTCAATAAATGTAAGCGATTTCATGTCTATTTCTCGTGCCCTCTTCACAGCAGTTCTCCTTACGGGTAGAGGTCTGAGTATATTCTTGAGTTTGATAAATTTACGAATAGCTCGGCTTTGGACCATATAAAAAAACGGAGGTTATTGTTATGATTAGAAAATGTCTAGCTTTATTTCTCTCCTTCACTTTATTGCTTGGTGTCTCTCTCGTGCTAAGTGTAGATGCTGCCAATCGACCACTGGCTAAACTCCCTGGAAATTCCAACCCTCTAGTGGATCATAAATTGGGAGCTGATCCCTATTCATTGGTATATGGTGGAAGGGTGTATGTCTACATGTCAAGTGATACGTATGTTTATAACAATGATGGATCGATTAAAGACAATGACTTCAGTGCACTGGATCGCATCCAGGTCATTTCCTCCGCGGACATGGTGAATTGGACGGATCACGGAACGATACCGGTCGCAGGTGCCAACAACAAGAACAACGGTAGAGGCATTGCCAAATGGGCCTCTAACTCCTGGGCTCCAGCAATTGCGCATAAAAAATTGAATGGCAAAGATAAATTCTTTCTTTATTTTGCCAATGGTGGGGCAGGAATTGGAGTCCTGACAGCAGACACGCCGATCGGACCTTGGACAGACCCCCTCGGTAAAGCGCTTGTGACACATAGTACGCCTGGAATGGCTGGCGTGACATGGCTTTTTGATCCGGCTGTGTTGGTGGATGATGATGGCACAGGATACCTGTATAGCGGTGGGGGAATTCCTAACGAATCCGATCCCGCTTCCATTGCTAATCCTAAAACAGCTAGAGTGATCAAGTTGGGGGCCGATATGATAAGTGTTGTTGGAAGCACAACCACCATTGATGCACCTTACTTATTTGAAGATTCCGGTATTCATAAGTACAATGGCAAATACTATTATTCCTACTGCATTAACTTTGCCGGGACACACCCGCCACAGTACCCTGCAGGTGAAATCGGCTATATGGTCGGCGATAACCCGATGGGCCCCTTCACTTATAAAGGCCATTTCCTGAAAAACCCCTATACATTCTTCGGCGTTGGCGGCAACAACCACCATGCTGTATTTAACTTTAAAAATGAGTGGTACGTCGTGTATCATGCCCAAACGGTCAGCAAGGCACAAATTGGAAATGGAAAAGGCTATCGCTCTCCTCACATTAATAAGCTGGTGTACAATACCGATGGAAGCATCCAGGAGGTACAAGGGAATATGACTGGAATAGCTCAGCTATCCAATCTAAATCCATATACCAGAGTTGAAGCGGAAACCATGGCGTGGCAGGCGGGTATTACGTCCGAGCCCACTCAAGCCACTGGCGGTCCGGTCAGTAATCTGAATGTGACCAATATTCACAATGGGGACTGGGTCGCTGTCGGGAAGGCTGATTTTGGCTCTACCGGAGCAAAGACGTTCAAAGCCAATGTTGCCACAAATGTCGGTGGTAGTATTGAAGTACGTCTTGACAGTGAGACAGGCCCTTTAGTCGGCACCTTAAAAGTACCTTCAACTGGAGGTATGCAGACCTGGAGAGAAGTAGAGACCACGATCAATAATGCAACTGGGGTTCGCAACATTTATCTGGTGTTTACTGGGACAGGAAACGGCAATCTATTTAATTTGGATGCCTGGCAGTTTACCCCCAACACGGGGAGCAATACGGGGACAAAGGTTGAAGCTGAGAACATGAACATTGGCGGCACTTATGCGGGCAAGATCAGTACACCTTTTGACGGGGCTGCTCTGTATGCCACTGCTGACTATGCATCATACTCACAGTATTTTGCCAACCCTACGCATAATATCTCAGTACGGGGGGCTTCAAGCAATGCTAGTACGGCCAAAGTGGACTTGGTTATTGGAGGAGTAACTGTGGGTTCCTTTTATTTCACGGGCAAAACGCCGACTGTCCAAACTTTATCCAACATTACTCACGCTACCGGAGATCAGGACGTCAAACTCACCTTGACGAGCGATGACGGAACCTGGGATGCCTACGTGGATTTCATTGAATTTTCATTATGATCGCTCGTATTTATCTTAGCCAAATGTTTACTATATTGAGAATGTCTGGGTGTTTCATCCTCAGTGACTTACAAGTGTAACCCATGGAAAACGCCCTCTGGTGCTCGGGATTTGCTAGGGAAGCTCCCTAGTGTAATCTCGGGCACCATTTTACCTTAAATGGCTCCCTTTATATCCGTATTACAAAAATTGACATTTCGTATGAAAATAAGTAGTATAATTAGAAACATTTATGAATTTCTCGTTCCTCTCTATTCAAATTCCTGATCCTATCTAATTTAAGGAGTGAAAATGCTATGTGCGCACGAATGCTAAAAGCGAATGCAAGGAATGTAATCGGTAATTATTGCAAATGGATCGCGACTGGTATGATTTTAACTCTCACGGGATGCTCCCTTGCATCCGCCACCCCTTCGCCCTCTTCCTCAAGTAAAACCAGTAGTGAACCCGTCTCCTCCCTAGTTACATTTCAATTGCAAGAGGCTACGATTGCTCAGATGCAGGACGCGATGAAGTCAGGAGCACTGTCGAGTGTCGAACTCACCGCCCTGTACCTTAACCGCGTATATGCCTATGATGCTAGTGGCATTCGGCTGAATTCCATCCCTGTTCTGAACCCCGACGTACTAAAAGAAGCCGCTCAGGCTGATCAACTAAGGGCACAGGGTATTAAGACCGGTCCACTGCAAGGCATCCCCTACACGGTTAAAGACAGCTACAAGGTTAAGGGACTCACTGTCGCTTCTGGATCTCCAGCTTTCAAAAATCTGATGGCAAAAGACGATGCCTTTACAGTAGAGAAGATACGCAAATCCGGAGGGGTGCTCATTGGTAAAACCAACATGCCGCCAATGGCAGCAGGGGGAATGCAAAGAGGCGTTTATGGCCGTGCTGAAAGTCCGTACAATCCAAATTATTTGGCTGCAGCTTGGTACTCTGGCTCCTCTAACGGATCTGGCGTATCAACAGCCGCCAACCTCGCTGCCTTCGGTATGGGGGAGGAAACGGTATCCTCTGGAAGATCACCAGCATCTAACAATGGTTTAATTGCCTACACGCCATCGCGGGGCCTAATCTCCATTCGGGGGAATTGGCCGCTCTTCCCTATACGGGATGTCGTTGTCCCACATACGAGGACTGTCGAGGACATGCTCCGCTTGCTTGACGTGATCGTTGTAGAAGATAAGATCACCAAGGGGGATTTCTGGCGAGAACAGAAAGCCGTTCGACTCCCTTCTGTCAACAGTGTCCGTCCCAAATCCTATTTAGAGCTGCGAGACATTCAAGCGTTAAAAGGCAAGCGCATTGGCGTTCCGAAAATCTATATTGGTAAGGACCATGAAACCACAACTCCGATCAAATTCAGACCTTCGATACAGGCATTATGGGAAAAAGCTGTAAAGGATTTAACTGCTCTTGGAGCTGAGGTTGTGGAAGTTGACTTCCCCTTGCAGGCGAACAGCGAGAAAGACCGGGCAACAGCAAAAACACCTGAGGAACGTGGTTTGATGCCGGCAAAGTGGGTTGAAAAGGAATTCGGATTGCTTAATCCTTATGCTGCTGAGGAATTCCTTAAAAGTGTGGGCGATCCGAATTTTCCGTCATGGGCTAATATCGACCCTGCAACCGTCTTCCCAAATCCGCCCGGTTCGGTAGATGCCAAACGTGGCAGAGACCTTGGCCACTATGACGTATTTATTGAAACCATAAAGAAAGGCGTCACCCCTTACGAACAAATTCCCCAGTTTCATGAAGGACTACGGGGGCTTGAAAATGTGCGAAAGATTGATTTTGAAAATTGGATGAAGCAAAACAACCTTGATTTTATTGCATTCCCGGCAAATTCGAATATCGGCAAAGCTGACTCCGATGTGAATGAAACATCCTATGAGGAGGCTTGGGAGAATGGCAACTATTTCTCCAATACGAATTTCATTCTACGCGAGTACGGTATCCCAAGTGTGTCTGTGAGTATGGGCGCTATGAAGGATACCGGAATGCCCGTTAATCTGACGATGGCAGGTGCCGCATACAGCGATAATGACCTGCTTCGTTACGCTTATTCCTATGAGCAGGCGACCAAAAACCGTCCTATTGCAGCACGCACGCCAGCGCTTGAGGATGAAACCTTTTCCTATAACCCGCGAACTGCTCTCCCACCCTCTAAACGCAAGGAAACAGGAACCCCTGAACTTAAGTTGAATGCTTCAATCACGGATGATGTTCTCACTTTGGAAGGTTCAGTCACAGATCAAAGCGATATCGCGCAGCTTAAAGTTTATGTCAATGGGATTCGTGTCGTTATTACAGAAGATAAAACCAATTGGTCAGCAACGCTTCCAACTACTAAATACAAACAGGGTGGTTCCTCCCAAGCCGATACGCTGCATATTCTCGTACTGGCCAAGGATATTTACGGAAATACCTCTGCTCAAGTCAAGTCAGTCACTTTACCCCAATGACGAAGGACATCATAGAACTCACTATAATTGTGGGTTCCCTGACCGTAAGGTTATCATTAGAAAAGCTATCGCTGCAGCTGGCCTGAGCGACGGGATAGAGTGTAATATCCTATTCCTATTGCTGTTGCAATCCCGCTTCCATTTAATTGCTATTTGAAGGGAGCGGGCTGTAGCCCAGCTATCACCAAATAACTTATGGTCGAGAGTACAGAATTCTTAGGAGACCTAAGAATTTTTAGTGCCTTCATGCATTTTTTATAAGAGTTTCTCCATAAACCCTAAATTTGATAGAGACAAGGTATTAGTCAATCCTCAAGAAAGGCAATACGTATCAATTCTTTTACTCTGCTCAACTTCTTCGAATCAAAATTCTGCAACATACTTAAGATTTCATTTTTTTGTTGTAAATCTATAGGTGAGCTAATCTTGTTAGTAGATAACTTGTAATCTTCGTGTTCATCCTCTGCTTCAACAGGAACCATTTCTGATCCAACCCATGAAGTTTCCAATACTTCTCTCATTAATTCTGAAAGAAAGCGTATCTGATCGAGGTTATAACGACTTAGAAAAATCCTAAAATTATCATCCATATGTTCATGAAGTTGCTGGTGCAATTTGAAAGCTTGCTCACCAGATGGAGTTAAACGAAATAATACTTCTTTTTTATTGGAAGATAATGATTCAGCATGTATAACTCCTAGTTTCACCAGCCGCTGAGTTATTTTGGATACGCTACCTCTAGGAATACCAAAATGCCTAGAAATTGTAATGCCATTGACTGGCTCTAATTCTCCTATAGCATCCAAGACATGGAGCATCTGAACAGATGCTTCCTTTAAAAATTCGATAACGACCGATTCAGTAGCATTTTTAATCATCCATCTCCTTTCTTCATCTTCGCCTTCTGACTGAAATCGCTTCTGTACAGCAGCAATGTGACCTATTATATCTGTTATTAAAAGCGTTTGTTCAACATTATCATTCATTTTTACAATCTCACTCTCTTACTTTTAAGATTTTATATTAGAGAATAAAGAAATATTCTCAGATTTTATATTTCTAGTATACCAAGTGATTATAAAAAATAAAATACAAGGAAACATTATTGACAACAGAGAAACAAAAATATATTATTGTATCCATAAAAAACAATTTTGTTTCCAAGAAAACAAAGTACAAGAAAGGAATTTTATATGAATATTCTTATTATATTTGATCATCCTTATGGAAGTGGTGCTTCAGAAAATATTCTTCACAATAGAAGTTATTCAGCCGCCTTGTTGGCAGCTACCATAAGAGGTTTGCGTTCAAGTGGTCACCGAATCGATTTGATTGATTTGCATAAAGACGGCTTCAATCCTGTTATGTCTGCTTCTGACCTCGCGTCTTGGCGAACAAAGGAAGTAATTGATCCTCTAATTGCAGATTATCAACAGCGACTACTCGAAGCAGATCACCTTATTTTTATCTTTCCTATCTGGTGGGAAGGAATGCCAGCAATGATGAAAGGTTTCTTGGATAAGGTATTCGCAAAAGGAATCGTGTACAGCGAGCCTAAACCAGGGCGTTTATTTAAGTGTCTGCTTCCTCGTTTGAAGGGTGCTTCTTTACTAACTGTTATGGCAACTCCAACATATATTTATCGATGGCTATTTGGAAATCCAATCACCAAAATGATGTTTCGTGGAACTTTTCGAAAAATGGGTATAAACTCACTTAAATGGTATAATTACTCAGGTATGGAGAAGCGAACTCTTGAACAGCGCCAATTGTATCTAATGGAAACGGAAAAACTTTTCGCAAAACGTTGGAATACTACTTATTGACTATTGCACAATAAATAGGGTGAATCGCTACATTTATCACTAATATTTTTGGTAAGTTTCATCTTCCGAAACGGCTTGCAAGCTTTCAGGAGTTCCCACGACTCGGCCTAAAGAGAACTTTCTAAGCATGTTTGGCATGTGTTAATCCTCCTGCCAGTCTTGGATTTTGGGTTGTCAAAAGAGCATTTGGGACATTGCCTGCCGCATGGCCTATATCCCTCAAAGGGAAAAAAATGCTTTCCATTAAAAGAATCGGCGCCTGCCGATTCTCTCCTTATTAAATCAAATAGTCCGACTGAGTTTATTAATGATGACGTGGCATTTGTCTCCCTCTGCATATACGCATAAATTAGATCATCATAAATAATCACACAGCAAGCCTGGATTTGATAATCCTAAATACTAGCATTCGCGATTGCATTTTTTGTAGTAATTGCTACACTATATATATTGATAATGAGAATCATTATTAAAGGTGCGGGTAACAGGTGACCAGCCTCAATGAAATAAGGCATTACCACCTCTTTGGTTGTGATTGCAAGCACTTCGTGCCTTCCATTAGTCGTCAGCACCTCAACGCTGTATTCTTCCCCGTCGTCTATATACTCCTCAATCACCAGCGTACCATCCAATATATATTCATCCTGCTGAATGCTATGACGCAACGCGTCTTCAATCTGTTCGAAAGAGCGGATTATTGAAATATTAAGGCTTCCCTGTCCGGAGACTGGTTTCAAAATTACAGGTGTCTGCCATTCCTCCAGACAGCTCACAATATCTTCCCTTGAGTTGTAGTGCGGTAGCGGTTGAAAGGAAGATTCATAAATAAAGAACAATAGATTAATCTCATTTTTAAAACCAAGAAACATTCCATAACAAATACGGCGACTTCTCTCCAGTGGATTCCAGAGAAAAGTCGCTATTTGGTTTTAAGTTTCGATAAAGGGTCTGGTTTAGCTACCCCAAAAAGGCTTTGCAATCTGCTGACCTTGATCAATCTTCGTCCTTACTCGTCTTCACAGGTTGTTTTAGCAAGCTTCCAGTCACTCACAAGTTGCTAAAAGTTAGAACACAACTTTATTGTCTGTTCGGTCCACCCTAATTTTTCAAATTTATGAGAATATACGCAACTCTAAAAATGCGTATTTATACAATCAATAAGAAGTTGTACTACTTCTTCATTGTCAATTGTTAGTGAATAATAATGTTTTAGACTAAACAATAAAGAACTAGACTGAGATAACAAAGTTATAGACTGGCGACGCGTGGCCCGCATGCACAGCTGCATTTGCGCTCCCGACTCTTCCGGAATGAAGTCAGCTTTGCGATCAGCGCGCTAGCGACAGCGGCCGGTGTAATTAGAAAATATAGTCTTAGACTGGTAAATAAAGTATTAAAGATATAAACTACGAATATGCTTTTTCTTGAGCCCTCTCATATGATGAGAGTAATTCAGTATTCGAGGAGATGATCTTCTGAATAAGAACATAGGGATTAAGGATATTTTGGTAAGGTTCGACGAGATTTCGAAGCATTATGTTCGGGAGCTGGACAAGTATAGTCTGGCGGAACTGTGTCGCAAGCCAAGCGAGAACGAATGGTCGCTTGGTCAAATGTACCTGCATCTGCCCCATTCCACGCTGAACTTGCAGCTCCGTCTTGCGGAGGAGTGCATGGCGCTCGGTGGCGGCAACGAGGAGGGCGGCGGGAAGACGGAGGCCGGCCATGCCGTGTTTGAGCAAGGGAGCTTCCCATCGGTTCGCATTCAGGTACCGGCCGACTTGCAATATACGCCTCCACAGCCAGAAAGCAAGGAGCAACTTGTCGCCAAGCTGGAGGAAGCAAGGCGCCGCATGCATGAGATTGGGGCGTCGCTGCAGAACATAGACCCAGAGCGGCTGCAGCGAAAGGCGACTCATCCGGCCGTAGCCTTCGGCGCGTTAAACGCGGTCGAATGGTTCACGATGGTGGAGATGCATTACCGTCATCATCTTCTTCAAAAGGAGCGGCTGGACGCTTTCTTACAAACTGCAGAGTTATTAGGCTAACAGGACACGATAGCTGAATGTTGACCACAACAGCGGCCAGTCTAGGAATTTATTTTCGCGTCCTTATCTGCCGCTGTTGCATTTGTCGGATCAGTCTAAAACTTTATTTTCTTCGGACATCAAATATGATTATTATTCTCGTTCAATCTGTAAATTTTCTCACTAATTATGACACCACACAACAATTGTGCGTTGTCATAATTAGTGAGAAAAAGTCATCAAAAAAGCTTATGGCATCAATACACATTTTCATATTTAGTGAGAAAAAGCAAAAACTCACTTTACATCTTTATGCATGATAATGAATACGGATTTTCGCGATATCTTCATCTTAATTATACACAGCAAAAAGACCACTATCTAGTATTAGATAGTAGTCTCAGTTTAAAATACTCTATTCACTTAAATTAAAATCATTTCGCCTTCTATTCTTCTACAGAAACATAAATACTTAATCCAGATTATGTAGTATTAATAAGCCAAGTAAGCAGAATTCGATTTGGGAGCCAGGGTCAGATAAATAACGGCTTGTGTTAAATGAACATCACACTCTGACATCCCTATAAATTGACATGCTTGAAACAATGAAACAGTGATTTCCAACGCCCTATTGTCTGCCAGACCTACGTCCTCACTTGCAAACCTAACGAGCCTACGAGCGATAAATAAAGGATCTTCACCTGATTCCAACATTCTTGACAACCAATAAATAGATGCATTCACATCACTATTTCGCATGGAATTATGCAATACAGAAATGATCGGACTATGTTCTTGTCTATTTCGGCAACCGATACAAGTTCTAGTCCTTCACTCGGGTACCGATAAAATAAGCCGCATAGCAAATTTAATGGCAGTCACTAAATTAGTCCTATCATTTTATTTATTTTTTGATTAATTGCATGATTCCTTTAGGAAAAGTTTCCTCTGCCTCTGTTCTTTTATCATAAAGACTGTACCAAGCATCTGCCACTTGATCAGGATCAAAACTTGTGCCCTGCTTGATTAAAGGACTAATGGATAAATGGCCCACAAATGCTCCAAGAGGAAGCAAACGCTCGTGTTATAGTTCCGGAGTCCTGACATGGCGATACCTGAATTTCCAAACATCGGGCTTGGACTCATTGCGGAAAGATCGCTTGTAAAAAGAAGCGCCCCTTCACCCCGTTCTGTCTTTCTGGAATGACTTGTCTGGCTGTATTTATAGCTCCAATGACAACATTGTTGAAAAATTGAAGTGCGCTCTCATCTGTCGTTTCCAGAACAGATGTCGTAGTAACATTTCCACTATGCGGATTAAACTCCATTACATCAATTGTACCGAACGTATTCTTAATTTCTTGAAAAGCCCTGATAAGTTGCATTTTGTTAGTGATATCGGCAGCAAAACCCTGAGCTTCAATGCCCATCTTACCAAGCTGCTCTGCATATTGGTCCAATTTCTCCTGTGTTCTTGAAACGAGTGCGATACGAAAACCGTTTCTTCCAAAAGTCTTGGCTAGTGAGAAGCCTAGACCAGGTCCTGCACCGATAATAAGCATTGTTTTCAATTCATACTCACCTTCCATAGAGACATTGATCTTCTTGATACAGTCCATATTTACCTTAGGTAACTGCTCTATTTTTTTATATACGCATCAGTAGACCTTCATTGAATCGACATCTTGGATTTGTCCTTCCAACAAGGTTTGAAGAAGTTTGCGTTCACGATTCGAGTCGGAAATCTCCCCAGCGGGCTACTTCTTCCTCATTTGTGTTCACTGTCTCCTGTCCACGTAGTGATCTTATCACACATCAATAAAAATATAAAGCTGAGTTACTTGACTTTGGTTAATTCCCCCCTTATATTTGTCCTTGTAAGTATCTTGCACTGGAGGTTTTAACATGAATAGACTTAAAGGTAAACGAGCACTTATCACGGGCGGCACCAGCGGAATTGGCTTGGAAACGGCCAAGCAATTTCTGTCTGAAGGCGCTGAATTGATTGTCACCGGAGTAACCCCAGCAAATGTAGAAAAAACGCAAAAGGAACTAGGAAATCAAGTCCTTGTGCTTCAAGCAGATTCCCGAGATCTCAACGCCCAACGTCAACTGGCAGAGCGCATTGAACAACATTTCGGTAAGCTGGATATTGCCTTTTTAAATGCAGGTGTATCCGACTGGCGTCCATTCGAGCAAATTGATGAAAATAGCTTTGACCGCTTATTTGCCATCAACGTAAAAGCTCCATTTTTCTTAATGCAGGCGCTGGTTCCCGTGATGGCGAACCCCTCCTCTGTCGTCCTGATGGGATCAAACAGTTCTCATGCTGGATATGCAACTTCTAATGCTTACGCGGCTACTAAAGGTGCCATTTCCACCTTGACCAAAGCCTGGAATTCTGACTTATTATCGTCTCACGGAATTCGCTTCAACACTGTGAGTCCTGGACCGATTGATACGCCGCTTTATGATAAGGATAAGCTCGGCGTATCTACCGAAATTCAAGAAATGGTTATGAACGGCATTCGTGATAGCATTCCAGCCGGGCGCTTAGGTACAGCCAAAGAGATTGCCAAAGCTGTTGTCTATCTGGCTTCGGATGAGTCACGCTTCACCATTGGCGTTGATTTGGTTCTGGATGGCGCGCAAACCATTCTTTAATGTGTTAGTCCTATTGCTGCTTAAGCCCTCCGCAGGTGCTTAGGCAGCTTTTTCTTTTAGAATACGGTCAATTGTTGTATAGTACAAGAGAGGGTGCTACCCCTCTGATAGGACTTAAATCCAACTTTGGAGTGGAAATATGGGAACAAAATCAACTTACCATGAACGTATAAAGGAAGAAAAAAGGGCATGTGCTATTGCCGCTGCAAAAGAACTGTTTTTTGAAAAAGGTTATGCGCGCACCACGTTAGCTCAGATTGCAAAACTTGCTGGTCTCTCTACAGGAACATTGTTCAATCATTTCCCGACCAAGGAATTGATCTTCGAAACCATCGTCAAGCATTTTTGGGAGCTTGATCCCGAATGGGACGTTCCACCGGTACTGGGCTCTCCATTGCAAGGATTGATAAAGTTCGGACGAGATTACGCATGCGTGCTGACTCGTGATGGAATGGCTCCTTTATTTCGGGTCGTCATTGCAGAGGCCAAGCAGTTCCCCGAGCTCAGTCTTTTTCATTATGAATTGGGTGAAGGTGCTGTTCATCAGAAATTGACGCAATATTTATTAGATGAAGTTCAATTGGGTAATATAAACCTGCCGGATGCGGCAAAAACGGCCAACGAATTTATGAGTATAATTGCTGGGCAGGTGCTATGGCCCAAAATGTTGCTGCTTGATTTCAGTATCTCCCGAGAGCAGGCTTTTCAAATAGCGGACGAGGCTGCACATATGATAATAAATAAGTATGCTCGCTAAAACAGACGAATACGAGTGATCTCCTATAACGGGAGTCCCTCGTATTCGTCTGTTTTACGTTCTAGTCTTAGACGCACTCTGTTTATAAAAAATGAAGAACAATCGGGTTTTTCCCATCTTATAATCGATGTTCCCCCTCTTACCTCATTATACTTATATACAGGTTACTTAGTTTTTCTGATGAGAAATCCTTCAATCTCATATTTTTACTAGCGGGGTTAATACCTAAAAATACTCTCATGACACCAATTATAATCAAAGTATGAAAAGAGTATCGATAACACACTCATTTCATTATTGGTATATTATCACATCAATGATTGTTGATCTAATCAACCTATTCATGTAATAGAAGAAAAGGCGAGAAGAGGAACACCCCGGTCATGTGCCGCCGTGCGTTTCATTCACGCCTTTTTCTATGCTTCTAATGTATCATGGAAAATCCGTCATATGATGCCCAACTTAAGCTTTAAAGTGTGTTCACTTTAAAAATAATTTGGATTATTCTAAATTGCTAAGTTTAATATAAGTTTTTTGAAATCTTTTGTGCCATATACTCAATTCTAGGAATCATCAAGTTGTCATCTATCATTTTCATTTTATCAGGTTTAAACAACTGAATTTTTTTTAGATTGTAATAGTCAAATAGCACTTGATACACGGTCAATTGGTTCTCCATCAGGTACTTTACATCTAAAACATTATTTAGAATCTCATCTTGCATAACGATAAGTCTACCCTCAATCTTATTAAAAACCCCACTTTTAATCCCTTCATCATAGAAAGCCAATTCCTGATCTACTCGTTGCTTCATAGCTTCTTTTAGGGACTCATAGGTCTCAGGATAACTACTTTCAAGATCCCTTAGGAAAATGTCTGTGATGAACTCTTTTAATATGATTGTTTGTTCAAATGTTTGCTGAAATCGCTGAACAAATACTTGATCAGCGTCAGAATCTTCAATAATTTCGTGGATGTATTCGATAGAAGCACTCACAAGAAACGTAATAATATCTTCTTTGGTAGAGAAATATTTATATAAAGTCGCCCTGCTTACATCCATAATCCTTGAAATTTCGTCCATTTTTAAACTTTGAAACCCATATTTTCTAACGTGCGCTGACAATCTATTAGTAAGTTTTTGCCTCATCTGATGTTGTCTTTCAATCTGCCGTTCCATCTAAATGCCCCCTTATAAATTATATTATAGCTCATAATCATCATTTTAAACAAAGTAAACAACACAGACACTTTAAATACTTTTTGTTTGCTTTATTCATTTTTCATGATATTATGTGTTTGTTCTTATGAATAACAGTGATGAAAATTCATATTGAACGAGCTAAGATTGGATACCTTTTAATCTAGGCTTTAAACACTTCGGTGATAAAATTATTTAAGGAGGAACAAAAATGCAAACTCGAAGTCTTGGTCAACAAGGTTTAAAAGTTTCTTCTATTGGTTTAGGTACTATGGGGATGACAATGGCATACGGTCCTTCAAATGAAGATGAAGCAATAGCAACTATTCGTCGAGCTTATGAGCTTGGAGTTAACTTTTTTGATACAGCAGAATTATATGGATATGGAAATGGTCACAATGAACAGTTGCTGGGTAAAGCTGTAAAGGATTTTCGTGAAAAGGTAGTACTAGCTACCAAATTCGGTTTTGATATGACGGCCGAGCAGATTGGAACACGTTTTAACAGCCGGCCAGAAAATATTCGTAAGGTAGCTGAGAACAGTCTTCGCTATCTGCAGACTGATTACATTGATGTGTTCTATCAGCATATCCCTGATCCTGATGTTCCTATCGAGGAAGTAGCTGGGGTCGTTGGAGATCTTATCAAAGAAGGCAAAGTTAAATATTTCGGTTTAAGTAACACCGGTTCAAAAACAATTCGTCAAGCTCACGCTGTTACTCCGGTTTCTATGCTTCAAACTGAATACTCCATATTTGAACGCGAGATTGAGGAAAACAATATACGAGAGACTTTGAATGAATTAGGCATAGGTTTAGTGCCTTACGCTCCTTTAGGCAGAGGGTTCCTGACAGGTGCTGTTAAACCAGCCCAAGAGTACGCGGAAGACGATATGCGCCGTTACGACGAGCGCTGGCAAGGCGAAAATTATATCTACAATCTACGAGCAACAGAACAACTTAATGAACTGGCTTCTAACAAAGGTATTTCTGTAGCCGAATTGGCACTGGCTTGGCTTCTCGCCCAGGGAGAAGATATCGTTCCGATCCCGGGTACACGAAGTGCTAAGCGAGTTGAGCAAAACGTTGCTGCTGCTAACGTCAATCTTACAGAAGCTGATCTTCAACGTATCAAAGAGATCCTTCCACACGGATCAGCCGGTAGCCGGTATCCAGCTGGAGTGTTGGAGAATTTCACAAGAGATTGATAATTTTGTTTATAGAATACTAAATATAAAATAAAAAAGCAGTTGACTAGAATTTCTTCATAGTCAACTGCTTTTTTAATTGACCACTTAAAACTCTATATCGCTCTGTTGAATAAACCTATAATTTCTAGTGTATGTTTTCGATGCTTTTCAGTAATCTACGTGGGAAAGTACTGCTGCTAAGATCACGCCGAAAGGACAAAAAGTTTCTTTGCGCGAATACCCTTGAATGCATCTGCAATCATTCGCTTTATGGGCTTCTTCGTTTTTGATTAACCATTGTACTCTTTACGGCCAGTGTGTGTAGAGATCATATATGGGTAGAACTATCCACCTTGTGTAGGCTCACCGTAAATGTCTGCCCCATCGTAGGTAGGAATATTTCCTTTGAGGCAGTTATCACATTTCACCCCAGAAGGGTTCATACATCCGTTACAATCCCGGCAATCTCGTGTCCAGGAACGAATGGATAATTCAAGCGCCCCCCTCTAGTTAACTCTAGGTCAAATGTTTATCTTATTTTTTATCTTCGATGCACTTTGACATGCATTTATAGCATGGTAGAATTCACTCGGATCAATCCTAGAGTTAACCCGAAGTATACTCCTAGTAGAAAGGAATTCATTGTACATGACCTATTCAATCAGTGAAGTTGCTAAAAAATTAGACCTTACGGTATATACATGCGTTACTACGACAAGGAAGGACTCATGCCTTTTGTAGAACGTACCACGAGCGGAACACGCTTGTTCAAAGACTCCGACATTGACTTTCTTAAGATCATTCAATGTCTGAAACTGACTGGAGTGTCTATTAAAGACATTAAGGACTTCGTTGAATGGTGTTCTGAAGGGGACTCCACACTGAAGCAAAGATATGACATGTTTACGGAGCGAAAAGCTATTGTGGAAGGACAAATGGAGGAACTACGAAGAACCATGGAAGTCTTTGAGCACAAATGTTCTTACTACGAAACTGCTTTGGAAGTTGGAACCGAAGAGATTCACAAAATTAAATCGATAGAAAATGCCCTCACCAATTGATGGCACGCACAAAAAAAGTAGCTTGAAATCCTTTAACGGATTCCAAGCTACTTTTTTGGTAAGTCTCTGCTCACCATATTGAATAGCACTTCAGGAATGCTCATTCTATTACTTGTAGAAGTAGCTGCATCATGTTTCCAAAAGCTTCAGTGCGCCCAGCTCCACCGCAGAGTTTACGATTAAGTAACCTGATGGCGTGTCCTCTACCTCACTGATCATAACTTCGAAAATTTTATACAGTGCTTCCACTGCTGTCTTGGACGCTTTAATTTCTGCGAGTAAAGTGTTGCTGACCTTACCTCTGTAACGATCCATTGCCTGCAAAAACAGCGAATGTTTGTCATCAAACATATCATAAAATTTTCTTGGCCAAAAGTTAAAGAAAACTTCTGAAAAATTCTTTTTTTATTCTTGAAAACAAATGAAAGTAGAATCAGGCCATTTCAACTATTTGAAATCTATTCAAATTAGGAGAGTTCATCTGAGTTAATTTCGTTGTATAGGCTATATCCTTAAGTATTCTACCACCTGAAATACGCATTTCAACATTTCTTATTTGAAGCTGCTACTGAGCACATGCGCATTTGAGTATGGAGCGCAGACATGCACTGCTCAAGTCAGTGCTTGGCCTTGATTTAAGCAGCTTTGCTTTGGATCATCGCATAACTGCCGATATGCTTCCTGATCCGAATCACCCAGTCCGTAGCCGGACACATGCTGAGCTTTTGCGCCGGTATATTATAAACCATCAGCCTACAGTGGAAGATGTGTTGGCAAGACCCGAGGTCGTCGGATCTGCTCATTGGGTTTCCGTTGGAACGGTTGAGGACGTATTGAATGATATTATTGAGCGTTTTGAGGCTGGGGCTATTGACGGATTTATAGCTCTTCCGGGCGGTTCAGAAGAATCTATGAAAATATTTTTTGAAAAACTGATGCCGCAGTTGGTTGAAAGAGGCTTGTTCAGAAGCGAATATGCAGGTTCGACTCTGAGGGCACATTTGGGTATTTAACACCCGATACTGTCGAGAACAAGACATTAAAAGTCGCTATTTTAGCGGCTTTTTTGTTCTAACGGTACAAGCACTTGTCTCAAGTCGAGGAAAAGAACTTGTACCTATTACCGTAAAGGACAAGCGATTTAGATTATTGGGTCAGCTATATATAAATCATTATGTTGTTTTGATCTTCAAATAAATAAGTTCTTAAAGTACAACTCTCCTTTGTGTCATAGGTAGATAAAAGGACGAACAGGATAACCGCCCTTTTATCCATGATAGGTTGTATTTAATGCCGTCCATTATGACAGAGGCTATTACTTAGCGTATTCAGCCATTACAATATTTCGATATACCCTTCTGTTCCATGCACACGAATTCGTTGCCCATCTTTTATCAGTTTGGTAGCATTCTCCACTCCGACAACTGCGGGTAAGCCATATTCACGTGCGATAACGGCTCCATGAGTCATCAGTCCACCAACTTCGGTGACTAGGCCTTTTATGGATACAAACAATGGTGTCCAGCTGGGGTCAGTAAAGGCGGTGACTAATATATCTCCATCTTCCAGATCAGCATCTTCCATGTTTAAGATGACACGTGCTCGTCCCTCTATAACTCCGGTAGAAACAGGCAGCCCTACAATCGCTTCGGCTGGGAGATTTTCTCGTTTGTACTCACCCGCAATGATTTCACCATCAGACGTGATTACACGCGGGGGAGTTAGTTTTTCATATAATTTGTAATCGTCTTTTCGTTTACTGATGATCTGATAATCCAGTTTATTTGTGCGTACGACTTCGTGAAGTTCTTCAAAAGTGAGATCGTATATATCTTCTTTTTCGTGAATAATGCCAGCTTGTACGAGTTGTTCGGCTTCTTTTAGTAAAGCCTGCTTATAAACGAAGTAGCGATTAACCATGCCGTATTTGGGATATTCACGATAACCGATAAAATTCCTGATCAGATCGATCATCCGTTTTGTTTCTTTGGCTTTTTGTTCACCATCCGGTAATTGCTTCAATCGATCTAATAACTCTTGTTCTTTTTTCAAAGCCTCCTGTCGCCCCTGCTCAAATTTCCAATTGCCAGCATTAGGCTCAAAGTTTTTGATATTACTGAGAATCATGGGGACAAGTATAATTGGTTTATCACTCCAACGAGTTCTCGAAATATCGATTTCACCGGCACATCGCATTCCGTATTTGTTGAGATAAGCATAGATAGCGTCTTGAGTTTCCTGTCCACCATCCAACTTAACCATTTCATCCAAAAAATTATCATCTTTTACATGTTGTAAATAATCAATTACCTCCGGATAAGGACGAATCGCATCTGCGACATCCAATAGCGCCAGACCCATTTCCGAAGTAATGTTGTTTGGTACAGATTGAGAAAGCGTATCTGCTGCGTTTTTTTCACCTAACCACTCGTACATTTTCTCATTGATCCATGACGAAGCATTCATAGCAGTCATAAAAACCTTTGAACTTTGTGGGTCAAATAAGATCTTCTTTAATTCTTGGAGATCTTCCAGAATAAAATCAAATAAATCTGCTCCTGATTTCGTTTGGATGTTTTGTTTTAATTCTTCTATCGATGTTTGACTGTTCTTAATCAAATCAGAAACGATTGCCGGATCGTTTTCGATTTGTGCTTGAAAACCTGCAGACGACCTACCTTTACTGATATTACCGGGACTCCGTTCTGTTCTATCATCTGGTAACAATTTTATAAAATCTCGCTCTATTAGGGTCATAAATGCGTCTTTTATGAGCGGATCAGATTGTCCCAGGGTATTTAAGAAAGTTTCTCTGCTGACAGGTGAAGCCAGCATATGTGTAACATCAACAAACAACCTTCCACCGGCTATATGCATGGGTGCAGGAGTTATTAACAGGTAAAAAGACAATCCCAATGGTTTTATCGGGTCAGTCATCATTTGTTGATGACCGACAGATACATAAACGTGATTTTCCTGATCATTTGCTTCAGGGATCGGGTATAAAGTCGTGATTGGACGACTCTGGACAATATAAAAAGTATCATGGGCCAAACACCATTCGATATCTTGTGGATAGCCAAAATAAGCTTCGATCTGTCTTCCCATGCGTGCCAGTTGTAAAATTTGTTGTTCAGTAAGGGTTTGAGTCTTTTGCTGATCGGGGGCGATCTGCCGGGTCTCTGTTCCGCCTTCTCTTCGTCCATAGACAGCCAATTCTTTGGTTGCTATCCTCTTATCGACGATTTCCCCTTCCTGTACTTTATAACAATCGGCAGAGACCAAGCCAGAGACTAGTGCTTCTCCAAGTCCAAAACTAGCTTCGATGGATAGCAGTTTCCGGTTGGATGTAATCGGGTCAGCGGTAAATAAAATTCCTGAAGCCTGAGGGAAAACCATCCTTTGAACGATAACGGATAAATAAACTTGACTGTGGTCAAATCCATTTTGCATACGGTAGATAACCGCGCGATCCGTAAATAGGGAAGCCCAACATTTGCTGATATGCTGCAAGATTGCTTCTTTGCCAATGATATTTAAATAGGTGTCTTGTTGCCCAGCAAAAGAGGCATGTGGTAAATCTTCAGCAGTCGCACTAGAACGCACTGCGTAAGCATGTTCCTCTCCAAACCGGGAGAGATAGTGAGTAACTGCTTCCACAACATCGGAAGGAACTTCTACTTCCATAATCATTTGTCGAATCTGCCTGCTGATTTCACCAATTTGAGCTCGTTCTTCTGCTTTTAGCCTTGTTAGTCGGTCCAACAATGCATAATACGTTTCTTTTTGTTCGATGGCTTTTTGATACCCCACTGTTGTAACACAAAAACCTTCTGGTACAGGTATTCCTTCAATTTTTGATAATTCCCCTAAATTTAACCCTTTTCCGCCAACCAGCAAAAACTGCGTTTTTTCCATTTCCTGAAAACCGAGAACCAAAGAACTCATTCAATATCTCTCCTAACTATTAAATTGAGAAAAAAAACATTTGACAAGAGTTTAGCGGCATGGTAAAGTTAAATTGTAGGATGTAATAATTATGTCCCTAAAAATTTACGAAGTCGTAATCTGATTATATCATCGTGTCTGTTTTATATGCAATATAAAAGAACCTGATAAAACTATCCAGGTTCTTTTTTGATTTTCCGCTATCATTAGTCACATCAAAAACCATGGCTCGAGCCGAACTCAGTTACTGCATAGTTCCCTATCGCTCCTACGTAGCCTAAGGAAACCCTGAAGTTGCGTCGGGTTCTTATTGAGCTAACCTGCCCGTTAGTTCAGCGAACGAAGCGCGTATAGTGAACCTCTTATATTTTTTTTCGGGCATGTTCATCTTTGCACTTGGGAAAATGGGAAAGCATGAAAGTTTCTATAATTCACTTCATCTCACATGTGATTCTATAGGCTCTTCTTTATGATAACTAAAAAGAAGATAATTTATTTCATTCTCTATTCCTGGCTTACACTTACTGTGAAACACTGTGATATGTATTAATATATCCAGGATATGTTTGTTCCAATTGCCAAATTTACTTTCACTTACGTTTGTTATAAGCCCGCGTCAACTAGCTCTGCAAAAGTCGGTACAGCAGCGCCTCTCTCTTATTCTCAAACGTTCGCTGTATCTCCAGAAATTCAGGTACCTCCGACAGCCGGGAGGGTCTGTACCCGGGGCCGCCGCAGCCGCAGGAGTGGTAAGCGTATCCTTGTTGATATAGTAGCTCCACCTTTTTCCACTGCTTAATATCCGTTTGCTTCGGGGCCTGAAACATGTATACAAGGCTGCAAACTCCTGTGAGGATTCCTCCAGTTTGATCACCGCCTGACGGTAAATAACAATGCTCACGAGCAAAAATGGAATGACACAGGCCAGCACGTTTCCGCCCATAAATTTGCTGCAGTCTCGCGTTTATTACTCGCTCTATCACCGACATATTCAACTTGTAGAACAGCCTCCATGAATTACCCACTACTTTAAAATTCATACATGTTAATTTGAGCTAGCTGCCTTATTTCTTGATATAATCAGCGAACTTCCGGAGAAAATCGAGCGAATGGATATCCTCTCTGAGATGATGATGAACCAGATCATCCATTTTGGTTGTTTCCTTATTCAGCATGTATTCAAGCATAGCTTGGTGCTCATGCCAGATGCCCATCAGCTTCCCTGTTTCCAGCATATGCAGCTTGCGATATCTGATATAGTGAACATTCGACTGCTGAATGAGCTGCCAAAGAAACCCCCGTCCCACCAATTGGAACATGGTTTGGTGAAACTGATCATCCAGACTGAGAAATTGATCCGTAGCATGATCTTCTTCAATCACAGCTCTCTGTCTGTCTAGAATATCACTCAACTTCTGTACATCGCTTAATGTAATTTGCGAAGAAAGCTCCTTCATAATCTCCTTTTCCAATGCGCTTCTTAAGTAAATAATTTGTTCAACGGACTCTAGATCAATATAGGACACAATGTTCCCCTTCTTGGGATAAATATCAATGTAGGACTCAAGCGCAAGCCACTTCAATACATCGCGTAGCGGAGTTCTGGACAGCTGGAAGCGTTCTGACAAGGTCGTCTCACTGAGAAGAGTACCCGGCTTTAAGGTCAGTGACAAAATATCTTTTTTCAACAGTTGCATGATTTCTTCTTTTGTAAACATATCATTCCTACCTTTACTTTATAAATCTAGTTATATTATAAAGCATTTTGAGCTGACGAACCCCTCTGAAATTATCATTGACAAGAACAAACCCTATAATTTATGATCAACTCAATCTTGTATACAAGACAAACGAAATACAATCAGGGAGGGTATCGTTATGAATATGACCTGGAGATGGTATGGTGAAAACAACGACAATATTACACTGGATCATATCCGGCAAATTCCGGGAGTTATGGGCATTGTCTGGTCTTTACATGATAAGGTAGCCGGTGAAGTATGGGAAATGGAGCGAATTCAGGAGGTAGCTGATCAGATTACGAGCAAGGGCTTTAGTACGGCGGTCGTAGAAAGTGTAAATGTCCACGATGATATCAAAATCGGCCTGCCATCCCGCGATCAATATATTGACATTTATATCGACACCATTCGAAAATTAGCCAAAGTGGGAGTCAAGGTGATTTGCTATAACTTTATGCCTGTCTTTGACTGGACAAGAACGGAACTGTATAAGGAACTGCCTGACGGGTCCAACGCCCTCTTTTATGAAAAGGCTGCCATTACCGATGATCCACGCCAAATGGTGGATCGGATTCTCGAGGGAGCCGGAAAGTTCACCATGCCTGGCTGGGAACCGGAGCGGTTGTCGAGACTGGATGAACTTTTTGCTGCTTACGCGGATGTCACAGAAGACAAGTTGTTTGACAACCTGAAGTATTTTCTTGAGCGCATCATCCCGGTCTGCGAGGAGGTTGACATCAAGATGGCCATTCATCCTGATGATCCGGCATGGCCCATCTTCGGATTGCCGAGAATTGTCCGTAGTCGTGAGACCATCCAGCGCATCCTAGATGCAGTGAACAGCCCATATAATGGTCTAACCTTCTGCACAGGCTCACTGGGGAGCAATCCTGAGAATGATTTGCCAGCCATGATTCGGGAGTTTCATGATCGTATTCATTTTGCTCATATTCGTAATGTCAAGGTGTTTGAGAATGGTGACTTTATTGAAGTGTCACACCGCGGCAAGGACGGAAGCGTCGATGTTCCGGAAGTAGTTAGAGCTTATCACGAGAACGGCTATCAGGGATATGTACGCCCGGATCACGGCAGACATCTATGGGGGGAAGAAAAGAATTGTCGTCCAGGCTACGGTTTGTATGACCGTGCACTGGGAGTTATGTACTTGCTGGGTGTCTGGGATAGTCTCGCTCAAGGCAAAGGAGTGAAATAAATGCTCCAACTTGACCGGAAAGGCCTTTCAGACAAGGCGGCCTGGAAAGAAGCAGACATCGAGCTGCCAAAATATGATCTGGAGCTTGTAGCCAATAACACCCGAGTTAGACCACAATGGGTGCATTTCGGCGCAGGCAATATTTTTCGAGGGTTGATAGCCAACGCGCAGCAACAACTGCTGAATAAATTGAAAGCGGATACAGGTATTGTTGCAACCGAAGCCTTTGATTTTGAAATGATCGACAAAGTCTATAAGCCTTACGACAATCTAACCTTACTGGTGTTGATGAGTGCAGACGGAAGATTTCACAAGAGCGTGGTCGCAAGCATCGTTGAGGGACTCGCAGCAGAGCAAAATCGTCCAGACGATTACCTCCGTCTGATTGAAATATTTGAGAATCCGTCCCTGCAGATGGCCAGCTTTACTGTCACGGAAAAAGGATACGCCCTGACCGGGCCCGACGGCAAGTATCTGGCTGTTGTGGAGGGGGATTTGACGAATGGTCCTGAACAGCCGATGCATGTGATGAGCATAGCTACTTCGCTTGCCTATCGGCGTTATCTGAAGGGGCAGCATCCAATGACCTTTGTGAGCATGGATAATTGCTCCCATAACGGCGATCTGTTAAAGGATAGTATGATTGCTATCGCCAAGGAGTGGACTCGCAGAGGCCTGGTAGAGGAAGGATTTGCAGACTATCTGCAGAATGAGGAGAAAATAACCTTCCCCCTGACCATGATTGACAAAATCACCCCCCGCCCTTCCTTGCAAGTACAGTCTGCTCTTCGGGAGCTGGGGTTAGCCGACATGGAGATGATCGTTACCTCAAGGCATACGTATACGGCTCCCTTTGTCAATGCTGAGGTTAGCGAGTATTTGGTCATTGAAGACAAGTTTACGAACGGGAGACCTGCACTGGAGGAAGCTGGCATCATCTTCACGAATCGGGATACGGTGGACAAAGTGGAAAAGATGAAAGTCACTACCTGTCTCAATCCGCTGCATACAGCGCTGGCCCTAGCTGGGTGTCTGCTTGGGTATGAGCTTATTGCAGATGAAATGAGGGATCACACATTGCGTCGTCTGGTGGAAACCATTGGCTACAAGGAAGGTTTGCCTGTTGTAGTTGATCCCGGTATTATCCAACCGAAACCATTTATTGACGAGGTATTGCAGGAACGCTTCGCCAATCCCTATATTCCGGATACGCCTCAGCGGATTGCCACAGATACCTCTCAAAAGATGAGCATCCGTTTTGGTGAAACCATAAAGTCTTATGCTAGCACAGCAGGACTTGATCCTGCGAACTTGACTGCTATTCCCTTGACCATTGCGATCTGGTGTCGCTATTTGCTGGGAGTGGATGATCAAGGAGCACCCTTCACACTCAGCCCGGACCCATTACTGGATTCATTGCAAGGATATTTGCAGAACACGAAGCTGGGCGATCAGACCTCCGAGATTCGCTGCCTCCTCGAGGATGACAAACTGTTCGGTGTCCGATTATATGAGATTGGTCTGGGCGACAAGATTGAAGCCATGTTTCATGAGATGCTGGCAGGTCCTGGTGCAGTCCGAAGCACGATAGAGAAGTATGTGAACTAGAACTTACATTAATGCAATCCCTCTGCCAGAAACTTTGGTCAGGGGGATGCGTTAATGAGAACCAATTCTTTAAATAATCAACATCCACATGACTAAGTATCTGTTCTTCTCCCCTTTTTTGGATTCACAAAGTAATATTAAATCCCGTGTCGCTTCACCTGTTGTTACGTTTCCAGCAATAATCGTTTATTTAGGTCATCTCGGAACGGCGTTTGTAATATTAGATGTGCTTACTTCGGCCTACAGTATAATTTGTTTATTCTCAGAACACGCAAGCAACATCACATAAGTTGCTTATTATTTAGAAGGTCACAATTACTTTGCCTTGGGAGTGGCCCGTCGACACTTTAATCAGCGCCTTGTTAATGTCACCAAACGTATAAGTTGAATCTATAGAGGGCTTTATATTTTCTTTTTCAACAAGTTTAGTGATTTCTTGTAATTGACTTCCATTGGCTTGCACAAATAAAAAGCGATATTCATTTTGATTCTTACGTGCTAAAGAATCTAAGCGAGCACCCACTAGACCAAACAATGCTTTTTTCCACAACGGAAAATGATTGTCAACCGCAAAGCGATAATTAGGTCCGGCTTTCAATGATACCAATTTCCCTTGTGGTTTTAAAATGCCCAGTTCAGCTTTGATCTCTTTGGCACCCAAGGTGTCGATCACATAATCGATATCGGACAGTATGTTAGCATAATTCTCTGCCTTATAATTTATGAATTGATCAGCCCCGATCGACAGTGTACGTGATCTGCCTCTTTCACTTCCACTTGTAATAACATGTAATCCCATTGATTTGGCAATGGGAATTGCCATAGCGCCAAATCCTCCTGTTCCTCCAGGAATGAATAGCTTTCTATTCGGCTGGGCATGGAGTACATCGTGCAATGCTTGATAAGCAGTCAAGGCAGTAAGGGGTACCGCAGCAGCTTCAATAAAAGATAGATTTTCAGGTATGATGGATAAAGCATCTTCATTTACGGCCGCATACTCAGCAAAAGCACCGATTTTATTAAGCGGCAACCTCGTATAAACAGGGTCACCAACCTTAAAATTCAAAACATCATCACCAACGGCTTCAATAATGCCAGATAGTTCATTCCCTAAAGTTAATGGCAACTTATAGTCAGCAATCATCCGAACACTGCCATTCAGATTAAGAATGTCCAGTGGATTTACACCTGCAGCTTTTACTTTGACAAGAACCTCATGGCTATTGATCTGTGGTATGTTAACATCATTTAATTCCACTTGGATTTTTTTTGAATATTTCTGTATTTGTGCTGCTCTCATGATTCATCCTCTTCCTTTGCTAATTTTGGGGTAGCACACCATGAATGCAATCACTAGTTACGAGTGTAGGTGGATCAAAATAAATATTTAGTTCTTGGCTAATAAAATCAAGGTAGAGTAGATAAATCATGGCGTACAACTTTCAGTCGCACGCCATGATTTACCATATTCACTATTGTTACCCCTCTTGGGATTCTAATTCTTCCATCGTAGGATAATCCGTGTAACCTTTGCTTCCCAGACCAAAGAATGTTGTCGGATCTGCTTCGTTCAACGGCGCACCTTTTTGAAGTCGTTCCACTAAATCCGGATTGGCTAATGACCACACACCAACAGGCACCAGATCAGCAAGGCCACGATCTATATCCACGCTAAGATCCTCCAGAGCTCGTCCAGCACGATTGACTAACAAAGGATTCGTCCAGATTGAACGAATGTCTTGGAGCAGTTTTTCATTTCCAAGATGCATGACATGAAGGTAAGCTAAATCCAATTTAGCTAATTCTTTTACAAGATAACGATAAAGTTCAGGACCTTGTTCACCATCTTGAATCCCACCAAGAGGTGTCCCTGGCGAGATACGGAAGCCTGTTCTTTCTGCTCCAATTTCTTCGACGATGGCTTTCGTTACTTCAATCGCGAAGCGAGCACGATTTTCTATAGATCCCCCATATTCATCCGTCCGTGTATTCGAATTTTCTCCAATAAATTGATTAATCAGATAGCCATTGGCTCCATGAATTTCAACGCCATCCGCACCTGCTTTAATTGCTGCTGCTGCTGCTTTCCGGAAATCAGCAATGGTCGTTTGAATGTCCTCTTCACTTAACTCACGAGGAACGGGGATGTCCTGCATACCTTTAGCAGTAAACATTTCTACACCGGGCGCGATTGCAGATGGCGCAACAGGTTGGCGATGATGTGGTGTATTATCAGGGTGCGACATGCGACCAGCATGCATTAATTGGATATACATATATCCACCTGCTTTATGCACTGCATCTGTAACCTTTTTCCATCCTTCAATATGTTTATCCGTATAGATCCCAGGTGACCATAAGTAACCTTGCCCATCATCAGAAGGCTGTACACCCTCAGTAATAATGAGTCCCATTGACGCTCGTTGAGCATAATAAAGGGAAGTTAGCTCTCCCGGTGTACCATCTTCTTGCGATCTACTACGTGTCATTGGTGCCATTGCTAAACGATGTGGTAGTTCCATTATTCCAATGTTCGTTTTACTCCACAACTTTTTCATTCGGATACTCTCCTCTTTCAATGTATTCCACGGATATATGAATTGAATTTAAAATTCTGAAATTACTGGATATATTTCGCCTCTCAGATTGAAATCATAGTTCTGGTCTACAATCCCTACCACCTCGTTGCTATCATAAAGATCCAACATGAAGCCCGCCATTTGTTTGGCAGTGTGGTACTTAGGCATGTTTGCTTTGTAATCAAATTCTTCAGTATCTAATGATTTCTTAACGAATTCCGTTTCTGTTATAGCTGGTGCTAAAACCTTAGCTTTTAGTTTTGCACCTTTCATTTCTAGTTCTTTTGCAAGCCCTTCTGTGAAGGCACTAACGTAATATTTAGATGCAGAATAAGCAACACTCCCAACAGCAATGGCATATCCGAGTGCAGATGAGACGTTAATTAGCTGAGTTCCTTCTACATCAGCATAATCTCGTACATATAGTGTAGAAAGGATCGTCAAGGTTTCAATGTTAACACGTAGCATAGTTTCAACTTTATCTAAATTCTGTTCTGCTACAAAAGAAGCTTCACCGAGCCCCGCATTGTTAATCCAGGTCTCAATTTGGTATTCCTTTAAATTGTTATATAGTGTGTAGGCCTGATCTGTAACAGACAGGTCACTTGTACGAACAATAACATTTATAGTAGGATCCATATCCAGAATTGCTGATTTAAGTTCTTCTAATTTATCCAATCTTCTAGCTACCAAGATTAAGTTTTTGCCACGTGCAGCAAACGCCAATGCCGTTGCATATCCAATCCCTGAACTTGCTCCTGTAATAACTGTATACTTCATAATATTCTCTCCTTCATAACATGCAGATTAGTGTAAATGAGTTTTAAAGACGATTTTAGAACGATCATTCTTATTAGGGTGAAAAAACAGTTAGATCTAACTTGCTATTAGCATATCAATTTTAGAACGAACAGTAAAGAATTTTTTTATGACTAAGATTTTAATTTTGGAGCGGTATTCCTTGACTTGTTTGAGGCATGAGATACAAGTTCTTTCTTTCGTTAGAGGGACAAGAAAAAACTTGTATCACGGAAACAAACAGTCCTCCATTTAGGTGACTCCTTTTGCCTGTCATGCTGTAATTCCACTTTTAATCCAAAGCGGTCAGTGTCATATCAATAATATTCTTTAATTTTTGCTGATCCGTTGTTGTCTTAACCAACGTACGTAGCCCCAACCACGCATTCATTAAATAATGAGAAATAACTACAGGATCCAAGTCATTCTTGAACTCACCCGATTGTTGACCCTTCAGAACAAGGTTAGTCAAGAGTTCCTCAGTTCGCGAATAACTCTCATCAACTAAGGATGCAACTTCTGGATCCAACACGCCGAGTTCCACGCCTGAATTCACGAGAAAACACCCTAGAGGTTCTCCTTCATTTCTTACTGTCGCCTCAAACAACTCCCGAATTAATTCTTTGATCGGTTTTTGTTTTTCAATCAGAAACCTCATTTTACTGGTCTGCTTCGTTTCATATCGTTCGAGAGCTTTCATAAATAAGGCATGCTTATCCCCAAAGGTATCATAGATACTTCTTCGGTGAATGCCCATAAACTCAACCAAATCTTGCATTGAAGTTTTCTCATATCCTTGTGCCCAAAATAGGTGTATTGCCTTATCTAATACTTCATTAACTTCAAATTCTTTTGATCTTGCCATCGTCATCACCTCGAATAATCATTATACAATTTAGTGAAGGATCGGCAAACTAGATTTAAAATAAGTGAATACATTACAGGTATGAGGTCTGTCTTACATATTTAACCCAGGATTCTTCGTTTGTCTGCTTGTAACCAATCAGGCGTCCATCCTTTTTCCAGGGCATCCAGGGTTACTCCTGGCGGAACGATAGCATCTATCGCATCCAGGATATCAGTGCTTAATCGGATGTCGCTGCCTTTTAACGTTTCACGAAGTTGCTCAATTGTTCTTGCCCCCACTATAGCAGAAGTAATTGACGAATGAGCTTGTGTAAATGCCATGGCAAGATGAGGCAAAGTTAATCCTGCTTCACCTGCAAGGGTTTGGAGCTTAGCAACGGCTTCGAACTTGATGCGATTTTCTTCTCGATTCGGATCTACAACAGTTGAAAGTTTCCCTAGAGAACTTGCTGCTCTTGAATCTGGGGCAACAGCTTCTCCCGAGCGGTATTTTCCCGTTAGTAGACCACCCGAAAGTGGGCTCCAAACCATTACACCCATTCCGTATTTAGCGGTTGCAGCAAGCAAATCGAATTCGATACTTCGATTCAATATGGAATACGGGGCTTGCTCGGATACAAAGCGTGCGGTATTTTTGCGTTCGCTAGTCCATTGTGCTTCGGTCACTTGCCATGCCTGAAAATTGGATGTACCAATATAGCGAATCTTCCCTTCACGAACCAGATCCGTAAGTGCGTCAAGACTCTCTTCAATGTCAGTATGGAGATCCGGCTGATGTAGTTGATACAAATCGATATAATCCGTTTGCAACCTTCTCAAACTATCCTCTACTGCACGCTTAATCCAATATTTCGAGTTACCGGATTGATTAAGCCCACTGCCCATGGGCATTCCGCCTTTCGTGGCCAGAATAACATCCTGTCTGCGTCCTTTTAGGATTTGACCTAGAATTTCTTCGGATTGACCACTTGAATAGACATCCGCTGTATCGATCAGATTAATGCCTCCAGCCAAAGCCTCATCCAACATGACTGCAGCTTCTTTCTCCGTATTGTTCCCCCAAAAACCAAAAGTACCTGTACCTAATACAAAACTGCTTATTTTAAGGCCTGTATTTCCTAACACACGATATTCCATGTCAATCCATCCCTTCTCCATCTTTTACAATAAGAATGATCATTCTAATATGCGTAGAAGAACTCCACGGCAAGATCTCACACCACTCCTCATAACTCTTGGCTTCTTATCCGTGTATTCCTCCCACGCCAACAATATAACATATTTAGAACGATCGGTAAAGAATGATTTTATGACCGAAATTAAGATCAGGTCTTTTGGGAGCATAATCCGACCACGCCAGAGATGATCGATGAAGAATGCAAATTGAATGGCTGTCTGTATGACGGCGATCCGGAAAATGTAGCGGAGAAAATGTTCTTCGTTCGATCTAACTGTTCGCCACTAAGGCAGTCCCAATTGTGCGTAAAGAAAATCCGTTTCAGTTCATCATATTTTCGATTATTGACTCCTCGTCAGTTTAAAGCTAGGTTACCAAGTGAACCCTCTCATTACCGGTGAATGCACACGTGAGCTTTTCTTATCCGACGTACCTATGACGGTTACTTTGCTTTGTCTTTCCTCTTTTAGTCTTTGTTCTATAATCCTTTATGAAAGGACTTCCACAACTTCTCGCTCTGTCAAATTTCCCGAAAATTGAACTGAGAAGACTCCAAAGCCGCGGTCAAAACGGAGCTGGAGTCTTCTTTTCAATAGAAATGAACATTCAAAGCGGAATGTAAAAAAACAAAAACTGACTTTTGGGACATGCCCTCCAGTCTTGTAATTTTTGAATGCTGCCGACTAGCACTAGGCTGACCTTTGTTTACGTATCTAACGTGTACAAAGGCAGGTTTTCCGGTAAAGCCGCTGGACGCAGACATGTGCTTTGCATTGGATAGAAGGTCTGCTGATCGGAGGAATCGTGGAACGCCCACATCGCCTCCAGCACATGATAGGCCAATTCACCACTGGCGCGGTGAGGCCGTCCGCTGCGGATAGCGTAGGCCATATCGGCAACACCGATGCCCCTTGTGTTCTCCTGGTAGCCCGACAACAGCGGAACGTCTGTCCATTCTTGCCCGCCTAGCACCCTATAGCGAACTGGCCCTCCGAACGTGTTCGGGTCAGGCACCTGTAACGTGCCATGAGTGCCGTATACCTCGATCGGTGGCAGAGTGCTTCCACCAAAGATGTCAAAGCTGGTAATTAGCGTGCCGACAGCCCCCTGCTTGAAGCGCAGCAATCCGGCCACATGGGTCGGTATATCGACGGGGATGGTCTGGCCTCTCTTTTTCTCGCTCGTAATCATTCGTTGATCCATCGCCTTGCTTGTCATGCCTGAAATGGTAGCAATCGGACCAAGCAATTGCACCAGAGCCGTCAAATAATAGGGGCCCATATCAAACATTGGACCGCCGCCGACTGCATAATAAAATTCAGGATCAGGATGCCAATGTTCATGTCCACGGCTCATCATGAAAGCCGTAGCGGCTACCGGACTCCCAATGACTCCGTCTTCAATCAGCTTCAATGATGTCTGTATACCGGAACCGAAGAAGGTCTCCGGTGCGCAGCCGACAAGCAGTCCCTTTTGATGAGCAAGATCCAAGACAGCCTGCCCTTGCTCACGGGTGACGGCAAGTGGCTTCTCCACATAAACATGCTTGCCTGCCTCAAGAGCTCTGAGACAAACGTCAGCGTGAACGCCCGGAATGGTCAAATTAATAATGAGTTCGATCTCCGGATCAGCCAAAATCTCATCTACCGAATATACATTCGGAACGTTAAACGCTACTGCCTGCTCCTCTGCCCGACCTTGGTCCAGATCCGCTACTGCGTACAGCTCCAGAATGTCGAAACGATGGCAATTTTCCATGTAAATTCCGCTAATTTTACCACACCCGATAATGCCTACTTTCATTTTGTTCATGCCTGGACTCCCTTCTTCTTCAGAAAAAATGGATAATGGCATTCTTTTATTTCATCGGATACTATTAGAGACTGGCAATACGAATTCAATCAGGACTTCATTGCATAAGGGCACACGCCTAACGGTATTACTGTCCGTGTTGTCTGTTCTCCTTCTGTGCTCTGTCCCTTTCTGACCATGGTGAGTTCAGGTGGTCAAACTCTTTGCCAGAGGTACTACCAATTCATCCGGTCCACGCTAACGCTGCTGGTTGTCTGTCATGCCTGTATAAGCCTCTGCCAGCGAGCTGCCCTGGGTGGCCACCGCCTGTTTGCCTGCGGCTGCCCATAGAAACCCGCTGCGCATCATCTCGGTCACTTGAGGCATATCTATGATTTCTGCGTGATGGCCCAGCGAATTGTAGAAGACGCGTCCGTTCCCCCAGCGCTTCGTCCATACAACAGGCATATCCACTGGCCCATTGGCTGAATGGGGACCTGGTACGACCGGGAAGCGTGTGGTTGCCAGCACTTCAACTGCCGGGTCTACGTGGAGGTAATACTGCTCGCTTTTGACCTGAAAATCCTCAATGTGCTCTAGAAGTGGGCTGGAGCCGCGCTTCATGTTCACCATGTACTCCACCCCGTCATTGCCGGGATGCGCAACCCATTGCCCGCCTGTCATGAACTGCCAATCCACGTTGTTCCGGAAGGCATCACACATGCCGCCATGGCAGCCTGTGAGACCTACGCCGCTTTGAACGGCTGCTGAGACATTATTGACTAGTTCCTGCTCAATCTGTCCCATGGTCCACATTGGAACGATTAAGTCCAGGTCAAGCAGTTTCTCTGCATCCTGGTAGGCTTCAAGGGTATTAGACACCTCCACCTCGAACTGCTCTTCCTTCAAAATGCGTTCAAAAATGGCCGCCACCTGCTCCGGCTCATGTCCGTTCCATCCACCCCATACAATCAGTGCCTTGCGCATCTGTAACCACTCACCTTTCGGAATGTATTGTTATACTACATTTCTTCAATGGATACCCAGCGGCGTTCCTCTATGGAGCGTTCTACCGCTTCAAGCACAGCCTGACAAGCGACACCGTCGTGGAAGTTCGGCGAAGGTTGTCGTCCTTCGGAGATGGCCCTCAACATCTCAAGCATCTCGTGGGTGAAGGTATGCTCGAATCCAATTGTATGTCCTGCAGGCCACCAGGCTTCAGAGTACTTATGTGCCGGATCGGTGGCGAGTACGCGGCGAAAGCCCTGAACGTCCTCCTTATCCTGTGTGAAATACACTTCCAGTTCGTTCATTCGTTCAAAGTCAAACCGCACGCTGCCTAGGCTACCGTTGATCTCGAATGAATTTGTGCTCCGATGTCCGGCAGCAAAACGTGTGGCCTCGAAGCTGCCCAGCGCACCTCCGGCGAAGCGTGCCAGGAACAGCGTGGCATCATCGACTGTCACTTCTCCCATCGGTGCATTTGCCTCTGCGCTCCTTTTGGAGCTCAACCCGCTCATCTCCAAAGCCAACGGGCGCTGTTTGATGAATGTCTCGCTCATACCGATCACTTCATGGAACTCGCCGACCAAGAAGCGAGCGAGATCAATCAGATGGGCGCCAAGATCACCATGAGAGCCAGAACCGGCCACTTCTTTTTGCAGCCGCCATACCAGCGGGAAGGACGGGTCCATGATCCAGTCTTGAAGGAAGAAAGCACGGAAATGATAAATTTTGCCTAGGCGACCGCTCTCGACTAGCTGCTTTGCCAGCTGGACAGCCGGAGAAAAGCGGTAGTTGAAGCCTACCATATGTCTGACCCCTGCTTCCTCTGCTACCTGCAGCATGTCACGGGAATCCGCCAGCGAGAGCGCAAGCGGCTTCTCACAGAACAGATGCTTGCCCTGGAGGGCAGCCTCAACGACAATTTCCTTATGGGCATTACTCGGGGCGTTAATATCAATGAGATCAATATCGTTACGTTTCACTAGATCACGCCAATCCGTAACACTTTCGGTCCAGCCGAACTGGCGGGCAGCCGCCTGAACCCCCTGCGCGTTGCGTCCACAGATAACGGACATCTCTGGCTGCAGCGGGGCATCTGGGAAGAACATGGGTAGACTACGGTAAGCGTTGCTGTGAGCCTTGCCCATAAATTTGTAGCCAACCATTCCGATACGAAGACGATTAGACATGTCGTGATCCTCCTTATGGGTCTGAGTTTCAACGAGTTTTTGACGATTGGTGTTATGGACGAATGGATGACGCCCTGATAATCAGCTCTGTGGACAGGAGTTCTCTTATCGAGTCGGACCCGGTCAGTTCCAGGGCTGGAATAAGGTCCAGAGAATCGGGTATAAGCTTCGAGGCTGCGAGCTCTCCCATCTCATAAAAAGGAACGCGGACACTGCTTAGCGGCGGAACAGCCATCTCAGCCGCATCCGAATCGTCATAGCCTACAAACGCTGGGAACCGTTCAACTGGCAGTCCGCGCTCACGGAGACCCTGCATTACCCCGAGGGCCATCCGGTCGTTCGCCGCAAATACGGCATCAATATCATTCAATTTGTCTGCTATTGTAGCTGAGGCTTCGAGCCCGCTTCGACGGCTGTAGTTACCTTCCAGAAGCAGCTCGTGGTCATATTCAATACCGGCCTCCTGAAGCGCGGTACGGTAACCCTTCATTCGCTCAGTACTATTGGAATAGATATTCGGGCCGTTGAGAAAGGCAATCCGCTTGTATCCCTGCTCGATGAGGTGACTTACAGCCGCTCGACTGCCTTCTACATGGTCTGCATCCACTTCACAGAACGATTGCCCTTCAAAATGGTGATTCATGACGCAGAACGGACGCCCTTCTTCCTGAAGTCTCTTTAGAGCTTCCACCTCATCGTGGTCATCCCTGGCTCCAAGGATGATACAGGTATCGATCCTTTGCTGGCGGAAAAGACTACTGTAATCAATCCGTTCCCCCGGCTTCCGGAACAACAGAAGCAGATCGAGCCCGCTGTCTCTGGCCTTGTTTCCGATACCGCTCAGCATCTCAGAGAAAAAATAGGCTGAGAACAGGTGCGCCTTCGGGACATAAGGCATAACCACACCAAGATGGCCACTCTTGCTTCGGGCAAAGTTACGGGCCAGCGCACTAGGAACATATCCAAGCTGATTAGCTGCGTTCAGAACCCTTCTCCGCGTATCCTCTTTGATAGGACCTACTGCATTTAAGACCCGGGATACCGTCGCTTCAGACACGCCGGAAAGTTCTGCTACTTCCTTGCGCGAAACGATATTACCCACCTCCAAATCATTTTATGTACGCGCGTACATTTTCTCATGCAGCCATACCTCTGTCAATCCCAAAAAGTGTGCTTCAAAGATGAATAAGCTCATTTCTCTACTAAAAGGACATTGTCTCGCGATCCCTGCTTGCCAGCAGATTGAACGGAATATCCCAGCCCCAGCAGTCGGTGCCGCGAACAAATAAATGTTTATTAACTATTGCGCTAACGGATACGAAAGTTCAATAAAATAGCGGCAGTTCTAGGACTTTATTTCCTCGTCCATGACTGCCGCTATTTCGATTTTTGGGATGATTTTAATGCTATTTTACCAGCAGCGAGTTAATGAACATTGGACTTATACCCACTCCGCCTCATAAGGCAGGACAGGATTTTAATATCGCGGAGAAATACGATTTCTCATCTCAATTATTTACTTTAACAAAAGAGATTTCCTCATGGTTGGGATATGACTTGAAGAATTAGATCAAAGACCCGTTCTTCTCTCCAGTTCCTCCGTATATCTGGCGCCCATCAAAGTGATCTGCGAGGCTGCGCTGTTAATATTGCGCACATCTTCGGATGTGAGCTTAATGTGGAATGCGCCTAGATTTTCTTCCAGACGGCTTAATTTCCGTGTGCCCGGGATCGGAACGATCCACGACTTCTGGGCTAGCAGCCAGGCGAGTGCGATTTGGGCTGGCGTTGCTTTTAACTGCTCACCCATCTCTTTAAGCAGGTCGACCAGCACCTGATTGGCCTCCAGCGCTTCTGGAGTAAAACGTGGAAGAATACTGCGGAAATCGTCATGGTTGAATGTCGTGTTTGCGTTAAAACTTCCCGTCAGGTAGCCCTTGCCCAAAGGACTGAACGGAACGAAGCCAATACCGAGCTCTTCTAGGGCAGGGAGGAGTTCCTCTTCGGGACGTCTCCACCACAGGGAATATTCACTCTGAATTGCAGTGAGTGGCTGAACCGCGTGTGCACGACGAATGGTCTTCACTCCTGCTTCAGACAATCCCCAGTGCTTCACCTTTCCTTCCCGGATCAGATCTTGCACGGCTCCCGCTACCTCTTCGATCGGCACATCTGGATCGACTCGGTGCTGATAGTACAGGTCGATGGCTTCAATCTTGAGCCGTCTAAGCGATTCTTCGGCAACTTTCTTGATATGCTCAGGGCGACTGTTCATCCCGGACTGCTTGCCATCCTGCATATTGAAGCCGAACTTCGTGGCAATCACGACTTGGTCTCGAACGGGAAGAAGAGCTTCGCCCAAGAGTTCTTCATTCGTGTAGGGTCCGTATACTTCGGCGGTATCAAAGAAAGTCACGCCGCGCTCGACCGCTTCCCGAATGACCGAGATCATTTCCTTTTGGTCCGAAGCCGGCCCATAACCGTAACTCATTCCCATGCATCCAAGTCCGATTGCGGAAACTTCCAGACCGCTATTTCCCAATTTACGCTTTTCCAACATACATCTTCCTTTCTTAATATCATTTTATTCTTTATCCAGTAGGAGGGTGGGTATGAAAAATGTTCATTATTTTTCTTTAGTTAATTGGCTTACGATCCTATCAAGAGAACTATTATATAATTTTTTGAAACATTCATGCTCTTCAAACTCTATTAATGTGATAAGCCTTTGAACCAATAAGTTCCTAAACCAACGATTCAATTAATTCATCTCCTCCCTTTTTTAAACTTGTTCTTTGATAATGTCGTTTGCTTGCGGTAGTGGCTTCTGTCACTCCCTCCACCGACAGAGCACCCGTTCTCTCTTCTTATTCAGCCGCTTCAGCTATTCCGTTGTTCCCCCCCTTGCTTGATTCTGTGAGCTTAGTCTTATTATGCCGAACAGAAAAAGCGAAGCGATATCTCATTCGTCTTAAATGATTGCCCAATCCTATTACGGCTACTGTTGCTACAGGCGGATAAGTCTTATAATGGGACCAGACAAACCTGCAAGGAGGATTTGAATGTCCGAGAACCTTATTCGACAGCAACAGGAGCTTACCGAATTAATCGAGCGTCACTCGCTTCAGAATAGCGCCAAGGAAACGGCGATCCCTTCCCTATTTTTCTATCAGCATTCCAGCATAACTGAGCCCGCTTATCGGGTTTACAAGCCTTCTTTTTGTGTTGTCGTTCAAGGTCTGAAAGAAATTTTGCTGGCACAGGAGAGATTTGAATATGGACCGTCCAATTATCTGATCGCTTCCATGAATCTGCCTGTGATCGGTCAAATTATAAAAGCGTCTACTGACTCTCCTTACCTGAGTCTTAAGCTCGAATTTACACAGAACCAGATCCTTGAAGTGCTGAACGATTGTGATATTAAGGTCACGTCAAAAGATAATGCCAAGCGTGCCCTGTTCGTCGGCCGAATGGAATCGTCCATTCAGGACGCCGTGCTCAGGCTTGCCCGTCTGCTGGACACCCCGGGAGAAATCCCATTTCTCGCCCCGCTTTACACGAGGGAGATTCTGTACAGGTTGCTGCAGGGGCCCTATGGAGTCGAATTGGCTCAGATTGCAGTCGAAGGAAGCAGCACCTATCGGATCCGGGAAGCTATCGACCATATTGTCCGAAATTGGGACCAGTCTTTTCGGATCGAAGATCTTGCAGACACCGCCAGCATGAGTGTTTCTTCGTTCCATCGGCATTTTAAAGAGGTAACCGCCATGAGCCCAATTCAGTTCCAAAAACAGCTGAGACTTCAGGAAGCTCGCCGCATCTTATTGGCTGAATCGGCGGACGCCGCAGACGTCGCTTTCAGGGTCGGTTACGAGAGTTCCTCCCAATTCAGCCGCGAATACTCCCGCATGTTCGGTGCTCCTCCGAGAGCGGACATCAAGCGATTGAAGGAAAAATATGACCAGGTCATGAATGACTAAGTATCTAGACTGATCGGCGAAGAAGCAAAAAGGACGACCTTAGGCCGTCTCTTTTTCGGTATGATACGTTTAACTTCCAGCGTCATTTCCTATAAAACGAGAACACCACCGACTTCCCCAACATCATTTAGGCGGTCTTCGGTCTCCAAGCCCAGTTCGGCAGTAGCGTCTCGCCCCGGTCTGTAGCAGGCGCGGGAGTCACCGAAAGTCTGGAAATCTCATCGCGCCACTCTGGAGTCATCTCTACATCGACAGCGCCCAGTGAGTCTTCCAGCTGCGCGAGGTTTCTTGCGCCAATAATTGGCGCCGTGATCATAGGATTGGACATCGCCCAGGCTACCGCAAGCGTCGAGGGCTTCACGCCTCGTTCTGCTGCATGTGCAGTAAAGCGGTCGGCGACGGCAAAATTCATTTCATCCGCATAGCGGTCCGTATACCGCTGCTCTTCGACCAGCCGTCCTTGCTCCGGTCGTTTGTTCGTTCCGTATTTGCCCGTAAGAATCCCGGCTCCCAGAGGGCTGTACGAAATGACCCCAATCTGCTCGGAAGCGGCAAGAGGCAGGATTTCTACCTCAGCCTGACGTTTGACCAGGTTGTACATCGGCTGGATCAATTCAAAGCGCGCCAGCTCCTCCCTGGCAGAGATGCCGACCGCTTTGGCAATCTGCCAGGCCGACCAGTTGCTCACCGCTGGGTAAAGGATTTTGCCCTGCGCTTGAAGATCGTCGAGTGCACGAAGCGTCTCCTCCATTGGTGTATTTTCGTCGAACATATGCACGAAGTAGAAGTCGATGCGGTCCGTCTTCAGGCGTCGCAGACTGTTTTCCACTTCAAGCATGATATGACGACGGGAAAGCCCCCTAGCATTCACGTCCTGTCCCATCGGATAGAAAACTTTGGTGCTCAGTACAATCTCATTCCGACAGTCCTCGATGCACTCGCCTAGAATTTCTTCGGAGCGACCCTGGCTGTACACGTTTGCTGTATCGAAAAAGTTAATGCCAGCTTCGCGGGAGCGGTTGAACATTTTTTTGGATGTTTCTTCATCGGCATTTCCGCCGAAGGACATCGTGCCAAAACATAAATTTGAAACCTTGATTCCTGTTTTTCCTACTGTACGATAATTCATCGTCATTCCTCCTGCTGTTGACTTACGCCTGTTGTGTGGTTGGGCGAATAATCATTTCATTGATCGCAACGTCTCCTGGCTCTTCAATCGCAAAAGCAATCGCACGTGCGATACTTTCCGCTTTAATCGCTCCTTGATATAACTCATCGTAGGCTTGTTTTAACTCTGCATCCGTGATTCCCTCCGTCAATTCAGTGCTGACAGCTCCTGGAGAGATATTCGTTGTACGAATCTGGGTACCACTGATCGCCTCTTCTTGACGTAAACCTTCCGTAATCGCCCTTACGGCATGTTTGGTCGCGCAATATACAGTGCCGCCGGGATAGACATTATGTCCGGCAATAGAAGACAGATTAATGATATGGCCAGATTTCTGTTCCCGCATCGCAGGCAGAACAGCAGCAATCCCGTACAAAAGGCCCTTGATATTAATATCAATCATCATATCCCATTCATTAATTTTCTTCTTAAAGAGAAACGATTGCGGCATGACTCCGGCATTATTGATAAGTACGTCGATTTTCCCAAACTCTTGAAGTGCATACGAAGCCAACTCCTCCACTTGTTCATGCGATGTCACATCGGTTACTTTGTAGATGGCTGTACCCCCGCTTTGTTCAACTTCTTCTTGCAGCTTTTGTAAACGGTCTTCACGGCGAGCCGCCAGCACAAGCTTCGCACCTTTAGATGCCAGTTCTTTGGCCGCTGCCTCTCCGATTCCGCTGGAAGCACCTGTAATAATAACGACTTTATCTTGAATATTGGACATAGAGAATGAACATCCTTTCGAGACTTAGTTTTCTTTTGCGAATAGTTCTTTGGCCACTGTAATAGCGGACATCGCCTTCGGCCAGCCCGCATAAAAGGCAAGATGGGTAATGACTTCGATCAGTTCCTCTTCCGTCAGGCCGTTGTCTTTGGCTTTACCCAAATGAAAGCCCAGTTGTTCGGAATTCCCTCCGGTGATCAAGCTTGCTACGGTAATGAGGCTGCGGTCGCGTGGGGCCAGCTCTTTGCGTTCCCAAACGTCCCCAAAAAGCACCTTGTCGGTCAGCTCGACAATCTTTGGTGAGAAGTCCCCAATCGTTCGCTGTGCAGCCGTAAGTTTTTGAGTATCTGACATGTGATATCTCCTCTTTCTTTGCATTGATCCTTCATATAAATGCATCTATAATTGAAAAAGATACATTATTGAACTTGTGTCTATTATTATAAGCTGATACAGAATGCTTGCAATTGTTAAATACGCTTGATTTGTTCATTAATAGACATATAAGTTAAAACAGTCAATTATCATTTAGAAGTTTAGGGGTTGAACACAGTGAAAGTGGACAGGAGAATACTCAAAACACAGGAAGCCTTGAAAAAAGCATTAACGGAGTTGATGGCCGAAAAGAGTTTCGACCATATTACGATTCAGGATCTATCCGACAAAGCGAATGTAAGCCGGGGAACCATCTATCTTCATTACGTGGACAAATATGATTTGCTGGATAAGCTGATCGCCGCACACATCAATGAACTTCGAAGATTATGTATTGAATCGGCTCATTTGAGCTTTACAGAGGCCGAAATTGTTTGGTTTGAATATTTAGAGGCTAACTATTTATTTTTCTCCACGATGCTGGTGAGCAAAGGCGCCCCTTACTTCCGCACTCAGTTTCTTGAATTTATGATCGATGAACTTCGGGAAGAGGTCGACATGAATGAAGCAAGAAATCGGGGACTAAACGAAGAAGTGGTTGTCCGTTATGCAGCGTCCGCTGTGGTAGGGATTATGGAGTGGTGGTTTTTGAATGATAAACCTCTCTCTCCTGTCGAGATGGCAGAGCAAATAGGCATGCTGTTGGACCGGAAATTGTGAATCTGATAAAAAAGAGTAGCAGACATATGTCTGCTACTCTCAAAATGGTTTATCAGGGCCAAATACAAGATTGGCGGACTGCTTGGCTTTCTCAATGACATTCATGACCTTCTCGCTATGTTCAAGCATATTCGAGACTTTTCCAAAATCTTTTTCTTCGATGATACGATCAAACTCAACGAATTCGTCATACATTCGATGCGAATGATCTTTTAGATCCACACGAATTGGCGTTTCCTTATTCGCAGTGTAATCAAAGCAGTCGCATATATTAGCTGAACTTGCCATGTGTAAATAGCCCTTATTGCCTTGAATGTTCACGGCATTGGGGGCCGTACTATCTTTTGAACCTATGCAGACACACTTGAAATCACCGTAATCAAGCAGCAGCATACCTGAAGTATCAATTCCACGCTCCATGTTCGCCCAATACTCCACTTTCTTTGGGCTACCGAAGAATCCAACAACAAAATGAATATTATATAAATTAATATCCATCAAGGCTCCACCAGACATTTCCGGATTAAACGCAGGCTGGATTATTCCCGCTTTGAAAGCTTCATATCGAGATGAGTATTGAGAATAGTTGCATTCAACTATTTTGATCTCACCAAGTTTAGGTAGATACTCCTTCATTGACAAATAATTTTTCAAATATTGATTCGTTATGGCTTCCACCAATACCAGTTTTCTTTGCTGAGCAATTTCTTTTAGCTCTAGAAATTCTTGCAAATTGGAAGTAAACGGCTTCTCACAAATGACATGTTTACCACTCAATAATGCTTCTTTGGCATATGAATAATGAAGATGATTAGGCAACCCGATATAAACTGTATCCACATCACGGTTCATCAGCATCTCGCTGTAATCCGAATAAATCTGAGCTATTCCATATTTATTTTTCAAATCCAGTAATTTCTCCTGGTGGCTAGGTCTAGAACAAATGCCCTTTAATAAAATGGTCGGGATTTCCTGAATAAAGCTCAATAGATCCCCTACGATCATCCCTGCTCCGACAATTCCCAACTTCATTTTAGTTGCACTCCTCTATACCTTTTTCAAGTATTTCCATACAAATTATCGTTTCTTCGTCTTTAATCACTTTTTCTTTACCAAATACGATCGACTGATAAATATCGTCATACACTCGGGCATAGTCTCCCTTTTCAGAAACGACTTTTTCTTCATGATACTCGCCTTTATCATCCAAATATGTTAAGATGCCGTAATGCTCGGGCAGGTCGATGCCGAAATCGGCGTGTCCCTTAGGCAGATAGTATAATTTCAGATGCTCCTCCTGACGATCCTTCGTTTGCTTTATAAAAACGCCTTTTTTGCCGTATACAACAAAACTCGGCCGCTCTTTTAAGCGAAAAAAGCTGGATTTGATGGATACCTTGAGCGAGGGATAATAAAAATCCAGATCAAAGTAATCATTCATTCTCCCAGAACCCAGCAATTGACGAACATCGTAACGAATTGTGTCCGGCTTCCCAAAATAGGAAAGAACCTGGTCAATGGTATGAACGCCATGTCCGTATAGGTAACTGTTATACTTGGAAAAATGAGAAGTGGAGTTCGGGATCTCAGGGCGATAATAATCGTAATGCATCTCCACTTCCAGCAAATCTCCAAGTTTTCCTGATTCAATAATCTTCTGGGTAGTGAGGAAATCCGAATCGTAACGTCTATTCTGATAGCATTGTACAACCAGATTTTTCTCTTTAGCATATTGGAAGATCGACATGGCTTCTTCTTTGGTTAACGTAAAAGGTTTCTCAACAAGTACATTTTTCCCGTGGTCAAGCGCCATTTTCGCATAGTCGTAGTGGGATTCTACAGGTGTACAGATAACAATCAACTGAATCTCCTTATCGTTCATTAGAGATTCAATATTATCTGTATACTGCACGTCAGGGACTTTTTTCCACTCCCCTTTATCTGGATTACGTGCGTATATCGTCTTCACTTTCAAATCAGCTCTGTTCAATGAAAAAGGAAGATGATAACGGTTCGTGCTTTTCCCATTTCCAATATAACCGATGGTAAGCATATTATTTCCCCCTTAGGCTCTTTTTCATTTATTATAGAAGAAGAATGTTGATCGTAAAGGATTTGCCGCCAAAATGGTACATTCAACCGATTATTTGTCAACATGGCGGGTTGTTTTTAAACAAAATGTTTATTTTATATCCTTTATCAAACGTTATTTCAATTGAACCGGAGTGAACCTGTTGAAAATACTGATGCAATTATCCGAAATGCAAAACTTTACACCAAACGAAAAAAGCATTGCATCCTATATTTTGCTTCATAAGGAAAGTATCCTGCACTTAAATATTCAGGAGCTTGCAAAGGCAACATATACTTCGCATTCCGCGATTAATCGATTAACACATAAACTTGGGCTATCTGGTTTCAAGGAGTTCATAATCAAACTTGCTCGGGAATTTCAGCAGAATACCCAGAACATTTCCAATGTAGACCCCAACTATCCTTTCGGTTTTGATGAATCCCCACTTCAAGTAGCGAAAGAAATTGCAGAATTAATGAAAGAAACGATTGAAAAAAACTTTACATTCATGGATGATGATTTATTGTCGCAAACAGCCCTACTGCTGGATCAAGCGAAAAGAATCTTTATATATGCGTTAGGTGATTCACAAATCCGTGCGAAAAGTTTCCAAAATAAATTGGTAAAAATAAACAAGTATGTGTTTATAGCCACGGAGCTGTCTGAGTGGGCTTACCATACGGCTAATCTTACGACACAGGATTGCGCTGTTTTTTTAACTTACCACGGAAAGTCGCCGATTTTTTTAAAAGCAGCACGGCATTTCGCACATGAAAATATCCCTTTTATCACAATTACAGCAACCAATCAAAGCGAATTGGCCAAACTCAGTAATATCTGTATCCAGGTGCCTAATGACGAAGTAAAACATGCCAAGATTGGTACATTTTCATCGCAGATTGCCTTTGACTATGTATTAAATGTGATCTATTCCTGTATCTATAAAATCGACTACTTGAAAAACATGCAAACCACAACACAATCGTTAAAAAATTCGCATCTCAATGACATGATGAATGACGTATAGAATGAATATAGCACTAAAACAAAAAGTCGCCAGTATGGCGACTTCATAAGCATATATATTGTTGTCTCCGGTCAAGGATCAACTTTCATCTATTGCTTTTCGAATATCATAATCATTGATATCGATATCTAAATCCATTCCAAGTGCCAACTTTGCCAGCTGATTTCCAATAAAGGGGCCCATGGTCAACCCGGATGCTCCAAGCCCATTTGCCGCTATAAGACCATCCCAGCCTGGAACAGCTCCGATCACCGGTAGAAAACCGGGTGTAAAAGGACGGAAACCAACTCTTACCTCCTGAAAAGTGCTGTTTGCTAAATCAGGGGCCAACTCTAAACCTTTGTTCAGAATTTCCTGCATCCCACCTGCTGTTACCCTCGTATCGTAACCCTCGATTTCATTTTCGTGAGTCGCCCCTATTACGATCTTCTGTTTATCGAAAGCCAGCAGGTATTGATCAGAAGGCGGTATGATTACAGGCCAGGTGCCTGTGTCTTGCCTATTAGGAACCTGCAAATGCATAATTTGTGCTTTTTGATAACTAACCTTAAAATGAATGCCCAAAGGCAACAGTAATTGATTTGCCCATGCACCTGCACAAACAATGACCTTGTCGGACGAGAAGCTTTTTGCACCGACCGCTACTCCAGTTACTTGGTCGGACTCATATTGAAGTGCAGCATCCCCATGTATAAGGGTCGCTCCATGTCTCTGTGCTGATTGGACCAACGCATCCCGCAGCGCACGACCATCTATACGGGCGGCACCGCTAATATGAACAGAATGATAACCTTCTACTAACAAAGGAAACCGTTCATGGGTTTCTTTTTCATTTAGCCGGGTAATTTCACCGATTTCCGGTGCATCCGCTTGTCGTAAGTGTGCCCGCTCCTCCATTTTTTTGATTTTCTCCAAATCATCATGAATACTGAGAGCACCCACTTGAGCATAGCCTGTTTCTGTTTCTCCCTCGCTTTTGAGTTCTTCAATCAACCCAGGATAAAAGCGTGCGCCTGCCTTGGCCAGCTGGTACCAAGCCTGATTACGTCGCTGTGATAGCCAGGGACAGATAATGCCAGCGGCGGCATCAGTAGCTTGTCCTTTATCTTTACGATCTACAATAATGACATCAGCACCCATTTTTGCTAGCTGGTACGCTGTCGATGCCCCCAGAATTCCTGATCCAATTACGATGACCTTCTTCATGATTACATCCCTTTCCTAAATCACTGTATCCATTATAGCGAATACTGCATGAATGCATAGAGTTTGAAATTCGAGATTAGGATGATTATCTATGAATGTATGTCTCTAAGTTCTTTTCGTAAATATTGCCCCGTGTAGCTCAGCTTAAAGTCGGCCACTTGTTCTGGGGTCCCGGTACATACGACGTTCCCTCCATTGCTACCACCTTCGGGTCCCAGATCTATAATATAGTCTGCATTCTTGATTACATCCAGATTATGCTCGATAACAACAATGGTATTCCCCTCCTCGGTCAGCACATGAAGTATATTGATCAATTGCTGCACATCCGCAACGTGAAGTCCTGTAGTGGGTTCATCCATAACATATAGCGTTGAACCCGTAGCGGGCTTCAGCAGTTCTGATGCAAGTTTCACTCGTTGCGCTTCTCCGCCTGATAGCGTTGTAGAAGACTGACCCAGCTTCACATAACCCAACCCCACTTTACAGAGCGCCTCGATTTTCTTCCGTATTTTTGGAACATACTCAAAAAATACAACAGCTTCGTCCGCAGTCATCTCCAAGATATCTGCAATGCTTTTCCCTTTATAGTGAACTTCCAGAGTTTCGCGATTGTATCGCTTCCCTTTACAGACGTCACAAGGCACATACACATCGGGCAGGAAATGCATTTCGATTCTCATCAATCCATCACCCGTACAGGCTTCACAGCGTCCGCCCTTAATATTAAACGAAAAGCGACCCGGGCCATAAGCACGCACCTTGGCTTCGTTTGTCATGGCAAATAGGGAGCGAATATTATCAAAAAGACCAGTGTATGTGGCCGGGTTGGAACGAGGAGTCCGTCCGATCGGGCTTTGATCCATATTAATAATCTTATCCAAATGCTCTATGCCATCAATTTGTAAATGTTTTCCTGAGCGAGTATGAGCTCGATTTAGCGTCGCCGCCAGCTTTTTATAAAGTATCTCGTTAACAAGGCTGGACTTACCTGACCCGGAAACGCCCGTAACACACGTGATCGTTCCTAATGGGATGGATACATTGATGTCTTTCAGATTGTTTTCCGCTGCTCCCACAATAGTCAGATGATGTCCATTGCCTGGTCGACGGTTCTCAGGCACGGGAATCCATCTTTGATGCGACAAATATTGGCCTGTTATCGAACGTTTTTCAGCGGTAATTTGGTCAAGTTCTCCCTGAGCAACCACTTCTCCTCCATGTTTACCCGCACCCGGACCAATGTCCACAATCCAGTCTGCTTGGCGGATCGTCTCTTCGTCATGCTCCACCACAATGACGGTGTTGCCCAAATTACGCATTTCCTTCAAAGTGGAAATAAGCCGTTCATTGTCTCGCTGGTGCAAACCGATCGAGGGCTCGTCGAGAATGTACAGCACTCCTGTTAAGCGCGATCCAATCTGGGTGGCCAAACGAATGCGCTGACTCTCCCCGCCTGAAAGTGTTCCGGCAGTTCGGTATAACGTCAAATATTCCAGCCCGACATTTTTCAAAAATACAAGTCGGTCAACAATCTCCGTTGTAATCGGGGCGGCAATCATAGCCTTAGCCGGGGACAGATGCATATTTTCGATAAAATGAATGGCCTCGGTAACAGACAGCTTGCAGAAATCTGAGATGTTCATATCACAGACGGTTACAGCAAGAAGCATCGGTGCCAGCCGATCACCGTGACAGTCGTGGCAAGGCAAGGCGGACATATAGCCTTCAAGTTCTTTCCGCATTGTATCGGACTGGGTTTCCCGGTAGCGTCGATCCAGATTGTTGACAATCCCTTCGAATGCCTGGTGCAGCAGCCTCTCCCGATGATTGCTTTCCCATCTAAGTTCAAGTTTTTCACCCTGTGTTCCATACAGGAGCATGTCCAATGCTTGCTGTGAAATCTGATCAAGAGGAGTATCCAGATCAAATCCAGCCTTTTTTCCAATCGCTTCAAAATACATTTTGCAATAGGAGTTGGTTTCGACATTTCCCCATCCGGTAGCTTTAATTGCGCCCGAGTTCAACGATTGACTGCGATCAGGTGCGACTTTGATCGGGTCAACCTCAAGATGAAACCCAAGTCCCGAGCAAGTCGGACAGGCGCCGTACTGATTATTAAAAGAGAACATGCGAGGAGACAGCTCCTGCATGGAAAATCCGCAACGGGCACAAGCAAAACTTTGGGAGAACAGCATGTCCTCACCGCTATCCATCCGGTGAACCAATACAGTATCGCCGGACAAAGTAATGGCTGTTTCAATAGAGTCTGTCAGTCTCTGAGTTTCCCCCTCTTTGACTACCAGACGGTCCACTACAATAGCGATAGTATGTTTCCTGTTTTTATCAAGTTGGATCTCTTCCGATAGGTTCTTAACGATACCGTCTACTCGCACACGTGCATAGCCATTGGTCCTCGCTTGTTCAAAAATGTGCTGGTGCTCCCCTTTTTTATCTTGTACTAAAGGTGCGAGCACCATATATTTCGTTCCTTGAGGAAGCCTATATATTTGATCTACAATTTGATCGACAGACTGGCGCGTAACTTCACTTTTACAGGATGGACAATGCGGCGTTCCAACCCTTGCCCACAATAACCTCAAAAAATCGTAAATCTCAGTTACAGTGCCCACTGTGGAACGTGGATTGTTAGATGTCGTTTTTTGTTCAATGGCAATTGCGGGTGAAAGTCCTTCGATCGAGTCGACATCTGGTTTATTGATCTGCCCGAGAAATTGTCTTGCATAGGAAGATAGTGATTCAACATAACGCATTTGTCCCTCAGCATATAGCGTATCGAATGCCAGGCTGGATTTTCCCGAGCCGCTCACCCCGGTGATCACAACGATTTGGTCACGAGGAATTTGAATATCAATATTTTTCAGATTATTTTCCCGTGCTCCATGAACGTTAATAAAATTTTGCATGTACTGCTCCTCCTACCCAAGCTGACGCTTTTCAATATCCTCTTTCAAATACCTGCCTGCATCGTCCGCTGAAAGATTCAAAACATACATTAGTTCACTTACCAGCATCTCTCGAGCCATACTCAGAATGGACCTATCATGAGAATTCATTTTCAAATTGTAGGCTTTGGAACAAATTATATCCCTGATGATGCCAAAATGATCATGAAGAAGCCCTGACTCGATCTTGGCCTGCAAAAAGCAGCGACGTTCAGAAGGGTTCAAAGGAAGTTGAGCATATTCTCCAAAAAATTGAGCTCTGGAACTCAAAAAGTAATCCACATTGGACAAAGGTCGGATACATTTTTGCAGTGCTCTCTGTTGCGGAATAAACATGCGAAGTCCTTGTTTAGGAAAATACAAGTTATAGGAACTTTGTAGGTTTTCCAAGTCATCTTCTTTCTCTACAGATTCGAGAATACATACACCATACATTGGATAAAAAAGAAGTTTTTTAGACTGTTCCATGAAAACCTCCACTGTTCTTCAGTCTACCTTTGCTCCATAAGAGCGTATAAACAGAATCGCCTGCTCTCTATCCATTCGCGCGCCTTTAATATTCAAAGTTTTCAAATCAATTCCTTCAAGATTGGCACCACGTAGATCGGCTCCCTGCAAGTTCGCTCTGCTCAAAGTTACTCTCGTTAGGTCAGAGTCTCTCAGGTCAGCTTTCGTCAAATCGGTATCAGAAAAATCTGCTTCATAAAAACGAATTCCTCTCAAATCCTGTTTCCCCAGCTTGGTATGCTTTAGATTAGTGTAGGACCAGTCTCCTTGACTCAAAGTGACACCGTCCATTTGAGCACCTGCAAAGTCCGATCCTGTCATTTTACAAGAGCTGAATTTGGAAACAAAAAGGTTGGCACCATTGAAAGAACAATTTTCAAAAGCTGATTCCGTATGCACAGATCCACATAGAGCAGCACCTTTAAAGTCACATTCAATAAAACGACAATGGCTTGTCTCGATCTCATCCAATGAAGTATGCATGAATGTACACTTTTTAAAAGTGCAGCGTACGAGTTCTCCATACCGCAAATCTTGTCCATCAAAATGAACAGCTTCATAATCCTGATCTTTGTATTGATACACTGTATATCCCCGCCATTTAATTGATTTTCAATTCTTATAAGTAGACAATCATGTTGAAAGTCTATAAGTAAATCTCAACTTTTTTTAATATATCATATACCTGTCAAGTACCTGTCTAAAATGGATAGAAAGTCAAGTCCATTTTTTTTGAAACCAATATGCAGTGGTTCAGTCTTCATTTTCACTTAATGCAAATAGACATTGAGTTCCTCTGTCTGCTGCATCGAAATAAAAACACTCCTGACATCAGTATGTCAGGAGTGTTTTAGTAAGGTTTAACCGACAGGTCGTAACTAAGACACCTGTCGGTTATTAATAAGGATCGTTTAGTATAATTGATTGCTATGTGTCTTGCTGAACGGGTGATGCTTCTTTACGAAAAACTGTAAAATAGAAAATAGCAAAGCCTATAATCCATATGCCCAAAATCAAAAAAATAGTGCTGAACATAATTTTGCTTTGTGCTCCTTGATTAAGTACGGATCCAAGAATAGACGTTCCGATAGCCCCCGCCATAAAGCTTCCCATCATATAGATACCCATACCAACTCCGGTTTGGTTGCCGCTTAATGTTCGAGAAATGGTGTTTGCCATTGTAATCTGAGCAAATGTTAATCCAGTATTCGCTAGAATTAAGATAATCGCAATCACGGCAGGAACCGCGTCCATAAAAATACCCAATATGAGGTATGCCATCACTTGGAACAAGAATGCCAACGAGAATACAAAGCGATTGCCCTTTGCATCTGCAATTCTTCCACCCACCAACCCAAGCAATGCAGCAATCAAAGCACCGGGAAACATCACGAGTCCTGTGTTCACAGAAGATAAGTGATGTATTGAGCTTAACACCTGCGGGATCAAATACGGAACACATAAATTAAGTGTAAGAATCATACAAGCGATAATCAACCCTATCGTATACCTTGTATTTTTAAAAAGTGTCGGTTCAATAAAGGGTTCATCCGTTTTGTTAATGCGAATGATGAATAATATGAATATTAGGATAGTAGCCGTAAAATAACTCCAGCTGTGTCCAGTAATGGAGAGTAGCAGCAGCGTAATTGAAGCTGCAAGCAAAATACCTCCTATGAGATCAGCTTTTCCTTTTGAAAGTGTTTCATTTATTAAATACCTCCTGAAAAGAGGGATTGTAATAATGACTAGAAATGAAATTAAAAATAGGTAGCGCCAGCTTGCAAATCCAATAACAAATCCAGCAATAATTGGGCCTATTGCCGTCCCTAAGGCCATTCCTGCAGAGGTAATCCCCAAAGCTTTGCCACGATTTTCGATAGATATATAGCGAATCGGGATCAACATGGATGATGCCGGGACAACAGACGCCCCTATGGATTGGAAGATTCTGCTCACAATAACCATCCAATAATTAGAAGAAAAAAAGCCGACAATAGATCCTAGCGCAAAACAACATAATCCAAAGGTAATCAGGAGTGGCTAGAATTCTGTGGAGCTGATCTCCAGTGAGTAATCGGTCTCCCTCTCCATTTTCCAGAACATAAGGGGCTGCGCTTCTCGGATTATGGCTCCCTTCAGGCAAGTTATACACTCCCCATTTAACAACATCTTGAAGGAATACAATGTCTGCTCTATTGGAAGCTTCAGTCATGTGATACAAGTAGCTCATGTTTCCAAGCCAGTCATAACGGATCCCATTCAGTATACGATTGATGATATAACCAGAAATTATAAAAATCCGTTGTCGGTTGATCAAATTTGCAAGCAATTTTTAATTAGCTCACGTCAATTTCAACGCAAATTTAAAAAAGCTAGCGGAATGACCTATACAAAAATGCTGCAGGATATTCGTATTCACGAGAGTTGTAGCTTACTATTAGATACCAGTTGGAGCGTTCAAACGATCGCACTTGAAGTCGGTATTCATGATATGAAGTATTTCTATCGAATTTTCAAGGAACGATGTGGATTGACCCCGCATGAATTTCGTTTTAATGCCTGTTCGAATATACAGTAATGCGAGATCTTATCTTCATATAGCAGAAAACAATAATAGCCAAGTCCAGCAGCGTGTCTCATTTTGAAAACTTATACTGCGAAATATCTTGATTCTCCATGAATAAATCTTGACCTCGTGTTAACTCCAGATATTATAATTAATGCGTTAAATGATCCCTTACGAAGGTGACGAGAGATGACAACAAATTTTAAAATGAAGGAACTTATGGATCAATTCCAAGTCAGTGAGGATACCTTACGGTATTATGAGAAAATGGGTCTTCTTCCTCCCGTGGCCCGAAAAAATAATGGACACAGGATATATAACAATTCACACAAAGAGGCACTTCTTATGATCAAGTGTTTAAAAAAAGCTGGGATGTCGCTGCAGGAGTTAAAACCTATGATCCAGCTTCAATTAGATGAGAGCAACATATCAAATATTGAATGGTACGATAGGCTTTACGATTACCAAAAAAAGATAGATCAGCAACTGAAAGAACTTCAGGAAATTAAGGATATGATTGAATTGAAATTGCAAACCGGGCAAAAATTTGGCCATAACTTTTTGCCACTTGAAAACCAAACTTAATCTGTTTTCGATACCTGATCGCTCTGCTTGACCTAGTGTTTACACCAGGTTGTAAGATGTGCATTAGAGTCCTTCCTAGGATTCCACATCATACAAAAGAGGAGCTTAAAAACATGAATAATACAATAGCAATAGGAAAAACAGGATTAAAAGCATTTAAACTTGGTTTTGGAGCAGGTGTGGTAGGTAATTCAATGATGTATCCAAAAGTCGATGATACTCTAAGCCGACAATTAATTAGGACTACCCTTGAAAAAGGGATCAATTTCATTGATACCGCATTTCTGTATGGAATGGGCCACTCTGAGGAGTTAATCGGTGAAGCCATCCGGGATTATGGTGGCCGTGAACATCTTGTAATATCTACTAAATCTTCTTCTAATACCCAATTTAATCAAGGCCATCTGGAAGTCGACAACAGTCCAGCTGCATTACGTAAGGCTGTGGATGACAGCCTGATGAGATTACAGACAGACTATGTTGACATTTTCTTTCTTCATTTTCCCGATAGCCGAACCCCGCAGGCTGAAGCTGCTGACACACTTGCAGAGCTGAAGAAGTCAGGGAAAATCAAAGCCATTGGCGCTTCAAATTTAAGCTTTGAGCAGCTTCAGGCTTTTAATGCTGATAAGCACTTGGATGTTCTTCAAGCTGAATACTCACTACTGGTTCGTCATGCAAAAGCCGACGTTATTCCTTATTGTCTAGAGCACGAAATTTCACTGATTCCTTTTTTCCCGCTCGCATCAGGTCTGTTGGCCGGTAAATATAAGAAGGATGATGTTTTTAATGACACTTCACGAATGAATAATCCTTTATTTCAAAAAGAAGCATTTCTCGCAAATTTGGAACGCGTGGATCGCTTCAAAGCATTCGCGAAAGACAAGGGTGCAGATCCTGCACAGATTGCGCTAGCTTGGCTATTAACGCGTCCAGCCGTTGATCTAATTATTCCAGGTGCAACCAAGTCTGATCAAATCGAGTCCAATCTTCAAACTCTGGGTGTTCGACTAACAAGTGGCGAGCTTAAGCAACTCGATATTCTTTTCAATCAAAATAACTTGTTTACAGAGTAACAGATTGTCATTGTTCTACATACACTTCCTAATACACAGAAAGGGTTCTAAAGTGAAAACTTTAGAACCCTTTCTACAGAAGTATTTATTTTGTAATCGTAATTTGTTTGGATGCAGTATTATAGTTCACCTGATACCCCGAAAGCTCGCTAATTACTCGTAATGGAACCAGTGTGTAGCCGTTAACAATAACCGGAGCTGTGATGTTCGTCGAATAACTTCGGGAGTTGTTTAACTCATACACGGCAAGGGTCGAATTCTTGACTTGAAGCACTACTTGTTTGCCGTCTGTAGGTCGAGTCAGAATGATCTTTTTGGTCGCCTTTTCATAATTTACCTCGTAACCTATCCGTTCACTGATAAAGCGCAGCGGGACCATCGTCGCCCCATTTATGATTCGCGGAGCCTGAGCCATCGTCGTAGCACGACCATCGACATAAGCTGATTTAGCTCCTGGTGTCAGGGTGAACGAAGTTGAATATGAGGAAACCGCATTGTTAGGGTATGAGGACGTTGTACCAGAAGTTGTTGTTGTAGAACTCGTCCCGGATGATGAACTACTGGTACCGATCGCTCTATTGCGAATAGCTTCTAACCGATCCAGCAAATCGCTTTTACGGGTTCCGCTCGGCAGATCACTGATTGCATCTCTGGCAGAACGCCAGTCCGAGGCATTCAGACTGTTTTCTGCAATTCGCATCAAATCTCTCGCTTTCTCATAATTCGATGAACTAGATGACGAAGAAGAATAGTAACCATCCGAATTCGTGCGTTCTGATATCTTTACACCGCTAGATTCTCTTCCATTACTATTGACAGTTACGACCTTAATCTCATACCAGCGTCCTTCTCGCAAATCCGTGATTTTATAGGACTCAGAGCTTGTAGTTCCCTCATAATCTCCATCAACATATATCTTCACCTTGTCGGCTTTACTCGGCATATCGTAGGTGATTTTGATCCAGGTGTCACTTTTGCTATCTACTTCAAGATTGGACACTTCTGACGAATTGGAGGACGTACTGTCCGTTGTGGCAGTCAGTCTCACACCGGAGGACAATGCACCTGTGCTTCGCTTGGACCTAATCGTGAACGAATAGGCCTGCCCTGAAGAAAGATTGTTGAATGTATAGGATGTTCCTGATGAATCGGTTACCAGTTGCCCGTCCTTATACAGACTGACTGTACTAATTCCGCTGGGTCTCGTCCAGGAAACAGTGACGCTATAGTTATTAACTGATGTCACTGAAGCTCCTGTCACTTCGGGCACGGTATCAACGCTGAGCGCTGAGGTCGTAACCGGAATACTGATTCCTCCAGAGATGTTGCCGGATTTGTCAATAGTCTTGACCAGAACTGTATAATTTGTGGAGGCAATCAATCCACTGAACGTATAGGACGTCCCTGTAGTTCGCTGCACTTCCTTACCATTTAAATAGATGATCGCTTGGCTCAGGTCAGCATCCTTAGGCAATATGTAATTTACGGTAAAAGCGTTATATCCGACATTCGTCGCTGTCAGCCCGCTTACCTCTCCTGGAGGTGTCTTATCTACAGGGACATCAATGGAAGCCGTTTTGGCCTGTACTGTCGTACCTTGTGATTCATCTCCGCTCTTATTCACCGTCTTCACTCGAAAGGTATAGGTCGTATTCGGCTGTAAACCGCTCAACATATAAGAGTTACTTCTAATATTATCTACATACACATCGTTAGTGACACCAACCACTTTTACATGGTCGAAATTAAGGTCCGACGGATTGGTCCAGGACAAATTTACTTTTGTTGTTTCTGTAGGAACCGCTGTCAGATTGCTTACCTCTGCCGGCGCGATATTCGCAGTAACCATTTGGCTCGACATTACTTTTAGCATTTGGTTGAGATAGGTGTTCTGACCATAACCTTTTGTTAACGTAGTCACTTTCGTGCCTGAAGTAACCGGCACATTACGACCTTGAGCGGTTGCTAATTTGGTATGTAACTGTGCTGTATTCAGTCCTGTCAGATTTGAGTTATGCCTCTCAGTCGGCAACGCGCTAGCCACTGCATCGGGGGCCAAAATGCCATATCCCGTATTTAAAATCAGTGTAGCCGTTGCGAACGGAGCCATCCATTGACGCAAACGTTTTTTATTCATGATCTATGCTCTCCTTGATACCAGTATGGAAATTTTATTTGTCAAAACTAATAAGTTAAGCTTATAAACCCTTCTGCTGCCATCCAGCTTTTAAAATTCACACTATAATGTACACACGTTCATTTAACTGTTATCGGAATTTGCATACAAAATGTTTAGACTTCACACTAGCATTTTTACTGATAGGGTCGCGTAAACAACATATGCTAAGCCTTCGAACTTGACCAGCTTAGTGTTTTTTCTTACTCCAAGCCATCTTTCTAAGCCCTATTGTTTGTTTCAACAATTTAAACGAAATTACGATTATCGTTTCCGGGCACGCTAAGCTGTGGTACGTTGGAATCAGCGAAATGAAGCATTGATGTGAGATACTTCAGTCATGTGAAAGCTCTGACATAACCTTGGGGTTCAGCTGTAAATATTCGATATATCGTAACTTTCTACCGTTTAATAACATTGCATTATAGGATATATTAAATTTTAAGCAATAGGAGAAGGAGGTGTATTATGTTCAAAAATGCCTTTAAGATGTTTGGTGTCATTGGTAATATTGAAGCGATTTCATATCTACTGCTTGTGTGTATCGCTATGCCGCTTAAATACGCAGCTGGAATGCCGCAAATGGTAAGCTGGGTGGGTATGATCCATGGGGTACTGTTCGTGGCTTATGTCATAGCTACTGTGGTCATGCTGATTCTGCGGAAAATAACGCTACTGCAAAGTCTTGCAGCCTTGATTGCATCGCTGTTGCCGTTTGGCCCCTTCATTTTTGATCGTAAGGTGCTTAAGAAAGCCGAAGCACGTGCCAGTCATACCAGCCCGATAAAAGCTACATAAGCATGTACAAGGGAAAGTGCCAACACAATAACGCGGCTTTCTCTTCCCACTCATGCAGCAGTATACAAAAACAACCGATGGCTCTAAACCACTCGGTTGTTTTTGTATACGCGAATTGTAAATTGTTACTTTCCCACAGCAGTAAGGGAGACCCTAACTTTGTCATTCTTTTCGTCCCTTTCTGCTATATTTATGTAATCACAACAACTAATCTCTCGGGTAATTTACACTCATAATATCCATAAAAGGAACTTTTTCTGTTTCTCCATTACTCTCCACATGAACCTTTCCCGTTCTCGGGTCCATTTTAACGATCTGTCCGCGGGTTGTTTCTTGGCGTCCCCATACGGTCAATACGATTTCGGATTGCTCACGTTGTGCTTCTACAAGCTGATTCCCGATTTCCTCCAGTACAAATTCATCCCGAGTAGGCCGTTTGGCTACCTTCGCTTTTGCCATTTGCTATCACCCTTCCTTTCGTGCAAAATCAAAATCAAATTCATTCCATTTTACCATACTTTTCATCATTTGGTGCTGGTAATGTGAGTAAAATTACGTCTCAGAACCACTAAAAAGCCAAGTTCTCAAAAACGAGAACATCGGCTTTTTAAAGTTGCTTGTTGGAGCTCATTAGGAGCGATTGAAAATCGAAGAGACAGGATTATTTGACCAACTGTGGAATGTAATCCACGATATTATAAATAGGAGCACTGCTCTGTTGCGTAACAGCCAAAATTAATGCACCTTCGAGCATCGAAATGATAAGTACCGCCAGACTGTGTGCCTTTTCCTCTGTCCAGCCCGATTTCTGAAGACGTTCCATATAAATGCGCTGCCAATCTGCAAATGTATTCACACAAGCATGACGTAGCGATTCGCTAATACAGGAAGTTTCAGCAGCAGCCCAGAAGCCAATCGGCATGAAGTCGTTAAAGCCGGTACGGTCTGCCTCCTCAGCTGTATTACGAATAAAATTCTGAACGGCTAGTACAGGATTATCGTTTTCGTCCAGTGTCTGTTTTAATTTTTGCTTAATAAATTCATTCCCTCTTCTTATGCACTCCAAAGCTAATTCTTCTTTACCACGCGGAAAATAATAATAAAGTGAGCCCTTCGGTGATCCACTCTCCGCAAGAATCTGATTCAGTCCAGTTGCGTGATACCCCTGATGAAAAAAGAGCTTCGATGCGGTTTGTACGATATTCTCGTATGATTCAGGTTTAGCAGCCATATACAGCATCCTTCATTATATATTATTTATAATTTACTTTGACAAAAAAATAACAACATGTTTATTATATATAGACCGATCGTTATAATTCAATACCCATTAATTTATTGGAGGAACAAAAACAACATGAGTACAAAGAGTCAAACGAGTTCACCCTCTGAACCCAAAACGTTCAAGGTGCTACCTATTATGATTGCCCTGCTCCTTAGTGGCTTTATTGGAATGTTCAGTGAAACGGCACTTAACATTGCACTGAATGATTTGATGCAGATTTTGCATATTACAACTGCAACAGCCCAATGGCTGACGACCGCTTACCTGCTGACACTCGGTATTTTAGTACCTGTATCGGGATTGCTGATTCAAACCTTTACGACAAGACAGCTGTTTGTTACATCGTTGCTGTTCTCAATAGCTGGTTGCCTCGTTGCTGCACTTTCACCTACTTTTTCAGTGCTATTGATCGCTCGTATTCTTCAGGCCATTGGTACAGCGCTGTTATTGCCGTTGATGTTTAACACCATCTTGATCATTTTCCCGGCTGAAAAGAGAGGCGCGGCTATGGGGATCATCGGATTGGTAATTATGTTTGCACCTGCGGTGGGGCCTACCATTGCAGGACTGGTACTGCAAAATCTGTCTTGGCACTGGATTTTCTGGATTTCTCTTCCTTTTTTGGTTCTCTCGCTGATTTGCGGTATTTTATTTATGCAAAACGTTTCAAAAACGACCAAGCCCAAAATTGATCTTTTATCTATCCTCCTGTCTTCCATTGGCTTCGGCGGTGTCGTGTTTGGTTTCAGTAAATCTGGAGAAGGTGGCGAAGGTTGGGCTAGCCCGATGGTTCTACTTCCTGTGATCGTCGGTCTGGTATCGTTGATACTGTTCTCTGTACGTCAATTGAAAATGAAGCAGCCAATGTTGAATTTGCGTGTGTTTAAATATCCAATGTTCGTTATCGGCGTTATTATGGTGTTCCTATGTATGATGACGATCCTTTCTACGATGCTGATTCTTCCACTCTTTTTGCAAAAAGGGCTGGCTCTGTCTGCTCTAGCAGCAGGTTTGGTACTTCTGCCTGGTGGGATTATCAACGGTCTCTTGTCTCCCATTATGGGCTCCCTATTCGATAAATTTGGTCCCAAATGGCTTGTTATTCCAGGCCTTGTGATTGTGGCCGCTGTTTTGTTTTTCCTGTCCGGCATTACAACAACTTCAACTCTCGTACTCATTATTGTGCTTCATAGTTGCTTGATGATCGGCATTTCCATGATTATGATGCCAGCTCAGACAAACGGCCTTAACCAGCTCCCTATGGATCTATACCCAGACGGAACGGCCATTATGAGCACGCTCCAACAAGTTGCTGGTGCTATCGGTACAGCCGTAGCGGTAAGCATTCTCTCGAAAGGCATGGACAGCTATTTGAGCCAATCCAGTATGCCTGAATCCGTAAATGAAATGGCTAATGCCATGGCAATCGGATCACAAAATTCATTTTTCTTTGCGATGATCATCAGTGTGGTCGGTTTGATCCTTGCGTTTTTCATCCGCAGAGTTCATGTTGAACATGGCACTGCCAAAGCACCCATGCATTAATTCATAAATTTTTTTCCATCCCAAATTAAAAATATCTAAATATACTTAAAGGCTGCTAACCATCTCACTATTGGTTATGCAGCCTTTTTTCATATGAATTTACATACACATTCATCAATTACATATTTACAAAGCTCCTTCATTTGGTTACGATATGATTTATGAATTAAAGCGTAAAAATTACGATTACTATTAAGGAGGATTCCCTGTTGTTTAAGTGTTCGTATTTTAAACTATTTATACCTGCGGTGATTGCGGTGATGATGGCAGCCTGCGCTTCATCTCCGTCAGCTTCACCCTCTCCATCTGCTCCACCACAAGATAAAAGTGTCACCTTATTGTTCAATGTGCAAAGCCCTTCTATAGATCCTCATTCAGATGTAAATTACACAGCTGTTCGTGCTGGAGTAAGTGAAACACTGATCAAAGTGAACAAGGATCTTAAGCTGGAAGCTTGGCTTGCAGAGAAATGGGACAGCAAGGACGGACAGCACTGGACCTTCAACATCCGACCAGGTGTGAACTTCCACAGCGGTAAAGCCGTCAATGCCCCTGCTGTCAAAGCCTCCTTGGAAAGAGCGCTAAAGCTCAATCCATCGGTCAAAAATGCGCTACATATCCGTGATATTCATGCGGATGGACAGATTTTGACCATTACGACAGACAAGCCTTTCCCGGAATTTGTGTCCGAGCTGGTTCATCCGAATACGGCTATTATAGACACAACAGCTACAGGTGAACTCCCATCAGGAACGGGACCGTTCAAGGTTGCCAGCTTCCGTGCTGGAAGTGAACTGAATTTAGATCGCAATGAACAATATTGGAACGGTGAAGTAAAGTTGAAACATGCTAAATTCATGTTTAACGAAGACGCCAATGCACGTCAGCTTGCTTTTCAAGCCAAAACTGCTGATATTGTGTATCGCCCGCCAATTGAAAGTCTGGAGCTATTGAAAGCTGATTCTACCGTTAAGGTTGACTCGCTTCCTAGTTTGCGAACGCATCAGCTTATTTACAATATGAACAATAACGATCTGAAAAAGACGGCTGTACGTAAAGCATTTGATAACCTGATTAACCGGGATGAGATCGCCCGTGGTATCATGTCTGGTCAGGGAACCCCTGCTCAAGGCCCGTTCTTGCCCAACTTTCCTTTTTCACCGGAATATATTACGAAACAGTTTGATTTGAATGCTGCCCGAGAAGGCTTCAAGCAAGCTGGATATACAGTACAGAACGGAAAAGTTGCGAACCCCGACGGCAAGCCGCTTCATCTTACATTACTAACTTACCAATCGAGAGCTGAGCTTCCACTCATTTCCCAGCTGATTCAGGCTAACGCTAAAGAACTTGGCATTACGATTGATATCCGTCAGGTTGATAATATTGACGAATATCTTGCCGCTCATCAGGATTGGGATTTAGCGACTTATAGTAGCATTACAGCCCCGCGCGGCGATGCAAGCTATTTTCTGAATGCGGCTTACATGCCTGAAGGAGCACTGAATTATGGGCGTGTGCATGTACCGGAACTCACGGGTATGATTTCACAACTGAACACCACCGTGAATGAGGAAGAACGCAACAAGCTGGCGCTGAAGGCTGTCACGCTGATTGACCAAGAAAATCTGCAATCCTTTCTGGTCCATCCAAACAACGTAGTGGCCTATCGCGATTACGTACATAACTGGGTAACTAGCCAAAGTGAATACTACTTGCTGACCCAGGACCTGGATGTGAACTAGCATGTTTAAATCCATCGCCAAAAAGTTTCTTGAACTGGTCTTGTTCTTTCTTATTCTTTCCTTTGTGAGCTTCTGTCTGCTTAAGCTTGTTCCGGGCGATCCCGTCCGGAGCATTCTCCGAGTCGACGATGTAGCTGTGTCCAATCAGCAAATTATGGATATGCGCAGCCAACTGGGGCTGGATCAACCATTACCTGTGCAATATGGTAAGTGGTTGGTTCAGTTGCTTCAGTTTGATTTTGGACAATCTTATTTAACCCATCGTCCAGTATTCACAGAGTTTATGGAAAAACTGCCTTATACACTGCTGCTTACCGGAGGGTCTCTGTTCATTATGCTGCTGATAGCTCTCCCGTTGGGAACGATGGCGGCGCTCTACCGTACCCGCTGGATTGACAGAGCCAGTCGTGTGTTTGCCTTAATCGGCTCCTCGATTCCCAGCTTTTGGCTGGGGCTTTTGTTTATCGAATGGTTTGCAGTTAAATTACGTATTTTGCCGTCTATGGGTGAAGGAACCGCTTTTCATTTGGTACTCCCTTCTCTTACCTTGGGATTGGCAATGGCGGCCGTTTATGTACGAATGATCCGCGCAAGTCTGATTGAAAGCTCGGGGCAAGACTTTATCAAAGCGGCGCAAGCGCGTGGAATCAGCCCCATCCGCATTTTTTTCAGACATATGCTCCGTCACAGTCTTGTTCCACTCATTACGGTATTCAGTGAGAGTATAGGCAGCCTACTGGGAGGCACAGTCGTGATTGAAGTGCTATTCGCCTATCCAGGGCTGGGCAAATGGATTGTGGATGCCATTGCTGCAAGGGATTACCCCATTATTCAGGGCTATACCGTATTTATGGCTGCATTCATTGTATGTATCAATATTTTGGTAGAGCTGTCCTACCGTTGGGTCAATCCTGAAATCGCTTTGAAGGAGAAACGTTTATCATGATAAAATCCGTACATGCGGAAAACAGGCAGCTCACCAGAACGCGATTGTCCAATACATGGATCGTGTCGCTCTCCATCCTGCTCATTCTTGCAGCAATTACAGTCGTTCCGTTTCTTGCTCCGCAAGATCCGTATCGTATCCAGATGGGGAATCGACTACAATCGATCAGCGCTACACACTGGCTGGGAACAGATCATTTGGGCAGAGATGTACTATCGAGAGTGATAGCTGGACTTCGGACGACTGTCGGAACCAGTTTATTGATTTTGGCCGTTTCGCTGGTTGTCGGGGTCCCTCTTGGTCTGCTTTCAGGGTTTATTGGAGGCTGGATGGATCGTGTATTCAAACGGGTGGTCGATGCCTTCATGACATTACCTGATTATATTTTTGCCATTGTACTGAGCGGTTTGCTCGGACCAGGCTTAGTAAATCTTATTTTCGCGGTGACTGCGGTAAAATGGGTTGGTTATGCGCGCCTGGTGCGTAGTACCGTTCTGGCTGAAAAGCAAAAGGATTACATTTCGTTATCCATACTGGCGGGTACCTCCTCCCTGCGGATTGTCATGCGGCATATTCTCCCCCATTCAATTGGGAATGTTCTTGTGCTGGCTACGCTGGATATCGGCAAAATCATTTTAATGATTGCCTCCCTATCTTTTTTGGGCTTAGGTCCACAGCCGCCAATTCCCGAATGGGGTACGATGTTGAATGAAGGACGAGCGTATTTTCAAATGGCTCCCCACCTGATGCTGGTTCCAGGGATAGCTGTCGTGCTAACAGTGCTACTGGCGAACGTATTGGGAGACAAACTGCGCGACCGTTATGATGTTAAAACCCGGACAGAGGAGTGAGCTGTACATGCTGACTATTGAAGGCTTAACGATTCGGACAAATGTAAAAACGATTGTAGAGCAACTGAAGCTTGCCGTTCGTCCGGGGGAATGGTGTGCTCTAGCCGGCGAAAGCGGTAGTGGCAAAAGCATGACGGCATTTGCTATCGGCGGCCTTCTCCCCTCTTCTGTTACAGCGGAAGGAATTATTGCGTGGAAGGACAATAATTTGCTGGATTTATCCGCTAAACAACGACGTTCTTTGCTTGGTAGTGAAATATCTTACATTTTTCAAGACTACCACGGGGCTTTCACCCCCTTTCTGCGTGTGGGCAGCCAACTGGACGAGCTGATGCGCGCCCATGGCAAACAAGATCGCAAGGCACGTAAGCAACGCTGTATCGAGGTGCTGGAGCGCGTACAGCTTCCCGCCGAGCGTGTGTACCGCAGCTATCCGTTTCAGCTCAGCGGCGGTCAATTGCAACGGGCAGCTATTGCGGCTGCACTACTACTGGAGCCGAAGCTGCTTATTGCCGACGAGCCTACAACTGCGCTGGATACGCTCACAGCTCATCGGGTGCTTCAGCTCATTGACCAAATCCGGACGGAGACGGGTATTTCCGTCTTGTGGATCACTCATGACCTGCGTCATGTACGCAAGTATGCAGATCGAATCGCAGTGATGCGCGAAGGTTCACTGGTTGAAACTGGTGAAACGCAAGCAGTGCTGAACCATCCGGCCCACCCGTATACTCGTCGTCTACTGGCGGCTATTCCACCGCTGTCTCCGGGCGCTCCAGCACGTTTGCCTTACAACAGCACTGAAGAACAGAACGCATTGGAAAGGAGCGCTTTACATGAATAATCAAGCCGCCTGCGCCCAGCAGCAAGACACGTCTAATGCTGTCGTGACCGTCTCCGGTTTGACGAAGGCTTACGCTGGAGGTAAAACGGTGCTGCAAGATGTTGCTCTATCGATCTCCCCCCGAGAATGTCTGGGTATCGTCGGGGAAAGCGGCAGTGGGAAAAGCACACTCGCTCGCTGTATTTTGACATTGGACCCGTTTGATCAAGGTGAGCTTAGATTGGATGGACAGTCTATCCGTGGGCTAAAGCGGAGCGAATTAAAACGGATTCGCAGCAGACTGGGTGCAGTATTTCAACATCCATCTGCGGCTTTGAACCCCAGACTAACCATCCTGCAATCCCTACTGGAGCCGCTGGACCAGCTTAAGTGCTATGTTCCTTCCTTTATGGCGGGTATGTCCTCAGAACGTCGAGATATAGCAGAACATTTGCTTGAGATGGTAAAGCTTCCAGCCAGCTATCTGGACAAGTTTCCACATCAGCTCAGCGGTGGGGAAAAGCAGCGTGTAACCATCGCACGTGCTATCAGCACAGAGCCGGATTTTATCGTATTGGACGAGCCAACAGCAAGTTTGGATGTGACCACACAAGCCACCGTTTTAAATCTGCTCAAGGATTTGCAGGATGAGCTAGGACTGGCTTATCTGTTTATCTCACATGATCTGGCGGCTGTGCACTTTATGAGTGATCGAATCATGGTCATGAAAGAAGGCAGTGTGCTTGAGCATTTTCCCAAAGAAGCATTATTTCATTCGGATCGCCATCCCTATACACAATCATTACTGGAGGTTTTTTCAACATGTTGCCTTCCCACCGAGCCTATCTTGCTTTAGCTATCCCTTTAATTATTTCGACGATTACAACCCCGCTGCTCGGTGCGGTGGATACAGCTGTAATCGGTCATTTAAGCCATTCCGCGTATTTAGGCGGTGTAGCGGTGGGCACTCTTATTTTTAATACTTTATATTGGTTGTTTGGCTTTCTGCGAGTCAGCACATCAGCTTTCACGGCACAAGCCGCAGGGGCACAAAATAACGACCAGGGCATAGCTGCTCTCATGCGCCCACTGGCCATTGCTTTACTCATTGGTGCGGTATTCATTGTGTTGCAAAAGCCAATTCTGCTGGCTTCTCTTCAGCTAATCCATCCGGCGCAGGATGTGGCGGCGCAGGCAGCGATTTATTTTAACATTCGTATTTGGGGAGCCCCTCTAACATTGGTGAACTATGTGCTGCTCGGCTGGCTGATGGGATTGTCCCGTGTGAAGGCTACATTGTTTTTGCAAATTTCAATGAACGTAATCAATATGGTATTAGCTATTGTATTTACACAGATGATGCATTGGAATGTCACGGGTGTGGCAAGCGCTACTCTGATTGCGGAAATTCTTGCATGTGTATTGGGTCTGGCGCTAGTGTTCCGCTCATCGATTTGGAGGGAATGGAAGCAAAGCGGACAGATGAATTGGCGAGGTTGGTTTGGAGCTTCAGAGTTGAAAAATGTCATGGCGACAAACCTTGATCTCATGATTCGCACAGCCTGTCTGCTGACAATGTTTAATCTGTTTACGGCACGCAGTGCGAGCTTTGGAACCGATCAGTTGGCGGCGAACGCTATTTTGTTGCAGATCCATTATATTATGGCTTACTTTTTTGATGGGTTCGCCAACGCCAGTAGCATTATGACGGGTCAGGCTAGGGGTGCCGGGGATCGTAAAATGCTGCAAAGGGTTATTCACTTGTCCTGGTTCTGGACACTGGTGACCAGCGTAGTGACGGGAGGATTGTATTTCGCACTGAAAGAGCCGCTTATCTCGCTATTTACGGATAATGCTACAGTGATTAACCTTACAGGCCCTTATAATGGATGGCTTGTGGTCTTTCCGCTGGCAGCCGGACTGGGACTGGTGTTCTACGGTGTGTTTACGGGGATGACAGTAACGTATCCGATCCGTAATTCGATGCTGATCTCATTGCTCTGCTTTTTGATCGCTCTCTTCTGGTGCGTTCCCCATTATGGGAATCACGGACTTTGGCTGTCCTTTATTGTATTTGCCCTAGGACGGTCGCTGTTTCTTGTAATCTATTTACCTCGCTTGCAGAGGATATAGCAGCACCTGATTTACATCGCTCTCAAAACAAAGGATGTCCCATCCACCATGTACGTGGTGTTGGGACATCCTTTTATTATATATTCATACGGCTTTCAGGTTAGAGTTTGCAGATACCTCTACTCGCCTTGAGGAACGGTCAAGCCCAAACCTTCGGCTACACGACGTCCATATTCAGGATCAGCTTTATAAAAATGACCGATCTGACGCAGTTTGATTTCATCACTTTCTACGGGCTTCATCGCATTTACGATGTTTCGGACCAGACGTGCACGCTCTTCTTCACTGAGCAAGCGGTACAGGTCGCCTGGCTGTGTGTAGTGATCATGATGATCGTAGGCTACACTTTGAGCTTCGCCAGACACTTCAAAAGGAGCAATTTTGTGCGCAGGTGATTCTTTGGGTCCACCGAGACTATTAGGCTCGTAATAAACAGATCCTCCGCCATTGCTGTCACTGCGTAATGCACCATCGCGTTGGTAGTTGTGTACTTCTGCATGCGGACGGTTGATCGGCAACGAATTATGATTTGCACCTACACGGTAGCGATGTGCGTCGCCGTAGGCAAACAGGCGTCCTTGCAGCATTTTATCCGGGGATGCTTCAATTCCAGGAACAAATGAACCCGGAGAGAATGTCGCCTGCTCTACCTCAGCAAAGTAGTTCTCAGGATTGCGATTCAGCACCATGCGCCCAACCTCAATCAGCGGATAATCCTTTTGAGACCATACTTTTGTCACATCAAATGGATCAAAGCGGTACGTATCTGCATCTTCTACCGGCATAATCTGCACATGAAGTTTCCATGCAGGAAAATCACCTTTTTTGATGGCATTAAACAAGTCTTCTGTATGATAATCCGGATTTTCACCGGCAATTTTCGCAGCCAAATCCACATCAAGATTTTGCACACCTTGCTCCGTTTTAAAATGATATTTCACCCATACTGCCTGTCCTTCGGCGTTGACCCACTTGAACGTGTGACTACCGAAACCATGCATATGTCTAAGTGTAGCTGGAATACCGCGGTCAGACATAAGGATACTTACCTGATGCAGCGATTCAGGAGATAAGGACCAGAAATCCCAGACCGCATTCGGGTTTTTCAGATGAGTTTGGGGATGACGTTTTTGCGTATGAATAAAGTCAGGAAATTTAATGGCATCCCGAATAAAAAACACAGGTGTATTATTGCCCACGAGATCATAGTTGCCTTCTTCTGTATAAAACTTCACCGCAAAACCACGCGGGTCGCGTACAGTATCGGACGAGCCCAGCTCACCCGCCACAGTCGAAAAGCGAATAAACATCGGTGTACGCTTGCCCACCTCAGACAAGAAGCTTGCTTTTGTAAATGCAGACAAATCATTAGTGACTTCAAAATATCCGTGCGCCCCTGCACCTTTTGCATGAACGACACGTTCCGGCACACGCTCCCGGTTAAAATGCGCCAATTTCTCCAGCAGATGCACATCCTGAATTAGTGCGGGACCCCGTGAGCCTGCTGTGATCGAATTTTGATTATCTCCAACAGGAGCGCCCCAGCTTGTAGTCAGGTTCGTTGGTTGGTTACTCATGATTGACATCACCTCTTGAATGAATTGGTTGACTATGTGCCTTTCACTATAAATTGTGCACAAACAAAAATCAATACTTTTTTATAATTATTACAATTTAGGATTTAGAATTAGTTTAAAATCATAAACAAAAAAGCAAGCCCTATAAGGCTTGCCGTATATGCAGTATTGTATTTATTTACTAATAGGTATGCTTCAATTTTCACGTTCTGTAATGATTACTTTGATCACTTCTCGAAGTCTTGGCATGGAGGCTTTCAGACAATATTCATGTAGAATTCATCATAAAATCATAAAAGAAGCAGCTTCCTATCGAGAAAATCCAAGATATCCTGAACCGACTGGATTACCTCCCGACCTTCAGTCGATACGATTAGATCCGGTTCCAGCGGTGCTTCATAGGGAGCATCAATCCCCGTAAAATGATGAATTTCTCCGGCACGTGCTTTCTTGTACATTCCTTTTGGATCGCGTCGCTCACATTCCTCCAGGCTGCACTGTATATAAATCTCATAGCAACCTTCCTGCTGTAAAATGTCCTTTACCATTTCACGATCTTCACGATAAGGGGAAATGGTGGCGCAAATCGTTAGAACACCCGCATGTGCCATTAGCTTTGCAACTTCAGCAATACGGCGGATATTTTCTTTGCGGTCAGCGGGCAGGAAACCTAGATTCCGATTTAAACCGTGCCGAACATTATCCCCATCTAAAATAAACGTGTGTATGCCTTGTGCGTATAACGCTTTTTCAAGTGTGGAGGATACCGTTGATTTCCCCGAACCAGACAGCCCCGTAAACCAAAGCACCGGACTTTTATGTCCATTCAAAAGCTGACGCGCTTGCTTATCAACATCGGACACATGCCAGGTTATATTCGAAGATGGATTCATTCAGCACCTTCCTTTTTCATGAGATATTATAGTAAACAGTTTTTATGCACAGCTCAAGCTTCAGGATAGAGCATTTTTAAAGCTGTTTAAAGTACGCTGCTCTGCTTTATGATCCAACACTGCAAAAACAATCCGGTCAAACAACAAGCCATATCCTTCATCTACAAGTACTTGCTTGAACCAGAGGGCAACCTCTTCCGGCTTATTGCGGAATACTCCGCAACCATAGGCTCCAAGCACAAGATGTTCTACGCCGTTTTGCTTAGCCATTCCAAGAATGTAACGAATCCGCTCCAGCATCACTTCACCAATCCGATTCACCTGCTCTGGTTCCCGTTCTCGCACAACTCCAGCATTTACAGCAGGTGCGGTCAGGAAATCGACTTGATACGGCTTCTCCAACAATGTCCCCTGATCATCCCGAAATACCGGAACTTCAGGCGAATAAATCATATAATCTGAATAAAAACAGCTCCGCAGCTTCCGATTATGTCCATACATCTCTTCCATTTGTGAAATGCAAGGATACAATGCTGACGAACGAGCCAAGCTTTCTTCTTGAGCCTGGCTGCCTCCGAGAAATCCACCTCCCGGATTTTTGGCTGATGCAAAATTCAAACACGCCACGTGGGCCAGCTTCTCCTCTACTTGGAGTCTGTATGCCGCCTGTAACGTGCTTTCTCCCGTAATTTCCAATTTTGCAATGATCGTCTGTTCGTCTATACGGGAAGAAGGCCCCAATATACTTTTTATTCTTTGCTCTGCCTCTTGTTTTACAGCTACCAGCTGAGAAGGTGTATATAACTTCGAGCCTGTGACCGCATTTCCTATCTCTTTTGTCATATTTACTTGAACCAGTTTGATATTCGTATAATTCCCATGTTCCAAAATGGATAGTGTTTCCTGCGCCATATGCGATCGGGCATCCCGGTTGCTCCGGGAATTCATTGTATTTTTCATGATGACTATTCCTCCTTTTGCAATACATCCTCACGTAAATTTGTCAATATTTCTCCTAGCCAGTTCGTGCCACGCCATAGCTTGCGGTTCCGTATACGAGCATCGCTCTCAGCTAAGCCTACACCCCAAATGGTGTCGGTCGGACTAGCCTCAACCAGAGTGGTTCCTTTCGTTTTAAGCAGGTGCTTGAGCAAATTCGGATTTTGTGTAAACTTGGCGTAATTACCGTCATATACAAATTGCCGGCAATTGGCCTCCCACAAGGATTGGTCAAATCCGCGCACACTGCGGCCCCGGGCTTTTTGCTCCCTTGGGGTAGGGGCTTGCATAATTTTCAAGGCCGCCTCTTCATCCCCAAAAAGCTGTGCTTTTTTCAACATCATATATTGCTCGGCACAGTTAAACTCCAATCCATCCACGACAAAATCAGAAGGATACCATTGCGAAAATGGCGAATGACTGCGATAAAAAAATGTAAACTTTTCCATGAAGATTCCTCATTTCATATTCCTTATGCTACATAAAACGCGACCGAGGCTTAAATCGGTATAACTTGGACGGACGATGTCCAGCCGCCTTTCTATACTCATTGGTTTCTTCCACGAGATCAGCTATTTTGCGACGAAAAGCTGCGGCCAACAGCTCCTTACCTAGAATAATTTCATACACCTGCTGAAGCTCACTCAGTGTAAATAGAGCTGGCATCAGGTGAAACGCGATATCTGTGTATTCTATTTTGCTGCGCAGACGCTCTATACCGTACGCAATAATTTTGGCATGATCAAAAGCAATTCCTTGTGACTCCAGCACCTCTCGCTTGATTTCAATGGTTCTTCCCTTAAGAATTTCAGTTATTTTTACTTTGGCTGATAGATGGATGTCCCCATGCTTCAATGTGATGTCAATGTCTTGTTCCCATGTGTAACCTTCCGGCTGATTCGTCCGCGTCTCCTGAGCTACGCTGTAATCTAGCTCAAACCATTGGGCATCAGCGGCATCATCCCCCGCCTCTAACTCCAAGGAATCGTGGTCCACCAATGCCATGTAAGCGCAGCTAATTACCCGCATACGCGGATCACGTGCCACATCTCCCCAAGTATATAGCTGCTCCATATAAATCTGATCCACATTCGTTTCCGTTTTAAGCTCGCGTCGTGCAGCCTCTTCCAGACTTTCATCTATGCCTACAAAACCACCCGGCAACGCCCATTGCCCTATATAGGGATGCTCCCCTCTTTGGATCAAAAGAAGCTGGAGGGTCTTCTCCGGCAGCTTCCGGTAATTTTGTTGGAGCTGATCCATTACCGTAAATAGCAGCATATCTACCGTTACGGATGGGCGCTCATATACATTCGCATCATACAGGGCCAAGAACTCCTCTTCCGTCAAGCCACTGTGATTATGTTTCGATCCATCTGTCACTTGCGTCACCTACCTGTTCATATATGGGTCATTTGTCGCTTTTGATTCAAAAGTGACGAATGCTTTATGTAATTTTTAATTTGAATAAGTTGATAAAAACAAAATGTTAATATCAATACAATAATATATAAAAAGCGCTTCGTCAATAGGGTGTATAGACCTATTTTTCATCGTTTGATAGTACTATTAGACTGTTTACTGAATTTTACTTGTTGCTTATTGTCATATCATGTATGATGTTTTGGTCAATATAGGAAATACAACATACTAAACACGTAGGGAGAAGATCTAATTGACTAACCAGTTTAACCCGCAAAATAATCAGCAAGGAGCACCATCCAGGCCAGCCCCTGTTTACCCGCCTCCTGTATCATTCAAGGAGTGGATGATCAGTTTACTTTTGATGGCTATACCGGTAGTTGGACTTATTATGCTGTTTGTGTGGGCATTTAGCGGCTCGACTAATCCGAGCAAAGCTAACTATGCTAAAGCAGGCCTTCTTTGGGCCGCTATTGTAATCGTGATCTATATCATTATGGCTGTTGCTCTGTTGCCTGCTATCATAAGTTCATTGAATTCAAGCAGCTACTATTGATTCCAAGTACATAGCAAAATAACCTTCTGATGAATCAACCTGATACATCAGAAGGTCTTTAAACTAAACTGCCGATCCCATCGGCAGTTTTTATTTGATCACTTTTTGCTTTACTCCTTTATTCTCACAGCATAACGATTCATCATTCCCGGCATCCCCTGAAAATCAAGTTTGCCATGGGCGATCAAATATTGAATCCGGTATTCCAAAAAAGTATCGCTTCTTGGCTGCGACCACTGCGTTAAAGCTTGACCTATTATTTTTCCGGTGTTCACAAATCCCAGATTATCCGCTAACCGTATCTTGCTAATCATATCCAGCAAGGCCTGATCCAAATAATCCTCCGGCACATGGACAATACGGTCATTGTCCCATAATCTCAGGACACTATCTTGCTCGCTAAGCTCCAACCACTCCCGTTCGTATCGACGTCGGTCTTCCATACACACCACATAAAGTTCATCTTCACTTCGCTTAATGAACCGTTCGATTTCTTTCGAATGCACCACGCCCATGGATAAAGGGAATGGACTCTCATTATATAAATGATCATCCGGCTCCCGCTCCAAGGTATCCGTGACATTAATGACCCGAATAGGTGTAGCTCTTTTGCGCAAGAGATATAATACAAAGCGTAATCCGACCTGCTCGTCAGCATTAGAGCCACACCAAATCGTGATCGACTTCTCATCTGGAATTTCACTTAGGGTAACCATCATCTGTTCAATACGGTGCTCCCAATTGGCGTAATGGAAAAACTCATAATGCATCATCCGTTCAGCCAACCAGCCGTGACGGTTTTCTTGTCCTTCTAATGTTTCCAGCCTCCACAATGGTCCTATGGAAAACTGATCATTAAAAGACAGCACGATACTCTCAAGCCGCAATCCTGCACCTGAAAGTCCTCCCTTCATCGAGCCTGCGGCAGACTGAGAAAACAATAGATGCACATGCCTCTCCCGGGTGCGCTCATGCTCCAGACGCTCATTTCGGCTCGTTTCCACATCATTTGCCCACTGCTCTAATATAGGATTAGCCCATTCAGGATTTTTGTCTGATAAGGCTGCAACCTGCTCCAGTACACTATGTACAAAACCTCTAAGTCTTCGACCCTTAATAACCTCATCGTAGTCTTCATCAAAATTCGGTTCATTATGAGATAACAACAAGTCACTGCCTCCTTTTATCTAATTCAATTCAAACTTGTCTTTCGACCAGAAATATCTTTAGAATAGGCGTATAGCTATCACTTCTTACTCTACAATAAAATACCACAGATTGCTGACTTGACTGGAGGAAAAGAAATGACATCGGAGTGGCAGAGATTACAGACCAAACTGCCGGAATGGGTAGAACAAAGCCGTCATGAGTATATTCATGGCAAGGTAGCAGCATATATTCCCGAACTGTCCAAAGCACCAGCCGACGCGCTGGGTGTTGTTGTAATGAACGGTGCGGGTGAAACCGTAGTGGCCGGGGATACGGAAATCCAATTTACGATGCAAAGTATCTCAAAGGTATTTACGCTCATTCTGGCCTTGATGGATAATGGAGAGGACGTTGTCTTCTCTAAGGTGGGTATGGAGCCTACCGGAGACCGTTTTAATTCCATGCTAAAGCTAGAACTAGTTGAGCCGGGCATTCCGTTTAACCCACTGATTAACGCCGGAGCAATCGCAGTCTCCTCTCTGATTCGCGGGAACAGTCCAGAAGAGAGATTTGCCCGTGTTCTCCAATTTTTCCGCCTGCTTACCCACAATGACACATTGGAATATGATCAGGATGTCTACGATTCAGAATCTGCCACAGGCCATTTGAACCGTTCCCTTGCTTATTTTCTAATGGAAAAAGGAATTTTAAGAGGTCATGTGGAGGATGTGCTTGAAGTTTATTTCAGACATTGTGCTGTCAAATTGAACTGTGCTGATTTAGCTCGTATGGGACTTGTATTAGCTTACAATGGTCGAGATCCAGTGACAGGTATACCGCTGATTCCCCGCCGCTATGTACAGATCGCCAAAACATTTATGACGACATGCGGCATGTATGACGCTTCAGGGGAATTCGCCATTCAAGTAGGACTACCTGCCAAAAGCGGCGTATCAGGCAGTATTATGACGATGGTACCCGGACGATATGGCATTGGACTGGTTGGACCTTCTCTGAACCGTATGGGCAACAGTACAGCCGGTGTACACTTGCTGGAGAAGATGTCTCGGGATTTGGACTGGAGCTTGTTCTAAGTATACGGAAAAAAGGGTATTCCCAGCCTTTACGGCTCATAGGAATACCCTTTTTTGTTGCGTGTCTTCTATGTTACGAGATTTGACCGTTAATCAGTTTAATTTGAATGCGGAACGGATCAGCTACATACTTGGCGCCATCGCGTTCTTGCATTCCATAGCCTGCTGCCTCTAAACGAGCTACAATGGCATCCAATTCATTCTGATCCGGTACGATCAATTCAAAATAATCCAATCCTGCAGCGTGCTCAGGAGCTGGTGGTGCTCCTTCACCTGCCCATATATTCAAGCCCATATGGTGGTGGTAACCACCTGCGGAAACGAACAAGGCTGAAGAGCCATACCGGCACGTAATGTCAAAGCCAAGCACATCGCAATAAAATTGCTGTGCTTTGAGCAAATTAGACACATGGAAGTGGACGTGCCCGATTACCGTTCCCTGCGGTAGTCCCTGCCAAGGTAGATTTTCGGAAATCGCAACCAAGTCTTCTGCATCCACGGGATCTGTTCCCATCATGTAAAATCCATTTGCATCCTTTTTCCACTGATCACGGGGACGATCTGCATAGATTTCGATTCCGTTATTATCAGGGTCATGGATATATAGAGCTTCACTTACATCATGGTCTCCCTGTCCGATTTCAATCTCATGAGCCAGCAGATTACGTAAAGACAGGCCCAGAGCTACACGGTTTGGGAGAAGAATAGCAAAGTGATATAACCCGGCAGCAGATTGACGCGGCAGAATAACTGCATTTTCAATATAGTTAAGGATCAGTAGCGTATGCTTCCCATCGACAGTCAATTCAGCGGTATCCGCCGTTTGACGCAGCAACTGAAAACCAACGACCTCTGTATAAAATTGAATAGAACGCTCCAAGTTACTAACCTTTAATGAAACCTGCCCGATTTTGGTGTTGTCATGAATATGTGCTGTCATGAGATTTCCCTCTTTCTATATGGATTGGAGGACTAAAGCTAATCAAAAATTATTGTTTGGTTGACTCACGACGGCTGAACAAAGAATCCAGAGACAATCGAGTCGTTGGAGCAAATACCAGATGAAGAGCTACCAGAATAAAAGCAATATCCAGCTCATAGCCAGCGCCTTGACCATTCCCCATCAACCCGCCGGACAATTTTGCTGTAAAAATGGCGCCGATCAAAACAATAACCAAAAGCCCAGATACATAGCGAGTGAGCAATCCAAGAATCAATGCAATCCCACCGACCAACTCAATCACCGCAACGACATAACCTAAAAATCCTGGAACGCCAATGCTGGAAAACCAGCCTGCCACATTACCCAACCCCATTTGGAATTTAGCAATTCCGTGTGCCAAAAACAAAATTCCCAGCGCCACCCGCATAATTGTAGAAATGTTTTTGCTTGCTGAACTCATGTTTATCTCTCCATTCTGTTTGTTTATTACACTCATACAAGTGCATATGAATAATTAATTTATATTACTAATAATTTGGTTAAAAAAATAATACTGTCTGAATCTCTGCCGCACCACATTAGTGTGAATCAAACTCGAATTATTAGTAATAGAAATAATTATTTTGTAATGTGAATTTATCATAAGAAACTGTAGTCTGTCAACAAATTATTTGGTATGATAAATATTAAATTAGTATACATTATATTCCCTTAAAGGAGGAACGCTCTATGGGTATAGGATGCAACATACGCGCCGCTCGTAAACGTAAAAATTTATCCATCCAGCAAATATGTGAACGAACCGGACTATCGCAAGGGTTTATGAGTCAAGTAGAAAATAATAAAACCTCCCCTTCCATCGCAACATTGGACAGTATCGCAAATGCGCTTAAGGTTCCCCTTGCTTTTCTGCTTCTTAAAGAAGAGGAACGGATGCAAGTGATTCGTAAGGACGAGCGTCGTAAAACGTTATATGGTAAAAACAACCTCCAGGTCGATCATTTGGGGGGGCAAGGAAACGTTAAAATGATGCTGGTGGACATGCCGCCAGGCTCATCTACAGAAGAGGAGCATGCTCATGCGGGGGATGAGATTCATTTTATCTTGGAGGGCACGGTATACGTGGAGCAAGGCGAGGATTCAGCTACTCTGGAAGCAGGAGATTCCTTTAGCTGGAGAGCAGCCATCCCCCACTTTGTCAAAAATGTGGGAGAAAACAACGCCCGAATTCTGATCTCCGTGTTTCTCGAAGCAGATAATGACGCTTAATAGATATTTACGCAAGCACGAAGCAACAAAAGTACAAATCCCATCAAAAAAAGCGCGTACCGGGAAGTCAACTTTACTTCAACGATACGCGCTTTTTAAATTTTCCTTACTATTGCTGCTCTTAACTTATTTCATCGCCTGCTGGGCATCGGTACGCGATTCCCACGGCAACTTGAAGGTTTTCATAATTTGTTTGGTATTAGCCGGGAGTCCAGTTATCGGATCACCCGTAGTACCCAGCAGTTCTTCTTTTTTATCCGTAGTAATACGCCCATAGAAAGTGGTACTGCTGTCTCCCCATCCTGTAGTGAACTCGTAGATCAGCGGCTTATTTATTTTCGGATAAGTACCCCACTGATTTTTGGCTTTATTCTCCAAAAAACGCCCCAGCGGGTCGTATTCCATTGTAAATTCTTTATCAAAGGGAGCTCCCACATACCCTTGATAGGTGACAATCGGAAAACCGTCCTTCACTTCAACCAGACTCAGCACATCCCCGTTCACTGTAAAATACCGTAATGCTTCGCCTTGAGGGAACATATAGACACTGGATAGAAGCTCAGTGTTAGGATTATGTGCTTCTATATAAGGATGGACAGTGCTGCTGTCTAAACGGATTAGCGCTTCGCGTGCTGTCGCCAGATCTCCCTCGTATATTTCTTCTTTTAATTTACCATGAATCTCTGGCTGGTCATCAGTCTCCGTTCACTTAATGAACTTATTCATTCCTAATCTATCTCTTTTTGGCTGCGTCAATGTCTCCAGGATTCAGACCTTCCCATATGTTCGGGATACTAACAGTCTCTGGATGCTCAAATACGAGAAACGCAGTCGGCAAATACCGCTCTCCGTATTCAGAAGAAGGCTTGTTCACAATGGTATTATCCTTGACGAGCACCGTTGAAGAACCTCCATCCAGATTAGCACCGATAACTGCTCCATGTTTAAGCAAAATATTTTGCATATCATACAAGTTGGCACCAATACTGTACCCAGGCTGACGACCGTCGATGGTCACGAATATAATGGCCCCGTCTGCTCTTTGTCCCATTGCGGTACGGGGAGCAATTCCCCACCCCTCGCTTGCATTGCGAATCAGACCTTTCCCATTCACGATTAGGCGTGGTTGAAAAGTAACCGCTTCTTGCACATTCATTTTGGACAACTCAGACAACGAATAGTGACCGGCTATCATTTTTCCCTGTTTATCAATACCTACGATTTGAACAGAGGCATTTTTGCCCATATCATTGTAGTATATCTCGCCCTGGGAAATGACAACGCCAATCGGTTTAAAACCATTCCCATTCCAGTTGGGATCGGCAAAGCCACCGCCATTTACGCCAGCAACAGCCCCTAAACGCTCGACCATACTAGATACCCTTTCTCCCCGGCCGACCTTGGAAGGAACCCCGAGCCGAATTTTAGTGGGATCATGAACCGTCATAACATAGCCATGATAGTTACGGCCCGATACCTCTTCCACCTCAACCAGCGGCGTTTGTTGTACTTTGGTCGGTATCAGATCAGGCAGATTGATTGTATGTCTGTCCTTCTCCTCACCCATCGCTTCAAAACGGGCCGAATATTCAGCCACACGTTTTTTTGCCTCTGCTTCACCGATAAAGTACTTCGCCCAGTGACGATGTTGGGTCGTGATCAGCGTATCCGCAGCCAAATAGCGCATGTCCTTGCCAGATGACGTTAGGAACAACCACGCACCACCCCCTATTCCTGCTAACAGGAATACAATAAAAAGTCGCAGTATAAAGCGACCGAATTTTCCTTTTCGTTTCTTTTTTCTATTTTTCTGCCTGCGAGCTGCTGCACGCTGTGGCAAGACTTCCGGTTTCATTCATCATCTCTCCTGTTATTGGTGACTTCTATCTTATTCATCACTATTGCCCATCAAATGATCCGTAACGATAGGCAGCGACATCTAACGACAATATCATAAACTAATTTTGTAGAATGATAGTGTCAATTTTTTAACAGATTCATCCACTCTGAAAAAAATACAGGAAAAAGTCCTCCACATGAATGTGAAGGACTGTAATTAAGAGTACCCTACGCTTTTTACGGAGCAGCCTCTGGTTCGAGTAGCATGAACAGTTCTTTCATCTGCTGACGCTTGAGTTTGGGACTAAGCACATACAATGTATCGCCAGGTTCAATCACCGTCGTGCCTCTCGGGGCAATAATTTGCTCGTTCCGAATTATGGCTGTGAATAAAATATCTTCAGGTAGCTGTATATCCTGAATCGCTTTGCCCGCTATCGACATCCCTTTTTGTACCTGAATGTGGTTGATTTCCGAAGTGGTTTTCCCCAGAGAAACTAATTCCAGCAATGAAGGAGACGATGTTTCGTTAGGGTCCATCAAGCCAAGCTTCACCGCTAGCCACGAAATAGTTGTACCTTGAATGATCGCAGAGGTGAGCACGACGAAAAATACAACATTAAAAAACAAGGGTCCTACATCCATCTCATCCAGTAAAGGATAGGTTGCTAGTACAATAGGTACCGCCCCCCGCAGTCCTGCCCAGGATAACAGTGTCTTCTCGCGCACAGAGTACCTGGAAAAAAGCAAGCTTAGGAACACGCCTATTGGACGAGCCACGAGCATGAGGATGAAGGAGAGCGCCAAGCTTTGCCACGCAATGCCCAGCAATTGATCAGGAAAGACCAATAGGCCGAGCAGGACAAACATCATAATCTGCACCATCCAGGCGAAACCATTGTTAAAATGAATAATGGATCGCTTGTAGGTCAAGTCGGAATTTCCCAAGACAATGGCCATGACATAAACCGCCAGCAATCCGCTTGCCTCCAGTAACGATGCCGCCGCATACGTCAAGACTGCAAATGCCAGCGCCATTACAGGATACAAACCGGATGAATCAAAATTCATTTTATTAATCGCATATACACCTATACGTCCAAGTACAAAACCAACGACTAAACCAAAACCCATTTCCCATAAAAACAACAAGATATGTATCCAAATGGATTGCTCAGGGTGATGTATCAGCTCAATCAATGTTACCGTGAGAAATACAGCCATCGGGTCATTACTGCCGGATTCCGCTTCGAGCGTCGAGGTAATTCGTTTTTTGATGTTTTTACCTCCTAGAACGGAAAACACGGCTGCCGCATCCGTCGATCCGACAATAGCGCCAAACAGCATGGATTCCATCCAGCTTACGCCTAAAATAAACTTGGCGCATACGCCAATGACTACGGTCGTAATGATGACCCCAAACGTTGATAATGATAACGCAGGTCGAATAACTGGCTTAACGTCTGCAAACTTTGTCTGCATCCCGCCTTCAAACAAGATTACAATGAGCGCGAGAATGCCCACCAGCTGTGTGATAAAGGCATTATCAAAATAAATAAACTGACTAAGCACCATACCTACGGCAATAAACAAAACAAGCGCAGGCATACCGAAACGGCTGGAAAATTTGGTAGTCAGCACACCGACCAGCAGCAAGCTGGAAAGCAAAAGCACAATCAAATTTATAAGGGTTGTCTGTTCCATACGCTTCTCCTATCTTGAAAATGGATGTTCAATTTTTCGCCTTCTATCTATATACCCTCAAATCACACAGAATACTAATCTTAAGTAAAAAAATATATGAGAAAACAAAAAATCCAGCTCATGGTCTGTGCTAAATCGCACTCGATGAGCTGGTTTGTATATTTTTTATAAGGCTTAAGCAGAGATAATCGTCGTGCTTTAGGCTTTAGGATGAATCATATGCGCAGGTACAACATATTGATCGAACTGTTCTTCAGTCAACAGTCCGCTGCGGAGTGCCGCTTCTTTTAAAGACAGTCCTTCTGCATGTGCAAGTTTGGCGATTTTAGCGGCATTTTCATATCCGATATGTGGATTCAATGCCGTCACCAGCATCAGCGAATTATTCAAATTGTGCTCAATTTTAACGAGATCAGGCTCAATGCCGATCGCACAGTTGTCATTAAAAGCAATCATGGAATCGGCCAGCAGATGAACAGACTGCAGAAAATTGTAGATGATTACTGGCTTAAACACGTTCAGTTCAAAATTACCCTGACTCGCAGCAAAGCCGATAGCTGCATCATTACCCATTACTTGCGTAACGACCATCGTCAGTGCTTCGCTCTGGGTCGGATTCACCTTACCGGGCATGATAGAGCTACCTGGCTCGTTAGCAGGGATCGTAATTTCCCCCAAACCGCTACGCGGACCACTCGCCAGCCAGCGAACATCATTGGCGATTTTCATCAAATCGGCAGCGAGCGCTTTGACTGCTCCATGTACGGCCACCACTTCATCGTGGCTGGTCAATGCATGAAATTTATTGGGTGCGGAAGTGAACGTTTTGCCAGTGAAACTGGAAATTTCCGCAGAGGTTCGGGAGCCAAACTCTGGATGAGCATTAATTCCTGTCCCCACCGCTGTACCGCCAATCGCCAGCTCCTTCATGTATTGAACCGTGTCGATGATAATTCGCTTGCTCTTGTCCAGCATGGCATACCAGCCGCTTATTTCCTGGCCCAGCGTAAGCGGTGTCGCATCTTGTAAATGGGTTCGTCCAATTTTTATAATATCCTTGAATTGCTCTGACTTCTGTTGAAAAGTCTCTTTCAGCTTATCGATGGCAGGCAACAAACGATCCTCCACTGCAATGACACCCGCTACATGAAGCGCTGTAGGAAACGTATCGTTTGAGCTTTGCGACATGTTCACATCGTCATTGGGATGCAGCTTCGTATCTTTTCCCTGCTCTTGTAACCATTGGCTTCCCAGATGAGCAATCACTTCATTCACATTCATATTGGACTGCGTACCGCTCCCTGTCTGCCATACAACCAATGGGAAATGGTCATCAACTCGCCCTGCGAGAATTTCGTCTGCTGCATAAATAATGGCATCCTGCTTCTCCTGTGATAGCTTACCCAGCTTATAGTTACTGATCGCCGCGCTCTTTTTAAGCACCGCGAACGCCTGTATGACCTCTAATGGCATTTTCTCCGAACCAATCGGGAAATTTTCCTTGCTGCGCTGTGTTTGCGCTCCCCACAGACGGTCTGCCGGTACTTTGATTTCGCCCAACGTATCCTTTTCGATGCGGTAGTTCAACTCATTTCCTCCTCTTGGCCTATGTAATTCAGACAAAATATGGTGATCTCTCTTGCCTATTATACATTAAATTTCAAATGTTATCATTTATTTTGCAAGCGCTTTTTTACGATGAGGCCAGAGGAGGCAAAAGGAGATTTCGGCTACTATCCTGGGTCACTAAGTTCAGCTAATGGTGATATTTCTTTTGCCATGGACTTCTTTTCTGCTCAGTAGCTTGTTCAGCGCATCGATGTAAGCTTTGGCGCTAGCTTCCAAAATATCAGTACTTGTGCCTCTTCCCAGTGCTGTGTACTCACCTTGCCTCAAAATGGCGTGTACTTCCCCCAACGCATCTTTGCCATATGTTACAGATTGGATCGAATAATCCTCCAACTCCACCTCTTCACCACTGGCCTTGTCTATAGCATGGAAAATCGCATCTACAGAACCGTTACCCATTGCTACTTCATCAATTGCTGTCCCATCTTGTTTACTCAACCGAATGGATGCGACTGGAACCGACTGATTGCCATAGGACACCTGAATGGAATCCAGTGTGTACATTTGAGGCGAGGCATTGCGGCTTTCATCCATCAGGACGAGCAAATCTTCATCCAACACCTGTTTTTTCTTATCCGTCAAGGCCTTGAATTTGCGGAACGCCTCTTGCAGCTGTTCCTCCGTCAAAGCTTCAAACCCCATGTCCGCCAGTTTTTCTTTAAATGCATGTCTACCCGAGTGCTTGCCCAATACAAGTTTACTTGTCTTCAGACCAATACGCTCAGGGGACACGATCTCATACGTTGTACGCTCTTTAAGCATTCCGTCCTGATGTATACCAGACTCGTGCGCAAACGCATTGGCTCCAACAATGGCCTTGTTTCCCGGTACCGACATCCCCGTACGTTTGCTCACCAGGCGACTGGTGGCATACAGCTCCTCCAAAACCAGACTCGTTTGTGCACCATAGAGCTCGGTTCTAGTGTCAAGGGCCAGTGCAACTTCCTCGATAGGTGTATTTCCGGCTCGCTCACCGATGCCATTGATGGTACCTTCAAATTGGTCTACACCATTACGGATAGCCGCCAGCGTGTTAGCTGTTGCCATACCAAGATCATCATGACAATGTGTGCTAAGTTGTATTTTTTCGATACCGGGTACTTGTTGTTTTACAATTCTAAACATTTCACCGAACTGATCCGGCGAGGCATATCCCACCGTATCCGGTAAATTGACGACTGTCGCACCAGCACGAATCGCCATATCCACGACCTCACAAATAAAGTCCAGCTCGGTACGACTGGCGTCCTCTGCTGAAAATTCTACCTTGCTGAAATACTTGCGTCCATAACGAATGGCAGCAGTAGCGGTCTCTAATACTTTCGCTTTATCCATTCGCAGCTTATGTTGGCGGTGAATGGGTGAGGTAGCCAGGAACAAATGAAGACAGGCATCCTCAGCTCCTTGTAGCGCCTCTCTGACTGCATCAATATCCTGTTCCTTCGAGCGTGCAAAACCAACCAGTGTTGCTTGGGTAACCTGTTTGGCAATCTCCTGCATGCTGATAATCTCACCAGGCGAGGTTGCTGGAAAGCCAGTCTCAATCCGATCTACGCCTAACTTTTGCAGCTGAAGAGCAATTTCCACCTTTTCTGTGCTGGTTAAGCTAACTCCTGGTGATTGCTCTCCATCTCTTAACGTTGTGTCCAACACCCATATTTTACGCATACAGATACCACCTTTGGATTGATTTTAGGAGATGTTCGAGTAGAAGGCTTAAAATCCGTTTTATCATTCATCTGATCATCTGATGTTTAAGAGTAAAAAAATTATGAACTTCCCATATGCTTTTGCAGCTCCAGCTTGGTGCCGTCCAAATGTTGAATGCTATACAGCTCGGCAGCCTTGCCATCCTGATCCCGGATTGCTTCATATATTTTTTCATGCTGCAAAGTAAAATGATTTTGCATCGCTGGATCGGTAATGAGATTGTTCAATGCCTTGCGAATGGCCTCTACAAAGCTGCCATATACGTCTGTAAGCACCTTGTTGCGTGTAGCTCCGGCAACAGCCAAGTGAAAAGTGATATCCGCATCTAAGTACCCAGACAAATCTCCAGCGGCCAAAGTTGCAGCACGACGGTCCAGCGCCGCACGCATTAAGTGTAAATCCTCGTCATTACGACGTAATGCAGCCAATCTGGCAATCTCTAGTTCCAATACACTCCGTACTTCATAAACTTCAATAATTTCAGCACGGCTTAGACGGTAATCCAATGGCTCTTGAGAAGTCGTCGGTTGGCAGACAAAAGTTCCGTGTCCTTGCTTTTTCTCTAATAGACCGGCATGTACCAGAACGCTAACCGCTTCACGCACTGTAGACCGCCCGACTCCGAATAGCTTCATGAGCTCAGGCTCGGTTGGAATCTTTGTGCCCACATTCCATTCACCAGCAGCAATTTTTCGTTGCAGCTGTTCAGCTACTTCATCGGCGATTTGCTTGCGTTTGACGGCTTGAAAAGGAAAATTCATCTGATCATCTCCTGTTTCGTATCATACTATGACTGCTTGGCATTCTGCAACCTTTTTCGTCCTCCTTCCCCATTGTCCCTTACCTGTGCTTTACATACCCAAATAAAGCCTGCACCGTTGGACACGATACAGGCTTATAAGGATAAATTAAATGCTAGGATTTCGATTTATTAGGTGTTATACAATACAAACGGCTGGTTGCCTCAAAAATATGGCCTGGAGCCAGTGCAATCAATCCGATCTCCTCAGCTGGTAGGTCCGGACGATTCGGTGCATTGATCATGTTCATTTGCGGTTCAGGACAGATGAATTCCTTGTTCGCTTTGTTATTCCAGATCATCCAATGCTTATAAGCTGTACCTACATCGTATACGAGGGTAGCCCCTGTCTTACTGTGTGTCAGTTCCATGTAGTTGCGTCCATTTTGCGGAGCTGCCGTGTAATGATTATCCATAGAGGCAAAATAAGGACTAACTCCCGTCGTCTTCAGCAGTTCCTCTTCCGGAGATAAAGGCTGGAACTGACCTGTGGCCAACAACCGTTCCGTCAGCTCACGACGCTCACCGATTGTGACCTTAATCTTGTAATCCTCAGGCGAGCTATCGGGTACGAACGGAACGCGAATCGCTGTGTGAAAGGCAAATAAGTTGGGGATCGGTTGATCGCCCTCGTTATGGATCACATAACGCTGATGCAGGCCAAATTCGTCCAGGCTGTACGTTAACTTCATGGTAAAGGTGAAGGGTAAATAGCGGAACATGGGATGTCCTTCCCTTACATGCTGATTCATTACCACATAGCTACCTTGCTCCCCGGAACCGTAGTCCTCAACCTCCCACCGAACAGTGTGTAAAAAGCCGTGCAGATGGTTGTGGGTCGCCTCTTCATTTATCGGCAGCTCATATGTAACACCATTCCACAGGAATTTTCCATCCTCATACCGATTCGGAGGGAACAGGAAAGGAATTCCGTAAACGGACGGGCTTTGCTTAAAAGCCTCTATGCTCTCAGCATCTGGCTCACGCAGAAAAGAATATCCCGTTTCATTGTCACGAAAAGAAATCAGATTTGCGCCGTTTCCCGGCAGGGCAACCGCTTCATATCGTCCAAATTTAAGACGAATCGCCGGTATTCCATAATAAAGATCACCAATTGCAGCATGTTGTTGTGTCATCAAAAAATCCTCCTTGATGAAATGACGATGTTTAATGAAAGCGTTTAGCTTTTGGCTTGACTATACCATGCTGAGCAAAAAAATTCCACGTCCACACAAAAAACGATGCCCCGCAAGGCATCGTCCTTCACACATCACTACACATAACGGCCCTGTTTGGGTACAGCCATGTGCTCAAAATCTCCCGCCAGTCGCTCCAGCTGATCTGTCAGCTCAGCACCACGCATGTAATGGCCATGTCCTGTAACTGCAATCTCAGGCTTTAACTTGGCCAGCATTTCCACCGAACGCTGCGCAGCTTGCCAATCTGTTGTAAAATACGCAGGAGGTCCATGTATTTCTTTTTCCTGTAAAATAACGGCCAGTGCCGATTCCTGTTTCACCGTAATAAAAGCGTCACCGGCCACCATTAACCTTCTTCGCTCATGAAAAAGCGATACATGACCAGGTGTATGTCCTTGCGTATGCAGCCACTTCCAACCAGGGGCACCGGGGACACTGCCATCTTGGGGCAGGGATGTGATGCGATCATCGAGATCTATAGCATCATTGGGGTATAAGAAGGAAATGCCCGACATTAAACCTCCCCCTACACTAGGCTCAGGTTTTTGATAATCCTTCATTCCCGTCAAATAAGGTAATTCCAAAGGATGTGCATAAACAGGTGTACCCCAATGCTGTACCAACTCAATAACCGAACCTACATGATCAAAATGACCATGTGTAAGCACAATAGCGATCGGAGGGCCAGCGAACCGTTCCTCTGCCAGGCGTATAATCGAGTCTGTAAATCCTGTCATCCCCGTATCCACCAGCACCCAGGAGCGGCTTCCCGGCTCTCCAATAAAACACATATTTACAAACAGCGTCCGTAAGCTCAGGAGATCGGGAGCAGCCTCTTCATTTGCCGTCATTCCTTCGGTGAACAGATGATTTGCCAAAGCTTCACCCTCCTATTCACATGGAATTTCCTGTTAATATCGACCTTTAGGCTTCCCCCATGTCAGCAGATTATGCGGACACTGCTAAATATAATCCGCTTGTCACGAAAATAGACCATGTTTACATTACTCGGGTAATTTGCTCCATGCCGTATCTAGTAAATAATCGAACAAATCATCGTTCTCTTCAATCCAGCTATCCATTTGCAGCATCTCTTCCTCCACCCGTGGCTCTCCTGCAAAATGGAGACTGTAATCCCATTCCTTTCCCCTTTTACTGTGGAATGTGATTTCATATACAGAACTCTGTCCGTCTACTCCAAATACCACTTGGCCCAGATAAGCACCATTCTCATCTTTTGTCATTTGTGCCTGTTGAATATGTACTTCTTTCACTTCCTGAGGTGAATTTTGCTCTGTCATTCATCTATCCGCCCTTTCATTTTCACTAAATAGTACCAAAACTGATTTGTGAACCTTTTCGTTACATTGTACAATATATAAGCTATGTGTGGAATTTGCAAAAAAACTGTGCAAGTTACCCAAGCCTTGTTTAGGGCTTTTCGTGAAATGGAGGAAAGTTACATGTCAGATTTTCAACAAAAATTGCAAAAATATGCCGAGTTAGCCGTTCGGGTCGGCGCCAATGTACATCCTGGGCAGACACTCATCGTTCATGCGCCAATCTTGTCCGCCGAACTCGTGAGACTTATCGTCAAATCAGCGTATACTGCCGGAGCCAAGCTGGTTACAGTAAAATGGAGTGATGAGACCATTACTCGATTACAGTATGAACTAGCTCCTGATGAAACTTTTAATATTGCTCCCAAATGGTACGCAGCCGAAATGACTGAAGAGGTCGAAAATGGCGCAGCTGTACTGCATGTCATTGCAGAAAATCCGGATTTGCTTAAAGGGATTCCGTCCAGCCGAATTACTGCTGCCCAGCGCGTGCGGTCACATGAATTACGTCAATACCGCGAATATCAAATGGCCGACAAATTCAGTTGGTCTCTGATTGCTTATCCTTCAGCAGAGTGGGCTGCCAAAGTATTCCCTGATCTGCCAGCTTCAGAGCAAATGGATAAACTGTGGGATGCCATTTTCAGCACCGTGCGTGTGGATCTGGATAACCCCGTGGAGGCGTGGAAAGAGCATTTGAAAACCCTTTCCAGCAAATCTGATATTTTAAATGCCAAACGCTATAAAAAGCTGCATTATCTGGCTCCAGGCACAGACCTCACCATCGAATTGGCAAAAGATCATCTGTGGGTAGCAGCCGAAAGCGTCAACCAACAGGGACATACTTTTGTAGCCAATATGCCTACTGAGGAAGTGTTTACAGCTCCGCTCAAAACGGGAGTGAACGGTAAGGTCAGCAGCACCAAGCCACTTAGCTACAGCGGAAATATCATCGACAACTTTTCACTGACTTTTGAAAATGGACGTATTGTCGATGTACAGGCAGAGACCGGTTTGGAAACTCTTCAGCATCTCGTAGAAATGGATGAAGGTTCACACTATCTGGGCGAGGTTGCTCTCGTACCTCATAAGTCACCTATCTCTGATAAAAATATTTTATTTTATAATACGTTGTTTGACGAAAATGCCTCTAACCATTTGGCCATCGGTAATGCCTATGCATTTAACCTTAAAGGCGGCAAGGATATGACTCAAGAGCAGTTGGCTGCCAACGGCCTGAATTCCAGCCTGACACACGTCGACTTTATGATCGGTTCAGGTGAAATGGACATCAACGGCGTTACCGAGGACGGTACTGAGGAACCTATCTTCCGTAAAGGAAATTGGGCGATCTAACACGGCAAAAAAGGCTCTCACCGCTTCATGCGTGAGAGCCTTCTTGCTTCATCCTATAGGCTATGTTAGATCTATTTTACAACGTGTTAATCCAAGAATTCGCTGCAATTCCAAAAACAATTTGTACCACGCTGATGATAAAAAAGACAATAAGACAATTTACAACTCTTCGATTGGTGGTTTGATGCATGGATAAAGATGATTTCACATAAAACATACTGCCTAATATCCCCAAACACAGACCAAAGATGCCAGCAAATAGCCATCCTATAACCAAACTGACCACGACAAAAGCCCAACTCCAGCCGGGAACTTTACTCACAGGAACATAAGGTTGATTGGACCCAAGATACACACCGTCCACGGCTAAATCTGCTTTGTTGCCAATGACAACAACATTTACAGCTTTTTCTTTCAATCTAATTGGAAAATCAATCAAGTTCAAAAATGCGTTCTGGCTTTTAACCTTCTGCTCGCTTCCATTTACAATAATTTTTCCGCCAGTTAAGCTACGCTTGTACTCAATACTATATTGAGTACCTTGATCTTCTACATTCCATTTTGCCATCGCTAAACCCCTCTCAAATTTTAGGGGAGCCATAAATATACTCCCGGCATTTCCTGATTATGTACCATAAAAATCATAACATAAGCTGCAAGTTAAATAATGGGAAAAAGGCCGCTGATCAGCGACCTTTGATTCTACTTTATTTCGTATGGGGTTAGTTTCTATATCCAATTTTAGCCTTGTAGGCAAGTGAATACTGGTCAGCCGCTAAAATCGCATCAAGCACATCATCCGCTGTGACAGCAAATGGTAGATTGTGAGCAGTTTCGCCTTCTTTGGTAGCAGCCTGAGCTACCCTGTACAAATCCTCTCGGGAAGCTTCCTGGAGCTTAATGTCTTCCAGCGTGACAGGCAGATCGAGTTTTAGATAAAAGTCAATATAACGCTCCACCTCGGACAAAGGTCTTTTTTCCAAGGCAAGCTGGACTAAGGTGCCAAAAGCTACCTTCTGACCATGTGTCAGGTGATGAATGTCTCCTTCCAGAACGGTAAAACCATTGTGAATCGCATGTGCGCCTGCCAAACCGCCGCTTTCAAAGCCCAAACCGCTTAGCAACGTATTGGCTTCCACTACCGCTTCAAGCGCAGGTGTGACGACTTTGCGTTTCACGGATTCGTAAGCCTGCAGTCCGTAATCGAAAAGAACTTCCTCACACTTGGACGCAATGGCTTCTGCCGCCAAGGTTGGCAAACCACCAGCCATTGTCGTTGCGCGAGCTTCAATGACCGCACGGGCTTCAATCCACGTCGCCATAGCATCTGCAATGCCTGAGGAGAGGAACAAAGGCGGTGCTTGAGAAATGACTTTCGTGTCCACCAAAATCAAGCTAGGATTTTTACTGAAAAAGGAATAGGTATCAAATGCACCCTCATCGGTGTACAAAACGGATAGTGCACTGGTGGGTGCATCTGTAGAAGCGGTTGTTGGAATAATCACAACCGAGGAACCGAGTAGTTCATTAACGGCTTTGGCAGTATCCAGCGTTTTACCACCACCTACACCAATGACAATGTCGACCTGGGCGCTTCGTCCCTGATCCGCAATACGGGTGACTTCATTTTTGGATGCTTCCCCTTGAAACTCAATTTTAACCGCCGTAATATCAGTCTGTTCCAGACTTTTTACCACGCGGTCGGCTGCAATCTCCCAAACCAGCTTGTCCGCAATAACCAAGGCAGTATGACCAAATGGCTTAACATACTCACCAGCTTTATCAATCACATTTTTCCCTTGCACATATTTACCTGGACTAATAAATACTTTTTCGCTCATCGTTTAACTCTCCCTTCCAAGTTTGTACAATTTCTATTATACGGCTGAAAGGGCACACATCTCAATTTCGAAACCAAGATCTTCAATCATTTGATGATCAAATGTGACCTCTTGGCCTTCTGTCGTTAAATAATCTCCTACAAAAATTGAATTCGCTGCATACAGGCATAGCGGTTGTAACGAGCGTAAATTCAACTCTCGTCCACCTGCAACGCGTATTTCTTTGGATGGACAGATGAAGCGGAACAGTGCCAGCACCTTCAAAGCTTGGATAGGTGATATTCGCTTTGCTCCCTCCAACGGGGTTCCAGGGACTGGATTCAAGAAGTTAACCGGAATAGAGTCAGCATCTAACTCCCGTAAGGCATAAGCCATTTGAACGATTTCCTCATTCGTTTCCCCCATCCCGATAATAACGCCAGAGCATGGAGACATTCCGTGAGAATGAGCCATTTTCACAGTTTCGACGCGTTGATCGTATGTATGTGTGGTTGTAATCGAGGGATAGTTGGCCTTACTTGTATTTAAATTATGATTGTATCGATGTACCCCAGCCTCTGCCAACCGCCGTGCCTGATCTCCCTTGAGAATCCCTAAGCAGGCGCAAATTTTGAGCGGCATCGTGCGATTAATTTCTTGTACTGCCTCAATCACCTGATCCAGTTCTCGATCTGTTGGACCTTTGCCGGAAGCTACGATGCAATAGGTCCCTGCTCTCCGCGCTACTGCTTCCCTAGCTCCAGCCAACAGTGATTCCTTGTCCAACATACTGTACTTGCTCACAGGCGCCGTGGATACGATAGATTGTGAGCAATAACCGCAATCCTCCGGGCATAGGCCACTTTTGGCATTAATGATCATGTTGAGCTTTACTTTTTTTTCATAAAAATGATGCCGCACCCGAAATGAAGCTTGCATAATCGGTAATAATTCTTCATCGTCGGCTTCCAGTACCGCTATGCCTTCTTCCAGCGATACACAACTGCCGTGTATTGCTTTTTCAGCCAACGAGTCCCATTCTATAACCTTGTTTAGTAAATTCATACTTCTTGCCTCCCAAAATTTAATGATCATGTAAATGGATAAGATTTTCAGCGTAGAGAAGTTCTTTTTTATTGTCAACCTAAATAATTATAATTAGGTTGACAATCACACGAACATCATATCAATTCATGTCCATTCTGTAAAGAAGACAAAATAAAAAGCGACCCCACATCGTTCAAGGTCGCTCTCTAGATTTATTCCGTTATGAGACTCCTGCTTCTTCCACGATGATAGGCTGTTTTATCAGCCGAATACGTGAAATCCGCTTGTTTTCAACTTCTTCTACCGTGAACATACATCCCTCAAACACTACAGACTGGCCAGGCAGTGGGGGAATAACCTCGACATGTGAGTATAGCCAGCCCCCTACCGTATCATAATCCTCATGATCAAGATCCAGTCCAAAGCGATCGTTCACTTCATCAATTAATAACATGCCGTCAATGGAAAATTCCTCGTCATTAATCTGCTCACAACTCGGACGTTCCTGATCGAACTCATCCTGAATTTCACCAACGATTTCTTCCATAATATCTTCCAGTGTTACCATACCCGATGTACCGCCATATTCATCAATCAAAATTGCGATTTGCGTCTTGCTACGCTGCATACGTTTGAGCAGATCACTAATTTGCGTAGATTCAGGGACAGCAAGAATCGGTCGAATCATCGTACGGGTATCCAGTGTGTTCGCCCGTAGAAGGTCCTTAATATGGATAAAGCCGATAATATGGTCCTTATCTTCGGCGCAGATTGGATAACGGGTTCTCATGCTTTCCGTCGCAATCGCGAGATTTTCTTCTGTGGACTCATTACTGTATAAGCAGATCATCTCAGTTCGCGGAATCATGATTTCCCTGGCGGTCGTGTCGGTAAAATCAAATATATTATCAACAAGCGCCAATTCCGTATTATCAATTAGTCCGCTCTTATTGCTTTCTTTCATCAGAATGCGTATTTCATCTCCGGTATGCGCGGAATCGTCATTCTCGGATACCGGCTCCAGACGGAATAAACGCAGCAGGCTGTTCGCCATTCCATTCAACGCCCATATGAATGGATACATCAACTTGTAAAACCAAGTCATCAGCATGGCTGAATACAGCGTAATGGTCTCAGATTTACGAATAGCTATCGTTTTGGGCGCCAATTCACCCAAGACAATATGCAGAATCGTAATGACAATAAATGCAATAACCACGGCAGTACCGTGCACATATACCGCTCCTAATCCGGCGGCTGTAAATACAGGTTCGATCAAATGTGCGATGGCCGGCTCTCCGATCCATCCTAGTCCCAACGATGCTAGTGTAATACCCAACTGGCAGGCAGACAAATAAGCGTCCAAGTTGTGTAACATATTGGCGGCGTACACGGCCTTTTTATTGCCCGCTTCCACCAATGTTTCAATACGGCTGCCTCTGACCTTCACCATGGCAAATTCCGCAGATACAAAAAAACCATTCAATAGTACTAATGCAAAAACAATAAATAAGTTAAACATACTCGGTAAAGGGTCACTCAATATGCTCCCCATCAGCCGTCATTACGGCAGACAGGCGCACCTCCTTCGGATAGTTTCATCATAGACAGAACGATAACACATCATAAGCAGCGTCAACTTCCCAACACATTCACTCCTTCCGGCTTCCAAAGCCATATTCCGCATAAATGATTAGATCATTCATCAGCTTATATTTAATTATATAACTATACTCTATACAGTCAAACCACAAGCAATGTCAGAAAAAACAGCTCCTCTATCATTTAGGTTGTAAAGCTCTCGTTTTCGCCGCTTACCATCAAGAAAGCTACTATATTTGAGAAAGATTATAAACAAAATACATCCCCTGCCGTCTGGCAGAGGATGTAGACTCATATATATGAAGGCATCAGCGAACCGGGGATGCACCCGGGTTCCCGATGACGCCGGGATATTGGTACAACAACGGCTCATCAAATGTTGCATAGTCCAGGTTTAGCATTAGTAGAATGGTCCGTTTGCCCGTCGCCGGATCACTAATAATAATGTGGTCCCGACCTGCTGCTTCCAGAATGCCTTTGAATATTTTCGCATTCCATTCCCGGTTATTTTCATAGGTCATATAAAAGGTTCCCGTTTTTCCTAAGTTCAAGCGTAAAATATTTTCGATGTATGATTGCTCGTATTGCGGAGTCTGAACCTGCACTACGGTACCCGTTGGTGTCATAGGGCTGCCACTACTTACTTGAGGTGGAAAGCCAGTCATAGGCTGCATGGTTCCGATTGGAGTCATCCCTCTTGGCCATTCGGGATACCCATTGCCGGAAGCATAAGATACGGGACGGTAAGCTTGCTGTGAAATCATGTAAATTCCTCCTAAAATAGTTTAAATTTAATTCTTAAAGCCATTCTGTAAATTGTCTAATATACATTAGGACAATCCTGTACAGTCGGGCTAAAAAAGCAGTGGGCTTTAAAACGTCCGGTATTGACCTGGCTATACCAGGTATCTGGGCAGTCTCCGGCAGGTCTGAAAAACCATAATGAATTGGATGCCGGACGTATTTTCTCTCCATTGATTACACGCTGGGCAAGTCGAATGTCCCGATCACGGGCTTTCTGATAAAAATACCCCTTCTGAGTAGCCTCAAACCCGCCGGGGCTTTGAAACACCATGTCATTCATCATACGTATGCCCTGGAAATCCAGGCAATTGGATAAAATCCGGTTCACCCCAACATTACCGACCATGAGCATTCCCTGCTCTCCTTCGCCTTCGGCCTCAGCCCGCATCAGTCGGGCGAGGGTCCTTACATCCTCTGAGTTGGTCTTGATTACAGCCACCGCGTCCCCTCCTCGCTTCTCCATCACATACCCTATCGTATGGTACAAATGCCCAATGGGTGACAGTCCAGAAAAACAAAAAAATAGCCCCAAGACTGGGACTACTCATTTAGGCTTTTATTATGGCTCATAAATCATTTTGCGCGTCATGCCACCATCTACTACCAGATTCGTGCCTGTTACAAAATCATTGCCAGGTTGTGTCAAATACAGACAGGCCCGTGCGATGTCTTTAGGGGTTCCTACTCGCCCAGACGGATGCTGTTGATGGTCTTATGCACGCAGTTGCTCATAATCCCCGGTTTCAATCCACCCTGGACTGATGCAATTGACCTGAATCCCGTCCTTTCCTAGCGACATAGCCATCGCGTGTGTAAGGGCCGCAATGGCTCCTTTGGATGCCGCGTAGGCTTCTGTATCCGGCTCTGACATGAAAGCTCGTGTAGAGGTCATATTGACCACAGAGCCACCTTCTACGTTTCGTTTCATTACCTTAGCCGCTTCCCTAGTGGCAATAAAACAGCTGCGTACGTTTGTATTCAAAATGTCATCCCATTCTGCTATCGTTAACTCATATGGAGATTTCCATTTGGACACGCCAGCGTTGTTAATTAGCGTATGAATCGTACCGTATTCTTCTTCCGTGGCACGGATTAGCGCCACTATATCTTCTTCCTTCCGCACATCACAAGGAATAAAAATGGCCTGATAGCCTTCGTTCCGGGCCGCTGCAGCGGCTGCGGCACCCTCTTCCTCATTGTGGTCCGCAAATACAACATGGGCACCCTGAGCAGTGTAGGCAAAAGCGACCTCTTTCCCGATGCCATGCGCCGCTCCTGTTACAATAACAACTTGTCCCTCAAATGACACATATCATTCCTCCTCTGAACTACTCTGTTCTAATATATATGTACCAAAATGTGCTGTACAAGAAACATCTACAGCCCCCTATCCTGATTTCTCGCAGAAGGCTGTAAATGAATCCAAGAACATTAGACTGAATTCTACATTTTAACCTGTTCCAAGCTATAGCGATTAAGACGCTGAAACCCGATATACCTTGTACCCTGAAAAGTAAGCCGTCCCTCATCACCTTCAGCGCATTGACCATATTCTTCCCCAGATACCTTGAACTCCATCCGGTCGCCACTCTCCACCTCGAAGGTTACGTAATAGAAAGTATAGGTACGAGTCCCTTGTTCCTCCTGCCGCCTCTGTTGGAGATGTGTCCTTCTGGCTGTAATTCGGGAACCGACCGTCAATACAGGCTGTCTTTTATTCCGACTCCATTCCATGACTTCCCTGCCTGCAGACAACACGACAATTCCCAACACGACAACGAAAAATACGGGCAGTACCGTGCCCAGCCAATCGAACATCCATAATGACTCAAATCCCATGCACCGCACTCCTCTCCGCCAGGCATTCCACAGGGAAACTACCGGGCATCCTGACCTGACCTAAGCTTTCTATAACAGTATATGTATGTTCCTGCCCAAATTTGATAGCAACTCTCAAGAACGCCAAGAGCCCCCACGGAATAGTCCGGGAGGCTCAAGATATGGCGATATCAGAATGATGCATCGATTTACACATGTACAAGCTGGAGATAACGTTGTGTTTCATCCAGAACTTCATGATCTTCGTCTTCAGCGTAACGCTCTGCACACTGCTTGCAGTCCTCTTCAGTCGTGCAACCATAGGCATCCTGGCAAGTATAACAAAATTGAAGGTAGTATTGGGTTAACATATGATCCTGATTCGTTGTCATGATTATCACTCCTATCGTTGTTTACAGGTTTAGTATAACAGCGGCTTATTCGTTGGTTTGTGATTTTTTTCACATATAGTCGTATAAAATTTAAATTTTTTAAAAATAAAACGCCCTGGGAAAAACACCCCAGGGCAATCAGCTTTATAGCGATTATAAAATTCTCCAGTTCGCACCGCCGTCCGTCGTCTTCAGCAGCAGTGACTTCTTATCATCAAGGCGTTCCAAAAGGAGCCAACCCACCGAAGAAGAGGCGAAACGGAGCTTGACCGATCGTGGGTAGTCTTTTAGCTTCAAAGGTAGCACTTTGTTGCCTGTGAGACTTGTCCACGTCTTTCCCCCATCCAATGTACGGCTCATTCCGGTTTCAGTTATGATCCACCCTTCCTTTTCGTTTAGAAACGTACGTCCAGGGATAATAGAATTAATGTTGCTACTCAGACCCAAAGGCACACCGCTCCATTGGGCCCCTGTATCATTTGTAAACAGTCCATTATATTTTGTGCCGTTAGCCCCATAGCAAAGAACCGGAATCAAATACGAGGAACTGCTCCCTTTCAGAGACTGCTGAGCTTCTGCTTTGGCCTGAGGGCAGCCTTGTATTCTGTTAGCTACCGGAGTCCAGGTTTTCCCTTGATTCGAAGTCTTGTATAACTTAACACTGCTATCCAGATTGATCGCTACAAATCCCTGATTGTTGGAAGAAAAGCTCATTCCTGCCAGACTGCCCCGATCGGGTAAACCTGAGCCTGTTTTGTTGGATATCGTACCAGAACTTTGCGCAACTTTATTCCACGTGGCTCCCCCGTCAGTGGTGTGATACAACAGTTTTTGTTGATCCTGCTCATTCAGTTTTACATATGCCATGATCCAGCCAGTAGTTGGATTTACATATTGAATCGAGCTCACATGATCCCCGCTTGGAAGCGCTGAAACATCCCAGCTCTGTCCTCCATCTGCTGTTCTCAGAATGACGGTTGCTGTTTTGTCCAAATTTTGACGGACAACCCAACCGTGACGAGAATCAGTGAAACTGATGTCCTTTCCATATTCAAGTTTGTCTTGAAATTGGACATTTTCGGAGGGGGAAATATTATTCCATGTCTTTCCGCCATCATGAGTATCATAAAGCCGGAGCTCATTATGGGTAACTCCCCAAACTAACCCTTTATTGTTATCAATTAAATGAAAATCCGCTATTCGCGTCTGAACTACATATTTGGCGTTGGGATCGCCCACCTTTGGAGTCACTGGTGGATTAATAGTAATCGTCTGACCCTGGTCATCAGGTTCCTCAATCGGAGGTTTAGTTAACGTTTCTGGGGCTTCAGCAGAACAGGCAGTCAGTAGAATGCCCGTCAGTAGCAGTACTCCCCCTAAGAGCGCACGCCAGCGCAGTTTCATATAAAAATCCTCCCTCGATGGCATGCTGTAATCACGTGCCAAAAGCTTATCTGAAACAGAATTATACCATAAACGCCTCTATGTGACACTTTTCGCGTAATGTCAAAAAAAACCGGACCCTTCACAAAAGTGCAGGATGCCGGCTTTTTTTATACTAGAATTTATTAAGATTTACGGTTCAACAAACTTTTGTGGTATCCATAGAAGAAATAGATCAGCAATCCAAGCAGGAGCCACACAATAAATCCAATCCAGGTGCTAATATGAAGCTGAAGCATCAGACCGATGCAAACCAAAGCACTTAAAAGCGGGAGCAACGGCACCCACGGCACGGTAAAGCCTCTTTTCAAATCAGGGCGTTTCTTGCGCAGCACGATAACCCCTACCGATACCACAGCAAAAGCGAACAGGGTTCCAATACTCGTCAAATTGGTCAGTGCATGTAATGGAAACAATCCACTAGCCAATGCGATAATGCTGCCCACCAGCCAAGTGCTTCGTATCGGTGTTTGAGTTTTGGCATTTATTTTGGATAAAAAAACGGGTAAAAGGCCATCACGTGACATAGAGAAAATTAACCGCGTTTGACCAAACAACAGCACCAGTAAAACGGTGGTCATCCCCGCAATCGCACCGACTGAAATCAATCCGGCTACAAAATCCTGATGAATAAAGCGGAGAGCAAACGCAACAGGATCACTTACCCCCAACTGCGTATAAGGTACCATTCCAGTTAGTACAACTGAAACCGCAATATACAGTACCGTGCAGATCGCTAGAGAAGAAATAATGCCGATGGGCATATTCCGCTGCGGATTGCGAACCTCTTCGGCTGCAGTTGAGATGGCATCAAAACCCAGATAAGCAAAAAATACGATTGCCGCAGCACTCAAAACACCAGAAAAACCATAAGGCAAAAATGGTGTCCAGTTGTCAGGCTTAACATAAAAGATACCGATCCCAATAAATAGCAATACAACTCCGACTTTAACACAAACCATTATTAAATTGAATCGGACCGTCTCCTTGGCTCCGAGACTCAGTAACAGTGTAATGAGCATAATGATGCACACGGCTGGTAGATCAATAATGGTTCCCTTAGTTGAATCGAAGGCTGCGGTTAAAGCCAGCGGTAAATGTACATCAAATCCAGCCAGCAAGCCTTGAAAGTAAGCAGACCATCCACTACTCACAGAGGCGGCCGCCACTCCGTATTCCAGAATCAGGTCCCACCCCAGTACCCAGGCCAAAATTTCTCCAAATACAATATAACTATACGCATAAGCGCTCCCAGCTGCGGGAACTGTAGATGAAAGCTCCGCATAACACAAGGCTGCTAGTACGCAGGCAATACCTGCAATAACAAAGGAGAGCATCAATCCAGGACCTGCATTTTCTGCTGCTGCCTTGCCAGTAATAACAAAAATCCCAGTACCGATAATACATCCTACACCTAGCATGGTGAGATCAAAGGCACCCATTGTTCTCTTTAAGTGACCTGTAGATCCGCTTTCCTCATGCGGGAGCAGTCCTGTTTTTTTTCGAAATAAGTCCATATGCCGAATCCTCTTTCCATAATTTCATGCGTCAATATCGGTGCTGCAACGCTTTAGTGCGTGTTCTTATCATTCGATTAATTATTAGCGAGCTCGTCTTTGAAGTCAAGGAAAAATGTCATATTTCTTTGCGGTGGGTAAATATATACGGTACACTAAGTTGGAAAGATAAATTTTTAAGAAATACCCCAAAATGAAAAGGTATTCAACCCGAGAAGGAGATGAGGATTTTATGAGCTTAAAACCTTACAAACGAAGTAGAGTGGCCATTGTCGGCATGGGAGCGGTTGGTACAACAACCGGCTATACCCTACTGCTGCGCCAACGCATGTCAGAACTTGTCTTTATTGATGTCAACGTCAAAAAGGCGAAGGGGGAAATGCTCGATATGAATCATGGGCTTCCCTTTCTCGGCGGTGTCAAAGTGTGGGCAGGTGATTATGAAGACTGCCGTGATGCAGATATCATTATTGTTACAGCAGGTGCTTCACAAAAGCCGGGAGAAACGCGCATTGATTTGCTGAAGCGCAATGCCGAAATATTTGAAAGTATTATTGATAATATCGTCAAGGTCAATACACATGGCATTTTGCTGATCGCTACCAATCCAGTGGACATTCTCTCCTACATCTCTTGGAAACGCAGTGGTTGGCCTTCAAGCAGAGTCATTGGGTCAGGTACGTTGCTGGACAGCGCACGCTTCCGTTATTTGATCGGGAAGCAAAAGGGCATCGATCCACGAAGCATCCACGCCCATATTATTGGAGAACACGGTGACTCCGAGTTACCTGTATGGAGCACAGCCAACGTAGCTGGAACTCCACTGGAACTAGGTGAAGAAACGAAAAATGAAATTTTTGAAAATACCAAGAATGCTGCCTATGAAATTATAGATGCTAAAGGCGCAACTTCTTATGCTATCGGGCTGGCTCTCGACCGAATCGTAGCCGCCATTCTCGGGGACGAGGGGTCGGTACTTAATGTGTCCACCTTGCTGGAAAATTATAACGGAGTATCTGACGTATATTTAGGTGTTCCAAGTATTGTAGATCACAATGGGGTACGTGAAATTTTGGATCTTCCGCTCAATGACGAGGAACGTGCAAGATTGCTTCAATCTGCGGACAAGCTGAAGGATCAAATTAGCAAAGTTCATATGTAGATCGCGAACATAAATACTAAACAAAACTGGCCTCCACAGCGGTAATATCCGTTGAGAGGCCAGTTTTTTAGTCATTATAATGTAAAAGTTCAGTTTGTCGTCCTGCTATGCATTCGAATTACCAAGGTGGCGTATCGCCATCCACGTCCTCATTTTCATGCTGGCGTTTCTCTTTTAGCCGCTCAGCCACCGTTTCAAACGATTCAGGTTGGAGTAACTCAATCGGTGAAAATCCCTTTTCAAACGTAAATGCATCACCTTCAATAATAAGTGCATATCTATCATGAAGTTTCGTGATATGCAGTTTGGCGCCAAAGTCGGACAGTAGCCCACGCACGGCCGTATCATCTAGTTTGAAACGAACTTCAATTTCTGGTTTCAGCTCGACAATATGCTGTGCAGCCTCTACGACCTGAAGGGGTTCCCATTTCCCTTGCAGATCCCGTTTTTCGCTAGCCGCCCACAATTCCAGATCGCGCTCTTCCTGCTGTCTTTCCTCATTAGATGCATCCGGCCATTTGGTTTCTACATAGTTCTGAACGAAGCCCATGACATGCTCATTGACGATTTCCGGCATGGATTGCTCATAGGTCACGAATTTCAAAAAATCTTCAAAATACCGGGCATGCGAAGACTGGTGAATTTTAAGCTCCCACTCATCGTTCATCCCTTCCTCAAGCATGTAAGGATACATGATGGATTTCATATTACGGGCAGAAATAGCCATTTCGACCTCACTCACCAGACTGCTTTCAGTAATTCTGGCAATTTTAGGTTCAAAATCACATTTAAGCACAAAAATAAACGGATCATCCGAGTGTGTATTCAAGGTAGCCTGTACAATGATTAGCGCTCCGCCGCGTACTGCGCTCGTATCCAGATACATCCGCACCAGATCGTCACAAGCATTTTTAAAATCTTCCTTATCCTCTGCTGCCCGCAGTCGGGCGAACATATTGAAATTCGGATTACTGCTCAATTCATGCTCCGGTTCGACGATAAAGCGGCCGATTTTGGTCGGTGCCTGCTCTGTGCTGGGGTTTTTTTCAACCTTACGCTTGCTAATACGAGCAAATTCCCCGTCCAGAAATTTTTTAACATCGCTTTCGTCATAATCGTAGTCGTCCATTGTAGCGTAATGCTTATAGGACTTACCACCCTGTCCTTCTTTTCCATCTACCTGAATTACAAAAAAAGATAAAAAATCCACTTGAAAGTTCATTTACGTTCCATTCGCTCCTTTTCAGGCATGTACGCGTAATTATATCACTATGATTTTAAAAGGTACATCGGATTCAGATCCCTATTACTAGATAAACATTTTAGTTAACATAATATTTATTATGTTGATCATTTTTTCGTTTAGCTATCATTCCCAATTCACAAGTTTAAAGTGAGTACTTTTACCACTATTCTAATTCACGTCCTTAAGGATCATTGACCTCTTTATTTTCCATGCTCTACTTTCTTCATGATTTCAAAAAACATTTGACTAATAAGTAGTTGATTTATTATATTATCTATTATTATATAGACAAAAATATATTTTGTTTATATAAAATGATATTTCAAGGGGGTTGCGCCCTGAAAACAGGAAAGGAGAGTTTGTTGTTGTTTAAAAATCCATATATAAGGACCATTATCGCCTCCAATGCGCTGCTAAATTTGGGCATTTGGGTGCGCAACTTTGCCATACTGTTGTATGTAACAGATTTGACTAATAATGATCCCGTATACGTATCGCTCATTTCGGTTGCTGAATTCATGCCTATTTTTCTGTTCGCTATCATTGGAGGAACATTCGCGGACCGTTGGCGGCCCAAACGGACCATGATTAGTTGCGATTTGCTATCCGCGGCCTCTATTTTTATTGTTTTGTTGGCATTATGGTACGGGTCATGGCAGGTGCTTTTGCTGTCCACTTTCTTTTCAGCCATTCTATCTCAATTTTCTCAGCCGTCTGCGATGAAGATATTTAAGCAGCATGTAGCACCAGAACAGCTACAGGGAGTGATGGCCCTTTTTCAATCTCTCATGGCATTATTTATGGTTATCGGCCCTGTTATCGGTACATTTATTTATCAACACTTTGGAATTTTCACTTCAATGTCTATAACCGGAATATTGTTTCTCATCTCGGCGCTTGTTCTGACTCGCATTCCACAAGATGAACAATCACTTGAGATAGATGATCAACCAACTCATTTCATTCAAGATCTTAAAGAAGGAATACGTTATGTATGGAATAACCGCACACTTCGCACGCTTGGGGGAACATTTACCGTAATTGGGCTGGCGGTCGGACTTATTCAACCATTAATGGTTTTTGTCGCCATCGAGAACCTTGGACAAAACAAGGAATTCCTGCAATGGCCGTTAATGGCGAACGGAGCGGCTATGCTGGTGGGAGGCGGCCTGATTATGGGGGTTGCCAAAAAAGCACAGCCGCAATTGCTGCTGGTGGCCGGACTTTTGGTCAGCACACTGACAACCTTTGGTGTCGGATGGTCACACAATATTGTGCTGACAATGGCACTACAAGTTTTCAGCGGCCTATTTTATCCTTGCATTCATATCGGTATCAACACAATGATGATGAAAAACGCCGAAGCTGCTTTTATCGGCCGCGTCGGTGGTGCCCTCTCTCCCCTGTTCTCCGGGATGATGGTCGTCGGTATGAGTATCGGCGGAACACTCAAACACGAATCCTCCCTGAACACCGTATATACCGTGAGCGCCGGCTTGTTTTTGGTCGGAGCGATGCTATTGTTACCATTGCTTCGTGACAGGCAGCCCGTACAAGCTGTCATAGCCGATGATTCTAAATAACAGCACAAGAAACCGCCCCTGGAGATATGATATGGCATCCTCCGGGGGCGGTTTCTTAATGTTTGTATCATGATTTCATGCAGATTATGACTCTCTTCCTTCATGCTGTCTTTTCCACAATCGTGCATACAGGCCGTACTTTTTCCGCTACCAGAAGGCCCTACAAGCGCTGGAAAAAACGGAATGGCATAAGCCTGCTCACATCCCGCAGTACAGGCTGGTCATCATACCCAAAACTTATGCGCCTCAGCTCAATGTCGTGTCTTTCCGAAGGCAGCTGGTCACCCAGCATCACTGGCTCGTTCAGCAATTGGACGATACGCTCACCTGCCTGTTGTTGTCTCTACTTTTATAACTACGAGTGATTTCAGTCTTAACTCAAACAGCGCGCACCGATTGAGTATCCGCACGCGCTGGCTGCATAGCTTTTTTCATCTGTCTACTTGACAGGGATATGACCAAAGGACGGTTTTTTATATCACTTATACATTTGTAGAAAATAGTGAAGGTGCCTTTTTCAGTGCACTTATTTTATTTCTTTCATAAAGCTCCTGAAGTTTTCAACGATTTCCTTTGATTTGGTATGGTGTAAATAATGTTCTCCTTCAAGTGTCATTACTTTTCCATGAACAGAATTTTTGACTTGCTCTTCATGTAGTGGTATCCATCTTTCCACATCTGTATTATTCGCTTGTATAAAGAAAATAAGGGGCAGATTTTTTGGGAATGTTAAATTTTTAGCTGCTTTAAAATTAGGATAAATATTTTCCATTTCGTTTGAGGTGCTGGAATTATACATGTTTTTGAGAGAAAGAATTCTCATTTGTTCTTTTGTTTCATCATCATAGGGTAGTCCAGCATATGGGTCACCAGTAAGTTTCATTACCAATCTGGCTAAACCTGATTTTTTGAGAAATTTAAACGTTTTTATTGGTAATTCAGCATCCATACCACCTTGCGTTGGAACACTGCTATCAATCCCGACAAAAGCACTCACTTCGTTTTCATATTTGTTCACATAATCCAGTCCGTAAATGCCTGCAATGGAATGACCCATTAGAATATATCGGTCAATTTTAAGACTCTGTAAAGCTTCATGAATTTCACTTACAATATTCTCTGTGTTTCGTTCCTTTTCGGTTAGATCACTTAATCCATAACCAAAAGGCTCAATAACGATGACTTTGTAAAATGGAGATAGCTCTTCTACTAGCGGTTTAAAATCAAGTGCTGGTGCTGCTGTTCCATAACCTGGTAGTAACACGACGGTCTCTTCGCCTTTTCCTTGAATCAAAACATTCATTTTTTTCCCATCTACAGGTACGAACTGACCATAGGATTGTATTTTTCCTTGCTCTGATTTGCTGCTGATAATATTAACTGTATAGACAACGGCTAGAAAAAGCACGATTGCTATAACTATTGTTCCTATTATTTTAAGCAAAATGCTTCGTACTTTATTTGTTCTCGTTCCATTCCTCATTTTCATTACCTCTCTTCGTTTCACGCTCAACTTCTCCTGTCCCATTCTGTTTGTTGGGCTACTTTAACGAGCCGCTAATGAAAGCTTAACGAAAGAAGATGTACTCCCTATGACGACAATATGAACGGAGTATGAACAAGCAAAAAAATGCTACGTTGTCCAAGGAAACTGCACATTATGCTGTATCATGGAAAATGCGGTTTAGATAATCCGAATGATACCGTATGAATCTAACTAATCTGGTGGCGTTGTGATTGGCAAGGTGACAATGACGGTCGTTCCTTGGCCGGGTTCACTTTCCACTCGAATGTCGCCTTGATGAAGCGATACGATCTGTTTAACGATGGCGAGTCCCATACCGCTACCGCCATATTTACGACTGTGGGAACGATCAGCTTTAAAAAATCGCTCGAATATACGCTTCTGGTCCTCAAGGGAAATACCAATGCCCGTATCGGATATTCGGACTGTTACGCTTTTGATATCTTGCTTGATGCTGACGTTAATAACGCTGCCATTCTTGGAAAATTTGATGCTATTACCGAGTATGTTCGTCCATACCTGGTTTAATTGATCTTGATCCGCCAATAGGCGAACGGTCTTCAAATTGAGCTCGAAACGGATGTTGCGAGCCGACCATTGCGGCTGGATCGCGACGATGACTCGTCTGATCTGTTCATCAAGGCTGAACGTGACCAGCCGCATCTGCTGTGACTGCGATTCAAGCAAACTCAGCTTTAGCAGGCTATCGCTCATCTTGGACATCCGATCTGCTTCCGCGATGATGATATCGAGATAACGACTTCGCTCGTTATCTGCTATATCTACTTGCTTGAGTGCTATAGCATAACCGGATATCGAGGTGAGCGGCGACTGAACTTCATGCGACACATTCGTGACGAACTCCCTACGCATCTGCTCAAGTTGCTGTAGATCATGCATCATTTCTTCAAAGCTGCGAGCCAAAGTACCTAGCTCACCCTTTTGCTTAATATTCAGCTTGACGTTGAAATCTCCAACTGCTATACGTCTGGTCGCTTTTGTCAGTTTTTTGATCGGTCTGACTAGGAATATAGAGGCAACCAAAATCAATAGACTTCCTGTTACCAACGAATAGGTCAAAAAAGTAAATAACCATTTTTGGGCAAAAGAGACGGAAGGATACATAAGCGGCTCCACAAATATCGCTTTCATTCCCATTTCCGTTTTCAACCTCAGTCCCAAGAGGTTCATTGAAACACTACTCGGATTAACTTGAACAACTTCTCCACCCAATACTTTCCTTACTTGATCCATCGTCACAGTAACAGGTTTTTGTCCGTTAAGCGTTCCGTAAGACTGGAACTGCCCCGTTTCATCAAAAATTCGAATATAATAGGAATCGAGTTGTTTCATTCCACTTACGAATAAGTCCGCTTCACGTAACGGAATGGTTTCGTAAACCCGGACAATGTCCTGACCAAAGTTAAATAAGGTGGTTTGCAAATTTTCGTTCAATTTCTCTTCAAACACCCAAAATGTTACAAAAAAAGCAATGATCGTGCCCGCGAGGACGGAGACCAGAAATGTCAGGACAACACGTGTATATAAGGATCTGATCATTCGTAAACCTCAAGCCGGTAGCCAAGTCCACGCACCGTCTCGATACGAAAATCGGGTGTTGTAGCGAACCGTTCGCGCAGGCGTTTAATATGTACGTCTATCGTTCGATCATCTCCAGTATAATCGATCCCCCAAATTTGATCGATCAACTGCTCGCGCGTATACACTTGTCCAGGTGTTCCAGCGAGCTTATACAGCAATTCGAACTCCTTGAGCGGCAACGTGAGCGACTCCGTCCCTCTCATCACCTTATAGGTCTGCCGATCAAGGATGACGTTGCCGAACTGGATCATCTGCGTGGTGCCAATCCGATAGCGTTTCAGCAGTGCTCTGACCCGAACTGTCAATTCCAGTGGATCAAACGGTTTCGTCAAATAATCATCTGTTCCAAGTTCGAAACCTTTCACTTTCTCCCATGTTTCGCCTCTCGCAGTCAGCATAAGTAAGGGAAGATCAGGATTGGCTCTTCTGAGCTCCTTGCATAACGTCCAACCATCCATTATCGGCATCATAATATCGAGCACGACAAGATCGACATGCGTTGTAGCGTAGACGGTCAGTGCTTCCTTGCCGTCTGCGGCTTCGGCTGTTGCGAATCCGTCGTTGCGTAGAAATAAACAGACGAGTTCGCGAATGTTCGCATCGTCGTCAGCAACCAGTATAGTAGGCATTCGTTTCCTCTTTCCCTGTTTTCATCCCATATTGAAGTAACCATTATACTATAAATAAAATTGAATCGCTCCTATTCTTCCTATAATTTTACAGTGTTATTCCTCCCGGTTTCCGCAGGTCTCAGAGCCCTCATCATGGCCCTGTTGTCCTGATTTACCAATACCCAAAGGGCGGGCAATGCGGGACGTCTTAAATCCCTGCCTCGGTTATACTTTTTTTGCTTCTTGAAACCAGGAATGCTCATCATTTGTCATAAGGACACTCCTGTTAATGAAAAACACCCTACTAGCATTAATGGGGATGAGACTGACCCCATAACGTGAGACAAATCAAAACACCTTCAAGAGAATCGAACCATGTCGTAAGATATGGAGATAACCTTGAAGGTGTTTTTACGTTGGCAACGAGAGATAACCAAATGTTTTACTGAGTAGTGCGGCAAAATGACTAAAGTTGCTATAACCGACTATCGCTAACGCCTCACTGACGGAAATCTGCTCCTGTTCCAAAAGTTACTTGGCTTTTTCCAGTCTCTGCTGGCGCACAAAGCCAAATACCGTCGTGCCGAATAGCTCTTTAAAGCCATTTTTAAGCTTTTGTTCATTTATATGTACCATCTGTGCCAGCCGAATCAGGCTCGGAGGTTGAACCAGTGTACGCAGTAAAATATCTCGCGCCTCGTGAATGACTGTACATCATTGGGCTTAATCAACATCGTCGGTCTAGGGGAAGAGGTGCACATCTCTTGTACAAAAAAGCTATAAGCTCCAGTGCCTTACTCTCCAAAAAAAGCTGTCGGGTTATGCCCTGATAAGGATGAGATGACAATTCCTAAGCAATAGCTCGCATGTCAGGAGTAATTAGCGTCTCCATACAAGCAAAAGATTGCTCCAGACGAATATCCAGTTCTTGTAGCAATTCTCTCCATAGCAAAGGGTTAAAACGCAGCTCCATGTGATTCATCGCCTTGCTTGCTGGCATCGCCGCATGGATCTTCACATCATTCATGTAAATGAGCTGTACATGCCTTCCATGCTCACGCTCTGAACGAAATTCATCCACGGACCAGGCGGCTGAATAGTCGATGTTCAGCGCTAGTTCTAAATAAGGCGTAACGAACCTTCTTGTAATCTGGACTGGATCATGAAATAGCATTTTACTGTGCGAAAGCTCGAAGCCTTTACGTAAAAAATGTGTACGATGCACACCGCTTCCCCACTATTCGGGTATATGATAAATATGTTCATGTTTCAATGCCGATTGAGTGAGATCATTTTCATCATTTATAAGGTTTGAATCGGCTATCTGGTTATAGTAATCATTAAGTGTAGACGGAGAATTATGTATCTTCATCTTGTTATCGCTTCCTCCCTTATCTGGATTCGTAGTGCATACGAGTTCCATTCATGATTACAATTATAATGATTATCATTCTCATTTAAAAGATAATAACATCCTTTCGCTACTAAGTTAACATAATATTTATTGCGAGATTAATTTTCTATTCTGTAGTTTTAACATATCAATATCTAATCTCTGTTGTTTCCTTTATCGAATTTTCAAAATATGGATGCTTGAACATAACTTATGGATACAGAAATAAAAAACCTTTAAGACTGCTTATAAGTAGTCTTAAAGGTTTAAATGTGAGGAATGATAACGCTTTATAAAGTTGGCGATTTAAATCATATCCAGCGCTGTTTTCAGCACATTCGCTCCATTCATCATTCCATAATTCATCATATTGATTACAGTGACTGGAATCTCGTTGCCCACTTCTTTCTTCACGTCATCTTCCGCGTGTCCCATTTGGGGGCCCAGCATAACAATATTGACCGGCATATGCTCTCTTATGCTACTCTCACTACAAGCTTCGATTACAATTTCCACATTTTGTGCACGAGCCGCCTCTTTCATTCTCTCCACCAGCATACTTGTAGAAAATCCTCCTGCGCAAGCCAGCAATATCTTTTTCATTTATCAGGCGTTTGCTTCCTTCGAGGACAGGGCTCGAAACGTAGCTCTTAGCTCGGGACGGACTGTGATAGCTAAGTAATACCAAGGTTCTACAGTCAAGTATTTCCATTTCCGAAAAAGTCTATCGTAGCAAAATTGCGAAAAAATCTACCTCGACAGACAACATAAATTTTTTCATTATTTTTGAACTCCTTAAACTGTTCATGCAGAATTCTCCCTTCGCCCTGGGTATATGAATTGTTATGTATTGGACTTACATAGTGCTTACTTGCTGAATATCCCCAGTACCCTCAAGGTTTAATGGCTCCTCTGCCCATCGTCCATTCTCACAAGATCAAGAAAGTGTTGCATTTTTGCCAACGCATAATAACTTCCCCAGACTTTCCCTCGGCTCCCCTTGATTCTTCTTATTGAAACAAGGCATCGTTCCTTTTATATCCCGTGTTCCAAGGCTCTATTATGCTCAGGCCCCTTGCCATAAACAATTTTTCTTCCTTATTTGCATGCTTTTCTAACCTTTCACCCCTCATCATATTCGCAATTTTGCTACACTTCCTCACCTCTATCCCGAGTCGTTGGCCCCCCGTTGACGAGAAAAAAAACACGCATTATGATTCAAGTGAAAATATTCACAATTCATTCCGGAGTGAAAGTGAATGTTTTCACACAATAAACAGAATATCCGCTTTTCTATTTTTCTACTTATTCCGTGATGACGGCAATTAGCTTGCACATGACACTCGGCAGCTTGCCCGCACGTAATGTGAACTTCTAATCTATGTACTTATATCCATATGATTTCAATCCATTTTATTGAAGGAGTGAGCACTCTATGTCCAAAATCATTTCAGCGAGTGAAGCAGCAGCACTTATCCCGGATGGAGTCACCATTGCCGCAAGCGGCTTTGGGCTCTCCTGTTGGGCCGAGGAGATGGGTATCGCCATCGAAGAACGATTCTTGGAATCTGGTCATCCTCGCAACCTAACAGTTGTTCATGCCAGTGCGGTTGGCGACCGCCGGACCAAGGGAATGAGCCATCTAGGCCATGAAGGTCTGATCAAACGCTGGATCGGCGGGATCGCCCTTGCTTCGCCTGCTATGGCTAAATTAATTGAAGACAATAAATGTGAAGCCTACAATTTGCCGCAAGGCGTAATCACACAGCTGTTCCGTGAAATTGCTGCCAAGCGCCCAGGTGTCATTACCAAGATAGGCATGGAGACCTTCGTCGACCCTCGTGTGGAAGGCGGCAAAATGTCAGCCTGCACAACGGAGGAGATCGTCAAGCTGATTGAACTGGAAGGCGAAGAATGGCTGTTCTATAAGAGCTTCCCGATTCAGGTCGCATTGATCCGTGGTACCATAGCTGACGAGAACGGGAATTTGACGCTGGAAAAGGAAGGCCTGCATATGGAGGTTCTACAGATTGCTCAGGCAGTGCGCAATTCTGGCGGTATCGTAATTGCTCAGGTAGAGACTGTGGCCAAGAACGGGACCCTGCATCCGAAGGATGTTAGAGTGCCAGGCATTCTGATCGATCATCTAATTATCTCCGAACCGAAAAATCATTTCCAGACTGAAAACACACAATACAGCCCTGCCTTCGCAGGACATGTGAAGGTACCGATGGACGCCATGGAAGTGATTCCGCTCGACGAGCGTAAAATTATCTCCCGTCGTTCCGCAGCTGAGCTAGTACCAAATACCGTTCTGAATCTTGGCGTGGGTATTCCGGTATGTGTGGCTACGGTTGCGGCAGAGGAAGGCGTCAGCGACCAATTGATTCTGACAACCGAAGCAGGCTCAGTCGGCGGCGTACCAGCAGGCATCAAGGATTTTGGGCATGCGTACAACTCTGAGGCCATCGTAGATCATGTGTCCCAGTTCGACTTTTACGACGGTGGTGGTATTGATCTATCCGTGCTAGGGCTGGCTCAGACCGACGAATCCGGGAATGTGAATGTCAGCAAGTTCGGTACCCGTGTTACGGGCTGTGGCGGCTTTATCAACATTTCCCAATCAGCCAAAAAGCTCGTCTTTGCCGGAACTTTCACAGCAGGAGGCCTGCAAATTGCTGTTGAGGACGGCAAGCTTCGGATTGTACAGGAGGGTAAAACTAAGAAATTCCTGAAGGAGGTCCAGCAAATTACCTTCAGTGGCTCTTATGCGACCAAGGTCAAGCAGCGGGTCGTCTATGTGACGGAACGTGCGGTATTCCAGCTGCAAGATGGAAAAATGACACTGACAGAGATCGCGCCTGGCATTGATTTGCAGACCCAGATTCTCGATCAGATGGACTTCATGCCTGTCATCTCACCAGAACTGAAGGAAATGGACGCCGGCATGTTCTGTGAACATTGGGGTAAGCTGCATGACGTGATTACGATCAAGGGTAGCGAGCAAGCGAAGCATGAGGATGTCGCTTTGACTACTGTATAGTACAGCTCAGGAGATACCGGTAGCTGTCAAACGGACTACCAGACACGAATTATGGAATTGCGGAGTAATGCTTCATCCCACGCGCACTGATCCTGCATCAGAAAGGACCAACACGAAATGGAAAATGTACAACTGAATCGCTGGCGCATTCTAATCGCCGCGACCCTGATCAATATTTGCGTCGGCTCTATTTACGCCTTCAGCATTTTTGCACTGCCACTGAGTAAAATGCTTGCAGTGAGCATGCCTGAAATTATGATGGCCTTTACGATTAACGGCGCAATTGCACCGATTCCGGCGATTCTTGGCGGAAAGCTCGTAGACCGGGGAGGTGCCAGAATTGCCATCTTCATTGGCGGTACCATGTTTGGACTTGGCTACATCTTGACTGGCCTTGCGACTGCACCTTGGATGCTATATCTGACGTATGGCATCATTTCTGGTCTTGGACAAGGTGTCGTCTATGCGGCAACAATCGGTAACACCATCAAGTTCTTCCCAGACAAACGCGGACTCGCGGCTGGAATCGTGACCGCAGGTTATGGCGGTGGAACAGTAATCATTGCCCCACTTGCAAACGCGATGATTACCCACTCAGGAGTTCAGACCACTATGATGATCCTTGGCACCTCCTTTCTGATCGTCATTTTGGCAGGTGGGCTATTTACTCAAGCTTGTCCGGCAGGATATATCCCTGCTGGTTGGACACCACCGCAGACGTCAGGTTTACGTCCGGTTGCCGTGAACTTGAACTGGCGGCAGATGATCAAGCAACCCCTGTTCTACGTCATTGCTTGCCTGTTCCTGATCGGCGCTTTATCTGGCATGATGGTTACATCCAATGCTTCCGTCATTGGCCAGACGATGTTCGGTCTATCGGCCAGTATAGCAGCCTTGTTCGTGAGTCTTTATTCGCTTAGCAACTGTCTGGGACGCATTTTCTGGGGAGCCATATCAGACAAGATTGGCCATCTGCGTTGTCTGATGATGATCTATCTGGTCATTGCCACCATGATGCTGACACTTGCATTATCTGGCTCCATAGTTGGATTTGCTATTGCCATTATTGGCATCGGCCTGTGCTTTGGTGGTACGATGGGCGTCTTCCCTTCAATCGTCGGACAGAAATTTGGCATGAAATACTATGGTGTCAACTACGGAATAACCTTTATAGGCTATTCCGGTGCCGCATTCTTTGGACCGCGAATTGCGAACTCGGTAGCTGCCGCCAATAACGGCATATTCACCAACGCCTTTTACATTGCGCTCGTTATTGCCTTGGTCGGGTTCGCGCTGACATTCCTGTATAAGGCCTTGGAAAATGGTAAGAACCCTGCACCAGCTGCTGTTGAAACCGTTTGATCAATCCGTTGCTATATTAGCAAATCACTATTTTTAGTATTAAGTATAGTACAACCTATAAATTTATATTGGAGGAATTAACCATGAATATTACAGAACTGCTCGGTATCCAGTACCCTATTTTCCAAGGTGCTATGGCCCAAATTGCCCGTGAACCACTCGTAAGTGCTGTATCCAATGCTGGCGGGCTGGGCATTATTGGCTCTGGCGGCATGTCGGCTGAGGTACTTCGTGAAGAAATTCGCAAGGTTCGCGCAGCCACCAACAAGCCGTTTGCCGTAAATCTGATGCTGATGATGCATAATATTCCCGAATTGATCGAGGTTATCGTCGAGGAAAAAGTCAACATTGTTACGACGGGCGCGGGCACACCAGCTCCGTATATGCCAATCTTCAAGGAGCATGGCATTAAGGTGATCGCCGTCATCCCTTCCGTCAAGATTGCCAAAAAAATGGAGGCTATCGGCGTACATGCCCTCGTGGCCGAAGGTACAGAAGCAGGCGGCCATGTCGGTGAAACAACCACCATGGCACTCGTTCCACAGGTTGTTAGCAACGTATCCATCCCTGTCGTTGCCGCAGGCGGCATTGCCGATGGACGCGGAATTGCAGCAGCCTTTGCACTCGGCGCACAGGGAGTTCAGGTCGGAACGCGCTTCCTCACCACCGTCGAATGCCCGACGCATGACAATTTCAAGCAAGCCGTCATTGACGCCGACGATACCAGCACTACGGTTACTGGACGCAGCATCGGTGGACCCGTCCGCAGCATCAAGAACAGCATGATCGCCGAATACCTCAAGCTGGAGCAAGAGCATGCCTCCCGTGACGAATTGGAGAAGATCAGCCTTGGCTCCCTGCGCAAAGCCGTCTTCGAAGGTGATACAGATCGCGGTTCGGTCATGGCAGGACAAATATGCGGCCTGTGCGACGAGATTACGACAGTTGAGCAGATGATTACGACAATGTTCAGCGAAGCGCAGGCACTGCTAAATCGTCTTGGACAGACACAGATTACCGGTGAGCAGATAGCATCAGTATAATATAACTTGTAAACAAAGAAAAAAACGGACCATATCCATATTTAATAGGAAACGGTCCGTTTTTTGATTAGATTTGCGTGCTAATTTTTATCTGGGTAACCTCTGTTGTTCGTAGCGTAAAGCAGATATAATAAAAATGAAACAATCACTTCAGCATAGCCTCGATAATCCAAAAGTGAGTTGATCGATCATGACCCGACGTATAGATAAACGTTCCACCGATGAGAGCGATCAGTCCCCTGCCCCTCTGTTTGTCACGGATTCCAAAGGTAATATTTTAATCTCCAATGAATTCACTGCCTTGACTATCGGCATTCCGTTGGAGGAGCTGTTGCGCTACAATGTACAGGACCTGGTGAAAGCCGGCTACTACAAGGAATCAATAACAATGAAAGCAATACAGTCCAAACAAAAGGTAACTCAGTATATCAACACTGTACGTGGCTTTAAGCTCAAGTCCACTGCTCTTCCAATACTTGATAGTACAGATGAGGTGCAGCTCGTTGTTACCAGTACTAACAACTATAAAGGTGGATTATCCATCATAGCTGCCCCTACGCTGCCACATGCGTATGAGAACAGCAAACGTTCAGTCACTTCAGCCTCTGTACTTAAGAATAACGGGATCATTGCTGAGAGCCTGGCGATGAAGCAAATTATTCAGGTGTGTGACCAGATCGCTTCTTACGATAGCAAAGTACTGATTTTGGGCGAATCAGGGACAGGCAAATCAGTAATTGCCAAATACATTCACCGCCAGAGCGCGAAGTGGAACGGACCTTTCATTCCGATTAATAGTGCCGCTATTCCAGCCGCATTATTCGAATATGAGCTGTTCGGATATGTTCAGGGGGCTATGCCCGGCTTAATGGACGAGAAGCAAGGCTTGTTTGAGGTGGCCAGAGGAGGCGTTTTGTTCTTTGATGAGGTCGCCGAGCTTCCACTGGAAATACAGGCCAAACTGCTTGATGTGCTTGAGCGTGGTGAATTCCGGCGTGTGGGGAGCACCGAAGCCATTCTCATTCAATGCCGGATGATATTTGCTACCAATCGTGATCTATGGAGTATGGTGAAAAAAGGATTGTTTCGCGAGGACTTGTACTATCGAATCAATGTCATTCCGATCCATATCCCGCCGCTACGTAGTCGCAGACTGGATCTCGTCGGACTGATTTCCAGCTTTATTGCTCATTTCAATAAGGTATATGATAAAAAGTATGTATTGCCAGCGGACGAATTTCAAAGAATGCTAGCCGAGCCATGGCATGGGAATGCGCGTGAGCTTCGTAATTACATCGAACGATTGATCGTAACTGATCAGACCGTGCTGCGCCAGCAGCAGCCGGTCGAACAAGTTACAGACTGGTTCACATTGGACCATTTCATTCAGGCCAATCGCAGTCAACTGAGCGGGCTGAAGGAATATACGGCGTTAACCGAGGGACGATACATTCAGCAGATGCTGCAGGTCTGTGGTGGCAATAGTGCCGAAGCAGCCAGACAGCTAGGAATTGATCGCTCCGCTGTTTATCGTAAGCTGAAGAAGATGGAGGACATTCTTGCAAAGCTGAAGGTTTAACTACGAAGTACAGAGCACACAGGGCCTATCCTTCCCATTTTCATAGAAGTCACCTATACTAGTGGCTTTCATACAAAAAAGCGTGTCTCAGGTTAAAGGCACTCTTTTTTGTAACGGTTTATTTTTCTCAATTATGCACCCGTCAAAATAAAATGAATGTCATACTTCAAGATCATGTGTTTGCTTGTAGTTATATATAGCGCCTAGCAAATTGGCTTCATTGCCTAATTTACTTTGCTCAATATCTGCACGTACAAAATTTAAGATCGAATCTAGATATAGCTTCTCTAGCTCTTCTTTAATGGTAACAACGAGTAAAGGATTCGCAGATATGCCTCCCCCAATTACAAACTTTTCAGGGTCAAGAATTGTTTGTAAATTAATAATCTGAGTTGCAATGTTTCTATAGTATTCTTGAAAAATCGTTGCTGCTCCCTCTGTAATTCTAAGCAAAAAACACCTGCTCTTCGGCAGATGTTCCTCGCCTTTCGTATTTCTTGAGACTATCCGATCCATTTGTCCGTTCTAATCGTTCAACCCTTTGCCCTCCAGAATGGGCTGTGTGTATTTTTCAACCCTTGAAACGCGCGTTTTGAACTGCTTCGGTTCTGAAAAATACAGCAGATACGCTCTCTGGCGTCCGAGCGTCAACGCTTCAAACGCCGTTTTTAGGACCGGTCGCTCCTCGAATTTAAGCCGCAGTTCTTCGGGAACCGTATACTCGGCATGTTTTTCAGTTCCACTGCAAGACCGGCTTCCTCCATCCAAACAGCGCCTCCTCCTAAACACTGTTGGACAAATAGCCGCGCTCAGGGTCAAAGATCATCTTTTGAACGGGTTCTATCCGCTCGTCTATAATTTCTATACGGTGATCTTCCATATTCAATTTGACAATACCGGGATAATTTAATGTAATGAAATGAAATAATGCGAGCCGTTGGATTCAATAATTCTCGAAAACTTGCTCTGATCGTTATATTTATGCCCTTTGTCACTGGCAGTTTTATAAAGTTTACGGCCGCTTTGATAGATATGGTGGTACACTCTCCAATCCAGCGCTTAGTTTATCGTCAAGCATGAACGTGCGAGCAGCGGAGAGATTGTTGTTCCTTTTCATAATTGATATATCTACAACTCAGTGCATGTAGCGCGTTTATTGCTGCTCGGCAAATCTCCACCAGGCAAATGTTCCGACTATTCCGGCTATTCCCGTAGACGCAAGAATGATTATACTACTCAACTTTAAAAACCCGGTGCTTTGAAATACCGACGGGATGGTCCACGGAAAATAGGGGGCGAATCCAAAAGAGGCCAAAACATTTGAGAGAATGACGATTATCAGGATGAGTCCTAATGGTGCCAAGTATCCCTTGCTCACATTGGCCAGAAGAGTGCCTGGTGTGGTAACAATAATAAACAATAGCGATGTTATAATGAATTTAAAGAAGATATTCCAAATAAAAGAAGCTGACCCGCCCACAACTCCTAGAATACCCCCCACGGCAAAACCTATGGCAAACATATACATGGAAAGTAATAGGCTCCATGCTAAAATTACAAGAAATTTGGACAGTACAATTTTCGATCTGGAAACGGGCTTTGCAAGCAAATCTTTAATTGTTTTATCCGAAAACTCTCGTCCAAATACCCATGCCGCGATAAAGGTGTACCCGATAAGTCCCAGCGGGGCAAGACTATCAAGCAATTCGGTTAAATACATTTTCCAATTGATGCCGCCGGCGTCACTGGATAAAATAATTCCGACACCCATCATGATTGGCCCAAATGCAAAAATAAGAAATACCAACCAAAACACATTGGCGCGGATAATCTTGCGAATCTCACAATGTAAGACAGAAAAAATATTCATTATATATTCCCCCTTGTCATACCAATTGTGCGGAGAAAATATCCTTCCAAATCCTCCGTAATCACTCGAAGCAATGTTGGCGGTTGATTGGATTTAACCAGCAGTTCGGCCAGTCGTTCAGGACTATCCGCTGCGTGGTCATCGGTTAGTTTAATATAGCCGTCTATTGTCTCCTCAAATTCATATCCATGCTCTTCAAGCACCTCCTTTAAGGCATGTTTGTCGCGGCCATTCACCACTAAGTTTTTCTGTAACGATTGCTCCAGCTTATCCATTGCGACTTCTTTAACAAGATGGCCATTGTGAATAATCCCAATGCGTGTGGAAACTTTCGAGAGCTCCTCTAACAGATGGCTGGATATAAAAACAGTTACGCCGAAATTTTTCGCTAGGCCATATAACATATTCCGTATCTCCGCCACGCCTGCGGGATCGAGGCCATTTATCGGCTCATCCAATATTAGAATTTCCGGATTGTGAATCATTGCTTTCGCAAGTCCCAGGCGCTGTTTGTTTCCTAAAGAAAGATTCTTTGCCTTTTTCTGTTTGTGCGGCTCAAGCCCCAACTTATAGATAACCCGATTTACGGAATCTTTGTCAGGCACCCCTTGCATGCGTCGTGCTATGTCAAGATTTTCAACTACAGTTAAATCGGGATAAAAAGTAGCCTCCTCCAAATATCCAACCTTGTCCCATAATTTATAGTTTCCGGCATCGACCTTTTCACCTAACATATAGAGCTTGCCGGAGGTTGGCTTGAGCATCGCCAAGAGCATCTTTATGGTCGTTGTCTTTCCAGCGCCATTCAGTCCCAAAAATCCAAATATCTCTCCTCGGCTCACCTCCAGCGAAAGATTGTTCAATGCGATATAGTCGTCAAATTTTTTGTGCACTCCCTCAATTTGTATGGCGGGCGTTCCTCCATTTTTTTCCTTTGATAAAATACTCATAGCCTTCAACTCCTCCATAAAGAGAGAGCTTATTCAGGATTCTAAGTACGACACTCCTGAACAAGCTCAATCAGAAATTTTTCAATAAATCTACTTTATGATGTCCTGGCAATCGCTTAAGCGAGGCGAGGCTGGCCCAAGCCCAATTGAGCAGAGCCAATTCAGCACTACCTCATGCAGCACGTTGATGTTGTCTACCTGACAGTGTTCTAATCCGCCAAGTCGTCTATCCTCTATCGGGTAGAACGTCTTGTTTTTCGAACCCGCTTGCTCGTAATTCTTCAAGGCTTGTGTCAGCGGATTTGGCTGAACCAATATCTCTTCCGCTCCGTGCATTACAAGAAGCGGACATTCTATCTGGTGGAGCACGCCCTCAAGATCATAGGCAAAACGCGGATTCCCCGCAAAATCCTCCAAGCTTTTTGCCCCCAGAATTCTCATGCCGTGTGCGGCCAGACTCGGCGGCATCCATTTAAGCATGGCATCCCAGTCGAAGGCGTGCGTACCGCCGTCGGAGATGACGGCAGCAATCCTGTGATCGAACGAAGCGAATCGCAGCGAGTCGTAAGCCGCAAAACTCTCCCCGTGCACGATAATCTTATCGGGATCGACTTCCGGCCGCGTTAGAAGAAAGTCGATTGCTCGGGAATGGAAAGCCTCACTGTCCGCTCGTCTTCCTTTTCCCTTTTCGTACAGCGAGAGGCCGGTGCCAGGCTGGTCATAGACCAGAAAGTTATATCCACACGAAATAAAAGCGGGACCTAGCCAGAAATAGTTTTCAATTGACCACTCGTCGCCACCGTTGAGAGCAAAAAGGGTCGGCTTCGGACCTTTTATCCAGGAAGGGGAGAAGAAGTAACCATCCAACTTGACATCTTCGTAATCGACTTGGATCTTCTCCGGTTGGACATCGAAGTACTTTCCGGCAGCTTCGAAGAGTTCATTTACTTTCTTAAATATACGGATTTTCTCGGTGTCATCATCCATCACCACATATTCCGCAATTCTGTAGTAATTGCAGGCACGAATGTAGCAGTTTCGTGCTGTATACCAGTTTCCAGCCGTTTCGGCCTCCTTGCCGTGTCTTTCCAATGCCTGAGCCGTTATGAGCCATTCCCTGTGCCACGTGTCCTTGTCATCGGGGTCGATTTTTTTGCAGGCCTCGTAGATCTCGGTGACGTCCGTAGCACCGAGGCTTGCCATACCTAAAGCTTTGGTGACTTGGTATGACATCATGTAGTTATTGGGCCAACGGCTGAACTCAATTGACATTGCAACATCCTCCTTTTCCAGTTCTAGTGATTGTAGTTTTTTTACTACAAGTAATTTTTACAACACAAAGATAAAGCTTCTTTAAAAGAAAAATAAATGTTTATAAAGAGAATATAAAAAACTATAAACCGCTGAAAAAACAAAAAAGGCTGCTGCCTGGGTGTTCACACCTGGCAGCAGCCTTTAACTCCTGTAGTAAAAGAAAATGTGCAAAAATAAAATCAGTGTTGTGCGGCCAAGGGAAGGCTGAATCTTATCCCCAAACCGCCATATTCGGAAGGGTAGGCGCAAATTTCGCCCCTATGATGTTCAATAATGGATTTACAGCTTGCAAGACCCAGCCCGCCCTTTTGGATTTGCCGCGATTTATCCACAGTGAAAAATTTGAGGAACAGAGAAGATATATCCTTATCCGGCACTCCAATTCCATTATCTTCGATTTGAAAAAAGGCATACTGTCCTAGCGGGTATCCGGTCATATACACTTTCAGTTTATTTTTCCCTCCATATCTTACAGCATTGCTAAAGAGGTTGCCGAAAACCCGACGTATCATCGGTTCATTGACCATCAGCAATATATTTTCCGTGAATGAATGGCGGCAAGTAAGCTCGTTGTCAAGTCCCGCCAACTCATACTCATATTCAAGGGCAATGTTTTCAAATAATTTTGATGCTTTTACAGGTTTAGCTACCATAGATTCCAACTCCAGTTTTTCTTTGGTGAAACTGGAGAAATCATTGATGAGTTCGACCATATATCCTGACTTCCTTTGAATCAAATCATAATATTCCTGCTTTTCAGTTTCTGGTAAATCCTTGTGTGTAGCCAGCAGTTCAGTAAAACCATTAATAGATGTCAAGGGTGTTTTCAAGTCGTGGGCAATTGCCGCGATCATATCGATCTGCTCTTTGTGCGCGAGTTGAAGCCGATGCTCCATCTTATTGAAGTGCTTATAAAGTTCTCCGATCTCATCATTACTTCTCAGAGCTAGCGGAGGCAGTGGATGTACAATATTTACTTCTTCAAGCCTGGTATTCAGAAGCTGAATGGGTTTCTCTATGCAAAAATGAATATAGATAATCAGAATAATAAATATGAAACAGGCAATTGCAAATATGGGCAGGAGCAATGCTATATACCGCGAGTCCAGCAATGAACTGCGTATAGGGGAATATACTGCAAAGACAAGCTTCAGATACATTCCAATCGAAAACATGAATATTATAAACATCAGCAGGAACAAAAGAGGAAGCTTTATTTTCAGTTTCATACTATTGCTCTCTTTCCGTGTATTTATATCCTATGCCCCATATTGTTTTAATAAAGTCATATTCAGAACCAAGTTTCTTACGGATATTTTTTATATGAACCGTTACGGTATTTATTTCTCCGTATTCGTCTCCCCAGACGTTTTCATATATCTGCTCACGAGTCAATACATGATTGGGGTGGCGCATGAGGATAGACAGAATCTGAAATTCCTTCGTTGATAAGTCGAGCTTCCTGCTATTCAGAAATGCTTCAAACGTCTTATCGTTCAAAATGAGCGGAGCATCCGCCTTTTCGTTACTGGGACTAAGTTCATCCCACTCTTTAAAAAGCCTGTCCACTTTTCTGAAGTGAGCCTTTATCCTGGAGACAAGCTCCTGAATACTGAAAGGTTTGGTCATGTAATCGTCTGCTCCTATTTCGAGCCCGACGATTTTATCAATGTCCTTATCACGCGCACTTAAAAACAGAATTGGGACATTATAAGAATTTCGGATACTTCTGCAGACATCAAGTCCATCCATATCAGGCATCACTATATCAAGAACGATGAAATCAATGTGATTTTCTTCCAATGCAGATAAGGCTTCTTTCCCGGAACATGCCGAAATTATTGCAAATTGCTCGTACCTTAAACTCTTTGTGATGAGTTTTACGATTTCTTCATCGTCGTCTACAACTAATATCGTTTTTGGCATCTTTATACCTCCCAACCTCTTTAAATGGACTGCATTTATATAACACAAGAACCGCATGGACTCGAATTGACAAAAAAAGTCGCGCTCAAAGCGCCTCTCCAGTTCCGGATACGCTGGAATAAGAGCTTGAGCAACGCCTTGGGGAATTCTGGATTTAACAAGCTGGTATGCCCTTCAATAGCGGTCGAGTTATGGGCGTCAGTGTCAATTTAGAACAGATAAATATACGAACATTTATTCCTTTCGGATAAATAATATCAACAACCAGCGCAAAATCTTTCTTCTTATGCGGTGTTCATGAATTTCATGATTCAGGATTCTTTGGTACCGGCTATTGTAGGCTATTTTTAAACAATTGATGATCAGAATTACGCAAACGGATCTGATATAAATAATAATTCCTTAATCTTGTTGATGCAATTCTCCACTTCGTAAATAGAATCAAGGTATAAATATTGAATTGCATAGTCCGTAGAAGTACGTGCACCACCATGAACACAAAGCTTGATATTAACCTCTTCCAGCATTTTATTTACGAAGATTTTATTTCTCCTTGTTAATCTATCCAGAGTGTCTCTGTGCTCTGTATACACATACTCCACTAACGAGATCTCATTTTTGTGTTTACTTGTTACATACTCTCGTAGAGTCATGTCCCCCTGTCTCTTTAAAGCACCAATCAGCACAAAATCACTAGGGGAAATAAGCTTTGTTAATGCTCTTAATGAAATATCTTCGCTATCTTTAAATTTATTGAAGTTCTCTCTTTATCATAAGATCCGTCATCAAATGAACCTACTGAAGTTTGATAATAAGAAAATTCCCTATCACTATCCCCAATAATTACCTTTAAGCGATTCATAAACTTTTCTCCATAGATAGCGCTAGCAAAGCTAACCATTTCTTGCAGTTTTTTTAGAAAAAGTTCTTCCCGCTCTTGTAAACTTTTTTGTAAAAGAAGATTCAGGATATATCTCAATCGATCTTCCATGAATGGTTCTAAACTATCCGAAACCAAAACACAGTAATCGTATGTTTTGCATTTTCTTACTCTCACATTAGATATTTGAACCGAAATATCTTCAGGATTATGATAAGTAAAATATTGTTTTCTATCGTGGCCGTTTACATTGGTCGTTCTTGATGTTAAAGAGTAATTGAACTCAATGGTTAAGGTTGGCTTCTTCGACATCGAGAAAGTATACCAAACCTGTTTTTTTATAAATGTATTCATCGAAATCCACTCTTTTTCTAGCATCTGTATAGTCTCTAGCCGAAGAAAATTTCATGAATTTGGACTTATCAAAGATCCAGAAATCTTGAATACTAACGGACTCAAATAAATTATGACGTTCTTCCCATTGGGCAATGGTAAGAGGGGCTATGCTGAAATTCAAAAGCCCTTTTCATTCCCTCATACTCCCCATCTTGATGCTCAACATAAATATCTGCTATTTGCCTTGTAGTGGGGATATACACTTCAAATTCCACAAATGCATTAGGAAATTTACCTTTTAACCAATTGTACATTATCCTGAAAGTAACCTTCTATAAAAAATAAAAAAAGGGCTCAAATCTTTGGTAGAATGGTGTTTGTCGAGAACAAAATCACCCAAAGAGAGGAGCACCTTTTAGGTGAAGTCTACCACACCCATCCATAAAATCAAGACCTAATTTTCCCTAAACCAGTCCACAAACATCGGAGGAAGCAAGATCTTCCTCGATTATCTCGAAAAAATTAAACTGAGCCTTGTGCTCCAAACCTTAACCGGAGGCAAAGCTCACAATGCGCTGTTCCCAGTGCACCGCATTCTGCTATACCTCATCATCGGCTGGATACTGGGCTGTGAGTGTCTGTTTCACTTTCGCCGATGGCAAAAGGACTCCCTCCTTCAGCGGTTTCTCGGTGGACGCTGTCCACACCACTCGCTTCTGTACAAGGAACTGGATCGGCTGGGAAAAACGAATCCTAATGTACGAATGGAACTCCGGCAAGTGAACCTCGAAGTGATCCGGCCTTGTCTGCCCTCCAAGCTCATTCTCGATTTGGATTCGACCGTGGAGACGGTCTACGGCAATCAGGCCCAAGCGGCGAAAGGCGTGAATGCCCATAAGCCGGGGCGCAAAAGCTATCATCCCTTGCTCGCTTTTGAAGGACAGTCCCGCCTTTGCCTGAATGCCGTGCTACGGGCAGGAAACGTTCACTCGTCCACCGAGGCCGCCCCTTTTCTGAAAGAGACCTTTGACCTCTTAGGTCAGCACCCGGTCCAATACGCCCGGTTTGACAAGGGCTTTGACGGCGAAGACTTCTATTCGCTCTGGAAAGGACGGCAGATCGGCTATGTGGGCAAAATGAAATGGACCAAACGTTTGGCGGCTGAAGTGGCCGCTTGTCGGTATTGGAAACGTTACGTGGACGAAGACTGGATCATTGAAGGCATCGCCCTTTGGTACCAAGCCACGTCTTGGAAGAAACCACGGCGGGTCGCCGTCATCCGCAAGGCAAAGTCGTTCAGGACGACTAAGCTTGTCTCCTGCTGGATACCGATTGGGAGTATGAAGCGATCGTCACGAGCCTGGAGTGGGAATCCATCGATTTGTGGCGCTTTTACAACCAGCGGTGTTGTATGGAAAACTACATCCAGGAAGCCAAGTGCGGATTTGCCATCGATAAAATCGCCACGGGCTCTTTTGAAGCCAATGAAATTGACCTGCTCGTCAAATTACTGGCCTATAACCTGTACGAGCGATTCAAACAAGATTGCTGCGAACCGGTTCATAGGGGCTACACGTTTGCAAGGTTTCGTCTGGAATTCTTCCGGAATCTACGTGCTGGTAAGCCGTTTTGGAATATTCCCCCTGTTAATACACCCTGATTCTTACAGGTTTTTTGAGCGGTGAGTCTCTGGCTTCTTTGATCTTACGGGCTTTCGAAATTCAGGATAATATATATTATGTTATTTTTATGATCACCATTGTATCGAATTAAAGAAGTCGACCTTGACTTCAACGCCTGTCCAATCGTATAGTATGGTTATATCTTCAATTAAGGGAGAGATTTTGATGTCGGTGAACGTTCTTAACTAAGCAATTGCATATTCAGGGAGTATCATCAGGCGCTTGTACCCTTCGGGGACAGGTTTGTTTGTTGCTTTGTTGTTACCCTGATATTAGTTAAGAACATGCGGATATCATAAATCGCCTTCGGGATTATCTTCATCCAGGCCCTATTCCGTGCTGTGTTCAGCGCGGTTTTTTTGTTTTCAGATTTTGTAACTTCCCTTTAAACGTCTTCCATTCGATCCAAATAGCTTAGAAAAGAGCTGTTGCGTGAATAAATTGGAAACACGGAACTCGGAACTACAAAAGCTGCATAACAGGCTTATTTGATGATAAATTCCCTCTTTCCTTAAGGGCGGAGAATGAACGTTTTGTTCATTCTCCGCCCTTTTTTATTTTAACAGCAAGGTTTCCAAAATCCTGACACTACACAACTAAAGGAGCGATTTATTCATGAACGAAACTACAATGCTGCGTTTGGAATATGATCAAATTAAAACAAGAGTTTCCGAATGTGCTTTTTCTTATCTGGGTAAGCGTCACGCTGCTTCTATGCGCCCAATTACTGATATCCGTACAATTAAGATTCGTCTTGACGAAACGAACGAAGCCTTACAGATCATTCGCCATGGAGCAAGCGTCCCTGTTCCTTCGTTGGAAGGAATGGAGCACATTCTTCATCTGCTTGGAACCGGGTATATGTTCAGCGAGCGCGATTTTTCTCATATGGCCCAATTCATTAGAAGCTGCATTCAACTAATAAAATATATGCATTCCAAGGCGGACGCTGCTCCAACCGTCAGCGCTTATGCATCTTCCATGTATAGCATGGAGCCACTTCTTTCCGAAATCGAAAGATGTATTCATTCGGGACGTGTGACGGATATCGCCAGTAAAGAACTAGCTAAAATTCGCAAAAAAATTGCGGTTACTGAAGAACGTATCAAGAGGAAACTTGACTCTCTCACCAGCCGTCACCGATCCATTATGCAGGAAAATATGATTAGTCAGCGCAATGGCCGTTACGTGCTTCCAATCAAAAAAGAATTCCGTAAACAAGTGAAAGGCAATGTACTGGATGAATCGGGAAGTGGTCAAACGGTTTACGTTGAACCTGCCGAGATCACGAATCTGCAATTCGATCAGAGCGCGAACATGGCAGAAGAATCAAAAGAAGAAATGAAAGTACTGGGAGACCTAACGGCAATGGCTGAGTTATACAATCGGGAACTAAGCATCAATACAGAGACGGTAGGTGTACTGGATTTTTTATTGGCAAAAGCCAAATACGCCATGACTCTGGATGCTGTCCCTGTCGAACTTAACCTTGACGGGATTATAGACATCCGAGGTGCACGTCACCCGTTGATGTCCAATACCATGGTGCCGCTTGATTTCTCAATTGGTGAAGGATATTCCTCACTCATCATCACCGGACCGAACACAGGCGGAAAAACGATGGCCCTCAAAAGCGTCGGTCTATTAACATTAATGGTGCAATCTGGGCTACTGGTACCTGTTTTGCATGGCAGCCGAATGGCTGTATTCGAGGAAATTGTGGTTGACATCGGGGATGGACAAAGCATTGAACATGCTTTGAGCACCTTTTCTGCACACATCCGCAACATGATTAGCATTTTAGAAACGACGGGCAACTCTACTCTGATCCTGATTGACGAGATGGCATCTGGTACCGATCCGGGAGAAGGGGTAGGGCTCTCTATCGCGTTGCTAGAAGAATTCCACCGTCGCCGGGCGACAGTAGTGGCTACAACCCACTTTAGCGAAATCAAGCATTTTGCTGAAAACACACCGGGATTTCAGAATGCTCGTATGGAGTTTGATACCGAAACGCTGCAACCATTGTACCGACTTCGCATTGGAGAGGCCGGAGAAAGCTATGCATATGCGATTGCCTTGAAGCTAGGCATGTGGACACGTATTATCGAGCGTTCTGAGGCCATTTCTGCAGGCAGAGTGTCTCGGAAAACACAGGAATCGTTTGTTATTCCCCCTTCTGTAGATGATGAAAAGTCTGATGATGCAAATAAGCCTCTCCCTAAAAAAGCAGCTTTAGACGGTACAGTCACAAAACGGGGGAAACAAGAAATTCCTCTCAAAACCAAGCCATTTGCCCTTGGTGATAGTGTTTATGTAGGCTACCTGGATCGAACTGGAATTGTATACAAAACCGAGGATGAACGGGGGAATGTCGGGATTTTAATCCAAGGACAGAAGCTAACCATAAACAAAAAGAGGCTCGCCCTTCACATCGCTGCTACTGAATTGTATCCTGACGACTATGATCTGGATATTGTTTTAGAAACCAAGGAAAACCGCAAAAAACGAAAACTGCTGGGACGCAAGCATGTCGAAGGAGTGATGATTGAATCTCCCCCGGAAAATGAAATATAGACGCATGCGTATATTCTCAATATAAAAAATAAGTTATTTTTATATTGTCAGTGAAACTTGAATCTGCAAGTGGACACTTGATAAGAGTGATTCACTTGCAGATTTTACCATACTAAAAACATAATATATATTATGTAAACTTAATAATTCCTTACTAGATAGGACAAGATAAATCAGACATCCAAGTTCATGTAAAACTCGGCTTCTAACCTTCAATCCAGCTTCATTATATAAAGCTCCTATATCAAACGTCTGTAATGCAAAAAAAGCGTGTCCAAAGTTAAGGCACGCTCTTTTATTGTTATTTTATTTGTTTGTAATACTCAATCCCGCGCTCATCGAAATATAACTATTGTTATCATTCAAGATGATAGGATTGTTTGTAGTTATATATAGCACCTTGCAAATTCGCTTCATTGCCTAATCTACTTTGTTCAATATCTGCACGCACAAAATTATAGAAAGAATCCTTATAAAGCTTTTCTAGCTCTTCCCTAATGGTAATAACCAGTAAAGGATTTTCAGATATGCCTCCCCCAATTACAAACTTTTCAGGATCAAGTATGGATTGCAAATTAATGATTTGTGTTGCGATGTTCCTACAGTATTCTCGAAAAATCGTTTGGACCGTGCCATCACCTTCTTCAATGAACTTGAATATCTTTTCACCTGTCATAGAATCTGCAGGAAGGTCTTTGGCTTTCGCAACGGTTTTAGTTAAAACAAAACTACTCCCTTGCATACCAAGCAGATAATCATCATTGTATGCATTTTCGTTGTTCGTTCTAATGAAGGAGAACTCTCCAGCTGATAAATGATGGCCCTTCAGCAATTTCCCTTGAGAGATGATTCCACCGCCCATCCCTGTTCCAACGACCAGAACGACACCATCGGTAATCCCTTGTAATGAACCACGCCATGCTTCTCCAAGAGCAGCACACTTTCCATCATTTTCAATCGCTACAGGCTTGTGAAACGCTTTCTTAAAAACGTCAAGCATATTTATATCATTTATATATCTTAATGAACCGCCATGCACCATGTGACCGCTTTCAGAATTCACAATACCTGGCATACTGACGGCTATACCTTCACATTCATCCATAAACTGATTATGAATTTGCTTCAAAGCTACAAGCAGATTCTCAAGTGAGTCCAATGGAGTTTTAACTTTCCCCTTGCACATAAATTCACCTTGAAAATACAAACTAAATTTAATAAAAGAGCCACCAATATCAAAAACCAGTATTTTATTTTTCATGCTACGTATAGTCCTTTCATGAGGCAATTTGGGGTCTTCTCTCCATAACGATAATTAATATTATTGTTTTTGTAAATCCATCATTTTTTTTATCGTTAATAAGACACCGTTTTCTTCGTTGGATTTAGTGATAAAACTGGCTGCATTTTTAGTATTATCACATGCGTTTTTCATAGCAAAACTATATTTTGCTATACTCATAAGTTCCACATCATTTTCACCATCTCCAAAAGACAGGGTCTCATCCTCAGTAACCCCCAATATCTCTTGGAGTTTTCTTACCGTCTCCCCTTTATGGGTATGAAGGGCTGTAATATCCAGCCAATTTGCTTCAGAATCAACGATATAAATTCGATTCATTAGAGTCTTTTCAACATGTTTTCTTAATAAGGAACTTCTTCCAGCCGGATCATATACAGTTATTTTAAGAAAGCTACTGTTGATTTGATCAAATGAATCAATTTTAATCACTTCTTTATACGAGCCTTTCACAATTTTATAGTATTCGTCTTGAATATAAGAATGAACAAATGCTGCTTCCGTTGTACATGCTATGATAATGAAATCATTGGAAAAACTTTCGATATCTCTTATCGCTTGTAAAGCTAAATTGCGTTCAATCGTAAACTCTTTGACGACGACTCCATCCTTTTTAATCCGCGTAGCACTGTCCCCTAAGATCCAGATCCCTTTTCCGTGCTCGCCAAATAATTCTTCTACTCTTTCACACTGCTTGCCTGTACAAGCTACAAAGGAAATATTATTTTCTTGCATTTCTCCATACACCTGATTAAATAATTCTGCATCAAAAGTGCTACTATTATTCAGAAAAGTACCATCCAGATCACTTACTACCAGTTTAAACATATATAAATCCCCCTTAAAATATAAATATCTTTATTAGTCAAGTTTAATTTATGGGTTTTCATTTTCTTTCCATGGATCAACATCAAAATCTCTATTAAAATCTTCAAACATTCGTGCTGCAAGCTTTTGAACATGAGGAGAATGTACCAAACTACTGATCATGAAATACATAATGATTAAAATTATGATACATGAAATACCTTCTATCGCCCACACAGTCACACCTCCTTATTTCCGTAAATCCAACTTAGTTCCAGAACTTGATCCATTTAATAGGTGCATTGCAAATCCTGTACACTTATTAAACCATTTAATTAAACACATTAATAAAGCGAGTAAAAAAAGCCTCTTTATTAAGTGGACATACAAAGTTATTCAAAAAAATCATCGATGGAGCGGTAAGGTTTTACTTCCTTAGGCTGCCCGGATAATGCTAAGCACCAATAAGTACCAACCCATATAACTGAGCAAAGTAAAATCAGTGAGATCATAGAGTGCCCTCTCTTTCTCTTTTAGGTTACACGTTTACTTTAGCTGATGAAACGCGTTTCAGGTCAAGTGATAAATTATAGAAAAGCATATTTTTGTCATGGATGTTTATGATTTAAGATATAATCTTGGATTAACCGTTCAAAGTTCTCTTTTTCAATGTACGATTCACTTGTTCTGAACTGAACAGCATAAAAAGAAGGAAAACAATGACGGCAATCGGGAAAAAATGAATACTTGTCTGAGAAGCTATAACCCCAAAAATGGGAGGAAGTAATGTCGTTCCTGTATAAGCAACTGCCATTTGATATCTCATGAGTTTGGAAGAATTCTCTTTACCAAACCGAGTTGGCGTTTCATGAAGAAGTCCAGGGTAAATCGGCGCAAGTCCTAACCAATAAGAATAAACCCAGGTAATCATATATACATTATTTAAAGACAATGATTGGACGTTCCAATTCTTTTAGAGTTAACCCTCTCAACCCTGTTTTAAAATCATCATAAAATAAATCTGAGAGAATAACCTCAGGATACAAAGGCATCTTATGCTTAGATTTGTAGGATTCTAAAAAATGAAAGAAAGACACCTCTTCTATATTCTCTCTATAGATCACAATTCGATCAGGATCAAATACAGATTGTAATATTTGAATAATTTCACATATACTATTGAAGAAAACCTCCGTTCCCTTGCCCTCATCCCAAACTATCGACGGAAGGAATTTGATTTCACCAGCCAATCCATGTTTTCCTTTTAAAACCCCATTTCGCAAATAAATCCCCATTCCTGGTGGAGAATTCTCAGGAAAATAAATAGCCAGTACACATTGATCTTCATCTATTTGTTCTCTATAGACGTAACCACATACAGCGGCATTTACGTCATTCTCCACAATAACCGGCAAACCAAATTTGCTTTGCACATCCTCTGCCAACCGAATTCCATTTAATCTTTCATAACTGCTGACTGTAATTTCTCCATTTACAGATTGTCCCGGGATTCCTATTCCAATAACTTTAATGGAAGGATAGAGAGAAATGATGTCTTGAATCGTGGAATAAAATTGTGTAGCATTAAAAATTTGAAAGGGATGCTCTTCTTTCATCAGAGCATCCTCATTTAAATTCACTACCGTAGTACACACTACATCTGTCCCTTGTTTTTCATTAATATGTATAATCAGTGCTAGACTATACTCATAATTAAAACGATAGGTTAACGCATGCCTGCCTCCGTTTGAAGGAACGATTTCATCTTCAAAGATCTCTCCATTATTAAGCAATTCCTGCATAAGGGTATTGATAGTTACTACACTTAAATCAGTCAATGCGGCTAGTTGGGGTTTTGTTGTCTTACTGATCTGTTTCAATACTTTGCGAACCAGGTTCAGATTTATTTCTTTAATTAAATTTGTATTAGCTTTTTCCATACATAGCACCTTCTTTTTATAACATCATAAAACAACTTTATAAACCATTTTTATTAAGTTGTTTTACCAATTTTGCAGCAAAATATTACCTTTGTCAAGGTAATTTCGTACTAACCTTTAATTCACTATTGCTTTCCAGCTGATTCTGAATTATTCTCATGCTTAACATAAGATGATCGCTAAAATAAGGAGGCTAATCTATTGAAGAATGCTGTTGAAGAACCAAAATCAAATCGTATGCGCAAAATGATTGGGTGGCAGCTAATCAGTATCAGGTTGGAGCAAATCAATCAAAAACAAAACTAACGCTATGAAAAAGAATACTACGTTCATGATCATAATGACCTAAAGCCGTTGATGTAATTTTCAAGTCAGGATGTAACTTCCTCTGACGAGTTTACATAATGATTATTATGTAAACTATTTTTCGTTTAATCTCAACTTTCATGCTATACTTACAATCCTGATATCGGTATCTGAATATCCAGCTTATCCATTGCTTTTTCTTTTTCCCGATCAGTGACATGTGTATATACTGTGGTTGTCTGAATGGATGAATGCCCCAGTAGCTCCTGTACGGTACGCAGATCTGCTCCCTTACGTAATAGCATTGTCGCAAATGTATGTCTCAGCTTATGGCTGGAATAAGCCTCCCGGCGATCTATACTCTTATCTTGCTGGAATCGTTCGAACGTTTCTGTAGCGATCTGTTGAATGGTGCGCACTGCCAGACGGCGGCCTTTTTGGGATATGAACATCGCATCCTCTTTACCTCTCCACGGCGTCAATCTTCCCTCCAACGCATGCTCTACAAAATCACATACGGCTTCCGGTACCGGGAGAGTACGCCACTTACGTCCTTTACCGAACACATCTAAGGTACGTCTTTCTCGGCTGTAATCCGAGACATTCAATGAATGAACCTCCCCCACCCGCAATCCCATGTAGACCATCAGCAGAAAAATAGCCATATTACGATTTGCATATTTCCCCTCCACCGCGAGCAAAAACGGATGAATATCCTTTTCATCCAGATAGACGGGCATACGATTCTTTTCAGTTTTTGCTTTTTTAATTCCCGCTGCCGGATTTGTGCTGCATAACTCAAATTCCTGTAGCGCTTTAAAAAAACTGTTCACCGCTGCATGCTTCCGGTTCCGCGTACTATCTCCGGCGCCTCCCTCCCGCGCTTTAGACAAATACGACATAACATGAATCTTCTTCACCTGATCGAGTGGTTTTTCACGCAACGTGCGTAAAAATTGCTTTACATCCCCCATATAATTTTTTTGCGTATGTATCGTATATCCCGCATCCTTCATCCAGATCAAAAAAGCTTCCAGCTCCTCAGTATATATTTCATCAGTTTCTTCAGTTGTATCGAGCCCCACATGTCGTAACTCTTTTTTCATCCCGTTCGCCTCCAATTCAGTTCATATTCCGAAATATACTGTAAAACGATCATTTTCGTCTGATTTTTATCGACAATCCAATCGACATCTTATGCAGGAGGGATTCTAAAAGTCGTTTTAAACCTAAACAGCGTATAATTTATATTATACGCTGTTTTTTTAGCGCTTTTTAAGTATAAATAAAGCGCTCCCCTCTTGTCCAGCCTGGTATCGCCTTCAAGCAGACATTTCAAAGCACTTAACGGGGTGGCATAGGGTCAGAGGGGGTCGATCCCACAATGTAGACAAATTAAAACACGCTCAAGAAAAGTTCTCCGAATGTAATTCATTCATATCGAAAACAAAACTAAATAGCCAATAGTCTTGCATGCAGCACCACTTCTCTACTTCATCAGCAAGCTGGGGCGCTGCTCTCGATCGGTAGCAGTCAAAATCGCCATAGCGGCCAAAACATGAATATCATATGCAGTTTCCAGCTCGCTATCCGGATCATCTTCCGGCGCGTGCACCATCTCCATATGATAGCCTGCTAGCTGATTGTGATTTTCACCCAATAGCAGCAGTGGATCACCAAGAATTTCACCGATTTTCGAGATGATGACCGTGTGATCCAGCTTCTGGACAAATTTCGAGCAGAGCGTAGAAACAGTCTTGTTCACAGGAAAAGCATGAACTGAGCTGCCTGACGGCAAATTTCTGCTGGACGCCTACATGCCTTATCATTTAAACTATTAAAAATTAATTTTCGAAAGAGTGAGATTACAACGACAGCATGAGGCTCCAGCACCCGGATCTTACAAACGAAAATACAAACATCACTTTCTGTCAGCCGAAACCCTGATTCATAACTACATAATAATTATTATGTAAACTAAGATTGGAGGATGATTGTATGATTAACAAATTGTACTGGTTACCGATCGGTCAGCTTGATATTGATCGCTCCTCACTCAACCATCATGCACAGCCCGGTGAACTGGTGCGCCTGCAAATCTGGTCGTATCTGCTGGAGACAGATCACGGTCCGATTCTCATTGATACCGGTATGCCGGATTCGTTTATCAACAATCCAAATTATTTTAAAAGTACACCGTTTGAAGGGCGCTTCATTCCCCATATGTCAGCCGATGATAGTATCGTGGCTGTACTGGATCGGATCGGCTATCAACCGGACGATATCCATGCCATCGTAATCTCTCATATGCATATGGATCATGCTGGAGGCAATCCGCATTTTCCGAATACACCGATTTATGTGCAGCAGACCGAAGCAGACGCTGCGATCGGTAATCTGCAGTATGCGCCACCGGAATGCGTGCAGGCGGACTTGAATTACCGACTGCTTCAAGGGGATCATGAGCTGGTTCCAGGTTTGCAACTGTTCTATACTCCGGGTCATTCGCCGGGTCATCAGTCCGCGCTGGTCACAACAAAGGAATCGGGTCCGGTCATGCTGACGATTGATGTTGCCTACACGCAGGAGAATTACGCAAACGACGTGCCGTTTGACGGCTTTGACCGTGAACAGGCACGCCAGTCAATCGCCCGCATTCAGCAGATTGTGCAGGAGGTTAAGCCGAATCTGTTGTTCTTCGGTCATGATCCTGAGCAGGTAGCCGTTCAGCCGGTATATCCACAATACAAATAATGATGATAAAGCAGCTATTTCTCCACCATTCCGGATCTTTTCGGTCCGGGGTATAAAGAAATTGGTATTATGAATGCACACAAAATAGACGTATCCAGAGCCGTGCTTCATTCGGATCATGGCTTCCAGTATACGTCTACGGCGTACACACAGGACTTGAAAAGTTCGGCCTCAAAGGCAAGTGGTGCGGACTGGCAGAATAGTCGTAATTCGGCCAGCTCCCCTCATGATCTCAATTTCTTTATTTGATTTTTAAATAATCAATATTGTATCTCCTCACTTCCAAAACGTTATAGCCTCTTATTCTTTTCTTTTCTTTAGGTAGTTGTAATGACTCCGACATTTAGAACTGCAAAATTTGGTTAACGGAGCTCGTTGATATGGAATAAACCAATGTTGCATTGAATACACCTTTGCAGTTCTAGTTGCTCCCCTCCATAGCTTTCAGCAAAATTTTAAATGGATTAATACACTAAATCCGTTTATATCAAAAAACATGAGCTAGTCAAATTATATACATGAAGTTAATTACGTCTAATCTCCTGTTATCGCCAGCATCAGGAAGTATATCTAAGAACTCATGGGGTGAGTCGCTGTCGACACGGCATGGATGATGAGAAAAAGTAATTTGCAGTCTCGCTCCGTTTTCCCTTGATCATCTAGCACGATATACTTAAAGAAGTCGAAAGGCAAACTTATATTCAGCCTATGCTCATTTCAAAAATGTAGGTTTATTCATGACAAAGGGAGTGTTCATTTATTTATGAGTACCGAAATGCTGGAACGTCGAAGTGAAATTCTAAAACGAAACATCCATCAGTTGCTGGTTCAGGAAAATCAACACGGCGTGACACGTCAGGAAAATTACACGTTGCATAAAATGATCAGAGAGCTGCATCAAACCTCTCATGCCTTGAATACTTCCCGTTGAGATGAAAGGCTGCTAAATCAAATGAAAAAAATAACCTTCAGCCCCACTTCCTTAGTGGTGTTGAAGGTTATTTTAATTGACAGGTGGTATCCTTTCGTGATGTTACCCTTTGGAGCGACTCAGCAGATATAAAAAGTATGGCGCACCAATGATGGCTACAATCAAACCTGTCGGTATTTCTTTCTGTAGAGGTAAGGATCGTGTGATCGTATCCGCTACAAGTACCAGGAGTCCTCCAACTAAAGCACAGGTTACCAGCAGCATTTTATGCTTCGGACCCACCAGCTTTCTCGCCAAATGTGGAGCCACCAAACCGACAAAGCCGATACCGCCGCTAACCGAAACACTAGAACTAGCCAATCCAACCGCAGCAGCGAGAAGGAGAATACGTTCCTTTTCGATAGGTGTACCCAACCCCAATGCCGTCTGATCTCCCAGATTAAGCACATTCATCACATTTGCTTTGTAGTATGCGAAAGGAAGCAATACAATTAGCCAAGGCAACAGAGCCATTACGAATTTCCAGTTTGAGCCCCAGATGCTTCCTGCTAACCAATTAGCTACAAACGTGTAACTTTCAGGTGTCAGCTTAAGAGTCATAATGATCATCGCAGCACTGATACCCGCTGCTACGCCAATTCCGCTCAGCAGTAGCCTTGTCGGGGAAATTCCTTCGCCTTTCTTGTAAGAAAGCGCGTAGATGAGAATAGCAGCTGCTCCTGATCCAATCAGCGCAAGAGCGGGAAGTAAAAACAATGAATTCGTAGTTTGCATAGATGGAAAAAGCAATATAAACAGCATGACCATCAGCCCGGCGCCCGCATTAATCCCCAGAATACCAGGGTCCGCTAGGCCGTTACGTGAGACCCCTTGCATGATGCAGCCAGAAACAGCGAGACCTGCACCGATTAGAAGAGAAATAACCATTCGCGGCAATCGGAATTCAAAGAGGATTAATTCCTGCTGTGGAGTCCCTTGTCCAAACAAGGTTCTAAATAGCTCCATTGGCGAAAGCCGGATAGTTCCCGTATTCGCGCTTATGGTGAACGCAGCAATGAGCAATACGATCAGAATAATTACAACCATCCAATCATGGATTTTTTTACGATGACTAGCTTTGGCAATAGCCCCATTCGTAACGTTATTCATCTTACAGCGCCCTCCTTTCTTTACGTGCCAGATAAAGGAAGAATGGAACCCCAATTAAGGCAATAAGTACGCCCACCGGTGTTTCCTCAGGTGCGTTAATCATACGGGCTGCCAGATCGGCAAATACAATGAGTAAAGCTCCCATAATGGCCGAGCATGGAATAATCCAGCGATAATCGACGCCAACCAGCTTGCGGGTTATATGGGGAATAATTAATCCCACGAAACCTATAGAACCAACCAACGACACCGCTGCACCCGCCAGAATCAGAACAAGAATCATCCCGACTACCTTTACCACCCCAGTTCGCTGACCTAGACTTAACGCAATTTCGTCTCCCAAACTAAGCAGCGTAATGGAGCGCGACAACATGAGAGCGCCGATAAAAGCTGCCACAACCCAAGGCAAAACTATACCGAGCTGAACCCACTTGGTTCCACTAAGCCCTCCGGCATACCAAAAGGCTAAATCCTGTCCAACATTAAAGTACAAACTAATTGCATCTCCTAAGGCAGACAGCAATGCCGTGACAGCTGCGCCCGCCAATACAAGACGAACTGGCGTAAGACCTGATTTGGAGATGGAGCTTGTACCATATACCATCACAACAGCCAGAGCTGCACCAACAAAGGAATACAACATTAACTGTAAAAAGGAAGATCCGGGAAAAAGGGCAAAGCAAATCGCCATCGCCAAGCTGGCTCCCGAGTTCAGTCCAAGCAAGCCCGAGTCAGCAAGCGGATTTCGGGTCATTCCTTGCATAATTGCACCTGCTACGGCAAAGCAAACTCCGATTAGAACCCCACCCAGAATCCGAGGTAGACGGATTTCCCAAATAATTTGATGGTTTTGTAACTCGGGTTTAAAATGAAAAACGGCGTTCCATACCTCTTCTAGCCTAATAGAGGCTGCACCAAAAGATAGGGATAGCGCGATACCGAACGCTAAAAGTCCAAGCCCAGCTGTCAGGATAAGCGAAGCCGCCCAAGGTCGCGAGTGGAATTGAGTCGGCGACTGGTTATGATTACTTTGAGCAGGGCTATCCGATGATTCTGATAATTTCATAACTATTGTTCACCCTTACTGTTGAATAGTATGTAGCTATCACGAACTGTGTTGAAGATGATGTTGATAATGAGAATTATTATCATGCAATCTTTACTATTGTAAATTAATGTGGCAACGGCTTCAATAGCAAATTTCGAGGAATGCCTAATGATCTGCCCTATTGTGAAAAAATAAAGCCCTTCGGCATAAATACCAAAGGGCTGCCAACAACACCGAAGCGACTACTTCTGTGCGGCGTTCTCTTTATTCCGCTGGACGATCATATCTGCGATTTCTTCAGCTTGCCCTACAATAGCGATGGGATCGAAGTACCAATATCGATCCTCTTGGAGCTCAAAAACCTTACCTTGCCGGACTGCATTCAGTGATTTCCATATGCTGTCTCCTTCGTAACCGCCCAAATCCTTGTTAACCGTCAGAAAGATATAAGAGCCGGCATATTGATTAATGACTTCTTTTGACACCGATTTCCATTGAGTCTCACCTAATAATTCTTTTTGGACAAGCGGCGGAGGTGTCAAATTCAGTCCTCTGTATACCGCCTGTCCTCCTCTGCCAAAATTATCACCATAGACATAGTATTCTTTTTCCGAAGCTTCCATTACGGTGAAAGTATCTCCAGGCTGAACAATTCCCTTTAGCTTGTCACGTGCAGCCTGCATTCGCTGATCGTATTGAGCAAGCCATGTTTTGGCTTCCTGTTCTTTTCCAAGCAGTTCACCAAAAGCTGTCAGTTCCTCATGCACATTCTTGTACGTTCCATAAGGAATCACGATGGTCGGAGCAATTTTACTGTATTTTTCATATTCAGAAGCATCTTTGGAACCAATCAGAATCAAATCCGGCTGCAGAGTCAATACTTTCTCAATGGATACACTTCCGCGGTCTCCAATGCTTGTAATTCCCTGTACAAGATCCTTCGAAAACGGATTATCCAGATAATATTTAACACTTCCCACAGGTTTAATTCCTAGTGCTAATAAATCATTCAGGTACAAATCCACTACAACCCGCTGAGGGTGAACCGGTATCTTAATATCTCCATGAATCGTTTTGACTGTTTTCGTTTCCTCTGATTTTTGTTCACTAGAAGTTTGATTCTGCTTTTCATCCGGCTGCTTTACGTTTCCACCACAGGCGGTAAGAACTAAAATGACTGACAGAAGCATCATCACAATCCACATTTTCTTTGTCAAACTCGTTCATTCCTCTCTCTATTTACGGCGTCATATCGACCTATTTACGTTCCATATTGAGCTTGGTGCAGGCGGCTATATGCCCCTTTTACTGCTAATAACTCTTCATGTCTGCCTTGCTCGGCAATCCCTTGATCTGCAACTACGATAATGCGGTCAGCATTTTTGATCGTTGCCAAACGATGCGCAATAACGAGTGTCGTACGGCCTTGGGATAGCTCTGTCAGCGCCTGCTGAATCGCGGCTTCTGTCTCTGTATCCAATGCTGATGTCGCTTCATCTAAAATGAGAATTGGCGGATTTTTAAGGAACATCCGGGCAATAGACAAACGTTGCTTTTGACCACCGGAGAGCTTCACACCCCGCTCACCGATCATTGTATCCAGACCATCCGGATATGAGCGAACAAGGTCTTCAATCTGAGCTCGACGAGCAGCATCCCAGATTTCTTCTTCCGAAGCATCCAGCTTACCATAAGCGATATTTTCACGAATCGTTCCATCAAAGAGGAATACATCCTGCTGTACGATACCAATCATGGATCGCAGCGATTCCAGCTTCATTTCACGGATATCCATCCCATCAATGGTAATGCTGCCTTCCTCGACATCGTAGAAGCGAGGCAACAAACTGCAAAGTGTCGTTTTACCTGCTCCTGAAGGACCCACAAGTGCTACGGTTTCACCCGCATGGATAGATAGGTCCACTTTGCGTAATACCTTATCTTTGTTCTCGTAACCAAACGTTACACCTGCAAATTGAATATCTCCATTAAGATGGCTAACCGCCTTGGCTCCTGGCAGATCTTCTACATCCGATTCACTTTCCAGCAAATCCAGATACCGTCGGAAGCCAGCAATCCCTTTCGGATACGTTTCGATGACAGAATTAATTTGTTTAATCGGCCCCAGGAATACATTAGACAGCATCACAAATGCGATAAATTCCCCGTAGGTCATCTGTCCTTTGATAACAAACCATGTTCCACACACAAGCACAAACAATGAAACCAGCTTCATTAGTATAAAACTAATTGAGGAATTCCAGGCCATAATCCGGTACGCGATCAGCTTCGTTTTACGGAAACGTCCATTATTTTCAGCAAAACGCTCCATTTCATGAGCTTCGTTGGAGAACGCTTGAACAACACGAATCCCGCTGACGTTATTTTCAATACGAGCGTTGTAATCCGCAATATCAGAAAACATACGATGGAAAGCAGCAGACATTTTTCGGCTGAAATAAAGAGACAAGTAAATCATGAGGGGTACAATGATGAAAGTCAGTACAGCCAGCTTCCAGTTAATACCGAGCATGATACCAAAGGCTCCCCCCAGTGTCATCAACGCGATGAACAAATCTTCAGGTCCGTGGTGGGCAATTTCCCCAATATCCATTAGATCGTTGGTCATACGTGAAACGAGATGCCCTGTTTTGTTATTGTCAAAAAAACGAAAAGATTGCTTTTGTACCCGATCAAACAGCTTTTTACGCATGTCCGATTCGATGTTAATGCCCAGCTTGTGCCCCCAATAGGTAACCACGTAATTCAGCGCAGCACTTATGACATAAATACCGAGTAGAGCTAGACAGGCATATAAAATCCATTTCCAGTTTCCGCTGGGCAGCAAATCATCGACCACCCGGTTGACTGCAAGCGGAAAAGCCAGCTCCAGCAGTGCAGCTAGCAAGGCACAAGAGAAATCAATGATGAACAAAGTCCGGTAAGGACGGTAGTATTCAAAAAATCGTCTAAGCATAGTCATGACTTCTCCTTTCTAATTTCGAGTGATTATTTAGGATCGACGGAAAGCATGTTAACGGCTTCATCCAGCGATTTGTCAATAGCCAGCGGCGAGTAGGTAAACCACGGGTCAGCTTTGATGAAATACACTTTGTGGTTCTTGACAGCCGGGAGATTTCTCCACAATGCACTTTGCTCAATTTGCTTAAGCATTCCGTCCTTGCTCGCTTCATCATAAACCAGCATAATAATTCGGTCTCCTGATAGTTCAGGTAACTTTTCCATTGAAATAACATCATAAACATAATTAAATCTCGGGTCCTTCGCCAGCTTCTGGCGTATGTACTCAGGAGGATTCAATTCCAGTGAACGGTAAATAACATGTCCTACATTCCGCGCTCCGTATACCCTTAACACATTCTTATCGTAGGCCATATAAATCGTAACCGTTTCATCTTTTTTAAATTTTCCAGCCAGCTTCTTTCGACCTTCTTCAGCCTTTTTGTTGAAACTAGCGATCCACTGCTCGGCTTCCTTGTCCTTACCCAGCACGGCTGCGACATTCCGCAGTTGCTCAAATACATCGCCTTCTCCAAACGAAACGACTACGGTTGGAGCAATCTTCTCCAGCTGCTCCTTCACTTCTGGCGTGGTATATTCTGTTGTGATGATCAGGTCCGGTTGTAACTCCAGCACCTTTTCTACATTTGTCGGGTTCCCAATATCCGCAACTCCGTCAATCTTACCTTTTAAATAGTTGCCTTCCAACAAATGGGAAGCAGCACCTGCAGGCTTAACTCCCAAGGCCAGCATAGCATCCAAATATTGTGTCGTGACAACTCGCTGTGGATTTGCAGGGATACTGATCTTATTGCCAGTGGCATCAGTATACTCGCGCATGACAACCGTTTTGGATTGCCCGGAGGGATCATTAGTGCTAGTCTTGTCGTTTGTCTGGTTGTTACTAGCTGCGTTTCCACATGCACTCAATACAACCATCAAAAGAACCACAAGACAAAGCGTGGATTCCCATTTTAATCTGTACCTTTGTTGCACAATATACGTCCTCCTTAGATATATACAATTCATAATATGATAGTGATTCTCATTATCATATAATTGTTATTCTATCTTTTACCGTCTCTTCTTACAATACAAAAATAAAAAACTTCCATTTATGTGTATGTATCGTCATTGTAGAATAGCCAAAAAAAGGACTGATGCGCATTACAGCATCAGTCCGAATAGCTTAATATGTTGAGTCAAGCGCCCTTTTTATTTCGATTGATCCACTAACTCCAGCTTAGCGGGAATGGATGTTTTCACGGTTTTACCTTGAAGTACATCCTTGGCTGCCTGCACCGCCAATTGACCAATAAGCTCGGGTTGCTGAGCTACGGTGGCTGTCAGTTTCCCTTCCTTAATTGATTTAAGCGCATCCTCGTTACCGTCAAAACCGATGACTGGAATGTTCTTACCTGAGCTTTGGATTGCTTCGATCGCACCCAACGCCATTTCATCATTGTGGGCAAATACTGCCTGTACGTCCGGGTTTCCTTGCAGCAGATTTTCCATCACGTTCAAACCTTTGGTCCGATCAAAATCGGCCGATTGTTTTGCTATGACTTTCAGATCCTTATCTGCTACTTCATGGAAGCCTTTCCCACGTTCACGGGTAGCGGATGCTCCTGGAACACCTTCCAGCTCAATCACTTTGGCACCTTTTCCAACTTGATCAATCACATATCTGGCAGCCATTCGTCCTCCCTCTACGTTGTCTGAAGCGACGAGTGCTTTTACGTCTCCTTTGTCAGCAGAACGATCCAGTGTAATAACCGGGATGTTCAATGCATTCGCTGATTGTACCACAGTGGAGATGGCCGACGAATCTGTCGGATTAATGAGTAACGCGTTTACTCCCTGTTGAATCAGATCATCCACGTCATTACTTTGTTTCGCCGAATCATTTTGTGCATCCACAACAATGACCTGCATTCCTTGTTTTTTGGCCTCTGCCACAACTCCGTCTTTGAGAGAGACGAAGAATGGATTGTTCAGCGTTGAGATCGACAAGCCGATTTTAATGTCCTTCAGGTTCGCGGCCGCTTTAGGTTTGGCCCATTCGGGCGGTTCCAAGGAACACCCTGTCATGAGCAGGAGCAGCAAGGCAGTCATGATTAATATAAGCTTTTTCATATTTATGTGTCTCCTTCTACGCAGATTAGGTGTATTATGCGGATTTTTTACGGTCAATCAATACAGCAATAGCGATGACTATCCCTTTTACGACCATTTGATAAAAAGAGTTAACCCCCAGCAAGTTCAAGCCATTGTTTAGTGTACCGATGATAAGCACACCAATTAACGTACCTACGATTCGTCCGCGTCCTCCCGAGAGGCTTGTTCCACCTAATACGACAGCCGCAATGGCATCCAGTTCATAAGAAGTACCCGCTGTCGGTTGTGCCGAGTTCAAACGTGAGGTCAAGATAGCACCCGCCAACGCGGAAAGCATTCCAGCCAGAGAGTAAATCCAAATTTTCACACGCGGTACTTTAATACCGGATACAATCGAAGCCTTCTCGTTACCACCGATGGCATACGTTTTGCGTCCGAATGGTGTTTTATGCAAAATGATCCATAGGACAGCAAAGGTAATGAGCATCGTAATCGCTGGAACCGGAATACCGAACTGATAGCCACGACCGAACAATTGAAATACCAGACTGTCTCCGAGTCCTGTAATAGGGTTACCGTTGGTATAAACGAGTGTTAATCCTCTGAAAATGGTCATGGTTGCTAGTGTAGCGATGAACGGAGCCATTTTACCTTTCGTAATCATCAAGCCGTTGACCATGCCCATCACGCCACCCAATGCACAGCCAATGATAATCGCCAAAATAGGATCGAACCCGGCCAGCATCATATTTGCGACAAACGCACTGGATAGTGCTAATATGGAGCCGACTGACAAATCAATTCCGCCTGTGAGAATAACGAAGGTCATACCGAACGCAATTAACGCATTAATAGATACCTGGCGCAATAAATTCAAAATATTAAGCGGTTCCAAAAAGCTGGGATTTAAGACCGATACGATAATTACCAAAATAATGAGTCCCAACAACGGGCCAAGCTTCTGTGTGATTTGTGACATTTGAAAGCCTTTGCTGCTTTTTGATTCATTCATAGTTGTCATATTACTGTCCTCCTGTAGCTAGCGTCATAATATTTTCTTGTGTGGCTTCTTCCCTGCTCAGCTCTCCGCTGATCTTTCCCTCGTGCACCACGACAATACGATCGCTCATGCCGAGTACCTCAGGGAGTTCCGAGGATACCATGATAATCGCGACTCCACGTTCGGTCAGCTCGTTCATCAACTGGTAGATTTCCCGCTTGGCTCCCACATCCACACCTCTCGTCGGTTCGTCAAGAATGAGTACATTTGGACCAATACCTACCCATTTGGCAATAACCACCTTTTGCTGATTACCACCTGACAAACTGCGAACCGTTGTTTCGCCCGATTGGGTTTTAATTTGTAAGCGCTTAATTAAAGTGTTAACAAAATCTAGCTCTTTTTTACCTGAAATAAATCCTTTTGAAGTAAAGCTGAACAGATTTGGCAGCACCATATTTTCCCGGATGGAAAAGTCCAGCACCAAGCCCTCATCTTTTCGATCTTCTGTAATGAAGCCAATCCCTAGTTTCACCGCATCATCCGGCTTACGAATAGACACTTTTTTTCCACGCACATGAATCTCACCACGATCCAAAGCATCCAGTCCAAATAACGCCCGCATGATCTCGGTCCGTCCCGAGCCCATTAAGCCTGAAAAACCTACAATTTCCCCAGATCGTACAGTGAAATTCACATTTTCAAATAACCCTTTATGCGAAGCATTTTTGACCTCCAGCACCACTTCTCCCAAAGCAGGCGTTCTTACCGGGTAGCGTTCAGTCAGCTCTCTACCCACCATTTTCCGTACAACTTCATCAAAATGCGTATCGGGAATCGCCTGAGTATCCACCGTTTTCCCGTCACGCATGATGGTAATCCGATCACAGATCGCGAATATCTCCTCCATCCGATGTGAAATATACACAATCGAAACACCATCTTTTTTCAAGGAAGTAATAACCTCGAACAGCTTCTGAATTTCTCGTTCGGTTAAGGCGGCTGTCGGCTCATCCATCACGATAACTTTAGCATCCGTCATGAGTGCTTTGGCAATTTCAATCATCTGCTGTTGACCCACTGAACAATCGCCTGCTTCACCGTTCAATGGAAGATTTACCGAAAGCTTGCTGAATTGTTCATTTGCTAGCGCTTTCATTTTGGAGCTGTCTAGTAAGCCCCACTTGGATGTCATTTCCTTGCCGATAAATAGATTTTCCAGCACGGTCATCTCCGGCCACACATTCAGTTCCTGGTGAATAAAAGCAATTCCTTTTTGCTCCGCTTCTTTGGGGTCGGCAAAATAGGTTTCCTGACCGTCAATGATGATCGTTCCCTCATCTCGCCGATGCAGTCCGATTAAAATATTCATCAGCGTTGATTTGCCTGCACCATTCTCACCCATGAGGGCATGTACTTCTCCTTCACGAAGATCAAAGTCAACACCACTCAGTACCTGATTGGTTCCAAAGGCTTTGTGAATTCCTTTCATTTGAATCTGCATGCTGTACCCTCCTTTTTATTCAACATTGATTTATCCAAAATGAACTCCTGCCTGCAAAATACAATTGGCAAACGGCTTAGCCTCTCCTGTACGAATGACCGCCTTCGCATACCGGGTCAGCTCCTTGAATTGTTCATGAGGGCAAAACTCAATGACGGCTGCCTGCTTATTAAGCTGTGGCTGTTCTAATTGCTCCCCTGCAAAGGTGCGCATAATATACTGTAATGCTTGTTCATTTTCTTGTTTAATTTCTTCGGCCAGCATTACTTTTTCGATCACCATATCTGCTGCAATGACATCAACGACGTCCTGAAAGGATGGAACCCCCAATTTAAGGGCCAAATCAATTTTGGTAACGCCTTCAGGAACAGGTAAGCCAGCATCAGCCACGACAATATAGTCTGTGTGGCCGAGATCCGACAGTATTCTGGATATATGACTGTTTAGGATTCCATGTTTCTTCATATTATATTTGCTCCTCCACTTCACGTCGGGTTGGCATTCCACCTTGGGCTCCAAATTTGGTTACGGACAATGACGCAGCACGATTAGCAAATTTCACACTGTCTGCCAACGAATTTCCTTCAGCCAATGCCACTGCAAAAGCAGCGTTAAACGTATCTCCTGCACCTGTTGTATCAACGGCTTCTACTTTATAAGTAGGAACCACGACTTCCTGTTCTCCGTCGAAGAATCGTACACCGTTGCTGCCCTCAGTCACAAACAGCTTGTTGGGATATTTGCGCAACGCTTCTTGCAGGCTCATATCCTTAAACATAATGGCAGCTTCATGCTCGTTTGGCGTAATGTAGGTCGCATTTGCAATTACGCTTTCTTCCACTTCACGAGCCGGGGCTGGATTCAGCAACAAGGGTACCTGGTACTTCGCACAAATTTCGCTTACATAAACAACCGTTTCCGACGGTATTTCCTGTTGAATTAACACAATATCCGAACTTCGAATGACGTCAAGTGCTTCTTCCACATAGGCGGGTGTCACTTCATTATTTGCTGCTTTTACCACGACAATACTGTTATCACCTTCAGCTAGTACAATATGCGCTGTACCGCTTTCCATATGTGTAACCGGTTTCACATAGCCAGTATGAACATGATTTTCTTCAAAATTCCGTAAAATCTGTTCTCCAAAATGGTCATCCCCTACACGTCCAATCATCGTAACGTCTGCTCCGAGTCGTGCTGCGGCTACTGCCTGATTGGCTCCTTTACCTCCAGGTACGGTTGTAAAGCTTTCACCCAATACCGTTTCACCAGCACCGGGACGTTTGGACGAAGTAACTACGAGATCCATAGAACTGCTTCCGATAATTGAAATTTTAGCCATCATGATCCACCTTTCTTGTCGTTTCCCGTTCTATAAATTTGACGGGCAATTGTATGCTTGAATAGGTAAGTACTTTCGAATGAAGATTAGGTACGCTTGACTTCGTTACTTGCGACTGCTCAATCAACTGAATGAGTAGCCCTGCTGCTTCCCAGCCCATTTCATAAGCAGGTTGTCGGATCGTTGACAAAGGCGGGAATAACAAACTACTTAATGGTATATCATCAAACCCGATAATTTGAACATCATCCGGGATTTTCTTTCCTAATCTATGTGCCTCATGCATCACCGCTGTAGCCACGATATCGTTACTTGCGATAACTCCGTCCGTATCCGGGTACTTGCTAAACAGCTCTTTGGCCCACGACTCGGCCTCCTTGAACGAAAAGGAGGTTGTCTCGACCACATGGTAAGCAATTCCGGATTGCTGAAGCTCTTCAACCGCCCCGCGAAAACGGTCTTGTGCTGGACGAATATGTGCAGGGCCCTGCATGACTGTAATTTGTTTGCTGCCGCGGGCAACCATTTCTTGAGCAGCCAAGCAACCGCCATGGGCTCCATCTGCATATACGGAGAGGCTGTCACTGGAAGTTCGATCGAGAAAAACGACCGGGATCTTCAGTTTGGCATAACAATCGGCATCGGGATCATTGGTAGAAGAAATAACACCAACGACATTATTTTGAACAAAAGTATCCATGTAATCCAATTCTTTTTGGCGATCTTCATCACTATTACCGAAAATAATCCGAAAATCATTTTCCTGCATTCGATCCTCCACCCCACGAGCTAACAAGGGAAAGTAAGGGTTCGTAATATCCGGCAGCAGCAGGCCGATTAATCTGGATTTCTTTTTATACAAAGAACGTGCAACTTCATTAGGCTTGTAATTTAACTGCTTCACAGCAGCCTCTACCTTTCGCCGTGTATCCTCATGTACATATCCAGTTTCATTAATAACTCTGGATACGGTCGCTACGGAAACACCTGCAAAGCTGGCGACTTCTTTAATTGTTGTCATAGTGTAGGTTCAACTCCAATGTGTAACCGGTTACACATATAAAATATCACAGCATTAATTTTTTGACAAGCATTAATTATTTGCACGTTGAATGCTTTAGCTTTATAATTCTTATTGTAACTAATGAAGTTCCACCTTAATACACATTCTAAAGGGGGGAGCACCACTCCCAGTTACTCAATAAAATACGTATACATGGAGGCTTTTTCCTTATGAATATCGAAGTTTGGTCTGATTATATGTGTCCATTCTGTTATATCGGCAAACGCCGTTTGGAGCAAGTATTACAGCAATTCCCACATCGCAATGAGGTGCAATTGACATTCAAGAGTTTCGAATTGAACCCGAATGCTGTGAGAGATAGTGGTAAAACGATCAATGAAGAACTATCAGCTAAATATGGGGTCAGTCTGCAAGAGGCTCAGGCTATGAATGATCGAATGAACGAAAACGCACGCTCTGCGGGTCTTGATTATAATATTCATGCCATGGTGCCGACGAACTCTCTTGATGCTCACCGCTTAACACTTTGGGCTCAAACACAAGGCAAAATGCTGGAGCTGAGCGAGCGTTTATTCCAAGCTGTTTTCATCGAAGGCAAGCATACAGGGGATCATGAAGTGCTGGTAGCGCTGGCTACTGAAGTTGGTTTGGATCAAAAGGAAGCGGCTGCTATATTAGCCAGTGACCGTTTTACCGACGAAGTTAGAGCTGATGAAGCCGAAGGCGCTGAATTGGGTGTTCAGGGTGTGCCATTCTTTGTATTTGATCGAAAATTTGCTATTTCTGGTGCCCAGCCGGAGGAAGTATTTCATGATGCGCTTCAAAAAGCATGGGATGAACGCTCACCTTTCACCATGATAAGCGGCAGCTCGTCCAAACAAGATGCAGGTGGTTTATGTACCGATGAGGGTTGTGAGCTTCCAGGCCGTGAGGGCTGAACAGTCCGTGAATGAAGATTTTCTACTTCCTAAATAAATTTTAAAAAAGCGTGCCAGCACTCAATTAAACCTGAGGCTGGCACGCATCTTTATTTTATAACGATTTAATCATTCCGCCATCCACAAGGATGGTACTCCCTGTCAAATAGGATGAAGCTGAAGACGCCAGAAAAGCAACAACTTTACCGAACTCTTCAGGCTCTCCATACCGTCCCAATGGAATGCCCTCTTCTGCTTGTTTGCGAACCTGATCCGTCGTTTGCTGGGTTTTCTCAGCTCGATGCTCGTCCAAGCTACGCACGCGATCAGTTGCAATTCTCCCCGGTGCTACAGTATGTACCAGAATATTATGAGGAGCTAATTCCAGAGACAATGTTTTTGCCAATCCAGCAACTCCAGTACGCAGCGTATTTGAAATGATTAACCCCGGAATTGGCTGCTTAACTGAGGAAGAAGCAATATTTAAAATCCTACCGCTTTGTTGTTTTTTCATATATGGTAACACTTCACGGATCAACCGGATATGACTAAGTAAATTTTGTTCAAAGGCCTGCATCCACACTTCATCTGTAAAATCATCAAAGGTACCGGCAGGAGGCCCACCCGCATTGTTAACCAAAATATCTACGGTGCCAAACAAATCAGCTGTACGGCGGATGGCCTGGGAGATATGTTCTGGTTTTGTTACATCGCAAACTACATATTCAACGCGGCCACTCGCTGTTTCCAGTAATTCCGCCTGCGTCCGCTGAAGCTCTGCTTCGTTCCGTCCTGAAATGACGACATTCGCACCCTCGCGTGCCAGCTCTCGTGCGCTTGCCTTGCCGAGTCCTTTACTGGAACCTGCAACAAAGGCTGTTTTTCCCGTTAATCCTAAATCCATCTATGACACTCCCTTTTCTAAGCGTTCTCTATTTAATTGTACACATGACCAGCACATAATGCGAATAGCTTGGTAGTATTATGAAGGCTATCTATCTTCTCACCATTAAAAAGAATACGAAATCATTAATTGCAAGGTAAAACAAAAAGGCCTGACAGTTAGTCAGGGCCCTTTTTGTTTACAGCACGTTAAGATGTTGATGCAGGTGTTGTTGTTGTCTGCTCGTATACAACAACGGACTGGCTCTCAGGCTCCCATTTTACATTTGTCCCCAAGGCCTCTCCGATTACCCTTACAGGTACCATTGTCGTCCCATCCACTATGGATGCTGGCTGCTCGATAGAATACGGCTGACCGTTAATATATGCTTTTGGACTGTTAACAAATAATTTGACGGACACGCCGTTACGGGTGACAGTAACAGCCTTTTCTTTCGGATCCCAGGAAACCTTTGCATCCAAAGCTTCGGAAGCTGTTCTAAACGGAACAAGTGTGGTCCCATTGCGGTTAATCGGTTTGGCATCGTATTTTTCACCATTCACGAACAGCTTCATACCCGACGGCCGTCCGGCCTTCTTCGAGAATTCACCCAGCTTTTTGTAGCTGTCCAGATCGGACACATTAGCCAGTACCGCCTCCTCCTGCATGTAAACGGCATCAGTCACATTTCCGTTTTCAGCCAGTAGCTCAGCTGCCTCAGTCAGTGCTTTACCAGAATTCCGGATCAATTCAAGTTCAGCAACCTGCTCCGGAGTCAAACGGTTTGGGTATTTCGTAAGCAGCAGATTCGCAATAACCGCTCCTGCCGGCTTATCCTTCGTATTTTCTACCGCGTGAAGCAGACCCTTATAACCGTTGCGTCCCTTGTGACCATTATGGTCTTTGGACTCCTCGTATGTATCATCTGTTACTGCAACAGGTTCGGTTTTTCTGATTTCTGCGTGTTTGTCTTTTTTACTGTTTTCATCCTTTTTCCCGGATGCTTTGTCTTTTTGTTTTTTGGACTGATCATTGTCTGAGTCATGGGGATTGATTGGCTCTTCCCCGCTCTTTTCATTCCCGTCTTTAACAGACGTCTTTGCTTCCTGTTTGTTCTCCTGATCATTTCCGCGTCCCTGCTTGGCTTCAGCGGTTCCCGCTGCCAAACCCAAGACCAGTATACACGCTAGTAAAGCTGTCCAAGTGTTTCTCATGATGCGATTCCTCCTTATAGTAAAGACCGGGCTCAAATGTCCCTAGATGTATTAACGGCTTCTCTAAGCTGATTTTTTATCTTTTCTTATCTAATGTGTGAGACACTACTATAGCTGCAGTCCATATTGTCAAAATCACTATAAAATTTTATTATACGCCTAACCTATTTACACAGTATAATGAGAATTACACATGCATTTTTAAGAATCAGCCTTTACATTCGCATAATAGAAAGAAGATGAAACAGACATGTTCGGCACCATTCTTTTGGACGTTGTTTTACCTATTTTTGTACTTATCGGTTTTGGTTGTATCATGCAATATTATTTTCGACTGGATTTGTATACCTTAGCTAAAATCAATTTTTACTATATCACCCCCGCAGTTGTGTTTACAGGTCTTTATAACTCGGAAATTTCTTTAATGCTCATGGGTGAGGTTTCACTTTTTTATGCCTTGTACATAGCTATTCTGTACGTAATCAGCACTACCGTCGCCAGATCTCTGAAATACAGCCCCGGAATGCGCGGAGCTTTTACAAATAGTGTGATGCTAGATAATTCAGGAAATTATGGTCTGCCAATCAATCAGTTGGTGTTCAAAGGTGACCCGTTGGCCATTTCCGTTCAAGCTCTGATTATGACCTTTCAAAGCTTTGTCACTTTTACATACGGCACTTTTGTTGTGCAAAACGGCAAGGCCAATACTCGAAAAATATTAATTAATTTTTTAAAAATGCCTGTTCCCTATGCGCTTGCGCTAGGTTTGCTCCTAAATCTGCTGCATAGTCCATTGCCTAATTTACTGGCTGAACCTTTGAATTATATTAGTCAGTCGATGGTTGCCGTGGCTCTGCTTACTTTGGGAGCACAAATTGTGCAATATCCCTTTCGTTTGCGCCGGACAGCCGTGTACATCAGTATGGTACTGCGCCTGATTGCTGGTCCAATGGTCGGTTTTATGCTCGTCTTGCTGTTGGGTCTTAAGGGGATTCCGGCTCAAGCCTTGCTCATTGCATCGGGTATGCCTACCGGCGTTAATACAAGTATTTTGGCGGAAGAATATAAAAATGAACCCGATTTTGCCGCACAAACAGTATTACTTTCTACGATTGTGAATGTCATTACGATGACACTGTTAATTTCAGCATCTCGGCATCTTGTTTGAGGTGTATGATAAATATAAAAAATGGATTAGAGACGCTTTTTGTCTAAGGACAGGAGCGTTTCTTTTTTGAGATAAAAGAACATATGTTCGTGTTAGTGTTTCTTTTTTCTACTTAAAGTGGTGTGTTTGTTTTGTGGAGATCGTATGCGAGAAAGAGTTTTTTTTCTATTACGAATTTTTCATATAGTGAAATAATTATATTATATAATTTGAATCTCTATTAGTAGCTGTTTTCAACTTGTCGTTGCTTTTTCCCCAAAAAAAGAATGCGGGACAACAGGTCGTCAAAAATAAAGCCAGCTCACTCATTAGAGTGGCTGACTTAGGATTATCCTTATTAAGGTTTAGGGCTCAATTCCCCATTGCTTGCTTCCAGACAGGTAAGCGGTTATTTTAGCAGAATCTTGTAAACTGTTTGCTGTGGGATTAAATGAATAATCATCGGTTTGTGTGTAACTGCTCCAGTCCTCTTTGGATATCCGGGTTTGCAACTCCACACTTTGACCGGGTTCTAAAGAACCCGCAGCCGATTTAAACCCGATTTCTGCATAAGAATCTGCCCCTGGCTTCGCATTGGATAATGTTTTGAAGCTAGCAATCACATTCCCTGTACCGACGCTCGACCAATCCGTGAAGAAATTTTGTGCTTTCTCCCCGTTAATGGTGTAATAATAACGCAATGTCACGTCTGCTAGGGAAATTGATGAGGTTCCCGTATTGGTTATTTTAAATTTGGAACTGATTGTATTGCTTGTGGCGGATACATTCCCATTGAAGGTTTGCACCTTCAGAACGCCCTCGCCTGTTCCCGGCTCACTTGGCGTATCCTCTTTCACCGTAATCGTAAACAACGCATCATTGCCTGTACTAAAATGGAAGTTTAGTGCTGTCTCTCCTTTAGGAAGTTTAGATAAATACTTGTTGGTAAGAACGACTGTTTCTTCACTAAGCGTATAATCTTCACCTTTGTTCAACACCACACTCCCCTGCTTAATAGCTTCTAGCGTATTGCCGTTAAGTGTTAGCTTGACAGTAAGATCCGTATTGCTGGTATCCACTCCATAGGTTGCAGTCGTTGGTGTAATACTTGCTTGCCCGGTAGACGGCTGATCACCACCCACACGATCTGCCACCAGAATGCCGCGGCCATTCGTTCCCAGATAAGCACGTCCATAAACCCGAGGGTCCCCAATAATTTTGGTCACTCGAGCATATTGATGCTTGTCGTCATTAATGCGCGCCCAGTTTGCGCCAGCATCGTCCGAACGGTAAAATCCACGTGTACCATCAATTTTACCAACGATAAATACCGCTGCATTCGTACGGTTCGGCGCTGCCTTACCAAAGCCTACAAAATCCGCTTCCTGCACATTATCGAGTTTGGTGAATGTAACACCTGAATCCTTGGAATGCCATAAGCCGTATGGTCCTCCATCCTCGGAGCCTCCGGCGAACCACACATCTCCTTCTGCTCCTCGTACAGCATCAATATCAGCATTGCCTGCTGTCGGCAAGCCAGTTACCGCTGATGGCGTAAAGGATACGCCTCCATTGGTGCTCACATATATTTTCCCGGAGGCAAATGCGTAATATTTATTAGGGTTCACTCGGTCAGAGACGATCTTTGCATTCGCTGGAATCCCTGTGCTTGCTGTCCATGAGTTGCCGCCAGTTTTGGAGTAGAACACACCTTTGTCTGATGTACTCCACAGCAAGCCATTACCATCTGTTGCTACGGCGATGCTGCCTCCTCCTGCTGTACCGGAAGGCTCACTATTTGCTTTATACCAGTTGGCTCCTCCATCATTGGAAAAACCGATGGATTTGGCATTTGGATCTTTTTTATAATCCGCTTTACCTACTCGGGCCATAAAAGAAGGATTCAGCTCGGCATAATCAATGCTTTCGCTGCTTGTAAAGGTCGGATTATCCAGCATTTTAGCTGGAGCCTTGAATAAATCGTCATGTCTGAATCCAGAGACATCACCTACTGCGCTCACCAAAGGCGCGCCGGTTGGAGGGCTCACCAGATCCAAAATTGCCGTTTCCTCTACCCCTTTAGCGGCTACTGAAATATCCAGCTTTCCGCCTTTATCCCAATTGGTCAGATTTTTAGAGCCATAAATCGTAGCTCCGGTGCCGTACAACATATGGTCTGAATTAAATGGATCTATCTCCAGATCTCCAATCATCCACCCCAGCTTGGGCGATACTTCCGGTGGTGCAGGGTTGGCATTGAAAGTCAGCCAAGGCGCACCGCTTATATCCAGATTGTATTTCAGCTTACGAGACGGATAACCATCAAATTCCCAAATAGGATTCCAAGTTGCCCCACTATCAGTGCTGCGATAAATCGTTTCATCCGGCCACCAGGCATTCAACGTAGCAACCATGAGTGTACCTGGCTTCTGGGCATCCACCGTCAGTCCACCATATCCAAAATGATTGTCCGCACTACTGCTACCTATGGGGCTAATGTTAGTCCATTGCCCGCTTGCTGTATTCAATTTCCACAGTTCACCCTTTGATCCATCATATGGACCTGCTCCATCGCTATAAGAAATATATAGATTGCCGTCCGGTGATAACACACCGTGATGTGGCAAATAGCCCGTAGGCTGTCCCGCTATAGCAGACCAGGTTGTCCCGCCATCTGTACTGCGATAGACACTTTGCTTTTTATCTGCAACACCTACATAGATCGTCTGCGTTGCTTTACTGGAAGAGCCTGTTTTTTTGTCAAAGGTGATCCACGCTAAACCGACAATGTCGCTGGTATATTCATTGGAAGGGTCCTGTACATACGTCCCTGGATTCGGGAAACTGCTTACCTTGCTCCAAGTTGCTCCAAAATCAGAGCTTTTCCATAGTCCATTACCACTTCGAGCTCCAAAGAACAAAATATTATTTTTATTTGGATCAATCGTCAGACGTTCACCCATTGAACGCCCCGGCATATTGCCCCCCACCTTAAAAGGAAGCTTGGTTGTCTGCCACGTATTGCCCCTGTCGATGGAACGCATAATTTGCCCGTTTTGTTTATCCCATGAATTAGTATACGTACCTGTAGCTATATATACACGATTCGGATCAACAGAATCAGTCGCTAGTGCATCGACACCATTTTTGTTCCAATCCTCCCAGCCCACAGAATCCGTCAGCGGAATCCAACTCTCATTGGCAGCATTCCAGCGGTAAGCTCCTCCAATATCTGTACGGGCATAGATCAGGTCTTTTTCCGTTTCATTAAAAATAATGCCAGGTACAAAACCACCACCTCCACCCGTAACGACACTTTTCCAACTGTAATCGTCACTTGGAGCAGCATGAGTCGGCGCTATCATTCCTGTCCAGGAAGCACCCGCTACCACAAGCGCCAAACAAGCAATTCTCAACCTGTTTTTTGGCTTAGTCAATGAATTCAACCTCCTTCTTCATTATCAATTGAATATGCGAGTCATTTTGAGATAAAAGTAATCAGCCGATTCTGAATTCGTTCCTATCGTTATCGTTGCTTCTCACAATTCTGACAAATGTCCTCTCAGACTCACCCCCATTCATTCCCAATAAATACGGTGCAACACCGGTTTTGTTAGCGCTTACATCGGTGTCTTGCTCAATAGATTCGTCATCTTTTTCCCATTTCCTTGTGCGAAAAATCAAGATAATACAATTTTATCTCCTGCTCCGCAGCTTATAATAGGAGGTTTGAACTTCCTTCAGAGTTAATACCTTTTATTTAATTCTATTATGAATTTTTCATATAGTGAATTAATTACTTAATTTTCATTCTTTATGGGTGTCAAAATACTTGGATTTACAACAAAAAACCGCGCTATGCGCGGTTCCAGCTTCGTTAATATGTCGTCAGTCATAAACATATGCCTATTATTGCAAGTATTCAAGCGCCAGTGCTAAAAAAATATGCCCTGAGACGAGCAATGCCCGCTCATCAAAATCAAAGTGAGGATGGTGATGAGCAAAATGCGTTCGTTCATCCTCATTGCGTGCACCCACATGAATGAAGGCTCCCGGTCGATGCTCCAAATAATAAGCAAAATCCTCTGCTCCCATGACCGGCTTCAAATCCAAAAAAGCGTCTGCTCCATACAGTCTGCCGATGAGCTCGCGTACACGTTCCGTTTCGGCTTCGGCATTCACCAAAGAAGGATAGCCATTCAGATAGTCAATTTCGTATCCGGCATGATAAGCCTCAGTCAACCCCTTGACGATACTGCGAATTTCATTCTCGACTTCCTTACGCACTTCCTTATTAAACGTACGTACGGTGCCTTCAATTTTAGCCTTATCTGCAATCACATTAAAGGCAGTTCCAGCTTGAAATACCCCAATCGTTAACACTGCTGATTCAATAGGGTCCACCCTGCGACTAACCACCTGCTGCAACCCGTTCACAATTTGACTGCCGATAACAATAGAGTCCACCGTCTGATGCGGTCGTGCGCCATGCCCGCCTTTACCGTTGATCTGGATCGTAAACGCGTCGACAGCCGCCATCGCAGGCCCACTCTTTAATCCAATTTTACCAAAAGGAATTTCAGATGCGAGGTGAATACCATATACCGCCTCTACCCCATCCAGACAGCCATCCTCAATCATAAACTTGGCTCCGCCAGGCGGTTTTTCTTCCGCATGTTGAAAAATAAACACAAGCTTTCCCTTCAGCGCCTCACGGTTATGGCTCAACACGCGTGCCACTCCAAGTAACGCAGCCGTGTGACCATCATGTCCGCAGGCATGCATAACACCCGGAACGGTCGATTTATAAGGCACATCCTTTTCATCCTGAATGGGAAGTGCATCAAAATCAGCACGAAATGCAATCGTTCTACCTGGCTGACCGCCTTCTAAAAACCCGAGCACACCGTTTCCACCCACATTCGTTCTTACCTCAATACCAAAAGAGCGCAATTGATCGGCGATAAATGCAGACGTATTCGTTTCTTCAAAAGACAGCTCGGGATGCTGATGTAGATGTCTTCTCCACGCAATCAGCTCTTGTTCATCATCTTTTAATTCCTGAACCCATTTATCTAGCATAATACCCTCTTTTACTATTGAATTTATATACTTCTATCCTTATCTTACCATGAACGGCCTGTAGAATGTAGCTCTCTTATCATGCCGATAGCAGATCAAAGGAAGGGGTTGAACCTAGGCCGGGTAATGACAAGCGGCATAATGTCCTGTGCTAATCGCTGTCAGCTCAGGTGCTTCCTCACGACAACGCGAGGTCGCTAGTGGACAGCGGGTATGAAAACGACAGCCGGATGGCGGCTTCGCAGGCGAAGGAATCTCACCTTGTACCGTAATTAGCTCCCGACGGTTTTTCGGATTTGGGTTAGGTATCGAGGCAACAAGCCCCCGGGTATACGGATGGGCAGGATGCCTGAACAACTCGTCACTTGGCGCAATTTCTACAAGTTTCCCCAAGTACATAACCCCTATCCGATCTGAAATATGGCGGACAATGTGCAATCCGTGTGCAATAAACAAATAGGTTGTATCCAGCTTACGCTGTAAGTCCTGAAGCAGATTGACAATTTGTGACTGAACGGAAACATCCAAAGCCGACACTGCCTCATCCGCCAAAATAAACTGCGGTTGCAGAGCAATGGCACGGGCTATCCCGATTCGCTGCCGCTGTCCTCCCGAAAATTCATGCGGAAACCGAGTAACCAGCGAAGGTGATAATCCAACAGCGCTCAGGAGTTCTTCCACCCGTTCCTGCTTTGCCTTGCCATACAACCCTTCATGAACCGCAAGCGGCTCCCCTATGATATCTCCCACATTCCACCGTGGATCAAGTGATCCGTAGGGGTCTTGAAAAATCATCTGCATATCACGGCGAACGGATCGCAACTCAGAATTTCCTAAACGTGTCAGCTCCCGATCCTGGAACCATACCTGCCCTGAGGTCGGACGTTCCAGCTGCATCAGCAGCCGGCCTAAAGTAGACTTACCGCTGCCGGATTCTCCGACCAATCCAAAGGTTTCGCCCTGCCGGATTGAGAACGATACATCATCCACCGCCCGGATCGAAGCACCCGTCCGACCGGGAAAGCTTTTTTTCACCGGATAATACTTGCGAATTCCATCCACTCTAAACAAGTCCTGCTTGTTCTGGACGGTTTCCGTGATAGTCTCATTGGATTTAGGGGAGTTCTTTACCTGTACGCCATGACTGCTCACCTTAGCCCCATCAACAGTAGATACGTTCGTCAATTCTTCCTTTACTTCGGTTGCCTTTGCAACAGCATTTGCCGTGATCTGCCCTTTCATCGATAGCTCTGTAATATGCCACTCGTCGGAGGCAGCCAATTGCTCCGAATGCCAGCAAGCTACCTCGCGTTCATCCTTGGCTGCCAGCGGTGGCGCTTCGTTTTTGCATTGATCTGTCGCATGCGGGCAACGCGGGTGAAACAAGCAGCCGGAAGGCAATGCACTCAGGCTCGGAATTGCCCCCGGGATCGAAAACAGCTTGCTGCTGCGATCTGTATCCAGTGTTGCCACCGAACGAAGTAACCCTCTAGTGTAAGGGTGCAATGGCAGCTCGAACAGTTCTTCCGTTACTGCTTGCTCCACAACTCGACCGGCATACATCACAACAATTCGATCCGCAACCTCTGCGGCAATACCCAAATCATGCGTAATCAACAGAATCGACATGTTGAATTCTGTCTTTAATTCCTGAAGCAATTGCAAAATTTGTGACTGAATCGTTACATCCAGCGCCGTCGTTGGTTCATCCGCTATTAGCAGCTCAGGGCCACATGAAAGTGCCATTGCAATCATCGCCCGTTGCAGCATCCCACCGGACAGCTCTCCGGGGTACTGCTTCATACGAATTTCCGGTTCAGGAATCCCTACTCTGTTCAGCAAATGAACCGCATGAGCCCATGCTTGCTTTCGTGTCTTCCGGTCATGCTCCATGATGATTTCTATCAGCTGATACCCGATAGTGTACACCGGATCAAACGCCGACATCGGCTCCTGAAATACCATCGCCATCTTTTTACCACGAAGTGAGCGTAATTCCTGCTGTGACAAAACGGTCAAATCTATGCCCTGCAACCGTATTTGTCCTTGGGCAATTCGTCCGTTCTCATAATCGATTAGCCGCATAATCGCCTTGGAGGTAATCGTTTTTCCGCTGCCAGATTCACCGACGAGGCAGACCGTTTCTCCCGCCCTGATCGTCAGTGATACGTTGTCGAGTGCTTGCAGCAAACCTTTTTTAGTATGAAAATCGACCGACAAATGTTCAATCTCCAGCAATGATGACAAACGAACTCCCTCCTTCTATAGCACTTAAGAATAGGCTTCCTGATGCTAGTTTGCGTTCTTTTTCGGGTCCAACTGGTCTCTCAGCTTGTCGCCCAAAATATTGACTGACAACACAAACAACGTAATGGCTAGGCCAGGAAAGGTACATATCCACCAAGCTACTGTCAAATATCCTCGTCCTTGAGACAATACTGTTCCCCAATCTGGAATTTCCTTTACCGTGCCAAGTCCCAGAAAGCTTAATCCCGATCCGGCCAAAATAGCGCTACCGATGCCAAGCGTCGCCATCACGAGCAAAGGGGACAAGGAATTAGGAAGCACATGACGCCAAAAGATGCCGAAAGGTGTAACTCCGATGGAACGCGAAGCAATGACGTAAGAACGTCCTTTTATACTCATGATTTGGCCTCGCATAACTCTTGCATAACCGGGGACAGCAGATATGGCTACCGCCAGCACAATATTGAACAAGCTTGGGCCAAGAGCCGCCGCAATCGCCAAAGCCAGCAGAATTCCGGGAATAGTCATCAAAATATCAATAAATCGCATCAGTATCGAATCCACTGTACCGCCAATGTAACCTGAGAGCGCACCAATAATTCCACCCACCAGACCGCCGACGAGTACCGACATGAAGCCAATAAACAGAGAATCCCGACTTCCGTGAACAACCAGACTGAATACATCCCGCCCAAAATAGTCCGTTCCGAACCAGTGAGAAGCACTTGGGCCTTGTAAAATATGGTCGCTTAACATTTCTGTGGGTGCATAAGAAGCAATCCATTGCGGAAACGCCGCACAGACGATTACGAACACAATAATCAGTCCCGCCGCATATACGAACCCATCCGACACTCCACCGAGCCGCCACCTTCCAGTTTGCCGAGCTACCCGCAGCTTTCTTTCCTTCCAAATTGTTTTGGCAGCCATTGTTTCTCTCAACCGACTTCCTCCTCCCTGAATCCTTCCGGCTTACGCCGAGCGTCTAACCCTTGGATCAATGAACGTATACGATATATCCACCAGTAGATTTACGATCACATACATGATGGCAGAGAACAATACAACTCCCTGCACAACTGGTAAGTCTTTAGCCATAATTGCGTCCGCAATTAAACGCCCAATGCCTTGCCGTGAAAACACCGTCTCACTCACAACTGCTCCGGCCAGCATTTCTCCCATCAGCATCCCGATCATCGTTATCGCTGGAATCAACGCATTGCGTAGCGCATGGCGATACATAATAACCTTCTCAGACAAACCCTTGGAACGGAGCGTTACGATGAACTGCTCATTAATGACTTCCAGCATACTGTTACGCACCATTCTGACAATGAACCCTGCACCGACAATGCCCAAAGTGAGAGACGGAAGCACAAGAGTTTTCCAACCGTCCGAGCCCATAGCAGGCAGCCATCCCAAGTGAATGGAGAAAATAAGCAACAGCAGAATGCCTGACCAGAATGTGGGCATAGAAATGCCGAACAATCCAACGATTCGTGCAATGATATCAATCGGTTTATCCCGATGAATGGCCGACAGCACTCCAAGCAGGACACCAATAATGACCGAAATAGCAGAACCCGCAAGCGTCAGCGCCAGTGTAGGCGGGAGATTGACCCATATTTTAGGCAGCACCGGATCAGCATTGAGCAGTGATTTTCCAAAATCACCTTGTAGCAGATTTCCGAAATAGTTCAAAAACTGAACATGAAAAGGCTGATCCACTCCCAGCTTATGACGCAAATTGGCGATCATCTCTGGCGTGGCCGTTGAAGGGTCAAGAATCGAATCTACCGGGTCCCCCGGGAGCAGATACAAAATGCTGAATACCAAAATACAGGAACCCAGAATGACCAACAAAGAAGTAACCAGTCTTTCTGCAACAGCTCTGATCATAGCCCACACTCCTTCCCTACTGGATGGTCCCCAGAAATTACTTAGCAATACTATTTTTGAATACGCACATCGTTAAAGAGCGGATAACCCACTAAATCGAATTTGAGACCCTGCACTGACTTGGCTGCTCCAACCGTATAAGGGAAAACATAAATCGGAATGATGACGGCCTGATCACGTATTAGCTGTTGCACCTTTTTATAAATCTCCTCCCGCTTGGCATCGTCCTGTTCAATAGCTCCCTGCTCCAACAGCTTGTCGACCTCTGGATTGGAGAAGTTAGGCAGTGTAGGCCGCTGATTTGGTGCCGCTGTGTGGTAAAAAGCATATAAAGCGTTCGGGTCCACATTGACCTGGCTATTTCCGTAGAAATCATAGTTTCCGTTCGTATATACAACTGTTGCAATATCCTTGGTAATTTCAATCTTCACATCAACACCGATTTTCTTCAGCTGCTGCTGAATAATGGCTGCAATGTCGTTCCGTTTTTCACGGTTCGGAGTGCCGTCTACATAATGCAGCGTCAGACGTTGTCCATCCTTCACCCGAAAACCATCCGTTCCCTTAGCCCACCCCAACTCATCCAGTAACTGATTGGCCTTGTTAAGATCAGGCTGCAAGCCGTTTTCCAGTGATTTATCATATCCAAAAATACTTGGAGTGAGTGGCGACCAAGCCTGTTCATAAGTTCCTAGATACAGCGTTTTGACGATCGTCCCCACATCAATACCATATTGCAATGCCTGCCTCGCCTTTAATTCATTCCACGGTGTCTTCTTTTGGTTAATGAACAGTGTATATGGCAATCCTAGGGTATTGACCTGCAACAATTGGAAATTAGGGTCACTCTTCAACGTCAAAATGTTCTGCGGTGGGACGGTTTCAGCGGTCAAAGCCTGCCCACTCTGCACACTGCCGATCCGGGTCGCCTCCTCCGGAACAATTTTAAAGGTCACGCTGTCCAAATACGGCGCTCCCTGATTCTCAATAGTTTCCGGTGCCCATTTGTAATCCGGGTTACGTTCGATTTTGATTTCTGCATTTTCGTCCCATTTTACAAACTTAAAGGGGCCTGTACCCACTGGATGCTTACCGAATTGATCTCCATATTTTCTAACTCCTGCTGGCGAAACAATGGCTACAGCCGGAACACTTAAATTGCTCAAAAATGCCTGCGATGGTCGTTTCAGATTCAATTTAATCGTGTATTCGTCAATCACCTGTGAGGATTCATAGGGAGCCAGCAAGTTAGCGGCATTACCTACTACGGCTTGCGGATCAATAATCCGATCATAGCTAAATTTGACGGCTTCCGCATTGAACGGAGTTCCGTCATGGAACTTAACATCCTTGCGCAGCTTGAATGTATAGCTTTTGCCATCCTCGGAAACGCTCCATTCGGTTGCCAGCCAAGGCTTAATCGTATTGTCCGGTAGCTTTACCACCAAGTTATCGAATATCGCACGATATACCCGAGATGCTACTGCCAATCCACTCTTATGCGGGTCCAGTGAATCCGGCGATGTTGCCAGTGCATAGGTAAGATCTCCACCTTCTGCAGCTTGCCCGCCTCCCGCTGCATTCGCCTCAGTATTCGTAGAATTGGCCCCGCTATTACCCGAGCATGCCGATAAGACCAGCACCATCGACAGGGTTAAAGCTACCATTTTTGCAAATCGACTTGTTCGTTTCACCTAAAAACACTCTCCGATCTGATGGGTGATGTTATGATTACATTGCATTTTTGGAGCCGATGTTTCATTGTTGATAATTCCAATGAGATATATATGAATTATGTTAATAACTGTATACCTGCGTTTTTATAGTGTCAATGCAGGTTCTAATTGGAATGCTCTATAGATGGATAGAAGACTTGAATTGACAACAAAAAAGAGCCGATAGGATACTCTCCCCGACTCTTTTTCATTACTTACTTTCTATTTCGAATTTTTCAGGTATTGAAAAACTGACTGATATTCCCTCTTATCGGATGTTTCTGTTCCCTGTACTCACCTTTCGTATAGCTTCCAATCACCTTACGCCAAAAGGACTGTGCCGGCCTATTCTTGCTCATTTGGGTCACCTTCCAACGTCCGTTAAAACGTCCAAACAGCTCATGAGCCGCCCAAGTCCCAACCCCATTATGCCGATAAGGACGAAGTACAAAGAACTCAGCCATGTAATAGTCAGCTTCTCGATTGCTGGACATTCGGTCAACGAGTGCAAAACCCACAGGAATATCCTGTCTCCAAATCAGAAAAGGTAGCTTCTGTTCACCGCTCGTCCAATATTGATACAAGTCTGGATAAGCCGGGAATGTCCCCTTCTCAGTGACATCAATTCGAAGATAGGCTGTAAAATCATATAAATAAAATTGCATGAGCTGTACAATAATGTCCTTTTGCGACTCCGGTACACTCTTAATAGACAGCTTCAGTTCCGATTTGATATTATACCCCATACTTTCACCTCTCTTGGCGGTTCAATCTGTTCTTTAACTTCGAATTACATCCCATCCAGTGCTGTTCAAAATATGCTAAAATACATATATATTATGACCGGACGAGGTGGAACTCAATGAATATACAAAAGATCATCGACCGGCGCAAACTAGATGAAAAAATGCCGGGATTACCATGGTACGTGCAGCAATTTATGGATTATAAGCTGCCCGACCTGTCCCCTTCCACATTACTAGAATATGTGCGGGATTACGAAGCTTTCTTTTCATGGCTTCGCGCGGAAGGCTTGTCCACCGGAGAAACGAATGCCCAAGTTACACTGGAAGAGTTGGAGACACTTCATATGGACAGTATTACAGGCTTTCGATTATTCCTGTCTACTAAGCGCGAAGGCTCCAACTCCCGTATTACCATTTCACGTAAGCTATCGTCTCTGCGTTCGCTTTTTCATTATTTAAGTCAGATCGCTGAGGATGAAAATTTTTATCCGTTGCTCAAACGCAACATTATGGCTAAGGTCGAAATCAAGCGTATACATAAACCCAAGGATACGGCGGCTAAGCTAAAAGGTAAAATACTGGAAGAGGAAGAACTGCTTGAATTCATCGGTTATATTTATGAAGGCTATGGTCAAGATTTGGCCGATAACAAGCAGGCTTTATACTCCTATGAACTAAATAAGGAACGGGATGCCTGCATCGCCAGCCTCATTCTGAACTCAGGCCTGCGCGTATCTGAAATCGTCAATCTGAATCTGGACGATTTAGACATAAACAATAAACTATTATATGTGTACCGCAAAGGCAATAACGACGAAACCTTTAAAACGCCGGTGTATTTCCGCGAGCAATCCAAAGATGATCTCGTACTTTATTTGTCCCTGAGACATACCCGTTACCGCGCTCCAAAAAAAGAAAAGGCTCTCTTTGTCACACGTCCTAACGGCAGTACAGAAGGCAAACGAATGACCAAAAGAGCGATTCAGGCAATGATCATTAAGTACGCCAAACGGTTCGGCAAGCCTTACCTTACCGTGCATAAGCTTCGTCATTCCTTTGCTACTGACTATTATTTACAAAATGATATTTACAAAACAAAGGAACAGCTGGGGCACGCTTCGACAGAAACAACAGAAGTGTATGCTCACCTGACTGACAAAACCATGTCTCAGGCGATCGAACGGCGGGTAGAGACTCTAACCGACTCAGCCGATTGATGTCTCACCCCTGCTCATTCCTCATTCCTTCTATCTGCTTTTGAATCTGTTCGAGTAGCCAGCGGCCTGCGGGTCCGTTGGCCTCGGCAGGAAATATCTGTATCATTTCATCTGAGTAGTGACCTTGAGCCCAATCCATTTGATGCTCCCAAACCGCTACTCCCTGTACATTTGTCAGCTTATCGGTAAGCTGAGCATCCGATTGTTCCCGCACCATGACCAGCTTCGGATAATCCTCTTGCTTGAAGCCTTCTAGCAACACACAATCATAGGCCTGAAAATGCCGGATCAGTCCGGTGACAGGCTGACTATTCTCCTCTAAAATGGCTGTTCTTCCAGCCGAAACAATAGCTATGCCTTCAGCACCCGCCTGTCGGTGCTTGAACGTATCTGTACCCTCATGATCCATTTCAAATTCATGTCCATCATGCTTAATCACTGCTACGCGTAGACCTGACTTCTGCACATAACGAATCAATCCTCCGAGAAAGGTCGTTTTTCCCGTATTTTTGAATCCGACGATTTGACATACAAATGGATGTTTCGTATTCACGTCACCTGTCCACCTTGTAACACCAGTACACGCACCTCTTCACCTTCGCGTAATCCTTCTGTTGTGGGAGGAATCACGATCAGACAGTCACTGTCCTTAATGGTCACCATGACACTGGATTCATCTACTCGCGCAGGAATCGCGTATACTTGTCCACCACGTATCTCCAGAGAGCTGCGTACAAAGCGTGTATAGTTGTTTACCTTCGTATAATCTGCGCCTAACTTCGCCGTCCAGGTTTGTAAATATGGATGTGCCGAAGATAACATCATTTGGATCGTCGGCCGTACAAACAGCTCACAGCCTACAAAGCACGCACCGGGGTTGCCTGAAAGCGCAAATAACAGCTTGCCGTCAATTACTGCGGCTGTGGTCACACTTCCTGGACGCATCGTAACCTTGTTGAACAGCATATTCACATCTTCTTGTCGTACCAGATCACCCATAATATCAAAATCCCCCACCGATACTCCTCCACTCGTGACCACGATATCATAGGCATCTATCGCTTCACGTACAGAAGTACGGGCAAGGCTCAAATCATCATGAATGGCTTGTAAAATAAACGGCTCTCCTCCTGCCTCTCTAATTTGAGAAGCCAACATATATGTATTACTGTTTCGAATTTTCCCCGGTTGTAACGGCTCATCCACTGCAAGTAATTCCGATCCTGTAGAAAATACGGCCACCCTTGGCTTCCTGTAAACAGGTACCCGGTGTACTCCAAAAGTAGCCAGTACCGAGATGTGCCCTGCTCCCAGGCAGGTTCCCTTACTAAGCAAAAGCCGACCTTCCTGAATCTCATGACCAATCTGTGTCACATTTTTGCCAACTTCTATACGCTTCTTCAAGCCGACATATGTCTGTGCGTTTTCCTCACGCAGCTGTGTCGCTTCCAGCATGACAACCGTGTCCGCTCCTTCAGGTAATTGCGCTCCTGTCATGATGCGGGCAGCCATTCCAGTCTCCACCCGCTTGTCCGATACGGTGCCACATGGAATTTCATCAATCACATGTAGCCAGATTTCCTGACCGGATGAGCACACTTCGGTGTCCGAGCCTAGGATCGCATAACCGTCCATACCTGACCGACGAAAACGGGGATACGGGTGTGGTGCGGTCAAATCCATCGCCAAATAACGTCCATGCGCCTGCTCCAGCTCTACGTCTTCCCTTTCACCCTGTTTAACATAGCTAGCTATCCTGCTTTGTGCCTCTTCCACCTGAACTGCTTTACGCTGGAATTTTTCTGCGTTTAATGATGTATGATTCATAATCTCACTCCGTTCTTCTAAAATGCCCTCTTTCTGTTATAACGCTAAAACCGTTATCTGGCAAATCGGGAGGGGGTGTTTAGATCTTCGACTTCGGTTGCTTTTACCCCTATTGACAGTCTAAGTATGTATGGCAATAAAAATAACCCGTGAATTCTACGGGTCATTTCTATAACTTTTTAAGTGCTTTAAGCTTATTATGAGACATAGAGCAAGTGAAGTCAGATTCTTCGAATCGTACCTCCAAATGCGTTAGACTCGATCTCACAAAACCAAGTCGTGATAGCTGAAAAGCTTCCTTGCAAGTCTGTGCGGTTAGCCCGATCGTATAAAAGCAATGCCCCAAATTGAAAACGCGGTACTTCATCAGTTCTTTTCATTTTTCTTAAGCTCAGCCGGTATCGGTTTAGCACCAAATACTGTTTTTTCATTTTTGGTAGATTCGTTAGCGTATTTTCCCAGTCTTATATTTAAAACTCTCGCCAATCTCTTATCCATTTTCGTTCACCTCCTTTCCATAAAGGAAGAATGCTGAATGCTTGAATAGCTAAAGCTAAGCATATTATGTGGGACTGTATAAAAAAATTCACTGCGCAAACCAAAACACATACCGTTTTATAATATTTGTGGTTATTGGTCTTATGAATATAAATAAAATGATTGGGTGCATAAACTAAAAACACTAATATTGAACAAGCATTAATAATTGAAATTGTAGATAAATTTAAAGAGACGAAGGGTATAGTTACACATATTACCGTTGTAAAACAGACACAAAATGTAAGATTGCTGAAGTGTGCCCCTCCTGAAAATCTTCTTACAAACATGATAGTAACCAGAGCAAATAACGATCCCCAAAAATGCCCGGTCATCCAAGCGATAACCGCAACCATTAGTATTGATGATACTTCGGTAATTTTTATACCAAGCGCATACTCCATCACTTCTACACTTGTTGGACCATCAGGATCAGCTTTTTTTATTTCCGTTGCGATGTACCTTGATAGCGCTTCTAGCACCCTCGTAATCTCCTCTCTCTGAAAAGAAATACGACAAGCCGAAAGTAAGCAATGAAATGGATAGTAATCCTATGGTATTTGAGCTATAGAGCATATACAAAGTAATAAAAATGGTGGCAGCTGATATTAGAGCACCTAGAATCAACAGCTTATTTAGGGACGATAAGTAATTTTCAGCTCTTAAAAAATCATGTGGAGGCTGAATTATAAACGAGAATCCAAAGTTATATTTTCCCATCACAAAAGAAATAAAGTACGCAATAATAATAGAAGATAACTGAATAACGTAAATAGAAGAGCCAGAAGTATCATTAATAACACCTGGTTCTGCTACGCCGAAAAAATTCGCAAACAGAAATACAAATAGTTGTAGGTTAATGTAGGCCGTTAGACCAGAACCAGCAGAAAAAGCTGCTAGATGGGTTTTGATCCCTAAACCGAATCTAAAAAAGATAACCATTAACAAATACTGAAGCGGCAAATCTAATTTAGGCAAGCCTATAACTTCCCTCATTAGAAAGGAAAACAAAGCTATGCCAATTGCATAAAATAATATTTTTCTACGATATTCCCTCACGGGAAGCATATAAAGCTTTAAGACCAAAACAACAGCGGCCAAAGCATCGAATACACCAAGTAATATATATAAAAAAGCAGATAACACAGATACACCATCCTCTTATTTCGCCTGTTGTAATTGTATATTTTACTATTAGATGTGGCAATGAAATAATCTAGTAAACTGGTAATATTTGTTTTTATGTAAGGTAAATATTTATTTTTGTCATCAAAAAATATAAAAAGAACGATTTTAAAATCGTCCTCTTGTTGCAGTTTTAGCCTGGAACCTTCTGAATTATCTATCTGGCATCATCCTTTTGTCGAGCTGCTCAAGTACAAGCGGCCAAGCCTGCTCATGTTGATTTCTTGAATTCTCGTCTGGTAAACCTGCATGCGTTAAGTAAAGATGCGTGCCATTACCGCGAGGTTTAAGCTCAACAGTGAGAACTGTTTCAGCTCCCTTGGTACCGCCTTCGCCAGTAATCCAAGTCAGCTCGATCAGTCGGTTTTGCTCAAGTCTTAGAAATCTTCCGTAATGTGGATGACGCTTCCCCTCAAAATGCGTTTCGAAAAAGAAGGTCGAGTTCACTTTAGCCTCCATTAATACTGATCCTGGGGCTGCAAACCAACTGTCAAACTGCTTCGTCCAAGCCTGATACAGGACATTCGGAGAACACTCCATTTTTCGTTCCACCATTAGATTAAATGGTCTTTGTGAAAGATCTGGCCAAGAAATAGATAGTACCATTTAATTTTCAATCCCTTCAATCAAACAAAGTTTTGATTATCTCTACATTATTATATCCATAAAAGTGTAGGTTTGGCTGTGCCGCTAGATGATCACCAACGTCATCTCTAAAAATAAAAAAAGGAACTGTGCATCAGTACCACAGTTCCAAGAATCTTTTGTTTTCAAATAAATTGACGATACCCATTATCGTCGACTTCGTCGGCTAATTTTACCTGAACCGCTACGTGTTTTGGGCTTACTATAAGATTTACGCGGCGAATCAAATATGCTGGAACCGCCACTGTCGCTCCGGTCACGTGAAATCGAGCCTCTGCTCGGTGAACTGCTGGACCCTCTGTCGAACAAACTTCCGCTTGATCCAACGCTAGAATCCGAGTTCTTTCCTCTACGGGTAACCGAACCTTTCCGCTCCACCGTAATCGGCGGAATCGCCTTTTTCTCCTGCACCGTAGGAGCACGATATTGGCCCTGAGAAGGTCGGTATACATCTCTGCTGGAGTAGCCTCGATAGGAGCCTGAACCACGCAATGAATCAAACAGAGCATCCAGTACAGTTGCGGTTAAGTATCCTTTTAGAAAGCTTGAACTGTAATTTTGTTCGACATACTTTTTACTGTCAATTTCAATGAGTGTATCTTCCTTCTTAGCTGGATCTTGCTGCAAATGGTACCACTCATCGCTATATACCAGAAACATCCGCTCATTGCTCTGCGGTGACATTTGTTCCGGTGTACGCTGTTCTTTCAATTCCTCCGCTACTTCCGGGACTGTCTTGCCAGCTGCCCGGTATACATACGAGGTCGAGTTTCCGCTGCCACTAACCGATTCCAACGGATACGTATCTTTTACACTTGGCGCGCCGCAGCCGCTTAACACGGATACGAACAAGCTCAGCGCCACAATGACCTTTAATGCATACTGCCAGGTGCGTTTGCTCATGTGTAACCCTCTCCTAGCTCGCCCGAATAACCCTGACGTCTCCGGTAATCACTTCTTCTCCTTCATAAAGCATAAAGCGACCGTCCTGCCACTCTACCCGCAACAGATGGTAATCATCAGACTGGTACTGCCACACATGCTGCTCTCCACCCTGTCGGAAAGGAGCACGGCCCATGACGGTAACATGCCCAGAATACTGCTCCTCCAAATGATACGTTGTATCATCCAACTCTAAAATGGTCGGCACTTCCTCAGGGTTGTCAAGTCTGCCGTCGATGGCCTGATATAGTCCAAATTGCAGTGTTTCCCGTTCCTCAATATGAAGATAACTGACTTGATTACCATCCTGAAGCGTCAAAACAACGGCATTCCGGGCACGATTATGTACACGACCTACCACTTCATAGGTGACAAGCGACACTTCACAGATATCACCTGGATTTAAGTGAAGCATGCTTTTCTCTGCTTTCGGCGGCTCCGGCTTAGCAAATAGATTTGAAATTCGTTTCCACACACTCATGGTTATATTCCTGCCTTTCTTAGCCTAGAAGCATGCTGTAATGATCAAGGCGCCAACCAGATGCAGCGCTCCTGAAAACAGACCGAAACCAATTTTACCTTCCTGTGTCCCTTTATCCAGATCAAACTGAGCCCAGTACCGCAACAGCAGACGTACAATAACTTCCAAAACAAGCAGGATGACAAAGGCAATCACAGAATACACAAGCGCTTCGAGCAAATTATTAGCTGTAGCGATAGAGCCTGACAAGATATAACCTTGTGCAACTAACTTCATAATCATTCGTACCGTTACGGCCATATTTCCAGCCTTCACTTCGGCAAAATCCTTATACTTCGTAAATAAAGAGTCGACATACATTAATGCGAAGATCAAAATAGCCCCCGCACCAGTCCATACAAGCATTGCTTTCATCGTTTCTAAAAAATGCATTTCATACCATCCTCCACATCTTCTTGACCTTCATATAATGTTTTACGCCTCCAGGCAGGGAAAAGCGAAGGAGAAAACGTTTCTCCTTCGCTTCCTGAGCAATCACTCTTGGCGGCACTGCTAAAATGTTCTTATTTATTTTCGTATTGCTTCAACAAAGCGGCAAGCTCATCGTCCACGGCGCTTTTCTTATCCAGCTCCTTGAACTCCTCATCCAACGATTTTTCCTTAGAAGACATTTCGTTGCTCGCTTCGGCACGTGCTTCTGCTTGCAGCATTTTTTCTTCCATACGCTTCAATCCGGCAGTTGCCGTATCAGAGCTAAAACCGTTCATAGCTTTGTTAATTTCAGTTTGCGCTTTAGCTGCATTATAACGGGCAACCAGTGTCTCGCGCTTGTTTTTCATTTCTGTCAGCTGTCTGCGCATTTCATCCAGCTTGCCACGCAGGTTATCGGCTGCAGCTTTGTTCTGTTCGTAACCAGCTTTGAACTCATTCATTTTTTGTTCAGCAGATTTCTTTTCTTCCAGCGCGCGACGAGCCAGATCTACATTTTGTGCTTTTGCAGCGGTATGTGCCTGTTCTTCGCGTTTCTTTACCAAAGCAGCCTGTTCTTCGTATTGCTGTTTGAATCTCTTTTCAATAGCAATTTGAGCGGCTACCGCTTTCTCTGCATCTTCCAGGTCCTCTTGCATATCACGAATGTATTGATCCGTCATTTTAATTGGATCTTCTGCCTTGTCAATAATGGCGTTAATGTTGGACATCGTAAGATCTCTTAATCGTTTGAAAATAGACATGTGAAGTTCCTCCTAGAGTTGAATGCTTAAATTTTAAGCTCTGTACACATGTTTACGCAAGCTTTGCAAAGAGGGTTTCAAAAATATCTAAAAGCCGCGCAAATAAGGCTCTGGGATGTCGGCCTGTACTTTTAGCTCCCGCGATGCATGCAGCGCCCAATAGGGATCACGCAGCATGGCACGGCCTATTGCTACCAGATCAGCTTCTTTCTGCTGAACAACCCGACGGGCGTCCTCATAATCATCCAGTAAGCCAACAGCAATTACAGGTACATTCAGCTTTTCACGGATGGTATGAGCCAAATCCACCTGATAGCCGGCACGCGCAGACGGGCCTCCGCCAGAACCAATCGGACCCTCACCACCAGAAGAGATATGGAAAATATCCACACCCGCATCACGATATCGTTCCCCTACGCCTGTTATGTATTCCACATTATATCCATCCTCGACGTATTCTTTGGCAGATATCCGCATAAGCACAGGCATATCAGCAGGAAGAACCTCTTTAACAGCATGTATGACCTCAACACCGAACAGTGACAAATCCTGCCCATATTCATCTTCTCTGGCATTTGTTAAAGGCGAATGAAATTGATGGATCAGATAGCCGTGAGCGCCATGTATCTCGACCGTGTCAAAACCTGCTTCCACCGCGCGGCGCGCGCCTTCTTTGTATGCCTGAACCAGTTCCCTGACTTCAGCTGTCTTTAAGGCGTGCGGCTCTTTAAAGCGTTCGCTAAAAGGAATCGAGGAAGGACCCACAGGTTGCTCAGCATCTTCAGCCTTGCGTCCAGCGTGGCCTAGTTGAATGCCAATTTTGGCACCATACTTGTGAACTTCCTCTACAATCTTACGATATGCAGGAATATGTTCGTCACTCCAAATACCCAAATCACGATCTGTAATACGTCCATCTGGATGGACCGCTGTCATTTCCACAATAATAAGTCCAGTGCCTCCTACTGCCCGGCTCACATAATGGACATGATGCCAATCCGTTGGATTTCCGTCCTTGGCCTCCACGCTGTATTGGCACATCGGGGGCATGACAATCCGATTTTTTAAAGAAAGCCCCTTTAATTGATAAGGAGTAAACAAGTCGGTCACTTTTATCCATCCTTCCTTCAATTCCATGTCTGTATAATTATGAATTGCATCCCCATTATACACCAGCTGTCACGGTATACCGAATTCGTTGTAAGGCTAAAACTTGCGAAAATGCTCCTGTTTTCGGTCATGTTTAAGAGAATATGTACGTTTAGCTCCATCATCTTCATTGATAATCGTTTCATCGTGGACTTCTTTCCAGTCGTTTATGAGCCGAACTTGGTAACCAGCATATTTTTAATAGGACAGGTACATAATAGTCGAGAGCACCACTAGGTATCACTGCACGGAAAGGGGGGATACATATGCCGTACAGGGGAGTGTTGCCAGGCTTGGCACTGTTACTAGCATTTTCAAGTTTACCCGTTCACGCGGATGCGCCTCCCAACATCGGAACGCCCCATCCCAAGGAAGCAGTTGTTGCTTCTTCTGTACAACAGAGCATAGATCGAGCAACTCCTACATTAGCAATGCTGCGAAAAAAACATGCGGACATTTTTAAAATGTGCGGCCCACACACCCGCCAAATTGCCCTAACCTTTGATGATGTGCCCGATTCTAGGTATACGCCGCAGGTTTTGGACGTATTACACGCCAATGGCATCAAAGCTACCTTTTTCATCGTCGGTCACCGTGCGGAAAAGCATCCGGGGATCATACGCCGTATTATCCGTGAAGGCCATGCTATAGGAAACCATTCCTATACTCATCCTGATTTTAGGAAGGCCACACCAGAACGCTTTCGCAACCAGATTACAAAAACAGAACGTATTTTACAAGCCAGCGCAGGTTTTCGCCCCAAGTTGATTCGTCCACCCTACGGTGAAATCACGGAGCCTCAAATCCAGTGGGCACGTCGTCATGGCTACATGATTGTCAATTGGAATGTAGACTCTCTCGACTGGAAGGGACTAAGTAAAACACAAATTCAGCGCAATGTGATCCCAGCTACTGGGCCTGGCTCTATTATTTTAATGCACGCAGGTGGAGGTCAAAGTTCCAACTTGCAAGGCACTGTTCAAGCTCTGCCGGGTCTAATTCACTCTCTAAAAGCTAAGGGCTACAAATTTGTCACAGTCCCCCGGCTACTCCACACATCGGAACAGAAATAACCATATGTTTATGATTGAGCTACAAGCTAAAGCAACGTAAAAAGGCTGTCTTACCAGCAGAAGTTTTCTGCTCGTCAAGACAGCCTTTTTTATGGATAGGACCTGATAAGAGTCTGACCTAGTTATATGCGGTAGGATACAGGCATTAAGTTTACATAATATATATTATGTTTAATTAAACCATATATACGTATAATGCTATTTATCAATAACGTACAGCTTCACATTTTGAAATCCAAAGTCGTTCACAAATGATTTGTTGCCAGGAATAAAGATATCAATCCGTTTTCCTGTAATGGCGCTGCCCTGATCGCGAGCGACAGCTACAAAAGAATGATCCGGCAAACCTGGGTGGGAATAGCCTGTAACCAGCACTTTCGTGCCCATCGGAATGACGTTCGGGTCTACCGCAATTGTACCTAGTTTAAGCGGATTGCCGTAGTAGTCCACTGCTCCCCATTTACCATTCTCATCGGCTGCGGCAGAATACGCAGTAGCCTTAACGTCGACTATTTTGCTATAGTTAAATGTTTTGCCCCACGCTTCAATCGCTGGCCCCTCATTCGCTGGTGCTTTCTCCGTAAGAAGCTGAGGCTTCGAATCCGAAGCTGCATTCACACTTTTTTCACCAGGTACCTTAATTTGCAGACCTGCATATATATTGTTAGAGGCAATGTTTGGGTTCGCCTTCGTCAGCTCGTCCACTGATACTCCATAACGTTGAGCAAGCAAAAAGAAGGTATCGCCATCTTTGGCAGTATGAAGCGAAGCAGCATCCGCTACTCCAGCTGTCTGTGCCAGCCCTGCAATGGCTGCGGCAAGCACCGCAAATTTCATGGTTTTTCCAATATGTTTTAGATGTTTCAAAGATATGTACCTCCTCTGTTATGCCTGCGAAGTTAGCTGTCGGATTCGGACTCAGGAGAAGCCCTATGCTTGTGCAATTCACCCCTAGGCATATTCCATATCGTCTTATGACGTATCGGAAAGACTGCCGTTGTTACGTCCCCCGCACTTCCCATAGTTTGGGCCCAGCATTCAGCGTTTTTCATAACCGCATGCTGTCCCGGTAAGTTTTGGCTTACTGCATAATATCACAATTTTGTAACCTTATCCGCATGAAAATGTTGGGAACCTTGAACATCATACTATACTCGTTACAATTTTGTCACCAAGAAATCGATATTTGTTACGAAAATATGGTGAAATGGTGACAAAAAAAGAAAAAGCCCTCCGTCAAACGGAGGGCTTTTTTATAGCTCATATCAGCACTTTCTTACAATACTTTGGCAAGAAAATCACGGGTGCGATCATGGCTTGGAGTACCAAATACCTGCTCTGGTGTACCTTGTTCCACAATTTGACCGTTATCCATAAAGATGATTCGATCGCCTACCTCGCGGGCAAAGCCCATTTCATGCGTCACGATTACCATGGTCATGCCGCCTTCGGCGAGCTTCTTCATTACATCCAGAACCTCTCCAACCATTTCAGGGTCCAATGCAGAAGTCGGCTCATCGAACAGCATTACGTGCGGCTGCATGGCCAAAGCACGCGCAATCGCAATACGTTGCTTCTGACCACCGGATAGCTGGTTCGGATAGGTATTCTTCTTATCCTCAAGCCCTACGGTACGCAGGAGTTCTAGCGCAATTTTTTCCGCTTCCTTCCCTGACTGTCTTCTAACCTGCGTTGGTGCAAGCGTCAGATTCTGCAACACTGTTTTATGCGGGAACAGATTAAAATGCTGGAACACCATCCCCATCTTCTCCCGGGTTACATTAATATTATGACCACGAGCTGTAATCGGCTCGCCCTCAAACAAAATCTCCCCGTCCGTAGGCTGTTCTAGCAGATTCATGCAACGTAAAAACGTACTCTTCCCCGAACCGCTGGGACCGATGATGACGACGACTTCACCTTTGGCGATATCTATATCAATGCCTTTTAAAATCTCATTCTTGCCGAACGATTTACGCAGTTGTTTAACGGTGATCACTGGCTCTCAACTTCCTTTCCCATAAACCCAGCAGCTTAGACAAGCTGAATGTCATTACAAAATAAATAGCGGCTGCGATTACGAACGGACTTAATCCTTCGTAGGTAATGTTCTTAATGACCTGGGCCTGATACATAATATCCACCATCCCAATGGTCGAAATAATGGATGATTCTTTAATGATCGTAATAAACTCATTACCGATAGCAGGCAAAATAGATTTAAACGCTTGCGGCAAAATGACATGACGCATAGCTTTGCCTCGTCCCATACCCAATGAACGGGCAGCCTCCATCTGTCCACGGTCTACTGCCTGGATACCTGCACGGAAAATTTCAGCCAGATATGCCGAGCTATTCAGAGACAATGTGATTATACCAGACTGGAGTGGAGTAAAATTGACACCCAGCGTCAAAGCAACCCCGTAGTGAATAATCATGAGTTGCACCAGCATAGGTGTGCCACGCAGTATCTCTACATAAGTGGTACCTAACCACTCAATGATGCGTACTCCACTCATACGTAGCAAGGATATGATCAGACCAATGATGAATCCGAACAGTACTCCGAGCGCAGACAGCAACAAGGTGTAGCCGATACCCGTAGCGTATAAACTGCGGTATTTCCAAAAAATATCTACAATGTTATTAGAAGAAACCTGACGATCCGCAGAAAGTGCACTCGCTTCCGTGGAAAACTTCTCAATCGACCCGTCTGCTTTCAGGCGAGCCAACGTTTTATTTACAGAAGCAAGCAATTCTGCATTCCCTTTACGGATACCTACAGCTGTTTCTGCTCCCGCATCCTCAGGCACAGCCTTGGCAAGGGTTACGGTACCGTCTAACGTGTATCCTTTAGCAACCGTATCTTCGATCACGACAGCGTTCACACGCTGGGTCCGCAGCTGGAGTACCAGGTCAGATATTTTATCCAGTGAAGTTACAGAGGCATTGGGCACTTTTTGAGCAATCTCTTCCTGAATACTTCCCTTTTGTGCTCCGATCTTCTCGCCTTTCAAAGCATCCATCGTCGGATATTTGTCTTTATCCTCTGGGCGTACCATGATGACTTGCTTGGAGCGATAGTATACATCCGAAAAATCAATACTCTTTCTGCGTTCATCCGTTGGTGTCATACCGGACAGTACCAAGTCTACACGACCACTTTGCAGAGCAGGCAGCAAAGAGTCAAAACTCATGTCTTCAGGGACCATCTCCGCATCCAAATCTTTGGCGATTTCCTTGGCGATATCCACATCGAACCCAACAATGGTATCCTTACCGTTAATGACTTTATGAAACTCATACGGCGGAAAGTCGGCACTCATGCCCACTACAAGTTTTTTCTGTGGCTTTGCTTCCGTTCCGTATGCATTGAGCATGGGAAGACCAGTCAACAGCAAGATAACCGCCGTCAAAACCAGGGCGGTAAAACGATATGCCTTTTTCAATCTTTTTTTCTCTCCTTAAATTCTTTATAATAAATAAGATTGTGTCATTATAAATGAATATGCATGATTATGCAATGAATGTTATAGTACAATTTCAGCATACCTAACGCAGTACCTACATTACAGCTTATATAAAGGAGTTTTCAGCATGGATTTTAAACAGACCATTCAACAGACCATCGAGCAGCATGCCCCACGGTTTAAGGACATTTCGTTATTTATTGGCGCAAATCCTGAACTTGGAAACGAGGAATTTCTGGCCGCTGCCCGTTTAAAAGAAGAACTGGTTTTTCACGGTTTTGAGGTCCAGGCACCTGTATTGGGCATAGAAACAGCCTTTATTGCAACTTACAAATCTGCAAAACCCGGACCGGTTGTCGCTTTTCTGGCAGAATATGACGCTCTGAAAGGTCTAGGACACGCCTGTGGGCACCATTTGATATGTATGATGAGTACTGGTGCTGCCGTCGGCCTCAAGTCGATCATCGACGAAACTGGTGGAGAAGTACGGGTATATGGCACACCTGCCGAAGAAACACGCGGTGCAAAGGTCCCTATGGCCGCTGCCGGATTGTTTGATGATTGCGACATCGCACTTATGACGCATCCTTATGACCGTTACGAAAAATCAGGCAAATCACTGGCGATTGATGCTGTACAATTCGAATTTTTTGGTCAATCTGCTCACGCGGCTGCCAGCCCGCACGAAGGCATTAACGCGCTGGACGCTGTGATTCAAACGTTCAATGGCATCAATGCGTTCCGTCAACAAGTAAAAAGTACAGTGCGTATCCATGGGATCATTAACCAGGGTGGGCAAGCAGCCAATATTATTCCTGATTACGCCTCAGCCCAATTTTATGTGAGAGCCACTACACGTCAAGAACTGAACCCGCTGACTCGCCGTGTTATTCAAATTGCTGAAGGAGCTGCTTTACAGGCCGGGTGTCGTTTGGAGACCTCCAATTATGAGACTTCTTATGATGAAATGGTCACGAACCGTGTACTTTCCGATGCGTTTACCGCAAATTTGGTGCAGGCTGGCATTTCACAAGAAGATATAACAGAAGGCGAAGATCACGGCTCCATGGATATCGGAAATGTATCGCTTCATTGCCCTGCTATCCATCCTTACATTCAAGTTATTGACGAGAAGCATGCCTTGCATACACCAGAATTCCGCGATTTGGCGATGCAGGACCGGGCCATGGAAGGAATGCTGCTGGCTGCGAGAACTTTGGCATGGACTGCTTGCGATGCAATCACGAATCCTGAACTGCTAGCCCGGATAAAAAAAGAATTCGCTCTGCTGAATAACGAACGCTAAATCTTAATTCCGTGTTCTTTCAGAAAGGAGTAGTCAGCCATCATGGATAGTATGAGCAGCTTTTGGACGTTGTTTATTGTGGTGATCCTCTTCATTTTTTGGTTTATATTCCGTGCAATACGCAGAAACCGGGGAAACAGAAAAACACGGAGCCGGAATGCTTTTTTCCTCAGCTCCCCATCCCCTTCGTCCCTTGCGCAGGAGCGTCATCCAGAGATTACAGAGCTAATGCAGCTACTGGAGCAATCCATTCCCGCCTCCTATGCTCATAGCGTAAGGAGTCGTGTAATCGAAGCCCACCCTGAGCTGACGGAGCAAGAATATGATTGGCGCTGGCATGAGCTAAAACGATATTTTATGCTATGCGCGATTATGAATCGAGTGCCTATGTTCAGTAGCGATATGGATGAATTATGGCACGAAATGTTGATGTTTACCCGCGAATATCAGCAATTCTCGGAAGCTTTTTTTGGTCGTATGCTTCACCATGCGCCTCATTCCGGCGGCTCTCAGCCGATGCCTGAGGAGCGGGCGTGGTTTGACTGGTTGTATGTAGAATGCTTTGGCTGGAACCGCTATAGCGCCAGTTTGTGGGGAACTTTTTTTAATCATCCATTACCGAGCGACGAGCTTTCGCGCTATTACAAACTCACAACTTCCGTGCAGCCAGCAGGTGACCGCTGGAATACGCAGGAGGATATAGCTATTTCACAGCAGGCCCAACAAGCGGTTCATAAGATTGTACAACATCTGCACGAGCGGGTGAATAAAGCGGTGGATGATCCTGAGGGTAAGCAATTGCCTAAGGTCAACTATTTACAGGTCGACTATTTGTTATTAGCTGTTGTGTGGTATTCATGGTATCAACCTGAACAATTTGCCATACACATGCACCCGGATGCTTCAGGTAATGCCGTATTAGCTAGCTCATTCGGCTGTAGCTCGGCAAGCGGCTGTTCAAACTGGGATACACATCACTCGCACCATCATTCCTCCCATGACAGTTCTCATCATGGAGGCTCTTCTCATCATGATTCAGGCGATTCTGGTAGCCATTCTTCGTGTAGCAGTGGCTCTTCATGTGGAAGCAGCTGTGGTGGTGGGGGCGACTGATCATAGTAAAAAAGGGAATTCCTCAGCCAGAAAACTTGGCTAAAGGGATTCCCTTTTTCATTAACATGACTGGGGTGTTCCTATTCTGTTCAGTCCGTTTTTGTTAGCAAATGGTAAATATCCATATACGCTTCGGCTGAAACATCCCAACTATATTCTCCTGCAAAAGCCGTCTGTGTAAGCTTCGACCAATGCTCAGATTGGCGATAAAAATGAACAGCACGACGAATGGTGTTCAACATATCATGTGCATTGTAGTTCGTGAAACTAAATCCGTTTCCTTCACCTGTGGATTCATTGTAAGCCTGCACAGTATCATTAAGGCCCCCTGTTTCTCGTACAATAGGGATACTTCCATAACGAAGCGCCAGCAGTTGGCTGATCCCGCAAGGTTCAAACCTTGATGGCATAAGATACATATCGCTTGCCGCATATATTTTTCGTGACAGAAGTTCGCTAAAAGCGAGCTGCGCTGACATTTTCAGTGGATAGCGTCCTGCTGCCTCACGGAACCAATGCTCAAAAGCCGGATCCCCTGTTCCCAGCACGACAAACTGGATATCATCATAATACAAGATTTCGTCAAGCACTCTCGTTACCAGATCTAGCCCCTTCATATCTACAAGCCGGGTTACCATGGCAATCATAGGTACGTCTGGCCGCACCGGCAGACCCAGCTCCTTCTGCAGGCCAATTTTGTTTTCCTTTTTCTTTGTCAGACTCGTGCGGTACTTCGTATAAATACGATTGTCCGTGGCAGGATTGTAGCTTTTGGTGTCAATTCCGTTCACAATCCCCGTTAAGCGACCCTGATCTCCCAATTTACGAAGCAGACCCTCCAGCCCATATCCGTAAAATTCCGTTTGAATCTCCTCTGCATAGGTTGGACTTACGGTCGTGACATGATCCGAGTACGTAAGCCCACCTTTCATAAAATTCAGTCTGCCATGATATTCCACACCCTCGGGGGTGAAATAGCTCCCATCCAGGTTGAGCAGCTCAGTTAAGACCTCATACGGAAAATCCCCCTGATACAGCAGATTATGTATCGTAAACACTGTGCGAATATCACTGTAGAAGGGCAAATGTCGATAATCAGCATTCAGAAGCAGCGGAACCATCGCCGTATGCCAATCATGACAATGCAAAATATCCGGCCGAAAGTTCAGTTCAGGCAGCACTTCTAAAATCGCCCGGTTAAAAAAGGAAAAACGTTCGCCATCATCCATATAACCGTAAATACCGTCACGACCGAAGTAATACTCATTGTCTATAAAATAAACCTTGATTCCGTCTAATGTCAGTTCCTCTATTCCACAATATTGATTACGCCAGCCTACGGCTACTTGCTTCACCGCTACCGGACGCAGAGACTTTTTATAAGTATTGGGAATCCCCGCATATTTAGGTAAAATGATTCGGACGTCGCACCCCGCCTGACGAAGTGCCTTCGGCAGTGCGCCAATGACATCAGCCAACCCGCCTGTTTTAATAAATGGATGTGCTTCTGCTGCCGCAAACAAAATGTTCATATGTGCTTCCTCCTTATGTGTTTAATCTGCTTTTTTAGGCCTCCGAGGCGCTTTCTTGAGTATAACGATGCTCAGGGGTGGTATGGTCACCTCCAAGCTGTGAAGCTGTCCGTGGCAAGGGATGGGGGCGGTCCGTATTATTCCCGTATTCAGCTGGTCCCTTCCCCCAAAGTCCTTATGATCACTGTTCAGCAGTTCGATATAACTCCCGGCCTTTTCCAGCCCAATTCGGTAGTTCTCTCTGGGCACGGGCTGAAAGTTAATAAGCACGACCAGTGTATCTCCCGGCTTTTTACTTTTACGTAAATACGTAATTACGCTCTGCCCACGGTCCTCCGCCTCAATCCACTGATATCCATCCCACGAATGATCCAGTTCCCATAATGCCTTTTCCTGAATATACAAATGATTCAGCGCTTTCGTAAAGGCGTGCAGCGAACGGTGACTGTCATAATCCAGCAGAAACCAGTCAAGCTGTTCCTCATCCTTCCATTCGATGAATTGGCCGAATTCCCCTCCCATAAATAAGAGTTTTTTGCCCGGTGAGGTGATTTGGTAACCGAGAAGCGCTCGAAGCCCGGCAAATTTTTGCTCATAGCTACCCGGCATTTTATCAAGCAACGACTTCTTACCATGAACAACCTCATCGTGCGACAACGGCAGTGTAAAATTCTCGCTGTACGCATAAGCTATGGGGAATGTCAGCAAATTATGGCGCTCCGGCCTCTGATCGAAATCCGTTTCGATATAATCAAGCGTATCGTTCATCCAGCCCATATTCCATTTGTAATTAAAACCGAGTCCTCCATCGCTTACCGGGGAAGTCACCATCGGCCAGGCACTGGACTCCTCTGCCATCATCAGAGCATACGGATAATAGCGGAATACTGTTTCATTCAGTTGTTGAAGGAAGGCAATAGCCTCCTCATTTTCAATGCCTCCTTTAGAGTTAAAACGATATTGACCGTCCTGCTTTTCAAAATCCAGTCGTAGCATACTCGTCACTGCATCTACGCGCAGGCCGTCAATATGGTACACATCCATCCAGAATAGCGCATTAGATATCAGGAAAGAACGCACCTCCGGCTTGCTGTAATCAAACGTCAGTGTTCCCCAGCCGGGCTTTTCCGCAATCAGCGGATCCGCGTATTCGAACAGGGGCGATCCGTCAAACAGCCTTAATCCATGAGCATCCTTGGCAAAATGGGCTGGAACCCAATCCATCAGCACTCCGATTCCCGCCTGATGGCAACGATCCACCAAATACATAAAATCATGCGGTTCTCCATACCGGCTTGTGAGTGCAAAATATCCGGTGAGCTGGTAGCCCCAGGAAAGATCATACGGATGTTCACTCAGCGGCATCAGCTCAATATGTGTATACCCCATATCGGTCACATAAGGCACAAGAAGATCTGCTATTTCCCTGTATGTATAAAACGTACCATCTTCTTTTTGCTTCCAAGTGCCCAGATGAAGCTCGTATATGTGCAGAGGCTTTCCATAAGGTGCTCTACGTTTTCGGCGCCAAATCGCATCGTTCCAAGCATAACCATCTATAGAAGCTACCACAGAAGCCGTTGCCGGTCTCACTTCAGCACGTACCGCGTAAGGGTCTGCTTTCAGGAATCGTTCACCGTTTGCCCCCGTAATGTCGTATTTGTAAAAAGTTCCTTGGGATATCCCCGGAAAAAAACGACTCCAAAAACCGGATTTGGGAACCCTATATAAGGAATCCTGTTCCCCATTCCAGTTGTTGCGATCTGTAGCAAGCCCGACATGGAGAGCATGAGGAGCCCAGACCGTAAAGCGGACGCCCTGTTCTCCGTTCTCCACAGTAAGGTGGGAACCCAAAGATCGGTAGCTGTGATAAAGCGTTCCTTCATGAAACAAATAAATATCTTCCGATGAAATAGCCTGTTGCGGAAGAGTTTGGTCTGTCATCACGTCACCACCCTTATATGTTTTGTAAGTAAAAATGTATGAATCGGTAATGCATTCGCTTTTGGGTCAAAGCTGACCTGAGTTATTACCCCATTCTAGCCACAATGAACAGAAAAATGACTAGGAAAAAAATAAACCTTAGTTTTGGGGGAATCTTATATACCTTATGGTTTCAAGAGTACCCCATACCGTTTATGTATGTACTACACTGACAACTAAACCGGGAGGGAAACGAAATGTTTAATAAAGAATGCATTGCCATGCTGCTGGCAGGCGGAGAGGGACGCCGTCTTGCTCCCCTTACTTCAACGATTGCAAAACCCGCCGTACCTTTTGGCGGTCATTACCGGATCATCGATTTTCCTCTCAGTAACTGCGTAAATTCAGACATTGATACTGTAGGTGTACTGACGCAATATGAGGCAGAATCCTTGCACGAACATATCGGGGATGGAACACCATGGGGTCTTACAAAAACAGATGACCAAGGAATTACCCTGCTTCCATCTTATAACACAGGTAACGCTGAATACTTAGGAACGGCAGATGCTATTCATAAGAATATCGAATATATTGACAGCCAAAATCCGGAGCATGTGCTTATTTTATCCGGTGATCATATTTACTATATGAATTATCGTGAAATGCTAAACCACCATAAGGAAAAAGGAGCTGCGGCTACCATTTCTGTCATGGAGGTACCTTGGGATGAAGCACACCGTTTTGGTGTTATGAGTGCCGATAAAGATCTGCGTGTCACAGAATTTGCAGAGAAACCGGAGAAACCGGAAAGTAATTTGGCCTCTATGGGGATTTACCTTTTCAAATGGGATTACTTAAGAAATTACTTGTTAGAAGACGCACAGGATGCTCAATCCAGTCATGATTTTGGTAAAGATATCATCCCTAAAATGTTAGCGGACCAAGAATCCTTGTACGTTTATGAATTCCAGGGCTATTGGAAGGACGTGGGTACCGTTAAAAGCCTATGGGATTCACACATGGATTTGTTACAGGATGATTGTGCTATCGACCTTCAACGCAAGGACTGGCCGATGTATACACGTGAACGCCGCACAAGGTTGAGCGCACAAAAGGTACCTAACCGTCAACCACAACCATTGGGCAGCTTGCTGCATGATTCCTGCCAAGTAGAGGGCCGAATAGAACGCTCCGTTGTATTTAGTGGTGTCGAGGTAGGTAAAGGATCAGCCATCAAAGAAAGTATCGTTATGCCTGACACACGCATTGGACGTAACGTCCATATTGAACATGCGATTATCGGTGAAGGTGCTGTGATTCGCGATGGTGCTGTCATTAAAGGTGACCCGGGCGAAATTATGGTCATCGGACCCAATGAAACGGTATTTGGTAAAATGGCGGTACGACCGCAAACTACACGTATGCTGAAAGAAGCTTACGAGCGCAATACACGCTTGCGTGCCGAAGGTTTTACCTCATAACGTACCCCCAAATTAAAAACAGCCAGCCCTCCCGATTGAGAGGACTGGCTGTTTTTCTAATTACACCTATAAGTAGGCTTTAAATCTGTCCTTCAGTAAGTTGTGATGGTTCCACGGATTGTTCTGCTTGCAGAGCAGGTAATGAAACCGTAATCGTAGTTCCAGCCCCCAGTTCACTTCTGATGAGCATCTGACCATGATGACGCTCGATAAACTGTTGCGAGATTGCCAATCCCAGTCCAGTACCACCGTTTTGGTGGTCTACCTGGAAAAAGCGGTCTCTGACTCTGGCAAGATTTTCAGCACTAATTCCAATCCCTGTATCTTGTACGGATATCTCGATATTGCCATCAATCCGTTGTAGAGACAGGAAAATAATTGAGCTTTCATGCGAAAACTTGATAGCATTGTCCACAATGTTCAAAAACACCTGTTTTAGACGGTTACCGTCTCCATGGACGAGATATGCCGTTTCCTCCGAATCCAGCTGAAGTTTTATCTGCTTCATTTCTGCTTTGGCCCATACGTTCAGCATAATTTCCTGCAAAAGCTCCCGTAGATCCACCGTTCCCATCACAAGCTTCATGGCATTCTGCTCCAGCTTGGAAAAATCGAGGATTTCCTCCACCAAGCCAATCAGTCGATCCGTCTCTTTAGAAATAATCTTCATCCCGATTTTCGTCTCTTCCGGGTCATAACCGCCAGAATTTAACGTTTCACTCCAACCTTTAATAGATGTAAGCGGAGTACGCAATTCATGAGATATGGATGATATAAAATCATCCTTGATTTGATTTGTTCTGACAATTTCCTGTGCCATATAGTTCAGAGTCGAAGCCAGTTCACCCAACTCATAGCGATAATCGCCTTCAATGCGTGCATCAAACCTCCCCTGAGCCATCTGAGCAGATACATCGCGGATATTATTAATTGGTCTAACAATGGAATTCGCGAGCCCTGTACTGACCACAAATACAATAACCAGTACAGCTGCCATGATGCCAAGAGAAAACAGCGTAATCGTAAACAACTTATCATTTACCAATTCCAGCGAAGTCGTATACCGAATAACATACACCTGGTCTCCGACGATATTGTCCAGTTTTTGAGATACCGCCATCACCTGCTGCCCCGTACTCGGTTGCTTTCCGATCCATTTGCCCGTATCTCCAGCTAATGCTTGTGTCACATCACTTGTTTGCACACTTAGATCTGCTGCAAAATTAGTCGAGTTATCAATTACATTTCCCTGTTCATCAAGCAACTGCAGTTCAGTGAAGGGCAGAGAAAATGTATTTAACAAATACGATTGCAAAGACTGTTCCGGCTCTTTGAATTTGGGTGCAAATTCACTTACCGATTCGATACGGCTTTCGATATGTTTGTAAATGGAATCGTAATAGTACGACCGGAGTGCAAACATAAAAATGACTTCTACTAACAGAAGCGCCAAGAACACTACGAAAAAATAGTGAAGCACAATCTGTCGGCGAATCCCCTTTTTGATCATTGAGACTGACCTTTCCATTTATATCCATGTCCCCACACTGTTTGTAAAAAAGCTGGCTCAGATGGATTGTTTTCAATTTTCTGCCGCAAACGTCGGATGTTCACATCCACAATTTTCGGATCGCCCATATATTCCTTGCCCCATACGTGATCAAGTAGAACATCTCGGCTGAGCGGCGTGTTTTCTTTTTCGAGAAAAAATTGAATCAGGGAAAACTCAGTCGGTGTCAACTCGATCAGCTGCCCGCTCTTCTTAAATTGCTTAGCAATCAAATCTAGCGTAAACGGTCCAGACTGGAAGGACACTTTGGCTGCTGTTTCACGATGTACATTCACCCGACGCAATAACGATTGAATCCGTGCAATCAGCTCCGTCGGGCTAAAAGGTTTACTCACATGGTCATCGGCCCCTACAGACAAGGCATACACCTTATCCTGCTCCTGTACCTTCGCTGTGAGAAAAATAATGCCGATGCGCTCATTCGTTTCCCGGATTCTCCGACAGACTTCAAAACCATCCATACCGGGTACCATTACGTCAAGCAGTGCAATATCAATATCCCGCACCGTGTTCAAAATATTCAGAGCCTCATGCCCTTCCGACGCCTCCAGCACCTCAAAACCGTTACGTTTCAAGTTAATGACAATAAAACTGCGAATGGATTCCTCGTCTTCCATGATTAAAACTTTACTCACTCTACTCTACCTGCCTTTCCCCCATCTTGTTTTTTATAGTTTTACGCGGTTCCAGCTCACTGGATCGCTTAATGCCAATGACCTGCGCATTCGTTCGCCACAGTTGGCTATACCCTTCGTTGTTTCGCTCCCATTGTGACAACGAGAAAAATTTAATTTCCGCAATCGTTTTGTCTGTATCATCCAAAATGAAGCGCAAATAGCTGTCCTTCTTCGAAACTTTCGGATCAATCGTCACCTTGCCATGCAGCTCTTTCGGTAATCTGAAGTAGACCTGTTCATTAGAATCACGATACTGCTGCTGCTTAAAAATCGTCCCTTTCGCCCCGTCCCACTGATAGAACGACACAAAATATGGAACCTCATCCAGCGGCTTGTTACTCCAACCTTTTGGCTTCTCCAAATTACCAAATTCCAGAATACCGTCACCATCCACATCACCACTGGCGATGGTCGCATCCTTGAAGGTGACATCCATAAGATTAAGCTTCCTGAGCTTGCCGTGATCCATCACAATGACATTGGAGACGGTAGTGGTCTGGGCAATTTTGGTATCTATAACAATCCCCTGCCTACCCTCGGCTACCTTGCCAGCAACGACATTATAGACACCTAAGACCTGACTGTCCAAATCCAACGATCCGATTTCCTTAAAGGTTCCCCCACTGAATTGAAATGTTTTAACTGTAAAGAATTCATTACGTCGCAGCGTGATAATCGTCAAATCATTCAAATTATCCCCGTTCAAGTCCATCTTGTTATGGTTAAAATCATCTACGACGAAGTCCGTATAGCCTGTAGCATATATTTTCTCCAGAGTTCCTCCGGTATAGGAATACACGATGAGTCCCTTCTGATCCCCGCCATCGCCACTATCTCCACTGGAAAAACCCGCTACAATATCGAGTGTTCCATCATTCGTTAAATCCACGAGCTTAAATGACTCTAGCACAGTGCCTTCCCCATCAAACGTTAGCTTCTTTACCCACGTTCCGCCCTGATCTTCAAACAAGGCACCATGTATTTTTACGCTCTCATCTGGCGTTTCATAAAAGAGCACTGCTTCGTCTGTGCCATCATTGTTCAGATCACCCGTCCGAATTGGCGTCGGGTCATCTGGGTCATTCGGTCTTAAAGGCTGTACCGCCCCTAGTTGCGTATTCACTGCACCATTCAACTGCTGTTTCTCGTCAGACATCGTCGGTGTCTCCATCAGCGAAATGGGATCGCTAATAACATTACAGCCGCTTAAAAATCCAGCAAGGAGCAGCAAGGAACAGCAGCCAGCTACCATTCTCAACAGCATTATTTTCACTTCTCTTGCCGTCCCCTTCACAATTTGTTCTTTTCTGCTTGTGTCAATCGTCTTCCCTGAATATCAAACACCAATTCACCATCATTCAACCCCCATATACGGGAAGCAAAGCGTTCAGCCATTTCCAGCGGCAATACAGTAATGATCGTCACCCGCTCGTCAGAACACAGCTTGCGAAAGGTCTCCAATACATGCGCTGCCGAAGCTGGATCAAGTCCATTTACAGGCTCATCAGCTAAAATAACTTTGGCTCCGTGCACGAGAGCACGCGCAGTCGCTACCCGCTGCCGCTCGCCACCGCTGAGCTTGTCGCATTTATCATGCGCCTTATCCAGCAGACCCAGATCCTCCAGTACGTCCATCGCTCCCATGTAATCGTCGGAACGCACCATACCGGTCACCATTCTCCACATTGGAGTTTGACCGGATCTGCCAATGAGCACATTTTTAAGAGCGGTTCGATTCATATTTAGATGCGGGTTTTGCTCCAGGTATGCCCATTCCCGCTTTATTTTCATCTTGCCCGTCCACCCGGATTTCAGCACATCATTGCCACCTACAATTAAACTGCCTTCATCCCATGGCTCTAGTAAAGCAAGACAGCGAAGCAACGTCGTTTTGCCGCTTCCACTTGGCCCTACTATGGCAATGAATTCGCCCTGATGAATTTCAGCATCAATTCCTCGAAGTAGCTGGGTCCGTTCAGGCCCCACTTGCTTGGTCAGCTTCCGAATTTTAATCATCTAAGTGATTCCCCTTTGCGCGCCATCAATACTGTTTATATTTTATAGTAAATGTGAAACAAATACCATGCAAACCGCAGTTTTAAACCGCCGGTACTCTTTTTCTGGAAAACAGACCTAACAATCCGAAAACAACGTAACTACCTCCAAGGACAAGAAACATGCTGCCTTGAGTTCCATAGTCCAGCAATCCTCCGCTAATATTAGGTCCGATCACACTTCCCAGATTAAAGTGAAAGGATGCCAGTACATTCGCGGCTGCTAAAAATGATTTGGGCAGCAGATCAGCGGCATAGGCCAAACCGAGGGAGAAAAAGGAGCCTACTAAACCACCTGCTAGGGTCAGCAATATCAAAGTGAACATAAAATGATTACCGCTCCATGGTAGCAACATAAAGGTTATTCCCCCTGCTATACCTACGCTCATTAGCACCTTTTTACGTCCCCAACGGTCACTCAGTATCCCTAGCGGTAGCTGCAGCACTAACCCTCCCAAACTGACGAACGGCAGCAAGGCGGCGATTTCATCGGTATGAAAGCCAATACGTAGGCCATAGACTGGAAAGTTACTGTTCAGGCTCGCTTCCATATAGCCGTATAGAAATGCTGGCAAAAGAGCGTACCATGCCCAGCTGTAACTGCGACGAAATCTTTGAGTGGGACGTGCCTCGGACTCCAGCTTCTCCGGTCTGGAGTCCGGCAGCTTAATTAACACCAACAGCAAGACAAGCAAGCACAATAAGGCCAACGCAGCGAATGGAACCAGCATTCCATAATCGAGTAGCCATAATCCCAATGGTCCTAATGCAAAACCCAGACCGTATGACATACCATAAAAGGAAATGTTGCGGCCTCGCTTCTCTGCTGGAGTCACCAGCAATATCCATAGCTGCGCAGAGTAGTGCAGTGCACTGTCACCAATACCTACTAGCAGACGCAGTACGAACCATACCCGAATATCAGGGATTAGCGGGAACAGCAGCAGCGTAATGAGCACTAGCACAAGCCCTCCGGCCATCAGCTTTTTGAACCCCAACAAGCCCAATGTCCGTTCTGCCACCAACGTCATTGCGAATGAGCCAATATACAGGGCAGCCGCATTCATTCCGTTTAGTGAAGATGAAACTCCCATTTGTTCCAACGAGATAGACAGAATAGGTAATAATAAACCTTGGCATAATCCGGCAACAATAATAACAGCAATTAAAATAAAATAATGAACCCGTAACGACGACGACATCCTAGCTCCTCCTGATCGAACAAATAAAATAATTAAAATTAATGTTAAGAAATGATTTGCATTTGATTCCATAATCAATAATAATTCTTATCACTATGTATTCCATACCGTCCTGCAAAACCGACAAACACATACAAATTCAGGTGTAATTAGTGTATTAGAGAATAGAAGAAAAAAATCGCCATCTGAGATGACGATTTTACGGAAAGAGCTTGTCTGGTATGTATCCGACTCCTTTGGTTAAGGAGCCTCGTATGTTCAATCCGAACCCATTCACGTCACAACGCACTATTTCATATTATAGTGGACAATCCCTGGCAGAACAAGCCATAATAAATAAGTGAGCAATTATTAAAATGCTCATGTTTTGCTTATGGACGGGCTTAATTACGTTCACCGCTCTGGGCTAGAAGACAGAATAGGAGGCATTGGGTTCCATGAGTTATCAAATTAAAATAGACACTTCTCCAATTTATGAATTGCTCGGCAGCTTCATGGCCTATGTGACTAAAAAGTGGGTCCAAGATATGGACTTGGGCCATGAATGGATCGACAAGGTGGATGCACGACTACAACATGAAGTTCGTACTGAGCTTGCTACAGCTCAGGATTGCCCTTTTAGCGATTATGACGCGCTCTATGCCTGGGCGTTACTTCGACCGGAATCGGATGAAATATCTGATTATATCTCTTATTTGGACCACGGTCCGGATAAAGATATGTTTGAGCTGCTCGTACCGCATATCCCTTTTTTAACCTTTGAAGAATCTTTACGCATTCGTAAGGTATACGCACCACTCCTCAAATTGTGGGACCGTGATTATTTTCGGGCCTTGGAAGGCGAACTACGTGTGTTGGCAGAAGAAGACGCTGCGGAAAAACGCATGCTACTGAGTAAAATGGAACCGGAAGCACTGGTTGAGTATGCGACAGCTGGACTAGTCGTGCCACACATGGAAGACCTGGATACAGTAGTCCTATTTCCGGTTGTCCATAATCGCCCGATTAATTCATACTGTTTTTATACCCGCACACTGCTGATCCAGTATCCGGTAGATATTCCCGAGGAGAGCGAGGAAGAACCGCCTACGCTTCTGCTACGGCTCACTCGTGCGGTCAATGATCCGCAGCGGCTGCGAATTCTGCGTTATGTAGCTCAAGGTCCTAAGTCTCTCGAAGATATGCGCCATGATTTGAGCCGTTTGGAAGATACACTCATGTCTGATATGATGATTTTACGAGTGGCTGGTCTGCTCCGTATTCACATCGGACGTTATCATAAGGAAAAATTCAGCATCCGTCCCGATGGCGCGGCTGATTTACAGGTATTTTTGGAATCCTATATTGGATTGTAATTTAAAATGTACTTTTAGTTATAACCAAAGCAGCGTTAAAGCTTTGGCTTGGAAGGAGTATGCATCATGTCGTATCCGAAGCAGCACATTTTATTTGATCTTGATGACACCTTAGTCCACTGCAACAAGTATTTTGACCTTATCCTCAACCACTTTTTCGATTTGCTTCAGGAATGGTTTGCAACTCATAATCTAACGAAAAATACGATTCGTGAAAAACAAATCGAAATTGATGTGGCTGGAGTTCATCAAGTGGGCTTTGCCAGCGAGCATTTTCCACAATCTCTGATAGATACGTACCAATTTTTCTCGGAACAATTCGGACGCCGTCTCGATTTTCGGGAAGAGCAGGAGCTTCGCTCTCTTGGCCGAAGTGTGTACGAACAGGAAATCGAACCGTATCCAGGCATGGTCGAAACGTTGAACTCCCTCCAAAAAGCAGGGCATTCCCTCCATCTTTATACTGGGGGTGAGCAGATCATTCAAGAAAGAAAGATTGAACAAATGAAACTGGCTACCTACTTTAATGAGCGCATCTACATTCGCCAGCATAAAAATGTCGAAGCACTGGAAGAAATCATCCAGATGAATCGCTTGGACCGAAGCATCACCTGGATGATCGGGAATTCTCTGCGCACTGATGTATCTCCAGCCCTTGCCGCAGGTATTCATGCTGTGTATCTCAAGCAGCCTAAGGAATGGATTTACAATATGGTTGAATTGCAAAAAAACGTGAACTCCGTGATGTATACGATACAGAAGCTAACGGAAGTACCACGAGTTATCCACGAAAGCATACAATTGCATCAACAAAAAAGGACCCTCGGATAGGGTCCCTTTTTTGTTTTTAAAATGTTATTCAACCTTTGATTCAGCCAAAATGGTGGTCTAAACCCTGTCTCAGGATTCCTCTCGAACGCTAAGTTGTCCTGTACCTGGTTCATTCAGAACAATTCGCGCTTTGACGGTCGATCCATCTTTACGCTTAAAAGACAACAATTGCGTCTGTCCCTTCGTCAACAGAGATTTGAGCATCGTTCCGGTAATCTGCTTTCCAGCATATTCCTTCCAGACGACAAAGCCACAACCCTGCTTGTAGTGGCTGCACCCATACCCTTTGCGGCCTTCTATAATGCTTCCGCCGCAATTAGAGCGTGGGCAGCTACCCAAAGCTTGCCTTTGGCTCACCGAAAAGCCTGAGGCTCCTTCGGAGGAGCTGCGTGCAGCGGAACCCGCTGTTCCCGCAGCACGACTTGCTGGTGCTGCTGCCTGCTCCAGCGTTGCGCTTCCACCGCGTCCTGATGTAGCACGCCCCACCCCTTTAGCGGCGGTGCCTCCACTCGCGCGTGCATTACGTGCGCCTTCTTTTCCAGCTGTACGCTTTCCCCTTGCTTCCTCGCCAAAGGCATTTGCCGGAGCCGGTGGCTGCTGCCTCACCTTGTCAATGATGGACAACGTAAATCTTTTAACGTTATCCATAAACTTCTCTTGAGCCGCCTCTCCTTTGGAAATTTGGTGTAGACGACGTTCCCATTGACCAGTCATCTCCGGCGAGGCTAATAGATCAACCCCAGCATGACGGATCAGGTCAATAGCCATCTTTCCCTTTTCCGTAATAAGAATCTTTTTGCCCTTCATTTCAATATAGCCAACCTTTTTCAATCGTTCAATTGTGGCGGCCCGCGTCGCAGGTGTGCCTAAACCGGCGTCCTTCATGACCTCACGCAATTCCTCATTCTCCATCTGTTTGCCCGCGCTTTCCATCGCCTTAAGCAATGTACCCTCCGTGTAGCTTTTAGGGGGCTGAGTCGCCTTTTCTTTCATCTCGGCCCGAACACAATCCACGGGACGCCCCGCATCAATCTCAAACTTCTTATCCGTCCACTCGTCCGTTTCCTCTTCATCCTCTTTTTTCGGTGATTTGCTCTTTTTACCTTTATCCTGATCAACCTTACTTAAAACTACTTTCCAACCCAAGGAAAGAAGCTCTTTGATATTTGTTTTAAACAGATGCTTGTCCACCTGCGTCATTACGGTATGCATTTTATATTCAGCAGGCGGGAAAAAATGTGATAAAAACCTGCGAATAACCAGGTCATATACATTTTGCTCCTCCTTGCTTAGCGTTCCTGGCCTTTTTAACGTCGGCAGAATAGCATGGTGATCCTCAACACGAGATGGATTGCAGACCGATTTATTCTGTTTATGGACCAAATTGGGGTTGGCTTGTTGTACCAGATCAGCATAAGGACCTGTCCCCAGCATCCGTAGTGCCTTGTGCATGCCGTCTATATTTTGCTCTGTCACATAGTTAGAATTGGTACGCGGATAGGAAATGACCTTGTGTCGCTCATAAAGCGCTTGTGCCACATCCAGTGTTTTTTTGGCCGAATAACCGTACTTGGCATTCGCCTCGCGTTGAAGCAGCGTTAAATCGTACAATTTAAAAGGATACTCTTTTGTCTGCTTAGTATCATATTTGGTGATTTCACCTGTTTTTCCGCGAACGGCCGCAGCGATCGCCTCAGCTTCCTCTGGCTTCGTCAACCGATCCCCCTGCCACGCACCTTTGTACTTGATCTGTTCTTGCTTAAATTCAGCCCACACATCATAGAAGGTTTGAGACTGAAATGCCTCAATTTCCTTTTCCCGGTCATGAATCAGTGCCAGCACGGGAGTTTGCACCCGTCCTACTGACAGCAGTGTATTATGTCGTGTTGTGAACGCTCTGGAAGCATTCATTCCGATCAGCCAGTCCGCTTCACTTCGTGCCCTCGCAGCTTGAGTCAGAAATTCAAACTCCGAAGCATCTCGCAATCGTTCAAAGCCTGTCGCAATACTTTCCGCTGTCAAATCTGAAATCCACAGCCGCTTAACTGGCTGATGCAACTTCAATTGCTGCTGAATCAACGCAAAAATATATTGCCCTTCCCGTCCAGCATCACAAGCATTTACGATGGCATTGCAGCGTTTAGCCAGTTCACCAATCATTTTCAGCTGATCTTTTGTTTTCGGATTCGGTACAATTTTGAACTGCTCAGGGATAATAGGAAGATCCTTAATATTCCATCGTTTGTACTTATCATCGTATGCATCCGGCTCAGCCAAACCCAACAAATGTCCGATCGCCCAGGTTACAATGTATTTCTCACCTTCCAAATAGGTACGGTTATTTTTAGCCCGCGGCTCCATAACAGCGGCAATCGTCCGTCCCATATCTGGTTTCTCAGCAATAATCAACGTCTTCATTCATACTCCATTCCTTCCTGACGGCCTTCTGTTTCTCCTCCATGAATCATACATATACATGGAATGTTAATGAAAACACAGGTATCCTGGCCTCATGCAAAAGGAGCCTTCTCCCGATGAAAGCTCCTTTGTAAATTCATTTAGTCAAACGCTTCAACAATATACGTGTATTATACCATAGATGCCATGCTTCTCTCAGGTCATGATTTTAAACAGTCAATAAAAGTTATGTATATGTTAATTTATATTACATAAATATCGGATTTTATCTAATTTTCTTGTGAATTAATTCTTTTTCCTATAAAAAAGCTACACTAAACACTCTTTTTTATGTTATGATCAATATAGATAAGAAATATATGGTGAGATAATTAAATTGAAGTTACATTAACTAACATCAATTTCACAATGTTTCACAGCTTAATAATCATTTATTCATTTATCGCTTCTGACAGACTCAGCTTGAAATACAATAAAGCCCCATCCGAAGATGGAGCTTTGACTGATCCGTAACATAAAATTTATAATTACACCAAAACGGTAGCGCCCATGAGGTATTTATCAACCTCTCGTGCAGCTTCGCGACCTTCATTAATAGCCCACACGACAAGACTTTGTCCGCGACGCATATCACCTGCAGCAAAAACCTTATCTACATTGGTAACATATTTTCCATAACGTGCTTTAACGTTGGAGCGACGATCCGTCTCCAAACCAATTTGCTCTACAATCGTTTGCTCAGGACCATCAAATCCAATGGCAATAAGAGCAATTTGTGCAGGGAATATGCGCTCCGTACCTGGAATCGGTTGATAGATTTTGCGGCCCGTTTCATCAACAATCCGTTGAATTTGAATGGTGTGTAGCTCTTTCAAATTACCGTTCTCATCACCTACAAATTTGGTCGTCATGATGGAGAACTCACGCGGATCTTCTCCGAACAGCGCCTTCGCTTCTTCCTGTGCATAATCGAGAGAATACACGTTTGGAAATTGTGGCCAAGGATTGGCAATCGGGTCACGCTCCATAGGCGCTTTGGTGTGAGTACCAAATTGAGTGACACTCCGACAACCATGACGCAAAGAAGTAGCTACACAGTCTGAACCCGTATCACCACCACCGATTACAATAACGTCTTTACCTTGGGAGGACAAATAGTTGCCATCTTCCAGGTTGGAATCCAAGTAACTTTTGATGGTACCATTCAGATAGTCCATCGCATAATGAACACCCTTCAAATCGCTACCTTCAATGTTGAATTCTCTTGGCTTCGTAGAACCACCGCATAGGACAACCGCATCATATTCAGCAATCAACTGATCGGTAGGGATATCTTTGCCGATTTCCGTATTTGTGATGAATTGAATACCTTCAGCCTCTAGCAAATCCACACGCCGCTGAACAACCTTCTTATCCAATTTCATAGACGGTATTCCATACATCAATAATCCACCCACACGGTCCGCACGCTCATACACAGTCACGCTGTGCCCTGCTTTGTTAAGCTGAGCAGCTGCAGCCAAACCTGCCGGACCCGAACCAACAACAGCCACACGTTTGCCTGTACGCTTTTCTGGCGGATTAGGAACGACCCAACCTTCCTCAAAGCCTTTTTCGATAATAGCTTCCTCAATGGTTTTAATTGTAACAGACTGTCCGATCAGGCCGACTGTACACGAACCTTCACATGGCGCAGGACAGACACGACCTGTGAATTCCGGGAAGTTATTCGTTTTGTGCAGCCGCTCTAGTGCTTCCTTCCACAAACCACGATATACGAGATTGTTCCATTCCGGAATGAGATTATGAACCGGGCAGCCTAAAGTTGCTCCCATGATATCCATCCCCGTATGACAATAAGGAGTTCCGCAGTCCATACAACGCGCCCCTTGGGTACGCAGCTCTTCTTCGGACATATGCTTATGGAATTCTTCCCAATCCTTTATACGCTCTGCCGGGTCCCGGTCTGTAGGAAGCTGCCGTGTGTATTCCATAAATCCAGTTGGTGTAGACATGTTACGTTCCCCCATCTCTTCGCTTATGAACCCCGATCATCCATTCAGAATTTAAGTCAAATTCGAATTTGTCTGTTTGTATTATGAAAGGGTCTGTTCTCGTTGAATTTGATTTATTGTATCACAATACAGCGTAAAAGTGATGAAAACTTATGCAACTTTCTGCATCAACAGCCAAAAGGATTTTTTATATGGTTTATTAATTTTTCAAATGAGTGGGGTCGGATACAGTCTATTCTTATTCCGTTCTCTCGTAAATAACAAAACGATACTCATAGGGATTTTTGTCATCCTTGATACCCGGGGTCTCACTGACTATATTCCAGCCGTTCCAACCCAGCTCAGGGAAGGTTGTATCGCCTTCAAAAGTCTCCTCAATCCGAGTCACAATCAGCCGATCAGCATGTGGCCAAAACAGTGAATAAATCTCCGCTCCTCCAATGACCATTAACTCCTCCTGCTTTGCTAATTGGAGCCCTTCTTCCAGTGAATGAATTACTTCCGCACCTTCTGCCTGATAGCGCTGATCTCGAGTCAAGACGACGTTACGTCGGTTTGGCAGGCTTTTTCCTCCAAAGGATTCCCACGTCTTGCGTCCCATGAGTACCGTTTTATTAATCGTCTGCTCTTTGAAAAAAGCCATGTCTCTAGGGAGGCGCCAGGGAAGTTTGTTATCCCGGCCAATCACACCATTTTGTGCCATAGCCCATATCATTGAAATGCCCATTTTTCCACCTCCTCTAATCAGATGGCGACAGGCGCCTTAATCCCTGGATGATACTCGTAATTTTCAAAAGCAAAATCGTCGTAGGTATAATCAAAAATCGAATCCGGCTTGCGCAGAATTTTCAACTGAGGCAACGGATAAGGATCACGTTCCAACTGCGTATGCACTTGCTGCATATGATTTGAATAAATATGCACATCGCCGCCTGACCAAATAAATTCGCCGGGCTCCAAACCGCACTGCTGTGCAACCATATGCGTTAGCAATGCATAACTTGCGATATTGAACGGTAACCCTAAAAAGGTATCCACAGAACGCATCGTTAGCATACAGGAAAGTTTCCCTCCAGCTACATAGAACTGAAATACAAAATGACATGGCGGCAACTTCATCGATTCGATTTCAGCTACATTCCAAGCACTGACGATGTGTCGACGTGAATCCGGATTATTTTTAATAGCCTCAATGACATTCGAAATTTGGTCAATATGTTGTCCATCTGTTGTTTCCCACGAGCGCCATTGTGATCCATATACAGGCCCCAGATTGCCCTGCTCATCCGCCCATTCATCCCAAATGGTAACTCCGTTCTCCTTGAGATAAGAAATGTTGGTATCTCCCCGCAAAAACCATAACAGCTCATGAATAACGGATTTCAAATGTACTCTTTTGGTGGTCACCAAGGGGAAGCCCTTGGCCAGATCAAAACGAAGTTGTCTTCCGAAAACAGATAGTGTACCCGTTCCTGTACGATCCTCTTTTTTTACTCCATTCTCTAAAATATCCTCTAGCAGTTCCAAATAGTTACGCACGTTATTCCTCTCCTTTGAGCATGAATAAAAACCTGGCATCGCCAGATTCTAATCTTTAAAATTCTTTTTCTGCACCAATATCTATATTTAGTTTATCATGTACGGTGCTTCGTTGACCATGTACTGTGTGAATTTTCATGGTAGTCCTGAAAATCCTAAAGCTTGAAAAAAAAAGAGACAAAGAGCGCAGATATAGCGCTCCTTGCCTCTCTTTGTCATGTATGAAAACCAAAAACGAGATAATGAAAAATGGTATTAGCGACGTGGTGCCAATGCGTGGATCGGATGACCCAGCACGACTTCCGCTGCTTCCATAACGATTTCGCCCAATGTAGGGTGAGCATGAATAGTCAAGGAGATATCTTCGAGTGTAGCACCCATTTCAATCGCCAGACCCAGCTCAGCAATAAGGTTGGAAGCTTCCAGACCTACGATTTGCGTACCCAGTACCAGACCTGTGTCAGCGTCAGCTACGATTTTCACAAAACCTTCAGCAGCGTTCAGGGAAACCGCACGACCGTTTGCTCCATAAGAGAACTTGCCAACTTTGACATTGTAGCCTTTTTCTTTGGCTTGTGTCTCTGTGTAGCCTACACTGGAGCATTCTGGATCTGTGAAAACGACAGCCGGCATACACTTGTAATCTACTACAGACGGCTCGCCTGCGATTGCTTCAGCAGCTACTTTACCTTCGTAAGAAGCTTTGTGCGCCAGAGCAAGACCAGCTACGATATCGCCGATTGCAAAGATGTGAGGAATGCTAGTACGTCCTTGGTGGTCAACTTTCACCATTCCGCGCTCATCCAGTTCGAGGCCAATCAGATCCAGACCCAGTTCACCGTCAGTGTTTGGACGACGTCCAACAGTTACAAGCAGATAATCAGCAGTTACTTCTTTGCTTTCGCCGTTAACGGAGAATTTCACTGTTACGTCTTTATCTGTTTGCTCTGCACTTTCCGCTTTAGCGCCAGTGAAGATTTCGATGCCAGTTTTCTTCATGCTTTTCGCAACGATTGAAGTCATATCTTTGTCGAAACCAGGAAGCACTGTATCCATACCTTCAATAATCGTTACTTTGGAACCGAATTTGGAGTACATTTGTCCAAGCTCTGCACCAATGTATCCACCACCGATTACGATCAGGCTTTTCGGAATTTCAGGCAGGTTCAATGCTTCTGTAGAAGACAGAATGCGCCCGCCAAATGGGAATGGTTTCAGTTCGATTGGACGGGAACCTGTTGCGATAATTGCATTTTTAAAACGGTAACGTGGTGATTCATGTTCGTTGAATACACGCGCTTCGTTTTCGTTGATGAACATGCACTCACCATTGAAAACTTCAACTTTGTTGCCTTTGAGCAAGCCACTTACGCCGCCTGTCATTTTCTTAACAACACCGTTTTTGAATTCTTGTGTTTTAGCAAAGTCTACTTTTACGTTTTCAGCCGTAATACCGAAAGACTCGCCATGTTTAGCTGCTTCGTATTGATGAGCTGCAGAGATCAAAGCTTTGGATGGAATACATCCACGGTTCAGACAGACACCGCCCAGCTCAGATTTGTCAACGATCAATACGCTTTGTCCCAATTGTGCGGCACGGATGGCAGCTACATAGCCGCCAGGACCCGCACCGATAACCAATGTGTCAATATCCAGAGAAGCGTCTCCTACTACCATTGATTACACCTCCATAACAAGCAACTCAGGGTTAGCGAGCAGCTGTTTGATATAGTTCATGAAGTTTTGAGCAGTTGCACCGTCAATAATACGGTGGTCAAAGCTCAAGGAAAGAGCCATTACTGGAGCAGCTACAATTTCACCGTTTTTCACGACTGCTTTTTCACTGATGCGGCCAGTACCCAAAATCGCAACTTCAGGGAAGTTAATGATTGGAGTAAAGAACATACCGCCTGCGGAACCGATGTTAGTGATGGAGATTGTGCTCCCTCTCATCTCATTCGCAGCCAATTTTCCATCACGACCGCGCACAGCTAGATCACGAATGGAATCAGCAATCATCCAGATACTCTTACGATCAGCATCTTTGATAACAGGAACGATCAAGCCGTTGTCTGTATCTGTAGCGATACCGATGTTGTAGTATTTTTTGTAGACAATTTCGTTTGCTTCTTCGTCGATCGTGGCATTCAGAGCCGGGAATTGACGGGAAGCAGCAACCAAAGCTTTTACGATGAATGGCAGGTAAGTTACTTTTGTGCCTTTCTTCTCAGCAATTGGTTTGATACGAGTACGGAAAGCAACCAGTTCAGTTACATCTACTTCATCCATAATCGTAACGTGCGGAGCCGTATAAGCCGATTTAACCATAGCATTGGAAATAGCTTTGCGGATACCTTTAAATGGTACGCGCTCTTCCTCAGCACGTGGATCTGCTGCTGGTGCGGATGGTGCTGCAGCTTTCGCTTCTTTCTTAGCAGGCTCTTGTGCTTTTGCAGCTTCTTTCGCTACTGGTGCAGCCGCTTGACCTCCACCATTTTTGAAAGCTTCTACATCTTCTTTGGTGATTTTACCATTTTTGCCGGAGCCACTCACTTGAGCGATGTTCACACCTTGCTCACGAGCAAATTTGCGGACGCTAGGTGTAGCCAATACGTCTTTGTTAGAAGCAGCAGGTGTTGCAACTGGTTTTGTGTTAGCTCCGCCTTTTGCAGCATCCTCTTCTTGTTTCACAGCAGCTGGTGCATCTTCTTGTTCAGGAAGTTCGCCCTCTGCAGCGATTACAGCCACAACTTGACCTACATTAAAGATGTCGCCGTCTTTGGCAAATACTTCTTGAACCGTACCATTGACTGGACACGGAACTTCAACTACTGCCTTATCGTTCTGTACTTCCATGATGATATCTTCATCTGTTACTTTGTCGCCGGGCTTGATGTGAATCTTGATGATTTCGCCTTCGTGAAGACCTTCACCCAGCTCTGGGAATTTATATTCAAATCTAGCTGTACCTGCAGCTCCGCCTTGTGCAGCAGCACTTGGTTCAGGGCTAGCAGCTGGTGCTTCTGGTGCATCTTCTTGTTCAGGAAGTTCACCTTCTGCATCAATTACAGCTACGACTTGACCTACGTTAAAGATGTCGCCGTCTTTGGCAAATACTTCTTGTACTGTACCATTAACCGGACAAGGAACTTCAACTACAGCCTTATCGTTTTGTACTTCCATGATGATATCTTCATCTGTTACTTTGTCGCCGGGCTTGATGTGAATCTTGATGATTTCGCCTTCGTGAAGACCTTCACCTAGCTCCGGGAATTTATATTCAAATTTAGCCACGTTTAAAACCTCCCAAATTTACGGTGTGCTTTAATTAAAATTCCAATACTTTATTAACCGCATCAATGATACGTGTTGGCGTTGGCAACCAAGTATCTTCAATTTGAGCAAAAGGATAAACGGTATCTGGACCTGCTACACGCAGAACGGGTGCTTCCAGATGCAGGATTGCTTTTTCGTTAATTTGTGCAATAACTTCAGCAGCTACACCGGAACTCTTTTGCGCTTCTTGAACAACGATGGCACGATTGGTTTTTTGAATAGAAGCAACAACGGTATCAATGTCAATCGGGCTAATGGTACGCAAATCAATGATTTCTACTTTGATACCTTTTGTTTTTTCCAGCTCATCAGCAGCTTTAATCGAAGTGTGTACCATCATACCGTAAGTAATGATCGTCACATCGGAACCTTCACGAACTACATTAGCTTTGCCCAGTTCAACTGTGTAATCATTCTCAGGAACTTCAGCGCGGAATGCATGATACAGGTTCAAATGCTCCATGAAAAATACTGGATCATTGTCGCGTATAGACGCGATCATAAGGCCTTTTGCATCGTAAGGGTTGGAAGGAACAACAACCTTGATACCAGGTGTTTGAGCCAGAAGACCTTCCAAGGAATCTGTATGCAGCTCGGCTGCCTTAACACCACCACCAAAAGGTGTACGGAATACGATTGGAGAATTGTAACGTCCACCGGAACGGTAACGCATACGGGATGCTTGAATTGCCATTTGATCGAGTGCTTCAAAGATAAAGCCTACGAACTGGATTTCAGCTACAGGGCGGAAGCCTTGAATACCCAGACCCACAGCAAGACCCCCGATTGCGGATTCCGCTAGCGGAGTATCGAATACACGTTCTTCGCCAAATTCTTTTTGCAGACCTTCCGTAGCGCGGAATACGCCACCTACATGACCTACGTCTTCACCGAAAAGCAGGACGTTAGGGTCGCGTTTCAACTCTACGCGCAGTGCGTCACGAATCGCTTCTTTCATGTTCATTTGTGCCATTTGCTTCATTTCCTCCTTAAACATTGACAGATCAATTTCAGTTCAGGTCAATCGAAAAGCAGACCGGATCGGGTTACCGCCCGGTCTCTTTTAAGTTCAATTATTTAAAATCAGCTTTTTGTTCTTCCAAGTGCTTAGGCGTTGTTTCGAACATGCTATCAATCAGGCCAGGAATTGTCATTTTCTCTGTTTTCTCGGCTTTTTTGATCTCTTCGTTCACTTTTGCCTTAGCTTCTTCTTTTACGCGAGCTGTATCTTCTTCAGTCCAAAGACCTTTTTTCTCAAGGTATTTCGCAAAGCGGGCAATCGGATCTTTCGCATTCCATTCGCCTTCTTCTTCTTTGGAACGATATTTTGTTGCATCATCAGAAAGGGAATGCGGACGGAAACGGTACGTTACAGCTTCAATCAATGTAGCACCTTCACCATTACGTCCACGTTCTGCAGCTTCTTGAACGGCTTTAATAACTGCAAGCACGTCCATGCCGTCAATTTTCACACCTTTAATACCAGCAGCTACTGCTTTATGAGCGATCGAAAGAGCAGCCGTTTGTTTTGAAAATGGAGTCGTGATCGCGTAACCATTGTTTTGCACAAAGAAAATAACTGGCAACTTGTATACACCAGCATAGTTCAGGCCTTCGTAGAAATCACCTTCGGAAGAACCGCCGTCACCTGTATATGTAATGGCGACTTGTTTTTGCTTTTTCAGTTTGTAACCCATAGCAATACCCATAGCATGCAAAATTTGCGCGCCAATGATGATTTGCGGCATCAGTACATTAACACCGTCCGGCACTTGGCCGCCGTGTTGATGACCACGGGAATACAAGAAAGCTTGGTATAATGGCAGGCCATGCCAAACGATTTGCGGAATATCGCGGTAGCCTGGAGCAATAAAGTCTTCTTTTTGGAGCGCATATTCGCTACCAATCATGGTTGCTTCTTGTCCGGATACCGGAGCGTAGAAACCGAGACGTCCTTGACGGCCTAAGTTAACGGCACGGTCATCCCAAGTACGTGTAAATACCATTCGATACATAATTTCTTTCAATTGATCATCTGTAAGTTTAGGCAACATATCTTTATTGATAATTTCACCATCCGGAGAAAGTACGGACAGCGCCTCAACTTCCTCTGTGTAAACTTCATAAGGAACCTTGCTCATTTTCTTCACCTCAACAAAAAAATTTGAATATCAAGTTCCGCTGTTATAGGATTATTATACACCTGTTATATCGCTCGCGTCAAAGATTTAGTTATTTTTTTTGAGTTTGCCACATTTTTGTGTGTGTAACAGGGTATGTTTTTTACTATAACAGCTTAGTACATGATTGAAATTTTAAACATCTATTGCAATCAGGGTAATCTTAACTTATTGTGATCCCGAATGCAAAATAATACCCAAGAAAGGTGACGAAAAATGACGGATTCTCGGTATTTAAAACGAACCATCCTTAAAGACGAAGTAGGTAGCCGCTTTCTTGGCGAGACCAGAACTCTCCGGATTTATTTGCCGCCGGGCTATAATGAAATATTGAGCTACCCGGTCGTGTACTGTCAGGACGGAGAAGAATTTTTCAATTTTGGCCGCATTGCAACTCACGCCAACCGCCTCATTTTAGATGAGGGCGTCGAACCCTTCATTATTGTAGGAGTGGAAGTGAATACCAAAATCAGAACTCAGGAGTATGCTCCCTTTGGCAATCGTTTTGAGGCGTATACAGCCTGTTTTGCAGAAGAGATTATTCCCTATGTAGAGCAAAAGTATCCTATAAGAAAAGATGCAGCGTCCCGCATTTTGGCGGGGGATTCACTAGGAGGCAGTGTGTCTCTGCATTTGGCTTTGATGTATCCTCAGCTGTTCAACCGCATTATCAGCCTCTCAGGTGCTTACTATGAAGCTTCGCAGGAAATCATCGCCCGTGAGAAAGATCTGTCTCATTTGCGGGTGTGGATGACAGTTGGCCTTCAGGAAGATGCATTTGAGAGTGATACTGGCATTTACAACTTTGTAGAGCTTAACCGTCAATGTGCAGATTTGCTGCGCGAACGGAACGCTGAAGTTTCTTACCGTGAAAAGGATGGCAAACATTTGTGGGGCTTTTGGCAAAACGAGTTGCCTGACGCGCTAATGTATTTTTTGGATCGCGCCTGAGTAAATATTCTTCCAGGTAACTAAGGGGAATGAGAGCATTGACCTAATAGGTCATAAAGCTCCTTCCTCTTTTTCACAATTTGGTTACGCTTTCAAAAATGTATGACGAAAAACGGCAATTATTGCCGTCATCTTTCGTTCACATTATAGCTTTTCTTCTATGATCTTGTCCAGCAAGGCGTCGCACCCTGCGTCCATTAATCGATAGGTCTCTTCAAAATTCCCTGTAAAATACGGGTCGGGTACTTCTCTTAATTTTTCTTGAGGGAGCAAATCCATAAATTTTAGAATATCAGCCTCCGCCCCACCTGCAATCTTACGCATGTTTTGTTCATTGGAGTCATCCATGCACACAATATAATCAAACGCGTCAAAATCGCGGCCCGTTACTTGCCTCGCCTGTATGCCTTGTTCGCTGATTCCATGCAGCTTAAGTTGCTTTAGTGTTCCCTCATGCGGGGGATTTCCGATGTGCCAGTCGCCTGTCCCGGCCGAGTCTACCCCGATTTCTGCACCCAATCCCCGTTCCTGCGCCTTATGTCTCAGTATCGCCTCCCCCATCGGAGAGCGGCAAATATTGCCCAAACATACAAACAAAACGTTAATCATTTCGTTCTCCTTCCTATTACACGTTACACTTCCTTTTTTCTGTTTCATTGTATCCGTGTCCTCCAAAATTGTGCAAGCCATATTTAACGCGGTATACTTAAAAACGATGGTATATATAGGATCGTATCAGAAAGAAAGGATGTTGATTATGACAAAAAAACGAGCGATTGTATTTTCAGGCGGTCGACTTAATGAAGAAGATTTACTTCAAATACAACCCGATGATTTTATTATAGGTGCAGATAAAGGTGCTCTTTTCCTGATCGAACACGGTATTACACCACATGTCTCTGTAGGAGATTTTGATTCGATCACACCAGAGGAAAAAGAAAAGGTAGAATTAGCAAGCCAACGTATGATTGCGTGTGATCCAGTACTTAAAGACTTAACAGATACTGAGCTTGCTTTGGAAATCGCTATGGACGAGCACGTAGATCATGTATTGTTGCTTGGTGTGACTGGCACCCGGATGGATCACACATTAGCTAATGTTCAAATATTGGTACGCGCAATGCAGCATCATATTAGCTGCGCTATTATGGACGCACATAATTATATTGAGCTCACCGGATCAACGCTTGAGATCCAGCCTATGGGCTATACATATACATCGCTGCTTCCTATGACTGCCGAAGTAACAGGTATACAACTGGAAGGATTTATGTACCCGCTACATAATGCCACCCTCAAAATGGGACAATCGCGTGCTGTCAGTAATAAGCTAACGGCTTCAAAAGGTACGATTTCCATCAAAAGCGGTCTACTACTCGTTATTCAAAGCAAGGATTAATTATGACATTGTTGTAACCATTGTTCAGATTGTTCTTTCACTCAAAACCCTTGATTAACAAGGGTTTTTCCGTTTATAGAGATCTATGAATCGATATATTTTTTACAAATTGTAATTTTTAATCGTTTTTTAATAAACGCTGTGTAAGTCTTGTCCCTCAAGCATTTGAGAGTTCTTTTCCAACTATTAGGCGGTTTCAAAACTGTTATACTCAACGCTGTCAGTTAGTTAGCAACTCAGCAAAATATTGCACAAATCAATTTCTGGAGGTACTTACAACATGAATATGCAGAAAATCATAAAAAAGGTAATTATAGCAGGGGTCGCAGCCACTATCGGCTTTGGTACTTTTGCAATTGAGGGAACAAATACGGCACAAGCTGCCACTACTACTTCAGTAGGCCAAAAAGTAATTAACTACGGTGAAAAATATATGGGAACTCCTTATAAGTTTGGAGCTTCCACGAGCACTACACGTAATTTTGACTGTTCTTCTTTCATGAAGCACATATTCAAGAAATACGGAGTGGATTTGCCACGTACTTCTGTTCAACAGTCTAAAGTCGGACATGCCGTATCCAAGTCCAATTTGAAAAAAGGTGACTTAGTGTTCTTTTCAAGCGGTAGCCGTGCCACAGGACGCAACATTACCCACGTAGCAGTCTATATGGGCGGGGGGAAAATTTTACACACTTACGGCGGACCTGGCGTGACCATCTCCGATTTGAACTCCGGCAACTGGAAAAGAACATACATTAAAGCACGCCGCGTGCTGTAGTATGAAACTCATTTTGAAATATGCGAGCCGGGACGAAAAGTTCCGGCTTTTTTATATACCTTATGCTATTCTGATACGGTTGGTGTTCTGAGTGAATAACCAATACCTCGTTCCGTACGGATCATTTTAAACTTATACCCTTTATCTACTTTAACCCTCAAATGTCTGATATAGACGTCTACTACGTTCGTATCAACGATATAATCATGTTTCCAAACATCCTTCAGAATTTGCTGCCTGCTACAAACTTGGTTAAGATGTATCGCCAGATGAAGCAAAAGATCAAATTCTTTCGGAGTTAGTTCCAGTTTTTGTCCCCCTCTGCTCACCATTCTGCTTGCATTGTCTATATGTAAATCACCCGCTTCGATCGCCCTTTTCACATCACGTTCAATACCAAAAATCCGCAATAAATTAGCCACTCTTGCCTGAAAAACTCTAGGATAAAAGGGAAGAACGATCACATCATGTGCCCCTTGTTCAAAGCAGGAAACAATATGGTCCTCCTCATCTGATGAAGTCATTGCAAATAGCGGGACATGAGGATGGTTTTGCTGCAAAATGCGAATCAAGCCTTGTGTATCCGCCTGTTCATCTCCTATGTTCAGGAGTAGCAAATTCACCGGATTGTGGGCTGCATAAGAGCTTGCATCCGATGTATTGCTAACATGTACCACCTGATAACCTGCCTGCTCCAATGGAAGAACAATTACGGGAGACGCTTCATTTACATCCACAAGTAAAATTAACGGGCTCATCTTTTCACCCACCTGGTTTGGACATAGCATTACATTGGATACGAACAAGTTTGTTATAAGCCATTAAAGCATATTAATATTATTGTAACAAAAAAGCAGAAAATCATTCTCCAAAGAATGGCTTTCTGCTTTTATGGTTTAACCCAAATAGCGATGATACAGACTTCTTGCTTTTGCCACGTCCTTTGTCCCATGGATCAACGCTCTGCCATCTGCAAAAACAACCAAGCGATGCTCGCTTGTACTAAAGGAAACCAAAAACGGATTCTGCTCTACTTCTCCTTCTCCCAAAGAAGCAAATCTATCTGCTATTTCCGCAAGATTCAGATGTGTCGGGTTTGCTGGTCTAATTTGAACGGTATCCCTGCCGCACAAAACATCTGTTTTCTGCCGATGAGAGGCCGACAAGTAGGGATACGTCGGTTGGTTGCCGCAAGAAGGACAATTCTCCTTTTTAACGCTATCTACTGCTATCGCTACATACTCATTTTTCCACAAATCAAACGAAAGCAGCTTTCCTCTCAAATCTTCTGGATATCCACCCAGAAGTTTGAAAGCTTCCGTAGTTTGGTTAGCCGTGACCATCTGTACGGCCTGCGGAATAATCCCGGCGCTATCACAGGTTTCACCACCAAACGGCACAGTTCCCAGCAGACAGTGAAGACAAGGCGTTTGACCCGGTAAAATGGTGTAGGTTACACCATAGCTGCCCACACATCCCCCATAAATCCAAGGAATCCGATGCTTTAGTGCCATGTCATTCATAAGAAGTCGGGTATCGAAATTATCGGTTGCATCCATTACGAGATCTACCCCCTGGATCAACTCTTCCAGCTCTTCCACCCTAACATCCAGTACATGTGCATGTATAACCGTTTCCGAATTAATATCCTTTAATCTTCGCTGAGCAGCTACTGCTTTGGGACATCTTTGCGCAGCATCACTTTCCTGAAAAAGCTGTTGGCGCTGCAAATTGCTCCATTCCACATAGTCCCGGTCTACGAGGCTCACTGTACCTACGCCCCCGCGAACAAGTGTTTCCGCAATACCTGTGCCTAGCGCTCCAACACCTATGATTAATACGTGAGAGGAAGCAAGCCGACGTTGTCCTGTCGGTCCAAAGGGTGTGAATCTTTCTTGTCTGGAATAACGGTCACTTGGATGTGTTCCTCCTGCACCGGATTTGTCAGATACCTTCATGCCTGAATCATGCCTTCTGTCGGACTGCTCGCTGAAGCGTAACGTTTTACAGGAATCATCCCCGCCTCAAAACCATATCTTCCAGCACGAACAGCCAGTTTCATGGCCTCAGCCATTTTTACTGGGTTCTTCGCTCCTGATACGGCTGTGTTCAACAAAACAGCATCTGCCCCCAACTGCATAGCCATTGCCGCGTCACTGGGTGAGCGAATACCCGCATCGACAATAACCGGGACCTCCGCCTGTTCAATAATTAGCTCTAATGAAAACGGATTGAGCAAACCATGTCCTGTACCAATCGGTGAAGCTCCAGGCATAACGGCGTGTACTCCAAGCTCTTGTAGCCTCTTGGCTAGAATCACATCGTCCGATATGTAGGGCAGCACGATAAAGCCTTCTTCTAACAGCTTTTCACTAGCTTTCAACGTTTCAAAAGGGTCAGGCAGCAGTGTCTTGCTATCCCCAATGACTTCCACCTTAATCATATCGCACAAGCCGGAGGCTTTTGCCAATTGGGCAATACGAATGGCCTCCTCTGCTGTTGTAGCCCCTGCTGTGTTGGGAAGAAGTGTATATCGGCTCAAATCCAGCATATCGAGAAAATGCTGCTTATCCCGTTCCTCCAAGTTCAATCTCCGTACAGCAAACGTCAATATTTCCGTCTCAGCAGCCTCTACGGCTTGGGATTGGATATCCAGATCAGTGAATTTTCCTGTTCCCAACAACAACCTTGAGGTAAAAGATGCTTTTCCAATGGTTAACATGATCAACCGCCTCCCACAAAATGTACAATCTCTAGGCAATCTCCATCCTTCAGTACTGCTTCATCATGATCTTCACGGGTCAATATACGCCGATTCAGCTCTACCACTACAGTTTTCACCTTTACATCAAGCTCATGTAGCAATTGATCCACATGAGTGATTCGATTAGAAAAGGTCAGGCTCTGGCCGTTAATCGTCAGCTTCATAAGCTTTCCTCCTTGAGGAGCTCAGAAGAAAATCTACTTATCCCAAGTTCAGCTGCACCAGCCCCATTAAGCATAGCTGCCAGCGCACGCCCGGTAGCATCACTCAGCAGGACACCGTTGCGATAATGCCCGACGGCAGCATATACGCCCTCGACCCCAGGGACAGTGCCTATAAAAGGATGACCTGATGCGGCCTGCGGACGTAAGCCCGCCCAAGTGCGTATAAAAGAAGCTTCACGGACGCGCGGCAGCCAAGCAGAGGCACGTGCCAGCAACCCCTCCAAGCCTCCTACGGTCACCTCTTCGTCATATTGATGCGGAAGGCTCGTTGCCCCAATCCAAAGCTCGTTATTCTGTTTAGGCACGAGGTAAATATCATCAGCATAAATGGTGTATTCTAACGGGTGATCCTTCAAGGAGACCGCTACCGCTTCGCCCTTGACCGGATAAAGTGGATATTCAAATCCAACCTGCGCTAGCAATTTCATGCTATCCAAGCCTCCAGCAATAATGACCTGATCGCAGGAAAAAAAGCCACTATGTGTTCGAACACCGCAAACTCGACCATTCTGTATGACCAGTTGCTCTGCCTGTGTACCAGACCATACCGTTGCCCCCAGCACCGCAGCAGCACCTGCATAAGCACGGCAAAGCTGGACAGGAGCCACTTGTGTCTCCTTTGAACGATATATTGCCCCGATCGCTTGTTCATCCAAACCTGGAATTCGTCGGGCCAATTCCCTCGCATCCCACCAGATAGGACAATCATCCTCTCGCGTTTTAGCAGCTTTCCAGCGTTTTTGGCCTTCAGTTTCCGTACGGAAAGGGGTCACAAATCCTTCTGTACGGAATTCCACCGAAATACCCGACAAACGCTCCAGATCACAGACAAGCTCAGGGAATGCGTCTCGACTTATGCGAGCAAATCGTGCCAGCTCAGAGTCGGTGAACTCTTCACTTTCCGCTGCCAGCATTCCAACCGCTGCTCCTGAGGCTCCCTCACCCGGGATCAATCGTTCCAGCAAGATCGTACTTCTTCCCTCCTTGGCCACATGATAAGCAATGGAACTGCCGATGACACCTCCACCTATGACCAAGCATTCAGCGTGTCCTATCGCTCTTGCCTCTGTGTGTATCTTTGGCATTTGTTTCGTGTCTCCTCTCCATAAACCATTCTGCTTTCAGCTTGCCTCTACTCTCGTTTTCTCGCTACAGGCTGTGAACTACAAGATCTGCCATTCGCCTATATTCCATCGCAGCTGCAACGGGCGACTCAGCCTTCCATATACCAGACATCACCGCAATTCCGCTTGCTCCGGCCCTATAAAGCTCCGGGATATGGTGCGGTTGTATGCCGCCCAGCGCGATCACCGGAATGTTCGACAGCCTGCAAATATGTTCAAGCTGAGCTAAACCCCGCGGTACAATACCGGGCTTACAATGGGTCTCATATACGTGACCATAAAGTACATAGTCCGCTCCTGCCCGCTCGGCAGTCTGCGCCTCCTCCAAGGAATGCACAGATACTCCACAGCGTGTACCCTTTGGAAGCAGGCTTTTCACATCCGCTACAGGTAATCCATTAGCTGGTAGCTGGACGGCTCCAACCAAAGTAAGTAAAGCTACATCCACACGATCATTTACTACAATTTGTTGCAAAGAAACTCCCTGCTCCACCATGCTGCGAGTCAAAGAAAGCAATGCAGAGGCACCATTCTGTTTTAAACGCGCGTGTACATAATGAACATACGGACAAATCACAGCAGCCACTTGGGCTGCTTGTGCAAAAGTGCCCTTTTCCATCGAAATTGCGTGTAATTCGATTTTGTCTTCACCTCACATTGGACTAATGGATCTAAGCTTAGTCAGCCACGTCTACCAGCAGTAATGAAAGGGGATTGTATGTGAATCGTCTACGGAAGCTCGAACAACTTAAAGTGAACGAAACGCAAAAAAACCACTTCCCCAAGGAAGTGGTTTAACGAACGTCCAATAATCGAACGGACAATGATATCCGTATACGTGTATCGTCCCACGCACAAACAAAAATAAGATGGTGTTGCCTTGTTTGTACGGCGCTCACTTCCCTACGCTGGCATAACCCAGATCAGGTGCAAAGGGTCCGAAATCCATTTATTCCGTCTCAGCCGCATGGGCGGCTCCCCTAGTGTGACTATTTTATTGTATAAGCTAAAGATAGCTTAGCATATTTTCCTAATTCTGCAAACCCCACTTCGTGTGAAATATGCAGAATTGGATTTAGTTGATGTTAGTTAACTTTACTTGACCACTCTTCCACATTCCACGTTTTGGTTACCCAATCCTCGTAAAAGTCCGGTTCGTGAGATACAAGCAATACGGTCCCTTTGTATTCCTTCAAGGCACGTTTCAGCTCATCCTTAGCTTTAACATCCAAGTGGTTGGTAGGCTCATCGAACAGTACCCAGTTGCTTTCACGCATTAACAGTTTGCAAAGACGGACTTTAGCCTGTTCTCCACCACTGAGCGCAGATAGCGGACGCGTGATATGCTCATTCTTTAAACCGCAACGCGCCAAATGCGCTCGTACTTCATGCTGGTTCAAATGTGGGAATTCATTCCACACATCGTCAATCGGTGTAATTTTCTCCGCCTTTACTTCCTGCTCAAAATAAGCGGGCTGCAAAAAATCACCTTGATAGGTTTTTCCACTGATTGGCGGTATTTTTCCCAATATGGTTTTGAGCAATGTCGATTTACCGACACCGTTGTAGCCAACAATAGCAATCTTTTCGCCACGTTCAATCGTCATGGACATTTTAGGCAAAAGGGCATGCGTATAACCAATCTCAAAATCAATACCCTCAAATACCGTCTTTCCGCTTGCACGTGCTTCTTTGAATTGAAAGGTTGGCTTCGCAGCTTCTTCAGGCTTATCTATACGTTCGATCCGATCAAGTTGCTTTTCACGGCTCTTTGCTCGGCCTGATGTAGAGGCACGCGCTTTATTACGCTGAATAAAATCTTCCTGTTTCTTAATAAAGTCCTGTTGCTTCTCATAAGCATCAATATGCTGAGCTTTGTTCAGATCCGCCATTTCAAGAAACTTTTCATAGTTAGCTGAATAACGGGTCATCTTGGCAAATTCAAGATGGTAAATAACATTAACGACCTGGTTCATAAACTCAGTATCATGTGAAATAAGAATAAAAGCATAGGGATAATCCTTCAAATAGCGCGTAAGCCATTCAATATGCTCTACATCCAAATAGTTGGTAGGCTCATCCAGCAGCAGGACATTTGGCTTTTCCAACAGCAACTTAGCAAGAAGCACCTTTGTCCGTTGCCCACCGCTAAGTGCAGATACATCCCGATCCAGTCCTATGGCCGACAGACCTAGTCCATTCGCCATTTCTTCAACCTTCACATCAATGAGGTAAAAATCCCCCATATCCAGTTGCTCCTGAATTTCACCCATCTGTTCCAGCAGCACTTCCAACTCTTCAGGAGAAGCATCCCCCATCTTGTCAGTAATCTGCATCATTTCCTTTTCCAATTCCAACAGAGGAAGAAAAGCGTCTTTCAAAACATCACGTACCGTTTTGCCCGGTGTCAGCTTGGTATGCTGATCCAGATAGCCGTAACGTACACGTGGAGTCCATTCCACTTTACCCTCATCCTTAAGCAATTTTCCAGTCAGAATGTTCATGAGTGTCGATTTACCGACACCGTTAGCTCCTACCAAACCTACACGTTCCCCCGCAAGCAATCGAAAGGAAACATTTTTAAATAATGCGCGGTCCCCAAAGTTGTGAGATACATTTTCTACAGTCAATAAACTCATAAGCTGTTTTTGGCTCCTTATTGTCATCGGCGCTGCCGACTGTTCTTATTTCATATGCATTTCGTTTCTTTCAAAGCTTTATTGTAGCACATTCTGCAACCATATCGGAATATGGAAAACAGCGATTTTTAAGGTTTTTGATATGGATCTGCCTAAAAAAAGAAAAACCACCCATGAAGGTGATTATTTTAAGCCATTATAACATTTGTACTCAAAGTATCCCGCAGCTGCTGCAGATTTTTCATCCGCAAAACGTTCACTCGCTTTAAAGGGAGCTGGACATGAATCTCTATAAAAATATTTCATCCCAGTATCTGGTTCTATGCCGCCTATAATGTCTTGCTTTCTAACGACTCTCCCACCACCAAATCCATAGTTATTGTAATACCTGTCTCCGACCGGAATGCCTTGGATAAACGCGATCAGACCCACATCATCTACTGTGTTGTACCACTCCTCTTGCGGAATGAGCGGTAGCGTGAACGTATAAGTTATGCCGTTACGTGCAGCTTTTTCGTTATGGACATTAATAATTCGCGCCAGGTCCTCTTGGACGCTGCGAACGATGGTGGAACGACGTATTTGCTCAAAAGTTTCTGAATTATTCAGTAAAGATATAGGGGTCTGGTCCTGAAGTTCCTTTTGAAAGCCCTCCACCCACCTGTGATTCCGCGCATCATATGCGTGCACATAATTATCCAAGGTGAACCCCACACTGTTGCCTACTGAATCAACATAGGCATATGGCTTTTTTTCGCTCCATTTGGGACCTATGGCAGCTTGTCCATGCTCGTCGGTATAGGCTTCTGAAGTGAACGCATAATAACCGTCATAATCTAGAATTACAATGGCTGGTATGTAATCCAATAATGCACGTTGTGCTACTATATCCCCATCAATGCCTACATTAAGAAAAAGGGTGTGCAGGAACGTGTGCAGCGCTGCTTCTTTATCTACACGAAAAAACTTATCCGATCCGTATCCGGCCTCGCGTTCTTGACGTTCATTCTGTGAGAGCATAACCCCCGCATCCTGAACTGCGGTACGGAGAGCCGACGTATATTTCATTTCTAGCTGCTGCACTTCACGCTGATTCTGGACCCGTAAGTCACTAACTACACCAAAGGGCAAAAACAAAAGTATAAATATGACTGCAAAATCAGTAATCTTCATTCAGAACCATGCCCCCGTAAGAAGCTGTAACTGCCGGCTTTCCGCTATCTGCCCCACCGAGAAGCCATGATTTGTACAAGTCCGCAGGAGTCCGATTCGTATTATGTAGCCGGACCGTAAAATAATCCCCGGCCATCAAGGTATACCGACGTAGCTGATCTGATTTTGGCTGCTGATTGTCAGGAAACAGTACAGGTAAGATTTGCGGATTATAGTACCCATCATATACAGTTTCATAATTGCCCAGAAAACTGTCTGGCTTCGCGGCATCTGCATAGTCCGGTACATACTTTTTGTGCATATGCTCCAAGTCAACTTCGTAGATATTGCCTGTCAATTCCAGATCACGCATAAAATCGTTATACATCGTCGGTGTAATGTAACCTTTGGTTCTTACCATATCAACAAAACGTACAGTTGAATGATATGTATTTAACCCGGATATATCATCCTGCCGTTCAGCAGCTTGAGCTGCGGGTACGATGTACAAAAGCAATACAGCGAGCAGTGCCCCCAACAGCTTGGATATTGTTTGAACCACTTCATTCCTCCTCCAATTTCTCAAAACGTACAGATGTTATGTCCCCATTCCCATTACGCTGTGGGTATATGGAATATAAAGAAGAAGCATCCAAGGTCGATACATCAGGCTCAAACGGTTCAGAATACGCATCGTACTCTGTTCCGTCGACATCAATCGAAATCCCCTCCTGTAAGTTCATGCGAATTGCCTGCATTACCTGAGTTCCTTTTATCCGTTCCGGCAACCCCACCCCAGCAGTACGGGCTATTCGCCCTTCAGAATGCTCCTCCTGCTGTGATCTTAATTCCAGTGCACCATCCAGCTGGCTGGACAAGTCTGCTGCCGTTACACATGCGGTTATGAACAGAATAACTGACACACCAAGCCGCAGCATGCTTGAAGCGTGATCAGACATACTCTCATCCCCCCTATGATTATTATCTTTACTGTAGTGCTTAGGACTGGGTAAACAACAATCCACGGACAACGTTCGATTTGTCCTTGACGATTTCAGCCTTGAATTTGCCACTTGGATTTACGTATTCATTCTCTTTCTCATTAAGCGTATTCGTGATTTTCCCAGTCTTATCACTGCCGCCATTCACGGCGCCATACTGTTCACTGTCTGGGCTAATGTTCAGAGCATTACCGTACCACTGGCCTGCCATATTTTTGCCGGTTTTAATCTGAATGCCGAATTGGTCCTTCCCCTGAAACTTCCGCAGCGCATTGGTCACCTGGGAACCGCTAATGGTTGTGCCATCATATACCGTAAAAGAGGCTTGCGACAATTCGGTCTGGATATCAGCAAAATTGTTTTGTGCCGTTTTAGTCGCCTCCTGGGCTGAAATAAACAGTATAACTACAATCGTAATTAGAGCGATGGTCAAAAATATCCCAGCGGCTACCTTTAAAGCTGTTGATGCGTTATTCATTGTTTTTCTCTCCTCAGCTTGTTATTTTGTATTAGTCATAATAGAACTTTTTTACTGAATTTTTTGTATTTGCTCATAATAGTTATCCATTTGAACAAAGCTCATACCGATCAACGGAATCACCAAATATAAAAAGATAAGACCATACATCGGGGCAAAACCAATCATCCTTCCCCAGATAGCCTTGCTGTCTATTATTTTTTCATACTCCTGTTTTCTTTGTTCGAAATAGTAGGACATATGGGATTCCAAATCATCGAAGGCCTCTCGAATCGTAATTTTACCCAAAGACAAATGGAGCTTGTCCACTAGACGTTGAAATTCCGGCAAAGGTGCCTCTTCTTTTAGCAAGTCGAGAGCTGCCTCTGGCCCGTGTTCATAATGAAGCAAACATTTTTGCAGAGGTCTTTTGAATATAACTGAAAATCTGTTCAGCCACTCCAATATCTCCTCGACAGACATTCGTTCCATAACCCGTAAAATGGAAATAACCGTTTGAAATTGATACACCTCATGCCTCATATCCAACCGACGCATTTTTCGTTGCAAATATAATAAAAGCATAGGCATTTGATAGGCTACATACCCAACAATCAAACTAATCAGTACTTCCCACCACTTGATGTATTCATCATTCCAATCTTTCAGCTTTTGGAGGATACGCCGAGTATTTGTGGATAGCTGTTCAGGAGTAGCAGTTCCATTAGCATTATGCTCTAAAACAACGTACGTTTGTTCGTATGTGCTGTTCGCCCTCATGTTCAGCGAATGCATGATTTTGCGATCAATCTCACTCTGCTTCGAAGCTTCTTTTTGCTCCACCGGACTTAAACGTCCAAACATTTGACCTGATTGTACTGGGGCGTGAAGGATATGCGTTTTCTCAGCTTCATGTAAAAAAAATATCGTACTGATGCTGAGCACCAATCCTACGATAAAAAGAGCCATTCTGCGTATGTAGAGCCACTCCAGCTTAACCTCCGCACCACTTTCCTTTAATAGACGGGTTATTTGGAAATAAGAAGACATATGCTGACGCGGAATTAAAGAATCCACCACATTACGAATGATGGGAAAACGGTATAGCTTCTGCTCCCAAACCCTCCGGCCTCTGCCCGCACGATATCCTGTCTCATCGGTCTGTTGCAGTTTCTGTAACAGGAAATAAGATACGATTATCACAATATAAACGGACAATTTCGTTATATAACCCAATTTTCCCTGATAAAACTCATCCATGGATGGAAAGCTGGATCTCGCCCATGTCTCGATTGGGGTCGTAAAGAAAACAGGTGCCAGTGCGATCACGTTTAGACTTTTTAACAGATAGTCCAGTTTATTTCTTCGCAGCAACTCCAACTGGATTTCGCGTGCGAGACTGCCGAGCCCCTTCAAATAAATGGAGCCCCCCTCATCAACCCGGTCACCAAACTCCATTACCATATATGAGATACCGGCAAAAGCTTTTAAAAATCGATTAGGAGCCGACTCATAGTATCTTTCCAATGCTTCGTGCGGATCAACATCTGTTAGCGCCTCATGGATGAGTCGTGCGTGTCTCCCAGCCTCTGCCTCCGCTAAATCGGCCGCTTCGGATATGGCTTCCTCCACCATACCGTGCTGATGGTAATAATGACGTACATTGGCGAATAATTCGATCATCTGTGCAAGTAGCCTTTTTTCCATCCGGCTAATGGCCATATCCAAAATAAGACTGTTGATTACCACTCCGCATAAAACAGCCAATATAGCAAACTCTATTCCTGGCTTCATCATGACCAGCACAACGCCACTGCAAGTAAAAGCCCCCCAGATGAACAGCGTCATCTTCATGGTCTGTAGGCGAAGCTTGTACTCATCGTAGGCATGCTGACCAGCTAGTCGCTTACGTACACTTGTGATGTATCCAGATAAAAAAGGCACCTTCATACACAGCGTGTACAACTTATGCAGTAAGGCTTGCAGCTCACGTTGAAGTACCGCTTTTCCTTTGCGACCTTCCTGAACAGAATGAATTCGTCCTCTGCGAACTGCATGACTACTTCGCTTACGCAACCCCCACAAAACTATATATAGAAGCGCAAAGCCACCACCTGATATTAGTAAAATCCATAATAAAATTTCTTTAAGACTCATAGTCTTCCTCCCAATAGCGGGTCAAAAAACTGCGGAAATCTCTGGCATCCTTTACATTCATCTGCTCACACATTTCTTTTGCACTTTTGGCAGTAAGGGGCTCCATCGGTATATAGCTTCCGTTCCGATATTCCATAATGTGGCGATAACTATAGCTCGTTGAAACATTGGAGCCTGCATCCGTATGATCCGGGTCACGCGGCACACATTCTGTGATCCGTTCGATGTAGCGTCGCCCTTCCGCATCACGTTTGAGATGCACATCAAAGTTAATGACATGAACTACCTGTTCCTCAGCGATGCCTTCATGCTGAAATACTCCTGTTTTGAGCAATGAATTACGAAGTGAAAACACGAGATCACGAAATGTTTTGGCATGATGAGTAAAAATGGTGAACAGACTGGCAACCTGCGACATTTGAATCATCCAAGCAGCTACTTCATCACTTGCTACTTCGCCTAGGATATTAACGGTTCCATCTGTTTTTTTCTGCAAGTCAAGCCCTTGTTGTCCTGAAATATGGTCCGTTTCTCGAAAGGTAAGAATGTTACGGCGACTGTAAATGCTGCGTAGATGCAGTTCAAAGGCCATTTCTTGAACACGAAGCGTATACGAAGCATAAATATGCTTGACCATCGCCATTAACAACGTCGTCTTACCTGAACCCTGCGCGCCTGTAATAGCAGTAATCCGGCTGCCTTTCATTAAATAAGAAAGTAACTGGATTGGAAAATCAGCATTCTGTCCCTTAATTAACTGTTCCAGCGATGCGCTTTGAATATCGAATTTACGGACAAAGAAAGCCCACGATTCTGAGAAAGGAGGGCGCACCACCACTACCCGTGACCCATCCTTCATTTCGTTGACCTTATAACCATTCGCTTCGGAAAGCTGTCCCGGGTAATTGTATTTATAAATATTTTGGCACACCCTTTTAAGTTCACGCTCAGATCCGAAGGAAAGGAACGAAAGATGGATAGTTTTACCTTTATAAAAGATCCATACGCTCTCATAACCATTGGCAGTAGGCGCAGATGTTTGTTCAAATACATACCTATCCGAAGGCCAGTCTGATGATGCAGGAATCCCACCTTCCGGCATACCACTGACGCCCCCACTTACACCGTCGATCCGCTGGTCACGAATATCATCAATGACGGAAAAGCCTTTGTAATGCTGATAAATCCGCTGGACAATAATATCCACTTTCTCCAAAAAGGAAAGAGGGCGGTACTCACAGTCATAGATATAACGAATATCCTCTGCGGTAACAAGATAACTTCCATCTTCTTCACCTTGCTGTGAATACCTCATTTCGGCCAAGTCATAAGTATCCAGTAAACGTGATAGTGCATCAGCGCCAAACTTCTGCTGGTATTGGTAAAATATAATTTCGAATTGATCCTGTATGCTAAACAACTCAGGTCGGGAGAATGGCATAACAATATCGACAATTTTCTCGTTTAAGCCGTAACCGTTAATCAGAAGCTCAGCCATCAGATTTTTAACAAAACGTTTATCACCCATGCTGCCATTGGCACAGTCCTTTAACGCCCTGCGTAGTTCCGCCCTTTGATGGATACGCCGTCTATATTCCTCTTCATGCAATCCGGCATCCGCCATCTGGCTATGACTTAGTTCATGAAGTGCATTTTTGATATACTCTATTAATGTTTCGAATGTGGCATCTTCGTTCTTTTTTTCTACCCGAAGGGTTGAATGTCGCGAGTGAAGATTCCCTCGGTATTTAACAATAATCAGTACGATGCACATCAGTACTATACAGGTAAGAATCAATCCGTTGATCATTTGAGCGGACAGCATTTAAGCGCCCCTCTCCAAAGCCTTGAGCCGAAGATCGGACTCTGCCGCCTCCAGAATAGCTTTGCCGATATGCCGTATACTCTGCGCCCATCTCACGGGCATAAAAAGCTTGCGGTGCTGCTCTTTTCCACTTCGCACCTCACGCTGCACATGGCCGATCACATCCCTGCGGTTCCATGCGTCCATAAATCCGGTGCTATAAGGGACTGTATACAAAGCACCTTTGTAGCCATATCTCCTGCGAATATTCGTTTCATTCACTTGAGAATGCACATCATATTTCCCAAGTACAATCAATAAGGGTAACGATGAATAGGTAGATAACGGAGACACAGATTCAAAATAAGCGTCTAACTCTCGCATATTCTGAGTGAGTGAAAGAACGGCCAGTTTGGCTCGTGCACATGCTTCATGCTGTACAGCCCCCCACCCTGCTCCACTTCCTGCATCAATCAGCGTTAAATCATAATATTGATTCGCTGTATCTATTACTGCCCGTACAAGCCCTGGAGATAGTAACGGCGGTGCAGCTCCAAAGCTGGAGGTTCCCTCAAGTACATCCAAAGTATGTTCGAGTACAGGCGTCGTATAATTACGAATATTTTCTTTAGACAGTGTCCCTCGCAGAACTAAACGTGCGGCAGCATCCCAGCCCCCTTCCTGAAGCTGTAGGGTTGGATCGTCCATACCATACTCTTGTATAGGTAATCCTGATTCAATACCGGTATATTTACGACCCAAATGAGTCAATAATAGTCTTCCTCGATATAGATTGCCTATGGTAATTGCTATTGCTGCCGCCAAAGAGCTACTTCCACTAGCCCCTTTAATGGGGCTCCAAAACAAAATGGTACTCATGCTCTACTCCTTTCCGCACGCTTTAGCGCACGACGACTCACTTTTAATTCCCAACTCATCCATTCCCCAATACAACGGCATAATTGTTTCTTATACATTCTGGATAGCGGTTTTAGTAGTAGCTGTTTTTTATGCTCATTTTCCAGTTTCAGAGCAAGCAGCCCCTCATCCCATGGCAGTACATATGGCTCTTGCTGCCAAGAAGCTGGGAAATGGTTCATGTATTCCCACAAGTACGGCTCCTCCACACCACAATCCACAGCCTGTAAAAAAAGCTTGTGAAATACAAGATCTTTAGGAAATTCAGGTTGACTGAATAAATGCTCAAGCCAATTCTGTCCGTTATGCATTAGCATGCGGCTATAATCACTGACCCAAACTCGCAGTTCTGCCCTTTTCCAAACAGAAATTGGGCAAAAATCAGGTAACTCTACATCCAAAATAACAATGTCATAAGCCTGCTCTGCCTTCTGATCAGCCGTCATACCTATATGCAGGTCTTCCCATGCTGTAAATCCAATTGCTACATCAAAACCACTAAACTGCGTAATGGGAAGTGGTTTGTCAAGCATCCCTATGCTATACCGATACCGTCCCCGCAACGTAGCATCTACAAGCAGTACCTGTTGGCCGGAAGCTGCTAATATGCTGCTGATGTATAACAAGGTATCGCTTTTGTCACAAAGCCCGGCAAATATCCATGTTTTCATACTTCCGTTCCTTTTCTCTCATTTATTTGGCATACGGATCAGAGCTTCCGTCCTGCGTCAGAATCTTTGTTTGTTCTTGATGATCCTGCTCGTTCTCATATTCATTTCTTGTATCATCAATTCCGCTTGCTGGGTTTTCTATAGTAGCACCCGCATGCTGAGCTGCAATTTCCTCACTCAGACTCCTTTCCACAGGTGTTGAAATCACACTGTTTGATGAATTAATTGCATTTTCAAGGGAATCCCGCAGCTGCTTGGACAGCTTTTGTTCAGCAATGTGTATCAAATTTGGATCACTATTCATTAACGCTAACACCTGCGCATTAGGCGGATAGGTCGGGATTGCTTTGGGCTGAAATTGGGGATCGACATATGTCAGAGCATAAATGGATGCTTTATGCAGATAGGCATCAACAATCGCGCTCGAAAGCGATAATATTTCCTGCTCATTCAAAGTGACCCAGACAATTGGACCTTCCAGTCGGGAAATCTTCTTTTTGGATAATAGAATGTAATCCTGACCTGTTGGAAATTGAATGCGAATATCCACTTCGTCCCCCGACTTCAGGCTGTTGGGTAGTACCACCACCTTTAGCTCACGGTTGCGTAAATCTTTAGGTATGGGTTCATCAGCAGTTATCATAGCCGATGTAAGCACAGATCCTTTTTTAAGCTCAATCTTGGCTGTGGTTCCGGAAACTTCACTTTTATCTGCCAGCAAATTTGATGGAGCCTGAGAACCGGGAACTTTAATTCCCTTCAAATCATTAGATGCAATCTGTTCACCTGGAGAAATGTCACGGACAACCACCCAGCCTTTTTTCGCGGTTCGTTGCTCCTGTTCATACACTTTCCATTTCAGTTCTGCCTCTACCTCAGCCTGTTTCCTAACCTCATTCATTTGATGGATATTAACCATAAGGTAGCCGGCAAAGATAATGCCAACAATCCCAGCGCCAATGCAACCGGCGTATAGTTTTTGTTTACTGCTTTTTCTTAGCTTGGACACACAACTTCTCCCCTGCCTCTTTTGATATATACCTTCTATCTAGCGCCGTCGCTTAAGGAATACGAAGCGTCTTCTCCGGGTATCTGGAATGACTCCGCGAAACAGCTCGTCCAACACCTGATCCATCTCATCATCCGGTTCGAAGGGGTCTGAGTGGAACGGTAGAGCAAATACTTTATCGTGATCCAGCTCCTTACGAAGCCTGCGGGCCGCCTCCGAGGTTGCCAATGGCAAGCAGTAATTCCATTTGTGCTGTGGATGGCGCTGAAGAGATCGGGCTAACCCTGCTATATCCTGAACTCTCCATTCGGCCCCTGAGCCAACGACGAGCGGATAATCGGCTCTCAAGAATTCTTCCAGTCGTTCATTGTCCTGCCCACTCCCCAGGTCCAGTACGATAAATCTATAGGAACCACCCAACAAAGAAATGACATCCGCACGAGATGTTTGTCGCCAGTAATGTACTCCATCGACTTCAAAACGCCGACTTGAACTCGATTGTCCAACAGATGTGCCTTCTACGACTTCTTGAAGTCGGGCAAATGCTTTGGCTGTGCTGTGCAGCTCAACCAAAGCTACGGAGCGGGACCTTCGAGCCAGATAGTGGCTCACCGCAATTGCTGTATGCGTAGCACCGGAGCCGGCAGATACACCCAGTACAGCCACTACCCTTGTACCTGCATAATCCATTGAGGCATCATTAACGGATATTCCTTGTTGAGCAGGCTGAAAATCAGCACTGCGCCGCAGTTCTCCAATGACCTCCCCGGCAGATTGAAATCGTTCCTCAGGATGCTGACGCAGCAGTTTTCGAATCACTGGGATCAAATGGCGGGGCAATTCTCCGCGAATATACCCTTCTACTCCCGCAGTCCACTCGCTATATTTGCCTCCTGTACAAAGATACAATAGCAGCGCTCCCAAACTGTATAAGTCTGAACGAGCATCCGTCTGACCAGCTCCATATTGCTCCGGAGCAGCGAAGCCCACTGTGCCCAGCTTTACCGTATCTTGATCCAGCTCAGCCTTATAGCTCCTCGCTATTCCAAAATCAATCAGTATAAATTCCATTTCCGGAGTCAGCATAATATTCGTTGGTTTCAGATCCCGGTAAATGACTGGCGGTTGACGGGTATGCAAATAGTCCAACACATCCAGTACCTGCAAAGCGAATGGGACGATTTGCTCCTGTGGAATATAGCCTTGGTAGCCCTTCATGTATGCTTCCAGCGTAATTCCTTCGATGTAATCCATGACCAGATATATCGCACCAGATGGAGGATGCTCAAAAAAATCAACAATTCTCGGTAAACGTGGATGGCTTAGCGAAATCAGCATCTCTGCCTCCGTGCGTACAAGCTTCATAACTTGTGGCCCGGCAACCGACTCCTTCACCGCCCATTGCTTGCCTGGCAGTTTTAAATCCTCTGCCATGAACACACGGCTCATTCCTCCCGAACCCAATGTGCGAACAATACGGTACCGCTCACCGATAATTGATCCGAATTCCAACTGTGATGGTTGCTTCATTATTCTCCTACCTCCTTTCTCAAGCAGACAACGCAAAAAAGGGAAAGCTGCCGCAAAATCAAATTTCCATGTCGTCATGAAAACCGTTTTCGCGGGATGCTTTCCCTTGATTTAAACGTGATTATTATTTTTTAAGGAACAATTTGGATTTATTATATAGCACACCTGTATCCATTGTAAAGTATTATTTTCCATACTTGATCATGTACAGGGTGATCTCATCTCGGTTATGGAATAGCTGCTTAGCTCGCTGAATCTGCATGCCGGACTCTTCAAATGAAGCAATTACATCATGAATGAGCGCCAAGGGCTTTTTATGCATTAGCTTGACCGTAACGATAGCAGTACCACCACTTCGCAAACTATATAGTAAATCAGTAACGAGCCTTGCCATTTGCTTAGGACTCCAGCTCATATCACAAACCAGCAGATCGAACGAATTCTCTTTAAATTTGACTTCACTTGCATTTTTACGCAAAAAAGTCAGATTGGCGTACTTCATCAGTGATGGCTCCATCTTTGCCGGATCAACCGCTGTAACTTTCAGTCCCCGTTCCAGTAAGAAGGAAGTCCATCCACCCGGTGCTGCCCCAATATCCAGTCCCTGATGGAAAGCGGCAAAATCTATGCCGAACGTTGCTTCTGCTTCCAATAGCTTGAATTTGGCACGAGAAATTTGTCCATCTTCTTTTTGAAAACGAACCGCGCCTCCGCTCCAATCCGATAGATTGTCCTCAGGACGCGATACACCTGCATACCACGTATCTGTATCTGCAAAAACGGACACAATAACATCGGCGCCTTGTACTGTCTGCTCCATAGGTAGATCACTTAATTGTTCACTCAAAGCCTGCTTGAGCGCACCTGCGCTTTCAATCCAACTGCTATTAGATCCTTTGCGCACTTGTAAAGAAACACGTTGATCAATCAGTTCCTTGCGGTTACGGATGAATGCAACCAGACGCTCCTGTACCTGAACCAGGTCCGTTCCTTCTTCCTGAAAATGAACAGGAAATAAGTGACGTAAAAACATCGGCGGCTGACCTGTAATTGTCCTCACTGCCTCAATTTCTTCCGCAGGTAATGTAGCCAGAAAAATTTCACCAGGTAAAAGCATCGTGCTTTTAACAGAGCCAAATATTCTTCTAAGCTCCTCTTGAGCATAGGGTGCAAAACCGTGATTGGCTGTACAAACAAATCTTGATGATGACAAAGTAGATTCACTTTGTTCATCTGTACTGATATATAGTTCCTCCAAAATAACATTACCCTCCAGTGCACACCCGAATCCAGGGGCGTTCTCCATCCCAATCCAGCTCAACCGGAACTTCATATGTGTGCATAATCAATTCTTTCGTTAAAACTTCCTTTTTCGGGCCAGCTGCTGCGACCTTACCATCACGAATCAATGCAACATGCGTAAAGAGGGGGACAATCTCCTCAATGTGATGAGTCACATAGACCACTGATAACTCCCGCTTGCGGAGCCGATCAATCTCGACCAGCATTTTTTCCCGCTCAAATAGATCCAACCCGGCACAAGGCTCGTCCATAATTAGCAGACGAGGTTCTGCCATCAGTGAGCGGGCCAGCATCACCTTTTTACGTTCTCCTTGAGATAACGTCCCCAGCGGGTGATGAATCAAGTCCCCTAAATTCATACCCTTCAGCAAAGATATGGCCTTTTCTTTTGCCTCTGTCGGAATTTCCTGATAGAAGCGCAAAAAAGCATACGCACCTGTAGCGACCACTTCCCAAACGGGATCTTTTAGCGCCAGCTTTTCCAACAAAGTCTGGCTGATATATCCGATTTGTTTGCGAACTTCCCGCACATCACATTGACCATACATTTGCCCAAGCACTTCAATCGTACCACGACTTGGAAACATATACCCTGTCATCATTTCCAGCAATGTTGTTTTACCGGAACCATTGCGACCCAGAATAGCCCAATGTTCACCTTCTCGTATGTCCAGGCTTACATCGTCCAAAATCCGTCTTTCTTCCCGCTGCAACGTAATGCTCTTCATGGATATCATTCCATCACGCTCCTTATTTTGCTCAGCAAGTGTTCTACAGATTCCATTTTGTAGATGATTTCAGGATTTTTGTTTTCACCATTATATATAATAAGCGCGGGAACACTGGATATCCGGTACTCCTGTACCAGTTCAGGAATATAGTTAATGTTGCTCTGCACCACTGCATCTTCAGGGAGCAAATACTCTGCTACCTCCAGCATTTTACGGGCAGCCGCGCATGTTCCACACATGGGAGTGTACACAAACAAAGCCAGCTTGCATCCCTCCCATATGGCACGGCGCACCTCTTTTTGTCCGATCTCTTTCATCGTTCAGACCCTTTTCTGATCTCTCGCATACGTTCCTCTGGTATGGGCCCGTTATGCACGGTGACTCCCTCTGGCTTATTCGCATAGAGTAGCTCGTACATGGCTCGCCGCCCCTCTGGACTGGAGGAATGCAAGTAAATTTCACGTGGATATAACCGTTTCCCTGCGATAGCAGCAGCCACATCCTTTCCCGTAGGCTGACCTGGACCCAAATCATAATCTAGCGATAGTATTGAAATAGGGTATTCATGAAGTAGCAGCAGACACTCATCCGCATCTCTTGCCAGCTTAAAGCCCGGAGGACAAGGCCGATAATCGTCCATAAACAAATACATCAACTTCTCCTCCTTTTTCCCATAAATGCAAGCTCACAAGCCTCAAAGATAGTTATTACCAATCAGACCGATTTACTCCCAGCTTAGAATCATTTGAATATCCTCCTGATGTGTCCCATCAGGTCCCGTCCCACTCTCCAAAACGATAGGAATACCTCTTACAGCATCCTGATCTGTCATCCAACGCATTCCTTGAGTACCAATGTAGCCTTGTCCCACACGGGCATGTCTGTCTTTTTTAGAGCCATATGGGTATTGAGAATCGTTCAAATGAACTCCGCACAGAGCTGACCAATAGCCGAGACGATTCCCTTTTTCGATCAAAGCCTCGTCCATTCCACCGTTCCATAATCCCGCTGCATACGCATGACAAGTGTCCAAGCAAAAGCCGATACTGTCAGGATTCTGGCACAACTGACGGATTTGCACCATTTCCTCAAGCGTGGTTCCCATGGGCCCGTGATCCCCCGCCTGATTTTCAATCAATATTTTAGCTTTTCCTTGCCAGCCTTCCAGCACATCATTAAAACAGTTAATAATGTTACGATAGCCCTCTAGTGGGTCTGACGAATGCATATGCCCAAAATGAACGACGATCCCTTTTGACCCACAGGCTTCAGCAATATCCAGATCATTGCGTAATGAAGCAATCGTCAGCTCATAAAGTTCCTGGCCACGCTCGGACCCATTAGCCGGATTAACGGGATATGGCGAATGAGCAATGGATTGAAGCTGGTGCTCTAAACAGTAAGCGTTGCAAGCAGCAGCATCAGTAGCACTCCATTCCTTCAGCCTAAGACTACGAGGATTTTTCGAGAAATATTGAAATGAACGTCCCCCCTGCTCTCGCGCACGCATAGCGGCTTTGGAAAAGCCACCACGCGTACTCACATGGGAGCCGATGAGCAATTTAGGCATCATGCTGCTGTACCGGGCAATAAAATGCTTTTTTCCCCGCCAGTTCAACCCTTACAATTTTTCCGCCACTTGGAGATTCTTCTCCTTCGCGGTCATATACTCGACACTGATGATCAAATCCACCTGTTAGCGTGTCCCCCTCCATTAGAGGCATTTCCATGTACCCGCCTTCCGCAGTAGCTTCACGTAGTACGGATTGAGTGGCATGATATAGCTTTTCCACTTTTTCTGGCGACTGCACAATGTTTTGTACTTTGGAACCCGGTGTAAATCCGGCGATATAAGCAATTTCGTCCGAATAACAATTGCCAATACCCGAAAAAATCTGCTGATTCACCAGCGTTGTTTTCAAAATCCCCCGGCGTCCCTTCAGCCGTGCTGTAAACTTTTCCAATGTCATGCGGCGGTCTAACGGATCAGGTCCCAGGTCTGACAAAGCCTCCTCTGTTTCTTTAGCCGTCAGCAAGTGCAGATAACCTAAGCGCAGTCCGATAAAATAAAGCTTTAATCCACTAAAATCTAATTCGATCTGAACTGTACGATCTGGACGCTGCTCCTCCGTTCCCAGATATAACAGTCCTCCCAACATCAGATGAAGTACGAGCCGCCCGCCCGTGTTTAAATGAAAAATCAAATGCTTGCCTCGACGCTCTAAATATACAACGGTCGTTCCCAGCAATTGCTTCTCAAACGTTTCCACTTCAGTATTAATGGACTTTTCACGGCTAACCGTCACTCCAGTAATCGGAATGTCCAAAATTTGTTTTGATAATAAGATTCTGTAGTTTTCCATTTCAGGAAGTTCCGGCATATCAACATCTTTCCTTTCGTAGCTACATAGCTTTTAATTCTCGCAAGTTTTGTAAGACATATACTTTCTATTATTTCAGCTCTTCTTTCATCCAGTCCTGCAGTTCAGCGAGATTTTCAAACATCAGGTCAGGTTTCACTCCAACGGTACGCACATGTTCATCCATATTAGCGCGGGTCGTCACGCCCGACAGGATCAGAGCTGTTTTACAACCTGCTGCTGCACCTGCCGCAATATCTGTAAGCATATTATCGCCCACAACCAGAGCTTCATCCGCCCTAATGTTTAAGCGGTTCAGCGCATAGTTCATCAATACGCTTGAAGGCTTACCGATGACAATAGGCTTTACCTGTGAAGCCGCTTCAATTGCAGCTCCAATCGTACCTGCACCTGGCGTTAGCCCATCATGTGAAGGCAATTGGAGATCCGGGTTTGTCAAAATAAAAGTTGCTCCTTCCCGAATCCAACGCATGGCAGCGGCCAGCGCATCATATGTAAATTGACGATCTATCCCCTGCACCACATAATCAGGATGGTTCTCAACAAGCTGCAAACCGGCTCCTGTGAGTGCATCGCGTAATCCTGTTTCACCAATACAATAGACACGAGCTCCAGGACTTTGCTGTGCAACATATTGTGCAGCTGCTAACGCCGAAGTATATACTTCATGGCTGGCCGCTTCAATTCCCATACCAACCAAATGCTCAGCCACCAATTCGGGTGTACGTGAAGCATTGTTTGTAACATAAGCATAAGGTATCTGGTCTGTACGCAATCGGGATATGAACAGATCCGCACCCTTGATCATCCGATTTCCATGATAAAGTGTTCCATCCAGATCAATTAGTAACGATTTTATCGCAATCCCCTCCCCCACTTCAAATCCATTCACATCAGAGCATTGAAAATTATAATTCATCCCATGAACGATGTTCTCCTTCTTATTTAACCACCTTAATTATTCAGGTCATAAAATAATCGGCCGTCTCCATTCATCTCATCTATCTTAAGTCAAAAATGCTTATGAAGTCCATGAATTGCTGGTAAACCCTCCAAAATGGCGCCATTCCTCGCTAAAAGCCGTCGCTTTCACATGACATAAGTTCACTTCTTCGTCGAAATCCATCGAAGGAGCTATTTCCTCAAAGGAAATCTCCTGTATTTCCTGGTCATACTCAAGAAATAGAATCCTTTAAATTCGATATATAGAAACTCGAATATGACACGCCTCTATATGTGGTAGAACAAATTCATCCCCCACCACCGTGTACGGGTTCTCATCTCTTGTCGCATCCTGCGCTTTCCCGGAAAATAATTTGGGTGAAAAACAAAGGCACCGGGGCAAGCCCCGGCACCCATGAACATATCTTCTCCAATCGTTTATTAACCGATATCGGGTACCGGTAACAACACATGCTGCTCCGCAAGCAATGAATTGGGAAATATGCTTCGCGCTTCCTCCAGCAATGGCTGAAGCTGCTCCTGATCTTTATACCTAGAACTAAAATGCGTCATGATTAGCTGACCCGCACCTGCGGCTTTTGCAGCTTCCGCTGCTTGAAGCGCCGTACTATGATGATACTCGTATGCTGTATCTGACAGTTCATGCAGAAAAGTGGCTTCATGAACGACGACAGTTGCATCTTGAGCCAGCACTACCGTATTCGGACAAGGTCTCGTATCCCCTAAAATCGTGATAATACGCCCTTTTTTCGGCGAACCCAGTACATCCTGAGGATGCAAAATAACTCCACCTTCTACCTCCACGCTTTCCCCACGCTTTAACTTACCGTACACCGGGCCGGGCTTAATACCATATCGCTCCAACAGCTCTTGGTTAAGCTTACCGGGCTTATCCATCTCTACAACTCGGTAGCCATAGCTGTCGATCCGATGATCCAGTAAAGCTGACTCCACCCGGAATTGACCGTCATCAAACAGAACCCCGCCCGTATGCTCTACAATATGTAGTTGGTAATTGATACGCGATTGGCTGATCCCTAAAGATAGCTCGATATATTGCTGGATTCCAGGCGGTCCATATACCGTCAGTGGTGTCGTTCCCCCCTGATACGCCCTGCTCGACAGCAGTCCCGGCAGACCAAAAAGATGATCCCCATGCAAATGGGTGATAAATATTTTTTCAAGTCTGCTTAGTTTGAGCGGCGAACGCAATACCTCTTGTTGAGTGCCTTCGCCGCAGTCGAACAGCCACATGCTTCTTCGTTCTTCCAGCAAACGAAGAGCGATGGACGTTACATTTCGCTGAATCGTAGGCACCCCTGCATTTGTACCGAGAAAATAAAATTCCATAACATTAACCTTCTTCCTGCTGACCAGCAAAAAACCTCCGAAGCTCGGAGGGTATTTGCTATCCTATCTGATAAAGGTGTTAAACCTTTTCGACGTTAAAATACTGCGCCTGAGGGTGGCTGAACACCATGGCTGATACAGAAGCCTCCGGTTCCATCATAAACCCTTCCGTCAGCTCAACGCCAATATCCTCAGGTTTTAACAACTGGAACAACGGCCCCTGATCCTCCAGATCTGGACATGCCGGATAGCCAAAGGATACCCGTATGCCTTGATATCTGGCACCGTGTCGCTGTTTCATTGTCATATCGGCAGGGTCTGGGAACCCCCAGCTATCCCTGATAATATGGTGAAGCCGTTCCGCTAACCCTTCTGCTACTTCGAGTGCTACCGCTTGAAGTGCATGCGAGCGCAGATAATCCCCTTTATCTTTCCACCGGGTAGATATCTGCTGAATCCCATGACCAGCTGTAACGACCATGAAACCTACATAGTCCATGACCCCGGATTCCACTGATTTCAAGAAATCAGCCAGACATAGATAAGGCTCTACCTGCTGGCGCGGGAATGTAAATGTGTGCAGTACCTTGCTCACATCCGACGGATCATAGATCAGAATTTGATTTCCTTGGGACTGCGCTGGAAAGAAACGATACATAGCATGTGCCTGGATGATTCCGTCCGTCACAGCTTCAAACATGATGCTGTCCACGGTTTCCTTCAACTGAATCGCTTTCGGATCTTCCGAAGCCAGCAGCTGCTCAACATTGCCTTTTAAACCAAGATGATGCCCCATTAGCATTTGCATATTCACGTAAGGCAAAATATAATTCAGTGGATAATTACGCAGTACATGACGATCCGTATCTGGTGGAATATAGACGGGCAGATCCTGAGCAATGTTAGAGCGCACAGCTCGAGTGAGCTTAGGGAGCGGCTTAGCTTCCACGACTATTGCCGCTTCAGCCTCCCGCTCAGCCTCCATGTCCTCAGCCATTTTTTTGCGGGACTCAGGATTCATAAGCTTGTTGGCAATATCCAGCCCATCCATAGCATCCTTTGCATAGGCAACCAGACCATCATACTCAGGACGGATACGATTTTTAGTGAACTTACGTGTTAAAGCAGCTCCACCAACCATTATTGGAATATCAATATTCGCATTTTTCAAATCCTGTGCGGTCAGCACCATTTGTTGTGCCGATTTAACAAGCAGTCCGGATAAGCCAATCATATCGGCCTTTTCTTCACGGTAAGCCTCAATAATGCGTTCTGGTGGTACTTTTATACCCAGATTCACGATATGGTAACCATTGTTGGATAGAATAATCTCCACCAGATTCTTACCAATGTCATGCACATCACCTTTGACTGTAGCCAACAAAATCTTACCTTTTACTGAGGATTCATTCTTCTCCATGAACGGCTCTAAATAGGCTACGGACGCCTTCATCACTTCAGCGCTTTGCAGCACCTCCGCAACAATCAGTTCGTTATTGTTAAACAGTCGTCCTACTTCCTCCATCCCCTTCATCAGCGGGCCGTTAATAATCTCCAGCGAAGAATATTTCACGAGCGCTTGCTCCAGATCCGGAATGAGTCCCTCCTTACTTCCCTCGACTACATAGGAAGCCAGTCGTTCTTCGAGCGAAAGGTTTGATATCTTTTCTTTTTTCTCCACTTTCTTGTTACGGAAAGCTGCTACAAAAGCGGATAAAGTATCGTCATTTGTTTTATAGATCAAGTCTTCCGCAAGTTTCCGCTCATGCTCTGGAATGGATGCATAACGTTCAAGCTTCTCAGTGTTTACAATCGCATAGTCCAGACCTGCTTTGGTGCATTCATATAAATAGACGGAATTGAGCACTTCACGACCCGCTTCCGGCAAACCAAAAGATACGTTACTGATGCCCAGGATGGTATGCACCCCGGGAAGCGCTTCTTTAATAATGCGAATGCCCTCAATGGTTTCCTTAGCTGAACCGATATATTGCTCATCACCTGTTCCTACTGGGAATACGAGCGTATCAAAAATTAGATCCTCCGCTGCCAAACCGTAACGGTTCACCAACAGATCATAAGAACGTTTAGCTACCTCAAGCTTATCCTCACGTGAAATAGCCTGTCCGCGTTCATCAATTGTTCCAACAACAACAGCGGCGCCGTACTTATGAATAAGAGGAGCCATTTTCTCAAATTTCTCTTCACCATCCTCCAAATTAATGGAGTTAATTATTGCCTTGCCTTGCGAATATTGAAGTGCTTTATCAATGACTTTAATATCCGTGGTATCAATCACCAAAGGTACCTTTACCTTGTTTACAACCAGTTTCAAAAATGCTTCCATATCCGTCATTTCATCGCGATCCGGGTCCTGCACACAAATATCAATGACATGCGCTCCGCTTTTTACCTGAGCACGGGCAATTTCAGATGCCTCTTCATATTTGCCTTCCACGATCAAACGCTTGAATTTGCGGGAGCCCAGAACATTCGTTCGCTCACCAACCATATACGGACGATTGTCCTGTTCAATATATACAGGCTCAATGCCCGATACGGCAGGAGGATGATGACCTACCAGCGGACGCGGCTCAAACTGCGCCATACTTTCACTCATAACTCGAATATGCTCAGGCGTGGTACCACAACAACCCCCAGCAATATTCAACCAGCCTTTTTCAGCGAAAGCAGCCATTTTACGTGCTAATGAATCAGGCGATTCATGGTATTGGCCATTTTCATCGGGCAAGCCAGCATTTGGATAACAGCTAATAGCTGCAGAGGACATTTCAGACAGAGAGCGAATATGATCACGCATAAACTCTGGACCTGTAGCACAATTCAATCCAATCGAAATTGGGTGCAAGTGTTCCAGTGATATGCAAAAGGATTCGATATTTTGTCCGGCCAACGTCGTTCCCATAGGCTCAATCGTGCCTGAAATCATTAGCGGAAGCTCGATACCTGTCTGCTCAAAAGCTTGCCGAATTCCGATGCTTCCAGCTTTGACGTTAAGCGTATCCTGTGAGGTCTCCAATAGCAGTACATCGACCCCGCCTTCAATAAGCGCCAAGGCCTGCTCTTGATAGCTTTCAATCAGTTCAGCAAATGTAACCCCACCTGTGACAGACAAGGTTTTCGTGGTTGGGCCCATAGCTCCTACTACAAAACGAGGCTTGTCCGCAGTGCTGTATTTATCCACCGCGTTACGCGCCAGTTTGGCCGCCACCAGATTAATTTCACGGGCACGTTCTGGTATATCGTAATCCGCCAAAACGACGGATGTTGCTCCAAATGTATTCGTTTCAATTAGATCTGCTCCGGCCTTCAAGTATGCTTCATGAATCCCTTGAATGACATCCGGTCTCGTTAAGACCAGCATTTCATTACAGCCCTCCAGCTCTTCCCCACCAAAATCATCGGGGGAAAGGTCTTCCTGTTGAATCATGGTGCCCATGGCCCCATCAAGAAGGAGTATTCTTCGTTGTAATGCATCCTGCAAGCTAACTTTATCCAAATTTCTTCACCCCCGCAAAACGTTAAATCCTAGTTTAGCAGAAACCGTATCATTTAGATAGATTGAAGTAAAAACATACGTTTTATACAGGTTGTTCTTTGTAAAAATGACTTCTCTTATCCATTTTTATAGTTTGTAGCATTATAGAGCGTACTTAACCCTGTATCCTTTAGCTATGGTCATTTGCATTATAAAATGTTGAAATCCTGTATTGTACAACGTTTCAAGACATGGTATTCTTTATACAACATTAATCCAAGTGGAAAAGAGGGAATATATATATATGGCCGAAATCTTAATACGTAATACCAATGAACGAATTAGCGGTGAAGAACAAGTACGTGAATTTCTGGAGAGTCACGAGATATTGTATGAACATTGGGATGCTTCCAAATTGTCTGGGGAGCTGCAAGAAAACTTTACCTTAACAGATGATCAAAAGGCCGCTGTTCTCAAAACATTTGAACCCGAAATCAAGGATTTAGCCGCACGTCGCGGATATAAAATATGGGACGTTATCACTTTATCTGAAGCAACGCCGAATTTGAACGAGCTGCTGGCCAAGTTTGAGCAAATTCACACCCACACCGAGGATGAAATCCGTGCCATTGTCGCTGGTAAAGGCATCTTCATCATTAAAGGCCCAGAAGAGATCGGCTATTTTAACGTAGAGCTTTCACCGGGGGACGTTATCTCCGTACCTGAAAATATACCTCACTTCTTCACTTTAATGGAGAATCAAAAGATCGTCGCAATCCGCTTGTTCATCGAAGAAAATGGCTGGATTGCCGAACCGTATGAAGATCCAACCTTCATTAAAGCATAATTACGAATTTATCCTTGTGTGAATAAAAAAACTCCCTCTGCTCTGTAACAATAGCGAAGGGAGTTTTCTTAATACTCGTTTCTAAAGACTATTGATTTCTTACTTTAACGATTGAATAATTCCGTCCAATTCAGACAGATGCTTGATTTGGAACTTCGGCTTGATCTCTGTGGTATTCGTTTTAGTGTTTCGGTTCACCCAGACCGAGTGTACACCTGCTGCCAACGCTCCTTGAATATCAGTCGTCAGTTTATCTCCTACCATTAAAGCATGTTCAGGCTCAATACCAAGAAGCCCCAAAGCATGCTGGAATATAGACGGATCAGGCTTGCCTCGACCAAATGAACCTGAAATGACAACATGATCAAAGAAAGGAGCTAATTGAGGAACTCCATCCAGTTTCTCCTGTTGTAGATCAGGGGAGCCATTTGTCAGCAATAACAGCTTGTAATGTCCCTTCAATTGTTCTAGAATCTCGAACGTTTCTTCATATACATGTGGACGCGCGCGTCTTTCCGAAGCAAATTGGGTAGCCAGCTTTTCCGCCAACTTCTCATTATCTATCCCTAGTTGCTGGAGTCCTCTGCGCCATGATTCCTTTCGATAAACAGGGGCCAACTGTTCCAATTGGCGGAATTCAGGTTGCTCACCTGCTGTAAAATTCGCCCACAATCCTTCAAACGGATTAATGCCGATCATTTGAGTAAAACTAAAGGTTTCATAGGATTCATACAAAGCGCGTGCTTCCTTACGTACGGCTTCCTCCAGAGTTTTTGGATCAACGCCTGCTTCACGGGAGCCTGTTTGACACGCTGCATCAAATGCCTCTTCTACACTACGTTCATCCCACAAAAGGGTATCATCAAGATCAAACATTACCGCCTGAATCGTCATCTGAATTATCCACTCTCTTTCCACAGTATATGTACGCCTATTTGCTTGATTAAGCATTTGAATCGTTATGTGTGCCCATATTAAGCAAGCGGCCGCAGCATGTTATATGAAATAACATCATACGGCCTTTGTTACAGAGCTACAGGCTAAATCAGTTATTTCTTGTCTACCTGTATCTGATTGGATAGCGCAAACTTCTCAAGTCGCTCTGCAATGGCATCCGTGTCATAGCGACCTAATGATTTTGTGAAAATAAAATTACCACCCTTACCTTTTCTTTCAACGGTTACGTAACCCTTTTCAATCTTGATGGCTTTCATGTCCCCTGCCGTCATTGGACGTTCTCTACCACCTTTCAGCATATAGAGAGTATCCTTTCCCACTTTCAAATAAGGACGACGGATGAAAAAGATAACAGCCAGCATCAAGTACAGGCCGAATACAAGCCAATCCATCCCTCGCATACCGGTCTTAGTCAAAAAGTAACTCATAAGCATGTACAATACAGAAAGACCAGCCAGCATAATTGGCACAGTAATGTTACGGCCACGGAAAATATCCATTGTAGAACCTGCGCCGCTAATGGTTTGAATGCCTTGCTTTTTGCGCGATTTATTTAAATGCGCTGTGTTTTTGCGTACTTTTCTTTCAAATGATCGGGCCATCTCTCAATTCCTTCCCAGATATATTACATTAAAACAATTGCCTCAAAGCTGATCTATATAGATACCATAAAAGGTACCTAAAACAAAAGGCAAATTGCAGGCTTGGGCACTTTAACAACATTAATGCTTCAGCCCGTCATTTCCTTTCGATGTATCATCGTCCACAAATTCAATCGTCTCAAGCTGCTGCCGAAAATTACGGCGAATGTTACCTAAATAAATTTCCCGAAGATTGGCGCGCTCTGTGGCTTCCTCTTCCGTCAAACCCTCGGATTTTGCTTTGCGCGCTAATTCATTAATGCGCTGTACCAAGCTGTCTATATCCAAATTGTGTCCCCTCCATAAAAGCAAAGATATAATACACTTTGACATGTAGAAAAGAGCTTGTCAAGGCTCCCGTATTACGCTCCCTGACAAGCTCTAATAGTCTATAGATCAGAAGTTAGGAAGCTTGAGTACCTGACCTGCCTGCACTCCCCGATCCTCCAAACCGTTAATCCGCACAATTCCTTCTATATATACCCGTGTATCCATTCGTTCCGGTTTATGATTTGCGGCAATCTCCCACAACGTATCCCCAGGTTGTACGGTCAGTTTAGTCACTTCTTCCTTGGAAGCTGAAGGTGCCGCGAAAACTGTAAGTACACCTGCCCCTGCAATCCAAGCAACAATCACTATAATAAGAAGCTTAAGTAAAAGAGTATTGGTAATAATCTGCATAAAACGTGCCCTACCCTCTTTTCGAGTCTCCTGTAAATTTTCTAAATTCATCGGAAAAATACTTTGATAAGTGCTATATTTCATCATTGGCTGTGTCCTCCAAACGTTTGTTCTTATGTTTTCACAATATAACACGAACATTTGTTTTGTTCAATAGAAAAGAGAACAAAAGTTCGTAATTATTTTTAGGGATTATTTAGAACTTATGTTTGTACGAACGGAGGTTCTATGCTATAATTTTCCCAAACGTTACTAAATGGGGTTGATACGGTATGTCTAAGATTTCGAGCCGCCAGCAGGCCATTCTTGAATTTATCCGCAATGAAGTGCGTCTAAAGGGATACCCCCCTTCTGTACGCGAAATAGGCGAGGCTGTCGGATTAGCCTCCAGTTCTACGGTTCATGGTCATTTGGATCGTTTAGAGAAAAAAGGACTCATTCGCCGCGATCCTACAAAACCACGGGCTATTGAGTTACTCGGTCAAGACGAATCGGATAACAGCAACTTGATTAATTACTCCATTAGTCGTGTCCCCGTCGTCGGCAAAGTAACTGCTGGCCTTCCTATTACGGCGACAGAAAATATTGAAGATTACTTTCCTCTTCCCCAACACTTTGTTGGTGAGGATAAAATATTCATGTTATCTGTTGTAGGCGAAAGCATGATTGAAGCTGGTATTGCTAACGGAGACTATGTAATCGTACGTCAGCAGCAGACCGCTGATAATGGTGATATTGTTGTAGCTATGACAGATGAAGACGAAGCTACAGTTAAAACCTTCTACAAAGAAAAGGATCATATCCGGCTTCAACCTGAAAATCCAGCCTTTGAACCGCTTCGCCTGACACACGTCAGCATTTTGGGCAAGGTTGTAGGACTCTTCCGGGACTTCCACTGATTTCTCGTTCTTTCTTCCCCGTTATTCTATCCACTAATACAAAACCGGCTGCCTAGGGCAAGCCGGTTTTGTATTGCTATTATGTTTATTATGTATCTCACAACTATTTCATTTCAGCAACCTATCCCTATTTTTTCTACTAAAAATCAGCCTCCTCATCTCAAATAATCCCCCACTGACCTTGAGCAGCTATACTGTCATGGGCAAAACTAATAGATCTTTCTTTGTTTTAGATAAATATGGTATATTAATTACTTATAGCTCTGTAGGAGGAATTAAATGAAAAAAATTATAATTTCAGCGTTTGTTGTGATATTTATCGCCATAAGCTGTGTAGTTCCAACAATGGATCATTTGAATGCAAAAGAGAACTCCCACATAACAACCTATGACCATATTAAGTATATACAAATACTTATCCATTTCAGGTATTTAGAAAAGCAACTCGAAGCTGTAATTTTCGAAAGAAATAATTATCCAGAAGACAGCCAAGAATATAAACAGCTCTCTGAACAACTGAATCATATTCTTGCTCAAGAGGCGTACTACGAGAAAAAACTTAACACTCTTAATAGTAAATAATTTTCATACTAACTGCCTATTATCTTTATCTACACTATTAGACTCATGCCGACCTGCCTGTAACATTCTCCTGCAACGTAAAGTTGAAAAGGCGAAGACAGGTTCGCATGAGTTTTTTTATTATCCATTAGGAATATAGGTACTAGCTTCTTTTTGCTTTTAATAGATTTATGCTGATACATTACTATCACAATTGACATATGTATATAGCAGAACTAAGCAAAGGAGATATGCAGATGATCAGAAATAGAGTTAAAACGTATAAGCATCGCATCGGGAAAAACAGATATCTGGTCGTTAAAGTCTTTCAAGCCGCAGCTGCTAAAACAGGAAGCGGAAATGCACTAGCAACCAATGCCTTGAATATCAAAATTTCCAAGCGTAAGCATAAACGCCACTAAGATTTAACCGTACCTTCATTTCTTGAAGGGAGGTGATATTATGAGCAGAAGACATTGCAAACGTGATTTAAGAAGAAGAAGATTAAACATCCGTTCCACTCAAAGAGCCATTGCGCGTGCAAGAGGTAACGCACTGGCTGTTAATCTGTTTAGCGTAAATGATAGACAACGCAGACGTTAATAAACGTTTTCAAGCAAAAGCGGGAAGGATTCTTCCTGCTTTTTTTGTGTTAAACGATACACCCAACTCCTAAATCCCATAGAACTGCTAAATTCAGTTGCCTTCCTTTTAAATACCATACATATTCAACTATGCTTTCCACTGGTTAAAACAGAAGCGAAATGGTACCCAGTCAAAAGCAGCAGCATTCTTGACTCAAATACTTTGTGTACAACTGACCACACCTATAGCCCTCAAACTTGCTTCAGCTTTTTTCACTTAAGTATTCCGGCTGTATATCCGTCCATGGTTTGTACGTTGCTGCATTGTTTGCTCAATTTTTTATTTTAAAACTTTATAAGGCCCCACTTGCCCACCACCGTATTCCACAAACTCCATCATATCCTACTCAACGGCTGGACTACAGATGCTCTTATCTGACTTAATGCAGCTGAAAACAATTCGATATTGGATCAACACTTCATATGTATGATTCATGTTGATCAACTCGACAATTCATTCTGGATAAGCGCTAAAAATCCTTCTCTAAATAATCATACCCTTACATGATTATTTAGAAAGCTAATATCCGACACATAAAGATAAAATACAACAAACAAAGACAAGAAAAAATTTCTCTTCACAACCAATGAACTATGTACAAATACATTACACATGTATAACATTAAATACAAATACTAGAAAGGTGGTAACAATTAATGAAAAAAGTATCTTTACTAGCATCAGTAGCAATGCTAATCTCATCTGTAGCTTTTGCTGCACCTTCTTTTGCAGATCAGGTCACAAGTGACACTTATAGTTCATTACAAGACTCAAATAGAAGTATAGAGTCTGTTACGCCTTTTGCTAATGTTGAATATGTCGTTACTGTAAATACGGCCAATCTCAAAGATGCCGGAACAGACTCGAACATCTCTATAACTCTGTATGGTTCTAATGGAGATTATGCTACCGCTACACTCAATGGTAGCTTTGAACAAGGAGATTCCGATACAACAAGAATCAGCACTAGTAACCTAGGTGACATCAGAAAAATTACTATTAGAACTGATGGATCTGGGTATAAACCAGGTTGGAAAATCGCTAATGTCAAAATATCTGGAAACGGGAAAACTTTCTCATTTGCAGGTCCTAACCGTTGGCTTGGTGACGGCGGTTCCGCAGATTCCGAAACACTTTTTCCATCCTAAAACAAATATTCATACAAAAGACTCTGTCGATATTTGGATAGAGTCTTTTAGTTTTGGATGAATAATCCTACTAAAATTGTATCGCCGTAATTATAACCCCATCTCAAGAATCAATTTTAAGAATAAACTCACTAATGGGAAAATGTTATGTAATTTTGCTATATAAACAAAAGCTAAGAAATGGCCGCTGGAAAAATATATTGAATCTACTAAGAAAATCATAGCTTTAAAAAGAATTCAAGCATCAAATCACAACACCTAATTTTTTCGATTTAGCATGTCTCTTTTAGTCTCAATACTTTTAAGTTGATCATGTACATTTTCGAATATTGGATTATTATTTCCATCTACCTGACTTAGCGTAGCTGCGAACAGTTCGGTATTCTACTTTACCAATTTGTACTTATGATCAACAGTTACATTACTCTCTTGTATTTTCACAATAATCTCATCCCCAATAGCCGCCAGTGAAAGCAATTAACCCTCAAGCCAATTCTCTTATCATAGGATACCTCCAAAGTATAATAAATCTTCTAAATACTATACTGAAAGATGTGTCAAAGTATCGTGCGTATTATCGCAAATAAAAGACTCATACCAGTTATTGTTGCAAACTAATAAGGCCCTATCTGAGATTAAATTTAGGTATTAGGAAGGATTGTACCCATTCAATGAAACATTCCCCTTCTTACAAAATACAATAAGCGCAAATCTATTATGGCAGGAAATCCACCAAGTATTCGCCAAAAGAGAAGCGAATACTGTAGCTATTGCCAAATAGCTTATGCGCTCATTGAGTTCAACTATTTGCCATCCATGAGTGAAGTGGTATTATCCAACAGTTCTTTTCACGAATTAAACCCAAAGTGATTTAGTGATGATAACTAAGAGAATAAAGAGCACTAAAATTGCCGCTGTAGAAGTCCATACACCGCCGCCACCTGCACCTTCATATGCACCCATGTCTTAAACCTCCTTTATTTGTCGTTCACCTTAATATATGTATAAATACGTTCAGTGATAGGGCATGCAGGTAAACAAAACAAAGGCTCACACCCAGATAAACCGGTAGAGCCTAATAATCTTTATAAAAGAATTAATTTCAAGATGATTACCAACAAAATGAAGAGTGCCAAGACAGCAGCTATCGATGTCCAAATCTTCCCGGCCGTCTCTTCGTAGCCTCTTTCTATTCCTCTCACACGTAACGCCTCCTTTGTTTACTCCACAGGCTATGCGAGGTCTTGTTTATGGGATGGACTTCTAGGAAAATAAAAACACTTTACCAGCGTATCCAGCAAGGTGCCACTGATGAAGAACTTTTACTATTGCCACAACTAAAGAACAACAAGAAGGACTCCTACAGCATTTAGCTGATAGAGTCCTTCTTTATATCTGCCTTAATTCAATTTAATTGCATTGAGTTATGGCTTCGAGTATATATTTTTCACTCCTCAAGACTCAATTAATGAATTCTACTATATTCCAAAACAATAAACATCCCGTCAGCGCATGCCAGTAGGGTATCACCCATTCTTTCGGATTATGCAACGGTTTGGTGATATTTCAAAAGAATTTATGTAAGGTCAGGCTGCTCGCCTTACGATATTAAACGTACTGTCCAGTTCCAAGTACCTTGGCTTGTTACTTTGATCTTATCCCCAACGATAAAAAAGGCCGTATTTGTGGTGGAATCCCCGAAGAAGCCCTTGTACCACTCTTTGCCTGGCTAATCGATTAAACCCTTCGGCGCGTTCCAGTGCCACCCCACATATCTATATTTGCTCCTTCAAAAACTTCAAGAAAATTCCTCTTAACATTAGATGGCAAGTATAAAGTAAAAAAAAAAGTCCCAGCTAGGTGCCGAGACTTATTTAATTAATAGAAATTCAATTTTGAACTAACGTTCCAGTTAGTTATAGGGTTCCCAGTTCGTATCGCGTATATCTTTATCTGAGGCTTTTCTCACAAACTCTATGCATTTTTCTTCGCAAGCGCCAAATACTTTATAATTTTGCTGGCCCTGTCTTAAAGATACTATGTTTGCCCCACCATCATAATCAGGATCTGCAAACTGAATACCATCATCTTCCCAAAAACAAATTTCACAAATATCATAGGTTCCAGGCGGTTCATCGTTTAAGGTTTTGTAACCACAGCAAGGACAAGTATATTTTCCCACCGCTATAAGACCTCTCCTTATTATGTATCTATTTTTTTGTTCCGTTAGCCAGTTAAGTGAGTCCTTCATTACTTGTAATTTAAGGAGATAGGAAGATCTCTTTCGGATAAATCGCTTTAAACATCAATATATCGGTCTGTATATCCTGTCTGTATCTGTATCAATCACATAACCAACCTCTGTGTCATCTTCAAAACGCAATCGATTAAAATTATGAAGTCGACAAAATATATCAGGTAAATCTCTAATATTAAGAGTTATCATTTTTGCTTGTATATACTTTTGATATAGTTCTTCTTGTGTGCATTGGTGACCAGTAATCAAATTTTGAAAAAAGTAACCTTCAATTTTAATAATCATAAAATCACCACTGGTGGTTAACCATTCTTTATAAATTTAGAATACTTACATAACAATTACTCAACTAAAGCGCATGTTAACTTAACCTTAGTGAACAAATTAAAGCTCCCTTTCTACCACATTTGCTTATGATAACTTCTATTTTTCCATTAATTTATTAAATATCTCTCTATCTTTGGAAGTAAAGTCGGAAATCCGTTTCTTTTGCTCGTACGTGTTGGTACTTGAATCCAATTTAATGAAGCCTTTTTCACCAATCAAATACACAATATTTTTTTTCATCTTATATGACACAATATTATCAACAGCATTTTCCAGTGGATCAGCAAGATGATTATAAAGTATTAAAGGGTCGTGTGGCCCCCCTCTGAAAATTTGAAAAGTCCCGTCACCAAAATATTCTACGGTATCTTTGCCTGATGGGTATTTATACTTCGTATTATCCCCAGAATTCACCAGGAAAATTAGAGTAGTAGTTGTAACTAGTATAGCTATCAAGATAAAGATGTATCTGTGCTTCATCCAATTCACACCTCACTTCCAAGCTTTTCTTGTATCAGTTACTGTAACATAAGATGTATACTCTTTGAGCGTTCCCCATGATTCCATTAAATTTGTTAGATTGGCCGCAGCCCAACCGAGTTTGTTGTGCCCAGTAAACATTTGTTTAAAATTATACTCGAAATTATATATATCATAATATATTGTAGTAATTTTCCATTGCCCGTTAACGTAATTTCCATTTATTTTATAATACATGTTGTGAAAAGCATTATATAAATCTCTATCACTTTCTAATCCCTCAGATCCATTATATGAAAAACTTTTAACTTTATTAGCATTAGCTTTTTTGACTGCGGCATTAACTATTGCGATGTGCTCTTTAGATTTTTTAACTTGCTGCGCCTCATATGACCACTCGTTAAAGTGTACATGTCCTGGTTTGTAATCAAGTGAATGCTGAAGTAAATTGGCTGTGATGTCTCCGTACTTCTTTCGAGCTATAGGAACAGCTACTAATGTAAATGCTTTACGATCAGGATAATGTATTACAGTGTCTGTCGAATCTTTTACCTTCTCTACGCCTCGCACCCAAGTCTTTTCTAGTTCTACCAGAGGATTTTCAAACGGAAAAGTATTATTTCCTGCACACACTAACATATTCTTACTGTATGCGCCTTCCAGTACTTTTTGCGAGACATCAGGCTGATCCTGTTCTCTTGTTTCCTTAGGTTCTAACTGAGGAGTGTACTGAATTTTTCCCAATTGATCTTCTTTTTGTTTTAAAACAAGTTCAAACTCAAGAATCTTTTTGCTGGTATCAATCTGTTCTTGATACTTATCTACATAAGCGTGTGTAAACGTAATATCACGGATCGCGTTTTCATTTCTCACGACTTGGATGTTACATTTTCGATAGTAGTCCTCACTATCAGGTTTATATTCTGCGTTTGCCCATGTGTACAGCATGTTGGAATTATCCGCATTGTATATAACTGAAGGAAGCGAATGAAGCGGAATTTTGCTTCGAATATGTAGCGAATGAGCCAAGTTTGTAGACTTAGCTGAAAGGTTTATGGAACTATTATTCTTATAAGTAAAGCCAGTGATCTCACCTTTTATAAACTCGATTGGTTCAACACCGGATTTGCGTTCTATTCTTAATGAAATGCTCATTGAGATAATCTCCTCTATTAATTCAATCTATTTTCGCAGGAAAAATTTATGAAAAATAATTTCCAAATATTAATATATACGAAAAATATTAAATAGTAAACATATTTTAACTTGGTAAAGGACGTAAAAAAGACCCGGTTACCTAGGGCCTTTTATGTACTTGCAGAAATAATATCCTCCAACTTAATCCAGCTAAAATCATCCTCACCGCGTGACAGCCGTACGTGAGTTGTAGGAATCTATTAGCGCTTGCTCGATTAGCTGCACTTCCTGATCATCCAACTCTGGCTTGCCGCGCCGTTGACGGTCTTTCATGAGCTTTAGATACGCTTCCTTATGTTCCAGTATGAAGATGCAGCTGCTTTCCCATAATCCATTACCTTCGAGTCTTTTTGACATGTATGTAGCCTCCTGATGTGTTATGCACAAATTATATTCTGAGTACAAAAAATAAACTCCCGATCATTGGAGGTTTAATACCGTATAATGCCTATTTCCAGACGAGGAAAATGTAATGATCTTTTGGTCACCATCCCAGCCCTCTATGATTACAATATAGAGCGCATATCGCTCTTGTTGTCCCCTTCTTCCCAAAGCCAGCAACCGCGCGCCTTTATGTCCACTACACTGCTACCTGTCTTTATCTCCAGTTCCATCATGTTGGGCACCCGTCTTCGCTCAGCAGAATTATTGTAGAGTATTGGAGTAGCGTTCGATATCAGGTAACAAAGCGTTCAACTTCTTTGTTACCCAGCGTTTCCGTATACTATACAGATCAGAACAACGAACGACGAAAGCGGACACAACTATTATGCAACAATAGCGGAATAGACGGTTGCCAAAGTTACACTAAACTTTTGCAGAAGTTTACGATGGCGCACGTAAAGCCATGGAAAGAATATGGGGGCGATATTCCTGAGCCAATAGGATAAGACAAGAACAGCAGTAAATTTAATGTGTGTATTCCTAAAAGCCTACTCGTCCAATGTCAAAAGGGGCTACTGCCGAAAATTCTCCCTTGAACCAGCATTGCCTTTACAAATTGAGCAAATGAGGGATTTACAATAAAGTTCGGACCTCCCCCCCATTAACCCAGCCTAAACAGACGTATCGCAGTTCGTGCCAACCTCAAACGGCAGGTCATTCACCCCATTGGTGCCAAGATGCCAAAGGCTGAGGATAGCTGCGAGTTCCCAAAAAACAGTGTTCAATAAAGCGTACAATCGCAGCACGTTAGTTACATTTAACTAATCAGGAAATTATCCAAGTAGGAGGAAATAACCATGGCATTTGAAGGTTATAGAGAAGACAAGCGAGAACATTGGTTTGACTGGCCATTCCCCTTGTCGGTATCAATACTGTATGTGGATGCGGATGTAGATCTAGATGTAGATGAAACAGAAACGAAATGGTACCTCATTGACGAACAAGAAAAACACTTGATCCGAATTAGGGATGAAAAACAAATTGAACTGCTTCATCACTGCATGTATGGAGTCTTGTTAAATGACGAGAAGATCAACTGGATTATTGATAAAAATGGCGGTAGATTTACCTATCATGATGGTGTGGAAGATTATATCAAATCCCAGAAAGAATACCTTGATACATTATAAGAGGCGTGAACAGTTAAAAGCTCTACCGACCAATTAAGGTTAGCAGAGCTTTTAAATTTATTTAGAATATTCACTTACTTCAAATGTTAGGATACGATCATATAGCATGTAATCCTTTCGGCTGCTGAATGGACCTTTATTATTATCGTGTTTATTAATAGCGTATGAAGCCGATCCAGAACCAGCCTGCTTGCCCTCATACCATGAGATAAAGTCATTAACCTCTTTCATGCTTAGGTCAAACTCCTTTTCCAAACCAGTTGTCATAGTAACCACCAGAATTGCACGGTCCCCAGTTGGTAGAGATGGATCAGTTGGTTCGGGAGTTGGTGCCGGCTCAGGTGTGGAACCGTCAATCTTCCCGAATATTTCTATAGTATTAACCGGAGAATTAGCCAATGTACTCTGACTTCCTCCAATAACGTAAATTTGTCCACCTAATGTTATAGCCCCAGCCCCACTTCTGGCTTGCTTTAAGCTAGCCTCAGGAGACCATTTATTCTGTTCAAATTCAAAGGATTCTACTGTATTAAGTTCATAACTACGTCCACCTGCTTCAGTTTTTCCAGCAATAGCAAATATTTTATTGGAATAAATGACAGCTTGGGCCCCTCCACGTGCTGTCAAAAGATTGGGTTTAGTTGACCAGTATCGTTATCGGGATCACATTCAAGAAATGTGTTTAGTGAGACATTTGAATTATTATCAATATGTCTACCTGCTACAAGATAGATTTTGTCCTTATGTACAACTGCAGAGGAACCATGAAGTGTATTCGGCATAGGTTTCTTCGTTGACCAGCTGTCGGAAGCCGGATCATATACTTGGACAGTAGCAACTGAACGCGTATTTGTTGTCATCCCACCAAACACATAAATCTTTCCCTTATACAAAACACTTGTCAACGAACCTAAAGCCAGCCTGCGGCATAGCTTTCCTAACACTCCATGTATCTGTCTGGGTATTGTAAACTTCAACATTATTTACTGAGGAGCCTCCTGTCCAGCTAAAGGCATTACCTGTATAGCCACCAATAACATAAATATCATTTCTATAAACAACGGAAGTTGCTGTAGAACGAGCCGTAGGCATGCTACTTCCTGAGGCCCATATATTATTTTTCGGCTCATAAATTTGAACATCCTAATATGGGTTTGATCCTGAAGAACCACCGAAAATATATATCTTGCCATTCAATTCAGAAACAGCACTTACCGCCTTAGGATTTTCTATAGTCGTTTTAATCGACCATTCATCGCTTACAGCTTCTGCTTTTACCTCTATAGCTGACATATTCAAGAACACTATCACTACAATTAAAATGCTCCATAATGCTTTAATTTTACTTATCACTCGATCTCTTCCTAGCAATATATTGAACTATTACCAATATAAATCATTCTTAAAAACCTGTCTAAACATAAACTTGCTGATCTTTAAATATAATCTAAATATTTTCATATTTATTTTTTATTGGGTATAAAAAAGACTCAGCCAGTACCTGGTTGAGCCTTTCACATCTACTCTAATTCAAACTGGTCAACGAAAAATCTCTGCCGACCAATTGTGGTTAGCAGAGATTTCTGTTTTATTTGAGCATTCACTTACCTCAAACGTTAAGGATTTTTTAATATTTAATTATAGCTGATCCTGCTTTAGCCCACTCTTTTGATTCTAATTGAATCCATCCATATACTTTTGAATCAGAGTTGATCTTTTGTTTTATCAGAGAAAGGTTCTCATAGCTACTGGAACCGTAAAGACTCCCTGTTTTTGGTGCAATTTTTACTGATAACGTATTTTCTATACTCGGTGTATTTTCATCACTTGTCCAGACCAAACGATTATAATAATTAGCATTAAAAGGATTTTCCAAACCATTAATTGAAAATTTCACTTTTTTCCCTGTAACTGATACATCTGTATATGCCGTGTCATCTTTAAATTTTACTGATTGTGATAAAACTATTTCTTGATTTGTGAAATTTTTGTAAGTGTCAAGCGTTACAGTTGCTGCATCTGCAGAAGCTGACAACGGAGCAATAACTGAAAACAAGAGAGCGATTGTGGAAAAACATAAAGTAGCTTTCCTTCCTAATTTCATTCTCATTTTTTTGTCCTCTCCTTCTTTTAATACTCATTAATAAACATACAGCTTAATGACTGTCAAAGTAAGGGGAGCTTTGTCTGACATGAAAAATACACATTTGATTAAGTCTCCTTTTTCGCGTCCACTCTAAATTCAAACTGCTCACGAAAGAAATAAGATCCGTTAATCTTAATTAACTCCGGTGTAATCTTCTCCAACTGCGCCGTAGTCCACAATATCTATCAAATCCTCGCCCAACGGTTGTATTACACCAAAGCCACTAAACTTGGTGATATAAACAAACAAATTCAATAAACAATATTTTTCACCCTAACTAAAGAAAAGAACATCAGTGTCTGATGCCCTTTCAATTTGCAGCAGTTTCAAAAATTTAAGATTATGCGGTCCATTACAGATAAAGTGATTATTTCTGAAAGTACTTTGTTCCATTACTCGCAATGACGTCTTTGTACCAATGAAAACTTTTCTTTCTAATTCTTCTAAGCGTGCCAGAACCGTCATTGTTTTTGTCCACATAGATGTAACCATACCGCTTCTTCATTTCGCCGGTACCGTTACTCACAAGATCAATCGGCCCCCAACTTGTGTACCCTATAATATCAACCCCATCTTTTATTGCTTCAGCAATCTCTGCAAAGTGAAGATCCAAATACGAGATGCGGTAATCGTCTTCAATGGTATCGTTGTCCATAAGAGTATCTTGCGCACCAAGTCCGTTCTCAACGATAAACAATGGTTTGTTGTACCTTTCATGCAACTGGTTGCAGGTAATACGCATGCCTTTTGGATCAATCGTCCATCCCCACTCGGAAGTTTCCAAGTAAGGATTGATTACGGAACCAAACACATTCCTATCCGTAAAATTTTTCAGAATTTCAGGATTAGCACTGGTACAACGGCTCGAATAATAGCTGAAACCGATGTAATCCACAGTATATGTCTTCAAAATCTCCAAATCTTCAGACTCAAGCTGTAGCTGAATTCCATTCTCGATGAAAAAGCGTTTGGCATAACCGGGATACTCCCCTTCGGACTGCACATCAATCAAGAAGTATGAATCACGCTCCATTTTCATTACTTCCCAGTAATCTTCCGGATTGCTACTGTATGGATACACATTTCCAGCCGCCAACATACATCCCATCATGGCGTTAGGAATAATTTCATGACAAGCCTTGACTGCTAGTGCACTTGCAACCAGTTCATGATGCGCTGCTTGATACAGAACTTGTTGTTTGTCCTCGCCTTCTTCAAAAATAATGCCCGCTCCTGTATAAGGAAGATGCAATAACATATTAATTTCATTGAATGTCATCCAGTATTTCACTTTATTTTTATAGCGTTCAAACAGTGTTTTAGAGTATTTTTCAAATAGTTTAATCATGATTCGGTTTTTCCAGCCGCCATACGTTTTCGCCAAGTTCACGGGTAAATCAAAGTGACAAATCGTAACGACAGGCTCAATATTGTACTTCAGAAGTTCATCAAACACGTCATCGTAAAATTGCAATCCTGCTTCATTTGGAGTTATATCGTCACCATTGGGAAAGATACGGGCCCAGGAGATCGACATTCGAAATGATTTGAAACCCATTTCAGCAAAAAGCGCGATATCCTCTTTATAACGATGATAAAAATCGATAGCTTCATGTGAAGGATAAAACTCGCCTTCCTCGGGTACAAATGAATTTAAGTTGCCAGTCGAAACCTGATTACGTTTGGGCCCCGTCGGCATCAAATCAATGGTCGTCAGTCCCTTACCATCAGCCAGGTAAGCTCCCTCAATTTGATTCGCAGCTGTAGCTCCACCCCACAGAAAATTATCCGGGAATTTAGTGATTTCATTAAACATTTTCACGTACCTCCCTATTTTTCTATACATATACTTTGATTAATTGTTCTTTTTCATTAACCATGTCATTTTTGGTCCCTACAATGACATCACTGACCTGAACACGATCACCATCCTTAACAAATGCATTGAAATGCTGACCTTTTAACTGAACCGTATCTTGTCCGATATGAATGAGTATTTCTACCCCGTCATCACTAATGAGACCAATGGCATGTTTAGTACGGTAAATCGTTTGTACAATGCCGTTCACTGGGGAAACGACACGTCCATTCGTGGGGCGGATGGCTATCCCTTTCCCCATATGCTCTCCTGCAAAAGTCTCGTCTTTAATATCTTGGAGTCTAACAACAGTACCGGTCATCGGACTAACAATTTCAAATGGTTGGTCATTCAATTGACTTATGTTGGGAATGGGTTCTTGTTTGTCGCCCATATTTGTTGACATTGTTTCTGTTGGATCTTTAAAACCAATGAAGTAGATCAAGACAATTGATACGTCCCAGATGTTTCAGTAATCCAACCGAAAGCAAAAACAGTTCATTGAATCCTTTAATCATTCCTGTCGCAGCCATTCCGTTTTGGACAATCCTTCGTCCTTCAATTGAAAGCGCAATCGTGTTACACAATGAACAATTCTGGTAACGCTTTCAATACCGCCAACTCGAGACAAAATCTCCTTGGCCAACTGGTCATAGTTCATGAATACTCTTCCTCTCTGGCTGTGACTTTGCATCAAAATAACTGAATAGCTGCCCCGTGCATAGATCTTAGGCAACATCACCATGCTGGAAGTTTAGCGATCCAGGTTTTGCCCTGCGACGGTTACAATCCTGTAAGGCTGTGTTAGCGATTTCCGATTTGTCACAGGCCTCAAATTTTGTGAAAGTTAGCTGAAGGTACGTCTTTTCTGGCCAGAAATGGTATTGCCTGATTGAACAGTCACAATCCAGTTGATGTACAAGCTCCCTTTGCGGACAATAATAAAACACTCTTTTTTGAAAATGCAAGGTTTTTTCCTCAGGAATTTAACTTGTAGAGAGAAATCCACATGAACATTCTTACATTTCATATATGAAGTAATTTTGGCCCAAATATTCAAAAAATAATTTGGGCTTGATTGCTATTTAATCACATTACTTTGTATTTAACTGTTACTGTCGCTTTGACCTACTTTAGATTTCATCCTGATTCTCTCCGAATCAGATTATTGACAAGAACAAACCTTTGCTTTTATACTGATACCGAAATGAACGAAATACTAAAACCCGATGGATGTGGATTTTTCTAGAGAGTCATCTCTATTTTCGCCACACGAATGCCTTTACGCATTTGTGTGGCTTTTTTGTATTCAAAAAAGGAGGATTGTTCATGAAGTTGTGGCATTATGCAGTTATTGTTTTCTTGGGAGGTTGTTGTTACGGCATACTTTCCACATTTGTTAAACTGGCATATAGCGCTGGTTTTTCAACACCAGAGGTAACTGGTGTGCAGTATTTCTTTGGTGCAGTTTTGAGCTGGATGTTTGTAATTTTTGTAAAAAAGAAAAACCTTACGTACAAGCAGGTTACAAAACTCCTTCTATCCGGAATTCCATTTGGACTGACAGGTATGTTTTATTATCAATCGCTACAGACCATAAATGCTTCCCTAGCTATCGTCCTTTTATTTCAGTTTGTTTGGATTGGGACACTATACGAATGGGTTCTCCAGAAGAAAAAACCAACCAGGGGTAAACTTATCTCGATTGGAATACTGCTCATCGGCTCGGTTTTGGCGGCAAACATTTTTTCTCAAGGTGATCTCTCGCTCTCGTGGCAAGGAACGATTTGGGGGCTATTGGCTGCTTCAACATTCGCTTTATTTGTTTTCCTCAGTGGTGCTGTTGCGAAAGAAACTTCGCCCATACTGAAAAGCGCCCTTCTTTCAACCGGAGCTGTTATTACTGTTTTTGTGGTATTTCCGCCAACCTTCTTATTTAACCTCGATGTGCTGACAGGATTGAGTCCTTTTGGATTAGTCCTCGGGGTATTCGGAGTAGTGCTGCCTCCGCTTTTGTACTCCATAGGTATGCCACATATTGGTTCAGGAATGGGTACAATTATGACTGCATCTGAATTACCCATGGCCGTTATTATGTCTTCTCTTGTATTAGAAGAATTTGTAGGCTGGTCTCAATGGATCGGTGTTATCATCATTTTATGCGGCATCGCATTTAGCAACATAAGACACAGAGGATCAAGACCACAGACTTTAGTTAAGAAGAACACAGTATAACAAGATATCTATAATTTTAATAGGTTAAATGGACAATGATTTCAGAATAAGATTTGAAGGATTTACAACGCTGTGTAAAATGCGGGACTTTTAACGCTCATCCCAGATTTCAAAATCATAGTCTTAGAAGATTCACCCGCTCTGTTCAAACAAAAAAGGACCTATCGGTCCTTTTTGAATATATGGCTAAACCTGTTTTTCATGTTTGAAAGGTTAAATTTTTTTTTCGCAGGATTAGATTCCTCAGTTTCAAATATAGCTCCCCAAATTTTCCAAACTCGTATGTTTTCTGTTTTTATTATCAAGCATAATCAAATTATCTTTAGGCTGATTAAGCTCCTCTTTTAGACTCTTAGCCTCATTATTATGCTCAATGAAAGTTGCTTCGATGAAGTGAAGCTCGTTAAATATTTTGTTCTTGTCATTTTTGTAAACTTCAAAGATTTGTTCAATATTTGGAAAGTATACATCATCATTTTCTGTTAATCCGATAGTCCTTGGGATTCGCTTGTTTAAATCATGGATTGCTTCAGGTATACGCCAGATCCATGTATTCTTGCCGATCCCGGTTTCCTTTTCTAAGAGAAGATAAGTAAGTTAATGGTCTAGAGGAAAAACGAGGCAAAGCAAAAGGGCCAGGCATCGGCAGACCTCGAACACGACCCGAATATCCGGAGGTCAAGCTGAAACGCCTCGAAGCGGAAAATGAAATGCTAAAAAGGCTCTTGCAAATGTGAAAGGAGGAATGGATGCTGTACCCAAGAGTAAAAAGTTTGCGGTGATCCAAGAATTGCTTAGTAAGGGACATAGCATCGTGCTACTATGGTAAGAAAGTAGCCTACGTTGTTTCTGGCAATCATCTGAACCGGGAGTTTAAGGCTGACCAGCCGAATCAAAAGTGGGTAACGGACATCACTTACCTCATGTTCAATGAACAGAGACTCTCCTTTCCGCGATTCAGGATCTTCTTAACAACGTAATTGTTGCCTACCAGATCAGCCGCAGAAAGATTTGAGCCTGGTGTTAGATACGGTGAAAAAGGCAAGGAAGCCACAGGACGCGCGAGGTCTTACTGCATAGCGACCAAGGATTTCAATATACCTCTCGCCTCAGCTCAACAGGTGGAGCATGCCATCCAGAAGTATATCCATTTCTACAACCATGAACGCTTTCAAGAGAAACTAAACAACCTGACTCCTTATGAGTACAGGACTCAGGCTGCTTAATTATTGCTTTTTGATAGCTGTCTGCTTGACAGGGGTCACTTCATGATTGCGGATGCTTCTTAATTTACTTTGCGAAGAAACCAAGATCAGATAGCGACTTGATGCAATGCCTAAACTTTAGGCCAATCGACCTCGGCCCGTTCTTCTGTAGCTTCCCATTTTTCGCGACCAATCGAAAAAGAAAATTTATATTGATTGCCGCTCATGAGTTGTCGTTTCTGACGGATCAAAGCAATAGTTCCTATTTTGTCACAACAAAAAAAGAAGGTAGGAAAAGTTTCCTGACCTTCTTAGCATCCATATTTCTATGTCTGAATAATATCATTGCTTTTTACCATGTTACTACGGATTTTCCATTTTAACTTTAAAGATAGGCTTTGGAGTAGTGGTAATGTTTAATGGATCTTATTACTACCACTACGTTCTCTTGCCATGCTACACAATCCCCCCCATAAATACGTCTGCTTACTATGAGTGTAATTAGACAAACTGACGATATGAAATCGTACAGTCTTTTCTAAAGCGGCTACATATAATGTTCTATATATCATTAAGAATGGCTTAAATAGTCAACTTTAATATAGTAAGAGTAGTATTGGTAAAGTTATGAAGTTGGGCTGGGGTTGCATTTGCATTTACTAATTGAATAGTTGTAGGAACGACCCCTACAGTAATAATGACTTCTGCCGAAGTTGGTCCGCCACCGTTACCCGTGAAAGGAACTGGGGTAACAGGGAATCCATTTACGGTAAGGTTAAAGTCAGCATTGCCTTGGTTATGAATTGTAAAATCTATTAGATAGCTCCCCGTTTCGTTGATTGTTATCGTTGGAGATGGAGGAGTGAAAGTAAATGCACCACCAACATTAGCCAAAACTCCAGTAAAGGTAATTGGTGAGTTACCCGGAACTGTGTCAGTTCCCGTACCAGGATCTGCTCGGAAAACACTTAAGAAGTCTGATATCCCGGCGCCAGCAGGCCCTGTTGCCCCCGTTGCTCCTGCTGGTCCTACCACCCCTACCGTTCCCGCTGGTCCTGCTGGTCCTATCGCTCCTGCCGGTCCCACTGGTCCTGCTGGACCTACTGCTCCTGCTGGTCCTGTTGGTCCAGGAATTCCTTGAAAACCTTGTAGCCCTTGCTGGCCTTGAGCGCCTGGAACTCCCTGTGGACCCGGCAGTCCCTGTGGTCCCTGAGGTCCTTGAGGTCCTTGAGGTCCTTGAGGTCCTTGAGGTCCTCGGATCCCTTTAACAATAACTTTCGGTAAAACTTTGACTTTTTTAACTACACATCTTCTAAATTTTCTCCGATGCATTTTCTTTTGCCAATAATAATGTCGAAACATATTTAATGATCACCTCCAAAGTCTAGTCAAATTAGTTTATTGTGCAATTAACCAAAAAGATTGGGCTGTTGACTTCATCTTGGGAAAATAGGCATAGGTCTGACTCTATCGTGTTAGCATTATTACAGCTCATCCTTCTGAAGCTTATATCCAGTTCAATCAACCGATCCAGATTCTGCACTATCTGCATTTTTATATTTCTAGCCTGTAGGTCTTTGACCCACTGAGCTATACCAGCCTTAACAATCTTTCGGTACTATACCATTGATCAAGGATACCCTCGACGAACTCTATTTCGCGCTGTAGTAGTGTCTCTTGCTATTCGTTGTCTGTCCCATTGTCATTGGGGAGACGTTCACACGTCTCCCTTTTTATTTATACTAGGCAGAATATACACAAACTTGTGAACCATCTGCGGTTACATTAATATAGTGAATGCTACGTTAAACAACGGTTTTATATATGGGGGAGAATAAATAACAATGGTTAACAAAGAAATATCTTCTGGTGACCAAAATTCTTGGACAGCATCTGATAAGATTCATACCGACCTGCTTGCCGCTAAAGTTTCAGTTTATAATCCTTGCAATTTTAAATGTACTGGACCAATTCCAGAAAAACAAAACTCTGACTATGGGGCCTACTTCTTTAATTTAAATGCCCACTCTATACGATTCCGTATTGCAAAGACAACTCCAAAAAAGATCGGGCAATTTGTGACTATATATAAGAGAATTGGGGATGGACCAATACAACCCTATGACGTATCAGATCCAATCGACTTTTTGGTTATTAGTGCACGTAAAGACAGTAGCTTGGGGCAATTTGTATTCCCAAAATCCATTCTGATTAAACATAAAATATTATCTAACAAAGGTGAAGGTGGTAAAAGAGCAATACGTATTTATCCACCATGGGACACGCCTACAAGCCTCCAGGCTCAAAAAACTCAGACATGGCAGTTAAAGTATTTTCTTAACATACCTGTAAACGAACCAATAGACATTTCTCGTGCAAACGTACTTTACGATTTAGAATAATGTGTTGCAACATTAGAAAGACGTACCGGCTCCATGCCGGTTGCCAGCTGATATCGCATTTTAATCACATCACAAAATACCGGGTCCAGTTCCATGGTCCTGCAACAGCGGTCAAGCTAATCACAGGCCATAAGGGTAGAGCCGCTGCCGCCAAAGAAATTGACAACTACGCCACTAAGCTGGCTACTATTCATAATGGGAATAGCTAGTAGATCAAGGGGCATCTGAGTGGGGTGAACATACTTATTTACATTGCCCCGTGAAACTTCCCATACTGTCCTAGGCAGCGGTTCCTCAACAGGAAGACCAGCCTTCCATACCGTAGTCTGTGTTCCGATCACCGTATCGGGCTGGAGCCTTGCTTTTCAGATGAGCGTAAAAGATCGGCTCATGTTTAAAACGATACTGTGCCCAACCAAAGGAAGCAGCATTCATAGCATCCTCAAATTTTCTTTCTACAATAACAAAAGTATGTTTCTTAGTAGAAACAAAAGCCTGATGAACAAGTGTCATCAGGCTTTGCTAAAATCAGGACGGCTGCTTTGGTTTAAATAGAGAGCGGTATTATGGTAAAGAAATATTTGAAAAGTTAAAGACAGGAGAACATATTTATAAGGGTTTAACGTACATATTTTTAGAATATTAAAAAAAATATAAATCGCAAATATTGGATTTTGGTACACAACTTTATTGTATATCGCACAGGGGAAAATAATTGTAGTTGACTCGCTAGTACACAACTTTATTGTTCGAAGAAAACTCCATAAAATAAGTTTTAGACTGACCTTAGAAATTAGAACAGCGACAACCAAGGATGAAAAAATAAAGGTCCTAGACTGTCGCTGTTCCATTAAACTAACGTGTCCCGTTAGTTCAATACCAATCCCATTCCGAGTAATGGTGATTATTAGGCCCTGTTAGAGCCTCGCGAACGTGATGTAATCGACTTGGGCAGGCTCTGCCGATTCGATCCGAAGTGCCCGGTTGATCTGCCCCCGGTGATATTGCCCATGTAAGAGGACCTGCGACAGGATGTCCCGTACGGACGTTCGGAACGGAACCCCGCTCTGGTTCGCATAGTCGATCATCTCGTCCAACTCGGATTCCTCGAACCCTTCGATATAGACGCGATATTGCTCGGCGTTTTCTTCGAACATCGTCCGGATCGCCGTCAGGTCTTCCGCTTCCTCCCACAACGAATATTGCGCGCTGCCCTTGCCCTGCAATCGGGACAGCCAGACTCGTTCCGCGACCGCGACATGCCGAACCAGCTTCAGAAGGTCCTTGTTCTTCACCTCACTCTTCTCAAGCACGTCCAAGATGCGTTCGTCCGCCCAGTACAGGTGGTCCATCATGCACTTGATCGTCTTCATTTCGGTTCCCCCCTCTTCGTTTCATCGATTACTTGAACCTACTGTTATTCGTTAGTTTAATCATTTGAATGAACTAAAACAACCTTTTTTGGATGAATTCCTTGTTGCTGTAACACTTCCAAGGAGAAACGTACATTTTCAAAGGTATTAGTTGCTTTATCTTCTTTAAGTAATGATTCTGAAGGTACTCCTAACGCTACCCCGACATTTTTTAGAAACTCCCATTCGGTTGTTTCTACATGAAGGGTCGTACCACCAGAAGGTAGAATAAATTGAGCGATACCGCTATGGTACAATGTTGCGACTCTTTCCATTAATTGTGGATGACTTGCTTCTGGAATTAATATAATGTCTGACTGTTCCAACTCCGTTTAGAAAAACATAAAATTACTAATACATTCAAAGGGGAATGACATATGAAGAACTCCTCAGTATTAACGCCTCTGGAATCCGGTATTTTCGAAGTATTCAAAGACTATCTATTCTCTTTTTGGTTAAATTTTCCTTACCGTTAGCTTAATGAAACATCGTAAGACTATTACTTTATTTTCTTCTGACACCTCAATAAAGACCGCAAAGGCTTAAGCCCTTACGGTCTAATTTAATTCTGGCATCCTAAGTCCGATTTCACCTTCCTTGTTGCGGCCCCGACCATAGTCAATAACCACAAAATCCAAAGTCCGATTAATTTTAAGACTGTTTGCTATATTTACAATCGCTCGTCGTCGTTTAACTGCAAATGTCGTGGCTGAGATACTAGGCACATCTTTTCTGTATCCCTTCTCCATATACTGCTGGGCCTTGAGGTATTTTTTACCGTCTATGAACAGCAGCTTAGCAGCAAGTCCCTCGTGTGGATCCCTCATGTTGTTTACGGCGAAGCGGACATTGTTTGTGATGAATTGATAGAATTTGTAATTCATATGCCGTTTGTCCTTTAGGATTACAGCGTTTGCTGTTACACCTGCCGTTAACTCCTGACCTGACTCTCGTTTTGCAATTGCCCCCTCGGCGGAAAGTAACTCATACGCATACATTCCGTTTTCAATCTACTGGAGAGCAAACTCATAGTTTTTGATCACCTCGATCATATCAACATACTTACTAAGAAGCCACTTTGTTTTTCGAATATCTTCCTGCTCAATGTCCGAAAAAAAGTTTACCTGGATTATCTTTTGTGTATCAGAAGACTCATCTTCAAGACTATTAACTATACACATTTGATCGTCATTCATCGTTTATCATTCCTTTATATAATGTGATAATTTGGTGAAATCGTTATTTTTGGTAGATATATGTAAATCAAAACACTATAATTACCTTACACCATAGTTTGCATACGAAGAAAACAAACTAAGGAGGCTTTACTTTTGAGAAAATCTATTATTGCTTTGGCTGCTGGCACAGTTCTTCTTGGGGCATTGTCTGTACCGTCTTTAGGTTTTGCAGAACAAGCCCCAACTTCAGCAAATATTTCTTCTCAGTCACCATATGATCCGCCTCAAGGGAACAAAAAATGGGTAAGTGGCATCAGAGGTGCAACAGTTAAAGAGGATATGAAATCGACAGTTCCAACTCAAAAATTTTACATGACAGGAGGATTTGGAGGAAATATTAATTTATATAAATGGCAACAAAAAGGCAACAACAAAGTATGCCCATTATATCAAGGCTACATTTACAAAATATTCCCTTAATAATAAAACTAACTTTAAAGTAAGCACTTTTTTTCAAAGGTGCTTACTTTTTTCATCGTTATTATTTGCCATATTTAATCCTCACCTCGCTTGCCGGCACAGTCTCAATCAACATATACCTATCTACTTGTAATACACCTATAAACAACAGTACAGCAGCTAATATAGTGGTATATGCGCGTATCATGTGGCATCCTCCTTGACCGCCGCATTCGCAAACACTTTAGATAACTCGATATTAATACACGCTTTGCCCTCTGCGTTCGGTGCATTAAAATAATCAGTCCACAGCTGGAAGGCTTTCATGAGTGACCCGTTTAGTCTGGCTATCTCTGCATCCTTTGTTGTATTAGGGATTCAGATTCCTTTTGAGTATCGACGAGTACCTTTATGTTTCCTTTCAATAATTTCATTTTCGGTGTTCGAAAAATACAACCGTTTTTCTATATCATCTACCCAACTTTTTTCTTTTTCGGCTTCCAGTATCCAGTAATCCATTCGCTTTTCCCAGTCTGGTTTATCTGTCATTGTTGTTCCTCCCCCAGCATTCGTCGTCTTCATCGTCTCCTATAAGATGTTCTGAGCAGCACGGACATAGACGATTGTAACAATCCTCGCATCGCCAAGTAGCCCGCGATTCAGGAGAATCCATCGCTTTCCACTCACTATAGGTTAATCTTCATCGCGATTGTTTCCCGTCGTATGAGTACCACAGTGTATGCATTCTCCTGTCACCCAATCGTCGTCTTCGAAATTTCAGTTCTTCTTCTTTTCGATCAATCTCTATATGCAGTTCTGACCAAAATAATCCTTCTGCCAAAATGCGAAAATCTTCTCCTTGCAAGTCTTCTGTGTCTTCTTGTTTTTCCTTTTCTGATTTGATCAAGTCCATGATCGAATATTCGTGTCCGTCTTGGAAGAAGCGACGCAGTCCGCTTCCTGCTCATTATTCACTACGATTTTCATCTATATATTCTCCCTTTGGTGCCGTGTGACCGACACCCTGTATAGGCTTAATATTCAAATCACGATATCTTATCCCATGTTCAATGGGGCTGCTGCCTAATTCTTCATGTTCATCATCACATTCCCGACAGCAAGCAAACTCCCCATCGTATAACCTGCCTGTAAGTTTTTCTCTAGCTTCGCTTATCGGCTTTCCGCAGTTGGCACATCTGGACTTACCATCTTGTTTAATAGCCGATATCGGCCACAGATTCATATCTATCATCCTTCCAACGTTCCTGGGTGAGCGTATTGTATTGGTGGTTACTCCCTACCCCATCCACGTAAAACCGCTCTATGTAGCGTTTGAGGTGTATTACCCCACTGTGCTTATCGCTCATTATAGGTATATTTGTCTAATATCTATGTCAATCAGTTCTAATCCCCCTAATTCTTCTATTTCTTGTGGGGTTATGATCATATTGGGCTTTTCAGACCGAATCTGCGCTCCGATCTCACGCATTCTATTCCCTTCGTATTCTCCTAGATATACCAACTGTCTCACCGCTACTGTTTCATACACTTTGTATTTACTCACGGGTTATCTCTCCTTTGGTATAGGGGATGCATTGTGTCTCTCTCCTTTATGGAAAGTTGCTCCTCCTTCTTGTCCCCTATGGGTTCAAAACTTTTTAATGCAATACTCCAAAATACTTTCATGGCATTGGCTTTGTATAAACGGTCTTCGCATCTTCATATGTCAGGCGAAAATATGCACTTTTCTCATCCCATCCGCCTCGTTTCGTAGCTAACCCTTTAGCAACAAGATCATTCCAAACCGATCGACCGTGTCACAGTAAAAATTGTTTTTGTCGGCTTCATGTTGTAGTTAAGCACAAAGCGTGCTCACACTCTCCAACTGTTTCTCGCTAAGTTCCATCTTGTATCCTTCCTCTCTACCCTTCGGGGCCGATAATGACGCAATACACCGCATTAGCTTAGAGGCATATCCACCAAGCCCTCAACACTGAATATCTTCTGCATAAACTATCAAAAAGGAGATGAGATAATGACTAGATTGTTAGATGCTCGAACATCTCAAAATGCAAGCTATGGTAATACAATCTCAATTCCCTTGCCAGCCAATACTCCTGTAGCCATTGCAGAGCTTGGCTTAGACGTGACGGGCGCTGGGGAAAATATGCGTGTACAATTATCTGGGATTGCTGAGCTTTCATTTCCCACTACTCCACCATTTGACTCCGTTATTGCTATTTCTATTGTTAGAGGCACTCTCGACTCTCCTGTTGCTTATGCCCTTTACTCTGTTAGTGTCTCCGAGGCAAATCCCAACGCTGTGCAGGTCGTCACCATTAATGCTTCCGATTACAATGTCCCTCTACCACCATCAAATGAATTGGTGTATACCTTATATCTATTTTGCACAGCGGATGCCACCCGAATAGGAATAGAAAGTTTTAACGCGGTTGCCTATTCAGATTAAAATTACACCTTCAGATGGAGGGCAAAGCCCTCTTATTTTTCTTCTATCCGTCCTTGAGGGACGATACTTTCCATCTGTCGTTCTTTTTTGGTATAGTTTACTTAAAGGGGCTGATCCAATGGGATTCATGCTTATTCTTATTGCGATTATTTTTTTCTCGCTTGGTATTTTAAGTAAACGAAATCCCACCTGGGGATGGCGTGCAAACGAAGCCTGGAAGATCAAAGGTGACTCAGAACCAAGTGATGCTTACATTGATGACATGAAATTTAGAGGCTCTGTATCGATTCTCTTTGGGTTCTTCTTTTTAACATGTGGACTTTTGGTTATATTCCTGTAAGTTCTACTATCTGTTTTCAATCCTCAAATTACCCACATCCATAAGGCACTTGCTGTTTGGCGGCGACTCCCAAAATGTCACTGCTCACGTTTTCAAAAACAGAAATCTGTCTCCTATCCATAGCTTTCAGCAATCGAACTTCCTTAATCTTCAAAGATCAGTCTGCCGCTGTAGTAAGTAGTAAAAATCATTTTTCTCGCATAGTATTTACTCATCTAACCAGCCCCCTTTAAAGAAGAACAATGTAGAAACTCGACTCATCACTTTGGAGTGTGAGTAGCTTAGAAGAGCCAGTATACCCGAGTGTAATGACTTCGTTTTCTAAGACTTTCAAGGCATCCAACACATATTTTGCATTCAACGTTAGTTTGAAATTTTTTCACAGCCTACGTTTATGCACACATTTCCAAAAATAGAGATGAATAGCATGGAGAAATATGAGTCTTTTACCGAGGGTCTATTTCAATAATATTTTTTGTGGGGAGATTATGGGGGAGAACTAATTAGTCTCAAATGACGGATGGATTACACACACAAAAAAAAATCCCTCAACGCTTAGAGCGCCAAGGGATTCCCATTTTAGTAAAGAGTCAGATATTGATCACGTTCCCATTGATGCACTTGGGTGCGATACATATCCCATTCAATTTCCTTAAGCTCATAGAAGTAGGCCAGAGCATGGTCGCCCAGTGCGTCAGAGATAACTTCGCTCCGAATAAGCTCAGACAAAGCTTCTTTCAAGTCTGCAGGCAGACTTGGAATGCCTTCTTCAATCCGCTCTTCCTCAGACATTACGTAAATGTTACGATCAATAGGAGCTGGCAGAGCCAACTGACGTTTGATACCATCCAAACCAGCTCTCAGCATCACTGCCAAGGCCAAATAAGGATTCGCTGCCGGGTCAGGGTTACGAACTTCGACGCGAGTACTCAGACCACGAGATGCGGGAATCCGAATCATTGGACTGCGATTGCTTGCAGACCAAGCCACATAACAAGGCGCTTCATAACCTGGTACGAGACGTTTGTAGGAATTTACCGTTGGATTCGTGATCGCTGCCATTGCACGTGCATGTTTAAGAATACCAGCCATATAGTGGCGGGCCGTCTGGCTTAATCCGAGTTCATCCGTTTCATCATAAAATACATTTTCATTATCCTTAAACAAGGATTGATTGCAGTGCATACCGGAGCCATTTACACCAAACAAAGGTTTTGGCATAAAGGTAGCATGCAAACCATGCTGACGAGCAATCGTCTTAACAACGAGCTTGAACGTTTGAATCTGGTCGGCAGCTTTAATTGCATCTGCATATTTAAAGTCAATCTCATGCTGACCAGGTGCAACTTCATGATGAGATGCTTCAATTTCGAAGCCCATCTCTTCAAGCTTAAGTACAATTTCACGACGGCAGTTTTCACCTAGATCCATCGGAGCCAGGTCAAAATACCCGCCTTGGTCATTCAGTTCTGTAGTTGGCTCGCCTTTTTCATCCGTTTTGAACAAGAAGAATTCAGGCTCTGGTCCGACATTCATCGAAGTATATCCCAACTCTTCTGCTTCCTTAAGTACACGTTTCAAGATCCCCCGCGGGTCGCCTGCAAACGGAACTCCGTCCGGCTTGTAAATATCGCAGATCAAACGGGCTACACGATCCGAGGTTACCCAAGGGAATACAACCCAAGTGTCCAAATCCGGATATAAATACATATCAGATTCTTCAATACGCACATAACCTTCTATGGAAGAACCGTCAAACATCATTTTATTATCCAATGCTTTTTCCAGTTGACTAACCGGAATTTCAACGTTCTTAATAGTGCCCAGCAAATCTGTAAATTGCAAACGAATAAAACGAACATTTTCTTCTTTCGCAATCCGAAGGATATCTTCTCTGCTATAACTCACTCTAACCTCTCCCTTTCTGTAACCACTATATACGAATCGGTTGTTATATAAATTACTTAAATGATGAGACCGGGTTTTAAAGTAAAGCGACCTTATGCCAAGAGGTAAGTCAAAGCATTATCTCTTATTGAAGAACCGTGATAATTCGCCTTGGATCAGGGATACCTGTCCTGGTCTTTTGCCTGCAACAAGTTGTTGTTTCAGCAAGCGGTGAAGCTGAGTATCGGACATTTCACGGCGTTTGACTTCCGTATCTGCTGTAATAACCGTAGCTTCCTCCGATTCCTTGGTAACCGGATTCATGACTTGTTTAATTCCCGCAATGTTAACACCCTTCTCGATCAACGCCTTAATTTCAAGCAGACGCTCTACGTCATTAAAAGAAAAAAGACGTTGGTTTCCCGATGTACGGGCAGGAACTATCAAGTTATGCTGTTCATAATAACGAATCTGACGTGCTGACAAGTCCGTTAGCTTCATGACAATACCTATTGGAAATAAGGCCATATTTCTGCGAATTTCGTCGCCCATTTGTCATCAACCTTCCAGTGATCTATTATTCACCTTATTGTACATTTAGCTGATGCAAAGTGTCAATGACATGTTAGAAAAACTCACAATAATTTACGTTCTTTCATCGTTTGCAGAGCCATAAGCACTCCAAATTTAACATGAGAGTAGGTTAAGCCCCCTTGCATGTAACCAATATAAGGCTCACGAATCGGAGCATCTGCGGATAGTTCCAAACTTCCCCCTTGTATGAACGTACCTGCAGCCATGATAACTGGATGCTCATAACCCGGCATATCCCACGGCTCCGGCACCACATGGCTATCCACGGCAGCCGCACGCTGAATGCCCTGTACAAAAGCAATTAGATGCTCTGGTCCACTAAAAGAAATAGCCTGAATCAAATCTGTACGCTCTTCATGCCAGGCAGGTTTGGTCTCAAATCCCATCTCCTCAAAGACCGCAGCTGCGAATACGCTCCCTTTAACCGCTTGCCCAACCAGTGTTGGAGCAAGGAATAGTCCCTGAAATATGCCTCGTGTAGTACCTAGCATGGCACCTACTTCTCCACCGATTCCAGGTGCAGTTAATCGGTAGGATGCTAGCTCTACATACTTTTGTTTGCCGGAGATATATCCACCCGTTTCTGCAATGCCACCACCGGGATTTTTAATCAACGAACCTGCCATCAAATCGACACCTACCTGAGTAGGTTCCAGCTTCTCGGTAAATTCACCGTAGCAATTGTCAACAAAGACAATGACGTCAGGTTTTATTTCCTTCACACGTGCTGTCATTTCTTCAATATCTGCTACACTAAACGAAGCTCTCCAATCATAACCGCGTGAACGCTGAATACCGATCACTTTGGTATTGGCATGGATCGCAGCCTCCACCGCTTCCCAGTCCACTTTACCTTCCTCTGTCAGTGCGGTTTCTCCATAAGTAACACCAAAATCCTGCAAAGATCCTGTTCCATCGCCGGGCTTACCAATCACTTTGTGGAGGGTATCATAAGGTCTCCCAGTAATGTACAACAGTTCATCCCCTGGACGCAGCACACCAAATAAAGCAGTGGCAATTGTATGAGTACCCGAGGCAAAATGCGGACGCACCAACGCTGCCTCCGCACCGAACACATCCGCATAGACTTCTTCCAGCACCTCACGTCCCCGGTCATTGTAAGCATATCCCGTAGAACCCGCAAAGTGAAAATCGCTCACTTGCTTCCGCTGGAATGCCTGAATTACCTTCCACTGATTTGAATCTACAATATGATCTATGTGCTGTATACGTTCTTGTATTTTATGTTCTGCAGTTTCCTGAATTTTCTGAATTTCTGGACTAAAAACTACCATTTACCTTCTTGACCCTCTCTCTTACGCAGCCTTAAGCTATTCATGTTATATTATTGTTCACTTTGAACGATGAGCATTTTCATTTTATTGACCCAAAAACATCATTAGATGTTAACCTTCTGTGAACTCGCTAAGTGCATGACCGTACTTTTCGTACTCGCCTCTTTGAATCTCAACCTCATAAATGACATCATTGCCATCATACTCTGTCAGCAGTACATCTCCGATTCGATAAAGCACCGAGGTTAAATCTCCACGTTCCGCGGGAATGCGAAATCTCAGCGTATCCCCACTCAGATGCTCTTGAATCAGTTCACGAATGCGCAGCAAATCCCCTTCATCAAAAGCACTAATTTTCAAATAGCCCTCCCCAGAAGGAAGCATTTCCAGTTGCTCAGGGGTACAGGCATCTTTTTTGTTAAATAATACGATCTGAGGCTTGTCCGCAGCCCCTAGCTGCTGCAAGATCGTCTCTACAACTTTCATCTGTTCGTCTCGCATATCCGAGGAAGCGTCCACGACATGCAAAATGAGATGAGCCTCATTCGCCTCCTCCAAAGTAGCCCGGAAGGAAGCAACCAAATCATGAGGAAGATTTTGGATAAAACCAACTGTATCCGTAAGAATAATTTCTTTTCCACTCGGTAGCTCCATTGTTCTGGAGGTAGGATCCAGCGTCGCAAACAGTTGGTTCTCAATATATACATCGGCTGCTGTCAGTTGCTTCAACAGCGTCGATTTGCCCGCATTGGTATAGCCAACAAGTGCAACCTGAACAATACCGCTCTTTTGTCTGCGCTCCCTGTGCAAATACCGGTGACGAGTCACTTCCTCCAGTTGGCGTTTCAGATCACTGATTCGGTCACGAATATGACGACGGTCTGTCTCCAGCTTGCTTTCACCAGGACCACGTGTTCCGATTCCGCCACCGAGACGCGAGAGATTTTTGCCATGTCCAGACAAACGGGGGAGTAAATATGACAACTGCGCCAGTTCAACCTGAATAATACCTTCCCGTGTTTTTGCACGTTGAGCAAAAATGTCCAGAATCAACTGTGTCCGGTCAATAATTTTGAGATCCAGACTTTCTTCCAGATTCCGTACTTGGGCCCCCGAGAGCTCCTGATCAAAAATAGCTGTATTCGCTCCCAATTCTTCAGCAACTGCACGCAATTCCTCTACTTTTCCTTTGCCAATAAACCATTTTGAATCCTTGGCTTCCTTATTCTGTGTCAGGACGCTCAGTACTTCAACTCCCGCTGTCTCAGCCAATTTCACCAGCTCATCCAACGAGTATTCCGTATTGATGCCAGATCGTTTGACTTCATCCGTAATCAGACTGACCAGTACCGCCTTGTCCTGCATTTCAGTTTGTGTATCATGAGTGGAGTTCGCCATATTGTTTGCTCCTTTATTTTCATGTCAACTCTCGAACAGAGACCGACCTGATGTTCAGGCCGGCCCCCGTTCGATGTCATACCATTCGATGTGATTCAGATTCCTATTATCGCCTATCTTTTGTCCATTTTCAAATCCTCTGGACGCAGCGTCATCAATTCCTGCTTGCCGGGTTGCCCGCTCCGGTACTGATTGAGCAACCTGACAGCTTGGTGCCGAATCGCTTTTTCAATCACGTTACGAACATAGCGTGCATTACTAAATGCATGAAGACTGTCATTACGCTCGTTTAGCAAATGCTCCTTCATTTTAATTATGGACTGAGGCATGAGAATATAATCCCGCTCCTTGGCCATCATCTCGGAAATTTGGATAAGCTGATCTACAGTATAATCAGGAAAATCCAACTGGATTGGAAAGCGAGAAGGAAGACCAGGATTCGTTCGTAAAAAAAAGTCCATTTCTCCCGAGTATCCAGCGAGAATCAAAATAAATTGATTTTTTTGGTCTTCCATGGACTTTACCAAGGTATCAATCGCTTCTTTTCCAAAATCCTTTTCCCCTCCGCGTGCCAAACTGTAAGCCTCATCAATGAACAACACGCCGCCAAGAGATTTCTTTACCAGATCTCGCGTTTTCTGTGCAGTGTGCCCAATATACTCACCGACCAGATCAGCCCTCTCCACCTCAATCAGATGACCTTTGCTCAGTACCCCCATTTTTTGCAGCATTTTAGCGATAATGCGGGCTACTGTCGTTTTCCCCGTACCTGGATTTCCTTTGAAAATCATGTGATATACGTGTGCATTGCTCAACAATCCCGCATCCGTGCGCATATGGGCGATTTGCAAAAAGGCATATACCTCAAATACCAGGTCTTTGATGTTATCCAAGCCGACGAGATGATCGAGTTCTTTCTGAATTTCCTGATAAAGACTGAGATACTGCGGTAGCGCCTGTGACTTGGTTGAAGCCACTGCTTCCGTCTCGTCCACAGTCACCGAAGCTATCGGCTCCGGGCTACGCAGCACGACATTAATTTGTCTGGAAGGTCTCTCCTCCGACCGCTTGCCCGCGGCGATTCCCCGTCCGTTCATGCATCCATCACCTCAACATTTCTTCAGGCACAGCTTACCCTATTAATGTATTCGGTCTGGCATGTCCTTATTAGCATAAAAGCAACGGGAACGTGCACAAAGCCTTTTCTTAAATTCAGGCAACCCAAGTTTGAGCGCTGATCCACCACCGTTGCAGCGTCCATTTAGCGTATGCCAATACTTCTCTTGATTGATGAATTGGCATATTCAGCACTTTGGATTCCGTCAGAGCCATCTGAGGATGATCAAAATTCAAGAATTGAGCAATCTCCATCGCCCGAGGGCCATGATAGCTATGTGTAATGATCACGGTGGAGGTCCATCCATATTCCTTCATAATGCGCTGGCTATAGAGCAGATTTTCGTAAGTACTGGTCGCATGGTTTTCCAACACAATATGCTGTACAGAGACCCCTTTACCTACCAAATAGCGTTGCATGCCCTCAGCCTCCGTATACGGAAAATCTGGTTTATCCAGTCCCCCACTTACAATTAGACGCTGTACCGTCCCGTTGCGGTATAAGTGCAGGGCTTCTTCCAGCCTTTCCTTCAATCCAGGGCTGGGCTCAGCTCCCCACATAGAAGCACCTAGTACGATACCAATTTGCACTTGCTGGAGCGGAGTGGTAGAGGCAGCCGTATTCATGTTCCACACTCGGATACCTGCCCATACCAATCCGACCAAAATGAAAATCATCAAACAAAGTACAAGACGCTTGGATACCATAGATATTTTCTTAAGGCGACTCTGCCTGCTTTTCAACTCAGGACGTTTGGGCCCAGTGTCTTTAATCCACTGCAAAACTTTCACCGTTCTCTCTTGAAATCACCGTTGTGAAACCATTCTGCCCGGTGTTTCAGTGACATTTTAAAATAGGGGAACACGTGGGCATCTATCTGATGTAACACATCAGCCGCTGTACGGTTAGCCAATTCTGCCTCTTGCGTTGAGATATGCCCCCGTTGTAACGCCTCCTCCAATTCATCCTCATCCACTAGGAAGATTTCACCGTTTTTAAGCACCACAACATCTAAATACAAATCGTCAAACCAAGGGACTCCTTGATCGGTCACACCCTGATTTCGGCAGGTATCAATATACCATTCAACGATTTGCTCCCGATTATCAAACATAGCAGTCACCACGTAGTGCTCACCTTTTGGATAATATTGCAGCCAGGAATATCCTTTATCGGCTATGCAAAACGTATGACCACCGTAACTTTTCCATAACGGCTCCTTGAGACTCAAAATTGTATACAGGGTCACATATCCTGTAAACGCGTCACTTTCTACATACCGGCAAGCAAACTTGCGATTGGTGATTCTGCGCCAGTTGGCCCGGTCTCCGAATTTGCGCTTCATAAATGATGTTCCTCTCCAACATTGGTAAAACCAGCTTACCATATTTAAACTGTACACTCAAAAAGAACCCCTTTAAAACAGCAAAAAAGGTATTCTCAGACCAGTTCACGGACTGAGAATACCTTTGATTTGAAACAAATTCAACTTGCATAAAGCAATACTTGCTAATTCCGATTGTGACGTCCACGATTGGAGTTCGAATGACCGTTGGAATTGCCTTCTTGAGTCCCATCCGTTGTGACTTCAGTCGTAGATGCATCCGTGTTTTCTGGATTTACCATAGTATCTTCATCAGAAATACCTGCATCCGGTGTAGTAGTCTGACCATTTCCCTGATTAGTATCGTTTCCATTGCCGGAATTACCACTATTGTTACCTGTGCCTCCAGCACCATTCCCATTAGTATCCCCAGGAGATGCCGGAACCTGACCTAAGCCATTATTGTTATTGATACCGCCAGGAGTTGTATTTCCCTGATCTGTACCGTTTTGTCCGTCTGTAGCCCCGCCATTATCCGGTAAGGTTCCATTCTCGTTTGGATCAGTCCCTGGCTGTGGATCAACCGGAGTAGTCTCTGCCGGAATTTCCACACGGATCGTATTAGAAGCCTCGGATTCTTTACCATCCGCCCCATAAGCTACTACATAATATTCATACGTGTTTCCAGCTATAGGAGACGTGTCTTCACCACTCGTGCCCTTCATAGCCTCCATGATTGCCGCAAAGCCTGTATCGGAAGTCCCTTTGCGATACACGCGGTATTGTACATTATCCCCCGTAGCCGCAGTCCAAGATAACGATACAATTTGGGTGTCCTGACTATAAGACCCGCTCAGTCCGCTCGGAGCGGTAGCCTGAACCGGCTCTTCTGGCTTCTGCTCAACTGGTGGTTCATATCCCTTCGGCTCGCTGAATTGCGTAACCGGGTGTCCCTTGAGAGCTTCACCCATGACCCTTCCGAAAAAGGCTGCCGACTGCCCACTGTAGTTTCTCAGCATATGCTTGCTGTCCGGCTTGTCATAACCCATCCATACCGCTCCGGTATATTCCGGTGTATAACCGACAAACCAGATGTCCCGGTTACCACTGTTACCGCTAATCCCACTTTGGGTCGTACCCGTTTTACCAGCTACAGGCCAGTCAATACGTGCTTTGCGACCTGTACCGCTATTGACTACATTTTGCATCATTTGTGTCATTTCATAAGCCGTTTTTTCACTCATTACAGATTTAGTTTCCTCTTCATGAGTATAAACAACTTGATCATCACTATTGTTAATTTGCTTAATAGAATAAGCTTTTTGGAATTGTCCTTTATTAGCAAAAGCGCTGTACGCCTGCGCCATTTCAAGGGTATTCGTTCCTTTGCTTAATCCACCCAATGCGATAGCAAGTGAGTGATCATTTTTGTCCATCGGAATTCCTACGCTCTCGGCAAATTGAACCCCTTTTTCCACACCGATTTGATTCAGCAACCATACAGGCGGAATATTTTCAGATTTCGTAATGGCGTCGAGCATGCTGATGGTCGACGAGTAACCATGCAAGTTTTTCGGACTGTATCCGTTAAAACTCTGGCGTTCGTTACTCAAAGGGGTATCCATCGTAAACTTACCGGATTCAAGAGCTGGCGCATAGGCTACAATCGGCTTAAAGGCCGATCCTGGCTGTCTGCGGCTCTGTGTCGCACGATTGAAGGTTCCCTTTTTGTAATCCCGTCCGGGTGCCATCGCGGCAATTCCACCTGTCTGGTTGTTAATAATGACCATCGAGGCTTGAACAGGCTGATCGTCCGGACTTTTTTCGAACATGTCATCATCTGCCATCGCCTGATCCAGCGCATTTTGAGCCTGGGCATCCATTGTGGTATGAATTTTATAACCACCAATAATCAGATCATTACCGCTAACTCCTGGCAACGCATCCTCTGCCTCATCCATGACGTATTCCATAAAATTTTGATACTTTTGAACTTTTTCCGGCTGTTTGTAATCGTAATTTACAGCCTTGGCCTCTTCCATCTCCTGCTTTCCAATCATTCCCTGCTCAAACATCAGCTGGAGAACCACAGCACGCCGGGCCTTTGAGTTTTCTGGGTTACTAATCGGATTATACTTGGATGGCCCTTTTGGAATAGCTGCCAGTGTAGCGACCTGCCACAATTTTAATTTATTCAAATCCGTTTGCCCAAAATAGCCTTCCGACGCTGCCTTAATTCCAGAATACGAGCGTCCAAACCAAATCCGGTTCAGGTAGAGTGTAATAATTTCATCTTTAGTCAAATTCCGCTCCAGCGCCATTGCGATGGATACCTCTGTCGCTTTACGGAAAAAGGTTTTGTCACGTGTCAAAAACAAGTTTTTGGCCAGCTGCTGAGTCAGCGTACTGCCACCCTCCACTGCCGAACGGGCCACGATATCCTTAACGGCTGCCCGGCCGATAGACCAAATATCAACCCCTTGATGCTCCATAAAACGCTTATCCTCGGTTGCGATAAATGCTTTTTTGAGCAGCGGTGGAATTTCTTCACTTTTGACAGGATCGCTTTTTTGCACAGACAACTCACCCATGAGCACACCGTTGCGGTCATAAACCTTCGATGTCTCGTTCACTGTAATTTTGTCCTTGTTGGCTTTGTAAATTTTTTCGCCATTAACCATGACAAATAAGTATCCACCAAGTGCGCAAAATATGGCTAACGCCGCTGTAATAAATAGCGTCCACCCCACTCGCTTACCTGTTATTTTCTTTTTCTTGCCCTTCGGCTTCTCTTTAGATGTGTTTCTATTGCGATTGCCGGATCTGGACAATGAATCGTTTGGCATTCCCCTGACTCCCTTTCGCGAATAATCATATGATACCTAACATAAGCTTAAAGCTTGCTGTCGGCAGCATGAAAGTAAACGGAATGAAAAGAACAACCCTGATCAGGTTGCTCCCGGTCACATTCCTATACAGTTAGACGAGACGGGCGCCTGAAAAGTTTCATGAACCCGGGCGACCGTCAAGCCGTAATCAGTTATCGCTAGCGTTATCCTGTTGCTGTACAAGCGATACATTGCGTTGCGGTGTAAAGGTGGAGATGGCATGCTTGTAAATCAGCTGTTGCTTTCCATCCGAGTCGATAACAATCGTAAAATTGTCAAATGCTTTAATCGTCCCTCGCACCTGAAATCCATTGATGAGGTATACCGTTACAGGTATAGAATCCTTGCGCAATTGATTCAGAAACGTATCTTGGATATTAATGGACTTGTTCATTTTAGCCGTACCCCCAATAATCATTTGGATTGTTTTGAAGTATATTCAAGGTCTGTCCGGAACTTTCCTGCTATAATTTCGTGTATTCGGGCTGCATGAGCAGAAAAATTTCCGAAATCAGTGACATCTACCCACTGGATATCCTTCATATGGCGAAACCACGAGAGCTGTCGCTTCGCAAAATGACGCGTATCCCGTTTTAGCCAAGTCACCGCCTCTTCCAAAGACACTTCTCCCCGCAGGTAGGAGGATATCTCTTTATAGCCTAGACCTTGCATGGAGATGGCATCGCTTCGCACTCCCCGTTCCATTAAGGAGGTTACCTCAGCAACAAGCCCTTGATCGAGCATCCCGTCAATTCGGTCTTCAATACGTTTATATAGCATTTGCCTATCCATTGTCAAACCTACAATGCAGAGTTGGTAGGGAGATTCCTTTTTTTGACTGGCAAGTTGAGAGCTAAGTGTCGTTCCGCTAACATGGTAAATTTCCAGTGCCCGAACGACACGACGACGATCATTAGGATGCAAACGAAGTGCACTTTCGGGATCAACCGCCTGTAGTCGCGCATGAAGCGCCTCAGCTCCAAACTGTTCGGCATAGTCAAGCTGTTCCTGACGAAAAGCTTCGTCAGCCCCTACCTCGGAAAACTGGTATTCATAGCAGACTGATTCTACATATAAACCTGTTCCGCCTACGATAAACGGTAGCTTTCCTCTAGATTGAATATCAGGTATGAGACGACGACAGTCTTCCTGAAATTGGGCTACTGAATATGGGTATTCAGGCTCATGAATATCAATTAAATGGTGCTTGATTCCTTCCATTTCCTGTTCGGAAATTTTGGCGGTTCCAACGTCCATATGACGGTATACCTGCATGGAATCCCCGGAAATAATTTCTGCGTCAAATTGTCGAGCCATCTCGATGCTTAGTTTCGTCTTGCCAACCGCAGTCGGGCCAACAAGAACAAGTAGTTTAGGCTTAGGTGCCACTGTCAATATCAATCACTCCGTACACTGTTTTCGTTGTGCCCCGCTGCTCCACACGGAAGCCGAGACGGGCAAATTCCCCGCTACCCCGTTTTTCTTTTAATACAATTGTTTTTCGTGCAATCCGTTTCGCATGAATAATACTTTCCTCACTCAACGCGTCTGGGTTAGCCAACCCTCTCAATGGACCGATTGCGCTGGAATCGAGCAACGGATCACGGAACATGGGGTCAAAATAAATAATATCTATACTGCGATCCGGCAAACTACACAAATAGTCCAAATGATGACCAAAACGAACGTCAATGTTGGAAAAGGCCTGATCTACTTCAGCGTTGCCGGAACGGTAATGCCTCATTCCATCCTTGATTAAAGCATAGACGGGGAAAGAACTCTCCACAGCCGTGACTTGTCCAGAGCTTCCCGTTCCAATTGAAAATAGAAGAGAATCCGTACCAAGTCCTGCGGTGCAATCCAGCACAGTATCACCCGGGACGATCCGGGCAGCCGTCAACATCGGGTCAGGTTCACCCTTTAATACTCGTTTGGCGCGAATGAAGCCCATACTCGGGTGAAAAACCATCGGTGATTGTTCTGGACTAATCAGCCTCACTCCGCCCTGCACCAGAACCAACGCTTGACGGACTCTGTGAGCCGCAATTAGCTTAGCTACCGATATGCCACGACGAGGGGCATACAGCACCCCTAACTCGGCTGCAAGCAGCTTCGCTCGCTCCATAACCTCTGCCGAGGGGGAATCCCCTGTCGTGACCAGTAATTCGACTTGCTTCTCCCGTAGCCTCGACCGCTCTTCTTCTTCACGGTTTTCCCGATCCTGCAACATATATATACTCCCTTACATTACTCTTTTAAACAGCTTCTCTAAATCATATGTGGAAAAGGAAACCACAATAGGTCGCCCATGAGGGCAAGTATATGGTTGTTTGCATGCTGCCAAACGCTCTAGCAGCACGATAGCCTGTCGGTCAGTCAGCTTCTGGTTTGCTTTAATCGAAGCCCGGCAGGAGCACATGATTGAGGCTGCTTCCCGCAGCTTAGCAAGATCAATGGCTCTTTCCTCCAGCACCCATCCGGCCATTTCCTCAATGACATCCGCTTCTTCCCCTTGGGGAAGCCAGTACGGGTAAGAGCTGACACGGAAGGTTTGACCGCCAAAATGCTCCAAATACACCCCCGCCTGTTCAAACCAGTGCAGCCTTGTTTTCAACTTTTCCGTCTCGGAAGGCGTAAAATCCAGTGTAATTGGCAGTAGCAGTTCCTGCGATACTGACGCAGGATTGCCGAATTTTTCATAATAAAATTCATAATTCACCCGTTCATGCGCGGCATGTTGATCAATTAAATACAAGCCCTGGTCGTTCTGCGCAATCAGATATGTCCCATGGTGCTGACCGATTAAATTCAGTTCAGGAAAAGTGGGCAACTCTGGAGCTTCTCCCGACACCGCTGCCAATTGCTCGGCATCTAGGCGTTGCTGGCGCGGCTTCTGATCCGCGAAATGACGGGAATCCGTAGCGTGTCCCGCAATCGGCGGCATAGAAGATGGGTAAGCAGCAGAAGCAGCCGTTTCCTGTATCCCTCCACTGTATAAGGAAGATGTGCCTATTGCGGCACTATCTCCTTCGGACGACTGTACAGTCGCTCCATCAGGGAGCGGCACGTCCCCTCCAACTTCACTCCCGCTGTTTTCTTCTACAAAATCTGCATCCAGTTCATCATCACTAATACTTTTACCTGAAAGGTTGTTTGCCCGTCCAATGACTGAGAGGCTATCCCTGCTCGGACGTTGCTCACGCTCCTGGCTACCTCTGTTATTCTCTTCGTTTCTGTTCAAGTAATTGGATTGGCGCGGTACCTGGCTCTCCGGCGAAGTCACGGAAAGTGGCAGTGCTCCCCCCCGGTCTTTGCCGGAAGGAGCATCCCCTTCCGCACCATTTCCCTTCGAGAAGTGAAACTGCTCCTGCACAAACGAGCCACTGTCCTTGCCACCGATCTCGCGCTTGACTGCCTTCGGAATCAGCACTTGCTGCCCTAAAACAGCTTTTACCGAATCTTCAACCAGCTGAAACAGTTCAGCTTCTTTGCTGAACCTTACCTCCAGCTTGGCAGGATGAACGTTAACATCCACCAAAGAAGGATGCATTTCCAGTTGGATCACAGCCAGCGGAAAACGATTGATCGGCAACAAGGTATGATACGCCTTGAGCAACGCCTGATTGAGCCCGTAGCTTCGCACAAAACGTCCATTCACTACCGTCGAGATCGCATTTCGATTTGATCTCGTCCACTCTGGACGGCTGACATAGCCGCTAATTCGATAATCGAGGCTCTCTCCTTCCAGCAGCAGCATGGATTTCGCCGCAGAAGTTCCGTAAATAGCAGCAATCACCTGCAGCAAATCACCATTACCCAGCGTTTGCAGCAATGTATTGCCATTATGCCGCAATGTGAAGGCTACTTCTGGATGCGAAAGCGCCATTCGATACAATACATCCGAAATGTGTCCCAGCTCGGTCTGGATTGTTTTCATATATTTCAGCCGTGCAGGTGTATTATAAAACAGCTCCCGTACGGTAAAATCCGTCCCTTGTCTACTAGCAGCATCCTCGTGAAGCAACAGCTTACCGCCCTCAATCACTAATTTACGGGCACGTCCGTCATCTCCGGCTGCTGTAAGCAACTCTACTTTCGATACAGCCGCAATACTTGGCAACGCCTCTCCTCGGAAGCCGAGACTTGTGATCTGAAACAGGTCGCGACCATGTCCAATTTTGCTTGTCGCGTGCCGATAGAATGCCGTCTCCACATCTTCAGGCTCAATGCCACTTCCATTATCCGTCACCCGGATACTTTGCAGGCCGCCCTCTTCTACCCATACGTCCACCCGCGTACCGCCTGCATCAATCGCATTTTCCACCAGCTCCTTCACGACGGAGGCTGGACGTTCTACGACCTCACCGGCAGCAATCTGGTTCGCAATATGTTCATCCAGTACCCGAATTTTAGACATCCTTTTAACCTCCTCCTGACTTCAAAGTGTGATGAAAAATAAGAATAATGTCACTTATTTTAACTACAGGCCATTGGCCTTGTTTTTAAGATCATTTAATAGCTGCATTGCCTGTAAAGGAGTCATATTCATGACATCAGCATTTTTCACCTTGCGCAAAATTTGGCGCACAATCGGATTAGCCTCTACTGTCTCTGCGTGTGGCTTGGAGGCGGCAAGCTCCTGCTCTCCGAAAATGGACAGCTGTACCACTTCGGTTGCTCCTTGCTCCAACGTGCTGAAAGTTTCCACCGTCTGCAGAGTATCTTCTTTTACCAGGGTGGCCTGCTGTGATAAAGACTGAGCTGATGATGCAGTTTCTCCGCTTTCTCGCAATGTCTGGCCTGAATTATATTCGGTCAAAGAAGAAATATCTTCTGTCCCTGAAACTGTACGAAGATCAGTCCCTTCCTTCCCTCCTACTACTGTCTCGGTACCTGCCGTTACTTGAGCCGCTGCCTGTTCAAAACCATTCAGCAGTCCATTCGCTCGCTCAATAATGTTATTGGGCAAACCTGCAAGCCGAGCACAATAAATACCATAGCTACTGCTAGCCGCTCCCGGTATGAGCTTGCGCAAGAAATTCACCTTGTCGCCGCTTTCCTGCACAGCCATAGAGTAATTTCGCAGCGAAGACAGGCCTTGCTCCAAATGCGCCAGCTCATGGAAATGCGTGGATACCAGTGCCTTACAGCCGATCGTGTCATGGACAAATTCGATGACTGCCTGTGCAATTGCCATTCCTTCACTGGTGGACGTACCTCGTCCCAGTTCATCAATAATGATCAAGCTTCGCGGAGTTGCCTTGTCCGTCATTACTTGGATATCTGCCATTTCGACCATAAACGTACTCTGCCCGCCGATGAGATCATCCGCCGCGCCGATCCGTGTGAAAATGCGATCCAGCATTGGCACCTTGGCACGTGCAGCAGGGACAAAGCAGCCAATTTGAGCCATAATTGCAATAAGTGCAACCTGACGCATATACGTACTTTTCCCAGCCATGTTCGGCCCAGTGATAAGTAGAATATGCGCATCGGCTTCCTCCAACACCGTGCTGTTTGCGATAAAACCGCCATCTTTCATTACGGCTTCCACCACGGGATGGCGCCCCTGCTCGACTACGAAATCATATCCTGTAGTCAGCTCAGGTTTCACAAATCCCCGTTCCGAGCTAACCGAAGCCAGCGACTGATACACGTCAATTTCAGCAACTTGTTCTGCCAGCTTTTGCAAACGTGGAATTTCAGCGTTCAGTTTACTGCGAAGCTCGGTGAAAAGCGTGTACTCCAGATCAACCATTTTATCCTCGGCTTCCAGAATTAGAGATTCCTTTTCCTTCAACTCCGGTGTAATATACCGTTCCGCATTCGCTAGCGTCTGTTTGCGTTCATATCGACCTTCTGGTAATGAAGCCAAATTGGATTTGGTCACTTCGATATAATAACCAAATACTTTGTTGTATCCAATCTTAAGTGACCGAATGCCGGTTGCTGCACGTTCCTTGGCCTCTAGCTCAGCGATCCAACGCTTACCGTTCACACTCGCCTCGCGCAGTTCGTCCAGACGCTGATGGTAGCCTTCCTTAATAAGACCTCCATCCCTTACGGAAATCGGCGGTTCATCCGCCACCGCTTCCTCAATCAACGCACACAGGTCTGTACAGCTATCCAGCATTTGTGCAATTCGTCTCAGCGTCTTCGAAGGAGATTCAGCGCACAATTCGCGTAAAGACGGAATTCGGGCCAGCGACAGCTTGAGGGCGATCAGATCACGTGCATTAGCACTGCCAAAGGCGATCCGTCCAACCAGACGCTCCAGATCATAAATCTCTTTAAGCTGAGCACGTACATCCTCTCGGAAAATAAACTGGTGATATAGCTTGTCCACCGCCTCCAAGCGCTCCTCAATAAGACTGCTGCTCAACAACGGCTTGTCAATCCAACGACGCAACAGACGCGCTCCCATGGATGTCTCTGTGCGATCCAACAGCCACAGCAGCGAGCCTTTCTTGGAGCGTTCACGTACCGTCTCCACCAGTTCCAGATTCCGGCGGGTAAATGGATCCAGAATCATAAAATGGTTTGGCTCATATACCGAGATTTGGGTCAATTGGCCTAACGATCTTTTTTGCGTTTCATTCAAATAGGAAATCAGGCGCGATACGCACCGTCTACGTTCCTCCGTAAGCCTTGCCCATGTGGCTTCGCCAAATTGATCCCGAACCAGATCATCCTTGGATTTGTCCCAAGCCGTATACACAACGCGCCGTCCAACGGGGGACATACGGGATGTCACAAAATCGAGCAGATGACCATCCCCCAACATTTCGGAAGGCTCATAAATGTTAATTTCATCTAGTAGCCATTCTTTCGAATCAGGCACAGAGGTCACATACAATTCACCTGTTGACAAGTCGCACGCCGCAAGTGCCAGCATCCCGTCCGTCTCTGTGACACATACCATGTAGTTGTTGGATTTGTCGCCCAGCACCTTGCCTTCCATTACCGTACCCGGGGTCACAACGCGGACAATATCCCGCCGCACCATCCCCTTCGTAGCTGAGGCTTCCTCCATTTGCTCACATATAGCCACTTTATAACCCTTCTCAATGAGGCGCTGTATGTAATTTTCCGCTGAATGATAAGGCACGCCGCACATCGGAATTTTTTCCGTGGCGCCACCCTCACGACCCGTAAGTGTAATTTCCAGCTCCTTGGATGCAAGAATTGCATCATCGAAAAACATCTCGTAAAAATCTCCCAGACGGAAAAATAAAAATGCATCTTTAGCCTGCTCTTTTATGGATAAATACTGCTCAATCATCGGTGTATATTTGGACATACCGTTTACTAACCCCCACACTTTGTTCCGTTTAAACTTATAATTATCTCTCATTATATCAAAAATGACAGTCGATAACATGAAACCATTCCTGGTGTCGACACTTGATTTTACGTAAGCTTCCAATACGGGCGCAAATCCCGTGATTCATCCCACTGTTTCCCCTTGCGGAGGCTGTCCAGCAATGGCGCTACATAAGCTTCATATTGCGAGTATATTTCCAGTGAAACCATGTCCAAAATTAGAGGTTCCATATACTCCTTAAGGACAAGTTGATTTCCTTCATAAAAGGCTCTGTGAGCCTCCTCCTCACCCAGCGGCCTACGTTGCAAACGCGGATATTGAGAGGCAATGAGAAACGCCATTCCAATCACACCTTTCGCCAGCTGTGGCGAGATAAGAAAACTGGGCAGTGTACGATATTCAAAGCCTCCATACGACTGACGGCGAAAATCACCTAAATTGCCATAATGCGGTCTGCGCCGAGCCGCACGCTTGTCTTCCAGTAGCGCTAAAGGCAGTGCCAAATAGTTATCCAGTGCCCGTAGCAAGGCACCGTTTAGCGAAACCCCGCTGAAATGCAGATGTCCGCCCAGCGGAAAACCCGGTTGCGGCATCCCCCCTGCCTGCCAGATGAGTGTGCGGTCGGCAATGCGCCGGGCTGCTGTTGCAAAAGCTTGACGCAGGTGCTTCAGCAGATGGGCCGGATCTCCACTCGGCGCAGGGCGAAGCTCAGCGACTGGATACAGTGTTCGTCCTCGACGAGTAACAGCATCGCAGCCGGCTATGCCGAGACGACCCAAATATCTTGAGGCCGGAACGACCCGTCCCTCGGGCATACGAACCAGCACAAATTCAGGGTCCATTCCGATGAGCAGTCGATCTCTCCCTCGTTGCGCTGAAAGATTCTCACCCTCAACATCCCCTTCGCGCGCAGCAATTTCATATAGCGTGGCCAAACGTCTATCGTTCAGCCATGGCTGTGCTGAGATTTCGCGCACCTGACAGTTGCGCTCCCCCAGCGGCGTCAGTACCACCTCACCACTGTCCAAACCCAGGGTGTACAACGCACGTACAGCCAGCCGCTCCATCCGGACATAGAGCGGTGAGTGTTGATCCAGTTCAGACAGATCGTATGCGCGGACTTTGGATGGGCCTTCGATGGCACGTCTACGAATTTCCAACACTCGCAGTTGATGGATTTGCACCGCGTAGCCTATCGCAAAATCTGCTATACTGCTATCCATCCACTGCACCGCTATGCCTGAACGCTCCAGTCTACGCTTTTTTTCATCATTTGGCATCTGTCTGAAGCGTATGAGCGACTGTCCCGGCTGCTGCATCATATTCCCCCCTACGGACTACGTACGGATTTCAACCCACAATAACAAAAAAGGAGGGCCTTTGCCCCCTGCGCAGAATCAGCCGGCGCAAAGAGTAAAGCGGCCCTCTTTTTGGTTACTTCTGTCAGAGCTCGTCGTCAATGAGGTCGGGGTCGAGCTCCTCATAGTCCCCCTCTTCCGCTCCAAAATCAAAGTCTTTGTCAAAATCATCGCTGCTACCATTCGGGAATACTTCTACAACAATCTTCGTTTCCGCCACCAGCTCCACCGCAAATTCCCGCTCGACCCGGATCATTACGCTGCCACCTCCAGAAGACACACTGGCCTCGACGCAACTCGGCTCCTGTGTAGCTTCGGCGGATACTTCCACTGTAGACGCCCGGTGCTTCGGATCAAGATACGAGAGCGGCACATTTTCCACGTACGACACCGTTTCCTTGGCCACATCGGTCTGCGAGTTTTTATCGTATGAGTACCAAATATTGATATCATACGTCCCGACGACCTCAATGCCGTCCCCCGCCGCCACAGCTTCATACTGGTGGTTAATAATCCATGCCCCTAAAATGCTCGTCGGATTATTCGGCGGAGTTACGGTATGGGTTACGGTAGAGAATCTGCGACCTTTACCACAGATCGCTTTGGTAATAATCTCTCTACGATTTTTATGACTTAATGCCATTCTTGAACCTCCTCCATACAATCAATCATTCCATACATATGTATGCAGGTTGTGGGCGAATGTTGAGTGAATAGGCGAAAAGGAAAAAATATTATTTGTATAAGCATATGCCGCGATGGCTTGAACTCATGCACGCCAATGTGTTACATGCTGCTCAACGATCTGTAAAAATTCACTAAGAGCCGGGGATTTCCACTTTTTCGTGTGATAGGCGACCTGAGTAGCCACCTGCTGTTCACTGTCATCCCAGGTTAAACGCGCCATTTTACCTTCTCGCAGCTCGTTTTGTACCGTTACCAGCGGAAGCAGCGCGATACCCAATCCAGCCATGACACACTGCTTGATGGCTTCAATACTCCAAAATTCCAGGCTAGGGTCTGAAAAAATACCGTGTTTATTCAAATACTGCTCAAAAAGGATACGGTACGTACATCCTGCCTCCGTATGCAAAATGGTTTCGTCTTTCAAGTCAGCAGGCTCTACCCGGGTATAGGTAACCAGCGAATGCTTAAGTGGAGCAACCAAGGCCATCGGCTCATGAATAAGCGTGGTGACATTCAGTTCTCTATCCTCCGTCTCAGGCTGAAGCAAAAAAGCCAAATCCAGCTCACCGGAGCGGATCAAATCGCGTAATTCCCAGCATTCGCCGGGTTTAAGGACAATTTTAACCTTCGGATACCGTTCTCTGTACTCACGGATCAGACTCGGTAGACGAAAAGCGGCCAGAGACTCTGGTGCTCCTATTTTCAGCGTGCCTGCCAATTCCGTTTCTGAACGAAGCGCATCCTTGGCCATAGCATGCATCTTGGAAATTTCCTGCGCATAGGGCAGCAAACGTCGTCCAGCATCCGTCAGCATGATTTTCTTGCCAATGCGATCAAAAAGCGGCGTACCCAACTCTGCCTCCAGCGTTTGAATTTGAGCAGTGATACTCGACTGTGCATAATCCAGTATACGCGCTGCTCGCGTAAAACTGCCTGCCTCAACTACATTTAAAAAGGTAAACAAATGCCGCGATTCCATAATCCGCTCCTTCAATCGGTTTTTCCGATGCAAGCAATCGTTATATTCCGTTTTTCCGATAGATTGATTATCTGATAAGCTGGAGAAAATAACAAGAGAAAGAAGGCTTTTCTGCATGACAAATGAAAGTAAACTTCAATCCACCATTGGTCTTCCACAGGCCATTGCACTCTATATCGGAGCTGTACTGGGTTCGGGGATATTGATTGTGCCTGGACTTGCCGCCCAAATGGCGGGACCGGCATCGCTGCTGGCATGGGGCTTTATGACCCTGCTCATCCTGCCAATGGCACTTTCCATGGGTCTTCTATCCGCCAAATTTCCGAATGCGGGAGGGGTATCGCATTTTGTCACGTTGGCCTTTTCACCACGTGCTGGTGCTTATATCGGGTGGTTTTTTCTTATGTCGGTTCCGATTGGGGCACCTGTTGCCGCACTCACTGGAGCTGGCTATATGACCGCAGCCATGGGCTGGGGAGAGGAAAGCCGCATGATGTTAGCCGCTGCTATGTTGGCGGTGGGCCTGATCATCAATTGGATCGGCATGAAGGTCGCGGGACGTATTCAGATCGCTGTCGTCATAGCTATCGTTGCCGTCCTCATATTCGCCATTGCCGCAGCACTTCCTCAGATGGAAACAGTCCATTTCACCCCGTTTGTTCCACATGGCTGGTTCCCTGTCGGTCAAGCGGCCGCGATTCTGTTCTGGTGCTTCATCGGTTGGGAGGCTGTGTCCCATATGTCAGAGGAATTCACCAATCCCCAGAGAGCAGCCGTTAAAGGCGTGACCATTGCAGCCGTCATTGTTGGTTTGCTTTATTTCTTAACTGCGCTGGCTACTGTGGGCACACAAAGTTACCTTGCAGGGGATTCGGATGCTTCGCTCGTATGGGTGATTAGTCGGGCTATCGGGCCATGGGGCGCGATAATTGCAGGCTTGACAAGTATCTTTATTTGTACCGCTACTATTATTGCTTATGTTGGTGCCGCTTCACGTGTCGCTTATGCTTTATCCCGGCAAGGACAGGCCTTTCGCTGGATGGGCATGTTATCCCAACGATTCCATACCCCTATCGGTGGCATTGCTTTTCTTAGCGTCTGCTTCGTGATCATTATGGTGTTGTACGGTAGTGGTACTGTTTCACTCACTAACCTGATCCAGTTCCCGAACGCCACCTTTATTCTGACCTATCTAGGCGGTTGTGCAGCAGGAATTAAGCTTCTGCGTGGTAGTCGCTGGGGCGTTGCCATTAGTTGGATATCGTTCATCTCTACGGCGATCGTTTTCCCCTTTGTCGGATGGGCTATGCTGTACCCTTGCCTGATCACCGCTGTCTTATGGATCACAGACCGAATTCGGCACAAACGGACTTTGAGTCATCCGGCTTCTACCATCACTGAACAAGAAAAGGCTACTGTCCGTCATGGATAGTAGCCGCTCAAGGCCTTTTACTCTAATTTTTCACTGGAGTAGGGGCCTTGTCCTTTTTCGCAATTTTCAAATACTGATGAAGCTCATGTGTAAGCTGCAATAATGCCGAACGAATCTCAAATTCCTCCCGGGTTGCGGGAAGCTCCATTGCTTTAAATTCTTCACGAACCTGCTCCAGCAGCTTCTCAGTCTGTCCCGTATAATGTCCAGCCAAAACGTCATTGCTAAGCTGGTCGAACAGCTCGGCCAGAAGCTTGGCCTGCGGCATATGCTGATACATTTGTGCGATCAACTGCATCATGTTTTGGATCGAATCCAGCTGCTCTTTTCGCATATAAAAATACACATTCCAACCCTCTTGGGGACGAAGCATCTGATTTTCCAAGGAACGCCCCGCCTCAGTGACCCCTTTGGCTATCACGCTGTTCGCTTCAATAACTTCCTTGCCATCCCATATGTATGCTGGACTACGCAGCGTATTGGCCATATTTCTGAATATAACAGAAAATGTCCGATCCACTTCCTGCCGAATTTGTTGCATTGTATTATCAGAACCCGGCATATAGGCTAAATTGACAATCATCGCGGAACCCAGTCCAATCACTAGCAGAGCTAGCTGGGTCAGCAGTACCTCCATATCAATCACGCCGCCGCTGAATACACGAAAAACCACGACCGAGCCGGTGACGATCCCTTCTTTAAAGCCCACCCGTACAATGACTGGAAACGCCGTTAAAATATATAATGCTAGTACCCAATCATGAAATCCGAATACCACAAACAAAACACAAGCAAAAAGAAGCCCCACGACGGATGCAAAAAATCTCGCCGAAATGGTACGGAGACTTCTCTTGCGTGTGACATCCACCCCCAAAATCGCTAAAAGCCCTGCTGAGGTGGCTCCATGAATGCCAAAACCCTCCGCAATAAGTACGGCCATTAATGCGGCAATAGCCGTTTTAATCGTACGAAAGCCCATGAAAAAATTCTGTCCTCTCTAGATGAAATCTGTTTCCACATTTTCATAAATATTAAGTATTTCATTTTCATGGTACTTTATTTTCACGTTTTACACAAATGTTCAGAAATTTTATTATTACCGATGAGGACGACCGGAAAGCAGACGATGCTCCACATACACGACCGCCTGATACATCAGTGTAGCTACGACAGCAATGATCAACAAACTGGACATAACCAGCGTGAAATTGAACACCTGAAAACCATAGATAATCAAATAGCCTAAGCCGTTTTTGGCCACCAGAAATTCACCAACTATCACGCCAACCCATGCCATACCGACATTCACTTTCAGCGTAGAGACGATTGCAGGAAAGGATGCAGGTAAAATCACCTTTTGAAACGTATCCCGGCGTGATCCGCCAAACGTACGAACCACTTTGATCAGATTCGAATCAACTTCCTGAAAGCTGTTGTATACGACTAGTGTCGTAATAATGACCGTAATGGAGAGGGTTGTCATTAGGATAGCAGTAAATCCCGCCCCAAACATGACGATAAAAATTGGACCTAGCGCCACCTTAGGCATACTGTTGAACACGACCATATAGGGATCAAGCACCCTCGACAAAAACGGTGACCACCAAATAAGTACAGCCAGCAACGTACCTAACAGTGTACCGAGTAAAAACCCCGCCATCGTTTCTCCCACGGTGACACCTACATGTCCCCATAATTCACCACTGACCGCATCCTTACCGATCTGGGTGAAAATTTTGCTCGGATAGCTGAACAACAGTACATCAATCCACTTCAAACGGCCTGCAATTTCCCATAGCACAAACAAAAGCAGTAAAATAGCTGTCTGTACACCTGTCACTAACCATCGCTGCGAACGCCTGCTGCGTAAATACGCCTGATGTAGTCCTTGAATCCAACGTTGCTCAAGCTGATCCGCTTCGTCCTTCATACGTTAACTCACTCCTTTGCTCCCGAAGCCTCCAGTTCACCCCATATTTCATGAAAAAGCTCATTAAAACCCGGCTGCTCGCGTGCATAAAAAGGCTGAGCTTTTCGGATGCAATCCGGAATCTCGAAGGTACGTCGGACATGACCAGGATTTCGACCCATCACTATAATCCGGTCACTGACCGCAATGGCCTCGGCCAAATCATGTGTGACTAAAATAGCCGTCTTTCTCCGCTCGCGCAAGGTTTCCGCAATCAGATCTTCCAGCTGTAGCTTGGTTTGATAATCCAGCGCGGAGAAAGGCTCATCCAGCAGCAGCAGCCCCGGATTGGTCGCCAGCGTCCGTACCAGCGCCACGCGCTGACGCATTCCCCCAGACAGCTGGGACGGATGCAGATGCTCCTTCCCTCCTAGACCCATGCCTTCCAGCAACAGCCGTGTCCGCTCACGCGCAGCTTCATCCACTCTATTGCCTAGCTCCAAACCCAACAATGCGTTATCCATTATCGTCCGCCACGGGAACAGATAATCCTGCTGCAGCATGTAACCGACCTCTGGACTCGGACCACTTACCGGCTGACCTTGCAGCATGACTTGGCCTGCCGCTGGACGCAGTAGCCCCGCGATCATGGACAGGATCGTCGTTTTGCCGCAGCCGCTTGGACCAACCAAACTGACAAACTCCCCTGTCTCTACAGAAAAATCAATATTCTCAACCGCCAGCGAAGCTTCACGATCCGTTACATAGACATGCGTCACTTTCTCCATTCTCACCATCGGGATGGTCGCGTCCGAAGTGAGGCCACTCCGTTCCTCCATCATGACGAACCTCCAGCACCGACACCTGCATCCGTAGATTCAGTTGTGCTCTTTTTCACAGGCGGTTCAGTATTCCCGGTAGAGTTTGATGAAATCGCTTGTTGTGCAAAGCTTGGGTTCACTAGCTTATCTAGTACAACCGGACTTTTAAGCTCCCCTGCCGAGGTCATGACATCCTGTAAGTTCTTCCATTCCTTTTCCTCAATCATCGGGTTCAAAGCATAGGTACTCTGTTCCTTATATCGTTTGATACTACTCGTCAAAACAGCTAAATCTGTATCTTTAAAATAGGGCGTGATTGCTTCAGCAATCTGTTCAGGTGAATGCGTAGCAATCCACTGTTGTGCCCGATATACAGCATTTGTAAATTTCTGTGCAGCCTCGCTATTTGTGTTCAGGTAGCTTTGCTTAGCCATATATACCGTATACGGCAACTCGCCGCTCTCCACACCGATAGAGGCAACTACCCGTCCACGGCCTTCCTTTTCAAAAATAGATGCCTGTGGCTCAAACAGCTGCACATAATCCCCTGTACCGGAGCCGAAAGCAGAGGCAACATTAGCAAAATCAATATTTTGAATCAGCTTCAGATCCTTATGAGGATCAATGCCGTGTTTGCGAAGCGTAAATTCAAGTGACATTTGCGGCATTCCGCCCTTGCGTTGCCCCAAAAAGTTTTGTCCTTTCAGCTTTTCCCATTCAAAGCTATCCTGCGTTTGACGGGCAAATAAAAAGGTACCATCCTTCTGTGTCAGTTGGGCAAAATTAATGATAGGGTCCTCTGCTCCTTGCTGATACACATAAATAGATGTTTCCGCGCCGATCAGCGCGATATCTGCCTGATTGGACAATAACGCCGTCATCGCCTTGTCACCCCCGGGAATCGTTGCGAGTTGGACATTCAGTCCCTCCTGAGCAAACATCCCCTGGCTCAAGGCTACATACTGCGGCGCATAAAAGACCGTACGGGCTACCTCGCCCAGTCTGATCTCAATCGTCTGCTCCCCTCCTTTAGGGGTGCACCCACTGAGCAACAGTAATCCGAGTAGTGCCGCAGCCACCACAGCTTTGAAACGAGCGCCGTTTTTCATCCTTGTTCCCTCCCCACCTTTTTACATCGGTTGACTTCATATATTGTTATGCGACTGTCGTTATAATGGTTAATCGCACAAAAAAAACCCGCGTTCGCCTAGGAACGCGGGGTAGATGCATATATGATTATTTTATAGTTTCTAAATTACAGCTTGTATATGGAGGTATATTTCTCTTCCAGATAGTCGGCGAGATAATCCGGGTTCAGCTCCTCACCTGTAATGGCTACAATCAATTCGGATGGCGTCCGACTCTTGCCGTAACGGTAAATACGTTCGGTCAGCCATTGCTTGATCGGCTCAAGTTCCCCAGCAGCAATTAATTCATCCAGATTGGGCAACTCTTTGCGTAATGTCGCCAAAATTTGCGCTGCATACATATTGCCAAGCGAGTAGGAAGCAAAATAACCAAAATCACCACCGGACCAGTGAACGTCTTGAAGTACGCCCAGTCCGTCATTCGGTGGTAGAAGCCCCAGGTAGTCCTTATATTTCGCATTCCACACCTCGGGGAGACGCTTCACATCCAGCTTTTCATTAAACAGCATTTTTTCAATTTCATAACGGATAATGATATGTAAATTATATGTTAGCTCATCCGCTTCAATACGAATCAGTGAATTTTCCACACGGTTGACTGCCCGGTAGAATTGCTCTGCCGTAACCTTCGCCAAACGATCAGGAAAATGCTGTTGCAAATCATCGTAATACCGATCCCAAAAAGCACGACTGCGTCCGATTTTATTTTCCCACAAGCGCGACTGGGATTCATGAATCCCCATAGAGGTTCCTCCAGACAGTAGTGATCCTGCCAGCTCTGGAGCAATATTTTGTTCGTACAGCGCATGGCCTCCTTCATGCAACGAACTGAAAATAGCGCTGGTTACATCATCTTGCAGATAATGAGTTGTTATACGCACATCACCTGGATTTAATCCTGTTGCGAAAGGATGTACACTCTCATCCAAACGACCTGCGTCAAAGTCATACCCCATCTGTCCTAAAATGAACAGGCTGAACTTCTCCTGCTGCTTCACATCAAACACACCATCTAAAAAGCTCTTATCCGGCTGGTTCGATGAAGCCTGAATTTTAGACAATAGGGGCACAAGGCGCTTTTTGAGACGATCAAACACAGCATCCAGCTTTTCAACCGTCATCCCCGGCTCATATTGATCCAAAAGCGTGTCATACTCTGTATCCTTAACACCCCAGTAGCCGATAAACTCACGCTTCATGTCGACGATTTTAGACAAGTACGGTTCAAATCCGGCAAAATCGCTATGTTCCTTTGCGTCCTCCCACTTGCTCTCTGCCTGTGCTGCAAGAATGCTATACTGCCGATATCGGTCTGCCGGAACCGAACGATTCAGTTCATAATTTTTACGGCATTCCTCCACCAATCTGCGATCATTATCCTCCAGTTGCTTCAGCTTGTCTTCTGGGGCAAAAAATTGCAGCAATTGTCCCATTTCATCCGAGATCATCAGCTTGAACATTTCAGTGGACAGCATACCTAACGTCTCCGACCGAATGTCAACGCCCTTTCGCGGGGCACCAGTCCGTAAATCCCAGTGCAGCAGACCTACTGCTTCGCCATAACTACTAATTTTGTGTGCAAGCTCCTTTAAAGCCGTCAATTGATCCAACGTCTGTTGCGCCATATTTGAGGTCACCTCTTTAACTTAAAATGGTTAAAACTTTACAATACCTATACTTGATGATACTTATATTAAAAAGTATAATCAACACACAACATGTACGACCAGCTCCTAAGACCTGAAATAAACGTTGGGCTGTACATATCAAACTTTATGAGAATCTGGAGGGAACAATCGTGGATCACATCAAAGACATTTTAGAGTACAATCGTGTTTTCGTAGAAAACAAAGAATACGAGGCCTATAGAACGGGCAAGTTCCCCAATAAAAAAATGGTCATTATCACCTGTATGGATACACGGCTAACAGAGTTACTCCCTAAAGCCATGAACCTGCGTAATGGTGATGTGAAAATCATCAAAAATGCGGGTGCGATTATTTCACAGCCCTTTGGAAGCGTAATGCGCAGTGTACTAGTCGCCCTGTATGAGCTGGGAGCAGACGAAGTAGTGGTCGTGGGCCATTATGAATGCGGCATGGCTGCATTAAATGCAGACCACATGGTCAATGAAATGCTCGATCGCGGAATTTCTCAGGAAGTGCTGAATACATTAGAAAATTCAGGAATTAAGCTAAATAAATGGTTGAAAGGTTTTGACAACATTGAAGAAGGGGTAAAAACTACCGTGAAGCTTATTAAAAATCACCCGCTTCTCCCCCCTAATGCCCCCGTTCACGGCATGGTTATTCATCCAGATACAGGAGCGTTAACGCTTGTCGTTGACGGGAATGAACAGTAAATAGGATACGCTTCGGCAGAAAGTTACTAGGTAGTTTAAGCTCGTACATACGAGCTTAAACTACCCTTTTTTATGAAAAAAAGCGCATATACGTGGAAAATGACAGGAGCCAATTTTGGCTAACCTGTGAACGACCTGTCTGAAAGTTGTCAAACCATACAGTTTCAGTGTACACTTTTCATGAAGCTGCAGAATACCTGCCGCAGTGCTGTTACAACCGTTACTATGATGGATGAAGGAGATAAGATCTATGAATTTACTATCGTATGGTCTGTTGGGGCTTCTCGCAAGAGAGGAATCCTCCGGCTATGATCTGATGTTGCGTATCCAGCCTTTTTGGCAGGCCAAGCACAGTCAGATCTATCCGCTACTGGCCCGTATGGAGGGCAAGGAACTACTAGCCTCCCGTTGGATTCAGCAGTCCGACAAGCCTGATAAGAAAATGTATACCATTACCGACAAGGGAATCCATATGCTTCAGCAATGGTCCCAGGAAGCGTTAGCTGCTCCGGTTACACGGGATGAATTAAGTCTTCGACTGTTCTGTCTTTGGTTGACAGACAAAAGTAGTGCCAATCGTATGCTGGAGGAACGCAAACGTCATTTTATTCAGAAAATCCAGCATCTAGAGGATATTCTGAACAACATTCCCGCAGAGAATTTACATTTTGGCAGTAAAAACTTTGGTGACTATATTTTAGTACAAAAAGGGCTTTTGAATGCTAAAGCAGGTCTGGAATGGTGCCAAATGGTTCTGCACATGCTGCTTGCCGGTGATGTCAGTGTGGACACTAATCCGTTTGCACTTAAGCCGCAAAGCTGAATGCTTTTGCTAATCCATGCATAGGATTTAAGGAACGTTATTATTTAATTTTTTAAAAATTAAAATTCTTCGAAACCCTTTTCCATGCCATTCGTATTACTAGTAAGCGGTTGTTTGACCTATAAAACAATTTACTAAGGGGGATTATATTTACATGAAAAAAACATTCACTTTGAAAAATATGATGATGCTGATGATGGCTTTTACCCTATTCATTGCTATGATCGCACCATCTACTGCTGACGCAAGGCGAGGCGGCGGGTTTAAATCCGGGCCTAAATCGTACCAATCTACACCAAGCAAGGCGAATGACAGCAATGGCATCAATAAGTCAGATAGCGGAACCAAGTCAGGGGCAACTGCCGGTAATACAAGCAGAACTGGTGGATTCCTTGGCGGTGGCGGCGGATTCCTGAAAGGTATGATGCTGGGCGGTTTGGCAGGTATGCTCTTCGGTGGATTGTTCGGTAACATGGGCGCATTAGGCAGCTTGCTTGGCCTTGCCGTTAACGTTCTCGCCATTTATGTCCTGATCATGGCCGGAGTAGGTATCTACCGTGCTATTAAAAATCGTCGCAGACCAGATGATTCCCGCGGAGGACGTTACTAAGCTATGATTTTGAGTATGGATGAGATTGTCAACGCTATTTGCTTGCATATGGCTGAGCGCAAAGGTGTCCAGCCCACTGATGTGACAGTAGAATTAAGCTGGGAAGAGGATACAGGTTATTCAGCAGAAGTCCATGTACAGGGCCGCAGTCAATATCTGGTGGAAGCCAATATGATTGAAGCAATTCTGAGATACCTATATTCCGAATACAATATTCGTGCCTATCGTGAACAAATCAGATTGGATCTGGATGAAGAAATTACTGCTATTGTCCAAACTTGATTATTTCGCATAAGATCGTTGCACAAACTTATTATAAAACGGAAGAACCGACCTTTGCTTGAGGGCAAGGGTCGGTTCTTTTTTGTTGCTCGTTTCTCTAGTAGATCAAGGTGCTATAGTATTACATATAGACGTGGACGTCCCTTGCTATATGGATTCATTTGCTCTATGAATAGCCTGTCTGCCAAATGATGGAACTGGAGCTACCTGTACCCGCGGCACCCTTTCGAGTAAGCCACTACCGTACATTTCCCGAAACGGCTGCTCTTCCATATGAATATAGCCTATATAGCAGCCGCATTCTTTCATTCGGCACGGACGTTTGCCACTCAGACCCTCAAGACCATCCCTGTATAAGTGTCCAAGCACCCGTCGATCCTGATAGCAGTGTTTTACTCTTCCGTCACCCTGGACATAAAATACATCTTCACCGGCGCGACATCCCCGCCCCTGACTGCTATAATCCTTTAAATTCCATTGAAAATAGGGGTCTATCGCAGTTAATTCAGTAACCTCAGCATCTGTATAATAATGTGGACGATCCTTGTAGGCGTTGATCCACAAATAAACATCCCTTGGAAGTTGCGATCGCAAGGAACGAATAGCCGGAAATGCCTGTCTTAACCCGACGGTACCGACACTATAGGATATACCAAGTTCATATAGCTTTATAGCCTGCGATATAAAAACTTGCTCTTTCGTCTCTCCAGGGTGATATGTAGCCCACAGCGCAGCAGTCTCCGGGTTCAGTTCTTGCGTCCAATCCAGCTTAGTCGATAGATTCGTCTGTACCGCCACTTTTTCCACATGCGCCATGTGGGAAAACTCAATCATGGTCTTGCGATACCAGGAATGAATTAAGGCTTCTCCATACGGATTAAAAAAAATAGAGAGACGATGCCCCAAAGCGCCCTGTTCCCGTACCCAATCAGCAAAACGTTCCAACTGGGCCCGATCCTTGTTCAACGTTTCCCGACTATCAACGTTTTTACTGAACGGGCAGTAAGGACAAGCATAGTTGCAAGAGGTCAACGAACCACGATAATATAAGGTCGCTCTCATGCGCCTACATATCCTTCCATGCGCTCACGTACTGACGTGGAGATCATCCAGTCCCCAATCGCATCGGAATAGGCCATTCCTTCCTCTGTAAGTCGCAGCGTACCCTCCTCGACGACAGCCATACCAGATTCCAGCAGCAACGACATTCCTGTAAAATCGTCCGACAGGGATACACCGAAGCGCTCTGCATAGGCCGATAGCTCCAAACCTTCACGATGAAGAAGCGCCTTTAAGATAAAGCGTCGCTTACTCTCATCCACATTTAAAATAAAGCCGTAGTCAGCCAGATCATGACGTTCCGCAGCAACATAATCTGCGATAATACTACGCGTAGCTGCTGCACTAACACCATAACGGCTAGCATAGTGGACATTGCGTGTATAGGAGCGTGCACCACACCCAAGACCGGCCATACCTTCCTCCTGACAACTATAGGGCAAAAGCTCTTTGCTGGATATACCATCATTTTTAGCAAAACGGCGCATGGAATATTGTACATATCCTGCCTGTTTGAGCTGTTCACGCGCCACTTCATACAAAGTAAGGCGAATATCATGATCCAGCCCGGTATAGCCTGGCTTTAAAATCGTATTTTCTCGAATATATAACGGGTAAAGAAAAATCTCTCCTGGCGAGTAAGACAGTGCTTCCTCTAAAGAATACAGCCAGGTTTCCACCGTTTGACCAGGCAGGCCATAGATCAGATCCACGTTCAGCAAAGGAAAGTTGTATTCCACCAGCCGCTCAAGTGCTTCTCTAACAAGTTTTGGCTTCTGAGGTCGGTATATGGCGGCACTTTCAGATTCCACAAAGCTCTGAATTCCCATGCTGACACGATCTGTCCCGCGGCGCTTGAGCACCTCCAACCTATCCTCAGTCACAGTATCGGGAGAGGTTTCCACCGAAATAGAAGCTCGTTTAGGGTCCAGTCCCATTATATTTTCCGCAATGTCAAACAAGCGCTCCACCAAAGGAGCCTCCAGTAAGGTCGGTGTACCGCCGCCAATCGCAAAACGCGAAAAAGGCCGACGGCCCATAATTGGTGCCCATTGCTTGGCTTGTCTTTCTAGCGCATCCACATACTCCTTATGTACATCCAGACGCTTGTCCGGCAAAGTGAAGAGGTTACAAAATCCACAGCGAGCCGCGCAAAATGGAATATGCATATACAAAAAATAGCTTTCTAACTCCTCCTTCTCCCACAACTCCTGCAATGAGAGCGGTGTATCAAACGGACGATAGGCCGTTTTATGTGGGTAAGAGTACAGATAGGAGCGATAGGGAGCTTCACGGATCGTGCGTGCCCATTCAACAGGAGTTTCAGGCCACTGAAACCTAGACGGTGTTAAGTTTGTATCTATCTCCGAGGCTGCCGCACCCGTTGGATGCGAGTGATTCAGATTCATGGCTTTCATTTCTGCTCCTCCCTCGCGCTGGATTGATTTCTTGATATTTTACCAGTGCAATCTATATTTCTATTTGCTCTATAATATAAATTCGCGGTAAGGCACATTCCAGACTACCTCATGCGCCAGACGATGTCCTTCATAGCCGTCTTCCCCATAAGCTGTACCATGATCGGAAAAAACCATACAAAACGTTTTACCCCGATTTCGTAAGGCATCAAACAAACGTCCAAGTTCACCATCCACATACCGTAAGGCTGCCCGTTGAGACTCCACTGAATCTTTAGCAGAGCCCTTCACAAAATAATGATTAGGCCCATGAATCGCTGATACATTCAGAAACAAAAACAAGCGCTGCGACGGGTCTGTATTCCCCAACAGTTTCAGAGCATGATTCACCTGATTCTCCGTCGAACGAGGGTTGGTAACGCCAAAGTTCATACGCCAGTAGCTTTCTTGAAAATATCCAGGCAGCACCTTCGCAAGCTTATTTTTCTTCGTGAAAAAAATAACGCCGCCGATACAGATGGTCCGATAACCTTCACCCTCTAGCCCGGACACAATATCCGGGGCATCGAACAGCCAGGTATGTGGATGCGTACGCAGTCCCGTATCCTTTGTGTGAAACAGTCGGATATGTGAAGTCTTATCCGTATTCGCCGGAGTCGGCAAAAATCCGCCAAAAAAAGCATGATGTGCAGCATAGGTAAAGCTACCCGGTGTATGGCGTTTTTCCCACGAGCCGGAGCCGCACAAATTCGGACAATTCTCTTCCTCCAGCTTTGCTACATCATAACGCAGGGTATCCAGCGTAATCATGACAATATCATGAGAGCCGACAATTTGGTTCATATCAGTCATATCTGTCTTTCCTTTCCCTAACCACGCTCCTATTAGCTAGGTGCTGCATTTCCCATTCATACGGATTCCAACCCTGATGTTCAACCCGGTACAGCAAATCACCGAACGGATTAACATCCAACACATAGGGACGACCCCCATGAGCCGGAACCAGCACATCCAGTCCAGCAACCATAGAGGCTGGAAAAACACTCATAGCAGCTTTCGCAGTAAGCTGGACCGATTCCACCGTACTCTGTGGTAATCCGGCTTCCTTCAGCGAGAGCCGCTCATTACGCAAATGCAAATTCGTAATGGGACTATGGCTCAAACGCAAAACCGCATGGCAAGCTTCTGATCCGCACACGAGTTGACGCACATCATAAACACGCCCGTTCAGGGTCGCTTTGGGAATCCAGCGCTCCACATGTACCCCTTCCAGGCATAGCCAGTTAAGGATAGCATGAATGTCCTGCTTATTCGTATAACGACGCAATCGTCCGGCATTATAATACACGCGCTGTCCGCGTATGATTTCCGTTCCAATCGTGGTCACCGCCAGTTCCGCGTGTGTATGGGGATGTACCTGATAGGCCATGACACCAGAAGCACCGGACCCACAAAATATTTTCACAAATACGCGGTGAAACCCGCTCTCCTTCATTGCCGTGTGCAGATCATCAACATCACGAAATGCACCACCTGAAGATGCAAGTACTGGCGGGACCCTTATGTCTGCCTTGCCTAAATCGGCGCTACAACGCCGTTTGTCGAACATTACGGCCACTTCCGCCGGATCATTCATCCAGTGTGACGAGGGCCAGAGCAGAGCCACTTCATCCCGCAGCCAGGCCAGCAGACGGCAATAGCCCCGGAACCATTGTGCCGGGTGCCAAATACGACCGTGCTGCTCCTGCAGACGTCGCGCTTCTGCCGCCGATATACCTGTGCCTCGTGTCCATTCGGGCCATGGCAACAGAGAATCGTCTCCCTCAACATCCGAGGCGCCCAGAGCAATCAACTCACGCTCTACCTCAAAGTTTTCGCCCGGTGCATCCAGACGAAGCAGCGGACCACTGTCCATCTGCCCCGCCAGTAACTGATCAATGCTCTCTTGCACAAAAGAACTGCCATTCACGCTATCCTGCGTAGCTCGTGCAGCTATTCGCAACATCAGCTCGCTCAGACCTTGTTTCTGCCGAATAGCTTCCAGCACATTCTTATAGGAAACCTCCAGAGCGGGCGGAAGCTTTAATCTGCTTCGCGCCTCCTGCAGCCCGGTAGTTCGACGATTCCCCGGATTACCGAACAAGATAAACGGCTCGCTGACATTACAGTCTGACATCCTAACCATAGAGCCGCCTCACTTTAGATCATTTTAATTTTGAAAACAGTCCGTTTTAGAAATCCATTTAACAAATTACTCAGTCAGTGATGGATAGCGCCAATCATCTTCCTCATCCGCTTCTTGTTGATCTTCCACGTTCACAGATAGACCCGAGCTTTTCCAACGTTGCATCATTTCACTAGACATATAATGATAGCTCAAATCCAGATGCTTCAGCCCTTTTATACTTTCACTAGCCAGCAGCGCTTCTGCACCTTTATCAGACAACGTACCTTGTGAGAGATCCAGCACTTCCAGCTGTCCAATCACAGGGGCATTAGCTGCTGCAATTGCAATTTCATCCTGTATTTCACTATCTTTGAGTCCCAAGTATGTAAGTTTGGGAAAAGGATTGCTGTCCAAGAACGGCAAAATATCATTGAGGTTACCGTCAAAACCATAGTCCTCGACACCCAAATACAGTTCCAGCTTGCGCAGTTCAGGCAGTTCGGCATTACGTATTTGCTGAAGAACCCTCGCAGGCAGGCCACCACAGATAATAACCAATTCCTGAAGATGGCTATGACGAAGCGGCTCCAAGCTCAGGTCCTGGCTTCCTTTGATATGAAAGGACTCCAATGCTGGAAACGCTTCTAACAACGGGGACAGATTCGTCTGGTTAATCCATGAAACCTCACACTCATCATATTCCATATCACCAATAAACAGTTTGCGTATCTTAGGGAATTGATCTTTGAGCTTCACTAACACTGGGATAAAATCCTCTGGTGAACTTTCATAGGCGCCGCCCCAATCTCCAATGATGAGATCAGTAATTTGCGCGCTCTCCGGCTTGGCTGCCAGTTCCTCAATAGATTTAGCCATCGTTTGGCCATTCTCATAAGCTTCATAATCCACTACCAATTTCACTTCCATCTTACAATTCCTCCGATCGCTTGTCTGAGATCTCGTAAACTATCTATTTCCAATTTAGTCTATCCTATTCTACCAATGTTCGTCAAAAATAGTCCCGCTTCGACATCAATCCTATGTAAAATGTGCTCAATGAAATAAAAACAAGACAGCCCGCTAAGCAGGCTGTCTTGCATATTCACAATAAACTTCTACTATTATATAGTACGTGAGTTTAGAGCCAAATTATTGGCTAATTGTAATCGGTGAGTTATCGGACAGCAATGCCAGATTATTCACGATCACATTCTCCTCATTGCTCAAACCACTGGTAACGAGTGTTTGGGAACCTGCCGTCTGAACAGTCTTCACTTCCTTACGTTTCGCATGGTCTCCGTTTACAACATATACATATTCTTTTCCTTGATCCTTTTGAACTGCCGCAGTAGGAACCACAATGCCTTCTTGTGCATTGGCAGCGACAAAGCTGATATCAGCCAACATACCGGATTTCAGTTTCGTGTCTGGATTCGCTACTGAGATTTTTACAGGATAGCCTTTTCCACTTGCATCCAACGGGCTTACATTTTTAACTGTACCTGTTGTTACAATGTTGGAAGCTGCAACACGAACCTGTACCTTGTCACCTGCTTTTACATTGTTGATCTGTTCCGCTGGAACATAGATCAAAGTATTGACTGTACTCAGATTAGCGATGACCAGTGCAGGAGACTGAGCGGATACCATTTCGCCCACTTCTGCATTTTTCGTACCCACAATACCATTGATCGGTGATGTAACAACGGTGTCATCCAATGCATCCTGAGCAATGTTCACATTCAGCTGAGCCTGCTTAAAAGATTGTTGGCTGGACTCGATAACCGCAGTATTTTGAGATACTTTGAGCTGATTTTGCGCATTACTGTAACCGCTATTGGCATTACTATAGCTATTTTTTGCTGAATCATAGCTGTTGCGAGCTGTAGTTAGGGCCTTCTGCGCAGCTACCAACTGATCTTGCGCATTAGCCTGAGCATTTTGTGCATTATTGTAAGCCGCTTCCGCATTCACAACTGCTGTTTTGGCTTGTTCTAATTGTGCTTGGGTACTCGCACCTGCATCAAATAGACTTTGTGTACGTGTTACATTTTTCTGTGCATCTGCCAAAGCTTGCTGCGTTTGTTTCACCGTATTGGCTGCTGAGGAGACACCATGTGTTGCTTGTTCTACGGCTGTAGTGGCTTGATTAATAGCCCCCTGTGCCTGATTGATTGCGCTTTGGGATTGAATCACGCCGCTCTTGGACTGCACTAAGCCCGAGTTTGCTTGAACCATCGTAGATTCGTGGGATGCTTGAGCGGTGCTTACTCCGGCTGCTGCCGCAGCTGCTGCGGCGCGGGCTTTCGCAACATTATTCCGCATGTCCTTATCATCAAGCTTGAACAGTACTTGACCCTTTTTAACCTCGGTGCCAATATCCACAGGCAGTTCAACCACTTTGCCGCCCACTTTAGGCACGATGTTCACCGTCTCCGAAGGTGTTACGGTTCCTGTATAAATATTTCCCTGTCCGATAATTCCCTGCTGTGCTTGGCTGATTTTAACCGGAACGACCATATCCTGAGCCGCCCCGCTATTACTGGAGCAGCCTGCCAGCACTGCGCCGCCGAGCACTAAAGCCGCTAATGTACTTTCTACTCTCAATATTTTCATGATAATTCCCTTTCTTTCTGTCCGTGGAAATAATGTAAGCCATCCAGTCGTATTTTATAGTTCTTTGGTTATGCTTCCGGCTGTGTCTTTGCTTTCTTCCTCTGAATAAACAAAAAGATTAGTGGAATCGTGCAAAACAGCGGTATGGATGAAATGAGGAACGTATCCCCAATTCCTCTTGATGTAGCATCCAGTGTGATTAAACTACTTATGGATGACATCCATGAGCTGCCCAATGTCGCTTGTAGCGTATGAGCCGAGTCTGGTGTAATGGACTCCGAAATTTGCTGGGCATGAGCAGCCGAACGGCTTTGCATAATGGCGGTTAGCACCGCAATCGCCATAGATGCAGCCACAGTACGTACCAGATTGGACGCTGTAGACGCATTGGCTACCTTGCTAGGATGAACGGCATTCATGCCGACCGTGGACAATGGCATCATGCAAATACCAATTCCCAGACCCCGTAATGCCATTACGGTTTCCAACCAGGCATGCGAAGTATCTGGCGTAAGCTGGTGAAGATGATAGGTCATAAAGCTGGTTAGCGTCAGGCCCACAAGTCCCAAAGGCACAATGCCGAACTTATCGAACAGCTTCCCGGCAATAGGCATCATAGCCGCCATGGCAATGGCCTGTGGAATGAGGATAATACCGGTATCAATCGGTGACACACGCTGGATATTTTGCAAAAACAACGGTGTTAGGAACGTTCCTCCGTACATCCCCATCATGACCAGACTGGAAGCAATGACACTAATCGTATATTTTGAATTCTTGAATAATGAGATTTCAATTACCGCATTATCCTTGCCGCTTTCTACATAGATCAGAAAAACAAGTGCCCAGAAAGCAACAAACAGCAAGGATACAATTCCAAAAGAAGTCCAGCCATCACGCTGTCCGTTTGTCAGTGCGTACAAAAGTGTTCCGGCACAAGTTGCGGCCAGCAAAAAGCCCGGTAGATCAAACGGCTTCGGCTCTACTTTAGGCGGTTCTTTGATTAGAAGAATAACCATTAAAATTGCAAATAAAGCAACTGGCACACTGACAATAAACAAGAACCGCCAGTTAAACCACTCAATTAAATATCCGCTGAGCGTAGGCCCTACAGCCGGCGCTGCCATTGCGGCGATCCCCCATATACCAAGGGACATACCGATTTGTTCACGCGGCATAATTTTGTAAATAATCGTCATACTCAGCGGCATAATAACACCACCGCCCAGACCAGCCAGCACCCGTGCTGCGATCAGGGAAGAATCACTCCATGCAAAAATACATATTCCCGTTCCCAGCGAAAACACGCTGAGCGCAAGAATCAAAAACTTTTTGTATCCGAGGCGCTGCTCCATATATCCGGTAATCGGTACAATTACACCAGATGCAAGCGTGTAACCTGTAATAACCCACTGAATACGTGTCGTCGTAGATCCTAAATCCGTCGTCAATCTAGGAATGGCGACATTGATCAGACTGTTGTTCAGAATGGCGACAAAGGCGCCTAAAACGATAGCGAAAAAGGCAAGCCAGCGTTCTTTGGAAGAATCTGTCGAAGGAGCAGCAGCAATATCATTGGCAGCCACATGGACCCCTCCTTTTTAAGGTGTATGAATTTTTACTTCCACGTTCGTTCCAGGGATAAGCTTCATATCCTTCGGCTTGTTCACAGCAATCTCTACAGGCACACGCTGAGTCACCTTGTTAAAGTTACCACTTGTGTTCACTGCAGGAACGAGTGAGAACACGGCGTTGGAGGCTTCGCCCACTTTACGAACTTTACCCTGAATCACCTGGTCACCTGCTGCATCAAGCGTAATATCAACAAGCTGTCCTGGTTTAATACGGTTAATATCGGTTTCTTCAATGTTCGTGGATACGTACAAGCTGTTCATATCCACCATAGTTGCAACAGCACTACCCGGCGATCCGATTTCATGCTCTTTCGAATAAATCTTAATAACGGTTCCGTTGATCGGCGCGCGCAGTACGGACTTGCTGATCATACTCGCATCCAGCCCCGATACATCCTGCTCGGCAATCGGTTCGTTACGCTGAACAACATCTCCTTCTTCCACATCAATGTGGCTAATTTCTCCGGAGATTTGCGGCATTACCTTATATTGATCGGCTTGAATGCGCGCATCGTCACTTTTAACAAAGTGTGTTGCCTGATACCAATAATAGTAGCCAATAGCTCCACCGCTCAGAATGAGCAGTACAATGAGGATTGGCAATACAGTTTTCTTACTCACTTCTTCCACCCCTGTTGTCCAAAAAATTTTATTATTCAACGCTAATATTTTAAAATTGAAATATTAGGCCATTAAACCAAATAGAGAACGTAAATAAACACATGGCAACATTCCATGCAAAAGACAGGACTAACTTTATGTACATAGGACAATCTGATCCATGATCCACAAACCGTCTTTTTATATTTAAATATTTTCATATAACTATTGTACATTGAAATATTATAGATATATTTATCTATTCAGGCAACATAAATTTTCAGTTTTTTCATAATTTTTTTTCATAAAAAAGAGCCTTGTTTCCAAGGCTCTTTCACGAAAAGGGATAGTTTACAATTAAAGGGTTACACAGTAACGTTATGAGAAAGGCGTAGGTACAGCTGACCGTTGTTTGCAGTTTTTCGCCCCCTGCCCTTCCTTCGTGTTCCTATTCATTCTATTCCCTTGAGAAGCTTGCTTTTCCATGCAACCCCCGCAACGGCAGCGTTCTGTTGTCCCATGTACATACTCTTTGGAATCCCGTAATAGCAGCACGTAATCCAGAGATTGCTGTAAAGAAGAAGGTCCCGGAATGAAACGGACCTTCTTGCCTTCTAGCAGACAATATACCTCAATAAGCTGAGGAAGAGCTCCAAATGCATAATAACAAAATACATTTGTCATATGTTGGAACGTACTAATAACGTTAGGGTTATAGTCAACGATGTACTTTTGAATGAGCAGGGAATCTGCTTCTGCTGATAGTTGCCAAGCAGCCTGAACAATAAGCGAAATATTGACCTCTAACTCAGGCACAGACGTACAAAATTGTTCATACAGCATTACAGGTACCAGCAAGTCATTATTTAAGCCACAAATTTTTGACAACTCACCTGACACTTTATTTTTGACATCCCAATAATGGAACAAAGATTCAAAGCTGTCTGACTGCTTGGGCCACCATTTCTCCAGCACATACTGGACAGGGACTTCCCGCCGCACTTCTACTTCCATTCCAAAGTATTCGTTCAGCGCATGCCCTATTGCATATTGAACCCGTTGCCGCCAATTCCAACCCTCACGCCCTCTTTTCCTCTGTGATTGACGAATTGGCTGTGGAGTTCTCCACATCTCCTCAAGCTGATAGTCGTGCAGAAGAGGAAAGGCGCTTAAGCCATCGCTATTGCGCATACCTATCCCTCACTCTCTTCTCAGGACACCCCAATACCCGCCTGTGCAAATTGTCTTCCGTAAGCTCGGCAATTCTCCTTATCATCATCCAATGGATTAAATTCAATCTTCAGACTCTCCTGAATGACCGATGCGCCGCGTTCTTTGACTTTTTCCTCTACCAAGTCCACTGCGCCACAGAATTGCGTATAAGATGTATCTCCACTGCCAAATACTGCGGTCTTTTTACCAGACAAATCAAGCTCGTCTAGTTCCTCGTAAAAATCCAAAAATTCATCAGGAAGCTCACCATCTCCCCATGTATATACACCCAGTAGGAACCCGTCATATGCGAGCAGTTCTTGCGCGCTGCAATCATACGAAGCCTTCAACTCCGCCTCGTGCCCTGCCTGACGGACGCCCTCGGCGATCAATTCCGCGATTTCCTCTGTATTACCTGTCAAACTGGCATAAGCAATCATGATTTTACCCAAGTTCATCCCTCACCTTTATTTGAAATATGGGATGCTTTCACTCCCTGTTACTCAAATAATATTTGATAATGATTCTCATTGTCAAATGTTAATTTCAAAAACTAGGTTTAATCTTATGGAAATATACGCAAAACAGCCGCATTACATGCGGCTATTGGCAGATAAACTCTATGGATAAACAAATTATTAGTTACAACATAGGTCATTACCTTATAATGCGCTCCGCCAACATGAATCCACGCTTCGGCAGAAGCTTCGAACGAAGGCTTCGTCTACCACAAAACGCTGGCTACAGGTAGTTTAGGCAGTTTGTGTTTAATTAAGTGGAACTTCAGCTGTGTTGATAAAAAAATATTATGTACGTACAATACAATCCGTTTTTCATTATTATGATAAAAAACGGATGGTTGTACGTACAAGTGGGATTGATTTCATTTTAATATGGAAGCGCTATAATTACAAGTACATCCTAGAAAAAATATTTTGGACCATTTGACTACTTACTTATTTATGTAATCATTCGATTGTTGCTGAGGTTTGTTGTACAATAGACTCCATATGGGGATTTCTGTGCAGCTTGCTGCCTGAATCCTGAATTGACTGCTGAAGGATGGATTGTACATGTATGTAGCACAAGAATGGAAAGACTATGAAGTAATGGATACAGGCGGTGGTGAAAAACTGGAACGTTGGGGTGATATTGTCCTGCGTCGTCCCGATCCGCAAATCATATGGCCTTTGGCCCAGGAAACAGCCGAATGGCGTAATGTTCATGGACATTACCACCGTAGTTCCTCCGGTGGTGGCAACTGGGATATGAAAAAACCTATCCCCGAGCGCTGGACAATTAGCTATGGACCGCTTAAATTCCACATTAAACCGACCAGCTTCAAGCATACCGGTCTTTTTCCAGAGCAAGCAGCGAACTGGAGCTGGATGATGGATAAAATCAAAGGCGCAGGCAGACCAATTTCCGTACTGAACCTGTTTGCATACACGGGAGGAGCCACGACTGCTGCTGCGTATGCTGGAGCTAGTGTAGTTCACGTGGATGCCGCCAAAGGCATGGTGCAGTGGGCAAAGGAAAACGTTCAATTGTCCGGTCTGGCTGACCGTCCGGTACGCTTCATTACGGACGACGTATTCAAGTTCGTGCAACGAGAACAACGTCGGGGCAACCGTTATGATGCCATTATTATGGACCCTCCTTCTTACGGACGCGGACCAAACGGAGAAACTTGGAAGCTTGAAGAAAGCTTATACCCGTTTCTCGAATCCTGCATGAGCATTATTTCAGATCAACCGCTGTTCATGCTGATTAACTCTTATACTACAGGTATTTCGCCTACTGTATTGCGCAACATGCTGAGCATGACCATGCAACAAAAGTACGGCGGCCAAATTAGCGCTGGTGAAATTGGATTGCCGATCACACGCTCGGGATTGAATTTGCCTTGTGGTATTCTCGGACGCTGGGAGGCTTAAATTCCTCTTATGACTCAAAATGAACTTACCCGGCATGAGCATGCACAGCCGAATATTCCTGTCCTCTATGAGGACAATCATGTTTTGGCGGTTGTAAAGCCTGTCAATGTTCCAACGCAAGAGGATGCCAGTGGTGATCCTGATCTGTTGTCTTTACTCAAGGAAGATCTAAAAATTAGACACAATAAGCCTGGTAACGTTTTTTTGGGTTTAGTTCACAGACTGGATCGGCCTGTAGGTGGAGCCATGATTTTTGCTAAGACGTCCAAAGCTGCTTCTCGCCTGTCTGAGTCGGTTCGAAGTCGTCATTTTCACAAACTGTATACAGCAGTTCTGAATGGCGTTCCTACGGCCCCACAGGGCCGTCTAACCCATTATCTGCTAAAGGATAGCCGTACCAACACGGTTCAAGCGGTTCGGCCTGGCACGGCTGGTGCGAAGGAAGCCATTTTGGAGTACCGCATGATCGGACAAGCAGATGGACTCAGTCTCGTGCAGATTAAGTTGCACACCGGACGCTCACACCAAATTCGTGTGCAAATGCAGGCGATCGGCTGTCCCCTCTACGGTGACCAAAAATATGGCGGTAATCTGAGCCGGCCCGGTCAACAGCTCGCGCTCTGGTCCTTACTCGCTGGAGCACCGCATCCGGTTAGCAAGGACGATATGAGATTTCACTCGTTACCTCCAGTCCAATTTCCATGGAATGAATGGCCCCGGTCGCTTTATGAGAACATGATTACGTCTGAAATTTGAACCGGAAAGCCCTGCCCTATCTGGATATCAACATCTTCAACCCCATTTGCACAAAGAACCTGCAACGCATGTAAACAAACATGCATTGCAGGTTCTTTTTTTTGCAGAAAATTAAATTAATGCGTCATCCCATCCTTTTATGACGAGGAAGCCACGGACTGCCCCTTCTTGCTGTTTACCAGCTGTTGACGGGGATGGGCGTTTTGTGCATTCGTATTTTTGATGAAAAACGCTAAAATCAGAGCGGCCACACTCAACACTGTTGCAATGATAAAAGCCGAGTTAATCCCATAAATTGTAGCTTGGTTGCCTGCAGCCAGCATCCCCGCTTTATCTGTCACGGTCAGTCCCTCAGATGTAACAATCGATGTCAAACGGTTGCTGCTCTGTGTTGACATCACTGTCACCAGAATTGCCGTCCCAATCGAGCCAGAAATCATACGCAGCGTGTTACTCATCGCCGTACCATGTGCATTCAATCGTTGCGGAAGCTGATTCAACCCGGCTGTTTGGATCGGCATCATCAGCAACGACATCCCGAACATCCGCACCGTATAATTAATTAACAGTGTCATATAGGTGGTTGTTTCGGTCAACCGTGTAAATTCCCAAGTCGTTATAGCCATGATCAGCAAGCCAATTACAGACAACCAGCGTGCTCCGATTCGGTCAAAAATAGCCCCCGTTACAGGAGACATGAGCCCCATCAGAATCGCTCCCGGTAACATTAGCATACCGGACTGGAGCGGTGTAAACCCCCGAATATTTTGCAAATAAATCGGAAGCAATATCATACCGGCGTACAAAGCCATCGTCACAATCACGTTAATGATTGTCGTCAAGCTGTACACATCGTATTTAAAGATACGGAACTCCAGCATAGGCTCATCTGCCTTCAGTTGGCGAACAATAAACAAAATAAGCGCAATAGTCCCAACGATAAGCGTAGACAGGACCGGAATACTTCCCCAACCCGATGTTCCTGCATCACTAAAGCCGTATAATATTCCACCGAAACCGAGCGTAGACAAAATGATGCCGGGAATGTCCAGCTTTGGCTTGGACTGCTCCGTTACATTTTTCAGAAAAATAAATCCGATCACAATCGAAATCACTGAAATCGGCAGGATGATCCAGAACAAAACCCGCCAGTCATAATGCTGTACTATATAACCGGATAAGGTTGGCCCAATGGCTGGAGCAAAACCCATCGCAATCCCCAAGGTTCCCATCGCCCGGCCACGACGCTCTATTGGGTAGATGTTCAAGATAACCACCATCATTAAGGGCATCATGATACCTGCTCCCGCGGCCTGAATAAGCCGACCGATCAGCAATATGCTGAAGCTTGGAGCTACAGCACATAACAGCGTGCCTATTGAAAAAATAGTCATCGCGCTAATAAACAATTTACGAGTGGAGAAACGGGCAATCAAGAACGCGGTCACCGGGATCAATACCCCATTCACGAGCATAAAGCCCGTACTAAGCCACTGAGCTATATTGGCATCTATATTCAAATCACTCATCATTTTCGGTAAAGCCACACTGATCAACGTCTGATTTAATATCGCTACAATCGCGCCAATCAACAGAGCGGCCACAATGGGTGCTCTGCGTACATTACCTGGTAGTGTCATTTGAGGACTGCTCAAGTTGATTCATTCCCTTCGGTGTTAATTTCATGATCATTTGTTTATGGATATCCAGGACCATCTCTAGCTGCTCCTTCGGGATGTCCAGAATGGGCAAGACGCGCTCCATCCACATGGCGTCTACTTTTTGCATGATATCTTTTCCTTCTGGCGTAAGCGTCAGCACTAAGGATCTACGGTCATGCTCATGCCGTCCGCGAGCAATATATCCCGCCTTGGTCAAGCGGTCAACTACCCCACTCATAGAGCTGCTTCCCACATGCGCTATGTCTGCCAGCTCGGATAATCCGATGTTGGGGCGTTTATTCAGAATTGCCAAAGCCATATGCTGAATGGCCGTCAGATCCAAATGCTGCTCCTCATTCCAGAAGGAATAAAATATCGTTTTGTTAACCTCCCTTACCGATTGAATAATCCGGTACACCTCAAGTCTGTCTTCCTCTCTATCACTCACTGGAACCATCCTTCTTTCTAATATCCAATTGACAATCCATATACATATACATATACATATACATATACATATACTAGAAACTATTTGCATACGAAATGTTATTTATTCATAACTATTATTTTATCATCTCTTATGTAAATGTCAACATTCACCCAAATATCACCTATACTTCAACACAAAAAAGCGCGGTATGAATACCACGATAGGTATTTACATCCGCGCACTCCTACTTACCTTAAAATGATAATCTGCTGCGTACAGCTACTTTTCATGTAGCCGCCATTCTAGTTATTCTGCTCGCTCTATTGGTTCCTTTACTCCCTCAGCCTCACTTGTCATTACTGAAGTTTTCGCCTTCGTTGTAATTTTCCCCAACAAATAAACCAGCAAATTTTGATTGTGCTGAGAAATTCGGTTTAGTGCAGAACCCAGAAAATCATCCCGGATTCGCAATCCACGCTCTACTTCTTCTCTCCCTTGATCCGAGATAACAATCCATACAATTCTACGGTCCTTTACGTCTCTGAAACGGGTGACCAGTCGATTCCGCTCCATCCGATCCAGCAGCATCGTAACCGCGGCTGGTGTGGTGGCGAGATATGGGATTAGTTGAGACGGTTTCATACGGCCGTATTCGTTCAAAACCTCCAGCACCGTAAGTTGAGCTTCCGTTAGTGATGGAGCCAGCTGCTGCTCCATATGAACCTTATAATCCTTAGCCATTCTGGACCAGATTTTCGCAAATTCGGTCGTTTGCATTTTGCCTCACTCCTTTAAATAACAGGGTCAGTAAAAGCATCAAAGTTACCGTATGGGCCACCGTCCGGATTGTATTTCATCACATTAAATTTTCGCCATTCAGCCCCGGTTTCCTGCCGTTTTTGGAGCACGAAATGAAAAGGGGAAGGAAGTCTCACTTCGGTTTTGAAGGCTGGTCAGGGTTCGACAGCATGACGGCAAAAAGGTCCTCATTCGTGCCGGAATGGCATGAGAGGACCTCTCTTTTTCGAGCTAAAAAGCGCTTGACTTTCCTATTATTCTATGGGCTGAGAAGCTTGCGGCTCACTACGCAGCAGCACATTCACAATTTCGTCCTTCTTCTCCACTGGAGCTAGCAGCTTGCCTGTATCCTTTCGGTCGGTCAAAGGGGCCTTTTCCGAAAGGAAGGACATCGTTTGTCCTTCTGCTGTGATTGCAAATAATTGAACAGCTTCACGGCAATAGAAGGCAGCCACGATTCGAGTTCCATTCGAACGTACTCGTTTGCCTTCCTTGAACTCAAAGGTGGTGATACCTTTGCCGCCTCTTCCCTGTGTAGGATAATCCAGCAGAAGCGTACGCTTACCATAACCGGACTCGGTCAGCACCAACACTTCTCCTTCATCCTCTTCTACCCACAACGCCGCGATAATTTCATCGCCTTCGGCTAGCTGTATACCTTTGACACCAGCCGAGACGCGCCCCATCGCATTAACCTCTTGCTCCTTGAAGCGTATACTCATACCCGCGCGGGTAATCAGCATAATATCCTGGGTACCCTCGCTTAACGTTACCGATAACACCTCATCGTCCCCTGCTACTTTGCAGGCGGCTACGGCACTGGAACGTTTTGTAGCATATTCTTTTAATTCTGTACGCTTTACTTGGCCCTTCTTTGTTACAAATACCAGGCTTTTTCCTATTTCCTCGATGTTTTTGAGCGGAATAACACTTACGATACGATCTTCCTTCGATAACGGAATAACGTTGACAATTGGTGTGCCCGGCTCTTTCCACTTATACTCTGGCACCTGATGTACAGGCAATAAAAAGTATTGTCCACGCTGGGTGAAGACGAGCAATATGTCCAGCGTATTCACATCAAGCAATTGGGTAACGTAATCCCCTTCTTTAACACCAGAACTTGAACGTTCCCCGCCTGAACGAGTGAATGACAACATACTTGTGCGTTTCACATAGCCATCTTTCGAGAGTGTCAGCAGCACATCCTCTGCTCCCACCATGACTTCCAGGTTCACCTTAATCTCTTCTACCTCGCCCTGGATATCTGAACGACGGTCAATGCCGTACTTTTCGCGAATTTCCAACAGTTCCTTGCGAATCAGGCTGATCAGCTTGCGATCACTTTCCAGAATAGAACGATATTGCGCGATTTTTTTCTGGATGTCCCCCAGTTCTTTTTCAAGCGTGGTGATTTCCAGATTGGTGAGACGGTACAACTGCAAAGTCAAAATAGAATCTGCCTGACGTTCGCTAAAACCAAACATCCATTGCAAATTATTTTGCGCGTCCTGGCGATTTTTGGAAGCTTTAATGGCTGCAATGACCTCATCCAGAATGTTCAGCGCCTTGACCAAACCTTCCAGCACATGGGCACGATCCTCTGCCTTTTCCAGTTCATACTGGATACGGTGAGTGACAACTTCGCGTTGATGGGCGATATACGCTTCCAAAATGGACTTTAGCCCAAGCTGATGTGGCGCTTTGTTCACAATAGCTACCATGTTGAAGTTATATGCCACCTGTAGGTCGGTTTTTTTCAGCAAATAAGCTAAAATCCCTTCCGCATCGGCTTCCTTCTTCAGCTCCACAACAATGCGCAAACCATTTCGTCCGCTTTCGTCACGAACCTCGGCAATCCCTTCCACCTTTTTCTCCAGACGGATATTCTCCATGGCGGTTACGAGCCTTGATTTGACGATCTGGTATGGGATTTCGGTAATGACTAGCTGCTGCTTACCTCCGCGCAAGGACTGAATTTCCGTTTTGGAACGAATATAAATACGTCCTTTTCCCGTACGGTAAGCGTCCTTGATGCCTTCGCCACCCATAATGAGTCCGCCAGTCGGGAAATCAGGACCTTTGATAAAGGTCATAATCTCTTCCAGCTCAATCTCTGGCTTTTCCATCACCGCAATGCTGGCATCAATAACTTCGCGTAAACTATGTGTAGGGATCTCTGTCGCAAATCCCGCCGAGATCCCACTGGAACCGTTCACCAACAAATTTGGATAACGAGACGGCAACACAACGGGCTCTTTGGCCGAGTTATCAAAATTGTCCTTGAACAAAACCGTACGCTTTTCAATATCGCGCAGCATTTCCATTGCGATCGGAGACAAGCGAGCCTCCGTATAACGCATAGCTGCCGCCGGATCATCATCCTGGGAGCCCCAGTTACCGTGACCGTCCACCAGCACGTGACTCATTTTCCAAGGCTGCGCCATCCGTACCATGCCGTCGTATATCGACGAGTCACCGTGGGGGTGGTAATTACCCATAACGTCCCCAACGGTTTTGGCCGATTTACGATATGCTTTATCCGGCGTATTGCCCGAATCGTACATTGCATAAAGAATACGACGTTGTACGGGTTTTAATCCGTCCCGTACGTCGGGTATCGCCCGATCCTGAATAATATATTTGGAATATCGGCCAAAGCGGTCACCGACCACTTCCTCCAGAAAAGCTGGCAAAAACTGCTCCGATAAGCTCATGTATACACCTCTTTTGATAGCACTACTCTACGTATTCCGTAAAATCTACGTTTTCCACGATCCAGCGCTTGCGCGGATCCACCTTATCACCCATCAAAGTGGACACCCTGCGTTCAGCCTTGGCTGCATCCTCTATCTGAACGCGTAGCAAGGTGCGTGAATCGGGATTCATCGTTGTTTCCCATAACTGATCAGGGTTCATTTCCCCAAGTCCTTTATAGCGCTGAAGCTCAAAATTTCGTCCAAATTCTTTTAAATAATTATCAAGCTGCTCGTCAGTCCAAGCATAACGCACCGTTTCGAGCTTACCCGACTTTCGAGTTATTTTATACAATGGCGGTTGAGCAATAAATATGCGTCCTGCATCAATAAGCTCTTTCATGTACCGATAAAAGAACGTCAACAACAGCACTTGAATGTGCGCACCATCTGTATCTGCATCGGTCATAATGATGATTTTGGAATAATTGCTGTCTTCCAGCGAAAACTCTGTTCCTACTCCCGCACCAATAGCTGCTGTAATAGCACGGTACTCATCATTCTTCATAATATCCGCCAGTTTGGATTTTTCCGGATTCATCGGCTTGCCCTTTAGCGGCAATATGGCCTGAATTTTGGAATCCCGTCCCTGCTTGGCTGATCCTCCAGCCGAATCGCCTTCCACAATAAACAACTCATTACGTGTAAAATCCTTGGACTGCGCAGGCGACAATTTACCATTCAAATTGGAACTTTCACTGCGTTTTTTGCCGGAACGCATTTCATCCCGAGCTTTACGTGCAGCTTCACGCGCTCTGGATGCTTGAACTGCCTTCTTGATCAAAGTTTGTGCTATCTGCGGATTTTCTTCCAAAAAACGCTGCATCTGCTCAGATACGATGGCATCCACTGTACTCCGTGCCGAAGCGCTTCCCAGCTGATCCTTTGTCTGGCCGACAAATTCAACCTCAGCCATCTTGACACTGATTACAGCCATCATGCCCTCACGTAGATCGTTGCCCTCCAAGTTTTTATCCTTTTCTTTCAACATCACCGTTTTCCGGGCATAGTCGTTCATGACACGAGTGTAAGCGGTTTTGAATCCCGTTTCATGCGTACCTCCTCCACGTGTCGGAATGGAGTTAACGAACGAAGCAATCGTCTCTGTATAACCAGCATTGTACTGGATGGCAATCTCTACTTCAATGTCTTCTTTCTCGGCATTAAAGTGAATAACGTCATGCAGCACATCCTTGCCCTCATTCAGAAAAGCAACAAACTGACTTGCGCCACCCTCATAAAAATACTCATCTGACTTTCCGCTGCGTTCGTCTTTAAGTTGAATACGAAGGCCCGAATTTAGAAAAGCAATTTCCTGAAGGCGCTCAGCCAACGTATCGTAGTTAAAATGAATGCCTGCCTGAAAAACACGAATATCCGGTTTAAATGTAATTTTCGAGCCCGTCTTGTTAGTATTGCCCAGCACTTCAAGGCCTGTGGTCGGTTCCCCGACATGCTCCACGCCCTTCTTGTCCTGCCAATATTCAAACCGCTGACGGTGAATCTTGCCGTCCCGGTAAATTTCTACTTCAAGCCATTCCGAAAGAGCGTTCGTTACAGACGCACCTACACCGTGCAGACCCCCGGATTTTTTATATCCCGAACCGCCAAACTTACCTCCGGCGTGCAAAATGGTGAATACAACCTGAGGCGTAGGAATTCCCGTTTTGTGCATTCCCGTAGGAATACCGCGCCCGTTGTCTGATACTGTAACGGAACCGTCCTTATGGATTGTAATATCAATGCGAGAGCAAAACTTGGCGAGATGTTCATCCACCGCGTTGTCTACAATTTCCCATACCAAATGATGCAGCCCCGAAGAACTGGTGCTCCCGATGTACATGCCCGGCCGTTTGCGAACTGCCACAAGCCCTTCGAGCACTTGAATGTCGTCCGCGCCATATTCCGAAGCTCCGCTTTGTGTGCCGGACACTCCCGCAGACAAGTCGATTTTGTCGACCATTCATGCTCCCCCTTTGTCTAATCGTAACCGTGTTTTGCCTTATTCTTGATGATTTTCACCAAAAATGCAAACAGATGTTTTCTTTTACCTTGTCCATTTTAATTCAATATATCCCGTTTCGTAAAGACGGCGAATGAAACAATCAATGCCGCAGCCCCCCAAATGCCCAGTACAGCTAAAGAAAAGGGTAAGGTCATTCCCTCAATGGGGGCGGGGCTTCCAGATAAATAATCGGTTAATTCGAGGTTAACCATAAATAAATATTTAGCACTCTGCCAAGATGAAGCCATGTTTGTCAAAATAGTGCCCGAAATAAGTGCAGCCATCATGACCACGATACTTGCCGCCGTACTTCGTACCAGTACAGATACCATGAAGGCTAACGAAGCTACCACAAGACTGACGAACCAGATCAATCCGGCTTGCAGCATCAGATAATGCCATTGTGGAATCGCGTGTACAGCAGACAAATCCACCGTCGATCCAACAATTTGAAATCCGGTAAATACCGGAACATTAAAACCGCGAAAACCAAAAAACAAGCCTGATATCAGATAGCTAATTACAAATACAGCTAAAATGATGAGCGAGACGAACATATACAATGTCAGCAGCTTGCTCAGCAGTATTTTCCACCGCCTGACTGGGCGAGTCAGCAACATTTTTATCGTGCCTGTCGTCCGTTCTCCAGAAACCAAGTCGGAGGCAATGGCCATAATCAACAGCGGAACGAACAGATTAATGGAATTATCCATAAACTCTCTGGTAAAGGTGACACCACTCGGCTCATTAGGATTCACATCATTTTCCAAATAATATTGCATCTGCTGCACAAAGACCCGACGGTAGGTCTTCCATTCCTCGGGAACCCGGTCACTTCCCAGCGAGTTTTGATTATCGGTAATCGCCTGACGCAGTTCGAGTCGCCAATCATTGCCGAATTTTTCGCGATTGTTTTCTGCCACTTTCATCTGAGCGTACGTAAAAATCGGCACAAGCACAAGTAAAACAAGTAAAATGACATAAAATCGTTTCTTCTTGATAATTTTGAGCGTTTCATTTTGTACGAGCGGTAAAATGTTATTCAAGTATCTCACCTTCCGTCATTTTCAGGAATAGCTGCTCCAGTGTAGGATTGATTTTGGTTACACCTTTAACGGAAATACCGGAAGCCGTCATTTGTGTCACCAGCTCCGCAATATGCTCTTCATCCATTTCTGTAAAAATTGCATCGGCTCCGCTGCCTGCCACAATGCTGTCATCAATTAATTCATCGGCGTTCGTAATTATTTGCACATGCGGAGAATTTTGCAATATGGCAAGACCCTGATCACGAGGCTCCAGTTGCCATACTGCCATGTGCGAGTGCGTATCAACCAATTCCCGCACACCACCTACAGCTAGCACCTTTCCCCGACTTATAATTGCCACCCGATCACATAGCAGCTGGATTTCGCTGAGCAAATGGCTGGAAACAAATACAGCCATGCCTTCTGCCGCTAGCAAACGGATAAAAGCTCTCATTTCCTTGATCCCCTTGGGGTCTAACCCGTTCGTCGGTTCATCCAAAATGAGCAATTTCGGTCTACCAAGCAAGGCTTGGGCTATACCAAGACGCTGGCGCATTCCGAGAGAATACGTACTTACTTTATCATGGATACGGCGATCGAGCCGAACCAGCTCAACGACTTCGCGGATACGCGGCTCGTCTACACCAGGCTGCATACGGGCAAAATGCTCTAAATTCTCCCACCCTGTCAGGTAGCTGTACACCTCTGGATTTTCCACAATAGAACCAATATGCCGCAAAGCCTGCTCAGGGTCACGATTTACATTATGTCCACAGACAGTAATCGTCCCTTCCGTAGGCTTAATTAAATCGACCAGCATACGAATAGTCGTCGTTTTTCCAGCCCCATTAGGACCGAGAAATCCGAAAATTTCACCCGCACGAACGTCGAATGTTACATCATGAATGATCATTTTGCGTTTGATACGTTTCTTAACGTGCTGAACAGAGAGAACTGTTTCGTTATTGCTTCTGTCTCTGCCTGCGCTGCCAACCTGATTGGCGGAATGGAAACTGGACACTGCATCCCTTGATGTCGGATTTTGGGTTATTCCAGCCCCGGTCTTGTCAGCAGATTGGATGCTCATTACTTGTTCCCTCCCTTTTTCACTTCAGCGGGTTGGCTACTTGTAGACTGTTGTTCATTATCCACTTTATCGGCATCCTTCGTGGTTGCAACTGCAAACCCTTGCGCGATACGTTCAGCGATTGCCTGATAGCCCTGTCCGTTTGGATGAAAATGATCGGAAGATAAATAGACAGGCAAATTTTGCTGGAACAAATCGAAAGTTGGAACCAGCGTCATATTGCTGTTTTGGTTGGTAATTGCCATGGCAGCCAGATTCCATTCTGTGACCACAAGATTACCGGGAATTTTCATTTCCTGCAGATCACTGAATGGATTATATAATCCGACATAGATAATTTTAGCATTCGGATTGATTTTCCCTACCTTTGTCAGCACTTTTTGCAGACGTTTGGCGGCATCAGGCACAGCTTTACGCAAACCACTGAGTGTAGGTGGCTCTTTGCCAGTTTGGGCAGCCTGAGCCCCCTGAAATAAATCATTTCCGCCAATCGAGACAATAATGACGTTAGCCTTTTTCAACACATAAGAAACACCAGGCTCATCCAGCTTGGTCAATAGTCCTTGAGTCGTCAGTCCATTAATCCCCAGATTATTTATGAGCTGAGCCTTATGGCCTTCCTGATTATTTAACAAGCTCACCGACCGACGCACAAAACCACTTCCGGAGTCATCCCCTGTGCCTTTGGCTAGCGAATCTCCAATGGCAGCTACCCGAAACTCTCCCGTCTGATTTGTAGCGGATGGCGCAGTTTGTGTCTGCGATGAACCGGAATGCACAGGTTGAGTGCTAACCATTGGCTCTGGAGCCGTGATACTTTGTACTGCTGTAATAAATCCGTACAATAATAGCAATGTGGCGGCAATGGAAACGGAACCGACAGACCGCCAAATCCATTTTGATGAATTCACTCGTGTTCCCTCCTGATAGCTTAGTGAAATAAACATAAGGCTTCTCATATCATTTTGCAAATAAACCGTTCGGAATAAAAGCGCAATAAATGCTTAGAGTCACACATAATTTCCCATGAACATGCAAAAAAAGGATGGCAAATGGCCACCCTTATATTATACTTTCTTGTGCGAATAGTTTATCCTCTCAACTCTAATCAGACGAACCAAACTATTTACTATCAGGGATGAAACTTTTGATCCATTGTCCAAAACTGCCTGGATTTCGACTTTGAATCAGTACCGTCCCTTCACCGCGAAAGCGGCATACAAGCGCTTCTCCACTCGTTACGCTGGACAACCAGCCTTTAGATGCTTTTTCAATTTTATAATCCATATAATCCGGCCATGCCACCAGATGAGCATTATCAATAATACGCTCCTCTCCTGGCGCGATGTAAATGGGATGAATGGCTCCATAAGAGGACAGGAATACCGTACCTCGACCACTGATTTCTACGATAAAAAAACCTTCACCGGAGAATAAACCTTTCATCAGGTTTTGCATTTTGGTGCTTACCTCAATGCCTTCCGTACAAGCCAGAAAACCGTCCTTTTGGACCAACAGTCTATACGTGCCATCCAGTTCCACCGCTTGTACATCACCTATACTGGCAGGGGCTAACAACACTTCAGCCGGTCCCCGGGCTGCCCTCAGTTCTTGAAAAAAGAATTTTTCTCCGCTCAGCATTCTGCCTAAACCACGTAACAGTCCACCGTCTACCGTCCCCTTTATATCTACACTGGAAGACATGGAAACCATCGCTCCCATTTCCGCTTTAATCATTTCCCCGGGGTTCAACTGCACCTTGAGCATAGCAAAGGCACCTTCATGCACGATTTCGTAGCTCATTTGTTCACCTGGCTTTCCATAAGTAGTCTGCAATCCATTCAACTTGCTGCTATCATACTATAAATACGTCCCTTATGTCTTTTCTGGTATAAAGCAATGGTTATGCCACTGGAGGAATAAGAGACACCAAAAGACCCGCTGAACGTGTCAGCGGGTCTCCAGATTAACGTCACGTCACTATCTTTTCGTAGCAGCGACATGACGTTGTGAACGTATTTACGATCATCTTAGTTACGTGTGAACTCTTGTACCCAATATCCATTGTAGTAAGCCACACCAATTTGTGTATATTCTGCCTTCAAAATATTCTCACGGTGTCCCTGGCTGTTCATCCAGGCTTTCATCACTTCTTGTGGTGTTTTTTGTCCCATGGCAATATTCTCACCCGCATACGTATAAGTTACACCGAATTTTTTCATCATATCAAATGGTGAACCATAGGTCGGAGATGTATGGGAAAAGTAATTGTTCGTACTCATATCCTTCGCCTTGACTAAGGCTACTTCTGTAAGCTTCGCATTCGATGCGAGGGGCTTCAGACCTTTTTGACTGCGCTCGTTATTTACAAGCTTTACAACCTCAGCTGCAAATTGGGACTTGCTCAGTTGTGCATCCGATCCTGCTGACTGACCCGCGCCTGAGTTTGTGCTTTGTTCTTGGGTCTGTTGCTTGTTACTAGACTGCGAAGCCTTTTGGCTACCCTGTTTGGTTGTTGCTTGTTTACCGGATGAAGGATTTGCTGTTTTGTTTTTAGCCTTGTCCTTTTCAGAAACATCCTTAATTACGGTCTTTGTTATCGTAGTCGTCCCGTTGGACATATTGACGGTATATCCGTTATTTTGAAACCATTGTTGCAGTTGGGCAGTCAAATCGTCAGCTGGTGAAGCTGATGCCGGAACGATGAATCCTGCGGATAAAATGGCGCTTAGACTTCCCATCACCAGTGTTTTTTTCAACATATTCTTCATTTCGTCATCTCCTTGTTGTATAAATGCCTTGGTGTGAACGCGTCTGGTTACAACTTTGTAATCTTTACTCTAGCAGTATATCATGTTTTATAGAAGGATCAATGGTATAAAAGTTGGAAAAAAATAGCCCCGCTCGGAATTGACCCATGCGGAACTAAGTTAAAAGTAGTGAGGCTTTAAGTATTAGATTGTCTTGTTATAGGCTGATTATCTAAGCTTTTTGCTGAAACGGTAGCCTTGCTTTTCAAAGCCGATTCGATTGTAGAATGCTCGGGCCTCTACTTGTTTGATGCGGTTATTCGCTCCGGTAATGAATAAATGATAGCATCCTTGCGCACGTCCCCACTCCTCACCACAAGCCACCAGGCGCTTGCCAATGCCCTCGCCGCGATACTCCCCGCTCACGACCAGCATGGTGATTTGTACGGCAGGATCAGGATAAGCCAAGCTTTGAGCCGTATGCATGCCGATTACTCCGACAACACGACCATCCATTTCTGCAACCATCATATTCGCTTGACTGTCCTCCCGCGTTGTTCCCATAACTTCTTTCATTACACCACAAGTCATCGGGTATCCGACTTCTCTTAGTAGTCCAGTTACGGCTTCGCAATCGCCAAGCTCTACGGAACGAATTGTCAGTACTGGAATCATCACATTGTTAGACATGATTTACCTCCACTTTCAGCATATTAGCAGCTTCTTTGGCCGTCTTCCGTGCTGTTTCCACATCTTCTGCAGCGCTAAGCGCTACAGCCATCCGGCGTCCCGGCTTGGTTTCAGGCTTCCCGAACACTCGCACCTGTGTCCGGGGTAGCAATAATGCATCATGCAGACCGCTTATTACGAAATCCCGCGTAGCCACTTCTGCCTTCAAGGTAGCTGAAGCTCCTGGTGTTAGCAGCGTGACGGATGGCACCGGGAATCCGAGAATGGCCCGCACGTGAAGCGCAAATTCCGACAAATCCTGCGTGATCATGGTCACCATTCCTGTATCATGCGGACGAGGGGATACTTCACTGAATATGACGCCATCAGCTGTTAAAAACAGCTCTACGCCAAACAATCCGTAACCACCCAGTTCATCCGTAATCGTACGGGCAATGTTCTCCGCCTCCGAAAGCTGCTTGTCCGTCATGCCATGAGGCTGCCAGGATTCGACATAATCCCCATCTTTCTGAATGTGGCCAATCGGTGGGCAAAAAGTCGTACCCGAAACCGATCTGACGGTCAATAAGGTAATTTCGCTCTCAAACGGGACAAAAGCTTCAACAATGACACGTGTTGTTTTGGCACGCGCGCCTTCCAGCGCCGTATTCCAGCAGGATTCTGCATCTTCGAGTGCCCGGCATACAGACTGCCCTTTACCCGACGAACTCATCAAAGGCTTGACCACACATGGCGTGCCCAGCTCATGAACCGCCGACCGCAACTGGTCAAAATTATCTGCAAAACGATAGGCAGCAGTCCGAAGCTGTAATTTCTCGGCAGCCAGCCTGCGAATACCTTCCCGGTCCATCGTAAGACGGGCGGCACGGGCCGTTGGTACTACGTGAAATCCTTCTTGCTCTAATTCTTCCAAAGCACCCGTAGCAATAGCTTCGATTTCAGGTACAATTATGTCGGGCTTTTCCTTACGAATTAGTGCCTTCAACGCCTCAGCATCCTGCATATCCAGACAGTGAGAGCGATGGGCCACCTGCATTGCTGGAGCCAGTTCATAGCGATCTACCGCAATACATTCCACGCCAAGCCGCTGAGCTTCAATAATGACTTCTTTTCCCAATTCGCCGCTACCCAGCAGCAGCATCTTCTTAGCTTTGGCAGAAAAAGGAGCACCCCACATCTTGAACTCTTCCCCCTCTGACGAAATTGCTCTGATCTCTTTTCATCTTTATTTTCAGGGTTTAGCTCCAAGAATGCAATAGTGCTCGGCATTTAAATTTACAAAAAACGCGATTTTTTGATCTTTTTTTTACAAAAATCTGAACTGTGCTTCCACCAGCCCCCGATATATTCCATGTTTTTTCATCAATTGTTCATGATTACCACTTTCTTGGATTTCCCCATGATCCAGTACAACGATATGATCAGCATTCCGGATGGTGGACAAACGGTGAGCGACCATAAAAGAAGTTCTGCCTTCCAGTAAAACCTGAAGAGCCTCCTGAATTTTCAACTCCGTTTCCGTATCAATACTGGCTGTTGCTTCATCCAGAATAAGAATTCTTGGATTTGCCAGCAAGGCACGAGCAAAGGATAAGAGCTGTCGCTGGCCCATGGACAACATTCCCCCCCGCTCCTCTACCTCTGTTTCATAGCCAGCTGGCAAGTGAACAATGAACTCGTGAGCATTGACCGCCTTGGCAGCCGCTTCAATTTCCTCATCCGTTGCATCCAATCGGCCAAATCGGATATTATCGCGTATCGTCCCCGAAAAAATAAATGTATCCTGTAGCACGATGCTAATCTGGCTTCGCAAGCTCTCCACCGTGACATCACGCACATCATGACCGTCAATCGTAAGCCGCCCTGACGTAATGTCATAAAAACGGCTTAGCAGATTAATAATTGTACTTTTACCTGATCCGGTATGACCCACAAGCGCTATAGATTGGCCCGCCTCGACAGAAAGATTAATACCTTTAAGCGCCTGACGTCCCTTTTCATATTCAAAAATGACCTTTTCAAATTGGATATCGCCCCGAATGGACGGCAAGGCTTTTGCTCCCGGTTTGTTTGCAATATTCGGCTGTTCATCCATAAACTCAAAAATTCGTTCTGACGAAGCCATCGCAACCAGTAACTGATTATACATTTGGCCCAGTCGATTAATCGGTTCCCAAAAGTTCCCAACATAGTTAGCAAACGCAACCAGTAATCCCACCGTAAGCTGATCTGTCTGAATTAAATGCGCTCCAAACCAGAACAGCACAAGCGTACCAAATCCTCCGGTAATATCAATAAGTGGGCCAAAGACCTGATTCATGGCAGAAGCCTTATCCCACGATTTTTTGCTAGAGCTGTTCATGTCGTCGAAATAAGCCATGTTTTCCTGCTCCTGCGTATACGCTTGTGTCACACGAATCCCCTGAATGGACTCATTCAAATGAGAGTTGATACGTGAGTTCTTCATACGCACTTCTTGCCAAGCACGGCGGATGCGTACGCGCAGCTTGGTCGAGATCAAAAACATGATCGGAACGGTCACAATTACCGCCAAACCGAGCTTCCAGTTAATAAGCAGCAAAATGACAATAATTCCGATAAGCTGTACGCAGTCAATCAGGACATTCACTGCACCGTTCGTAAAAAGATCCTGTAGCGAGTTAATGTCATTTGTCACGCGCACTAATACAGAACCTGCTGGTCTCTTATCAAAAAAGTTAAAGGATAGCTTTTGAATATGCTTGAATAAATCTTCACGCAAATCGTAAATAACCCGTTGACCGATAATATTGGTGAATTTAATGCGGTATGTGCTGGCTGCCCATTGAATTAAATATAACAAGAGCACGGCACCCGTGATGAGCAGCAGTAACTTTACGCTGGGCAGTGCAGGCCATGCGGGAGCAATTGCCTTATCAATGGCCAGACTGATCAAATAAGGAACGGTCAGCTTGGTAATGGTGCCGAGAATCATCATGACCAGAAGGATCGGCAGAATCTGACGGGCATAAGGCTTCATGTATGCCAGCAAACGTTTGAATTCTGACCAGTTAAACGGTTTGTCAATGACATCATCATCTTGATAGACAAAGCGTTCATTCGTTGGCTTTTTTAACGGTTTGACTTTTTCTGCGGGTATATTCATGGTCTCACCTGCCCTTCGGATACACCGTCTGGAGCCTGAGCTATGTAATCGGCGTATTGAATATGATACACATCCTGATATGGACCTGGAGTAGCAATGAGCTGTTCATGTGTTCCACGCTGGACGATTCGTCCTTCCTCAAGCACCACAATCTCATTGGCATGACGAAGTGAAGAGATTCGATGAGCAATTATAAATGTTGTTCGACCACGCATAACCTCTTGAAAACCGGTCTGTATTTCATGCTCTGTCTCCATATCAACCGCACTGGTAGCATCATCCAGTACCAGAATTTTCGGATTTTTGAGTAGTGCGCGCGCGATGGCGATCCGTTGTTTCTGCCCTCCGGACAGTCCCAATCCACGTTCTCCGACGACAGTGTCATATCCCAGCGGTAGTTCAGTTATGAATTCATGTGCCTGAGCCAGTTTGGAAACGCGTATGATGTCATCCATACTGACATGACTTAATCCATATGAAATATTGTTGCGTATAGAGGACGAAAACAAAAACGTCTCCTGAAACACGGAAGAAATTTGAGCACGTAAATCGCGAATCTTCAAGTGACGTATATCCTTGCCATCCAACTTGATACTTCCTGCATTCACATTATAAGCGCGCATGAGTAATTGAATAATGGTAGACTTCCCTGACCCCGTTCCGCCTAAAATTCCAATGACTGATCCCGGAGGTGCGTCTAAATTGATGTCAACAACAGCAGGGAGCTTATTTCCGTAAGCAAAGGTAACATGTTCAAACGTAACATGTCCTTCCACCTGATCGGCATCGAGTTTAAGTGCTCCGGCTTCATCGGTTACATCTATGGACTGATTTAGCAGTTCCAAGACCCTTTCACCAGAAGCTTTGGACTGCGTATAGTTATTGATATGAAAGCCAATGCTCCAGATGGGGCCGATAATATACCAAATTAAGCTAAAGAAAGCGACGAGCTGCCCCAAGGTCATTGACTTCTGAATGACCAGATACCCCCCCATGCCCAACAGCAGGACCACACTGACAGAAGCTATCAGTTCCATTGCGGGGAAGAACCGACTCCATAAGGAAGCAGCCTGAATTTGATTACTTTTGTATTGCTCATTACGTACTGAAAATTTCTCAACTTCATATGATTCGCGGGCAAAAGATTTGACGGTTCGCACACCTGTTATATTTTCTTGGACCGCTGTCGTCAAGGCGCTAAGGGCAATCCGCATTTCCTGAAAGGTGGGATGAATCCGGGATTCAAACTTGAATGTGACGAAGAGTAGCAATGGCATGCTGATCATCGTAATGAGGGTGAGCTGCCAGTTAATATACAGCATCATCATAGAGCCGAATACGACCATCAGTATCACATTGAGGAGTTGGGCAAAACCAAACCCGATAAAGTTACGAATTGCCTCCAAATCACCAGTCAGTCGGGACATGAGATCCCCCGTTTTGGCAGTGTCATAATATCTGAAGGACAGAAATTGCAGCTTTTCGTAACAAGCATTGCGGAGTCGGTACGCCAAGTAGTTACCTAGCCGTCCACCAAAAAAACCATGTAAAAATTGCATGAACCCTTTGATGATGACTACTCCCAGCACAGTCAGAGCCAGCGCCGGGACTTTCCCGAAGTCACCGGGGATGATAGCGTTATCAATTAGCCTTTGGAGCAGGTTCGGATACACCAGTCCCAGGGCCGTCGCTATCGCAAGGCATAAAATAGAAAGAAACAGATAGTGTCTCCTCTCGCGAAAAAAAACTTGCAGTTGCCTGAGCACTTCCATGTCAATGTCCCTCCATTAGTTGCACGACGTTGTTATATGGCTTAGTGAAGTTTACCATTCGCTTTCCAAGGGGGCAAAGAGGATAACAAGCCGTATTCAGGCAGGTTATCAATTGGTGGGTGATTAGACAAATTAAATCGCTTTCTTATTATTGAATATGGCTATTTACTCAGTATTGCTTTCTTTTTGGAGCATGCATAAAACACCGGGTTGTCCCACAACCCGGTGTCCTGAACTTAAATAAATGGTGTACTTATTTATCTTTACTCCAAAGCCGCAATCTTGCCAGCAAGCTCTTCCCAAACCTGTGGCTGCTCACCGCCCATAAGGGCATGCTCCATGCCACGAGTCGTCTCCAGCATTTGCTCTCGAAGCTGAGCTTTCTGCCACATTTGTTCCTCCTGCATCAGCGTAACGTAAAAAGAAGACATTCGTTCTCGTTGCTGATCCACAGCTTCCCCGATTCGCTGGCGTAATATCGGCTCCAGTTTGGTTTGTAGATTCGCTCGCCCAGTTCCTTCAAAAAATAGCTTTGGATTTTTAAAGCTATTCCAATAGTCCTTCCAATGAATAGACTCCTGCAGGGAAATTTCATTCAGCTCGGGAACAGCCCAGTTTCTGGATTCAGGAATCGTACAATCTAGTCCTTGCAACTGGTGGTTCATGTGTTCTACGCACTGTTGTATAGTCTTGTGTACCAAAATTTGGCCCGTTTTTTCCAGCCGGAGTGTGGTTGCCAGCAATTCCTGAGACAGCTCCAGTTCGATTAAACGCATCAGCTCACGACCACAAGATGCAAAAGCCGAACGAAGATCACCTACTCCTTCACGCAGAACAGATGGATGAAAAGCCTCTGCCATAAATTCTCCAGTCCGATAGGACAGCCTTTGACGTACATGATACAGCAATTCATCGGTTTCACCCGATAACACAGATGCACCGTTGCTGTCAGTCAGGCCTAGGAGCGTATGCTCCAATTCTCCACGGATGCGAGTTAATCGCTCTAATCGAATCTCACGTTCTTCCTCGCTATACCGGGCATCGGTTGCATGTTGCTCTATGCGGTTCCGCAGCCGACCCAGTTCCTGCATAGCAGAAGCAATGGACAAACCTGCCAGCTCTTCGGCTGCAAATGCTGAAAAATCATCTTCAAATGCATCAAAACGTGAAGCTGAACGCAGCGAAGCCTCTCCCTGTTCGGCAGCTTCCAACGCCAGCATACTGGAAAGCGGATAAATACGTGGTTTTCGGATTCCATTCGCCTGTAGTTGTTCCTGTACATGCCGGGTAACAGAATGCAGTTCTTCTTCAGAAGAAGCCAGATCTGATGCATTAACTATAAAAAACGTCTGATCCAGCGCCAAGGTCTCTTTAACTCGACCTAGTTGGTTCAGGAACTGGCGATCACCTTGCGTAAACGCATGGTTATAATAGGTGACAAATACAAGAGCGTCCGCATGCTTCATATAGTTGAAAGTCACGCCTGTGTGTCGTGCATTCACAGAATCCGCTCCTGGCGTATCCACTAGCACGATGCCCTGACGGGTCAGAGCGCAATCATAATAAAGGTCGATATGCTCCACAAAGCATGATTTGTGCTCAGACGCAACAAAATCCCGATACTGCTCTAAATCCACCTGAAGCTGTTGTCCCAGCAAGCTTTCAGCTTCTTCCCATCCGGCTGCGGCAGCCTTCAAAAAACTATAATGAGGCCTACCCGCAGGATGGATGCCTTCCGGAGATAAAGCATGAACGGCTTCTTGCCAGCCCGCTGCCGCGGGTTCCCCCAATCCTAATAACCGAAATGAGTATTTAAGATCTTCCCGCAACGCGTCCACTGGTTTCATATGGACGTCAGCCGTGGCATGGCGCTCAGCACTTGCAGGCGCCATTATGCGGTTAATCGCCGCTGTCGTTGGATGCGGCGATACGGGCAACACAGCTTCACCCAGCAAAGCGTTGGCGAAGCTGGATTTCCCAGCGCTGAACGCTCCAAACAGCGCCAGCGTAAACTGCCCGCCCTCCAGCGCAGCGGCGCGGGCATGTAAATCCCGTACCGCCGCTTGCATGGCAGGGTACGGGCTTACCAGGGCAGCGGCAGCCTTCAATCGGGCCGCTGCTGCATCCAGCCGCGTGCGGCGGCCTCCGGCGGCAGGCTGTGCTGACGCCGTTCCTGCTAGCGGCTGCGCCGATGCGTTGCGCGAGCCAGCGATGTCAGAACGCGCAACGCCCGTTGGTGCCGCAGCTGGCGGGGCAGCAGCGGCGGTATCGGACGCCGGTGCAAGCGCGTCCGCACGGGGCAAGCCGCCTGGCGCGGACGCCTGCGGCAGCAAGCTGCGCAGCAGGCTGGCGTGCGAAGCCGAGGCCTGCACGCGGGTGCTGTAGCGGCTCGCCGCGTCCGCCTGCGCCAGCAGCGCAGTGCGTGCATCCGCGAGAGCCGCGCGGCGGGCTTCGGCTCGCACTGCAAGCTGGGCCAGCAGCTGGTCTACCAGCGTTAGCGCCTTACGGCGACAATCGGCGGTCACAGCAGCGCGTAGATCCTTGCAATAGTTCAACGTATACTCCGGCGACAACGCATTTTCCTTCACCGTCTGCTCTACCAGTTGCCGGTCCGTCACAGGGCGGATGTCATCCAGCTCCTGCTCCATCGCAGCGGACCACAAACCCTGACTGTCACCCCAAGACCTCAGTAGCTCCCGTACATGGGGAAGCAATTGTCCCTCCACCTGATCAGTCAGCATTCCTGCCAGCCGTTCCAAGCGGCTTTCCTTTTCTCGCTCAGTCTTTCCTCCTGCAAACCATATTCCTGTTTTGAAGCCCGGCTTGCGGCTCTCTAAGTATTCGCCTGCGGCTTCACGTAGCTCCGCTGGCGTCAAATGTGCGTGTTCCAGTAAATGATCCAGCTCTTGACGCAGTCGTTTACGCTCCTGCTCCGGAAGCACCTTCCAGTGTTCATCTTCTTGCTGCAAGGTTTTCTGCTCTATATCCAGGCGCAAAATGGCTTCTTCTCCACCTGCTTCTTTTAACAGTGTGTTCAGTTCCTCTTCTTCAGCTGCCTGCACAGTCTCCACATGTTGCTCTACCAAATGATGCATAGAGGACACTAAACTGTATGCCAAAAGCTCTGTTTTTCGCTCCAGCAAATTCGGAATCAGGTACGTCAACTGTTTCCACTGGTTCCATGGATGATTCTGCTCCTTCAAGGAAGTAAAGAGGATATCCGTATAATGAACCTGCCAGGCATGAAAGCTGGTCTCCACCTCATTACGATAACGTGTAAATGAAAGCTCTCGCTCCCGGTGTTTATCGATTTGATTGATGATCAAATATAATGGCTTGCCCCAATCCGACAAACTTTTGGCAAAGGACAAATTATTTTCAGATTGGACATGATTGTAATCCATCACATAAAAAACAATATCTGCCCAATGTAAAGCAGAATGTGTCGCCAGCGCATGTCCGTGGTCTGTGGAATCTACGCCTGGTGTATCCAGCAGCACTCCTCCGCTAGATAATATCGGAACATCCTCCCACACTTGAACCGATTCATAGGCTCCACCATTTTTACAATACTCAGCAAGCTCGGACAGGGAGGCTTCCATGCTTTCCGGCTCTGGATTTTCCGCTGATTTGGCTGGATGAATGAGCGCTCTCGGACGTCCATAACGGATGGACACTACATTAGCGCTCGTAGGCACCGGTCCAGACGGCAGCACAGTTTTACCACACAGGCTGTTAATCAAGCTCGATTTACCCGCTGAAAAATGTCCACAAAAGGCAATGGTCAGCTCCTGCGCATATGCTTTTTCCAGCAGATCACCTATCGCCTTCGCTCCCGCTTCATCCTCGGCTTTACGCAATGTACTCTGTATCTGTTCTATCGTATCCAACCACTTTCCCGCATCTCCTGTAATCGTTTGCATCATAAGCTACGGTTCCACTCCTTATCACTTGTCTGCACCAAATAGCTATATTGTAGCATTCCTAAGCCGTTGTGAGAATCATCACATCAAAAAAACTAAACAGCGCTCCCCTCCAGTACTTGGCATTAGGGAACGCTGTTTTCGTACATGATAATAATAAGTTCATTTTATTCTGTTCAAAACGGATCATTAAAAATAAATATTTAGGCAACCGAATGCAATTCATCAAAGCTCTCAAAGAGCACCGACGAAGCAAGATATGTATACAACGGGTGAGCCTGCTCATCACGTACATTCACCTTTTAGAACATGGGGAACGCGACACCATAATTCAGGGTCAAAATGTATGCACACTTCATTGGAACGAGGCTCTATCCATATCAGGATGGTCTGCAAGGTTCGTGTATATATGCGCCTTCGGGCTGGTTAAACCAGCCGAGCCGCCTACACCGGAACATGCAACGCATGTCGTCCGCGAATTGAACTTAATTGGCTGCAGTCTCAAGCACTGGCAGCAAAATTTCAAATACTTGACCATGCTGTAAAATCGTAATCCCACGGGATTTGTCCTTCATTACGACCACTTCTGGCTTTTGTGACATACGCTCCAGATAATGTTCAGGTACATCACCGGAATGACTAACTGTGATTCCCTCAAGCTCGCGCTCTTCGTTTTCAGCAAATTCTGTTGTTACAATTTGCTCAAAAATATCAGAGAACGCTTCAAAATTGTCTGTATATACCGAAATGCACTTCATACTCTTCATCCTTTTCTACACATAAATGGTTAAACCCTCTGTTACTCTGTGGGTCTTTAAGCTCTACGTTCCTTATCTTTTCTGATAAGAGACGTTTTCATACGTTTCTTGCCTTCCCTGCACACATCAAGTAACGGACATACCTGACATTGAGGATTTTGAGCTTTACAATGGTAGCGTCCGAAAAAAATAAGCCTGTGGTGGGTCAAAGACCATTCATCCCTAGGTACCCTCTTCATCAGCTTTTTTTCCACCTCAAGCACTGAATCATCCCACCCTGCAAAACCGAGCCGTTTGGAAATACGCTCTACATGCGTATCTACCGCAATAGCCGGTACATTAAAAGCAGTAGATACTACGACGTTAGCCGTCTTACGGCCAACACCGGGTAGCTTAACCAGTTGATCGTGCTCCGAAGGTATCTCTCCCCCGTACTGGTCTATTAAAATACGACAGAGGTTATGAATATGCTTGGCCTTGTTTCGGTACAAGCCGATTCTGCGAATATCCTGCTCCAGTTCCTCAAGAGGAACAGCCAAATAATCCTCAGGTGACTTGTATTTTTGAAACAGGTCTGCCGTTACTTTATTGACCATCTGATCGGAGCATTGAGCAGACAATAACACGGCGATCGTTAATTCAAAAGCATTGTCATGGTTCAACTCACAATGGGCATCCGGAAACATCGTACCGATGGTGTCCAATATATGACGTGCGGTTGCTGCATTCACGGAAATCCTACCTCCTACCAAAAAAAACGTCTTGATACGGGATAGCCCGCATCAAGACGGTCACTCTAAATAATCATCCGGAAAGAAACGAATACTATTTGTGCATGACTGCCTGCATAGGCGAGAAATACACTCCTATATTATCATTATCTGTCACAGATTGCACGTGAAAAGTGTGTAAATCTCCAAGAAATTTTCATACTGTCTGATCGGTTAGCGGCTCATGGGATGATCCAAATCTACATGTCCCATTAAGGACTCTAAAGATTGACCATCTACGAGCAAATCCAGCGTTTTGACTTCCTTGAATTGGAACATCGTTTTCTTCAAGGCATCGATAGCTAATTCCTCGCCACCAGCTCCCAATCGAGCCTCGTCCGGCAGAGAAATATCAAAAGTCAATGCACCGTTATCTAATTTGATCTTATGCACGGAAATTTTCTCGGACCACAACGGGATAAGAGCAGAATCCCCACTCTTTTGCAGAGCTTCAAACGCTTTTTGCAATTTTTCCAGCTCGCTTGGATAGGTAATTTCCTTTTTCTGTTCTTTCAAGCCGTTCTCTTGTGTATCCGTATAGTACACCGTAATCTGCTGTGTTTGTCGATCTCCTGAATTTTCCGTGTCCGTCTTGGTCTTTGTAGGCTCTGTTGACGGAGATGCAGGTGTTTGACTCGCCCCATTATTTTCAGCAGATTGAGCCGAAGGTTCAGGAGTCGTCTGTTCAGGTGTACTATTTTGTGCATTCGAAGTTTGTGTTTCCTGAGATGGAGTCGCAGGAGCCGTTGTTTGCTTAGAGGCACACCCTGCACCTGCAATGGCAAACAGTGCCAGCAGACCTGCAATTACGATTTTCTTGTTCATATGTCCCCCTCCTTGCTTGACGTTGACAAGCGATTTGTTGAAGATCTATTTTACGTCGAGATACTCTGTGATTCCATCTGCAATCCCTTGAGCTACCCGGTTTTGAAAATCTTCATCAAACAGTGTGGCTTCCTCTTTTGCATTACTCAGATATCCTACTTCAAGCAATACGGCTGGCATAGTCGTTTCCCGAATTACATGGAAATTGCCATAACGAATGCCTCGGTCTGTCAGACCCGTCGCAGGAGCAAAGTACTTATGCATAACGTTAGCGAACGCTTTGCTTGCACTACGCTGGTAATACGTCTCTGTACCGTTGGAGGCTGAGCTACCGCTGCTGTTAGCATGAATGGACACGAACACGTTAGCATTAAGGTTTTCAGCTACTTTTACGCGCTGTTTAAGCTCCAAGAATGTATCATCACTGCGTGTCAGCACAACCTCAAGCTTGGGGTTCTGCTTTAATATGCTTTCTACTTTCAGAGCCATAGCTAAGTTGAAGGTCTTTTCATAATTTTTTCTTGAAACACCAACTGCTCCAGAATCTTTTGCTCCATGGCCAGCATCAATAACAACGACCTTTTTACCATTGCTGTTAGTTGGTGATGTCTGCGTGTCATCCGGCTGTGAGCCATCTGGTAACGTTGCGTCTGGCGTGGTATTCACAGAATCTTTGGAAGCCAGATCGACGATAACACGATTCGAACCATCATTATATGCGGTATAATTCATGGCATGTTTCAAATCAATAACAACGCGCACCGTTGAAGGTTCCTTTTGGAATAAAGCATAACGGATACCGGACACATCCGCTTCATTCTCAATGTCCAGCGAACCATTTAAGTTGCTATCCAGCTTTTGCTGCTCTCCGAAATTGTCAGCAAACGCAGTCGCTGGCAAATCCACCACTACCCGATCAGGGCCTGCCATCGTAAACGCTTTCGGCTTGACGGCACTGGCTGTTGTGATGGTTAAACGGTTTTGGCTGAAACTAACTCCCTGCACCTGTGTAACACCTGAGTTCGCATTATTCGTTGGTGCAGTAACACTACCAGTACCTGTACTGTTATTTCCGGACTTGGGAGGTGTAAATTCCCCGTTTCCAGACCCGCTACTGCGGGTATATAATTTTACGGACTTGGAGCTGCTGTCCCATTTTACGTCCAGTCCCATTTGCTCGCCGATAAAACGAAGCGGTACAAGGGCATAATTGGAACGCAGCAGAGGCGAAGCATCCAGACTAATGTCGCTTCCATTGACAGTCGCCGTCTTACTTCCGATTATCATTCGGATCGAGGTACTGTCTTTCTCAATCGTTATGGTTCGCGCCTGCTGCTTCCACGTCACGTCATATCCCAAATTTTCAGAAATTACGCGTAGCGGGACCATTGTACTTCCGCCAATTACTTGTGCCTTAGCACCACTAGGGACACTTAACTGTTGATCGTCGAGATAGATTTGTGTTCCACTCGAAGCCGCATGTCCATAACCCGGAACCGCCCACATGAAGACAAATAATAACAACAAAAAACCAAATTTCTTCATTCGTCACCCTTCCATTCATAATTTTTTTGCCACATGCTCCGGTGCGGCGACCTGATATACGCGCTTATGTAATATCAGACAACCTTATAGACGTTATCTCACACCAAAAGTTGCGAATATATTCCATCATAACAGAAATATACGTGCCAAAGAACTATTTTTGTCGAATTTTGACTAAAAATATAGATCATTCGCTTTCCGTCAAAAGTCACAGCCAAAAAAACTAAAAAAGCTACTTTTCACCCCATGAATTTTCATTAAAAGGTGGAAAGTAGCTTTTATTGTAAACATCCTTAGTTAAGTGATTCAGTTGCTCCTGTGCCTGTTCCAAGATACTCCTTCAACCCATCGACAATACCTTCGGCGATCTTTTCCTGTGTTTCTTCTGTGAACATGGCTGCTTCATTTGATAAATTACTAAGGTAGCCACATTCCAGCAATACAGCGGGCATTTGTGATTTTCTCGTCACCACATGGTTTGCCACCCTGATGCCATTATCCTTAAATCCGGTAGCCGCTACAAGATATTTATGCATCGCCTTTGCCAGTGCCAAACTGTCCTGGCGTGCATAATAGGTTTCAGAGCCATTGGTTTTTCCTTTATCTGAAGCTAGCATACTATTACCATGAATGGATACAAACACGCTTGCCTGTTGACTATTAGCCAGTTGTGGTCGTTCATCCAGCGTGGGATACGTATCTCCATTGCGAGTCAATACGATTTGAATGTCAGGATCATTTTGTAGAAGCTGCTCGACCTTTAACGCTACCGCCAATGTAAATTCCTTCTCATGTCGCCCAGTCACACTACCTGCCCCAGGGTCCTTGCCACCATGTCCGGGATCAATGACAACGATTCGCCGTCCTTCGACATTCGTTGGTGTTACCACTACCGGATTCACACTACGCTCACGCAATTGAAGGGTGATATCGCCTAGGCCATTGGTTAAAAGGTCGTAATCACGTGCTTGATTTAAAGCAATGACAATGCGTACGCCCCCATTTTGTCCATCTGTGGGAGCAAATCTAATTTCCTGCACATCCTCACTGTCACTATTCGTCAACGCCCGCGTGCCATCGGTGCGAATCGGGAACGGCTGAAGAAAATCAGTCGCCAGTGAAGCCCCGGGTAAATCTACAACAATACGATCATTCCCCGTCATTTTGGATACTTTAGGGGTAACATCTTTGTTCAGAGAAATCTTTAACGTTTCACCCTCAAAAGTAATATTTTGTACAAGCAACGCATTTGCTGTGGTCTGTTCTGTATTTTGCTGCTTGGCTGGTGAAGATGCGGCTTCAGTATGCTTGTCTGCTTCAACTGGATTTATTGTCGTCGCTGTTGCTGAAGACGTTTTATTGGTGCTTGTTGTACTCTGTGTTGACGTTTGCGACGATGGTTGGGATTGAGACTGTTTACTCACTTGTTGAGTTACAGCCTTTTGACTGAGATTAACGGATTTACTTTTATTATTCCAATCTACTTTTAGCCCCATTTGCTCCCCAACAAAACGCAATGGGACCATGGTCGAGCTTCCCCGAAGCACAGGAGGTGCATCCAGACTAACTGTTTTTCCATTCACATCAGCCGATGTACGGCCTACATACATGGACATATCGGTACTATTTTTTTGAATTGAGATTTTATAGGATTGTGGTTCCCACTTGAATTGATATCCAAGCTGCTCCCCAACCACCCTTAGCGGTACCATGATTTTTCCATTGACCATTTCAGGCTTGGCATCTGCAGGCGCTTCCACCCTTTTGCCATCTAAAAACAAATCTGCTCCAGCCGCATTCGCATGAGGGGAGGACGGCCACAACCAAATCAGGATAGCCGCTAGTATCACCCAACCATATTTCTTCATTCTCATTCCCCTAACTTATATATGTATTTTTTGGTATTTCTCACAGACACAGTCCTTCAATCATTTTACATTTACAATACCATGCTGAGTCGAACCGTCAACCCCTTATTTTCCAATTTATTTTTTGAGCATGATAAAAGCCCGCAGGCAAAAGTAATGCCAGTACGGGCTTTCTGTCTAACAAATGAGCTAGCTATATGACTACGTATTGAAACTGAACTGGGAATTAACCCTATGCGCCTTGTTTCGCAGCACGTTTTTGTTCATAAGCCAGAATTTCAGATTCATGCTGGAGTGTCAGGCCAATATCGTCCAAGCCTTGCAGCAGGAACTGGCGGCGATGTTCATCCAAATCGAATTCAATTTTCAGACCATAATCGTCAGTGATCGTTTTATCATTCAGGTCGATGTTTAATTGGTAGTTATCATGCTGCGCCGTGCGCTGAAACAATTCCTCTACTTGCTCTTCAGACAGCTTGATCGGCAATATACCGTTTTTAAAACAGTTATTATAGAAGATATCCGCATAAGACGGAGCAATTACGCAACGAAACCCATAGTCCATAATCGCCCACGGCGCATGCTCACGTGAGGAGCCACAGCCAAAGTTAGCGCGAGAGATCAGCACAGACGCCCCTGCATAACGAGGCTTGTTCGGTTCAAATTCAGGATTGATATTGCCCGCTTCATCAAACCGCCACTCGTAGAACAGAAACTGTCCAAAGCCCGTACGTTCAATTCGTTTCAAAAACTGCTTAGGAATAATAGCATCTGTATCCACATTCACCCGATCCACAGGTGCTACAATTCCTTTTAATGTTGTGAAAGCTTCCATCGTAATTCCTCCTCTGTATCCTAGCGGACTACTTCTTCCTGCTTGAATTTCCAATCCCGTACATCAACAAAATGTCCATGAATCGCCGCAGCGGCTGCCATTGCTGGAGATACCAGATGAGTCCGTCCTCCGCGTCCCTGACGACCTTCAAAGTTACGATTAGAAGTCGATGCACAACGCTGTCCCGGTTGCAGTACGTCTGGATTCATCGCAAGACACATACTGCATCCCGCTTCACGCCACTCAAATCCTGCTTCTGTAAAAATGACGTCCAGCCCTTCTTCTTCAGCCTGAATTTTCACACGCCCCGAACCTGGTACGACGATGGCCGTTACTTTGTCAGAAACCTTGTAACCTTTGGCAACCTCAGCGGCTGCACGCAAATCTTCAATCCGCCCATTGGTGCAGGAGCCGATAAACACATAATCAATCGCAATATCCGTGATCGGAGTACCTGGCTTCAAATCCATATATTCAAGCGCTTTTTCAGCTGCTTTACGTTCGTTTTCGGTTGGCAGTTCTGCCGGAATCGGTACGGTTGAGGAAATATCTGTACCCATCCCCGGGCTGGTGCCCCAGGTTACTTGCGGAATCAAAGCATCTACGTCAAACTCCAGCACGACATCAAACTCAGCGCCTTCATCTGTGACAAGCTCTTTCCACTCAGCAACCGCTTGCTCGAAAGCAGCTCCTTGTGCTACATGTTGACGTCCACGCAAGTAATTGAAGGTGGTTTCGTCCGGTGCAATCATTCCTGCTCTGGCTCCGCCTTCAATAGACATGTTACACACAGTCATGCGCTCTTCCATGCTCAATTCGCGGATAGATTCACCTGTGTACTCAATAACATAACCTGTGGCGAAATCTGTACCGTATTTGGCAATGACACCCAAAATCATGTCCTTTGCTGTCACACCAGGTTTGCGGCGGCCTACAAAGCGAACTTCCATCGTTTTGGCTTTAGCTTGCTGGAGACATTGTGTTGCCATTACGTGCTCTACCTCACTGGTTCCGATACCAAAAGCGAGTGCTCCGAACGCCCCGTGTGTGGAGGTATGGCTATCACCACAAACAATCGTTTTGCCCGGATGAGTCAGACCAAGTTCAGGCCCCATAACGTGAACGACACCTTGATCCACCGTATCCAGATCATACAGTGTAACACCGAAATCACGGCAATTTTGAGTTAATGTATCAATCTGCTGCTTGGAAATCGGGTCCGTAATATTGTAACGGTCCTTAGTCGGCACGTTATGATCCATCGTTGCAAACGTAAGCTCTGGACGACGTACCTGACGTCCGCTAAGACGTAATCCCTCAAACGCCTGCGGCGATGTTACCTCATGTACGAGGTGAAGATCAATGTACAAAATACTCGGCTTTCCCGCTTCCTGATAGATGACATGGTTATCCCAAATTTTCTCGAACATGGTCTTTTTACTCATCATTATTCACCCCTGTGTTTTTCGAACCTAGTGGAGAGAAGCTAACGGCTCTCTCTTGAATGTCAACAATATACCACGGGATGTTTGATTGGTCTAAGATATGATATCTATAGAAGTGATAGGTTAAGGCTATAAGGATGGATACTATGAACTCTGTCGCCTTTTCTAAGGTACTGCCAGTTATTACATTAAGGATTTGTTTGAATATTCATACTGCGAAAGCTGAGTCAATTATATATTCTCAGATAATGTTGACAATATAAGGAATAAACTTGTACAATTAGGAAAATATTTTTTTGGATTCCATTCTTCGTTGGTAACAAGGATATTGGAAATCGTAATAAGAATCATCTTAGCGATTGCTATAATGGTTCTTTTTTTCCTCTACTTTTGCAAAACTGTTCGTATTTGATTTTGTTAGCTCTTAATAACTATATAAAGTATAAAACGAAATATAGTTATATAATTTGATATAAATTACAGGCAATTAACAACGGAGCAAGAATTTTATGAATATCATCATGATGCGTTTTGTTGCAACAAATAGAAAACTGACTACGAGATTCAGCCGAAGATAACATTCACATCCTAAAAGGGAGTTGGAATGATGAAACAAAATGGAATATCCGTTGAAAACTACACTCCAATTTTGATTGTCGGTACGGGGATCTCAGGGCTTACTGCTGCTTATTATTTGTCGAAAAATAATATTAAGTACACGATTGTAACAAAAAAGAATGCACCCAAACAAAGCAACTCCTTTCTTTCAGCCGCAAATACTCGGGTTCCATCAGAGAATGAAGTTAACAATATTATTAATCTTACTATTGATAAATGTGGAGCAGATCGATCAGTAATTGAAGCGCTATATAGGAATTCCAACATAATTATAAATTTCTTCAAAGAATTAGGAATTCCTTATGAGAAAACATCCTTTGGTATCATGCCTGAATGTTTGATTAAATCACATGGGGGAAAGAAATTAATCAATTGTTTGTTACAACATATTGAACAACCGATGTGTAATAAAATTTTGATTCATTTGGAAAAGTACGATCAAGGAATTATCGCAATATTTTATGACACACAATCAGATCAATTTATCAGAATATTTACAAATTATTTGGTATTAGCTACGGGAGGATATGCAGGACAATTCTGTTTCAATGATAATTCGCCGGGTTCAACTGGTGAAACGCTTATCTTAGCTAAAAAAATAGGTGCAAGATTAAAGGGAATGTCTACAGTAATGTGTCATCCTTGGTCTATATATAACGGAAGGCAAATTTTATTGGGCGGGGTTGTATCTTTGAGTCAAGGGAAAATAATAGATGAGGATGGAGTTCAATTATTAAAAGATAAGTATATTTGTGATGCAATTGCTCGAGATGATTACCACGAGATGATTGATGAGATTTTAAAATTCCAACTTGAATGTATCAAACAAAAAAAAGACATGTACTTGGATATGAGCCATGCTGATGAAAATGTTTTAAATGAAAAATTCAAAAAATATGGATTTAGTCCTAAGGTAGTTAAAAATAAAAGAATTAAAATTACACCAACGATGCACTATTCTTCAGGAGGAATCGAAATCAACGCTAATGCTGAGGCTATAAACTTGAATCGTGTTTTTGCTACTGGAGAAGCTCAATTTAATGGTGATCTTGGTATAGGAAGAATCCCTGGGCAAGCATTCGCATCGGGGATCGTTTTTGGTAAATTAATTGCGGACAAAATAGCTAATGAAGGTGTTTTCAATACTCAATATCAAACTTCATTTAAAGATCCACCTGAAACGATGCATCTGTATTCAAAAGAAAATAATGACTTTCCGATTGAAGAGTTTCAGAAAAAGTTGTCAACTCTAATGATGGATTTGATCGCTTCCAATCCACCTGTGGTTTCTCTATCATTCCTTAGAAAAAAAATACAAGAAAGTCAAAACATCATATTAAGTAGAGCAAGAGGATCAGGAAAACGATACGAGGATATTTTAACATTGTCTTTTGGATATTTTGTTGCAATGGAAATTATAGAAGATCTTGAAGCAAAGTCAGGCTTGTTGAGTATCCAAAAATAGGATAAAAAGAGTCGCCTTTTTGGCTAATGGAAAGCACCACGCAACCATTCCAAAAAGAGGCGACCCTCATGGATTAGCCTAGGGCCGAACGGCGAACCTTATAGATTCCTTAGGAACTGATGTGGCTATGCTTAAGAAATTAAATTCAGCACGCTTTAGTCATTATGACCAAAAGGATAAAAAGCACAGGGCTAAGCAGCAATTCGAAAAAATGCCGGTGGAGCTTAAGAATCTTTATAAATGAATTAATTTCAAGATGATTACCAGCAAAATGAACAATGCCAATACAGCAGCTATCGATGTCCAAACTCTTCCGGTGATTCCCTCGTAGTCTCTTTTCATTTCCCCCACACGTAACGCCTCCTTTACTTTAGGGTACTATACTCCATAGGCTATGCGAGGTCTTGGTTAAAGGAAGGGCTTCTTAACAAAAAAAAGCTCCGCCGACCATTTAAGGTCAGCTGAGCTTTTTGATTTATTTAGTGTATTCACTTACTTCAAATATAATCTAAATATTGGCATATTTATTTTTTATGGGTATAAGAAGACTCAATCGTCTGCTAACCAGTGGCGTCTCCCATCCTTATTTCACAATAAATCCCACTTTTGTTCCATCTACATATTTATAACTGATGACTTACCCGTGATCCTGCTCCCCTGTTATCACTTGGACTTATGACACCTCCAAAGTATATTAAATCTTCTTAATACTATATTGCGAGGCGTTCGAAGTATCACATGTGTTGCCGCAAAACAAAAAAGTCTACCAGTTATAGAGCGGCAGAGATAGACATTATTATTCTAAAAAATTAAATCCACAATTAAACTTATATTTGAATATATAGACATTAATGTTTAGACATTCCTCTTTAACTTTTGTAAGCTTTCTAAGCAAATAAAACAAAAAGGGGCTTTAACATGAAAAAAATATTTTTTTCTTTACTATCTATCTTTCTATTAACATCAGTGTTTGCAAGTTCTTCTTTCGCTAGCTCAAGTGAGGAAACAAACCTAATCCCTATGATGACTTCCAATACAACTCCTTCCGGCATTGCAAGTGCAAGTTCTGCTTGGAGTAATGGTCATCAACCATACAGTGTGTTTGATAGAAACCCTACTGATTATGGTTGGGCAACAACTACAAATTCTAAGACTGGCTGGATTGCTTATGAATTTGAAAATCCTGTAGTTGTCAACAAATATGTATTGACTGCACGTGCATCTAATCTAAACGAATCGCCAAAAGAGTGGACGTTCGAAGGATCGGACGGTGTTTCATGGGTCATTCTCGATACACAAATAAATGTTACTAACTGGAACCAAAAAGAGAGAAAAGAATTTTCATTTACCAATGAAACAAAATATAAAAAATACCGTTTGAATATCACTAGTAATAATGGTAATTCTTTATTTTCACTTGGGGCCTTTGAGATGTACAATAATTTGCCTGTAACACCAACACCAGATCCGTCAACAACACCTGGTTCGTCTACAACACCTGGTTCGTCCACAACACCTGGTTCGTCTACAACACCTGGTTCGCCTACAACACCTGGTTCGTCTACAACACCTGGTTCGCCTACAACACCTGGTTCGTCTACAACACCTGGTTCGTCTACAACACCTGGTTCGTCTACAACACCTGGTTCGTCTGATTCAGATGGTTCCTCACAACCAACTGGTGACCGCGCTATTCTGACTGTAACCATGGATAATGGGTTTGACAAAGAATTCGATCTGAGCAAAAAAGAATTGAATGCTTTCATCGCTTGGTATGACGCAAAGGATGCTGGTAGAGGTTCTTCATTCTTTGCCATTGATAAGCACAATAACAACAAAGGACCATTCAGCAGCCGTAAGGAATATGTAATATTCAACAAAATACTCACCTTTGAAGTAAGCGAGTATTCAACTAAATAAACAAAAGAAGGGCTCTTTCGCGGCTACAAACCGTTGGAGTCCTTTTTTTCATCTACTCTAAATTCAAACTGTTCTATAATAAAGAAGACTCCACAGGCCAATTAAGAGATTAATCCCCTTACTGTAAAAGCATTACTTTAGATTTATTCATTATAAAAATATCGGTGAATTATGTTAATAAGGATAAGTGACTTGGGTAATTATGTAAATACTTATACTTATATGTATGGTTCATGCTGATCACATCAAGATAGTTATTCTGTGGTATGTGTGGTAATTCCCGCACTGAAGAAAGCTCTGCTAGCCTTATGGTCGGCAGAGCTTTCTTTTGCTTTAGAATCCCCCAATTTGTACAAGGGTCTGAATAAGCTGATCATGAATGTGAGCGGGTACGGTTATAAAAAATAAAAAGCTACTCGCAACGATTAACAATGCCATTTTTTTCAACATTACTTAACCACACCTTTTCAATTAGATTGGAGAACTCTGTTTTGATTTCAGGAGTCGCATGGACTTGGAAACGCATAAACAGACCAATACAATTTATAAAGTAAGTTTCATTACTTATTATATGTGACTTTACCATTGCATACATCAAGTATTTAAAGCCATCACTGTATTTCACCCGATGTAAATAATAATGAGCCATTTCGTAACCAAACCATGCGAAATAGTCTGGTATTACTTGTTGGGTATATATATCAGATGATGTTGGGAGTTGAGCAAATGAATTAATATTCGTTTCAAAACGTGAAAGGACATCATCCACATCTATTTCATATCGGTTAGCCGCTATCATAACGTTTAACAGCTTTGAGAGTTTCTCATTTTCGTTAGCAGTTGATGTTGCTGCAATATATTCAACATAATCTTGAAGCACACTAACATCTCCAGACAGGAGCTTATTAACGTACGTGTTACCTTCTGCCCACTGACTGAACAAGTTTACCCAGTGTTGAGTATCTTCGTCAGTCTCTTTGACCCAATCTAAATCCGCATAGGCGTATGTATACTGTAGAGCTTGTTGATAATCACCTTGGGCTTCACAAACACTAGCACACAACAAATCGGCGTAAGCAATGTATCCAAATAACGGCCCTCTGGTTTCCTTTTCATGCTCGCTGTTCTTTCGACTCTTCTGCTGATGCTTTATGGAATATTGTACTTCCGCTTTCCCTCTCATTTGCCTTGCCATTTCTTCAACCTTGTCCCACTTACGCAAAGACCTGTACACGTTCGCCAAATCCTTCAATGCGTCAAGTTGGTCCATTTCATCCAGACGTTCAATGTAAGGCTCGAACAATGTAGCTGCCTTGAGATTACGGCTTTGATCGTCACCAACCTGAATCGTGAACATTCGATACTGACAGGTCGCCAATCGTTCAGAATGTTGGTACTTCTCCGTTTCAGCTACACCCTTATAGAACAGCAATGCAGCATCATGTCGTCCCTGTGCTATTAGCACTTCTGCCATATCAAATAGTTTAGGCGAATAGAGTAGGTTGTCCATAATGGTCCCCACCACTCGACGGATCGCATCCAGCTTGTCCAATTCCGCACAACGATACAAAAATGGCTCTATTCGTCTCATATTCGGGGGGGTATCGATGATGTAGTTTTCTATAAATAGGTCGTAAAAGTAGCCTTCTGGTAAACCCATAGCCTCGGTAATGCGATCTATCTGGTTAACAGACATAGATTTATTGCCTGACACTATGCTACTTACTATCCCCCTATTCATGCCTGCTATATGCCCAAACTCCATCATGCTCAAACCTTCTTGTTTAAGATATTGTTCCAATTCTGCTCTAATCGTGGGTGTAATTTTCATGGATAAACCACCCTCCATACAGAAGTACCAATATTTATATATTATTGCATTCTATTGTTGTCCATAATTTAACAGTTGTCAATAATTTTTATTGATTTGCAACACTTACATTGATCTGACTGTACAAAAGTACGGAGGGTTACTTGCTGAGATAGACTCTTTAAATTAGTTTTGTTGCTATAACGCTACGGATTTTAAAGGGAAATATTAAGTTGTAGACTGACAATACGTCATTAAGCTAACAGGCAGTTTAACTTGATTGGTGATATTATGCTACTCTAATATAAATAAGCAAATAATTGAATCAAGAGGTGCAATAATGCGATTTCATGAATTTTATATCGGACAAGTATTTAAAACCAAGTCTTTAAAATTAACTAATGAGGATATCACCAGATTTGCAAGGGAGTTTGACCCGCAATATATGCATTTAGATGAAGAGAAAGCATTGCAAGGTAGATTTAATGGAATTATCGCTTCAGGAATTCAAACATTAGCTGTTTCTTTTAAGCTTTGGGTTGAAACAGGCAGTTACGGTGATGAGGTTATTGCTGGAACGGCTATGAATAATATTAAATTTATCAAACCAGTGTATCCAGGCGACGAATTGTACACTATTGTTGAAGTGATTGGAGTAAAAGAGAAGCGGAATGAAACAGGACTCGTTACTGTATTGCTGTCGACTTTCAACAACAAAGAGGAGAAAGTTTTTGAAGGGGATTTATCCGTTCTGGTTAAACAATAAAGCTTTATAAAAAATCAATTGATAATGGTTTGAAGAGGTCCATGCATTCTAGCACGGACCTCTTCTCTTTATTTTAACGTGGCTTGACTTGCGGCTTCATGTTCAGCCACACGTTGCAGTAATTCCTTCAAAGCCTTCATTTGGCGACCTTGACGTTGCCCTTCTACAACTGAATTTCGCATAGATTCTACATCCTGAGTCCGCACTTTACCACCATGATGAAAACGATTGAACGCTTGATAATCTAACGGAAGCATATCTCGTTCCATTTTAAGATGTATTTTCGCCGTCATGCGTGACCCCATCATTAAACCCATGATTTTACCGACAACACCATGCTTTGGTAGAGTTGCTATTTCACCTTGTGCTCGGCAAGCAAGTTGCCAAAGTTCTTTATTGGCTACAACGGTCGAGAAGTTAGGCCAGCCTAAAATATCGCAAGCGGCGTATACAGGAAAGCCGACACTTGAGAAAATATTGAACATCGCCGGGCTTACTTGACCACAACGTGAAACTTTAGAGCGATTGTACAGTGTGATAAATTGCTTTGCTACCACTTTATTATTGGTCTCGACTTGAAACCCAACGCCGTTTGTCGGGTGTTTGTAACAGACAATGGCTTGGGCAATCTGATTTGGATCCGTTGGTTTGTGTACAGGCAAAATAGCGTTGGATTGATGACTTAGCGTACCCAGTATTCCTCTTAGCAACTGGTCTTCCGGAATTCGCATAACCTGAAGATAATGTTCACGAATGCCACTTCCAAACCCACACATAATCACGGTAGTTGCAGAATCACGTACGATATCACCCATTTGGGATAACATATCTATGCCTTCTGATGTTCGACTAGCATTTCCGTCCAATGTAATAATAATAAATTGATATTGCTGAGGTTTTATTTCTTCTAGATCTTCAATGACATTAAAATCGCTAAAATTTTTCAATGTAGCATCATCATAGCAATATAGTTTTTGTGGAGAATCGAATGTTGCTTTTCGTCCTTTTCGCACAAGAAAGGTAATATCAGTACCGGATAAGTGAAGGTGGTATCCAACAGAAAACCCTACAGCTCCTGCGCCCACAATGAGTATTTTGGGTTTGTTTGAGTTGGTTTTCATGTTTTATTTACTCTCCTTGTATGATTGAAATACATTATATTTTTTAATCATTATCATCAAATGAACATGTGTTGATTTAATGTCGCGATGTAAGTATAATCTACTCATCTCTGCAATCACAATAATCAATACATGAGTTAGTGTTATGAATTCAACAGTTCAGCTTGAGTTTGTTGAAAAGATGAAAAAAGAGGGGTAACATATGGTTGGAGTCAAGAATAATAGAAGAACTAAATATACGATCGATCTCATTAAAGAGAGTTTCCTCAGTCTATTAGAAACAAAAAAATTGCCTCAAATAACGGTTACTGAAATATGTAAACAGGCAGATATCAACCGTGGCACTTTCTATCTGCACTACAAAGATCCTTATGAACTATTTGAAGTAATGCAACATGAATTTAATCGAGAAATAATGGAAACGTTACAAGAAAGAGACAGTCCCTGCGCAACAGAAGAATCAATGATCAACCTATTGAACATCATTCGAGATAAGAAAACGATGTATAAAATCTTAATTTCGGAGACAGGAAAAAATGATTTTTTATCACAAGTCTTGCTTGAAGATCATGTGCAAAGAAATGGAGAAGAACCAAACAGGAAGGAACCATGTACAATGGACTATTCTTTCACTTACATGGTTCACGGTTCCATTGGAGTCATTAATCAATGGCTCGAGTTAAATGGTAAGGAAAGCCCGCAAACGATTGCCCATATCATTTCTTCCCTGGGTCATCAGAATATTAAGTTTAAATGAGTCGCTAATATAGCGGCTTTTTTTATTCCAACTAAACATTAACATATGACTTCTATTCTAAATGTAGCTCCTGCGAGTGCTGCTTCTCTTGCAGCGTCAAACCAAAGCTTTTCTCGATAAAAGCATCAATGCTGCCATATTTTTTCTGCTTTACCGTAACTAAAGTACAGGCGGCACTGTACAGTTTCAGGTTTCGACTTGACGGATCGAATGATGCGTTGCAATCATATAAATGAATAATTTACTAAAAACCTCTGAGATTCGCACTGTGCTATTTTAGTATAGAGGGCTTTGAGAATGCCATTTACTAATCTCAGCCCATAGCTTGTTATTCAACTGCTTTTGTATTGGATCTGGACAAACAACGCGATGGAACGAGAAGCATCATACAAACCATAGAGGTATAGTTGCTTCAAGAGCGGTCTAATCTATGTAAAATTTTGGTTCAGTGTAATGAATTTCACATCTTTCCGGGTCAACCTGTTCTACCATAGAAGGGTGATACGCCGTGCTGGGCAGACCACTTTGGTCGGGACGGTTACGTCTTGTTCTAAACCAGCTACACAGGCTGTCTGGCATGCGCGGCAAGTACGCCTTTATTTTGATTCGAAGCGGAGTGTCCAGATGTTGAATACCGAATTGGAATACCGTGAGCGCATCAGGAAGTTGGCCGTGTGTATTGTCAAGCACTACCGGGGAAAAGGACCGGACAACGTCAAGGTTTCACTGGATTCGCCGCTCCGGATTACGGTAGAAATTCGAGGTACATTGTCTAATTTGTCCGAAATTCTCGTTCATGAAGGGGCTGAGGACAAGGTCAGGGAATATTGGGACGTCCTTCGTCCCTATCTAGAAAAGGAGTTTATGAACGAAGCCGAAAAAACACTCGGCAGTCCCTTCACTTATACTTGGGAGGTCTGCCCCTCCGTCCATGGAGACGGACACATTATCATTACTCTAGAACTACAACACATACACCGGTTGGATTAGCGGGAAGGAGCTTGTCTCCTCGCTCGCGGATAAGCCAGTACAGGATGCAGCGTAAAGCGGCATTTTTGTATTGGCTTTTTTTATGTTACGAGTTTCATCTATTTCATATAAAAGAGGTGCTGCACTTATGGCAGACAAGGTATTGACCGTATGTCCCTACTGCGGGAGCGGTTGTCAGCTTCATTTGCTGGTGGAAAAAGGACAGGTAATTGGCGCAGAGCCGGCTGGTGGTCGTACGAATGAAGGAACACTGTGTCTGAAAGGACACTATGGATGGGATTTTTTGAATGACCCGCAAATTCTGACTGCACGCTTGCGCAAACCCATGATTCGCAAAAATGGAGTAATGGAGGAAGTGGAGTGGAAAGAAGCCATTCAATATACTGCCGAACGGCTGTCAGCAATTAAGGAAAAATACGGACCCGACTCCATTATGGGAACGGGCTCCGCACGCGGTCCGGGAAATGAAGCCAATTATGTCATGCAAAAGTTCATGCGGGCGGTCATTGGCACGAACAATATTGACCATTGCGCTCGTGTATGCCACGGCCCTTCTGTGGCAGGTTTGACTTACTCGCTCGGAGATGGAGCTATGTCCAACTCTATTCCTGAAATTGAACACTCTGATCTCATTTTCGTATTTGGATATAATGCACCCGAAACACATCCGATCGTCGCAAGACGCATTGTAGCTGCCAAGCAAAGAGGCGCCAAAATTATTGTATGCGATCCGCGCATGACCGAAACAGCTCGTATTTCGAATATGTGGCTACCCTTAAAGGGCGGTTCGAACATGGCTTTGGTGAACGCTTTTGGTCATGTACTTGTGCATGAAGGACTGTACGACAAACGATATGTTGAAGCAAACACAGAAGGCTTTGCCGAATACGTAGACAGCATTAAAAAATATACTCCCGAATATGCGGAAGGCATTACGGGGGTCAAGGCGGCCGATATCCGGGCGGCTATGAGGGAATATGCAAAGGCCCCTACCGCTACAATTTTGTACGGAATGGGCGTATGTCAATTTTCACAGGCCGTTGATGTGGTAAAGGGGCTTGCTTCCCTTGCACTGTTGACTGGAAATCTGGGCAAGCCGAATGTGGGAATCGGACCTGTACGGGGACAAAACAATGTACAGGGTTCCTGCGACATGGGTGCTTTGCCGAATGTGTATCCTGGCTATCAGGATGTAACAGATAACACAGCTCGCAAAAAGTTTGAAAAAGCATGGGGTGTTGAGCTGCCACGTAAAAAAGGCTATCCACTTACGGAGGTACCACACCTCATTCTGAAGGAGAACAAGCTGAAAGCTTATTACATTTTCGGCGAGGACCCTGTACAAAGTGATCCGAACGCCGCCGAGTTGCGTGAAGCCCTAGACCAATTGGAATTTGTCGTGGTTCAGGATATTTTCATGAACAAAACAGCGTTGCACGCCGATGTCATCCTCCCTTCTACTGCCTGGGGCGAGCATGACGGTGTATATTCTTCGGCAGATCGGGGCTTTCAGCGCATCCGTAAGGCCGTTGAGCCACAGGGTGATGTTAAGCCAGACTGGGCCATTATTAGCGAGGTTGCTACCGCCATGGGCTATCCTATGTCCTATGCAAACACAGAAGAAATTTGGGATGAAATGCGCAGTCTCAGCCCATTATTCTCCGGTGCCAGCTACCAAAAAATGGAGCAGCAAGGCGGCGTGCAATGGCCCTGCCCTACTGAGGATCATCCAGGTACACCGTATTTATATAAAGGAAATCAATTTTCGACACCTAGTGGCAAAGGCAGATTATTCGCCTGCGAATGGCGTCCACCACAAGAACAACCGGATGCAAAATACCCGCTTGTCTTGTCCACAGTCCGTGAGGTAGGTCACTATTCCGTTCGTACCATGACTGGCAATTGCCGCGCGCTGCGCCAGTTGTCTGATGAGCCTGGCTTTATTCAGATTAGCCCAGAAGACGGAGCAGATCTGAATATTCTGGATGGCGAAATTGTTGCCATATCCTCCCGTCGGGGACGCATCATGGCACGGGCACAAATCAGTGACCGTGTGCAACAAGGTGCGACCTACATGACCTATCACTGGTGGGTTGGAGCATGCAACGAGCTGACCGCTGATTTTCTCGATCCGGTATCCAAAACCCCGGAATTAAAATACTGTGCCATCCGTCTGGAGCGGATCGCCGACCAAGCGCAGGCCGAACGTGATGTACATGAATCGTACCAACGGATTCGCAGACAGATGAACGTCCAGGAAGCTGTTTTGGCTGATAAGGTGACGAGATGAGCGGCACAGGGAATATGATGCACCGTCTGACAGATTACCGGTCAGCTTCGACGAGTAGAATGGGAGCAGCCAGTAGAACAAGCGCTGTTGCTTCTTCTTTTGTAGTCGCAGACGCCGGACAGTGCATCGGTTGCAAAGCCTGTGAAATGGCGTGCTTCGCCGTTCACAGTCAGGCTAACGGCATAGGAGCTTCGGTCGGAACCGTCAGCGTACCTGTTGTACCCAAGGTGTATGTTGTACGTACAGGGGATATGTATGTGCCGGTGCAATGCCGGCATTGCGAAAATGCCCCCTGCGCACATGCCTGTCCGGTGCAAGCCATTCGTCAGGAGGACGGCGTCGTCATGATTGATGAGGAGCGATGTATCGGCTGTACCTCCTGTGTTTTGGCCTGCCCCTTCGGGGCAATTGAGGTGTCTCCGGTCTACCGGGCAGGACACGTTGTAACGCAGTCCGGCCTGACTCACCGTGCAAATCGAGTCGCCCTTCCCCGCACCGCAGCAAGCAAATGCGATCTGTGCGCGGAAACAGAGAACGGACAGCCTGCATGTGTAGAGGCCTGCCCGAATCATGTCCTACGGCTGGCCAAAGGTATATCCGACTCACCTCCAGAGCCTCGGCGGGAAGTCTTTTTCCCACGCCTATAAGGTCAAAATCAGCCGCAGAAAGGTAGAAAACCATGTCAACCACAATAGACAAGATCTCTTCGCCTCCTTGTATGAAGACGACTGATTGCACAGACCCTGTCATTCATATTGACCCTACGCTCTGCACAGGATGCAGACGTTGTGCTGGGGTTTGTCCAGTAGATGCCATAGAGGGATTGCCCGGAGAACCGCAAACCGTTAATGCAGACCGATGTGTTATTTGCGGTCAATGTGTACAAATATGCAGCGTATACGCATCTGACTGGGCAGGTTCATCTCCACAGGAAGGCGCCGCTAGACGGCTGGAACGTATCCAAGAACGCGATATGCCTTCCGACATCAGAGAGCCGCTATTCGCTGCCTATTATAGCTACAACTTGAATAAGGTAGCCGATATGATGACCAAACCTGGACAGTTTCGGATCGTCCAATGTGCTCCGGCCATTCGTGTTTCACTCGCGGAGGAATTTGGAATGCCGTTCGGCACCTTGACGCCTGGGAAAATGGCTGCTGCTTTACGCCGCCTTGGCTTCGACCGGGTATACGACACCAACTTTGGAGCTGACGTGACCATCATGGAGGAAGGCACTGAATTGATTCGTCGCGTGACCGAAGGCGGTCCCTTACCCATGTTCACATCCTGCTGTCCAGCATGGGTCCGATTTGCAGAAATAGAATATCCCGATCTGCTAGACCATCTATCCAGCTGCAAATCTCCGATGCAAATGTTAGGAGCGCTAATCAAATCTTATGGCGCACAACTGGACGAGGTGGAACCTGCGAATATATACAGCGTTGCCATCATGCCCTGTACCTGTAAACAATTTGAATGCGATCGTCCCGAAATGGAATCTGACGGTTACCGTGATGTGGATGAGGTACTGACCACACGTGAACTTGCATACTGGATCAAGCAGCGCGGAATTGATTTTGCAAACCTGCCTGATGAAGAATTCGATTCACCGTTAGGGCAATATTCAGGTGCAGGCTCCATTTTTGGAGTCACCGGAGGAGTCATGGAAGCTGCCATCCGTACAGGTTACGAGCTGCTGACAAATGAAAAACTGCCGAAGCTCCAGCTCGATTTTGTACGTGGTGAGGAAGGCATTCGAGTAGCTGAGGTTCAGGTAGGCAAGCTGCAGCTCAAGGTAGCGGTCGTCGCCGGGCTACAACATGCCTATCAGCTACTGGATCGTGTCCAGGCGGGCGAATGTGATTATCATTTTATTGAGGTGATGGGCTGCCCTGCTGGATGTATCAGCGGAGGGGGACAACCCAAGCTCATGTTAGAAAAGCAACGAATTGAAGCTTATCGGGCACGTAAATCCTCCATCTATGGACATGATGCTGCACACCAGGTACGAAAATCGCATGAGAACCCTCACATCATCAAACTTTATGATGAATTTCTAGGTGAGCCGCTGGGTCATGTGTCGCATCATCTGCTGCACACCACCTTCCAACAACGGGGGCCCGGCAAGCAAAGCCGCAGCAACACTATTTCCACCAAAGGGGATGCGGATTACTCCATTCATTAATACATTAAGTTATTTTTATGCTGTATACATTATTTTTGTCGTAAGTTAGAGAGGAGTCGAATTGTATGAACCGTTTTGTTTTAGCTGATCCCGATCAATGTATCGGCTGTCGTACCTGTGAAATCGCATGTGTCATCGCACATTCAGCGGAGAACCCTTTTATCTCGCCGGATGATGAGTTTCATTTTCACCCTCGTCTGAAGGTTATCAAATCATTTGGGGTCACTGCACCCGTTCAGTGTCGTCACTGTGAGGATGCTCCATGCGCCAACGCTTGTCCGAACGGCTCTATTACGAACGCAGATGGCTGCATTCTCATTAATAGCGAAAGCTGCATTGGCTGTAAAACCTGCATGATCGCCTGCCCTTACGGCGCGATTAACATGGTACCCGAGTATCGAAACGGGCAGCCTGTCGTGCAGGATGGATTGTATACCAATATGTCAGGACGCTTGCAACCCAAAGAGCGCATGATTGCCAGCAAATGTGATTTATGCGAAGGCGTGGACGGCGGTCCGGCCTGTATTGGTAAATGTCCAACACAAGCCCTCAAGCTGGTCGAGCCAGATCTGGTTCATGCCCGGGTTGAAGAAAAACGCGCTGCAAGTGCACGTCAGCTACTGCATATGACACGCATTCCGGCAACGGGTCTATGACCGAAGGTTTCCCTCTGTCTACAAATACGCGAACCGAACGGGATGCGCTAGGAGAGATGGAAATTCCCGCAGATGCCTTTTACGGTATTCACACCGCACGCGCGATGAACAATTTTGCGGTCAGTGGCAGACCCGTGAACCAAAACCTGATCCACGCTCTTGTGTTGGTAAAAAAAGTAGCCGCTCAAGTGAATGGTGAGCAGAAACGGCTCCCTGCCCAACGGGCCTCTGCCATTGTAAATGCCTGCGACGAAATACTCGCCGGGAGGCACCAACATATGTTTACCGTGGATGCCATGCAAGGCGGCGCAGGCACCAGTACCCATATGAATGTAAATGAGGTCATTGCTAATTTGGCCATCGTACAGCTAGGAGGCAGACCAGGGCAGTATGAGATTATACATCCTCTGGATGATGTGAACTGCTGCCAGTCTACGAATGATGTCTATCCCACAGCGCTACGAATTGCAGCAATACGGCTGCTTCGGCCTTTATGTGACACGATGTCTTCGTTACAGGATGCTTTACAGCACAAAGAAACGGAATATGCTGACCTGCTCAAACTAGGCCGCACTCAGCTAATGGATGCCCTGCCCATGATGGCCGGGCAGGGCTTTGGTGCCTACGCAAAGGCTATAGCGCGCGACCGCTGGCGTCTCTATAAAGCTGAAGAGCGGCTGCGGGAAATCCCTATTGGAGGCACGGCGATTGGCACAGGTATGAACGCGCCCCGCGCTTACAGCTATCGGATGGTCGAAAAGCTGGCGGATGAGACTGGTTTTGGACTGAGTCGCAGCGACCACCCGATGGACCCGATTCAAAATATGGATGTCTTTGTGGAGGTGTCCGGTCTACTCAAATCAGCCGCCGTGAATCTGTACAAAATATCTGGCGATTTTCGCCTACTGGCCTCTGGTCCTTTCGGTGGTATTGGCGAATACACGCTGCCTCCAGTTCAGGCCGGATCCTCTATTATGCCTGGCAAGGTCAATCCGGTAATAGCTGAAATGGCAGGACTAACAGCCATGCGTGTGATAGCCGAAGATGCGGCTATCACTATGGCCGCTGCCTCCGGTCAGTTGGAACTAAACGCATTCCTGCCGCTGATTGCCGAATCGCTGCTGGAATCGCTACATATTCTGAACAGCGCGGTTCGACTATTCGAGGAAAGATGCGTACGCGACCTGATCGTGCGTGAGGAACGCTGCACTACAAATCTGCGTAACTCAGCCGTGATGGCTTCTGCGCTGGTCGCGGAGCTTGGCTATGATGAAGCTGCCTCCATTGCATCTGCAGCCATTGTGCAAGGTCGCACACCAGAGGATATTGCAGAAGATCGCGGCCTACTGACCCGTTCGAGGATTGACCAATTATGCCATCCCTATACAGTAACCAAACCCGGAATTCCGGGGCAGGAAGAAGGAACTCACCATGGGAATGAATGATACCCCTCGTAGCAACCGACCACATATTGTCCTGCTCGGTCGCCGCAACGCAGGCAAATCCAGCATTCTGAACACCCTGACGGGTCAGCCCGTCGCTGTGGTATCTCCTGTAGGAGGAACGACCACGGACCCAGTTTTCAAACCGATGGAGCTGCTCCCAGCGGGTCCCATTGTTCTGGTGGATACCGCCGGACTGGACGATGAGGGTGAGGTCGGGGAGCTGCGCCGCAACAAAACGCTAGAAATACTTAATAGTACAGACTTGGCCTTGCTCGTTATCGACGCCACCGTTGGAGTCGGACCATTCGAGCATGAGCTACTCGAAAAGCTCCGCAACAAAAAGATTCCTGTTATTGGGGTATTGAATAAGGTAGATACCCTTACTGAATCAGATAAAACGGCTACAAAGCTGGCAACTGAATTGGATCTCACCCTAATTCCTTTCAGTGCATCTTTGCTCCGGGGAGACACGGAACTGAAAAAGGCTATCACGAATACTCTCCCCCAAAACGAGGATCGTTTCCGTATCGTCGGTGACCTGTTGTCACCCGGCGATGTTGTTGTGCTGGTCGTCCCAATCGACAAAGCTGCACCAAAAGGCCGATTGATCCTGCCACAGCAGCAAACAATCCGCGATACACTAGAGAGCGATGCCATCGCCGTAGTGACCAAAGAACATGAACTACGATTGACGCTGGAGAGATTGGGACGCAAGCCTCGCTTGGTCATTACCGATTCACAGGTTTTTATGAAAGTAGCGGCCGACACGCCCAAGGATGTGCCTCTCACCTCTTTTTCCATCCTGTTTGCCCGTCATAAAGGCGATCTGGACGAACTGGTACGAGGTGCAAGAGCCATTGATCGCCTCAAGGATGGAGACCGTGTACTCATTGCCGAAGCCTGCACTCACCAATGCCAATCTGACGATATTGGTCGAGTGAAAATTCCCCGCTGGCTCCGCCAAACGATAGGCAAACGTCTCATCATCGAGCATGCATCCGGCTCCAGCTTCCCTGATGATCTGAGCGAATATGCACTGGTTATTCATTGCGGTGCATGCATGCTCAATCGGCGTACGATGCTTCATCGAATGTCGGAAACGAAAGCTGCCGGAGTGCCGATTGTGAACTATGGTATTTTCATCGCTTATGTACAGGGGGTCTTTCCCCGTGCTATTGAATGCTTCCCATCTGCTATGCTGGCATGGGAGCAAGCTGTAGAAGCCGGCAGTTATTCCTAAAAGACCTCATCTCATCATTAATATTTTTTTCCAGACGCACAAAAGCAGTCGCGCTGATTCCAACGCGACTGCTTTTTATTTTCAAGTTCTATTATAAATCATGAGAATTTTCATAGTGTGAAATGATACTACGAATAATATAAATTGCTAAAAATACAAATCACGTTCGCCTGCTTCCAGTCGCTCCAGTCTGTCAAGCGTCAAACGGCGCGTCGATTCACGTGGTATACGCTCCAAATTCTCTCGCAGAGCGGCAGCTCCCAGTTCACGCGCCTCCTCATCCCCATAATCCAGCAGATATTCTTGGAAGGTTAGCAGCGAATTCGGCTGGCACACATTATGAATTTGTCCTGATTTGGCAAGCTCCATGAAACGATCTCCAGTTCGCCCCTCACGGTAGCAAGCTGTGCAGTAGCTCGGCATATATCCACCACGGCACAAACTTTTAATAATTTCCGATGGTGAGCGATGATCCCCTACCTCAAATTGAGGCTTATCATCAGTTTCCTGTTTTGCATATGCCCCTACGCCTGTAGCTGAACCTGCACTAATCTGCGACACGCCTAGACCAATGACGCGGTCCCTATATTCCGGCTCCTCGCGTGTGGACAGGATCATACCAGCATAAGGGACAGCCAGTCGAAGAACGGATACAATTTTCATAAAATCCTCATCGTTGACCAGGTACGGATATCGCTCCAGGTCTACATTTTCAGCCGGACGCAATCGTGGAACTGAAACCGTATGAGGGCCACACCCAAAGGCTTCTTCCAAGTGCTCGGCATGTTTCAGCATCGCTACGGTTTCATAACGGAAATCATACAGACCGTACAACACACCGATCCCCACATCATCTATACCCGCACGCATGGCTCTGTCCATTGCGGTGGTGTGCCAATCAAAGTCCCGCTTTGGTCCCTGCAGGTGGAATTTACGATAGCTTTCCCGATGATACGTTTCCTGAAATAAAATATACGTACCAATGCCCACCTCTGCCAGCTTCCGATAGTCCTCCTCGGTTGTGGATGCAATATTCACATTGATCCGCCGAATGCTGCCGTTATCTACCTTGACCTCATAGATCTGGCGCAGACAATCGACGATATAGTCAATGGGACAATGGACTGGGTCTTCCCCCGCTTCCAGCACGAGCCGCTTGTGTCCCAGTTCTTGAAGCACTCTAACCTCCTCCACCAATTCCTCCGGTGTCAGACGGCTACGAGTAAAGCTGTCATTGGTATGTTTATAACCACAATATTCGCAGTTATTCACGCAGTGGTTGCTTACATATAAAGGGGCGAACAGCACAATCCGGTTGCCATAAATTTGTTCTTTGACTGCTCTCGAAGATTTGAACATCTCTTCCAATAATTCAGGATCATCCACATGCAAAAGAGCCGCCGCTTCACTCGCACTCAGTCCCCGGCAGGCTCTCCCCTTTTCTAAAATTTCTAAAATACGGTGTCGATCTGTTGCCTCTTGTTTCCCCTGCTCCACTGCTGCCATAATCTCTGCTTCATTAATAAAATCCGCCGACACTTTCTCCCGTACTCCACTCACGTATACCCATCTCCTTATTTATGGTTACTGCAATGTTTCCGTTATGGCCTCACAAAGTTTCCTGTCTCATAAGCTGTCGTTGCACCCTCAAACTATCGCCACGCCCCATATCGACTTCAAATCCTGCTCCACGGATTCGCAGCTCCAAGCAATGTCGACATTGGGCAGACTCATCGCCCAAACATATTTTATTCTCATAAATCGCATACTTAGGTCTCACCGCTAGTGGCGACAAATTGGGCATCACCACATTGGCCCCTGCCTGAAGCGCCTTCTCCCTGCCTTGGGGATGAATCGTTCCCATTGCCGTGGACGCCGGAATAAGTGCATCTGGAACGACCAATCGGGATAACGAAATAATATCGAGTGCCTTTTCCATACTCCCCTGACTGGCATCCCGAAGCGGCGTGTTGCTATGCGGTAAAAAGGGGCCAATCCCGATCATATCTGGTGATAGGCTGTGCAGATAGACCAAATCGTCTGCTAATTCACTATTCGTTTGTCCTGGTAACCCCACCATACATCCGGCCCCGATCTGAAAGCCGATTCGTTGCAAAGCCAGCAGACGGCTGCGCCTGCTTTCCATCGTCATCGTCGGATGCAGCTTGGCGTACAAACGGGGGGAAGCTGTCTCATGCCGCAGCAAAAAACGGTCCGCGCCCGCCTCGTATAATTGCTCATAAGTTTCATCATCCCGTTCACCGATGGACAGTGTAACCGCCACATCCGCAAAACGGCTTTTAATTTCGCGAATCAATTTCGTCAGCCGTGCTGCTGTAAACCAGTAATCTTCCCCACTTTGCAGCACAAAGGTCCGATAACCGAGTTCATACCCCTCCGCACAACAGGCCAGAATTTCTTCTGGCTGCAAACGGTAACGATCTGCCTGTTTATTCGAAGCGCGCAGCCCACAGTACATGCAGTCCTGACGACATATACTGGAGAATTCAATTAATCCCCGTAAAAAAACACCTTTGCCATAGCGCTCCAATTTGGTGCGAGCTGCCAGGTGGCGCAGTTGAGCCCGAAGCGTTGGCTCATCATCCAGACGTGTCAGCAGCTCCATCATTTCCGTATGCGTCCATTCCTTGCCGTCAGCCAGACGCAGTAATAATTCGTCCGTGACTCATCCCTTCTTCCCTCGTCCATCCGGACTTCACATCATCAGCGGCTTGTACCGTACATGTATTATTCTAGCAATATCGGAGAGGATGTAACGTGATTAGTTTCACAAAAAATCCCATTTTATAAAAACCTCCTCCAACTTCTGCCCCAAAAAATACACATTTATATCAACACACAAAAAAGCTGTCTCTTCCTCTAATGGAAGAAACAGCCCTTGTCGATGGTTCTGCTTATTACTGAATCAAATCAATCGCCTGCTGGGGTACAAAATAATCAACGCCGTTAAATACAACTACACCGTTGAGCGTGGTATTTTTACCATTCAGCGTAGCGACATTTTTGTATACCGGAAGCTCCAGCTTGTTACTGCCTTTGGTCACTGTAATAACTTTCGTGTCCGCAGAAAACTTGGCTCCTTTAGCTTCAAAAGCGGCTTTTGCAGGAATAAAAAGCTGCTTGCTGACCGTATCCAAATCCAGTCCAAGTACACGTGTCATATATTTATTCACATCAGTATTGTCGATTACACCGGTTGGACGGTCTCCGTTCGGCGCATACGTGTACAACACGACATCGCCTCCTGTATGTCCGCCTGTAGTCCAGCCAATATTCGCACGTTTGCTAATGATCGGTCCGACAGCATAGTTCATGCTTCCTTCTTTGGCATCCTTAATGGTTTTTACTTCTTCGTCTGTCAAATCGGTGATGCCAAAATATGTGGAAAGCACCTCTTTAATATTGCTGCGATCTGCATTCAGCTTGGCTTCCAAGCCCTCACCCGTCAGCTTCGCTTTTTTCAGCGGGTCTATAAAAGAAGCTAAAGGTGTTTTGTCATAATTGCTAGTTGTATCGCTGCTACCAATCGTCAATCCACCGTTTCCGTGGTCTGTCACTGCTACGACGACTGTATTTTGGTTTTGTTTGGCGTAATCCACAGCAACTTTCACTGCATCGTCAAACGAAAGCACGTCACTAATAATTCCGGTTGGATCATTTGCATGGGCGGCCCAATCCACCTTACTGCCTTCTACCATTAAGAAGAAGCCTTTATCGTTTTTGGACAACACATCAATGGCTTTCGATGTCATTTCTGCCAGACTAGGTTCCTTGGATGCATCGCGATCCAGGTTATACGCAAGGGCTTCAGGAGAAAAGCTGCCCCAGAGCTTGCTGGAGGTCGAATTTTTCAACCCTTCAGGTGTCGTGACAAAGTCATAACCCTGGTCTTTAATTTGGGCTACCAAATCTTGGCCATCTTTACGCCCTGCTGCCTCCAAAAACTTGCCGCCTCCACCTAACACTACATCAACCCCGTTGTAGGCTTGCTGCATGCTGAGTGCATCATAATTTTTACGATCAGGATAATGTGCGGTAAAATCAGCTGGTGTCGCATGCATAATCTCCGAAGTCGCAATAATTCCAGTCGATTTCCCTGCCAGCTTGGAAGCCTCAAGAATGGAAGCTACAGGCTTTTTGGCGTCACCCGCTGCAATGGGTTGTTGTCCGGGCATTGTCGCTTCATCAGGAAGGACACCTACATACCCAGTATGAGATTTATGTCCTGTGGCAAAAGCAGTACCCGCTGGAGCAGAATCGGCAATTGGAGCATCCGCAGAATGCGTACGCACCATGCCGCTTGCCATGCTGTCTAACGTTAAGGAAGATCCTTTGTACCATCTAGCCAGTGCAGTGGCGTCATTAGCCATACCGTCTGGAATCAAAATAATTACGTTTTTAATCGACGTGTCCTTTTCGACTGCCATCGCCGTCCCAACGCTTACTGCTAGCATCATAGTCGCTACGAGTGCTGCCACCGATTTTTTCGTATGTATCCCCCAACATTTTAGCATTCAATTTCCTCCCAGACACTTTATTGTACAATCAGAACTAAGTCTAATCATACTTTGTCAGGAGAATGTTAAGGGGATTGTCTAACTATATTAAAGATGCTCTCTGGAGTATTGGTCTCACTCAAATTGTCCCTGAATTACCGATACGATACTTTCACGGAGTGCTTTGGCGTTTTGTGACTTATACGGATCAGCATTAAAAAGGATTGTATCTGCTGTGTAGTTTTCTTTTATACGTCCCAATCTGTCCCCATATCCCAAAATTTCAGCGGCGAACTCCGTGGCAGCCTGCCAGGCCTCTTTTCGAGTTAATCCACAGTCTATGAGTGTGTCTAATTCCTCAAGGTTACGTCCATGTAACGAAGGTGTGGCAAAATCTGTACCGAACGCAATTCGTACGCCTGCTCTTTTGGCATAGCTAACGGCTTTAGGGTGGGCTTCGGCGGCGCGGGCGGCACGATCACAAATTTCCCTGTCGAGTGAAAGAACTCCAGACGGGTCTGCAGCAATACGATAGATGGAAGCAGTAGGCACAAAGGCTGTCCTGGATTGCGCAAGCCGGTTGGCTTGATCCTCGGTCAAATACATTCCATGCTCTATAGATTCCACTCCAGCGTCAATAGACCAATCCACAGTAGGTCCACCCCAGGTATGAACCATGACTTTTATGTTGCGTGCATGGGCGCTACGCACAATAAAAGAGAATTCTTCCTCAGAAAAAATCGGGTTCAGCACTGTATCTGGCGACGAGCCTAGTCCCCCCGTTGCAAGAATTTTAATCCAGCTTGCCCCGCAATCAATAATTTCTGTTACCCGCCGTTCCAAATGCTTAAGACCTCGTGCGTCTCCGGCTCCGAGCATATCACCACTGGTATAAACTCTTAAAGGCTGGCTATAATGCTGACCTATATGCTTCACCGTACTTGGCAAAAGCCCACCTGCATCACGCACTGAAGTCACTCCAGCCTGGAAAGTAGCCTCAAAGGCTTGCGCCTGCATCACTTCGATCTCCAGTTCATCGCGCTTCTCCTGGTCAGTATGATTAAAATCCGTCCATGCCAAATGCGTATGAAGATCAATTACGCCGGGGCTAATCCATAAGTCGCCATCTGGACCATTTTGTTGAGTATGCGAGGATAAGGACTCTGCAATGGACGAAAAACGACCATTGGTGATTGTTATATCAAATCGTTTCCCATCAATCCCCGCCACAAATATATTTTTATAGGTTAACTCTTTTTGAATTTTATTTTCCATCTTCATTCCCCCAAATTAACCTTTGGGCGGCAAGCGCATGATAAGGGTCTTGATGTACAAGCTCAGCAAGCGTTTGGATAGCTTCTTCAACGCTTTGTTGATTTGCCTTCGCCCCAAAATGGTTAATGCGTAAGAGTTTATTATGCAATTCTCCATCTCCGGGTGCGACAATGCCTATGGGCTGTTCGATATTGAAATTACCGCCTTGAGGAATCCGAACCGTTGTAGTCAACGTTGAGTAGCTATCTTTATTCCGCTGCCACGGTTCAAGGCCCAAGGCTTTAATGCCAGCAATTGCAGCAGATGTAGTTAAGCGATGGCGGCGGTTGACTGCTTCCAGACCTTCTTCTTCAATAAGCTTTAATGACTCTATAAGCGCACGGGCTTCCAAAACAGGGATGTTGGCAGGAACTCGCACGGGCGTCACATGATTAGGGGAACGCTTTAAGTCAAGCAAAGACAGTATGGAATTGCGCGGCGCATTTTTGTTGGAGGCCAGAAACTCCCAGCCACGGGGAGAAATCCCCACAGCGCTGATCCCGTTAGGCCCGGATAGTGCTTTTTGCGCCCCCACAGCTACAAAATCAATTCCCCACTCGTCCATGAGCACCGGTTCGCCCCCGATTGCAGAAACTGAATCTATCACGGTTATAATGTTTGATCTACGCGCAAGCTCCATGATTTCCCTTGTTGGATTAGAGCCTCCTGTGACCACTTCCGCCTGCACAAAAGAAAGCGCACATGGGTTATATCGCTCAATCGCTGCGGCGACTTCATCTACAGTTACCACATCATCAAAAGATGTTTTGAGTTCGATGACTTCTGCTCCGCCACGCGCAAGCCAGTTACCAAAAATCGTTCCATATGGACCTGTCACAATGTTTAGAATTTTACGGTCGGGCGCAGATATGCCTGCTGCTATGGCTTCAATTCCCAGGATCGCCTCGCCCGGTATGATTACCGGGGATTCTTGGGTGGACAGGAGTTTGGAGAGCAAGTTAGTTAGCGTATCAAACTCCGATATTGTAAGAGGTACAAATCCTTTATTATTTTGACTCATAAATACCTCCTGCAGAATGGGATATTGGCATTTTAGGAACAGCGGACAAAAGCTCACGGCTATAAGGCGTTTCAGGACGAGAAAAGAATTTCTCCTTGGGGTTGATCTCAACCAGCTTCCCCTGCCGCATTACAGCAACAATATCGCTTATGGCATTTATAACTCCCAAGTCATGAGAGATAAAAAGCATCGTAAGATTAAGCTCCGATTTGAGTGTGCTCAACAGTTCAAGCATACTCCGTTGTACCGAAACATCCAGTGCGCTCGTTGGTTCATCTGCGATAAGTATGCTTGGCTCAACGCTTAATGCGCGGGCAATTGCTATCCGCTGACGCTGACCGCCGGAAAATTCGTGAGGGAATCTGCCAAGGGCGCTTTCATCGATGTGAACACGTGTAAGCAGTTCCCTACATCTCTTGTCCACTTGAGCTCGGTCAACAATCTTGTGAAAAAGTAAGGCTTCAGCAAGGATTTGCCTGATCGTATGCTTTGGATTTAGCGAGGAATCCGGGTTTTGAAAAACCATTTGTATTCTTTTATGCTGCTCCCGGCTCCGTCGCTTGCCCAGTACCTGAGAACCCAGCATGATCCGGCCCTCATCCGGGGCGATCAGCCCGGCTATTACCCGCGCGAGGGTAGACTTTCCTGAACCCGATTCTCCCACAAGACCAAGCGTGGTACGCTCCTGCAGCTCCAGGCTTACTTGATCAAGCGCGGTGAATTTACCATAAGCAACCGTTATATTTTCTATCCGCAAGGCTGTTTTCATAAATCCGCGCTCCTTTCAAGATCCGGGAGAGGAAGCACTGAGCTTATCAGCAACTGTGTATACGGATTTTGCGGGTTTTGTAAAAGGGGCAAAGTGTCTCCCCGCTCTATGATTCTTCCCTCTTTCATAACGCAAAGCTTTGAGCACATCGAAGCAGCTACGGCAAGATTGTGCGTAACAAACACCATGGCAAAACCCAACTCCTTTTGAAGACGTGAAATAACGTCAAGTATTTGCCGTTGAACCGTTACGTCAAGCGCAGTTGTTGGCTCATCACAAAGAAGGATGCCCGGCTTGCACGCCAAAGCCATCGCAATAACAATACGTTGACACTGGCCGCCTGAAAGCTGGCGGGGGTAACGGTCAGTATGCTTTAAGGAATCGGGAAGACCGAGCATTTCAAGCAGTTCCAAAGCTATTGTGCGCGCGACCTTCCGACTCACCTTCTGCCTGTAGTACACAACCTCGGCAAGCTGCCGGGCCACCGGGCAGAGAGGGTCAAGTGCCCTTATCGGGTCTTGAAAAATCATTGCGCATCTGCCATTGCTCCTAATATGCCCGCCAACTTGTTCAATACCGGAGGGAAGCAACCCTATGATGGAGCGAAGCGTGAGCGATTTTCCAGATCCGGATTCCCCCACAAGTCCTATACTTTCGCCCGCTTCAACTTTGAGACTCACATTAGTGACCAATTTATGATTCGATTGCGTCGCGAGCGACAAATTTTCCACTTCTAAAATTGGATTCATAGCATTCATTTTCTTCTCCATATATCTGCTAGCCCATCGCCCACAAGGGATAAGGCTATCCCTGTATATACTACCGCAAAGCCTGGGATTGCTGAAAGCCACCACTTAGTAGATATAAAGGGCTGCCCATCAGAAATCATAGTTCCCCAATCCGGAGTTGGCGGCGCAATGCCGATACCTAGATAGCCTAGCGTAACAATGGCTACAAGCAGAACAGCCATGTCCGTCATAAGCACTACCACCGCTTGCGGTAACACATTCGGCAGAAGATGGCGCAGTATGATTTTAATATCCGGGATTCCCAGAGTTTTTGCAGCGGCTATCCATTCCTGCTTGCGAAACGATGCGCTAAGACCCTTGACCACGCGCGCGTATACAATCCAGCCAACCAGGACAAATGTAATGTATATCCCCTGTTCACCCGTACCGCTTGCAAACGCCACTATAATTACAATCAAATAAAAAGGGAACGCAATAAACGTATCGGTCAAAAGCGTGATAACCGTATCTACCCATTTACCATAATACCCGGCAAGCATTCCCAGAAACACCCCCATACAAAAAGGGATGATCTCCGCCAGCACCATAATCTTCAAATCAGTCCGTGCGGCATAGATCAGCCGTGTAAACAAATCACGCCCCAGTTGATCGGTTCCCAGCCAGTGTTCGAAGGACGGGGGTTGTAAAGTTGCCGAAATATTTTGATCAGAAGGCTGGTAGGGGCTAATAACCGGTGCGAACACTGCAATACCTATGAGTAACGCAAACATAATACTGCCCCATAAAAGAGATGGAGTATTTAGTATTTTTCCCCAAGAGCGGTTGCTATGACCCGCCTTCTGAATCTGAAGATCTAATTGCGTGCGTTTCATTGTTCTCCTTTCGTCCTGGGATCAAGATACCCAGAAGCAACCTCAATCACGAAGCCGATGATGACCACAGATATCGCACAATAAAGAGCAATCCCCTGTATAACAGGAAAATCCCGGTTTGAAATGGCTGAAAATAACAGGCTTCCGATACCCTTGAGGCCAAAAACCTGTTCAATTACCAACGTGCCGCCCATCAGGTAGGCAATGTTTACGCCAAGCAGCATAAGAGCGGGAAGAGCGGAATTGCGCAGGACATGCTTTACCAATATAACCCGGCCGGGGATTCCCGCTGCCTTCAAGGTTACAACAAAATCAGATTCCAGCACTTCCAGCATCTGCGCTCTTAAAGAACGAACAAGCGAGGGAATTTGCGACAATCCGACAGTGATCGCAGGAAGGGCGAGACTGTACAAGATTCCAAGCCAGCCCTCGCCGACTCCCCCAACGGGGAACCAGCGAAGCCGAACGCTAAATACCAGAATCAGTAGCAGTCCAACCCAAAAAATCGGCATACCGAGCGTTACAGCAGGCAAGATGCGTATAATGTGGTCAAGCAGTCCGTCTTTATGTGTTGCCGCAAGGGTGGCCAGCACCAGCGAAACAATGATGGAAAAAAGACAGGTCATTGCAATGAGCAGCAGCGTCACAGGGGCCCGCTCTGCAATCAACTCTCTTGAAGAAGTCTCAAAAACAATCGAAACGCCGGTATCACCGTGTGTAAAGAAATTGTGCACAAAGCCTATAAACTGCTCCCAAAGAGAACGATCCAGCCCCAACCTATGGCGCATACTCTCAATAGCCTCAGCTGTGGCGTATTCCCCCAGAATCATTTTGGCGGGGTCTCCCGGCACCAGCCTTATGATGAAGAAGACTGCCACCACCACACAGATGACTACTGATGCCGCTCTTATCATAGCGCGCACAAGCCATTTGTGTGGGGAAGTTAGATTTGCAGACAATCCGGCAGACTTTTTAAATAAATTGTGGGCCGTCAAGGATCTAATTACCTTTCACACGTACATCTTCAAAACGAGCACTGTTATTGGGAAGCACGACCAGGCCATCAATGGAAGAACGAACACCTTTCAGAATATCCGGATAATAAAGCGGGATGTAAGGTACCTCGTCTGCAAGGATTTGTTGAAGCTTGGCGTAAATTCCCGCACGTTCTTCCCCATCAGGTGTTTTTTGCCCCTCGTGCAGGAGCTTGGTAACTTCATTGTTCGTGTAATGAGTCCAGTACGACTTGCTAAAGCCTTCCGGGTCTGTCTGGAAAGCGAGGATCGAGTTGGCTTCTGGAGAATCCGCCTGTCCGCTGTTGATCATTGCCGAAAAGTCATAGGCAAAGAAACGCTCGCGAAATGAGGCCAACTCAACAGATTCGATTTGAATGTCTATGCCGATCGTTTTGGCGGCCGCCTGAATAATCTGTGCCTCCTGAGTTCTTGAGTTGTTACCAGAGGCAATGAGCAATTTTGTAGAAAACCCATTAGGGAACTTTGATTTTGCAAGCTCTGCTTTGGCAGCGTTCGTATCAAAGCTGAGCGCTTTAATCGTATCGTTCGTGTTGTAGGGAATGGCTGGCGGCAAAAGCGAATTGGCTGGCTTTGCGAAACCAAAGGTAACCGCATTGGTCAATCCATTACGGTCAAGTGCCAACGCCAACGCACGGCGAACGTGCACATCCGAAAAATGCTCGTCCAGGGTATTGAAGAACAATTGCTCTGTCACCCAGCTTCCATTGGTCGCCACTTTGGTATCAGTTCCTTGTTTTAATTCATTTACATTTTCAAGAGCTACAGACTCAATAGCGTCTATCGCGCCAGCCTTCAGCTGGTTAATCGCTTGGCTGTCATCTTCAATGAGCTTGTAGACAAGTTCATCGATATATGGCTTGCCTTTCTGCCAATAGTATTTATTTTTGCTGAAAGTAAGATCACCGGCAGAATCCCATTTCTTAACGACGAAGGGACCGGTACCGACCGGATTCTTAAAGAATTCTTTTTCCGAGACACCGCCAAAATCCTTTGGAAGGATGCCATTGGAGAAATTTGAGAGTTCAGAAATAAACGGCGTATACGGCGCTTTAAGCTTAATTACAAGTGTTTTTTCATCTTGAGCCGAAAGCGAAGCCACCTGTGCCGCTATTGCAAGAGGACCTCCTACATTCAAATGACGCTGAATTGAAAAAACCGCGTCCTCGGCAGTAACTCCTTTGCCGTCTGAAAATTTCAAGCCATCGCGTAAAACAAAAGTATAGGTTAATCCATTCGCGCTAATATTGTGCGACGCCGCAAGCCAATCCACAATTTTTCCATCACCGTTAAAGGCAACCAGCGGCTCAAATACTTTGTCGATAGCAAAAGCATTATTTGATGTAATCTGATTATGCAAATCAAACGAGGTTACGGAAGCCGGGCGGCCATATGTAAAGGTTCCCCCTTCCGCGGGTTGATCAGCGGTTGTGCTTGGGTTAGTTGCGTTTGTATTTTTATCTGCATCATTTTTGGAGCCGGAGCATCCTGCCACGAGAACCAATAAAAGAAATGCTAAAGATCCAACCAAAAACGGTTTCCTAAAAGATACAATAAGTTTGGACATCTCATTTTCCCCTTTTCTCCAATAAAACATATTGTTTTAATATGAATAATATTATGGATGAACCCATTTGCCATGTCAAACAGAATTAAATACCATAATTTATAAAATCAAAGATAAAAGTAAACATAGGGATTTTCCAGCTTGTGAACACATGGAGTTCATATGGGATTGGGAATTTCATTATATTATTGTATAATCAGTCTATGAAGTAATAGGTAAAGCTTATAAGACGACAACCATTATAAAAGCGTATATAAAAGGGGTTTAAAACTCGATGGAATTCAGACAACTTCAATACACCCTGCAAATTGCAGCGGAAAAAAACTTCTCACGCGCAGCAGAAAAACTGCATATTGCTCAGCCCTCTTTGAGCCAACAATTGTCCAAACTGGAAAAAGAACTTGGGGTACTTCTATTTCAACGCAACACCAGCACGGTGGAATTAACACATGCAGGAGCAAGCTTTGTGGAAAAGGCAAAAAAAATAGTCGATGCAGTTGAGCAGCTCCGGCAGGAAATGGACGACATTTCTCAACTGCGAAAAGGGAAGGTTGTGGTTGGCAGTATGCCCATCACAGGTTCTCATTTGCTGCCGCATGTGCTGCCTGTATTCAAGAAAGCTCATCCGGACATTGAAATCGTGTTGGTCGAGGATTCATCCATGAATTTGGAGAAAAAAACTGCCAGTGGGGATACAGATCTCAGCCTGCTATCTCTTCCATTAGTAGAACCTACACTTTCCTATGTGCCGATCGGTGAAGAGTGGATTGATCTTGCCGTTCCTCCAGGTCACCCCCTAGCCCTGCGTAAAAACGGAGACCATCCGCAGCCTGTGCATATGGAAGAACTGAAAGATGAGCCTTTTGTCGTTCTGAAAAAAGGGCAAGGCTTTCGCAAGCTGACGATGGATTTGTGTCATCAAGCTGGCTTTGAACCCAATGTGGTGTTTGAGAGCACTAATATGGAGACGCTCCAATCGCTTGTAGCGACAGGTATGGGAGTGACACTCGTCCCCCGTTTTATCGCCCGGGCCGCCAGCAGCGAGTTTGTTCCAGCATTATTGCCACTCGCCGAACCTACCCCTAGCCGTACCCTAGCCATTGCCTACCGAAACGGACGTTATTTGTCTAAAGCTGCCGAAGCCTTTATTGATACCTTCCGAGAAACGGTCGAGCAACTTTCTCAAAAGTAGCTTCGAATGTGAAAAGGACCGTCTTCCTCCTCAGCCAAAGCCAGAGAAGAAGACGGTCCCGGGGCTTCGCCCCTATGCTTTCAATACTTCATTTACTTTACGGGTTCGATTACACTGTTGCGATGTTGCTTCCATCTGTCTTTAACGAACCACATTTCATGTTCATTTGAATTTCATGTCAGCCTCGCCTGATTACTTTACGCTTGCTCGGAAACTCCACTTTATCCATCCCGCATCACTTCTTTCCTTAAGGTCTCTAGCCTTGGTCTCCCAAGAATGTCCTACCTCAGTTCCAATGTGCTGTGTGATCCCAAAGTGCCTGTCCTCGCCTTTTTGTGATCAGGGTCTCCCTAAATCTGGTGGACTTTTATCCTGATCATAGCCCATTTCATAATTGTTTCCGACAACCTGTCTATTTAAGCCTCTCGGCCGTGACAGGCCATCCCTATTCGCCAGTTCGGATCTACTTTGGTTATCCATCGTTATTAACCTCCTGGTGTCGGGATACTATTATAATACACCTATGGGCTGTATCTGAAACAGGTATCAGAAAACTTTTTTATTATCGAGAAGAACCAAATGCTTGCTGTACCTCGGCTTCACTCACTTGTGTTTTAAAGACCAATTTCGAAGGATCTTGAGGTGAATAAATGACCTCTATAATACTTCCCTGCTGCAGCTTGGATAGTTGGGAAGAAAAAACAACCTTTTGCGTGGTTACATTAAATGTATCGCCGTTGTTTTTCGTAACACTCAGCGTAAATTGAAGCTTAATTTTATTAGGTCCTGCTTCCCCCATGGGTGTAACATCCAGCACCTTCGCATATGCCTGCTTACCGGTTTTGGCAATTTCCATCAGCTCAGGCGATACGCCCTGCTTGACCATTTGCTCATTCATTAACGCTTGTAAATCCGTCTGCGACACCTGCCCTTTCAGGTCAAGTCCTACTTTCAGTTTATCTTTCTCCGATACGACCAACGGAATGATCGAGCCTGGCTGAAATTGAGCCATGGAAGTCAAAGGAATAATCGTCGTCAAAGCAGTATCATATTTGTCTTCTCCATGTTTGGTTACGGTCAACCCGAGCTTTACCTGCGGCTGATTGTTTACATAAGTCCCTGTTAGCTGAACACTTGTAATAATCCCAACCCCAGGAACACCCTTCTTAACCTTACCGCCTTCAAAAAACACACCTAAAATTCCAGGTAGAAAAATAAGCGCAAAGCCTATATAAATTAACGGCCTATACCACGGGGCATCCATAATCACAAATGGATCATCCCATAAATAGTTAGCCAAAAATGGTGAGAAGCCTACACCAAACACCATAAGTACCCCGATAATACTCAAAAATCCTTTCATCCTCCAAAACCCCTTTTTCAATCATCTGTTCAAATTATATGTCAGCAAGAAAGGTGAAACGACCTGCTCATTTACACTGTCACCAGACCCATATAAATCAGCTCCGATGGATTTACCGGATTGCTCCCCAGACCCACCGTATCTCCAGGTCGCGGAATTTGCAGCTTGGATACGAGCGTTTCCAACGTTTTTGGATATCGATTACCGTTTACTTCTGTCACATCTAGCATTAGCACCACAATCGGATCAAAATTCACGAGCTTCCCGGTATCTGTTACCGAAATAACAACCGCAGTCGCCGACATCGACAAACTACTGTTAGCTGCCGTTTGAGCTTGTCTTGCCGAGTTTAGGCTTTGGTTAATCTGTTCCCGATGCTCTTTGGGTACCAAGCCTTTCATAAATAATCCTGACAGGCCTTTATTCATCAGTTGATCTGCTTGTTCTATCGCATCCTGCTGTTTTTTCTTTTTCCCGAATAAGTTCATCATGTGGTTGCACCTCGTATTTTGTATTGTCGTACCTTATGAATTCAGTATAGAAGACGGTATCTGACATCACAATACGTTTTGGCGCATACAAAAAAACCGGAAAAACAGGAGCTTTAACCTGTACTTTTCCGGTTTATTTTGAACTCTGGGACGGTTCACACAAAATTTTGCGCACTTTGGAGTATTCTTTTGCACGCTCATCCGATAGTTTTGTGAAAAGCGAATGATTTCAGGTTATTTTTTTCGTAAAAGATAGACCAGTTTGCGATAATAAGCCGATGATTCTTTATAACGACGACTGTCCTCAGACACAACAGCCAGCGTTTCATATAATTGTTCAAGCCGTGCTGGATGCTGGATAGCTTCAAAATAAGGCAAGCATTGCAAGGCATGCGTCCAAAAGGCATCCTGATTCCCTTGCGCAAGCGCAAGCTGGCTTTCATAAAAATCAAGTCCCATTTGCTGATCTATTGTCAGATTGGTTTGGCGAAGCTGATCCAAATGCTGTGACAGCAGCCCCCAGTTTTTCCAGGTAAATGCGATTTCACAACGATATATCAGCGTAACGGGCAGTATCATCTGCTGCATTTCCTCCCGCTCCCGGCTCACCAGCGCTTCAAAACGTGCTACTTCCTCCAAAGCCTTATCCAGCTCGCCAATCGATGTTAGCATAATAATCCGGTTGTTCAGGATGGTCGTGAGCATATCTGGTGCATTTTCCAAATACACCAAATTGGCCTCAGCCATAGACAACGTTAACAGTGCTTCCTGTACAGAACCCATGGCGAAACAATATCCGCTGTAAGCCACATACAGGCCCGTCAAACGGTGAAAAAGCCGATCATCATATACCCTGCGCATCGTCTGCTCGAATACCTGCTTCGCCTGATCAAATTGCTTGACCTGAATACAGGCCTCCATCATAATGTTTTGCGCATTCAGCCAGTTTTCCGTCCCCTCTTCCACCAGACGGCTTAGCTGCTTAACGTTATTCAGCACATCATAATAATGGTTTTTCGAGCGGAAATACTGGATTTTATAAAATAATATTGCTTTTTTTAGCGGTGCGGGCAGCTCCACCTCATCCGAGCGACCAAACTTCTCCAAATAAAAATTCAAATAGGTTTGATGTAAATATTCATAGGCCGTTGGGTCATTTAATTGCTGATAATAAACGGCCTTCATCAAATAAGTCGTCATTTCCACCACAAGCGAATCGTTGCGATCCTCCAGTAGATCCACATAGCTTTCCGTGGCAGGATTAGCCAGCTTGGACAGCTCTGTGAAAATCTTATCCGCTGTAGTCAGCGTCTCTTCATCCTCTGCCGCTGCACGCAAGAGGTAGGAGGGATTTACACCTAAACGCCCAGCAATTTGCTCGGCCAAATCCTCTGCCAACGGGTAACGGTCAGCCAGTATATTTGCGAAATGTGCTGGTGTCACCAGCCCGTCTACCAGCTCTTTACGGGACAGATTTTTCTTTTTACACAAAAATTCAATGCGTTCCTTAAGCATGGAGTATTCCTTTCTACACTGATTATCGGTCATACAGTGAGGGACGCCGATCTTCAAACACCGGAATACGACCACGTACGTCCTGCACTAAGGCAGACTCAATCGTTCCTGTGATGATCCCCTCCTGCTCTCCGCCCTCAGCAATGATTTCTCCCCATGGATCAATAATAAGCGAATGCCCGAAGAAATCAGTATCTCCACTGCGACCTACCCGGTTACAAGCAATAACATACATTTGATTTTCTATAGCACGTGCGGTTAGCAAGGTACGCCAGTGATGAAGCCGGGGATGAGGCCATTCTGCGGGTACGATCAGCAAATTTGCGCCCGACAGGGCCAAACTACGGGCTAGTTCAGGAAAACGAATATCATAGCAGATCGACGCACCTGCCCGAATCCCGCCATCCAGTGCGAATAAAACCTTTTCTTCGCCAGGCTGCAAATATTTTTCTTCATCCATAAGTCGGAATAGATGAATCTTGGAATACGAAGCAACCTCTCTGCCTGTTCGGTCAAAAACGAGCATCGTATTATACACATGACCGTCGCTTTTTTTCTCTGCGATCGACCCAGCTACTACGTTCACTGCATGGGTGGCAGCGAATGCTGCTATCCATGCCCGAGTCTCCGTCCCTTCCTTGTCCGCCAGCTCATGAATGCGATCTAAGGCATAGCCTGTGTTCCACATTTCCGGCAGGACAATCAGATCCGGCTTCAGTTCGACTTTCATCGCTTGTTCCATTAAAGCTCGGATATGACTGCGGTTTTCCGGGGGATTTCCTATCTCTATGTGAGCTTGTATGAGTGCAACACTGAACGGCTGAGCTTCCTGATACGTCAAAATCCTTCATCCTCCTTGTGAGCCAGAGCTTCCCGCGACCCATTGTCCGGTATTTTCCCCCATCATAGCCCGATCAGTCTGGATTACGCAACCATGCAAGCTTAATTCCCCCTATACAACTCGGTAAAATCGTGATAGATTATTTCTTAAACTATTCCAAAAGGTCGTGTGAATTGATGACTCATTTTTCTATTCCCTCCGCTGACGTCATGAAACAGTTACCCACTCAATTTTTTGCCACACTTGTACAAAATGTAAACCGTGAAATCGCGGCGGGGCATGATGTCATTAATCTTGGACAGGGGAACCCCGACACTCCCACTCCTTCTCATATTGTAAAAGCTTTGCAGGAATCAGCGGATAATCCGCTGTATCATAAATATTCGCCATTTCGTGGTTACAGCTTTCTCAAGGAAGCCGTTGCCCAGCGCTATCAGGAGGATTACGGTGTGACGCTCAACCCTGAAACCGAGGTCGCCATCCTGTTTGGCGGAAAAACGGGTTTGGTTCAGCTGCCGCAAGTCTTACTCAATCCCGGGGATGTGTGTCTCGTCCCTGATCCCGGCTACCCGGACTACTGGTCTGGTGTAGCCTTGGCTAAAGCGGAAATGTCTTTTCTCCCATTAAAAGAAGAGAACCGTTTTCTGCCCGATTATGAAGCCATTTCCGAGGAAGACCGCCGCCGCGCCAAGTTAATGTTCCTTAACTATCCGAATAATCCAACCTCGGCAACGGCTCCACTTTCCTTTTACGAGGATACAGTTGAATTCGCGCAACGTAACGGTATTGTAGTTGCCAGTGATTTCGCCTATGGCGCTATTGGATTTGATGGCGAACGTCCGGTAAGCTTCCTACAGGCTGAGGGTGCTAAAGAGGTGGGGATTGAGTTCTATACCTTGTCCAAAACGTACAATATGGCGGGCTGGCGTGTTGGTTTCGCGCTCGGTAATGCCGAAATCATCTCGATGATTAATCTCCTACAGGATCATATTTATGTAAGCTTGTTTGGCGGCATTCAGGCAGCGGCGGCGACAGCCTTGACGGCCTCGCAGAACTGCGTAGGCGAGCTGGTAGCCCGCTATGAATCACGCCGTAACGCTTTTTATGATGCACTTGGGCAAATAGGCTGGAAGGCGACCCGCCCAAGCGGCTCCTTTTTCAGTTGGTTGCCTGTGCCGCAGGGCTATACTTCCACTTCTTTTGCCGATCTGTTGTTGCGGGAAGCCAAGGTGGCTGTCGCTCCAGGGATTGGCTTCGGGAGTGGCGGCGAAGGATATGTGCGAGCGGGACTGCTGAGCTCAGAAGCTCGACTGACCGAGGCAGCTGATCGAATTGGCAAGCTAAACCTGTTTGGTTAAGCCGTATTTTCCAGCTACAACTTCTTTGCCAAACCTGGTCTTTTCGTGGTATTCTGTATCCAATATCATTTAGCGCGTTGAAGGGACTATTAAGAGAGACTCGGTCCTGTTCAGAGAGTAAATTCCGATAGGCTGCAAGAATTTACCTGGACTCTCTCCCAACTCCTATCCCCGAGCGCCCTGCGCAATCAGGCGGTCCCTGCCGTTAACAGGTTTCAAGTGGGATGATCATGAATCATCAATGAAGGTGGTACCGCGGAAGCACAAACTTTCGTCCTTTGCATACAAAGGATGGAAGTTTTTTTGCATTAAAAAGAGTAAAATTAAGGAAGTGGACGTCTTGTCAACACGAATCGTCATTAAAATCGGAAGCAGCTCTCTAACTGGAGTGGAAGGTGGCTTGAATCGGGAAGCCATCGCTTATTTTGCCCGGGAAATCAGCTTGCTACGTGCAAAAGGTCATGAAGTGCTGCTGGTTACATCAGGTGCAGTAGCCGCCGGATTCAGAGAGATTGGGTACCCGTTTCGCCCTAAGCTACTACATGAAAAGCAAGCGGCAGCGGCTGTTGGCCAAGCCCTTCTCATGCAGGCCTATGAGCAGGCTTTTAAAGATTTTGACCTAGTGATCGCGCAGGTTCTACTGACCCGTAGTGACTTTTTGAGCCGCAAACGGATGAATAATGCCGGAATGACCGTAGAAGAATTGCTGCGCCAGCAGGTTATCCCGATCTTCAACGAAAATGATACTGTATCGATTGACGAATTGAAATTCGGCGATAATGATATGCTGTCCGCGCTGGTTGCCAATCTGGTCAAAGCGCAGCATCTAATTATCATTACGGACACCGATGGCGTATATACGGCAGATCCGCGCAAGCATCCGAATGCCGTACGTTTTGAACGTATCGAGGAAATTACAGAGGAGATTTATGCATTAGCTGGAGGTTCTGGATCATCTGTAGGTACTGGCGGCATGCGATCCAAGATCGAAGCTGCCAAAGTCGCTACACGCGGCGGTGTGCCTGTATATGTGGGACGTGTAAGCGCGAATGGCGATCTAAACGCAGCCGTCGAAGGACACGGACCGGGAACTTATTTTGACACTCACCTCTCTTCACTTCCGATGAAAAAACAGTGGCTTGGATTTATGTCCACCCCTCTGGGCGCGGTGCATGTAGACGAAGGGGCCGAGGAAGCGTTGGTTCACGGAGGACACAGTCTACTTCCGGTTGGCGTACGACGTGTCGAGGGCAGCTTTCATGCCGGAGATGTCGTTGAGGTGCTCGGACCGGAAAATAAAGTTTTAGGACGCGGCATCGTCAATTATGACGATGAACAGCTCAGAATTGTACAAGGATTATCCAGCGGCGAGGTTGTGGGCAAAATCGGTCCCATTCACCGGCTTGAGGTGATCCACAGGGATGAATGGATTACATTATGTATGTAGGGAGGCCGTAACATGAGTGATTTAACGACTAACACAGCTACAACCGAGGAGAATCAGTTTAGCGAAGTACGAACCAAAGCCAATCTTGCCAAAAAAAGTGCCGGGGTCATGAACCGCCTGACTACAGCACAGAAAAACGAAGCATTGCTTGCTATGGCTGAAGCTCTAGTAAATCATACTGAAGAGCTGATTGCAGCAAACCATAATGACCTGAAACATGGACGGGAACAGGGAACATCCGAGTCGCTGCTCGACCGCCTCAAGCTGACCGAGGACCGAATCGGAGCTATTGCCGAAGGATTACGCCAAATTGTGGCACTGCCTGACCCGGTCGGCGACACCCTTGAGCAAATTGAACGTCCAAACGGTCTGAGAATTGAGAAGATACGTGTGCCGCTGGGTGTCATCGGCATTATATATGAAGCGCGTCCAAATGTAACCGTGGATGCTGCGGGCCTGTGCTTGAAAACAGGCAATCCGGTTGTGCTACGCGGTGGTTCAGCCGCCCTCTTCTCCAACCGCAAGATTATCGAAGTACTCCAGCAGGCACTAGACGCAACAGCTGTGCCACGCGAGGCGCTTCAACTTGTTGAAGATTCAGACCGTGCCTCGGTCAACGAAATGCTCACCTTGAACGGCTTGCTGGATGTAATTATTCCACGCGGCGGGCGTTCACTCATTCAAAATGTTGTTCAGAACGCTACCGTACCTGTCATCGAAACCGGAGCTGGTGTATGCCATACCTTTTTGGACGCTACAGCGGATGCAGCAATGGCCGAAGCGATTACACTGAATGCCAAGGTGCAAAGACCGTCCGTGTGTAACTCGATGGAAACATTGCTCGTACACTCGGATTATGCAAAAGCACACTTAACAGGATTGGCAGAACGCTTTCGTGATGCGGGGGTTGAGCTACGCGGCTGTGCACGCACACGAGAATTGGCCCCTTGGGCTATTCCTGTTACAGAAGAGGATTACGGCACCGAATATAATGATTACATTATGAACATCAAGGTCGTAAACAATTTGGACGAAGTACTGGAGCATATTGCCCGTTACGGTACAATGCATTCTGAGTGTATTGTCACCGAGGACAAAGCCCATGTCGAGCGTTTTCTGCAAGAAGTGGACGCGGCAGCCGTGTATCACAATGCATCCACTCGCTTCACGGATGGCTTCGAGTTTGGGTTTGGTGCCGAGATCGGAATCAGCACACAAAAATTACATGCCCGCGGCCCAATGGGATTGCCTGCCTTGACTTCAACCAAATATCGCGTGTACGGTACTGGACAAATCAGGGAATAATAACATAAATCAATCTGTATCCTTGGAGGTTATGAATCTATGTGTGAATCACAAACAAAAGTTTTAATTAATGAGCAAATTACATTTTTCGGGGCAGGATCAATGGCAGAGGCTATTATTCGCGGAATGACGGCTCGTTCTGTCGTCAAACGTAGTGGTATTACCGTCATCAACCGCAGTAATCAGGCTCGCCTTGAGGAACTTCAAAAGCGATATGGAGTCTTGTTCCAAACCGAGGATGCCGCCAAAACCGAGCTTCTGCGTCGTTCTCCGGTCATTGTGCTTGCCATGAAGCCCAAGGATGCTGCACAAGCACTTGGGCAGCTCGGCCCACTTCTGTCTGATGAGCAGCTGATTATTTCGGTAATCGCAGGATTGTCCATTCGTACGATGCAAACGTTGCTGGGTCGCAAGCAGCCGATCGCACGGACGATGCCCAATACATCCAGCTCGATTGGGCTGGGAGCCACAGGCATTAGCTTTTCCAAGGAAATCAGCGAAAACCAGCGTAAAAACGTGCTTACGATGTTCGAATCTGTAGGTACGGTAACGGTTATAGAAGAAGAGAAAATGGATGTTTTGACCGGGATATCTGGAAGCGGCCCTGCTTATGTCTACTACCTGATGGAAGCCATGATTGCCGGGGGAATCCGTGGTGGCTTGACCCCTGAGCAAGCGCACGAACTAACGGTGCAAACCGCGCTTGGAGCGGCACGCATGGTGCAGCAAACCGGAGAGGAGCCTTCTGCCCTTCGCCACAAAATCATGTCTCCTAATGGCTCTACGGTAGCTGCATTGGAAATGCTGGACAAAGGTGACTTCTACGAAACGGTGATTGCGGCGGTGCAGCGGTGCGCTGAACGATCCCGCGAGATGGGAGCTGTACTCAAGGAGGGAATTGAATGAGCTATTGCTTGGCGACCTACCGGGTATACGATGACAAAGCCGATTTTAACCAAAAGGCCCAATCTATTGCCATCGGCATGACGGTGGGCAGCTGGACTGAGCTCCCGCAAGCCAAACGGGACGCGATGCAAAAGCATCTTGGCTCGGTTCATTCTGTGGATATTCACGATGGAGGTCCCGGTAAACGGTACGCCGACCTGACCATCGCTTACCCGGATGTCAACTTCAGCCGGGATATCCCCGCACTGCTGGTCACAGTCTTCGGCAAAATTTCGATGGACGGCCGAATTAAGCTAACGAAGCTGGGTTTCTCGGAAGCATTCCGCTCTGCTTTTCCGGGACCGAAATTCGGTATCAGTGGCTTGCGCGAGCAGCTTGGCGTGTATGATCGTCCCCTGCTCATGAGCATTTTCAAATCTGTAATTGGCCTCAATTTGGACGAACTTCGTGAACAGTTTACCCGGCAGGCTCTCGGTGGCGTTGATCTGATCAAGGACGACGAGATCTTGTTTGAAAACGCGCTGACGCCGATTGAAAAACGTGTCGAAGCCTGCATCAAAGCCGCCGAAGCGGCTGAGCGTGAAACCGGTAAAAAGCTGCTGTATGCCGCTAATTTAACGGGGCCGACCTCGCAGCTTAAGACGCAAGCTCTCAAGGCCATTGATGCGGGTGCCAACGCGTTACTGTTTAACGTGTTGGCCTACGGTTACGATGTGCTACATGAACTTAGTAGCGATCCTGCCGTCTCGGTGCCGATTGCAGCCCATCCTTCGTTGGCGGGAGCTGCTTATCCATCGCCGCATTATGGTATTTCGGCGTCCGTCCTACTCGGTCAGCTTATGCGGCTGGCTGGCGCTGACCTCGTCCTCTTCCCTTCTCCCTACGGCTCAGTGACGATGCCGCGTGAGGAAAACATGGCGATCCGCGATGAGCTGATCACCCCTGATCTACCGCTGAAGGCCAGTATGCCGGTCCCTTCCGCAGGGATTCACCCGGGCCTCGTGCCGTTAATTGTACGTGACTTTGGTACTGACGTTGTTGTCAACGCTGGGGGCGGGATTCACGGTCATCCGCTGGGTACAGAAGCTGGTGGGCGCGCCTTTGTGCAGGCGATTGAAGCGGTACAGCAAAATGTCCCTCTGGCAGAATACGCCCGTACTCACCCCGAGCTGCAATCTGCGCTCGACACATGGGGAGGTGAACGATGAGCACAGCGAAGAAGCCCGTCATTTTTTGCGATTTTGACGGGACAATTACGAACAGCGACAATATTGTCGCCATTATGAAGCATTTTCAACCTACAGGCTGTGAGCCCATCATGCATCAGATCGTAAATGGGCATACATCCATTCGTGAAGGCGTAGGTGCGATGTTTGCCCTCATGCCTTCGGAGCAAAAGGACGAAATTATCTCATATGTACTTGGACAAGCTGGTATACGCGAGGGCTTTGCACGCTTTTTGGGCTATGTACGAGAGCAGCAGATTCAATTTTTCGTCACCAGTGGCGGCATTGATTTTTTTATTGATCCATTGCTAAAACCCTTCGATATTCCACACGACCACGTCTATTGCAACGGAGCGGATTTTTCCGGGGATCGCATCCAGATTACTTGGCCGCATCCATGTGAGGAACCGTGTACAAATGATTGTGGCATGTGTAAAACGACTGTGATTCGTCAATACCCTTCCGAACAATACGAACGGATTTTGATCGGCGACAGCCTGACCGATTTTGAAGGAGCTAAAATTGCCGATCTTGTGTACTCCCGTTCGCATCTGACTTTAAAGTGTCAAGAGCTTGGCGTACCACATGTACCCTTTGAAACATTTGATGACATTATCGAGGATTTAAAGCAAAAACAGGAGCAAGGGGTGCTGTAAATGAGTTTTAACTTGGCAGACATTTCATTGGAAGAAAAACGCCGCGCACTGGAAGAACTCGCTGATGTCAAAGAACTATTCGCATCTCGCAACTGGTTCCCCGGCACGAGCGGCAATTTGTCGATCCGAATTGGTGACTTTCATCCCGAACAATTTTATTTTGCAGTCACCGCCAGCGGCAAGGATAAAACCAAGCGTACTCCGGAAGATTTTCTATTCGTAGACCAGTACGGAAAAGCGGCAGAAGCGACAAACCTCAAGCCAAGCGCAGAGACGCTTATACATTGTGAAATTTACCGCCTAACAGGCTGCGGAGCCGTTTTTCATGTGCATACCGTGTTTAACAATCTGATTTCCGAATATTACGGTGAGCAAGGCGCTGTACCTATCCAAGGTATTGAGCTGATCAAGGCTTTTAACATTTGGAAAGAAAATGCTGCCATTGATATTCCTGTGCTGCCTAATTACGCGGATATTGCCTCGATTGCCAAGCTCGTACCTGGTGTGCTGAATGATCAGGTGCCTGGAATTTTATTGCGTAACCACGGCATTTATGCGTGGGGCCGTGATGTATTTGAGGCTAAAAAGCATTTGGAGGCGTTTGAATTTTTGTTTGAAACGACCTATCGCTCCCTGCTGCTGAAAACTTTGAAGTAAATAAACTCATAAATATCAAAGATGCGTATCCTTATTTGTAAAAGTGGTCATTGAATATCGAGAACGGAGCCTAAGCGATAGCACAGGAACGTTCTCTTTTTTTATAATAAGGGTATTTCTATTCTACTAGCGACATAAAAGGAAATATGATGAATAAGAATCCTCCTGATATAATTTTGGATATGCTGTAAAAAAACGCCCCCTATTGGGGACGCTCCAGCGTGAATTGCTCTCCTAGCTTCGCATAGTTGTTCCCAGCCAAACGACTTACTGGACGCAACTCCTTAGCAATCACATACGTATTTTGATACGCTTCCTCGGACAAATGATACTGCACTACGCGTCCGATTAACAGATCACAGGCAGGTGTGTCCTCCTGACCTCCCAACGGTATAACCTGTTCCAGAATACATTCCATACGTATTTTCGCTTCTGCCACACCGGGAACTTCGATTTTTGTACTTTTGACCGGGGTAAGGCCTGCCAGTGTAACCTCACTCTCCTGCGGCAACAGACGGGAAGCCGTCACATTCACCGCTCCCACATTGTCCTCGTCTGTGATATGTACGACAAAAGCCTTATGCTCCATCGCATTACGTGCTGTATCTTTGGGTACTCCATCAACACGTTGTACGGATACAGACAGCAGTGGCGGTTCAGAAGCTACGATGGAAAAATAACTGAACGGCGCACCATTCAGCACCCCTTCGCTGCTCAAAGTCGTTACAAAGGCTACCGGCCTTGGGATGATACTTCCGGTCAACAGCTTATAATTTTCACGCCCTGTAAGCGTGTCAGGATTCAACGAAATCATTTTTCTCCCTCATTTCCGATTACAATCGCTATTCGACTGCACATCATCAAGTTTCGCCTGATAAGCAAATGCACCATTAGTTAGCGACATGGATGACATCTCAGGCTTCCCTTTCAGTATCGCGTGAATGATACGAAATGTAAAGTTGGAGCCGGAAGATCTCCCTATTTTTCAATTATATTTCCTCGGCTATCGCGCACAGTAACCGTAATTCCCTCAGGTACAGCAATCGTAACATCAAGCTGCTGCTGAGTCTGCATAAACCGTGTCGGAATTTGACCCAGTAATACATACAAGGTATCGCCGATTTGCTTGGTCTGATATAAATCTTGCCCCTTTATTTCGTCCTCTTTGCCTGTGTATACATAACTCCCGAACACATGCACCTCCGGTGAGGTGGTTGCATCAATTTTGACCGCATAAGGATCTTCTCCCTGTACAATCACCTTGGTCACTCCGGCAGGCAGTTTTTCATGCCAGTCTGGGAGAAGCCTTGTTTCCTGAACCGAACTCATTATTTCTCTGACTTGCGGAGTGATCCCCAATGAACTGACCAAGGCAAATCCGATACAGCAAAAAACCAATACCGCCGTAATAAACATACTGAATAAATCATAACGAATGCGCTCACGCGTCCCTTTCCAAGCAGTATACATTAAAATTTCCAACCCCAGCAAAACAAAAACGACAGGCCACCAGGTCAAAGCCTGGTCCAGTATGCCCGCTCCCCAAAACTTGGAGGCAAACGTTATGCCCCCCAGCAGGACGAGGAAAAGTCCCATTGACAGCCTTCCGACTTTCCACACCCCTGCCGGAGCGTTTGACGCTTTAGAGGAACTATTTTTGTTAGACGATGTACCAAATATACCTGTGGAGCCTCCTCCATCGCCATGAGGATGATGGGCTCCCTTAAAGGGAGCCTCACTCTTTGAAAACTCAGTATCCATTCTATTGCTTCTCCTTTACTCGTTTAGATTTGGAATTCCCAATCATCATCCAAATACCACCGCCAATCAACAATAAGGATACGATAATCGTCCGTAGATACATGTCAACCAAATTATAAATCTCTCCATTCGGAAACAGACGATCCAGAGTAGGAACTAGTACGTTGATTAAGATGTAATAGGCGCCCAGCAATAGCAACCCCAAGCCTACCCAGCGGTGATATTGTGCAAACATACCGATCACAGGCTTGTCGATCAGCGGCTCCCGTCCATAACGGCTTACTTGCTGCAACGCATCAAAAAAGCTGTAAAACCAAACCACCGGAATCAGGAACAAAAAGAGTGAAAGATATAGCACGTCCAGTACATAGATGCCTCCTAAAAACAGAAGCATAAGCTGGAGTCCACGCTTTTGCAAACCGATATACATATGTCCAGCACCGGGAAATACCGATAAAATGGTAGCCAGCATTTTACTCCGCCGTCCCTCGACTCTTCCATGCTCCAGTTCCTCAAACAAAGTCCGGTCCTGAAGCATTTCTCCCGCTTGTTTGCGATGTACATGCTGCACCGCATCAAACATGCAATACAGCCAAATGATCGGCAGCACGCCCGCAAACGCCAAAAATCCGGATTCGTTTGTAATGCTGGTAATAAAAACGAGGATCGCTCCAAAGCCAAAGAAAGATAGCAGAAAAGACAAACCACGCTGCATCAGCCCCAAATGAAGGTGTCCCAATCCAGGAATGAACGACAGCAAAATCGTAAAAAAGCGTTCATTCTCCGATCCTTTTTGAAAAGCAGGTGATCCTGCCATACCATAGTGTCCTTGTTGATAATGGTTATAGCCCGGGCCATATCCCATTCCTGCTCCCGGTGCATCCACATCCGCGTCTGTTGCCCCCTCCGGTACCTCTCCCGTTGAACCAGCATGTCCATAAGGCCCACTTTGCGAGTAATAACCATATGGATTGGGTCCTGCATGTGGGGGATATGGAACAGCAGCTGCACGAGGATCATAACGTAATAAGCTAATAATGATATGCAGCATACTCAGCCCCCAAAAAAGAGCGGCAACAAACATACTGGCCAATAAAGGTAATTCGTCTCTTGAAACCACTGAAAAAAATAATCCTCCCGCCAGACATCCGAAAAACAAAATGGTGTATACAAACGCATTGGCTTTTCTGGTCCAGTAATAGTGACCAACACCGGGAATGATGTTCAATAGAAATGCCAAGAGCTTGCTTCTTTCCGTATAAGGCATCGCTACACTTCCTTTCTATTTATGGGATTTGATAAAGTCCCCATTTGAAGGTTGTTGTTTGAGTTTTTTCATCTCAGCCTTTATCCGATGATTTAGGGCTTTAATTTATCGAGCCAGGTTGTTGTAGCTCGCATGACCTCTTCACTGTAAGAAACGCGTTCTTTTGGAGGAATCGGCTTTCCATCTGTTTGCGGCATCATTTTGTCAAAGGCTCCACTGGACAATAAGATCAACGTTAGGCTTGCGGCGACAACGTAGTGAAACACAGGTTTTTCAAACCAGCGGCGTTTTTTAAACAGAACTTGATTCGGTTCAGCTTCTATCTCGGGAAGAACGGCCATTACCTGATCTGTGAAGCGCTCCGTATCCATCCAGGCAGAATAATCTTTCATAGTTGACTCCAGTTGCTCCAGTGCGACAAGATATAGCATCAGCGCCTGTTCGTCTTCCAGCAGGAGCTTTTCCAGCCGGGCAGACTCCTCTATCGTGCAAGTTCCTGCAATGTAAGCATGCCAGTCATTCGATTTCCCTTCAATCCACGGTTTATCCTGTTGGTCAGTCATTGCCATTCCTCCTCCTTCCAGTGGTTTCGAATCCATAGCCGCGCCCGATAGAGCCTCGACTCTACTGTTTTTAAAGCTACCTGCGTCTCTTCTGCAATTTGGTCGTAGGTTTTGCCCTGCATATAATAGGCTTGAATAATATCCCGATGTTGCTGGGGCAACTGGGCGATTTTTTGCGATAGTTCTTCAATTTGCTCCTCGCGAATGAGACGAGCCAGCACATCCTCATCCCGGGAAGGGAGCTGTACAAGGGATTGTGCGACGTCTATAAGCTCTGCGGGTCGTCTGTCCTGTTTGCGCTTAATATCCAGCGCTTTGTGGAGCGCAATTCGGCTCAACCACGTTTTAAATCCTTCGTTCCGGTACTGGGGGAGAGACTTGTACACCTGAACGAATGCCTCCTGCGCGGCATCTTCTGCTTCCTTGCTGTCATGCAGTACCGAATAGGCGACATGAAATACATGCTTGCTGTACAGCTCTACGATCTCACGGAACGCCTGCCGGTCACCGGACCGTATTCGTTCAATGATTCTCTCTATATCAATGACGCTCTCCCCCTTCCCAATACTATAGACGCCAGGAAATTTCCTTCCCCTGCATATTTTTAAAAAAATATTTAAAAAGGACACACCCTCCTGACGGAATGGTGTGTCCTCTATCATTAAAGCCTATTTACTCGCTTTCATTTCGGCTTAGTTCACGCGCACAGGCGATATTCCAGATTGTTCTCATTGCACATTAGCCAATTTGCAGTGACAACCTCGATACATAAGTCTACTGCTTAGCCTAAAAGGCTTAGACCGATATATCAATTGCGTCCGCCACCACGGAATCGCTGGGCGTATTCTTTGGCATCCTGTGCATTACGAACACGGTTTCGGCTCCACTCCAGCAAAATACGGTCTATATACCGGAAATGTACCTTCCCTGCAAATACCGCTTCCTTCAAAGCCAGCAAAATCAGCTCCTCGGGATACCGATCCTGATCCACCCAGCTGGTGATCGTCTCGTATTCCATCGGTGACAATGGTCGCCCGAATTCTTTCTCAAAAATCGTAAACAAATTCCGTTCTTCTGTAAGCGGGGATTCTGCTATTCCATTCAGTAAATCCGGCTTTCCAGCAAACAAAATGTCATCTTCATCGTGCTGCTCGTTACGCTCAGCGATCATACATTCTGCCAACTTACGATACAGCCCCGTCAAATTGTAACGTTCGAATTGTACGGATGAGCTGCGGTCTTCTACGGAATCGATTCTCAAAAATCCTTCTTTCATGAGCTTACTGAAATAGAGTGCGATTTCGTTCGCAGTACATCCGATGCGGGTCTGCAATTGTTCCCATGTCGGAAATTCATTACGTTCCGCTTGTTTAAAGGCAAGCAACTGCATCAGTAGCAGCATTTCAGCATCTGTCAGCCGAAGTGTCCGATAATGCTTGAGCAGGGCATAGGGAATCTGGACCATTCCGGCTTCCATAGCAAAGGCTACTCCCTCCGCCCATTCTGCCGCTGATGTCTTGTCGAATGATCCGGTCATCGGTTACGGATACAAACGATACAGCATACGTGGGAACGGAATCGTTTCACGTACATGATCGAGTCCACAAATCCATGCTACTGTACGCTCCAGGCCCAGACCAAAGCCGGAATGCGGAACGGTACCATAGGTGCGTAGATCCATATACCATTGGTAGGCTTCACGAGCCAAGTTATGCTCGTTAAAACGTTCTTCCATCAATGCTGGATCATCAATCCGTTGGGAACCCCCGATAATTTCACCATAGCCTTCAGGAGCGATCATATCGGCACACAGAACAACCTCTGGACGGGTTGGGTCTGGTTTCATATAGAATGCCTTAATGTGAGTTGGCCAATGTGTAATGAACACAGGTTTGTTATATCTTTCAGCAATCGCCGTTTCATGAGGAGCACCAAAGTCTTCGCCCCATGGGATATCGAAACCTTCACCTTGAAGGAAGGCAATCGCCTCATCATACGTAATACGTGGAAATTCGCCTTGAATTTGCTCCAGCTTCGAAACATCGCGTCCGATTGTTTCAAGCTCCTTCGCACAGTTTTTCAGGACAGATTGCACGATATGGCTTACAAACTGCTCCTGAACGCGCAAGGATTCTTCATGATCCACAAAAGCCATCTCAGGCTCGATCATCCAGAACTCAATCAGGTGACGACGTGTTTTGGACTTTTCCGCACGGAAAGTTGGACCAAAGGAATACACTTTGCCCAGCGCCATTGCCGCGGCTTCCATATACAACTGTCCGCTTTGTGTCAAATACGCATCTTCATCAAAATATTTAATGTGGAACAACTCTGTTGTACCTTCTGCAGAGGAAGGAGTCAAAATAGGTGGGTCCACCTTCGTAAAGCCGTTGCCGTTAAAGAATTCCTGTACAGCACGGATAATTTCCGCCCGTACGATCAGAACAGCACGTTGCTTGGCGGAACGCAGCCACAAGTGACGATGATCCATCAGGAAATCTACACCATGCTCTTTGGGTGTAATCGGGTAGTTTTCGGTCAAATGAATAATTTCAATGCCTGTAACCGTTAATTCAAAGCCCGATTGGCTACGCGGTTCTTCACGCACCACTCCAGTAACGTAAAGGGAGCTCTCTTGAGTCAAGGATTTGGCGTCATTCCAAATATCCTCGGACACTTCGCTTTTCACGATAACCCCTTGAATATACCCGCTACCATCGCGCAGTTGCAGGAACTGAATTTTACCACTAGATCGTTTATTGTTTACCCAAGCGCCGATTGTAACCGTTTCCCCTACATGGCGGCCCACTTGGGCAATCGTACTTTTATTCGTCATGACCGTCTCTCTCCTCTTAACCGAAAATCAAACAGCCCTTCCCCCTGGGTCAGGCTGTTTGCTCTCGCTGTTTGGTGCATGCGGAACTCAAACAATAGTCCGCATGCATAAAGTTTACACTTTCGAACCGAACTACTGAACCAGACGGAACGTGTCGCGGGCAATAACCAGTTCTTCGTTCGTTGGAATGATCAGTACTTCTACCTTTGAATTTGCAGTTGTAATCCGACGAGGCTCGCCAGAACGAATAGCATTCAACGATTCATCCAGCTCGATACCGAGGAATGTCAATTGCTCCAACACTCTCTTACGCAGAACAATGGAGTTCTCGCCTACACCTGCTGTAAATGCAATTACGTCTACCCCGTTCATTGCGGCAGCATACGATCCAATGTATTTGCGCAGACGGTATTCATACATTTCGAATGCCAATGTAGAATTAGCTTCGCCTTTTTCCATACCTTCTGTGATTTCACGCATGTCACTGCTGATACCAGAGATAGCTAAAAGTCCACTATGCTTGTTCAACATGGAATTGACTTCATTGACAGTCAATTCTTCTTTGTTCATGACATAAGGTACGATTGCTGGGTCCAAATCACCACTACGAGTACCCATCATAAGACCTTCCAATGGAGTCATACCCATGGAAGTATCAACAGACAAACCGCCTTGAACTGCTGTTACACTACCACCATTACCGATATGACAAGTGATAATCTTCAGGTCTTCCAAAGGACGACCAAGGAATTTGGCGGCTTCCTTACTTACAAAATCATGGGAAGTGCCGTGGGCACCGTAACGACGAACCTTATACTTATTGTACAACACTCTTGGAATGGCGTACATATAAGCTTTTTCAGGCATCGTTTGATGGAACGAGGTATCAAATACCACAACCTGTGGTACATCTGGCATATTCAATTCAGCCGCTTTAATCCCCATCATGGAAGCAGGGTTATGCAGTGGCGCCAGGTCAAACAAGCGACGGATTTCACTCTTCGCTTCAGGCGTTACAACTGCTGACTGTTTGAAGATTTCGCCTCCATGAACCACACGATGGCCCACAGCCTGAATTTCACTAGTACTGGAGATTACACCATGTTCAGCATCTGTGAGTACGTTCAGCACTTTACGGATGGCTGTAGTATGTTCCAAAATCTCGCTAACTTCAGTGTATTCTTCTTTATTGGTTGGCTTATGCGTCAGAATGGAGGAATCCATACCGATGCGCTCTACCAATCCTTTTGCCAGAACGGACTCGTCCGTCATATCATACAATTGGTATTTCAGGGAAGAACTCCCTGCATTGATTACGAGAATTTTCATATCCGGTCACCATCCTTGTCGTACTTAAAGAAGCCTTCGCCCGATTTCACGCCCAGATTACCTGCACGCACCATTTTCTTCAGTACGATGGACGGACGATATTTCAATTCGCCGAATTCACGGAACATACGCTCCAGAGCAGCCAAAACGGAATCCAGACCAAAGCGGTCAGCCATTTCCAAAGGGCCGCTTTGGAAGTTATATCCGATTCGCATAGCGTCATCGATATCATCAGCGGAAGCCACGCCTTCTTGAAGTACATGGGCCGCTTCGTTAATCAGCAGACAGATAATCCGGCTTGTTACGAATCCAGGAGATTCATAAATCATGACTCCTTTTTTCTCCACTATCTCTTCCACGAACATTTTAGTGTTTTCAAATGTATCGTCCGAAGTTTTCAAACCACGAATAATTTCTACAAGATCAATACGGGATACTGGATAAATAAAGTGCATACCAATAACACGCTCAGGATACTTGGTCGAGCTAGCAAGCTCGGTCAGGCTCAGCGTGGATGTATTACTTGCAAGAATAATATTGCTTGGACACACATGGTCTAGCTCTTGGAACACTGCTTTCTTCTCGTCCAGATTCTCTGTAATAGTCTCAATGACCATATCACAGCTGCCGAGCTCCGCTAAATGGATTACTTTTTGAATACGGGATAAGATCAATTTTTTCTCAGCTTGAGTAATTGCCCACTTTTCCAGTTGTTTGTCCAGACTCGTTTCAATCATATTGTAGGCGTAGTCTAGTTTCTCTGGTGTCTGCTCTACCAGCAGCACATCGATTCCTTTGGACGCGAGCATTTCAGAAATCCCCTGTCCCATAGTGCCGCCGCCGATGACGCCGATTTTTTTAAATTGCATGATTCTTTACTCCACCCTTTCCTGGTCACTCTCATATATTGTATCCTTCTTTGTCGAAAAATACATGTTTATGTCCCAATAGATAATAATATCTTAGCACGGACTAAAAGTAAAAAAAAATAACCAGCATAAAAAATTATGCTGGTAATAAAGCATTTTCACTAAATTGACATCTAAATTGGTCTCCAGACAGAGTTTCTTCCTTCATCAGGATGTCAAGTGAGTTGTCGAACACAGGACGATGCTTTTCCAGCAGCTCCAAAGTTCGGGTATGCAGGTCAGCCATAATCTCGCCATTTTCCCGCATGAGTTCTTCTTTGGTTACCATTTCCATGTTAATAATGCCAAGTGAAGTCAAACCGGAAGTCATCATCGTATGGACAATGTTCAACGCTTGCTCAAAATCATTACTTGAGCCGGTACTGCGACCGCCATAGTACATTTCTTCCGCCGTAGCCCCTGCGAGCGAGATCATAATTTGCTCCTCCAGGAACTGCTTGGTGTATAAATAATGCTCTTGCTGTGGATTGTGGCGCACATATCCAAGCGCTTTTCCACGAGGGCTGAGTGCTACCTGGCTTACGCTACCGGGACGAACAATTTCGGCCATAATAGCATGTCCTAGTTCATGAATCGCTACACGTTTTTTCTCTTCCAAGGTCGATTCCCGATCTGTCTTTTCACCCATCATCACTTTATCAATTGCCATCGACAGATGCTTCTGCGCAATCATTTTCTGATCCTGTCTCATCGCGTAGATTGCCGCTTCATTCATCACGCTCTCCAGCTGTGCGCCGGAAAACCCGTAAGATTCCTCAGCAATTTTGTCCAGATTCGCATCTTCCTGAATCGGTTTGTTTTTGGCATGAATTTTTAGAATATGAAGACGGCCCTTCTTGTCAGGCAGATCCACTTGAATATGACGGTCAAAACGCCCTGGACGCGTTAAGGCGCTGTCCAGCATTTCTTTACGGTTTGTTGCCGCAATGATCAAAATCCGCGGTGTATCTGCCGAATAAATACCATCCATTTCTGTCAGTAACTGATTCAAAGTCTGATCATATTCTCGTTGCTGTCCACCCTCACGTTTACCACCAATTACATCAATTTCGTCAATAAAAATAATTGCATTTTCCTTCTTTTCCTTGGATGCACGAGTACGCGCCTCCCGAAACAACTCACGGACACGACCTGCTCCAACACCAACGTACATTTCAACAAATTCACTACCTGAGGCTGCAACAAATACAGAATTAGTGTAGTGTGCCGCTGCCTTCGCCATCAGCGTTTTTCCTGTTCCCGGAGGACCAGTGAGCAAAACGCCTTTTAATGGACGGATACCAAACTTGGAAATTTCATCATGTCGATTCAAAAAATCCAGGGCCTCGCGCAGTTCCTGCTTAGCGCTTTCTTGCCCACCGATTTCCTCAAAAGTCAGCTTGTCCGGACCATTTTTTTTACGTTTACGCTCTTGCCCAGCACCTACGGCCAAACCGCCACGCGCATGCATAAGCATTAACAAGCCGCTGAACATCACGCCAGCAACCAGAAGAGGGATAATATTTACCCCAATAAAAACGAGAAATATAATGGTTACCGGCACAATGCCGATTAATATTTCCTTAATCCATCTAGGCATTAGGCCATACCCCCATTTGCTGAGATTGACGTGGCAAAACGATAAACTTGGTCGCTTTACCTTCGCTGAGTCGGATATAGACATTGTTCGAATCCATGTCGGTATCAGCTTTGATACCCGTCTTTTTCTTTTTCATCTGCTCAACTGTAGATGAAATTTGAGTATACTTTTTATTTTCCATCGCTTCGGCCACAGGAAACATAGCCTCAGACCACCATTGATTCAGTGCTGAATTGGAACGATCTGCGATATCCAACTTAATGGTGCGGCTGCCAATGATGGATTGTCCTTTTTGCTTAACCACATCGACCAATCTGGCCACATCCGCCTGCGGTTTGAGATCTAGTTTCAATACAACCTGATCCTGTTTAATATCTATTTGAGCGCTTGTCACGCCTGGATATTGAGATACCAGTTTTTCCAGAGGACTTTGCATTGTAACCTGACGGTAAATGAACCATCCCCCAAATAGCAGCAAAGCTGCCAAAACTGCCGCCACAACGATAGGAACTACACGCAATTTCAAACAACATCCTCCTCTCAAAATGTAAAACCCAGAAGAAACGGGACGAATGTCAACAAACAACCAAATTGCATGATCTTATAGTGATCAGCAATTCTTTTTTCTATCATTTTTGTCTATCACTTATAAAATATAGTATATCATAACGTATATCTAATATCGAAGGCAATGTGTGGAGGAGTTGTGATGAGGCAAAATCTTTGGTTATGGTGGAGGCGAGACGCTGCGTGTAGGATTTGATCTTACGATCGCTGTTGCCCGCCACAAAGATGAATTTGACCTAGGAGAGAAGATGGATAGGTAAAGATGCTTCACTGGCTTTCAGCCAGCTTTACGGCATAGCAAAACTAAAAGACGTAAATACGAATTTCATCGTATTTACGTCTTTTTCTTGAGCTTTTAATCATTTACTAGTCATTCATTCCACATTTGCCAATCCTCACACCAGCTCAGTTATTGGGCAAAGTATATTTCACACCCGTCGCTACCCCATCTGAGAAACGATAAAAGGTGTAGTAATGATGACTTCCATCATCGTAAAACAACTGCCACACATATTCGCCATTGAACACACTCGGCTGAAGCCTTACAATTTTTGCACCTGGAAGCTGCTGCTGAATTATTGCCGTCATTTTTTGCTCATCGACTCCGTTCTTCAGCAACTCGGTGTGAACACCGCTATTATCTGCGGCAGGTACGTTAGGTTGTCCTTCCACTTTTTGAAAAGGAACCCACACCATTATATTTTCATTCTGTGCATTTTTCCCTTGAACCACCCAATATACCTGATCCCACACAGACTTCCATGTTTGAGTCGTGCTAACCAGACCAGCTGATTGCTTGGCCTTAATGATAGCGGCATTTTTCTCAGCCACCTGGTCTTGAGTAACATAGGAATAATACCAGAAAATGCTGACCAGGATCAGTATCACGGCCAAAATGGCGACCGCTATCCATTTTTTCTTATTTTTCAAACCTGTGCTTCCTCTCTAAGGGGATGTGACACCTAAATTAGCGCGACAGCAGCCCTTCAAAGGCGGCTTGTGCCTCATGTTTGATACGTTCCTCGTCCATAGTCAGGCATTCGCCGTTTTTCACAACCTGGCGACCGTCTACCCACACATGAGCCACGTCCTTGGCGCTTGCAGAGTATACCGCATGGGAAATAAGATCTGTACGCGGCAAGAAATGTGCCTGATTCAGATCCAACGCGATAAAGTCAGCCTTGTTGCCCGCTGCCAACGCTCCTACTTCTTTTAAACCAATCGACTTTGCACCGTATTCTGTTGCCAGACGCAGCGCTTCACTTGCAGGAACTGCCGTAGGGTCACCGGATACACCCTTGTGAATAAGTGCCGCCAGACGCATTTCCTCGAACATATCCAGGTTATTATTGCTGGCAGGACCATCCGTTCCGAGAGAAACAGTAACCCCTGCACGCAGCAATTCAGGCACTCTTGCCACACCACTTGCCAGCTTCAAGTTGCTACCCGGATTATGCGAAACCGCTACACCACGTTCAGCCAGTAAAGCTATTTCTTCGTCGTTCAAATGAACGCCATGGGCAATAAGCGAAGGACGGGAGAAAAAGCCAAGCTTATCCAAATGTGCAACTGGACGCAAACCGTAGTCGCGTACGTTTTGCTCCACTTCGGCGATCGTCTCAGACATGTGCGTATGCAGTGGCAAGTCCAGATCATGCGCAGCTTGTACGAATTTTTCAATAAACGCAGGTGGACATGTGTATGGCGCGTGCGGAGACATCATCGTTGTAATACGCCCGTCTGCTTTACCATGCCAGTTACGCGCAAAAGTCACGGCCTCAGCCAGCTTGATTCGCTGTTCTTCTTCCGAGCAAAGTCCAATTGCTCCACGCATCAGACTTGCACGAATACCTGACTCTTCAGCTACACGAGCCACCTCATCCATATGATCGTACATATCCAGGAAGGTCGTTGTTCCACCTTTCAGCATTTCCAGCACAGACAAGGACGTACCCCAGTACACGTCCGTAGATGTAAACTTGGCTTCCATAGGCCACATTTTCTCCTGAAGCCATACTTGAAGTGCCAAGTCATCTCCATGCCCACGCAGCAGAGACATCGCCGCATGACCATGAGTATTAATCAGACCAGGTAAAAACAATAGCCCCTTACCATCGATCGCTTCCGTCTCTTCCTCACCCGCAGGCAAAGTTTCGCCAATATAAGTAATACGGCTATCCTCCACAATCATAAAACCATGGACTACCCCAGCTTCTGATCCATTTACGGCAAAAGAGCCGTTTTTAATCATCCATTTATTCACTGTCATATTGTGTTTCTTCCTTTCCGTCCTCCAAATAATAAGCGAGGCTAAGCAAATCAGTTGTAAAGTCTGTGGCATGAATCCGAATGTTGGCCGGTGCCTTGAGAGTAGTCGGTGCAAAGTTCAGGATCGCTCCAATTCCGCTCTCAATAAGCCTGTCAGCCACGTGCTGTGCTTCAAAATCAGGTACGGTAATAATCCCGATTCGAATGTTTTTTTCTTTCACAGTCGCTTCCAGTTCATCCATCGGTTGAACGACCAATGTATTGATCTTGGTCCCTACCTTATCCGGAAACGCATCAAATACTGCGACAATCTTCATATTGTCTTTTAAATAAGCGTTATAATTCGAAAGGGCTTGCCCCAGATTACCCGCACCGACCAATACGACATTAATTTGCTGGTCGATTTTCAGGATATGGCGTATTTTCTCAATTAGATAAGAAACATCATAACCGATACCCTTCCGACCAAAATCTCCAAAATAGGCGAGATCTTTACGGATTTGGGCCGGGTTCAAATCTAGCCTCTGTCCCAACTCTTGAGAAGAGACCGTAGCCACCTCCCGTTTGTGAAGTGCATTCAGATAACGTAAATATACGGGTAACCTCCGTACGACAGCCTCTGAAATTTTATCTGATTTCATACTTGCTCCCCCTAATTGTAACGAACATACTTAGTGTCCGTCCGTTATGCCTCTGTCTCCGGGGCGGATTGGAGCCATTCGGCGATGCGGGGCACCATTTGCTCCGATGGCATATGCTCCATTTTTGGTCCCGGTAACGAGTACAAAAAGTGCTTTCCGTAATAGGATTCGATCACACGCGTATCGTAAACGATAACGACCCCGTGGTCGCTCGCTGTACGTACTAACCGACCAAATCCCTGTTTGAAGCGAATGACCGCTTGTGGTACAGACAGCTTCATAAATGGATTCTTCTTCTGCTGCTGAAGCAGCTCGCTTTTTGCCTCCAGCAACGGGTGATTCGGCGGTTGAAACGGCAAGCGAACAATGGCCAGACAAGTCAGAGCCTTTCCTGGAATATCGACGCCTTCCCAGAAGCTGCTGGTTCCCAGCAATACAGAAGCTTTGGCTTCCTGAAAACGGCGGGTTAGCTTGCTGCGACTCCCACTGTCCACACCTTGTCCCAGCACAGTAATTTCGCTGGATGCTAAGGCCTCTTTGAGCGGCTCATACACTTGCCGGAGCATCCGATAGGAAGTAAACAGAACGAGCATTCTCCCCCGCGTCGCCTGAGCAGTCGCTCCTAGAGAGCTAACGAGCATATCTACAAAGTGTGCATCTCCTACACTGCCCTTCACGCTTGGGAAATCCCGTGGAATGACCAGCAACACCTGATCCCTGTAATTAAAGGGTGACGGGAGCTGCGAAGTCATCAGCCGCTCTTGATCTGCGGCCTCCTGCAAGCCGAGCTGATCGATCATGTACTGAAACGACTTATCTACCGATAAGGTAGCAGACGTCAGAATAATGCTTCTTTTTTTGTCAAAAAACATTTCTTTCAACTGGCGGCTCACATCGACGGGCACCGCATAAAATTGCAATGATTTACTACGGAATTGCCCACTCGCTTCGAGCCAGTATACGGTTGTTTCATCATCGAGTCGGATAAAAAAGCGCAAATTTTCTCGGATTCCCGCCAAATCCTTGAGCAGACCCGTGATATCTGTAATAAGGCTATCTGCCGCATAATCGTCATGTTCTTCCTTGACGTCCAGCATCAGCTTGTCGCCCTTACGCAAAATTTCGCTCATCGTTACATATAGCTGATTTTCCAAAGCACCCGCCTGATCCCACTTTGCAGGCTTGGCCGAAGGTTTGAGACGGGAAGAAAACTGTCCTGTTTCACCCGGTGTCGCATCGCTTCGCTCTGGCAACATGCCAAACAGCTTGTCGCTTAGCAGGTCCCAAGTTTCCTTAACCTCTAACACGAGCGGATACATCTGGTCGATGGTTGAAGCCCAATCCGCCGACTTCTCGTGCCCCGATTTTGCCAACTGTTGACGAAGTGAAGGCAGTTGTCCATTCTTGCTGTCTTTGAACAGTCGCGTCAGTGTATGCACGAGTGTGAAATATTTCATATGCATACCTAGGTGCTTACCAGCTACTTCCTCCAGGTGATGGGCTTCATCAATCACCAGATGTTCATAGCTCGGCAACAACTGGTGACTGGCTTTGACGTCTGTGAACAACTTAGAGTGATTCGTAATAACGACATCCGCTATCCCTGCTTCATGGCGTGCACGATGATAATAACATTTGCGGAACCATGGACAAGAACGACCAAGACAGGACTCTGAATCACTCGCCACCGTTTCCCAGAAATCCCCTCCACGGTTGCTCAGATTCAGTTCTTCATCATCACCGGTTTCTGTTAGCGTCAACCAGACGATCATCTGAGCCGCTGTAATTAAGTCTTCCTTCGGTGTCGCGAAGTCTCTTCTGTTTATTTTATGTTCAAACTTACGCAGACACAAATAATGTCCCCGACCCTTGAAAATAGCAGCCCGGAACGGAAACGGAATCACCTTGGTCAGCATAGGAATGTCGCGCTCGCGTAATTGCTCCTGCAGGTTGATCGTATGTGTACTTACCATAACGCGCTGTCCTTTTTTTACACTGTGATACAGCGATGGGAGCAAATAACCGAGAGACTTTCCTGTTCCTGTACCTGCTTCGATCAGCAGATGCTTGTCTTCACTCAGTGCCTGATTTACACCCTCAATCATCTGTATCTGCGCCTCGCGCTCCTCATATTGGCTCAAGGATGAACGCAAATTGTCCCGCACATCATCCATGTACTCCTCAAAGGAAACACCTGAAAGTGGATTCGGGTCATCTTCTCTACGCGGTGCAGCTAGCTCCGTCCAATCTTCCACTTTTAGCGCAAGCTGACGAAAAAACTGATGTCCCTCCAAATCCTGAATAGGATCAAGCTCTTTCTCTTCACGCACCCCATCAAGAAACCATCCAAGGTCACTGTCTTCCTCTGCAAACAAATCACTAAGCCGCTGTATCGTTATCAGAGGTAATGCTTGAAGCTCACCCAGACACTTTAAAAACACCTCAGCCGTAGCCAACGCGTCGCTGTCTGCTTGGTGAGGGCGATCATGCGCCAGCCCGAACTCAGAAGACACAAAACCCAACTGATACGAAGATAGCGATGGAAACATAATTTTCAGAAAATCCATTGTATCCAAGATTCTTCCGCTAAACGGTAAATATCCGCACCGATCCAGAGCGTTTTGCAAAAAATTAAAATCAAACGCCACATTATGACCGACCAGCACAACATCGTCCAGCATAGGCACGAGCTCCATCATCATTTCTTCAAGTGCAGGAGCATCCTTGACGTCATCGTCTGTAATTCCGGTCAATCCAGTGATAAAAGGTGGAATAGATCTGCCAGGGTTCACATAAGAGCCGTAAACACGGGAAATGCTGTTATCATGATCTATAATTGCAAGTCCGACTTGAATGATGTCATCCGCGGACTGGGTGCCTGTCGTTTCAAAATCCAATACCGCAAATTTCATTCGGGCTTAATCCTTTCTTATGACACTTACAAAAATAATAACTCTATATATTAGCATAGCAGAAGATCGCCTGTTTGGAAATTAAGACAGCCAAAAAAGACGATGCACACGCCGCCTGAGGAGGTGGGCATGCATCGTCTTACTCGGTGTCTGACAACTACATCCAGGTCATCATGGAGCTGTCGTATCGAAGCATTTCGGTACCGGACAAACAGGCTTCCATATTGTGCAGCGGCTCGGGTAACGCAGGATCGAACTGATGTGCGAGAGCAAAACATTTTTGCGCCTCCTCTACGTCAGCCTGCTTTGCCAACAGACAGCCTAGCGCATTATAGATGACCGCCTTTAGTCCTGCCTGCTCAGTCAGGTCCAGCACCTTCTGAAAATGGCATACAGCCTCTGCTGGATCATCCAGTTGAAAATAGGCCATTCCCATATACATGCGACTCTGCCAGCTGTTCGGAAAATGCTGTAGTACCTGCTCAAATTGTTGGATCGCCTCAGGGTACATAAGTAATCGATAATACCCTTGCCCCCGATTAAAAGCTGGCAGCTCTTTTTCAGGCAGCTCAGTGTCAGACATATCGGTCTCTGCGGAAAATCCGGCCGCACGCAAGCAAACCATTTTTTCCTCAAAGGCCAGCCACTCATCCATAATTCCGTCACTCATTCTCCGCAGCAGACTCCAGTGCTGTAGCAGCTCCTGCCTGCGGGAGCCCTGGGCTGATGGGTAATGCTTCACGATATCATCTAACATGCTGTTCATTTCTGCGAATACATGCTGGAACATGTGCATCCCGCCCTTATGAAAGATGGATTAATACACTCACATTTTTCGCTTAAAAGACGGGTTTCATCCGCACTCCCATTCATTACATGATCGTCGCGTGTACTTCTTTGTTCATCGTTTGGGCTGGTTTATTATGTTCATCAACAAATACCACTGTTGGTTTGTATGTTTTGGCCTCTTCATTCGACATGGAAGCATAGGAAATAATAATGACTGTATCACCAGGCTGCACCAAACGGGCTGCCGCACCGTTGAGACAGATCACTCCGCTCCCACGCGGTCCGGGGATAACATAGGTTTCCAGTCGAGCTCCATTGTTATTGTTTACAATTTGAACCTTTTCATTCTCCAACAGATCCGATGTCTCCATGAGATCTTCATCTATAGTGATACTCCCCACATAGTTCAGGTTAGCTTCCGTAACGGTAGCGCGGTGAATTTTGGATTTCATCATGGTTCTAAACATGGGAAAGCACCTCCGCCTTCTGTATTCTTATATTGTCAATCAGTCGGGTATTGCCAAATTTCACAGCCAGCGCTACGATGACGTCTTCCTGAACATCACATAGCCGTTGCTCGGGAAGAAGGGGCTCCAGACCGGGAAAAGTTAATATTTCAATGTAATCAATGTCTGCTAAAGGAGAGGAAGTAATGGTGGACTCCACCATTTGATGTAGCTGACGAATCGTAATTGTGTTTGTTACAATATCTTCGCTCACTTCTTGCACCTTACGCAGTGACTGGGACAGCACCAACGCCTGCTCGCGCTGTTCTGCACTTAAATACACATTACGGGAGCTGAGGGCCAAACCATCCGCCTCTCTGACGATGGGACAAGGTACGATAGTCACGTTCATATTGAGATCAGTCACCATCTGCTGGAGCACAGCAACCTGCTGCGCGTCCTTCATTCCAAAAAAGGCCAAATCAGGACCTATCATGTTAAAAAGCTTGGCTACCACCGTAGTCACACCATCAAAATGGCCGGGACGGGAGGCACCGCACAAGCGATCTGTCAAAGCGGATACACGAATTTTGGTTTGGGTTGGTTGTGGATACATTTCTGCTACAGTTGGCAAAAATACAATATCCACGCCCTCGCGCCGTGCTACCTCCAAATCACGAGCTTCATCGCGGGGGTAGCTTTCCAGATCTTCATTCGGTCCAAATTGAATCGGATTTACGAAAATGCTAAGCACCACCGTATCTGCCATTTCACGCGCCTTGTGCATCAAGCTCGCATGTCCTTCATGCAGGTATCCCATTGTTGGTACAAAGCCGACTTTATGTTGCTGTAAAGAAGCAGAATCGTTTATTGTTTTTGCTCCGTTTGTCCCAAGCTGCCGACGTTCAGCAATAATCTTGCGCAGCTGAGCCACTTCTCTTACGATGATCATGACCGAGATTCCACCTTTTCCTTAGCTTGTTCCTGTGTCTGTCCTTTTGCCTTACCGTATAGGGATTCCACAACGCGGTCATCCGCGCTGAACACATGCTCTGCGGCCGGAAATGCCCGCCCTTTCACATCACTCACATACTGCTCAATGCTGCTGCGGATCAAGCCGCCTACATCGGCATAGGTTTTAACAAAGCGTTTGCTGAAATAAGGCGATGCGTACTGAATCAGATCGTGATAAACAAGTACCTGACCGTCACATCCACGTCCAGCACCAATTCCAATGGTTGGAATGGAAAGCTCTTTAGAAATCGCTGTTGCCACTTCCTCAGTTACCAATTCCAGTACAACGCCAAAAGCACCCGCCTGCTCCAGCGTCTTGGCGTCCGCCATCAACCGGCGTGCGTCCGCTTCGTCCTTGCCTTGAATGCGATAGCCGCCAATTTGATTAACCGATTGCGGAGTAAGCCCGATATGTCCCAATACAGGCACACCTGCCTGAACAGTTGCTTTTACGACATCGGCAATTTCAGCTCCGCCCTCCAATTTAACAGCATGCACATGTCCTTCCTGCATCAGACGGCGGATGCCCTGAAGACTTTCTGATACGCTGCTGTGATATGTCATAAAAGGCATGTCCGCTACGATAAATGTATGTTCCGCGCCTCTTGCGACTGCCCGGGAATGGTACACGATATCATCCAAGGTTACAGGGATGGTTGAATCGTAACCAAGAACTACGTTACCCAGCGAGTCACCTACGAGAATCATGTCAATTCCCGCCTCCTCGGCTATTTTAGCCGATGGATAATCATAGGCGGTCAGCATACTGAGCGGAATGCCCTCTTGCTTCATTTTTTTCATTTTCACAATATTCAGTGCTTGTTTTCCTGCCATTGCGAATGGCTCCCTTCCATCTTTTTTTGGCACAAAAAATAACCTTTTATGAACGCCTGTACATCTGCGTCATCAAAAGGTCCGAACAGCCAAAAAAGACACTCATTTTGAGATCGTCCCTTCTGTCTCGGTCCTGTTCGGCTCAGAGCAGAATCCAACGTAACCTTCAAATGAAGTTATGATGGTCTTACAAACTTGCTAAAGTAGAGCATGTGCCCCTGGAGTGCAGCTCGGACCGTCCGATGCCGCCTCCTGCACAGTATAACAAAAAACATCAGCTTTTTCACGTGAAGTTTTGCACAGAGAATAGAACGATTTCGGTCGTTTTCATAGCTAAGGTCGCTTCTATAATTGTATATCCCCTGAAATGACCTGAATTCGCTCTCCCTGATCCGTTTCTATCACGAGTGCCCCGGAAGGGTCCAAGCCAACAGCTGTACCTTCTACAGTTATCCCTTGTCCGGTATGTGCCCGTACACTACGGTTCATAGTCACGGACAAAGCCTCCCACAGCATGGCTATAGGCTGGAACCCCTGCTCGGCATACAACTTACTTAGCTGTTCCATCTCTTCCAGCACTGAGGCAATCAGCACAGTACGGTCAATTTCACGCTCTGCTTCTATTTTCAATGACGTTCCCACCTGCGATAACTCTTCCGGGTAATCTTCTTTATTCAAATTTACGTCAATGCCGATCCCTGCAATACAATAGCGAACCCGTTGATCCTCTGTTGCAGATTCCAACAGAATACCGGATACTTTGCGACCATGAATCAGCAGATCGTTTGGCCATTTGATACCAGCCTCCACACCCGTCAGCCGACGAATGGCTCTACACACTGCTACACCTGTAAGTAGCGTTAGCTGGGGGGTAAAAGCCAAAGGCTGGGTAGGGCGCAACACAATGCTCAACCAGACTCCTTTGCCACGAGGTGAATACCACTTCCGCCCCAGACGTCCCCGACCTGCCGTTTGTTCCTCTGCAAGCACTACTGTCCCCTCTGGCGCGCCCTCTTCTGCCAAACGCATGGCATCCTGCTGAGTGGATACCGTCGAATCCAGTACAACGATACGCTGGCCAAACGATTGGGTATTTAATATATCGGCCAATTTGGAGACTTCTAGCCGATCCGGTCGGGATATCAACCGATAGCCCCGACGCGAGGAGGCATCAATATTGTAGCCCAACTCACGCAGTTTGTTGATCTGCTTCCATACTGCTGTTCGGCTAACCGAGAGCCGTCGGCTGATTTCCTCCCCTGATACGTAATCGGATGTACCTTCCTCCAGTATGCCTAACAATCTTTCATGATTATTCACTACTCATCACCCGTTTCGCTTCCTGAAGCAATGTTTCTGTTTCATTCGGAATATCTCCACAGGCAACAGCTTGTAAAAGCTGTTCCATCATCTGACCCAGCCAAGGTCCGCCTGGTCGATTCATCTCCTGAACCAGTTCATTTCCTGTAATATTTAAATCTTTGATACGAACGACTACAGCCTGCTTTGTCCACAAGCTTGCCAGTTCGGCTGTTTTCGCCACATGCTTTTCTACCCATGGCGGTAATCCGCGGAATGAAGCAGGCAGTGTATTGTAAAGATCAAGCCAGTCTGAAGCTGTATCCTTTCCCAGTCTAATTAGCAGTCGAATCCAGCTACGACGCAGTGCCTCATCGTTGATAATGTCAGACTCCTCCGTAACGGAGTCGCCAGCTATGACACTAGTACTGTAGATTAATTCGGTCTCCCATTCCAGCAAATGAACCAGCCGAAGTCGTACCGCGTTGGAGAAGGTCCAAGCTCTTAGTAGCTCGTCAGCTACCTCTGAGGTAAGTCTACAAGACATTAAGAGCAGGCCCCACCGCAGTTCTTCTTGCAGTTGAACGATCCCCTTGAGCGCTTGTGCTTCACATTGCTCCCAGGGAACCGGAACCTTCGTACAGCCGAGCAATCCGCTACGCCCCAGCATCTCCAACCCACGTAAAGGGTCAGGGCCCGCCAGCATCTTTTCCAGCTCGACCCGCACACGTTCCATGGCTATGTAACGAAGTCCCTCTCTGCGCCGAATCATACCTTTCCAGGTGTTGAATGCAACGCGGAACCGAAATACAGAGGCAAAACGGATGCAACGCAGCATCCGCAACCCGTCCTCCTCAAAGCGTTCCTCGGCTCGGCCTACACAACGAACGAGAGCAGCTCGTAAATCGGCTTCTCCCCCAAACGGGTCCACCCGCTCTCCGTGTTCTGCCATCGCAATCGCATTCATAGTAAAATCCCGTCGCATCAGATCCTCACGGATATCCTTCACGAAGGCAACTTCCGTTGGACGGCGGTGATCGGCATAACCGCTTTCCGTACGAAAAGTGGTCACCTCGAACGCATGACCACCCTGCATGACCGTAACCGTCCCATGCTGAATCCCTGTCGGAATGACGTGAGGGAATAGCGCTATGACCTGTTCAGGCTCAGCCGAAGTGGTCAAATCCATATCATGAATAGCTCGTCCTAATAGCTCATCCCGCACACAACCACCGACCCAGTAAGCTTCGTGTCCTGCTGCTGTTAGTGTATGTATGACCTCTCTACCATGAAGAGCCATCTCTTGGTCAGCATATTGCCAAGTATTTGTATTCACAGGGTTTCCCCCTTTGCAAGTATTCAATATAAAAAACGGACGCGAGTCCGCCCCCTTAAACGCTGATCGGTTTAAGATCCGGCACCTCGCGTCCCAACACACGGTAATATATCTCTTCATATTGACGGGTAATCAGCTTATCACAGAAAACTGTACGGGCGCGTGTCAGACACGCTTCACGGAAACGTTCCGCCATCGCTTCATCGGACAACAGCTCTACTGCATAATCAGCCATTGCCTCCGTATTACCGATTTCAGCAAGATACCCTGTAGTTCCATGCACAACGAGTTCAGGTACTCCCCCTGCCTGAGAACCGATAGTCGGCACTCCACAGGCCATTGCTTCCAGCGCAACCAGACCAAAACTTTCTTTTTCCGAGGGAAGCAGCAGTACATCTGCCATAGAAATCACTTCTGCGATCTGATCCTGCTTACCTAAAAAGAAGACCTTATCTTGCAGACCTAAAGTCTCGATTTTGCAACGGATTTTTGGAAGATCCGGTCCTTCCCCCACCAACAGAAGCTTCGCAGGTACTTTACGTTGCACTCTTTCAAATATATCCAACACATCTCCCACCCTTTTGACAGGACGGAAATTGGAAATATGCATCATTATTTTTTCATGCGGTTGGGCAAAATCACTTCTAAGCGCAGCGGCATCTCGTGGATAATATACCCGTTTATCTACAAAATTGTAGGTTAAATCAATAGGCCGTGTAATTTCCAACGCATCTATCGTCTCCCGAATCAAATCCTTGGAAACTGCTGTCACAGCGTCACTTTTGTTAATAGCCAGCCGAATCAGGTCCTTCAACGACTCATCCTGTGCCAACACGGTAATGTCCGTACCATGCAAGGTGGTTACCACCTTCAGATGATCACCCACCATTTCCTTCGCCAAGTAAGCGCATACTGCATGTGGTACCGCATAATGAACATGGAGTACGTCCAAATTCTTCATTTGTGCGACTTGGGCCATTTTGGTCGCCAGTGACAAATCATATGGCGGATATCTAAACACGTAATAATCGTTAACTTCAACCTCATGATAAAAAATATTTTTTTGAAACGCCCCGCCTAATCTGAACGGAATGCTATTGGCAATAAAATGGACCTCGTGCCCTTTTTCTGCCAGCAACTTACCCAACTCAGTAGCCACTACGCCGGAGCCACCCAGCGACGGGTAACAGGTAATTCCAATTTTCAGTTTGTCATTCAAGCTAAGCTGCCTCCTTCCGCCCATCAGTGATAACTTTTCTGCCGATTTATTTTAACATTCTGCAAAATGCTCAAGTATAGAATTCTTATGTCAGGATTTTGCAAAATTCGATTCCAATCGCTCCGAAGTACAAGATATAGACAAACTAAACCATTTCGATCTATATCTTATCATTGGAAGTCGCTTATTGGATTTTTGCAAAATCCTTATGTGAATAGCTTAACCAGGTATGGCGTTTTGGACGCAAAGCCTTCTGCATACGAAATCAGTTTGCGCTGACCCAACAACGAGTCGCGAGCTTTTACGCGTTCTACATATCCCTGATTTAATGGTGTGGATACTGTATCCTTTCCAGGCGTTGCCTGAAATTGCGAAGCATAACTCAACAACGACTGTTCCTTGGCTTCATAATGCTCGGTAATATCCACAATCAAATCCGTTCTGCCAATATCATTAATAAAATAAAAATATAATTGCTCTACCTGTACCGCAGGATTTTCTGGCATAAAACGTCGCAACTTGGCGTTAAATACCGCTTCCTCCACCAACTTGCTGCACATGACATGGTCTGGATGCCGATCCTCCCAATAAGGAGCGAATACAACTTTCGGTGCATGGCGTCGAATTTCTGCTGTAACTGCAGCTACATGTTCAGGAGTCACATTTAATCCACGATCAGGCAGACCCAAATTCGTACGCACAGCAAGCCCGAGCACTTTCGAAGCATGTTCAGCTTCTGACATACGAGTATCCACATCACCATTGGATGACATTTCAGCCCGCGTCAAATCGCACACGCCCACCTTTAAACCAGCGGCTGTATGCTTGGCAATCGTGCCACCCATTCCTATTTCTGCATCGTCGGCATGGGCTCCGAAAATCAGGATGTCCAGCGTCATTTTACATCACCCTGCTGGTCAATGCCCGGTTTATATTTATGTACCAGCTCACGCCAAGCAAAATCGCCACGGTCTAGTGCTTTGACCAGTATTTCAGCAGTTGCAACGTTAGTTGCCAAAGGGATCCCCTGCACGTCACACAAACGTAACAAGGCGCTAATGTCCGGCTCATGCGGTTGTGCCATGAGCGGATCACGCAAGAATATAATCAAGTCCATGTCATTTTGCGCAACCATAGCCCCGATTTGCTGATCTCCTCCAAGCGGCCCGGACATGAAACGGTGAATTTGAAGCTTGGTTTGCTCCATAATGCGCAGACCTGTTGTACCTGTTGAAAATAATTGGTGATCTGTAAAAACATGCTCATAGGCCGTTATGAAATTCACCATTTCATCCTTTTTTCGGTCATGCGCTATAAATGCAATCTTTAACATTCAAAGTTCCTCCTGCCTCATTCTATAATTTCATTCGTCAAATCATTCGCGTATTCTTAATCGATGTAATGCTCAAATCCATATACAAGCCCTGGCTGCTCCATGACCTTCTGAATACCGATTTTAACACCAGGCATATAGCCCGCCCGTTCATAAGAATCCTGACGAATTTTCAGAGATTGTCCAAATCCTCCGAATATAACTTCTTGCTGTGCGAACACACCGGGAAGACGGACACTGTGGACACGGAACCCTTGATAGTAACCCCCCCGTGATCCTTCTAACGTTTCTTCCTCTTCCGGGTTACCCTGTCGTAACTCTTCACGCTGTTCGGCGATCAGCTCTGCGGTCTTAATGGCTGTGCCCGATGGCGCGTCCAATTTTTGGTCACCATGATATTCGATGATTTCCAGATGTGGGAAGTATTTCGCTGCCTGAGCCGCAAACCGCATCATCAAAATGACTCCAATCGAAAAGTTTGGCGCGATCAGACCGCCAATCTGCTGCTCACGACACTGCTTGTCCAGTTCATCAATCTGTTCGGGGGTAAACCCTGTCGTTCCGATAACCGGACGAACTCCATGCTTGATAGCAAGCGCTGTATGTGCGTACGCAAAACGCGGCCCCGTAAAATCGACCATGACATCCGCTCGACTATCCAGTAATGCCTGCTCCACATCCTCCACAATAGCGATACCCGCTTCCGGTAGTCCGACGAGAAGGCCGGCATCACTGCCGGCATGTGTTCTGTTCACTGCGGCCACAAGCTGTAGTTCCTCATCCTGAAGAACCAATTTGATAACTTCACGGCCCATACGCCCTGCTGCTCCTACAACAGCCACTTTTATTGGTTCTGACATATCCCTACAACTCCTTATGCATCCATTTGTGTTAGATCTGTTCATTCATCTGCTGGCATAACTTCTTCATGAGGTTGGCAAGCTGCACATTGTGAGGAAACAGTGCAGCCGCCTCACGAGCAGCCTGCACAGCCAGCTTATACTCATTCAATTCGTCATAAATCAATGCGAGCAGCAAAAAAGCATCCCCACATAACGGATCGAGGGCTATTGCTCGTTCCAGTAGTAAAATCGCATCCTGACGCACCTGTGGCGTAGCTCTGTCGACATCCAGCATTTTTCTGGCCTTCTCCGTATGCTGCCTGGCTTCCTGTGCATGCAGATGGAGAACATATTCATCCTGCTGTGGAGCGAGACGAACCGCATGCTCTGCATATGCAAGAGCCTGCTCCAAACGACCACTGCGAGCATAGGTAACCGAGCACCGGAAATAATGCTCCGCATGATCAGGCTGGGCTGAAATTGCTTTTTCAAACCATTCCACGGCCTGCTCAAAATCGTTCTGCAAAATGCACTGATAAGCTTTCTGAACGTATTCCTCCGCCTTCATGACACTGCACCTCCGGGTAACCGGTTTGGTACAGCATATGTACAAAACGCCTAATCGGTGTCCTTTTTAGTCCAACGATTCGCGTCACGCGTGTTAAATTTTTGCATGACCTTATCATGAGCCTCGGTCAAATTTATACCTAGTGAGTTCGCAAAGCAAACTGTGATGAACAAAATGTCCCCCAGCTCCAGCTCAATGGAATTGTCCGCCTCATCCGTTTTTTTCGGTTTCTCGCCAAAGGAGTGATTAACTTCCCTCGCCAGTTCCCCGACTTCCTCAGACATCCGGGCCAACATCGCCAAAGGGCTAAAATACCCTTCCTTAAATTGAGATATATACTGGTCTACCTCACGTTGAATTTCATCTAATGATTTTTCCATGAAACACGCAATCCCCCCATGTGCAGGTTTATTCATATGTTATCGTAAAGCACATTTTAAAACAAATTTTTTTTAATTGTGTACTTATGATCCCAACTTACAGTCATCAGTCTTTTAAAGCTACCGTAAAAAGGTATACTACATATAAGGAGCTGCGATTTAGCAAAATCAGCATGAAGTCGTTCTTCCTTAAACTGCTACTGCGAGGGATTATATGAAGATATCCAAGTCCATGGAACAGCTTAAAATGATTTTATCCATTGTGCTCGGGACCGCCATTTATGCATTCGGTCTGCTTTATTTTATTATACCCAGTAAACTGATGGAAGGAGGTATTACAGGGATCACCCTGCTGCTTAATTATGCTTTTTCGATTTCACCCTCTCTCTCCACATTACTTCTGAACATTCCTTTATTTTTAATTGGTTGGAAAATGCTTGGGGGCAAGCAAATTCTATATACAGGGGTAGGTATCGGGTCGCTCACTTTTTTTCTGTGGTTATTTGAAAAAATGATTCATTTCGGATGGATGGGAACGTTTCAGACTGAACACGATTTTATACTTTCTTCATTATATGCAGGGGTTACGCTTGGGGCCGGGTTAGGTATTGTGTTCCGCTTTGGCGGCACCACGGGCGGCTCGGATATTATCGCTCGTATTCTAAACCGGAAGTTTGGCTGGAGTATGGGAAGGATTCTGCTGGTCATTGATATTGTCATTATCGGTGCTTCACTACTTTACATACCAAAAGAAAAAATTCTATATACATTAGTCGCCGTGTTCATCGCGTCCAAGATTATTGATTTTATACAAGAAGGGGCCTATTCCGCCAGAGCCTTTATGATTATCAGCGACCACACGATGGACATTGCGGATATTATTATTAGGGACATGGATCGCGGAGTTACTATTATTCCGGCTGTAGGTGCATTTTCCAAGCAGGCCAAGCATGTTGCCTATTGTGTCGTGCCTCGTCAGGAAATACGACGTTTGCACCAAATTGTTAAATCGGTTGATCCACGGGCGTTTATTATCATACAGGATGTGCATGATGTACATGGAGAGGGGTTCAAAGAGGAATAGCCCGGAAATCCGGGCGATGGGCTAACCTATATGGATGGCTCAGCAGCCAACGACGCGAATGTTTGAATTTTGCATCGTTATCCAGAGAGACCAGCTCGATATTTACGATAACCTGCATAGACCAGCGCCAGCAGAACAATCATGCCGATTGCCAATTCTGCCCGGCGCTCACTTTCACGCGGGATAAATGGCGCCAGGGCAGTGGCGTCTTTTTCACGTCCAAACAAGGCATTAAACGTCGGATTCCCCTGATCCAACGCCCCTCTAATCGCTGAGGCATCTGCATTTTGCTGATCCCCCAAACCTTTGACGTAGGAAATCCATGAATCAGCCCGGACAACTTCACTTGTTCTGCCATGAATCAATGCTGCTGTACGGATCGTCTCATAGTGGTCCTCCAGCACTGCGGCTCCAGCTTTGAAACCCTTCATGTTACCTTTAGCAAACTGGCTGTTCAAGCCACTAACATCTTCTTTTAAAATCTTATAATACTGCTGCCATAAAGGCTGACGCGGATGTGCAAGCGCATCGGTCGCAAGTCGTAAATTGGCCGCAGCCTTCACCCACTCATCCGGTGATGCTTGGACGGACTGTGTAGCTTGCTGCACCTCAAGGATGCTGCCGGACAAAGCATGAATGGCCTCTACAGATAACGCTGCCTGCACCTGTCCGGTGCCAAACCATCGACTCACCTCGGCTACATCCGCGCGCGCTTTTTCAATGTTCCCGTCCATGACATCCCGGTACAGTATCGCAGCTGCATGATCTAGTTCCTCAATTTCTTTTGTATTTCCTATGGGTTTTGACTGATCACGCGCTTCTGCCACACCTGGAGGGACGCAGACAGATAGCAGCAGGACCATAGATAAAACAACACTCGAAACAATACGTATCATAATTTGAAACGCCTGACCCCTAAACATGGGACATCCCTCCTCACCTTACTGTATGGCAAGGTTACCGGGACTAGAACTTGCTTTAGGACGAATCGTTTGAAGCCGGGTTATGCCCGGGACAAAATAGGAAACATTCGTTGGTTTTCTTTACATGTGTTTTGATCTTTAGTTTTATAAAATAGCGTCGTATCTTCCTGTTTCAACAGAGAAATATTGCAGCCTTCCTGTTCTCTTGGTGTAAAGCCAAAAACAACCTTCTTCGTTTCTTGTTTCGTTACCGCTGACAGTATGATATCCATAGGAATTTCGCCCGTTCCATAAATATCGTAACAATTCATCGTATCCCCTTCAAAATCTGCAACCACAATCGTATCGTATTGAGGTATATACCAAAATTTATCATTAAAAAACGAGATGGCATAGAATAAGACCAGCCATTCACTACTTTTCGCAGCAAAAAGTGAATACGGATTTAATCTAGCACTTTTATTTTTCAGTAAATTTAAATCCGACTGCTCTTCCATGTTCAATTTCTCAACTTTAATGTCTACGTTGTTTGCGGTTACTTTCCGGTTTAATTGATATTCTTGTACCGAAACAAACCCGAATTTAGGGTAAAAATTCTTCACACTATCATTTGCGAACAAATACATAGCATCACAGTTGCCCTGCCAATCTTCTAATACACGTTCTATTAAAAACCGGCTCAACCCTTGATTTCTATAGTTGGTATCCGTCATTACAGTTCCGATTTGGATATACTTTCTTATTTCACCCGACAAACAAAAATCCATCAGACTTATAGATACATTCGCCACAACAGCCTCCCCATCTAAAAGTACGTAAGGGATATATTTATCATTCCAAAAGCCCAATTGATACCAAGCCTCAAAATCAAAACCAAAGCTTTGTTTGGCTAATTGATTAAAGCTCTTTCTTATTTTAAGATCATCACGGATTCCTTTTTTAAATATATATTCTTTTTGGTTTATAACAATATTCATCTCTATTTCTCCACTTCTACTCCCATTCGATTGCGCCCAAACATGGCAAGCCATGTCGCTATGATACTGACAAGGGTCAGCATATAGGTAAAAGCGCGCACTTGCGGTACATCATCCGTTAGCGTCTTCGGAAGATACGGATATATGCCAAATGTATAATCCATCGTATCATTTAACAATGTCCAGAGTGCAGCTAGGCATAAAGCAGTCCATTTGCAGGTGAAAAAACGCACGAACAGTAACACTTCGACCGCCATTGCCGTGTGAGATGCCACCAGCATCCAATCCTGCCATATCATGTGTCCCCCCTGCGCGACTCCCCAAAAAATAATAGCCGAAGCCCAGATGCCATATTTTACACTCGTGACAACAGCCAACGCCTCCATGATCTGCCGAATGACCTTTAAGCTCTTAAGACGCGGAGGATAGAGCAAAAATGCTATAGAGATCGTAAAAAACAGACTCGCCGTCGGACTATCAGGCACAAATACAATCTGCCACAACGGGTGATAATTTAGTGTATATTCCAACTGTCCCCCATACCATATGTACCCATACACTGTTCCCAGCAAATTACACCAGAACAGCAGCCACAAAAAAGGCCGGCTCGTCAAGAACGACCGGCTCCACAAATAAGATAACGACACGTCCTTCATCCTCCGTTCATACGACAGTTACCTTGTACAGGCTCCATCCTACAAAGACTATATCATATCCAAGCGTATCAAAAAAACCTGACCGCCGCTACAGTCAGGTTTGATGATTATAATCTCGAACTAACGATTTGTCTGAAATCCAACTTAGGGTTCCTAAAATTGTTCTAACTCATTGCTTTCAGCTCATCCGTAAGATGACGAAAAGCTACTTCATCTCCGGAGGCTAGCGCCTCATCAATATCCTTGTAGAGTTTTTCACTCCGGTGTTTACGTAATGCCTCGTCCAAAACCATCTCAGCAGACAGGCCCAACATTACTTCATAAGTAACCTTCATTTTATCCATAGGATGCACCTCCAACATGAGTTTAAGAGATCCTATATTCTTTTCCTTTCGCCACATAGCTGAGTGCCGTTCGTGACATCCGCTGCAAATCTGCATCTGTCAATTCGCGCACCACTTTGGCAGGTGTACCGAGAGAAAGAGTATAGGGTGGTATTTTGGTATTTTCCGTAACGACCGACCCTGCTCCTATTAAAGCATATTCACCAAGCTCCGCTCCGTTGAGTACAATGGCCCCCATACCGATTAAAGTGCCTTTGCCTACCGTACAACCGTGGATTATTGCAGCATGACCTACCGAAATGTCATCCGCCAGCAACAGGGGCTGATCCGTGTTCACATGTCCCACGACACCGTCCTGAATATTGCAGCGTTCACCGATGATGATAGGCGCCATATCTCCGCGCAGTACGGCATTAAACCATACAGAGGAATCTTGACCGATCGTTACTTTTCCGACAATTTTTGCTCCTTCTGCCATATAGACAGATGAATGGAGCTGTGGCATGTTTCCGTTATAGTGAATCAGCATCAACTTCACCCTCTCATTTTGGGTGAAATTCTATCAACATGTGTGCTGCTTGTCAATGGAGCCGTATACCCGAGTCGTTCCGCCCAATGCGGCACTCTCCCGCCAACTTCAGCCCCCAGGCCGTCATCTGTACAGATGGTCCTGTCGAATGATCACCCTGACGAAGCATACCCAAGTGAAGCATCATTCGTATAATCCTCTGATCAAAGACCGAACGGGGCGTATCATAGTAAAACGGTCGAATCAGTGGGCCGATATGTACAAAAAGCGACTCTGAGGACGTCCAAGGCCTGGCACATTCTCCAATCCAGTAGACTAGAGAGAGCAAATTAGGAACGGCTCCTTTATACAATCTTAACCAAAACCTGAATAGCTGTATCATTTCCTGCTCAATTGTATGCTCCTGATGCGCTTCTCCCTTTGCTGTCAGCACAACTTGGTCCCCTTTCTCCTCAATGTACTTGGAGTGACGGGCATAATCATACAGTAGTGCCATTCGGTCTGGATAAAACTTAAAAGAGGAGCCATACCCGAAACGCCATCCTCCCTTACCCAAAAGCGGCTCCGCAATGTGCAAATGCTCCATCAGCTGCTGCTGATTGCGACGATACCAAGCTCCCTCGGGATTTAGCGGAACCTCATGCTGCCCCATGTATTGAAGGAAAAGTCGTAAATCCTCTGCCAGCAGATGCCCTTCATCCCGGTACGACGACGGTTCGCTCACCCGGGTCATTCCGCTTTGGAAGTCATGTACCATAACACGTCGAAAGCGCTCCTTCATATCCAACGGAATTTGGAACAAATACCTCGTATTGTGCGTCGAACCATTGAACAACCAGCCACTAGAACGCAGACGGGTCACAATATCCCTTGGCCGCTCACCAGGACTTTCGTCCTCCTCAACAGACTGTTTGGCTATTGCAACCAATTCCTCCATGCTGAAATACGGTCGGTCATCGAACAGCAGCGCGTTCAAAAACCTTACCTCTGACAACCTCAGCTCCTTGACCTGCGTCTCAAAAAAACTACTGCTGCCGAGCTTCGTCAAAATCCCCTGGATCAACTCATGCTTGGAATTAGGTTTACAGTCACAATCGTAATACACCGCGATTCTGTTCAAATGCACAATATCCGCAAATGTCAGCATATCCGCCAGATTCATTGTTCCATCGCCTCGTCACTGGACTGTCATCCGGAATTGATTCTTACCTGTTGTACCCACAGCTTTGACGGATTGTTCAGACTCTAAACCTCTTTTTTGCAAAGGTATAATTAAAAAACAAAAAAGACCACGACTTCTACGATAAGTAGAAGCCTTGGTCTTTTACTAACTTTTTGAGTTACAGTCACTTTTCTCTTGCAAATGCTTCGTGCAATTATACAAAAGTGGTGCCCAATCCATATCCTCACGCTGGAGTACGCTAAGTGACAAATTGCCGATTCGTTCCGTGAATTTTTCCTGATACAGAGCCTTATACAAATTAGCCAAAAAACCGCCGTGGGAAACGACCAGCAGATTCTTGTCCCGATTTCCCGTCCAAATGGCCTCCATAAAAGCTAGCCCACGAAGCTGAAGATCCGCATCGCTTTCCTGCCCTAGATCCAGCAGATGCCAGTCGACTCCCCACTTCTCTTCACGCTCGGCCTGTGTCATGCCCTCGACCTGACCATAAGCACGTTCTCTTAGTCGATCATCAGGCTCTAACAACGGGAGATGCAGAGCAGAAGCAATAATCTCCCCAGTCTCTTTCGCTCTGGAGAGACTACTTGTAATAAGCCCGTCCCAATGATAAGGCTCTTCCTTTAATCGTTCTGCTAGCAGGCGTGCCTGTCTGCGCCCTTCCTCATTCAACGGAATATCACTGTGGCCCTGGATTTTCCCTACCGCGTTCCAATCCGTCAATCCATGTCTGATCAAGCCAATAAGCATCGTGTCGTTTCCTCCGCTGTTTTGTTATTCAGTCATTGTTATGAATTCATATTGGACCAGCTGTCCTGCTAATTTCTGACCCTTCTCGCCCGATGGATCCAGCCCAGAGAAAATAAAGCAAGCGCAAGTGCCAATACAGACAACAGCATCCAGTATTGCGGATAAGTAGGAACAATGCTAGCAACCAGCGGGTCCATAATGCCACTATTCACATCTTTAATGTGGTATTGATATTGTCGAGATGTACTTGTAGTTTCCAACAGGCCTGTCGGTAAAATACCAGTGTCCATGACAGGAGCTGCTTGAGGGGGATTTTCCTGAGAGGAGCTTCCATTCCAGTTCAAAAACAAAAAGCTGCATAAAAATACGGCCAAGAAGCCGGCGATCCATACAGACATATACTTACGGGCTGCTGGGTTCACACGCGCACGTCGATGCTCGCCCGGAACAAGCCACGGTGATTCTTCATAAATTCGATCCATGACCCTGCGATTCATTGCCTCTAGCTTATCATCTGTTATTTCAAAGGAAATATCACGAATGGCGGATCGATTTTCTTTTGACAAATCCAACTCTTTTTCTTCCGAACCATGCTCCCACCCAGCAGACGAGCTTTTGGCCCGTCTGCGCTCCGAGTCTTGTTTCGATACATTTTTGCCTGTAGCGAACAAATCCTCAGTGTCCCTGGATTTCATTGGCTGCTCATCCCTTCGTTTTCCTCATAGAGAGGCTCAAAAAAATAAGGCTCCAACTGCGTCTTCACACTGGTTCTTGCCCGGAAAAGCAATGACTTCACCGCACTGACCGTCTGTCCTAAAATAGTCGCAATCTCCTGATAATCTAATTGCTCATATTCACGTAAAATCAGCGCAGATCGCTGCTTCTCAGGCAATCTATTGATCGCTTCACGAACCATCTCTACCTTCTCGCCGCGAAGGACAGCCTGCTCCGGAATTACATCCGATGGAGCTACCGGTACATAACCGCTCTCCTCCAATGGAACCTGACCGCTACGGTGCTTGCGAAGCTCACTTAGCACCGTATTGCGTGCAATTGTATATAACCAAGTGGAGAACGATGCGTCTACCTCGCGAAAAGAGTGCAGGCTCCGATACGCTTTATAAAACGTTTCTGAGCATAAGTCCTCAGCAATCATTTCCAGGTTCGAACTTTTCAGCATATGATAAACAAAAGCTAAAATTTTACGTTGGTGCCGCCTCATTAATTCTGAATAAACCTCAACATTACCTTGTTTGATTTCCTGAATCATCTGGGAATCTGTCATCATCCGAGTGAGACCCTCCTCGCCCATACATGTGCTGTTTTCCCGTTCGATTCTGTCTATATATACCGAACAGGTCAAAAAAAGTTGCGCACTCTGCGCAAATGGATGAAACAGCATCATGGAACATTTGTTATTTTCTTACCCTATGTAGTGCCAACATTAACGGTGCTATCCCCAACAATATTCAACATCCAAAATGGACTTACCCATTGTACCACAAAATGACCGCCAGTAAAAAAGTCCAAAATCCCCACGATTTCCATCAATGCCTCCCTAACGCTGGCAACTAATTCATTTATACAGCTTTTCAATGGATTTTAAATTTTTTCAAGATTAAATGACTAACCGATTGAAAGTGTTCTTTTCAAATGCACCAATAAGGATAAATACACAAAAAGAAAACGCTTTAAAAAAATATTGACAAAATGAAAACGTATACATATAATGAAAGTACAGTATGGTTTCTCTCCACTCCTATCCTACTCAGCTACTTCACTAAAAGTAGCTACCACCCGGGGCTTTACCCGGGTGGTCTTTTTTTTATTCAAAAAAAGGAGCTTTAAAAAAAGCGGACGAAGAAACCTTCGTCCGCTCTAGATCTTTTCTACTACTTCACTCCCAGAAAGTGTGTGTTGCTTTATAGGCGGTCAGTAGCGCAGAGGTTCATTTGAATCTGGAGAAGCGGAGCGTTCGCCTTTGCCGCCGGATTTTCCCATTAAAGAATCTGATCGAAAAAAATCCGGCGGCAACAGCGATCGTAAGATCAAATGAATCGCGAAGCGGCCTCCTTAACGAACATCTCACTTTCCTTCCTATACCACCACTTTATAGCCCATCGAATCCAGCAGAGTCTTAGCACGCTCCCAATCCTGCTCTTGACGGAAGGAAAGCCGCATGATGCCTGGGACATCCTCCCGGCTTTCAATGATTTGCATATTGCTCAGATTAATGCTGTGATTACCGAGTTCCATAGCAATTCGCCCGATAATCCCTGGGGTATCCGGTACATCAATATACAGATCAAACGTGGAGACGATGACTCCTTTGCGACGCTCTGGCAGTTCACTGCGGAAGTGCCCAGCTGTCAAAAACTCGTCAGCTATTCCCTCACCGTCTTGTATTCTCAGTAAATGGGTAAAACGCTCAATCTGTCCGTTCCATTCTTCCAACAGACCTAGTAAAACTTCACGATTGCTCAGTAAAATGTCCCGCCACACAACCGGATCACTAGAGGCTATCCGTGTAATATCACGGAACCCACCGGCAGCCAATGTACGGTACAACGGATTTTCATCATTGTGCTTTCGCACCTGATTCACCAGCGCCGCTGCAATAATGTGCGGAAGATGGCTAATCGCGCCGACAATGTCATCGTGCATATCAGGTTGGACACGCACAACATGAGCACTAGTATATTTTAACAAACGTTCCAGTGAACTGTATGCTTCCTCTGGCACACCCTCTGCCGGGGAAAGCACATAATATGCGTTTTCAAACAGCAACGCGGAAGCAGCCTTTACACCGGAACGCTCTGAACCGGCCATTGGATGACCACCGATAAAGTAAGCGTTGCGCAAAGAAATTTCTGATGCTTTCTTGGCAATTGCCGATTTCGTGCTGCCTACATCAGTGATAATACAACCCGCTTTAAGCGGTAACTTGCTTAACAGTTCGAGATAATGCTCCAGTAAGCCCACAGGTACGCATAAAAAAATAAAATCGGCATCCGCTGCCGCTTCTTCAACCGAGAGAGTCGCGGTGTCCACGACACCACGGCTTAACATCGGTTCCATCAGTTCAGGGAGATGAGCATGGCCGACAACAGTAATATTCGGCTTCCCTTTAAAACAAAGTGCGAGGGACCCACCAATCAGTCCCACGCCGAAAATGGCAATCTTCATCAATTATCAAATCCCATCTGCGGAAATTATAGGCGTACTTTCGCCGCTTCCGCCCCCAGGACCTGTTCCAGCGCACGAATAAACAACTCATTTTGCGGCTGTGATCCAACCGACACCCTAATATATGTCGGATATTTGTGATGACCTGCGCGAATAATCACACCTTTACGAAGCAACTCCTGGAATACTTCACCGGATGGACGACGTCCATCCAGCATAATAAAATTACCATGTGCCGGGAAAGACTCCAGTCCCAGACGCTTCAGCTCATTTTGCAAATAAGCTCTGCCCTCTGCATTACGATCCCGGCATTCTTGAACAAATTCCTGATCTTCCAAGGCAGCAATGGCCGCAGCCTGTGCTACCCGTGATGTATTAAACGGTTCACGAACCTGATTTATCAAGCGAATGATTGACTCAGCTCCCATACCATAACCAATGCGCAACGAAGCAAGCCCATAGATTTTGGAGAAGGTGCGTAGTACAACCAGGTTTTCATACGCTGGCAACAAACGAATGCCGTCGGGATACGAGCGATCCGTCACAAACTCGGCGTAGGCTTCATCCAGTACAACCATGATATGCTTTGGTACTTGGTCCAAAAACGCAATCAGCTCTGCTTCGGGTACAATCGTGCCCGTCGGGTTATTTGGATTACAGATCCAAATAATTTTCGTACGGTCATTGATGTGGGACAGCATAGCATCCAGATCATGTACACCGTCACGCAAAGGCACCTCAACTGCAACCGCTCCCTCAATTTCTACGTTACTTTTGTATACGGAAAATGTCTGATCGGCCATAATGCTTTCTTCCCCGGGAAGGAGAAAAGCACGCGTAATCAACGCAATTATTTCGTCAGATCCGCAGCCATAGATAAACTGTTCCTCTTTTAAACCCGTCCGTTTAGCTAGTGCCTGTGTCAAAGCTACGGCACTTCCGTCAGGATATACACTAATGTTAGCAAACTCCTGCTGAATGGCCTGCAACACTTTGGGAGAGCTACCATACGGATTCTCGTTCGAGGCGAGCTTGATGACTTCATCGAGTCCCAGCTCACGTTTTACGTCTTCAATCGGTTTACCGGGCTGATATACTGGCAAATGTACAATATGCGGTTTAGGTTGCATGCCCCTACCTCCTCTATCCAATCAGAACATATTTATTACTTTCTATTTTGACAGCCATTACTGCTTTAATTGTGCCACAAAATTATGAATTTGCAAAAGACCTTCTTGCCTGCGCGCAGAATCATTCAGCAATGGAATGGCTTCTTCCACCTGACGTACAATAGCACTGCCGACCACAACTCCATCGCAAATGTTTGAAAACCGGGCTACCTGCTCTTGAGTAGAGATCCCAAAGCCGACCGCTACCGGAATATCCGTATGCCGTTTGACCTGCGCGATAAAGCCCTCTATACCTTCAAAAAAGGAAGCTCTTTCCCCGGTTACACCCAGCGAGGATACACAGTATACAAATCCTCGGGCCTGACGGACAATTCGCTCGATCCGCTGTTCAGAAGTTGGAGCCACCAGAGGAATCAGATGCACACCCACCTCTGCTGCCCGTCCTCCCAGCTCCTCCGCTTCCTCAAGCGGAAGGTCCGGAATAATCAGACCGCTGATACCGTGCTCCTGCAAGCCTGCGAAGAAAGCATCCATACCCATCTGTAATACAGGGTTATAATACGTGAACAGAATAAAAGGCAGGCTTGAACCTGCCGCCCTAGCCAGAGAAGCTGTCTCCATGCACGTGCGGATGGAAATTTGCCGTTTCAGTGCACGCTCAGACGCGCGCTGAATTACAGGACCGTCAGCCAGCGGGTCGGAATAGGGTACACCCAGTTCCAATATGTCAGCTCCGGCCGACTCTAACTGCCGAATGATCTCTATTGTAGTATCCACATCCGGGTCACCTACCGTCAGAAAAGGAATTAATGCCGTTTTGCCTTCATTTTTAAGGCGACCAAACGCCTGATCAATTAAATTCATGACGGATTTCCTCCCAAATACTTGATAATGGAGTCCACATCTTTATCCCCGCGTCCAGACAAACAAATGACGATAATATCATCTGCCGTCAACGTAGGTGCCAGCTTGACGACCTGTGCAACTGCATGTGCCGACTCTAATGCAGGAAGTATTCCTTCGGTACGGCAGAGAAGCTGAAGCGCATCCAGCGCTTCCTGATCGGTAATCGGAACATACTTGGCCCGCTCAATATCTTTCAGGTATGAATGCTCCGGTCCAACACCTGGATAATCCAGTCCAGCCGAGATGGAATGCGCAGGCTGCACTTGTCCGTACTCATCCTGAAGCAGATAACTCATAGATCCTTGGAAGACCCCTTGTGTTCCCTTGGTCATTGTAGCTGCATGGAATTCCGTTTCGACACCTTTTCCAGCGGCCTCCACGCCAATCAAAGCGACGCCCTGATCCTCAATAAAAGGATAAAACATGCCGATGGCATTGCTTCCGCCACCGATCGCTGCCACGATGACATCCGGAAGTCTGCCTTCCTTCTCTAGGATCTGGCGACGTGTTTCATCACCAATCACACGTTGGAAGTCCCGCACCATCATCGGATACGGATGCGGGCCGACAGCTGAACCCAAAATATAGAACGTATCATGGACATGGCTGACCCAGTAACGCAAAGCTTCATTCCCGGCATCCTTAAGTGTACGTGTACCCGATGTCACCGGAATGACCTCTGCACCCAAAAGCTGCATCCGAAAGACGTTCAGCTGCTGGCGCACAGTATCCTCTTCGCCCATAAACACCTTGCATTCCAATCCGAGCAACGCAGCCACAGTCGCTGTCGCGACACCATGCTGTCCTGCGCCTGTCTCAGCAATGACCTTCTGTTTACCCATACGCTTCGCCAACAAACCCTGAGCTAATGCATTATTGATTTTGTGGGCACCGGTATGATTTAAATCTTCGCGCTTCAAGTAAATTTTAGCCCCGCCCAAATGCTGACTCAGACGCTCCGCATGATAAAGCGGCGTTTCCCGACCAGAATAGTCCTTTAGGAGCCCGTTCAACTCTGCTTTAAACTCGGGATCATCCGCGTACTTACGGTAGGATTCCTCCAATTCAATCAGTGCGTTCATCAACGTTTCCGGTACAAAACGTCCTCCAAATGTTCCAAAACGTCCGTTGTTATCAGGTAATTGTGTCATGCCTGCTTCACCCTTTCTACGAATGCTGTGATTTTTGCAATGTCCTTGACTCCGTTCGTCTCTACACCGCTGGATACATCCAGCCCATCGGGATGATACTCATGAACTAGCTTTTCCGCATTATCGGCAGTCAGCCCGCCGGCTACAAACAAAGGAATTCCATGTTGATGAGTCCAAGCCTGATAGGCAGGAATTCGATCCCACGCAAACGTTTTTCCGGAGCCGCCACCATACAGGGGATCGTATGTATCCAGCAGTAAAGCGTCAATTGCCCCGACATAGGCATCCAATTCGTCCGCCGAGCGTTCTAGCTGTCCTTGACTGTCCACAGACCATGCCTTGAATACCTGTATACCAAAATGCTCCCTGATCTCCCGACAGCGCTGCGGACTTTCCTGCCCATGCAGCTGTATGACATCCAAGGGTGCTTTCTCCATCACATCATTTAACAGTGCATCACCAGGGTTCACAAATACACCCACGCTGCGCGGTCTGCTGCCTGAGGTCCATTCATCCAATACGCAAAGCAGCTCTCCAGCCTGTACGCCGTCAATCCGGCGCTTGCTGTCGGCAAACACAAAACCTATATAATCGACCGGTAAGTTTATCATAGATTTTAGCACTTCAACGCTTTGAAGTCCACAAATTTTTACGCCCGTTTTGTTCATGCTTTAACCCCGTCCATCAATTCGGCTACAGCCTGTCCTACATCTTCCTTGCGCATCAGATGCTCCCCCACCAGGATACCGTGTGCACCTACCGAATGCAGATACTTAACATCTTCCGGTCCCGCAATTCCGCTCTCACTGATGAACGTAATCCCTTTAGGAATTAGTGAGATCAGCTCCTCTGTCGTCTGGAGACGAGTCTCGAATGTCCGCAGATTTCGGTTATTTACACCAATCAAGGTTGCTGTCCCCAGCTCCAGCACCGCTTTAAGCTCCTCGCTGTCATGCACCTCTACCAATGCGTCCAGCCCGAGGTCCTTGGCGATCTGTAAAAAGGACCCTAATACACGCGGTTCCAGGATAGCGGCAATCAACAGCACCGCATCCGCTCCCAGCAGACGAGCTTCATATATTTGCTGTTCATCAATGATAAAATCCTTTCGCAGCAGCGGAATCTTCACCTGATCGCGAATTTGCTGTAAATATTCAGGGCTCCCCTGAAAATACGTCACATCTGTCAGTACAGAAATGCAATCCGCTCCTGCTCCCTCATATGCACGTGCAATGTCCACAGGATGGAAATCCGGTCGAATCAACCCTTTGGATGGGGAAGCCTTCTTCACCTCAGCAATCAGTCCGAGCGGACGGTTGCGTCCGCTCGCGATCGCATTTTCGAATCCTCTCGTCGCAGGTAAATCAGCAATTAATCGTTCAGCTTCACTTATTTGAAAATGCTTCTTAAGCTGCTCCACTTCTTGTCGCTTCGTCACCACAATTTTATCAAGATACATATTGATATTCCCCCGTTGCCTGTATTAATTGATCCAGCTTGGAGAGTGCCAGTCCCGAGTCAATGGCTTCTGCCGCTCGTGCTACTCCGTCCGTCAAGGTGTCTGCTGCCCCTGATACATAAATGCACGCTCCTGCATTCGCTAGCACAACATCCCGATAAGCTCCATGCTCTCCGTTCAAAATTCGTCGTATGATATCTGCGTTAACCTGTGCGTCGCCACCCAGCACCTGATCGAGAGAATGCGTCTGCAAGCCCAGATCCGACGGATGAAGCTCGAACGTGCGAACCTTGCCGTCCTTCAGCTCGGATACTCGTGTCGCAGCTGAAATACTAATTTCATCTAGCCCATCCAGACTACTGACAACCATGGCCCGTTTGGAGCCAAGCTGGTTCAATACCTCGGCAATGACTTCCGTTTTGTTGGCGTCATAAATGCCCAACAGCTGCCGATCCGCACCAGCCGGATTCGTCAATGGACCAAGCATATTAAATACCGTCCGTACACCCAGCTCGCGACGCGGCGCGGCGGCATGCTTCATAGACGGATGATACAGCTGCGCGAATAAAAAGCAGATGCCGATTCGGTCCAGACATGACCTAGCCTGATCACTCGTCAAATGAATGTTGACTCCCAATGCCTCCAGGACATCAGCGCTCCCAGCACGGCCACTTGCAGAACGATTGCCATGCTTTGCTACCCGCACTGACACCGAAGCTGCGATGATCGCGGATATCGTGGAAATATTAAACTTGTGAATACCCGAACCTCCAGTGCCACATGTGTCCAGCAAACGACCACTACCTTCTTCAGCTTGCACTGGACTAGCGTAGCTACGCATAGCCTCGGCAAAACCAGTGATTTCATCTACCGTTTCCCCTTTGAGGCGAAGAGCCGTCAGCAGCCCGCCAATTTGCGCCTGTGTAGCACTTCCACTCATAATCTGTTCCATTACGCTACGGGCCTCCGTACGCGAAAGATGCTGTCCCTCAATGATCCGGCTTAACCCCACTTGCATCATGTCATGTCGTTCCATTGTCGTCTCCTCCTCAAAATCAGATTTTTGTGTGTTACGGAGTATACAAATAATCCTGGTTGATGACGCTGTTATAGGGCTGTGTCGTTGCCGGGAACATCACTTCTGCCGTGCGGATTGCCTTCAGCAATGCCTTTGCTTTGTTTACCGTCTCCTGATACTCGCTTTCCGGAACCGAGTCCCACACAATTCCAGCGCCTGCCTGGACATAGGCCCGGTTCTTTTTAAACACAATCGTGCGAATCGTAATGCAAGCGTCCATATTGCCCGAGAAGCCCAAATATCCAATCGCCCCTGCATAGGGTCCGCGTGCTTCCCGCTCCAACTCAGCAATAATCTCCATGGCCCGTAGCTTCGGAGCCCCCGATACAGTGCCAGCTGGCAGACAAGACAGGAAGGCATCGAAGAAATCTTTGTCCTCACGTAGCTCACCCGACACATTGGAAACAATGTGCATGACATGGGAATAGCGTTCAATTTCCATAAACGTATCGCATTTGACTGTGCCAAACTGTGATACACGGCCCAAATCATTTCTTCCCAAATCGACCAGCATCAGATGTTCTGCACGCTCTTTTTCATCGTTTAACAGTTCTTCAGCAAGTGCCGCATCTTCTGTCTCCGTTACCCCACGCGGTCTCGTTCCTGCAATAGGACGGGTTTCTACCCGGCCGTTTTCCACCTTGACGAGTGCCTCAGGCGAGGTACCTACGATGATCTCGTCATCCATTTTCAAATAATACATATATGGCGACGGGTTCATCGTGCGCAGCACGCGGTATACCTGTAAAGGAGAGGCCTCTGTATCAATGTGAAAACGCTGGGATAGTACAACCTGAAAAATATCACCGGAGCGGATATACTCCTTTGCCTGCTCTACGTTTGATATAAATTGTTCCTTCGTCATATTGGATTGGATCTCACCTAGTTCCACATCATCAGGAATGGAAGCCGATCCTAATCGCTCAGGCGGGGTCTGCTTGCGCAGATACTGCGCCGTTTCCTCCAACCTGCGTTCCACATCAGCATAAGCAGCACGAATGTCCTCATCGCGAAACCCTTCGCCTATATGAACATTGCCGACCAGCAAAATTTGCTGTTTCACATGATCAAAGACAATTACTTGATCGCAGAACATAAAACGAATATCATCCATATTCAAATCATCTACCGAATGCTCTGGCAGCTTTTCATAGTATTGAAGCAAGTCATATCCAAAAAATCCGATAGCCCCGCCTGTAAATGGAGGCATTTCTTTCAGTTTCGGACTACGGTATTTACGAAGCAATGCTTTGAGCGCTTCAATCGGCTTGTCGTTTAATATTTGCCGTTTACCGTGTTGCTCCAATATCAAACGTCCTTTTTTACCCGAGACCATTAGGAACGGGTCTGTACCGATGAATGAATGTCGCGCCCACTGTTCGCCTCCCTCTACACTCTCTAGCAGAAAGGCACGGTCCCGCTCGGCATACCGACGGAAAATCCGAATCGGCGTCTCCATATCAGCCAGCACTTTTTTGTACACAGGAATCAGGTTAAATTCACTCGCCATCGTTATCACTTGCTCCACATGCGGCGTTAACATGAGATCACTTCCTTTCCAAATTGGCGCAGAACCAAAGGAGAGAATATAAAAAAGCCTCTACCGGTAAGGTAGAGGCTGTCAGTTATCGAAATTATAAGAATGCTCCATATGTAAAATGACTACAGCAAATAGATAAGTATACACTCATCCCTTTTGTATAACCGCACAGGTTGCCTCAAATAAGCTTCTCTGTAGAAGAATATCTCTTCATAGACAAAAGCTTACCCGCTACCGCCGATCTCTGTAATCTCATATGGAATTGGCTAAGGCTGCACTCTTCTCATCTCAACTCTGTCTCTGGCTAACTCTACTCTACTTAACTCTGCTACACACACTATATCTCATGGGATGTTACTTTGGCAACCATCAACTTTAAAAACGGGCACTTATTTCCCTTGGGAAGCCAGATCCGGTCTTAACGCCTGTGCTCCGTTCAAATATACATGTTTAATTTCCCGCTGGGATTTATCGGTGTTCACCTGTACCATCAAACGGATGCACTTGGGTAAACTGCCTGCCACAGGAATTTCTAATGCACACATGAGCGGAACCATATCCCAGCCATCAAGCTGACGAATGGCCTTGGCTGGAAAGGCAGTATCCAGGTCATGGGTCACCGTAATCCATACGTTACTAATATCCTCTGGCTGAATTTCATTGTAGGATACAATTTCCTCCAGTAGTTGGCATGTTGCTTCCAAAATTTCGTTTTCTTCATTATTCACTACGGTCGTCGCGCCACGAATTCCCCGATTGTACATCGTTACGCCCCCTCTTTTAACTGTTCAATAACTCGTCGGATGTAAGAGACGGAAATATCCTTCACAACCTCCACGTGCCCGATGCTACGTGGGACGACAAAAGTAATGCTGCCTTCTTTGAACTTTTTGTCATGCATCATCGCGTCCAGCAGCCGATCTGTATCGAGATGTGACGGAAGGGAGGTCGGTAGCCGTAGCGAAGACAACATATCCTTCGTTTCATCTACCAAAGAAGGATCCGCCCCCAGCTTCACGCCCAAAAGTGCGGAGCCGACCATACCAATAGAAATGGCTTCCCCGTGTAAAAACTCACCATATCCCGCAATGGCTTCAATCGCATGACCAATCGTATGACCTAGATTTAGAATAGCGCGCAAATCATTTTCTCGTTCATCACGCGACACCACTTCGGCTTTTACGGAACACCCCTTTTCCAGTCCGTACTCCAGGGCTGCCGCATCTAGCGCAAGCAAATCAGTCGCATGGTCACGGCACCACTGGGCGAAATCAGCATCCCAGATCAAGCCATGCTTGATCATTTCAGCAAGCCCCGCAGATACCTCACGAGGAGGTAAGGTAGACAACGAATCTACGTCATATAACACAAGTTCCGGTTGATGGAAGGCTCCTATCATATTCTTCGCCAAAGGATGGTTGATGCCGACCTTACCGCCCACGCTACTATCATGGGCAAGGATCGTAGTGGGGATCTGTACAAACTTGACACCTCTCATATAAGAAGCTGCCACAAATCCAGCCAAATCACCCACCACACCACCACCAAGTGCAATAACGGCTGAATTGCGATCCAAACCGCCCTCAATGGCTGCTGTTATGACCTGCTCAAATACAGCAAGCGACTTGGAGGTTTCACCTGGCTTAACGACAAAGGACACTGTCTTGTAGCCAGATGCCTGAAGATTGCTCTCCAATGTTGCCAAGTAGAATCCCGCTACATTTTCGTCAGAAACAATCAACAACGGGCTTTTTTGCGCAATTCCTCGTTCCTTCAACAACTCTCCGGCTCGATGTAACAGCCCTCGTCCGATATGAATAGGATAAGAACGTTCGCCAAGTTGTACCGTCAGCGTACTCATCTTAGTACCGCCCCAGTTGTTCTTCGTAGGATGCAATATTCGCGCGAATCTCTTCAATCGAATCCCCACCGAATTTTTCTAGCAAAGCTTTCGCAATCTCCCAAGCTACGACATGCTCCATGACTACGCTTGCCGCTGGCACTGCACATGCATCCGAACGCTCAACCTGTGCGGTGAACGCTTCCTTTGTATCAATGTCGACGCTTTGCAACGGCTTGTAGAGTGTGGGAATCGGCTTCATTACGCCACGAACCACAACTGGCATTCCATTCGTCATACCACCCTCAAAACCACCCAAACGATTGGTACGACGGTGATATCCACGTTCCTCATCATATAGAATCTCGTCATGCACCTGTGAACCGCGCAATTCCCCTGCTTCAAAGCCGATGCCAATTTCCACGCCTTTAAATGCATTAATCGACATGACGCCTTGTGCGATACGTGCATCCAGTTTCCGATCATACTGTACATGACTGCCCAGACCAATCGGAACACCTTCTACAATACACTCCACTACCCCACCGACTGAATCACCTTCTTGCTTGATCAGATCAATGTATGCTTCCATTTTCTTTTCGGTTTCTGGATCGGTTACTCTCACCGAGGAGGCTTCTGTCACGGCAATCAGCTCATCAATCGGCAAATCACGGTAAGGAGCTTCGATTTCCCCAATACGGATGACCTGACCTGCCACCTTGATTCCGAACTCAGCCAGCAATTGACGGGCCAAACCGCCGCATGCCACACGAATTGCTGTTTCACGTGCACTGGAGCGCTCCAGCACGTTACGAAGGTCCTTCAGGTTGTATTTCATTCCGCCATTCAAATCCGCATGACCCGGACGTGGCCGGTGAACCCGACGCTTGTCTTCATCACTGCCTTCAATAGGCTCAATATTCATAATGTTCTGCCAGTGCTTCCAATCGTTATTTTCCACAACCAGCGCAATCGGTGCACCTGTGGTATAGCCGTGACGTACGCCTCCGGCAATCTTCGCCGTATCTTTTTCAATCTGCATACGCCGACCCCGTCCATACCCTTTCTGACGACGGTGCAGCTGAAAATTCAATTCCTCAAAATCCAATTTTAAATTGCTCGGCATACCCTCTACAATGGCAGTTAGCTGGGGACCATGCGTTTCCCCCGCGGTTAAATAACGTAAACTCATGACGCGTTCCCCCTTTAAACTGTTAAACTGTGCATCGCTAAAATCTTTAACTGTGCTTCATTATAGTATACGCACCTTTCTTTGACAAGAAAAGCCACGTGTATGCAGATAAACAAAAACACGCCTCTTAGCCAAAGGGGCTAAAGGACGTGCTTTGCTGATAAGCCAACCATCAATTACTCAAGGATATAAATAAGTTCCTACAAACTTTGGATGATATATGCAGGCTTATGCTTTTTTGCGATAAAAAAAGGTTTCCGTCGATTCCAGACCATATTGGTTAGGAGAAAAGATTTGCTCTGTACTACCGACAAATAACACACCGCCGGGACGAAGACTGGCTGCAAACTTTTGATACAACGTATGTTTTGCCTCTTCTGTAAAATAAATCATTACATTTCGACAGATAATGAGATCATAACCATCCTCAAACCGATCCAGCAGCAAGTTTTGCTTTTGAAATTTCACGGCTTGTTTCAAACGGTCATCAATTCGATACATCGCACCATCCGGCTTAAAATATTTGCTAGCCACCTGCTCAGGTACATCCTTGAGCGAACGCTCCAAATATTTGCCTTCCTTGGCTTTTGCCAATGCACCGTCATCAATGTCGGAAGCTGTAATGGAACAATTTCCTAAAATCCCTTTACCGTCGAGAACCATAGCCAGGCTATAAGGCTCTTCACCAGTCGAGCAGGCAGCACTCCACAGCTTAAGCTTCTGCTTCCCCACAAGCAGCTGTGGCAAGATTGTATCTCGCAGCACTTCCCACCGATTGGGATTTCGCCAAAATTCCGAAACATTGATCGTCATTCGATCCAGAAATTCATAGAATAGAGGTTTTTCCTTCATCATGGCATCATAAAAAGAAACAAAACTGGGAAACCCGTTTTTGTTGCGAAGCGTAGTTAACCGCCTTTTCATCTGTGCTTCTTTGTATTGTGCAAGATCAATACCTGTGCTGTCCTTGATTTTGCGGATAAACGCTGTGTAATCGGGGTCCGTCTGACCCAGTTCCATATCCGTCATGCTACCATCCTTCTTCATACGTAATTTAACTTACATCCAGGTCGCCACACTTTTTTCATACCGAATGGATTCTTCCGGCATGAAAAAATTTGCAATCTCGCGCTCTGCGCTCTCCGGTGAATCTGAACCATGAATGAGGTTAAACGGTGTATGTGCTGCAAAGTCTCCACGAATTGTGCCCGGAAGAGCTTCAGTTACTTGTGTTTTACCAATCAACAAGCGGGAAAGCGTAACGATGTTATCCCCTTCCCATACCATAGCAAACACAGGGCCTGATGTGATAAAACCTACAAGCTCTTCAAAAAAAGGCTTGCCCACATGCTCCGCATAATGCCGTTCTGCCTGTTCTCTAGATACTTGCACAAGCTTGCCAGCCGTCATTTTGAAGCCTTTGTCTTCCAGTCGACTGATGATACGTCCAATCAATCCACGTTGTACACCATCCGGTTTAACCATCAAAAAAGTACGATCCATCGGCTCACTCCCAATCCAATCTAATGTATTTATACAGTACTAAACTGTATTGTAACAGAAAGCTTGGAACCGGTTAAAGCATTTTGTCACAGCAAACCCAAAACACAACTTTAGTAGGAGCGGCGTGTTACAAAATGAGCAATATCGCGTAGCGTCTTTTTTGTTTTGACATCTGGTAGTAAGTCCAGCGCGTTTAGCGCTTTATTAATATATCGGTCGGCGAGAATTTCAGCTTTAGCGATTCCTTCACTTTTTTTGATCATATCCACCGCTTTGCGTGCGTCTCCTTGCCCATCTCCATCCTGAATGCGGCGGATTTCAGCCAGTAGATCGGCACGCAACTCAGGCTGTTCAAGCGCATAAATCACCGGAAGCGTAATATTCCCCTGTCTCATATCGCTGCCCGGCGGCTTGCCAATCTTTTTTTCCGTGCCACACAGATCAAGCAGATCATCCTGAATTTGAAAAGCCATACCTACGTTATAGCCATAGCTGTACAGCAGGGAATTGACACTTTCTCGTGCCCCTGCAGCCATAGCTCCCAGCTGGCAACTAACCGCAATCAACAATGCCGTTTTTCGCCGTATGCGAAGCAAATAATTCCGCACACTCTGATCCACATTAAAAAAATCACGAATTTGTTCCATTTCACCAATGGACATCTGCACCAGCGCTTTAGACAGTACCCGGTGAATGTCGGGATTCGGCAGTCCAGCAGCAATAGACAGCGCACGTGCATATATGTAGTCTCCGGTGTACATAGCCACCCGATTGTCCCATTTGGACTTCACGGTGGGTTGACCGCGTCTCATTTCCGCATCGTCAATCACATCGTCGTGAACGAGAGAGGCAGAATGAATCAGTTCCAGAGGTACCGCTATACGCTTGAGCTTGTCCAGATCATATTCTCCAAACTTGCCTCCCAGCAATACAAATACGGGACGCAAACGCTTGCCCCCTGCTTTAAGCAGATGAAGCGACGTATCATTAATCAACGGCTCCGTACTGTCGATACTGCGATACAACTCTTCTTCTATAAAGTTCATATCCTTCTTTAATAAACCGAACAAATCCAATCGTTTCATTCTTTCACCCGTGTCAGCGTATTGTCACTCCAGAGAAGCGGCTTCACTCGTCGGTCAAGCAGCCCCAGTTCATGCGCATACTGAAAATAAAGCTCTAAACCTTGTTGTTGCTTCTCTCCAAAATCATAACACAGATTAGTAAAGTAGCGCTCCCAATAATCTCGCAGACCTCCAATTTCCTCGCATGCTTCAGAAATAACAGGCGTCAGGTCCGACAGACTATGCTGCTTGCTTGCGCGGAACGCACTTGCAATTTCAGCCACCGCCGCAGGATTTTGAGCAGCAACAGCACGTCGTACTGCCCATACAGCAAAAGTCATACTATAGCCCGTCCAGCGCTTCCACTCTTCTCCGAGGTCCGTAACATACAGACCTTCGCTTCGCCAAGATGCCTTAATCGCGTGATCTCCAATCAGTAGCCCTGCATCTGCCTGTTCCAGCATCAAGTCAAGATCCGGTTCACAGTCAAAATAGGAAGGCTGACCTTCCCATGCCTTTTGCATCAAAATTTTCAACAAATTCACGGATGTAGCAGACGTATTCGTTAGTGCAATGGTTCCGTTTTTGATTTCGTCCAGCGGCTTGCGTGAAAATAGTAAAATGGATTGCACAGGACCATCTGCACTGACGGATAAATCCGGCAACAATAGCATTTCCTCAGCACCCGATGCATACGCAAATGAGGACATCGCACTGATATCCAAACTCCCATTCAGCATACCTCGATTCAATTCAGCCGGAACTTTAGAAACCATCTCCGCCGAATGGAGAAGCTCAGAAGGATTAAAATAATGAAAAATAGGCCAAGCGTTTGTATATTTAATTTTTCCGATTGTGATTGTCTTGGTGTCCGGCGTCGGCATCGGAATCCCCCCATCTCGTAAACAGTTGATGTTCTATACGCAAGCTGTCCAATACTTTGCCTACGAGGAACAGCACAATATCATCCAGCGTCTTCGGATGAAAGTAAAAAGCCGGCATAGCCGGAATCATTTTGACGCCGAGTCTCGCAAGCTTAAGCATGTTTTCCAAATGAATGGCATGTAGAGGCGTTTCACGAGGCACAAGGATCAGCGGACGACCTTCCTTCATCATCACGTCCGCTGCTCTCGCCATAAGGTTATCGGACGAGCCGTGTGCTACTGCTGACAACGTCCCCATCGAGCATGGCATAATAATCATCGCATCCACCAAATAAGAGCCGCTCGCAATCGAAGCTCCAATATCTGTGAACGGATGGTATACAAGAGAACCGGGACGGCCTCCGAATTGTTCATTCAAAGCCCCTTCCCGGTCAGTCACATTCCAGCCCAACTCCTCTTTCAATACCCGCCAGCCAGCATTGGAAACGATCAGGTGAACTGTGTATTGCAAGTCCAGCAAAGTCTCTACCAGTCGCACACCATAAATGCTTCCGCTCGCGCCTGTAATGCCAATAACGATTCGTTTGCCTTGATGTCCGCTCACCTGATTATTCATTAGTATTGACGCACCACCAAATCAATCAGTGTAAAGGCAAACACGACAGTGCTAAGTACACCGTTCATAGTAAAGAATGCCGTCTGCAAACGACTCAAATCTTTTGGAGATACGATATAGTGTTCATAAAATAAAATAATGTACGAAATAATCATGCCCGCCAGATACCACCAGCTTAAATCTGCAATAAAGAACAGTACAATAAATCCGATTGCCGTAATGACGTGGAATGCCCGAGCGATGTTCAACGCACCTGCTACACCAAAACGGGCAGGAATAGAATAAACTCCTTCGTTTTGGTCAAAATCTATATCCTGACAAGCATAAATTACATCAAATCCCGCCGTCCAAAATGCAATCGTGAGATATAGTACGATTGCAGTCAAATCTATTTGTCCCGTTACTGCAACCCACGCGCCGAGTGGCGCCAAACCAATGGTCAGACCAAGCACAATATGGCAAAGCCAAGTGAAACGCTTGGTGTAAGAATAAAAAACGAGCATAAAAAAGGCCAGCGGGAACAGCTTGAACGCCAGCGGACTTAACTTGAATGATGCCCAGAATAACAACACCAAACTGACGATAATGAAAATCACCACTTCGCTCGATTTGAGCAACCCCGCCGGGATAGCGCGTCCTGCTGTGCGCGGATTTTTCCCGTCAATCACCCGGTCAATCATACGATTGAAGCCAAAAGCCGCGCTACGTGCGCCAACCATAGCTAGCAGAATCCAGCCGATCTGCGGCCAAGAGGGAAGGTTGCCTGTCACGATAACAGACCCCAATACAGCCCCCATGAATGCAAATGGGAGCGCAAATAACGTATGTTCAATTTTAATCATTTCCAAAAAAATAGCAATTTTCTTAAACATGCTGACTCTCCTTGATTCCAATGTGCAATGCCGCAATGCCTCCGGTGAGAGAATGAGCCTGAACATCCTTCAATCCGACTTCACGGAAGATGCCAGCCAACTCATCCCTTCCTGGAAAAAGCGCCAACGAATCAGGGAGCCATTTATACTGCTCATAACGTTTGGCGAACAATTTGCCGAGCATGGGCAAGATGTGTTGAAAATATGTGTAGTAAATTCCCTTGAACGGCTGCCAAGTAGGTTTGGACAATTCCAAACATACGACCTGCCCGCCAGGTTTGACGACTCGTTGCATCTCCTGTAACACGTGGCGCAGATCAGGCACGTTGCGCAGACCGAAACCAATCGTCGCATAATCAAATGAATTATCTTCAAAAGGTAGTTCCATCGCGTTGCCCTGAACAAGCTTAATTTGCTTTTCACGGGATTCTGATGTAATCTTACGCTCGCCAACATTGAGCATGTTCTGACTAAAATCGAGTCCTACGATGTGACCACTTTCACTTGCTCGTGCCATCGCAAGCGTCCAGTCACATGTACCACAGCAAAGATCAATTGCCGTATCGCCGCGATGCATGTTCATTTTTTTCATCGTAAATTTCCGCCAAGCCTTATGTCTGCGAAAGCTCAGTATATCGTTCATCAAATCGTATTTACCTGCTATGCTTTCAAACACGCCATGAACGAATTGCTCTTTCGGCTTGGTGTCGCTTGATCCCATCACGTTCACCTAACCTTCCCTCACAACTGGGTGCGGACTATTTAGCAGCTTCAGGAAAGGCTCAAGCATGCGTTCAAATTCCTCGATCCCCGTATTTTGATCATCTGACAGGATCTGCCGGATGTGTGTAACAGCCGTGCGAAGCTTGTCCAGTATCGCATCCTCGGCTTTGTATTTCAGAACAAGCTTACGCCATGCTTCAGTGTCAGTACCACTCTCTGAAAGCAATGCCTGCTCGTTCCGGTCCCCGTTACCATAAATATGCCAGAACATATATCCGAAACGGGACTTGTCCGGTTCTGTCCGCTTGCCCCATTCCTCCACCAAGGTGTCACAGAGGGCAAATTTGTTGAGAAGCTGCTTCCAAATTTCCTGATCCTGTTCTGCTACAAGTGAAGTGAATGATAAAAAAAGCTCCTTTTTGAAACGAACCATCTGAGTTAAATACTGAGTTGCATCCAATCGGAATTGCTTCATCCCCCAGTACAGACTCATTTTCCCTGCGTTCACTTCACATACAGCATCACTCAGCTTCGAAATGGCCGTGATGCGGCCTGCCAGTGCAAGTAGCTGATAGAAACGACTGCTAAAATAGTCCCCAGCTAACACTTTCAGCTGTCTGGAACGCATCTCCTTCGGGCTCCGTATACCCGATAAAGTATCAATCATATCATGCGTATCCAGCCCCATCTGCACAAGTGAGGTTACCAATGCGTACAGTTCGTCCTCACTGGCATGCAGCTCCTGCGCATTCCGGTTCAAAAACACAAACATCAAACGGGTACGGCTGTCAGGAAAAGCCGGCATTTCCGTATGTTGTTGAATCATGTCGTATTCCACATATTTCCTTGCTAATTGGGGTACGCGATACGGTTTCATCCTAAGCCTCCGAGACATGACTTTCTGCTATATTCAAATAATTGCAATGCCTTATATTATATCACAATTTAAAATGATTCGCGACTAAAGTACTGTAGGTCCACCGGCAGAAACATCTAATCTGTATATACACCGTTAAACCTGTTTTGCCACATGGGCGTTACTGTAATGCGGAAACGGGACTTCAAATCCTCTGGCAATTCCGCGCCTTCCCGGCTTCTCAGCTGTTCCAATGCCTCGTTCGTCCACTCGTTCCGGCGTATATCGGATGCAAGCAGCAGATGACGTTCTCCTGACCATTCGTCCTGTGTCACCACCCGAAGCAGCAATTGCCGTACATTCGTCGTTCCGTAAAAGCTAAAAGCGGCAAGCTCCGCCATGTTTTGATAAATCTCTAGTGGGGCAGTTTCTTCCTTGGACAGCTTGACATCCAGGGTCAGGACTGAATGTTCCCAGCTTGCGCTTGCAATCGGTGTGGTCAACGGCAGCTCATTCAGCGTATCCACCAGATTGTCATCCGACAGCAGCACCCGTTGCTGAGGCGAAATCGTCGCCTGTGTCTCGCGAACTGCTGCGGTTCCTGAGTCCAGCACCTGTAAGGACGGCAGCAACACAGCTGCTGCGATGGTTATGAGAATGGAGCCACCGAATACAATCCAAGGTTTCATCAGAGCCTCCCCTGACCTCTACCTCATAATGTGGGTTTGCTACGGTAAAGGTCCTCACTCTCATTCTACAACAAAAAAAAGCAGGCTATGCCTGCATTTTAATCCTCCGTATCTACTACCCCGTGCTTGGTCATCACAACGGCTTTGCCGCGAATTTTAATAGCAGAAGTATGATCCGTAAATTGGACGATCAGTACTTCGCCCTTGTCCAATTTTTCTGAATGATGCAAGCGTGTATCCTGACCTCTGGTCAGACCAAAAACCTGACATCCGTTGCTTTTCGCTTTAATTACGACGTACTCACTACTACCCGTCACGTTATCTTCCATGTCCTTTTCCTCCCTGAGAGCCGAAGCTATACTTTTTATGATGGAGATTCAAGCTTGTTTTGTCAACTACATGCTTCCTTCGCTACCTGCAACAATTAGCGTGTCCCGAGCCATACTATCCGTGCAGTCCCATCCATTAAAGAAAGGAACGGATTTGATGAAAAACTATCTTCCCGCCAATCTCAGTCCTGCCCAAATCGAACGACTTCAACAGCTGGAGCATGAATTTGCTGAGCTAACAGGTGAACCCCTAGTGCTGATCGCTTATGCCTCGCGAAACGGCAGAACAGCTTCCTCTTCTCCAGTCCATAGCACCTCTACCACGAAGTAAACAGGACAAAAAGAAAAGGCCGTGAATCAAATTCACGGTCTTTTCAGCGCATTGGGAATATGTAAGAAATCTTATTTAATTCCGTCTTTGAGCGCTTTACCCGGTTTAAATGCCGGAATTTTGCTCGCAGGGATTTCGATTTCTTCTCCTGTTTGCGGGTTACGTCCTTTACGTGCGGAACGTTCACGAACCTCAAAGTTCCCGAAACCTACCAGTTGCACCTTATCTCCGCTTTGCAGCGCTCCAGAGATCGCCTCAAATACTGCATCGATTGCTTTGGTTACGTCCTTTTTGGACAATTCAGTGCTTTCAGAAACCTGATTGATCAAATCCGTTTTATTCATAATATTCACCTCCCAATTCAAGTGTAGTCCAGCATTAAGGTTATCGGTGTTAATGACCGATATGAGGTCGCCTGTATAAAATAACCCGGGCGGCGTACTGCCTTCCATAATGTTATCATCTGTTTCCGTTTCGTCGTTAAATATACATAGAATATACCTAACCTCCGCAATATAGGCCGAAACTGGCGTTTTATGGCACCCTTCTTGCGTGGAACAAGGTTTATAGTAATACAGTCCACAGACAATTTCAAGTACGACGACGGTTTAACACGTAAAAAGTAACGGCCAGCGCAAGTACCAGCACTACTCCTTTGACAATATCATGGGCAAAATATTGCACATTCATCATCGTTAGTCCATTAACCAACACACCGATCAACACTGCACCAATAAATGTACCAATGACATTGGGTTTACCAGCACCAAAGACCGAAAAACCGACGAATACTGCAGCTACCGCCTCCATGAGCAAGGGGGACCCCGCGTCAATTTGGCCTGAGCCTACTCGCGAGGCATACAAAATACCGGCAATCGCCGCAAATACGCCTGAAGCAACATAGGCTAGAGTACGGACTTTTTTTACCCGTATGCCCGACAGACGAGCAGCTTCCTCATTTCCACCCGTTACATACATTTGACGCCCATGCTTTGTATAGGTCAAGAAAACATGCACCGCTGCCACAGCCAGCAACAGTAAAATAACTGAAATCGGGATACCCAACCATTTACCTTGCCCCAGCAAAAGAAATGCAGGAGATATCTCCCCCGGCGCCTTGCTGCCATCGGGAAACTGCATATGATTGTATATGGTATAGCCCTGGGCGTACGTTTTGTGAATCCCGCTTACAATATACATGATTGCAAGGGTTGCGAGCAAATCAGGAATACGCAGTTTAATAATCAGTAATGAATTCAACAGTCCTACCAAAGCACCGACAACCAGAGACACAATAATGACCACCGCAACAGGCTGCTCATACCAGACCATCAAAGAAGCTGAAACGACCGTTGTCAAAGATACTGTAGCTCCCACCGATAGGTCAAAACCGTCCACAATAAGTGACAACGTCACACCAATGGCAACGAAAGTCACAATGGCAATTGAGCCAAGAATGTCCATTAAATTATCATACGTCCAGAAATAAGGTAATGTAGATGAAAAAAACGCTAACACACCTATAATGACAACTACGGCACCGTAACGAAATGAGACGTTTAACCATTTTTCCTTCATGAATGCACCTCTTCACCGCCGCTGGCATACAACAGAAGCTGTTCCTGTTCCACTTCGCCCCGCGCAAATTCCTTTATAATTTTTCCATCATACATCACTGCAATCCGATCACCAATGCCAATCCCTTCAGCAAATTCACAGGTTAGATAAATGATCGCTTTTCCTTGCTCCGCCAACTCGCCAATGATACGGAAAATATCACTTTTTGCCCCTATATCTACACCCTTGGTTGGCTCGTCAAAAACAAATACATCCGCTCCAGAATGCAACCATTTCCCAATCGCAACTTTTTGCTGATTCCCACCACTTAAATATTTAACATTCTGGCGGAGCGATGGCGTCTTAATACCGAGAGAGGCGACAATTCCATTACCGTTATTTCGTTCTTTACGCCGACTGATGAAACCAAGGACACTCAGTTTGCCCAAAAGCGGAAGGCTGAGGTTTCTTTCCACACTCTCCTCAATTAATACCCCCTGCTTACGCCGCTCCTCGGGTATGGACACAATTCCTTGAGCTACCGCGTCCGCTGGCTCTCTCAATCGAATGGAGCGACCTTTAAAGGTCAACTCTCCCTTATCCGGCTTGTCTGCTCCTGTAAGAAGTCTTGACAGCTCTGTCTTGCCTGCACCAACCAAACCCACAATAGAGAGAATTTCACCACATCGGACTTGTAAATCAATGCCGTGCACTCGTAATCCTTTGTGAAGCCCTTTCGCTTCCAATACCGTTTCACCAATCGGTACCTCTGTTTTTGGGAACTCCTCTTCAAATGTTTTCCCAAGCATATGCGTAACGATGTCGCCTACACTTAAATCAGAGGCAGGCCCCGTGAACACGCGCTCACCATCACGCATCACTGTAACATGGTCACTGTGTTCGATAACCTCCGGCAATCGGTGTGTGATGAGGATACATGCAACTCCCTCATCCTTGAGTGTATGGATTGTGCGGAACAAACGTCGCGTTTCTTCCTCGCTGAGCGGCGCCGTAGGCTCATCAAAAATGATGGTATTTGCTTGCTGTGTCAGAATGCGTGCAATAAGCACAAGCTGTTTTTCTGCCAACGTCAATTCAGACACATATCGTCTTACGTCAATATCTACCTCCAGACGTGCTAATGCCTCACGCGCTCGTCTGCGCATAGAACCCGGTGCAGCCCACCATCGACCATCAGGTGCAGACAAATCGTCCATTACAATATTTTCAGCGACAGTTAACTGAGGTACAAGCGCTGAATCGACCTCCTGATACACACAGTGAATTCCCGCTCTTTTGGCCTCCCACGGTGAACTAATGTTCAGTTCCTTCCCACCAACTACGATAGCTCCCTGATCGGAACGATACGCACCGGACAAAATCTTCATCAATGTGCTTTTCCCTGCCCCGTTGGCGCCCAGCAGAGCGTGAATTTCGCCACCCTGCACCGTAAAATCCACGGCTCGCAGCGCATCTACACCAGCAAACTGTTTGCTGATTTTTTTCATTTCCAATGTATATACTTGTGAACTCATGGTGCCCCCTCACGCCTGCTTATGATAAAAGCGCGCCGAAGCGCGCCTTTGCGTTATGCAAACATTTTATTTGGACGTTTCATATTCCTTCATCCAATCCTTATAGCCCTGCTCGCTTTGGCCCCATCCCTTCACATATTGGGACAGCTCGGATGTGGAAATTTGCTTATCTGGCAGCGCTTCGCGTTGCACATATACAGCCTTCAGTACAACTTTCTCCTCCGGATTATCCCCATGCAACTTCTGATATGCATAGCGCACTTGTACGCGCCCGATATCTGTTGGATCTACGGCTGCCGAGGCCACCCAAGGATTTTTCGGGTCCTGGATCATTTGCAAGTCCTCGTCGCTCATGTCAATGCCGTAGACTTTAATTTCCGTACGTCCCGCTTGTTGGATGGCACGGGCTGCACCTTTGGCAAACTCATCCCACGCCGCCCAGACGGCTGTAATTTCGCCCTTAGGATATTGCTTTAATACAGCTTCCATTTTGGCTTGCGTATCCAACGCAGGATTCTGAGCCGAACCAAAAGTCGCAATTTCTTTAATATCTGGATTGGATTTCAAAAATGCACCATAAGCAACCTGACGACGTTCCATCGGTGCAAATCCGGCAACCCATACTTTCACAATGTTGCCTTTGCCACCGATATCCTTTTTCATTTGCTCCAGCGTCAGCTCAGCCATGCTTTGGTCATCCTGTGAGAGCACTACCGCACCCGGAACATTGACGGCAGCATCAAACACGATAACCGGAATATTGCGGGAAATTGCCTTTTTCAGCCCTGTCTCCAGCAATGCATCACCGTGATCAGTCAAAATGACATCAAATTGCTGGTTAATCGCACTATCAAGCAGAGAAGCCATTTTAGCCTTATCGTTATCTGCCACAAACTTAGTCAGCGTACCGCCAAATTTCTTAACTTCCTCTTCCACACCTTGAACATACTGTTGCGAAAATGTGCCCGTGTTAAACTCCATGATCAACGCAACCCGTTTACCCTTTAGATTTAAATTGTCCGTTTTTCCGTTTGTTGTATTCGATCCTGCAGTGCTTGTCCCTTGAGTGCCGCTCTCTGTCTTCGGCACGCCACATGCAGTGACCAGCAAAACCAGCACCAGTAGCATGATAGCCCCCAGCCCTAGCTTTTTGTTTCTTTGGAGCTCTTTTTGGATATTCATGATTTCATTTCCCCCTCGTTCAATCCACAAAATAATTCAAATTTGATACTTAATATATCGCTTTAAACCAAGTATGTAAATAGGTTTTATGAAATATAGAAAAAATTCCGACTACATATGACAAAATACGACAATTCCAAAAAAAAAATTAAACAACCGCCCCCGATTGAATAACGGGGAACGGTTGCTGCATAGAGGTGTCTTTTTAGTTCTCTATTTGACAGGGTACGCCACAGGGTCGATTTTTGCTTATGCTTAAAATGTGAACATCATGAGCGGAGACTAGCCTGGAGATACAATCTCCTTGTCATTTTCAATATGAGGACGCTCCCATCTAACTTATTTGGAGCACTGCTTTACCAGAAAACTTCCGATCTATCAGTTGTTGAGCAATAGTTCCAATTTCCTTCCACGATGCCTCCACTTCGATCCTTGGTACTAACTGGCCTTTTGAAACAAGCTCACCTAGTAATTTCAGATCTTCCGCTGGCGAATAGCGATTTATCTCCTCACCTAGAAAGAAGCTGTACAAGGTCCTACCCCCTAAGCCCCTGATATTAATCGTTGCGTAAGGTGAGGACGAATGTCCCATGGATACACAAATCCCTTCTGGCACAAGCTGAGGTAGTAATGCAGCTAGCGTATCACCACCTACTGAATCCAAAATTAGATGATAAGGTCCAAATGTATCAACCGATGAAATCGCCGTATCTCCAACGATAACCTCATTAGCACCAGCCTCTTGAACAAGTAGAGCTTTTTCCTTGGTTCTGGCTACACCTACTGTAAAAGCTCCTGATTGCGCTGCTAGCTGGTGTGCAAAAATCCCCACTCCGCCAGTCGAGCCAGTTATCAATATTCGCTTACCGAGCAGCATTCCTCCTTTTCTAAGCGTATAGAGCGCTGACAGACCGGCTACCGGTAAAGTAGCAGCCTGGGCGAAGGTAATATCATCGGGAAATTCAGCCAGTAATGAAGTAGGGGCAGCAACTTGTTCGGCCCATGCTCCCATTTGGAGAAGGCCTACCACACGGCTTCCTTGTTTCGGACCCGTGCCATCTTTGGCCTGCTCGATGACAATCCCAGCAAAATCCCAGCCTGGTCTGATCTGTCTTCCATTATTCCTTGCATCTACAACTTCACCCCGATTAAGAGAGAAGGCCTGTACTTGAACGATCGCTTCCCAAGGCTGGGCCTGTGGGGCGACAGCTTCCTTTATCGCGAAATATCCTGAAGCAAACGGATCTGTTACAATTGCACGAATCATACGATCTCCTCCATGATTATCATTGAGAACCTCTTGTAAATAGCTCACCTTTTTCACAATGTAGTATACTGTAGGGAATCATCTGCACCAAGTGTAGAACTACACCTCATTATGAAAAGGATTGAAAAAGGATGACCATGCACAAGGACGAGGACTTCCAATATAAACCATTAAAAATCGTATTGGGAGAGATTGAAGCTGTTCGCATGAAACGTCAACGGGAATATACTGAGCTATCTCACCCGTTATTGAAACGATTTACTCAGCAGGAGCTTAATGATGAGGCATGTCCTACGTATAAAAATCTATTGGTTGGACGGTCTCGTCGAATACCGGATCGGCAAACGATGATCCATATTGCTGAGTATCTGGAGTGCACTTCAGATGAGCGCAATGATCTTCTCCTCGCCGCTGATTATCTTCCGATCCATTACGAATTGGAGGGACGGTCTCTGGAGCTGGCTCTGGAGCAAGCGCAGCAGATCATGAGTAATTTGCCATTTCCGGCAATGATCGTTACTCATACCTTAGATATCAAGGGGTTAAATGAGCCGTTTCGCCATTTATTTGATATCCCCTCCGATTCTTTTATGAATGGAAAACTGAATAAAGTTGATTTTCATTTTAACTCCGATTTTTCCATTCGTCCCCGTTCTACCTTCGATGCTGAGTCGTTCGAAGAGTGGGAGTCTCATGCTATTTACGGGATACAAGCTTTCAAAAGATATAACATGTTTTCCCGATACGACCATTGGTATAAAAAGTTAATTGACAGATTTCGAAAATACGACGATCTTAATAAATATTGGAGTATGCAGCCAAAGGACTCATCAAATGAAGTTGAGCACTCTAAAATCATTTTGGCCAGAATGGGAGCCATGGCCGATTTAGTCCCCATTCGCTACAAGCAAATTCATCTTTCTGTAAGCAGCCACATGTATCCTGGAATTGAAGTGTACTTACCGATTGACGAACCTGGACGCAGAGTATTTGAATATTTGGGGTGTCCTGCCGAATGCCAGAACAACGCTTTTAATAAATAGCCAGTCAATTGCTATATCGATTATAAGAATCGTTCATTGCAAATTAAATAAGCCTCGGTGCTACGTTGGAAGAGACCAAATATGAAAATGACTACCAGGGTAATCACGTTGTGAAACTCATTAATCGGATTGTTACATTTGAACCTAAATCCCGCTAGGAGAAACGAAAAGCTCAATAAAAACAGAGGTAGTCTAGGACTTTATTTTCTCGTCCATGGCTACCCCTGTCTGGTTTTAGAAGTCAGTCTAATATTTTGTTTTTGCGAACCATAGAGAGCCAATTGCTCTCCACGGTATTTCTCATATACATTTTTTGGGTGTGGCTTAGCCTTAAAGAATAATAGCAATGAGACCGCCGGATCCTTCATTAATGATACGACCCAGCGTTTCCTGCAGCTTATAGCGTGCATTGTCCGGCATCATAGCGATTTTACCCTGAATGCCTTCCCGTACAATGGAATGCAGCGAACGTCCGAAAATGTCTGACTCCCAAATTTTGATTGGGTCATTCTCAAAATCCTGCATCAGATAGCGCATAAGCTCCTCACTTTGCTTCTCTGTTCCGATAATCGGAGCAAATTCCGATTCCACATCCACACGGATCATGTGTATAGAAGGTGCTGTTGCCTTGAGCCGCACACCAAACCTTGTGCCCTGACGAATCAACTGCGGATCGTCTAGTGCCATTTCGGACAACGACGGCGCTGCAATGCCATATCCCGTTGTCTTGACCATTTCCAGCGCCTCGGCGAAGCGGTCGTACTCCCGTTTGGCATGGGCAAAATCCTGCATCATTTGCAGCAAATGATCCTTGCCGCGAATCTCTACCCCGACGACTTCGACCAAAATCTGGTCATATAGCTCATCGGGAGCATACAGATCAATTTCAGCTACGCCCTGCCCCATATTCATCCCGCTCAATCCGGCCCTGTCGATGAATTCATATTCCATAAACTGGCCAACCACTCGATCTACATCACGCAGACGTCGAATATCTTTAACCGTATCGCGAACGGAATTTTCATAATTGCTACGCAGCCAGTGCTCTTCGTTCAGTACCATGACCCAGCTCGGCAGGTTTACATTCACCTCATGCACCGGAAATTCATACAATACTTCACGAAGTACGCCTGTAACATCATCTTCCGTCATAGTCGCCGCGCTGAGTGTCATAACTGGTATATCGTACTTGGCAGCCAGCTCACTGCGAAGCTGGAGTGTTTCATCACTGCGCGGATGCGTGGAGTTGATAACCAAAACAAATGGCTTGCCAACTTCCTTCAACTCCTCAATGACGCGTTCCTCCGACTCTACATAAGAGCTGCGCGGGATTTCCGCAATCGTGCCGTCTGTAGTGACTACCACACCGAGCGTCGAATGCTCCTGAATAACCTTGCGTGTACCAATTTCCGCCGCTTCCTGAAAAGGAATGGGTTCTTCGAACCATGGTGTGGAGATCATCCTCGGACCATTTTCATCCTCGTACCCTTTTGCTCCTTCTACTGCATATCCTACACAGTCAACCAGACGTACATTCACGTCCAGTCCTTCCGTTACTTTGATCTGGACGGCATTATTCGGTACAAATTTAGGCTCCGTCGTCATGATCGTCTTGCCTGCCGCACTTTGCGGCAACTCGTCTACGGCGCGGGCACGGTCCGCCTCACTTGTAATGTTCGGCAGAACAATCGTCTCCATAAACCGCTTGATAAACGTTGATTTTCCTGTTCGGACTGCGCCGACGACCCCAAGATAAATGTCTCCTCCGGTGCGTTCGGCAATGTCTTTAAAAATGTCCACTTTCTCCATTGAAATCCCCTCCTCAAAAGTCTCCGAAGGAAAAATGCTTAAAGAGCATCCGCTTCGTGTTCAACCAACTGCTTGATCCCAGATGCGGCAGAACAGCCTTTAAAATGCCCGGAAGTCGTCCGCCGCCGAGATTCAGGAGACTGATGGAATCGGCGAAACGGCGTAAACTCGTACATGCATTTGGACTGATACCATCATATGTATCCCCTCCGTAAAATATGTTTAGTTTTTTAAAAAATAGATTACGACACAGCGATCATTGCAGAAACGATATTTTACGTTTGGGTCCACTCACCTAATATATGCGGGGCAAGACTCTCCCATGACTTCGTCGCTAGACTAAATAAAAAAAGGATGTTTCTCCTGACCGTTTAGAGTCGTCGGAAACCATCCTTTTTTATTCTCCTGATATAATCGGCATTACCACAGTTCATCATCCATCGCCTGACGCTCCAGTTGCCGCCTGATAGCCGCCTTAAGCCTATCCTCCGGTACGGTTACCTGCATATCGCCTTGGACACGCGCCTGGCAGGATAAGCGTATTCCTTCATCCAGTAAAGGTCCCAGCTTACGCTGCTCTGCATCGCTGGGTTGGCCTGCGAATTCAGCCCATTCCGGTGATATCTGTACCTTACACATCAGACAGGCTGCTTTTCCGTCACAACGAGTGGGAATATATACACCCGCTTTACGGGCAGCCTGAAGCAATGACGTACCCTGACCGACCTGTACGCGCCTGCCTGACGGCTTGAACATAATCTGCACATTCATGAACGGTCCTCCAGTCGTCTTTCTCCTAACACACACAGCTTATACTTCATTGCCCATCAGGATGACGGAGTGCAACTCTGGCCAAGGCAGAAGTTCTGCAAGCTTGTCCAATTGCTCCTCATTCCAAATATTACTGACTAGTAGCTGCTTCAGTACAATGATATGACGTCGCGGGTCGCGCTTCATAACATCTGCAATCGCTTTATATCGGTCGGGTCGATTTCGCAATATATTGAATAAAAGTTCATGACTGAGCGGCATCAGACGCAGTGAAGCACTCCCCAGCTCAAGCTGAACCCCAGCCGACCAAAGTAGTCGCTCGATCTCTAAGCGGTATAACGCTCCGCCACATAATACCTCAAATCCCCCCACCAACTCGACTGGAAAACCCTCCAAGTCATAGTGGCTCAGCAATGAAACGTAAGAGCCGCTACGGTCAACCTGCTGTCGATCTATACTCATACCCAGGGGGTGCGCATGGAGCTGCTTTGCAGCATGAATATCCGCATAAATATCAATGTCCCGAGGCAGGCGATCCAGTTCAACTTCTTGCACAAGTAGTGAACAGCTCCCCCCCAGCATCCACGGAACCGACACTTTTGACCAGCTCTCAGCCAAGCTACTCAGCGCAACTGCCAGATTGTGAGGAAGCCTGTCTACTAACACTGATGATATTGCCTCCTTCAACATCGTTTCCTCCTTTGCTGTCTTTCCTTCCGTTTCCTGATGGGCATCATTATAACATGTTCGACAGGGCAGTTCGATATTTTGTGTACTGAAAAAGAGGTTAGCTGCTCCAAAATATAAAAAAAACCGCGAACCTTCCCGGTTCACGGTGAATAATACTAACCGGCGTGCGGCCAGCGGTCTATTTTTTCATCATCATTTTCATCAACGCTTCCATATTGGAAGGATTCATTCCGCTCTTTTTGACGGCACCAACGATATCCCTTACTGTATCTTCCGACACCGGAATGTTGGCCATCGCAGACACCTGCTTGATAAGCTGACGCAGTTGCGCTTCGCTTTGAAGCGTGTCCGCCTTTACCGTGCCTGCCAGCTTTTTCACTGCATTTTCGGATATGTTTTTGCCACCTTTTTTGTTAATGGCCTTCAATGCATCTTTCGGAAAGTTTTTATTCACAATCTCCCCTCCTCCGCCATTGCTCAACTCAGTCTATGAGTGGCGGAGACAAAAGGTGATTAAGCGTACATAAGACATGCCAAACGCCTAACTAAAAAAGGCTATCTCATTATAGAAAAAATCTACCATGAGACAGCCTTTATATTATTAAAGCTCATCCGACCCTTAAGAATGCCATTGCTCCCAAGTTTGAAGTGGCATGACTTCCATCTCGGTCTTAGGATCGCGACCCATCAGCGCCTCAACGGCCTTACGGACGTCACGTCCTTCAAACAGTACTCCATACAGCACCTCTGTAATAGGCATCTGAACACCTAATTTTTGAGAGATGGCGTATGCAGCTTTTGTCGTTCGAATACCTTCTACGACCATGCCCATCGATTCTAGCACAGCATCAAGCTGCTGGCCCTGTCCCAATAGGGACCCTGCACGCCAGTTGCGACTGTGACGACTCGTTGCAGTGACCACTAGATCGCCAATACCAGCCAGGCCGGCAAAGGTTAATGGATTAGCACCCATCTCAACTCCGGCACGGGTAATTTCAGCCAATCCACGAGTCAATAAAGCCGCTTTGGCATTATCACCGAAACCAAGTCCGTCTGACATTCCCGCACCCAATGCGATAATGTTTTTTAGCGCCCCGGACAGTTCCACGCCGAGCAAATCACGGTTTGTATAGACGCGGAAATAGGAGTTCATGAACAGCCCCTGTGCGGCCTGTGCAGCCTTCTCATTGGAGGAAGCTACAACGACCGTTGTAGGACACTTCTTCACCACTTCTTCCGCATGACTCGGACCAGACAGCACGGCAATATCGCCCTCCGCGACTTCCAGTTCTTCCGAGATCACCGTGGACATACGTTTAAGCGTTTCAGTTTCAAAACCTTTAATGGCATGCACTACCAGCATATCCTTGCTAAAATGAGCTTTCAGACTACGTGCTACCTGACGAGCAGCAGCCGAAGGAGATACGATAATCACTGCTCTAGCACCAGATACCGCAGTCTGCATGTCAGTTGTAGCTGAAATGCGATCAGACAAAATGGAGCCTGGTAAATAATGCTCATTCGTATGCTTCTCATTGATTTCAGCTGCTTGCTGCTCGTTTCTCGTCCAGACAGAGACATTGTTGTTATTGGCCGCAAGAACGGAAGCCAGGGCTGTTCCCCAACTCCCCGCGACCAGCACAGCTATTTTCTCAGACAAGACGATCTCCTCCTTTGGAGCCAAGCTTATTCTCATTCCCCCGTACCAGCTTGACTATGTTGGTACGGTGTCTCCACACAGCGAACAGACAAATGATTAGAGCCGTCCAGAATAACGGCCATGCATAACCAAGCACGAGTAATATCCAGGGGGTCAAAATGACAAAAATGAGCGATCCCAAGGATACGTAACGCGTCATTACGATTGCAAGTATCGCAATGATTCCGGCATATAGTGCGGGCAGTAAGGCAAGCGATGCCAATACACCAATAGCAGTCGCAATACCTTTTCCTCCACGGAAGTGAAAATATACCGGCCAGTTATGGCCCGCAATCGCCGCAATGCCGCACAAACCCGGTACCCAGGATGATTGTCCACCTAACCAGTGCCCTATTAGCACTGCAATAACCCCTTTAAGTACGTCCAGCAGCAGCACCAGAATAGCTGGGCCTTTTCCAAGCACACGCAGCGTATTCGTCGCACCGGCATTGCCGCTTCCATGCTGGCGAATGTCGATTCCTTTTAATTTTCCATACAGCAAACTAAAGCTGACAGAGCCAAGCAAGTAACTGAGTACGATGGCAACGATTTGTAAAATCAACCTATTCGCTCCTAACTTTCGTCAGACTTGCGCCGTGTAAAGATACGAATTGGAGTTCCTTCAAAATTGAAGGCGGCGCGAATTTTGTTCTCCAGATAACGCTCATACGAGAAGTGCATTATTTCTGGATCGTTTACGAATACAACCATCGTAGGCGGCTTAACAGCAACCTGGGTCACATAGTTAATGCGCAGACGACGTCCCTTGTCTGTTGGTGGAGGATTGATGGCAACCGCATCGGAAATTACATCATTCAGCAAATGTGTCTGAATACGCAACACATGCTGCTGCGCCACATGCTGTACAACAGGAAGCAGCTTTTGCAGGCGTTGCTTCGTTTTTGCAGACAAGAACACAATCGGAGCATATGTCATAAACAGAAAGTGATCGCGAATTTTCGTTTCAAACTGGTGCATCGTTTTATCGTCCTTGTCCACGACATCCCATTTGTTAACGACAAACAGTGATGCTTTACCCGCTTCATAAGCATAGCCAGCAATGTGCTTATCCTGCTCAATAATGCCTTCCTCGCCGTTAATAACGACCAGTACAACATCTGCACGCTCAATGGCACGCATGGCACGCATTACACTATATTTTTCGGTCGTTTCATAAACTTTACCACGTTTACGCATACCTGCCGTATCAATCAGCACATACTTTTGACCGTCTTTTTCAAAAGGTGTATCAATTGCATCACGCGTCGTGCCTGCAATGTCACTAACGATAACCCGTTCTTCTCCCAAAATGGCGTTAACCAGTGAAGATTTACCTACATTTGGGCGGCCGATCAAGGCAACACGAATAACGTCTTCATCATAGTGATCTTCTTCCAGCTCAGGCAAATTGGACGTAATGGCATCTAACAAGTCGCCTATCCCTGTTCCATGACTACCAGAAACAGCGATTGGATCACCAAATCCATAAGAATAAAACTCATAAATCAGATCGGCGCGACTGAGGTTGTCCACCTTGTTGACAGCTACGATGATCGGTTTACCCGAACGATATAGCATTTGAGCTACCTCTTCATCTGACTGTGTAATTCCTGCTTTCGCATCACTCATGAATACAATTACATCTGCTTCTTCTATTGCAAGTTCGGCCTGCATACGGATGGATTTTAAAATGACATCCTCACCATCAATCTCAATGCCGCCGGTGTCAATAATACTGAAGGATTTACCATTCCACTCCGATATACCGTATATACGGTCACGAGTGATTCCGGGTTTATCTTCCACGATGGACAAACGATCCCCGATAATCCGATTAAAAATAGTGGACTTACCCACATTCGGACGACCAACGATAGCCACAACGGGTCTTGCCATAAATTCACTCCTCCTGTCAATTCTTCCGCTATCATCATAGCAAAAAACATACCTATTGGCGATATGGTCACGTAACAACAATCGGCGAACCCTCTGGGTCCGCCGATGGTGTACGTTATGCTTATTATAAAATGTATTGATTTAAACTCATTTAAATTTGTTCAGCTTATCGCCAAAACGCTCGCCGAGCGTAATGCTCAGACCGGAATTATTGAGGGAAACGTTAGGATTATTCAGTTCCTCACGAGGTGCACGAGATGCACGTGGTGCTCTTTCTGCTTTAGGAGCAGCTTCAGGAGCTTCCTCAGTTTCTTTAATGCTCAGGCTAACACGTTTTTCGGAAGGATTCATTTCAAGAATTTTAACTTTCACTTCTTGTCCTTCTTCCAGAACTTCTTGTGGAGTTCCAATGTGTTTGTGGGAAATTTGGGAAATATGAACCAAACCTTCCACGCCAGGAGCGATTTCAACGAATGCGCCGAAGTTAACCAGACGTTTTACAACACCTGTTACGATGTCATTGTTGTTGAATTGTCCAGCAGCCGATTCCCAAGGACCAGGCTGTGCAGCTTTCATGCTCAGGCTGATTTTTCCTTTTTCAGGATCTACTTTCAAGACTTTCACTTTTACTTGATCTCCTTCAGAAACTGCATCAGAAGGCTTATCGACATGAGTCCAAGCAATTTCAGATACGTGAACCAGACCGTCCACGCCGCCAACATCTACGAAAGCACCGAACTGTGTAAGACGTTGAACCGTACCTACGATTTCTTGACCTTCTTTCAGCTCAGCCATTACTTTAAGCTTGTTGGCTTCGAATTCTGCTTCCAGAACGTCTTTTTGAGAAAGGATCACTTTGTTATTTTCACGATCCAGTTCTTTTACAACAACACGCAATGTGCGGCCTTTGTAATCACTGAAATCTTCAACGAAGTGACGTTCTACCATGGATGCAGGGATGAATCCGCGCAGACCTACGTCTACCACGATGCCACCTTTAACGACATCATTTACAACGACTTCAAATACTTCTTTGCTTTCGAACAGTTGCTCCAACTTTTCCCAAGCATTTTCACTGTCGATTGCACGTTTGGACAGAACAAGTTTTTCTTTGCCATCGTCGATGCTGATAATTCTAGCTTCAACCTCTTGGCCTACTTGTACTGCTTCTTCTGCGTTATCCAGACCAGAAGACAACTCGCGAATTGGAATAACTCCATCGTATTTATATCCAATGCTTACTACCGCTTGGTTATCTTCCAATTTCACGATTGTACCCTTAACGGTGTCACCTTTTTTCAGGGAGACGATTTGATCGAGCTCGTCTTGATTTGCCGCTTCAGCAGCTTCTTGATTTTTAATTTCTTCCGACATGTCAATACCCTCCTCAATTCAAAAAAAACCATTTATTTAAACCTGCGCATGGCAGAGTTCAAAACATAAATAAACTTTTGTTCTAGTTTTCCGAGCTTAGACACAATTCATGCAAGCCTTTCAGTTATTCGTAGGCTTACCCGTTTCCTTCATCGTGCGAATACGAGACATAATTGCTTCTGTTGCCAGTTCAAGCGGATCTCCTGCGATATCGGCACCCTTTTGGTAAGCGTCCAAATTGACAGGTTTACCGTATAACACTTTCGTTTTACGGAAAAGCTTGTAATCACCAATGATGGCGACCGGAACGGCAGCCGCTCCACTGCGTAGCGCAAAGCTTGCAGCACCCTTTTTACCGATTCCCCCAGCTCCTCTGGAGCCTTCGGGAAAGATCCCCATAACCTTACCGTCACGCAAAATGTTCAATGCCAGCTTAATGGATTCCTTACTTACACCACCGCGTTTGACTGGAAAAGCTCCCAGTTTCCCAATTAGTGGACCTAGTACAGGAACATTAAACAGCTCGGCTTTTGCCATAAAGTGAACCTTTCGCTTCAACAAAATACCGACTGTAGGAGGGTCAAGATTACTAATATGATTAGAACACAACAGTACTCCGCCCTCGGCAGGAACATTTTCCCTGCCTACCGCCTCAAGTCTAAACAGAACGCGGTAAATGAGACGCAAAATACTGGCGCATACAGTATATATCATTGGCTGATCTCTCCATCCTTCTCCGTTAAGCAATAAGATACGATCGTATCAACGACATCCTGAATGCCCATATGGGTCGTATCGAGCACGATGGCGTCCTCACTGCAACGAAGCGGGGATACCTCCCTCTCCTCGTCAAGCTTGTCACGTGCCGCAATGTCACGTTCTAGCTGCTCCAGAGTGATATCATCAGTTTCGCTCAGTTCTTTAAAACGGCGAGAGGCACGTTCCTGAACACTTGCGGTCATGAACACCTTGACTTCCGCATCGGGAAGTACAGTTGTTCCAATATCGCGACCATCCATAACGACACCCTTGCGTGCAGCCATTTCACGCTGGTTTTCAGTCAAACGTGTACGTAAACCAGCAATACTTGAATACTGTGACACGTTGCTAGTCACTTCCATCGAACGGATCACAGTGGTTACATCTTCCCCGTTACAATAAACCTTTTGGCCTGTGGGGTCCGGTACTAATTCAATCACCAGCTCAGGTACATGCTGAAGCACTTTTTGTACATTTTCTGCAGGAATTTCCTTACACATCATGTACCACGTTGCTGCTCGGTACATGGCGCCGGTATCTACATATACATAAGAAAGTGCTTTCGCCACCAGGCGGGCCACTGTACTTTTCCCTGCACCAGCAGGTCCATCAATGGCTACATTTATTTTGTTACTTGAAGATACATGTTGCCTTGCCAACAGGGAATTCCTCCTAACCTAACCTCAAGAAAAAAGCAGGCATTGCCTGCGACGTGAAAATTATACCACACATTTATAGGCGATGCAAAATAAGCGACAGGTTACTAAAAAAGAAAAATTTCGGATGATTAAGATTTTTCCCGGAATTCCAGCTGCCGTTCAAAACAATATTTAATCAGTTTTTGGCGCTCCTGATCAGCAATTTTCTCATATTTCAGCATAATGAGTCTGCGGCCGTTTTCCATCTGCTGAATACGTACAATTTCAGATTGGAACGGAACATGCTCTTGAGTTCCGTTTTTATAAGGGACCAAAATCCAGCAAGATAATGATTCTCCTTCTTCAAGATGATGAGCTCCCTGGGTCTGAAAAGAAACGCCTCCGCCTCCCACATCATGCGTCTCTGCTACAAATCTGGACTCGTTCTCACCATGCTTTACCGCAATTTCCAAGTTGGCCTTAACCCGAAGAAAGTTTCGGCGCTGAATTTTGCTGATGCTGTCTGGAGCAGGTTTGTGGATGCGAACCATCCGGAGGATATCCTCTTTAAAACCCGTAACGTGGGTATTGAAATAATTTTTAATACCTCCCTCGCTCATAAAAAATATAGACAGCTCTTCCCCTAGAAACAATTTTTTCAAGTGTCCACTTGTTTGTGACATAGGAATTTCAATTAGAAAGTTCTGTGACTCCTCTTCCGCAATACGAGACTTAAATTCAAAAATCTCGTCCTTATGGTCAGTACCAGCCACTTGTATGTATAACACATCATTAATTTTGGGAAACAAATGATCCACCATCCTTGTCCATTAAAAGCTCTAATTAAGGTATATAATACCACGACTTTATGCCTATATTAAGCATTATATTTGTTCGAGCTATGACTAAAGCACAAAAAACCTCCTTCATGAAGGAGGTTTAGAGTGACTATTGATTCATTTTCATGTAATCAACTACGCATTACTTGCAGTAACCTGAGGTTCATCTGAATCTTTAACCTCTTCAATCGTTTCTTCCATCCCTGTATTGGCGTTAATGTATATCCGGTAAACGGAACCATTGATTTTACCACCAAATTCATAACACAGAACTTCATTCGAAAGTTCATTTTCAATTAAGGCTTTACGGTGGTAAGTTTCACGAAACTCAGGATTCAATTTTGCTCGTGCTGCATTCAAATTCAATTTCGCTTGCGGAATGCGGCGGAGATGACTATGCTCATACACATAATCACTGGATTGAAAACCGATCACTTGTCCGTTATCAAGGCCTGATCTGACTGTGATTTTTTCTGGATAGATAATCACGTCCCCTTGTTGGCTCGCAAATGTAATGTTAGCTAAATTCCCGCTTTCATCATATGCAACTGGCTTCATTCCTTTGTAACCTTTTTGTTCAAGGTATTCACTAGCATAGCGAATCGCTTCATTACGTGTTGCTTTTTTAGGACCTACTGCCCTCATGTCATGATAAGAAATAAGCTTGCCGCCTTTTTTCGTGAAATCCATACTGGCCACGGGTTGCTTCTTATTTAGCAGGGTAGCTGTATAAGATGCCCATTCCGTTCCTTTACCGTTTTCGTTCACACGAATCTGACTTTCCGGTTTTCCTGTAAATTCAGCGGCATTTCGTTTAATTTGTTCTGCATTCACTGCCGGGAGACTCAATTTTTTCACAGAGCGTTTATCATAGATGCTGGCTACAGACGGTCCCCAATCCAGCTCCTTGTAGTTTTCCACCTTTTTGTCCACGGTTTTAAAGCCATCAATAATGGTATTGTCCTTCGGCCCAGTTTGAGAACCTGCCGCCATATCTACATCCATCCATCGCAAATTTTTACTAAGGACCTTTTGCTGCACTTCCTGCATGTTTTTCGAAATTTCTTTGGAATTGTTATATAACGTTTTCAGGTTCGAAATTTCTTTCTCGTTTAAAGGCTCGTGATCCAGATCACGAACAGCGGTCTGATACGAAAATGCGGATAGATGTGACAGCAAATCCTTGGCATGATTAAAAGGCATTACATTGAGAGGCAACTGATTAACCTCATTTTGGGCCTCACTTGCAATCCTCCACACGTTCATCAAACATTTGCGGTGCATCGAGTGTGAAGTGTTATGGACAGCAACCGCGTTACCGAGTTGAGAATGCAACTGATCCATATGAAACGACAAATCGTGAAACGCACGCTGGTATTGATTTTCCGCTTTAATCGACATGTTATCTGCCTGAAGAGACACCTCTTTTCTCATCTGGCTTTGCTGATAACCCCACACAAATGCTCCTATCATCATCAGGGTAACCACCGGGAACAATACGGCACTAAGTCGCTTATACATATTGGGAGTCTCCTTTCTTCAAGTACACTACCGATAGTGTGACAAGAAGAAAGCTCTCTTATGCATGCTTTTCCATGACTTCAACAATAAACTCACAGTTATCGCAAATGCAGCGCTTAAAGCCGGTCTGAATCTGTCCTTGCTCTATGCGTCCTCTTAGCACAAAGCGTTCCCCGCATCTTTTACAATGAATTCTTACTTTTATGCGCAAAAAAAGACACCTCTTTCTCTAACAGGTTTGTCAGATCAGTGTGTCCCATTTCGTTACATATTAACCTTTTCTTCCCGCTTTAACAAGCGAAAAGGAGAACGGTTATTGGCTCGACTAATCTTCGCCATTCCCCCATACCATAGAAATGCCATCAGTGGAATGATAAACCAGATCCAGTCATGCGAAAATTTCGTCAAAATCAAATCGTATACTCCGTGCCAGAACCATGGAAGCACCAATGACAGCAACAACATGTATTTGCTCCTCAAGCCCTTTGAAAACTTGGCCTTCCCCATGTAGTAGCCCATCATTACGCCAAACATCGCATGACCGGATACCGGTAGCAATGATCGCATCAGCATCATGCTAATCGAAGCATGCCCCGCCCAGGCATATAACAGATTTTCAACCGTTGCAAATCCGAGTGAGACTGCGGCTGCATACAAAATACCATCATAAGGCTCGTCGAACTCGGTATGATTATAGATGATGTGATACAACAGAAACCATTTAAAAAACTCTTCCACTCCGGCTGAAATGCCGAATACCTGGATTAACGTGTGATCCCCTAGCCAAAGCAGCAGCCCGCGTTGAAAAATCATGACAGGAAGAACCACCAAAAAGCCGAGCAAAAACACTTTAATAACCATGTGCAGTGGCTCCGAATCATACCTGTCCTTCAAGTAAAAATACATCAATAAGGCGAGACCCGGCGCTGTGGCTGCCGCTAAAACCGAAAACAGAAGCACCGATCATCCCTCCATAAAAATGAGTCGGCCCTGCTTTCAGCGCAGAGCCGACAAATTCACTTCGATATCACTTTCAATAGAACGAATCAAGAACGGCTGTCAAAATGAGTGCAGATGACAGCAACTGCCTGTTCAGGAATGACCAGCTTGCCGTACTCTTCCAACATAGCTGGTGTAACGGATGAGCCTTCTCCAAATTCAGCAAGAACCGCGATTAAAGCCGCAAGCTTGGACTCCTCTACTTCTTCTGGTTCCAAATGCAGAATCCATTTTCCTCTATAATGATACAGCTTACCTGCTTCCGTAGTGTTGCTACGAAGCATATGAGCCGCTTCTATGAGAACTTCGAAATCGCTAAACGCGTAAACGATGGAATCGCTATGCTCCAGCGTGACTTCCATTTCGTAGACTTCTTCTGGAAGCTCCTCATCGGGACCCGAACCATACTGTTGATGGTCATATTTTCCCCGGGTGACGATAACAACCATTCCTTGAGCAGGAAGCGCAAAGACTTCGACAGCTAACGGTCCCGTGGCGTCGAAGCCCAGTTCACTGTATGCCTGATCCATCATTTCGGTAAACAGCTCATGAACTCTTGGAATTTCTTGCCACATATCGTCTTTTTGAATACCGCGTTCGCTCAAATCGTCAAAGGTAAGGAAAATCCGTATCTTGTCCTGACTTAATCTTTCTATTTTCATACTGGACCCTCCTCCTGGCAGCCGAGTGTTATTAACAGATTATGATGCAATTATGATGCCTGTGATGAAAATGGTTCTATGTAATCATGTTATCATTTTATAATCGTAAATGCACGCAATAAAAAGATAAAAAAAAGAATCATTTGAACGGCTTTTACAAAAAAGCCGCAAAATGATTCGGAATAAAGGTTTCTGGGTTACAATCCCGGTACGGCTGTATGAGTTTCTTTCAAAATTTGCTCGACCTCACGTTTAACATCGGGACTTGTGCTGATGAAGTCTTTAATCAACTTCATATTCTCTTCTTTGTTCTTGGCAGTATGGGCGTTATGAGCGGTTTTATCTGTTTGTAAATGATGGTCTTGATCCTTATGGGTGTCTTCTTTATTGAGCGTTATCTCGCCCATTCCGGGGAATGCCGCGTCCATCATTTTAGTACGGGCTTTCTGCACTAAATTGCCGCCTTTTTTTCCACCCATGTCCATAGATAAGCCCAACATGTTGCGGTTGCGGGAGATCAAAGAGCTTGCGACAGCGCCCAAGACGATTCCCAGGAAAAATGAAGATGTTTTCACAATTAGAACCTCCCTTTGTGGTAGAATCAAGCATAGTGTTCGTCAGTAGTGACAAACTCATACGGTATAAAATACAGGAAGGTGAGATGAAATAATGGGTACAAAAACAGCAGCCATTTTGTTCACCGCATGTCTGCTGCTTAGTGCTTGCACTGCAACCAAGCCGGAATCTGCGGCAACAAGCAACCAGCAGGATTCGGCAGCGTCTGACTCAAGTAACAGCGCTAAAGATCAGAGCAACGTCTCTTCCCCAAAAAGCAGCAGTAAGCAAGCAGGCAGTGATGATCATAACTCAGCGGGTAAAACCAATGCACAAAATGATAAAACCAGCGAAAGCAACGAAACAGGAGCTGCGACATCTGCAACATCTGCAACTACCAATAACAAAATGTATCACTTGGATAAAGCCTACAATGTAATCCCTAACCAACAAGGTACCGAAAAAAAAGTCGTGTTACTGACCTTTGATGATGGTCCTAAGGAAGCAGCCATGATTAACAAAATCATAGATGTACTGGACAAACACAAAGCGAAAGCAATTTTCTTCGTAAACGGTTACCGTGTAAAAGAGCATCCTGAGTTGCTCAAGCTTATCCATGACCGTGGGCAGCCCATCGGCAACCATAGCTGGGATCACATCGTGCTGAAGAATAAATCTGAGCCCGAGGTCAAAAAACAGATTGAAACAGTACAAAAAGCTGTTAAGGACATTACAGGACAAGCCCCAGTATTCTTCCGTCCCCCTCATGGTGCAGGCGGAGACGTAGGTCGCAAGGTCGCTAAGGAAAACGGTCTCCTATACATGACATGGTCCGTCGGTTCTCTGGACTGGACAATGAAAAAGTATCAGCCTAATAAAACGGAGGCACTCCTCAAAAACGTAACAGAACAACTTCATCCAGGCAGCAATATTTTGATGCATGAACTGCCATGGACAGCTGAGGCGCTGGACAGTATATTGACGCGTCTTGAGCAAAAGGGTTACCAATTTGTCGATCCGCAAGGCATTGAGGTTCCTGCCAGCTAATAGACACTTGCGTATACTCCGGATTAACTATAGAAGATGCAATAAAGGCCTCCATTCTCCGCTATTCATGCGGAGATGGAGGCCTTTACCGTATCATTACGCGCCTTGACCTAAGCACAGACGTCCATAATAACTTTATATTACCAAAGCATTTCACTGATGGGTGGTGCACCCTTGATGCCCCACCACAGTAACGCTGCAGTAATCAGCACAAAAAGAGTGCTCAAAAAATTTAAAAACCACTTACTTACCCGAATACGGCGGGAAGGAAACATTTCCGCCCGCGTTCGATACTCACTGGCAGGAGTGTCATTCTCCATCGTCACAGCAACTTCTGGTGCAGCGGCAACGTGAGCCAATTCTGGCACGGGCCGTGAAGCACGGGAGCGAACTGGTTTAGATTTTGACCTGTCCTCCTCCTTGCCTTTGCGACCATTTCGACGGCTACCATAGGTCTGCACTCTGCTAAGTTCCTGATTCATTCTTCATACCTCCGAAAACGTAACGCTAAACCAGATATAAGGTCAATCACAAAATGACAAATGATCGGTGCCCACAGACTACCGGTCTGCACATATATGTAGCCCAATCCATAACTGCTAAGAAAAACCCAGCCAGTGGGAATCCAATGCCGTAAATATCGGATATGAATCACCGCAAACAAAATGCTTGTCCAATAAGGACCAAAGCTGTACTGAATCGCACCTCTGAACAAGAGTTCCTCACAGATGGAGACGATAGCTGCTATACAAATAATATGCCAAACCGGACGATTTTGAAACAGCATTTGGTTAATACCACCGTCATCCATAGCATCCTCAGGCATAATCCGGGATAGCAACAGATCCACAAGTAACATAGCGGCGGCCAAGCCCAATCCCCACCATAAGACGTGCAGAGTGTTCGGCAATGCAAATAGTTCTAACACATTTCTTTTCTGAAAAATAATCCAGATTGCGCCAATCAGCAGGGTCAGGCCCTGAGTTAGATACAAATTGTAAAGCAGCAAGCGGTCATTCAATTCATGAATTTGCGCTCTTTTCCATTTCACTTTAAGCTTTTTCATAGTTAGTTAGTCCTCTGCATAGTCTTCTTTAGCATCATAGCCAAAAAGTCGGACGGATTCAAGAAGACTTAAATCTTAATTTTCCGCATTCTGTAGCTATATATCTAGCCGGCTATCCACACATGTCGCATGTCCTATTGACATGCCCATGTAAGCCATGATACATTATGAAAAAATTATTAGCGACAACAACAATGATGGAGAAAAGGTATTGATTTCGTCCTCAGAGAACCGGTGCTTGGGTGGAAGCCGGTGACGAAGTAACTACTTTCAGCGCTCCTGAGTTATTGCACCGAGGTCTGGGGAATATTTCCCGGCATTAGATGCAATCGGCAGAAAACCGTTATCCTTTCGGTCATTTTATGACCGCTGAAGGCAGTCCATTGCGAAATGGCTGCGAATTAGGGTGGTACCACGATAACTCTCGTCCCTTACTATGGAGATAGTATGTGATTCGGGAGTTTTTTTGATGCCCGAAAACCGCAAAGTGTCTCCGCATAAGACTTTTGGTCGTTAGTTTGGTGCATAATGCTATTCCATCCCTTTTCTGCGTCAATGCGTTATCACACTAGTATTTCACACCGCTCTCCTGTACTTTTAGAAGCATTTCAAGTTTTTTCATGTTCTTTATGGAATGTATTTCAGTTTGAAGTACATCCTGTCCATAAAAGAAGTTAACTTTGAGGAGGAAACCAAATGTTTAAAGTGTTAGTATCCGATCCGATCAGTGACCTGGGCATCCAGCAACTGATGGATGCAGACGATGTCACGGTGGACAAGAACACAGGTCTCAGCGAGGATGAATTGGTTCAAATTATTGGTGATTATGACGCGTTACTCGTTCGAAGCCAAACTCGGGTAACCGAACGAATCATGACGGCAGGTAAGAACCTCAAGGTTGTAGGGCGAGCTGGGGTCGGAGTGGACAATATCGACCTTGAAGCAGCAACACAGCGCGGGATTATCGTTATTAACGCTCCTGACGGCAACACGATTACGACATGTGAGCACACTTTTGCGATGATGATGGCTCTAGCACGTCATATTCCACAGGCGTATGCCAAAACCATTGGCGGTACATGGGATCGTAAAACATTCCTCGGTGTCGAACTGCGTAACAAAACACTTGGAGTCCTCGGCATGGGACGTATCGGCAGTGAGGTGGCTAAACGTGCCAAAGCATTTGGCATGAGCATCCTCGGCTATGATCCATTTCTAACGGAAGAACGCGCTGAGAAGCTGGGCATTAAGCTGGCGAGCGTGGACGAAATTATCCGCAACGCAGATTTTATGACCGTACACACACCATTAACACCGGAAACGAAACATATGATTGCTCGTCCACAGTTTGAAGTGATGAAAAAAGGAATGCGCATCATCAACTGTGCCCGGGGCGGAGTTATCGATGAAATGGCTCTTGTTGAAGCCATTGATGAAGGTATCGTTGCCGGTGCAGCCTTTGACGTATTCGAGTCAGAGCCGCCAGCACAGGATCACCCATTCCTGAGTCATCCGAAAATTATCGTCACACCACATCTGGGTGCCTCAACTGTCGAAGCTCAGGAGAATGTAGCTATCGATGTGTCCGAGCAAGTGCTGCATATTTTGCGTGATGAGCCTTTTAAAAATGCGGTCAACATGCCTCCAGTACCATCCAACGTCATGACGCAATTGCAGCCATATTTCTCGCTTGGAGAGAAGCTGGGCAGCTTTGCCGCTCAGATCACGAATCAGGCTGTACGTGAAATTCAGGTAGATTACGCTGGTGATTTGTCCTCTGTGGATACACAGCCGCTGACACGTTATATTTTGAAAGGTGTACTTAGCCGTCATCTGGGCAGCGATGTGAACATTGTAAACTCTGTACATCTGGCCAAAACACGTGACATCCATCTTGTCGTGTCTCAGGCGCCCGCCACCAAGGGATTTACCAACCTGATTACCGTTACACTCAAAACCCAGAGCGGCGAAGAGCAACGTGTATCTGGCACCCTGCTGGCAGGCTATGGCGAACGTATTGTTCGGTTGAACCAGTTCCCAGTAGATGTGGCACCGGAAGCTCATTTCCTGCTCATCTCCCACAATGATAAACCAGGCATTATCGGTCGTGTCGGCACCTTGCTTGGGGAGAACGGCGTCAATATCGCTTCCATGCAAGTAGGGCGTAAAATTGTCGGCGGAGAAGCCATCATGATCTTGACCGTCGATAAAGCCGTGCCTAAAGATGTGCTGGTTCAACTCGTTGGTTTGCCAGAACTAAATACTGCCCAAGAAGTAGTGCTAGATTAGTTCCAGACAGTATTGAGAAGTCCAAGGTTTATAATAAAGAGAGGCGCCTGGCTACCAGGCGTCTTTTTCTTATACCGTTATCTATCATGAGAGCAATTATCTTGAAACAGGATGTTCCACGTTGAACAAGATAAATGTTGATTTTTCAACAAAAAGCACCCTCTTCCGAGGATGCCTGCAAACCGGGGTATATCAGTTGGGGCTTATAAGCCTGTTACAGACCCAGCTTTGTTTTGTTGGAGATCGGCAGCAAAATAGTAAATTCCGTCCCTTCCCCCAATGCGCTGGCAGCAGAGACAGAGCCTCCGTGAGCCTCTACAATATTCTTGACAATAGCAAGCCCCAAACCAGTCCCTTTATCCTCACCACGTACTCTGGCCTTATCTGCCTTGTAGAAGCGGTCGAAAATATAAGGTAGATCCTCGCTGGCAATGCCTACACCTTCATCCTTAATCCGAATACGGATTAACTCATGCCGTTCTCCCAAAATTCGATCCGCCGCAATAGTAACCTTTTTCCCGCCGGGTGTATGTCTGAATGCATTATCCAGCAAATTGGTCAATACCTGCTCCAGTCGGTCTTCATCTGCCTCAGGCAGCAGCAAACGTTGGCCTTGCTCATGGTAATCGAGTGTCAGTCCCTGTTCCTTCGAACGTACCGTAAATTTACGATGAACACGCTCGATCAGCTCATTCACATCCACTTCCTGTCGGTGCATGTCTGTATGACCAGCCTCCATTCGGGCCAGATCAAGCAGATCTTTGACTAATCTTCCCATGCGTAATGATTCATCATGGATGACCTGTACCAGCTCCTCGGATTCTTCAGGTGAACCCGCCATACCATCCAGCAACGCCTCGCTGTAGCCCTGCATCATAGATAAAGGTGTACGGATTTCATGAGAGACGTTGGCCACAAAATCACTCCGCATCTTCTCAAGCTTCACTTCTTCCGTAATATCTCTAAGCACAGCTACTGCACCGCGGATTGCATTATCCGTATACAGAGGCGCCATCTGCACCGACCAGGAGCCCTTCTTGACATGGATATAGTCTCCGACATCCTCTCCCCTGTCCATAACGGTATGGAACAGAGACTGCAAAGGCTCAGGTACAGAAGCTCCAAACTCCTCCAGATCACGCTCCTGCCACTCCAGCTTTTTCCAGATATCCAACAGACTTTGTGCCGGCGGATTCGTCAAGATGATTTGTCCGCTTCTGTCGAAGGTGATTACTGCATCAGACATGCTTCGCAGTACACTGGATAAATGGTTTTTTTCCTCATTCAGACTGCGGATCGTTGCTTCCAGTTCCGTAGACATATGATTAAAAGTTTTCGCCAGTTCTCCAATTTCATCACTAGTCACCAGCGAAAGCCGAGTATCATACCTTCCCTCACGAATCGCATTCGCCGCCTGAATCAACAGCTGCATAGGCTGTGTGATTTTAGTAAAAAGGAATAGGGCAAAAAAGGTCGTCAATAAAAATCCGACAATGCATGTATAGGTGAACAAATGCTTGATTTCCGTCGATTCATACGCCGCAAAATTTCTGTTGATGTACGGCAATAAAAAAAGCCCTAGAAAAATAAGCACAGAGCCTACAAGACAAATGATGGTGATCCACAGCTTGCCCACCAGCGATCTCCAGAAGTTCACGTTATTTTGGAACCTCCAGCTTATAACCTACGCCCCACACGGTCGTAATCATAGCCGCTGCCTCTGGCGATACCTTATTCAGCTTTTCACGAAGCCGTTTCACATGCGTATCCACAGTGCGCAGATCACCAAAAAATTCGTAATTCCAAACGTCTTTCAGCAGTTCTTCGCGCGAGAAGACTTTATCTGGTGACACCGCCAAATAATGCAACAGCTCGTACTCTTTAGGCGTGAGACTGATTTCAATTCCACCCGCAGTTACCCGGTGCGCATCATGCTCAATGATAAGATTCGGAAAAACAATACTATTGCTTGGTACCGCCTCTTTCGTTAAAAAGGCAGTTTCCGACGAACGGCGTAAAATCGCCTTCACCCGGTAAATGACTTCTCGCGGGCTAAAGGGCTTAACCACATAATCATCGGCTCCGACTTCAAAGCCTTGTACACGGTTCACTTCCTCGCCTTTGGCAGTCAGCATAATCACAGGTGTAGCTTTGGTCTGACGCAGCCGTGTACATACCTCAATTCCATCCATCCCCGGAAGCATTACATCGAGCAAAATAATGCTGTAATCGCTTGCAGTCGCTTTTTGGAGGGCAATCTCACCATCCTCAGCTTCGTCAATTACATATCCTTCTTTTTCCAGATACATCCGCAGAAGGCGGCGAATGCGTTCTTCATCGTCTACAATTAATATGCGGTTGCTTTGTTCTGACATATTCCCAGCCCCTTCGCTAAAAAAAGCATTCTCTCTATTTTACTATTTTCCTGTGCTTGGTCAAACTTTACTCTCATCCAACAGTCTCTTTACACCAAAAAGGCCGGGGTTATGACCCCCGTCCTGTCCGTTTCTTTTTCGTGTTGTCTGATTTGGCAAGTTGAATGAGACGGTTGATTTCGTCCTTAGTTAGGGGTCTGGTCAGACCGCGCTTCAAGTTTTGTAGCAAAAGATCTCCGAAGGCAATCCGCTTGAGTCTGATGACTGGGTGTGAAATGGCCTCAAACATCCGTCTTACCTGGCGATTTCTGCCTTCATAAATGGTAATCTGGATCACAGACTCCTTACCATTCGGATCTACATCTTTATATTCTACCTCGGCTGGTGCAGTAATTCCATCTTCCAGCACGATTCCTTTTTTCAGCTTGTCCAGCTCAGTACCATGCGGAACGCCTTTGACTGTTGCCACATATGTCTTGGGCACATGATGCTTGGGATGGGTGAGCAGATTGGCGAACTCGCCATCATTGGTAAGCAACAGCAGTCCTTCGGTGTCGTAATCGAGACGTCCTACCGGATATACGCGTTCCTTAACGCCTTTCAGATAGTCTGACACAATTTTACGGCCTTCCGGATCGGAAGCACTCGTAATAACTCCTTTAGGTTTGTTCATCATCAGATAGATTTTTTTCTCGGTTTTGATCGGGCGTCCCTTTACCGTAATCATATCTTGATCAGGGTCTGCCTTCGTTCCCAGTTCAGTTACGATAACCCCGTTCACTTCCACGCTACCCGCCTGAATAAGCTCCTCACATTTACGTCTGGAAGCTACACCAGCTTGGGCCAATATTTTCTGCAATCTTTCCATGTTCGCTAATTCACCTCATGCTAATGATACCCATCCATGAGCAAAATCACAACCCCCGTTCAAAAAACGATACAGAAATTAAAATATAAGCAGGCAAATCGCAATGGCTGCCACAAAACCAACCACATCTGAAAATAGTCCTACCTTCAAAGCATACCGTCCATTGCGGATACCTACCGCACCAAAATATACAGTTAGCACATACAGCGTCGTGTCTGTGCTGCCCTGAATCGTTGAAGCGATCCGACCGATCATGGAATCCGGGCCATAGGTGCGAATTAGATCCGTCGTAAACGCAAGTGAACCAGTGCCCGTCAATGGACGAAGCAAGCCTAAAGGCAATACCTCACCGGGGACGCCCCAGTGCTTAATCCATGGCGTTACCCAGGAGATCAAATAGTCCAAAGCGCCGGATGCTCGAAAAATGCTAATCGCCACCATCATGCCTACGAGATGAGGAATAATGCTGATGGCGGTAGAAAAGCCGTCTTTAGCTCCATCCACAAAAGAATCGTAGACAGGCACCTTTTTGGCATATGCATATAAAGGAATAAAAGCGAGAATAACCGGGATAGCCCAAGTTGATACGAGGTTAATAAAATAAAGCATGCCTCCCTCATCCTTTCCAAGTGGTGTCCCTGCCCTTGGCAGCCGTGATTCCCGTTCGCGGAACGGCAGGTGAAGATACGGACGACGTTGTTGAAGAGGCAGCAGATGTTGATGCTGGTGAGGTGAGTGGCGCCAAGGATGTCTGGGACGGCGGAATCGCTGGAGGACGGCGGCGCAATTCTCGACTACGGTACCAACGGTCCGCCGCAATTGCGGCAAAGGTGGCTATTGCGGTCGCTACCAGTGTTGTACCGACGATTTCTGCCGGATGTGCGGAATGAAAATTAAGCCGTATCGCGATCAACGTCGTAGGAATAAGCGTAATACTGGCTGTATTCAGGGCGAGCAGCGTACACATGGCTGGTGTGGCGGTTTGCTTATCTGGATTGAGCGTCTGCAACTCTTGCATCGCCTTGATTCCCATCGGTGTGGCTGCATTCCCCAGACCCAGCAGATTGGCGCTCATATTGGACAAAATGTAACCCATAGCGGGATGATTACGCGGAACATCAGGGAAGAGAAAGGCAACCAAAGGAGAAAGCAGCTTGGATATTTTCTGTAAGAGCCCGCCATCTTCAGCCAGCCTCATCATGCCCATCCAAAACACCAGCACACTTATCAGTCCAAAGCACACTGTAACCCCCGTAGTTGCCCCGTCAAAAGCCGCTTTCGTCACCACCTCAATATTTCCCTGCGCGGCAGCAAATACAAATCCAATACAAATCAAAGCCACCCATATGAGATGAATCATGGCTGATTCCTCCTTTACCCAATGATGTGACACGTGCAGCTCTATTTCCTGCTTGCCCTAGGCTCCAAACAAATTTTTAAGAATTTCGTTCCATCTGCTCGTCCAACCTCGTTGCTGAGTATTGTTCGCAGGATCTTGTGCAGTTGGAGCCTCCTGCCGTGGCCGTACGGTACTTTGAGCAGGCAGCTTACTCCCTTTTTCATACACAGGAACGGAACCAATAAGTTCACCATCCAATAGGAATTCGACCCGTCCTCGTAAGCCAAAAGATATGTCCGCTCTGTCTACAGAGGCGGAATTTTTATACAACACTAGTCTTTTGTGCAACTGGGTCTTCTCACTATCATGTAAAGGATATGCAAAGCTTGTACCTGTTAATAGTGGGTAACCATCGATAGGTTGCTGCTTGTCCGTAATCGGAATGAGCGGATAATATCGAAATCCGTAATCAAGCATACGGGCATGATCGTTCCAATCGTCCCCGTCATTCAAGGTAACAGCAGCGAGCTGGCGACCGTCCCGTGTGGCCGAACTGACCAGACAGCGAAACGCTTTTTTGGTAAAGCCTGTTTTCACCCCGTCAGCTCCCTCATACAGCCGCAGCATTTTGTTTTTGTTGTGCCATGAGTAGTCCCAAGAATCGTTGGGATTCGGTGCTTTTTTCAGTTCTGTTTTTACGATACGGGCAAAAGTTGGATTATGCAGCGCATAAGCAGTAAGCCGGGCCATATCATTGGCTGAGGAATAATGTCCCTCGGCATCCAGCCCGTGCGGATTAGCAAAATGTGTATGGCTTAGCCCAAGCTGAACCGCCTTGTCATTCATCAAATGGACAAATCCCTCTTCTGTCCCCCCCACATGCTCAGCAATGGCAGAAGCGGCATCATTACCAGAACGGAGCATTAAGCCGTACAGCATATTTTCCAGCGACATTTGTTCACCCATTTGTAGAAAAAGCGAGGACCCTTCTTTGGCATACGCCGTTGGACTCACCTTCACCCGGTCCTGCAAGCGTCCATGTTCAATGGCCACGATCGCTGTCATAATTTTGGTCAGGCTGGCAATACGTAGCTCCCGGTCACCCTCGGTAGAATAAATGATTCTTCCTGATGTGACATCAATTAAAGAAGCAGCCTGTGCATGGGTTCCTAATGCGGGCGGTGCTGCTTCTGTTTTTATCGCTCCCCGAACGGGCTGCGGACTTAGCAACGTAAGCGGCAATGACGAAATAAGCAGAAGTACCAGCGGCAAAACAAATGCGCGTGCCTTATTCAAGAAATGGCTGTGGTCCGCGTGGATGTGTTGCTTTTTTTTAAACATTTGGATTCCTCCGGTTTTGAGCAAGTCTTGTACCATTCTATGTCCAAGCTGTTCAAAGTATGTCCACCTTTATAACAGAAAATTCCTTTACAGGACAGCCATTAGCTGCTCCTTTTTCGCTTTCTTTCTACACAAACTAAGCAACATCCCTTCCTGAATACATATATATTAGTTACTAAACGTTAAATATGGATCGAGGGGTTATAACATGCAGCGACTACAGTTTGAAATGATTTTAAGATCGCGGATTGTAGAGTCCGCAGAAGCATTACACCGTAGTGGTGTATCCTTTGCCACGTTTTCTACCGCACGTTGCAACCAGCAATTTTGGGATTTAACGGAAAAAGGTGGCTTTCAGATCAAAGCAGGTGTCACACCGGCACAGGGGATCAGAGATATCTTTTTAAACGGACATCAATACGCTTTTGAATGTGCAACAGCTATGGTTATTGTGCTGTACAAAGGAGTGCTGGATTCCATTTTGGAAAGTGAGTTTAATCGGATTTTTGCAGATATGCTGCTGTATGACTGGCACTATGACAGCGACCTCAGGCTCATACAGCAGGAAGGAAGTCATAAAGCGGCTCCTGGCGATATTCTGTATTTCAACAATCCGGATGTGTCGTCTGAAACATTGGAATGGAAAGGAGAAAATGTCGTTAAGCTGAAGGAAGACTTGTTTTATGGACATGGGATTGGCATCTTGCCGGCGAAGGGTATAATCGATTCCCTGAATCAACATCGTCGACCGGAAGCCACGGTATCTGCTTATTTGACGGATGAAGTGATCTATCCGGACTTCATCTACCTATCCCAGTTTGCTGCCGAAGGAAATCGAAAAAATGAAATCTCGCTGCATACTTTGTATCAACAGGAATACAGTCACCATATACATACTGTCATTGGGAGAAGGCAGTATATTCGGGGATAGGGCCAAGTACAAGCAGAAAAGAAGGTATTCCTTAGCCTATACTCGGCTTTGGGATACCTTCCTGAGAGAACGCTTTTAATTTCAATAACTTTTACAAGTAAGCCGGGCCAGAATTACTGTGATCCGTAGCAACATCTACAGGTACCTGTGGGGGTGGAGTCTGCAAGTTGCCGCCTGCGTTCTGGAAGATAGACTGAACCTTATCAATCAGGTATGGCGTGGAGTCAATGAGCTTCTCAATCAGATGCGTTTGATTGTCCAATGGAACGATTTGTGCCCCCTGTTTGCCAACAACCAGAAAAGCAATGGGATGAATAGATACACCACCACCGCTACCGCCTCCAAAAGGATGCCCTTCCTTCCCGCTATGATTACCCGACGCCGAGGAAGTATGAAGTGCCTCTTCGTCTACGTTAAAATCACTTCCTCCGGCAGCGAAACCAAATCCTACCTTACTGATTGGCAAAATAACGGAACCATCGGGTGTTTCCACTGCGTCTCCTACAATCGTATTCACATCTACCATGGCTTTGATGTTTTCCATTGCGGTTTGCATGAGCCCTTGAATCGGGTGATCTGACATGATTTATTCCTCCTCTGCTTATCTCAAGCGTAGACTGCCTTTTCTTTCGCTATTGTGCGCAGGGGTTCAAGGAAATATGTATGTCATTCGATAGTTCAGAAAGGATTGAGTCTCACCTCACTCCACTGTTTAACTTTCACTGGTAGCTTGAGGATCCTCAGTTTTTTTGGAAAAAACCCGTTTCCACGCCTCCGGTCCACCCGGAACGCGCCATATGCGGTAAGCTAACATGAGCATAGAGAAAATCAAATAACCAAGCGACATATTTGCTTCACAGGTCAAGGTGGTAGTAAAACGCAAGCGATCCACCCAATAGGGCACGACAAACAGCTTCGGGATACAGTCCACACGTACAAAGCTGGTAGCAAAACCGATCAAGGTCGTTTTCAATCCCCATAAAATACCGGTTGAGGTAGCTGTATAAGCCGCATCAGCAAGACTTATATTGGTAGACCATTCCATTTTGGACAACGTCACATGCGCCAAGGTATGTCGCAACCATCGCTGTAAGGATTTCGTTCCCTTGAGCAAAACCCGGATATCATGTATAAATTGCTTGATTTTTTCTGTATCAATATTTCCGCTATCTACGGAAGCATCCGTTTTATGTATGTTTTTATTGCGGTCAAGCCGATAGAGAAGCCCTTTTTTTAAACCTGTTACGAGAATGGCCGGAATATCGTAATTCATTTTAATCATCCCGTATAGAAATCTGATCTCTAGATGCGCCCGATCATCATTGTCATGTTTGGCAATATCCAGCTTCAATCGAATACGAGAGAGCAGAATAGCCAGCACAAGTAATATAACGACGATGATGGCGATACTGATCCATTTCCACACTGGCGAGTCCTCCCTACCTTTTTGCTATAGATATCATGGCAAAAATAGTATGACCGTTCGCCGGAAAATCATGCATCTTAAAATACCAACAGCCAGCCCCCAACTACGTGAGGACTGGCTGTCTGTTTGAGCTTTACATAAGTGAGCCGCAAGATCCGGAGCAACTTTATTGGGATTCAAGATCTAGATCGTTGGCCGCAGGCAGGCTGCTCTCCAGACGCTCGAACAATAATTGAGTCTCTTCCTCCAAATTGTCCGAATCCTCGAACAACTCCGGTTGCGGTAGATCTGCCAAAGAGCCCAGACCGAAATAATCCAAAAATGATTTCGTCGTTCCGTACAATATTGGCCGTCCGATGGCTTCAGCTCGACCTTTCTCTTCAATGAGCTCCTTGTTGACCAGTGTATGTATGGCCCGCTCGGATTTGACACCCCGAATCTCTTCGATTTCAACTCTTGTAATGGGCTGGCGGTAGGCAACAATGGCCAGCGTCTCCAAAGCAGCTTGAGACAGTGAGGCACGTGCCGGAGAGTATGCGAGCTTTTCAAAGTAAGGTGCATGTTCGGATAAAGTTGCAAGCTGATAATGACCGGCAATACGGACAAGTTGCAAGCCCCTTCCCCCCTGCTCCATGTCCTGCTTCATATCTTCCAAGCACTGTTCAACCAGCTCTTGCTGCTGCTCTACAATGTCGGCGATCTGCTTGGTGGACAACCCTTCCTCTCCTGCGAGAAACAGCAGTCCCTCAATAATTGATTTCAGCTTCAGATAATCCATTAACCCGTAAATCCCCTCTCCACTCCATTACAATATCATCGAAAAGCTTCTCCTGATAACAGAAAATTTGTTTCATTTTCATCAGTTCAAGGATAGCCAAAAAGGTCACAACCACCTCATGCCGATACATATCCTCATGCATCAGCTTGGAGAACAGTAGCCGTCCTCCGTTCCCCAGCATCTCTAACGCCCCGATAACTTGCCGGATACGGTCCTTAACTGAAATTTCGTCTCGATGAACACGGGTTACCGTCGTACGTCGTTCTGCTTTGCGCAAAGCACGCTGAAAGGCCGCGACCAAATCGCTTGCATGCAGCCCATGCACCGGATTTGCGGGTTCAGTGGGCAGGAATGCGCTTAGATCTTCTGGCTCCTTGCCATAAATTAGACTCCGCTCCCACTCACGTTCACTTAGATGGCGAGCAATCCCTTTATATTTACGATACTCCACCAGCTTGCGGACCAGTTCCTCACGTGGATCATAATCCTCTTCCTCATAAAAATCCAAATCGTCATATTCCATCACAGGTGGCTTGGGAAGCAACAATTTACTCTTAATAGATAAGAGCGTCGCCGCCATCACCAGAAACTCGCTCGTAATGTCCAGTTCCAGCTCCTGCATACTGTGCAAAAAAGCCATATACTGATCAGTAATATCGCTAATCGGGATATCCTGAATGTCGATCTCGGCTTTATCAATCAGATGCAACAGTAGATCCAGCGGACCCTCGAATGTTTCCAGCTTGTAGTTTACGACTGTCAATGTGCTTCCCCCTGCCTTACTCCAATCATCATTCAACAATACCTTTCCCTATAGCACTTATGCTCTACGTTATCAATCCCTCTTTCTGTAGTATATACGTCATCGCCTTGCTTAACAATCCAATCCCTTTTCACCTTGCAGTTTATTCCGTTCTATTCAGCTATTCCTATAATTAAAATTGCTTGCCGAGATTGGCCATTTCAATCGCAGCCAATGCAGAATCCCAACCTTTATTACCAGCCTTCGTACCTGCTCGTTCAATAGCCTGTTCAATGTTTTCTGTCGTCACTACCCCAAAAATAACGGGTACTCCCGTTTTCAGACTGCTTGCTGCCACACCCTTGGCCACTTCATTGCAGACGATATCATAATGTGAAGTAGAACCACGGATGACCGTACCCAGCGTAATTACGGCATCATATTTGCCGCTTGCAGCCATTTTTTGTGCAATCAGTGAAATTTCAAATGCACCCGGAACCCAGGCTACATCAATTTCATCTTCCTGCGCACCATGTCGTTGAAGTGCGTCAATTGCGCCGCTTAACAGCTTGCTCGTAATAAACTCATTAAATCTGCCCACCACAATACCATATTTTAAACCGTTTGATACGAGATTACCTTCTAGAAAACGTGCCATGTTTAATCAACCTCTCTTAGTTTAATTATTTAGGGACTTCGGATAATACTTCAGATTTACTTGGAACCGAGATGTATTTTTACAATGACAAACGACGACGGTAGGCCACCAAATGCTGAATACTGATCAGCTTCAATTGATGTCGCTTGGCGACCACTGCCAGATCAGGCAGGCGGGCCATTGAGCCATCTTCCTTTATAATTTCGCAAATGACCCCAGCAGGCTTGAAGCCACTGAGTCGGGCCAGATCAACAGCCGCTTCAGTGTGACCAGCACGCTGCAAGACACCACCATCGCGAGCAATCAGCGGGAACATGTGACCAGGCTTGCGGAAATCACTTCCTGTGACTGCTTCGTCTGCCAAGGCGCGTACAGTCAAGGAGCGCTCGGCCGCTGAAATACCCGTTGTTGTCTCCATATGATCTACCGATACCGTAAAGGCAGTACCGTGGAAATCTGTATTTTGCTCTACCATAGGATGCAATTCCAAAGCCTCGGCTCTTTGTCGTGTGATTGGCACACAGACCAACCCGCGACCTTCTGTAATCATGAAATTAATGACCTCAGGCGACGCTTTTTCAGCCAAAGCGATAAAATCGCCTTCATTTTCGCGCTGTTCATCATCCACTACAATAACGACTTTACCGTTTTTTAAATCCTCCAACGCTTCTTCGATGGAATCCAAACGAATCTCTTCGTCATGTTCCAACTCGCCATGCTCTATGACGTTCGCCATTGCACTTGTTTGGCTACCTCTATCCATAACACTTTCCTCCTTATGTCTTGTGCCACGAATGCTCCTAAACAGGCTTACCATTCAAAATCAGGCAAAGCCGTGTTTCGCCAAATAGTCCAAACTGAGAGGAGCTTCTTCTACTCTCTCCGCCTCCGCTGAACCTCTGTAATTTAAAAGCTGTTCTACATATTTGCCCAAAATATCACATTCGATATTGACGGTATCCCCCTCACGTTTGGCTTGTAAGGCCGTTTCGGATAAAGTGTGGGGAATAATAGATACGGCAAAGGTATCTCCCGTACGCTGTGCGACTGTGAGGCTGATACCATCAATTGTGATTGACCCTTTGAGTAGAATATATTTAAATAATGTTTGATTTTTAGGCTCAACTTCGAACACAACTGCATTCTGGTCTGATGTCACCCCGCGAATCGTTCCCGTCCCGTCCACATGTCCTTGCACGATGTGTCCTCCGAACCTTCCACTCGCCGCCATTGCTCGCTCCAGATTGACTCGGCTGCCGGATCTCAACTCTTTCAGATTAGTGCTGCGAAAGGTTTCCGGCATCACATCAACCTTAAAGTCTTTCGAACCAATCCGTATCGCCGTCAGGCAAACGCCATTCACCGAGACACTGTCTCCTATTTTCAAATCGCCCAACACCACGGAACCCGAAATCCCCAGCACCATCGCTTCACCGCTTTTGGATATAGTTTGAATGCGACCCACTTCCTCAACTAATCCGGTAAACATGCCTTCACTCCTTTCCACTACATTTCAGTTTATCCCTAATTCATCAGCTATAAGCGCAAAAAACCCCCAGTTCGGATTCAATCCGTCATGGGGGTGATGAGAGTCACATTTGTAGTATACAAGCGCAGTTCATATGCATCTTAAGACGACATGAAATCATAGGTTTGCCAATAGAAAGCATGACTGAGGATACAACCAAATACGCTCAGAACACCCATCAAAAAGAAAGCTTAAGAAAGCTATCGCCCGATGCTATCCTACAACGAAATAAGTCGTACGCACAATTGGGTATGCTAAAAATCGGCACATGTCACGTCATGCACATGCGCTTCGTATCCTTCTCCCATCCAGACTATACTGTCGGTCCCGGATTTGCACCAGGTCCACCTTCTGCTGATCATTCAGCATCCGGGTCACGGACTAAGCCATGCTGTTTCTCACAAAAACGATCCACAAACATGTCATCACCGCCGGTGGGGAATTTCGCCCCGCCCCGAAGGATCTTGCTCTTATTTAATTGAATTAACATTAAACTTGTTACGTATATTAGCACCGACTTCTAAAAAAAGCAAGTTATCTAATAGAAGCGCCTGCTTTGGTTTTGACATATTGGCTGGAGAGTTCTTCAAACCAGGTTTTATCATTCATATGAAGCGCCAAGTCAATCAGATCGGCCAGCTCCTCGACTCCCAACTCTGTTGCATGATCAAAGGTAATTACGGCTGAAGCAACAGGTCCCCGCCCTTCCTCAGAACATGCTTCATAATCCAGTCGTACATCAACATGTCCGTCAATAAACTCGCATTTCAGAAAATAAATAATTTCGCACATTAAAATGGGGCGTACCTGTGTTTCTAACACGCAATCCATCACCTTGGCAGAATAGTGCTGGTTCGTCAGCGTGAATTTGTGTTCTGTCGCTGCTAGCGATGCCCGTCCAAAATCGTCTGTAAACTTTAGTTCTACTGGCTTGATGTTCATAACCTTAGGGATCTGCTTCTTTATAATTTCGATTATTTCAACTGTATTCAGCTTAATCATTACCTGCACCTCATTGCATCTTAAAATTCAGAAGAAAACTTTTTAACGTGCCTCTTATAGGCCTCCACTCCTATATCGGAAATCATTACCTGTTTTTTTATGCTTCAACCCATAAACGACAAAAAAGATTCTTTGCACAATAAGCGCAAAGAATCTTGATCGAACCACTACAGTAACAGCGGCTAACAGTGCTAATCGATGATTATGCAAAAAAACAGAATTATAGCTCTGAAATTTCATGTTTCTTTTTCAGGGTAGTCCAGCGACGCTCAATCTCCTGCTCAAAGGTAGCCAGCGTAGCCTCCTCCTTGAGAAGATGCTTCGTTTTACCCATTAATTTCAACCATTCTGCAGCTGGAATCCGTTTTCCCTTGTCTTCCGGATTATACGTAATCGTCGTACTGCCTTGCTCGATTTCGTACAAAGGAAAGAAACAGGACTCGACTGCGGCGCCCACAATGCTGGTGCCCAGTCTGTCTTCGGATTTCCAATTCAGCGGGCAGGCGCACAGGATCTTACCATAGGCCGTACCCACGTTGTTCGCATACCATTGAGCTTTGGCTGCTTTACGCAGCATATCCTGCGGATGACTTTCAGCTGCTGTAAAAGCATACGGAATGTTACAAGCAGCCATGATTTGCACGGTATCCTTGTGATGCCCTTGCTTTCCTTTTTGCATTTTCCCTACACCCGACGTACTGGTCATGTGACCGAGCGGAGTGGAGTACGATTGCTGTGAACCTGTATTCATGTACCCTTCGTTATCATATTCCAACATGATCAGCTTATGATTACGCAGAGCCGCACCAATCGCAGAACCCATACCAATATCCATCCCACCGTCACCACTGATCATGATAAAGGTCGGATCGTCCGACATCTCAATTTCATTGCGGCGCTTCATTTCCATATAAGCTTCCAGCGCTCCCGAAAGTGTAGCGGCCCCGTTTTGAAAAAGATTGTGGATCATCGGTTGTTTGTGTGATGTATATGGATACCCTGTCGTCGTCACATATACGCAGCCTGTCTGGAACAGCACGACAATATCCCCTTCAATACCTTTGAAAAACAGTTCCAGCGCAGACAATGCCCCACATCCTGGGCAAGCCCCGTGACCTGGTGTAAGACGGCGTGGTTTGGTCGTCAACGATCGCAGGGGTGGTACCTTGACTTTGAGCTTCCCGGTCGCCTCGTCCGGCGTAACCTGAATCAGACCCGTACGGTATGCATTGCCACGTGGCGGTTGCATAACTTGCGGCATCACCTTGTCCGGTGAACCCGGATTAATTCCGTAATAATCAAAGGGCTTCTCGGCTCGTCCGGCCTCTGCCGCCTCAATCGCAAGCTGGAAGAACGCCTCTGCATCTTCCGCATAAAAATCCTTGCCGCCCAAGCCAAATATACGACTCAACACGAGTGTCCGGTTCAGCGGGTCCTCCTGCAAGGCCGCTTTAATTTCATGCGTTAAATTACCGCCGTCTGCCCCATACGAATCTGCACGTTCACCTACCAGCAGCGCCTTGACATCGCGTAATGCTTCCCGCAGTTGTGCGGCTGGGAACGGTCGGATGATATTCGGACGTATCACACCAGCTTTAATCCCGCGCGCGCGGAGTTGATCCGCCACATCCTTGGCCGATTCAGCCGCCGAATTCAACAGGAATACCGCGACCTCAGCATCCTCCATATGATACAGATCCAAAATCGGGTATTCCCGACCGGATAAAGCGGCATATTCTGCTGCTACCTGCTCATATACTCCTTCTGACAGCTTCAGTGCTTCAGATAGCTGAACATGATTATTCGTCAGGTCATCACCGTTCATATGCGCACCCACGGTAACAGGATGTTCAAAATCCGTAATATTCGGATAATTCAAGTTCGGGTTAGGACCTACAAAACCGCGCACGGTCTCAGCATCGGCAAAATATTGCACTTTACGTTTTTGATGGGACGTATAAAAACCGTCATATGCGACCATTACAGGCAGCCGAACATCGCTATGCTCTGCGATTTTTAGTGCCATGATGTTCATATCATACACAGCCTGTGGTGTACTTGCCGTCAAAATGACCCAGCCTGTATTCAAACCATAGTACAGGTCCGAATGATCCCCGCGAATATCCAGGGGACCACTAACAGCTCGTGTCACCAGATTCATAACCATTGGAAAACGGGTACCTGACTGAACAGGTAACTGCTCCAGCATGTACAGGAAACCTTGCGAACTAGTGGCGTTCACAACCCTCGCTCCCGCTGCGGCAGCTCCATAACAAATCCCTGCCGATCCGTGTTCTCCGTCTGCTGCAACCAGCTTAATATTATGCTGACCTCTCGTTCTCATCTGATCCAGATACTGCGCTACCTCGGTAGATGGAGTAATCGGGAAATATCCCATCATATGATAATTAATCTGCGCAGCCGCCGTAGCTGCCATTTCATTACCGGATTCGAACGTTGTCACTTGCGCGGCGCCTGTCTGTTTGAGTTCTTCCTCCAGTTTTGCCATTACGCACGCCCTCCTTCATATGCCGGAAATTGGTGGGCAACTCGATTCTGTTCCGCCCATCCCCATTGTTCGCGACGCGAGCTTAATGCCCCTGACGGGCAAATATCTACACATTTCAGACATCCTTTGCAATACTGGTAATCAATTCCTTGCAAAAATGGCATCATTCTTCCGCGTTTGTCTGCTTGCTCTTCCCATACAAAACAGTAATCCGGGCAAATCGAATCACACTTGGCACAATGGGTACATTTATCAGCTTCATATTCAGGCACATACCCCTGACGTGAACCACTAACATCTCTCGTCATGCTGTTTCCCTGAGTTGCAATAACGCCCCCCAGTAGTTGGGTTTCGTATCCCAGCAATGGCTGCGGACGTTCAAAAACCCGATCCTCTGCGTCATCAGTAACTGGATATACGTGCAGTTCCATTTCATCATAACCACGGTTAAACGTACGCAGATTAGGTTCCACTAACAGTGGATTTTTCTTTTCAAAGGTACTGCGTATAACCGATCTCATCGCTTCCGGGTCCAGGAAATCACAGACACGGAACAAGGCACCGAGCATGGACGTATTTAGTTTGGTTCGCTCTTCCAGTGCGATGCCCATCGCATCCACCACCGCTAATGTACCGGATACCAGTCCCAAATCAGCCCGTATTTCTTCTGCTGGACGCGTGGAATTAACCACTACAATCCCATCCGCTGGCAGTCCGCTGATTACATTTACCGTTTTGTATAACGTTTCATGGAAAATGCCTACCACATGCGGTTGCTCAATCGGACTGTGATCCCGAATATCGACCTCCGGCTCACAGAAGCGGACGAAGCTTTTAACCGGAGTTCCCTTTTTTTCCGAACCATAGGACGAAAAATTTGAAGCATTCAGCCCCAGACCAAGCACCCCGGTTTCGGCCAACATTTTGCCAGCCAGATTAGCGCCGAGTCCACCAATGGATTCCAGCCGGATTTCAAAAAATCCGAGTCGATTTGTGCGCGTTAAAATAGACAATGTGATAAGCCCCCTTCTTTTCCAATCCTTACTGAGTTTGAATACTCATATAAAATAAATGGAAAATGCATTCTTATGAGAAGGCTATCACAACACTTACTTTTCGAATGTGATCTTACGCACTGTAATGCCTACGTGATTGCGAAAATCAATAAACCGTCAAACAAAAGACAACAAAAGCCGCCCTGTCCAAAGACAGAACGGCTTAGGTGCAACGCTATTTAAAAAAGATCATGTAATTAACGGTAAAATTACACGTCAAATACTTTAACCTCTTTCATTTTGTCGCCTTGTTTTACAGCATCAATGAATTCCATACCTTTGGTTACTTTACCAAATACAGTATGTACTCCATCTAAATGTGGTTGTGGAGCGTAGCAGATAAAGAATTGGCTGCCACCTGTGTTGCGACCTGCATGAGCCATGGACAGAACGCCTTTGGCATGCTTTGTTGTATTCGTAGCTGTTTCACAGTCAATCGTGTAACCAGGACCGCCTGTACCGTTACCGATTGGACAACCACCTTGAGCCACAAAGCCCGGAATGACACGGTGGAAGCTCAAACCGTTGTAATAACCGCTGTTTGCCAGCTTTTCAAAGTTAGCAACGGTGTTTGGAGCTTCTTCTGGGAAAAAGTCAATTTCGACGATACCGCCGTTTTCAAGATCTATTCTACCTTTTTTCATTGTTTGTATCTCCTTTTCAACCTGTTTTGAGAACTAAATAACATCAAGTTCCAGTTTACTATGAATTGCCGCGCTTAGCAAAGTCTTGTCCAAAAAAAAAGGGCCATTGTCCCCGGTGTATTATTACCGACTCAATGGCCTGCTTGATCTTACAATGCTAAAATCAGGACGAAACCGTAATCTTGGCGTTAGGCTGAACCGCCGGACTGGCTTGATCACGAATCAAGCGCTGTGGCACAACATCGTTGCGTACGATATCCTCGTAGGTTTCCCGACGCACCACCAACTCGGCCTCACCGTTGTTGACAAATACAACTGCTGGTCGACGTATTCGGTTATAATTACTCGCCATGGAGTAATTGTAGGCTCCGGTTGAGGCAACAGCGAGCAAGTCGCCGCTATTTATACGAGGCAGCTCTACATCCCAAATAAGCATATCGCCGCTTTCGCAGCATTTGCCCGCAATGGACACCGTCTCTTCGTTCGTATCCTGCGCTCGATTAGCCAGCATCGCTTCATACTTGGCCTGATACAGTGCAGGACGTGGATTATCTGTCATCCCGCCATCTACCGAGACATATTTACGTACCTGCGGAATATCCTTGATGCTCCCTACCGTATATAAGGTCGTGCCTGAATCGCCTACAATACTGCGTCCCGGCTCAATCCAAATTTCTGGAAGTTCATCGTAAAGTCCTGAAAAATAGGTTTTCACCGCTTCGCCGATAGCCTGCACATAGGTGGATACTTTCAGCGGTGTGTCCTCCTCTGTGTAGCGAATGCCAAATCCCCCACCCAGATTAATCACTTTGAAAGAAAACTGAAGCTGTTCTTTAATTTCTCTGGAAAAAGCTGCAACCCGTTCAGCAGCCATTTGAAAGCCATTCACTTCGAAAATTTGCGAACCGATATGAGAATGTACCCCTAACAGGTTAAGATGGTCCAGCTCGATAGCCTGTTCCACTGCTTGGCGTGCTGTACCATTCCCAATGTCAAAGCCAAATTTCGAATCTTCTTGACCTGTGGCCATATATTCATGCGTATGCGCCTCAACCCCTGGTGTAACACGCAGTAAGATATTCACCTGCTGTTCTTTCTCGGAGGCAAGGGCCTGCAACAAATGCAACTCCATTTCGCTATCAACGACGAAGCAGCCAATTTGCGCATCTAACGCCATTTCAATTTCTTCCGGTGTTTTGTTATTGCCGTGAAAATGGATTCGCTCTGCCGGGAACCCTGCTTGTAGCGCAGTAAACAATTCTCCACTGGAAACTACGTCAAGCGACATTCCTTCTTCAGCAGCTAAAGCACACATCGCCATAACACAAAACGCTTTGCTTGCATAAGCAACTTGAAACTTCAATCCAGTTTCACGAAAAGCTTCTATGAATTCCCGGCAGCGCCGGCGGACTAACTGTTCGTCAACAATATATAGCGGCGTGCCAAAACGCTCTTTCAAAAGCGTTGTATCACAACCGCCGATCTCCAAATGTCCATTGCTGTTAATTTTACTGCTTCCATGCAAATACATGTTCTGGCGCCTCTCTTTCTGGAACAAGCTAGTCATATTCCATCGAATGTTTACACCAGTATAGCAAAAAAAACATCAAGAACAATGGATTTTTATGCAGATCATTTATATTAATGCTCCTGTCCATTGCCTGAGTTCGAATCTGTGTCGGCATCCGTATGGGGCATACGCGTATTGTCCCTCGTTTTGTTAGATGACGGGCGGTTAGGCGCATCTAGTACAGGCATACGGAACAAGATGGAAGCTAACGCTTTGGCATTAAAAGGAATGAACGGCCACAAATACGAAGAATTATATGACCGATGCAGCGTCAGCATCAAAATGATCAGTGTCGTACCCACGACAAAGCCCGGTACGTGAAAAATTGCAACAGCAACCAGCAGGAATAGTCGAATCAGTCTATTCGCTAACCCCAGCTCATAGCTCGGTGTTGCGAACATTCCTATGGCAGCGACAGCCATATACAGCACGACCTCATTCACGAAAAGTCCCGTCTTAACCGCTATATCACCGACCAGAATCGCTGCGATCAAGCCCATAGCGGAAGCCAGTGGTGTCGGAGTATGCACAGCCGCCATTCGCATTAGATCGACCCCTAGTTCTACAATGATAAACTGGGCAATCAGCGGAAGATGTGCTTCCTTTTGAGGACCAATAAAATCAAGAAACGCCGGTTTTAATTCTGGATTGATGACCATTAGCAGCCACATCGGAAGCAGAAACATCGAGGCGAATATACCTATAAAACGTACCCACCGCAAATAACTTCCCATAAAAGCGGTTTGCCGATTCTCTTCTGCATGCTGACACAAGTCAAAAAAAGTGGTAGGCAAAATCATCACGCTGGGTGAGGTATCGACGAAAATAACGAGCCTTCCTTCCATGATATGCGATGCCACGACATCTGGTCGCTCCGAATATCGTACTAATGGATATGGATTCCAACCTTTATTGATAATCGTCTCCTCTAATTGCTTGTCGGCCAGCGGAATACCATCCAAATTAACATTTTTAATTTTATCTCGTACAGTATCCACCATCACCTTATCCACAATATCGTCAATGTAACCCAAACATACGTCTGTTCGGGTTCGACGTCCGACCTGCATAGCCTCAAATTTAAGCCCTGGGTCGCGCAAACGCCGGCGCACCAGACCTACATTTGTAAGCATTGTTTCAGTAAACCCGTCGCGAGCACCGCGCACAACCCGCTCCAAAGAAGGTTCCTCCGGATTACGCACCGGGTAATTACGAGTATCCAGAATAAGGGAAAAACGCTCGCCTTCCATGAAAAAGGCACTCAGTCCCGTCAGCACCTTGTTAATGACCACAGACATCTTATCCGTCTTCTCCACCTGAATATGTGGAATAAAATTTTCAAAATACGCTTGTAGTCCATCCGAAGAGAGATCATCCGGCGTCAGATAGGTGAGCCGCTTTAGCACTTCAAGCATGATCTGATCCTTCGCAAAGGAATTTAGGAACAGATATCCAGTATGACGCCCACCCAGTGTCATTTCCCTGAATACGACATCAAAGGTCTCCCCCAAACCTAATACTGTTTCAAGTGTATTCTTATTATCCTTCATCCTCGGCGATATATCATCTTCGGCCTGCCAGTAGCGAACGGACTCCTCTACGTTATCAGACCGCTCACTCTCTTTTTTGTGTTTAAAACGTGCTGATTCCTGCGCCTGCTTTTTCTGCCATGGACTCAACTCTTCTCCGCCGGTATGGTTTTCCTTTCCAATTCCCCCGTCTTCTTGATGCTGCTCCTGATGCTCTTGATCCGCTCTGTGATCCATATCCCTTGCCCCCTTCGCTTTCGTTGTTAACGGTTGTATACAAACCAGTCAAATAAGGAACCCGTCACCTTGCCAAGCACCATTGCCATCAACAGACCGAGCATATACACGGTCATGTGGAGTCGCTTGGCGAGTATAGGCAGGAGATTCAATACCTCCGTTAGAGCCGCGGCGAGCAAGCCAATAAACACTCCGCAAAATAACCCAGGTATCCATGTAAATATGCCCGGTAGTGGCAAGCAAATGTTCCAAAAATCGACCACAGTTCCCAGTACTGAGCCTACAATCATTGCCTTTTCGTATGCACGTGATTTTTTATACGTACGGGTAAGTTGTGCTAATCGCGGCATGATATCCAGCACAATAAAAAAAGCAATTACACCGCTACCCACCGCAAGGCCCCCAGCAATACCTAAAATAATCTGAAGTGCAGCCTGTACAAATATCATGGTTTCTTATCCTTTGTCTGCAGACGGGCCATCTTTTCATATTCCTCTGCCACAACATACTGATCCACATTTTCCTGATACAGATACATTTCCACCTCCAGCGGCGTCGGCTCCTCGTTCCAATTTTTCTTGAACAAGTGATTAAAAAAAACGATCATGCCAAAGCCGATGCCGATCGAGTAAGCAATTTGAAACAGGTACGGATGCTCATCCTTATGTCCCGTAATCATCTCCACAATCCGAACCTGTACCTCCATCATGCTAACGTCGGCATGAAAATTCATAATTGTCAGCGCAGAGCCAAAAAACAGAAGCACCCATACCAAAACAAACAGTATTTTGGACGGCTTACGGGGTTTCTCCACAAGTTCCACAAGTACATGCGGCTTCCCAAGAGATTCAACTACGACCCCCGGAATATGATCTCTAATTTTTGCTATAATCTGCAGCATGTCTATCAGTATCAGATTACCGTCCTGGTGCTGCGGCCGCTTGAGAACAAGCTCAAGCAAATCCTTTTCCCATTCAGGATTAGTCAGCAGTTGGGCTACATCACCCAAATGTAAATCCTGCCCTTGTATCATGCGGACACGGCTGCGGAGCCGCAAGTAGACAATAGGAGCTACTGTAGGAGCCGGACTATGAGTCATCCGATCCCCTCCTTATCCTCGTAATTATCGATTAGTATGGAACGAAGCAAGGAAACCTATTCTGTGTATTGTCTTTTATCCCACGCAAAAAAGAGTACCCCTTGCCATTAAAATGGCTTTGGAATACCCTTTAGTAATACGTAAGCATAAGGATGTCACTAAGATCCTGACTGTTATTATTGGGCAATCTGATCGCGGATCAGTTGTAAAATCTTTTTTTCCAGCCGTGATACCTGCACCTGAGAAATACCAAGCCGACTTGCAACCTCTGATTGAGTCTGATCCCGGTAGTAGCGCAGGTACACAATCAACCGCTCCCGCTCAGATAGTCCGCCAATGGCCTCATTGAGTGCCAGCTTGTCGAACCATCTTTCCTGTGATTCGTCAGCAATCTGATCCATAAGTGTAATCGGATCACCGTCATTTTCGAACACCGTTTCGTGAATTGAAGTAGGCGGCTTATTGGCCTCCTGCGCAAAAACAACATCCTCCGGTGTCACTCCCAGCTCATCAGCAACTTCCTTGACTGTAGGCAGGCGGTTGAGTCGTTTGGATAGCTCGTCCTTCATTTTGCGGACCTTATTGGCCGTTTCCTTCAAGGAACGGCTAACCTTGAGTGTACCGTCATCACGCAGAAACCGTTGAATCTCACCGATAATCATCGGTACTGCATATGTTGAAAATTTGACTTCGTAGCTGAGATCGAATTTATCCACCGATTTTAACAAGCCGATGCAACCAATTTGAAAAAGATCGTCAGGTTCATACCCCCGGTTCATAAAGCGCTGCACGACAGACCAGACGAGCCGGATATTACTATTGACCAGTGTCTCACGAGCCTCATTATCACCAGATTGACTCAGTGCAATAAGCCGCTTGACTTCCGCATCCTCCAAATAGCTGTGCGAAGTTTTTTTTCCTCCTGCTTCCATAGGATCAACTCCTAATTATATAAAGCTTTCTTGGATTCAATCCTTTTCTTCATCCGGACCGACGTGCCTCCGCCCGGCTCACTGACTGCTTCAAACTCATCCATGAAATTTTCCATAATCGTAAAGCCCATGCCGGAGCGTTCCAATTCAGGTTTGGACGTATATAGAGGTTGCTTGGCTAGCTCTATATCCTCAATTCCTCGCCCTGCGTCCTCAACAACCAACGTGATCACGTCCGCTTCAATCCCGACTTTGATCGTTACGACACCTGACGGATCGCTGTCATAACCGTGAATAATACTGTTTGTCACCGCTTCAGACACCACGGTTTTCAAATCGCTTAGCTCATCCATTGTGGGATCAAGCCTGGAAATAAAGGCCGCGACAGCCACACGAGCAAATGCTTCATTCTCCGATTTGGCAGCAAACTGCAAGCTCATGAAATTGTTTCCCGTGCCTTCTCTCATGACACAACCTCCAGTTCCGTGAGCGCATTTCCCTCGTTGTCATATATGGGCATGATTTTGAACAGCCCTGACATATCCAGCAGTCGGTGTACTGGCGGATTGACATCACAGACTGCCATTTTTCCGCCCTTTTGCTTGATCAGTTTGTACCGTCCCAAGATAACGCCAAGGCCGGAGCTATCCATAAACTGAAGATTCTTCAGGCTGAGCACAATATGCTCGCATTGCCGGCGCTGAATCGCCTCGTCCATTTGCATACGGACCATGTCCGACGTATGGTGATCAAGCTCACCAGACAGCCTTACAATCAGTACCCCCCGGTGATGCTCCATTTCAATTTGCAGGTTCATGCTTACTCACTCTCCTCCCGGTCTTGGACAAGGATTTCTACGTAGCCGCAGACGATTCCTGCCCTCCGACAAAACTAGAAGAAAACCCCGTAAAATCTACAAAGAAAATAGGTTCGACATGGTACGTTTAAACAATTTCCACCATCCGGCCTTTTCGATAGCCACAGGCGAAGTGATATTAAACTCCTTAAGCTGTTGTCCATCCTGATAGACGACCAGCTTACCGATTGGGTCACCAGCCCGGACAGGAGCTTTGAGGCTTGGGGCCAGTTGCAATTCATGACGCAACGTTTGTTTGTTGCCACCTTTTTTCACCAGTACACTGTAAGAACGGTCAGCCTGAATTTTCAGCTCTGGCAATACGCCTTTTTCAACTTTTACGCTGCCCAGCAATTCACCCGGCTTGTATATGGATTTCATTGTATATTGAGAAAATGCATAGTCGAACATGGAAGATACTTCATTGTTGCGTATCTTCGTATTTGGCTCCCCGAGCACCACAGCTACGACACGCAAGCCATCACGCTTCGCAGTAGCGGAAAGACAGAACTTTGCTTCTGCCGTATAGCCTGTTTTCAGCCCGTCTGCTCCAGTATAGAAACGGACAAGCTTATTCGTATTCACCAGCCAAAAGGGTTTGACTGAGGATTTGCGCAAATAGTCCTGATAGGCTCCCGTATATTTCGTAATTTGCGGGTATTTCAACAACTCTCGGCTCATAACCGCAATATCATGCGCAGAAGAATAGTGATTCTCTACGGGTAAACCGTTGCAATTGGCAAAATGCGTATCCTTGAGCCCGAGCTGTTGCACCTTCGCATTCATCATCTCGACAAAAGCCTGTTCAGATCCTGCAATTTTCTCAGCCATCGCCACAGAGGCGTCGTTGCCGGAAGCCATTGCAATTCCCTTCAGCATCTCATCGACCGTCATTTCTTCACCGGGCTCCAAGAAAATTTGCGAGCCTCCCATTGAAGACGCATATTCGCTGGCCCGAACTTTATCGGTCAGCTTGAGCTTGCCATCTTGAATAGCCTCCATTGTCAGCAACATCGTCATAATCTTGGTGATGCTCGCTGGAGGAAGCTTTTCACGACTGTTTTTTTCATAGATGACTGTGCCCGTATCTGCATCCATCAGGATCGCCGAGAGAGCCTCGGGAGCCAGCTCAGCCGCTGATCCCTCTTTGGGTTTGCTTTCAGGTCTGCTTTCTTCGGCCCAACCGCCGACAGGGACGGCAGTCAAGGCTACCAGACAAGCCAGGATGAACGCCACCACTTTTTTCTTCACAATCGGTTCCCTCCTCAACATATTGGCGTAAAGCACCGGAGCCCATTTACTTACCCCTCCGGCCTATTCGCGTGCTGCTAACCATTGTCGTCAGAATGAAAGAAAAATATTCCATATGAATAAAAACATCAAATAGCACCAAGCTGAGTCAGCATGGTGCGCATTTTCCAATATATAAAATGACAGAACATCTATCGTCTGTGAAATAATTGTTTAAATTCGGCTTATAGTGAGATATGTGATTCCTCCACCGGGTAGAATATCCATCGTATTTTGACTGAACACCCGTATATCAATAAAAGAATTCGCTTCCAATCTAAGTTCCATAGCTCCACTCAATGCACTATAGTTCAGTCCGCCAATTACCCTATCATCGAGATACGCATAGGCGGAACTTCCGGTAAGCTGCTCATCATTCAGGTGAAGTGCCAGCCGTGTGCGATTGCCATCCACTTGGGGATCGGTCGAAATGTAGACTTGTATTCTGTATTTCCCAGCTCGCTTGGCTCGCCATCGGCTATTCACCGCATCGAATTCGATCAGCTCATCATGGTTGATTTGATTAAACTTCACCTTCTGCCAGCTACCTGCGGGAAGATTTTGCCTTGCTCCCAGGTAGGCTTTAACAAAGGTTTCGTCCAAATGCTCAATCCCGTTGTTTGAGTATTTCTCGACAAGCAGCAAAGCCTGCCCTGTCCCATTATTCTCGCCATAACGATTATTGCTATAGCTAAAATCCAAATGTGAGCGAAGTGTCACCTGCTGTGTGGAAGAGCTACCAGAGAAAGAAATAAGCTTCTTTAGATTACGGGGATAACCTCCCACCTCGTCCACCAAAACTTTTTTGCCAATGACCACATCCACAAAATAGTTACATACGGATTGGGTGTCATCGAATTTGTCCGCTATCGCTAAAATAGAGTCACGCAAAGCCACATTTTTTGTTTCTTTGGTAGCCCCAATTTGAATAAAAGAAGGCACTGTCATCTTATGCTCTCTGCTTAGTCCCTCAAACCAGCAACCTATAAATTCAGCGTTCATAAAATCATTAATTAGAATGGGAATATCTTTGGAGCTTCCATCCTTAATGTGCTGGCTAGCCAAAAATCTGGCCCCATTGGAGCTATTCAGATCCAATGCCGTATCGTTCCCCAATGTAAAAAGCGCTATGCTAGTAAACTGTGAACTTCTGTTCTGCAAGTGAATCCCTGTTTTATTGTAATTAATCTCCGTGCATTTAAATAAATTCACATCACTTTCATAGCCCCAAAAAGCCGTTTCAAAATGCTCAATTAGGACGTTATCCAGGACAACTCCGCCACCCTTCCAATCCTGAATACCCAAAGTACCTTTGCCATAATATCCACGCTTCACTGACTGCGAAAACGGATTATTTAATGTGCCTATGTCAGCCCCCTCGTACCGGATCGATAAGTCATGAAACTGCACATTTTGATATCCGCTAAACGATGGTAAACTTTCATCTCCAATTTGAAAACAAGGACCCGTACCATAATATTCAATCGACGTAACACCTTTGCCTTGTCGGTATCTGCCCTTATGAATGCCAAAAATGCGCACACCCTGCTTGCGAATCTGTAAGGTAGAGGTTATTTTGTATCGTCCACTGGGGATGTGAAGAATGGAATAATCGGGGGTCTTATTAATCAATTCCTGCAAAGCTGCCGTGTCATCCTGAATACCATCACCAGCAGCTCCAAACCAGCTTACGTTTACACTGCGTTCAATGAATTCTTTTTCAATGGTTTTAAAATTTTCATTTAATTGCTGCGGCGTTAACTCTTTGCCCGTACCACTCAAATTCAACTTCAAACGGTCTGTAAAATGATCCGCCACCCGAACACCCCCATGTTTAAAAACGTAAATAGTTCCTTTTTTGACCAAGCCGAAGAATTCTTCATTTTCTTAGCATGGACTGAGTATATGCACAAGAGGGCTTGCTCTAGGCTTGAGAAAAATGAAAATAAATATTTTATTATTATTGTACAAGAAGATACGTTTTGTATATTATAGATACATAATGTATCCAGGTGGTGAAATCGTGAAACATGTACTTACAGTAGCTGGTTTACTGGCTTTTTCGATTCCTTATGCTTGTCAGGGTTTGTCCCCCAGAGTTATCACGATTTCCGTGCTTATCCTGTTGTTCAGCTATACCATGCTACTACCTTCACTCAAGTCATTGATCGCAACCTTAGCCGACAATCCGTTACTGACTCTACTCACGCTGTACATCGCTGCCTCCTGCTTATGGGCTGAACAAGAACAGACCTCTTCCTTGCTGATGGTTCTCAAATTCCTTGCCTTCTCTACCTTTGGGCTCTATTTGGTCACCCATTATACAACTCAGGGCTGCATTCGCCTCTTAGTCGTTACGTTAAGTATTTTGAGCATACTCAATCTACTCGCCGTTTTGCTCGTTCCCTCCTTTGCCATTCATGGTGGAGTAGAACATACTGGGCTATGGAAGGGCATCTCTGGTCATAAAAATACACTTGGAACTCTCTCTCTGTTAAGTTTTGTTTCACATGTCATTTATTTTTTCAGGGGTAAACGTAAAGTTTTGCATATTGGCTTTATCTTACTCAATGCCCTATTGCTCATCGAGTGCCAATCTACCACCTCTTTGGTACTGACATCTTCGCTCTTCGTATTTATATTGTTTATACTGCTATTCAAGAGAATCCGAAGCATTGCGTTGCGCGGTTTCTTCATTAGCTGTTCCTGCTTGCTCGTTCTTTTGGGTTTGGTACTCACCTTTACTTATGGAGATGCGATTGCGTCGGAATTCGGAAAAACAACGACCTTAACTGGAAGAACGGAAATCTGGCAGGGGATTGGTGGTGCTATTCAGAGCCATTACTGGTTCGGACATGGTTACGGCTCCTACTGGGCAGCCCGACCCAGTATCTATGCGAACGGCATCCGATTTGATCTGACAAGCAGCCATAGCGGTTTCCGTGATCTGTGGATCGATGTGGGCCTTACAGGACTACTGGCAACAATTACACTCGCCATAACAACTTTATTTAAATTCAGAATTGGCAAAGCAGATATGTATACATGGCTGACGGCAGTGGTTTTTTTCCTATTTATCGTATTGAACAATATAACGGACAGCCGTTTCCTGAACTCGCTAGCCATTTACTGGATCATTTTTATGGTTATTGTGATCAAGGTGCAAGAACGACATAAACTGGCTGTAGCAGAAAAGGCGAATTCAACTGCATTGAGCACACCCCCTCTTCATTAGGAGATCATACTCAGCTCAACCGTTGATGTAAAAAAGAACCCCATATCCACGCCATCAAAAGGCGATCGGATATGGGGTTCTTGGGATATATGTCCACCGCTTCGGTTGAACATGATCCCCAATCTACATTTGTGGAATAATCGCTAGCACAAGTTTTAAAAATTGCTCACGTACTTTCTCTGCCGTCTCCATCACTTCACCATGGGACAAAGGCTGATCCAGAATGCCTGCGGCCATATTCGTGATACAGGAGAAGCCCAGTACCTCAATACCTGCATGACGGGCTACAATAACCTCAGATACGGTCGACATACCCACCGCATCTGCACCCAGTGTACGCAGCATAACGATTTCAGCAGGCGTTTCATAGTTAGGCCCCAGCAATCCAGCATATACACCTTCTTGCAGACTGAAGCCCTGTTGGTTAGCCGTTTGCTTGGCAATTTCACGCAAGCGGCGGCTGTACGCCTCCGACATGTCTGGAAAACGAACGCCTAGACCAGCATCGTTCGGTCCGATCAATGGATTTTGTCCTGTCAGATTAAGATGATCCGAGATGACCATCAGATCGCCTGCTTCGTAGGAAGTGTTTACACCACCTGCTGCATTCGTCACCAGCAGACTTTGAATCCCCAATTGCTTCATCACCCGAACTGGGAAAGCCGTCAGCTGCGGGCCATATCCCTCATACATATGAAAGCGCCCTTTCATCATGACGACAGCGCGACCTTCAATCGTGCCTAACAGTAATTCTCCCTCGTGACCTTCTACCGTCGATACAGGAAAATGGGGAATATCCTGATAAGGAATACTAATTCCATCCTGAATTAAATCGGCCAGAATACCGAGACCTGATCCCAGAATAAGACCAATCTCTGGACGTATTCCGCTCTTGGCACGGATATAATCTGCTGCTTCCTGAATTGTAGATTGGTTGGCTGTTGACATTAATATCTCTCCTGACTTGTACAATCGTAAAGTTATAGTCATTATCACATTTTCTATGAAAGCAAAGTATCGTTACGTTCGATCTTTGCTTTCATGAGAAGTGCGGTTGCCGCCGTGCGGGTGATGCTTTTCATATACTTCCTTCATATTCCGTCTGGCCGTCTGCGCATATACCTGCGTCGTTGACAGATCAGCATGACCCAGCATTTCCTGTACAGAGCGTAAGTCCGCTCCGCCCTCCAGCATATGTACCGCAAAGGAATGCCGCAACGTGTGGGGCGTGATATCCTCGCTTATGCCTGCTTCCTGGCCGTACTTCTTAATCATTTTCCAGAAGCCCTGTCTACTGAGACGCTGACCAGATACGTTCAGGAACATGGCTTCCTGCTCTACCTGAGCTTCTTCACCCTGCCCGGATCTCAGCAATAGTAGACGCTGCTCGTCCATGTAGACTTGTGCCCACTGTGATGCCTCACGGCTGATCGGTACAACACGCTCCTTGCCTGCCTCGCCGCCACAGTGCACAAAGCGCAGATCGGTGCGGACATCACCCACGTTTAGGGCAATCAGCTCCGATACACGAATGCCCGTCGCATATAGCAACTCCAGCATCGCCTTGTCTCGCACCCCTTGCGGGGCAGTCACATCCGGCGCGTCCAGCAAACGCTCTATCTCATCCTGCGTTAGCACCGAGGGCTTCTTTTTAGTCGCTTTGGGCAGCTCCAGCAGAACGGACGGATCATGGATCGTAATTCCCTCCCGAATAAGAAAATGAAAAAAGGAGCGAATGGAGGCGACGCTACGTGATATCGTCGCCGCAGCTTTTCCCTGTTCCTTCAAACGGCCCAAATACAGTACCAGATGTGACCGTTGAACGTTATCCGGCTGCTCAATACCACAGCTTTCTGCAAACTCGGCAAACTGCTGTACGTCCCGTTGATACGCTTCCAATGTGCTGCGCGACAAGCCCTTTTCCTCTTCCATATATTGAACGAAAGGTTGAATGTACATTTTCATGAGTTCCAAAAGTCTCCTTGTTCTGCATACAGCGGTTCAGTCTCAGCCTCTGCTTCTTCGTGTGCTGCGTTCATATCATAAGCTCATCAAGACCGATTACTTAGACTATTCACCATACCAGTAAAAGAAACGTAAACGTTCCAACACTGCTATTCGATGCTCGGACCCTTCATTTACTTTTTGCCCGCCAAATACCTTAACTGCATGTCCTTCCGGTATTCGGTAATGATCTACAGGTGTTATCCAATCTGTAAACAGCCTGAGGCTATAAAAGAACATACATGCCAGCACCCCGAACAATATTACCAAACGCAGCCATTTTAGTCCTCTCCGCAACGATAGTACCATGTGAATCAGCCGCCTTTTCCCCAGAATATAGTCCCTATTAGGACTCTCTATGGAAGGGTATGACAAGCTATTCCTTTTTATACCACTTAATCTCGAACAACAGATTCCTAACCAAAAAAGCTCTCCCGAACGCATCTTCGTCGGTGAGAGCTTGGGTAGTCAGCTTTTAGTCCTGAGATTTGTGTTTTCTGGATTTGCCCAAAGATTTCTGAGCCGTCGTATCGTTCTTCGCCTTACAACGATAACAGATACCGTGGAAGTCCAAACGATGATCCACTACGGTAAAATTATATTCCCGTTCCAGACGCTCCTCCAATGGTCCAAGCCAATCTTCCAGTATTTCATCTACACTGCCACACTGCACACATATCAAATGGTGATGGTGATGTTTGGTTGTATCGCCGCGCAAATCATAACGCGCAACGCCATCACCAAAATTAATTTTCTCCACGACATGCAGTTCACTTAGCAGTTCTAGGGTACGGTATACGGTTGCCAGACCGATTTCGGGAGCTTTCTCTTTGACGAGCATAAATACATCTTCCGCACTCAGATGATCATCTTCGTTCTCAAGTAAAACTCTGACGGTGGCTTCCCGCTGAGGCGTTAGTTTGTAGCCCTGGGATTGCAGCTGCTGCTTAATTTTTTCGATCCGTGCTTCCATGTGTCTCCCTCCCCCTGCAAAGCTACTGCCTACTGCACTTTTTTCACTCCTATTATTATAGGGGGTCTATACAAATAAAGTCAAACATTTTGAAACGGATCAAGATGATACGGAAGCTGTCAGCATAGGAGTGACCCATTGCATCATAACCGGGGTGATCCAAGTTTCAAAGGACGCGCTACCGATAAGAAGCACCATCATCACAGCAGTCAATCCTGCATAAGACAGCAACGGACGCAGCATCCCGTCTGACGGCCGGGTAGCGAGTATTTTGGTTTTGATCATATGGATGGAAAAAGTCATCGCAGCCACGCTGCAGACGAGCAGTACCGGAATGACGAGCAGGTTATGGGGAGCAACTGAAACCAAAGAAAATAGCAGTCCTTTCCACGAATATTGCCCCACCATATAACCTACTGAAAATCCGATTAGCACACCCTTGAGGAAATTCAATACAAGAATGCCCGGTAGACCAATAACCGAAAGGCCACACACCCAAATTAGGCCGACCCATTTCAGATGTAAAGATACGCTATCCCAAAAGGTCGAAGCCGCCTGCGAATCAGCGAAGCCCTGTTCGTTTTGATTGACTGTTACAAAAAAATCCTTCAGGTAACGGGACAAATCCTGTAACTGCTCCAGCGAGAGTGCGTTTACCATAAGTGCGCCAAAGACGACTCCCACCAGAAACAGCACAGCCAAGAAAACATAATACGGCGTCTGATCTTTTAACGTATGACGAAACCATTGCATCGGCGTCCTGCCCCTTTCATCTGCTTGTTTGTCCAAAAAACAACCGTAATCCGACGGCTGATGGCTAGAAATGGGGCAGCTTTCACTGCAGATCAAGCATCACGAATGATGTGCCAAGCCAGCGGCATAGATAATTTATGGTTATGAACAAGCAGACGCTGATATGCCTTTAGAGGGACAAGACTTTACTAGGACTTAGCTATTTTGCCGTATGTTCCACCACCACCGGATACAAGCGACAGTCTCCCCTCACGTGAAAGCACAATTTGCTCTGCCAGCACTTTTCCGACGACTGCTGCTAACTCCTCCTGTGTAACCTCATGTAAAATATTCATTTCTGTTCCAAATGCAGCCAATAGCTGGTTCAGCTTGGCTTTACCCAGACCTGGAATAAACTCCAGGGGAATCTGGTAAATGTACGGCGGACGATGGGAAGGAATCATGGGCTGTTCACGGTCAGCAATGCTCCATATTCGATCCAGCACACCTCTCACCAGCTTGGTATGACCACAGTCAGGACAACGTTCATCCGCCATCTGTTGCTCGTCAATAATCGTACCGCAGCTTTGACAGTAAGAACGATGGTATTTGCCCAGTTTCGGATTTAATCCGTAGTTGGCACGCACCCGTCGTCCTTCCCGCCGCTCCAAAGCCATTCTGAATTCATCAAAACACGGCTTTGCCAGTGATAATTTGTTGTATTCTCGTCCGATTTTCCCAAGTGAATGGGCATCTGAATTCGTGAGAAAGCTGAAGCGATCCAGTTCCGAAATCAAACCGGCCATAGATGAATCTGCGCTCAGCCCCAGCTCCACCCCGCTAACGAGCTCCATATCCAGCAGTTCCTCCATACGGGCCGCTGAGCTGCCGTATATGCCCTTATGAGGAGTAAACACGTGCGCAGGCACCATAATGCCTCCACGTCCGTAAATTTGCTGCTGCAACTCGCGTGGCGGCGCATAGATTCGTTGTGAGCTAAGATTAACATTTTTCATATGCCGGGCCAGCCATTGGGTAAAATCCTCCATCGCCGCCAGATCTGGAAAATAGGCCAGTACGTGCGCCTCAGGGCGACCTTCAGCACGTATTTCCAGCTCCGTGCCAAGGAGAATAACCGTATCCCGGTAAGCGATACCGCCGCCGCTGATTTCCTTCATTTCACCCGTATGTAAATAGGTACGAATATCCTCCTGTACATTAAGTGCATGGCAGTCAATGATACCGATCAGCCCAATTCCTTTACGACCGGAGGCTTCCTTAGCTATGTTGGCAAAGGTCAGATCGCGGCTGCCACTAATTTTGATCGGATTTCCCTTCTCTGTTCTGCCAATATGAATATGCAAGTCTGCAAAGTAGTCGTTAAGTTCTACTATATTTTCATCCATCCGCTTAGAAGCTCCCTGTATGTTGGCGGTGTTGCCACGCATAGACGGCCAGAATCGTTTTGGCATCACTAATCCGTCCTTCACGAATGAGCGTCTGTGCTTCTTCCAGCGTCACCTCAAACAACTCCAGAAATTCATCCTCATCCGGTTCCATCTCACCTAACTCCAGTTCTTCGGCAACATACAGATGAATGATTTCATCCGCAAAGCCAGGAGAGGTATAAAAGGAGTGCAGCAGCTTCAGCGACTTGGCAGTATAACCTGTCTCTTCTCTCAGCTCACGCCCCGCTGCTTCCATCGGATCTTCACCCCGCTCTAGCTTACCTGCAGGAATTTCTACCTCACAGCGCCCCATCGCCTGTCTGTACTGGTCCACGACCAGCATTTTTCCTTCATGTAGAGCCAAAACAGCCACCGCCCCTGGATGCTTTACGATCTCACGCTTTCCAGTGGAGCCGTCGGGAAGCTCTACCGTGTCTACCTGTAATGTAATGACCTTTCCCTCAAAAATAGACTGTGTGGACACGGTCTTTTCCTCCAGCGCAGGATTGGAATAAGGCTTGCGATGTGCATCGTTTGTTGGATTGTTCAATTGTCCGTTCGTTTGCTCGTTCATCGGTAAGTTTCCTCCTTCATATCTATCTTTCTTTATTAATTATCACCAAAGTTAGTCTAACTTGTCCACTTTGTACATATGCTGGTGGTAGAATAACAAACTTCCTGTCATGAGGAGATGCAGAAATGAAAAGCTACCGTACTGAAAGCACCCTCCATATCGTTGGTAAAGCCTGGCAGATTCAAGCACTTTTGCGTCAGTGGCAAAAGGAACACGGACCTACCGCCACCATCGCTTCGCTAGCTGTTCCAAAAAAGGTTCAGGTCTAAAGACGAAGGAACGCTGTTCCTGTCTTTAACCTGAACCTTTTTTCAGTATGTTGCAAGTGTATGATACAAGTTTATTTTGTGGTTTCTTGAATCAGAGCTATGACAACTTCAGCAACCTTCACCAGGTCATCGGCCTTGATTTTTTCCTCTGTTGTATGGATGTTCTGGTAGCCCACAGCCAAATTCACCGTTGGAATTCCAAGCCCGTTGAATACATTAGCATCTGAGCCACCACCGGAATGGAAGGTCGACGTTGCCAGTCCCAGTCCTTGAATTGCACGCTGCGCAACCTGTACAACTTCGTCATGCTCCGTAAAGCTGAATGCTGGATAGATGACTTCACTGCGGAACTCTCCCTGTGCACCAAATTCGCGTGTGGTGGTTTCCAGCGCTTCACGCATATGCTGGATTTGATGATTAACCTTTTCCTGCACAATACTACGTGCCTCTGCACGGATCAATACAAAATCGCATACCACATTCGTCGCGCCGCCGCCCTCGAAACTGCCGATGTTAGCGGTCGTTTCCTTATCAATCCGTCCTAGTTTCATTTTAGAAATGGCTTTAGAAGCGACCTGAATGGCACTAATGCCATCTTCGGGATTTACCCCCGCATGAGCGGACTTCCCAGTTATCTTCATTTCAATACGTGCCTGCGTTGGGGCAGCTATACAAATAGAGCCAACTTCACCATTCGAATCCAAAGCATATCCGAAATCAGAATCTAGCACTTCCGGCTTCATCGCCCGTGCACCCATTAAACCAGATTCCTCGCCAGCTGTAATCACGAACTGGATTTGACCATGGGGAATATTCTGCTCGCGCACGACACGAATCGCCTCGAACAAAGCAGCAATTCCCGCCTTGTCGTCAGAACCCAGAATCGTTGAACCGTCACTACGAATCCAGCCATCCTCACCCAACTGTGGCTTAATGCCTTTACCCGGAGTAACGGTATCCATATGGCAGGTGAAAAATAATTTGGGTGCTTTCTCCACACCTTCCGCTTTCCAGGTGACGATCAGATTGCCTGAACCATGTCCGGTTCTTTCACGAGAATCGTCTTCCATTACTTCCAGCCCGAGTGCATTAAACTTTTCTTTTAGAACACGTGATATTTCCTGCTCATTTTTCGTTTCACTATCCACCTGTACGAGTTCCATAAATTCCTGTACGATTCGGTCTTTTACTACTTTTACTGTCATTAAACTTTCCTCTCTTTCCCGATTACGCTACAATACGGATAGATGTTCTTATCTATGACTTAAACCTATCCTAAAGGAGTTACACATGTCGAACAAAAAATGGGTTCGTTTTTTCGTCTACATTATGCTCGCAGCTATGATTGGTTCTACGCTGTTCATGGTAATTGAGCCGTTTATTATGCCACTATAATAACTATACCGCTCAAGGTATCCGGCTGCTCTAAGGCACTATTGAAGCCTTGAGTGGACGAGCTGTTACGTAAAGCAAACAGGCGGGCTTTCGTGTACATACACAATAGCCCGCCTTACCTTTATTGGAAAGAATGCGTTTGCCATTGCGCAGCAAATGAAAATTGCTGTTCAAAGAACGGTACAATTTCCTTCGCAATCTGCTCCACCGACATAGGCTTCTGTATGCAGTCCTCCAATGATGTCACACCGTATTCCTGAATTCCGCACGGGACAATGCCCTCAAAGCCCTCATGCTGTATCCCTGATTTGATGTTAAAGGCAAAGCCATGGCTGGTTACGAAGCCCCGACGGTGCTTACACTTGTTGAATTTGACGCCAATGGCCGCAATTTTTAGATTCCCGATCCATACCCCCGTATATTCAGGCTTACGGCTTCCCTCAACCCCATAAGATGCCAACAACTGGATGATCACTTCTTCCAGACTTCGAAGGTATCCGTGCAGATTCAGCGCCTCCCGGTTGCCGAGCATAAGTAGAGGATATCCGACAAGCTGCCCCGGCCCATGATATGTAATGTCTCCCCCACGGTCAATCTGAAAGACGCTGATTCCCTGCTCCTTCAGTTGCTCTGGTGTAAGGAGCAAATGTTCAGGATGCCGCTGAGATCCAATCGTATAGGTCGGCGGATGCTGGAGAAGCATAAGCGTTTCTCTTGCCTCTCCCGCATCCAGCTTTCCCACAATCTCCTTCTGGACATCCCATGCATGGGCATATTCCATCCTATTCGTATAGGTTACATCAAGCGGTCGTCTGTTCACGGCCTATCACTTCCTCTCCGTACATTTCCCCCACTGTTCGGATGATTAGTACAGCTTCGTATCCAAAGTGTAGCCTTCTAGATTTTCTTTAACCCGTTGCAGGAATCGTCCGCAAATCACTCCGTCCAAAATGCGATGATCCAGCGACAAGCACAGATTAGCCATCGAGCGAACCGCAATCATATCATCAATAACCACTGGTCTTTTAACAATGGATTCAAAGGTAAGAATTGCAGCCTGCGGATAGTTAATTACCGGATAAGATAAAATCGAACCAAAGGAGCCTGTGTTGTTTACAGTGAACGTTCCGCCTTGCATGTCGTCCAGTTTGAGCGTGCCTTCCCGGGTTTTACGTGCCAAATCGTCAATTTCACGAGCTAATCCAGCAATATTTTTCTGGTCCGCTTTTTTAATAACAGGAGTAAGAACGGAGTCCTCTGTACCCACGGCTAGCGAAATATTGATATCTCTTTTGACGATAATTTTGTCCACAGCCCACACCGAATTCATGATCGGATATTCTTTGATTGCATTCACGACTGCTTTCATGAGGAAAGCCAGATACGTAATATTAATGCCTTCTTTTTGCTTGAACTCGTTTTTGATCTTGTTGCGGAGCATTACCAGGTTGGTCACATCCACCTCAATCGTCGTCCATGCATGTGGAATTTCGGAAACGCTTTGTCGCATATTGCGAGCAATTGCACTGCGAATGGGTGTAACATCAATAAAATACTCGGATCTGTTATTGTTGCCACCCTCAACTTCGATCACAGGAGCCTTTGGAGCCTCCGTCAAATGAATCCCACTGTTACGAACCGGAATAGCAGGGTCCATATTTTGAATCGGTGTGCTGTGCTGAGTGGCAGACTGCTGTCTTCCTGCAAAAGGAGATCCTTGTCCTGATGTTGTCGCAGTCGGCTGTCCAGATACTCCAGTGGGAGCAGAACCGCCCTGCTGCACATAATTCAGCACGTCTTTGCGGGTAATTCTTCCCCCCATGCCCGTGCCTGGTACTTGGCTTAAGTCGACATTATGCTCAGCAGCCAGGGTTTGCACCGCTGGGGAAAAACGTCCTCTCATGGACTGGTCCGATCCAGCACTCTGCTGAGATTGTGTTTGTACGGTACTTTGAGATGCTGGTGCAACAGGTGTCGCTCCTGTTGCCGCCGAAGGTGCAGTCGACTTCGTCTGGATACGGCAAATTAAATCGCCTACCGCTACTGTCTGACCTTCCTCTGCCAACAGATCACCCATAATGCCGTCCAATGTGGATGGGATTTCTGCATTCACTTTATCTGTAATAACCTCGCAAATCGGCTCGAATTGCTCTACCGTTTCACCAGGTTGTTTGAGCCATTTGGCAATTGTCGCCGATACGAGCGATTCTGCCAATTGTGGCATGGTCACGTCGTTCCATTGTGTTTGGTCTGACATTTTTTCAACTCCTTAACATCATAGGAGGGCGCGTTTTACCGCTGCCCCCGCTATACTTTTGGAATGCTTTCGTCCAATCTAGCTTTTATTAATACATTGCAAGACGGCGCATGGCTTCCTTAACTTTATCCTTGTTTAACATATAAAACTTCTCCATCGGTGGACTGATCGGCATGGCTGGTACATCAGGAGCACATAGACGCTCAATCGGCGCATCCAGCTCGAACAGACACTCCTCATTAATAATTGCCGATACCTCGGCACCGATGCCGCCCGTTTTGTTGTCCTCATGCACGATTAATACCTTACCTGTATGTCGTGCAGCCTCAATAATGGCTTCGCGGTCCAGCGGTTGGAGTGTGCGCAAATCCACAACATGTGCGGTAATGCCCTCTTCCTTCTCCAATTCCTCAGCAGCCTGCATGACAAAATGCAAAGGCTGGCTATATCCGATGACCGTAATATCGTCACCCTCACGTAATAGATTAGCCTTGCCAATCGGAACGATATAATCATCCTCAGGCACTTCACCCTTGATCAGCTTGTAGGATTTTTTATTTTCAAAAAACAGCACTGGATCAGGGTCACGAATGGCTGCTTTCAGCAATCCTTTTGCGTCATAAGGTGTAAATGGAGCAACAATTTTCAAACCCGGCGTACCAAAAAAGATAGATTCTGGACACTGAGAGTGATACAAACCACCAAAGATACCACCACCGATTGGCGCGCGGATTACCACAGGACAGTTCCAATCGTTGTTAGAGCGGTAACGGATTTTAGCTGCTTCACTAATAATCTGATTTGTCGCCGGAAGCATGAAGTCCGAATATTGCATTTCGGCAATCGGCTTCATTCCGTACATGGCTGCACCAATCGCAACCCCGGCAATAGCAGACTCAGCCAATGGCGTATCCATGACACGTTGCTCACCGAATTGGTCCATAAGCCCCTTTGTCGTTGTAAAGACGCCGCCCTTCACCCCGACATCCTCACCTAATACAAAAACCGTTTCATCCTGCTCCATCTCTTCTTTCATGGCAAGACGAATCGCATCAATATATTCCATAATCGCCATTGTTACCGGCCCTCCCCATCGCTATCTGCATACACATGCAGCAGCGTATCTTCGGGCTTTGGAAAAGGCGCTTTATCTGCATATTCAATCGCTTCCTTGACTTCGAGCAGCAGCTCAGCCGACAGATCCGCATCCTTGGCCTCATCCCAAATGCCGCATTCAATCAAGTAGTTTTTCATACGGGCTACGCCATCCTTGGCCCAGTTCTCATCCACTTCCTCCTTGGTCCGGTAAGCCAGATCATTATCCGAGGTGGAGTGAGGAGACAGACGGTACATCATGGCTTCGATCAGCGTAGGACCTTCACCGCGGACAGCACGTTCCCGTGCTTCCTTCACCGCCGCATATACCGCCAACGCATCATTACCATCGACTCGAATCCCTGGAAAACCATATCCCAAAGCACGGTCGCTTACCTTGCCTGCCAACTGTTTATGAATCGGAACCGATATCGCATATTGATTGTTCTCGCACATAATGATGACTGGCAGCTTCTGTACACCAGCAAAGTTACAGCCTTCGTGAAAATCTCCCTGATTGCTGGAGCCTTCCCCAAACGTAACAAACGAAACAAAATCCTTTTTCTGCATTTTGGCAGCCAAAGCTACACCTACTGCATGCGGAACCTGTGTCGTTACTGGGCTGGAGCCAGTCACAATACGCAGCCGTTTACTACCAAAATGTCCTGGCATCTGACGACCACCGCTATTGGGATCATCTGCCTTGGCAAATGCCGACAGCATTAGTTCGCGCGGCGTCATTCCTACCGCAAGCACGAATCCATAATCCCGATAATAGGGAAGAAAATAGTCCTTTTCCCGGTCAAGGCCGAAAGCTGCACCTACTTGTGCCGCCTCCTGTCCAATGCCAGAAACGTGGAAATTAATTTTCCCTGCCCGTTGCAGGAGCATGTTGCGCTCGTCAAATCTTCTTGCGAGCAACATATATCTGTACATATCAATAACTTGTCCGTGAGTAAGTCCCAGCTGTTCATGTCTGAAGCCAGCGTCTACAGCGCCTTTAGAACTCATTGAGGCACCTCCTTAAGTGTCAAACATCCTACTTCCAGTACCTAGTACCATCTTGTCTTAAAACCTGGTACTAAACTCTGGCTAACCCCATTATAATCCTTTTCTCCCCAAAAAGAAAAGCACCGATTTATTTGAAACGTTTATATGCCAATCGCCTGTCCATCAACGGCCAACATCGCTTCTCCCAAAATCTCCGACAACGTCGGATGCGGATGAATAAGTTGTCCGACTTCCCATGGCGTAGCATCCAGCAGTTGCGCAAGAGCGGCCTCGCTGATCAGATCCGTCACATGCGTACCGATCATATGTACACCGAGAATATCATTGGTCTTCTCGTCGGCCACTACTTTGACGAAGCCGTCCCGACTGCCGTATACTAGCGATTTTCCGATAGCTTGAAAAGGGAACTTCCCTGTCTTCACCTGATGTCCACGCTCACGGGCTTCTTGCTCCGTTAAGCCGACGCTCGCGGCTTCAGGACGTGTATAAATACACCGCGGAATCAGATGGTTAGGTACACTGTGAAACTCTTCGCCCGCCATATGATGAACCGCCTGCAAACCTTCATGGCTCGCCGCATGCGCCAGTTGTAAGCCGCCGATGCAATCTCCAATGGCGTAAATATGTGGTTCATTCGTCTGCAAATGCTCATTAACCGAGATAAAGCCACGCTCTACGCGGATATCCGTATTTTCCAGCCCGATATTTTCCACATTTGCCTGACGCCCTACAGAAATGAGCAATTTGGAAGCGCTGAGGGTTTCGGTTTCTTCCCCTTTTTGCACCTCAATCTGTACGCCTTCCTCATCTTTGCCGTATGTTTTAGCCAGCACTTGTGAACCCGTCAGCACCTTGACACCACGCTTGGTTAACAAGCGCTGCATTTCACGCGAAACGTCTTCGTCTTCCGTGGGAATAAGTCGATTCGCGGCTTCAACCACCGTAACCTCCACGCCAAAATCATTTAGCATGGAAGCCCACTCTACGCCAATAACACCACCGCCCACGATAATCAGGGATGCTGGTAGCTCCTCCATAGTTAACGCTTCGTCACTGCTCAGGATAAATTCGCCATCTGGCTCCAGTCCGGACAGCACACGCGGGCGTGATCCCGTTGCGATAATGAGATGTGTAGGAACAATCGTTTCCATCTCACCATCTTCTAGTTCCACAGCAACTGCCCCGCTTTTTGGAGAAAATATAGACGGCCCAATCACGCGTCCCTTACCGCTCAGCACCGTAATTTTATTTTTACGCATCAAAAATTGAACGCCTTGATGCAGTTGCTCCACAACGGCTTCCTTACGCTCCTGAACCTTAGGAAATACAAGCTGTGCTCCCGATGTCTCAATACCGTATTGTGCACTTTCCTTAATCGTCGCATATACTTCCGCACTGCGCAGCAAGGCTTTACTCGGAATGCAACCACGGTGCAGACAGGTTCCGCCAAGCTTGTCCTTTTCGATGATAACCACTTCCTTGCCTAGCTGGGCGGCACGAATGGCTGCTACATACCCCCCGGTTCCTCCACCCAAAATAGCGACATCACAATGTATAGTCATGTTTCTCCTCCATTAACAATTGATTATATATAGCTTATTGTACTCTCTTTATTTCACTGTACAAAATATAGCATTTAGGCATAGGCTACAAAAAAGATAACCCTTTAATCCAGATATCTTTCCATATCATTCATACAGCGCATCTCGTAATTTAGTAGACATCCTTGGACTTTGTGCTGATTTGGCTCGCAGCGCCTTGCGAAATGATTCATTTTGCTTGCGCAGAAAGCTCAGCTCTGTCTCCAGCTCAGTGATGAGTTCTAGAGCTTGCGGGCTGATCAGCCCTTGCTCCAGTAATGCTCCTTTTTTGGCACTATAATCCGTATTTTTTTCGTCCATGCCTTTCACTCTTCCCTTCATTCCACTACGCTTCACCATATCATGCCAGAGGCGGCAGAGCAATGACGACCACATTTACGTTTTAGGAATAGACATACACAACATGTCGAAAAACAATATATTTTCTCTAGTCTGTATGCGGCTGGTTATGGTAATCTATAATGGCGTTTTCTTTCGGAGAAGAAGATTTACAGTGTTATGTACATGTTACAGAGAGGGGAATTCGCTTTGCCTACAGGACGAATTACGATTATTACAGGCCCCATGTTCAGTGAAAAATCCGGCGAATTGATTCGCCGCTGTCAAAAACTAATCCAATACGGGCATCGTAAAGTGGTCGCTTACAAACCCGCTGAAGATAACCGCTATGCCGAGGACGAAATAGTAAGCCGGATCGGATATCGGCTGCCCGCTATCTCTATCCCCAGAAAACTCACAGATGAGCTCGTTCAGCGTATTTTACAAGAAACAAAAGATGCCGACGTGGTTGCCTTTGACGAAGTCCAGTTTTTCAGTCGTCATATTATGTCGCTTGTACAAGAGCTAGCTTATTGCGGCAAGCATGTAATTGCCGATGGGCTGAATCTGGATTATCGAGGCAAGGAGTTCGGCTATGTCGGTGGTCTACTCGCCATGGCGGATGATATCGAGAAGCTGACTTCCTTTTGCGCTGTATGCGGTAGCTCGGAAGCAGTATTTACGCAACGTATGGTAAATGGTAAACCTTCCACTGTAGGACCTATTGTGATGATCGGTGACTCTGAGGCTTATGAGCCTCGCTGTCGAAATTGCTTTATACCTCCTCATAAAGTGAACTGCGATTAGTAGACAGATAGATCGACAAGCTGCAATATGCCTACGTGAGTACCAGTTACTTTTTTCTTGCATTTTTTTGGAACGATTCGAACCATTGCCCCGTATATCCGGTTAAGCTGTACAAGTTTTTAGTTTTCGTTTGTATATCATGACCATGAGGTTATCTGGGGGGACGGAATAATGAGTTTTTTCAACAAAATCTTAGCAAGCGCAGGAATCGGTTCAGCTAAAGTCGATACACTGGTAGATCAAGCCGTATATGTGCCTGGGGAAGAACTTAGTGGCATCATGCGCATCAAAGGCGGCAAAATTGATCAGGAAATCGGCAAAATTGACATTGAGCTCAAGACTGAATATATCGTGGAGCACGATGATAAAAAAACTACCACCACCTGCTGCATTGCACGGATCAAGGTATCAGATGGCTTTCATCTACAGCAAGGACAGGAGCTTGAAATTCCTTTTTCCTTCAGATTGCCGTTGGAAACTCCTGTTACTCACGCCAAACAGCCCGTCTGGCTGGAAACAGCATTAGATATTGGCATGGCTTTGGACCCAACCGATCGTGATTCACTCAAAATCGAGCCACATCCCTATATGAATACAGTCTTTGAGGCGGTTCACCTGTTGGGCTTCCGATTCCGTTCCTCCACCTGCGAACGTCACCCTAAGCTGGGACGCGGTGTTCCGTACGTACAGGAATTTGAATTTACGCCCGGATCAGAGTATGCACGTGATATCGAGGAGCTGGAGCTGATTATGCAGTTGGAACCCGAGGGTGTGCATGTGCTTGTAGAAGTAGACCGCAGGGGCAGAGGGTTATCTGGTTGGCTGGAGACTGCCTTTGATATGGATGAGCGTCATGCCTGGTTGAGCTTAAGCCGAGAAGAGCTATCCTATGGACCAGATCACATAGCAGATGCGCTTGAGGAATTGATTGACAGGCAAATTAGATAACAATGTAAAGCACAAACAAAAAAACTCCTAACCAATTTACTGCATCGGTTGGGAGTTTTTATTAATTATAAGAATTTTTTAATGATGGTCCTCAATCGTCTGTATAAACTAAAGTGGCAACATATCCTGTCTTTCCGCCTTATGCTTACACTCTTTACACACCCCGTACAGCGAACCATTGTCATCCGCATAGAAGGTTAATTTGTCTTCTTTTTTACAAAAGGAGCATTTTTGCTTGCCTGTACCCTGGATAGAGTCAGACAGTCCAAATCCAGTTGGGGCCTGAATACCTGCTGCTTTTGCATTCGCGCGTGAACCGGAAGACACTTTAGACTTAGGTTCATTTCCGGTGCGGGATTGTCGAGCGGACTTACGAGGACGAAATTCAACGACATTACTGCCCCGCTGTTCATTCACTTGTTTGTTGCTGCTGCGACTACGCCTTGCTTTAACAATCCAACCCAACGCCACCAACAACACGCCGAAGAACACCCAAGTCAGACTATTCCACATGCTCTCATCCCCGCCTTTGCTTTAGAATTAATTGGGTTAATACCACTAGCCCGTTCAATGCGATGACTTAGCCTATAGCTTTATTCATTGAAATATACCCGTTATACAGCCTCTGTGCTGTTCATCCGATTGTCTACCCATATAAAAATCGTACCCTCCATTGCAACATCCGACTCGCCTCTAAGCAAGAAATTGAGCATGTTAGATAAATCATCTTTTCCTGAGGGGTACATTGATCCGTTTTACAAATTGTACATCATCCTTTTGAAAAACGATAATATCCCCTCTATGAAGATCGTTCTCCTTATCATAGCCCAATGGTGAGAATAAAAATGGCCCAGATGGCTACATTACTCCCCTTGATAATAAAAATCAATGAATCTTTTCGTCAACGGATTAAACTTATCAAAGCGTTTGCGATGCGGTAAAAAACCTGACTTATGTACTTGTTCTGCTAGTGTTTCTACATGTTCGAATCGCTTGAAAAAGGGCAACGCAAAAGCGTAGATATCTTCAACGATCTCTTGGATCACTCGTTCTCTTTCTGCTTCTGTGGACACAAGGTAATCCCTGTTTTCCGTATATTTCTTGGTCAGAGCAATCAATTCACTGTGAAAACAAGCCCCAGTACTATACTTCTTTTTTATTTTTTTGGATTCTACGACAATATAAACTTTTAATGCACCATATTTAGTCGCACCAAAACTAATTTCAAATATAAATTCCTTGGTTTCTTTTTTCAAAACTTTTCTGCTTTTCAGATATTTAAAATCACTCAAAAATGGTGTAGCTATAATTTTGTCTATCGCTAACTGACGTAGTTCACTTGCTTTAAGTTCAGTCTTATTATCCATCATGTCACTCCAACCCAAAGAATTTCCCACCATTATATCATATCTTTCCAATTACAGATTCCTCATATCTACACCCTTTAATCACAATATATTAATAAAAAAGAAAAAAGCCGCTCACAATAGAGCAGCTAGTTCCTCTTAAACATAAAAAGCAGTATACGAATTATACTTTGAATTTACCAATTTGCCCTTGCAGATCCTCTGCCATCGTAGACAGGTTTCTTGCAGATGAAGCAATTTCCTCCATGGACGCCAGCTGTTCCTGAGTTGCGGCAGATACGTGTTGTGTCCCTGCTGCGGCTTCCTCAGCAATCGCTGAAATTTGTCTGACAAAACCAACAATCTCATCTGTACTTGCAGACATTTGTTCTGATCCGGCAGAAACCTCTTCAATTTCACTGGCCACTTTATTTACGGTTTCCTGAATTAGTTCAAAGGATGCGCCTGCATTTTGTACAACTTCACGACCTGTCATGACATCCTTCCCGTTAGACGCTACCGCCTCAATAGCATGGGTAGTATCCTTTTGAATCAATCCCACTAGCTCCGTAATTTGTTGAGCTGAATGAGCCGATTGTTCAGCCAACTTGCGAACTTCGCCTGCAACTACAGCAAATCCGCGACCATGTTCTCCTGCACGGGCCGCTTCAATCGCAGCGTTCAAGGCAAGAAGGTTGGTCTGACTAGAAATATTGGTGATAACATCAATGATCTTGCCAATTTCGTCTGAGCGCTCTCCCAATCCAGCCATGAGATCTGCCAATCCATTCATCGAATCATTCACGGCATTCATCTGCGTAACTGCCTGTTGAATCATCTGGTTACCTTCAGCCGATTTATGGGCCGCATCTTGCGCAGATGCGAATACATTTTGCGCGCGGATGGCGATTTGCTCAACACCGATAGACATTTCCTCAATAGCTTGGGACGATTTCGTCACCATATCTACCTGATCTCCTGTTCCAGTAGCTACTTCTTGCACCGTTTCGGTTATTTGTGCAGAAGCTTGGCTATTTTGCTCTGCGCTGGCCGTCAATTCTTCTGAGGAAGTGGTTACCAACTCAGTCGTCTTACTCACAGATTGAATCAGTTGACGAAGGTTCTCAACCATGACATTGAAGGAATGTGCCAACGTACTGATCTCGTCCTTGCCCTTCACAATGATAGCTTCACTTGTAAGATCACCCGATGCAATACTTTCAGCAGCACGACTGATCCGCAAGATAGGTTTAGAAATAATTTGGGCTATGATGATTGCCATGATCAATGCTAATATAACGGCTGCTATACTCAAAACGATGACCAATTGTCTCCCTGAAATAAAGTTGTCAACAGCTTCTTTCGTAGTCTGTTTAGATCCATCTGCATTCAATTTAATGAGCTGACTGATCATATCGTTTGAACTATACCATAACTTATAGGACTCTTGATGAAGGATGCTTGATTGAGCATAATCATTGGCTTTACCTGCTTCGATCACTTCAGGCAACTTAGCCAAATACTCCGTATAATTTTTGGAGAATTCTTCGTACATTTCGCGTTCTTTAGGGGTAGCAATTAATTTTTCGTATGTTTTGCGGCCGTCCTCGACCTTTTTTAAAACCTTATCATATTCGGCCTGAACCTTCTCCATTTCCTCTGGGTCACGTTCTACAATAATGTTTAATGAAATCCGCTCTACATCAGATACATCACCATTTAGTGTTCCCAGTATGGTCACACTTGGCATCCAATGGCTATCAATTGCCATCGAAGTGTCACCTAGGTTTTTCATTTTTGAGATAGATACTGTACTAATCACGATCAGCAGGATTATTACCGCAAGAAAACCCAATATCAATTTTGTTCGAATGTTAAATTTCATATATTCGCTCCTCAGTTCTCTTTATATTAGATACTATATCGACAAGAAACGACACTTTGTTTATATCAAAATTAAAGAGAAATTCAGAACTGTTTACAAAAGGAAAATTTCCCTTCGTGATGGTTGGTGCAACTGATTCAGGTTTATTTTATAACCTCGTGGAGAGCATTATGTTTTAGAATCCCCAACAATTGTATCGTCATATAGCGAGGGAGATGCTGAAAATCTTTATTCACTTATTCCATCAAACTTATAAGTTCTAAAAAAAGGATACCCAGAAACGGGTATCCCTTTATGTTTTACTTCCTAGCAATCACCATAAATCGTTCTGAATTTGTTCTTATTCCTATTTCGGTTTGATTGTCCACAATAAATTGTTGGAGTATTTGAAAATCAATTTCTTTTTCTCCGAAGTTAGGAATAATTGGAGTGTGTTTCAAGAGGAATATTAAGTCTGCAGGAGTCTGATAATATTCGTTTGCATTGAATTCAAATGACTGTATATCGTTAAAGCCCGCATCACTTAATTCGGTAATATATTTAGCTTTTAACGAGTCTTTCTTAGCACCCCATGCCTGTCCTCTTCCAAACGCTTCTTTAATATTTAATTTGTCGTTTTCGCTTACTTGCTGTGTCAGGAACATACCACCCTTTACTAACACCTTTGCTATTTCTTTTGCATAAAAACATGAATGTCGAGAAGAGGTTACATTAAAGAAGTTCTCAGGAAAATTCAGATTTTCAGCATCCATCTGGAGAAAACGAACATTTGCTATGTCTGATTCAGCAGAATTCTTGGTTGCTGTTTCAATCATTCCGGTGGAATGGTCAATCCCAACTAGAAGTAATGCAGAATCTGCTATTGATAAAATTGCTTCCCCGCCGCCAGTACCGATATCAAGCAATATATCCGACTTCTTGCATGTCTTCGCCACTTCATTGTAGAAGTCCCATTTTACTCCTTTGGAGATACATTTCACATTGCTGAAATCCCATCCGTTGATTTTTCCAACCTTATCATAAAACTCTTTATATTCTATTGAATTCATTTTTCTTCCACCTTCCAATTAAGGATAAAAACTACGAGTTAGCAGACCGATATCATTCAGAATTTTAGTTTTTGTAGCCAAAAGGATAGACTTCTCCCTTGACGGCTGGTACGCGTTTTTTCCAGCCCGGAAACTAAATACCTCGAACAATACGGAATGACATCCGATTCACCTCATTTGAAAGATTGTTTTAATTATATTTCTTATAGAGCTTGTCGATCAAGCAATAGTTCAATAACAATTCCAACTCTCTCCCTTGGTAGAACGACGACTGATAGCAATGAAATGACGATAATTGAAGAAAACTTTAAATTGTCCAGTTGAAATTGAAAATCGTTCATAAAAAATACCGCTCCTTTACTGGTTCTTGGAAGAACCAATAAAAAGGCGGTATTAGTTTTCTACTATTCAGAAGTTTATCGGTAATCTGGGCGGCTGTTTTGGAGATTAGAAGCCATCCCTGCAATTATCATTGATAAACGTCAAACCCCAAAAATCCCTTGCTTCATCAATCATTCTGACTCTTTCAGGACACCTTATTCTCAATCCGCAGCTTATCTGCCACCATCGCTATGAATTCACTATTGGTTGGTTTGGACTTACTGATATTAATGGTGTAACCAAACAGATGTGAAATGCTGTCGATATTTCCTCGGGTCCATGCTACCTCGATAGCATGACGAATGGCGCGTTCTACGCGAGATGCCGTCGTTTTGAACTTTTCGGCGATTGCCGGATATAATGTTTTGGTGATGGCTCCCAAGATTTCGATATTATTGTACACCATCGTAATGGCTTCGCGTAAATATTGATAGCCCTTGATGTGAGCTGGTACACCAATTTCATGTATGATGGCCGTGATACTGGCATCCAGGTTTTTCGTCTTACCCATAGGTACTACGTTGGACCGCATGGATGAAATGGTTACCGGACTGCTGCTAACTAACTGCGGTCCCACCAATTGGCGAACACGGTTAGCCAGCACTTCCATGTCAAACGGCTTCAAAATATAATAAGATGCCCCGAGCTGTACGGCCCTTTGTGTAATATTTTCTTGACCGAATGCAGTCAGCATAATGATTTTCGGCTGTGGAGTCAGGTTCATTTCTCTCAAACGCTCCAACACACCGAGACCATCCAGGTGAGGCATAATAATATCTAAAATAAGTACATCAGGTATGTTGCGGGATTCTGCGATGCGTTGGAGCACTTCTTCGCCGTTATAGGCGATTCCCGTAACTTCCATATCCTCCTGATCGGAAATATATTCAGCAAGCAAATTCGTAAATTCCCGGTTGTCATCAGCCAACAATACCTCAATTTTTTGCAATGTACTTCCTCCTCATTGAGTGATATTCCATTGTGATATCTGTTTACAGTATATAAATATTTCTTGTCGGAGTATATGATTTCGACATCGAATTATGAATTCCTTCTGTCGAAAATTATTTTTATTTATTTTTTTTAGAGTTTCTATTATAATTGATTCTTTATCTTGCAATTATGAGTTATTCCTCTGCTTTTCGACAAAAAAATCTTAAGGCCACTAGCTCGCCTTAAGATTAGAAGATGATTTCAAGCTTACGTTATTCTGCATGATTCCTGCATCGCGCAGCATCCATTCGATAAAACAACCGTAACCTGATTTAGGATCATTCACAAATACATGTGTCACAGCCCCGATAAGCTTACCATTTTGGATAATCGGACTACCGCTCATTCCTTGCACGATTCCCCCGGTCTTATCCAGTAGCTTTGGATCTACAATGCGTATCACAAGTCCTTTGGTTGCTGGTTTGTCCTGCTGAGAGATGTGTACAATTTCCGCCTGAAACCGCTGAATTTGTTGACCTTCCAGCACAGTTAAAATTTCTGCCGGTCCTTCTTTTACTTCATTCGCAAGAGCCACTGGAATAGGAGTCGAATACAATCCATATTGCGGCTCATCTGACATTTTCCCAAAGATTCCGAAATTCGTATTTCGTTCAATATTTCCTAATACCCGATGATCTTTGAGAAAATGAGCGCGTTTTTCTCCTGGTTCCCCACTTTGGCTTTTCGCAATTGACGTCACATTGGATTGCACAATCTCTCCGCTCCCCACGACAATAGGGGTTTGGGTATTCATATCGGTAATTACGTGACCCAAGGCCCCGTATACACCCTGGTCCGGTGCGTAAAACGTTAATGTACCTACACCTGCAGCCGAGTCCCTAATATACAACCCAAGCCGCCACGCTTTATCATCTTGATCATATGCTGGTGTTAACTTGGTGGAAATGGTCTGCTCCCCTCGACAAAGCGTGATGTCGAGCGGTTTTTTGTTCTTACCTGCTTCGTCTACTGCCTCAGCAACCCTTGCCAGGCTATTGAGTGGCTTGCCGTTCATGTGTGTAATTCGATCCCCTAGGCGAATCCCTGCTGTTTCACCAGGTGACACCTTACGATCATTACTTTCCTGAATGATATGGTGACCGACGACAAGCACTCCTGAAGATTTTACTTTGACCCCAATCGTCTGCCCCCCCGGGTATACTTTTAAATCGGGGACTACACTTTCTTGGGTTGTCCTCATGCTTTTAGAGCCGAACAAATCCAAAGAAGCTTGTGGAGGCAGCGCTGCTTGCACATACTGAGCGTTACCGATAGAACACATAAGAAAAACAAGCAAAAGACCGAGCAATTTGATCCTGGAGTAAAAATTCAATGGCTGTCACGCTCCCTTTGCTTCTTTCGCTTGACGAGTAAAGGTGGTCGCCAATTGCGTACCTATAAGGTAACCTTGCCCCCAGGCTTTTATAACTGTTAAACATTACGCCAGCCGCTCTTTTCAGGCTTTCTTTCCTTCCGCCAAATTCAGCATTTCCTGTGCGTGATGCAATGTTTTTTCGGTAATTTCCACGCCGCCCAGCATCCGTGCCAATTCCTTGACACGCCCGTCCTCCGTAAGTCCCTCAATTTGAGTCATGGTCCGTCCATCATGAACATTTTTCTCAATAAGGTACTGATGATCTGCCATACATGCCACCTGTGGCAAATGAGTAATGGAAAACACCTGACAAACGGAAGATAAACGATATAGCTTCTCGGCAATGGATTGAGCTGCACGACCACTCACCCCGGTATCCACCTCGTCAAAAATGAGTACTGGAATTTGATCATGACGCGCAAAAATACTTTTCATCGCCAACATGATACGTGATAGCTCACCGCCTGAAGCGATCTTACCAAGTGGACGTAGTGGCTCACCTGGATTGGGGGAAATAAGAAATTCCGCATTATCTATGCCTTGCTTGGTAGGTCTTACCTTCAGACCTTTATACTCATATCCGCGTGGATCTTCAATTGGATCAATGCGCACCTTGAGTGACGTTCTTTCCATCTGCAGGTCTTTTAACTCCTGCTCCACTTGCTCTGCAAGCTCTTCAGCACAAATTTCACGTGCTTCTGTAAGCTCTTCCGAAATCTCCAGCAAATCGGAAAGCAACTCATCCCGTTTTGCAATGAGCTGCTCCAGCCGCTCATCTTTATTTTCCAGCAGATCGGTTTCCTGCTCAATACGGCTATAGTATTCCAAAATCTGCTCTATACTATCACCATATTTTCGCTGTAATCCGGTAATTTGATTCAAACGTTGCTCCACTTCATGCAGCTTGCCTGGATTAAATTCAATATCCTCACGATAAGAACGTAATTGGAATGCTGCGTCCTCTAACTGGTAAAAAGCAGACTGAATCTGCTCCGCAATGGGCTGAAGGCTTTTGCTGTCATAGCTTTGGACATCGTTCAATCTAGACAATACGTTATTGATCGTATCCAGCCCACCTCTGCCGCTTAGCAGTTCGTATGCTCCTGATATCCCATCCATCATTTTCTCACTATGGGATAGCTTGACCCGTTCCTCTGCCAATAATTCATCTTCTCCCAATTTCAACTCCGCCGCAGCGATCTCTTCTAATTGAAATCGGTACATATCCAAAAGCTGATAAGCCTTTTGACTGGAGCTTTGCAGTTCTCTTACTTCTTTTTCCGCTTTGACAAAAGCATTGTAACGCTCACGGTAAAGCGTTTTGACTGGACCGATCACCGAATCACCGAACGTATCCAGCAGCGCCAGATGGCGATCTGCACGTAGCAGGCTTTGATGCTCATGTTGCCCGTGGATATTGACGAGCTGCTCACCTACCTCACGCAGCATCGTTAAATTAACCATCTGACCGTTAATTCGAGAAGAGCTTTTCCCCTGAACCGTAAGTTCGCGACGAATCAGCAAATGCTCCTCCGCATTGGCCTTAATCCCTTGTTCCTCAAGTGTTTTCCAAACTGGATGTTTTACCGGCAGCTCAAACAAGGCTTCCATCTCTGCTTTATCACAACCGTAACGCACTAGATCAGCAGAGCCCCTACCGCCTGCAATCAGGCCAAGCGCATCGATAATAATGGATTTACCAGCACCTGTTTCCCCGCTCAAGACATGAAACCCTTTATAAAAATGAACATCGACGGCCTCTACGACCGCCAAATTCCGTATAGACAAAGTGACCAGCATCGTTCTTTCACCTCTATGATGTACAAATTAAAACGCCTAATATGCGTAGCCATTATAATTAGGAAATGTAGCCCATAAGACGATTCACGATAGCTTCGCTGTTTTCTTCCGATCGGCAAATAATCAAAATGGTGTCATCTCCGCTAATCGTACCCATAATCTCGGACCATTCAATATTGTCCAATAAAGCAGCAATCGAGTTGGCTGTTCCCGGCAGACACTTCATCACAATCAGATTGGTTGTGTAGTCAATATGCAAAAAGTTATCGACCAACGTACGTTTCAGTTTCTGGGCCGGATTGTAGCGCTGATCTGAAGGCATTGAATATTTATATCTGCCATCGTCCATTGGAACCTTGATCAGCAGCAGCTCCTTGATATCACGCGATACGGTCGCCTGTGTGACCTGAAAACCAGCCTTACGCAATGCTTCAACCAGATCATCCTGCGTCTCAATCTCATGTTGTGAAATAATTTCCCTAATTTTAATATGTCGTTGACCCTTCATATAATCCTCCTATGGATTAACCTTCATATTCCTCTTCTTCGAGGTCTTCCACTAATGTAATAAGGCGAATACTTCGCTCGTCCGTATCAACGTACAATACACCCGCGCAACCCGGATAGAGCAACAAATACGGCATGAGCCTGTCCCGTAAATCAGGACCACTCCACTCCATTGGTTTCTTGCGGCGTGACGTTTTGACCATATATGTCGAACCGTTTCGTACAGCCACGTAGTCTATAAACAAACGGCTATACACGGTATGTCCATTCACTTTAAAAGCAAGCGGTATTTTCATTTTCCCACCCACTACTTCATAACCTGCTTCTTCGAGTATATCTATAGCAGGCCCTTCATCCAAATCCTCGTTAATCGGTATTGTCTTTAGCACAAGCGGCCCTGGCTCCTTCAACCAGGCACGCAGGCTATATAAAGCCCATATCCCTAATATCACCCCGATTACAGCGATGATAATCGTATCATATCTTGTGTCCATGGACCGATCACCTCATGGACATATTCTAGGACAAGATGTAAAATTCCTTTTCCTTTGTACATCTCATTATAGGCGAACGTGAGTTCTATAATCAATCCCTCACACCAAAAAGAGGTTCCCTTAAGTTCACAGAACTCATGGAGAACCCCTGAATGTTACTTACGCGATGGACCATTATTAAAAGTCTGACCTGCTTCCTGAACGGTACGTTCAATTAGTGGTCTGAAATCCATCTTCTCCAGCTGCGATTCTGCAGCAGGAAGCCCATCCAAACGCCAATGCGCTAAAAATTCAATATTGCCTTCTCCACCTGTAATAGGCGAATAAGCCAAACCTTGCAGCGTAAGTCCAAGCTCATGCGCAAACATCAGAATGGTCTGCAACACTTCTTTATGCGTAGCAGGATCACGGACCACACCGGATTTTCCAACCTTTTCGCGTCCAGCTTCGAATTGCGGCTTGATTAGAGCTACAATATCAGCAGGTTGATGCAATAAGGCAAGCAACGGGGGCAAAATAATACGTAATGAAATAAACGAAACGTCAATACTTGCGAAATTCGGGACAGAACCATTCAAATCCGCAGGTGTCATATATCTGAAATTCGTTTTTTCCATTACGCATACTCGTTCATCATTACGAAGCGACCAATCCAGCTGATTATAACCCACATCAATGGCGTATACGTATTCCGCTCCATGCTGAAGTGCACAATCCGTAAAACCTCCAGTGGACGAACCAATATCCAGCATTGTCCTGCCCTTCATATCCAGCTCAAATTGACGAATGGCCTTCTCTAGCTTTAATCCTCCACGGCTTACATACGGATGCACCGAGCCCTTAACTTTAAGCTCGCTGGCGCGTGGTACCTTCATACCCGCTTTCTCTATCCGTTCGCTGTCCGCCAGCACTAGACCAGCCATAATCGCAGCTTTAGCTTTTTCACGGCTTTCAAAAAAGCCTTGTTCTACAAGTAATACATCAATGCGTTCCTTCGGAACAGACATGTTAATCTCCCTTTAGGCAGCCAGGCTGCTCTTGTCATACTTTTTATAAACGTCATGGTCTTCGCTTCAAGTTACCCTATACGGACTGTCCCATGCCATATGCTGGTTCAGCAGCCCATTTACGCAGCTTTAAGCATACATCTTCAATGGTAAGCCCTACTTCAGCACGCTGCTCTTTAATGGAGCCATGCTCCACGAACAGATCGGGAATCCCCATTAGGCGCACTTGCGCCTCTTGTATTTCGGCTTTGGCGTAAAATTCCAGTACAGCGCTACCCAAGCTTCCTGCTTCAGAAGCTTCTTCCAATACGATCAGCTTCGTATGCTGACGAGCCAGCTCACGCAACATATCCTCGTCCAAAGGCTTCAGGAAACGGGCATTCACTACGCCCACTTGCAACCCTTCACGTTTCATCGCCTCCGCAGCCTCTGTCGCCACCTGGAGCATCGGTCCTGATGCAATTACAGCAAAGCCCTCACCCTTACGCAGGAGCTCCCAACTGCCGATGGAAATAGCCTGTAATTCTTTATCCAACGGCACGCCAACCACATTAACACGCGGGTAACGATAAGCAATTGGACCGTCTTCATAATCGAGCGCTGTTTTCATCATATGGCGTAGCTCGTTCTCATCCTTTGGCATCATAAGCACAAGATTCGGGATATGACGTAAGAATGCCACATCAAACACGCCATGATGAGTTTCTCCGTCAGCCCCAACAAAACCTGCACGGTCAATCGCGAACATTACGTTCGCATTATGACGACAGATATCATGCACAATCTGGTCATAAGCACGCTGCATAAAAGTCGAATACACCGCAAACACCGGTTTCAGCCCTTCCATTGCCAACGCAGCACACATGGTAGCTGCATGCTGTTCAGCAATGCCGACGTCAATCATACGGCTAGGAAACTCTTTACTAAACGGTACCAGTCCTGATCCACCAGGCATAGCAGGCGTGACCGCAACGATGCGCTCATCCTGCTCAGCCAGCTCAATCAGCGTTCGGCCGAAAATTTCCGTATACATCGGATTACCTACAGCTTTGAGTACCTGACCCGATTCAATCTTGTAAGGGCTGATTCCGTGCCATTTGTGTGAATCTGCCTCTGCAGGTTTATAGCCCTTGCCCTTGGTGGTTACGACATGCACCAATACAGGGCCAGTGACATTATCAGCCTGCTGGAAGGTTTCGATTAGCTTCGGCAAATCATGCCCGTCCACTGGACCGAGATACGTAAGTCCCAGTTCCTCAAACAGTACACCAGGCACCATCATATATTTAAGACTGTCCTTGACACGGCCAGCCGATTTGGCAAGTTTACCGCCGATCGCGGGTATTTTTTTCAGCAAAACTTCCAGCTCATCTTTTGCTCGCAAATAATGACGGTCCGAGCGGATTTTACTCAAATAATTATGCATGGCCCCCACATTAGGTGCTATGGACATTTCGTTGTCATTCAGAATGACCATTAAATTTTTGCGCTCATGTCCGATATGATTCAACGCTTCGAAGGCCATCCCCCCAGTCAACGCGCCGTCTCCGATCATTGCAATGACTTTATTGTCCTCGCCCTTCAAATCTCGAGCCAAAGCCATTCCCATTGCGGCCGACAGAGAAGTGCTGCTATGACCGGCTTCCCAAACATCATGCTCACTCTCGCTTCTTTTTACAAAACCACAAAGTCCATCACGCTGACGAAGTGTATCAAAACGATCCATTCGCCCTGTCAATATTTTGTGTACGTAGGCTTGGTGCCCAACGTCATAAATCATCTTGTCCTTCGGACTGTTATAGCAATAATGCAGGGCGATCGTGAGCTCAACCACTCCCAGATTCGATGCCAGATGCCCCCCAGTCACGGACAGCTTCTCAATCAAAAAGCTCCTGATTTCCTCGGCCAGAGAAGCCAACTCCTCAACCGACAGTGATTTCAGATCGCCTGGTTGCTTTATGTGTGGAAGCAGCACGCATATCTCCCCGCTTTCCTTCAAGTTTGTGTGTAAAGTTAACAAGTATTATATCACACTTTTTGACTGTGCTTAAACGCAGACAAGTCAAAACAGCTCTAAGGCAACTAATGATCACGCTTCATCAGGTAATCGGCTATCTCCAGCAAACGAGAAGAATCGGGAATACCGCTCTCTGTTATCACTTTTTTAGCAGATGCGGTGAGTTTCTCCACCTGCTGCAAAGATGCGTCCATACCAATGAAATACGGATAGGTAACCTTCTCCTGTTCAACATCACTTTGCGTTTTCTTACCCATTTTGCTCTCATCGCCTATGAGGTCCAGTATATCGTCCTGTATCTGAAAAGCCAGCCCCAAGTCTCGTCCAAAACGGCGAAGCGCCTCTAATTGACTCTTGTCCGCCCCACCAATCCGTCCACCTGCCAAGAGCGAGAAAATAATCAAATCAGCAGTTTTATGAAGATGGATATATTCCAGTTCCTCGATCCCCGTCATTCCTTGCTCGCCTGACATATCGGCAACCTGTCCGCCTACCATGCCCCGCGCGCCACTCATTTCGGACAAATCCTCGACAATGGACAATAGCGCATCGGATGAAACACCGTGACGCCGTCCTGCTTGCACAATGCTGTAAAAGGCATGGGTCAACAAAGCATCACCCGCAAGGACAGCAACCGCCTCGCCGTATACCTTATGATTCGTCAGCTTACCTCGCCGATAATCATCATCATCCATGGCTGGCAAGTCGTCATGAATGAGGGAGTACGTATGTACCATTTCTACCGCACATGCCACTGGCAGCGCAGCTTCCCTACTTCCACCGAATGCTTCAGCAGCAGCGATCACAAGCAGAGGCCGCAGCCGTTTTCCGCCTGCGGTGAGTGAGTAATTCATGGATTCTCGAAGAACAGCGGGAATGTTCCAATCGACCGGGAACTGCTCGATCAGTGCGGATGAAACTACATCCGTCGTCCCGGTCAAATATTCCTTGAACGACGGTCTATTCAAGCCCTTCACCGCCGTTTTCATCCAATCCACCGCCAAAAGGCTTCTTGCGCAAATCTCCATCCTCTTCCACGATCATTTCAATTTTACGTTCAACCTGCTCCAGCTTCTGACTGCAAAGCTGAGACAGCTTCATCCCCCGCTGGAACAAATCAATGGCTTGCTCCAGAGGAACGTCTCCATGCTCCAGTTGTCCGACAATTTCTTCAAGAGCGGCCATAGCCGCTTCAAAATTCAATTCCGTTTCATTCGCCACCGTGCTTCGCGTCCTCCTTCATTCCCCATACTTGGCAGTCCAACTGCCCATCACTTACTTTAATCTTGATGGAATCTCCCGGCTGTACGTCTTTGAGCGACTTAATCAGCCGTTTCTCCTGCTCATCGTATACCAAGCTATAGCCTCGGGCCATGACTTTGAGTGGGCTCAGCGCATCCAGCTGACGAATTCCCGTGTGCAACTGCTGCCGTCCCGTTTTCGTAATAGCACGCATCGCAGACTCCAGCTGACGTTGCGCCATATCCGTCTGCTTGCGTGCCGAACGAATTTGTTCACGCGGATTAAACCGCTCTAGTACCTGACGCATACGTGCGTTCTTTTCTGCGTTCAAACGCGAACGGTTACCCGCTGCGCGAATCAGCCGCTGATGCAGCATGTCCATTCGCTCTGCATGCTGTAGCATATAACGGCGTGGGTGCAGCAGAACTGGCGAACGCTGAAGCCTCGCCAAGCGTTCACGGCTGGTTTCCAGCCGCTGCCGGAGGGCGTTGCGCAACCGTTGCTCACGTTGGAGCAGCTGATCCCGTAGCTCTGCCTGATTAGGCACAGCCAACTCGGCTGCTGCGGTTGGCGTTGCCGCACGCAAGTCAGCCACAAAATCGGCAATAGTAAAATCCGTTTCGTGTCCAACTGCCGAAATAACCGGAATGACCGATGCGTAAATGGCGCTCGCAACCGCTTCCTCATTAAAAGCCCACAGTTCTTCCAACGAGCCACCTCCCCGTCCGACGATCATCACCTGAACCTCTTGCATACGATTCATAGCTTCAATTGCCTTGATTATCGAGGGTGCGGCACCTTTTCCTTGTACGAGCACAGGATACAACACAATTCCAGCCTGCGGGTATCGCCGTTGAAGTGTCGTAATAATATCACGCACAGCCGCTCCGGTCGGTGACGTAATCACGCCAATGGTTGCCGGATGGGCAGGGAGATTACGCTTACGAGCAGTATCAAACAGTCCCTCTGCATCCAGCTTTTGCTTGAGCTGTTCGTAAGCCAGATAAAGGCTTCCTATGCCGTCAGGCTGCATTTGAGTTGCATAAAACTGATATTGTCCATCTCGTTCGTACACGGATACGTTTCCCCGGGCAATAACACGCGTACCTTCTTTCGGTACGAAAGGGAGCCGCTGATTATGGGTTGCAAACATAATCGAACGTATGCGACTCCCCTCATCCTTGAGCGTAAAGTACATGTGACCACTCGAATGATGCGTAAAATTAGAAATTTCCCCGCGTATCCATACATCAGACAGCACCTGATCCGATTCCAGTTTCATCCGGATATAACGATTCAGGTCCTTTATAGAGTAAATACGTTGTTCAGCCACAGGCAGCTGCCCTTATGCCAAACCGTGCGACCGCTTGGCCGCTACAAGCGTATTTTGCATCAGCATCGTAATTGTCATCGGGCCTACTCCGCCGGGAACAGGCGTAATCGGACCAGACACTTGCTTCACGCTCTCAAAATCAACGTCCCCCGCCAACTTTCCGTTCTCCAGACGGTTCATCCCCACATCTATCACTACCGCTCCGGGCTTCACGAACGAAGCATCAATAAAGTTGGCTTTGCCGATCGCAACGACTAAGATATCCGCTTGTCGACTTAGATCCGCGATATTCGCTGTACGGGAGTGGCACATCGTAACCGTAGCATTTTCACGCTGCAACAATAAAGACACTGGCTTGCCTACGATATTACTGCGACCAATAACTACCGCATGTTTACCAGCTATCTCCACTCCAGCACGCTTGATTAACTCAATGACTCCAGCAGGAGTACAAGGCAATAGACTATCGTCACCGATGACCAAATTTCCTACGTTCACCGGATGAAATCCATCCACATCCTTCTCCACTGCAATCGCGTCAATGACAGCTTTTTCATGAATATGCTTTGGCAACGGCAGTTGTACCAAAATTCCATGGATAGTACTTTGATGGTTCAGCTTGTCCACCAGTTCCAGCAATGCTTCCTGCGAAGTATCTGCTGTTAACCGGTGAACCTCTGAGTAATAGCCGAGATCATGGCATGCCTTTTCCTTGTTTTTAACATATACCTGCGAAGCGGGATCTTCGCCTACCAATACAACAGCCAGTCCCGGCTGAAACCGGTGCTCTTTCAGACGAATGACCTCTTGCTGAATGCTTGCGCGAATATCCTGAGAGATTTGTTTACCATCAATGATCGGTGCTGACATGTTTATCCACTCTCCAACCTGATTCAGTAGTCTCTACTTAAAAACGTGCTTTCAATTGCTCCAGTTCTTGAATCACTCGTCCCAGTACACCATTAACAAATTTACCGGATTCCTCGGTACCAAAGTGCTTCGACAATTCAATCGCTTCATTAACAGCTACCTTAGCTGGAACATCCTCACGGAAAATCATCTCATATGCCGCAAGTCTCAAAATTTGACGATCTACACGTGAAAGTCTGCTGATCTGCCAGCCTTTAAGATAATCCACCAACAGCCCATCAATGGCTTCCTTGTGCTCCCACGTACCCCGCACATGCTCCAAAACATACGCTCTTAAAACTGCCGCGTTTTTAACGACAACTTCCGCTTCGTTTTCCTCAGCGGCTTCCTGAAGCAACATGTCCACGGCTGCTGCCGCATCCACTTCATTCATTTCCATATGGTACATACTCTGTACCGCTAATTCCCTCGCCAGACGTCTTTTCATGCCCTGCCTCCTACGCTTGCCTATATCTATTTTTCATTCTAACCAATTTCCACAAAAAAACCTGTGAACGCATCCTCCAAAACGTTGGGCGCAAAGAAGCTACAGCTCTATTTTGGAGAACACGTATCACAGGGTTCATTTAAAAGGACGCCAACGCTGCGACAACCAATCGCCCCATTCCTTCCAAGGGAGGAATGAACCAAGCGCTGAATCGCTACGTCTTCCTAGCGTATATCCGATGAACACCATCAATGCAAAGAACAACATATTCCAAAAGCCTGCCCACAAATAAATAAAACCGAAAAAAATACCAGCCGTGATCCCCATGATCCGGCCCTTGTAACTTCCCCATATTTCTTTCCAGGGCATCAGGGAAAATCACCTCTATTCCACACGACTCTTAAAGCTGGGTGACTGAGAAACATTAGCGATGTACACCGACACATTGGACACAGGAATTCCTGTAATTTCTTCCACATGATCGTGTACCCCCTTTTGTACCTCGGAGGTTAACACCGGAATGGAGCTTTCCCCGTCTACAACCGCCCGAATCGTAATATCAAGTCCCGATTCCAACACGCGAACGCGTGCTTTCAAATCCTGCATCCCGCGAAATCGGGAAGCTGCTTTGAGGCACAAATTTTCAATGGTGTCCACTGAAATCTGAATGTCACCATATTCCGTTCGTTGATCAATAGAATGCTGTACGGTTTGGTTCCGTCGAATAGAGATATAAAAAAAACGAAGACTCAATAACAACAGAACCCCTGCAATAATCAGGCTGGTAAACCACACCACTCGCTCATCCTCAATACTTAAAACATACGGAATGGCCCCGCTCAGGAGGAGGATGGCGAGAATGGAAATAATTCCGATACTTAAGCTGTACAAGAACAGCAGAAGTCTGTCCATAACTTTAGCCACGAAACGCACAGCCTCCTTAAATTAGAGTAAACCCTCGACCCATAAGGGTCGGGGGTTTGTACAAAGTATCGCTCTATTTAACCCGTCCGGCGCCCAGCACTTCCGGCTCTTCTACTTTTTCGGCACTTTTGAATTGAACATCATGAATTTGCACGTTCACTTCAACAACATTAAGACCTGTCATGTTCTCAATCGAACGCTTAACATTATGCTGAATAGCAGCAGCCACCTCAGGCAGACGGTTACCGTACTCAATAATGACGGAGACGTCTACAGCAGCTTCACGCTGTCCGACTTCCACTTTTACACCTTTAGATAAATTTTTGCGGCCTAGCAATTCGGCAAACCCACCAGCAAATCCGCCACTCATTCCCGCAACGCCCGGTACCTCAACGGTAGCCAGTCCGGCAATGACTTCAATAACTTCTGGGGCAATTTGAATCTCCCCAATTTCTGTACGTTCGAATTCGGTTGGCACTGTGCTCATACCTTCAACACCTTTCGGTCAAAATAAGTTTCATTCCAGCTTTGGATTTCAAAGCAGACATGCTCACTTATTATCCATACTATATCATTTGGCGTTCATTATGACAAACTGAGGAAATATACCGATTAAACTTCGTTTTCCTCCAAAAATTTAATATCAAAATCGCCTTTAATAAAGGTAGGATGCTCTAGCAAGCGCTGATGAAAAGAAATCGTTGTGGGTATGCCCTCAATAGCAAACTCAGACAAAGCCCGCTTCATTTTGGCAATTGCATCTTGCCGTGTAGGTGCCCACACAATCAGCTTGGCGATCATAGAGTCATAATAAGGAGGAATGCTATAACCTGGATATGCTGCGCTGTCTACCCGTACTCCAGGACCGCCTGGAGGCAGATAAAATCCGATTTTACCCGGTGCAGGCATAAAATTACGATCCGGATCCTCAGCATTAATACGACACTCTATCGCCCAGCCATTGATGGTGACTTCTTCCTGCGTAAAGGAAAGCGGATGTCCTTCAGCGACAGAAATCATTTCCTTAATCAGGTCTACACCAGTAATCATTTCTGTTACTGGATGTTCTACCTGAATACGTGTATTCATTTCCATGAAATAGAAATTATTGTCCGGGCCAAGCAAAAATTCGAGAGTACCTGCACCAGAGTATTGAACGGCCAAAGCTGCACGAACAGCTGCCTGACCCATTTCTTCACGAACATCCTGCGATAGTACAGGACATGGTGCTTCCTCCAATAACTTCTGACGACGACGCTGCACAGAGCAGTCCCGTTCGCCCAAATGGGCAACATTACCATGCTTGTCCGCTATGATCTGTATTTCCACGTGTTTCATACCGGTCAAGTATTTTTCCAGGTAGACACCCGCATTGCCAAATGCTTTTTGCGCCTCCTGCTGAGCGGTAGTGATTTGCTGAATGAGGTTATCCTCATCTTCGGCGATACGAATACCTTTACCTCCGCCACCTGCTGTGGCCTTGATAATTACCGGATATCCGATATCACGTGCGATGCTGATCGCATCCTGCAAATCCTCAACCAGCCCGTCTGAACCCGGAATAACCGGAACTCCGGCATCCTTCATGGTCTGTTTGGCTACGGCCTTATCTCCCATTTTGTTAATGGCTTCAGGAGAAGGACCAATAAACGTAATATTACACGATTCGCAAATTTCAGCGAAGTCTGCGTTTTCCGCCAAAAATCCGTAACCTGGATGAATGGCATCACATTCAGTCAATGTAGCAACGCTCATCAGATTCGTAAAATTAAGGTAGCTGTCCTTAGATAGCGTCGGTCCGATACAGTAAGCCTCATCTGCGAGACGCACATGTAACGAATCCTTGTCAGCTTCCGAATATACGGCAACTGTCGAAATATTCATTTCGCGGCAAGCGCGAATGATACGAACCGCAATTTCTCCACGATTCGCAATCAATACTTTTTGAAATGTCATGACTTTATCCTCCCTGGGAGTAGTCTTGCCGAACCCTCAAAAGAGGGTTCAAACAAGCTTTTTACTCCGGTTTCACAAGGAACAATGGCTGGCCATACTCGACCAACTGTCCGTTTTCGGCCAAAATTTCCACAATTTCGCCCTTCACTTCAGCTTCCAGCTCGTTCATCAGCTTCATCGCTTCAATGATACATACCGTTGTTTTTTCGCCCACTTTGCTGCCGATACTCACATACGGAGCCGTATCCGGAGATGAAGAACTATAGAAAGTGCCTACCATCGGAGATACGATTTTATGTAGATTGCTTGCATATTCCCTCGATTCCCCAGCAGTTGCAAGTCCAACATCGGACTGTACTTGTGGATTTGGAATAACAGCTTGTGGTGCGACTGCATAAGCAGGTGTTGCCACAGGAGCCTGTACCGTAACGATCTCGCTTTTGCCCGGTTTCCGGATCAACAGGCGAGTTCCTTCATTTTCAATTTCAAGCTCATGCACAGACGTTTCATCCACCAGCTTGATCAATTCCTTAATCTCGCTTAATTTAAACATCTCTATTAATCACTCCTTCAGCATTTTGCCGGTTGCTGATAACATTGTTGAAACAGCTTTATGTATTATATCACAATCATTAAAAATAGAAAGAGCCCGGAATAATGCAGAAATCCGGGCTTTTTCGCGTTTTTTGTCTTATTGTGTAACATACTGGACACTGATCTTATCCTGCGTTACATTCAGTTCCTTCATGACTTTATCGACAATTGTTACCGCTTGCTTAGCATCCAATTTTTCACTCAGAACCACTACTTTGTATTTATCAGCATCTTCCTCACGGACGACCGCATTGGCGAACTGCTGCTGAAGCTCTTCTTCAATTCCAGTAATTTTAGCCTGTTTATCTTCAAGTACATGTAATTCCTTTTGAGCCTCCGCAGCTTTCTTTGGTGTGCTGTCGTTCATTGCGGTAGTCAGTTCATCATTTTTCTTCTGATTTTCCACATCCCGTTCCAGCAAATAGTTGTCAATCACTGCTGCTGCTGTAGGTTGGGCAGCTTGATCGGTTGCCACTTGATCCAGTACCTGCTGGTCGGTTTTGGCTGTAGAGGTTGCTTTGTCGTCACTTTGTGCTGTCGCGTCCGTTTTAGTCGCAGTTGTGTTTTGATCGGATGTCGCCGGTTCAGTAGTAGGGGCAGCTGCCGTATCTTTATCGCCTTTTGAGTTTTCCGTTGTTGGATCAGTTGTGGAAGCCGTATCCGACTTTGTAGAAGTTGCCGATGCTCCATCAGTTACTTCTCCATTCGTCACTACTTCATTTACCTTCAGTTCGTTCAATTGTTCCTCTGCCTTCGTCGTTGCTTCCTGTGCGGCATCCTGCTTAACCTTGCTCACTTGCTCACTATCGGCTACTGGTGGATTTGCAGGGCTCGAGTCCTCCGTAAACAAATAATACGCAGACAGCACGACCATTAAACTCAGCATGGACACCAGCCAAACGGTTTGTCTTTTATTATTCATGTTCCGTCCTCCATATTCATTAATGGTTTAAAATATAAACTTCTTTGTTCCTCAATTCCATATTATCCCTGCTTGCGCGGTACGACTGAAATTTTGTAGGAAGGTACATTTAGTCCCTTCTGTACAGCATCGACAATTAGCTGCTTCACTGTAGGGTTTTCTGCCCCCATAGCCACAACAAGCACTCCCCTCACCTGCGGTTTTACTTTTTTTGTCACAATCGGGGTGTGCTGACCACCTGATGACTCATAGGTGACAATCTCGCCATCACGTGTATATTGAGTAGTGTGCCGTTGTCCACCATTGGCGTCCGTCTCGTTGTTCTCTTCCTGCATATCTTTTACATTGCGTTGAACGATAACTTCTTCGGTGGAATCTACCGTAACCATGACATCGACGGTTCCTACGCCAACAATCTGCTCCAGCATCTGTTTCATATTGTCCTCAAAAACCTTCTCGATCCCGGCAAAGGAACTTTCTTCACCTGTTGTTGTCTCTAATGTAGGCTCATTTTTCATCACGCCAGGCGGCTCACGCCCTACGTTTTCTGGATCGACCTTTTTCACATTAACGAATGAATTAAAAAGCATGATCGCTACACCGATAAGGCCAAGTATAAGCAGCCAACGAAATGAGTTGAATCTTTTCGCCCCATCCGCCCCTCCACCCAGCCATCGCTCGAGCTTTTTCAGCCATTTGCTCATTTCTGCTCACCTCCTGTTACCATTCATGTGTTCCATCCTGCGAAGAAACCACCTGAACATTTTTGCTGTCTATCCCCCATTTTTCACGTAGAAGTCCTGTAATTAAGTCAAAAGCTTTCGTATCCGTTGGCTTTCCGTCCTCAGCAGTTTTATCAGGATTACGATCATCTTCTCGCGTTCCTTCATTAAAATCTGAAGTTTTTGTATGTGTCGGCTCCACACGAATATTCACTGTCTTTTCGGCCACAGGCTCCACCATAATCGGCTTAGCATCTGCACCAGGCGAGACGTCTGTGTTTTTCTTTTCTTTTTCTGGCTGCTGCTCCGCCAATTTGACCACTACCGACTGGACACCCGTTCCTGCCTCCAGCCCCGATTCCTTCTGTTGAATCTTTGCAAGGGTAACCTGGACCGACTGAATTGCTAACCCAGTATACTGTTCCAATTGTCCTTTCATTTCCTTAGCTACCTCTTTGCCAGCCCATTGCATGGAGCTTTGTTCTTGCTGTTGCTTTAACTGGCTGCCTTTTGCCAAAATCTCCTCCAATGTCGGTTCCCTCTTGCCTGTCTCAGCCTGACGTTGAAGATCCAATGCTCGCCCTAAAACCTCGGAGGGGCTGCTGCTCAGTAAGCGCACGACCGGAGACAGCAACGTCAGCAGAATAAGCAGGCTGAGAACGAGTTTGACATACCTTTCCATAGATCGGCTCGGTAAGATCATATCGACAAAAGAAGCCAGCAACACGATTAGCACCAGTTCCTTAAGCCAACCTCCCAGCCAGGTCACGTCACTCCCCTCCCCCCTTGTTGGTTTACGTACATTGGTTCACCTCATCATGACCGTCATATTTCCTGCTGCGAGCATGATTGTAATCGCAAGGAAGGACATTAACCCCACTGCCGCCAGTGCCGCGAAAACATAAATCATGCTCTTGCCGATCGCATCGAGACATTCCACGATAGGCGTATCACCCAAAGGCTGCATGATCGCTGCTGTCACTTTATAAATGAGAGCCAGTGTCAGAATCTTGAGAGCAGGAAATGCGCACAGGAACAAAATAATAATGACTCCTACCAGACCAATGGCATTTTTAACGAGCAGCGAAGCCGAAATGACTGTATCTGTCGCATCTGCCAACGCCTTGCCGACCACCGGAACAAAGCTACCTGTAATATATTTGGCTGTGCGGATCGTTAATCCGTCAGTAACTGACGATGTCAAGCCTTGTACCGAAATGACTCCTAGAAATATGGTCAGCAACACTCCCAGCACTGCTACTCCAGCGTTCCGCAACAGATCGGCTAGCTGGGTCAGTTTGTATTTGCCTGTCAGCGAGTTGACCAAGTACAGCACAGCCGAGAAAAACAGTAGCGGGAAAACCAGCGTATGAATGACTGTTCCGACTGTGTTGATCATAAATACAATCAGCGGGTGGGTCACCGAAACTGTTACGACGTTACCCATCGAGGCTAACATGGTAAACAACAAAGGCAACATTGCCATCATGAAGTGAATCATACTATCAATCGCTTCTTTGGCATAACCAATCGCTACACTAAAGCTATTAATCGCCAGAATGATAATGACCATGTATACGATAGCGTAGGCCACTTTGCTGACCTGTTTGCTTTCAAAAGCACTTTGCAGCGTTTCCAGCACCATACTCATAATGCTGAGCATGACGATGGTGACGAGCAACTTGGCATTTACCCGGATTTCATGGATGAAAAAATCAGCTATAGCGCTCAATACACCCTTTATGCTGAACCCTTCACCGCCTGGAAGCAGCATGTCCATGAAGGAAGGCGTTTTCTGATCAGGGAAAAATCCGCCGTATTGCTGCATGAGCCCGTCCCAATAATGTTCTACTTCATCTTTGGGCATTTGCTCCGCCTGCTGTCTGATCCATTCGTTTGTCGGTGTATCTGCAAAGAGGACCGCAGCTGAGGCACACCAGAGACATAGCAGCAACATTGCAATTACTTTGAGATTCGGCATGCCCCCTAGCCTTTTCATGGCATCACCCCCTCAGGCGGGCATCAGCTTCAGAATGGTATCAATAATAATGCTGATAATCGGGATTGCTAGCACCATAATGAGTACCTTTCCGGTAAGCTCAATTTTGGAAGCAATCCCGTCTTGTCCTGCATCCCGAACGATTTGCGCTCCAAATTCAGCAATATAAGCGATACCGATTATTTTCAATACGGTTTTAAAATAGATCATATCCATGCCTGAAGACCGGGCCAATCGCTCCAGTACAGCAACCACAGATCCGATCTTGCCAATCAGCAGCAAAAAAATGACGATTCCCGCAGCTGTTGCAATCAAAAAGGCAAACATCGGCTTCTGTTCCTTAATGACTAAAATGAGGACTGTGGCAATGAGGGCGAAGCCCACCACCTGAATGATTTCCATGTGTCCACCTACTGAAAAAGAAAGATAGATTTGATCTCTTGCAGAAGGTTATCCAGCATTCGCACCACCATGAACAGGACCACGACGAAACCAATGACCGTTACCCAGTGGGCCATGTCTTCTTTGCCCATTTGCTTTAATACGGTATGAATCATAGCGATAATAATGCCAATTCCGGCAATCTGGAAAATTGCGTTCACTTCTAAATTCATTCGAGCACCCCGCTAATAGATCAAAATGACGATCAATGCTCCGATCAGCAGTCCCAGGCTCCTGCTCATACGCTCGTACCTCACCTGATCTGCCTGCGCCTGCGCTTCCTCATGGGATAACTGTTGGATGGTCAGCGCAATGTGCTTGATCTGGTCTTCACGGTCGCTGGTTCCAAGACTGTAAGCAAGCTGCCGCATCGCTTCCTTCTCGGCTTGCTTCATAGAGGAACGGTTCCACGAGTCTTCAATAGCTTTATGCAAGCTTTCTCTGGCAGTCAGGCCAAAAGAGGGGTGCATCCAGCGTGAGGCTTGCTGAAACAGAGTGCGCAGCGGCTCTCGCAAGGGCTCTCCTGTCTTGGCGAAAGCATCTGGTAGCGGAGACACCCCGTAGGAAACCTCGGTGGTCAATCTTTGCAGCGCAAGAATCAACTCCCTGATTTGCCGCGGCCTCATCGCAAACTGTCTTGCCCGCTGCCAGCCTGCCAGCGTAGCGGCCAGTATAACCAAGGCTGCACCTAGCAGCTTAAGCATAGGAGATGCCCCCATTCTGCCCTTCTCCAGGCAGTGTAAGCCTGCGCTGCTTGGCATCTGCCAGCCGAAATGAGACGCCCCGGCTCGTCCGCTCCAGCATGACGTAGAGTTGAAACAGCTCTTGTCCTGTAGTTAATCCAGCAAACGCAGACCGGGTCGCCATTTCAGCCACATCGCGGCCATGTGCGGAAGCAATGACTGCAATGCCTGCATGAAGCGCTTCGCGCACCGCCTCCGCATCTTCCGGTCGTCCGATTTCATCAACAATGAGGACATCCGGTGACATCGAGCGGATCATCATCATCATGCCTTCTGCTTTCGGACATCCGTCCAATACATCGGTGCGAGGCCCGACATCAAAACCGGGGATACCTTTGTGACTACCAGCGATCTCAGAGCGTTCGTCTATAATGCCTACCTTGAGTCCATTCCGTCGCCCCCCGTTGCTTTCCATCCCTCCGTAACTGAGTTGCCGAGCCAAGTCCCTAAGCAGTGTCGTTTTGCCATGCTGAGGAGGGGACAAAATGAGGGTGTGCCGGATTCTCCCGGACATTCGATCTGCTACATAAGGCAATATCCGATCAGCTATGCCGGGAATTGCACGAGCAATTCTTACATTAAAGCTGCTTATATCCCTCAAATGCTCCACTCGTCCTCGGTTGAGCACGGTTCTCCCTGCCAAGCCAATACGATGACCGCCAGGGATCGTAATAAACCCTTTACGAAGCTCCTCTTCCATGGTATACAGGGAATGATTGCTGATAAAATCCAGCAGTCGGTGGGCATCCTCACGGTCAGGCTTATAGGCTTCCACATGGTTCAAAGTCAGCCGACCAGCAGACGTTACAAAATGATGATCACCATTTGCATTAATTTCCAACGGCCTTCCTTCCCTGACCCGGATTTCTTCCAGTTGCTTAAATACCGTTTCTGGAAGCCTTCCGAGTATACCGTGCAACGGTTCGGGAAATAATTCCAGCCATTCCATACCGATGCCGCCCCCTCACAGTTGTCCTTTTTCTTTAAGACAAGTCTATGGTTGACTCTCGCTTTTTATGCCGAAAATATATTGAAAACCTAGGCAAACTTTTGCTAACTCCTATCAACACTCAACAGACCTTTCTCCCGCTTGTTTAAGCACCATTCTCTAATTCGCACAAATAAAAAAGGGCCTCTCAAAGCCTTGTCGGCTAAGGGATACCCTTGGGTAGAAAAGATAGATTCAGCAAAAAAAGAGGCTGCCCCTCAGTCTAACTCTCACTGATGGAACAACCTCTTAACCTACTGCTGTATTCTATGATTTATCAAACTATAAATAGAGGGCCTGTATCAACCTTTACCTATCATAAGCATCGTTCACATTAGACATATTCAGTGTCTAGATCTCACGTTGCAGTTATTAACGACGGTCCTGCGGTCCACCCACAAACGCTTGCTCCTCGGTGTCCAGGTTATAAGCTGTATGCAACGCCTGAATAACCTCATGAAGTTTACCCGCTTCAATTACACACGATACTTTGATCTCAGATGTGCTTACCATTTTAATGCTAACGCCTTGCTCTGCCAGTACGGCAAACATTTGCGCAGCAACACCCGGATGGCTAACCATTCCTGCACCTACAATGGACACCTTCACCAGGTTTTCCTCAGACGTTACTTCACGGTACGGAAGCTCTCCACGAATACCTTCCAGCGTCTTCAGTGCTGCTTCACGATCCGTCAGAGCTACTGTAAAGGAGAAATCCGCTTTACCAGCTTCAACCCCGCTCTGTACAATAATGTCTACATCAATTTTGGCTGCCGCCAGTGTTCCAAATACTTTCGCCAGTACACCGGGGATATCGGCGACGCCCAAAATACTGATTCTTGCTACATTTTTATCATATGCAATCCCACTGACTACAACGCCTTGTTCCATTATTGCATCCTCCTTTACGACCGTTCCTTCATTATGGTTAAAACTGGACCGCACAATCAGCGGTACCCGGTTATGTTTGGCATATTCTACCGCACGAGGATGCAATACAGCTGCACCCAGATTAGCTAATTCCAGCATTTCATCATAAGAAATTTCTTTTAGCTTACGAGCAACCTTCACGATCCGTGGATCTGTTGAATATATGCCGTCCACATCCGTGTAAATTTCACAGGCGTCCGCTTGAATCGCCGCCGCCAGCGCAACCGCCGTCGTATCAGATCCACCACGTCCCAGCGTCGTAATGTCTCCCTCTGCAGACATCCCTTGGAAACCAGCTACAACAACGATCTTGTTGCTGCTCAGTGCATCCAGCACACGCTGAGGTTGAATATCCGTAATCCGTGCTCGACCAAAGTCAGATTCAGTACGGAAACCAGCCTGCCATCCCGTAAACGATACCGCTTCATGACCCAACTGCTGAATAGCCATCGACAACAAGGCGATTGAAATTTGTTCACCTGTCGTCATCAACATATCCAACTCACGTGCAGGCAACTGCTCATTCAACAATTTGGCCTGGTCAATCAGTTCGTCTGTCGTGTCTCCCATTGCGGAAACAACCACTACACATTGATGCCCTTCACTCTGTTTCTCCACAACGCGTTTTGCCACGCGTTTCATGCGCTCCGTGTCACCGACGGAACTGCCTCCGAATTTCATGACATACAAAGACAACGATATTCACTCCCTCAGACTCAACAGTATGTAACCTTGAGATGGCACCAAACGACTTGAACGTGACATCCTGCGGCATAACTTTAGTACAGTATAATACGAAAGTGCTGTACGGAGCCATTGTTTTTTAATATTAGTGCTTATAAAAATATCCCCTGCCCTTAACAAGGACAGAGGAAATCTAAAAGCTGCAAAATTTATGCGCGGGAAATGTATTTACCATCGCGTGTATCAATCAGCAATACGTCGTCCTGGTTGATAAACAATGGAACCTGAACGTTCAGTCCTGTTTCAACTTTTGCATTTTTAGTAGCACCTGTAGCGGTGTTACCTTTAATACCCGGCTCAGTGTCAATAACCTTCAGCTCTACGCTGTTAGGCAGGTTAATCCCGAGAATTTCACCATTATAGCTAATGATGTTTACATTCATGTTTTCTTGCAGGAAGTTAAGTTCCCATTTCAGTTGATCGCTGGAAAGTGTGAATTGATCGTATGTTTCGTTATCCATGAATGTATGCTCGTCTGCGCTCGCATAGAGGTAAGACACACCACGGTTTTCAATTTGCGCGCGGCCGATCGTTTCACCCGCACGGAATGTACGTTCAACAGTGTTGCCGTTACGCAGGTTTTTAAGCTTGGAGCGCACGAATGCCGCACCTTTACCCGGTTTTACGTGTTGGAAATCCAGCACCGTAAAAATATCTCCGTCTACCTCGACGGTCAATCCTGTTTTAAAATCATTAACGTTAATCACTAAAATACCCCTCCTACAGGACTGTTATCGTTATTAAACGACTGTAAATTCTTTGCTCGAATGTGTTAATACCTTGATGCCGCTATCTGTAATAACGATATCATCCTCGATCCGTACACCGCCCAATCCAGGCACATAAATACCTGGCTCGACCGTTACCACCATACCCGGCTCCAGAATATCATCGCTTGCCTTAGACAGGCGTGTTGATTCATGTACTTCCAGACCCAGACCATGACCTGTGCTGTGACCGAAATTGTCTCCATAGCCATGGCCAGCAATAATATCCCGGGTCAGTGCATCCGCTTCACGGCCTGTCATGCCCGGCTTAATATGTTCGAGTGCGTGAAGCTGCGCCTTAAGCACAATATCGTAGATCTCACGCAACTGAGGCGCTAAATCCCCTTGTGTGGCCACTGTACGTGTCAAATCGGAGCAGTAGCCATCCAGCAACGCACCAAAATCAAACGTAATTAGCTCGCCTGCTTGTACTAACTTAGCACTGGCTACGCCATGAGGCAATGCCGAACGAACCCCGGAAGCCACAATTGTGTCAAATGAAGAGGATGTAGCTCCCTGCTTGCGCATGAAGAATTCCATTTCCAGATCCAGCTCACGCTCGCTGACACCCGGCTTGATGTAAGGTAAAATGTGTGCAAATGTAGCATCTGCCAAATCCGCTGCCCGCTGCATCACTTCCAGCTCTTCTGCATCCTTGTACACCCGTAGCTTCTCCACAATGCCCGACACCGGAACCAGTGAAATAGGTGACAAATCTTCGCTATAAGCTTTATGCGTCGCAACAGTTACAGCGTCTTGCTCGAAGCCTGTTTCGCTGATCTGATGGGAAGACAGTAATTCTTTCACCGTTTCCATGACCTGTGCAGCGTGCTGCACCACCGTGAAGCCTTCGGCTTGTTCGGTCGCTTGTGTCATATAGCGAAAGTCAGTCAGCAAATAGCTATGGGATTCCGTAATCAGCACATAACCCGCCGAACCTGTGAAGCCTGTCAAATATCGACGATTGACAGGGCTAGTAATCAGCATAGCCCGCAGATTATGCTCGCCCAGCGCCTGCCGCAGCTTTAACACCCGGTCATTCTTCATCTTTCATTCCGCTCCCCTCTGTCAAATAACCAAATGCTATTTTAACACAGGGGATAGGCGCTTGAGAAGTTTTTGTTACGTTCAGCCCTCAGCTTTCTCAGGCTCGCGCTTTCTTTCATCCGTATACTCGACAGCAACGGTATATCCGATAAATAGTCCCCACAGTATAAACACACAAATTTCTGTATATAAGGAATTCCATGTTAACCGATCAGGAGCATTCATCATTCCTAGCTTAGGACCTGTTAATACAAATAAAACAACCCACCAAATCAGACCATACACAATTCCGGGTATAGGACCCTTAAATCTGCGCAGCAACAGAGTGTACACCAGTGAAGCTACGACGGATAATCCAATAAAAAAAAGTAGCCCTACCAGATGTCCCGCCATGGTGTTCATAAACGAATGCTTGAAAAAAGGCTCCGCGAGAAAGCCAGGCGCTACTACCGTAAAATGCAACTTATAAAACAGCCAGCGCAGCAATCCCCAGAGTAAACCCGCAAAAAAACCCAACTCAAGTGCAAAAGGAATGAGAGGCGTATGTATTTTGCCTGACTGCTGCCTGCCTCTACCACTGTCGTTATGATGACGTTGATCCTGAGATCCGCGAGACTGCTCCTGTTCATGTCCTATCTTGGGTATAGAGTAGGTTTCACTCATGTTGTTTAATCCCCTTTCAATATGCAAACTTTTCCCATCGTAAAGACAATTGCAATCGGAAATGCATGTACGTCCATCGGATTCTGCATTCCATTTTGCTAGGTAGTATGCTCCAAGGGGGAATAGTTTAACAATGAACAGGAATGCTGAATAATGGCAGCTTTCCAATTGAGGGTACGGACCCGTTTTTTACATTGACAAAATTTCAATCCTCTATCATAATATAATGATGAAAATGATAATCATTATCATTTCCTAAAAACATATATACGGGAGAACGCTTCTATGAAAAAGGGATTAATCGGGATTTTATTGTTAATGGTTTTTACGCTCACTCTGGCAGGTTGCGGAGCAGCCGACAAAGCATCGGATAAAGATCAGACAGCCACGTCGGGTAGCAAACCGACTGACACAGCGACTGGTCCTGTGACGGTAAAGCATAATCGTGGTGAGGTCACGCTCAACAAGCCCGCACAGCGTGTCGTAGTGCTGGAATGGACATTTACAGAGGATTTGATTGCGCTGGGCGTTCAGCCGGTTGGTAATGCAGACAATGCCAACTACAAGGTGTACGTGACACCGGAGGCGGCTCTCGATAGTAGCGTGGTCGATGTCGGCACGCGTAACGAGCCGAATCTGGAAGCGATTGCTGCATTGAAGCCGGATCTGATCATTTCAAATGTTGATGGAAATGAGGCTATCTATGAGCAACTCAAGGCCATCGCTCCAACGATCGAATATAATCTGAACGATGGTAACGGCTACGATCATGATAAAATGGTAGAAATTTTTAATAGTATCGCAGGTGCTCTTGGAAAAGAAGACAAAGCTAAGCAGGTGCTTGCCGAACTGGATCAGCATTATGCTGAAGCCAAAGAAAAGCTCACCGCTGCTGGCAAGTCGGATTATCATTATATACTGACACAGGCTTTCACTTCGCAAAATGCGGCCAGCCTTCGTATGTTTTCAGATAATTCAGTCGTCGTGGCAACACTGGCGAAGATCGGCATGATTAATGATTGGAAACCGAGCAAAGTTGAACAGTATGGCTTTTCAACCGTAGGCATTGAAGCTCTGTCTGCCGTTCAGGACAGCAACTTTATCTATATTGTTCAGCCGGACGATAATGTTTTCGGCGCACCCATGAAAAATAATTCGGTCTGGAACGGTCTGAATTTCGTTAAAGAAAAACGTACCTATTCACTGAGCGGTACGACATGGACATTTGGCGGCCCTCTCTCTTCAAAAGGGCTGGTTGACCAGGTTGTCGAGGCAATTACGCAATAGGTTGTTTCCGAATATTCATTCGGTTTTATAATGAGTAGCATTTATGTGAGCAGTCTGAGCTCCATAAATGCTTTTTTTATAAGCCTGTGGCATGAGCTTTCTCCACGATAAGAATTTCTACCGTCTCCTTTAAAAGCAGAATCTTAGCTTAGAGCGGCCTAATTACTACACTCAGTTTCATCTAACTAGATATTCCCTTCCAAATTCGATACAATATACAAAAAAGCATGTATTAAGAGAGGTGAGACGGTTGTCACAAGCATCCAAGCCTGTAAGCTACGGCGGTCAGGCAGTCATTGAAGGTGTCATGTTCGGCGGCAAGCGTGTCAATGTCACGGCAGTTCGCCGCAAAACTGGCGAAATCACATATTTGGAAGTACCACGCAAGGAGCAATCCTGGGTATCCAAATTCCGCAGAATTCCTTTATTGCGGGGGATTGTAAGCATCATCGACTCCAGCGCCAAGGGTACCAAGCATTTGAACTATTCAGCCGATGCGTATGCTGATGATGAAGTAGATCCGGAAGAACGCGCTGAGCAAAAGAAAAAAGAAGAATCTCGCTGGAGTCTGAGTATGATGATCGGTGTGGCGGCAGTCGGTATTTTGTCATTCCTGTTTGGCAAAATTGTATTGACTCTCGTTCCGGTTATTGTAGAGGATTTCCTATTCGGTAGCTTGTTTCACAGCCAAATTTTGCATAACCTCGCAGAAGGAGCTATTAAGCTGATTCTGCTACTGGCTTATTTGTGGGGTATTTCCCAAACTCCGTTAATTAAGCGACTGTTTCAATATCACGGCGCAGAGCATAAAGTAATTACAGCATTCGAAGCAGGGGAAGAACTAACCCCGGCCAATGTACAAAAATACAGCCGTCTGCATTACCGCTGCGGTAGTAGCTTTATTATGCTGACCGTGATCATCGGAGTACTTGTCTATTCCCTATTTACCTACGATAATCTGTGGGAGCGCATGGGGCAACGGCTTCTACTGCTTCCGATCGTACTGGGGCTTTCTTTTGAATTTCTCAAGCTGACCAATGCTCTTCGTGAAATTCCGGTACTTCGTTATTTAGGTTACCCCGGTCTGTGGCTGCAACTACTTACCACCAAAGAACCGACTGATGATCAAGTGGAGGTATCCATTGCCTCATTTAAGCGTATGCTTGAATTGGATGCTGAGTTGGAAAACGTACCTGTAAAGGAGACCTTCAACAGTCCGGTCCTTGATCCTGTGAAAGGATGAGTGAATAATGAACAGACATGCCGTTATTTTCTGGCTTACCCTTGCTTTGGGTGCATATGGGATTGTGGATATGCTATGGAGAGGAAGCTGGGGCTTTCTCATGAGTTTACTAATTCCCGTCCTTGTTTTTGCAGTTATATTTCTGCTATACAAATACCTGCCAGGGCAACGCAATCGTACTCCCAAAATCAAACCCTCTGTGCGCACCATGGCCAAAACAGCCAACGCACGTAAGCAGCAGACTACAGGCAAGCGCAAAGCGTATCCTTTTCATGTAATTGAAGGTTCCAAGGGCAAAAATGAAGAAGAACAACCTAAATATCATTAATGATAATCATCCTTTAAAATGTAGCACAAAGGAGCCATCACCCGCGTATTCAAATATGACCGGGAAGAGGCTCCTTTTTTACACCCTTTTAAATTAACTTTAACTGCCAGTTAGTGTTTATTTCATAGCGTACATGGTATCCTTCATCAATTGGTACTTGCTATACTGCTGCTGGTAAGAAGTGATGCTCCATTTGTGGAAAAAAGCATCCCCTGCCTGCACACCGGAAGCATACAACAAATCACTTTGCTCTGTAGAAATGTTAAATTGTGCAGTGCGGATACCCAATGTTGGAATTTTAATCGTCCGATACCGATTCTCCTGCTCAATATATCGTTCATCGTGTGCTGATAGCATGGTATCAAAAATAGCCTGCAGCATGGTCAATGGACCCCGTATATAAGAAACTTTGGTCTCCGTCCCCGTTTTGCCCACCATTTGAAACCCTACCGTTGGAATCGTTTTGGCCTCACGTTCATTTACAGGCTCATCAAAAAGCCACAACGGCAAATTGCTTAGTAAAGCCCCATCAACTACAAATACAAATTGCTGAGAAAAAGTCTTTCCCTTGGCAAGTGCAGAATCAAGCCTTAACATAACGGGATCAAAAAAATAAGGGATACTTGTGCTCATCCGAATGGCTTTAGCTACCTCCAGTGAAGAGGGATTGATACCAAAACGTTTGATATCCTCAGGAAGCACCAGAATGCGTCCATTCGTGATATCTGATGCAATAATGCGCAGTTTGCCAGGAGGTAAATCCGCGAACGTACGCACTCCCTTAGCTCGTAACAGCTCACGTACCCAGTGCTCCAGTGCCTCCCCTGAGTAGAGCCCTTTTTTAAGAAAGATACGAGCTGCTGGTCCAACCCACTTAATATTGAACACTGGAGAACGTCGTAACAACTTGACCAAGGGGGTTTTCTCAATTACGGCTTTCATTTCATCCGCAGAGTATCCCGCAGCCAATAAAGCAGCTACAATAGCACCTGATGATGTACCTGCCAAACGATTGAATACAATTCCATGCTCCTCCGCAGCCTTAACTGCACCCGCCAGCGAAATTCCCTTAACCCCTCCACCCTGGAACACAGCATTGATCAGCATAGATCAAAAAACCTCCGTTCTCTTGGGAGTAAGCAGTTCTACTGCTTATGTATGAGAACGGAGGCCCAAATAGAACCTATATGATCCAATTTATATCACATTTGATAATAATTTTGAAGAAGCTGAATGAGTCCGTATGGATTTTTACGCAGATGCTGTGCACTAAAGTAAATATCCCCTTTGACCTGTTTATAATCTTCGTTCAGTTCAAGCTGCTTAATTAGCTCTTGAGCCGTTTGCCAGCCCTTTTCAGGGGTGCCGATCTTATAAGGAGAATGACCGATATACAGCTTAACATCTGAGTTTTTGACCTCATTGGACCACCATGCGACAAGCTTGTCATATCCCGCCGCTGGGAAACCGATACTCCAGTAAATTTGTGGAGCTACATAATCAATCCATTCTTTGTTAATCCAGGTTCTTACATCCGCAAACGTCGTATCATACGCTGTAACGCCTGCCTTCGTGTCTGAACCCGTTAAGTCCTGAGATTTGTTACGCCATACCCCAAAAGGACTAATTCCGAATTGAACTTTAGACTTGCTGGCATGAATGCTTTTGCCCAAATCGCGAACAAAACTGTTCACATTATCTCTCCGCCAGTCGCCCTTGCTAGAGATTTTGTTGGTATTATATGCTTTGAAGGTCGCATCATCATCAAAAGTCCCGCTGTAAGGATAAAAATAATCGTCCAAATGGACGCCGTCAATGTCATATCCGTTCACGACCTCCATAATCGCCGTAATGACATGCTGACGTGCAGCCGGAATTCCTGGATTGATGTACAATTGGCTACCATTCTTAACAATCCAGTCTGGATGTTGATTAGCCACATGATTTGCAGCCAAGCCGCTGGTTGTTCCTGTAGAATTCGCACGGAACGGATTAAACCAGGCATGGAATTCCATCCCTCGCTTGTGCGATTCGCTAATCATAAATTTCAAGGGATCATAGCCTGGATTTTTACCTTGGGTGTTGGTCAAATACTTGCTCCATGGTACAAGACTCGACGGATAGAGCGCATCGCCGCTGGCACGAACCTGAACAAATACCGCATTGATGCCCATCCCCTGCAAATCATCGAGCATTTTAGTAAACTCCTGCTTTTGCTTCTCGGAGCTGCTTCGGGCAGCGGAAGAAGGCCAATCTCCGTTAATGGTAGAAATCCATGCTCCACGCATGGAAGTTGAAGCCTTTACCTGAACAACATTTGCCTGTGAAGAACTTGAACCGTCCTCACTAGTAGACGTTGACGGTGAAGTGACAACCGCCTGCTCATCATCGATGGCTCCCTGATCTGTACTTACACTCTCCTGATTGCCAGATGCAGGCGTATCTGATATAGAGCCGCTGCTTCCTGCAGAAGTGTTCCCGCCAGTAGAGACACCTTCCTTACCACTGCTTAACGTAATAACTCGCTCTGAAGCTTGCCAATCCACTTTTAATCCCAACTCTTCCCCAACAAAACGCAGAGGCACCATGACTCTCCCGCTTGTCATACGGGCAGATGCATCCAGTCGAACTGACTTGCCATTCACCGTAGCGCTTTGTGCACCGTTCTCCATAGTTATATTTTTGTTCTGTGCTGTAATCGTTACCGTACCGGACGATTCCGACCAGTTGACCTGAGCGCCCAATCCCTCACTAATCACTCGCAAAGGAACCATCGTAACATTGGCTCCCTGTACAATATACGGTGACGCGTCACTTTGCAGGGACTGTCCGTCCAATATAATTTCAATATTACCAGTTGGAGCTGCTTGAACTCCAGGAACGATGGCAGTCTGCACTGCTAAGAGTAGGCCAGCAGCCAATGCCACTATTTTCTTTCGATTCATATTATTACAATCCTCCGCTAACCCTGTTAATTTTAACCCCTATCTTGTCCTGCTATATAATGGATAGACGCTAATAACCGGATATTTGTTGCGGTCGGGACAAATAAAAAAGCATCGTCCGTAAGGACAGATGCTTTTAGGAATCTCCACTCAATTCCTTGTGTATGTCATGAAGCTGGCGCAAGCGATCTTCATCCCGACGAAAATACTCAACCAATGTTTCGATACGGGTGATGGAATCCCAGCTCAAATGATGCTCAATACCTTCCACATCTTTATATATCAGGTCCTTGTCAACCCCAATCATATCCAGAAATTGCTCTAATAACTGATGGCGATCAACCAACCGTTTGCCGACCTTTTTCCCTTTCGGTGTCAAAATCAGTCCCCGATATTTCTCATATACAAGATAATCGTCCTTATCCAACTTCTGAATCATTTTGGTGACGGACGAAGGATGCACCTCTAACCCCTCTGCGATATCCGAGACACGAGCATAACCCTTCTCATCAATCAGTTGGTAAATGCGTTCCAAATAATCTTCCATGCTTGGCGTTGGCACTTGTTTCCCTCTTTTCTGTTATTGAACGGGCGCTTACCGCCTTCATTTCCTGCGTTAAACCTACTATGTAATGATACATGTTATCATTGCCCATTGGCAAGTCTCATCCCTTCACTCACAGCTATTGCCACGATTTGTTCAATTTAAGCGGGGCACACTAATATCGTCGTCCCTGTATCGTTTATTTCTGCGGCAATATGTTAAAGTTGGACACCAGAGCACTGTGGATTTATTTCGAAAGGAGCGTTAGTCATGTCTACGCTTGAGCGTACTCCTGTCCAAACCAGAGGAACCAAGCCATTTTTGCCTGATCTGGTGTTTTTTGAGCCAGACGCACTGAATTATCCCAAGGGCCAGCGTATTATGGATTGGGTTAAAGCCAAGGATATTCCGTATCGGATGACTACCTCTCACAACCGAATTACCAATTTACCAGGTGAAACTGAAGTTGAAAAGTACCGAATGGCAAAAAAAACTTTGGTTGTCGGTATCCGTAAAACGTTAACTTTTGACCAATCCAAGCCCTCTGCCGAATACGCCATCCCCATTTCGACTGGTTGTATGGGGCACTGTCACTACTGTTATTTACAAACAACCTTGGGAGCAAAGCCGTATATTCGTGTATATGTCAACACTGACGATATCTTATCAGCAGCTAAAGCTTATATCGAGGAGCGTGCGCCTGAAATTACCCGTTTTGAAGCAGCTTGCACCTCCGATCCAGTTGGTTTGGAGCATATCACCGGAACGCTTGGAGACTTGATTCGTTTCATGGCAGATGAAGAATTTGGTCGTCTGCGTTTTGTTACTAAATATCATCATGTTGATCCATTACTGGATATTAAACATAATGGTCATACTCGCATCCGCTTTAGCATTAATTCCGATTATGTTATTAAACAGTTTGAACCTGCAACTTCACGCTTCGAGGAACGTATTGAAGCCGCTGGCAAAATCGCACGAGCCGGTTATCCACTGGGGTTCATCATCGCACCCATCATCTGGTATGACGGCTGGGAAGAAGGTTACGGCGAGTTGCTGCGAAAATTGGGAGAAACCTTGCCACAGCATGCTACAAAAGATTTGACGTTCGAATTAATTCAGCATCGCTTCACCAAAACATCCAAAGCTGTCATCGAGAAACGTTATCCGAAAACCAAGCTGGAGATGGACATAGAGAAACGCAAGAAAAAATGGGGCCGCTGGGGACAAAACAAATATGTTTATCCCGATGAACAGCAAAATGCACTGCGAGAGTTTATCACAGAGCGCATTTTTGAACATTTCCCTTTAAGTCGTATTGAATATTTCACATAACTAGCATCCAATCTGGGGTAATCCGTTGTAAAAATAGCGTTACATGGGTCATATGATCCGTTACCAGTAAAATGCCCGTAATAACTAGTAGTATGCCACCTGTCTTGATGAGGATGGAGGTATAGCGAGAGGATAGTCGAACAGAGCCTACCAGCAAAGCTAATACAAAAAATGGAATCGCAAAGCCAAGCGCATAGCCTGTAATCAGTTTGAACCAAATGTGATGCTCTACTGCCGCCAAAGCGATAATAGCTGTTAGCATGGGACCGATACAGGGCGACCAGCCTGCCGCAAATCCAATTCCGATTACAAAGGAACCGGCGTACCCGGCAGGCTTCCATGTCCAGCGAAGCTTATGCTCCCTCATTAGAATCAAAGGACGCACCACACCAAGAGATACCAGCCCCATTAGTAAAATAAGTGATCCCGCTACCATTCTTAGCGTGTCCCCATAATTGGCAAACCATTCTCCAAGCAACCCGACACTTGCACCCAGTGAATAGAAAACGACCGAAAAGCCCAATACAAAAGCAAGCGTATGTCCCATCGTACGATAACGAACCTCAGCCTTGTGCCGTCCTTCAGCCAGTTCACGCGCAGACATCCCTGTCATATACGATAAATAAGATGGATACAGCGGTAAACAACACGGTGAAAAAAAAGAAACCAGTCCGGCTATGATCGCCAACCCAGCGTTGATATTTGTCATCATCATTTCCTCCCACCTGTCTTAAGTGAACACAAGCAAACAAGCCCTGCCTACTAAAACATACGTATAACGGGAGCAAAATATGATGCAAGCCAAAAAGCGCATGCCCAGGAAGAATAATTCCTGGACATACGCTCTTTTATTTTTACATAGCGTTCTACTTTACAACCGCACCATTCGGCATACCTTCCGGTACGGTGGCCAGCGTAAGCTGATCTCCATGTGATGCTGCCAAAATCATACCTTGCGACAGCTCTCCCCGAAGTTTTACTGGCTTCAGATTGGTCACACAGATCACCTTGCGCCCAATGATATCTTCAGGTGTATAAAACTTCGCAATCCCTGATACTACTTGCCGCTGCTCATAACCAAGGTCAAGCTGGAGCTTCAATAGTTTATCGGCCTTCTTCACAGGCTCGCAGGCGACGACCTGAGCAACGCGCAGTTCCACCTTGGCAAAATCCTCAATGCCAATCTCTTCCTTTGCCTCCGGTGCTTCCTGACTCGTCTCAGATGCATTCTGCGGTTGAGCTTGTGTCGTAGCTTCCTCCGGCTTCTTACCTCCAGTCATCGCTTCCACGATAAAAGCAACCTCTTGCTCTGAATCCAGACGCGGGAAGATCGGATTACCTTTGACTAGCTGCGTTCCTTCCGGAATACGACCGAACTGTTTGCCGCTATCCCATGTAGTCAACTCACCTTGGCTAATACCGAGCTGCTCCCAAATTTTATGAGGAGCACGGGTTAAGAATGGCTGGAGTAAGATGGAAGCGATGCGCAAGCTTTCTACCAAATGCAACATAACAGATGACAATTCGCGACGTTTTGCCTCATCCTTAGCCAAATTCCATGGTTGCGTCTCGTCAATATACTTGTTGCTACGGCTAATAAATTGGCTAATCGCCGTTAATGCCACGGAAAACTCCATGTTTTCCATGGCTTCTTCTACTTTACTATAAGTCGATGTTGCCATGTCTTCCAAAGCTCCGTCGAATGCTGTTACATTCGCTTCATAAGCTGGAACCTTACCATCAAAATATTTATCTACCATCGCCACGGTACGATTCAACAAGTTGCCCAGATCATTTGCCAAATCCGAATTAACTCGATCTACAAAACTTTCTGGTGTAAATGTTCCGTCTGCCCCAAAAGGCACTTCGCGCAGTAAGTAGTATCGTAGTTGGTCCAGACCATAACGGTCAATCAACGTCACTGGGTCTACAACATTGCCTTTAGATTTCGACATTTTACCGTCTTTCATGAGCAGCCAACCATGTGCAAATACTTTTTTAGGCAACGGAAGATCCAGCGCCATCAGCATGATCGGCCAATATATCGTGTGGAACCGTACAATCTCTTTACCTACGATATGCACATTTGCAGGCCAGAATTTATCATACAGCTCGGTATTGGAAGAGCCATAACCCAAGGCTGTGATGTAGTTGGAAAGTGCATCAATCCACACATACACGACATGCTTCGGATCCCCCTTCACCTTAATGCCCCAATCGAAGGTAGTACGGGATACAGCCAAATCCTCCAGACCCGGCTTGATGAAGTTATTGATCATCTCTTTTTTACGTGATTCCGGCTGGATAAACTGCGGATTCTCTTCATAAAATTGCAGCAACCGATCAGCATACTTGCTCATACGGAAAAAGTAACACTCTTCCTTGACCAGTTCTACAGGGTGTCCACTATCCGGGCTTTTTCCTCCAGCCACATTGCCTTCGGCGTCCTTCACCACGTCAACCAGCTGAGTTTCTGTGTAGTACGTCTCGTCAGGGATGCTGTACCAGCCTTCGTATTCTCCCTTGTAAATATCGCCTTGCTTCAGCAAACGATCAAAAATTTCTTGTACAACAGCCTTATGACGTTCCTCCGTAGTACGGATAAAATCGTCATTGGAAATGTCGAGCTTCCGCCACAGTTCTTGAATACCTGCCACAATATCATCTACGAAACGTTGCGGCGTTTTGCCTACTGCACTTGCTTTCTGCTCAATCTTCTGACCATGCTCATCCGTTCCTGTCAAATAGCGCACTTCATAACCGCGTAGCCGCTTGTAACGGGCCATTGCATCTCCCGCAACCGTCGTGTAAGCATGACCTATATGTAGCTTGTCGCTCGGATAATAGATCGGTGTCGTAATGTAAAATGTGTTCTCATTGGACATGTGTGTTGCCTCCTGTTTTGTTCACGGCAGCTATAAGACCTGCTGACATGATGGTACTCCAATTCATGTATTTGGCACAAATTGGGCACAAAAAAGACCCCCGCCCCTATGGGACGAGAGTCACCTCACGCGTTACCACCCAATTTTCCTGTATCCTCGCAGACTACAGGCTTCACCGGTCACATCTGACCGCCCATTAACGCTGGAACACGCCTCCCCCTTACGATTGCCTCCCAAGCACTAATAATTGTGGCAAATACGCTCGAAAAAGGTTCCTCCAGGACCATATTCAGGCTTCGCTCCAGACCGGTTTGCAGCTAACCCCGGCTCTCTGTACTGGGCGTTTTACCCTACTCATCCCTTCGCAGGAAAACAATATTAACCAAAATATAACCAAATCCGCATAGCGCTGTCAAGTCAGACCCTTTTCAGAGTGGGTAGCCAAACGATCTTCGCTAGACCTATCTGTTCCCTTTTTTGCAGGAGGGACCAAATCTACGCCGCCCGGATGAAAGGGATGGCACTTGGCTATACGCTTAGCAGCAAGCCATGAACCTTTGAGCGCACCATGCATCTCTACCGCCTCCAACGCGTACGCCGAACACGTTGGATAGAATCGGCAGGTAGCCGGCTTTAACGGTGAAATATAGGAACGATAAAACTTAATCGGAGCCTGTACCACTCTGCGTGTGGTGATTTTCATTTCAGTAGCCCCCGTGGCTGTGAGTGTGACTGCTCGTCTGTCTGAATCCCCCATCCGAATTACTGTCAGTATGCCCATTCTTCTGTTGACAATCTTTGCAATAACCAAAAATTTCAAACTTGTGCTCGACGATTTGGAATTGATCCGTTGTATCCGTCATTTGCATTGGGCAAAAAGAAATCGGTAATGTTTTCTGACAGCTCAAGCAAATCATATGGTGATGGTGATGATGTTCATTACAGCTCACCTTGAACTTCATTCCATCCTCAAAAGATACCTGTTCCAGTACACCCAATTCCTGCATTACACGCAGATTACGATAAACCGTATCAAAACTAAGTCCACTGTACTTCTTACCCATATATTCATAAACGTCTTTGGGGGACAGATACCCTTCATTCTCGGAAAATAACGTGGCCAACGTCTTGCGCTGATCTGTAATACGCAGCCCCTGAGCGGACATTGTTGCAATAATTTCATCCTTTGTCAGCATGCGTTTCACCCTCCCCTGTCTGTAGTTTCAGGTTTTCTGATGCAGGCTTAGGCTTGCATCTATTTATTATACCACGATTAAAGTCAATATTATAAGAGATATTCGTATCTATACATAAGAAAAAGACGCTCTCCGGCGCTACGATTAAATTCGCAGCAGGAGAACGCCTATATTCTGCAAGTGACATCGACTTTTAAACGGTGAATGACGAGACCCAAGGTCTAAGCCGGTAAACAGCACCGGTTAATTCATATTAATTTTTAATAGCTGGTAAAGGCATAACTACTACGGAAACTGGCAAGTTACTTCCTGCAGCAGCAGTGAAATACATCTCTACACTTTCCTCGATATGCCCTGTGCGATACAGCACACTCATCTCATTTGGAGCCCATACCGCGCCGTTCGTCGGGATACCCACAACCTGATTGTTTACCATCGCATAGCCGGAATATTCGCCTCCACGCGGGTTGAACGTAATCAGTGAATACGGCGCTACATGATCCAATTTAACTTTATATACAACACCAAAATTACCGGCATTGGAAGCAGAAGAGCCGTCCAGACCGTCCGTACCAATCAGGTTCGGGTCTACCTTATTATCACCAAGAACGATACGTTGAGCTGTTTTACCAACCTCTTCGGTATAATTGAGCGAGATATCAGCATTAGCATACGTTCCACGGTTGTGAATACCGTCCTTAGGCAGTTTTGCCAGAGTAGGCATCACGGTCAACGGATCTACATTTGCATCTAACACAATAACCGTGTATTGAATAGGTTGATCCGTATATAAATCGGATAACAGAGAAATGACCTGTTTTTGCTTGATTTTTTGTGCATTCAAATCCTCTAAAATAATGCGATTTTCGCCAGGATTTAGAACTGTGCTAGAACGCTTGCTTCCATCCTGCATGGATTGAAAATATCGTTGAATCGAGACTTTACCCGCAGCCGTGGCAAATTCAGATGGTCCAGCAAAACCGGAATTTTCGACATTTATATTGGCAGGAGTGATATTGTTGTTGGTCGCAATCACGTACATCTTCACATCTCTACCCGTTTCATTGACATGATGGACGAGTATGCGCGTGCTGCCTGATCCGGTTTCTTGATACACGATACCATCCTGGAACACACGTTCTGGGCTGTTAGCACGGATCAAAAGACGCGGTGAAGAAGTACTTGTCACTGGAATAGTAGCCATGGTAGGCACCTGACTGCCGTCTACTGTATATTTATCACCATATGGTGTGAAGATTTTATTGAAATCATCTTCGTTGTACAGCAATTCATTCGTAATTTTAATTGTTTCACTTTTGGTACCTGTTGCGCCGTGCTTATCAGTCACGGTGAGTGTGATTGTTACATCACCTGGTTGGAAAAAGGCAAGTTTCTTATTCTCCCAATCACGCTTAGTGATAGCATTCTCATCATCTGTACTCAGGTCGGTAATGGTGATTTTCTCGCCCATCTTGTACTCTTTTTTATCAGTTGTAAACAGAGCCACTGGCGGCTGATTTGGTGGTCTTACTGTAATTGTAACTGAGTAAGGATCACTCCAGTTCCCAGCAGAGTCAAGAACAGAATAGGTAACTACATATGTACCCGGCTCCTGAAATACGTCCTGCTTACCTTCCCAACGTTGGTTCACAATCGGAAGACCTGTAGGAGAAGATTCCTTCGTCAAATACGTAACTTGGGTTTCGCCCGCATAGATATCTTTTTGCTGAACCGTGAAGGAAGCTTTAGGTTTCTGATTCAAATCCATGATAACTTGTTTAGTCGTATTATTCACAGTATAAGGAATATTTAAGGCCTGTGTAATCGAGGTCAATGGCACCATAAATACGTTCTTTTGCTGAAAAGCCGGTCCCTTCATTTGTCTGGCTTCACCGTTAACCGTATAAACCTTGCTGTCTGTTTTGAAGCGCATGACATTTGTTCCTTGTGTGATTACGGTTTCTTTGGTGGCAGTGTCATAACTAAACTGCAATCCGACACGGCTGACAAGAGAACGGATAGCTACATAGGAAACTCCGTCCTTAACAGTCATCGGCTGAGTTGCTGTGTACACCTGTCCGTTTTGTTCCATTTTCGCGCTGTTTAAGTACAAAATCAATTGATTAGCACCCATGGATGTTGGAGCTCCACCAGGATTGGTGATCGTTCCGTCTCCACCGTATACATCATTGGAAACGTTCGATCCGTTGGTTGTATCCGTAGGCAGGCCAGTCAATGGATCATTGGATACGCCTGTGTTATTAGGTGTAACCGTGTCATTTTGTGTGCTAGTTCCATCTTGATCTCCGATGCTATTCTGAACGCCTGAATCAGCAACATTGGCCTGAGCCTGCTGTGCGCTAACCGAATCGGTGGATTGAACGGTTGTTGATGCTGCTTCTGCTCCTACAGGGGCTACTGCGGCCACCTGAGCCACCGCAAGGGCGGTGAGCATGGTCCATTTCTTGAAATTCATTGTCTGTCTCCTTCTATCACCAAATTATTATCATTCCCGTAAAAAGTCATACTATTAGACGCGTCAGTTGTTAAAAAGTTTCTGGAAATTTTGCTGATCATGAAAAAAAGGGAACTTTCTCCTGTGACTGCAAAAAATTCAACAACAAAAAACCGCCGCCCATCTGACCTGATGTGGCGGCGGCTTCATTACTAGGAAATAGCTTTTGAACCATTTACATTATGATGGACGGCAGACAGCATTCTTTCCTGCAGTCTCCAGACGACCCTCTTCAATGAGTCGGTAAGCACGTTGAACTTCTTCATCTGTAGGAGATGGAACTCCCTCCAACGGATACTCCTTACCGAGCATTTCCCACTTGTAAACACCCATTTGATGGTAAGGTAAAATTTCGAATTTCTCGACTCCGTTCAACGTTCCGATAAACCGTCCCAAATTCAATAAATCTTGCTCGTCATCATGAATACCCGGTACAAATACGTGTCTAATCCACATTTTGCGCCCTTGCTCAGACAACCAGCGAGCCGTACTTAACATACGGTCGTTAGACTTGCCTGTAAGCTTAATATGCTTGTCATTGTCAATATGCTTAATATCCAGTAGCACCAAGTCTGTTACGTCCAGCAGTTCATGGATACGGCCCGCGTCATTAAAGCCGTTACTGTCCAGTGTCGTGTGCAAATTCCACCGACGTTTCACTTCTTTGAACAGCTCTGCGACAAAATGAGCTTGCAGCGTCGGTTCTCCACCGGATACGGTCAATCCGCCTCCTGAAGAACGGTAATAGGCTAAATACGGCTCAATCTCAGCCAATACCTCCTCCAACGTCATCGGATTACCTTCATTCAAGGCCCAAGTGTCCGGGTTATGGCAATATTGACATTTCAACAAGCATCCTTGCATAAAGAGCACGAAGCGGATGCCGGGACCATCGACGGTCCCGAAGGTTTCCAATGAGTGTATGTGACCTTTCAACATGTTGCATCATCCTTCCCGCATCCGCTATGCGTGCGTCATTGTAATACTTATTTACATTGTACCGTGGAAAGTACGGTTAATAACATCCAATTGTTGTTCACGAGTCAGCTTGATAAAGTTAACGGCATAGCCGGAAACACGAATCGTCAGCTGTGGATAGTTTTCTGGGTGCTCCATTGCATCCAACAGTTGTTCACGAGCAAACACATTGACATTCAGATGATGTGCGTGGCTTCCAAAGTAGCCATCCATCATCGAAACAAGGTTTGTTTTGCGTGTTTCTTCTTCTTTACCCAGTGCTTTAGGCACGATGGAGAAGGTGTTCGAGATACCATCCAGACTGTGTTCATAAGGCAATTTGGCTACGGAACTCAGAGATGCCAAAGCACCTTTTTTATCACGGCCGTGCATTGGGTTTGCCCCTGGTGCAAACGGTTCGCCTGCTTTACGTCCATCCGGTGTTGTACCTGTTTTCTTACCGTAAACCACGTTGGAAGTAATAGTCAGTACAGATTGAGTAGGAACCGCATTACGATAAGCTTTATGCTTGCGAATCATGCTCATGAAGCTTTCTACCAGTTCCACAGCGATGTTATCTACACGGTCATCGTTGTTACCGTAGCAAGGGTATTCGCCTTCGATTTCAAAGTCAACAGCAATCCCTTTTTCGTTACGGATTGGTTTAACTTTTGCAAATTTAATGGCACTCAAGGAGTCGGTAGCAACTGACAGACCCGCAATACCACAAGCCATGGTGCGGAGAATATCACGATCATGCAACGCCATTTCAATGCGTTCGTAGCTATATTTATCATGCATGTAGTGAATAACATTCAAAGTGTTCATGTACAGTTTTGCCAACCATTCCATCATAGGTTTGAAGCGGCTCAACACTTCTTCATATTCCAGAACTTCACCTGTAATGGCTGGGAATTCAGGCCCTACTTGGACGCCAGATTTTTCATCTTTACCACCGTTAATTGCATACAGCAGAGCTTTAGCCAAGTTGGCACGAGCACCAAAGAATTGCATTTGTTTACCGATTTTCATTGCCGATACACAACAAGCAATACCATAATCGTCTCCATAAATCGGACGCATCAGATCGTCATTCTCGTACTGAATGGAGCTAGTTTCAATAGAAACTTTCGCACAATATTTTTTGAAGCCTTCAGGCAATTTTTCCGACCACAGTACAGTCAGGTTCGGCTCCGGTGCAGGTCCCAGATTGTAGAGGGTGTGCAGGAAACGGAAGCTGTTTTTAGTTACCCGAGTTTCTCCAGTTACGGACATACCACCAATGGACTCAGTAACCCAAGTTGGATCTCCACTGAATAGTTCATTATAGTCAGGTGTGCGCAAGAACTTAACAATACGCAATTTCATAACAAAATGATCGACCAGTTCTTGAGCTTGTTCTTCTGTCATTGTACCCTCTTCCATATCACGTTGAGAGTAAATATCAAGGAAGGAAGATACACGTCCTAAGGACATTGCTGCACCATTTTGTTCTTTGATTGCTGCAAGATATCCAAAATATACCCATTGGAAAGCTTCTTTCGCATTGTTAGCAGGTTTTGAAATATCAAAACCGTGCTCAGCAGCCATTTGTTTCAGTTCATTCAAAGCACGAATTTGTTCGGAAATTTCCTCACGCAGACGAATTACGTCTTCTTCCATGGAATCAACTTCAAGGCTTTTCAGTTGCAGCTTTTTATCTTGGATCAAGAAGTCTGCACCATACAAAGCTACACGACGATAGTCACCGATAATACGACCACGACCGTATGCATCTGGCAGACCAGTAATGATACCAGCTTTACGAGCTGCTCTCATTTCATCTGTATAAGCGTCAAATACACCTTGGTTGTGAGTTTTACGAATATGAGTGAAAATATCAATGATACTTTCTGGTACTTCAAAACCATAGGCTTTACAAGCGTCGATCATCATCCGAATTCCACCAAACGGCTGCAAAGAGCGTTTGAATGGAGCATCTGTTTGCACACCGACAATTTGCTCTTTATCCCGGTCTAGATAACCCGGTTTATGTGAAATAATAGTGGATGGCGTATTCACGTCTACATCAAGCACGCCGCCGTTTGCCAACTCTTTTTTGGTAAGATCGGATACAATATCCCACAATGCAGTTGTGTTGGCGGTAGGACCAACCAAAAATTCTTCATTGCCAACATAAGGTAAGATATTAGTTTCAATAAAATCGTTGACGTTGACTTCTTTAGTCCATTTGCCTTTTTTAAAACCTCTCCAGCCAGATTGTTGCTCTTGTAATTCTCTCTCAATCACCGACATGTAAATCCCTCCAAATTGTTTGGTCTTCCGGACTTGTGATTTTTTTCACGATAAAGCTATTTCTTGAGCCCGGCCTGTTCACCGATGCCTTACGCTCAGTGTCGGGACCTTTCTTACACCCTTATTGTAGAATAATGATAGAGTGTAGTATGTGATAAAAATCACAATATGAGTGATTTTTATCACTTTATTTTCCCTAGCTTCACGCCTATATCCTTAGCCTTGCCGTTCACCTCCCTTCCCAAACCAACAGGCCCTCTATATAGAGAGCCTGCATCGGTATTGAACGAGAAAATGCTTTTTCACAAGCCTCTTCGTACCTATTATATTATTGGTCAAAACGTCCGTAGAAGGCATTGCGATAGACATCAGCCAACTCAGTAACCAGCGGCAACTTCGGATTCGCAGTTGTACATTGATCTTCAAATGCGCGGTCAGCCAGATAGTCTACACGTGATTCGAAATCCTTCGCATCGAAACCGATTTGTTGGAACGATTCCTCGATACCGAGTGTTTTGTTCATCTTACGGATTGCTTCGATCAAGCTGTTAACCCCTTCTTCGGTGGTGCGTGCAGGCAGTCCCAGTATGCGCGCGATTTCTGCATAACGCTCATCCGCAACAAAGTGCGAATATTTAGGGAACGAAGCAAATTTTGTCGGTTTTTTCGCATTATAGCGAATAACGTGCGGCAGCAAAATGGCATTCGTGCGGCCATGCGCTGTATGGTATTGTCCACCCCATTTATGTGCAAGACTGTGGTTAATACCCAAGAATGCATTAGCAAACGCCATACCAGCAAGTGTGGAAGCATTATGCATTTTTTCACGAGCCAGCTTATCACCGATCAGAGCCGATTGTTCTAGGTATTGGAATACCAATTGAATGGCTTTAATTGCCAGACCATCTGTGTAATCATTAGCCATTACGGACACGTAAGCCTCGATAGCATGTGTCAGAACGTCCATACCTGTGTCCGCTACAGCTGTTTTAGGCAGCGAATATACAAACACTGGGTCAATAATTGCCACATCAGGAGTCAACTCATAGTCAGCCAGCGGGTACTTCGTGTTACCCAGGTTTTTGTCCGTAATTACTGCAAACGATGTAACTTCGGAACCTGTACCCGAGGTTGTAGGGATAGCTACAAATTGTGCTTTTTGGCCCAGACGTGGGTACTTGTAAATCCGTTTACGGATATCCATGAATTTTTGTTTTAAGTTATTGAAATCAGTATCTGGATATTCATAGAACATCCACATGCCTTTAGCCGCATCCATTGGCGAACCGCCGCCCAGTGCGATGATGCAATCCGGTTGGAAACGTCTCATCATTTCTGTACCACGTTCTACCGTAACTGTCGATGGATCTGGCTCTACTTCAGAGAACACTTCGATAGCTACCGGTGTTTGGCGTTGATGCAGATAATGAATAACACGATCCACATATCCCAGTTTTACCATCATAGGGTCCGTGATAATGGCTACACGTGTGATATCAGGCATTTTAGCAAGATACTGTGTCGAATTTTTTTCAAAATAGATTTTGGAAGGTACTTTGAACCATTGCATATTCACCGTCCGTTTCGCCACCCTTTTCACATTAATCAAATTGACTGCCGATACGTTCGACGAAGTCGAGTTACGACCGTACGAACCGCAACCGAGTGTCAACGAAGGAAGGTTGGTGTTGTAAATGTCGCCAATCGCACCATGTGTGGAAGGTGCATTTACAATGATACGTCCTGTTTGCAGACGGTTTGCGAAGCGAGCGATAACGTCCTCATCGTTCGAATGAATAGCGGACGAGTGGCCCATGCCCCCGAATTCCACGACTTCAGCAGCGCGTTGAATACCTTGTTCCGCATTTTTCACTTTATAGCAAGCCAATACAGGACTCAATTTTTCCGCAGACAATGGGAATTTTGTTCCTACCCCTTCAATCTCAGCGACCAAAATTTTAGTTCCTGCTGGTACTGTGATACCACTCATTTCAGCAATTTTCACAGCAGACTGCCCGACGATTGCTGGGTTCACTGCACATTTCTCGACATTCATAGCTCCTTGAGTGAGCTTAGCTGCTTCTTCTTTATTTACAAAATAGCAGCCGTTAGCGATCATCAATTTTTTCACTTGTTCGAAGATTGGCTCTTCGATAATAACCGCTTGCTCGGAAGCACAAATCATACCGTTGTCAAAAGATTTAGAGAGGATAAGATCGTTCACGGCCTGCTTGATGTCTGCTGTTTTTTCAATAAAGCAAGGCACGTTACCTGGGCCTACACCCAGAGCAGGTTTACCGCAGCTATATGCCGCCTTAACCATGCCTGATCCACCAGTTGCCAGAATCAGAGCCACATCCGGGTGATTCATGAGTGAATTTGTCTTATCCATCGATGGAGCTTCAATCCATTGAATACAATCAGCTGGAGCACCATGTTTGACGGCTGCTTCGAGCAAGACGCGGGCTGCTTCCGCACTACACGATTGAGCAGATGGATGGAAACCGAAAATGATTGGGTTACGTGTTTTAATGGCAATCAACGCTTTGAACATCGTAGTCGAAGTCGGGTTTGTCACTGGAGTGATCCCCATGATAATGCCGACTGGCTCTGCTATCTTTTGAAAACTGTCAAAATCATTGTCTTCAATGACACCGACGGTTTTTTCATTTTTGATACTATGATAGACATATTCTGTTGCAAACATGTTTTTGGTGATTTTGTCCTCGTACACACCGCGTCCTGTTTCTTCAACAGCCAACTTCGCCAGGTACATGTGTTTATCCATCCCTGCGAGTGCCATAGCTTGTACGATTTCGTCAATCTGTTCCTGATTCATACTCATGAAAGCTTGCTGTGCCCGGTTCCCCCGGTCAATCAGCGTTTGAATATACTGCTCTGCGCTTTGCTCTTTTTGGATAACCTCGTTTTTAACAGCCATTTCCCTCATCCTCCTGTTATCTCGTGTACTATCTCTTGTTCACGCACTGATCGTAACACAGCTTTTCAAGATATATTGTGATTTTTTTCACAATCTATTTAAAATTTTATTTTATGAAGTGAATTAAATCACAAAGTTTGGAATTCTGCCACTTTTACCCCCTCTTCTTGCCCCAAAAACGCATTGCGCAGGTATATAATGAATTTGAATTGATCAAGTTGCAGATAAAAAACATAGGATACAAAGGGGAAATGGACGATGAGAAACCCTACAAATGTAATGGAAGCCCGCGGCAACACCTGTTGCTTCTCGGAGGCCAGCTTCAACCGGTTGCAAGTGATGATGAAAGATCGAGTTATGCCAGAAAGCTCGCATCTGTTCTGGGAAGGAGATACAGCGGATAAGCTGTTTTATATTAAGCGCGGACGCGTGAAAGTAACCAAAACAACGGATGAGGGTAAGGAACTTATTCTATATATGTATCAAAGCGGCGATCTTGTTGGTCAAGCCGATCCATTTTTCGGTACTAAGCATTCCTTTTCTGCTGAGGTTCTGGAAGACAGTGATATTGGCGTAATCGATCATACAGATCTGGAGCTACTTATTTGCCAGCATTGTGATTTTGCGATTGACTTTATGAAATGGATGGGTTCGCATCATCGCATTACTCAGACTAAGTTCCGCGATTTGATGATGTACGGCAAGCCTGGCGCTTTATGTTCAACACTCATCCGTCTATGCAATACCTATGGTGAGCCTCACGGCGAACATATCCTGATTCATAAAAAAATTACTCATACTGACTTATCAAATATGATCGGTGCGACTCGGGAAAGCGTAAACCGGATGCTTAGTGATCTACGTAAGAAAAATGCAGTTGAATATGATAATGGCATGATTGTTGTCAAGGATTTGGAAATGCTGCAAGGCGTATGTCATTGTGAATTGTGCCCTCGTGAGATTTGCCGCATATAATAAATCGTTTTTTACGTAAAAGGGAGTGTTATAAGCCATTATAGCTTATAACACTCCCTAATTTATTTCCACTCCTCTACTTATACAGAAGCAGTTGCGAAGCATTTTAACAATAGTCCTTCTTCTGGCAACACACTTTTTAAAACTGTAAGCATAGATAACTTAAATTCCCCATCTCATAGCTTCTATGGATGACCTTGGCTTTGTTTGCAGGATTGCCACTCCCCATTGCAATAAACAACGGTACAAAGTGCTCTGCTCTTGGTACGGCCTGGCGAGCATACGGTGCTTCGCTTTCATAGTGATCCAAAGCCTCTATATCTCTACTTTGCACTTTTTCAATAATCCAATCATCAAAATCTATAGCCCAAGGTTCTGTTTTCGTTTCCCCCCATTTGACGATACGCAGATTATGAACAGTCACTCCACTGCCAATGACCAGAATATCTTGTTCTCCCAGTCCACGCAGCACTTCACCAATGGCATATTGTGCTTTGGGCGAAAGATATGGATTTACTGAGATCTGAACTACCGGAATGTCTGCCTCAGGATACATACGATGCAACAATGTCCAGGATCCATGATCCAGTCCCCTCACCCGGTCAGTTTGTACGTCAATGCCCTTTTCTTCATATAATTTTTCCAGCTTATTGGCCAGTTCCACAGAACCATGTGCTGGATATTTCACCGTGTACAGTTCCGGTGGGAAACCGCCAAAATCATAAATGGTATCGTACACGTCATCCATCGAACTGATCGTCAACGTTTGCGCTTCCCAATGAGCAGTAAAGATAACAACCGCTTTAGGGCGAATGCTTTTCCCCAGTTGCTCTAAAAATGAAGTATAGTCCGTCTGTTCAATAGCAAGCATCGGTGAGCCGTGGGCCAAAAATAAAGATGGCATCATATAAAGATCCCCTTATCAGTAATAGTTTATTTTATTCATTAAGTAACTTTATGTAAGTAATAATACATAAGTAACAAAGTAATGTCAACACAGATTTCAACATACACTTAAAGATCAGAGATTCCATAAATAAAGATTGATATAGGTATAAGGTCATAGTAATATATAACTAATAAATTTAAAATTTCACTATGTTTCGATACAAAGGACTGGTTTCTATGGAGATACATACTTCTAATTGCCCAAAATGCGGTTCCGTTTTTCGTCAAAACCTTAGAAACCTGTGTAGTTCTTGTATTCAGGAAGAAAATATATTCTTGGACCGCTGTTCTAACTATCTATGGAAGCATCCTTCTACTCATACTCGTCAGCTCAGTGACGTAACCGGCACACCTATAGAATTGCTCACAGATTGGGTAAGAGCAGGCAAGTTTCCCTCCACATACAGTCAGCTTGATTATCCTTGTGAATCCTGCCGTTCCCCCATTTATGCAGGAAGACTTTGCCATTCCTGCTTGGGTACATTCCGTTCGGCCGCGCTGGATATTCAAACCCGTGTGCCCCGCCGTGCAACAGCAGGATTATTCTCAGTTGCAGGGCGCGTCAAAGGCTATTAAGCCGTCCTGCCTATGCAGATCATTTCTGTAAAATGGATAAGTAGTCCTATACACAAAATAAAAAAACAGCCTTTTTCCTAGGAAAAGGCTGTTTTGCTATGAGAAACGCTTATTTAGTTTGGTGCTCATCTAATCCATTCCTCAGCCCAAAATTGAATCTGTTCCATAACCGGCTGAAGCGCACGGCCTTTGGTTGTTAGCTCGTATTCAATGCGGACAGGAGTTTCCGGATATACATGACGTGTAAGTATTCCTTCATTTTCCAAATCTTTCATCCGCTCTGATAACATTTTGTCACTCATTGTGGGAATCAGATTGGAAATATCCTTAAACCGCTTAGGACCGCTCATCATGGATTGAATAATTAATCCATTCCAACGCTTACCCAAACATGAAAAGGCGGTTTCAAAACGCGGACACATTTTTGTAAATTGCGGTTGACTCTCCAAATTTTTCACCTTCTTTTGCATTTCGGTTTGATAAAGCTTTCCTTTTGTTAGTATATATCATTTTAGCATACTTTATCCCGAAAGAAAACACTTTCTTCTTAAATTAAATACCTGCGCTGATAAAGTTGCCATGACCAAAACTGATTATACAACAAACCAACACAGCAGGTATATGTCTAAATCGTTAAATACAAAAAGGCGGAATCCCTAGAGGTTCCGCCTATCAATCTGTTCATTATACAGCTCATCAAAATGTGATGATTGTTATTATACCAACACTCCACCGAGAGGTCTTACAGGTTCGCTTCTTCCATATATTGGTTTGTTAATATTTGTCGGAGAAGTCCAACGAATGCTGTTGGCGATAACTTTCAAAATATCAGGCTGGTAATAAGTCGGATAGGTCTCATGACCTGGGCGGAAATAGAATATCTTACCGCTACCTCGGCGGAAAGTACATCCGGTTCTAAATACTTCGCCGCCTTCAAAGTTACTAACAAATACCAATTCATCCGGCGCTGGAATATCAAAGAACTCGCCATACATCTCTTCCTGCTTCAACAAAATTTTGGCGTCTATGCCTTCTGCAATAGGATGTGACGGATTCACCGACCAAATAATCTCCTGTTCACCTGCCACCCTCCATTTCAGATCACAGCTAGTGCCCATTAGGGCTTTGAATGGCTTTGAAAAATGGCCCGAGTGTAGCACGATCAAGCCCATTCCTCCCTGCACTCGCTTTACAACACGCGCCGTAACTTCATCGCTCACCTGATCGTGGGCTTTATGCCCCCACCACAGCAGCACATCTGTGGAATTCAGGATCTCTTCTCCCAAACCATGCTCGGCATCATCACGAAGAGTAGCTGTTCGAATGGCAAATCCCTCTCCTGCCAGGCCGTCAGCCAACGCTTTGTGTATCCCGTCAGGATATATCTGTTTGGCTTCATCATTCAACTTTTCGTTCAAAAATTCATTCCAAATGGTGACGTTAATCATCAACATTTCCCCCTATTAGGTTAGACCCACCACATCTCGCTCAGCGGTTCTTCAATTAATACCTGGCGAAGATTGTGGACAGCCTTAGTAAAGCCTTCCTCCACGGACATCAGACCATCTTCATGCTCAATACTCACTACATAATCGTATCCCACCAGACGCAGAGCACTGATAATATCTGCCCAGGTTTTTACATCATGTCCATAACCCACAGTACGGAACTGCCAAGCGCGATCTAGCATTTTGGTATATTCCTGCATATCGGTAAGTCCATATTTATTTACATTGACCGGATCAATCGTCGTATCCTTGGCATGAAAATGGTGAATGGCTCCCTCTCGGCCCAAAATTTGAACCGCCTGCACTGGGTCAATTCCCTGCCACCACATGTGGCTCGGATCCAGATTAGCACCAATGACCTCTCCCGCAGCTTCACGCAAACGAAGCAAGGTCGCTGGTGTATGAACGGAGAAGCCTCCGTGTAGCTCCAGCCCAATTTTAACATGATGATCTGCTGCAAATTTTCCCGTCTCAGTCCAGTAAGGAATAATTTTATTCTCCCATTGCCACTTCAACACTTCCTGAAAATCATTAGGCCACGGAGCCACAGGCCAATTTGGATATTTCGCATCCTCATGATCACCCGGACAGCCAGAGAAAGTGTTCACAACTGGAACTTCCAGCTTTTCTGCCAATCGAACGGTTTTAAGAAACGTTTCATGATCAGCTTGGGCTAAATGCTTTTGCGGATGAAGAGGATTGCCGTGACAGCTAAGCGCACTAATCGTTAGTCCACGGGACTCTACTGCCTTTTTAAAATTTTTGAGCGCTGTATCATTCTCCAGCAACTCATCCGGCTTACAATGCTTATCTCCTGGGTTGCCGCCTGTACCGATTTCTACAGCATCTAATCCTTGAGAAGCCACATAATCCAGCGCCTCCTCCAGCGAACGTCCGCCGAACAACACCATAAATACTCCAAGTTTCAAAAGAAATCCCTCCCTGTATCATATGTGAAAAAAGCTGCTTTCATTATAATGATGGTCTATTCGAGATAATTACGGGCTTAGTCAAAATAGACAGCTTTCCCGGTACGGGCCGATTCATAGATAGCTTCCAAAATTTCAGTAACAACCAGTGCCTGTTCCGGCTTCACAAGAGGTTCTTTGTCGTCCAGAATAGATTCGATCCACAGACGAGCTTCGCGGTCTGCTTCATTTTCCGTTTCTCCAGAGTAAAAGGCAACACCACCTGCATCCAGATCTATTTTCGTATCAAACAAGCGGCTGTTCTTTTCCCCGTTAATGCGCAATCCATCCTGCATATCAGCTCCGCCTTCGGTTCCGCATAACAGCGTCTTCGCTTCGCCAAACTCTACAACGTTCAATGCCCAGCTGGATTCCAGTACAATCGTAGCTCCATTTTGCATCGTAATAAAACCAAAAGCTGAGTCCTCTACCTTAAATTCCTCAGGATTCCAAGGCCCAAAGGCATTTGCCGCATCTTTACGATCCCCTAGCTTATGGAAGGTTGAACCTAGTACACTTTTAGGCTTGTAATTATCCATCAGCCAGAGTGTCAGGTCGAGTGCATGCGTGCCAATATCAATAAGAGGACCACCGCCCTGCTTCTCTTCATCCAAGAATACTCCCCAAGTCGGAACCGCGCGACGGCGTAGAGCAATGGCTTTGCCCAGATAAATGTCTCCAAGCTCTCCTTGCTCAACCAATTGCTTCAGATACAAACTGTCATCACGATATCGGTTTTGATACGCAATAGACAGCTTCTTACCTGTACGGTTGGCTGCATCGAGCATCTCCCGTGCTTGCTCAGCAGTTTTAGCCATCGGCTTTTCACACAGCACATGCTTACCTGCCTCAAGCGCCGCTACGGTAATTTCTGAGTGCGAGTCATTGGGTGTACACACATGTACGACTTCAATGTCTTTATTTTCTAGCAACTGACGGTAATCACTATAAACTTGCGACCCTTCAACTCCAAACTTTTCTGCTGCCTCTTCAGCGCGCTCCTGAATGATGTCACAGAATGCAACGATTTCTGCACGCTTCTGCTTGGCAAGACTCGGCAAGTGTTTGCCGTTGGCAATGCCTCCACAACCAATAATCCCGATTTTGAGTGTTTTAGACATGAATATTTCCTCCCTGAGCTGCGTATTGTTGGAGCCATTTAATGCTGGTTTCAATGCTTTCGATTGGAGGGTTTGAGCAGAAATCCTGTTCCACGACGACCCAATCCACACCTGCCTGAATAGCGGCGTCTGTAATGGCCTGAAGCTGCACTTCGCCTTTGCCAAGCTCTACAGTCACTGCTTTTTGTTGCTCGTCACGTGCCATATCCTTTAAGTGAATGATAGGCAGGCGTCCATTATAACGTCCGATGTATTCCACTGGATCATAGCCCCCATAGTATACCCAACAAGTATCCATTTCGACCTGTAACAAATCATCGGAAACCGCATCATATAAAGCATCGAATACCGGGCGATCATTGATTTTTTCTGTCAATTCAAAATCATGATTATGATAAGCCAGTATCAAGCCCTGTTCTTTCACTTTTTCACCAATACGATTCAAATTAGCAAAAATTTCATCCCACTGTCGCTGTTCTTCGGTTAAATAAGGAACGATTAGGTACTTATTGCCCAATTCTTTGTGGTATGCAATCTCCTCATCCAAATGATCCAACAAACGAGAATATTGTATATGAGTTCCGACAACTTCCAGATTTAGCTCATCCAAAAGCGCTCTGACATCCTTGGCATTGCGTCCGAAAAAGGTATGAAATTCTACCCCTTTATAGCCAAACTCAGCTACCTTGCGCAATGTACCTTCAAAATCCTGTTCAAGCTCTTCCCTTACTGTGTACAATTGCAATCCTACTTTAGCCATTACCCTTCACCTCTTTAATTAGGATGAATTTTCCATTATATCTGTTCCATAATACAAATCCTCGTCCGGCTTGAACGTGCTTTCCAGCGTAATGTGATTGCCTTCCAATGATGAGCGCTGAAAAGCATGCATGGCTTCTAACACATGGTAGGCCAGCTCAGCATTAGCACGATGGTCCGTGAATTTCAATGCGCCAAAGGCTTTTCACTGTACACATGCTTGCCTGCCTCTAGTATCGCCACATCTGTCAGTGCATGGCTGCCAGGCACGGTCAGATTAAATACAAGCTCAATCTCAGGCTGACGAAGCAATTCATCCACCTTGTATACGTTTTCAATGTTGAATTCATCGGCCCTCTCCTTGGCCCTCTCATCTAGTAAATCAGCGACGGCCACTACTTCAATAAGTGGGCTCTTTTGGAGATTTTCAAGATATACCGAGCTAATAGTACCGCATCCGATAATCCCGGCCTTCATTCGTTCCACGTCGTCACACTCCTTGGCCTCCAACATGTACTTTCTCATCTAACATGTAAGCTTTACAGTTCACATAGTATTCTATTTCTGTTTCGTTTAAAATGAATAATATGATTAAAACATGAACAATCTGGTCAATATTTGAAACAGCCATATGTCCAAAGGAGTCATCATCATGTCTATCGTCGAGCCTTGTCAGGTTCTTACCGCAGGCTATTCCTTCCATCGAAAGCCCTTTTATTCGAACCAGCCTGATGGGATTAAAAATTATTTATTCCGTTTGCAAACAGATGGACGCTGCCAGGCCCGCATTAACGGGGAAATGACACGGATTGAGGCGGGTGATCTACTGCTATTCAATCCTACCGAGCCTTATGAACTGGATATTCATAGTGAGTTGAATCCCATGGGAGATCTGGTCGTGGAAAGTGGAGATTATCACATTTTTTTCGGTGGTTCCTGGGTAGATGAGTGGTGGAACCATCATAAACGACCCAACAGAATTAAGGTTCAGCTCACAGAAGCCCTGCTTGGCCTATTTCGTCAGCTTGTGATGGAGCAACGACGTATTTCTAATCCTTACCCGGAAATATCAAGTTATTACATGCGCATTTTATGTTTGGAGTTTGACCGTATGCTATCCGATCATCCTATCGCTACTCATCATAACTATCTTGCGTATCAGATTAAAAATTATATTGAAGAAAATGCATCCTCTAACTTCAAGCTGGATGACGTGTCTTCACACGTAGGTATCAGCGTATCCCGAGCAGTACATCTGTTTAAGGAAACATTCGATACGAGCATTATGCAGTACACGCTGGACATCAGGCTTAACATGGCGAGAGAACGAATCATTTTCAGTCCCATGTCACTGGAACAAGCCGCCGAATCGTCAGGATTTGCAAATTACACGTATTTTCATCGTGTATTTCGTTCCCGCTTCGGTATGTCGCCCAAAGAATTCAGGGTGATTCACCGCGAGCAATTGTAGGTAAAAGAGAGCGTTCACCTGAACGCTCTCTTTGTTCATAACCAATAATAATGAAATTGTGCTTACATACCACAACCCAGCTTTTTTACGGAGCAATTGTCAGCATCACTACCGACATTGGTGGCAGTGTAACATCCAAATGCTGACCTTGCAGCTGATAGGATGTGAAAGCTTCCTTTTTCACACGCTCTGGCTGATCAAACGTATTATGTGCCTGCATATCGTCGCTGGCAAGAACAACACCGCTGATCTTTTTAACCTCTTCCAGTCCTCTTAGCTCCAAACTCAAGTTTGCCGACTCGCCCGGATGGATGTTGCAAAAGCTAATATGAATATTGTCATCCTGCGCCTTGGAGGCGGACACGCTTACTTGTGGGATGGAATCCCCATCATATTCATAATCGCCCACCTTTACATGAACAGCCAGTGCTTGTGCATCCTGATGCACCTTAAACATTTCAAATATATGGTATGTCGGCGTCAACAGCATAGCAGGGCCTTCGGTCAGAATCATGGCCTGTAAAACATTGACCATTTGAGCGATATTCGTCATCTGTACTCGGTCATGGTGATTATGGAAAATGTGTAGGTGCAGCCCAGCTACCAGCGCATCGCGCATCGTGTTTTGCTGATACAGGAAGCCCGGATTGGTCCCCGGCTCAGTCAGGAACCAGGTTCCCCATTCATCGACGATCAGTCCGACCCTTTTGTCAGGATCATATTGGTCCATAATGGCTGAATGACGAGTAATCAATTCATCCATATGCAATGATTTTTTCATCGTCTCGAACCATTCCGCTTCATCAAAGCCGAGTGCTTGCCGTTTCCCTTCCCAGTTTCCCGGGATCGTATAGTTATGCAGGCTCAAACCGTCCATAAGATGCCCAGCTTCACGCATTAACACTTCGGTCCAACGATAATCATCCACATTCGCCCCCCCTGCAATCCGATAAATGCGGTTCTCGCCATAGTTACGGACATATGTCTGATAGCGGCGATACAGGTCGGCATAATATTCTGGGCGCATGTTACCGCCACAACCCCAGTTTTCGTTACCCACTCCAAAATATTTGAGCTTCCATGGTTTCTCACGACCGTTTTCCTGACGCCATGCAGCCATAGGGGACTCTCCATCGAAGGTCATGTACTCTACCCACTCCGACATTTCCTGAACTGTACCACTGCCGACATTTCCACAAATATAAGGCTCTGCATCTAACAGTTCGCACAATTGAAAAAACTCATGTGTGCCAAAATGATTATTTTCAACCACACCGCCCCAATGCGTATTTACCATTCTCTTACGGTTTTCTTTTGGTCCGATACCATCTTTCCAATGATATTCATCGGCAAAACAGCCTCCCGGCCAGCGCAATACAGGAATGTTCAGCTTTTTCAGGGCTTCCACTACATCATTTCGAATTCCGTTTGTGTTTGGAATCGGTGAGTCCTCTCCAACCCATATGCCTTCATAAATGCAACGTCCAAGATGCTCAGCAAATTGTCCATAAATATTTTTATTAATAATGCCTTGTTTCCAATCGGTATTAACAACAATAGAACCCTTCACAACAAACCCTCCCCAAAATATTAAGATTGTTGGAACACCCTTACGAATGTTTGCGCTTTCATTTTTGGTCTAAATATCACTCATACCACCGATCTTCTTCCGATCTTAATTTTTACGCAACATCACATCTAGAAAATATTAATATAAATATTAATAATTAAATAAAAACATTTCACGTGTTTAATATATTTTATTGCCTACTTTTTGTCAATCGTTAAGAAAAGGTCCAATCAAACCAAAAAGCCTGCCATTAGGGCAGACCAAGGTATGACTACTTTAACCCGTAATCCAAGTTCAGCCGAGCCTGAGCATTGTATCTTTTAGGCTGTTCCTATCCAGCGTGAACCATGGTAACTGGGACAATTTTGAGCTGCCGCCAAAGCACGTACACGAACAATACTTCCGCTGATGCCACATGTATGCCCGGACATTAACTCTTCACATTGTGAGCAGGCCAACAGTCTGGCTTCGTACACTTCATCGTTTACACATTCCATTTTGGGTCTCATGTTGGTTAGAATTCTGGTAATTTGCTCTTCCGATATCGAGATATCTCTTTCACAGCCTTTACAGGTACTTGGCATAGGTATATCTTCCATCGTAAGCTTACCCTCCCCATCAACAATGTCTTAAGTAAATACAGTGAGTCCATGATGCCATAAATGACAACAGTATATTGTTTATTCTGGCTAGCCCTATTTCCGTTCCGACGAAAGGCTGGCAGCCGCCTCAGATACGACCATCGCCAAGTCCTCATTTCCGAACATGGACAGTACCCCTAATACCGTATCCAGCGGAATATCACCCGCTTCTTCACGCGATACAGTCAACTTGCGTACTCGTAGCAGACGCTCGTTACTATCCTGATGCGGATACGCTACACGATATAATTCCTCTGGCTCCAACCCGTGATTGATACACCATTGCGCAAATACAAGGATCATCATATCTTCTTCTTGCTTATAATTTTCAATGATGGCTTCTTCTAGCTGTTTACCACGGTTATCTTCTTCCATTCATTCATTTCTCCTTCAACCTAATTCTTGATGTCTGTCTGGACTGTTAAGATCACGTTCGGACGTTCCATATTAAACACTCAAACGGCTGATCAGTTCGTCAGCCAGCATATGGCTTTCCAATACTTTTCCAGCCCGTACAGCACACTCCTCCGGACGATGAATATGCTCCAGAAAATGATTCACGACTCCGGTGAATCCCCGTCTTTCCAAAATCGTATCCCAGCTTCCAAATGTTTGCGTTAGTGGTGAATGATTTTTTTGCATAAAAACAGCCTGTTCCATATTTATTACTTCAACAGACCGTCCTGCCCCGTGAAGCTCCAGCTTCTCTATGTCAGCCCCTGCCTGTCTACTCATACTGTAGCTTCCGGTAGCATTCCCCAAACGTACGGTCCCGAACGCAGCATCCATATATCCATCACTCGTCGTATTCATACTACTATGCAGCAGCTCATAATCATCGCCACCCAACCACAAAAGCAAATCAAGCATGTGAATTAAATCATCATAAACCGTCTGTGCCGCCGGTCCTCGATCATATCCAGTACGGTGTTTAATGGCCGCACATTGACTGAATCCACCTGCTTCCTCTAACCATGCTTTAGCAGCTACATAATGCGGGGCAAAACGTCGATTAAAGCCTACCGCCAGCAGCACGGCCTGCGCTTCCGCAAAAGCGGTCATTTCCAGATTCTGACGAACATCATAGGACAACGGTTTATCCACATACACAGCAATCCCTTTTTCAATACACGCCATAACTAGATCAAAATGAGCTTCGGTCGCGGCATGTATAAATACAGCTTCCGGTTCCCATGCTAGCATCTCCTTCACATCAGTCGTTCCTCTTGGCAACCTATATTGCTCCATAATGGAACTCACCGGCTCCTGTGAACGGTTCATGACACCTACAATGTCTACACCTTGGTGTGCTGCCAGTAACGGTAAGTATACTTTTCGAGCAATACCACCCAGTCCTGCAATAGCTACCCTTGTCTTCGTTTGCTTGTCCATTTCGCTCCCACCTTTAATCACTCATTCATCTGTTGTCTAGTTTACATGGAAGTCTGCTGACAAGCAAAGAAAAGAGACTGCTCCGGGTCCAGTTGGACCTAACAGAACAGCCTCTACGGCATGAATGTTCAGCTTCAGCTAAGTTTACTTAATGTAAGTTAGCTTAGGCGTGCTGCGCTTGCTTTCTTGTTTTTTCACTTTTAATTTTTTTAACACGCATCCCAATGGCTACAACCAGAACCACAACCAGAACCTCAAAGCCGTATTTAATGACCCCGTTCATAAACCAGTGTGCAATCAGCGGTTCCGCCACCACCATTTTGGCGGCAGTGTAAGCCAGTACAGCAGCACCAATCGTAATAACTACTGGGTAACGTTCAGTCAGCTTCAAGATAATCGTACTTCCCCACACCATGATTGGAACGGAGATTGCCAGACCCAGTATAACAAGCAGCATGTTTCCATGAGCTGCTCCCGCAACAGCAAGTACATTGTCGAGGCCCATCATCGTATCCGCGATAATAATCGTGCGGATCGCTGCCCACATTTGATTCGTAGCTGAAATTTCATGTTTTTTCTCTTCGACCAGCAGCTTATAGGCAATATAGATAAGTGCGAGTCCCCCAATCAAACGCAATCCATAAATTTGCAATAAATACGTGACCAGCACTGTAGCAATCACACGAATGATGACCGCTCCGACCGTCCCCCAAATAATGACCTTCTTTTGATTGGCCTTATCAACATTGCGAGCCGCCAAACCGATTACGATGGCATTGTCACCAGCTAGCACCAGATCAATGATAATGATGGATACTAATGCGGTTAAAAACTCAATTGACAAAAAATCCATACGTTTCTCCCACCTTTTTTATTTATTTGTTATACTGTACATAGTTCAGCGCTTTATACTAAAAAAGCGCCATTTCACGGAATCCGGAAACGGCGCTTGACCCAAATTTGGCATCAAAAAAAGACCATTTACCCGGATTCCTAAAATCCTGGCAAAGGTCTCGCTTACAACATTACGTTGCCAATAAAGCCGGGGATTAAAAATCCCGTAATGACGACTTTACTCGTTGAGCTACTCCCCTTTGGGAACTATTCTATTAGTGGCAGTATAGCACACATTATTGGGAATGTGAACCCTATTTTTTTCTGTATAAGCGATAAGCCGAACAGGGATATTGAAAGAGGTATGTAAATGAAAAAATGGCTACTCGTCGCGGCTTATGTTTCGCTGCTTTGCATCGCGTTTATCTACAGATATGATTGGCTCGCCTGGGCGGACAAGCAAACCTCCTTTCCAGTTCTGCTACTGCTCGCATTTTTATTCGCGTTAATACCGTTTGTGCCGTACAAGCTGATTATCGCTTCTATTGCTTATGCCGCAGGCCCCTGGCAAGGTGCTCTGATCTGCTGGCTGGGCACTACCTTGGCTGCGCTGGTCGTTTATAGTGCCGTACGTACCCTGTTCCGTGACAAAGGACGTGCCTATTTGGAGCGGGTTCCCGCATTGGAGCGCTTCAATCGGGTCATGGAGAGGGAGCCTTTTGCTGCTGTGCTGCTGGCTCGCCTGATTCCGGTCATCCCCCAGGCAGCGGTAAATGTATACGCTGGAGTAGCAGGGTTTCCGTTCTGGAGCTTTATCCTAGGTACAGCTATTGGCAAGCTTCCCGCAATTGCGGTGTATGCTTATGCAGGCGGCACCTTTGCAGAACATCCAATCACCGGTTTGCTCATTTTGGTGCTATATACTGCACTGGTGGGCGGCGGCTTTATACTCTACCGAAAAAGGCTTCAACGCGCCAATAGAATATAATGCGATAGTTTGCCACCGTCTCTTTCGTTGCGATTTTTGAGGACAGAGCCAGTTACACTGCTGTTTGGTTTCTGACGTTTCGTTGGATTTTGCAAAAATCTCGTATATAATTTAATTGTAAGCTATTTAAATAACAACTAATTAAACATTCTCAGATTGGAGTGACAAATATGAGCACCAACAATCCACACACAGTAGAAAAAGCAACTTTTGCAGGTGGCTGCTTCTGGTGCATGGTTTCCCCTTTTGAGGAATTACCCGGTATTTTGAAGGTTAGATCTGGATACACAGGGGGACATACCGAAAATCCTACCTATGAAGAGGTGTGTTCTGAAACAACGGGACATGTGGAAGCCGTACAGATTACATTTGACCCACAAGTTTTCCCGTATGAAAAACTGTTGGAGCTATTCTGGCAGCAGATTGATCCGACGGATGAAGGTGGACAGTTCCACGATAGGGGTTCATCCTACCAAACGGCTATTTTCTATCATAATGAAGAGCAACGAATCAAGGCAGAAGCGTCTAAAGAAGCTTTGGCTCAAAGTGGCCGCTTCGACAAGCCCATTGCTACACCGATCCTGCCTGCGGCCACTTTTTATGAAGCAGAAGAATATCATCAGGACTATCATAAGAAGAACCCCGCTCATTACAAGCGCTACCGCAAAGGTTCGGGACGTGAAGATTTTATCGAGCAAAATTGGTCCGGCAAGGTTGATAAATCCGATCTTAAAGATCGGCTGACGCCTATTCAATACGAAGTAACACAAAAAAACGCGACCGAGCGCCCTTTTCAAAATGAGTTTTGGGATCATGAAGGTGAAGGCATTTACGTGGATATCGTATCAGGAGAGCCTTTGTTCAGTTCATTGGACAAATTTGACGCAGGTTGCGGTTGGCCCAGCTTTACCCGTCCATTGCGCAGCTACAATGTCAAAGAAAAAACTGATCTCAGCCATTTTATGATCCGTACCGAGGTGCGAAGTCGTGAAGCTGACTCCCATTTAGGGCACGTATTCGATGATGGTCCTGGTCCAGATGGTTTGCGTTATTGCATAAATTCCGCCGCGCTCCGCTTTGTGCCTCAAGAAGACTTGGAACGTGAAGGATACGGAGCATATAAGTCATTATTTGAACAGTAAATAGCCATGGAATCATTGGGGCTGACCCGCGATCTATCTTTAATAGATGATCACGGGCCAGCCTTTTTTGGGATGTGGCAGCACATCATTACGTAAGCTAGCCATTTAACTCATTACCCATCCAAGCCAAATGGCTAGCGGTACTAGCAATAGCTGGGCTAATAAAGTACCTGCCAAGCGCGAGATGATCATCCAGCCGTACATGCTGTTCATCCGAGTTAAGGGTAGCTCCCCTCGTAGCGTTTTCTCCGACAGAACCGCCAATCTTGGATCAATTAACAAGGTTAATAATACCGTTGCGACGCCATTGATTAGACCTGACGACATTGACATTGCTGTACCTTGAGCAGGCCACAGGAATGATGCATATAAAGCAGATACTACTCCTGTTGTATAAATCGCAGTGACAGCTATATTCAGAATAATTAGACGCTTGGGTATCGCTCCACTAATCAGTGAAGTAAGCATTGACCAGGTGGGGCGCTTTATGTAGTAGCCTGCATGTTTCCAGCGACTTCGCAGCATTAAATGACGCACCAAAGCCGGAATAGATCCGGTATGCTCCAAATGCACAATCCATCTGGCTGACATGCGTACCACTGTTGGATACAGTAATATAGCAAGCATAGTTCCAACGGTTGCTGCCAGCAGTACCCCATGCATATATAGTTCCAGTCTAATATCCGTTCTGCCCACTTGTGTTGCAGCTTTAGCCTGATCGACCATCCCTCCAAGTAAAGGCCCCTGCGCCATGTTAGAGGTGCGTGAAACCAACAGCAGCATCCCCGCAACGGTTAACGCCAATCCAATCCGACGCGCTCGCAAACCACCAAGCCGAAGAGCATAGGACAAGCTATCTGTAGTATGAATGATGATAGTCAGCAAAAAAACAAAACCCCAGGCAAGCAAATACTTCACTCCTTTTTCTGGTATTCTGCACACCATTATACGCTTTTTCTCAAGATACATTTTACAATATATTCATTTTTTTGATTTCCGTTTGTTTAAGCCGACAACGGGTAATACATAATACATCATCTGTTATAAGGAGTGTGCAACTATGCCTTGGAACAAACATGATTACCCTCCATCCATGAAAAACCTGGAGCCTCGTGTGCGAGAAAAAGCCGTCGATATTGCTAACGCCCTACTCCGTGACGGCTATGAAGAAGGGCGCTCGATTGCGATTGCCACTTCCCAAGCCGAGGAATGGAACGAAAATCTGCACAACCATCATTCCGCTTCTTCCGATGCAAAGGAACCCATTCATGTGGTGCCGCACGAGGATCGCTGGGCAATCAAAGAAGAGGGACACAACCAGCCCATTTCAACCTTTAAACACAAAAATGAGGCGATTGACGAAGCTCAAAGTTTTGTAGAACACCAACAGATTTCTGCAATTATTCATGACCGGAATGGACGCATTCATTCAACTTTAAAGCCTTCCTGATAGAAGCTGAATACAGCGAAAGGGTGTTACGTAAGAAGATTTCTCTCCTGACGTAACACCCTTTCCTTATTGACGAAGGCTGTGGACGACCGGCACTGTTTTGGCAACCACCTTTTTAGCGGGAATAGCCGCTGGCAGTACCTTTTTCACAGGTCGGTGCAGTTGGAACGTGGTCGTCCATGTAATTATTTTTCCGGCAAGCCACACAGCCAGTATTGTAAACATTGTTTCCTTCATAGGCAGATACAACAATGATAATCCCAGTACGATGATGTCACTGACAATAAACACGTTGCCGATTTTCCACCCGCGCCACTCACTGATCAGCAGAGATAAGATATCATCGCCCCCGGTTGCTCCACCGAATCGCAGTACGATTCCGGCTCCCAAACCTGTAAGCACCCCACAAAGTAGAGCAGCTATCAGCAGATTTCCATGTAGATCTATAACCAGAGTCGAATACTTCTCAAATCCTGCATAAAACAGTGAAAAAGCGATGGCTCCGATTAACGCAAGCAGCATAAATCTTCTGCCCTTCAGTACCCATGCCAGCAATATGACGGGAATATCAAGCAGCAACATACTCCATGCTGGAGATATGCCAAACGCGTAATGTCCCAGCAGGGCCAAGCCTGCAAATCCGCCTTCTGACAAATGATTTTGAGCATTAATGTGATAATACGTAAAAGCTAAAATGCATGTTCCGAGCAACATGACAGCAATCTGTCTCAGTGCTCCATTGTTCACGATAGATTCGTAAGTTTTCCTCATACAGGCTCCCTCGGTTTCTCGTAAGTTTAGATGTGGATGAACCCACTCTTACGGAAGCTACCGGGTAAGATGTGCCTGGAGGACTTGGTCCTTCGCATGTACAATCCCCTCTTCCGCAGAGTTGGCTTTCGCAACTTGACGTTACTCCGCGGAAAAGCTAAGTATAAGACAGATCAAATCGTTTCCAAATCGTCCTTTGGGGAAGTATCCTTCGGGGACACATGGTATCCTGATCCTTTCTTTTGTGGAATAAAACTCCGACATTTCTGTGGTACATATAATTCTATAATTTATTATACCACACCTTGTCACCTGCTAAACAGCTTGCTTTTTTGCTGCACCATATTTTATTTTATGTGTGAGCATGCTTTATTGTATGTGCGAATTAACGCATTATACCGTAGGTTTGGCGAATGCACATTTAATATAATAACCAAAGCGTATTTTATTTCTGTTTAGATTATTATCCACTTAATTTGGCGGTTCTACGCTGGTTGGCCATAAACACGCCTTCAAGTATAAGGACCAGCCCGGTCAGAACGTTCCAGCCGATATGTTCATTCAAGAGCAAAAAGCCCCATACGATGGCACTTACTGGTACAAAATACGTCACCGAAGAAGCAAATTCCGCACTCCCCCGCAAAATCATGTAGTTGAACAAAATATATGCTACCCCTGATCCCAAAACTCCCAGTCCTATAAGAGAACCCAATACACCTGGGTCAGAAACAATCGACAAATCAGGTCTCTCCACAATTGCCATCATAATGCCACCCCCTACCGCAGCACCAAACAGTGTCGAAAAAGTAGCCTGATACATGGAAAGATTGGAGAGAAAACGTTTGGAGAGCTGTGTTCCAAATCCGTAGCAGAGAGTCGCAAGCAGCATACATCCAAAACCCACAGGATCAACAGAAATAATAGATGCAGGATTAATACCCAATAAAATAATGATTCCTACAAAAGCGAGACCCATTCCTAACCACTGCATTCGATGAAAAATAGCCCCGAAAAAACAAGCCCCACCAACATGGTCCATATTGGCGTGGTGGCATTCAATACAGAAGCCATGCTGCTAGCTATTCTGGTCTCGCTAAAACCGATCAATGTCCATGGCAAAACCATGTTGACCAAAGCTACCAGAATAACCGATTTCCACGGAATGCTTTTGATTTTAAACGGCCTGCGCATAAGTAGCATTAATAAGACGATAAAAATAAATCCAAAGCTGGATCTGAGAAATACAATCGTCCACGGCCCTACTTGATGTAGCAACAACACCTTGATAAACATAAACGAACCGCCCCAAATGAGGCTCAACAATAATAAAGCTGCATATAACGAACGTGACAATATGTATACCTTCTTTCTCCACTTTCTTAAGTTAAATAGTAAAGGCTGACCGCAGCCAGAACGATCTCTCCTTTTATGTAAGTTTTTATCCAATAGCTTAACATAAACTCTGTTTGACTGTCATTGGCGATAAACGCATGAATTCTTTACACAATGGCACATAGGATATCGCTCCCTACCACTTTTCCAATAATTGATGATTGCTTTAGTAATGGAAAAATTCCTATGATGAGGGAGGTATAAACAGAACATACGTTCTATATACTGATTATATATTGTATTCTTACTCGGAGTAAAGGAGATTTTTATGCCAAACCAAAAGACACTAAACCACAAGAATAAAGCTCCTTTGCCTTCTGAAGAAGACGCAGGGCTGATCAAGATCTGTGTACTTCTAACTCTTGTGCTGGATGTGCTGGAACGAGACATTCGTATTATAAATACCTCTCCTCTAAAAATGCCCGATTTGTATGTTCGTAGCCTGACTGGAGTACAACAGCGCGTAGCTGTTCAATTAGCAGAGACAAAGGCGCGAATGAAAACACTAGGGGTTAAAATTTACAGCGAAATCCGAAATCATGAAGGCATAGAGGTTTTGTATGTATGCCGCGGCTATCAAAGGCGTTTTTTCATGCTTTCATCCTTTGCCCGCAGCGAGGTCCGACGGAAACTGGGACATTATCTGGGAATTGACCCCACCCAAGATTAAGCCCCCTTGTAATCTCGTCTCTGGTTCTTGCACGATTAATTTTCATTCCCTGCAAAATAACCAACCCACCTCCCATTTATCAACCTAAATTAAATTCTAGTATAAAACTATTGCGTTACGTGAAGTGAAGGTGATTCGAGAATGGATAAGTCACCATATCATGGATAAACTCAATCCATTTGACACACATTATGCCTATCTCATCCAAAAAGGAGGTGCTCTCTTGGCTGGACATGACGCAGCTTCCGTTGAATTAAGTAGGAATGTTTCCTTTATTGAGCAAGCCCTTTTTTATACGGATGATTTAAAAAAGCAGGCGATTTCCGTTGACGGCAAAGACGGTATGCTGCTCTATATTGATTCGCTCGTAGATCAGGAGATGATTCAAACTCATATCCTGAGTGCCTTATATGAGAAAACCGATGCAGTCTCTCATCAAATGTTCACCACCTTAAGCAGTCAAAAAGACACCGACCTTCAAAATGCTGCCGATTCGCTTATTCAGGGATATTGCATTTTTATGATAAATGGAGCGGAAGAATTTTTTATCCTTTCTTCCGAAAAAACGTATGCTCGCAGTACGGACGAACCAGAAAACGAAGGGATTATTCGCGGACCGCACAATGGATTCATTGAGCAGTTATCCATCAATCTGAATCTGATTCGCAAACAAATTGTCACACCGTCACTGGTTGTACGCTACTTTTATGTGGGATCTAAAACCCGGACTAAAATCGCTATTGTCTATGTTCAAGACTTGGCTAATCCTGAGCTAGTGGAAGCAGTGAAAACGAGAATTAAAGCGATCTCCTCCGATATGGTGCTCCCCCCCCCGGTTTTATTCAAGAGTTTATTGAGGACAACCCTTTTTCCCTCTTCCCTCAACAGCTCAGCACGGAACGACCGGATCGTGTGACCGCCAATCTAATGGAGGGACGCATAGCGATTTTGGCTGAAGGTAGCCCAACTGCTCTAATAGCTCCCGTCTCTTTTTTTGCATTTTACCAAAGCCCAGATGATTATCACGGTCGTTGGATTATTAGTTCATTTCTAAGAACGATTCGAATGATGAGCTTTTTGATCGCTTTTACGCTACCTGCCATTTACATTGCGACAATTGCTTTTCATCCAGCTATTTTGCCATTAGAGCTGGCTCATACCATCAAAAAATCACTGGAAAACGTTCCATTCCCAGCGATTGTGGAGGCTATGCTGCTTGAATTGATCTTTGAGGTGCTACGAGAAGCCGGGGTTCGTCTACCCAGTCGGGTTGGTCAAACTATTGGAATCGTTGGCGGTCTCGTCATCGGAGATGCTATCGTTCGGGCTGGTCTCGTGTCGTATACGATGATCATCGTCGTCTCGTTAACAGCCATTTCTTCTTTTTTAGTGCCTTCTCATGAAATGAGCTCAGCGGTTCGTATCCTTCGTTTTCCGATGATGATTGCTGCAGCCTTGTTTGGATACATTGGCATTGCTTTCGGTTTACTTTTTCTTACCATCCACCTTTGCAAGCTGGAGACCTTTGGTACGCCCTACTTTGCTCCTCTTGCACCATTCCGGCTCGGTGATATGAAAGATGTTTTTATCCGCTTTCCGATTTGGACATTCCATCAGCGACCATATGATTCCCAAGCCCAAAAATTGAAGCAGCAGAACGACTCTAGGAGCTGGAAAAGACGTGAATAAAGAAAGTACCATTGCATCGGGTCAACTGTTTTTTCTCATCATTAAGTTTGAGATTGGCGTAGATATTTTGTCACTTCCCTATCAGATGCACCTTTCAGCTAAAGGAGGGGGTTGGATATCTGTCATTATTGGTGGCCTTTTGATTCAACTCATTATTTTGATGTGCTGGCTCCTGCTAAGACGTTTTCCCTCCTCTTCGATTTATCAAATATTAACCCAGATTACTGGTTCTGGATTGGAAAAGCATTGACTGTGGCTTACATTGCTTACTATCTGCTCATGGGTACCTCGGTTCTTGTGAACGCTTATGACGTCATTAATCGCTGGATGCTGCAATATACTCCCCGTTGGGCTATACTTGCCCTGTTTTTGTTCAGTAGCATATATCTGGTTCGCGAAAATTTAAGAACGATTGCCCGAGTACTTGTTTTAATTTCATTTCTGATTTTTCCCATGATGCTGTTAATTAGCTATGGTATAAAGCAGTCCAACCCGCTTTATCTGCTACCTCTGACTGAGGCGGGATGGCCCCGTATTATTGTCGGTTCAAAAGAAACGCTCCTAGCGATGTTTGGTTTTGAGTTCATTCTTGTCGTCTTTCCCATGGTTGAGGGCAAAAGTACAAGCAAGCTCAAGTCAATTCTGGCAGCTAACGCGATCGTGGTACTATTGTATTGTTTTACCGTATTTACCTGTACAACCGTATTCAGTCCCCAACAGCTTGAATTAATGCCGGAGCCAGTCATTTATTTGCTCAGATCCATTCCACTGGGGACGATGGATCGGGTCGATTTTATTTTTCTGCCGATTTGGCTCATTTCGATCTTTGGCGCTATAAGTGGATATTATTATGCGGCGTCTTACGGAATAAGCTATCTATTCAAGCAAAAAAGTCACAAAAAGGCGGTTCCCTTTGTTGTGCTCGCCTCATGTTGTATTGCCTATTTGCCTCAACGAAGAGAAGATTTCGAGCTTATTGGTTCCATAGCCAATAATTCTGCTTATATTTTCCTAATTGTGTTCCCTTTTCTGCTGCTGATCCTATCCTATCTCTTCAAAAAAAGGAGGGACCTGAAACATGAAAAAAAAGAGCAGAGCGCTTGGAATGCTAACTCTACTCATTTTTATAACAGGCTGCTGGGATCAGGACAATTTGAAGGATGCCCGATTGGCAAATGCATCGGCTTATGATCTCACTCCTGAAGGCATGTTGTTGCAAACGCTAGAGGTTGTAGACGATTCTCAAAGCAATCAAGGTAAAAGCACCAATGAAATTCACTCAGGCACCGGCCATTCCGTTCGGCAAAGTACAGACAAAATCCGAGCCAAAGTAACCGGGGATATCCGCTTTTTCAAATACGGAGTTATTCTGTATGGTACAAGCTTGGCCCGAAAAGATTTATATCCCTATCTGGATGTGCTGTATCGTGAGCCTGACCATCCGACTTCCCATGTCAAGGTAGCTATTGTAGATGGATTAGCTGGGGAAATAATAGATCAAAAAAGCATAGGTAGCCTCTTGATTGGCGAATTTATAACCAAAAAAATCAGAAGCCTTGAGGAAATGTGTATGTTCCCGGAAATGACACTGGAGACACTGCTCCCCCCAATGCTTGATCCGGGTCAAGATTTTGTACTCCCCTATCTTTCCAAAGAAGGAGAAGATATTACAGCACGTGGAATTGCCTTATTTCACGGACAAAAATTCACAGGAAGCCTAAGTAGTGAGCAAGGTGTTTTATATGTCTTAATGACTGGAAAGTGGAAAAATACAGCTCGCTTTGTAAAAAGGATACATCCCGGACCTGTCGGTGATGTGCAAAACTTTATTACGTATCAGGCTAAAATCCAGAATGTCAAACGTAGCCTTAAAGTGAACGTTCAGCGCGATGGACAAATTGATGTGGAGCTTAACCTAAAATTGCCTGTCGATATTGTTGAATATGCACGAAACCATCTTCAAGATAAAGCTAACGTACAGCGTCTGAACCGTCAACTTTCCGAAATCATGACCCAGGATGCGGAACAAATTATCCGTACACTTCAGGAAAATGGATGTGATGCCTTTGGCGTAGGCAGACAGTTGATCGCTCATTATCCAGCAGTATGGAAAAGTGTAGATTGGAATAAAGAATACCCCAATATCCGTTTTCATCCGCAGGTCACTGTAGACATTGTCGGGAACGGCATTTTAAACTAGGCCGTTCCTGCCGTTTAGTTTTTGGGTTGATCAGATATTATTTCAGGATAAATAACTTCGTCAGATTTGGTTTTTGGAGTCTCACTCTGGCTTTGTGATTCAGAAGGAGTCACCTGCTCGTTCTCAACAGAAGGTTGCGGAGTATCTGTAGATGGCAAATCTTTATTCTCATCAGGCATATCTATCTCTGTGTCTGCGTCAGGAACAGTAGGATCCGTTTCCTCTGGTGGAATTTTCTCTCGATCTATTGCAGGTACCTCAACCTCTGGGACTTCTTTTTCCTTGATATCTGGTTTAGATGGGACCACTGGTCTAGCAGAACGCGGAAGCTGTTCTCTTCCAACTTCGGTAGGCACATACTTTTGATTAAACCAGTCAGTCACGAGTTGACCCGATTGACGGGAATAACGCCCTGGCAGCTTACCTGTAAGGCTAGAAACCGTAACTCTTACAACACCTTCCGGCCGTATAAAGTGCTTATTCTTAAAAAGCTCAGGCTGGTCCTTGACCGCCTCATTCATGATCAGTGCCCACACTGACTGTGCTCTGGAATGGCCTTCTTGAGATAATGTATTAACCTGTTGGCGGTAACCAGCCCAGACGCCTAGTGTAACGTCAGGTGTGTACCCCATAAACCACACATCACCAAAGTTTTGTGTCGTACCGGTTTTACCGGCGATATCAATGGCACCGTAGCTTTTAAAAGCATTTTGCAGGCGTTTGCCGGTTCCCCTCGGATCTGATATAACCGTTTTGAGCATATCCGTCATCAAAAATGCGGTTTGCTGCGAATATACACGCTTCGTCTGCGGTTTAAATTCATATACGATCTTCCCGTTGGCATCCGTAATTTTGCTGATCAGATGAGGTGCATTATATACACCCATATTGGGAATCGTTCCATATGCTGCGGTCAGTTCCTCGACGGATACCCCTTTGCTTAGTCCACCCAAAACCCCTGTCTGAGCATGTTCATCCTGCGGCTGAATCGTCGTAATTCCAAGAGAACGCACAAAATTCCAAGCATTTGGAATTTTAACTTCATATAGGAACAGCCTCAGCGCAGGGATGTTGATTGACCGATTGAGTGCTTCACGGGCTGTCATAAGCCCCTCGTACCGTCTGTTATAATTTTTAGGAATATGATAACCTTTACGCCCGTCTTTCAATATGATTTGTGAATCATCAATAAGACCGGCTGGCTGAGTGTAGCCCTTTTCCAAAGCAGGTAAATAAGCAGCAATAGGCTTCATGGCAGAACCAGGCTGACGTGTCATTTGAGTTGCATAGTTCATTTGCTCGGTATTAAAATCCCTGCCCTCGATCATACCGAGTATAGCCCCTGTTTTATGATCAATCATGATTGCTGCAATCTGCTCTAATCCCTTCTTCTTACTGTATGGAGAAAAATTTTGTGGATTGGCTGCAATCTGCCGCATATTGTTATAAATTTTCTTATTTATCGTTGTATAAATTCGATAGCCGGACCGTTGCAACTCTTCTCGCGTATTTTGAAGAAGCTCGGCATGCTCAGGCTTGGAAATCTCGGCTGCCGTGATATCGGGATTTTGCTGGAGCGCTAACAATTGGGCGGCTTCCCGCTCTGTCTCCAGCATCAAATAAGGGAATGTGTTATAACTTTTTTCGCGATGTGGCGCAAGAGTGGCTTTCACATCAAATTGAAGCGCCTCGTTATATTCGGATAGCGTAAGTTTACCTGTTGCCAGCATTCTTCCCAACACGACACGTTGGCGCTCCATCGCTTTATTGAAGCCTTCTTCATCGAAGTTCCCTTTACCATCAAAAGCGGAATAAACAGATGGCAGTTGCGGGAGACCTGCCAAATAAGCCGCCTGAGCAATATGAAGCTTATGTAGATCACTTACATTGAAAATCCCTAACGAAGCAGACTTGATTCCATATAAATTGTAACCAGCGGAACCATTACCAAAAGGCATTTTGTTTAAGTAAGCCGTTAATATTTTATCCTTGCCCATAAACCGCTCCATACGCAGTGCCAGCAGCATTTCCTTCACCTTGCGACTGTCCGTCTTATCCAGACTGAGAAAAACCCTTCGGGCTACCTGCTGCGTCAGTGTGCTGCCGCCTGTTTGGCGGTTTTCATTCAAAAGCTTCTGCTTAACGGCACGAGCAGTTCCCTTTAAATCCACACCACGATGCTCATAAAATTGGCTGTCTTCCGTTGAAATGAGGGCGTCCACAATAGACTGAGGAACATCCTTCAGATCAACGAGCTGTCGATCCTCCTCCATGCGCATTCTTCCAACCGGAGTTACCTGATCATTAAAAAATACAAAGCTGGTCAGAGCGTTCTCATTTACCTTTTCATATATCAACTGACGTGATCGTACAGGTTCATCATGAACCAGTGCCGCCACATAACCGGATATAAGACCTCCAGCAAACAGCACTCCAAGTACACCCGCAAACGAGAACCACTTGATATTAATCAGCAAAACTCTGCCAAAAATACGCCACCTACTGCGTTTTTGAGATGATGGTCGACGTTTTGGGTTCATAAAAATGGTTTTCTCCCCTCAATATTCATTCATTTCCACTTGTTTTTGCTCAAGATATTATGATACGCCATGTTAGGTTTTCCGTAAACTGTAACGTTCCAAAAAATACATTTGTATTAAGAACACTTGTTCTGTATATAATACTACTATAAGAGTATACATTCAAGAATATTTTGGAAGGATGATCCACACATATCAGGAGAGGAGGTCGGATTTTTGAAGGAACGCAGAAATAGAACCATATTCTTATCGGACTGCCAAAGTTTTTATACCAGCATTGAAAAAGCAGATGATCCCAAATACCAACATAAGCCACTCGTTGTGGCCGGTGACCCTGCACTTCGTTCAGGCATTATTTTAGCTGCGTGTCCGCTGGCCAAAAAATACGGTATATCTACAGCAGAACGTCTGGGAGAAGCGGTGAAAAAATGTCCTGACCTTATCATTGTACGCCCACGTATGCAGCATTATATCGATGTCTCATTAAAAATAACAGAAATCTATAATGAATATACGGATTTGGTTGAGGTTTTCAGCATTGATGAACAGTTTCTGGATATGAGCGGAAGCCTCTCCCTGTTCGGGGATCCGGTGAGTATTGCAAGTGAAATTCAGCAAAAGGTACTGGCACAAACAGGAGTATGGATTCGAATTGGCATCGGCTCCAACAAAATGCTAGCTAAAACCGCAACAGATATATGGGCTAAAAAAAATGACAGTGGCATTTTCTTGTTGCCTACATCCGATATTGCAGCGTTGCTGTGGCCTCAGCCAGTACGTCTTATGTTCGGCATCGGTTCGCGCATGGAACGGCATTTGGAGAAGCTTGGACTACACACCATTGGAGATATTGCACGTACTCCCTTACCCCGGCTACAGGACAGATTCCGGTCTCATTTCGGCAAGCAGTCCGATATTCAGGCAGAGGTGATATGGCGAACTGCTAACGGGATCGATCACAGCCCGGTCAAGCCGGAAACATTTAATACACCTCCCAAATCCATCGGTCATATGATGACTCTTCCCCGCGACTATCTCCAGCCTGCGGAAGTGGAAACCATCCTGCTTGAACTAACAGAGGAGGTGTGTCGGGACGCCCGTCGCAAAGGATATATGGGCTCGGTTGTGACTGTTCATTGTATATGCAGTCCCTACGAGGCACCAACCGGATTCTCCCGACAAATGAAGATACCCGATCCTACAAACCATACCCAAAAGGTATATGAAACCGTTAAAAAAATCTTTTATACTTTTTGGAATCATATGCCCGTGAAGCGCGCAGGGGTTACTTTAAGCGGATTGGTGGATGATCAACTGTATCAGCTGGATTTTTTTGAGGATCAGGAGCGATCCCGTGCTTTGGAAAAGGTGACGGACACTTTAAAGGATCGGTACGGTCAGTCCATCATCATGCGCGCATCGTCGTTAACAGATGCCGGACAGGCCATGGAACGGTCTATCAAAATTGGCGGTCATTACAAATAAAAGTCTCATGATAAGCACACACTAGCTATTGCCCGGGGAATGAACTAATACAAACCAAAAAGGATCGCCTGATATCAGGCAATCCTTTTTTCATCTGTGCTTCACAAAAAAACATGGAGAGCGCTTTGAAGCACCTCTTCAAATAGCAATCAACGGAACATTCCCCACAGCTTGATTAGATGGAATGTATTGGACGGATCAATTTTTTGTGCCAATACGAAGGCGGTCAATTGCTCCTCCTGCGCAGCTGTCAAACGCTCGTTTAAAATAGCAGAAGTGGACTTCACAAGATGACGCACCTTAGCTTTATTTTGCAGGTCCGCTTTAGTCACACCTTCAATCTGCTGCTTAACCCGCTCCTTGAGCGCACGATTCTTCATTTTCAACTTAATCCGCTCCACCAGTTGCGGACTGATTCCATATTGCTGATAGCTCAATGTTGCCACACCTCCCATATCATTCGGTCATTCCCAAATATATGACGGCCAGCCTGTCCATTGTGCCTATCTGTTTAAAACGTTTAGAACAACCTCATGATTCATGTGGATTAGTCGATGAGATCCCCCTGGAAAATCTGTTCTTTTTGCAAATAACCGCGCAGTGCTTCATACTGCGGAGATGTCCAAAAGGACGAATCCTTAATCAGATCGGTTGCATCCTCCCGCGCCTTTTCCAGCACCTCAAAATCCGCTACCATATCTGCTAAACGAAACTCGGGTAGCCCACTCTGCTTGGTGCCAAAAAAGTCACCCGGCCCTCTCAAATCCAGATCGCGTCTAGCCACCTCAAAACCATCGTCCGTATCGGTCATAACCTTCATCCGCTCCTGACCAACCTCCGACTTAGGATCAGCGATCAGTACACAATACGAGGCATGTGCTCCCCGTCCGACACGTCCACGTAATTGATGTAACTGGGACAGCCCAAAACGATCCGCGTCCATAATGATCATTAGCGTCGCATTGGGAACGTCTACCCCCACCTCCACAACCGTCGTTGAAACGAGTAACTGAACCTCATTCGCATAGAAAGAACGCATAACTTCTTCCTTTTCTGCGGGAGTCATTCGTCCATGTAATAGCCCAACGCGGTAATGTGGAAAAGCCTGTTGCATTTGAATATGCAAATCGATGGCATTCTGTACGTCCAGCTTCTCCGACTCTTCAATCAACGGGCAAATCAGATAAGCCTGCCGTCCCTGATCTACCTCGCGGGAAATAAAACCAAGTACCCGATCCATCAGTTCGTGCTTCACCCAATAGGTGGAAATTGGAATACGCCCCTTCGGCCGCTCTGACAACGTAGAAACATCCATATCGCCAAACGCAGTGATGGCCAGCGTACGGGGGATCGGTGTGGCCGTCATCGTCAGCACATCGGGATTATAGCCTTTGCGACGCAGTACACTACGCTGATTCACTCCGAATCTATGCTGCTCATCCGTTACAACAAGCCCAAGCTGGCGAAAATATACATCCTCCTGAATGAGAGCATGGGTGCCTACTACAATGTCCAGCAGACCCATTTGGAGAGCAGCTAGGAGCTCCTTACGCTTCTTCCCGGTTGTACTCCCAGTCAATAGGCCCACACTGATTCCAAAGGGCTCAAACAGCTTGTGAAGCGATCGCATATGCTGCTCGGCCAATATTTCGGTTGGCACCATCAGCGCTCCCTGAAAACCGGAACGTACTGTGGCAAATAAACCGATGGCAGCAACAACTGTTTTACCTGACCCAACATCTCCCTGAAGCAGACGGTTCATACAATAAGGTGAGCGTAGATCGTGCAGTATTTCAAGCTCTACCTTCTTCTGTGCATCCGTTAATTCAAAAGGCAAAGCCCTTACAAATTCACGAATCGTGGCGTTATCCACCGTATGTACCACCCCGTCCGCTCGACCACGATTTAACGCCCGGAATGCCTGCATTTTCAGCTGAAATAAAAATAGCTCCTCATACACCATCCGCCGACGAGCCTCTTGCCCCTCGCGGTTGTCCTGAGGCTGGTGTATACCCGCAATAGCCTGCTTGCGCGGCATCATACTATATTTACGCACAAGCAACTCAGGCAATATTTCGGGGATCATTTCACCAAACTGCTGGAGTGTCTGGCTCATTGTTTTTCGCATCCAGCTTTGCGTAATCTTGCCGCCTATAGAGTACACCGGTTGAAGTGTCCCCGAGCGGGCTACTCCTTTATCAGGAAACTCAGAATCTGCAACAGTCATCTGCATCCGTTTGAGATCCCATTTACCAGTCACCACAATTTCACGACCAGAGGTTAGCTGCTCCTTCATGAAATGCCGATTAAACCACGTCGCGGTAAACATCCAATCCTCGGCCATCAATTTACAAGTCAACCTTGATTTGCGCCCGTAACGCTGAAGCACCGGAATGCCCATAATTTTGGCCTGTACTGTAATCTTATCTCCATCCTTCACTTCGCTTAGCGAGCGCAGTCGGTAATCTTCATACCGAAACGGATAATATTCCAGCATGTCCTGTACGTTAGAAATGCCAAAAGCGTGAAGCTCTCCCTCTTTGAGAGCACTCACGCCATGTATTTGTTTTAAAGGTATTTGATCCAATTGCAGCATATTACCTCTCATCTCCGGCCGGCCATACAAAAATGCCAATCGTTCCTGGCCCTACATGGGTCCCAATCACAGCGCCAAGTTCAGTATATATTCGATCTCCCAGCTCAAAATGCTCTGCCAGCTGAGCCACGAACGCTTCTGCCGCTGAGCGATCTGCCGTATGACCCACAGCAATATTAATTTTTTGGCCTTTTAAATCCCGCTCCAGTAGTTCAATTATACGTGCTGTCGCTTTTTTATGCCCTCTCGCCTTATCAACCGAATAAATAGTGCCTTCTTTGTCAATCGAAAGAATCGGCTTAATGTTAAGTAACGTACCAACCATTGCCGCTGCCTTGCCAATACGTCCGCCTTTTTGTAAGTATTCCAGGGTATCCACCAGGAAATACAAACGACGGCGCTCCCCACGACGTTCCACAGCCCGAGCGATATCAGCCGGGGAATGCCCGGCAGCCGCCAGCTCTGCCGCATAAACCACTAGCATGCCGTATCCGTATGAAGCTGATTTGGAATCCACCACAGTCACTCTATGTTCATGCTTCTCCAGCATGGATTTGCCCAGCAGAGCAGACTGATACGTTCCGCTCACACCCGAGGATAAATGGATAGAGATAACCTGGCTCTCGGGGTATTGCTCCAACAGCGTCGTGTATGTCTCCAAAAAACGGGCTGGTGAAGGCTGTGATGTCGTAGGTAGCTCATCAGCCCGTACTAGTTCGCTGTAAAACTGCGACGCTGACATCTCAATGCCGTCCAGGTAAGCTGTGCTGCCGAACATCACTGTCAATGGTACAACAACTATACCGAGACGGTCTGCTAATTCCGGTGGAATATCAGCCGTGCTATCCGTCAAAATGATGGTACTCCTCATCAGTCAGACCTCCTTTTGTTGTGGACTTCCATGGGCGTGCTAAAGCACATCAGGTTTCCACTGAGAACAAATAAGGATAAATCGGCTGACCACCTTCATGAACTTCCACTTCAGCATCCGCATAATTTTCTTTAAGCCATGCAACAAGCTGATCTGTGTCTTCTTGATTCGCGTCTGAACCTGTGAGAATCGTAACAATTTCATCGCCATTCACCAGCATTTTCGCTAGCAAAAGACGGGACGTTGCCATTAAGTGTTCCTCGGTCGCTACAATTTTGGAATCCTGAATACCGATGTAATGCCCGGCTGTAATATGCAGGTCATCCAGTGTCGTATCCCGTACCGCGTAGGTCACTTGCCCAGACTTCACCCGGGTGACTGCGTCACGCATATTGTCCTGATTTACCTGAAAAGCCTCTTCCTCCTGGAAGGCAAATGCTGCCGCAATGCCCTGAGGAATTGTTTTGCTCGGAATAACCGACACCATACGTTCCATCTCTAGCAGTTCACGTGCTTGTTCTGCCGCCAAAATAATATTGGAATTATTCGGAAGAATAAAAATATGTTGAGCCGCAATCGAGCGCGCCGCATTAACGAAGTCCTCTGTGCTCGGATTCATTGTCTGGCCGCCAGAAAGGACAACATCGACGCCTAAACTTCTGAAAATATCAGCAATTCCTTCACCGGAAGCCACAGCTATAAAACCAAAGGATGCCAGTTCATGAGCGGGGGGCTCAGACGGCTCTTCCTCACGTGCAGGCTCTGTTGGTATTTCAGCAAACCACTCAGGCTCAGGAGCAACATCCATACCCGCAGACAACAAATCACGATGCTGCTCGCGCATATTTAAAATACGAATCTGTGTAATTTCTCCGTAGCGCAGTGCCAAATTCAGCACTTCACCAGGAGCCTTAGAATGCACGTGAACCTTGATGACATCATCGTCTGAAATTACGATAATAGAATCACCATCTACTGCTAACGCTTTCCGGAAGGCTTCCTCATCAAAATCGGTACCTTGCGCTTCGCCCAATTGTCGATTAATAAAAAACTCCATATCATACAAAAATTCAATATTATCCGTTTCGAGCTTCGCTTGCGCAGAAATCGGCGCATCTGGGGAAGGAACAACTGCAGTAGCAGTAGGTCTCTCCGATACGTGAGGAGCAAAAACCGTGCGTACATTATCACTTTTTGCAGTTGAAGACGTCACCAAGCCGCTTCCAAGATGCTGCATAAAACCTTCATAAATGTACACAAGACCTTGCCCACCCGAATCTACAACTCCTACTTGCTTCAATACAGGGAGCATGTCCTGCGTCATGGCAAGCGTTTCCTTCGCTTTGGCAAGCACTTCTTCCATCAGTTCCGTGATGTCGTTCGTCCGGCGCGAGAAAAACACAGCATGCCTGGCCGCTTCCTTCGCCACGGTAAGAATTGTACCCTCCACCGGCTTAACAACCGCCTTGTAGGCCGCATCCACCCCGCTCTGCAATGCCGATGCGAACTGAAGGGTATTCAATTCCTCGTATGGGGCAGCGTAACGGCTGAAGCCACGAAACAACTGAGACAGGATAACCCCTGAATTGCCGCGGGCTCCCATCAGCAAACCTTTGGATAATATGCCGGACATGACACCGATGGAGGAAGAGTCCCCCCTCTTTAATTCCGTTACGCCCGCGCTCATCGTCAAATTCATGTTGGTTCCCGTATCACCGTCTGGCACTGGGAATACATTTAGTGAATTGACATGTTCCGCATGCTGCTGTAATTGTTCCGCCCCGGCTAAAACCATTGCGGTAAAATCTGTTCCATTCAAAGAACGATTACTCAAGAGAATTCCCCTTCCTAGCTTAATACACTTGTTTTACTATCAACCTTCACAACACCTTATTCAACTGTGCGTACAGGTTCAATTGAATTATACTAAAGCCAGACGACGAATACGAATATCACACTTTCGTAAGCTCTTGTACTCACGTCTGGTCGTTCTTCTACAGGTCATATAAAATGAAAAACCAGTCAACTGCCTAACAATAAATCATCGGCTGGAATGATGACTATAGTCCCGCCTCTGAACTGCCGGCATGACTGGAATAAGAATTCACATTCCATTTTAATACAAAATAATCGCAGCAATAACTATCCCATATTGTACTATAATGCGAAAGAGAAATAAATAAAGTTTTTGAATCAGTTGACGGAGCTTTTTTGACTATGATATTATATTTAAGTATTGTTTTGTTCAGGTTAGTGACTTACAAAGTCCGGCTGACCCAGTCGGCCTGAAGAGAGACCCGTTCCGTATGGAATTTGGTTATTTTCAGAATAGGAGGTGGAATCATGTCTCGTAAATGTTCTGTAACAGGCAAAAAGCCTGGCAGCGGTAACCACGTATCTCACGCTAACAACCGTAATCGCCGTACTTGGGGCGTCAACGTACAAAAAGTTCGCATTCTCGTTAACGGTAAACCGAAACGCGTTTATGTCAGCACTCGTGCATTGAAAGCCGGTAAAGTGACTCGCGTGTAGTCGTAAAAAAATATCGTTATAAGCAAAAGGCACCTCGTTTTAAACGGGTGCTTTTTTGGTTATTCGAAAAGTAATATCCATCTGGTTCAGGAGAACAAAATGTCAGGCACCTTCCCGTGCGTTCCTATCTTTTACTGCCGAGCTACCTATCTGTTGTGCCCGGGAAGCATGCCCTGTGTACCTCCAGCTTTCATCCTACATCCTGTGTTTACATTACGTTGAATTCAGTTTTTCTGGAATGTATTCAAAATGGCTTTAACGAATCCACCCAGAAATTTTGGCAGCTTGATTGTGTAAAACTTCATGCCTCACCCTCCCCATCATCCTCCTGCATCCGTTCTCTGTAGTTTATGCAACCTGTCAAGGGTTGTTGCCCCACAAAAAAAGGCTACATGAGAATCCCGCTCATGTAACCATATTTATGCACAACCATCCCAGGCTATACCATCAGACAAGTCCGCGAATATAGAGATATGCTGAGAGTATGAAAATAAACAGGATATAATAAAGTACGCTGCACACTACAAAACCTATTCGTAAACCACGCCGTTCATTTTTCCGAAAATAAAACAGTACAATTAGAACAGCCAAAAGTGAAAGAACAGCATTCCAAGGAGCCTTCACTAGCGAGAAACAGCTAAGGGTCAACCCCGTCGCCATGCTCGCTACAGTCATCCACAATGCTTCGGTCAGCTTCACTTGGACAAACGTGCTGCACTGTCCCGAATCGCAGCTATAGCCGCAGCGCGGTCTGCTCTGCCAAATACCGCACTCCCAGCCACCAGCACGTCAGCCCCCGCTTCAAATACGGCTGGTGCCGTCTCCTCCGCAATACCTCCGTCTACCTCGATATGTACGTCTGGACGACCCAGTTCGTTCAACCAAGCACGGATTTGTCTGATTTTATTTAACGTCTCTGGAATGAAGGACTGACCTCCAAAGCCAGGATTGACCGTCATCACCAGAATCATATCCACATTTGGCAGCACTTCCTTGATCGCGTATGGTGAAGTACCCGGATTGAGAGCCACTCCAGCCAGAGCGCCTTGCTGCTTGATCAAGTGAAGGACACCATGCAAATGAACACAGGCCTCAGCATGAACAGTGATGATGTTGGCTCCTGCTTTTACGAAATCGCCAATATAGCGTTCAGGATGCTCAATCATCAGATGAACATCTAAGGGAAGAGTCGTATGCGGACGAATAGCCTGAACGATAGGTGGGCCCAGTGTAATATTGGATACAAAATGTCCATCCATTACATCCACATGAATCCAGTCTGCCCCTCCTGCCTCAGCTTCCGCAACTTCACTGCCCAAGCGAGCAAAATCAGCGGATAAAATCGACGGTGCTATTTTTAACATATACTCAGTACCTCCGCTTTTTTTCTTTTAATTCCTGATAGAACTGCAAATAGCTATCATATCGTCCCTGTGAAATATGGCCTTCTTCCAGGGCCTCTCTTACTTTACAGCTAGGCTCGTGAATATGGGTACACCCCCGAAATTTACATCCTTCCGCATACTGCTGGAATTCACGAAAACAGGGAGATAACTCATCCACACCTAGCTCCAGAAAATCCAGCTGGCTAAACCCCGGTGTATCTGCTACAAACCCTCCGTTGTCTAGAGGAATCAGCTCCACATGACGAGTTGTATGTTTTCCTCGGCCCAGCTTATTGCTTATGGCGCTCGTCTCCAGCGTTAACCCAGGCTCCAGAGCATTAAGCATGGAAGACTTTCCTACACCTGACTGCCCGGAAAACACGCTGATTTGACCAGCCAACAGCTTCTTAAGCTCAGCCGTCCCTTCTCCGGTACGGGCACTGGTTACCAGCACCTCATAACCGATCTTCCGGTACATTTCCTGAACGGCCAGCACGGTGTCATCCTCTGAAGGACTGCCTTCATACAAATCGCGCTTAGTCAGACAGATAATCGTATCCAGTCCGGCGTGCTCAATATGGACTAAAAATTTGTCCAGTAAAGGCAGGTTTAAATCCGGCTCACGCAAGGAAAACAGTAGCACGGCTAGCGTGGTATTAGCTACTGGAGGACGAATTAGCTCTGTCGTACGCTTTCTAATCTCCTCGACCATACCTTCCCCGTTCTCAGTCAGTTCGTAAACGACCCGATCACCGACAAGAGGCGTAATCTCTTTTTTCTTAAAAATGCCGCGTGCTCTGCATTGTACTGTAGCTTCGCCAGATACCGGACGCCCATCCTGATCCAGGCTGGAGACATAATAATATCCGCTAAGCGCCTTGACGATCAGACCTTCAGGCATGTGTAAGATGTCCTCCTTCATAATGTTCAAGTTTCATTGCGTATAACAGGTTGAGCATCTTCCTATTGCAAGTTTACTGATGCTGAACAGCCTCAATCACTTTTTCCTTCTTTGCGTGGCCTGGGTTGTTTTTATGACTAACCGCCAACTCACTGCGCGTACTCCCCGTGGAATTCGTTCCAGGAACAAAGGCGGAAGGGTCACCATTACCTCCTGTGCCCTCCTGATTGTTCGAGTCGCCTCCACTATTGCCAGTATCATTAGAAGATCCCCCGCTATCACCTTCCTCGCCGTTTCCACTTCCATTCTGCGAGGAAGTACCATCAGGTGTATCCGTTGGTGAAGTTCCAGCAGGCGGAGCAATTTGGGGCATCGTCACCGTTCCATTTTTCGCCTCAATATAAGAGACTGGATACGTATCAATAAAGTCACCATCTCTAAATACTGAGACAACACTGTCTTTGTTCGGAGCCATTAGCAGATTGATAGTGAACATCTGTGTCGTATTAATCGTACGGCTTCCCCATTCCTGATTTTCTCCACGCGCATCCGTATAAGTGATACGAATTTTGCTGTTTTTGCCCTCTTCCTTCGGCGCAACAGGCACATTAAATGGTAGTGTAATAGCTTCTGGCGGGTAACCCGTGCTTACATAAAACGTAATTTCCGTATTTGGTGGCAACTCACTGCCTGCCTCTGACGGCCACTGTTTGGTTACTCTTCCTTTTTCCTGCTCATAGCTAAATTCTTCTTTAATCGAGCCAACCTTCAGCCCTGCCTTTTTAACCTCATTTTCTGCTTGGTTCTGCGTCTTCCCTACCAGGCTTGGCATTTTCACAGTATCAGCGCCCTTGCTGACTGTGAGCACAACCTGGACTGAGTCCTTATCAAATGGCTCATTTGCAGCGGGTGTCTGACTAAGGACGGTCCCCGCGGCCTGATCACTGAACTGCTCATTTTGCTGAATCTGCGTCTCCTTAATTTGCTGGGCGGTCAGCAGCTTAACAGCATTCTCGTAGCTTTGGCCTTTGACATCCGGCATCGGAGTGAGCGGCTTGGCAATCCCGACTTTCAGACTAATCTTGGTTCCTTCCTTGACTAAAGAATCTGCAGGATAGCTTTGATAAAATACAACTCCTGGCGCGATTCCCTCTTTGTATTCATGCTGTATTGGCTCCTCAATGAGTAATCCCGCTTTACTGAGATTAACCTTCGCTTGGTCTTCTGTTTGTGTCAATACACCTGGTACTTTTACCTCAGGCACGACAAGTACACTTTGCACATAGTACACCACTCCGCCCATGCACAGAAGTAACACCAACACTAGTGTTACCCACAAGATCGCTTTTTTTCTATTATTTTTGGACGATTGCTTGCTCGGAAGCTGTTCAGACTCACGCGGTTGAACAGGTACATCATCGCCACTAGAAGACATCCCTAATTGTTGAGGCTTAATAGCCGGAATAACCCGTGTTTGATCCTCATCATCCAAATGTGTAAACTCCAGCTTGGATTCATTACGCCGTCCCGGCAGCAAACAGGTTTCCAGATCTTTTAGCATTTCGTCTGCCGATTGATAACGCTCTTCTGGATTTTTGCGCATGGATTTTAGAATGACATTTTCCACACTTTGCGGAATCAACGGATTAATTTTACGTGGTTCCTCAAATTCCTCTTGCAAATGCTTGAGCGCTACACTAATTGGACTTTCTCCCAGGAAAGGGAGCTGCGCTGTCAGCATTTGATATAAGACAATACCTAAAGAATATAAGTCCGATTTTTCGCCGGTGACGACACCCTTTGCATGCTCAGGTGAAAAATAATGAACAGAACCCACAACAGAACCCGTCTGGGTAATGGTCGTTGACGTAACAGCTCTAGCAATCCCAAAATCAGTTACCTTAACCCGTCCATTACGTCCAATTAATATATTATGAGGCTTAATGTCTCGGTGAATGATCTGATTTTGATGGGCATGCTCCAGCGCATCACAAATCTGGGAAGCAATCCGTACTGCTTCATCCACTTGCAATGGTGCACGTTCTTTAATAATCTCATTCAAATTTTTACCTTCGATGCACTCCATTACAATATAATGGATTTCATCCTCTTGGCCGACATCATAAATACTGACCACATTCGAATGCGAAAGCGAGGCCGCAGACTGCGCCTCACGCCGAAATCGGCGAATAAATTCCTCATCATGAACAAATTGCTGGCGCAACACTTTAACTGCGACATTGCGATTCAGCAAAATGTCTTGAGCCTTATACACCAGCGCCATACCGCCGCCACCGATACGCTCAATAATTTCGTATCTTCCCCCTAGCAGGTGCCCGATCATGCGTCACACCCCTTTTCACTCAATGAAACCGTGTCGTCGGGCAATTCAAACAAAGCTACAGTAATGTTATCGTCTCCTCCGGCAAGCAACGCCAGATGTAGCAGACGATCCGCGCGCTCCTCCAAAGGATTCTCTGCGGCACCTACTACTTTGCTGATTTGTTCTTCCGTTACCAGATTGCTTAATCCGTCGCTACACAGTAACAGTACATCGCCTTTTTCCAGCGCAATGGAGTCAATATCCACTTTCACCTCGGAATCAGTGCCCAGCGCCCGTGTCAGTACATTGCGACGAGGATGGTTCTCCCGTTCTTCCTTACTGATCTGACCGTTTTTGAACAGCTCATTAACCAAAGTATGGTCTTCTGTAAGCTGACGTACCGCTCCTTTAGAAATGACATAGGCACGACTGTCACCGATATGTCCGATAATTCCGGATGCGTCGTTTAATAAAACCGCAACAACTGTCGTTCCCATATTATGATACTTTTCATCGCGTGCAGCCGTCTGGAAGATGACTTCATTGGCATGCAAAATAGCGTCGCTGAGCGCCGCCGTCAAAGAATGTGCGGATAATCCGCTCTCCAGCGTCGCCAAATCAGCGGCAAGTGTCTCTACCGCAAGGCGGCTGGCCGTATCACCGGCCAAATGCCCCCCCATACCATCGGCAACAATCCCAAGGATATAGCCTTGCTCCAAGTGCCTGATCCAGGCAGAATCCTCATTCACCGAACGTACACGTCCGACATGGCTGACATGAACTGTTTTGATCAAATGGTTTCACCCCAACTCCATATGCTTTGCACGCAACTGACCGCAAGCAGCGGCAATATCGTGACCCTGTTCACGCCGGATCGTCACATTGACGCCTTTTTCGGCAAGAATACGTTGGAAATTAAAAATATCACTGCGTGATGTGCGTACATACTTGCGCTCAGGCACATGATTGACTGGAATCAAATTGACGTGACACAGCATGTCCTTTAACACATCCGCTAGCTCTTCAGCATGTTCTGCCTGATCGTTTACCCCACCAATCAGGGCATATTCAAACGAAATTCTCCGCCCCGTCTTAGCAAGATAGTAACGTAGAGAATCCATAACATCCTTAAAGGGATAACGCCGATTTACAGGCATCAGCTTCGAACGAAGCGCATCATTAGGCGCATGAATGGATATTGCCAGATTAATCTGGGTATCCTCGTCGGCAAATTTATAAATATTCGGTACAATACCGCTGGTCGACACTGTGATATGACGTTGACCAATGTTCAGACCTTTTTCATGAACCATTGTACGTAAAAACGTCATGGTCGCTTCATAGTTTTCAAAAGGCTCGCCCGAGCCCATAATCACGATGCTACTCACTCGTTCATTGGTTTTATCCAAAATTTTCTGAGCCTGCACCACCTGTGCAGTAATTTCACCAGCCGTCAGGTTCCGTTTGAGGCCTCCGAGCGTCGAAGCGCAGAAAGTACAACCAATCCGGCAACCCACTTGAGTCGTTACACAAATGCTGTTTCCGTAATTGTGTCTCATAATGACCGTTTCAATGGCATGATCATCGTGCAAACCGAACAGGAATTTTACTGTACCGTCCTTCGATTCCAACTTTGTAATTTCACTAAGCGTCACAAAACTAAATTGCTCCTCAAGCTTCTCTCTCAGCGCCTTGGACAAATTCGTCATCTCGCTGAAATCATTGACTCGCTTCACATACAGCCAGTCAAAAATTTGTCCTCCACGAAAAGCAGGCTCGCCATTGTTCTTGGCCCAGTCCTGAAGCTCCTCCAGAGTTAAATCATATATAAAAGGTTTCATCAATGTTTGCACCCGTTCCTTCTTCATTAAGTTCTGTTTGATCGCAGATAGTATTTTTCATTCTTCCTATTTTAGCACAAATCCCTGAGGGGGTAAAAATTTTTCGTCTTCATGCAAAAAACCGCCGGAAATGTTCCGGCGGAATGTGGAAATACTGGTGGAAAGCTGCCTGGAATTCTCTTCCGCGCTATTTCACCCGACGCAGGCGCGCGATATAAAATCCGTCGCTGTGGAAATGCTGCGGTAACAGCTGTACCGAGCCTCCCTGTATACTATCCTTTTCGCGGCTCACGTCCGGGAAGGAATGACCCTCTGCCAATTCATACTCTGGATGTTCGCTTAAAAATTGAGTCAATTGTCCTTCATTTTCGTCCGGTTCAATCGTGCATGTGCTGTATACCAGAATACCACCTGGCTTCAACAGTCCCGCCACACTATCCAGCAGCTCATGCTGAAGCTGTGTAATGTCGCGAACATCCTGCGCAGTTTTGCTCCAACGCAGGTCCGGTTTACGACGAATCACTCCAAAGCCAGAGCATGGCGCATCCAGCAAAATACGGTCAAAAGAAGCTGGAGCATATCGTTCCTTCAGTTCTAGCGCATCACCAGTGACTGTTTCCACGGCATCCAGACCAAGTCGATTAGCCTGTTCACGAATTAATTGATGCTTATGGGCATGCAGATCATTCGCAACTATCCGTCCGTGATCCTTCATCAGCTCAGCCATATGAGCTGTTTTGCCACCTGGAGCGGCACAGCAATCCAGTACCAGCATGCCAGGCTCAGGAGCGACTGCTTCGGCAACGAGCATGGAGCTTTCATCCTGTACGGACAGCAAGCCGTCCGTATACCACGAGGTAAGCGCCATATTTCCACCGCTACGAACAACAATCCCATAGGGACTAACTGCCGAAGGAACGGCATCAAGCCCTTTTGAGTTCATCTCGTCCAGCAGCTGATCACGGCTGATCATTGTCGTATTCACCCGTACGCTGACCGCAGGGGGCTCATTATTAGCCTGACAGATAGCCTCAGCAGTATCTGCACCGTACTGCTTAATCCAGCGCTTAACCAGCCACTGTGGATGGGAATGTTCTAATGAAATCCGTTCCTCCGGTGACAAATTGTCAGGAATACGCAGCTTGTCCGGCTCACGCAGCATGCTGCGGAGCACGCCGTTGACCATACCGGAAATACCCTGATGCCCACGCCGCTTGGCAATGGTCACCGCTTCACTAACGACTGCATGATCCGGAACTCGATCCAGATACACCACCTGATACACACTCATCCGCAGCAACGAACGTACCCAAGCCTGAAGCTTGGCCGTTCCTTTTTGAACAAATTTATTCAAAAAATAATCTAGTGTATTTCGGCGTGCGACTGTACCGTATACAAGTTCCGTCGCCAAACCAGCATCACTTGCAGACAAACCTGCCTGCTGAAGCCGACGATTTAGCTCAAGATTGCTATACGCACCCTCTTGCTCCACACTGGTCAACACATCAAGTGCAACTTCCCGCGCCGTCTGATTGCGAGTCTTGCCGGTTCTGGCACCCACTCCCTTGCCTTGGCCTCCCTGGCGGGAGTGACTCCCGCTCATCCGAGCACCATGCCTGGCTTCATCTGTCCGCCGCGTGCAAAGGTTCCAGCATCCATAACTTTTTTGCCAGCCGGTTGAACCTGAGTCAGCCAGAGAGTTCCTTCGCCTGTCTGCACCTCAATGCCACGAGCGGTCAATTGAAGAACCGTCCCGGGTGCTGGAGCATTTGAGACACTCACTTCATTATTTATGAAAGGCTGCTCAGCAGCCCATATTTTAAAAACATTTCCCTCCCAAAGCGTAAACGCGCCGGAAAAGGGAACAAGGCCGCGAATCCGGTTGTATATCTGCTGTGCATTGTCACTCCACGAAATGCGCTCATCGTCGCGGTTCAGGTTAGGGGCATAGGTAGCCTCGTCCTCATTTTGCGGCGTACGGTCTGATTGGCCTGCCAGCAACTTAGGCAGCTCGTCCTGCAAAAGCTTTGCTCCAGCTACGCTTAACTTCTCAAAAATCGTACCGGAGGTATCCTCCGGCTCTATAGCAACCTCAACTCGCGATATCATATCGCCAGTATCCAGTCCTTCCGCCATATACATCAGCGTCACACCCGTTACGGTCTCACCGTTAATAATCGCACGCTGGATCGGTGCACCTCCCCGATAACGGGGAAGTAACGAACCATGCACATTCAGACAGCCGAACCGAGGCAAGTCTAGTACGGACTTAGGCAAAATTTGCCCATAGGCTGCGGTTACGATCAGATCAGGACGCAGCTCTGCCACCTGGGCCACCGCTTCTGGCTGGCGCAGGCGGGTCGGTTGCAGTACAGGTAATCCGCGTTTTTCTGCCGCTTCCTTGACTGGTGTAGGCGTCAATATTTTTTTTCGTCCCTGTGGCTTATCGGGCTGTGTAATCACACCGACCACGTTATAACCGTTGTCCAGTAACATGTTCAGCGATGGCACTGCAAACTCAGGCGTACCCATAAAGATAATACGAATGTCTTGACTCATCGAACCTCACTCTCCTATCTGACGGTTCGGTCCTGGCTGTTCCAGCGCAACCTCATATACTTTTTCTGCAATATCCGTGAATAAAATTCCATTTAAATGGTCAATTTCATGCTGAAAAGCACGAGAAAGCAATCCTGTCGCTGTAACGGTAATGGCCTTACCCTCGCGGTCCAGTCCCTTGACTGTAACCTTCTCGGCACGACGCACATCCCCGTTCAACCCAGGTATACTCAGGCAGCCTTCAGGACCCAATTCCTCCCCTTCTTCGGCCACGATCTCTGGATTGATCATTTTAATCAATCCATGCTCATCTCCAGCATCTACAACAATGAGACGCTTCAAAATACCTACTTGCGGAGCAGCAAGACCTACTCCCTCCGCTTCATACATCGTATCTGCCATATCGTCGAGCAGCTTTTGCACGTTAGGCGTAATTTTAGTGACTTCCTTTGCTACTTTGTGCAATACGTCATCCGGCTCCAACACTATAATTCTAATTGACATGACAACAGAACACCTTCCTCTTTATGTTTCATTTAGGCTTAACTGTATTCATCACACACGCGACTGCTACATTATCCTATGTACGGACGGCTTGTCCGCATTAATTGTGATAATAACTTTTGTGGCAACACTCTACATAAGCATTTGCGGATCAACATCCAGACTAATCAGCAACTTTTGTGCCTGTGCGGATTCGGCCATTTCATCAGCTACTTGCTGAGCCAAACTAATCGCATCGATATTTCCACGCCATTTTATCATACATTGAAATCGGTATCTATTCTTGATTCTCGAAATGGGTGAAGCTACTGGCCCCAAAATGTCGAGTACATCCGATGTAAGACGATCCATATTCCCGAACCAGCCCCGTTGTCTGGCCCGTCCCTGTAGTGTTGCTGAATAATTCTCAGCCAATCGGACCAGCACCGGGAGTTGTTCATGAGAAAAGGTCACCAAAATAAGACGACAATATGGTGGATAGTGCAAATTGCGGCGGTGTTTCAATTCTTCCCTCACAAAAGAAGCATAATCATGGCGACTTGCGTGAATCACCGAATAATGCTCTGGAGTATAGGATTGTACGAATACTTCCCCCGGCAATTGATGTCTCCCAGCCCGTCCAGCTACTTGTGTTAACAGCTGAAATGTCTTTTCCGCAGCCCGAAAATCCGGTAAATTGAGAGCCGAATCCGCAGTAATGACACCAACCAGTGTCACATCGGGAAAGTCCAGGCCTTTGGCAACCATTTGAGTACCGAGCAGCACGTCCGCTTTTTTATCACGAAATTGCTTGAGAAGCTTTTCGTGGGCATTTTTTTCTGTCGTTGTATCAACATCCATTCGAACAACACGTATACCGGGGAATAGCTTCGCCAGCTCTTCTTCCACTCGCTGGGTACCTGTACCGAAATAACGAATATGCTCACTACCGCACTCAGGGCAAGTCTGAGGCACGGGCTCGGAATAACCACAGTAATGGCAACGTAAATTGTTCGACCGCTGATGATACGTAAGGGAAATATCACAATGCGGACAACCCGCGACATAGCCACAGCTACGGCACATGACGAACGTGGAGTGCCCACGCCGATTCAACAGTAGTACCGTCTGCTCCTTACGCTCTAACCGCTCTGCAATTCCATTATGCAACGCACGGCTGAACATAGAGCGGTTGCCAGCACGCAGTTCCTCACGCATATCCATGATATGTACTTCGGGTAACGTGTTCCCCAATGCGCGAGTTGGCATTTCAAGCAGCAACGGCGCAAACTCGTCGTTGCTTTGTGAGCGAGCCGCATAGTAGCTTTCCAGCGACGGTGTTGCCGAGCCGAGAATAACGACAGCCCCATGCTGATGGGCTCTGCGAATGGCAACATCACGCGCATGGTATTTAGGTGTCTCTTCCTGCTTGTAGGACGTTTCGTGCTCCTCATCCATAATAATAAGACCTAACTCACGAAAAGGCGCAAATACTGCCGAGCGAGCACCAATCGCCACTTTCACACGGCCTTCGCGTATTTTGCGCCACTCATCGTACCGTTCCCCCCCGGACAACCTACTGTGCATCACTGCTACCTGATCGCCAAAGCGGCCTTTAAAACGTTCTACCATTTGTGGGGTTAACGATATTTCAGGTACCAGTACAATGGCCTGACGATTCTGCTCAATACAACGCTGAATCGTCTGTAGATAGATTTCCGTCTTACCGCTCCCTGTGACTCCATGCAACAAATAAGCTCCCTGCTCACGCGTGTCCAGCTGGCGAATAATCCGTTCATATACCGATTGCTGCTCTGCCGTGAGAGGGAGTGGCTCTGTAGGCTTGAAGTGTCTGCCCCGGTATGGGTCGCGGAACACTTCGACATCCTCCAGCAACACGTAGCCCTTATCTTCCAGCGCCTTAACCGTTGCTGCCGATACACTCAGTGAGGTCATGACCTCCTTCAGCGACAGAGGCAGAAACTCGCTACGTTCCAGCAAAAAAGCAAGTACCTCCCGCTGACGCTGCGCTTTGGCAGAAAATTGCTCCAGCGCCGTTGATGCCTCGTCTATGCCGATAGCCAGATCAACGGATTTCATGGTCTTTTTGCCGAGTTTGTCTTTAATAACTTGACTTTCCTGAAGCACACCCCGGCGTAACAGTGATTTAATAACCTCTGCTTCCTCAGGGAAACGTCGACTGAGTTGCTGCAATGGGACTTGCTCCTTCTCCTGAATGAAGCTAACAATCCGACGCTCCGTCGGATCACTCATACCATCGTCGGTCAGAAGTGCCCATTCGAGTTCATCGCCCTGATTCGGTTGTATAGTACGCTGTGGATGCGTTAACTCATGCTGTTCGGCAATTGAGATATAACGTTCTGCTTTGCCCTTGAGCGCGGTAGGAATCATCACTTGCAGTGCCATAATTTGATTACAAGCATAACGTTCGCTCATCCATTTGCCCAGTTCGACTAGGTCGGCAGATAAGGGTGGTACCAAATCCAGTAACTCCTGGATCGCTCTCATCCTGTATTTCGGTGGATCATCAGCTGGGACTACCGAGATGACAAAAGCCTGCACCGTCCGTTTGCCAAATGGCACAGCTACCCGGCTACCCGGCTCAATCCAAGGTCTCATTGAGTCTGGTATCAGATAATCGAAGGTGCGGTCCGTATCCTTGGCAGGTACATCGACAATGACCTTGGCAACTAAATTGCCCGTCTCCATTAATGCAGCACCCCACCCATGCGTCCCGCGGCTATAGTAAGCAACTTACGCGCAACTTCTTCCTTTGACTGTACAGGAATACGCTCTACGATCCCGCTTCGGTCATAAATTTGAACAGCATTCGTATCGACGCCAAAACCAGCACCATTCACAGTTACATCGTTTGCCACGATCAAATCACAATTTTTACGTTCTAATTTATCTATCGCATACGTCTCCAAATGTTCGGTTTCAGCTGCAAAGCCAATTAAAAATTGATGTTTCTTACTCTGTCCGAGTGATTCTAGAATATCGACGTTCTTCACTAGCTCTAGCGTAAATACACTATCTTTTTTCTTGATCTTGGTCTGTGCAATCTCACGTGGTCGATAATCTGCAACTGCAGCAGCCATAACGACCATATCGCTCGTTTCCCATTGCTTTAATACAGCGGCGTACATGTCTTCAGCTGACTGGACTCTTTCAAGCATAATACCAGCAGGCGGTTCCGCGCTGGTATTGGCAGCAATCAAGTGCACCTCTGCACCCATCTCCTGAGCCACTTTTGCAATGGCAAAGCCCATTTTGCCAGATGAATCATTTGTGATATAACGCACTGGATCAATTCGCTCTATCGTGCCTCCAGCCGTTACAATGACTTTTTTGCCTGAAAGCACCGATTCATTCTCATTCACAAGTGACTCAGGCACTTGAGCCTCCATAGATTCGCCACCAAACCATCGTGGTTCAGACTTGATGTTGGTTTTTTGTTCCTGAGCTTGCTGATCAAAAAAGCGCTCTATGGTTTGCACAATTGTGTCCGGCTCTTCCAAACGTCCTTTGCCAACGTAACCGCAAGCCAGTAATCCTTCACCAGGCTCAATCATCTTCACGCCACGTGATACAAGCGTCTCCATATTTTGCATGACTGCCGGATGAGTGTACATATGTACGTTCATCGCAGGGGCCACCATAATAGGCGCTGTTGTAGCCAGCAGCGTTGTAGACAGCATATCATCAGCAAGACCATGCGCCATTTTCCCGATAATATTCGCAGTTGCAGGAGCAACAAGCACCAAATCAGCCGCATCCGCCAGATGAATATGGGATACGACTGACGGCTCTCTTTCATCAAATGTGTCACTGTACACCGGATTACGAGAGAGCGACTGCAACGTAAGTTCGGTAATAAACTCCTTGGCAGAGGCCGTCATAATCACATGAACCTCGGCTCCCTTTTGCGTCAACCTACTGCACAGCGCAGCCCCTTTGTAAGCAGCAATTCCGCCAGTTATACCAAGAATAATAACTTTTCCCTTCAACATCGTTAACTCCCCCTGACCTAAAAAAATAACAACCTTGCGGTTGTCAAAGGAATTGGCATTGCGCCCGGTTATAATAGTTGTGTATAATTCTTACTCGTCTTCGCCGCTTTCAAGACGCAGATGATCCGCGTAAATCTCTTCCAACGCCACTCCAACCTGTTTGTGGGATTTAGGATTCTTGAGAGTCGTCTTTTCACCCTCGCGCAACTGTCTGGCACGACGTGAAGCCGCTACAACCAACGAATACTTACTATCTGCCTTTTTCATCATTTCATCAATGGAAGGATACAGCACGAATAGACACCTCTTCATGTAGTTTTGGGACTGTATAAGCTGAACTCCAGTGTACACCTTCAAGCTCAGCTTATACAGTATTATTTCTCTTTAGGTACGCTTGGCATATGTAAAGCCCTCGTTTAAGGATGAACCTTACAATGTTCGGCGATAATAATGGATTCTATTCGTTTACAAGCGAAATCAATCTCATCATTGACGACCGCATAATCATAGTGACGCAACAAATTCATTTCATCCACAGCTACCGACATACGGTGGTCTATGGTCGCTTGAGTTTCTGTGCCCCGTCCCCGGATTCTATCCTTTAATTCGTCTAGCGAAGGCGGAAGCAGAAAAATGAATATGCCTTCTGGAAATTTTTCTTTAACCTTTAGCGCTCCCTGAACTTCAATCTCCAGAAAAATATCTTTTCCCTGCGCAAGCGTCTGATCTACAAAATCACGTGGAGTACCATAATAGTTCCCTACATACTCAGCATACTCCAGCATTTCATCTCGTTCAATCATACCCAAAAATTCTTCACGCGTTTTAAAAAAATAGGTCACTCCATCCTGTTCGCCTGAACGAGGTGTTCGAGTTGTAGCAGAAACGGAGTATGTTATCTCTGGTAGCTTATCACGCAATGCGTTGCCTACCGTCCCTTTACCGACACCCGAAGGTCCGGATATTACAAATAATAATCCCTTAGCCATAGTACACTCCATTTTTATTCGTCATTGTCATCATCTTTAGTGGATAGGCGATGAGCGACCGTCTCCGGCTGCACCGCAGACAGGATTACATGATCACTGTCTGTAATAATAACAGCCCGCGTCCGGCGGCCATAGGTAGCATCAATTAGCATATGACGGTCCCTGGCTTCCTGTATAATCCGCTTGATCGGAGCAGACTCCGGACTGACGATGGAGATAATTCGGTTGGCCGACACGATATTGCCGAAACCAATATTGATCAATTTGATTGCCATATTCAGGTCTTTCCCCCTATACATGTGACTCTTGCAGCCGTGCCGCTACCAGGTAGCTACTCAATATTTGCAGCCTGCTCACGAATTTTCTCGAGCTCTGCTTTCATCTCAACGACCAAATTAACCAATGTGAGATGATTAGCCTTGGAGCCGATCGTGTTGACTTCCCTGTTCATTTCCTGGATTAAAAAATCTAATTTGCGACCGGCCGGCTCGTCTGACAGCAGCAATCCCTTGCACTGTCCAAAGTGACTTTGAAGCCGGGTAAGTTCCTCATCAATATTGCTGCGATCCGCGAATAACGCAATCTCCATTCCGAACTTATGTTCATCAAGCGTAAATGAACCGTCCTGAAGCTCTTTAAGCCTGTGTTTCAGCCTGTTACGGTAGTCGCTCACAACATGAGGAGCCAGCACCGTCATTTCATGATGCAGGGATTCCAGCCGTAAAATACGGGATTCCACATCTTGCGCCAAATGCCCGCCTTCTCGCCTTCTCATCTCCAGTAAACCTTGCAAAGCTTCATTCAAAGCTCGCTGTAGTTGCTCTTCCCAGTCCTCTTCGTCTCCATGGCAAGCCTCTCCAGGCTCACCCAGAACGTCAGGCAAAGCAAGAATATCGCTTATCCCTAACGTTCCTTTCACTCCATAACGATCCGCCAGCTGCTCCGCTGCATGCAGGTAAGCCTGCACCACAGTGTCATTCAACCGCGCGGCGGGCATCTGTTCTTCATCACGTTCTCTGTGGATGAAGACATCGATACGACCGCGTTTAATCTGCTGTTGAACCGTTCTTCTCAAGCCATCTTCGTAACGAGTCCATTCGCGCGGAATTCTCATCATCACTTCGCAATAGCGGTGATTCACCGATTTCAATTCCAAGCGCACTTTATAGCCCTCATAATGAAGGATGGCTTGACCGTATCCGGTCATACTCAATGACATCGGCATCACATCCATTATACTATTGTAATTGATTATTATAGTCGAAACAAGGGGGCCTGTACGCGGCCTGATTTTTGCCATACGTAAGAAGTCAATTCAGCTGTCATTTCATAGAACATAAATGGAGTCATAAAATAGATACCATTAAAATGTTCCATTGCCGTATCGAGTAACTCCTTGGCAATAGACACGCCCATTGCTCGTCCTTCCGGACCCTCAAGACCAGACATACGTGCACGTACCTCATCGGATAACTGAATGCCTGGCACTTCATTGTGCAAGTATTCTGCATTGCGCCCACTAGCCAGCGGCATAATACCGATAAAAATCGGTACTTCCAAATGTCGTGTCGCTTCCGCGATGGCTGCAATGAGCTCGTGGTCGTAAACGGGCTGAGTCATAACATAATCAGCTCCGGAGGCAATTTTCTTCTCTAATCGCTGCACGGCTTTACCCAAATGCTTGACGTTAGGATTAAATGCGGCACCTACCACAAAATTAGCCTTCTGCTTCAGTGGCTTACCGGAAAATGCAACACCATCATTTAATTGCTTGATCATGCGTATGATTTCAAAAGAGGTCATATCATACACCGAACTGGCGCCTGGCAAATCACCGAACCGCGCCGGATCGCCAGTAACCGCCAGTACATGGTCAATACCGAGCGCGTCAAAACCCATCATGTGGGATTGAGTACCAATCAGATTGCGATCACGACATGCTATATGAATTAATGGGCGCAAACCTGTTTCAATACTGACCAAATGTCCAAGCGCCATGTTGCTCATACGAGTAACTGCAAGCGAGTTGTCAGCCAGTGTAAGTGCGTCGGCCCCGGCTTTCTTCAACGCATGAGCACCTTGCATAAACCTCGTAATGTCCAGATCGCGCGGAGGATCCAGTTCTACAATGACCGTATGTCGTTCCTTAACCAGATCCACAATGTTGGGCTCGCTGGTATGTCTGCCATTTCCTCGTTCCCCTTCATCTGCAATCTGCTCCGCCACTTGAAAAGACTCTTTCGACAGAGCTTCTTTTGAAGCCAGCGGAGGCGGTTGCAAACGGTTCAAAGCTTTTGAGATAGCTGCAATATGGTCCGGTGTAGTTCCGCAGCAACCACCGAGCAGCCTCGTCCCCAGGTCTACAAAGGACTTGGCACATTCTCCAAAATATTCAGGTGATGCACCGTATACATAGTGACCGTCCACATAATCTGCTAGTCCCGCATTCGGATATACGGACAGCGGTACAGACAAAGGGCCATCCAGCTGCTCCATTACACTCATAATTCCCTGCGGACCCGAGTGACAGTTAAATCCAAGGATGTCTGCCCCCTCATTACGCAGCACCGAAAAAGCTTCCGCAACTAAAAAACCATCCTGGGTGCGACCAACCTGATCAACTGCAAACTGACAAATTACCGGAATGTCACTGTATTTACGTACACTGTGAAGCGCAATGCGTATTTCATCCAGTGAATAAAACGTTTCGCACAGAATGCCGTCGACTCCTTCGGAGAGAAGGGCATCAATTTGCTGCTCATAGTTTCTTGCCAGCTCCAGCTTGGATATGTTAAGCCGTTTGCCCCCACATATGGAACCCACCGCACCTACCACATAATGTTCAGGTCCGGCCGCAGCTCTGGCAATTCTCACACCGGCACGATTGATCTCTTCTACCTTAGATTCCAGTCCAAACCGGGCTAACTTATAATCATTTGCAGAAAATGTATTAGTCTCCAGCAATCGAGCTCCTGCACTTAAATATTGACCATGTACGTCTGATATAACGTCAGGCGAAGTGATGTTCAGTTCTTCGAAAGACGTATTTACTGGAAATCCTAGCTGATATAAAAAAGTCCCCATTGCGCCGTCTCCGACAATAATTTCACGATTCAGCACAGTACGCAAATCCGGTTTCATGTCCTCTGCTCCACCCCGCTCTTTATTTTCATACTAATGTAACATAAAGAGACTATAAACATAAGCCAAAAACAAAAAAAGCCGCCCCACTCCCCGACAAAATGATATCAGGAGTGAAACGACTTGATTTATCTTTTCTATTTCCTACTACATTTTCATGGCATTTTCCCATCAGAAGAATGAAGAGAGTAAGCGTAAAAAGTCCCTTTTTTATTCACTTTAGCCACAATAGAATCCGTTCCCTTTTGCTGCTTCGAGAACGTATATTGATTCCCTTGAACTTTCACTTTATAGCCCGACAAATTGATATTAAACAACATTTGAGCCTTGGGCTTGACTAGCTTCAAAGCTTCTGAGGCAGTATATTTCGGGCTTGCAAATGTTTTTTTGAAATCTGCGTCATCATTCCAGTCCACCCCATAGGTGGATACGGCCAGCACTTTACCGGTTACCGCGCTAATTTTGACCTCACTCGCCTCGTTTGCATCCTCGAACGACCAATATGAAAGTCCCTTCGTCTCGTCCTTGTACCGTGAAGCGTGCTGTACCTTGATTCGCTGTCCACTCACACGCTTAAATGTGTTCATTGCACGGTTCAGTAACAAAGGGTCCACCTGCTTCAGCGCATAGTCCGCGTTGATGGTAATAGCGTTACCTCGATCCACATCCACATACAACGAGGAAGCTTGTTCTCCTGCGCCCCAAAATACCCAGTAATTTGAAGGCTTGTTGGACTGATAAGGGGATTTGACCCGCCAGAATGCTTCAAATTGCAAAGGACGCTTGCTGTCAAACGCTTTGGCGCTGTTTAGCACTTTCGTCTTGAGTGGCGCGTTCATCGCCTTTCCTAAGCTGCTTATTTTATATCGTATGGTTGTAGAATCCACTCTGTTTTTTTCTTTATTATATTCTGTCTGCAACGTAGCAGTTCCATCTTCCAGTTCGCCTTCTACAATCCAAGTTTTCCCCATATCTGTCACATCGTCAAATTGAAATGCTGTCTTTGAACCGATGAGTTCTTGCACCGCTTTTTCTAAACGGCTTACCACTGTCGGAGTTAGCGAGCCAACCTGCTTGTCCGTCGTTTCCGCGCCAGCAGGGATGGTCGCCGCCTGAACCGGAAGCGCGGTGGCTACAAATATGAGGACTGCAACTGCTGAAATCCAACGAAATTTCCGCACTATGAACGGCCTCCTTATTGTTTTCTCATTTTCTATATTATACATCGTTCAGGCGCCAAAAAAAGACAGAATGTTGCTTTGTTCATCGTATTCCTTGTATACAGTGGCATGTAAGTCCAAAAAAAGAAGACCTACTAAGGTCCTCTTTTCACTCACTTCTATACGATTCATAGCCCAGTTGCACGCTATTTTTAAAGTTCACATGATTTAGAACAGACGACCTTCGTACACGATCTCAGCCGGGCCCGTCATATATATGTGATTATCGTCCTCGCTCCATTCGATATCCAGATCGCCGCCCTTCAGGCTTACAATGGCGTGGCGGTCGCTGTACCCGTTTAGTACAGAAGCAACAAGTGTAGCACAGGCTCCGGTTCCACAAGCTAGCGTTGGTCCGGCTCCCCTCTCCCATACTCTCATATCTATATGCTTCCGGCTACGTACCGTGGCGAACTCAACATTTGTCTTTTTAGGGAACAGCAGATGGCATTCCAGCTTCGGCCCCCAGGCTTCCAGATCAAAGCTTGGCGCATCCTCCACATAAATGACACAGTGCGGATTCCCCATAGATACAGCCGTAAAACGAAAACCACTTCCGCCAGCTTCAATGGGCTCATTAATTACGCTAGACAGATCCAGTGTAGTTGGAATCTTCAAACCCTCAAGAATCGGCTCTCCCATATCCACCTTCACCATACGAACAAGTCCGTTCTCTACAGTTAGTTCGACCTGCTGTACCCCTGCACCCAGTGTCTCGATCGTGATCTGTTCACGGTTGATGTGCTTACGGTCATATACGTATTTAGCAGCACAACGGATAGCATTACCGCATTGCTCGGCCTCCGAGCCGTCCGAGTTAATGATACGCATGCAGAAATCCGCTTTTTCTGACGGCAATATATATACCAACCCATCGGCACCAACACCAAAATGTCGATCACATAGCCGAACAGCTAATTCCGAGGCGTCAGACGGCAAATCCTGATGCCCAAACCAAACGATAAAATCATTACCTAGACCGTTCATTTTTGTGAATTCCATAGCTTACCTCCGCCGTTGCTGCTGATATCATGTTCCTCATGAAGCTTTGATCCCATGATATCATACAGGGCAATAGTGGGAAAGCGATGCGGTATACATGACCTGATTTCTAGGCTGAAAACTTCGTACGTCCCGCTGAAAAGTGTGTATTTCCGCCGCGACGACGGTTGCGTCGACCGCCCCATACACTTCCCGCTCCCATCAGAAACGTGGGAATCCCGGCTGCCACAATGGATAGCGCCCACTCACGCAAACCGAGCGGTACCGTTTTGAAAATAGGTTGCAGCATAGGCACGTACATAACCACCAGCATTAACACTACGGAAGAAAGCACGGCAAGCACGAGATAACTATTTTGAAACGGATTACGATGGAAAATAGAACGGGAACTACGGCAATCAAATACATGAATTAACTGTGCCAGAACTAGCGTAGCAAAGGCAACGGACTGTGCTTTGATCAATTGTCCTGCGTCATCCGGTGCAATACGTAATGTCAGCCAGAAGGCCGCTAGCGTACATAAACCAATCAACAAGCCACGACTAATGATTTTCCAGCCCAGTCGACGAGCAAAAATATTTTCCTTTGCGCCACGAGGTTTGTGCTCCATGAGATCCTTTTCTGGCTGGTCCACCCCCAGAGCCATCGCTGGTAGGCCATCTGTCACCAGATTCACCCATAAAATCTGGATCGGTAACAAAGGTAATGGCAGCCCGGCCATCATGGCAAAGAACATCGTCAAAATCTCACCAACATTGGAGGCGAGTAGATAACGGATAAATTTACGGATATTCTCGTAAATATTCCGTCCTTCCTCAATTGCGGCTACAATCGTTGAGAAATTATCATCACTCAGTACAAGCGCAGCCGCTTCTTTGGTCACGTCCGTCCCGGTAATGCCCATCGCAATACCGATGTCCGACGCCTTTATCGCCGGAGCGTCATTGACGCCATCACCGGTCATGGCTACGACATGTCCGCGTCTTTGAAGTGACTTGACGATCCGTAGCTTGTGCTCCGGCGAAACCCGTGCATACACAGAGACGGTATCAACGGCTTTGTCCAGCGCCGCATCATCCATCACAGACAACTCCTGTCCTGTCAACACATGGGAGCCGCGCTGAAGAATGCCCAGCTGCTGTGCAATGGCCTCTGCAGTTGTACCGTGATCTCCAGTAATCATCACAGTGCGAATGCCAGCACGACGGCACTTGCCAATGGCTTCGCGAACCTCGCGACGTGGCGGATCAATCATGCCTGTCAGCCCGATAAAGATCAGCTGTGCTTCAGCCTCCTCAACCGTGGAGACACGCTCATGCGAGCGGATATCACGGTAAGCGACACCAAGTACACGCAGCGCCTCTGAGGCCATTCCTTCGTTAGCTGCCAGTACCTTTTGGCGCAGCGTGCCCGTTAACGGAACGACATTTCCTTCCCATAAAATGTAGGAGCACTGACCCAGCAGCACATCCGGCGCACCTTTGGCAAAGACGATGTGTCCTCCCTGGTGGCGTACGAGTACCGACATTCGCTTCCGATCCGAGTCAAAAGGGAATTCTCGCTCCCTTGTGTACAGCTCATATAGCCCTTGTCTCGTGACCCCGCCCTTGGCAGCTAACGTGACCAGTGCTCCTTCCGTCGGGTCACCCTTCAGCTCCCAAACGGCGGACGGCGTCGGCTCTTTGGTCTTCTTTTTCGAACGCAACTCCTCTGTATCAGCTTGAACAATTTCAGCATTGTTGCAAAGTACACTGGCTTGTAGCAGTCTACGCAGAGATTGTCCGTTTTTAAGATCAGCAGGAAGGTCTCTATCCATAATATGCCCGTGTGGGTCGTAGCCCTCTCCCGTAACTACCCAGAAGCGACCGTCCAGCCATAGCTTGGTGACTGTCATTTTATTTTGGGTCAGGGTGCCCGTTTTGTCGGAACAAATGATAGATGCACAGCCGAGCGTTTCAACAGAAGGCAGCTTACGCACAATCGCCTTTCGTTTAATCATACGCTGCACACCCAATGCGAGCGCAATCGTCACAATAGCCGGCAATCCTTCCGGTATAGCCGCCACAGCCAAGCTCACTCCGGCCAAGAACATGCTCATGGCTGGCTGTCCATGTAAAATGCCTGCTACGACAACGAGCACCGTTAGCGCCAACGCTACGATAATCAAGATTTTGCCCAATTGCTCCAATCTGTGCTGCAACGGTGTCTCCTGCGACTCCGTATTTTCAATCAAGTCTGCGATCTTACCCATTTCGGTACTCATACCTGTACGTATAACCATTCCTTTTGCGGTTCCTCTGGTCATCATCGTGCCCATAAAACCGATGTTTTTTTGATCCCCGAGTGGTACTTCGGCGGCATGAATAGGGCGGCAATGCTTACTCACCGGAACTGATTCCCCCGTCAGGGCAGACTCCTCTACATCACAGCCGTTCGTACTCAACCACCTTACATCTGCAGGAATGCGATCACCACTTTCCAGCAGCACAATATCACCCGGAACCAGCTCTCTGGCCTGAACTTGAATTCGTTTGCCGCCCCGCAACACTTTGGCGGTTGGAGCCGACAGTTGTCTCAAAGCTCGCAATGAACGCTCAGCTCTGAATTCCTGTACAAAGCCGAGAATTCCATTCAGTACAACAATAGCAATAATGGTAATCGCGTCCAAATATTCGCCAAGCAGGCCGGATATCAGGGTCGCTCCCATCAATACGAGCATCATAAAATCCTTGAACTGGTTGAGCAGCAGCAAGATTGCCGAAACTCGCTTCCCCTCGCTCAGCTCATTCCATCCTGACCTTTCTCTTCGTTCCGCAAGCTGTTCCTCCGAAAGACCCTGCTTCGGGTCGACTTCCAGACTTGTTGAAAGCTGTTCATTGCTTAATTGGTGCCAGTGTGCTTGTTCCATTCTCCCCAATTCCCTCCCGGTCAGATAGTCCGTTTCCGTCGGTTGTGCGTAGGATGGCTGCCCGTTATTATATTTTTGTGCCGCGATTGCTGATAAGCTGGACAGACTTTCTAGATTCAATCTATTCGGACAGGACCTGAAATATCACAAAGCCGCTTAAGTTTTGTCCCAAAGTTATGTATCATAGAAGGAAGGCGAAAATACATTTGCTTCAAAGGAGAACATAATTATGGCATTGGACGGAATCGTAACCCGCGCTATCGTACACGAACTGCAAGGCATCCGGGGCGGGCGCATTAATAAAATACATCAGCCAAATGATCGCGATATCGTGCTGAATCTGCGGGCACAAGGCGGAAGCGTAAAGCTGCTGCTGTCGGCTAATCCGACCTTCCCGCGTGTACATTTTACAGAACAAAGCTTTCTTAATCCGACAGAAGCCCCTATGTTTTGTATGCTACTTCGCAAGCATTGCGAAGGAGGCGTTATTGAGAAAATCACGCAGGTGGGCATGGAGCGTATTATTCACATGGATATACGTCAACGTGATGAACTGGGAGATATTTCACTCAAACGAATTATCATTGAACTGATGGGTAGACACAGCAACATTATTTTGCTTGACCCGGAAACAGGCGTGATGCTGGATGGCATTCATCATGTCACACCGTCTATCAGCAGCTATCGGGTCATTATGCCTGGCTTTCAATACACGGAGCCTCCTGAACAAAACAAGCTGAATCCACTAGAAACGGAAGAGGCAGCCTTCATATCCTCGTATCAAACAGCGATCGAGGCAGAAGAAGCTCCCAAACGCTGGATCGTGAACACTTTTACTGGACTCAGTCCCCTCATTGCTGAAGAGATACTAACTCGAGTAACTAATGAAGTATCTGGTGATAGTGATCGTTCACTATGGAGGACATTCAGTCACATCATGGGTGACGTGCGGAATCATCGTTTTCAGCCGGTATCTGGACTAAACGCACAAGATAAAGTGATATTCTCAGCCATTCCACTGACGTTGATCCAAGAAGGACGTAAGGAGTACCCTACTATCAGTGAGTGTATGGAGGACTTCTTCGGTGAAAAAGCAGAAAGGGATACGGTTAAGCAAAAGGTTAGTGACCTACTGCGGTTTCTGCAAAACGAGCGGAGTAAAAACCTAAAAAAACTCGACTATCTCCATCAGGATTTGGCCGAGGCGGAAGATGCCGATCAATTTCGCATTTATGGAGAGTTGCTGTTCGCTTCGCTGCATGAGGTGAAAAAAGGGGACAAAGAAGTGACGCTCACTAACTTTTATGATGAGGAACAGCGTCCAATGACCATCCCACTGGACCCACTACTCAACCCGTCGGATAATGCACAACGGTATTTTAAAAAATACAACAAATATAAAAACAGCTTGGCTGTCATTGATGAACAACTGGAGAAAACGCACGAAGAAATCCGTTATATGGACAATCTTCTTCAGCAGCTAGCCCATGCCTCTATGAATGACATTGAGGAAATACGTGAAGAACTGGTTCAGCAGGGCTATCTCAGAGATCGGGTCAAAAAAGGAAAGAAAAAGAAGAAAAACGACCGTCCAACCCTGCACGTCTATACATCATCCGAAGGTATCGAGTTACTGGTCGGCAAAAACAACTTGCAAAATGAATATGTGACAAATCGACTGGCCGGACCAAATGACACCTGGTTGCACACAAAGGATATTCCGGGGTCACACGTCGTTATACGTGCTGAGCAATTCGGGGATACGACGCTGGAGGAGGCAGCTCAACTCGCTGCCTATTTTAGCCAGGCCAAGCAATCCAGCAGTGTACCTGTGGACGCCACCCTGATTCGGCATGTACGTAAGCCCAGCGGAGCCAAACCCGGCTTTGTCATCTACGACCATCAGCGTACGCTCTTCATTACACCCGACGAGGAGCTGATCAAAAAGCTGCCGAATCGCATCAAAAACGGCTAAGTCTCACTAGCCTATTGAATCCAAAAAAAGCCCTTTGTTCTTTTGCACGGTACACTTCTTGTGTTCCATGCATAAGGCAAGGGGCTTTTTATTTACTTTTGACCAACAGCAGCCTTCCTCAATTCCTCGACAACCTGACCTTCCACACTACGGCTACCCAGATCACCGTGGAAAACAACACCTTGGCGTGCGCCGTGAAAATCCGAGCCGCCAGTTGCAATGAGCCCATATTGCGCCGCCATCACAGTATATCGGCTCTCAGCCTCAGCATCATGGTCCGAATGTCGCACCTCCAAGCCCACAGGCTTCGCCTCCTCTATAATTGAGCGAACCAGCTCATCATTTCCGTACAAGCCAGGGTGGGCCACCACAGGTACCCCTCCTGCTTCACGAATCCAGTTTATGGCCTCCGCAGGCTCTACACGGGGTACTGACACATATCCAGGCGCTCCTTCCGCCAAGTAACGGTCAAACGCGTCTCGCATATCCTTCGCATATCCCTTTTGAACCAGCGTATCCGCCATATGCGGACGTCCAATGCTTTCATCTGGTGCCAGCGGTCTGCCCATCGTAGCCACCACTTCATCCAGTGTGATTTCCACGCCCAGACTACGCAATTGACTTAAAATCAAATCATTACGGGTATCCCGCGCCTGGCGAAGCTTTTCCAACCGCTCCAAAAACACTTTATTGCGGTAATCCATAAAATAACCGAGTATATGAATATCCTTACCGCCAGCTCGAGTACTAATTTCCACTCCTGGCACCACAGTAATTCCTATGCGTTTTCCCTCCTCCAGAGCTTCTTCCAGGCCAGCTACCGTATCATGATCTGTAATGGCCACACCTGCCAGTCCTTTTTCCTTGGCCCAGCGCACATTATCTACAGGTGGCTGCATACCGTCAGATGCTAGGGTGTGTGTATGTAAATCATATCGTTTTACGCTAATCTGCTCCTTCATTATGCATCCTCCTTCTCTTTCAGCTTTGCAAGCTCGTCCTGCGAGTCCATCTGCACGTCCGTTCCCTGATCATGACGACGCAAGTAAGACAGGAAGGTTACTACCGGAATCGGCAACAACGCCGACTTTAAATGAATTGCATAAAATTCTCGTTTGAACGTGATATCTGAAATGTTTACAATTTTCAACAATCCGAGCGCAACTTCATGCTTCACCGAAGAAGGTGATAGCATGGTAATACCCAGTCCAGCCTCTACCGCCGATTTGACCGCTCCAGTGCTCCCCATCTCCATTACAATACCAAGTCGGGAGGCATCCACACCACGACTTTTCAGCTCATCTTCTATCACTTGACGTGTACCAGATCCCTTTTCTCTGGCTACAAAAGGATGCTTAAACACATCTTCCAGAACCACTTTTTTTGCCTTGGCCAGCGCATGGCCTGAAGGCACAATCAGTTTCAGTTCGTCCTGCATCACAGGTTCCACCACGATATCTGGATGCTGGACTGGGGCCTCAATCAGTCCTAAATTCAACTGATGTTTTAGTATATCATCCATAATTTGAGTCGTATTCATCACATTCATCGCCATACGTATATGAGGGTATTCCTGGCCAAACGGCCCCAACATTCTTGGTACAATATACTCACCAATCGTTAGGCTGGCGCCAATATGCAATCTTCCCTCCAGCATGTGAGTAAAAGCAGACATCGCCTCGTCAGCTTCCCTGATCAGTTGCATGCTTTTTTTCGCAAAAGGTAATAGTGTCGCTCCCGCCTCTGAAAGCTCGATTTTTTTAGTCGAACGTTGCAGCAGCTTCGTGCCGAAATAATCTTCTAAAGACTGAATTTGCATCGTCACCGCAGGTTGTGTCATATGCAGCGCTTGTGCCGCCGCCGAGAAGCTTCCGCGCTCCGCTACGGTATAAAAAATGTGCAACTGATGAAAGTTCATACTGACAGCCCTCTCCCCTCTGATCTCCCTATTTTAACATAAGAAAAACATCTGTCGAAGCATTTCCAAGTAAACTTACCGAATTGGAGAGTTATATTGTTGGAAATAAAAAAAGCATGCAGCTAATAACTGCATACTTTCTACTTAAAGTTGACGGTAATCATAAGTTCGGAGATTTTTTCGCCTAGGGCCGACCGCCCAATCACCGTCTATTTTTGCTTACGAGTGCTTTTCATCAGTGTCATGCGCCGCGAATGGCGTAGCCATGAATAGTATGACTTCAAATCCCTTAATTCAATGGTCTCCGACATCCGGCCCAAAAAGGTAATGACAATCATCTTGTGCAGCGGATTCCCCGCAATATCCATCTCGCCGGGCAACTCTCCAAATTCGGCCACGACGACCAGATCACCATCAATTAAATATACATCCTCTTCGTTATGATAGTAGGACTCCATCCTGTTTTGCTTCAGGCATTCCCAAAGCCAGGCGGCGATATGATTCGTCTCGGACTGTTTCTGCTCTATCCGATCTAAGTAGCGAGTTTTCGCATGATTTGTAATCACGATATCGGCGACTTTTTTATCGCCCATCTCCACGTAGAACGGTTCGTATGTACTCCATCGCTGCATTGCTTTGTCACGCACGGGATCACTCTCCCCACCAGATAGGTCTTTATATCTACCAATATATTCATATGTTACCTCAACAGACCCGGGACTACAAGTTACAAAATTGAAGTTTATAGGCGGTTTTTAAAGATTTTTTAGGTCTAACAGCATTAAGACCATTATGCAAAAGTCCTGACTTTACAAAAAAAAGCCAGCCCGTAGGCTGACCTTTTAAGAATATTTTACAATTTATAGACATTAGAAACTTATATTTCATATTCTTTCATCTTTTCCTTATCGTCGTTGTACTCCGTCCTAATCTCATTTCGAAAAGAGCGCTCGACCTTACGCACATAGGAAAGTCTGCGAATATTTTTAACGGTATCTTCTGCCCGATCCGCATTCATATATATAACTACATAATGCATACGCTTTGAAATAAAGTGGACATTTCCGTATTTCTCCAGATTGCGGGCAGCCTTGATATCGCTTACCCAAATGATGTACCCTGTCCGCTCGGCAAACATTCGCTTCATCTCCCCTCCACTCGGTATCATTCCTATGACCTATCCACAGGAGCATTTCCCTCCGCTGCCACATCCGCCCTTTTTCACATTCGGATCATTGCTCGGCACCTTAATGGTCTCGGACACGGAATATGCAATCGTTTCAGACATGGCATGAAGCATATCATCCAGCGCCTTTTCGGCTCGTTTGAACTCCTTAACATCCACGAATTGTTCCAGTTCCAGCTCAACGACCTGCACTGCATCCTTCGCTTCATGATAGTTCGGATGAAAATGCCCAAAACGCTCCGTTTCCGCGAATAGCTCCTTTTTGGCATCCAGCTTGCGTACACACGCCTGAATAGACGGGTTCAATTCCACACGCTGTTTCCAATATAAATAATCCGATACCTCAAAGGATCGGTTGACCATATCGCCCAATTCATAGGCGTTAATAAGCACTTCTGCCATATTGACCGTATTCAATTCGGCTACGCTCATGAATGTTCATCTCACTTTATATAAAGTTCTACCCTGTAAAAGTAGACTCATTTATCATACCACATCCTTCTTTTGAGAAGAAGGAGTTTCATGCACTTCCTGGCTCTACTATGTAAAAGGAACCAGCAGCCGCATGTCTGACCATTCACTTGGCTGTAAAGTCGCAGGAGAAGGTGCTTCGTCATCCATTCCTGAGGCGTACCAGCCTGTGACACTCCATGGTGCACCGGGAACCACCGCCTCCGGTATCCATTTAACCTCTTTCCCACCGATTCGCAGTCCCACAGCAGCCTGCCAACGAATCGCTTGCTCGATCAACTGCCGGGCAGTGGAAGTATGGTAACTCCTCCATTCTTTTGTCCATGAGGAGGGGACTGTAGATCTTTCTGGAAAATAGTCAGACGGATCAGGCAGCGTGTGCTCTTGTTCGTAAAAATGCAGCGTGCGCCCAGTATAAACAAAACCTGCTCTTCCCTCTTGGGAAAATATAGAACGGGCTTGAGTAGGGTCGGACTCCATTTCACTGTTGGGACTGCCTGAACTTATGTTCTCTGGTTCCAAAATCAATGGATAATGATGAGTCGGATCGTCCAAACCTTCCAGTTCACGACGTGGACCTAATCCAACTGCAGCAAGCGTTTTTCGTATTTTGACAGCAGAGCTCGCCGGAATAATAAAGTCCCTGTCACCGAGCCGTTCCAGCAATCCTTCCAACGCGGGATGACGTGCAACCATGTCTGCATCCTCCTGTGTGCCACATCGCAAAAGTGTTACCGTTGCAAAAGCCGTCCGTCCGACATCGCCTGCCCACTGTTCTACCGTCATACGTACATGATCAGGCACACCTGTCCGGCTGAACTTGTCCAGAAGAGCCGGAATTGCTTCGGCTTCCATTCCTAACTCGATTGCCTCTGTAACACTTTCTCTGGTGATCCGGTATACTACCATCCGATCTCCTGTCACACGTTCACAGCAGCATTCCAGTCGCCAGCGCACATCATATGCCACATCTGGTGGAACCAATATTTCAAAATCAGGTTGTACATAAAAAGTACCTTGTTCTTGATGTGTATCCTCGTAATTATTGGGACGAAGCATATCTATCACAGATACATCCCAGCGAAAACACAGTTCGCCCGATGCAGTCTGGCCCCAATCGCCCATTCCAAAAGCAGTCAGTGCCTTCAGCCAACCCTTCAATTCCTCCATGAAAGGTCCATTGAAATTAAAATCAGATACCGTTTCTCCCGCAAACCCTTCCGTATTTGAGATTGTAGGAACAAGGTCTAAAAGGGCACCGTTCTTGGGATCAGCTCCGTTCGTACTCTCCTGCTGGATCAGACCTACCTGAAGCATCCATTGCAGCAAACACTTGATAGATATCCACCCTTCTGATCCTACATACTGGGAGACGGCACACAGCATATAGCGAAAATGCTGCATAGACGCTTCGGCCTTGCCGTATCTTTCCATGAGTGTAGCAAAAATATGCTTGCGCATTTGCCAAGCAGACAAACGAATCCAAGTCTCCAGTTCCGTTTCCTGAACGCGAAAAGACACAGTTTCCTTCACTAACAGACCCAAACTGAGTAGCAAATCCATCATTACCACCGTTTGCACTGGATACAGCTCTGCATGCGCATAATGCAACCCAAGACCTATCAGGTCCTCTGGGCGAAAGGGGGTCAGTTCATTCAATTTTTGCAATGACCGCTTATGTATGGTTCCTTTGGCCGTCAAAGGAACGCCCTGTACCGCAATACGTGACAACGCATGCAGCAAATCCGACTCCAGGCCTGTCATTGATTCATGTACCATTATCGGATGATCCGAATGCATCATGTTCATTGGATTTTGCTCTAACAACATATCGTACAGATCCGGTAGCCGATGAACCGGAATATATAAAATTCGTTCGCCCCACGATTTGGTAACAGCCTCCAGCCAGCCCCGGGCACGTAATCCACGCAGTGCCAGTTTCGTTTCGACTCCGCTTAACGCTCCCCGGGTAAGCTGTATAGGTTCTTCTTCCTTCATGGGCTGTCCCGCGTACCGGATAAAGCATTGTCTAAGCACCAGCAGCTCATCTGATGAAAGCTCATTCCAGCTGTCTTGCGTGTTCGTTACGCCCATTCTTGATTAGGCCTCCTTTTTCTTTCCACGATCTCCAGGCTTATCATCCCGGCCTACGATAGCCTCTGTCACACTAAATCTGCGAACCGCATATTCATAGCCTTGCTCAATCAGAAACAGCTGACGACGAGCTGCAAAATCCGTCTCCTTGCTATTCTCCGTCACTAGCGCATAAAAATAAGCTTTATTCTCGCCCGACTTTGGTCGCAAAATGCGGCCCAGTCGCTGCGCTTCTTCCTGACGAGAGCCAAAGCTACCCGATACCTCTATGGCTACTGCCGCATCCGGCAGATCCACCGCAAAGTTTGCAACCTTGGATACCAATAGGGTCCGAATTGTACCCTTGCGGAACGCATCAAACCAACGCACCCGCTCCGTCTGGCTCATTGAACCCGTAATCAGTGGGACACCGAGCTCCTGAGCCAATATACGCAATTGGTCCAAATATTGACCAATAATAAGCGTGGGCAAGCCGCTGTGCTGCTGCATCAGGCTACGTACCGCCTCCAGTTTGACCGGATTTTCGGCTGCAATTCGGTACTGCTGTCTACCCTCGGCACGCATACTGCGCTCCAAAAGTTCAGCTGTCATTGGAAGCCGTAGCTCCACACAATCGACCTGAGCGATCCAGCCCTGTCGCTCCAGTTCCTTCCACGGCATATCATACCGTTTGGGTCCAATTAAAGAGAACACATCGCGTTCACAACCATCCTCTCGAACCAGCGTGGCTGTTAACCCCAAACGACGGGTAGCCTGAATGTCAGCCGTCGCCCGGAATACTGGCGCGGGCAGCAAATGAACCTCATCATATATAATGAGTCCCCACTTCCGCTCACTCAGCAGTTTCATATGCTCAAAATCCCCATCTTTGGTGCGACGGTGTGTCAATATTTGGTAGGTCGCCACCGTAATCGGACGCACCTCTTTTTTCTGACCACTATATTCCCCAATGGAATCGGGAGGAATATCCGTCTTTCGTTTTAACTCTTCTACCCATTGCCGTACAGAAGTAGTATTAGATGTTAGAATAAGCACCTCGCACTGAAACCGATTCATTACCGCCATACCTATCACTGTTTTTCCGGCTCCGCATGGAAGTACCAGTACACCACTCCCCCCTAAGCCGTTCGCTCCTTCAAACGCATCAGCGGCCTTTACTTGATAATCACGAAGCTGCAACTTCGTTTGTCCCTTTCCCAAGGTAAAACTAAGCTGATTCCCTTCAAGATAGCCTGCCGTATCCACAACGGGATATCCCAAGCGCGTTAATTCCTGCTTGAGCAAGCCCCGATTTTCGGGCGGGACCGATGCGCTTACCTCATCAACGCGAAGTAAACCAAGCTGTTTGAGCTCTTGCTTGGTCAGTAGCTCACCCAGTAAAGCGGGGGTCTCTGCTGCCAAGATCAAGCGATCACCCATTGTATAGCTGTTGGCTTTCCCTGTCTTTATACCTCCGTCTGGCTCATGCTCAGCACGGTATGCGCCAATCGTATCTGTGCTATAAGTTCGCTTTTCTTCCGTACCCTCCCGTGAAAGCGTCAACGTCCCATAACGAGAAACGAGCTGTTCAATATCCTTCAACAAATCACGTGGAATATCCCAACGGGACATGGAGTGCAAACTATTTTGAATGTCCTCAGCACTCCATCCGAGGGCAGCTGCGTTCCACAAAGACAATGGAGTGATGTGGTATGTATGAAAAGCGGACGGGCTTTTAACCAGCTCCGCATAAATCTGCAACTGTGAACGAGCCCATTCTGAACCGGGCAAGCCCATCTCCAGCAGAACGGTAAAATCACGTTGTACAATACAAGGATGATCTGGATTCATAACTACCTCCTGATAATCTAACAATACATCATTTTAAACTTATATAATAAATAGCTTATCCGTTTATTGGCATATCAACCAGAATAGCAAGGAGCCCAACCCATATTCGGGTTGAACTCCTGATTAGAAGCTCGGGGTAAAGATCTCCCCAAACTAATGCTACCTTAATTATTCTTCTAGTGGACCTGCTCGGAAATATGACTAAGCGCCTCTCCAGCGTTGTCTGCAAAAATATTACGAACAGCCAAATCCCCGATCGAGACAATCCCGATCAGACGGTCTCCTTCCGTTACGGGCAAACGACGGATTTGCTGTTCTGCCATCAGTTCAGCTGCTTGGTCCACCGACATGTCCGCACTGGCTGTACGAATACCTGTCGTCATGACGGTATCGACCGAACCCGAACCCGAATTTTTAGCCGCATAACCGCGAACGACAAGATCACGGTCCGTTACTACACCGATCAACTTATCACTGCCTTCGCTTTCCACAACCGGAATAAAACCAGTATCATTGTCCTTCATTTTGACCGCAATTTCATAAATATTGTCCTGCGGGGTAACCGTTACGCATTTTTTAGTCATAACTTCCTGAACCTTTTTCATGGGTACTCCCTCCTTTTCAACAGTAGGGTACCCCATTTCATTAACCTCATACTCCAGATTGAACCGTTCCCAATTCAACTCATTTTAGCCCTTAATTGCCCTTGCGTTTCGTTCCGCAGCGTATCCCATAGACATCGCAATAAACAAACGAACCGCGTTAATCATAGCATCCTCATCAAAATCAAATTTTGGATGATGGTGTGGATAAACTGCTCCTTTAACTGGGTTACCCGCTCCTACGAACATGAAGCAACCTGGCACACGTTCCAAATAATACGCAAAATCTTCAGCAGGCATCAACTTCGACGCTTCCTGCACATTCTCCTCGCCGAAAACAGATTTTGCTTCATTAAAGAAACGAGATGCTTCATGTGTGTCATTGACAACTGGTGGGTACCCCATAATATAGCGAACCTGTGCTGTTGTACCGTATGTTGCGGCTGTAAGCTCCGTCACCTCATGCAGTCGCTCCTTCATTACCGTTCGTGTCTCCTCATCAAACGTACGAATCGTTCCACTCAAGCGACACGTTTCTGCGATCACATTTTGCGCAGAGCCCCCTTGGATGGTTCCCACCGTCAGCACGGCAGGTCGTAATGGGTCGACTGAACGGCTTACAACACTTTGCAGTTGCATAACAAGAGCTGAACCCGCCACGACACTATCATTAGTGGACTGGGGCATCCCACCATGCCCACCCTTACCTGTGATTTCAATATAAAAATCGTCTGCCGCCGCCATCAACGGCCCTGCGCAACTCGCGGCCGTCCCGACCGGAAAAGGTGTCCATAAATGGATGCCATAAATGACATCCACACCTTCCAATATACCATCCTTTATTACACTGACCGCTCCGCCAGGCAGCAATTCCTCCGCAGGTTGGAACAACAACCGAATTTCTCCTTGCAGCTCGTCCCGATTCAGACTGAAATAGTAAGCCGTTCCAAGCAACGCGGATGTATGTCCGTCATGGCCGCAAGCATGCATGGCTCCGTCCACGCTGGAGCGATATTCACATTCCTTTTCATCCTGAATAGGAAGAGCATCCATATCGGCGCGCAGCAAGACGACAGGCCCAGGTTTAGCACCACGAATGGTGCCTACAACACCGTGTCCCCCTACCTGACGGCGAATCTCGATTCCCCAACTCTCCAACTTATCCGCCACAAAAGCTGCGGTTTTGCTTTCTTGAAAGGAAATTTCGGGATTCTTATGTAAATGTCTACGCCACTCCACCATGTTTTCTTGCAATCGATCAAACCAGATCTTATCTATCGCATGTTGTGTCAATTCTGCTCCACCTCTCCTTTTAAAGCACCGGGCAAGTTCCCGAATTAATCATGCAGCGTCACCACGTATGCACCGCTGCTCTCAAGTCTTCATTTTCATCCTATTGTAGCAGATATGGAATTGTTGCGATATCTGTTGCTCCAGGGAGGTTGCAGAAGCCCAACAAACATAATATGATAAAATGGATAAACGATAAAATGATAACCGTCTGCGAGGAATATACCTTGTGGCGAATACCGGGGGAAGCTGATATGAGAAATACGAAGCCGGAGACTCGAAGAAGAGGCACACCGGATTTTCAATTGCTGATCCTCACTTTGTTATTGGTTGGATTCGGTGTAATTATGGTATTTAGCTCCAGCTCCAGCGTAGCTCTGCTGAATAAAGAATACAATTTTGACTCTTTATATTTTGTGAAGCGCCAATCTGCATTTGCTGTACTTGGACTTTTTATTATGTTGGTAGCTATGAATATTAAGATGGAAAAATATAAAAAGCTTTTTGTACCTTTATTTTTCATAACTATATTACTGCTAATCATCGTTCTTTTTACAGGCTCACTTAACGGCGCAAAAAGCTGGCTCAGGTTTGGTAGTGTTGGCTTCCAGCCAACGGAGCTTGCGAAAATTTCCATCATTCTTTACTTATCCGCACTAATCGTCAAAAAAGGAGATCGCTTTAGAGATCTGCGGACTGGCTACATACCTGTAACAGTCATTGTAGGCTGTGTTGCAGGACTCATCATGCTTCAACCTGATTTAGGCTCCTGCTTCATTTTGGTTGCTACCAGTGGTCTGATTATTTATGCCGGTGGAGCCAGTGTCAAGCATATTACAGCATCAATTGTTCTGCTCGTGCTAGGCGCTTCCATCGTATTTGGCATTGGGTCGTTGTTTGGAGGAGATTCTGGAACCACAGATGGACAAGCTGCTGCCAAGCAAGATTATAAAATCGGACGCTTTCAAGCCTTTCTTAATCCCGAGAAATATAGACAAGGAACAGGATACAATCTGGTACAGTCCTTGCAAGCTATAGGTGAAGGCGGTTTAAACGGGGCAGGATTTGGTAAAGGTATTATCAAGCTTCACTATCTTCCTAATTCATTTAATGATTTTATCTTTTCTGTAATTGGTGAAGAATTCGGATTTGTCGGAACAGCCATATTCCTGATGCTATATTTGTATTTCATTTGGCGAGGCATGATCATTGCTCTGCGTTGCCATGATCCGTTCGGAACGTTGGTAGGCACTGGCATCATGGGTTTGATCGCTATTCAGGCCTTCATTAATATCGGCGGTGTAACCCAAACGATTCCAATCACTGGCGTAACGCTTCCATTTATCAGCTTTGGTGGCTCCTCCCTACTTGTCATGATGTTTTCCATGGGCATTATGCTCAGTATTTCTCGTGAGAACACCAAACAAGCGGTGCAGGAACGCACCACAGGGGTAGCTGTCCGTAATGAAGTACCCAATCGCTTTCAAACGCGTAGAACCAACCGTTTTCGTTAAAAAAAGAACTTCCATGGACCACTTACAACGGTGGCTTTGGAAGTTCTTTTGGTTATGTATAAAAATACGGGAATCCTCTGTAAAAATGGCTATACTGTTGATTCACAAAACGAAAACTGGCGATTCTATAACCACCAGTTTTCGTGTTTTTATTCGGGTTATCCCACGGAATTCCCGGCATGTATACAATTGGTGAAAAACGTCAATTTATCGGTTCCTGATTCTTTTACACTGCGTCGTCCTTGAACGCGACACCTTCCACTTTTACGTTCACTTCCACGACCCGCAAACCCGTCATACTTTCGACGGCTTCTCGCACATTTTGCTGAAGAATTCGGGACACCTCATGAATAGGTGTTTCGTAGAGCACGATAATACGTAGATCAATGGCAGCTTCCAGCTGTCCAACCTCCACTGATACGCCTTTTTGCACATTTTTACCGCTCAGCCTTTTGGCCCAGCCTTCCGATAAACCGCCTGACATTGCAGCAATGCCCGGTGTCTCTAATGCGGCCATCCCGGCAATTTTACCTACGACATCGTTGGAAATCTTGATGTTTCCTGCTTCCAGTTGTTGAATTTGCTCTGCCATGACCTATGTCCCCCTTCATCCATCCTTTATTTGTATTGTAAAGCCTCAGCCACTCCAAATGCAAACCCTACGTATGAAAAACAACTTTCGTTTACAACCTATATCATTTTGGGTATATTAATTTAGAAAATCCATACAAGTGACAGCTTTCACCAAACTTGTACACATCTATTGATATCGAGGTGCTCTTCATTGAAAAAATGGTTATCTCCCGCTTTGCTTATAGTGACATTTGCTCTTAGCGCAGTCGCTCATTACACGCATTGGAACGCTATAGCCCAATTTGTCATTTGCGCAATTTCTGTTGTATTCGTAGCCGGTTTTCTCGGCAGGGCGACCGAAAGTGTCGCGCATTATGCTGGCCAACGTTTAGGCGGATTCTTAAATGCCACCTTTGGTAACGCAGCCGAACTGATCATCGCCATCTTTCTTGTTAAAGAAGGTCTTTACGATATGGTAAAGGCCAGTCTTACCGGTTCCATCATCGGTAATCTGCTGCTGGTGCTCGGAGCAAGTCTGTTCGCTGGCGGTTTAAAGTACAAAGTGCAAAATTTCAATATATCGCTGGCTGGATTAAGTGGTTCTCTGATGATTGTGGCTGTTATTGCCTTGTTCGTTCCAGCTGTCTTTCTGAACACACACGTTATCACGGACAACGAATCAGATACGCTCAGCCTCATTGTCGCAGGCACGCTCATTGTCGCGTATATTGCGTGGCTTATTTTTTCTATGATTACGCATAAGGACTATTTAGCTGATGTGACCGAACAAAAAGATGAAGAATTGCCACATGAGCATGCCCCTGTATGGTCCAGAAACAAATCCATTGCCTATTTGGTACTCGCTACCGTCATGGTCGCTTTTGTCAGCGAATGGCTGGTAGGTACACTGGAGGTATTTACGACCCAATTTGGGCTCAGCGAATTGTTTGTAGGTGCCTTCCTCGTCGCTATTATTGGTAATGCAGCCGAACACAGCGCTGCTATTTTACTGGCGATGAAGAACAAAATCGGTGCATCTGTCGAAATAGCTATCGGCAGCAGTTTGCAAATTGCACTATTTGTTGCCCCTGTGCTGATTTTTATCAGTTACTTTATGGGAAACACGATGAATATTGTTTTCACCACAATTGAGCTGGTTGCCATTGCTGTCGCTGTATTTATCGCCAAATCCATCACCCAGGATGGCTCAACCAACTGGTATGAGGGACTCATGCTACTGGTAGTGTATGTATTGTTAGGTGTATCCTTCTTCCTTGTGTAGCTTTTAAGGTTTTAAAATGTGCATTAGGATGGTGGAAGGGCGATGCGCTTTCACCATCCTAAAAGAACATTTTTTCAAAAAAAGGCATCAAAAAAAGCATGCTCTCAAACTCCGCATGCTCTCATCAATTCAACCGTCTTCCTAATTGGCCTTATTATTCATGGCCTCATATAGAATAGCCAGATTGCGTTCCAGCTCACTGACCAGCTGTTTACCTACCATTTCCGGAAGAAGTCCAGCGCGAACCGCAAAATCCACTTCCTTGGAAAATCCGTACATCTGAGTATCCAGCACTTCCTCATAGAGAGGGCAATAACGGGTTGCCAGATTCTCCATCTGTACTTCAATAAGCTTCTTTATTTTATCTGCATCTTCCTGAAGCAGATTAATAGCCTTGATATTCAATTGTTCCTGCAAATCAGATGAAGTCATGGATTCTTCCCCCCTATGTCTCAATGTCGCACAAGACGTCCTATCCTTAATATTAGACCAAATTGCAGGCTAATACAAGAACCTGACAAAAAAAGCATCCCTACAGTTACAGGTAGGGATGCTTTTGCTTCAAGAATAAAGTTAGCTGGCTACTGAAATATGAAGTCCGTGCTTCTCGAACACCTCGATGATCGCTTTCTTAGCTTCCTCCGCATCTGGTCCATGAACGTGTAGTTCATAGCTATGGCTGCTGACTAGGGTCGTAAACAAGCCCAGTATACTTTTCACATCAATATACTTATTTTCGGAATGAAGGACGATGGAAGAGGTGAACTTGCTCGCCGTCTGTGCAATTTCAACAACAGCCGCGTTATTATTGGACATAGAGATCCCTCGCTTTACTGAATTGTCATGTATCGTTACTCATCCATAATAATACATTGAAATCGCTTTCTCAGCAAGAACGGATATCGTTATTTTAAATTTTCAGGGTTTAATGGCTCCAGCTCAGGCAGTACAAAGATGCCGTCTTTACGAATCAAAACATCGTCAAAATAAATTTCACCACCGCCATATTCTGGACGCTGAATCAACACCAAATCCCAGTGGATGGATGAACGATTACCGTTATCCGCTGTTTCATAAGCTTGACCTGGTGTAAAATGCAAGCTGCCAGCGATTTTCTCGTCAAACAAAATATCCTTCATTGGATGTAAAATGTGCGGATTAAACCCGATGGCAAACTCGCCAATATAACGTGCTCCCTCGTCAGAATCAAGAATATCATTCAGCCGCTTCGTATCGTTACTCGTCGCTTCCACGATCTTACCATTTTCAAAACGGAATTTAACATTTTCAAAAGTAATACCATTATACAGGGTTTGTGCATTGTAGCTGATAGTTCCGTTAACGGAATCACGTACAGGTGCGCTGTATACTTCGCCATCCGGGATATTGCATTGACCTGAACACTTGATAGCTCCGATTTGCTTAATAGAGAAATTCAAATCCGTACCCGGTCCGCTGATCCGTACCTTGTCCGTCCGATTCATCAGGTCTGCCAATGCATCTTGAGCTTTGTCCATTTTTGCATAATCCAGATTACACACATCGAAATAAAAATCTTCGAATGCTTCTGTGCTGATATTCGCCAATTGAGCCATGCTGTCATTCGGATAACGCAGCACTACCCATTTGGTGTGTTTCACCCGTTGTTCGCTATGTACCGCATGCTGATAAATGGAATTATACATTTTCATTTTATCTTCCGGCACATCTGACAGATCATTTACATTTTCCCCTGCACGAATTCCGATGTAGCAGTGCATTTGCTTCATCCGGTTAAGGTCAATCTCAGCCCAGGTCTCCAGCATCTCCTTTGTCGCGTGACGAAGCATGGCGCTCTGTACCTTACGGTCTGTAAGTTGTACAAAAACATTTCCACCTTTTTTACCAACTTCATGAATGATGGCGTTAAGCAAGTCGCGCTCTGTACCAATCATTTCGATCAATACATTTTCTCCAGGCTGCACCTCAACAGAGTAACCTACCAAATTTTCCGCCAGCTTAAGTATTCTAGGATCTTTCATGTAGTGTCTCTCCTTCTCTATTTCATTCTTTTTGAACAATGGTTAATTCAAAATTCATTGTATCACGCCCGCTCCGTTACTTGTAGTCCTCAAAAGTAACTCTGGTTATCAAAGCCTCTTGATGCAGCTCTTCATTCACTCCCTGTCGGGAAATCCTGCATTCCGATGAAAGCTTTAAGGGTAAACCTGTTTGGCGATCTATGGTCAGATGATACACAGTACGCACAATGGATTGCTCCAACTGGTTGCTCATATCCTCACAACTTTGTGACCATACTTGAGTCAGCTTCTTTTGCAGTTCTCGATTCGTTCCTGTATGCTGCGTTTTTAATATCCCGATTTGAGGGTTTAACGTATTCATTTCTTTTATTAAACGATCTTTCAACCAGCGCTTTGCCGAAGCAGATTCCGGTTCAATCCTCAACATCCAAGTTCCCCGGGCAGCTCCCGTTTCCATACGAATGCTCTTATTCAGTGTATTTAATTCCTCAAGCTCCTGAATCGGATTGAAGCGATTTAACATACCATTTCCACCCAGAGGGGGATAACCGGATGTCAGCGCAACCCATTTTCCACTCTGACGAAGAAAATGTTCTTGTGTAACATCATGCTCGGACTTACCTTGTTGCAGGGCTACGTAGCCACCTTGCTTACGAAAAGCTTCTGTAGAGCCCCAATGCATGATCAATTCATCGTGATTTCTTAGCCTACCGCGATATTCAAACTGCTTATTCGTTGGCAGACCACTGTCAGCTCTAATTGCAGTCCGTCCAGTAAACGTTACCATCTCTTTGCCAGCCATTCCTGCAACAGATCTCTTAAAAATCTGCTCAGGAGTATATTGTCGATCCAGTGCACAACCACTTAACACACCTATCACAAGGAACACACCACAAACCTGCATCACCCATTGCTTTCTCCAATGCATCCCATCATCCGTCCTATCCTGAACATTACTGTACTCATGAGCAATAATCCTGCTTCAAGGCAGTTATGCTACCTGGTTCACTTTATCGTGTTTTCCCTATAGTTCAAACATACACACGATAAAGCTACGTTTAGGATTACCTGTCTGCAATGGGTTATGCAAGACAAAAAGAGAACATTCCCTAAGGAATATTCTCTACACATTGGCTACATGATCAACAACTATTCGATTGCGTCCTTCATTTTTCGCTTCGTACAAGGCCATATCAGCCCTATAAAATAAAGATTCAATACTGATCTGCTCGTCCAGCCAGTTCCATTCAGCAATCCCGCAAGAAACAGTCACCTGAGGCTCGGTTTCATGCTGTACACGGTAACGTATTTTTTCTGCATATCCGAGCGCCTGCTGTACCCCCAGCTGCGGTAAATAAATGGCAAGCTCCTCGCCGCCCCATCTGGCACATACATCCTCATCGCGAGTCGCCGAACGAACGATATTGCTGACGCTTTTCAGAATTTCGTCACCCGTCTGATGCCCATACGTATCGTTCACCTGTTTGAATTGATCAATATCTACCAAAATAAGAGATCCACAGAAATCCTTTTCCTGATGTTGCTGAATGATTTGGTCCACATAATGACGTACATACAGACCTGTTAACATATCCATATTAGCCAAACGTCGCACCTCAGCGTGCAGCATAGCATTGGTTACCGCCAACCCGATGTGAGGGGCTAGCATTTGCAGCATTTTGTAATTATCATAAGAGAAAAAGTGTGGAAGCTTGCTGGACAATAGTATAACCCCTCTAGGAGTACCACTGGTCTTCATAGGTACAGCCATCAAAGACTGGGAGTCCGTCGCATCCATAAAATGAGAGGTTATCTTTCCATCCTTTCTATAGTCCGACACAATCACTGGTTCTCCTGTTTTGCGTATCAGTCCAGCAAATCCCTCTTCATGAGGGTAACTTTCTAATCTTAAGCTTTCCACATTACTCGACATGACCTTAAAACAGCTTCCATCCTGATCAAGCTGTACAATACAACAAAAGTCAGCCATGAACATTTTTAATAACTCCTGCACGGCAAATTCAAATATTTCATTTAACTTCAGGCTCTGATTTAAGCGCTGAACCAGTTCATTAATGAGACGCAATTCATGAATAAGTACATTAGATTGCTCAAGCAGCTTCGCATTTTCAAATGCAGTGCCAGCCGTATCCGCCATCATGGCAATCAGCTCTACATCCACTTTTTTCATACTATCCGCACCCGATGGAAGGATCATATGGAAAACACCATATACACCCTGCTTGCCACGTAATGGGATGGCGATTTCAGTCATTTCATCTTGTGTACCGACAGGCTCATTCACAGCCATTTGCCCTTTCATAAATGCACGGACGCATACATCTTCGTCCCGTTCATGCAGCAGCAAAGGTTTGACCTGCGGATTGCGACTGTGTCGATCCTGACTCATATACAAGGTGATATCTACATGGGGAAACAAATAGGCGATGCTCCCGAATACCTCATCCAGCACGCCTTCCACGTCAATTTTGTCATGCATCCGTTTTACAATCTGAAATAAAATAGAACGGCGTCTACCTTCACGATCGCTTCGATTCTGCATCCCAAGGATATCTTCCATAAATATATACTCAAACTTCGAGTAAAAGCAGGATTTAAAATGTAAAGCAGCTGCTAACAATGTGTCCTGATTTGAGACAGAATGTTGAGCAGGCCGTGTAAAACGAAGAGCGGCAAAGGGCTCCCTCTTGTAATTACGGCATAGTATGGGAACCATATACACAAACGCAAGGCTTCCATCACGAAGTTTGCGCTGACTCACTTCCATCTCTCTAGATATGCAACAACGTTCGACCAAATCCAAATCCTCGTCATCATCTTCTTCCCTACCAGCAACACGAACACCTATAAAATTAAAAACAGCAGTATATTCTTCGTTAATCCAGGATATACCATTGCTCTGCTGTAACCAACTCCGATATCCTTGGACAAGCAGCTGGTTAATATAGGGGAAATCATAGGGTGTCATATCCATGTTCTGGAGCCAGGCAAAAGACGTATATCCTTTATCATCAAACAGCGGAGCACCGCCAGCCTGGACTGTTTTACTGTCAAGCATTTGCTGATCCGTTGTTGAAAATTCCGACATATTAAGGCGCTCCTTCACAGCAAAATTAGCTGTACCAAGACAGCGGCTATACACCACTATAGCTCATAATATGATCTATTTTACTCTCAACTCTAGAAATTTGCATCCATTTTTCAGAAATTCGTCCCACTTTTTTAGTTCTTAAGCCCTATCGACAAATTCTGACGTTTTCATTCTTTTTCTTTTCTTGACATTGACCCACTCTTACATATAGTATATATTAATGAAAAAGACTGTACGGCAGAACTATCTACTGTGCGGATCTTAAATTTTGGGCGTAACAGTTTGTGTCACCCTCATCTTTTTTGTTGCTGACAGGACAGCGGCTGAACTTTTCTGTCAGTAGTGCGTCTTACCTTAATTGGTAGCGCCGAACAAATTGGAGCGCAAAGAGAGCCCCAACTCAAATTTTAATTATGAAGGAGTTAACTCTATAATGGCACGTTACACTGGTCCTAAATTTAAATTGAGCCGTCGTCTCGGTATTTCCCTGAGCGGCACAGGTAAAGAATTGAAACGCCCTTTCCCTCCGGGACAACATGGTGCAAACCAACGGAGAAAAATCAGCAACTACGGTATGCAGCTTCAAGAGAAACAAAAGCTGCGTCACATGTACGGCTTGGGTGAAAAACAATTCCGTACCCTGTTCAACAAAGCTCAACACATGCACGGTATCGCTGGTGAAAACTTTATGTTCTTGCTGGAAAGCCGCCTGGACAACCTTGTGTTCCGTCTTGGCTTTGCTAATTCCCGTGCAGGCGCACGTCAATTGGTAGCTCACGGTCACGTTACTGTGAACGGTAAAAAAGTTGACATCGCTTCTTACCAAGTAAGTCTTGGCGACGTGATCGGTCTTCGTGAAAGAAGTCGTTCCCTGTCTTCCATTAAAGAAGCTTTGGAAAACCGCAACCACTTGGCAGCTTACCTGGAGTACAATGACGCAGCTCTGGAAGGTAAATTCATTCGTTTGCCTGAGCGTGGCGAATTGTCCCAAGATATCGATGAAAAACAAATCGTCGAATTCTACAACCGCTAATCCTTGTATTAGCACCAAAAAGCACCCGAATTTATTCGGGTGCTTTTTTTATATTCCCTATGCATCGAGCCTGAGGGTTTTATTCAATGGGGATGTATACCTTCATACTCAAGTGATCTGGATAGGAGGAATTCATCACGTCCGTAATTTCAAAATCAGGCCCCTCCCTCCGTTCAAAATTAGAATTAGGAAGCCATGTGCCATAGATAAAGTCTCGTATATTCTGAACCCGTCCATCTGAACCCGAAGCGTCAAACTCAGCATACTTCCCTGCTGGAATCTCCATATATACGAAACCCTCTGCCAGTTCTTTTGACTCTTCTTCAACTGCCTCGCCCACCACAAATGAAAATGCACCGTTGTCTTCAAATCGACAGGCAACCCCATATGACATTCCCGGTGCAATTTTGTTCGGGATAAACATAAAATATTCATTTGCTCCAAAGTGCCCATAAAACCCTGGAATTTCTTTATAGTGCTGCTCATTATTCAGATTTGTTTTATATTCATATCCTACAATTTTAACTGTTTCGAGCTGCAATATCACCGGCTTATTCACATCCAAATCCCCCATCTTATTTTTTTGGTAATCCAGAAAATTGATTTTACTTTGCGCAGGAAACTCGATATCACCGTTACGATACTTCCCAGGGGTGATCCCAAAATTCTTTTCAAAAGCGCGGGTAAAAGCTTCTTGTGAGTTGTACTGATACTCAATAGCAATGTCCAACACTTTTTGATTGGATTGTTTTAGCTGTTCAGCCGCCTCGGACAATCTTCTCCTTCTTATATATTGTTGAACCGTAAAACCCGAAATGGCCAGAAAAACCCGTTGGAAATGAAAAGCTGAAAAACAGGCCTGTGAAGCAATCTCGGCAATTTTTAAATCCTCCCGGAGATTCAATTCAATAAACTCAATCGCACACTGAATTCGTTTAAAATAGTCCATATAATCCTTCCCCGCACTTGTAATTGTTTTGGTTATCTATCCTACACCCAAATTGTGCAACCCACGTTTTCATTATGTATAACTCTTTACCTACATGTTTGATTATTTGTGCTAAGTTTACCATGACTTTTCACTTGGCAGAAATAAAAAAGCAACGCTGAGATCGATACAATCTCAGTGCTGCTTTTGAATATATTTTCATTATCCAAGCTTGATTTTAGCAAATTTCCGTTTACCTACCTGCACAATGTCGCCTTCCTTCGGCGTGTATGCTTCGTTCACATCGGTCCATTTCTCTTCGTTAATTTTGACCGAACCCTGCTGAATACTGCGCTTGGCTTCACCATTAGATGCTGCAAAGCCCAGATGAGTCAGCAACTGGATTACACGAATGCCACCTTCTTCTAACTGATCAGCCGTCAAGGTGAACTCTTCAATATCGTCAGGCAGCGCACGTTGCTGGAATACGGTCACAAAATGCTGCTTTGCTGCTTCCTCTGCTTCTTCACCGTGGTACATGCGCACTAACGTTCCAGCCAGCTTCATTTTGGCATCACGTGGATGTACTGAGCCGTCCTTAACACCTTTCGCCAGCTCTGCCAGCTCCTCGTTGTTGATATCCGTTGCAAGCTCAAAATATTTCAGCATCAGCTCGTCAGGAACGGACATGGATTTCCCGTATATTTCGTTCGGCTCCTCATCAACACCAATGTAGTTCCCCAAACTTTTGCTCATCTTCTGGACGCCATCCAGCCCTTCAAGCAATGGTAATGTAATAGTAGCCTGCGGCTCAACTCCGTATTCTTTTTGCAGGGTTCTGCCCATCAGCAGATTAAACTTCTGATCCGTCCCCCCCAATTCAATATCGCTTTGGAGAGCCACGGAATCCATGCCCTGCATCAGCGGGTAAAAGAACTCATGGATGCTGATCGGCAATCCGTTTTGGTACCTTTTTGTAAAATCATCTCGTTCCAACATACGGGCAACCGTTACTTTGGCCGACAGGGTTACTACATCAGCAAAAGACATTGGCCCTAACCATTCGGAATTGTAGAATACCTTTGTTTTTTCAGGATCGAGAATTTTAAAAATTTGTTCCTTGTACGTTTGTGCATTACGCTGTACATCTTCCTCAGTCAGTTGCTTACGAGTCTCCGATTTACCTGTCGGATCACCAATTCTGCCTGTAAAATCTCCGATAATCAGTTGCACTTGATGGCCTAATTCCTGGAACTGGCGCAGTTTGTGCATAACAACCGTATGTCCGATGTGAATGTCGGGCGCAGATGGATCAAGACCCAGCTTAATTTTGAGCGGCTCGCCGCTAACGACCGATTTAATTACCTTACGCTTCAGCTCATCCTCCGGTACAATTTCCGCCACACCCCGCTGTATCACCTCTAGCTGTCGCTCGACCTCTACCTGTTGCTCCGGCTTCAATTCTTCCCACTTCATCCTGTATACCTCCTATTTTTCATCCAAAATATTACATATTAGACAAACCAAAAAGCCCCTTTCATCCCAAGGGACGAGAAGGAGCTACTCGCGTTACCACCCTAATTAAAGAAACGCATGTCAAAGACAGACATTTCTTTCACTTCATTCCTATAACGGGCCTACACCCGGTACTGGATTACTATGGTAGCTTCGCAAACCTGCAAATGCTTTCCATTCATCCAGACAGCTCCAGACGGTAATTCAAAGGAGGGACGCTACCGATTCACACCACCCATCGGCTCTCTGCACAACGTGATTCCGCCTTCTACTGAAGTCTTTCTCTGCTTTTCACGATATTTACTTTGACCTATTTATAACACACTGCTTTTATGTAGTCAACGACACCAAAAGACAGGCTTTTTAGCATATGGGTTCATTTTGTAATTTTATGCTATAATAATGGCTGTTATAAAGGAGGAAGACTTAATGGTTGAAGAAAAAAACAATGTATCAGCGCCAAAGCCTTCCCGCTTGAGGACAACCATGCGAAGGCTCGGCCGTGTCATAAAGTGGGTCATCATCATCGGTTTTATGGGGGCACTATTTGCAGGGGGGGCCGCCGCTGGCTATGTTGCTTCTATTGTAAAAAGCGAACCCGTGCGTTCCAGATCCATGATCCTACAGGAAGTAGATAAGAATGCAATTACAGGCTTCGCTTATTTCAATGATGGCTCTCCCATCGGACAACTTCGGACAGAAGAAGATCGAAGACCTGTCACGTTTAAGGAGATTCCACAACTCGTCATTGACGCAGTCATTGCCATTGAAGATAATCATTTTTATGAGCATAAAGGTGTCGATTTGTCGGGAACGCTGCGTGCTGTGAAGCAAAAGGCGCTGCATGAATCCGTACAAACCGGGGGTAGTACCCTCACCCAGCAGCTTGCGCGTCGTGTCTTTCTAAATCTCGATCGCACGGATGACCGCAAGGTCAAAGAAATTTTGCTGTCTCTGCGCCTTGAGCGCTTCCTGAGCAAGCAACAAATTATTACGGCCTATCTCAATAAAGTACCTTTTGGTAACGGTTCAAGCGGTTACAACGTCTTTGGCATTAAAGCAGCGGCCAAAGGTATTTTTAATGAGAATGATCTGAACGAGATTAATGTAGCCCAGGCCGCCTATCTGGCAGGTTTGCCACAGCTTCCTTCTTCTTATTCTGCTTACAACGGTAAGGGCGAGTTTAATGAAGCTGGCTTTAAAAGAGCCATCAACCGCCAGCACCTGGTGCTCAGTCGAATGCTGGAGGAGAACAAAATCAATAAAGCACAGTATGATGAAGCGATGGCTTTTGATATCAAAAAATCTCTCGCACCACGCACTGTTAAAGCTTATAACACCTATCCATACCTTATGATGGAAACAGAACGACAGGCTGCGCAGGCACTCATGTCTGTCACCAATCCGGGTCAAGCAGCTAATGCCAGTGCAGATGCCAAGACCAAGGACGATAACGATTTACTCAAAGAAGCTGAACAGCAGCTTCGCACAGGCGGTTATATGGTGTACACCACCATTGATAAGAGCGTCTACAAATCTATGCGTCAAATTGCAGAAAATAAAAACAACTTCTCTGCCACTAGTAAAACCAAGGGTGACGAACAAGCAGCGGCTATTCTGATTCAGCATAAAACAGGCGCCATTCTTGGAATGATGGAAGGTCGGGACTTCCAAAAGGAGCAGATGAATTATGCCACGCAGATGGTACGTCAGCCAGGTTCGGCAATGAAACCGATTGCTGCCTATCTCCCTGCATTGGACAGCGGTCTTGTGCAGCCTGGTAGTATCGTGGATGATGCCCCTATTATTTTGAAAGATGGCAGTAATGGATATCACATTCCGAAAAATGCTAACAACCGCTATCAAGGATTGGTTACGGCGCGTTATGCACTGAATCAATCGCTAAATACGATAGCACTCAAGCTGTTTAACGAAAAAGTAGGGATTAGCAATGCTTGGGCTTTTGCTAAAAAACTGGGTATCACCACCTTGGAATCCAGTGATAACAACGCCCAAACGGGTGTACTTGGCGGCTTGGCCCATGGGGTGACCGTCGAGGAACTCACGAATGCATATGGAGCCATTCCAAATGGCGGTGTGTTTAATGACGCCTATATGATCGAAAAGATTGTGGATTCGCAAGGCAATATTGTATATAAGCATCAGGCTAATCCTGTGCAGGCCTTCTCACCGCAAACCGCCTACCTGATGACAGATATGTTGCGTACAGCCGTGTCGGAAGGCACAGGCAGACTGGTGAAGCGGAACTTTGATCAATCCGGCAAGATTCCGATTGCCGGCAAGACAGGCACTACGCAATCCTACACTGATGTTTGGTTCGAGGGCTTTACACCTGACGTCACGCTGGGTGTATGGGTTGGTTACAAGCAGCCTGTCAATAAGCTTGAAACGAAAGTCCAAAAAGAGCGGGCTCGTCGCCTATGGGCTCTAATCATGAATGAAGTAACAGCTAAAGATGCTCAGCTGTTCCAAACGGACAGTTTCAAGAGACCTGACGGCATTGTAAGCCGTACAGCATCCGCGTATGGTTCGGACATTTATAACAGTAAGTATCCACCTAAAAACAGTGAAAATGGTGTGAGCCGTGCGAAATATATTACCTACCAAGGTGTGAATTATATTCCACGCGATGGTACACCGGATGATATGTTATATGAACGGACCGTTAGGAAACGGGAAAAGCCAATCTCAGAATTGATTAAAGAGCTTCAGCAAGCCTTTAAGGTGATGAGACGACATAATTCGTTGTCCTACTATCTGCCTCAGGATGCAGATAAGGAAGCTCCTACTCAGATTGATCCACGCAAGGACGATGGAGCAGCCCCTAACGCTCCATCTAGCATCAACGTAAGCTATAGTGACGGCAAAGCCATAATCAGCTTTAGCCCAAGCGGAAACAGCGACGTCGTAGGATACCGTCTGTATCGTTCTACAGATGGGGGCAGCTTCCAACGGCTTGGCAAGGTTGTTATGGCTGACGGCTCCAAGGTGTTCTCTGACAGCCCTGGGGGCAGCAGCTCCAGCTACTACGTGACCGCCGTTGATGTAGGCGGCCATGAGTCTGGGCCAAGCACGAAAGCAAGCGCAGCACCTGTGGTGCCACCTGCAGATTCTGAGTCTCCAGACGTTCCGGGCGAGGGAGATGGAACAGGTGCACAGCCTACAGAGGTTCCTACTGCCCCTGGACAGCCTCAAGCTAAAGCCGCTGGCTCATCCGTAGCGCTCCAATGGAGCGCAGGTAAGTCTGCGGACGCTATTACAGGCTATAACGTGTATTACAGCGAAAGCGGTGCGGAGCCTTTTACAAACATAGGCTCTACCGCATCTCCCAGCTTTGAATATAAGTCGGGGAAAAAGCCAAAAGGCTGGTTTCGTGTCACTTCCATGAATACCATAGGGGAATCGGCTCCTTCCGGAGCCGTCCGTCCATAACTGAAGACAAAAGCAGAAAGTGATAGGTTGGGTGAATATGAGATTCACCCTAACAAAAAGGGAGTCCCCTTAGCCATTAAGGCTTTGGAGACTCCCTTTTTTAATTCTAATATGCACAGCACTTCAATCCTCTATGGTAGATAAGTCACCTGTAGGAAGGTTAAGCTCCCAGGCTTTCAACACGCGCCTCATAATTTTACCGGAACGGGTTTTGGGTAGCTTTTCCTTAAACTCAATTTCGCGTGGAGCAGCATGAGCAGACAGCCCTTCCTTAACGAAGCGATAGATGTCCTGCTGTAAAGCTTCAGACGGTGCATAGCCTTCACGCAGTGCAACAAAAGCCTTGATAATCTCTCCCCGCACGGTATCTGGTTTTCCAATGACTCCGGCTTCCGCTACTGCAGGATGCTCCAGAAGCTTGCTCTCCACCTCAAAAGGGCCGATTCGCTCCCCGGAGGAGTTAATGACATCATCAATCCTACCCTGAAACCAGAAATATCCGTCCTCATCCATGTAAGCTGAATCACCCGATACATACCAACCGGGAAAGCGGAAATATTCCTGAAACTTGTTCGGATTGTTCCATATACGATTCATCATGGATGGCCATGGTGTACGGATCGCCAAGTGGCCCATCCGGTCAGGAGGCAACACCTGCCCTCTGTCATCCAAAATAGCAGCCTGAATACCTGGGAGTGGCTTTCCCATCGAACCCGGCTTAATTGGCAGCTCAGGGTAATTACAGATCAACTGTGCTCCTGTTTCCGTCATCCACCAAGTATCATGAATGCGCTGTGTATACACTTGCCATCCCCATCGCACCACTTCTGGATTCAGCGGTTCCCCAACGGATAATACATGCCGCAGACTGCTGAGATCATATTTGGAAACAACCTGCTCCCCTGCGCTCATCAGCATTCGAAACGCTGTAGGAGCACTATACCATATGGTCACTTCGTGACGCTCAATCGTGCGGTACCAGTCTTCCGGGCTGAAACGCCCCCCACGAATGACATTCGTCGCTCCATTTAGCCATGGAGCAAAAATACCGTATGATGTTCCCGTGACCCAGCCAGGATCAGCAGTACACCAATACACATCATCTTCCCGCAAATCCAGCACCATTTTGCCAGTATAGTAATGCTGAATCATCGCATTTTGCACATGATACACGCCTTTGGGCTTGCCTGTTGAGCCTGATGTATAGTGAATAATTAATCCATCTTCACGATTCAACCATTCTGGCTCAAGTTCCTCTGAGGACATAAGCATTTCTGTCTCGAAATCGATAATTCCCTGCTCACGTGCATCCATATCACCAACCACAAAAATATGTCGCAGCTCAGGAAGCTCCTCACGTTTTACCCGTGACAGAAGCGCAGGTGTGGTCACTAATGCCACCGCCCCACTATCCTCCAATCGATCCTTAACCGCAGTTTCCATAAACGCCTCAAATAATGGACCGACAACAGCTCCAACCTTTAGAACACCAAGTAAACTAATAACCAGCTCGGGTGAACGTGGCATGAAAATAAACACCCGCTCCCCTTTACCAATACCGTATTTCCGCAGCACATTTCCGAACCTGTTAGAACTAGCACGAAGCTGAGAGAAGGTGTAGGTTTCGTGACGGTTTGCGTCACAATACAATAGTGCCGCTTTCTCACCTCGTCCTTCCTGTACATGTCGATCAATGGCTTCATGTGCCATATTGACCTTGCCTGTTTCATACCACGTAAAATGACGCTCTGCATCCTCCCACTGAAAGTTGTTGTAAGCTTGTTCATACGGGCCCATGTTGGATGTGGGAACTACAGTCTGGAGTTCTTCAATCTTCATGCGTTAAGCCTCCTCACAATGGATTAATGAGAATCACACAGGACAAGATAACGCTTACAAAATCAATAAAGCAGATGAAGTCCTTTGGTGTACTGGTTGATTTAAGCACTTAATTGTGAACATTTTATGTCTAAAACAGTATATCATAGGTCAGGATGTGACGACCATCCTTTTCATTTAATTGTTTTTTTGCTATAAGTAGGGGATATGAGGAACGAGCTCATGGCGAACAAGGAGGGCGTACACATGCAGCATTTAAAACTGTACCACTTGGACACGCTGGATCATAACGGACAAACAATCTATGTAGAAGGCCCCGTATCCGCGGATCAACTGCGTTCATTTCAAATGCACAAGCAATTAGATGCCTTTCGCAAACCAAAGGAACAGTTCGACGCGTTGGTGGATATTTCAGAACTGCCAGAAGGCAGAATTATCATTGCCCACAACGGGGAAACCCTTCTGGGATATGTTACTTTTCATTACCCAGATGAGATGGAGCGCTGGTCGGAAGCTGGCATGAAGGATTTACTGGAACTTGGAGCTGTTGAGGTAGCCGATGACTATCGTGGTCTGGGCCTGGGTAGCCGAATGATTCGGATTGCCTTTGAGGACAGACAACTTGAATCCTATATTATTTTTACCACCGAATACTATTGGCATTGGGATTTAAAAGGCAGCGGTCTCTCCGTATGGGAATACCGCCGCATGATGGAACATCTGATGAAAACTGTAGATATGGTCTGGTACGCCACGGATGATCCTGAAATATGCTCACATCCTGCTAACTGTCTGATGGTACGAATGGGAAAGGATGTGCCCCTCGCATCACAGGAGCAGTTTGACCATATCCGGTTTGTCCGAAGATTCATGTATTAAAAAATTATACCCTTATCCCAAATGCTTGAGCATGAACTCCACAATACGATGCGAACGATGTGAAGCTTCTACCGTAAATTCAGCATAATTAACGTGAGCCGATCCATCAGCCTTATCTGACATAGATCGTAGGACAACATAAGGCACAGCGTTCATATGAGCTGTCTGAGCCACAGCTGCACCCTCCATTTCGGTACAAGCACCGTCCATTTCCTGATGCAATGCAGTCACTAACTCACGATTTGCAACAAATTGATCGCCAGAAAGTACCTTGCCGACAATATACCGATCGCCAAACGATTTGCAGGCTTGCTCAGCTAGACTTACAAGCTCGGGATCAGCTACAAACTCTGAGGTGTCCTGATAAGGAATGACCCCTCTGGCATAGCCCAAAGGCGTTACATCCATATCATGCTGCATACATGTTGATGAGATGACAATATCCCCAATGTTTAAATCGGGATGAACTGCCCCTGCCACTCCCGTAAATATAATCTGTTCTACACCAAAATGATCAATCAGGATTTGTGTTGTTACCGCAGCATTAACCTTGCCTACACCGGATTTGCAGACAACGACTCTTTGCCCGTGAATGATTCCTGTAGTGTACGTGATTCCAGTCTTGACCGTCTTGCTCGCTTCCGTCATCGCTGCCAGCAGCAATTCAATTTCTTCATCCATAGCACCGATTAATCCATAAAGTCGGCTCATTACGCATCCCTCTATTCTTGGTTTGATGATGATGTCAATAAGAAGCTTTATATCCGCGAAAAAAGCTCCATCAAAGGAGCTTTCATCGAAGGTATATCCTATTCAGCACTGCGTCTAGTCTAAATAATTAACTGACAACCGCAAAATAGTTTCATGCGGCAAAATAACGCGAGGGTTCTCCACGTTTTCCTTTTTCATCAGCTTGGTCAGCAAACGCATCGCTACCGCACCCAAATCGTACATCGGTTGCGCGACGGTTGTCAGCTGAGGACGAACCATAGAGGCCATACGAATATTGTCAACACTGATTACCGAAAAATCATCAGGAACTTTCAATCCCTCATCCTGAATACTGTGGATCGCACCAATTGCCATTTCATCCGTAGCAGCAAAAATCGCACTTGGCTTCTTCTTCAGGCCGAGAAAATATTTCATTGCTTCGACACCAGATTCATAACGGTAGTTCCCGATTCGCACGAGATCCTCCTGATAATCAATTCCGGCTGTTTCCAGTGCTCTCTTGTAACCTTGGAAACGCGCATAGCCGTTTGCAGGGTCTTGAAGCGTACCACTGATCATTGCGATTTGACGGTGTCCATGGCGGATCAACGTGTTTACTGCATCAAAAGCAGCGGCTTCATGGTCGATATCGACCGAAGGATAGCTTCCTTTTTCATCACTCGTTGCACATAGAACAATAGGGACCGCAGCTGTATGGAACGCCTGAATATGCTCGTCCGTTACTGTACCACCCATGAACAGAAGACCATCCACTTGCTTTTCAAGCAATGTGTTGATGACACGAATCTCTTTTTCTTTTCGCTTGTCGGCATTACACAAAATAATATTATAGTGATACATATTCGCTATATCCTCAATACCGCGCGCAATTTCTGCAAAAATTGAGTTCGATATATCCGGTATAACCACGCCGACGGTCGTTGTCTTCTTGCTGGCCAGACCTCTAGCGACCGCATTTGGGCGATATCCCAATTGTTCAATCGCTTCGTACACTTTCTTGCGGGTCTGAGGTTTCACATTAGGATTATTGTTAACTACGCGGGACACTGTGGCCATTGAGACACCAGCTTCGCGAGCTACATCATAGATCGTTACCGTCACATTCCTTCTCTCCATTGCCAATAAATTTTCAACCGAATCCTAGATCAACTAATTAGAACCATGATACGACAAAATACTACTTTATGCAACGACAGCACACATTCTATCTATGTGAGATGATCGTGGAGTGCACGGGCTGTAATATTCGAATGGGATGTATGCCAAACAGCCTCTCCGCCCTTGATTAAAATGGCCTGCGGGGATTCATGCTTCACCTGAAGCCTGTCCGCGGTTTCATTGGACACCGGCCGATCTTCTACTACATAAATGATACCGTATTCAATATTTTCGTTGGGAGCGCCATGCAAATAGGACTCCACTTCCTGATATGCGCCTGCACTTATCGGACAACGTGTGCTATGTTTAAAGAGAAGCAACGGCTTGTCTGATGACGCTTCCAGAGCCGTATTTAATTGTTGAACAGTAGTCATTTTTGTCATCGTCGCCATTGGATATACATTCCTTTCTGTGTCTTGTCGTATGGCCTATTCACATCGTAACAAAAAGAACATGTAAAATCCAATGGTGACCATGAAAATTTTCATATTTTTTAATTTTTTGTATTCGTAAATACCGATTCACTGGTAAAACCGGATAATTGAACCAATTTTTTCTCTACATCATTCATCCAATCTTCGTCTCCCAGACTTCTCGCATAGCGATAAAGATCCAGTAAGAGATTAATTCGAAGCTCCATGCGCTCCTCCAAAGCAGATTGCCAATCCACATTGGGATTGTCCGCTTCCTCCAATACAAGCTTGCGAATTATTTCTGCCAGTTCATTGTTGCGAGCAAAAGATATTCTCCGTGCCGTAGGTTTGCTCCCTAGACTTTGTAATAGTGCCTTAATGTCCTTCGTCACATGCTGCAAAACCTCACTGGAAAAGCATGACGAGCATGAGAATACAGGGACGTGCAAAATTTCAACCTTGCCCGCATAGATTACCTTTCGCAGTTCCAGTCCCATCGGTTTGCCACATTGACATTGCTTCTGCATTTAACCACCTCATTACGTAGGATCAAACTATACGAGGATCTCATCAGAATCCAAATATATCTATCTACTAGTCTAATAAATAATTGTTAACTCCATTAAATCTATCATACCTTGTTTTATTTCGACTTTGGGACCTCAAATCCTTCCACTGATTGCAGCTATGAACAAATTACCAAAGCTTTGGCGGGTCAGAAAATGACGACAATTGCTGTCAAAGAGCAGACTACTAACATAAGAATCTGCGAAGGAATGGACTTCGAGCGTTCTTTTTCTTAAGATGTAAAAGTACAGATTACAAAACAGAGGTGTCATCATGTGACGCACGAAAGGATGGTTGGATGTCAAGACTTGCCGGAAAAAAGGTTATCGCCCTGGTGGATGAGGAATTCGAGGATCTGGAGCTGTGGTATCCGATTTACCGTGTTCGTGAAGAAGGCGCAGAAGTGCATTTAGCCGGTGCGGAAAAAGGTAAAAAATATATTGGAAAATATGGCGTACCTGCTGAAGCGGAATATGCCTTTGAGGAACTGAATAGCAGTGATTATGACGGGATTCTCGTCCCTGGCGGTTGGGCACCTGATAAACTGCGCCGCTATCCCAAGGTAATTCAACTCGTACAGGAGTTTCATGCTGCTCATAAGCCGATTGGACAAATCTGCCATGCAGGCTGGGTACTGATTTCTGCTAAAATTTTGGATGGTGTTACGGTAACCTCCACACCAGGTATTCGTGATGATATGGAGAATGCAGGAGCTATTTGGAAGGATGAGGCAGTTGTGACGGACGGACATATTGTATCTGCTCGTCGGCCGCCTGATCTTCCACCTTACGGAAAAGCGTTCTGCGATTTGTTAGCAGATAACACCCAGAAATAAGAGATTAAGTTAATTTTCCGTAATCTCAAGAGGCTGTCAACAAGATGAAAAAAAGAACCTTCAAAACCATGAATAAGTGGTTTTGAAGGTTCTTTTTCGTCCAAGCCGTGCTACGCCATTAAGGTTTGCTACGACAAGCTCAACAGTACGGGGTGTTGGCTGTGCAAAGCTTTGCGGACATTATATATTACTGCCGTCCAGGCCCGGCCGGAGTGCAGCTGACATTAGCTGCAGTCAGCTTGTCTTCGATCGCTGCACCAGTGGACATGCCAAAGCAAACCTGAGCGACTGTCGTTGCCTCAGATGCAGTCGTATTCAGCACACGATGCTTGACCCGCAATAACGATTGGGGAGACATGCTGAGTTGGTGTATCCCCAGTTCCAGCCAAAGAGGAACGGAACGTTCATCTCCAGCCATCTCACCACATACACTTACATCAATTCCTGCTTGATGTGCCGCTTGTGCAGTCATGCGCAGCATTCGAAGTACAGCTGGATGGTATGGATGGTACATATGTGCAATCTGCTCATTCATACGATCTACAGCCAGCACATACTGAACCAGATCATTCGTTCCGATACTAAAAAAATCTGTTTCAGCTGCCAATAGATCAGCGATCATCGCTGCAGCCGGTACCTCAATCATAATTCCTCGCTGAATGTTCGGATTATAGGCAAGCCCTCTTGCATCCAAATCCGCCATAGCCTCCTTCAAAAGAGCATCTGCCTGGCGGACCTCCTCCACGGATGAGATCATCGGATACATTACCTTGATATTTCCCGTTGCACTGGCTCTTAAAATTGCAGTCAACTGGGTTTTAAACAATTCCTTCCAATCCAGACTGATCCGTATAGCACGGTAACCTAGAAAAGGATTTTCTTCCTCTGGTAGTTGAAGATAGTCCAACGGCTTATCTCCACCGATATCCAATGTACGGATGACTACAGAGTGGTTTCCTGCCTTTTCTGCTATCAGCCGATATACTTCATACTGCTCCTCTTCATCTGGAGCAGATTTGCGATCCATGTATAAAAACTCCGTGCGGAACAGTCCCACACCTTGAGCGCCATGCTTCAAAGCTGCCTCCAGCTCTTTAATCGAACTAATATTGGCCGCCAGCCTCAGGGTGGTTCCATCCTTGGTCACGGCATCTACAGAAGCAAGTACCTGAAGCTGCTCTTTTCTGCGTCGCTGCTCGTCACGCAAAATTTTATAATGATCAGTTACCGTTTTTTCCGGATTCACATAAACTTTGCCCAGGTCTCCGTCCACAACCATCATATCTCCCGTTTGAACGGGCAAATTCAGATTGCTCTCCAGTCCTGAAACGAGTGGAATACCAAGTGCGCGGGCCATGATCGCAGAATGTGATGTTTTACCACCATTCATAGTTACAATCCCTAAAACATAGCTAGGATTCAAGTGTGCCGATTGGGAGGGTGAGAGCTCCTTGGCTACCAGAATATAGGGCTGTGTATCCTTGGGAAGAGTCACTTCCGGTGCACCCAGCAAATGCTTGAGCAGCCGGTTTCCCACATCTTTGATATCGATTGCCCGCTCCTTCATATATTCATCATCCAGTAAATCAAACATTGTTACAAAATGATCAATGGCTTCCTTCACGGCCACCTCAGCCGCCTTATACTGACGCTCAATAATTCCGCGAATTTCATTCATGAATTCTGGATCTTCCAATATCGCAAGATGAGCATCAAAAATGCTGGATTCCTCCGGCCCCACCATCTCTCGAAACTCATCCTTAATAAACTGGATCTCACTTTTGGATGTGCGTATCCCTTCATACAACCGTTCAAATTCCTTTGCAAGATCTACCGCATCCATTTTTTGATCAGGTAAATCCCACTCCCAGCTCGGCAGGACAAATGCCTTCCCGATTGCCACACCTGCTGCGGCGCCGATGCCTTCTATCATGTTTCTACCCCTCCAACATTCCTGTCATGCAGCACAACGGACATTACCGAGGCCTGACCTTTTTTCACTGTTTTAAACGGAGCAAAGCTCCACGACTTGACGCGATCCGGATTCGTGATGACCATAGGAGTCACCAGTGATGGAGCTTGCTCTCGCAGCGCCTGCAAATCAAATTTGATCAGCAATTGCCCCGGTTCCACCGTATCGCCTGCTTCTACCATAGCAGTAAAATTTCCTTTTAGCTGTGAAGTATCAATCCCTATGTGGAGCAGAACCTCAAGTCCCTCTCGTGTGGAGATGCCTAAAGCGTGCATAGTCGGATACAAGTGCATCACAGTACCATACACTGGAGACACAAGTTCACCACGTTCAGGAACAAAAGCAACACCGTCCCCGACCAGCTTCGTCGCAAAAATTTTGTCAGGCACTTCATGAATCGGGAGCATTTTTCCATGTACAGGAGCGTTGAACAAAATTTGAGGGAGATCACGCTCCATCAGCTTCGCGATTTCCTCACGAATCAGTTCTGAATACGTTCCGAATACAACCTGCAAGTTACCTCCACCCAGATTGATAAGCCCGGCCGATCCCAAAGCCTTCATCGCTCCGGTATCGATCAGTCTGTCATTGTGGACGGTCAGCCGCAAACGTGTGATGCAGGCCTCCACCTGCACAATATTTTCCTTCCCGCCAAGTGCTTCCAAAATAAGCGGAGCACTATAAGGAATATTGCCGGCCCAATCCTCCAGAACCGAACCTTCCTCGCGCCCAGGAGTTGGAATACGGAACCGCCGGATAGCCCATCGAAACAATACATAATACACAAGCCCGTATGCCACTCCCACTGGAATTAACAACCAGGCGTTATGTGAGAGATGAAAATTAAGGACATAATCTATAAAACCCGCCGAATAGGAAAATCCGTGATGAATATCCAGCTCAAAGGTAAGCCACATGGCCAGCCCAGACATAACCGCATGAACGAGGAACAAATAAGGTGCTGCAAACAAAAAGGCGAACTCGATCTGTTCCGACACTCCGGTAAAAAAGCAGACAAGCGCAGCCGTCAAAAATGTTTTTTGCACCTTTGGCTTCAAATCTTCACGCGCTTCCTGAATGATCGCCAGCGCAATGGCAGGGATCGCAAACATCATAATGGGGAACAACCCGGACATGAAATAGCCCGCTGTCGGATCGCCAGCAAAAAACCGGGGTAAATCTCCCTGCACAACGTTGCCAGACGGCGTTTTATATGTACCCAGTTGAAACCAAAAAATATTATTAAGCAGATGGTGCAGACCAAAGGCCGCCAGCAACCGATATAGAATACCGTAGATAAACAGTCCAAAGCCGCCCAAGCTCGATTCCAGACCTACTATAAATTGCAGCCCTCTCTGTATGAGTGGGGCAATAATTAGCATGAGTCCTGCAAACACAGCCGAGAAGAGGCCAATAAGCAGCAGAACAAATCGGGTACCCCCAAAAAACTGAAGCACCTCGGGCAATTTGATGCTTTTGAAGCGATTATAAGCCACCCCTGAAATGACCCCCAAAATGATACCAATGAGCGTCGCCGGTTGAATGAGTCCGTTTCCAAATCTCAATGTGACCTGATCATATATAGCCATACCAGCTAATGCTGCCAGTCCCGCCTGACCTGCCTGATTCGACATCCCCAGTGCAACACCAACCGCAAATAAATATGGCAAAAAATAAAAAATCCCATGTCCCGCCGCATTTGCCATATCAGACACCATAGGGAATCCCCATGTGGACCAAGGAAGGCTGCCGAGACTTAGCAATATTGCAGCGGCTGGTAGCACCATCGTCGGGAGCATGACAGCACGACCGAGCTGTTGTAAGGATCCGAGCCAATTCATGGCATTCCTCTCCTTTCTATCCCTGATGGTAAGCCGAATAAATACTTTTGTCAAAGCAATGATTCCATCTGCCAAAATATTTATTTACGCTTCTACAGGTCAAAAAACTTTATCACCACAACAGATAACACTATGAATCCGTCTAGACCATTTTCATCATCAGGCATACATACATTATATGGATTGCTAAAAGTATAATATACTTTACCATATTCCTCATTTCGCACCAAAAACCTTCAACCCTGTGAAGCAAGGGAAGAAGGTTTTCATGTGCGTATAGCACGGGTCACTGATCCTTGTTTATCCTTTACGTACAGCCTGGGTCACTGAGTCCTCCACCTTAATGCAACGATCCATAATAACCGTCATTCCATGCTCCTGCGCAATGTCAGCGGCTTCCTGGCTTATAATCCCCTGTTGAAGCCACAAAATCTTAGCTCCAATAGCTGCTGCTTCACGCGCAACCTCTGCACAGTATTCACTGCGGCGGAATACATTGACCAGCTCCACAGGCTCAGGTACTTCAGCAAGACTGGCATAACAAGTCTCCCCAAGAATCGTTTGCCCTGCCGCCGCAGGGTTAACCGGAATAATCCGGTATCCCCGCTTCTGCATGGCATAAGAAACCATATAAGAGGTTCGATCTGATTTATCAGACAAACCAACAACCGCAATATTGCCTACTTGTTCCAAAATGGTTTTAATCTCTTCTCTCGACGGATTTTCAAAAGCCATCCTGTTCCCTCCTATTCGCATCTTCGTTTGCTTTTATTTTACCCATTCTACAGAAGCACCAAGCGTCGTTAGATGATCAAAATACTGCGGATACGATTTGGCGACATGATGTGCATCCTTGATCACTAACGGCTTCTGTGAACGCAAACCTACAATCGTCAAGGCCATAATAACACGGTGATCAAAATGCGCGTTAATTTCCACGCCACCTTCGACACCTTCCGGTCTGCCATGTACGATAATTTCCGCTTGGCGTTCTTCTACCCGAGCTCCAGCCTTGGTCAGCTCATTCAAATAATCGGTAATGCGGTCGCATTCCTTATACCGTAAATTCTCTACGTTATAAAAGCGGGACGTGCCTTCAGCAAATACAGCCGCAGCCACCATAGCAAGCACAGCGTCTGTTGCAGCATCACCGTCAAACTCGACAGCTTTCAATCGACCATTGCCCTTCACGACAACGGTATCGTTCTCATGTGTCAGTGGCACTTCCATCATACGCAACACATCTACGATAGCGCGTTCTCCCTGTTTGCTCTGCTCTTTAAGACGATGAATGGTAACATCAGAATTCGTTACTGCAGCAGCCGCTAGCACCGCTGCACTCCCTGGATAGTCTCCCTGTACAGTATACGTACGTGGCTGATAGGATTGCCGCCCCGGGACACGGAAAGACATGTAATCATCGCTTGCATGAATGATAATACCAGCCTCTTGCAATACCTCCAGGGTCTGCCCAATGACCACCTTGGATTTCAAATCATGCAGCACTTCGATTTCACTGTCTTCCTCTAGTAAAGGCGTAAGGAATAGCAAGGCGCTCAAATATTGTGAGCTAACCGAGCCGGACACCTGAATTTTACCGCCTTTCGCCTGACCACCCTGAATACGAATTGGCAACTTACCTTCACGATGATCTACTTTCACACCCAGTTGCCCCAGTGCATCGATTAGATCATCATGTGGTCTCTTACCCAATGAGTCGGGATATGTATTAACAAATGTAACATCCGGACATAGAGATGCAATACCCATCAAAAAACGGAGCACCGCTCCTGCGTTTCCCACATTCAATTCCTTCACAGCTTGAGGATGGCTACCAAAACCTGTAATAATTATTTTTTCATCATCCTCTTCCAGTACTGCACCCAGATCGGCGATACAACGACGCATAGCATCACTGTCTTCACTATGAGCTGGATAATAAATGGTACTTTGTCCCTCAGCAAGTGCCGCAGTGAGCAGATAGCGAGTAGTGTAGTTTTTGGAGGACAGGGCCCCAATCTCTCCTTGCAAGGAAGGGGTAGGTCTAACGATAACATCCATAATGTACATGCTCCTTTTCGGTTCAAACCATCCTATTTTACGTTAATTATACAAGTTGTAGCATTCATTTCTCCACCCAAAAAATAAGAAATATTAATCTAGGTCGCCCGAGTGAATCCCGTCGGTTAATTAATCTATACCTGCCTTTAGGATTAAGCCAATTGACAGCCTAGAGATAGCTTAGCTATCATACATAGAGTATGTGTGACATTTTGCACACATCAAAAACATACGCAGCACCCATTATTTATCAGAAAAGAGGTCCGGCCATGACGCAAATCGCCCTGATTGAACCTTCTGAGTTGCGCGCACGTCTGCAAGCAGGAGAGCAATTGCAATTAATCGACGTCCGCGAAGCGGAAGAAGTAGCGGAAGGCATGATTGAAGGTGCCAAGCACATTCCGCTCGGACAGCTTCCGGGTCGTCTTGAAGAAATTGAACGCACCGGTGAAATTATCTTTATTTGCCGGAGCGGTTATCGCAGTGAACGAGCCTGCGAATATCTACAGCAGCTAGGTTATGAAGGCTGTACTAACATGACCGGCGGCATGCTGCAATGGTCACAGGAGCAATAGAAAACCTACTTAACAAAAGAGACGGGAACTTCCCGTCTCCTTTGTTTTAACTCAAAGCTTAGACGCGGTAATGCATTAAAATATTCTGTTCCTATCATACCATAGCCTCAAAAGATTACACAATCCTCTACTACCCTAGAATGATATCCATAATTAAAAATTAAAAAACGGAAGCTTCTTCTACCCATAGGGCAAAAAAGCTTCCGTTGTATTACATAATGCTATTCATGCATATCCGTCCGTTCATTAGAACCATTGATGATGGAATACGCCTTCTTTGTCCACACGTTTGAACGTATGGGCACCGAAGTAGTCACGTTGTGCTTGCAGCAGATTTGCTGGCAAACGCTCAGTGCGGTAGCTGTCATAGTATGCAAGCGCGCTGGAGAAGCCAGGCACTGGAATACCTTGAGATACAGCCACGGAAATCACTTGACGCCATGCATCTTGATACGTTTCAACTACATTTTTGAAGTAAGAATCCAGTAACAGGTTTTTCAAGGCAGGGTCGCGGTCATATGCATCCTTGATGTTTTGCAGGAATTGCGAGCGGATAATGCAACCGCCGCGGAAGATCATAGCGATTTTTCCGTATTTCAAATCCCAATCATATTCATCGGAAGCTGCACGCATTTGAGCGAAACCTTGAGCATAGGACACAATTTTACTTGCAAACAGTGCTTTACGTACGCTCTCGATAAATTCTTTTTTGTCGCCGCTGAAGGACTCAGCATTAGGACCGCTCAGCACTTTGCTTGCCGCAATGCGCTCGTCTTTCATAGCAGACAAGAAGCGGGAGAATACGGATTCGGTAATCATGGACAATGGCACACCCAGATCCAAAGCGCTTTGGCTTGTCCATTTACCTGTACCTTTTTGACCAGCAGCATCCAAGATAACGTCTACCATTGGCTTGCCTGTTTCAGCATCGTATTGGGAGAAGATGTCAGCTGTAATTTCGATCAGGTAGCTGTCCAGTTCCCCTTTATTCCATTCCGTGAAGATTTCATGAAGCTCTTCCGCATTCACGTTCAGGACTGATTTTAACAGGTGATAAGCTTCACCGATCAATTGCATGTCGCCGTACTCGATACCGTTATGCACCATTTTTACATAGTGACCAGCACCGTCGGGACCGATATATGTACAGCATGGGTCGCCTTCCACTTTGGCAGAGATTGCCGTCAGAATCGGCTCTACCAGTTTATAGGCACTTTCTTGTCCACCTGGCATAATAGCAGGACCATTCAAGGCACCTTCTTCACCACCGGATACGCCTGTACCAATAAAGCGAAGTCCTTTTTCCTCCAGCTCCTTGCTGCGGCGCTGTGTATCAGGGAAGTAGGCATTGCCTCCGTCTATAATAATGTCGCCCTTGTCCAGATGAGGCACAAGCTGTTCAATCGTGGCATCTGTAGCTTTACCAGCTTGAACCATGATCAGGATTTTACGGGGTGACTCCAATGAGTTCACAAATTCTTCAATAGAGAAAGTACCCGTCAGTTTTTTACCTTCTGCTTCTTTGATAAGATCGTGCGTTTTTTCTGGAGAGCGATTAAAAACCGAGACGGTGAAGCCTCTGCTCTCAATATTAAGGGCTAAATTCTTACCCATTACCGCCAGGCCGATCACACCAATTTGCTGTTTTGCCATCTGGTTCCTCATCCTTTGCAACATATTTTGTCTTCTACATCGCCGCTTTACCGCATTACACTTTATGTGAATCGGAACACGTGCACTTCTATTTTAACGTTTTTGGTGTCAGAAGTGAACCCCTGTCTATTCACAGATCAAAACACCCCATTTTCATGAGGTGTTCAGATGTATTACACTTCCATCATCAACAGTTGGTGGGATAGCGTTTGCAGGCGTTCATGGCAATTCCCGATTTTAGCCTTATCTCCGTCTGTCATCGCTGTGAACAGTTTCTCCAATTCATCGTCTACTTCCATTTTGAGCAGCAGCAGCCGGGTTTCCCCTTCATTGGAAGCGTACATATCCTCCATTTCCTGTGCGGACAGCACCGGTCCTTTCTGATAAATGACACGCTGCTTAAAGCCAGTAACCTCGACCAGACGAATAACCTCACCGAACAAAATATTTTCTACTAAAATATGATGATCCTTAACTCTTTTGACAATGGCATGACCTCGGGTGCTTCCAATCAGCTTCTCCAACCACTCAGCCAGCTTGGCATCGCGGATTACATAATCTCCAGCCAACTTGTAGTGTCCTGTGCGCAGCTGTTGAAAACGGAGCTTCACCAGCTTGCGCCCGGTTCTCACCGACAAAACCAGGTACGACTCATCCTCGCTCCAGTACAGCGAATACCCTTCCGATATCAAATCCTTGATCAGATTATGGATATGCCGACGGCTAAACCGGAGCTCTAGATTGCAATATTCTACCTCACAGCCCTTGTTCACGGCATTCCCTCCTTTTTCAAGTCCGATTCAAGAAGTCCGGCTACAGCAAGCCTGCGGCTTTCCCGCTTGATCTTCCCTTGCTCTATTTTATACTTCATTTTATGTAAGGGTACTTGGTTATTTGACCTATTTTTATGAGTAACAGCGCACAATCCTACTTTTGCCTTATATGCTTGTTTCAAACCTGGTCTAAAGTCGGCCACGCCCGGCGGCATTATGCTATAATCGGACATATTACGCCACACGACATGGCTTAACCCAGTTACAGGAGGAAAAGGAATGACATTTAGTGGATTTACTGCAAAGGACTTCGATGTTTTTGAAATACCGGGGTTGGAGCCTCGTATGGAAGTGCTGATTCAGCAGGTTCGGCCCAAGCTGGAGGCAATTGGCGAGGAATTGGCCCCGTTCCTGACAGACTTATGTGGGGAGCCTATGCACGTTCACGTTGCCAAGCATGCACGACGGAAAGTCAATCCCCCCAAAGATACTTGGGTTGCCTGGGCGGCAAACAAGCGCGGATACAAGGCGCTGCCGCATTTTGAGGTAGGCATGTTCGCTTCCCATCTTTTCGTCATCTTCGCAATTATTTATGAAAGCCCGAACAAAGCTACATTTGCCCAGGCGCTCGAAGCCAACCTGGGTGATGTACGTTCTAACCTACCGGATCATTTTTACTGGTCCATGGATCATATGGCTCCAGAAGGCACAGAACAACAACATATGGCTAATGAAGATTTTCAAACGATCATCCACAAGCTGCAACAGGTAAAAAAAGCGGAGGTCATGTGTGGAATCCGTATTGACCGAGAAGATCCACTCGCCAGCGACGGGGCTGCATTATTACAGGCTGTGCGTTCTACCTTTGAGCATTTACTGCCGCTGTACCGAATGTCTTTCTCGAAAGAGTAGCCCTCGCCGCTTTTCAAGGTGCTGTTCAGGCCTCCACAGTCTTCCTGCGTGGATTACGCGCCAGAGCCAGGTGGCAGCCAAACATAAGCAGCATCACGACCCCACTGATGATAAATGGAGCTGTGTGTCCGGCACGGTCCCATAGCACTCCTGAAACGAGCGGGCCTATAACCATGCCGGAGCCTTGAAGTGTTAAAAAAAAGCCCCATACCGTTGCTCGCTCGCTTTCCGGAATCAGTCGGGCAAGAAATGTGTTCCATGCAGGCAAAATGAGCGCATATCCCAAACCAATAAGCGCTACGGATACAAACACCAGCGGAATAGATCGAACGATTGAAAAGAGAAACAGTGTAATTCCGGCTAGCAAAAAACCAACATGTAGAAAATACTCCGTTCCAAGTCGGTCGACCAACTTGCCGCAAGGGATCAGTGCCAGCACAGTCACCCCACCGCCTGCAATCAGGAGGACGCTGTACAGGTTTGGTGAAATCCCGAGGTCCGTCCGAGCGTATAGCGTCAGTACCGGGCTGATTAAACCGATAACAAAAGACTGCAAAAACAGCGCCGGGTAAATTAACGGATTGACGTTAAGCTTTGTTTTGAGCACGCCGATCGTCTCCTGGATTCCTTTCAGAACTCCCCGCTTTTGCTTTATGTGCCCATCAGACGACACTAGAGCGCTCTGTTCGAGGTCACCTTTGTCAGCAGACCTTTTCGGTCCTGGCAGCATGAGAGCAACCAACAACAATACAACACTGCATCCTATCAAAATCATGAACACCATGCCGTAAGAATGCCCATAGTGGGATATGGCGAAGTTCATAATGAGCGGACCCAATCCCGTTCCGCCCATAGACGCAATTTCCAGTGTGCCCATCGCCGCGCCATTGCTGTTATTAGGCCCGGACATTTCGGTCGTTCCGGTCATAACACAAGGCCAGAGCGGAGAAGTACCCAGACCGAGCAGCAGACACGCGACGACGAGCCACACGGGCTCTGACAGTACGCTCAGCATAATAATAGCTACAAGCGTAAACAACAGTGCGGTCGACATCGTTCCACGGTAACCAAGCCGTTCAGCCATCCAGCCCGCCGGTGCCCGGAACGCATTGTCTCCAAAATATTGAAGTGAAAAGGCTAAACCAATAATCCCGGCTGACAAACCAAGCGTTTCTCCCATATATACCGGAAGGATGGATACCAGAAGAGATCCTTTCATAAATTCGACTAGAAATACCAAAACCCACAATTTGCTAAAAAAAGGAGTCCACAGCCGCTGCGGAGCTTCTTTTCGTCCTTTTTGCCACATCTAATCCACATCCTCCACCTTCGTTTTTTGGCTATAAAGACCGGGTTCTCCGCCTACTCCACTCTTTCGCAAATAAATGCGCCCTCAATCGCTTGCATTCCTACTTCAAACTGCTATACTCAATTTTGTTCTATTATCACTTGCACAGGATTGTCGAAATCCTGCACGAAAGGTTGTGACAACACTAATGAATCAAAGCAACACCCCGCTTTTTACTGCTTTGAAGAAGCACGCTCAGAGCAACCCGGTTCAATTTCACATCCCAGGTCATAAAAAGGGAGTCGGAGCAGATCCGGAATTTCGCGAATTTATGGGGGATAATGCCTTTTCCATAGATATGATCAACATCGCTCCATTGGACGATCTGCATCAACCAACAGGTGTCATCGAAGAAGCCCAAAAGCTTGCAGCAGATGCCTTCGGAGCAGATTATACTTACTACAGTGTACAGGGGACAAGCGGAGCCATCATCACCATGATTATGTCCATTTGCTTGCCAGGTGATAAAATTATTGTACCCAGAAACGTACACAAATCTATAATGTCTGCCATTATCTTTGCTGGTGCAAAACCAGTATTCATTTCTCCAGTCAGTGATGAAAATCTCGGTATTCACCACGGGGTTACAACCAAGTCCGTACGCCGGGCATTGGAACGCCACCCTGACGCCAAGGGCGTCCTTGTTATCAACCCGACATATTACGGTGTGTGCGCCGACTTAAAAGAAATTGTAGATCTCGCTCACAGCTATAATGTGCCGGTCCTGGTCGATGAGGCTCACGGGGTACTGATTCATTTTCATCCTGATCTACCGATGTCCGCCATGGAGGCGGGAGCAGACATGTCAGCTACAAGTGTCCACAAGCTGGGCGGTTCCTTGACACAAAGCTCGATCTTGAATGTAAATACGAAAAACGGATACGTTAACCCACAACGTGTACAAACGATTTTCAGTATGCTGACAACGACATCCACTTCGTATCTCCTGTTGGCTTCCTTGGACACATCCCGACGCAACCTAGCACTTAACGGTCATGAAATAGCACAACGAGCCCTTGATTTGGCTGAATATTGCCGCTCAGAGGTTAACAAGATTGAAGGATTATATTGCTTTGGTAGTGAAATTCTCGGCACGGAAGCTACCTACGATTATGATCCAACCAAAATTACGGTTCATATCCGTCATTTAGGTCTTACCGGATACGATGTGGAAAATTGGCTGAGAGATCACTACAATATCGAGGTTGAGCTTAGCGATATGTACAATATTCTCTGTTTGGTGACCCCTGGTGATACCAAAGAGGAAATTGAAATTTTGTTGAAAGCTCTGCGTGAGCTGGCTTCTCTGCACTATTCCACAGGTCAGGAGCATGAGCTGGTTGTAAAGATACCGGATATTCCTCAGCTCTCCCTTATTCCAAGAGACGCTTTTTATGGAGATACGGAAATCGTGCCTTTCAAGGAATCTGCTGGCCGCATTATTGCAGAATTCATTTATGTGTATCCACCTGGTATTCCGATTTTACTGCCAGGAGAAGTTATTTCGCAGGACAATATTGATTATATTGTTGATCATGTAGAAGTAGGCCTGCCTGTTAAAGGACCTGAGGACCGAACAGTACATCAGGTGAAGGTTATCGTCGAGACTGACGCTATTTCATAATATTGAACTGTCAACACATGCTTACAAAATATGTTGATAGCCAACAAAAAAAGCCCCCATTTGGGGGCTTTTTTCTTGAAGAGCTATGCAGCTGCTACATCCAATTCTATTCGTATTGGGCAACAAGCTCGCTATATGCGGCTTCTACACGTTTCCACTCATCTTCGTCCTCAATATTGTAAAGCACCATTTCTTCGTTTTCTTCTTCCATACGAAGAATAATGCCATCCGCTTCGGGATTGCCTCGCTCAAGCAGAAGAGCATAAACGTGATCTTCTACGTCAAAGGTCTCTACAAGCACCATTTCTACATCTTTACCATTTTCATCAGTTAGCGTAAGAACCATTTCTTCATGTTCGTGGTCATGATCGTGGTTGCAGGCTTCACCGTGTTCATGTTTGTGATCACTCATGGAAATACCTACCTTCAAATTGTTTTATTTTCCCCCGTATCGTAACATGATCAAGGGTGCAGGTCAATTTGTGGTATGCCTAATTTATCGCTGTAATGACTTTTTCGGACACCAGGGTATAGCTGCCGTCTTTGCTCTCTTTAATGTAGAAACCAACCCGGTAATTCCCTGCTGTTTTGAAATCATACGTAAAGTCGTTCGTACGGAACCAGAAGTTATCCTTTTGCGCTCCTTTGATATCTTGAGACTGAATATCCTTCACGTTGCCTGAAGGGTCGGTGATCGCTACCTTCACTCCGGAGATATCTGTTTTCAAGGTATCAATTTGACTGAATACATTAAATTTCACTTTATTGCCTTTATTCACGTTACCAAACACCGTATCTCCCTTGAACAGGAACATATGCACGTTAGGCTGGTCGAAAACAACTTTTCCACCGGATGGATCAAAATTTACAAGTCCGTTAAAATCACGGATGGGCACATAGGTTTTCCCATCAATGACAACTGCGCCATCTTTTGACACTTCTCCATTAATAATCAACTGCACTTGGTCCTTGGCGGATTCCGCCGAAATGGCGGTCCCTCCCATTATTGAAAAGGCCATCACTAGGGCCATCACTTTTCTCCATTTCATCACTACTAATCCCTCCATCGTTATCTGTTTAAAACCTTCTGTCGTACATTTATACCTAGCTCAGCCGCACAAGTTGCGCTGTGTTTCACAAATTGTCCAAAGTTTTTACATAAGGAGCCAAATCTTTAGTTCCAGCAGCATAGGTGATAAAATACGACTGTAGAATGTCCTAGTACACAAAGTCCGGAGGGATAATCCATAATGAGCCTAACGATACAAATGCTTGGCACAGGCAGTGCCTTTGCCAAGCATTATTACAACAACAACGCGCTGCTGGACAGCGGAGAAGGCAAACTGCTGATCGATTGCGGTACAACCGCTTCTTTAGCATTACACCAAATGGGCGTCCCTTTGCCTGATATTGGCGCAATTTTAATCACACATATTCACGCAGATCATGTCGGAGGTTTGGAGGAATTCGGTTTTCAAATGAACATTCTCCATCGTCGCAAGCCTCTACTTTATATCGCCGAACCACTAATTCACCCTTTGTGGGAACATACGCTCAAGGGCGGAATGTCACAGCAAGGTATGATTGACAAGCTTGAAGATGTATTCGAGGTAAACGTAATAACGCCTGGTGTACCCACTACATTAGTATCGGGTATCCAGGTGGAGCTAATCCCTACAAGGCATATTCCAGGTAAAAACAGTTATTCCATATTCATTAATGACCGCCTTTTTTATAGTGCAGATATGGTTTTTGACCCTGATTTGCTTCATCATCTGGTGCATGAACGAGGATGTCGGGGTATTCTGCATGAGGTTCAATTACAAGGCGCTGGAGAAGTCCATACGACGTTGGACGAGCTGCTAAGCTTGGCGCCATCTCTTCAAGAGCGGATTCATCTGATGCACTATAGTGATGATATGGAACAGTTCAGGGAGAAAGCAGGAGTCATGTCCTTTCTGGAGCAGCAACGAGTATATCAACTTGCAGAGTTGGAACGTGCAGAGTAGCATGCTAAATACAGTTTGAACAATTAACAAAAAGCCGCCTGGCTTTCCTACAAAGGATAGCCGAGCGGCTTGCTGTTCTTGAATATAATGATGAACTTGCATTCTAATATTGCGAGTTAAGGTCAGAACAATGGCAGTTGATCCAGGTTATTAGATGGATCTCCATCGGCATCTCCCCGAATTCGTTTGCTTCCATCCTTGGCCTTGAAAACGTTAACGCCTGCAATTGAGCCTGCTTCAATCTCGTTCAATGCTTGGTTATAATCTAAAACCCGACCGGTAGATGTCTGAAAAGACGTAAGGTCGCCATCCCCGTCTTTACGTACTGCTGTAATTTGCTCTCGTTCTGTATCAGCCATACTGTATCGCTCCTTATCCATAGTATTATAGTGGAGGAACTTTTACTAGCATGCACATTGTACAGATTTGTATGCACCTTACGCTGTCGACTACAACTTTTTGCGCATACGTACATGCGGTATTCCCGCATCGTCAAAAGGTTCATCGGAGATCGTCTCATAACCGAGCTTTTCGTAAAACCTCTCGGCTTGACATTGGGCATCTAGCAGCGAGTATCTTAACCCCAATTCACGGGCACGTTCCTCCAGTGCTAGCAGTAATACACGTCCATAGCCTGCGGCACGATGCTCCTTGAGAACGGCAATACGTTGCATTTTAGCTGTATCTTCCTCATAGTATGTCAATCGACCAGTGGCCACCATTTCACCATGTTCACAAATTAGCAAATGATGGGCCGTATCTCCCAGCTTGTCATAATGGTCAATTTCTAAATCAAGAGGAACCTTTTGCTCTTCGACAAACACTTTGGTACGGATCGATATTGCCTCCTGTAGCTGTTCCTCTGTTGTTACACTTATAATTTCTGCGGCCATCATCTGTTCCCCCTATCATTAATTCCAAATTGCAAACTCGCTAAATTCGAATTATATATATAAATGGTCATGAAGTACAGGCTGACTTCTATTTTTTCACTTTACATATATGGTTAATACATGATATTATCTAGTAACCGCAGGACGGTAGCTCAGCGGGAGAGCATTATCTTGACAGGGTAAGGGTCATGGGTTCGATCCCCATCCGTCCTATTCGTCAAAAGCCTTGATTCTCAAGGCTTTTTTTATTTGTCTAGAGATAAAGCGAGTTATCCTGAGAAAAGAAGATAGGTCATTGACTAAGACTTAGTCAATAACCTATTTTTTAATTAAAATCATACTTATAAGATAAAAAAGCCGCCCGGAAAAATAGGGTCGACTTTTCTGTATACTCAGATCATTTGCACTTTAACAGCACCACTTCTTCAACAAAGCCTTTCACCTTGATCCTTCTATTATATAGAGGAAAAAAAGCAGAACCATCAGCACAATACGTATAGAACTCTTAGATTACGATATAAACCGCCCCGCTCTCACTATCAATCTCCGTGGGGTAAGCAGTCACACATCCAGTATCCGGCTCTTGCACCCGGCCAGTGGAAAGGTCAACTTTCCAGTCATGGAGCGGACAATAGACCGCTGAGCCACATATCATTCCTTCGGATAACCGCCCCCCTTTGTGCGGACAACGATTCTCAAGCGCATGCACGCTGCCATCGCTCAGACGGAATACAGCTATCTCTGTATTATGAATGCGAACTGTCCTTGCTCCACGTCGGTCAATTTCGTTCAGATCAGCTATTCTGACTCTGTTGGTTGTCGTATTGGTCTCCATTTTGTCAGCCCCCTATTCCGTTACTGCCTTAAGTTCCGGCAACTGTACAAAATTTTTGCGCAGCTCTTCGTTGTGAATAATTTCGTGCCACGGATCAGTCGTCGTGCTTAACGTCTCTTCAATTCTGGTCACCAGTTGTTTCCTCGTCTCTGCATTCGCGAGTGCCTGTTTGACGGATTCAACTCCGACCCGTTCCACCCAATGGGCTGTGCGTTCGTTCCAATTGGCCTGCTCGCGATAATACTGCAGATAGGCACCGGTCCATTCCATTACTTCATCCTCGGTTTTAACGGTACAAAGCAGTTCAGCTGCCCGAACCTTAATACCGCCGTTACCTCCAACGTAGATCCCCCAGCCACCGTCAATAGCAACGACGCCTAAATCCTTTATCGTCGCTTCAGCGCAGTTACGCGGGCAACCAGATACAGCCAGTTTGACTTTGGATGGCGCATTCAGCCGTTCAAATGCCTTTTCCAACCGAATGCCCATACCCATAGCATCCTGAGTGCCAAAGCGGCAAAAGGTGTTACCTACGCACGTCTTAACCGTTCGCAGCGTCTTTCCATAGGCATATCCAGACGGCATATCCAACTCGGCCCAGATCCCCGGCAAATCCTCCTTTTTCACACCAAGCAGGTCAAGACGTTGGCCACCCGTAAATTTAACCAGAGGCACATTGTATTTTTCTGCGACAGCAGCAATTTTCTTCAGGTCGGCAGGTGAAGTAACTCCTCCATAAATGCGGGGCACGACAGAATAGGTGCCATCTTTCTGTATATTGGCATGGTACCGTTCATTCGTGAATCTGGATTCCTTCTCATCCTCATAATCCATCGGCCATACCATACCTAGATAATAATTGAGGGCCGGACGACATTTCGTGCAACCTTCCGGTTCGTTCCATCCCAGCACATTCATCACTTCTTTAACGCTCTTCAATCCCATCTCTCGAATGCCATCAATGATCGCTTCCCGGTCAAGCGTCGTACAACTACAAATCCCCTCTTTCAGCGTTTCTCCGGCTTCTGCACCTGCGTATAGCTGTAAGAGTCCCTCCACTAATGGCTTGCAGCCGCCACATGATGCCGATGCCTTCGTACATGCCTTAATCTCCCCGACACTCCGGCAGCCAGCCGCAACCGCCTCTCCAATGTCACCCTTGGATACACCATTACATCCGCATACAATTTCGTCATCAGGCATCTGCTCCAGCATCATGGCGCCACTAGCTTCAGGTTGACCGGGATTGAAGCCAAGTAATAACTCTTTCTCTCGGCCAACCACCGACTCGCCACTTTTGATCAAAGAAAACAGCATGGCTCCGTCAGACGTATCCCCAAACAGAACGGCTCCGATCAGTTTTTCGTCCTTGATCACGATTTTTTTGTAGACGCCGCCAATATCATCCTGATACCGCAGGGAACGTGTTCCCGGTTCATCCTTGTAATGCCCTGCTGAAAACACGTCGACACCCGATACCTTCAACCTTGTAGAAGTGACGGAACCACTGTAGCCGGGAGTCTCCATTCCCGCGAGCCGCTGAGCCAGCACACCACCCTGCTCATATAATGGAGCTACCAGTCCGTAAGTGATTCCCTGGTGTTCTGCACATTCGCCAACGGCGTATATGCCAGGGACATTCGTTTCCATGTAATCATTTACGATGATGCCACGGTTTACAGGAATTCCCGCCGACACCGCCAGTTCAATGTCTGGTCTGATGCCTACCGCCATAACGATCAAGTCTGCTTCCAGCTCACTGCCATCGGCAAATTTCAATCCTTCCACGCGACGACGGCCCGTAATAGCCGCCGTTCGCTTATTGACCAGAAAAGTCATTCCCTGCTCCTCCAGCTCGCGCCGGAGCATAAGGGAAGCAGCCTCATCCAGCTGCCGATCCATAATATATCCGTTAATATGAATAACTGTGACGTCCATCCCCAAGTTAAGCAGCCCCCTAGCTGCCTCTAGCCCAAGCAATCCGCCGCCGATAACAGCTGCTTTTTTGTGCGTCTTTGCCGTCTCCATCATCGTTTCACAGTCACGAATATCCCTAAAACCGATAACACCCTCCTTGTCGGCCCCTGGAAGCGGCAGAATAAAGGCTTTAGAACCTGTTGCCAACAACAACAAATCATAAGAGATGCATACGCCGGAGCGCGACGTCACCTGCTGCTTTTCCGTATTGATGGCTGTGACAGGATCATCGGTATACAATCGAATATTGTTGTCTTCATACCAACTCCAGTCGTTAATGACAATATCCTGCAAACCAGCCCCTCCCGCCAGAACGGAGGACAGCATGATCCGGTTATAGTTTGGATGGGGCTCGGCCCCGAATACCGTAATCTCATAGCTACCTGGTGCAAGCTTCAGCAAATGTTCGAGAGTGCGTATCCCCGCCATTCCGTTGCCGATCAACACTAACTTTTGGATATCGTTCATCAGGTCACTTCCCTTCCATTTGTATCCTCAAAACATAAAAAGCCTGCTTCACATATGGGGATTCAAAATATCCCTCCACATGAGAAAACAGGCTCCATTGCCGTTTCATCGAATACGCCGTTGTATCCATCAGAGTATGGAATTAAAAAGTATTGTAGCTAATATATAATGCTTCAAATGATATGTCAACATTCCTTACGCATTAACTTATAAAAAATTATATTTTATCACCATGTAACATATCTATGACGTATAAAATATCACTCCCCTACAAAATTAGGATTGATTTTCAGTCCAAAACACGCCAAAATGGTTTAAAAGTCCGTTTTAGCTTGATGATGATGAAAAAAATAAGCAGGCAGACAAAATTTTATGTCATATTTGTTATCAATGATTACTATCCCCATCGCTAACTACCCTTCATGTTACAGAGAGGAGGAGCCCGCTTGCGTTCCTTGTTGGTAATTCACTTACATTCTGACTATGTATCTGAGCAGACACACGCCGTTTCCTCATGGCAGGCAGGACCTGAGCACCTTTTAGAGTCCAACGGATACCTAACCCTGCCCTGCCGCAATGAATCTGAAATCAAACAGCTAATTCTTAATGCAGACGCGGCGGTACTAAACATACCTGTCGGCACTATCAGCATATGGAGTGGCAGGCTGGAGCAAGCCAAAGCGATCCCATTGCTCTGGTGGTGCAGCGCAGAATCAGCGCTATCATCGACAGAGGCCTGTGAAGCTGATGTCACTGTCGATGGCATTCTAACCCCTTCTATGGCAGCCCATGAGCTGAATTGGGCTCTTCATTTTAGCGCCAAACGCTTTTTTGAACGCCAGCACTGGCAAAGTGAACGCAAGCAACTGACCGCTCGGCTGGAAGAACGCAAATGGATTGATATGGCGAAAGGAATACTTGGGGAAGTAAACGGTATCCCGGAAGCGGAAGCATATGATGTGCTACGCAAAAAAGCAATGAACGAACGCAAACGTATCGTTGATGTGGCCATCTCCATCGTCAAAGCACAGCAAATGCTAAAAGCATAAATCTGAAAGGGGCCCGAACATGAATATCATTGAAATATTAAAAGAAGTTGGTCGCGGCAAAAGGGGCGCCCGGGATCTGAATTACGCCGAAGCCGAAGCTGCTGCCGAACTTATTATGACCCAGTCAGCAACCCCTGCTCAAATCGGAGCTTTCTTTGCCGCGGAGCGCATTAAAATGGAGAGTGTTGCCGAGTTGGAAGCATTTGTAAACATCTGCCGTAAATATACCCATCGCTTTCCGATGCAGGAAGGGATTGATTTCGCCGGTCCGTACGATGGCAGAAAGTCTTCATTTATCGCCACCTTCGCAACGGCCTTTCTACTCGCCTCATGCGGAATTCCTGTAACGATGCATGGCAGTGCACCTCTCCCTCCCAAATGGGGTGTTACGCTCCCGCTTTTACTGCAGGAAATGGGGGTAACGTCCCGGAACATGACACGTGAAACCGCCATTCATGCCGCGAAGCTGACTGGTGTACTGTTCGTTGCCTCCGAACAGTGGTGCGCGCCCCTGCGAGATATGCGGCCCATTCGCGAAGAGCTGGGGCTTCGCACAGTGCTGAATACTGCCGAGAAACTGGTTGATTACGGTTCTTCCCCGTATATTGTATTCGGCGTTTTCCACAATACTGTGTTCGAGAAGACGGCAAAACTCATGCAAAATCTGAATTACCGCAGGGCTCTGATCGTCCAGGGGAGCGAAGGATCGGAGGATCTGTTCATCGATCGGCCGACCCGGACTTACCTGCTTGCTAACGGCGAGGTATCACTACAGGTTATTGATCCGGAAATGTACGGGCTGGATTCGGTGGTACCAGAGCATAACTGGACCCCCGCTGAACAACTACGCATTACGGAGGAAGTGCTACAAGGCACAGCTTCTATAGCCTTTTCGAATCAAGTGTTACTCAACAGTGCGGTCCGACTGTTCGTTGCAGGGCGAGTCGACTCCATAGAGGAAGGTTTGTATACCTGCAAACCGCTGTTAGAAAACGGGGACGCCTGGGGTTTGTATTGTCACTGGCGGGAAGCTATGCTCAGAAAAGAAATAAAAACGGGAGCAAGCATATCCGAAACCCGATTGCATTTATAATTATTGGCGTCACGCAGTCTAGGGATTGCGGGCCCTAAACTATCCAAGTCAAATAGGCCAGCCCCTCACTCATACAAAGGGGGCTGGCCTTTTATGCAAAGAAAAAGTCACTTACTCAGTCCTGCTCTAGAACTCAGACCATTCCCCATTATCTGCACTTGTTGCAACTGCAGCCAGATGAAGGGGACGGATACGCACAGCAGCCGTTTTGAAGCCAGGCATCCGGCAGAACGGATCAAGATCGGGTCGAGTCGCCCGATTTACATTTTGTATCCCACCCCAATGCATGGGCACGAAGAGCGTATCTTCGCGGATATGTGGTTTGATCCGGCTGCGGACAGTGAAGCTACCGCGCTGTGATGCTATTTCTACCCACTCCCCGTCCCTGATATGCCAGCGTCGCGCTGTCCGCGGATGAATTTCCACATAATTTTCAATCTCTCGCGCGGCCAGCGACGGACTTCTGCGCGTTTGTGCACCGGTCAAATAGTGAGCCAGCACGCGGCCGTTCGTCAAAATAAGCGGGTACTCCTCTGATATCTCCTCTCCTGCTCCACAGCTTTCAACCACCGTAAAAACAGCCTTTTGATCGGAATGGGCAAAGGTTTCCCGAAACATCGTATCCATACCGGCTCTGTCCGTAGACGGGCATGGCCAATATACCCCTTCTTCACGACGCAACCTGTCATATGTGATCCCATAATAATCGGCAGGACCGCCCCGGCTGGCAAGCCGCAGTTCTTCAAAGATATGCTCAGCATCCCTGTACGAGAAATAGCTGCCCTTGTTTAGCTTTGCAGCTACCTGACACAAAATGTTCCAGTCATCTCTAGCCTCGCCTGGTGCGGACCTCGCCGCTTCCCGTAGCAGAACGCGGCCCTCCAGATTGGTCATCGTCCCCGTATTCTCCAAATAAGACGTCACAGGCAAAACAACGTCGGCCATCCGCGCGGTTTCAGTGAGAAACATATCCGCCACAACCAGCAGATTCAGCTTTTTGAGGGCTTCCTCCACCAGCCGGACATTCGGGTTAGATACAACAGGATTAGAGCCCATCACGAACAAAGCTTGGATTTCTCTCTGATGGACAAGCTCCATCATTTCATAGGCGGACACTCCCTTACCCGGTAAACTGCTTGGTTTTACTCCCCACACGGACGCCACATAGGCTCGATCTTCTTCATCCTCAATTGATCTGTAACCAGGAAGCTGGTCAGCCTTTTGGCCGTGCTCTCGCCCCCCTTGCCCGTTTCCCTGACCTGTAATAGCTCCATAACCGCACCCTTCCCTTCCAATCTTGCCAGTGGCCAGCACCAGATTAAGAAATGCACGCACCGCCATATGTCCATCTGTCTGCTGTTCAACACCCCTGGCCGTAAAAACGATGCCGGTCTCCACACTGCCAAAGGCATGTGCTGCCTGCTGGATCATTTCTACCTCAATTCCGCACAACGCAGCCGATTCGCTCAGATCCACACCCTTCAAATGAGTCAACAGCTGATCATAGCCGTTGGTCCGCTTGCGGATAAACTCTTCATTCGCAAATCCTTCGTCCACGATGACCTTTAGCATGGCATTAGCCAGCACAGCATCCATACCTGGCTTGATTTGCAGGTGCAAATCGGCAGCCGCCGCCGTTGGTGTCGCGCGCGGGTCAATTACAATGACAAACGCGCCGTTTTCCTTCGCCTGATGAAAATAAGGCATTAAGGTCGGCTGGCATTCAGCGATATTCGTGCCTGCAAGCACAATACAACGAGCCAACGGAATATCAGCTAGTCTGCAGGTCAGTCCGCGATCAACGCCAAACACTTTACTGCCAGCGGATGCCGCTGCCGACATGCAGAAGCGCCCGTTATAATCGATATATCGCGTACCTACAGCCACCCTGGCAAATTTACCGAGTAAATAAGTCGTTTCATTGGAGAGTGAACCTCCACCGTAAATTCCGATTGCATCGGGACCCTGTGTGGACAGTAGCGTAGAGAAACTGCTAGCTATAGTATCCAACGCCTCCTCCCACTTGACGGGAACAAGTTTGCCCTCTTTGCGTATGAGGGGCTGTACCAGCCTTTCCGCATGAGTCGCATGCTGATGCGCATTCATTCCCTTGATGCACAGCCTACCCTGCGAGGCTGCATTAGCCTTCCCTTCCGCCTTATACACTGTACGGATGATACCCGCAAGTGTCTCCGTACCCGCACTAACGGTCATCTTACATTGCACGCTGCAAAACGGGCACTGCGTATCCATTACTGACGATACATGTAGCCCAGCTTCCGGTTTGCCTTCTCCTGACTGACACATCAAAGTCACCTCCCCTTCGCCATTTTTCGGAATTTTATTGTCTGCACACGATAGAATATCGCCACAACTGAACTCAACCCATCACATCATCCTGTCAGCATTGTGGTCCGCAGGCTACCCGCCAGTCCACTTCGAAGAGCAGCGTCAAGCACACTTTCCCGTAATGCCAGAACGCCAGTCCTTTCAATCCACTCCCACATTTTCTCCCCATACCGGGCACTATGTCGGTATATTTGCAAGCAGGCTACAGCCATCAGGACCGCTTCTGCCGGGTCTTCCTCCAATCCAAGCAGCTGCCCCTGGCGAACTGGATGCTCTGCATGGCCACCGGCATAAACCTCCCAGCCTACTGGAGATCGGGATATTCCAATATCGTGGACAAGTACACCTGCCGGATACGCCGATCCAGGACAAATAGCAACTGTAACCAACGCGGGCAATGCGAGACTTCCCCATAAAGTTACCAACCGCTCTCTGAGCCAGGCTACTTCTACAAATGCCTGATCCATCAGGTCCGACTCAACAAAAGCCCGATTCTCGGCATTTAGGTTCGTAACGCGCAGATCCGCAGAGGGCGCTTCTCCTCCGTACTGCGGTGTGACCTGAACCACAACACCAGCACCTAATGGATTTGTCGCAGATCTGTCGCGCAACCCAAGGGATTCCAAATAATAAAGTACAGCCGGCCGACACAATTCACACCCCTGCTGTCTAGTCCAACCGAGACGGGACACTACTTCATCTGGAGTCTGACAGGCTGCGTCCACCATAGCTGTTTTAAGCGAGTCATGATCGTAATGCGTACATCCACACACAGGGACTACTTCTTGGGCGGTCGGAGTAACTACAGGTCCGGAAACTGTCGATTGGGACAAACTATTTTTGACCAGTGCAGCCACCAGCGGCCGACAGCCCCCACAGGAACCGGATGCTTTGGTCCGGCTCTTCACCTCTTCCACCGTCTTCAGCTTATCCGTAGTGATCGCTCGCAAAATAGCCCCCTTACTCACGCCGTTGCACGCACATACCGTTTCCTCTTCCGGCAGTGCGGCTGCCGCATCCTCCGCTTTGCTTCCGCCGTTATCCCGGGATGTTAGCTCTGTAGCGGGTGCGCCGCGCTGTACCATTCCGAGCAGCGAGGTGCTTTCCGCCGTATCTCCGAACAAAATGGCGCCAGTGACAGCACCGCCGTGCATCATCACTTTTTTATAAACCTTCAGCATCCCGTTATATTCCATGACTGCTGTCTCGTTTCCCTCATCACGAATGTCTCCTGCGGAAAACACATGGATTCCCGCTACCTTGAGCTGCGCATACGGAACCGTCCCTTCATAGGGAGCCGTTTCACGACCACAAATAACTTTTGCCAGCACTTTGCCCTGCTCATATAGCGGCGCCACTAGCCCGTATGAAATCCCGCGGTGCTCAGCACATTCGCCGACGGCATAAATACCAGGAATACTCGTGCGCATATAATCATCCACGACAATGGCACGGTTTACGGTCAGACCGCTGTCCTGAGCTAATTCGATATTCGGTCGGATACCAACCGCCAGCACAACCAAATCCGTTTCCAACCTGTCCCCGTCCGCAAACATCAATCCTTGCGCCCTGTTTCGGCCTATGATGTTGACCGTTTCCTTCGCCAAATGAAACCTCATGCCCTGTTGCTCCAGCTTTCGCTGCAGAAGCACAGCCGCCGTCCGGTCAAGCTGACGGTTCATAAGACACTGCGCATTATGAACAACCTCAGTTTCCATCCCTAGATTCAGTAGGCCTTGAGCGGCTTCAAGTCCTAACAGCCCCCCTCCGATAACCGTGGCCTTGCGGTATGTTTTGGCATATCTCGCCATGGTTTCACAATCATTCACATCACGAAAAGCGATTACTCCCTGTTTTCGAGCTCCGGGAATGGGCGGCATGAAAGGCAATGAGCCCGTTGCCAATATGAGCATGTCATAAGGTTCTTTCATACCGGATTCCGTTTCCACCATCCCGGCTGCAACATCAATACGACAGACGCGTTCACCCGCGTACAACTTTACCCCGTTCTCTTCATACCAGTCCCAGTCATGGGTAACGATATGTTTAAATGAGCTCTCCTCCTGAAGCATTTTGGACAGGAGCACTCGGTTGTACCCGGGACGGGGCTCTGCACCAAATATCGTGATTTGGAACCGCTCTGGCTCCAAAACGAGTATTTCCTCCACACATTTGATGCCTGCCATACCGTTGCCGACGACGACCAGTTTTTTCATCATATTAAACCAGCCCCATTCTCCGAATAAAATAAGACAGAAAAAGCCCTTCTCCATTCAATGGAAAAGGGCACCGTTGCCGTAAATGTCGGCACATCATTGTGCCGATATGTATCTAAGATTACTGAATTGTGAATGTCATGTCAATATTTAATACATGAATGCTATATTTTTTGCCTTATATTTAATTTTTTTGCGATTTTGTGTTACGTATATTGACATAAAACAGATCCTTTTTTATAATTTGATTAAAATCACTCCAACGTGATCATACCAAGTCGACTCACAATGAGGTGTGTCAACCACGGCAATGAAGCCGCAAACCGTTTCCTAGATACCATGTAGGGGCGATTTGCGGCTTTTTCATGTTCAAATTACATTTTGCAGACAAAGAACAACAATTAGAACAGGAGAGATGGAGAATGAACAAAAAAAATTTCTGGAAAAGCGGACACAAGCCCACCCTATTTGGCTCCTTTCTGTATTTTGATATCAGTTTTATGATATGGGGAATGATCGGACCGTTGGCCGTTGTAATTGCTAATGATTATCCAATGGACCCTGTACAAAAAGCCAATCTTGTTGCCCTACCCATACTCGGTGGTTCCCTGCTGCGGCTCGTGCTCGGATTCATGTCGGATTATATCGGTCCGAAGCTCACAGGGCAGATTGGTATGCTTGTTACGATAATCCCTCTCTTGCTCGGCTGGCTGTGGGTTGATTCGCTGGAGCACTTGTACGTTGTTGCCCTGCTCCTGGGTGTAGCCGGAGCATCATTTGCAGCTGCGCTGCCGTTGGCAAGTCAATGGTACCCCAAAGAGCATCAAGGCTTGGCTATGGGAATTGCCGGTGCTGGTAATAGCGGTACCGTCCTTGCGACTTTGTTCGCCAACCGCATTGCTCAACATTTTGGCAGTTGGGAAGCCGTTTTCGGATTGGCTATCCTCCCCATCTTAACCGTCTTCATTCTGTTCAGTATTTTTGCCCGCAACAGCCCTCACCGCCCGGCACCAAAAAGTCTGTCGCAATATGCTTCGGTGCTCAAACAGAGGGATGCCTGGGTATTCTGTGCCTTTTACTGCGTGACGTTTGGCGGATTCGTTGGTCTTTCTAATTATTTGACTATTTTCTTCAATACCCAATATGGCCTCTCCGCGGTACATGCCGCCGATTTTGCAACCGTTTGTGTGATTGCCGGAAGCTTCTTTCGTCCTGTAGGCGGCTTTTTGTCCGATCGGATTGGTGGTTCACGCATGTTAATGTACTTGTATGCGGGAGCCGGGATTATGCTCGCTGGCATTGCGTTTTTACCGCCACTTACCGTGGTAGTTGTGCTGCTGTTCGTAGGCATGATGTGCCTTGGCGCTGGCAACGGCTCCGTATTCCAGCTCGTTCCGCAGCGGTTCGGCAACGAAATCGGGCTCATGACCGGCATTGTCGGCGCTGCTGGTGGCATAGGCGGGTACTTCCTCCCCCTTATACTGGGTCATCTGTACAAATCAACGGGTTCCTATATGCCGGGCTTTATCTCTCTGAGCCTAATCACGTTCTGTGCCTTTACCCTCGTCATCATCATGCAATTGAAATGGCGTAACAGCTGGATGCGACGCTCTGCTACAGTTACTGATGAAGCCGTCAATCGCATCGGAGAATTAAATGCCTGATGTTCATTAAACATTGAGCTGCGAAGCATTGAATTTTGTCCCTCAACCATCCCTATAGCCAAAAAATAGCTTAACTTCGTTTATATAAAATGAAGTTAAGCTATTTTTCATGCACGCTTAATCGAACTACACCTAAAAAAACTATGATAATTATCACATTCAATCAAGATTTTCCGAAAATATCATGAAAATTAAATGAAATTTTCATTCAAAAAACATTGAAAATCGCTTTCATTTTCATAATTTTTCTTATGTAAACACTTATATAACCATTTTTCACACAACATACTTGTTCACTTGGTTTAAAATAAGGCGTATACTTGTTCACGAATTGTTCAAGGATTAATTAAATGTAATTTTTTAGAAAGAAGGAATTGGAAATGCGTGCTTTTCATTTTACGGAAGACGGATCTATCGAAACTAAATTAACCGGAAAAGATCTACTTGCCAACCCACTGCTGAATAAAGGAGTAGCTTTTACCCTGGAAGAACGGAAACAGCTTGGACTTGACGGTCTCCTTCCTCCTACGATATTAACTATTGAGGAGCAGGTTCAGCGGGTTTACGAGCAATTTCAGAGCCAACCGGATAATTTGCGTAAAAATGTTGCGTTAAATGATCTTTTTAATCGGAATACCGTTCTTTATTATCGTTTGCTCTCTGAGCACCTAAGCGAAATGCTCCCGATTGTTTATACACCAACAGTAGGCCAGGCTATACAGGAATACAGTCATGAATATCACAAGCCCGGTGGTATGTATTTATCTATTGATAATCTGGCGGGTATTGGAGAGGCTTTTAAGAATTTGAACCTAGACCCTGATGATATCGACCTGATCGTAGCCACAGATTCCGAGAGTATTTTGGGAATCGGGGACTGGGGAGTCGGAGGTATTAATATCTCTATTGGTAAGCTTGCTGTGTATACTGCTGCTGCTGGTATAGATCCTAGCCGAGTACTGGCAGTTGTTCTTGATGCAGGTACAAACAACGAGAAGCTATTGGAAGATCCTTTATATATGGGGAATCGTCATAAACGTGTACGTGGAGAACAATATGACCAATTTATTGACACTTATGTTCAAGCTGCACTTTCCTTTTTCCCGAATGCCCTGCTGCACTGGGAAGATCTGGGCAATGTCAACGCACGGAACATTATCAATAAGTACGGAAATAGTATTTTGACTTTTAATGACGATATTCAAGGTACTGGAGCGGTTACGCTCGCAGGTGTAATGTCCGGTGTTCAATTGTCCGGAATCCCACTGAGCAAGCATCGGGTTCTAGTCTTTGGCCCAGGAGCTGCTGGAATCGGCAATGCAGACCAAATTAGCGCAGCCATGATGCTGGAAGGACTGTCAGAAGCAGAAGCAAGACGTAACTTCTGGGCTTATGATTACCGTGGCCTGCTTACCAACGAAACAGAAGGACTTTTTCCATTCCAAGTCCCTTATGTGCGTGATGTTGCAGAATGCCGTGACTGGGAACATGCTGAGGATGGCAAAATCCCACTGCTTGAAGTCATTCGCCGCGTAAAACCGACGATTATGATTGGTACTTCCGGTGTTACTGGGGCATTTAGTGAGGAAATCGTTAAAGAAATGGCCAAACATACAGAACGTCCTATTATTATGCCTATGTCCAACCCGACTCCACTGGCAGAAGCAACTCCGCAAGATTTGATCCACTGGACCGAAGGAAAAGCCCTCATTGCAACAGGAAGTCCTTTTGAGCCGGTGATCTATAACAATATTAAGTTTGAAATTGGGCAATCCAACAATGCTTTCGTGTTCCCGGGTCTTGGTCTTGGCGCAATCGTGGTAAAATCCAAAATTATAACAGATAGCATGTTTGCAGCAGCTGCCCATGCAGTAGCTCAAATGGTTGATTTGTCGCAGCCTGGTGCTTCCCTGCTGCCAAAAATCAATGAATTACGCGAAGTATCTGAAGCGGTAGCCGTGGCTGTGGCCAAGGCAGCAGTTCAGGATGGAGTAGCGCGTCATCAACCGGACGATATCGCACAAGCGGTTCGAGATGCGATGTGGGACTGCAAATATAAACCAATCAAACAATATGGTCAGGAAGCGGTCCTGGTTTAAAAAATAGCGACAACATCAAATTTGTACTTGCATACGCAAAGTGATTATTTAACTGATGTCCGCCATTTTTGGCGGACATCTTCATTGGAGGCGACATCATGGCTACAGGTCATATTTTTATTATCTTAATTCCTATTTTCTTTGTCATTTTAATTGGTTATTTCGCAGGATTGTTTAAGGCTTTTAACCCTGCTTCTTCTAAGGGATTAAATACACTCGTGACGAAGTTTGCTCTACCTGCACACTTGTTTATTGGTATTACGACGACACCAAGAGAGACATTGATTCAAAAGTGGCCCTTTCTTGTGGCTTTGCTACTTGGTGTAATCGGCTTTTATATTGTATTGCTCATTGTTTATCGCTTAATTGCCAAAAAAGGCCTGACTGAATCCTCCATGTTCGCATTGAATTCAACACAGCCTTCTTTCGCATTCATGGGAATTCCGGTTCTGGGAAGCTTGTTCGGAAGTGCGGCAGTCGCCATCCCGATTGCGATTACTGGGATCGTCGTTAATGCCATTCTTGATCCGCTTGCAAGTATTTTGGGAACGGTCGGTCAGCGCAAAACAACAGAATCTGACGGCACTAAAGGCAACTTATTTAAAGTCACTATGAAATCAGTCCTTCATGGACTCAGCGAGCCGCTTGCCTGCGTACCCTTGTTTGGTGTCGTATTGACTCTATGTGGATTCCACGCTCCGAAACTTTTGCAATCCATGTTTGATCAAATCGGCAATATTACTGCTGGTACAGCCCTATTTGCCATCGGGGTAACCATTGGTATCAAAAAGATTACGTTCAGTCCAAAAGCACTTAGCATCGCTGTGCTGAAAGCCATCGTAATGCCTATAGTTATGCTCGGTATTGCTGTTCTGATAGGACTATCCCATGAGGATGTAACCAAAGCCGTACTGCTTGTCGCTTTTCCCGGCTCGGCTGTCGCCGCTATGATTGCTACCCGTTATGAAACACTGGAAACGGAAGCTGCATCTGCATTTGTTATTAGCTCAGTCTTATCGCTCATTTCACTACCCTTGCTCATTTCACTTCTTTTATAAGGGACAGAAACTTAAGAACCCTCAATGCAATCCAGGTATTTATAGGTATAAAGCATACCCGTTCGCTCTCATTTATCTTATTTTTTAAATATTGTTTGAACAATAAAATGATTTAGTAAGATTATTCGGAAAAACAACATAAAATCCAGTTTTGCCGACAAGCGGCGGTCCCATCGTTTCATTCTCTAGGGGGCCGCCGTTCTTTTTAAATAACCTTCTTCTCTCCCTTTTAATAAATACCTAACATTTAGAAAGCAAATTGTCGAAATATATATGGGGTAGGTTGTATATGAAACTAAATTGCTAATTCAAAGGAGAAGAAAACGTGAAAAACTTGAAGTGGAGAACTATGTCCTTTTTTGGTAAAAATCTATTAATCTCTTTTCTTAACATCGTATTAATAGGTGCTATTCTCATCACATCCAGCTATATACTTCAAAAGAACATTCTCACCACGCAGCTGCAAGACCAAGTTAAAGTATTGACTAAAAAATGGGCAGAAGATGTTGACAAAACAAAAGTACAACAAGCATTAAGCGAAAAAGATTATAACGGTTCTGCTCAACAGGATTTACGCAAATTCCTAGATTCTATCCACACATTTTATCCTAATGTTGCCCAAGCTTACATATTTGGCACAGAACTAACAGAAGGAAATCAAACTTCCATTATTGGCGTTCCCACAAATTTAGTCCAAGCTTTCCAAGACTTGAAGTTGGATATTGGGGATATGTATACTCTTCCTGACGAAAATGCACAAGCTGTAAATAAAATGCTTCAATCCAATAAATCATCATTGAGCAGCTTTTACTCGGACGAATATGGTACATGGACTACCATTGTTTACCCAATTACAGATGAAAGCGGTAAAATCACAAGTGCGATATACTTTGACGTAGACGCGAGCTCTGTACCTACCGGACTTCATAAATTGCTTGTATATGGTGTGTCATTGCTCATTCTGTTCCTTGCGATCTTCTTAACGATCCAATATTTATTGGTAAAACGGACCCTATCCCCGATTCGTAGCTTGATGAAGGGAATTGAGGAAGTCAGCGAGGGTAATCTGAATGTAAAAATCAAGACAGGCGAGGACGACCTTGGCATTATCAATCAAAAATTCAATTCTATGATCAAACGCCTTAACGATACAATGGTGAAAGTACAGGATACGACACAAGAGGTTACGGGATCTGCCCAGGAATTATTAAGCATTAGCGAGAAAAACAGTACGAATACGAACGTCATTAACAGCAATATTCAGGAAATAACCCAGGGACTTGAAGCTCAGGATCACGCAGCACTTGAAAGTTCCAGATCTATGAATGAAATGTCGACAGTTATCCAAACGATTGCCGAAAGCTCCTCTTCCGTAGCGGATCAAGCTTATTCTATGGAAAAACGCTCCGTTGAAGGCAATCAGGTAGCCCAGAAGCTTTCCGCTCAAATGGACTCCATCTCCACTACAATGGAAAGTACAGCTGATTCCGTTAATGCGCTGCAGAACCGTTCTAACGAAATCAGTAATATCGTCAGCATCATTACAGGCATTGCCAGTCAAACGAATCTGCTTGCATTGAACGCTTCTATCGAAGCTGCCAGAGTCGGTGAAGAGGGCAAAGGTTTTGCAGTCGTAGCGGGAGAAGTGCGTAATTTGGCTGAACAGTCTCAAGAGTCTGCCAAACAAATTGCAGAGCTCATTGAAGAAATCCAAAGAGAAATTGAGCAGACTGTAAAAGGCATCAGCCTTGGTACAAAAGAAGTTCACATTGGGCTGGAAGTTACGAAGCAGACAGGCGAAATGTTCTCTGAAATTTTAGATGCGTCTAATAAAGTGTCGTCACAAATTCAGGAGGTATCCAGCGCAACGGAGCAGATCTCGGCCAGCACGCAGGAAATGTCAGCTACCTCTGACGAGCTGTCTTCGACAGTTAGCAAAACAGTCGGCAGCAGTAAACAAATCGAGCATACCATTGGAGAACAGGCTGAGTCTATGGCTTCTATTGTCCAAGCTTCTGACAAGCTTACATTGATGTCCGGGGAGCTGGAAGAGCTCATTTCGTTCTTCAAGGTGAACCGGGAAGCCTAATTTTATAACTTCCAACTAATTCAAGATAACAATAAAGAACCTCTAGTCTGCATAGACAGCGAACTAGAGGTTCTTTGATATACTCTTACATACTTCTTTAGTTTAAAAATCCTTCCAAAGCTGAGGTTGGTTTACCGTCAGCCTGCCAAGCACCTTTGTTATAACCTTGATTGTAACCTGGAGTTGCAGCCGGCTCCCAATAAAATACCCCTGTACCTTTGCCGCCTCCGATGTTCCGAACCTTTGTTTTGATTGCAGAAATAAATGCCTTGGAAGCTGCAGGTTCGTTATATTCCATCCCGATTTCACTGATGACAATACCTTTACCGTATTTGGCAATGAGGCTATTGGCATTGGTAATCGTCTGATCCACCTTGCCCTGCCAGTCAGAAGGAGACGGATACAGAGACAGCCCGATGAGATCAAACTGAGCTCCATTATCAATCAGCCCGCCGATATTCCAGTTCAACACGGAACCGTTATCCCCGTTGGCTAAATGTACTATCGTTTTAGTACTGCTGCTTACCGATTTTACAGCATTATTACCTGTATTGACGAGCCAGGCATAGTTTTTCATGTTCACCGAAGCTTTGCCGTCTTCCCAGAGCATTCCATTGTTCGTCTCATTACCGATCTGCACCCAGTCCGGTGTTACCCCCTTGCTTTTCATCGTGTTCATAACATAAACCGTATGAGACCAGACTGCATCCATGAGTTGTGTAAATGTAAAATTACGCCACGCATAAGGTTTGTTCTGTTGCCCTGGATCTGCCCAGGAATCACTATAATGTAGAGTCAGCATAACGCTCATACCCAATTTTTTAGCTCGCTGCGCTAGTTCTGCTGCCTTTTCGGCATTCATGTATCCGCTTGCATAATCTTTCATGTCAGGATTTACCCACACACGGATACGTACCGAGTTAATCTGATAGTCATCTCGCAAAATTTGCAGTATATCTCGACGAACACCCTTTTTATCCTTCCAAGTCATACCTTGCGCTTCCATTCCTGCTACCCAGCTTATATCTGCTCCTTTGGCGAAAGCAGGGGCGGCCGAAGCCGCACCCAACCCTACAGAGCCGAACGGATACAATAAGCTGGATAGCAAGATCAACATCGCAAATACCATCGTGCGGTTACCTGTTTTCATAAGTCATCTCCCATCCGAATTGTATACTTCTCATTGCCTCTGACCAATCTACCAGTTCCCTCACTCGGGAAAACGACAGAGATCACACTTTAATATCATGTTCTATTTATTGCGCTCTGTCTTTAAAACCTTAACAGCGTAGGCATCCAATTGAACGCTGCCGTCTTCTATCGCATGATTTTCAAGCATATCCACATAAGTTCGTCCATCCAACGTAATCTTTTGCGGCTCATGCGTGAAATTTAGTATAAAAATATAATCATGAACCCCATCGGTACGAATCGCCGTATTCACTCCATGAGGCAACTTCACATTGAGCGCTTTACTAATTCCTGCATCATCAATTAAACTTCTGTAAAAATGACTGTGGAACAGTCCGGTGTTGCGTGATGCGATGTAATAAGCCTTTCCCTCTCCCAAACGGTTCACCGTCAAAGCCGGGCGTCCTGCATAAAAGTCTGAGCCGTACACAGCCAGTACCTCTGCACCCTCCGTATGAATGAGATCACACAATTCTACAGCTTCATACTCCCCTTGCAGATCCAGCTCATTGCCTTCAAGCGGCAAAATGTGATTACGGTCATGATCATGCAATCCGTCAATCTCTTCCGACCAGATCCCCAGCGTCTTACGAAGCGGGCCCGGAAAGCCTCCAAGGAAGCACAAATCATGTTCATCTACAATACCAGACCAATAAGTTGCTACGAAAACACCACCGTTTTCAACAAACTTCTGTATACGCTCCCCCACACCGCTGCGGACCATATACAACATCGGAGCTACCAAAAGTTTGTATTTGGAGAAATCTGCATCCATATGAATGACATCTACGGGCACTCCCTGCTCCCAAAGTGCCAAATAATGCGCTTCAGCTGTCTCCTCATATTTCACACCCTTGTTCCGCGGTCCCTGTGAATCGTTGATTCCCCAACGGTTCTCCCAGTCAAAAATGACTGCGGCCTCCGCCGGTACAGAAGTACCGATAACCTCCTCCAATTTTTCCAGCGCATTGCCAACCTCTGTCACATCTCCGAATACACGAGTGTGCTCATGTCCAACATGATCGACGACTGCACCATGCAGCTTTTCACTCGAACCGCGGCTTTTCCGCCATTGAAAATATTGAACGGTGTCTGACCCGTGTGCCACAGCCTGTAAAGACGATAGCAGATGCATTCCCGGCCGCTTCAGCTTGCTAACGTCTTGCCAATTCGTCAAACTTGGTGTACTCTCCATGAGCATCCAAGGCTTTCCTCCCTTAATTGAGCGAATAATATCGTGCATCATGGCCACTTTAGCAGCCTGACGGCTATCATCTCCCTCACGGTCATGCCACGTTGGGTAACTATCCCAGGATATAACATCGAGCAGATCAGCAAACTTCCAGTAATTCAATCCTTCAAAAAACTCCATTAAATTGGTTGTGACCGGAATTGCTGGATTTGCAGCCTTGAGCGGCACAATCTCATGTTTGATAAAATCTGCGGTCTGATCGGTCACAAACCGTCTCCAGTCCAAATTCAGGGCATGGACCTGTGTTTCACCGTGAGGTGCCGGGGACTCAACTTGGCTCCAATCCGTAATCGTATGACTCCAAAAGGTCGTCCACCATGCGTGATTAAGCTTGTCCAGCGTACCGTATTTATCCTCGACCCAAGCGCGAAATGCCTCCTGACAATAATCACAGTGGCAATCTCCACCAAATTCATTGGAAATATGCCAGCCAATCACAGCAGGATGGTTAGCATAACGCTCGGCCAGCTTCGTATTCATGATACGTACTTTTTCCCGGTAAACAGGCGATGTAGAACAGTGATTATGGCGAAACCCGTGCAGATTACGGACACGGTTAGCCTCCACACGCAGCACCTCAGGATATTTTTGTGACATCCAGGCTGGTCTTGCTCCACTAGGAGTGGCCAAAAAAGCATAGATTCCGTTCTCAGCAAACGAATCCAGAATACGATCCATCCACTCAAACGTAAATACACCTTCCTCAGGCTCCAATGAAACCCATGAGAAAATGCCGACAGACATCACGTTGCATTTGGCTAGTTTCATTAGACGGATATCCTCCGCTAACACGTCAGGGTAATGCTGCCATTGCTCCGGGTTATAGTCCGCGCCATGCAGCATACGTGGAACTCGCTCACTAATGGGAGGGTACTTGATTATGTTTTGCTTCGTCACTACAAATCATCTCCTTCTATGAATTCTGTTACTCTTTGACGGAACCTAGCGTCATACCTTTAACAAAATACTTTTGTAAAAATGGATATACAATGAGAATAGGCGCTGCACCAATGAAAATTTGCGCAGCATTAACCGTCGTTTGAGAAAGTAATTCCATCTCTTTGGGACTCATGCTCATGGAACTCATGTCCTTCTGAATAATTACAGTTTGCAGGAACGTCGCCAGCGGATAGTCCTTTGCATTGCTCAAATAGAGCAGACCGTCAAACCAGGAGTTCCAATGAAATACCATACTAAACAGCGCAATCGTGGCAATGGAAGGCAGGGATATCGGTAAAAAGATACTAAACAATGTCCTAAAATGTCCTGCTCCGTCGATCAATGCGGCCTCTTCCATCTCTTTAGGAATTCCTCTAAAAAAGTTCAACATAAGGATGACCAAAAATGTGTTGACCGCTCCCGGCAAAACAAGTACCCAGAAGCTGTCCATAAGATGGATCTTTTGAATAACCATATAGAATGGAACCAGACCACCGTTAAAAATCATGCTGAATACGAACAACCATGAATATACGTTTCTGCTACGGAACACAGATGTTTCCTTTGAAAGTGGATAAGCAGCTAAAAAGGTAATAAGCAATGTTAAGCCGGTTCCCAATACAGTCCGACAGACAGAAATCCAGATAGAGTGCAGAAAAATTGGGTTATTCATCGTCTTCTTATAGGCTTCTAATGAAAATTGCACCGGCCACAGCCCAACCAGATTGGCATCTGCTGCTGATTTAGCACTAAATGATACCGCCAACACATGAATCAGCGGAACGATACACATGATGGACAAAATCACAAGCAAGCAAATGTTAAACACATTGAAGATGCGATATGGCGTTGTTTTATGATACATGACTCTCCCTCTTTCAGCCTCGTGGAATCAAAATATGCGGTAACCTGCCCATTTGTAAGCAAGTCGATAAGATATCAGAATGAGAATCATACTGATAACGGATTTGAACAAGCCGATTGCGGTGGCAAAGCCCATTTCCCCATTGATTAACGCTGTCCGGTAGACGAATGTATCAATAATATCGCCTTTTTGGTAAACCAGCGGATTATAAAGGTTGAAAATCTGGTCAAAACCAGCATTCAGTACATTGCCAAGTGCAAGCGTTCCAACAACAACTACCATCGGAATTAACGAAGGTACAGTGATGTGCAGCGTCTGTCTCCAGCGGCTCGCTCCATCCATTTCAGAAGCTTCATACAACGAAGGATTAATACCCGCTAGTGCAGCAAGAAATACGATGGTGTTGTATCCGAACTCCTTCCATATATCCGATACAATGACAGTAAACCGAAACCAGTTATTTTCTCCCAGAAAAAAGATAGGCTGGATCCCGAAACTACCGAGAATACGATTCATAAATCCATCTGTAGCCAACAGGTCAATCAGAATTCCGCCCAAGATGACCCACGAAAGAAAGTGTGGCAGATAAACCAGTGTCTGAATGGATCGCTGAAGGCCGACCTTGCGAATTTCATTCAGCAGTATAGCAAAAACAAACGGAACCACCAGATTGAAAAACATCTTTAACACAGCAATAATTAGTGTATTCCAGACGACTTGAAGACTGTCCTCCCGTTGAAACAAAAAGCGGAAGTTATCCAGTCCAACCCACTCGGAACCAGTTATGCCTAGCCAAGGTTTGTAATTTTGAAAGGCCATCACGATGCCGCCCATCGGAATGTAGCTGAATACAATTAAGAAAATGATGGCTGGCAGCAGCATGATATGAAATGGCCACGTACGTTGCAGACTTCTCATTGCAGTTCCTCCTGTAACTCTCATGGTATACTTCAATTATAAAAGCGTTTTCGCTGTCCCAACAGTTCAAAAAACCAACATACATGGCACAAAAGCAATCATTTTTTAAGTTCGCCAAACGAATGAAAAATTTTTTTTCACACACATCATAATAGCGCATTCATTTCTACTCAATCCTGATAAAGCTGTAGTAAAAAGGCTGTCCACCTTGGGACAGCCCTCCTAACTATTACAACATCATGATTTTACTTTTCGACGCTTTTATACCATTCGTTTACTTCATTTGTAATTTGTTCGCCACCAGCTGTTTTCCACGTCTGTACAAAGGTATCAAAAGCAGAGATCGGCTGCTTGCCATAAATAATTTCATTGAAGGTCTGACTTTCAATCTTATCCAGATAGTCCTTTTTAGCCTTCATGGTTGGCGTAGTAGGGCCCGTGAACTGATCTTTCATGGAGATATCCTTCTGTTCCATAAGCACTTTGGCAGCTGCAGGAGTATCTTTCCCGTAATTCACCATTACATCTTTCTCCAGACGGGTCTTCGGTTCTGCGCCGTTAGCCAAACTTAACAAAGCCTTCATTTGGGCATCAGGTATACGCGCGCCATCACGAACCAGCAAATAACGAAAAGAGTTTACATAACCGCCTGGTATTTTATCGATAGACATTAGCTTTCCGCCCGCATCCAAATCATAATCGTAGCCCTTAAACAGCCCATTCGACAAATCACCGTCCGGTTTAGCATTAGCATAATGGTCAAACAAATAATTTTGATAAGTGAAAAAAGCTTCAGGATGCTGCATTTGTTTGTTGATTAGTACAACACCATTGGTATATTGCGTTCCGTGGCGCATGGCTTTGTTGTCAGGACCCGCTGGAATCTTGATCGGCTTCCACACGGCACCCGGCGCATTTTTGACTGTATCCTGAAGCGGCCAGCCGCTCATCCAATATGGTCCAGGAATCATACCGGCTGTTCCTGCGACTGTAGGTTCTGACGTTTTATTTTCATCCCACAATGCTGCTTCCTGAGGAATATATCCCTTTTTGAGCCACTCGCTCAGCTTTTGCAAACCCGGCTTCATGCCAGGCTGCACGGAGCCATATTCCAAACTGCCATTCGTGCCTTTGTTCCACTGCTGGGGTAGTGTGCCATATGCCCCGAAAATCCAGGACGGGTCACCCATCCAAGTGTTCATGGATGTTTTGAAACCGATGCTGAGCGGAATCACTTTGTTCGGAGCCAGTCCGTCTGGATTTTTATTTTTAAAGGCGTCCATCACTTTTTCCAAGTCATCCATCGTCTCTGGAGCCTTCATACCCAGCTTATCCAACCAATCTTGTCGTACCCACAATACATAATCATGGTTATAGGCAAAATCAAGCACAGGAATGCCCATTTTTTTGCCATCTCGGCTATACTGATTCCATACGTTCGTATCCTGATTCATCGCCTGCTTCCAGGAATCCGAAGCGTACTTGTCAAACAACGGACCAGCCTCTGCAAACATACCGGAATCAATCATGTCCTGTGCCAGTTGCTCATTCTCCGTCCCCAATACAACCACGTCTGGCATCTCCTGACCGGAGGACATAGCCAATCGCAGCTTCGTAGCAAATGCACCATTCGTATCTGTGACGGACCAGAGTGATTTGATATTAATACCGAATTTCTCTTTAGCCCATTTTGTCGCAATGTTATTTTCGATAGATTCACCATTTTTAAATTTTAAGGCGGGATCTACACCCCATACCGTGGAAATTGTGACTTCTGGATTGTATTTTTCTTTGTATACGTTTTCAGTTTTAGCTGTGCTGTCCGCATTCCCACCATTTCCTGCTCCTGAGCAGCCCACAAGGCCAACTCCTAATACCATAGTTGCGGCGAGCAACGACAGCAACTTTTTTTTCGAATGAACTCGCATATTGTTCCCCCTCTAAAAATCATTTTCTACTCTTTTATTATAAGAGGGCTTTTCTTCGCAGCCTATGTCACAAAATAAATATTTCTGCACCTTTCCCAACTGATCTTTGTTGGTTTCGTCCTTACTGGTCCCATCTTTACTGGTCCCGAAATTCATGCGGAGTCATTCCGTAATGCTTTTTGAACATCTTACTGAAATATTGGGGATTCTGATAGCCCAGTTCCGTCGTAATTTCGTATATTTTTTTGTTGGAATATTTAAGCAAATAAAGAGCCCGCTCCATTCTCATTCGGATAATGTAGTCACCCAAACCTTCTCCGGTTTCAGCTTTATAAATTTTAGACAGATAGACTGGATGAAGATAAACCTGATCGGCAATCGTCTTAACAGACAGCTCCTGACCTTTATCCTGGGAGATGAGCTCCTGAACTTGCTTGACCACATAGCTTTTAGCGCTTTGCTCGCTTGCGGACCATTCAGATTTAAGTTTGTTCATCATGGAAAGTATCCACTCTTTGAGGTGGGGAAACGAATGAACCATTTTCTGCGCATGTAACGGATCGAAGCCTACTTGGTCCATCTGTGTAATGAAACGTCCTTGTTTGTGCGCTGTATACATAAAGGCACTCGTCACCGAAATAAACAGCTCATATAAATGTTCGCGTGTATATCCCACCTCTTCCATTTTTCCAAATACACGGTTCACTTTCGCTTCGGCCTCTTCCCATTGCCTGGACTCTAGCAGATGAGTAAGCGTAGGGTGCATATAAAGCCCCTCCAGTGACTTAACTGAGCTGTGTGGCTGTTCTGCCTGTTCTTCTATGAATAGCAGTGTATCCGTCTCCTCGTGATGGTTCCAGTATAAGGATCTAATCGCTGTCTGATATAGCTTAGGCAGCTCCTCTGGAAACTTAAACCATCCGGTTAATGCAACGTAAATTTCCCCTTTCAAGTAATTGCTCACATTTTTTCGAAAGGTCTCAATCGCCGCACTCAAAAAACGATTCTGCTCATCCGCGCTCCGTTCAGGAAATGAATTCCAATTACCTTCTATTAATACAATTAAGCAGTCATGCGGCGCTTTGCAATGCCAAACGTGAAAATCAGGTGCGAACACTTCTTCGGCAATATTTCCAATCGCATACTCAATTAAGGAGACTGAATGATAGTCCATATCAGAAAAATGCTTCCCTAGCTGAATAAGCAGCATACTGGCAGGATGTCCCGTGCGTAGCTTGATTTCGTACTCAGACATTTTGCTCTCTATTTTTGGTACTGGCAAATCACGCCCGAGTAGCAAATCATGCATCAAATGGGTCCGCAGTACACCAAAATCGTTTCTGCGGCTATATTGTAATTGATGAACCTTGTCAAATGCTTCCCATTCTTCCTTTAGCGAATCCATGGCAGCTGACACACATTTGATAAACTCTTCATCATCCACCGGCTTTAAAATGTAATCAAAAGCCTTAAGCTGGAGCGCTTTTTTAGCATATTCAAAATCGGCATAGCCTGTCAGTAACAAACTTCGGATATGTGGCCATCGTTCGTTTACCTCAACAATCAACTCCAGTCCCGTCATGCCAGGCATACGAATATCCGTAACCAGAATATCAATATCGTACGCTTCCAGCACATCCACCGCTGCTAATGCGGAAGCCGCTTGATGAACCCTCTCGATGCCTAGCGTCTCCCACGGAATGGTAGCTGCCAGACTTTCTGTTACATAACTCTCATCATCTACTAGTAATATCTGAACCATCTGGTCCCTCCGTTTTAACTATATTCGAATTTGGCGAAGGCTCAATTAAACCATTCGCATGCTCTCCTTCTGTTGAGATCGACCATTTTAAAACTGCACGCAATCCTCCCAATGGAGACAAAGAGAATTCCAGTCCTGCATCTTCCCCAAAATGTAATCGCATGCGTTGATGCACATTCCACAAACCGTATCCATGATCCTCTTCCACAGGCTTGTCAAGCGTTGACGTCAGGGCAGTTATAGCCTCTCTACTCAAACCGAGTCCGTTATCATCCACAATCAGGTACATATACGAGCCAACACGCTCGGTTAAAATATGAATTATACCATCCTCCGCTTGAGGCTCTATCCCGTGCAGCACCGCATTTTCCACCAGTGGCTGCACTACAAGCGGCGGAATCAGTAGACTGCTGGCTTGTGATGAAACATGAATTAAGAACGTTAGCCTTGGCATACGCATCTGCTGTATGTTCAAATAATATTGAACAAACTCGACTTCCTCTGACAATGGAACCAAATCCCGCTCCTGTCTTGTCGTATACCGATAATACCTGGATAAATTATGGGCCATGGCTACAACCGCCTCATGATTGCGCAGCTTTGCCATACTTGTAATAAACGAAAAACAATTATAAAAAAAATGCGGATTGATTTGTGATTGGAGTTGCTTTAGTCGCGCTTCCTTGACATGCAGCTGCTCAACATACACCTTCTCAAACAGCTCCTGAATCTGTTCGACCATCAGATTAAATTGACTAGACAGGAAAGCAAACTCGTGACTCCCCCTTAGACTTAATCGAACAGCATAGTCCCCATCCTTTAGTCTCCGAAATGCCCGCACAAGCTGAAGAATCGGCACTTGTACCTGTGAATGAAGCAAGTAAGCGCCAATCAAGCCTACCAGCAGCGAGCCAACAACAGTTATATAAAACAGTCGATTCGATGAGTAAATCGGAGACATCATATCGGACAAAGGCATGTAATCAATCAAATACCAACCAGTCGTTTGCGAAAGAACGGCATGAACCAGGTAGCTTTCTTCTCCAATTTTCACAGTCAGATTATCAACTTCATGGAGTCCCATTTTTTCCAATTTAGAAATCAGCTTTCCAGACAGCTCTTCATTTGCAGTACGATTAAAGATCACTCCTACGCCTTTTTTATAATAAAAAGGCTCCTTTCGACCATCACCTTTGAAGCGGTCAAGCATGTCCTGAATATTACTGCTGTCAAATTCAACCTTAATAATCGTGTTAGCGGTTTCTGGATTACCAAGTGAAGAAAACGGGGATAATGTATACAATGAAAATATAAATTGGTCCTTCCCGTATGATCTTTTTTTGGATACCTGCCAGCCGTCTTTTATCAGCTGATTTAGTTTTTTCTGGTCATATAAACCTGCTCCATTCTCCGATACAACCCGTCCAAGCGAAGGAGAATAGATACTCAGCCCGGTTCTCCAATTAGAAGAGCTTTCCTGAAGCCCAAGCTTGGTTTGGATCCGTTTGACAAGGTTAATTCCATCCAGATTGAGAACCTTGTCCTTCAAAAAAATCGCTTGAAAACTGGCTACATCGGGATCATGAATCAGCAGATGCGGCCAGGAGGAAATCATTTCAATATTCGTATTCACCTGGTTTTGAAAAAAAGTCAGCTGATTATAATTAGATTGATTCAGCTCCTCACGTAATACACCTGTCGTTGTCTGATTAGAATAGACATACAGGATCAGCATAGGTATAAGCAATACGATAACGATGGAGACGATTTTAGTATAAAAATTAAATTTAAACATGAGTTCTACACATCCTCTGCACAAAAAACAAGCATACTTAAATGGTATGCCAGAGCCCTGACCTTCGTTGCCGTCAGTACATACTATACATTATCAATGGTTGGCGGTGATAATATGTTTGATGCTAAGCAAATGGAATGGTTTAACCAACTATCCGCTGAAGACTTGGCCATTTTAGGTGCCGGCTTCAATACACTAGGTGATTTTTTTGATTTTCTGGCGTTGATTAAGGCCAGACAGGAAACAGCGCAAGGTAATAAAAAGTAATAGCACTATTTCACAACAAATTTCACACGAGTTCCATCCTCATACTCATCCAATTGGTGACTGACCCATGATCCTGCCCCACGATTATCCTTAGGGGCTATGTATTTGATATTTGCACCTTTGCCACCTTCTGAGCACATAGCCATCGGCCATTCGTCACGATCGTATCCTTTACGAGTGGGAACACCTGCAAGCGAATGCTTGCGATTTTGCTCGGCTCCTTCACGGTCAATTGTGCATACCGGTGATTTTCCCGCCTGAATGGCTTCCTTAATATGCTGCGCCGTTTCAGGGTAACGACCTGACGGGAATTGCAGCGTAACCTGAGCCGATGAAGGCGGGTTCTCTCCTGTCATTTTTGTAAGAAGATTGCCTCCTTCAAACCAGTACGCGCCCAAAGCTAGCAGCACTAAAGCTATAAAACTTAGCAATTTTTTCTTCAATTTCCCTCTTCCCTTCAAGCTATTCCAGTAGATGCCTTCAACTAAGGTAATCCCTGGATTTTATTTTTTGTAACCCCTTACTGACTATAAAAAAAGGTTGAATATTCGACGACAAATAGTATAGAGAGGAGGTTGTACGAATGAACGATGAGATCAAACTGGCCGTGAGCCAAATGCAAGCCGTTGTAATCCGATTACTGAATGGAAGTACCGTAATTGGCTGGCCTAAGCTCCTATCTGACCAAGAAACTCAGCAATTCAAGCTCTATGATGACGAACACGTATATACGATTTCCGTTAATGACGTGGATACAGTCGCAAGAGTTATTGTATAAGATACAGGAAGCGACTTAATGAGACATCCAGCGGACAAGCCCAAACAAGGCACACCACAGGAGAAGACTGATCAGAATCCCCCAAAATAAACCTTTAAAAAGCTTCATACCATACTGACAACCTTTCCTACTGGGCTTTCCCCCCATTATAACATGTCAGAAAGACAGCTGTCGCAGCTTACTCTTATATCATCTTCGTGTCATATATATTAAATTTTAAAATCACGACACAAAGGAAAGAATGAAATAATTCCGAAAATTAGGCCTGATCACCAGTGAAAATGCAATCATGACATAATAAAAGTCACATTTTAATCAAAATTTAATGAAAGTTTTCCGAAAATAATGTATAATTATTGACATAACAAAACGCACGAGGTGATCATCATGGCATTATTAAACAGAGTTCATGAATTAAAATTGCAACTGCCTAACGAGCATCATAGCATTTCCCAATACGTGGAGCATGCATTGCATTCGATTGACAGTTTTGTGGAGCAACATCGTCAATTTATAGCCGCTCAGGCTCTATATGGTGAAAAAATCAATGGTACGGAAGAAAGACTGTTCCGAGACACAATTTCTGAGATTAAAGCCCAACTGGTAGCTACTTTGGAAAAGACAGTTGAAGACTTCGCACACAAAGGCGATAAGCACTGGAAAAATCATTATCAGGACGGCGTAGAATAAGCTGAAAATAACCCCCGGTCTTTGGACCGGGGGTTATTTTGTATAAGTGGATGTGGCAATATGCGTAGACTATTTTAACACTCTGGCCGATGTCGCTACAGTCTTACCACCATAGACTACTTTGATACTGGAACTTCCGGTATCAATCGCCTTCACCTGACCGCCAGTAACTTGTACGATCGACGGTTTGGAAGATGTCCATACCGCTGAGCTTGTCACATTGGTAGTAGCGCCTGAATCATAAACTGCATTCACACTAAGCACTTGAGAGGAGCCTTTAGGCAGCTTCAGGTTTTTATTGCTCAATACCAGTTTGAGCAGCTTAGGTGTGACCTTGATCTCAACGTTAAACGACTTATCCTGATATGTGCCCGTAATTGTTGCTGTTCCAATTCCAACGGCTTTAATGGAAGAGCCTTTTACGATCGCTACGGAAGCATTCGATGATGTCCATTTCACTTTACTGCTCAGCGTAGCTTTTTTACCATCCGTATATATGCCGATGACTTTGATGGACTTACTTCCTTTCAAATTCATATCAGCACTCGAAAAGCTTGGTGTCAATGTAGAAATGGCTCCTTCCACAATGACAGGTACTTTCACATATTTGTTCATATACATAGCCTTGATTCCAGAGTTACCGCCATTTACCGCTTTTACTTTACCATTTGCTACTGTAATTGCGGCTGTTGTACCTACCCAGCTTACCTGATTGGTAACATCCAGGATTCCGCCACCAGCCATGTGTGCTTTTACTGTCGGAATACTTGCTTCTTGGCCTGCAACCAATACATATTTTTTCTCAGAAGCGGTCAGCTTGAGCACTTTGTATTGCACAGTCACTGGAATATCCAGTTTGAGTGCACCTACCGTTGCTGTCAATGTTGCACTGCCTGGGTTCACTGCAATCAGCTTACCATTTGCTATTTTAACTGCACTTTCACTGCCTAAGCTCCATTTTACATCGGATTGAACTGCTTTTTTAGCCCCATTGACCAAATAAGCAGATATACTCGGAAGAGAAGTTTTGCCTCCTGTTTCGAGAGTCAGACTGGCTTTGCTTGAAACCAGTTTTTCAACCGTCGGAAGTACATTAATCTTCAGAGTCTTGCTCAAACCGTGATAGGACGCTGTAATCGTCGAATTGCCTGCATCCATCGGTGTGATTTTACCTTGCTCGACTGTGGCAACCAACGGATTGGAGGAAGTCCATTCTGCCGTGTTGGTCACATCTGTCTTGCCGCCAGTCAGGTTGACATCGGTTGCACTAACCTGAATTGGGGAGCTACCCAGAAAGACCGATTTGGACCCAGTTGCATTCAATACTAATGCCTGAGAAGAAGAACGCACATACACAATCGTTTGTGCTTTGAGTTCATCTTTGCTTGCTTTAATGTAAGTCACGCCTTTGGCAAGTGGACGAACCAGACCATCTTCAACGGTAGCAACAGCCGCATTCGAAGAAGTCCATTCGACACCGGATACATTTTCCGTCCCACCTCCAGTAAGTACACCTTGAGCAGTCAATTGCTTTGATTCTCCACCAATCGTCAAATTAATGGGACTAGACGGATTTAATTGCAGCTTGCTGTAAGGCGATTTTACTGTAATCGTTGTACTTACCGTTTGCTGCTCATATGTGGCAACAATCTTAATCTGCCCTTTTGACACAGGAGTAATGAGTCCCTTATCTACCTTTAAAATGCTTGAATCCCCAGAGATCCATTCTGCTTTTTGTGTAACATCTTCTTTGCCCTTTTCTGTCAATGACCACACTTTTAATTGAGCGGGGCTTCCACCCAGATTCAATGTAGTCGGATTTTGACTGTCCCACTGTACCGTGGAAGTCGTGCTCTCCTCAGCCCGGATCAAACCCGCTGGCCATGCTGCAAATACAAACATCAGCAAAGCAAGTAAGAAGGTACTCCGTTTGCTCATACGTTTCATACGCTCCATTCGTTTCTCTCCCTTAGTTTCATCTCTATAAAATAGGATATAATTAACAATCCCATTACTTTTATCGGTTAGCAGCTAACTAAATTGAACCCTTCATCAAAAAAAGGTGAATAATTACAGTTAAAGTTCTCCACGTAGTGACCTTACTACAAACAAATGCTCTTCTTTAGATAAGGTTTGTCCATCTTCAAGAATTACATCGTGTGCCGAGTGGCTAACCAGCTTTACATTATAAGCAATCAGCTGATCCTCTCTCCAAATCGTCACCGCCGACTGAAAATGAATGGCATTATCAAACTGTAACGGAACGCTCATTACATAACCGATAGCGTTCAGCTTCGCCGGATGGCGGCTTCTACGTTCACGCCCCGGAGGAAGCATGGTAATATGCGTAATATTTTCAAAAGGAATAGCCAGCATTTTCGGGCCTAAAATAACACACTTTCGTATATCATCCCATTTTTCAAGCGTGCCGCGCACCTTCTGGGTATGACCGTTGTTGCCGTGATATAAAATGACCTGACGTCCCTTCCACTGACGCATGTCCTCACCTCCAGTGCTAGCGGTTAGGAATCTCCCACCGAATAGGCTCCATTCCATGCTCCTGCAAAAATGCATTGGTACGCGAAAAAGGCTTGCTGCCAAAAAAGCCTCTGTGAGCCGCCAATGGACTTGGATGAACGGATTTCAGCACCAAATGCTTGCTGGTATTCACGAAGCTTGCTTTTTTCTGAGCATGGCTCCCCCACAAAATAAACACTGCTGGCTGCTCGCGTTCATTAATCGCTTCAATGACAGCATCCGTGAAACGTTCCCAACCTATTCCCTGGTGAGATTGCGGTTGTCCTTCACGCACGGTTAACACGTTGTTTAGCAGCAGCACACCTTGCTCAGCCCAAGGCACGAGGTATCCCTGATTCGGAATGGGAGTGCCGATATCATCGCGAAGCTCCTTGTATATATTTAGTAGAGATGGCGGTGTTCGCACACCAGGTCTAACAGAAAAGCTCAAGCCGTGGGCTTGTCCCTCTCCATGATAGGGGTCCTGTCCCAATATAACCGCTTTGGTCAGATGATATGGTGTTAATTTGAGTGCGGAAAACAAGTCTTCCTTTGGAGGGTAGACTTTATGTATCTTGTATTCGCGTGCTAATGTATACCTCAATTCATTGAAATAAGGCTTTTCTACCTCTTCTCGTAAAACTTCATCCCAATCATTACCAAACATAACTCCCGTCTCCTCTCACTATATAGGTCCCGAAATATTTAAACGTTTTATTCACAAAAAAATAAGCTGGTCTCCCTCATCCGGAGCCAGCTTATTTATTCGTTACCTGTGTTACATGCCGAAGGACCAGGATAGAAACCATACGATAATCAGCTACCGTTGGATCTAAATTCGATTTCCTTATTATAGCATTAACGATAAGGGTGTCAAGTAACTGTAAGCCCAAATCCGCACGTTACCTCGTAAAAATCAAGGGGTTGCTCAGAACAGTCGGTTAAGCCTTATGAGTGTTCAGATACTCCAGCGCATTATATAACATAACAGCAGCTTCGGCACGTGTAATCTCGCTTTTTGGATGAAACTTTTCATTTGCATCCAAGGTATTGACCTTGTAGACTAGCGAGCGTTGAATGCTACCTTGGTAAGAAGGCTCCAGTTCGCTGTCATCCGCAATATTCGCAGGTGCGATTTTAATCATCGGAAGAGCGCCTGCTTTTTCCATGCCCTGAATCAGCATGTGGGTGAACTCTTCCTTAGTCAGGGTTTTTGAAGGAACGTTATCTTTTGGAATCTCTACGCCATTATAATGCGCGTTGATAAAGGCTTCGGCATACCATGCAGTATCCTTAACATGGGTAAACAGTCCGCTGGCCTGTGGCGCCTTATTAAAATCAATAGCGGCCAAACTGAGCTGGAGTCCGCCGGAGATCAACTGAATGCCCTGGGCAGCGGTCACTTTAGATGACGGGAGAAACTGCGTGTCAGAGGCACCTTTGAGCAGACCCTGATCTTTAAGGGATATAATTTTTTCTTTGCCGCTTACGTTGTCCAAATCCTTGAATTGACGGTCTGCCGCAGACATTTGACCTCCAACGGAGAAGGACAAAATGGCTACAGTTGTAATGGCTGCAAATGCACTTTTTCTCATGTTCATGTCAAGTTCCACCTTGTAGTTGAATTAGGCCGCCTGGCCATTAACAACCTCTTTGACGTAGTTCAGGATGGAAAGGTTGCAAGCGATATCTAACAGAGATTTGGATGAAGATTGCCCGAACGCTCAATTCTTATCTTTAACGCCAATCACGATGACATCCCCCTCAAAATTATGCATATCAATAACCGTTACATTGCCCTGAAACGCTACCGAAGCTGCTGCAAATCGGCGGTATTCCAGGTCGATAATCGTAAAGTCATATTCTCTGAGATCGGCGTCTAGCTTCAGGACCGTGTTCACCGGCACATAAATAGCAATTTTTTCGAAGCCTCTGGTTGAGGCAACTCGAATCTCTTCCGTGTTTTTAAGTACTATGTTCCAAGGCTGCAAATCTACCAGTCCGTACATCTGGAACAGCCACTTCGCGAATCCATAATCCCACGCTCCCTCAAATTTAAGGGCAACCTGCCATTCATAGGGGCTATCAAAACCTTCCCCAGTAACTCCAAATCGTTTCCCTTTTTTGTGCCAGCTCCATATTCCATGTGCTCCGTAGGTTACGCCGGCTTCCGCACCGGACAAAAGACTTTGCCATGCAGCTTTACGCACGTCGGCACGGCCGAAACGACCGTATTCTCTCCGGCTGTATCCCATCATCTCGTAGCAAGGTTCCGAGTTTAGCACAGGCCGTGTTACCCGCTTGTTGTAGAAGTCCAACGCCAAGGTGTAGGCCTTGGACTGAAACTGCGAATTGTGACCTGATTGGTACATGTAAAAGTCCAAATTAGGATCGTTAATGAACTCATCCGGCAGATCCGCCAGTCTCCCCTGAATGTGGAGAGTAGTCAAACACTCCGGACTATGTGTCTTCACAACGTGAAGTGTGGTGCGGTAATACTCGTTCGCTCGCTCTGACGGGAAGTCGGTATCCCCGCTCACAATATAGATAGGGTGATACTTTGAGAATCGGTCTGCCGCGTAACGCACATACGGTTCTACCGCCTCCAGAGGCATCTTTTTCTCATCACGAAGCTTGGCCGCCCATGTATCCGGGATATAATTGCACCAAAGCAAAACAAGCGCGGGTACAAATCCCTTGCTCACCGCCATCTCGACCATTGTCTCCGCCCTGTCAAAATAGTCTGGATTCAGCGAATAAAAATCGTAGCTCCCGTCCTCAATCCGTTCGAACGGTTCGTAATCCAAATCACTGCCGCTGGCATCCCACTGCCGCAGCAAATTGATTTGCAGAACATTAAACCCCTGGCTACTTCTGTAGTCAAGATAATCAGCCCATTCCTCCAGTGAGATGTTGGTAAATGCGCTCCAGACGGTATCGGCCAGATAAAAAAATGGAACTCCTTCATTGACAAAGTAACGTTTGTTCTCCGCTATGCCAAGCTTTATCATACGGCATCCCCCTTATTGCTGTAATGACAGAAAACGGCGAACAGTTCGCCGCTTTCCCTTTTATTGCTCATTTATGAAGTAACGATACTAGTTTGGGCTCCAGCCGTTCCCTCCTGCTCTGACTTCTCCTGTGCTTCGCGTTCCCTGTTCAACGCTTGTTTATCAAGCGTTCTAAAGAACGGATAGTAAATCAACATACAAACGGGAATGAGCAAAAGCTGTGCAGCTGCAAGTCTCCAGCTCCCCTCAATAAAGCCAAGAGCAAAAATCGGAGTGCCAAATGCCGGGTAAATTCCGATGGGTGCGGGCAGCAAGCCCGCAGTTGTCGCAAAATAACCGAGGACGGCGCAGACGATAGGAGAAATGATAAACGGAATAGCCAGGAGCGGATTCAAAACAACTGGAATTCCGAAATTGAGTGGCTCGTGAATCGAGAAGAAAGTCCCCGGAAGGCCGAGCTTGCCAATCGTGCGTAATTGCTTGCTCTTGGCCAAGAAGACCAGCAGGAGAGCGAAGCCCAGCATCGGCGCATAGTTTGAGAAGATATACCAGAAAGCCAGCCCGATAATGTTCGGTAGCGGAGCTCCCGCCTGGAAAGCGTCGAGATTGGCAAGATCCAGGCTCATCCAGATCGGTTTGACGATGGCAAGCGTTACGATTGCACCGTGGATTCCGAACATCCAGAGCACCTGCATAATGATGAGGGCGACAATCATAGCCCCCAGTGATCCACCCAGTCCTTCCAGTGGCACTTGCAGATAGGTATAAATAAACTCATGGACCGTACCGAATGACGTATGCATGAATAGACCGGAAACGATAACGAATACCATAGCTACGAGTATCGCCGGAATTAATCCTGAGAATGTTTTGACAACGGTAGGCGGTACTCCTTCGGGCATTTTAATGGTCCAGTTGCGATCGACAATCCAGATATACAATCGGGAAGCGAGCAAGCCAACCAACATGGCGACAAACAAACCCTGCGCACCGAGCCACTGAAGTGGAAGCGCCCGGACTTTATCGAATGTTTGGATCGGCGTCAAAATAAGAAACGAGAGCAGTGCCGTTGCTGCGGGAACCAGTGGGTCCTTGTCAAAAGATTGCGCCAGTCTGTAGGCAATGAAGAAGACTGCATAGAGGGCGACGATGCCAGTTGTCATCGTCGATCCTAATCCGATAATACCCTTGATGGGTGCGATGAGGTTCTGGTAAGGCTCCCAGGCAAGTGCGGAGAAAAGCGTCGAAAATGCTCCAATAATCAAAAAAGGAAGGGTGGACATCAGTCCATTTGATATAGCGCTCATATAGCGATTTTGCTGAATTTTCCCAGCGTATCTTTGCAATTTATGCGATAGTTTTTTTTCGTTAGCCATATTCCTTCAACTCCTGTTTTAGAGTTTCATCTGTTGAACAATAATCTAGAGAGCGCTTCCATTTGAGGAAATCATATTTTTGTACCAATGGAAGCTGTTCTTGCGAATCCGCCGCAATTGTCTCAGGTTGAACTCATCCCGGTCAACATAGACGAATCCGTAACGTTTGCTTACTCCCTGGTGGGTGCTGACCAGATCAATTGCGGACCAAGGACAATAACCAAACAGCTCCACTCCGTCCGTAATAGCCAGCTGGCATTGCTCGATATGCTTGCGCAAGTAATCGATGCGGTAATCATCTCTTACAACATCGCCCTCTTCCAAGGAATCATAAGCCCCCAGTCCATTCTCGGTAATGATCAGCGGTAGCTGGTAGCGGTCATAGATCTTCCTAAGAGTAACACGCAGGCCTGCCGGATCAATTCCCCAGCCGAACTCCGTTCGCTCCAGGTACTCATTTCCACTCCCAGCAAAAACACCCACTTCTCCAACTGAGATTTGCTGATCTCCCATCCCGCCTTTTTCTACCGAATTCTGGGTACTGGCTTTGACCGTTGCAGAGCTGTAATAATTAAAAGCGATAAAGTCTGGCTTCGCGGCGGCCAGAATGCTCATATCCCCTTCTTGAATCTCAGGCGTATAGCCTTTTTCCTCGAAGTAACTCCAGACCAGCGTATTGTAACGGCCAAACACCGCCATATCAAGGTATAACCAATTGCGGATTGCGTTGAAGTTATCAGCCGCCAGCACATCTTCCGGACGCGAAGACGCTGGATATACGCACGAGATGTTAGGGGCCGGTGCCACTTTAGCTTCAGGTAACATTTCTTTGCACAGAATCATCGCCCTGGCTTGAGCCAGAAGCATATGATGATTTTGCTGATACAATTCCTTTTTCGGATTCTTCAGGTTCGGGTCCAACGTTCCCAAAGCGGAACCGTGCAAAATCATCATGTTTTGTTCGTTAATAGTTAACCAATATTTCACCCGGTCCCCAAAGTGTTCGAACAATGTCTTCGCATACGTTTCAAATGCGTTGATTGTACTACGGTTCGACCATCCGCCTTCTTTTTCCAAAGCTGCCGGAAGATCAAAATGATACATGGTCACGATCGGTTCGATCCCGTATTTTAATAACTCATCAATTAAATGGTTGTAAAACTGTATGCCTTTCGGATTCAATTCCCCTGTTCCCTGCGGATAAATGCGGGTCCAGGCCACCGAGAAGCGATAAGCCTTAAAGCCCATTTCTGCCAGTAAGGCAATGTCTTCCTTATAGTGATGGTAATGATCGCTTGCCACCTTATAATCAGTGATCTCTTCCCGGGGCGGACGGGTGTCAATAACAGACGGCCCTTTTCCGTCCTCGTTCCATGCTCCTTCAAACTGATAGGACGAGGTCGATCCACCCCATAGAAAATTGGAATCAAACGCTTTCAATTTATGATATTTCATTTAACACCTCCAATGAAAAAGTGTTGATCTATATGTACAGACGATTATAGATTTAAGGCTTCGGCAAGTACTTTTTCACCATTCATCATGCCATAATCCATTCTGTCGATTACGCTTACCTTGATGCCTTTAGGCTCGTATTTGGTTTTAAAATCGTCTTCCAAGTAGCCAACCTGCGGTCCTATCAGCAATACGTCCGTTTTGTCCGCATACTCTTTAAAAGAGCTTTCGGAAGTAGCTCTGATTTCAACCTCAACATTTTGAGCCTGTGCAGCCTTCTGCATCTTTTGTACCAACATACTTGTAGACATTCCTGCTGCGCATACAAGCGTAATTTGTTTCATTGGTTATTCCTCCCCGATAATGGTGTGATGGATACTGTTGCTTCGTAACGGTTCAATCTGCTGTAAAGTTCCACGATATGTCTCGCCAGATCCTTGGTCGTAATGGCAGACATGAGATGGTCTTGTGCATGCACCATTAGCAGTGTCACTTCATGAGCTGTCCCACCCGCTTCCTGCTGGATCAGTCGCGTCTGCGATTTATGCGCTTGGACCAGCTCGTTCTTGCATTCTTCAAGACATTCTGCTGCCTGCTCCGCATTACCCTTCTCGGCAAAGCTGATAGCTTCCATAGCTTTACTCTTCGCAATACCCGAATTTGTTATAAGTCCCATTATGATTTCCTGATACTCATCCATTGAATTCACCTCATGCATTTCATCTCTTTAGCTTACAGATTCAGTGTATACGATTCTTGCCGACTTCTAAACGCAACCCTTTTCCACTAGAAGCGGAAATGCTTACAATGGAAAAAAATAGAGAAGCTCTGCACGATGCTTGTTCAAAATCCAAGCAGATGTCGTGCAGAGCTTTATTTTAATACAGTTTATGTTTGACAATAATTTGAGCAAAATCCCCGTAGGTTTTGCATTCCAGCATTTGCTGGATAATATCCGAGTCGTCGAGTAGTCCCATCAGATGCTTATACATTTTCGCCGGAGGCTCGTCGCCGTTTTTGTTAATACTGAGCAGGCAGACGAACTGCACGGGCTTGCCGGACCAATCTATGGGAGATTTCAGTGTACAGACCGCCCATACCGTCCGGTTGCTTTGCGGAATAATAGGATGAGGAATGGCTATCAGATTTCCGTAAGCCGTAGGAGCAGCATTTTCCCTTTCCATCACCAATCCGATGAATCCCTCGGAAGAGCGGATCAATCCGGAAGCATGCATTCTTTCTCCCAAAAAAGTAATAACCTCTTCTTTTGTAGTAAAGTTATGTCTCAGAAATACAAGCTCTTCCATAATGTAGCGGAAAGTAAATTCGTTTTCATCCGTCAGCAGCTCTTCAATCTTATCGATGTCACCGCCGCCAAGCAGAGTCTGAACTACCACGACCGGAACGGATAATGTCTGCGGGATTGGAACTGTGCTTACCACAAAATCAATGCCATGCAAAGGAACCTGCTGCAACTTGTAATACTCGGTCGTGCCAGCAACCTCAAGCCTTTCACCGAACTTGCTACGTAGCTTGTAATACAGCAAGCGGGCACTTCCAACACCCGAAGTGCATACGACAAGGCAGCGTTTAGGTCTGTTGTTCATCTGCTGCCTTTCCATGGCGGCCCCGATATGAATCGCCAAATAACCCATTTCTGTCTCTGGTATGGTCAAATTCAGTTTGCTCTCGATTAACTTGGCACCTATGACCCCCGCCTGAAAAGCCAAAGGATAATTATTCTTCACATGATCCAGCATCGGATTACGGATATTCATCCTATATTTTACGCGGTTTAGCGCCGATTTCAGATGAAGACATATGCCCATTAACAGTTCTTGATCCCGGCTGATATTCAGGTTAAAGCCCCTGTCAATTTCAGCCAGCATTTCTCTGCCAAGCTCATAAATTCCCCGATCCAAGAGCTTCTGAGGCCCTGTCTCTTCTGTCTGTTGCTCCGTAACTCCCTCAAACCACTTGTTCCCGGCCAGATGCATGGCGATATAAGCAACCTCATCCTCCGGAAAGGTCAAATCCATTTGCTTTTCAATGTGGCTAACAATATGTTCAGCGGCTCGAAATTCCTCGGTAGCCCGAAAATCTTCCCTTTCATCGGAAAGCATCGCGACCCGGTTCCCATCGCGAATACGCTTGCAAGCTATAGCGATATGAATGGACAGGTTATTGAAGGCAACATCCGACAAAGTGACCCCGTGGTTCTGGATTTGCTCCAGAATAATACCTCGAATGAGTGTCATTTCCCAAGGGGTAACCATTCTCGATGCGGCCTCCACGCCCCCAGCCCTTTCTTCTTCAGAACGGTTGACGATGAATTCAGACATGCAGAAACGTAAGCGAACCTCGTCGCCCCTCAGCTTGACACCGTAATTCGGGCGCTTATCAATGCCGATTCCGTAAGCCTGTAGCATATGCTTAACCTCTTTGAAATCATTTTGTACGGTGGATTTGCTAATGTATAACTCATCCGCCAACTCTTCGAGCTTCAAATAATTTTCTGTAAGCAGGAGGCGCGAGATTAAATAACGCTGTCGGTATTCAGGAGAATTGGGATCATCCGGTTCGTTATACAGGAACAACTGCTGTAGGAGCGTACGAAAGCTGCGGTCGTCCGTGATTTTCAGTTCATACCCCCTTGAACGAACAGGCTGAATCGATGCTCCATGCTTGGCCAGAAATTCATCCAGTTCTCTGATATCGCTACGTACGGTACGTGAAGTAACCTGGATCAACTTTGCCAGATGCTCGCTGTTGACAGGAGTGTCCGCAGCCAGCAAATGCTGTAGAATCGAAACCATTCGCGTATTCATTCAAGGTGACCCCCCGTTCTTTTGTCAAAATCTATCCTCTACTCAGGCCTGCTCGGTTAGCTCGCCTTTAGGTACGAAAGTGGCAGGAGCAGCACAGGAATTGCGCTCTACAAATTTCGTATCCACTGTGATTTTTGCTGTAACCTGCGTTCCCTGCTCAATAGTATCGGTCAGGAGATCGACAGCCAGAACGGCCATTCTTTCTTTTTCTACATGAATGGTCGTTAGCTCCGGCGTAACAATGACCGATTCCGTAATGTTGTCAAAGCCGATAATTGAAGTATCCTGCGGCACCCGGATGCCAAGCTCGCTCATGGTCTTCATAGCGCTGATAGCAATATAGTCGCATTCGCAGAACCAGGCCGTCGGCAAAGTTTTCCCGCTCTCCAGATAAACGGTTAACTGCCGATTCAGATCCTCCTGCGAAGTAAGAATGGTTGGCGCTACAGCCAGCATTTGTGCCTCCGGAATCTTCAGCCCCCGTTCCATGAGTGCCGCCAAAAATCCGCGTTTACGTTCCTCAAAATTATGAATTCGTACATTTGAAGCAATATAACCGATTGAGGTATGACCCATGTCGCATAAATAAGCTCCTGCCTGATAAGCACCCATAACATTATTAATCTGGATAAATTGTACGGGAAGCGTATCAAAGCAGGTATCCAGCACAATCAGATTCGGCAGCTTGCCATGAATATCACTGATCTGCTCACGGGTCAGATTGGTTCCCAGAACAATGGTGCCTGCACTGCGTTTCTCCTCTGCAACCATCTGGATATCCCTCTGGAAAAATTCTACGTCGACCGTCGAGAAGATCAACGAATACCCTTTTTGTCGGCAACGTTCCTCAATAAACTGGATTAATTCTTTAAAAAATGGCTGTTGATAGTATTCCTCAAGGACAATGCCCGAATTTGTACACACGAGAAAAAGCAAGGACTTATCACTTCTTGAAGCCGTTATCGTCTTGCTTTTGGGACTGTATCCTGCCTCGTGGGCTACCTGGAGAATACGTTCACGCGTATCCGGGCCAATACCCGGCTTGCCGCTGAAGGCCAGTGAAACAGCTGATTTGGATACGTTGGCCAGCTTGGCAATGTCTTCCATTTTCATGCCCTAATTCTCCATTCTAAATAAGATGAACACAGCAGTGAAGTGAATAAATGAAGTTTACACCGATTTGAGATGCGATGCAATAATTAGCTGAATTTATTTATATTTATTTAGTTATTTTTTTAGTTTTTATAACTAAATATCACTAAATAATTAATTGACACCGTTTTAATTCGATGTTACTATGGCCTCGACATAGAAATAGTCATTGAATTTAGTTTTTACAACTAAACTAATTTGATTTTGTTTAGTTTATTTATTCTATTTTGTTCAGCAAATGTTGTTTATTCAAGTACAGAGGAGACATGATCATGAAGAAATTAAAGTTGGGTTATGCTCCGACGCGCCGATTTACGTTCAGCGCCGACGATGCCTTTAAGTACAAAGTGGAAATTCGCAAGAAAATTGAGAGTTTAGGCATGGATATCGACATTGTAGACCTGGAGGGCCTTAATGAGGAAGGCTTGCTGTATGACGACCATATAAACGCGGATTTAATTGCAAAGCGATTCAAAGAAGAAGAAGTCGACGCTGTTTTTTTCCCACATTGCAACTTTGGTACAGAAGATACTGTAGCTCGTGTAGGCAAGGCGCTCGGCAAGCCTGTCCTGCTGTGGGGACCGCGGGATGAAGCGCCGCTTGCGGACGGCATGCGCCTTCGCGACACCCAATGCGGTATTTTCGCCACAGGTAAAGTGCTGCGAAGATTCAACGTTCCCTTCACCTATGTAACGAACAGTTGGGTGAATGATCCGGTTTTCGAAAGAGGCTTTACCAACTTTGTGGCGGCCGCCAACGTCGTGCGCCAATTCAAGAGCTTACGCATTCTCCAGATTGGCCCCCGCCCCGCTTCATTCTGGACGATGATGTGCAATGAAGGCGAACTGCTGGAACGCTTCGGCATTGAGATTCATCCCATTACCATTGTCGACATTCAGCTTAGAACCAAAAAAATCGCCTCCAGCAATAGCTCAGAGCTTCTGGAAACGATGGATTACATTAAAGAAAAACTCGATTACAGTGAAGTGACCGAAGATGATGTAAGACGGATAGCCGCTTTAAAGGTCGCCATGAAATCCTTCGCCCGTGAGACGGGAAGCAGCGCTATCGCAATTCAGTGCTGGTCCTCTTTGCAGGATGCCATATCTATTATGCCGTGTCTGGCCAATGCAATCCTGACTGACGAACAAATTCCGGTTACTTGTGAAACAGATATCCATGGAGCCATTACTTCCATTATGGTGCAGGCTGCCTCCATGAACACATTGCCAACCTTCTTCGCAGATATTACTGTTCGACATCCTGAGAATGATAACGGCGAACTTCTCTTCCACTGTGGCAATTTCCCGGTCTCGCTCTCCGTAGAGAACAAACCGAAGTTACGCAAACATTTTCTCTTCGACGACCATTCTCCCGGAACTCATGAAGGCGAAATCCGCGGTGGCGGTATGACCATTGCCCGATTTGACGGCGACCACGGTGAGTACTCCATGTTCCTCGGGCGTGCCCGGGGTATTGAAGGTCCTTATACCCGCGGCTCCTACGTATGGGTGGAAGTAAACGATTGGCCGCTGTGGGAGGAAAAACTCGTAAAAGGGCCTTACGTCCATCATTCCGTAGGTATCCACGCCAATGTGATCCCGGCCATTTATGAGGCCTGCAATTATATACCCGGCCTGACGCCTGATCCGGTCGATCCCACGGAACAGGAAATTCAAAGCTGGCTTAGAGGATCCGATCTCGCCCGTAATAAGCGCCCGAACCTTCACGTTTGAGACGTCTAAAGCGACAAAGCCCATCCCTATAATACCTATCTTGAGGAGGACATTATGGAAATCCAGGAACTGAAAGTAAAAGCCGCACAAATCCGCATGGACCTGCTAACCATCATTCACCGCGCCAAAACGGGACATACGGGGGGATCGCTGAGCAATACAGACATTTTAACGGCTTTATATTATGAAATCATGAACGTTGACCCTGCTAATCCAAAATGGGATGACCGTGATCGCTTTATCGCCAGCAAAGGGCATTCCGTAGAATCTCTATGGTGTATTCTGGCCGACCGGGGCTTTTTCCCAAAAGAAGAGCTGGAGACCTATAGCCAGTTCGGCACCCGACTCATTGGCCACCCGAACAACAAGGTTCCAGGGATTGAAATGAACACCGGGGCCCTCGGCCACGGCCTGCCCATTTCCGTAGGCATGGCACTAGCTGCCAAGCGGGATGACCGTCCTTACCGTGTATTTTGTTTAATGGGAGACGGCGAACAGGCCGAAGGCTCCAACTGGGAAGCCGCTATGGCAGGCTCTCATTATAAGCTGGATAACCTGATCGGCATTATCGACCGCAACCGACTCCAGATCAGCGGTGCTACCGAAGAAGTCATGGGACTGGAGCCGCTGGAAGAGAAGTGGACTGCCTTCGGCTGGAACGTCGTCTCTATCAACGGCAACAATATGGAAGAATTGCTTAAGGCATTCAGGTCCGCCCCTGAAGTAGCCGGAAAGCCAACGTTAATTATGGCCAATACCACCAAGGGCAAAGGCGTATCGTTCGCCGAAAATGTCCCGGCATGGCATCACCATGTGCCTAATGATAAAGAGTTTGAGCTGGCTCTCACAGAGCTAAAGGCAACGATCGAAGAATTGACGCAGAAAGGGCAGGTGCATTAAGCATGAATAAAATTCCTAATCGCCAAGTAATCTGTGACACACTGCTGGAGTTGGCCAAAGACGACCGTGATATCATGGTACTGGCCAGCGATTCGCGCGGTTCTGCTGCAATGGCTCCCTTTGCCAATACGTTCCCGGAGCAGTTCGTCGAGGTCGGCATTGCCGAACAGAATATCGTAGGCATGTCTGCAGGCCTGGCCCACAGCGGTAAAAAACCGTTTGTGACTTCACCAGCCTGCTTCCTCAGTATGCGCAGTATTGAACAAGTCAAAGTTGACGTTGCTTATTCACGGACAAATGTGAAGCTCATCGGCATTAGCGGAGGGGTCAGCTACGGGGCGCTTGGCATGTCACACCACTCCGTGCAAGATATCGCAGTAGCCCGGGCAATTCCGGGACTGGCGATTGTCCTGCCTGCTGATCGTCACGAAACGAAGAAACTGACTGAAGCACTTGTAAAATATGACGGCGGCGTATACGTGCGAATCGGGCGTAATCCCGTTGAGGACGTTTACGAAACCGATGATTACCCATTCGAAATAGGCAAAGCTATAACTGTGAGAGAAGGCAACGACGTTACAATTATTGGTGTCGGTGAAACCGTGCGAATCGCACTCGATGCCGCCAAGGCACTCAACGACGAAGGCATATCCGCCCGGGTAATCAACATGCATACAATCAAGCCGCTGGATGAAGAGGCGATCATTACCGCTGCACGTGAAACTGGACGCATCATTACCGTTGAGGAACATAGCATTTACGGCGGTCTCGGCGCAGCCGTGGCAGAAGTTGTTGTGCAGAATCACCCGGTTCCTATGAGAGTGCTCGGCATCCCGGATGAGCCGGCGATTGCCGGTAAATCGGCGGAAGTTTTCCACCACTACGGCATTACGGGTGACAATATCAAACAAATTGCATTCGAATTGATTAATAAGTAGAGGGCGAAGCATATGGAGCACAATCAACAATATATATTGGCCATCGACCAGAGTACTTCAGGCACCAAAGCACTCCTTGTAGACCATCAGGGTACAGTAATCGCCCGCAGCGGGATGGAGCATAAGCAATATTACCCCCATCCCGGCTGGGTAGAGCATGATCCGCTCGAAATTTATGAAAATGTCAAAATAACGGCCCGCAGCGTATTGGAGCAAGCCTGCGTCCACCCGTCCGCACTAGCTGCGCTGACAATCACCAATCAACGCGAAACGGCATTGGTGTGGGATAAGACGACTGGTCAGCCAATATATAATGCTGTTGTCTGGCAATGCCAACGTACGGCGGACCTGTGCGCCGAGCTGAAGCAAGCTGGCCACGAAAGAACCATCCACGCCAAAACAGGGCTTATGCTTGACCCTTATTTCTCCGCTGCCAAGTTCAAATGGATCATTGAACATGCGGAAGGAGCTGCCAACCTGCTGGCTGAAGGGAGGCTACTTGCAGGGAACATGGACAGTTGGCTGGTCTGGAAGCTTACCGGCGGTAAAAACCATACAACCGACTTTACAAATGCCAGCCGTACATCGCTGTTCAATATCCACACGCTGGAGTGGGATGAAGAGCTTGCCCAGCTGTTCTCCGTTCCTTCTTCCCTGCTGCCTGAGGTTAAACCATCCGACGCTATTTTCGGATATACGGCAGATTGCGACCTTTTCAATGAGAAAATACCGATTTCGGGCGTCATTGGGGATTCACAAGGGGCATTGTATGGGCATCTGTGTTTCAAGCCCGGAACAGCCAAAGCAACCTTTGGCACGGGTACCTCTGTATTAATGAACGTAGGGAATCATCCGGTGGATGGCGGTGACGGACTTGTAACCGCTATCGCCTGGGGGGCCGGCGGAACTGTTACGTATGCGCTTGAAGCCATCATCCGGACAACAGGCGACAGCATCAAATGGACGCAGGACAACTTAGGACTGTTCTCTACCTTTGAGGAAATGCAGCGCTTAGTCGAAAGCGTTCCTGCAAACGATGGCGTCTATCTTGTGCCTGCCTTTGTCGGAATGGGCGCTCCCTATTGGAATCCCTACGCCCGGGCGGCAATTATCGGTATGAACCGTGGAACTGGCAAAGGACACATCGTCCGGGCTGCGCTGGAGAGCATCGCTTACCAAGTACGGGACGCTATAGAGTTTATTCAGGAACAGTCCGGGATTGAGTTGGTCGGCCTGCGCACGGACGGCGGGGCTTCCTCCAACACTTGGCTGATGCAATTTCAGGCCGATATTCTGGGCAACCTTGTGACCCGATCCACATGTGCCGAGCTGTCGGCCATGGGTTCGGTCTATCTCGGTGGGCTCGGCACAGGCTTTTGGTCCGATCCAGAGCAAATCGCTTCCAATCTTAAAATGTATGAAGCATACGAACCAAAGATGGATGAGGCTACCAGAGAGAAATATTATACTGGCTGGCAGCGGGCTGTTCAGTCTGTATTGCAACAACAGCATGAATCTCCCGTTTTATAAATAATCTCTGTACTCCACTCCTCATATCTCCCCAATACAAACCAAACAAAAAGGGCCCTTGCTTTTACAAAGGCCCTTTTATTAAGTTACTCACTCGAACGATATAACTGACCCAACGCTTTTACAAACTCACGGGCTGCCGGGGTCGCTTCATCAAAAGAATGCGCGATAATTCCGATATCCCGCGAAATTTGGGGAATGATCTCTTTAACGATTAGTGTATGGGACACCGAGGAAAGCGTAAACTTCGATATAATGCCAATGCCCAACTTTTTTTGGACCATATGGACTAAGGTTTCAGCCGTTTGGACCGTGAGACTCTCCTGGAAAGGAATTTGCTGCTCATGCAAGGTGTTTAATACAGCAGATTCATGTCCTCCTTTACAGAAGATAAGGTCGTTCCTGTTCTGTTCCAGAGAAACCTCATGTTCTGCTTGCAATGGATGATTCTCCGGCATGATAGCAACCATGGAATCGTGTTCAAGAATATGGACGTCATAATGATCGAAAGGAGAAGCTACTATTCCAATTTCAACAGTGCGATCCTCCACCCATTGTTTAATTTGATTCGAGTTTCCTTCCATCAGTTCAATGGTGACATCGGGGTATTGGGAGCGGAATAAGCAGATCGCTTCTGGAAGCAAGTTCGTAGAGGCTGCCGGGAAGGAGCCTATTTTTACTTTACCGCGTAAAAGCTTATTCTCCTGACACGCAAGCTGAACCATTTTATCTTCGATTTCCTTCATTTGTCTGGCCAGACTCAGCATTTCTTTTCCCACTTCGGTCAGTGCGAGTCCATTCTGCTTGTCGCGAATAAACAATTTCACTGCAAAGTATTTTCAAATTGGATCAAAGCCTTGCTAACCGCAGGCTGGGAAATAAACAGCGCTTTGGAAGCCTCCGTCATATTCATTTTCTCCGCAACCTTCATAAACACTTCAAGATGATTCATATTCACAGACATACACCCGTTATAACCATACGGTTATTCCCTCCATGAAATAATAGTACTTCAGTTATATCAAAATATACCTTTAACTGTCGTTTTAATTTGGGTGCTAGCGTATAATATTCTTTACACCTATATCGCTCCCTATCTAAATCAAGCTGGACTGGCTTCCCAAACAGATGTGTTGCTGCTTATTTTTGGAATAACTTCGGTTGCCGGAATCGGGTTGATCGGTGTATTCATTGACCGCTGGCTGCGTCTACTGGTACTTGTGAGTACCTTCGGCTTCGCTATCGCATCTTTGGCGCTGGGAATCGGAAGTCACCAACCTGCTGTTGTCTATTTAACTGTTGCCTTGTGAGAGCGCGGATGTGGCACAGTCTATGCTTGTAACCGCTTGGAATTTGGCCATTGGTGGAGGCGGTTTGCTTGGCGGAATTCTTCTGGAGACACTTGGAAGCAGCTCTTTCCCGTGGGCGTTACTGATTCTTATGCTACTTGCCTTCATAGTTTCGTGGCGTGCTAAGAATCACGAGTTCTCCCCCAAGAAATAGACCTATTGCCCTATAAAAACATTGACGGTTAGATGGCTGAGAATCACATCCACACTTGGCAAGAAGCTCAACGAATATGTAGATCAGGTTATAAAGAACCTTCCTGTCCATCTAACTTCATGGATTGGAAGGTTCTTTTATCAGAAGTCATAGAAGTTCTAAGATCCTTTTAATATAATACCTTCTCCAGACAGCGTGCCAACTCATCATCGGGAAGGGGCTTGCGATGCGTATTCTCCAGGTAGATATATTTCTCTGTTTCTGGCATTAAATATTGTTTGGACCACAGGAACATATCCGGACTGTCTCCCTGAAGACGAAGAAATCTCCGCACAGTGTCCGCATGAGAAATAGTGTTATCTAGATTGGTTAACCAATCTGCCCGGTAGAAATGCTCCCATCTTCCAGTTCCTGCGAGCGACAACGCTTCTTTACCCATCCGGTAGCTCCAAACGGCATGAGAAGCTTGTATAAATGCTCTTGGGTAATCTTTTTCAAGGAACAGCCCATAAGCGCTACATAAGCTTGCCAGTCCACGTGAACCACTCAGATGCAGTTCAATCTGCACAAGCAGTTGATTATACAGCCTGCGACATTCATCTTCAGACAACTGCTTCATGATTCGTAGACACCGCTCTCGTAGTTCAACCCAATCCGGGATTGCCGACTCGGCTTTTTCCTTGAACCAGCGTACCTGTTCAGGAAAAGGCCTTTCTCCAGTAGCCCAGTACAGCCGTTCATCACTGCTTTCTTTGCCTTGTAGCCAATACCCCATAATTTGCCGAGCCGGATGGTGATAGAATTCCTCCCCTGCTCGATCATCCTTATGCGGGCCATAAACGATAGTGCAACGGGAATAATCCCGGTATAATTGGGAAATCTCTTGAAGCTGACTACTGTACAGCCGTCCGATAAAATCAGTAAGCTGCTCTTCGGCATCCACGTTACCATTCGTCCATAAATTTGCTACTAAATCCAGCGTATATACATGCGGCAAAATATTACCTGAATTGACCAGCAGGTACTCGTCCGCCCCTGTAGTAAACGCTGATGTTAATTCCTCTACAATCAAGCTGGCTGAGGAGGGAAATTGGGTAAGATGGTTCGACGCTTGCAAGTCGTGGAAGGTCACATGGTAATATACTCCATTCTTGCCCCCATCCTGCGCCTCAGGCAATGCTGGTACACGATAATTAAGATTCCCATGGCGCCGAGATACCATTTTACCGTAACCATTGTCCGCCCATATTTTGATCACCCCTTTGGGTACCTTAATATGCCCCTGCTTGTATAACTCGGCAATCTCACCATACATCGCCATACAGCACACGGGCTGCTCCACAAATTCACAGATCATATTGTACTGCTTGCGAACCACATACGAGATTAATTGTCCGCGTTTGTCCGGCGTATTAAAGGAAGGATCATCTTCCCAAAAAGGCTTGTCACCCTGCCCGCGAAAAGATAGTACCCATACAATTTTCTCTTCCTTCTGCCGTTCAATCGCTACCTGCCACAGCTGTTCAAACAACTCGGGATGCTCTCTGTAGCTAGCTTGTTTACCCGGAAAGGCGCGCAAAAACATCTCCGCCCCCAACGGTTCAGCATGATGATGTGTGATCCATAAGCCCATGTCTGCTGCAAGCTTATGATGGATACCTGTGCGTGGTAAATCGGTTCCGGGAATCACCATATTTCCACCGCAGCGCAGTAACGCTTCAAAAACGGGCTGCCACACCTGCTCCGTCGGTGGATAATCATCCTTCCAGCCAATCAAGCATACCTCATCATTGACAAACCATCCCCGATATCGGACCTTGGACGGTATACTGTCAACATTCAGACTCGGCAAAACGATGGTATCCCGCTTAGGAGGGAGAAGCTCCGCCCAGAACCAGAACGGCTCCACACCCAGAACGAAACGGCTGTAATGAAGCAGTCCATAAATGATTCCCAATTCATCACGGCCGATAATTTGGAGTACCGTTCCCTTGCTACCAGCAACAAAACGCAGACAATAGCCCTCTGGCCAATGCGGGCAGCTATCTCCTTCCTGCGCATAACGGATAATGATCGAGGGATCTACTTCTGTTTGCAATGGCTCGCGGCCAAACACTTGCTTATGATCTCGCGCAATCATGTTCCAAGCGTGGGCAATTGGCACACTTTCATCGGTTTGAAGATTGTATCCGCTTTCAGATGAAATAGTTAGAGGTTCACAGGCTTTCATTTATTGTCATCTCCTATTTTTTTCAACTATGAGGATTCTTCTTGTCTTTATTTTATAGGTTGGCAACATACATATAAAGCTGTTCCAACGTAAATATAGCTTTTTTCGGTAAATCACTTGAGAGTTGAAGCTTAATTCGAGAAAGAAAAAAGTAAGGAACAGGAGAGAAATAAGAAAGACTTGATTGCTACACTAAAAATGTTCCAAAAAACAGACTGCCCTTAAAGATTCAAGTGCAGCAAAAAGGAGACTTGATATGAAATTGAAAAAACGATTTGCCTCTTTGTTCCTGTTGGCATTGATGGCATTTATCCCGGTCCAGGCATATGCTTCTGGGTCCGTTCCAACCACGCCCTCTGGAATTCCGATTTCCGAAATCGAAAACAGAACAGATCAAATTATGAAAAAATATATAGGAACAGCGATTCCTGGTGCTGCGGTTTCCATAGTAAAGGACGGGAAAATTGTTTTTTCAAAAGGTTACGGATACTCAAACATCGAGAAACAAACACCCATGAGTACGAAAACAACCTATATGGAGGCCGGTTCAGTATCGAAATTGTTCACCTGGACGGCAGTAATGCAACTGGTTGAGCAGGGAAAGCTGGATTTGAATACGGACATCCGCACATACTTGCCTGACGGCTTTCTCAAGCTTTCTTTTGATAAGCCTATTACCCTGAAATCACTGATGAGCCACACGGCAGGTTTTGAGGAGCACCTGGAAAAACTTTTGGTTCATGATCCTGCTGATCTTAGGTCTCTCAAGGAGCATATCGCACCCAGAAATCAGCCTGAACAGATTTATGAGCCTGGAACAGTGATTGCTTATTCCAACTATGGGACCAACCTGGCCGGTTATATTATAGAACGTGTATCCGGAATGCCTTTTGAAACCTATATTCAGAAACATATATTTGAGCCTCTAGACATGAAACATTCTTACTTTACACAACGATATGATCTTATCCCGGAGGTTATCGAACATAAAGCAACAGGCTACTCCAAGAAGGATGGAAACTGGGTGGCAAAGCCCAATGTTTTCTTTAATGATGTGCCGGCGGGTGCGTTAAACATTACTTCGGAGGACATGGCTCATTTTATGCTTGCTCATCTGAACATGGAGCATTCCTTAAAATATTCGCTATTCAACAAGAATGAAACCCTGCGAGAAATGCATGAGGCTTCATATACCCACTATCCCGAGCTTCCGGGGAATGCCCATGGCTTTTGGGAACGGTTCGCGGGAGATTATCGTGTTATCGAGCACGGTGGAAATACAGATTCATTCTCCTCTCTGGTCTCTATCGTGCCGGATCAAAACTTTGGGATCAGCATCCTGACCAATGTGGAAAATGAAATGTCCGGTGCAAGAAGCGAACTCATTGACCTGTTTGTTGGGGATTCCCACGCTACTCCGCAAGCGGATAGCACGTTGAAGCATAGCGCGGATGTGGCGGGAAAATACCGTTCTGCTCGTGCAGTATCATCTGGTATATTGAAGCTTATACCCGTATTATCCAATGCGGAAGAAGTGGTCACAGCCAACGGCAATGGCGGAATCACTCTGAGTATTCCATCCATGAATATTCATGTTGATTATGTAGAAACCAAACCCTATTTTTTTGAACGTGTGACTCCCGGGAGCACTTCTTATGATTACGCGGGCTTAAACATCAGTCGTCTTTTTTTCTTAACCAATGCCGATGGTAAAGTGACGCAATTGTCATATGGAGTGATCGATGACCAATTGCCGATATCCTTCCTGCAAACATCCATTTTCAGTTATATTCTAGTGGGGGCATGCGGCATTTGGTTTGCGCTTGGGTTTGTTTTTGGTATTACAGGGTGGCTGCGGAAGCTCAAGGACGCAAGAAAGCAGAAGAATACTTCGCGGCTTCCCTTCCCTGACAGTGTAACCGTAATACCATTGCTGGGTCTGCTTGTGATCGTCAATCTCATTGCTTCCAGCATCCAATTGATAGGCGACCCCTTTCAGCCTATGTCCAATTTCAATTTGAATATTATCTTTTTCTGGGTACTTGGGCTTGCCTTTGTACCGGCTGCCTATCTTGCTGTAAGAAAATGCAATATTTCCAAAACAACATTGTTAAGAAAGGTATACATCGCGACGCTGATTCTTTCGTTTCTAGCTATTTCGATTTTCCTGTATTCCTATAATTTCTACTTTTTGGCATAGCTCCACTTGATAAGCCTGCCATACCTTCTAGTATACCGATGAAGATTGTCATCGTGAACAACCCCAATCTGAGCTAAATAAAAAAACTCTCCTCTGCATCTAGCAGGGAGAGTTTTTAACACACTCAATGAGATTCAAATACGTGCCGATTTCAGCCTTTGCTTTCAGTATGTTGTTGAATCTGTTTATTCTGTTTCTGGCTGAGTATTTACCAATTTTATATGAACATCTCTCAATTGTTTCTCAGTAACCTCCGAAGGTGCTCCCATTAATAGATCCTGCGCTTTGCTATTCATTGGAAAAGCAATAACCTCTCGGATATTCGATTCATTTGCAATGATCATAACAATCCTATCAATTCCAGGTGCTATACCTGCATGAGGCGGCGGCCCAAATTGAAAAGCATTAAAGAGTGCAGGAAATTTACTCTTGATATCTCCATATGTATAACCTGCAATCTCAAAGGCTTTTACCATAATCTCCGTATCATGGTTACGGACAGCACCCGAGGACAGTTCAATCCCATTACATACAATATCATATTGGTACGCTAGGATATCAAGAGGATTCATATTCAGCAGCGCATCCATACCACCTTGTGGCATCGAAAAAGGATTATGACTAAACCCAATTTTATGAGTATCAGGATCCAATTCAAACATAGGAAAATCAACTATCCAGCAAAATTTATATATATCCTTTTCCAGCAAATCCAGTCTTTTTCCTAATTGATTTCTGACAGCACCGGCTATTTTTTCGACATTTTTAAGTTGGTCAGCAGCAAAAAACAGTGCATATCCTGAACTAGCTTGCGTAACATGTATTAATTCGTTTTTCACCTCTTCAGAGATGAATTTTGCAATAGAGCCACTAAGAGACATATCATCGTTGAACTTAATCCATGAGAGGCCTTTCGCTCCAGCCTCAATAGCAAAGTTTACTATATCGTCATAAAAGCTTCTTGGCTGTGCTCCACAACCAGGAACAGCAATAACTCTTATCGTTTTATTTTTAAATACTTTAAAATCAGTCTCTGTAAACAGCTCTGTAACATCATGGATAATTAATGGATTTCTTAAATCAGGTTTATCGCTCCCGTATTTGAGCATGGCTTCTTGATATGGAATCCTGGTAAAAGGCTTTGAGATTTTAAAATTTGTAAATTCAGAGAAAACTTCATATAGCATATTTTCAACTACATTAAAGACATCTTCCTGTGTTGCAAAAGCCATTTCCAAATCCAGCTGATAAAACTCGCCGGGTGATCTGTCTGCCCTTGCATCCTCATCTCTAAAGCACGGAGCAATTTGAAAATATTTATCAAAGCCCGAAACCATTAATAATTGTTTAAATTGTTGTGGTGCTTGAGGCAAGGCATAAAATTGGCCTGGATGCACTCTACTAGGAACTAAATAGTCTCTGGCGCCCTCTGGAGATGAACTTGTCAGGATAGGTGTCTGGATCTCTAAAAAATTCAAATCGATCATCTTTCTTCTGATACTTTGAATTACTTTAGAACGAAGTATAATATTATTGTGTATTTTTTCATTCCGTAGATCCAAGAAACGATACTTTAATCTTAAATCTTCCCGAGCTTCATTTGCTAAAGATACTTCAAAAGGTAATGGATTCACTACCTTCCCTAAAACTTCTATCTCATTAGCAGCTAACTCGATATGCCCGGTTTTCATAGTGGGACTAATCGTATTTTCAGATCTGTTACATACAGTGCCTGTAACAGAAATGGTTGACTCCCTGCTGATCTTTGATACAAAATCTTTCAATTCGTTATTATCAGAAACAACAATCTGCGTTACTCCATAATGATCCCTAAGGTCAATAAAAATAACCCCGCCATGGTCACGCATATTTTTTATCCATCCTGCAATTCTCACTACTTCGCCGACATGTTTTTGATCCAATTCTCCACAGTTATGAGTCCTATAACTATGCATGAAAAACCCCACTTTCTTTTATCCCTATCATCTTAATGATTTCTATTTTTCTCCACACATATACTCACATTATCGTTAAAGCTTTATACCTCTCATTCAGGTATTCCGCAGTTTCAACCATTATTTTTTGTCCTATTTCATCAACATGCCTGTTCTTCCAATTCTCAAAGACTGTTCCCTTGACCCATTGGTTAAAAGCGCCAAGGGCTGGTCCGCAGTGTACTTGATAATCAACCTTACTGTGTTTGTCTCCATTCATTGCAAGTCGTGTAGAATAAGTAAAGTACCATCTAAATATCAACGCCATCTTACGTTTAGGAATTCTTTCAGCTTTTTCAATGATCTCAGCCGGGTAATAAGCTTTAATATCTTCATATACTTGTTCAATACTCTTCTTAAAATATTTTTCTTCGATATATTTTTTGGTTCCGCTATCAATTTCATCTATGGAGTTATAATTACGGTAAAGATCATATAATTTATTCGCCCTGGCCGGGAAAAAAACTCCTTTTTTCATAACCTGAATTTTCGCTCCCATTTCAAACATATCCCCTGCGGGAGCGTAGTCTGTATCCTGTATATTTAACTGCTGGAGCAAATCCTTTACATCATCACTTGTCCCTGCTTCAACCGTACATTGGTTGATTGAGCCTGTCATGATAAAATCCGCACCCAGTATAAACGCTGCCGCAGCAGCTTGTGGAGTCCCTATCCCCCCGGCTGCCCCTACCCTTATACTTTTATTGTATTTATACTTAAGTAACGCTTCATCCCTCATTTTAAGCATTAACGGAACCAGTACATATGCAACAGCATGATCAGTATGCCCGCCTGAATCAGCCTCGACACACAGATCGTCTACCATAGGAATTTCCATCGCCATCCGGGCCTCATCCCGGCTTATCCTATTTTCCTCAAGCAGTTTATTTACGATATTCTGAGGCGCAGGACTCAAGAATGCCTCCACAACCTCGGGTCTTGATACTTTCGCTATAATCCTGTTCTGCGGTGTTACGATCCCCTTTTCATTTCGTTTCAAACCTTTCAATCTGTACCTTACCAAAGAAGGCGTTATACTCATAAAAGCAGAGGCTTCAATAGTTCTAACACCGTATTTTATGTACAAATCAACGATGTTATTTTCTATTTCCAGGTGATCGGGAACATGAATAAGATTCATTCCATAGGCTTCGCCTTGGTTCAATTCTTGCTGAATATACTTTATAGCTTCCTCAAGGGCCCCAATCTTGACTCCCCCTGCCCCAAAGAATCCCATCATTCCTGCCTTACCTGCTTTTACGACCATCTCTTTTGAAGATATTCCCTTATACATCGAACCCATAAGATACGCGTATTTAAGTCCATAATATTTTTTGAATTCGCTATGACCAAGAGACTCCGCCGTAAATCGTTGGCCGGATATACTATTCTTCGACTTTACTTCCTGTACCTGCTCGCTACGTTCCTCATCCTCCCTCACAATCAGCGGTTCTGCGTCTCGTTGTATTGCGTTAACCAACCCTGTTATGACTTTTCCAGGCCCAACCTGTATGAACTGGGTTACATTTTTACCCATTAGATATCTTATACTTTCCGACCATTTGACTGGACTTACGATCTGGTTGATCAGCGTACTCCTTACATCTTGCTGCCTGTAGGGTCTGGCATAGATATTTGAAATGACTGGTATTTTCAATTTTGAGAATTCGAACTGTGACGCATAGGCCTCAAATCTCTGTCTGGCATCTTCCAAATACCTGGAGTGAAATGCTCCACTTACATTTAAAATCACATAGTTTGTGGCTCCTGCATCCTCAAAAATTGGCTGCGCCTGCTCAATCATGTCCTTCGGTCCTGAGATGACAATCTGGCTTGGCGAATTAAAATTAGCAACATCAATCTCCCTTAAATTATTTTTCTCGATAACTTCTCTAAATACTTCCTCGTTCAAGCCTATGACCGCTGCCATACCACCACCAGTAGCCTTGACCATCAGTTCTCCTCTTTTTTTAACCAGCTTCAAGCCCGTTTCAAAGTCAAATGCCTCTGCGGCAAATAAGGCATTGTATTCACCTAGGCTATGTCCTGCAACATAATCGGGTTTTCTTCCAGTCTCTTTTAATTTATTAAGATAACTCAAAGCGTTTACGACAAATAGCGCCGGTTGGGTAAAATCCGTTTGTCCTAGTTGATTGGCAGGATCTTCAAGACACAGTTTCTTAATAGAATAACCAAGAATAGCATCCGCTTTTGCAACCAATTCCTGAAATTCGTCAAATAGTCCTACTCCCATGCCTTTGGCTTGAGCCCCTTGTCCAGGGAACAGATATGCGATCATTTGTGTCCTCCTTTTTGCTAGTGAATGCATATTAGTCGAATATTTCAAATAGACGATCCAAATTTTTCATATCGTTTTGAAAAGGTGAAAGAATAGAACAAATACTTGCCATTTTCTTGTTACCAAAATTGTACTTCACAAAATTAGCAAGAGTGCCCGAGGGGCCAAGGTCAATATAGATGACCCCGTCCCCGTCTCCCAGACATTTTAAAGCGTTCCGAAAACGGATAGGTTTTCTAGTGACATCCCAAAGAAAACGGTTGTCAAGGGATGTCGCCTTTCCTCCGTACATAGATGAAACCATATTTATAGTCGGATTCCTTAGGGGCTTAAGCTTTAAATACGCTGTATATTCCAAGGCTATAGGGTCCATTAAGGAAGAGTGAAAAGCAAACTGGACCGGTAATCTTTGACATATAATCTCATTTGCTATCAAGTAGCGTTCAATTTCTTCCAGTTCCTCATAGCTTCCAGAAATGACAAAATGCGAGTCATAGTTGATTGATGCTAACTCTGAGTTGGCATTCAATACGGATATTTGGTCATACAGACTGAGGTCGCCAATTACGGCCAGCATGCCACCCTTTGGACAGTAGGTTTCTACCATTTCTGCTTGCTTGACAAGGCATTGAAGAGTATCTTCATAACTCATACAACCAGCCGCAGCAACAGATGCAAACTCACCGAGGCTGGAACCCAAAACGTAATCAGGATAAATCCCCTTTTCCAGTAATACCTGTGTGAGGGCATACTCCACCATGAAAATTGCGGGGTGAGTATATAACAGACTATCAAACAGGTCTCCTCTCCCACGGTTGTCGTCGTACAGCATTTTTAATACGGACCTTCCTGTAATATCCGTATGAATATCATCCAGCTTCGTCATCCATTTTCGGAAAACTGGATTTAACTTAAATAATTCTCTTCCCATGCCGTAGTATTGTGAGCCTTGGCCTGAAAACATAAAAATCACAGATCTGTCCATTCTAACCTCCCACAACATACTCATTGATAAAATCCCAATAACTCCATTTAAAACGAATATTTCACAGTAAATTGCGAACTAATTGCATTTGGGAAGGTGTGGGATTGCTTTCGTTAAGAACATTCTCCATATGTTGTCTTATTGCAGGTTTGAATTTCGGCTCTGTTATGATATATAGCTGCCCTTTTTTGATTCCCTCAAACATCTGATTTGCTACATCCTCTGGAAGTATTCCATTCTGGACAGCCTTGCGGGCCAATTGATTAATGACTTGTCTTTCCGGGGGAAGATTTCCTAGTCCGGTCTGCTTACTCAGCTCCGTCGGTCGGTTTCGTTCCGCATCCATAATTTGGGTGCGTACGAACCCGGGGCAGACAACTGAAACCCCTACATTGGAACCTATCAATCTGAGTTCTTGGTGTAGCGTTTCAGACAAGCTTAAAACGGCATGTTTTGACGCGCTATATATGCCATTACCAGGGCCGGACAATAGCCCGGCGATGGAAGCTGTATTCACAATATGACATGCGGTTTTCTGTTTCAGCATAATAGGAACAAAAATTTCAGTTGCAAAGAGAATCCCCCATATGTTTACGTTTATTACCCACTGCCAATCCGCCACCGTATTTTCCCATAATAAGCAGCCCGTTCCGGCGTCCACTCCTGCATTGTTGAACAAAAGATGCACAGCTCCAAATGTCTGAACCGTTTTTTGCGCTAATGCACGTATATCAGCTTCTTTGGAAATATCCGTCACCACAGATAACGTTTCTGCGCCCATGTCTTTCAATTGTTTTTCGGCCCTTAGAAGGGCCTCCTCCTCAATATCCGCGAGGACGACCTTCATGCCCTCATTTACACATCGGTCCGCAATAGCACGGCCAATCCCACTGGCGGCTCCCGTCACTACGGCTATCTTATCTTTAAATTCCCTCATGATTTACCTCCAGAATATTTTGTATTTTCCATCTGATAGTGATCGGTTCCCTGTTTATGTTTAAAACAGGGTTATCGGTAGGGGGATTCTGCGGACATCTTTATCCTCATGAAGTGCCTCCCATGAAATCCTGCCCCCCTGGGTCCAATACATCGCTATATTTTCCATATTTTTCTCCTCTAGCAGCAATTGAGAAACGGTCTCTCCTATTTTCCCTGAGAGAAGCGCACTCGTATTTGAGTCTTCTGCACTTTCTCCTATAAATAACGGAATAGATGCCCCTTCGGGCCCGTTGCCGCTATCGGCTATTTCGAGAAGTTCCCTAAGACCCGTGAGTAGATCCTGCCGCGTATTCGCTACGATTGCCGCCCGGCATGTCATCGCTTCGCGGCCTGTCTGAAGTGTAAAGGCAATATCTTGTAAGGCATCATCGCTCTGCTGCTCCAAATATCCCAGTAATTGATTGGCAAGCGCCATCAGTCTCTCCCGGTTTATGTCCGAGAGAATCACCACTTGGGGCTGATCTGCCACTCGCAAATGAATGTTGTCTTTTTCTGAAGGGATATATTCTTCCAGAATGAAATGCACATTAGAGCCTCCCGCACCAAAGGAGCTTACGGTTGCCCGCAACGGGAATTCCCGTTCTTCTCCCTGAATCTCAATTACAGGCCGCTCCCATTCCTGAACCTCCCGTTGCAAATAAAATGGAGTATTACTGAAATTAATATTAGGGTTAAGCTTCTCGGCTTTAATGGTAGGAACCAGTTTTCGATGCCACAATTGCAATATGACCTTGGTTAGCTGTGATATTCCCGAAGCCGCTTCTGCATGCCCTATATTGGATTTGACTGAGCCAATGGCACAAAATTGCTGCTCAGTCGTGAATTTCTGGAATGCTTTATTCAAAGCAGCAAGTTCAATAGGGTCTCCCAATGTAGAACCATTTGCGGCTGCCTCTACATAACTGATCGTCCGGGGGTCTATACCGGCTTTCAAAAAGTTTTCTTCGACTAGTTGCGCCTGCGCATTGGGGTTAGGGATTGTATATCCATTGCTATGTCCCCCATGATTGGTTGCCGTGGATTTAATAACCGCTAAAATGCAATCTCCATCCTGTACAGCCTTATGAAGCGGTTTTAAGAGTACCGCTCCAACTCCTTCCGCTGGAAGGTACCCATCCCCATCTGCAAAGCTTCTGCTATCTTCATGACTTCCAATCAACTGATTTTGACTGGATTCAATATACTTTTTGGGACTAGTCAATAGATTCCCCCCGCCAGCTACCGCTATTTGACACTCTCCCCTGATCAGGCTTTCACATGCCATATGGACAGCTACAGCTGAGGAAGAGCTCATCGTATCAATGGATATGCTCGGTCCCTGGAAATTGAAATAATGCGACATGGGATTTGCGACTGCAACAGACCCAAATGATGTTACCCGTTGGGCAGAGTCCGGTTCGATATCACAGGAGCAGTATTTGTGATACGTAGCGCCCACATAGACGCCAACCTTGTTCTGGTGCTTCTTCTGTAATGCCTCTCGCGTATATCCTGCACTTTCAAGCAAATTCCATATTATTCCCAGGAAAAGTTGCTCCATCGGGTCCATTAAACTGATCTCATAGGGGGTGAGATGAAAGAATGCTGGCTCTGACAGGCTTATTCGTTCCATGAAACCGCCCCACTTGCAGTAGGTTTTTCCCGGCTTGTTTCTCTCCTTGTCAAAATAAAGATCGTGCTCCCAACGGTCTTTTGGAACTTCGGTAATGCAGTCCTTGCTATCTTGGAGATTGCTCCAGAACTCCTGAAGATTTTCCGCCCCTGGATATTTCCCGGACACCCCGATGACAGCAATGTCCATCGCTCCTGTTTCTTGTTTCTTCTCCTCCTGAGCCTCTACCTCGGTTGCCGAAAATTGGGGACGACGGAATATCGGAGAAGGGGCTTTTACCTGCTCCATACCAAACCATTCAATCAATTCGCCTCGATGCGATTCCAGGAAATATTCTATTAAACTCTGGATATTCGGATATTCAAAAAGTAAGGTCCTCGATAGCGGGCCGAAGTTTTTTTCCAGCTCATCGGTTAATTCCATTGACTTTATGGAGTCAACACCATAGTTTTCTAGATTTTTGTCCTCTTCAATGCGATGTTCCGGCAGTCCAGTGGACGAAGAGAGCAGGCTCTTTAGGTAACTTGCCATTTTTTCACGCAGTAGCTCTTCTTCCTGGCTGGACACTGCCTTATTTGTTATAGAAGTTGGTTCGGCATTTTCACCCGCAGCTGTTGCCTGATCTATGCCAAACAAAGCGATTAATTGGTCTCGATAGGCTTCCACAAAATATTCCGTCAAACTCCGAATATCTGGATATTCAAAAAATAGAGTCCTCGACACCTGATCGAATGTTTTCTCCAGCTGGTCGGTCAACTCCATAGACTTTATAGAATCAACCCCATAATTTTCAAAAGGTGTATCCTCTTCGATTCGATATACGGGCAGTTCGATGGACGTTGAAAGCAGGGTCTTCAAGTAATGGACCGTCTTTTCACGCAGCAGGTCCGCTTCTCTGCCGGACACTTCCTTGTTTGCTGCAAAAGTTGTGTCGGTTTTCGCGCCTGCAACCGCTACCTGATCTATGCCAAACAAAGCAATCAATTGGTCTCGATAGGCTTCCACAAAATATTCCGTTAAACTCCGGATATCTGGATATTCAAAAAATAGAGTCCTCGACACCTGATCGAATGTTTTCTCCAGCTGGTCGGTCAACTCCATAGACTTTATAGAATCAACCCCATAATTTTCAAAAGGTGTATCCTCTTCGATTCGATATACGGGCAGGCCGATGGACGATGAAAGCAGAGTCTTCAAGTAATGGACCGTCTTTTCACGCAACAGGTCTTCTTCCTGGCCGGACTCTGTCTTCTTTGCTGTGGAGGAAACGATGTATGCTTCAGCTTCTGATCCGAGCGCCTGATCCCGGGATGCTTTGCCGCTTTCTTCAAGCTGTCCCTCCATGATCATCATGTTGCTGATTAGCTCTACGTCTCCTTCGATCACCATGACCTGATCCGAAATACAGGCTATGCTTTGGTACAGGGCGCTCATTCCTGTCTCTGTCCTCATCGCATACATACCCACCTTCTGCATGGCCTTCTCCGTCTCCTGGTCAGGCCGCATTCCGCCATCTTTCCATAACGGCCAATTGATGGACAGCGTTTTGCCTGTACGCTCCATGGAGGTTACCAAGGTATTGCGGTACCAGGCATATGCGTCCATAAAAGCATTCGCGGCAGCATAGTCAGACTGACCTGCATTACCACCCACTCCCGAACCTGACGAAAAAAGGATAAAGAAGTCAAGAGCAATGTCCTTACTGGCTTGGTCCAGATTTACCAGTCCCGCAACCTTGGGCGCCAGCACTGCCCTGAATTCCAGGCTAGTCTTTTTAATAATATAGTTATCCTGGATTATTCCAGCACTGTGCAGGATGCCGTTGATTCCGCCGTATGTCTGTTTGATATCTTCAATTAAGCCAACCACAGCTTCCTTCCGCGTGACATCCGCCTGCTTGTATTCTACCCGGGCGCCCAATGCCTTCAATTCCTCCAATGAAGTCTGCTTGTCCTGATCCAGTAGGGAACGTCCAGTAAGAATCAAAGTCACTTCCTTGGCCTGACGCGCAATCTCTTTAGCAAAAATAAGACCTAAACCCTTTGCTCCTCCAGTAATCAAATAAACCCCGCGGTCTTTCCATGGAATATCCGGTGTCTCTGACGGCATTTCTGCTTTACTCCAGACAGGAATCCAACGTTTGCCTTCTGCAAACCGGATGCGGCTATCCGCAGGGTGTCGGCTGTTCGTCTTTAGTATTTCGATGAGCCCTTCCATTTTTTCTGTATCCTCAACTTCAATTAACTGACCATAGATCTTTGGATTTTCCTTTTGCGCAGTTTTGAGTATGCCGCACAGCCCAGCGAAGAGCAGCTTTTCATGCTGAGGCATCGTTACAATCTGCACCAGCACCTTGCCTTTGGGTTTGTCATCCAGGATACTTTTTATTTTTTCAAAAACCTGGACGGCATACTTTTCGAAGCGGCGATCAACCTCTTCCATACCGGATTGCAGAGTGATACATTCCACTCCTGCCAAGGAGGACTCGATATCTCCTGCAGCAATGGTATCTGTTTCGCAAAGCATTACCACATGTCGTTCGTAAATGGGAACCATCGTGTCCTCCGCAACCGCCTGTTCTTTCCAGAAGGGTTGGAGCATCATTACACCAAGTGTTTTCTCACATGCGTCCACTTCCTTGTAGGAGCATCCTTTTATACGCACGCAGACTTGGCCTGCCTCATCACACAAATCAATGTCATACTTCTGCGTATTATGACCAGCCCCGCTTCCTCTGCTATACCGGATCAACGCCCACATTTCACAGGGACATTCCCGAAAAATTTCGAGTCTCTCAATGGCAGTCGGCCGTATTTTCTGTAGAGGGTCAATGCCTGAAGGCCGCATGATATTTTCATCATTCGAAAACAAGTATGCCGGCGGCATTTGCAAAGCAGCATTTATTATAAAGGGATGCAAAACAAATAAGCCCTCAGTATTCCTAATACCGGAAGGCAACGATAGCTTGGTCAGCACTAACCCCTGTCCTATATGCACTTGTTCATTGGCCTGATGTTCCGGACTGTAGTCGGCTCCCATGCCCCACACTGCTTCATCGTCTATCCCAGGCGAAACATGCTGAAAGCACTCCATCTGCAAAGCCTGTATATCCCACGTTTCCGCTTCATTTAACATCTTCAGTTCGGCACTACCCTGGCTGTGTAAGACAGGGTCCCCGGCTTCTGTTAATCTGCTATAGATTTTGAAGCCAATCGCTCCTTGATCTCCCGGAAAGAGCCCTATATGTATTTCTAACGGCTGATCTCCTATAGCGGGAGCATGTGTCCATACAATATCTTTAATAATGATGTTTGCCTGACCCTTCTCCTGTACTGTTAACGACTGCTCCACCGCTGCCCGCACCATTTCAAGGCATGCCGCTTCTGACAGGACAAGCTTTCCGTCAACTACGGAGTCCTTCAGATAAAACTCCTGGCCGCTAAAGGTTGAACTAAATCTTTGCTCAGAAAGTACGGAGGTGTTTTGATGCAGTAATGGATGTAGATGTGCAGCCACATTGGCGAACGGCTTTTCTTCATCTACATGTATCCAATAGCGTTCTCTGGCAAAAGGATATGTGGGTAAAGGGATACGGCGGGGCTGGACATTACCGTAAAGTCTGCTCCAATCAATACGGACACCCTTGACCCACAAGTCTGAGATTCTGCCGTACTTTTCCGCTAGAATCTGTAAATCAACCGTTTCATCGAGCGTTTTCTCCTCTGAGGCCATGTTCAAGCTCTCCTTGTCCCGCTTGGCCTGTCCCCGGTAAAGGTGTGCAATACTCTGTTTTCCTCCAATAAAGTCCCGCAACTTGTTTTTAAGTTCCTCCACTGACTCAACGACCACAGCGAGGCGCTCTTCCATCGCCTCACGTCCTGTCTGCAAGGTATAAGCCACATTCACCAGATCGTGATCGGAAAACTCATTCCGATCCATTACAGTAGCCAATTGGCTTACCTGCTCCTTCAATGCTCCATCACTTTTTGCCGACAGAACTATGACGACTGGTCTTGGAGGAGTAAAGGGATTTTGAAAGTCATCCTGTTCCACAGGGAGGTATTCCTCAAGGACGATATGAGCATTAGCCCCACCGGCTCCAAAGGAAGATATCCCGGCGATCCTCGGGTATTCCCGTTGCTCGCCGTCCTCCTCCACTATCGGACGCTCCCATTCAGAAAGCCCCTGTTGGACTACAAATGGCGTTTTGGAAAAGTTTATATTAGGGTTCAGTTTTTGGGAATGCAGGCTAGGGGCAATTTTCCGGTTTTTCATTTGCAAGATGATTTTAGCGATGCCTGCAATCCCTGCGGCCGCCTCTAAATGGCCTATGTTTGATTTTACCGAGCCGATAGCACAAAACCCCGTGTCCTGCGTATCTTTCTTAAATGCCTGGGTAAGCCCGGTGACTTCAATAGGATCACCGAGCTCCGTTCCAGTACCGTGGGCCTCAATATAACTGACTGCCCGGGCATTTACGCCTGCTTTATCAAAAGCCTCTCTAATCAGTTCACCCTGTGCTACCGGGTTAGGCACGGTATACCCGTTTGTTTTTCCTCCATGGTTGATACGGGTTCCCCGAATAACCGCATAGATATGGTCCTTGTCTGCAATGGCTCGTGACAAAGGTTTGAGCAGCACAACCCCTGCACCTTCGCCAGGGACAAATCCATTCCCGCCTTCCCCAAAGCTTTTACACCGCCCCTCAGGCGATAGCATTCTCATCGTACTGAGAAAGATATAGCTTGAAGGATGAAGATATAAGTTGACTCCTCCAGCAACAGCCATTTCGCATTCACCGTTAAAGATATGCTCACAGGCCTCGTGGATTGCAGTTAATGAGGAAGAGCACATGGTATCAACCGGGATACTGGGCCCCTTTAAGTTCAAGAAATAGGATATTCTGTTGGCTACCGAGCTGAAGGAGGTTCGCGGAAATACGGGTTGTCCTTGTTCCCACAGCTTTGGTCCATATAGATTGAACCCCGTTCCGGTAATTCCTGCAAAGACGCCAATCCGGCCATTATACTGTTCGGCGAGCTGTTCCCTGCTATATCCTGCATCCTCGAAAACCTTCCAGCATTCTTCCAGGAATATTCGCTCCTGAGGATCCATACTCATTGCTTCCCGGGGAGATATATTAAAGAAGAGAGGATCAAAATCTGCAAAACCCTCCACGAATCCTCCATATTTACTATAGCTTTTGCCCTTCTCAACCGCTTCTTTGATGTCGGAACAGTAGAACCCTTCCCTCTTCCAGCGTTCCGCAGGGATTTCTGTTATACAGTCTTTGCCCTGTTCCAGGTTGCTCCAGTACTCTTCCATATTTTTGGCCTGCGGATATCGTCCGCTTATACCAATGATGGCTATTTGCTCGTGTTTCACACGGTCTCTGTTAGCAGCCGTGTTGCGGATACGATTGTTTTCTTCCTTTGGCAGGGTTGACAAAGAAAACTCGCTGGCAGCATGCAAGGTTGCGGAAATGGAGACGGATTTCTCTTCCATCTTTATCTGGCTTCCGAGTCCTGTCCACCGTACGCATTCCTTGTGATAATCAGCAATAAAATATTCGGCCACTGCCTCCAACGTCTGATATTCATAAAACAAGGTCATTGATATTTCTCCAAAAATGCCCTGCAGCTTTTGATTAAGCCTTGTAATCATGATGGAGTCAATGCCATAGCTCTCTAAAGGCTCGCTGACATCAATCTTGTCAATGCTCAGCTTGGTAACTTCTCCAAACAATAGTTTTAGCTGATATAAGGTTTTTTCCAGAAGCAGTTCAAGATTCACCTCTGAAGAAGCTGACTCTTCAACATATTCTTTCTCCTGTGGTTGGGACGCCAGGAAATACTTTTGCAATTTGGATTGCTCACCTTCTAATACTAATAACTGATTCAGGCCAGCGGCCAGACCGTTATATAAAGCCTGGATACCGTTTGAAGCTTGCATGGCTACCATGCCAATACTTTGCCAAGCCCTCTCCGTGTCATCGTCCACATGCATCCCTCCATCCTTCCAGAGAGGCCAATTGACAGATAGCGTCTGCCCTTTGCGCTCCTTTGAGGATACAAGGCTGTTTCGATACGCGGCATAGGCATCCATAAAGGCATTTGCGGCAGAATAGTCGGCTTGACCGGGGTTGCCCATAATCCCAGCTATTGAGGAGAAGAGAATAAAGAAATCCAGATGTAGCTTCTTGGTCGCCTGATCTAAGTTCACCAGTCCGGCAACCTTTGGTGCCATTACTTCCGCGAACTCTTCCTGTGATTTATTCATAATAAAACGATCCTGTATTACTCCAGCACTATGAAGGATACCATCAAGGCCTCCATACTCTTCCCTGATCTCAAGGATCAATTTGGAGACCTCTTCCTTCCGTGCTACATCTACCTGTCTGTACTCAACGCGGGTCCCCAGTGCCTTCAACTTCTCCAATATGGCCTGTTTGCCTTCGTCTAGATTTGAACGGCCTACAAGAACTAGCGTGGCTTCCCTGACTCGCTGGGCGATATCCTCCGCAAAAATAAGTCCTAAACCTCCTGCACCACCCGTAATCAAATAAGTCCCCCGATCCTTCCAGGGTACTCTTCCCGTTGTCTCAGTGGGTTTCATCTCGTTCCAACCGAGAACCAAACGTTTACCATCCTCATACCGTATCCTTTTATTCTTTGGATATTGACTGTTCTCTTTTAATTTCTCAATCACCTCTTCCAGACCTACAGATTCCAATTCTACGAGTTGCCCTACGATTTTCGGGTTTTCTTTCTCAGCTGTCTGCAGTAATCCCAATAGTCCTGCGAAAGGTTGCTGAACGCTTTGTGCGGAAACTGCAATCTGTATCAGTACGCTACCCTTGGATTCCTCTATGAGAACCATTTGCACTTCCGTGAGCAGCTGGAGGGCATACGCCTGAAAGCGTTCATCCATGCTGCTTTGGCTGGCATGCAGCTTGATGCAACGGGTTCCTTTCATGAGCGATTCAATGCTGCGCTCCGCGAAATGATCCAGTTCGCAAAGCACCACCAGATGCTGGCTAAATTCAGGGCGTGCCACTTTCTGATGAGCAACTTGCTCTTTCCAGAAAGGCTCAAGCATAAGGACTCCCGTATCCGCCAAGGACCCCGCAGTCCCTGTTCCACTTTGCGGGGCCTCATGTGAAACCATTTGAGCTTGAAATTGGCGTATTTTTACAATGGCATCCTCTTTCTGTATTCGTCCGCTTTTTACCTCGCCTAGAATATATTGAAAAAAATCCTTCATCTTCTATTGCCTCCCAGCACGTAGAAACTTCTCATTTACGTATACATATATTGAGGATTTCACTGGCAGCCTCATCAACAGACAGGGTATCGTTCATCATTTCATCCAAGAGTCTGCCGCACAATATATCATCAAAGTCTACATCGCTCTCACCTTGCGAAAATAATGCATAGGCTTTTACTTGATCCTTGCTTTCAGAAGCCCAGTAATGCTCTTTAGCAAAAGGGTAGGTAGGCAGGCTGATACGGTGAGGCATCTTCCCTGTGTAAAGTTTTTCCCAATCCAAATTTATCCCTTTGGCCCACAGCTCCAAAAGCTTGGTATATTTCTTTTTGGAAATCCAAAGATCGATCATTTGTTGCAAGTCTTCGTCCCCCGAAAAAATAGACAACGATTCTCTGTTACGTTTAGCCTGTCCCCTATATAGGTTGAGCATGTTATGGCGTCCATCCACAAAACTCTTTAATTTTTCCTCAAGCTCTGCGGTAGATTCCACAAGTATGGCTAAACGCTCCTCCATCGCTTCGCGCCCCACCTGAAGCGTGTAAGCAATATCCGATAGGCTTGCGGAGAATAGCTGACCCTGAAGAGCATTCAGCAGCTGCCTTCCCTTTTCCTTAAGCTGCTCCTCGCTCTTGGCTGACAACACGATCATGACAGGTCCCTGAGAAGCGGATTCTGTTCCAGACTGTTCCTGATACTCGGGAATATACTCTTCAATCACGATATGGGCGTTTGCCCCGCCTGCACCAAAAGAAGATATTCCAGCCCGTCTTGGATATTCTTTTGTGATTCCATCGGTTGTAATTACCGGTCTCTTCCATTCCTCCAGGCTTTGCTGAACGATAAATGGAGTATTGTTGAAATTAATTTCAGGGTTCAACTTCCTTGAATGTAAGGATGGTACTAGCTGGCTGTGCTTTAGCTGCAACAATATTTTAGTCACTCCTGCAATGCCTGCTGCACTCTCACAATGGCCTATATTGGATTTGACCGCCCCTATGGCGCAGAACTGCTTATCCTTTGTGAATTTTTCGAAAGCCCTTGTCAGTCCTGCAATTTCAATAGGATCTCCCAGAGCTGTACCGGTTCCGTGGGCTTCAATATAACTAACTGTCCTTGCATCGACATCCGCACGCTGGAGCGCTTCTTCAATCAACCAGGATTGAGCTTGAGGGCTAGGTACTGTATAACCGCTGGTTTTACCTGAAGCATTAAGCATGCTCCCTTTGATTACTCCATAAATATGGTCGCCATCTGCAATGGCCTTCTCCAACGGCTTCAACACGATCGCGCCGACACCCTCTCCGTCGACGAATCCATCTGCCTGATCTCCGAATGACTTACATTCACCCGTTTTAGAAAGCATCGTCATAGCCGACAGCTTGATATAGTGGATAGGGTCTACAATCAAGTTGACTCCCCCGGCAATGGCACACTCGCTTGTACCGCTATACAGGCTTTCCAAAGCCAAATGGATCGCCGTCAATGAGGAAGAGCAAGCGGTATCTAAGGACATACTCGGACCTTGGAAATCCAAATGATAGGAAACCCGATTCGAGATGGAATTATATTGAGGTCCCAAACCGTAATTCCCGTTCATAACGCCTGCAAATACACCGACTCTTCTACTCTCACAAAGATTGGCAGGGGTATACCCAGCATCCTCTATGCTTGCATATGCTGCTTCCAGGAAAAGTCTTTCCTGCGGATCCATTGTTTCGGCTTCTGCGGGAGAAATCTTAAAAAATAGCGGATCGAATAAATCAATGCCTTCGATAAAACCGCCCGATTTCGTATAGATTGTGCCCCTTTTCCCTTTTTCTTGGTCAAAGTAGGTCTTCCAATCCCAACGGTCTTTCGGAATTTCAGTTATGCAATTTTTACCTTCTCTTAGATTATTCCAATATTCCTCTATATCACGAGCTCCCGGATAGCGTCCTGACATCCCAACAATCGCAACATCCCTAATTTTGGAGGATCGTGTCGTTGGCTTTTCCTTTGTGCTGTCAGAAGGCTTAAGGAAATGCCCTCCCCGGTCAAACTTCATTGGGACAGTAGCGAGTAATTGTGAAGCAGGGACCTCTTCAACTCTGGAAGTCTCTTCGGTCAACTCCTGTTCCTTCATTCCTACCAGCTTCTTCAACGAGTCCTTTTGCGTTTGAAGAAGGTATGCTACTAGATCATCTATGGTGTTGTACTCAAAAAACAGCGTGCTGGCAAAATCCTCGATGACTTCACGCAAAACATTTGTGATTTGCACAACCAATATCGAGTCGATTCCATACTCTTCCAGGGCAACCGTTGAGTCGATACTTCCCGGTTCCATTTTTAGCGTCTCACCAAGCAAATGTTTAAAGTACGCCGTACTTTTTTCACGCAGCACATGTTCTACCTCTATTTTGGGTTGAGTTCGTTGCTTCACTGATACCGTTTCTACGGTTCTTTTCTCTATCAATATTGATCTTCGTTTGTGCTGTCGCTTTTGCCGAACCAAGCCATCGCTTTGGGCTGCAACAATCTGCTGGCCCCAATCATGCGCCTCTTGCGCCGGGAAGAACGCTGCATGGAAACCTTCTTTGTCCAGTACGGTTTCCCATATTTGAGGGTGAAGCCCTGGGCATCCAGGAATACGCCATTCCGGATCCTCATACGCCCACCAGCCATCTAGCAATCCGAAGGTAAGGTGGGTAAACACGCTACTACCTGTGATTTCATTGAGCAGGAGCAAGCCGTTGCTTTTCAAAACCGCTTTAGCATTACGTAACGCCTGGCGGATGTCTTTTGCGGTATGAAGTACATTAGCGGCAATGACAATATCATATTTACCCGTCTCAACACCTTGCCCAGCAATAGGTTCTTCAACATTAAAAATCTGGTAGCTGAGATACGGATTATGCGGCCCATACTCTTTTTCCGCGTGCATCAAAAAGGCTTTGGAAATATCGGTATAGCAATATTCCTGAATGTGTTTGCGGTATGGGCGCAATTTCAGGAATAGCGTGGCACTGGTTCCTCCGGTGCCCGCTCCGATTTCCAGAATTCTGATTTTCGCAGTGGAGTCGGCCATAATCCTCTCCTGAATATAAGCGGCAGTAGTATCGGCAAGTACTTCATTAAAGTAGTCCACCACCAGATTGTTCTTGTAAATTCCTTCCACTAGTTCCATTGAGGAATTGGGAAAGATGACTTCAGTCGCAGGCGATTTTCCGGTAAGCACTTCCGGTAAAGCCCGTAGCGTTGTCTCAACCAAATTAACCCTTGCTCTCATCTGCGGATATTGTAGCCATGTACGCTTGCGCTCTTCCCATTCCTGCCAGACATCATCTCGATCCGTCAAGCTGGAGTTTCTACCTGATAGGTCGTTATCCATCTGTGTCAAAATCTCCATGCTCTCTTTCAGCCATTTGCCATATAGCTCAGGTAGTCCGAGTTTATTTTTGAACTCGTCGACGGACTGACGATCTGTCCCTGATAACCCCATGGACAAGAGCTGCTCCCGCAACAACCTGCTTAGGAGATGTTCCATCTCCCTTTCCTGGAGGTCGCCCATATCGTCTGCAGCATAGTTTTCGATAAAATGGCTTCTTGATTGTATTGCTGTAGCAATATTTTCCTGTATATCCCTGAGATTCGGATCCGAATTAGGCGGGTAGAGATCAATCTCTTCCGTCGGATTAGTCCCTTCCATCTCCAAATGTCTTGTTGTTTTCATAAGCCCCATTTGGTCAACTGGTGAGGCAAGAAGCGTCTCAAGCGCCTCCATCCCCTCCTGCGGGTCAATGAGCCCAACACCTATTTGCGCCAGTCTGGAGTAATTTTCTACCTCCTGCCCTCCATTTTGAGAGGCATTGTTTTCGCCGCTCCCCCAGTATCCCCAGTTCATGACCTTCACCGGACAACGCCATTCCTGCGAAAGACGATGCGCAAACGCGTCTTTAAAGGTACTTCCGGCAGCATAGCTACTTTGTCCCGGATTCTTTACATAGGTAATCATGGAAGAGAAGAACAATACGAAATCCAACGGCTCATTTTGGAAGACCTGAGCCATGCGTACACTTACATCAACCTTTGCTGAAAGCCCTGACCGGAGCTCTTCCTCCGTCAAATCTTCCAAGCCCTTCTCCAAAAATGAAATGGCTGAGTGGACCACTCCGTTTATGTTGGAGTACCGCTGTTTTATTTCCTCATATGCCCGCTGCAGCTCCCTTTCGTCTGCTACATCCGCCGTGATATAGCATGGAACAGGTCCCAGGCCTTCAAATCCGTCCAGTTTGGCCTGGATAGAGGCATCCTTTTGCCTTCTGCCTAGCCACACCATCTGGGCCTGGTAGGTACAGGCCATATACTTGCTCCAAGCCTCTCCGATAGTGCCGGCACCCCCGATGACCACATAGACGCCTCCGGTTTTGTATAGCGTCTGTCCTTTTAAACCTGAAGTCTGTTTGAATGGGACCAAGTGCTGCCGGTACCACTGCCCATTTCTGTAAACCCACATCCGTCCTTGTCGGTCCGAAGGCAGCGTAAACATATCGGATAGCGGCCAGTCATCATCGGATTGCAGGTCAAGGATACGGATTTTCCAGTTCGGATATTCTTTGGCCATGGTGCCTACCAGCCCATGAAGACTTGCGTGAGTCGGGTTGACTGTATCGTTCTGATCCATCGGCTGAGCTTGATTGGTTATCGTTGTCCAGCCTAGCTTTTTCGTCCCGTATCCCAATAGAAGCATCGCTTTGACCATTCTAAAGAAGAGAAGGACTCCCTGCTCCTGTTCCTTGATCAAGGACTCGGCAGTCACCGATTCGACGGAAACACAGGGTGCAATCCACAGGATATGGTCAACGGCTCCATATTCTTCTACCTTTGAGGCAACTGTTTCAATGGAATCGTGCGCTTGAAGCTCCAAGAAATGCGCCCTAGGATAATACTCCCGGATGGCCTGTCTGTCTTTGTCAGTACCACCTGCAATGACCAATCGGTCTGTCGGTGACGGGGAAACGACATCTTTTTTTACAGCAGCCGGGTCCCATTTCGGGATGAGCATTACGGATCCTACAAGCGGGTCGGCGGCACTTTCTCCTGCCGCTGCGCCTTGTGCATTTTCAATGCCGACTTCTCCTTCCAGCGCCCGGGTGGATAATCCTGTTATTCTGACGCAAATAGTTCCTTCCTCATCACACAAGTCAATATTAAGCTTCTGTACCTTGTCTTCTTTCTTGCTGCCCTCGCTGTATTGAATCAACGACCACATGGTCGGGGTGCATGCCCCATAAATCTCAAACTCTTGGAGGGCAAACGGCATGTGAGGCGTAGCTGGTACAGCGCTACCCGGTAGCCCTCCGTTCTCTTGGCCCATGATTAGCCCGATCGATGCATGCAAGGCCGAATCCAGCAAGCTGGGGTGAAGGACCAAGCTGTCCGTCATATTAGAAATAAAGGAAGGCAATGCCAGCTTGGCTAGCACCCTGCCCGGATGTGTATATACCTTCTCCACACATCTGTATGCCGGGCCATAATCCATTCCCATTTCCTCGAAGATTTCGTAACATTGCGATCCGTTAAACCTGTGTTGACCAAAATCTGCCTGTAACGCCTTAAGGTTTAGTGTCGGTTTTTGCTCTACGCAAACCTGCACCGCATCACCTTGGCTATGCACGGTATGCCCTCTTTCGCTTCCTACTTGCCCGCTATACACTTCAAAGCTGATTTTTCCGGTGTCTTCCAGAGAGAGCCTGGTGTGTACAGGAACTGGCTGGTTGTCCACCACAATGGGCCGAATCCAGTTTACATTTTTCAAACGGATTCCTGTTGTGCTGTTGTCCATATCTCCTGTGGAACGTTCTACAGCCGCCCGTACCATCTCAAGATAGGCTACGCCAGGCAGAACCTTTTGGCCTTTCACAACATGATCCTTGAGGAAAAATTCCTCGCCTGTAAACGTTGAACTGAACCGCTGCTCCAGAAAGTCTGAAGTGTTCTGATGCAGTAAAGGTGTCAAAAAGGATGATTGGGACGAAGCGGCTTCTGTTATTGCGGCGCTCTTTTCCTCATGTACGGGTATCCAATAGCTTTCTCTGGCAAAAGGATAGGTTGGCAGACTCATCCTGCGAGGCTTCACATCCTCATAAAGCTTGTTCCAATCCAAAATCAGTCCCGTAACCCAAAGTTCAGCGAGCTTTCCATACTTCCCTTTGTCCACCCATGCATCAATCATTTTAGCCATATCTTCATCGACTTCCTGAGTGACAAGCCCTCCTCTATTACGCTTTACCTGTCCTCTATACAGTTCTTCTACGCCTTCCTTTTTTTGTAGGAAGCCTTCCAATTTCCAGTCAAGCTCTTGGATGGATTTTGCAATGATCGCCAGACGTTCGTCCATCGCTTCTCGCCCGATTTGCAGCGTGTAGGCGATATCTGAGAGACTTGTATGCGGGTCATTCAGCTCTCTGAGTGCAGACAGCAATCTTTGCACCTGCTCGTCCAGCCTTTCCTTATTTTTGGCCGACAACACGACTATGACAGGATTCAGGGATGCAGGAGCAGCTTGCTGCTGACTAGCTTCTTCTGGAATATATTCTTCGATGACCACATGAGCGTTAGAGCCCCCAGCACCAAAGGCCGATACTCCTGCTGCCCTTGGGTATTCTCTGGTTTCACCGTTGATGGCAATTACTGGTCTTTTCCACTCTTCTAACCCCTGCTGGACTTTAAAGGGACTATCGCTGAAGTCGATATTGGGATTTAAGGTGCTTGCATGCAGCGAAGGCACGATTTGTTTATATTTCAACTGCAAAAGAACCTTTGTCACCGCGGCGATACCAGCAGCACTCTCACAATGCCCGATATTAGACTTCGCCGACCCGATTGAACAGAACTGCTTATCGCCGGTATATTTCCGGAAGGCCTTTTGTAAGCCTGCAATTTCAATCGGATCTCCCAGTGGAGTTCCTGTTCCATGGGCTTCTATATAGCTGATGGTTCTGGGGTTGATTCCTGCCTCCTTAATTGCCTGACCAATCACACGGGCCTGTGCGTTGGGGTTAGGTACGGTATAGCCATTGGTTTTCCCCCCGTGGTTCACTGCAGTTCCTTTGATAACTCCATATATCCGGTCTCCGTCTGCTATGGCTTTGGCTAATGGCTTGAGCAGCAAAGCCCCGACTCCTTCTCCCGGTACATATCCGTCTCCCTGTCCGAAGCTTTCACATCTCCCATTGCTTGATGCAAAACTTCCCTGTCCCAACAATAGGTATTTGTTAGGATGGATGGAGACGTTGACCCCTCCTGCTACTGCCAGTTCGCATTCTCCATGCTGTAGTCCATGACAGGCCATATGAATTGATGTCAGTGACGAGGAGCACATGGTATCTACAGCGATACTTGGCCCTTGAAAATCACAAAAATACGATACCCGGTTGGCAACCGCCGAGGCATTCCCGAGAAGTCCAATCATCCTTCCCTTGGCTTGTTCCTGGGCTCCATAGAGTTGATACTCATGGTACATCACTCCGACGTAAACCCCGACATTGCCTTCTATGCCGCCAAGCTCCCGCTCTGCACAAAGAATTTCTCTCGTATAACCCGCATCCTCTATCGTTTCATAAACGCATTCCAGGAATAAGCGCTCCTGCGGGTCCATCGTTTCCGCTTCCCTTGGCGAAATATTGAAAAACAACGGGTCAAACCAGTCCACTCCATCGATGAACCCTCCCCACTTGCTGTAGGTTTTTCCGGGCTTGCCTCTGTTTTCATTAAAGTACAGACTGTGATCCCAGCGTTCTTTAGGAATCTCTGTAATGCAATCCTTTCCATCCCTTAGGTTGTCCCAGAACTCTCGGATACCTAATGCTCCCGGATATCTCCCCGACACGCCAATAATTGCAATGTCTAATGCCTTCTTCTCCTGATGTGGTTGTATACCTGTCGGGAGAAGCCATGGACGCCTACGATTAGCCGATATCGAGGCTAAAGGCTCTATGGTTGCTTTTATAGGTACTTTCGGGCCTGCATCAGGAGCCGTATTCTTCTCTGTCGCTTCTACAGCATCAATCAGCCGACCGCGATACGATTCAAGGAAATAACCCGTCAATGACCGGAGATTCTGGTATTCAAAAAATAATGTTTTCGGTAATGAGCCGAAAGTCTTTTCCAATTCATTGGTAAGCTGCATAACCAGTATGGAGTCAATCCCATACCTGTCCATTGGTGCATTTACATCTATACTTTCAGCGGGCAGCTTGATCACGGTTGAAAGTACCGTTTTCAAATAACCCTCCGCTTTTTCCCTTAGCCATTCTTCTCCGATAAGCGGTGCTCCTCCGCTTTCCATTACAGATCGGCCTGAGACATCAGTTTCCGAGAGCTGGCCTAAAATTGCCGCTTTAATCCTTTGGGGATACCCTTCGATCACCATAACCTGACTTCTGCCGGAAGACAGGCTTTGATACAAAGCTTTGATTCCATTCTCCGTTTGCATGGCAATCATGCCCAGGCCTTGCATCGCCCTTTCCGTTTCCAGGTCGACATGCATGCCTCCATCCTTCCACAGAGGCCAGTTTATCGACAGCGTTTGCCCCTGGCGCTGCTTTACTGTCACCAAAGCATTTCGATAGGAGGCATACGCATCCATAAAGCCATTAGCAGCGGAGTAGTCAACCTGCCCTACATTGCCAAGGCTTCCTGCGCCAGAAGAAAATAAGATAAAGAAGTCCAGAGGCAGGTCTCTGCTGGCCTGGTCCAGATTCATCACCCCTGAGACCTTCGGAATCAGCACTTCTCTAACCTCTTCTTTAGTCTTCTTGATGATGAAGTTGTCCCGAATCACTCCGGCTGTGTGCAAAATACCGTTAAGGCCGCCAAATTGCTCGACGATGCCATGAATTAGCCCGGTAACCGATTCGTTGTGGCCCACATCTGCCTGTTGATACTCTATATGACCGCCCAGCGCTCTCAGTTCGCTTAACAGAGCCTTTTGGTCCGCAGAAAGTGATGACCGACCCACCAATACGACGGTGGAGTTTTTCACATTGCGCACAATGTCTCTGGCAAAAATAAGCCCCAGGCCACCTAAGCCACCAGTAATGAGATAGATCCCACCATCTCTCCACGGCAGGTCTGCATCTTCACGTAAGGCTTCAATTTCTTGCCACATTAAAGCCTGTCGTTTGTCCCCTTGGTACCGTATCCGTTCGTTATGCAGGCCACTCCGGTTCCCTTGTAGTTTCTCAATGATTCCTTCGACATTATCCTCTACATCAAGCTCAAGCAGCTGACCCATGACATTCGGATTTTCTTTTTGAGCGGTTTTCAGCATTGCAAAGAGCCCGGAATAAACCTGTTGGTCCTTCCGAGCGCGGGTTGCAAGCTGTATCAAAACTTTCTGTTTGGGGATGTCTAGCAGGATGCTTTGCAATTCTTCAAATATCTGAATGGTATAATCTTCAAACCGACTGTCCATATCCATGCTGGAGGACTGTAAAACAAGGCAGCGAGTACCATCCATGTGGGCTTCAATATCCTCCCCGGAGATACCATCCACTTCACACAGGATCACAACATGCTGGATATCTTCGTTAGCGTTCACCCCTGTGGTGACAGGTGTCTCCTGCCAGACAGGCTCAAGCATCAGTGTACCCATATCCTCAGTGATGCTGGCTTGCCCCACATCTCCTTCCAAAGCTCTGGATAAAAGTCCTTTGAGCTGCACGCAAATCTTTCCGGTCTCATCGCACAGATCAATATCCACCTTGCTTAATCCATTCGACGTCTCTTCACTCCCATCGTGAGAGATCCGGGCCCACATCACTGGAGTGCATTTTTCGGAAATCTTCAGTTCCTCCAAAGCAAAGGGTAACGCTGGCTTGCCTACAGGCAAATTTTCTTCCGAACCCATTACCAAGCCGATTGTGGCCTGCAAAGTTGAATCCATCAAAGCTGGATGCAGTACAAATTCAGTTTGAGTATGGAGTACAGAGGATGGTAGGGACAGCTTGGCCAGCACGTAATCCTTTCCTCGAAAGATTGCCTCAATGCCACGGTGTGCGGGTCCATAGTCTATCCCCATGGCTTTGAAAGCTTCATAGCATTGGCTCGAAGAAAGTGGTGTGCGGGTACAGTCTGCCCGTAAGACATTCAGGTCCAGATACTGTAGCTCGCCAGCCCTCTCCAGCACAGCCATTCCCTGACTGTGTATAATACCTTCAGCGTCGGCCCCTTCCATCCCGCTGCATATTTCAAACGCAATCTCTCCATTGTCCTGGGGATATAGACTGATGAGTACCCTGACCGGTCCGTCTGCTACAACCACAGGCCGAGCCCATACGATATTTTTCAGCTGAATATGGGTCTCGCTTTCTACTACGGCCCCCACTGCCTCTTCTACAGCTGCTCGCACCATTTCGAGGTAAGCCACCCCGGGTAATGTTTGTTGACCCTTGATTCTGTGGTCTGACAGGAAAAATTCCCGGCCTGTAAAAGTAGAGCTATAACGTTGTCCGGAGAGATCGGAAATATTCTGATGCAATAAAGGATGAATTTGGGCAGTCATAGCCAGATTTACACTGCCTTGTCCAGTGTCTGTTTCGGATAACCAATAGCGTGCCCTTTCGAAAGGATAGGTCGGCAGACTGATTCGTCTGGGCTTGATATCTCCATAAAGTGCGTCCCATTCAATGCTTGCGCCATTGGCCCACAATTTGGCTACCTTATCAAGTCTTTTCTTCTCAGTCCAGGCCCGAACCAGGGTTCCGGTGTCTTCGTCCGAATCCAAGAGTTCGATTCCGCCACCTGGATAGTTCACACGGCCGATCAGCACTTTTTCCGACGAGTTTCCGTTAATAAAATGTTCAAGTTCATCTATCAGATTTTCTCTTGAATCCGTCAAAAACGCGAGACGCCAGTCCATGGCCTCTCTTCCCACTTGCAAGGTATAGGCCAGGTCCGTGAGATTAACGCTTTCGTGCAACTTAACAAAATTCATCATATCTGCTGCATAGGTTTTCAAGGATTGTTCACTTTTAGCGGACAGCACAAATAGTCCCGGGTTGTCTTTACCCACTGGGGGTAGATTCACCGCAGAGACTACAGGAACATATTCTTCAATAACCATATGAGCGTTAGTGCCGCTAAATCCGAAAGAACTTACGCCCGCACGCCGGGGTACTCCCGGTTCGGGCTCCCAGCTTTGCAGACTGGTGTTAATATAGAACGGGCTATCCTCCAGAGAAATATGCTCATTTAAGGATTCGAAATGAATGGTAGGCGGCAATTGGTGGTGCTTCATGGCCAGCAGCACTTTCATCACACTGGCCACTCCGGCCGCAGTCATCATATGACCCATATTGCTTTTCAGTGACCCCAATGCGCAATAGCCCTTCTTGCTTGTATAGGATCGGAATGATTCCGTAAGTCCCTCCACCTCGATAGGATCACCCAGCTTTGTTCCTGTTCCGTGGGCCTCTATCATGGAGATGGTTTCGGGATGAATGTTAAACCGTCGATATACGTCTTTTTCCAGCGAGATTTGTGAATTTACACTTGGGGCAGTTATTCCGTTGGTTTTTCCATCCTGGTTCATTCCCCATCCCCGAATAACTCCATATATGGAGTCCTTGTCTCTGACTGCATCAGAGAGCCGTTTTAATAAAATGACCCCAACTCCTTCTCCGGGGACAAACCCGTTTGCACGGGCATCAAAGGTAAAGCACCGTCCATCCTTGGACAGCATTCCTGCCTTGCTAGTCATAACATGCATCCCCGGACCAGCCATAATCATGACTCCGCCTGCCAGAGCAAGGTCACTTGTTTCTAAAAGGAGACTGTTGCAGGCTTCAGCAATAGCCACCAGAGAGGAAGAGCATGCGGTATCAATAGCCAAAGAAGGACCTTTCAAATTTAGCAGATACGAAATCCGAGCGGATAGAATTGAAGGAGACCCTCCCATAAGAACCTGCGCATTTAACCCCTGCCCACTCATGGACCTCCCATAATCACTGGCTGCACAACCTACAAAAACACCGCAGCGGCTCTCCGACAGTGAGGCTGGATTTAATCCGGCATCTTCAATGCATTTCCAGCTGCTTTCAAGAAACAGGCGCTGTTGAGGATCCATCATCTCTGCTTCTGCAGGGGATATATTAAAGAACAACGGGTCAAATTTATCTACATCCTCTAAAACACCCATCCATTTGCTATAGGTTTTTCCCTGAGCCTTGGGATCGGTATCGTAATATTCATCGATTGACCATCGCGTTGAAGGGATTTCCGATATACAATCCCTGCCCTGAGCCAGATTGTCCCAAAATTCAGCCAAAGTCCTGGATTCCGGGAATTGCCCTGCCATACCAATAATTGCGATAGACTCCTTATGTTCCTGACCGCGCGGCATATCTAGCATAGCTTTTTTAGAATCAGCATGCTTGACCGTTTTGTGGGAATCATTGCTATTCGGCAGCTGTCCATAGGCGAATTGAATCCGTTCTTTAACTTCTTGCTGATTCACAAACGTTTTATCCTGCATTTTTATTTCTTTTTCAATAGTAGCCGCCAGCTTTTCTCTTATCGATTGGGCCATATGGTTTTTCAGCTCAATTAATGACTCCCTGGGAGACTCAGACAGTTTTCTTGCCAGCTGCATGGCGTGCGGCACCACTTCATTCCTCGGTACAACCGGAAAAGGAACCCCTTTGGTTTCCAGTTCCGAACCACTATATCTAGTACCTGTAAATAGAATTTCCTGTGCCATACTAACCCCGAATTTCTCAGGGAAAATCAGGGTCGAACCCGCTCCGGGAGTAAAGCCGTACTTCATAAAGTTAGTAGTATAGATGCTTTCCCGACTCATCACGATAAAATCGCAAAACATCCCCATGCACCAGCCAGCACCAATCCCATGTCCCTGCATAGCAGCGATGACGGGCAGCTTGCAATCCAAAGCAATCTTGTAAACATTGGTATCGCTATATTTCGCCTTTCCCTCATGGATAGCCAGCAACCCCTCTTGGGTGCCTCCTGTGGCAAAGTAGGTGTCATATCCCGTCAGAATCACAACTTTATAATTCTCGTTAGCCTGCACTGTCTCAAACGCCTGATTCAGGCCGATAATTAGTTCATCGGAAAATGTATTTTTGTGCGCCGTGTCCTTCATTTTCAACAAGACAATCCCGTGCTCAAATTCCTGCAATTCAACCACAGACTGTACCTTCATTTGGGAGGCGCTTATCTCCTGCCCATCCTCCGACGTGTGGAAGCTGTCCAATGGTTGCAACGTGAAAGCCCGTCCTTCTGATAATTCCTGTGGACTGGCTTCCAATGATTCATCCGGGAGCTCGCCAATAAATTGAAGCAATTGTTTTTCAGCATCTTCATAATTGATTTCCCCTGCTTGCACCGCACGAAAAATATCTTTTGAATCCATAAACATGTCCTCCTAGCTGTATGAAATAGGACAAATATCGTGTTGGCTGTCTACGAGTGTAATTGGTTGAATAACTGGTCGGCCTGTTCAAAATCTAACTCACCCTGCAGTACTTTCTGTAACAAGACTTGCATGGGCTGCTTAGGCTTCGGCTCTGTAGGAGCCTGATTTGTATCTCCCGCCGACTTGTTCAATTCCTTTGCCAAAAATTTGGAAAATTCTTTAATGTTAGGATAGTCGTACACTCTGGTTGCTGGAATAGCTGTTCCAAAGCGTTTATTCACAGCCTGCACCCACTCTACGCCTATAATGGAGTCCAGTCCCATATCAATAAATTGATCATCCCGGCCAATATCCATTTCATTCATACTCAAGGATTTCGCAAGACTTTCTACCAGTTCCTTCTCCAATGTTTCTATCCGTACAGCCGTTGGCGCATATGTCGACCGCTTTCCCTCATCCCTGGCAACAACGGGCGGCGGCGAAGAAGGCTTGGCCTCAGGTTGCGGCGGGGCAGGCTTGGATTCTGCCAGCACAGCTGACTTTTCTGGCTTATCTGCTACCATCTGGATGTTGGAAACGGAGCTTAGCAAAATGCCCTGCGGTTTTTCAGGTACTTTCGCCAAAGCCTGTCTCTGCACATTATCGTTGCTATGGTTAACTGCAGGAGGGCTGGAAACGAACTCTTGTACCGACACATCGACTACAGGAGTTTCCGCCTCGACGTCCCGGGATTCGCCCCCACGCGCGAAGATCCAATAGCTCTCCTTGGCAAATGGATAAGTTGGCAGACTAATCCGACGAGGGCTGGTATTCTCATAAAGTCTAGTCCAATCGAAGAGTAGCCCCTTCACCCAAAGCTCCGCCAGCTTTGTATACTTCCCCTTGCTTATCCAACTATCCACCATTTTTGCCATGTCTTCGTCTGCCTCAAGAACAGCTAGGATGTCTTTATTCTTCTTTGCCTGACCCAAATACAGCCCGTCAATATCCTCATTCCCCGCTAAAAAACTCTCCAGCTTTTCTGTAAGCTCACGGGTAGACTTAACTATGACTGCTAACCGTTCTTCCATGGCTTCCCGTCCCACCTGCAGAGTAAATGCTATATCCTCCAGGCTGGTTTGCGAGTATTCCGGCGCTTTGAGTTCAGCAAGCAGTCTTTGCACCTGTTCATCCAGTCGATCTTTATTCCTCGCCGACAGCACGATCATTGCCGGATTTTGCAGTGGAATGGTAACTTGTCTAGTCTCCTGCTCCTCAGGGATATATTCCTCAATGAGCACATGTGCGTTGGAGCCTCCGGCGCCAAATGAGGAAATACCTGCGATTCTTGGGTATTCAACTGTCTTCCCATTCATTGTGACGACGGGTCTTTTCCACTCTCCCAGCTCCTGCTGAACTATAAAAGGACTATCGCTAAAATCGATATTCGGGTTTAGTGTTTTTGAATGCAATGAAGGCACGATTTGTCCGTATTTGAGCTGAAGGAGCACCTTTGTAACTCCGGCGATCCCTGCCGCGCTCTCACAATGCCCAATATTTGATTTTGCCGATCCGATTGCGCAAAATTGCTTATCCTCCGTATATTCCTGGAAAACTTTTTGCAATCCGGCGATTTCAATGGGGTCACCTAAGGATGTCCCGGTGCCATGCGCTTCGATGTAACTAATGGTTCTGGGGTTAATTCCTGCTTTCTTAAAGGCCCTTCCAATTACACTGGCCTGCGCATTGGGATTAGGAACTGAGAATCCGTTTGTCTTCCCTCCATGATTCACCGAGGTCCCCTTTACGACCCCATATATATGGTCGCCATCTGCAATAGCTTTGGACAGTGGTTTGAGCAGTACGGCTCCTACGCCTTCTCCTGGCACATATCCATCTCCGCCTTGTCCAAAGCTTTCGCACCGTCCTTTACTCGATACAAACCTGCCTTGCCCAAGCATCAGGTATTTGTTCGGATGAATGGATACATTGACGCCGCCAGCAATGGCAAGCTCACACTCGCCTTGTCGCAAGCTTTGGCAGGCCAGATGAATGGTCGTCAATGAAGAAGAACACATGGTGTCCACAGCCATGCTCGGACCGTGGAAGTTACAGAAATAAGATACCCGATTTGCGATGGAAGCCGGATTGCCAGGAACGGCAATCATTCTGCCCCTAGCTTGTTCCTGTGCCCCATAAAGCTGGTATTCTTCATACATGACCCCGACAAAAACACCCACATTCCTATCCTGCCCAAGGCCCCGCTCTAGTCCAAGCGCTTCCCGGGTATAGCCTGCATCCTCTATCGTTTCATAGACGCATTTCAGGAATAGACGCTCCTGAGGATCGATTATCTGTGCTTCTCTAGGAGAGATATTGAAAAACATGGGGTCAAACTGATCCACACCTTTGATAAAGCCTCCCCACTTGCTGTAAGCTTTTCCGGACTGGTTCCTGTCCTCGTCAAAGTGCATGCTGTGATCCCAGCGATCTTTGGGAATTTCCGTAATGCAATCCTTCCCATCGCGCAGATTGTTCCAGAATTCCCGTATGTTTTCTGCATCGGGATACATGCCCGACAAACCGATAATGGCAATTTCCTCTGATTCGCCTGCTCTTTTCGGTTGCGGTTGGAAACTTGCCTGAACTGGCATGAAACGCGATTGCTTCCGACTATCAGAAAGTGACCTTCCCGGGTCGTTTTCCATCGTAGAAGGCTTGAATTCTTTCGCAGGGTTGACCTCTGTCTCGATTCCAAGCAATTTAATCAGCTGCTTCTGGTGGACTTTAAGGAAATATTGGGTCAATTCCCGGATATTCTGGTATTCAAAAAATAAAGTTTTGGGCAGTGTTCCAAACGTTTTCTCCAACTCACGGGTTAGCTGTTTAATCATAATGGAATCAATGCCGTACTTCTCCATAGGGGCATCGGTTTCAATCTGCCTTGCCGGCAGCCTGATGGATGTAGCGAGCAATTGCTTTAAATAATTTGCCGCTTTTTCGGCAAGCAGGTCTTGTCCGATGACCGAACCCATCTCGCTTTCCCTTATCATAGAGGAGGCATCTCCAGCCTGATTCAGGGACGGTTGCTGCAGGAGCGTTTCTCTTAGCTGACTGGCATGCCCTTCCAACACCATGACTTGATTCTTTTCGGAAGCCAGGCTCTGATACAAAGCCCGAATTCCTGCACCAGTCTCCATTGCAAACATCCCCATCCCTTCCATGATCTTTTCTGTTTCCCCATCAATACGCATTCCGCCTTCTTTCCAGAGTGGCCAATTGACTGAAATCGTCCGCCCCTGGCGTTGTTCTCGCTCTACCAGCGTATTACGGTACTTGGCATAGGCGTCCATAAAGGCATTGGCAGCAGCATAGTCAGCCTGCCCTATATTCCCGAGGCTCCCTGCAACGGATGAAAAAAGGATGAAGAAGTCCAGCGGGATTTCCTTGCAAGCCTGATCCAGATTCACCAATCCCGTAACCTTTGGTGCCAAAACGTTTTGCAATTCCTCCCGTGTTTTTTTAATAATGAAATTATCGCTAACCATTCCTGCGCTGTGCACAATTCCGTCCAGCTTCCCAAACTCTTCCTGAATATCCCGAATCAAAACTTCAACGGCCCTTTTATCGGCGACATCGGCTTGTCGGAATACTACTCTTGCACCTAAAGCCTCTATCTCCTCAATCCTTGCTTTGGTGTCACCACGAAGCGGGGAGCGTCCGACAAGAATTAAAGCGGTATCCCTGGCCTGTCGTGTAATTTCTTCGGCAAAAATCAAACCGAGACTTCCGGTTCCGCCGGTAATTAAATATACTCCCCTGTCTTTCCACGGAATGCTGATCGCTTCCCCGGAGGCTTTAATTTCCGTCCATACGGCAACATGCCGTCTACCTGATTGATAGCGGATATGTGGTTCTATAGAACCGCGACTGTTTTCTTGCAGGATATTTATCAGACCTGCTGGATCCTGCTCCACATCCATTTCTATCAATTGGCCAACCAGTACTGGATTCTCCAGCCATGCTGTTTTTAAGAGTCCGGAAAGTCCCGAGAATACCTGTTGGTGATCCTGCACCGGAACGACAAGCTGAACCAATGTTTTGCCTTTGGATTCCGTTTTAAGAATATGTTGAATTGCCTCAAACACCTGTGTCGCATAAGTCCTAAACCGTGCATCAATGCTCTTCTCTTCGGATTGGAGAATGAGGCACTGCACCCCGTTCATTTGCGATTCAATAATTTCCCCGGAAATATATCCCGGTTCGCATAAAATTACCAGATGCTGTTGATAGTCAGGTGCTGTTCCTTCCAGAGCAATCGCTTGTTCTTCCCACACAGGCTCAAGCATCAAAGTCTCCGGTGCAGTCCATTCCTCTGGTGCCCCTGTCCCTCTTTCAGCAACTCGTGATAAAAATCCCTTCATCCTCACACAAACATTCCCCTGCTCGTCACACAAATCGATATCTAACTTTTGCAGCGGGCCATCCTGCCTGCTGTCTTCACTATTACGAATCCAGGCCCACATCTCTGATGTGCATCTGTTAAATACCTCTAACTCTTCCAATGCAAATGGTAAAGCTGGCTTAATGGAAGCTTTGCGATCACCTGCACTCATAATCAAGCCTATCGTCGCCTGAAGAGCGGAGTCCATCAAACTGGGGTGCATCACATAATGCTCCATCGTATGGTAAACGGAAGAAGGCAAGGACAACTTGGCAAGCGCTTGACCCACTCCGACATATATTTTCTCAATTCCCTGATGTCCCGGCCCATAGGAAATCTGCATCGCCGCAAACGCCTCATAGCACTGACGGGATGAAACGGAGCCCAGACTGTACTGCTCCAGCAAGGTTTTAATATCTATAGCAGGGACCTCTGCCACCGGAACAATTACTGCCCTGCCTTCACTTTGCACCACCAGCTCGGTGTCCGTTGCTCCAGACTTGCTGTAAATTTCATAGGCGATCTCCCCGCCATCTTGCGGATAGAGCCCAATACTGACATCAACCGACTCCTCCCCAACCACAACTGGACGGATCCAATCCACATCTTTTAACCGGATGGACGTCCACTTATCTTCTGGAGATCCTGCAACCTGCTCTACTGCCGCCCGCGCCATTTCAAGGTAGGCCACTCCAGGCAAGAGCTTCTGCCCCCTTATCACATGGTCAGACAGGAAAAATTCCTTCCCCGTAAAAATGGAGCTGAACTGCAGTCCATAAATATCGGACGTATTACGCTGAAGTAAGGGATGAATGCCGACTGCTGTCTCCCGTTCCAACACAACACCGCTTGCTCCCGTCCGTTTATTGATATCGGTTATACAATATCGTTCTTTGGCAAAGGGATAGGTTGGCAGACTGATACGGTTTGGTTTAGCCTCTCCGTACAACAGGGCCCAGTCAATTGCGACTCCTTTTACCCAAAGGTCTGCGATTTTTCCATAGCTGCCTTCGCTAACCAAAACATCAATCGTCGTGCCTGCACCCTCTCCGTCTTCACGAGCTCTAATTTCTTCTTTATGGCGTTTGGCGTGTCCCACGTGTAAGCCGTGGATACCATCCCGGCCTTCCACAAATCCTTTCAATTTCTCTTCAAGCTCCCGGAGAGAGCCTACAACGAAAGCCAAACGTTCTTCCATTGCTTCGCGCCCCACCTGAAGGGTATACGCTATATCTACCAGACTGCTGTCTGTGAACGGATGCTCCCCGATTGCAGCAAGTAATAGCTGCGCCTGCTCTAGCAGTTGTCCTTCACTCTTGGCTGACAGCACCACAATAGCCGATTTTGGGGTGGTAAGGGTAATAGAATTCTGCGCCTGCTTTCCAGGAATGTATTCTTCGATTATCAAATGGGCATTGGCACCCCCGAATCCAAAGGAGCTAACACCCGCTCTTCGAGGAATATTTTTCCCTTGAGTATCCCGCTGTGGCTTCCACTCCCGCGCCTCCTGAACGATATAGAACGGACTACCTTCAACTTTTATATAGGGATTAATTGCCTCGCAATGAAGGCTTTTGACCAGCTTTTTATGCTTTAACTGAAGCAGTACTTTTATGACACCCGCGATTCCAGAAGCCAGTTCCAGATGTCCGATATTGGTCTTCACCGAGCCCAATCCGCAATGGGATTCTGTGATCCCGGGTCCCTCTGTATTCTCATAAAGCTCTTTGAAAGCTGCTTTCAGTCCGTTAATTTCAATCGGATCGCCCAGCTCGGTGCCTGTCCCGTGGGCCTCAATGTAAGAGACAGTCCTTGGATCGATTCCGGCCTTTGTATATGCATTTACCAACACATCCGCCTGAGCCCTCGGATTAGGAGCTGTCAGGGAATTGGCCCGGCCTCCGTGATTGACGGCAGTACCCCGAATTACACCATAAATATGGTCTCCGTCCTTCTCTGCATCCTTCAGCTTTTTCAGGAAAAGCATGCCGGCCCCTTCACCACGCACGTAGCCATTGGCCTTATCGGAGAAGGTTTTGCACCGACCGTCCTCACACAGCATTCCTGCTTTGTTGAAGCTGATATGGAGTTCAGGCGTGATAATCACATTGACACCGCCTGCAATCGCCATCTCGCAGCTTCCATCCTCTATGGCTCTAACGGCTCGGTGAATGGCCACCAGCGAACTGGAGCAAGCCGTTTCGATAGGCTCACTCGGACCATGAATATTAAGGAAATAGCTCATTCTATTGGGCCCAACAGACGGTGCCATACCGCTGGAGGAATACGCCTCGACACCCACATTTCCCTGATAGATCATACCGCTGTAGCCGCTGTTCGCGGTACCTACAAAGATTCCTGTGCGGGTTCCCGACAGACTCCCTGCCTGAATGCCTGCATCTTCAATCGCCTTCCAGATATAGGTCATCAACAGCCGTTGCTGCGGGTCCATGAGTGCGGCTTCCCGTGGTGAAATTCCAAAGAATAGCGGGTCAAACTCATAGATCCCGTCAATAAACCCGCCCCACTTGATGTTTGTTTTATTGGCCTCCTGCTCAGGGTCACCGTAATACGTCTTCCAATCCCACCGATCTTCAGGGATTTCAGTGATACAGTCCCTGCCTTCCTCAAGATTTTTCCAAAACTCATCCACATCCCGAGCCATGGGAAATACACCGCTCATTCCCACGATGGCAATAGGTTCAGGAACAGCCTGAGTCTGTTGCGGCATGGACAACACATTCCCGCCTGCAAACCGGAAACGCTGCCGTCTAACGTGGGTACTGTCTTCCCTATCATCCTCCACGGCCTGGACAGCAGGCTCAATCCGGGCATGCACGGCAAACTGCTCGCCAAGCACGGCATCATATTCGTCCACCAAATACCTGGTGAAGTCATGAATCGTTGTGTATTCAAAAAATATGTCCGGCGTCAGCTCAAGTCGGTATAAGTGATTGATGTTGTTGGTAAATTGTGTGAGCAGGATGGAATCGAAGCCATACTCACTCAGTTCTACATGTTCATCAATATCTTCAAGTTTGACTTTCAGCAATTTTGACACGGCCTGTATCATAGCGGCCTGTACCTTGTCCAGCAGATCCGGTACGGCATTGCTTTTAGGGGAAGCTTCTGAAATTCCTGTCACCTTTTCAGGCTGCCTAATCTCTGGAGTCGTGATTAAACCCATGCTTTTCTTCATTTTTGCGAGATTGCCTTCCATCACCATAACCTGATCAACGCCCGCGATCATGCCACGATACAAGGCCTGAACGCCGGAAGAGGTTGACATGCCGCTCATGCCTGTACGCTGCCTTACCAGCTTCTCCGTTTCCTCATCAATACGCATCCCACCCTCTTTCCATAGCGGCCAATTGATGGATAGCGTTTGACCCTGGCGCTGCTTAGATGCTATCAGAGTGTTCCGGTATCCGGCATAAGCATCCATAAACGCATTAGCTGCAGAATAGTCTGCCTGTCCCTGATTACCTAATCCTCCGGCTACAGACGAAAATAGAACAAAGAAGTCAAGCGGCAGATTCTTGCTTGCCTGATCCAGATTCACTGTCCCTATTACTTTGGATGCGAGAACCTCCAGCATTTCCTCGCTATTTTTTTGGAGTATGCGGTTGTCACGAATGACTCCTGCACTGTGAATGATGCCATTGATGTTTCCGAATTCCTCCTGAATTTCCTGGATTAAATCGGTCACCGCCTGCTCCTGAGTCACATCGACCTGTCTGTATATTATTCGCGCCCCTAATGCCTCCATTTTCTTTATCTCAGCCCGTTTGCCCTCATCCAGCGCGGAACGCCCCGTTAAAATCAAGACGGCTTTATGGACTTTATCCGTAATCTCTTTGGCAAAAATGAGTCCCAATCCACCGGCACCGCCAGTAATCAGGTACACTCCGCCATCCTTCCACGGGTTACCCGCCGCTTCCTGAGAGATGTGAACTTCGTTCCAGCAGGAAACCCACCGTGTGCCTTTCTCGTACCGAATCTGGATATCCTCGAGGCTACGGCTGTTTTCTTTTAAAATGTCTATGATTGCTCCCCAGTCCTCATCCTGTCCCAGTTCTATTAACTGACCTACCAGTTTTGAATGCTCAAGCCGGGCCGTTTTTAAAAGACCGGAAAGTCCCGAGAAAAGCTGCTGCTCCTCCTGTCCGCTTATGGCAATCTGGATCAGCACCTTGCCATTGGGTTTTTCCCTGAAAATGCTTTGAATCTCTTCAACCACCTGGACGGCGTAATGCTGGAACTGTTCCGCGATTCCGTTTCGGTCGGGTTGCAGTACAATGCATTGCACGCCGTCCATCCGAGCTTCAACTTGTTCACGGGAAATCTCGGACGGCTGGCAGAGTAACACGACATGGCGATCATATACAGGCATTTCAGCCCCTAGAGCAATCCCTTGCTCTTTCCATACGGGTTCAAGCATCAAGTTACTGGAATTTGACTGAACATCCGAGGAAATCAAGTCCCTATTCAGAATTCTTGATGAATATCCTTTTATCCTGACACAGATGGCTCCAGTTTCGTCGCTCAGGTCAATATCCAGCTTCTGTGCCTTTTCCTCAGCTAGACCGTCTGCATTGTAGCGAATTAGCGCCCACATGATGGAGCTGCAATTTTTTATAATTTCAACTTCTTGAATGGCGTAAGGCAAAGAAGGTTTGATCTCGCCAGACCCCAGCGTCAAGCCTACGGTTGCCTGCAAGGCCGAATCTATCATACTTGGATGCAGGACAAATTTGCTTTGGTTGTCAGAAACGGAAGCCGGCAAGCATAACTTAGCCAGCACTTGACCCTCTCCCGCATACACCATCTCAATCCCTTGATGTCCAGGGCCATAATCCATTCCCATATCCCTGAAAACTCCATACAATTGTGTGGGGTCGAAGTTCCGACTGCATACATTCTGCAAGTCTTTAATATTCAGTGCTGGGACCTCCGCAGCCGATCTTCGTGTAGCACTGCCGTAGCTATATATCACAATCCCTGCATTAGCTTCTGCGCTCTCCCCATATATTTCATAGGAAATCTCTTGATGATCATCCAGGAAAAGTCCAATGTGTAGCTGTAGTGGCCCATCTTCTACGATAATAGGCCGTGCCCAAACCACGTTTTTAAGGCAAATCCCGGTTGGCCCGCCCTCATCATATCCTGTTGCCTGATCCACGGCCGCCCGGACCATTTCAAGACAAGCAGCCCCGGATAGAACCTTGCGTCCATTCACCACATGATCCTTCAGGAAAAACTCCTGGCCTGTAAAAGTCGAACTGAACCGCTGCTCCGAGAAATCGGAGGTGTTTAGATGCAGTAAAGGATGGAGCGAAGCAGCAGTGACAGAAGTCATGCCTTTGCCTGCCTTGCTGTCAAGCTCAGGCGCCCAGCAGCGTTCTCTCGCAAAAGGATAGGTCGGTAGACTGATCCGGTAAGGTTTGATGTCCCCATACAGCTTGTTCCAGTCAATAGTTAGCCCCTTTACCCACAACTCCGCTATTTTTTTCAGTTTTCTCTTCTTGATCCAGGTTTCAAGCAACGATTTGGCATCTTCATCCGCCTCAAACATCACAATCCCGTCTTTGCTCTTTTTCACCTGCGCCGTTAGGACGCCAGAAACCAGATCATGATTCGCAAATCCTTCGAGCGCTTTTAGCAATGCCTCTTTTGAATCTGCCACAAAAGCCAGCCGGTAATCCATCGGCTCGCGGCTCACTTGCAGCGTATACCCCATATCCGAGAGGTTAAGATTTTCCCGGGATGCAATAAAGCTCCTCATTCTTTCGGCATACGTTTTTAGTTGCTTTTCACCTTTAGCAGACAAAACGAAGAGAACGGGATTATGGATATCGGCGGCTGCTGGTGATGTCGCAGATGTTCCAGTCCCGGGACGATATTCTTCAATAATAAGATGGGCGTTCGTACCGCTAAATCCGAAAGAGCTCACAGCGGCGCGCCTTTTGTTCCCGCGGGAAGGTTCCCAGGTGTTCAATTCTGTATTGACATAAAAAGGAGAATTATCAAAATCAAAATGCTCATTCGGGTTCTTGAAATTCAGTGTCGGTACTAGTTTTCTATGCTTCATGCATAGCAACACCTTTTGCACGCTTGCTATGCCCGCTGCTGCAGAAGTATGCCCGATATTGCTTTTTACCGAACCTATGGCACAGTAGTTCTTCTGATCGGTTTTCTCTTTAAAGGCGGTTGATAAAGCTTCCAATTCAATAGGGTCTCCCAGCTTGGTTCCTGTCCCATGCATTTCAACATAGCTAATGCTTTCAGGCTCAATCTGATATTTGTTGTATATTTCCCGCTCCAGCTCAATTTGGCTGTTTGTGCTTGGAGCGGTAATCCCGTTGGTTTTTCCATCTTGATTGATTCCGGACCCGATAATAACTCCGTATATATGATCCCGATCAGCTTCAGCATCCTTCAGCCGCTTCAGAACCAGCGCCCCTACTCCTTCCCCCGGAACAAAGCCGTTGGCGCTATTGTCAAACGTTTTACACCGGCCATCTGGCGACAACATTCCGGATGCAGACATGCCTACATACGATTCAGGAGTCAGATATAGCGACACCCCGCCAACCAACGCCATTTCTATCTCTCCGTTAGATAACGCCTGGCAGGCCAGATGGGTTGCCACCAGCGATGAGGAGCATGCCGTATCTACGGATATGGCCGGACCTTTCAGATTGAGGAAATAAGAGATACGAGCCGCTGCAATAGCGTTACTGTTCCCAGTAGTATTGGTGAACTGCGCTTGATGCTTGTACCGCAGCATACTATATTCATTATTTAAAATTCCAAGGTAAACCCCGCATTTTTTATTTCCCAACTGTGAGCCACTATAGCCTGCATCCTCAATTGCCTTATATGCTTCCTGCATAAAAATGCGCTGCTGGGGATCCATCCCTTCCGCCTCGGTAGGAGAAATATTGAAAAATAACGGATCAAAATATTCCATATCCTCTAAAACACCCAGCCACTTGCAATTGATTTTCCCCTCTTGCGCTGGACGAGGATCGTAATATTGGCTTACATCCCAACGGTCCTTCGGGATTTCAATAATGGAATTTTTGCCTAGAGCGAGATTATCCCAATATTGCTGCACATCTTCCGCACCAGGATATCTTCCCGAAATCCCGACAATTGCAATTACGTCTTTATTTTCCAAAGGCATAGGCGATGAATCCTCTGCTACCTTTACCAGGTGGAATGGCTCGGAATCCTCCTTAGGCGATAGCCTTGGGGAACATTGCAGCGTGTCAGGTCCCTTCGAATGGACTTTCGCAATAGGCTTGTCCGTGTCCGGGACTGTGCTCAAGGACTGTTGATTGGAGCTTCCTCCACGCTTATTGATTTCTTGTGCCAAATATGCAGCGAATTGGTGAATGGTCGGATAGTCGTAGACCTTGGTCGCTGCTATAGATGTACCATATCGTTTATTAATATTTTGAACCCACTCTACGCCTATAATGGAATCTAGTCCGGTATCTATAAAGTTTTTATCCGCCTCAATCTCGCTCCGTTCCATATACAAAGCCTCAGCCAGGCTTACCGTCAGCTCTTCCTGTAACAGCTCTGCAGAGGCGCTGCACTCAGCCATGCTGGCCTGCGCCTGCTTTTCAAACGAAATCGGCATCAAATTCACCTGAATGGAAGCCTCTGCCGATTTCTCCGGCTCTAATGCAACGGATGACGGTGAATACTCTGCTGGAGAATGATCCGAAATAGACTGGGCAGAGAATGGCGCAATTGATTTGCTCAACAATTCCTTCTCAACAAATTTGCTAAAATCCCGGATGGTTGGATAATCGTAGACTTTTGTCGCTGTTATGGCTGTATTGTAATGCTTATTAATGCTACGAACCCACTCTACGCCTATAATGGAATCCAATCCAAGATCAACAAAGTTTCTATCCGAATCGATATCGCTCCGATCTATATATAAAGCCTGCGCCAGGCTTGTTGTCAGCTCCTCCTGCAATATTTCCGCCGATATTGCAGGAGGAATAGACGACAGCGCTTCCGTTTTCTTCTCATCCTCAAATGTGTGCGATGTCTCCTCCAGTGAAGTTAACATGATCGTTGTCCCCTCCTGGTTGGCAGACTTGCTTAGGTGCGGCTGACGGTCCAACAAATTCGGTAAGGATATGGCGCTTGGTTTTTCAGAACTATTCAAAAAACCGGGTTGTATTAGGGCTGTTGGCTGCATCGCATGAGTCTGGACGGGAATTGCCTTTTCCTGAGCTTCCGTAACAGCTCTTTCTACAGAAGAGACTCTTTCTACAAATGGGCTCATAATATCCGTGATCCAGTACCGCTCCCTCGCAAAAGGATAGGCCGGCAGGCTGATTCGCCGCGGCTTGGCATCCCCATAAAGCATGTTCCAATCCATTGCCAGTCCCTTGACCCAGAGATCAACAACCTTCGAATATTTCCTTTTCCCTATCCAGGCAGCGATCGTTTTGTCCATGTCTTCATCTTCTACCAGCGCCGTCAGCGCCTCCTTATTCCGTTTGATCTGGCCCCGGTACAACTCAGGGATTTCGTCCCGTCCTTCCAGGAATCCTTCCAGCTTGTCCACCAGCTCCTGCATAGACCCTGCAATCACTGCCAGGCGCTCTTCCATGGCCTCGCGTCCCACCTGGAGCGTGTATGCCACATCGGCCAGACTGCTTTCGCTTAGCTTTCCTTCCCGCATAACGGCTAGCAATCTCTCGGCCTGCTTTTTCAGTCGTTCTTCATTTTTGGCCGACAATACGATGATCGCAGGCTTTTGAGCCGTAACGCTCATTGGCATCTTCTCTTCTGCGATATACTCTTCGATGATGACATGTGCATTGGAGCCTCCCGCTCCAAACGATGAAATCCCGGCAATCCTCGGGTATTCCCGCGTCTCTCCATCGATCTCAACCACCGGCCGCTTCCATTCCCCCAGCTCCTGCTGGACGACGAACGGCGTCTGACCGAAATGGATATTCGGATTCAATTCTTGGGCATGCAGGCTGGGAACCAGCGTCTGGTTTTTCATCTGCAAGATGATTTTCCCAACCCCGGCGATGCCCGCTGCCGCCTCCAGATGTCCGATGTTGGACTTCACAGAGCCTATGGCGCAGAATCCCGTATCCGGCGTATCCTTCCTGAATGCCTGGGTCAGACCCGTCACTTCAATCGGGTCTCCCAGCTCCGTGCCTGTCCCGTGGGCTTCAATATAGCTGACCGTCCGCGCATGGACCCCCGCTCGCTCCAATGCCGCCCGAATCAGTTCCCCTTGGGCTGTCGGATTCGGCACCGTATAGCCGTTGGTCTTGCCTCCATGGTTGATGCTCGTCCCCCGAATCACCGCATGGATGAGGTCCCCATCAGCGATCGCCTTGGACAGCGGCTTTAATAGGACGACCCCCGCGCCTTCTCCAGGGACAAATCCATTGCCTCCTTTGCCGAAGCTCTTGCACTGCCCGTCTGCTGACAGCATGTGGTTGGCGCAAAGTCCGACATAGCTGAGCGGATGGAGATACAGATTTACTCCGCCTGCAATAGCCATTTCGCATTCTCCACGGTACAGATGCTCACAGGCTTCATGAATCGCGGTCAACGAGGACGAACACATCGTATCGATCGGCATGCTTGGCCCTTGCAAATTAAAGAGATACGAAATCCTGTTGGCCACTGAACTAAAGGATGTGTGAGGGTATATTTGCGTTCCTTTTCTCCATAAATCAAGTCCGTATAGATCAAAACCCGTTTTGGTAATTCCGGCAAATACGCCTACCCGGCGGTTATGCCGCAACGCAAGCTGTTCCCGGGTGTAGCCCGCGTCCTCCAGCGCTTCCCAGCAGGCTTCAATGAACAACCTTTCCTGCGGGTCCATACCGAGTGCTTCCCGTGGCGCAATATTGAAAAAGCGCGGATCGAAATCCGCAAATCCTTCGATAAAGCCCCCCCACTTGCTGTAGCTTTTTCCATTCGCCACCGCTTCCTGTGAATCAGGATGGAAGAATCCTTCCATCGTCCAACGCTCACGCGGGATTTCGGTGACACAGTCCTTCCCTGCTTTTAGATTTTCCCAATATTCGTTCATGTCTCTGGACCAGGGATACTTTCCAGCCATCCCAATGATCGCTATCGGTTCACGCATTTCCGCAGGGGCAGACCCCGCCAAGCTTCGGACGGGCTTCGCTTCCGCCTTTGCCGCAGATGGCACGGCTTCTTCTTCGACATACAGCGGTGCCACAAGTGTTTCCTCCACAGGCTGTATGTCATGGCTCATCCCGGTCCACTGCATGCACTCCTGCGGGTATTCCGCTACAAAATATTCCGTCAAGGCGCGCAAGGTCTGGTACTCATAAAACAGCGTCTGGGACAGCTCTCCAAAGAAGCCCGCCAGCTTGGCATTGAGCTGGGTAATCATGATCGAGTCGATTCCATACCTCTCCAGCGGCTCATGGGCTTCGATGCTGCTGACGCTCAGCCGAGTCACCTCTCCCAATAGCACCTTGAGTCGATATAAGGTTTTATCGTAGAGCAAGTTCGAATCCAGCTTAGGCGCAGTTGCCTGGATAGCATGGACATCGGGCTGTGAAACGGCTTTTGCCAGGTAGGCCTCAATTTTCTCAGGTTCTCCTTCCATGACCATCACCTGCTTCTTGCCAGAGGCCAAGCTTTGGTACAACGCCCTCATTCCCGACCAGGTCTGCATGGCTGTAATACCCATGTTTTGCGTCATGATCTGTTCCGTGTCCGCATCGATCCGCATTCCGCCCTCTTTCCATAGCGGCCAGCGGATGGATAACGTCTGTCCCCGCCGTTGCGTGGCCCCTACCAGGGCATTCCGGTATTCGGCGTATGCGTCCATAAAGGCATTGGCGGTCGAATAGTCAGCCTGTCCCGGATTGCCTAGGCTGCCCGATATGGAAGAAAAGAGCACAAAGAAGTCCAGGTTCTGACCACTGCTTGCCTCATCCAGATGGACCAGTCCGCTTACCTTCGGTCCCAGCACCTCCATAAATTCTTCACTAGTTTTTTTAATGATAAAATTATCGTGAATCACCCCTGCGCAGTGGATGATCCCATGGACACGTCCAAATTCCTGCTGAATGCTGTCCAATAAATCGATAACGGTGTTTCTATGGGTGATATCCGCTTGCCTGTACACCACGCTGGCGCCTGAAGACTCCAGCTCCTGTAGCCTCGTCTGCTTGTCTCGGTCCAGCGGCGACCGCCCCGTCAAAATGAAGGTCGCTGCTTGCGTCTGCCGGGCAATCTCTTCTGCAACCAGCAGTCCCAGACTGCCGGAGCCGCCGGTGATCAGATAGACCCCACCATCTCTCCATGGAAGCCCCTCTTCTTGCCCAGATGCTTCGAGCCTGCTCCAGCAAGCGATTGTCCGTTGTCCGTTCTCATAGCGAATCCAGCTATTCATCGGGCTACGGCTGTTGTCCTCCAGCTTCGCCAGGATGCCTTCCGCATGTTCTCCCTGATCCACTTCGATCAGCTGCCCGATGAATTTCGGGTTTTCCAGCCGGGCTGTCTTCAACAGTCCCGAAAGTCCCGAAAAGAGCCGTCCTTCCCCGGCGTTCCGCACCACAATTTGGACCAGCACCCTCCCCTCAGGCTTGTCTTTGAGTATGCTTTGAATGCTCTCAAAGGCCTGAATAGCATAGGCCTGGAACCGTTCATCAACCCGGCTCTTCCCGGATTGAAAGGCAAGCACCTGCACAGCTCCGTTCAAACTCGCTTCGAGGCGCTCGTGCAAAGCTTCGTCTGGCTCACAAAGCAAGACCATTCGCCGATCATAGGCAGGGACTTCGGCTTCCAGCGGTACATCCTGCTTTTTCCATGTAGGCTCAAATAGCAGTGTACGGCTACTCGTAACGGCAGGCGCTTCCGCAGCTCTGGCGGCCGTAAATTTTGGTTCACGCTCTACCGCTCTGCCGCCTGTAATTTTGTCCTCACTCCCAGGCGCCCAATACTGCTCTTTTGCAAAAGGATAAGTTGGCAACGGAATCCTAGAGTACTGTTCATTTGAAAATAAACACTCAAAGTCTAACGAATATCCCTGAACATACAAATCTGCAATCGTAGTCAAAAGCTCCAAATACTCGCGGGTATCGCTTGCGTTTTGACAATTGTAAATACATTCATCCCCGTATCTTTTCAAAGATGTTTGTATGCGTTGATCTTTTTCGTGCAGTTCAGAATGATAAACTTGAGAAGCACTGCCTTTTTCCAGCCACTTTTTAAGGGACATGGCAAGCTCGCCTTGATTACGGGCAACACAGGCAAGACGATGATTACAGTGCTTTCTCCCAAGCAATAATGTATAACTCATATTACCGCAATCCGCCTTAGGCTTCTGTTCGCAATAGGCAAGCAGTTGCTCTACCTGCTGGCGCAATTGTTTTGAAGTCCGTGCCGACAGTGGAATGAAATAACCTGGCTTTTCGGAATGTGTCCGTTCCGTCTGTGGAGCCTCTTCTATAACCATATGAGCATTCGTACCGCTGGCACCAAAGGAGCTGACCGCAGCACAGCGTCTGGCTCCAGGCTCAACCTCCCAGTCCTGCAGATGCGTATTGACATAAAAAGGACTATCCGCAAACTGAATATTTGAATTGCCCGACCGGAAATGAAGTGTAGGAGGAATTTGCTTATTCTTTAATGACAATAAAAGTTTGATCATTCCCGTAATTCCTGCCGCAATTTGCGTATGGCCAATATTCGTCTTAATGGACCCTATGGCGCAATATTCCTTCTTGTCGGTATACTTTCTAAAGGTTCGAGTCAGTGCCTGATATTCAATGGGATCTCCCAATTTGGTGCCAGTTCCATGTGCTTCCACCATCTGGATTTGCTCTGGGTGGATATGAAATGTATCGTATACATTTTGCTCGAGTCGCTCCTGAGATTTCTGGCTTGGCGCAGTAAGTCCATTCGTGGTGCCGTCCTGGTTGATCGCTGAGCCTGAAATCACTCCATAGATGTGGTCTCCATCAGCAACAGCTTCATGAAGACGCTTGAGCACAATCGCGCCAAGCGCCTCTCCCGGAACCATTCCATCTGCCCTGTCATCAAAGGTATAGCAGCGTCCCGAGCGAGACAGCATCCCTGCCCTGTCACCATACAAATAGCAGCGAGGGGTCGTATGAATATAGACACCACCCGCTAAAGCCATATCCGTTTCTCCGGTCCATAAGCTTTGGCAAGCCAGATGAACTGCAACTAACGAACTGGAACAAGCTGTATCTACAGCTATTGCTGGTCCGTGAAGATTCAAGTAGTAGGATATTCTAGCGGGAATCACGGAACCCATATGACCCCAAAGCGCTTGTGGAGGCAGGTCTTCACCCAGCAATTGTTGGTAATCTCCCTCGGCACAACCCACATACACTCCACAGCGGCGACCCTCCATCCCTGTACCTGCATAGCCAGCATCCTCCAGAGCATGCCACGCTTCCTCCAGAAACAATCGCTGCTGCGGATCCATATAGGTCGCTTCCAGTCCCGAGATATTGAAAAAAAGCGGATCAAACTTATCAATATCCCCCAAAAAACTGCCGTGATTGCAATAGCTTGCATGTTTTTCCTGGTATTTCGAAAGATCCCATCGGGTTACCTCTTCCACTAAATCGTCACCGTTCTTAAGGTGATTCCAAAGCTCATATACATTATCTGATCCAGCAAACCGCCCGCTCATTCCAATAATCGCAATGGGCTCCCTTGGTGTTAAAGCTCTCTCTTTATCCTTCTTATTGGGTCTGTCCGGCTCAAAGGATATACTTGCCGTTTCAACAGGATGAATCGTATAATCCGTGTCTTTAAGTTTTTGGATGTCGCGACTTGCATCTTCCATGTTGTCTATTGGATTAGCGCTCTGGTCCAAGACTTGTGAAACTTTATCTCCATATTGGCTTAAAATGTATAGCGTCAGTTGTTTTACCGAACTGTAATCGAAGATGTCGGTGGTTTGCAAATGAATCCCCAGCCCCTGATTGACAGCCTGCACAAAGTTGACGCCAAGAATGGAGTCCAGGCCATAATCTGCGAAAGACTCATGAATATCAATCATAGTAAAGTCCACATTCAAAGCCTCTACCAGCTTCCCTACGATAAGCTCCTGGACATACTCTTCAGCCATCTCGCTTGTTACATCAATATCTGATCGAATTCCTTCGTCACGCTGTTTCATTTGAGATTTGCCGTGTTCAGGCTCCTGTTTGTTCCGAATCAGACCATCGCTTTCCGCCACAATAATTTGTTGACCTATATCATGCGCTTCCTGAGCAGGGAAGAAAACGGACCGGAAACCCTCCATTTCCAATACCTTTCGCCAACTTTCGGGATATAGCCCGGGAGAGCCTGGAATGCGCAGCTCCGGATCATTATAAAGCCACCATCCCTCTAAAAGGCCAAAGGATAGATGGTTTAACAGAGAGTTACCGCTGATTTCATTTATAAGAATCAGACCGTTTTCTCGCAGCACCGCTTTGACATTGCGTAACGTTTGGCGAATGTTCCGGGTGGCGTGCAATACATTGGTGGCAATCACAATATCATATCCACCTGTATCAATATCTTGTCCCTGAGCCGACTCTTCCACATTAAAAATCTGATAAGTCAGGTAAGGATTTTTCGGACCGTACTCTTTTTGTGCATGTAATAAAAATGCTCTGGATTTGTCGGTATAGCAATATTCTTGAATATGCTCCCGATAAGGTTCGAGCTTCTGGAAGACCAAAGCGCTAGTACCTCCAGTGCCTGCGCCAATTTCAATGATTCGAATCGGTACCGACGGGTTATGCTTAATCCGCTCATTCAGATAGGAAACTACGATATCTCCCAGCACTTCATTAAAGTAATCCGCTGCAGGACTGTTCTTATATATACCTTCTACCAGTTTCATAGAGGAATTAGGAAAAATGATATCGGTGGCTGGTATTTTCCCGGTTAAAATTTCCGGCAGCTTGCGCAAGGTTGATTCTACCAAAAATACCCAGGCTGAGAGATCCGGATTTTTCAGCCATGCCCCTTTCTTCCATTCCCACTCCTTCCATACAGCCTGCAGATCGACCGAAGCGGTACCCGCTACGCTATATGACTCTCCATTGCAATACAAATACTGATTCCGTACCAAAATCTCTATGCTTTCTTCAAGCCAACGATCGTATAAATTCAGTAAGGCGGTTTTTGTTTTAAAATCTGCGATCATAGCTTTCTTTTCCATTTGCGCATATGGACATAATCCCATCAAGCGCAAATGGCTCCATAACAGCCTGCATAAGATATCATTCATTTCCTTCATCTGTAAGCCTCCATTCCCGTTCAGCCCCTCGTGTCGCTCCGTCCTGTTCCGAGTAAGCTTTGCTGTCGACTGTAGTCGAGGACATTGTCTCGTATGCAGCCGCTAGGTAAGAAAGATCTGGCATCTTCTTTATTTTTACACTGGCAGAAATATGACTCTGGATGTTTTGGATATACGAAGGAATAGCTTTGGCATTTGAAGCATCGATGTCTTCCTTATTCATTTCCGAAACATTTGCCATTTTGGCAAGTGTCTTTTGGGCAATGAACGAATCTGTTGGCTTTACAGCATCTGCAGATTCATCGGAAGCCGATTTAGTTTTAATATCCGTGATCCAGTACCGTTCTCTCGCAAAAGGATAGGCCGGCAGGCTGATTCGCCGCGGCTTGGCGTCCCCATAAAGCATGTTCCAATCCATTGCCAGTCCCTTGACCCAGAGATCAACAACCTTCGAATATTTCCTTTTCCCTATCCAGGCAGCAATCATTTTCTCCATGTCTTCATCTTCTATCAGCGCCGTCAGCGCCTCCTTATTCCGTTTGACCTGGCCCCGGTACAACTCAGGGATACCGTCTCGTCCTTCTAGGAATCCTTCCAGCTTGTCCACCAGCTCCTGCATAGACCCTGCAATCACTGCCAGGCGCTCTTCCATGGCCTCGCGTCCCACCTGCAGCGTGTATGCCACATTGGCCAGACTGCTTTCGCTGAGCTGTCCTTCCCGTATAACGGCTAGCAATCTCTCGGCCTGCTTTTTCAGTCGTTCTTCATTTTTGGCCGACAATACGATGATCGCAGGCTTTTGAGCCGTAACGCTCATTGGCATCTTCTCTTCTGCGATATACTCTTCGATGATGACATGTGCATTGGAGCCTCCCGCTCCAAACGATGAAATCCCGGCAATCCTCGGGTATTCCCGCGTCTCTCCATCGATCTCAACCACCGGCCGCTTCCATTCCCCCAGCTCCTGCTGGACGACGAACGGCGTCTGGCCGAAATGGATGTTCGGATTCAATTCTTGGGCATGCAGGCTGGGAACCAGCGTCCGGTTTTTCATCTGCAAGATGATTTTCCCAACCCCGGCGATGCCCGCTGCCGCCTCCAGATGTCCGATGTTGGACTTCACAGAGCCTATGGCGCAGAATCCCGTATCCGGCGTATCCTTCCTGAATGCCTGGGTCAGACCCGTCACTTCTATCGGGTCTCCCAGCTCCGTGCCTGTCCCGTGAGCTTCAATATAGCTGACCGTCCGCGCATGTACCCCCGCTCGCTCCAATGCCGTCCGAATCAGTTCCCCTTGGGCTGTCGGGTTCGGCACCGTATAGCCGTTGGTCTTGCCTCCATGGTTGATGCTTGTCCCCCGGATCACCGCATGGATGAGGTCCCCATCAGCGATCGCCTTGGACAGCGGCTTTAATAGGACGACCCCCGCGCCTTCTCCAGGGACAAACCCGTTGCCTCCTTTGCCGAAGCTCTTGCACTGCCCATCTATCGACAGCATGTGGTTGGCGCAAAGTCCTACATAGCTGAGCGGATGGAGATACAGATTTACTCCGCCTGCAATAGCCATTTCGCATTCTCCGCGGTACAGATGCTCACAGGCTTCATGAATCGCAGTCAACGAGGACGAACACATCGTATCGATCGGCATGCTTGGCCCTTGCAAATTAAAGAGGTACGAAATCCTATTCGCTACCGAACTAAAGGATATTTGGGGAAATATTTGCGCTCCCTTCTTCCATAATTCCGGCCCATAGAGTTCGTAGCCCGTCTTAGTAATTCCGGCAAATACGCCTACCTGGCGGTTATGCCGCACCGCAAGCTGTTCTCGAGTGTAGCCCGCGTCCTCCAATGCTTCCCAGCAGGCTTCAATGAACAGCCTTTCCTGCGGGTCCATACCGAGTGCTTCCCGTGGCGAAATATTGAAAAACAGCGGATCGAATTCTGCAAATCCTTCGATAAAGCTCCCCCATTTGCTGTAGCTTTTTGCATTCACCACTGCTTCCTGTGGATCAGGATGGAAGAATCCTTCCATCGTCCAGCGCTCACGCGGGATTTCGGTGACACAGTCCTTCCCTGCTTTTAGATTTTCCCAATATTCGTTCATGTCCCTGGACCAGGGATACTTTCCAGCCATCCCAATGATCGCTATTGGTTCACGCATTTCCGCAGGAGCAGACCCGGCCAAGCTTCGGACAGGCTTCGCTGCCGCCTTTGTCTCAGCCGGCACGGCCTCTTCCTCGGCGTACAGCGGTGCCGCAAGTATTTCCTCTACAGGCTGCATGTCATGGCTCATCCCGGCCCACTGCATACACTCCTGTGGGTATTCCGCCACAAAATATTCCGTCAAAGCACGCAAGGTTTGGTACTCATAAAACAGCGTCTGGGACAGTTCTCCAAAGAAGCCCGCCAGCTTGGCATTGAGCTGGGTAATCATGATCGAGTCGATTCCATAGGTTTCCAGCGGTTCATGGGTTTCAATGCTGCCGACGCTCAGCCGGGTCACCTCTCCAAACAGCACCTTGAGACAATGCAAGGTTTTGTCGTAGAGCAAGCCTGCATCCAGCATAGGTACGCTTGCCTGGTAAGGTACAGCTGCCTGGATGGCACGGACACCGGCCTGTGAGAAGGCTTTCGTCAGGTAGGTCTCGATCTTCTCGGGTTCCCCTTCCATGACCATCACCTGCTCCTTGCCGGAGGCCAAACTTTGGTACAACGCCCTCATTCCCGACCAGGTCTGCATGGCTGTAATGCCCATGTTTTGCGTCATGATCTGTTCCGAATCCGCATCGATCCGCATTCCGCCCTCTTTCCATAACGGCCAGCGGATAGATAACGTCTGTCCCTGCCGTTGCTTGGCCCCTACCAGTGCGTTCCGGTATTCGGCGTATGCATCCATAAAGGCATTAGCGGTCGCATAATCAGCCTGTCCCGGATTGCCCAGGCTACCCGATATGGAAGAAAAGAGCACAAAGAAGTCCAGGTTCTGGCCACTGCTTGCCTCATCCAGATGGACCAGTCCGCTCACCTTCGGTCCCAGCACTTCTATAAATTCTTCCCTTGTTTTCTTGATGATGAAGTTATCTTGAATCACCCCTGCACAGTGGATGATCCCATGGACACGCCCATATTCCTGCTCGATGCTGTTCAGTAAATCGATAACCGTCTTCCTATCGGTGATATCGCCTTGCCTGTACACCACGCTGGCCCCTGAAGCCTCCAGCTCCTGCAGCCTCGTCTGCTTGTCTTGGTCCAGCGGCGACCGCCCCGTCAAAATGAAGGTCGCTGCTCGCGTCTGCCGGGAAATCTCTTCTGTAACCAGTAGCCCCAGACTGCCGGAGCCGCCGGTGATCAGATAGACCCCACCATCTCTCCATAGAAGCTCCTCTTTTTGCCCAGATGTTTCGAGCCTGCTCCAAAAAGCGGTTTTCCGTTGACCTTCCTCATAGCGAATCCAGCCATCCATCGGGCTTCGACTGTTGTCCTCCAGCTTCGCCAGGATACCTTCCGCCTGTTCTCCCTGATCCACTTCGATCAGCTGCCCGATGAATTTCGGGTTTTCCAGACGGGCTGTCTTCAACAGTCCCGAAAGTCCCGAAAAGAGCCGTCCTTCCCCGGCGTTCCGCACCACAATTTGGACCAATACTCTTCCCTTCGGCTTGTCTTTGAGCATACTTTGGATGCTCTCAAAGGCCTGAACAGCATAGGCCTGGAACCGCTCATCGACCCGGCCTTTTCCGGATTGAAAGGCAAGCACCTGCGCAGCTCCATTCAAGCTCGCTTCGAGTCGCTCGTGCAAAGCTTCTTCCGGCTCATAAAGCAAGACCATTCGCCAATCATAGTCAGGGGCTTCGGCTTCCAGTGGTACGTCCTGCTCCTTCCAGGCAGGCTCAAATAGCAGTGTACGGCTAATCGCAGGCGCATCCACTGTTTCGGTTCTTACTGCTCCGGCCTCAACCTCAGGAGCCCAACAGCGCTCCTGAGCAAAAGGATACGTAGGTAGACTTATTCTTTTCGGTATGACATTGGAATATAGCAATCGCCAATCTATATAGAAGCCTTTGGTCCACAACTCTGCCAGCTTGTTCATTTCACGATTTGCAATCCATTTGCTCATTAATTCCTTGAAAACTTCTTCCTGTTCAAATAATTGCACTGAATCTTTTGACTGATTGTTTTCTCCCCTCCAGCAGTCCTCGATAGGTTCTTGTTCATTCGTGAACGATTGGAGCTTTTGTACCAGCTCGCTCGTATTCTTTACGATAAAAGCTACCCGGTTTTTCATTGCCATTCGTCCTGTCTGAAGCGTAAAGGATACATCCGACAAATTAATGTCTTCAGAAGCTATCAAAAAATCTGAAAGCTCTTGTGCATACACTTTAAGCCGATGATGATGCCTTGCAGATAATGGAATCAGATAGACAGCTTCTTCGTTCACAGAACTATCTTTAAATCGTTCTGATTCAGCATTGACTGCAAATTGTTCAAAAATGGCATGAGCGTTAGTTCCGCCTATTCCAAAGGAGCTTAACGCCGCCCGATGAGGAGACGACGCCTTCTCCCATTTTTGGAGACTATCAACAACATAAAAGGGTGAATCAGGAAAATTGATATCAGAGTTTGGTTTTTCGTAATTAAGTGAAGGAGGAATCTCATTATGGTATAAGCTTAAAGCAACTTTAATGCACCCCGCCAAACCTGCTGCAGTATCCAGATGCCCGATATTGGTTTTGACCGATCCAATACCGCAAAATTGTTTTTTGGTTGTATACTGCCTGTACGTTTCATTTAAGGCGGCAAATTCAACAGGATCGCCCAATTTTGTTCCAGTTCCATGCGTCTCGATATAACTGATAGATTCGGGATGAATTCGGGTTGATTCTATCGTCTTCTGAATAACCTCAGCCTGACCTTTGACACTTGGGGCATAAAACCCTAATTTGTCGGTTCCATCGTTGTTCACACCTACTCCCCGTAAAAGCGCATAAATATGGTCACCGTCTCTAATGGCATCTGGCGCTTTCTTCAGTAGAACAACCCCAACCCCTTCTCCGCCAATCATTCCATCTGCCGACTCGTCAAAGGCTTTAATATGTCCGTCACTGGAAAAATTCAAGCCGGGTTGATGCACATAGCCTACACTGGTAAAAGGAAAGATCGTGGATGCTCCGACTAAAGCGTATTTGGCTTCACCGGATAACAGGCTTTGCGAAGCCAGACGCAATCCTACTAATGAGGAAGAGCAGTTCGAGTGCACAAACAGACTCGGACCTTTAAATCCCAATTTATGAGAGATCATAGTAGGAATTGTCCCACCCTGTGCTAAAATCCAGGTTACATATTCATCCGCGTTCTTCAGGACATTAGGTGATTGCGACGCCAAATTTGGGATAAATGCTTGATAGAAACTGCTGCTTGCCGACATATACACGCTGGTTTCAGGAATTTCTTTGCTAATATAGCCAGCATCCTCAACGGCTTTCCATGAATGCTGCAACAGCAATTTCATTTGAGGATCCATAAACTCTGCATTTTTCTGTGATAAGCTGAAAAACTCAGGGTCGAAATACTCTTTTCCTTCAATTGTGCATCGTCCGGGAACATAGCCTCGATTCCCGACGATTTCTTTTTCCAGCCCTAATCCAACCAATTCTTCCTCGGAAAAGAAGCGGACACTCTCCACCCCTGCCCTCAAATTGCTCCAAAACTCGGCATGGTTTTTGGCCCCCGGAAAATGGCATGAAATCCCTATAATTGCGAGACTATCCTCAAAATAATCTGGGTAGGATAGCTCGAGGTCATCTTCGCCTGAAACCATTTTCGGTAAGGCTGTATTTTCAGCTGTATCTGTTTGTTCCGGTGAATGTGATTGTTCCGTTTGAGAATCAACATTCTCGCTTCTTGTTTCTGTAATGTAGGCACTGAGTTCCTTAACTGTCGGATACTTGAACAATGCTGTCACCGAAATATCGCATTCCAACAATTCCTTGACCCTTCCGATCATCTCTGCTGCTGAAAAAGAATTCCCACCTACGTCAAAGAAAGCATCATCTGTACTTAGATCATCAACATTCAGAAGTTTTTTCCATACCGTTAGAACCTGATGTTCAACATCCGATTGTGGTAAATGGATCTTTCTTGTTGTTGCTAACTCGATCCTGCGATTCATTAATTCTTTTCGATCTATTTTCCCATTAGGGGTCAAAGGCAGCTTATCTAGCTCTATAAAAAATGCTGGTATCATATAAAAAGGCAAGAAAGTTTTTAAATAGTTTCGCACTTCCTTCGGATCAAGAGGAGGCTTACCGGACTCGGAATTGTTCAGCAAACAGTAGGCAATAAGCTGCTTATTTCCCTCCTGTTCCTTGGCAATCACGACACAATCATCGATTCCTGGATATGTTCTGACCTGACCTTCAACTTCACTCAGCTCGATCCGAAACCCGCGAATTTTCACTTGATAATCCATCCGTCCCACATACTCAATAGAGCCGTCCGAAAGCCACCTGCATAAATCTCCAGTTCTGTAGAGCTTGGTTTCCGGATTGAATGGGTTGTCTATGAACTTTTCAGCCGTAAGCTCTGGCTGGTTCCAATAGCCTCTGGCCAATCCGCTGCCCGAAATAAAAAGCTCTCCCGGAAGACCAACAGGCACAGGTCTAAGATGTTTGTCCAAAATGTAAATCTGGGTGTTTGCAATAGGCTTACCGATCGAAATAGGCTTATCAGCGTCGATCTTTTGAATTGTAGACCAAATTGTGGTTTCAGTCGGACCGAACATATTCCATGCGTCACAGCTGTTATGAACAAAATAAGATTTCAACGTTTCCGAAAGGGCTTCCCCTCCGCAGAGAACTTTCATGTTCTCTTCGTTCTTCCAGCCGGCTTGAAAGAGCAGGGTCCAAGTCACAGGAGTAGCTTGCATAATTGTCGGTTTTATTCTTTGAATTTCCCGCTTAAGTCTTTCGGCATCCTTTATGTTTTTGGAGCTGCAAATATAGCATTGAGCCCCCTTAATCAAAGGCAGATATAATTCCAGTCCCGCTATATCAAAGCAATACGTTGTCACCGCAAGTAGTTTGTCCTGCTCTGTTAAACCGGGCTGCTCTCCCATGGAAATAAGAAAGTTGGTCAACGCTTTATGTGAAATCATGACCCCCTTGGGTTTCCCTGTACTTCCAGAGGTATATATCACATATGCCAAATGGTGAGGTTGCACTTCCCGTTTGATTGTCTTTCTACCCTTCACATCACTTTTCAGATGATCCCAGTCTTTATCAAGGACAATACAGCTAACGTTGTTCCCTTCCAAGCGTGATACTTTCTCCAACAACCCCGATTGCGTAATAACCAGTGAAACATTGGAATCCTGAAGCATATACTCCAATCGGTCCTCCGGATATTCCGGATCGAGCGGTACGTAGGCTCCACCGGCCATCAGGATTCCTAACAGCCCAATCACCATATCTAAAGAACGTTCCATGCAAATCCCCACAAGAGTATCAGGAGTTACCCCATGTTTCTGCAAATATAAGGCCAGTAAAGTGCTCTTTTCTTTTAGTTCCCCATAGGTAAGCGATTCCTTTTCATATACAACTGCAATAGCTTCAGGTGTTTTTCTTGCCTGTTTTGCGAATAATTCAGGGAAGCACTTATCAGGATAACTTGTTCCGGTAGCATTCCAGTCATTAAGGATGATGTCCTTTTCCTCTGGTAAGAGTAAGGAATGCTCCTCCAAGGGCCAAGCGGGATTCTCCATAAGTGCTTCCGCTAATTCTATATAACGCTCTGCCATCTGTATGATGGTTGAATGATCGAACAAATTGGAGCGATATTTAATATTTAATATCATTTCCTCTTCCTGCTCTTGCAGTTCCAATACCAACTCGTATTCGCCTTCCTGGTGAATTTCTTCAACCAATTCGACGAAAAAGATATCTTTATATGGCTTGCAAAGCTGCTGAAAGCTTGAAGTTGGAAGGAAGTTTTGATAAGAAAAGGCTGCTTGGAAAACAGGTGAGCTCGTCTGCTTCCGCGGCACATTCAATTCTCGGACCAGAGCCGGAAAAGGATACGAGGCATGATCCATTCCATCGACTACTGTCAGCTGCAATTTTTTCATGAAATCCAGGAATGTCTCTGTTTCCGATATCTGACTCCGGATTGGAAGCATATTGACAAAATAGCCGATTAAATTATCAAAACGCTGCTCCGGGCGCACCATAACTGGCATTCCAACAATGATATCTTCCTGTCCCGAATACTGGTTAAGCAATACCGTATACATACCTAACAAGACTGTAGACAAGCTCGTATATTGCGCTTGGGCAAAAGACTTTACCCGTTTGACCCATTTAAGCGGAAGCGGCTTGGAATATGTTTGTGCTTCCATGCTTTGAGCCGGAAAACCAGAGCGGTCATATGGCAGCTCCAGGGTCGGTAAAGCACCTGACAGCTGTTGTGTCCAGTAGGAACGATACTTCTCCCCTTCTGCACTCGCTAACATCGTTTGCTCCCATTTAACAAAATCGCCGTAGCTCGCTGCGGGTGGAAACACTGTCGATGTCTTTCCCTGTACCACGTTTTTATAGGCATCTAAAAAGCTTTGTGTAAACATGCCGAAAGAACTTCCATCAAAAATAATATGGTGGATGACAACCAGTATGAAATGTTCCTGTTCAGATCTGGACATAACATAAATACGCATCAAAGGATCCTGTTCCAGCACGAATGGTTGCTTCGCTTTATCCCTAATAAATGGAATAATCTCATCTGCTTCCAAGGCTGAAATATCCTCCACTTGCACATGAAGCGGCTGCGTGGGCTGCAGCTTTTGATAAGGTATCCCATTTTCCTCTTCAATCACACTTTTTAAAATAGGATACTGTTCTAAAACGATGTGAAAAGCCCGTTTAATGCTCTCAATCTCAATCTTCGTATTAAACCGGAGGCATATTGGTATATTGTAAGCATTCATCTCAGGGGACATTTTATGTAATAGCCACAACCCTTTCTGAACTTCAGAAAGCGGATTCCTTCGGAAACTGAGCGAATTTTTCTCAGTATTGACCTGTACAGTGGATTTATCTTCTTCCACCTTTTGGGCTAAATATGCCGATAATAGTTGAATCGTCGGGTTCTCTAAAATTTCTCTTGCTTTGACCTTGATCGGATAGGACTTCTCAAGGCCGCGTATAAGCTTCATGACAAGAATAGAATCGATGCCATAACCATGAAGATTTGTATTCAAATTCATTTCCTCGTGCTTGAGATTCAGTTCCCAACACAAAAATTGCACTATATACTCCTGAATCTTCGATTGAACCAATGAAACGGCATTTATGGTACTGTCATGGTTTTCTGCGGCGGTTTCTTCCATATTCGAATGTGATAGTGAGAACGCACTCCGATATTGATAAAGTGCTTGAAGCTCTTGTTTGATATAAGCATTGCGGCAGATCTTTCTTTGGATTTTCCCACTTCCCGTTTTGGGTATACTTCCCTTAAGCAGCAAATAGATATCGTAAATTTCAAGTTGATGCGTATTGGATACGGCATTCAGTATGTTTTCGACCAGACGTTTATATTCCTGCTCATGAAGGGGCGCTTCAATTTCCTGTACGACGATTACTTTTTCCTGACCATTGATTTCAGAGGAAAATACAGCGATGGGCAAGGTCAACTCTGGCATATTTTTTTGGATGGTCCATTCAATATCGACGGGATGATGGTTTTTGCCGCGAATAATGATGACTTCCTTCTCTCTACCGATGACATAGATATGATTATCCGCAATAAAGCCAAGGTCCCCGGAACGAAAAAAGCCGCCTTCTTTTGTATCTGAAAGGGCTACCTCAAAAGTGCTATTCGTTTCTTCCTTCCTGTTTAAATATCCCTCTGCCATCCGTGCGGATTTAATCCAAATCTCGCCGACTTCCTCCGGTAAGCATTGTGTATGCCTTTCAGGATGAACAATTCGTATTTGCGTCGGATCTTCAATCTCCCCACAGCTCACTACGGACTTCGATTTATTCTTTTCATCCGTGTATTGGACTCTTCGTTGCTCCAAGCTAGGGATATCCAAGTTAAGGAATCTCATCGACTGACCTGGTTTTATACTGGCGACAGGGCACAGCTCCGATAAGCCAAGGAGGGGACAAAATATATCCTCTTGTAGCCCTAATTCCCGGAATTTATGGATGAAGTTCTCGTAAGTTTCCTTCCGGATGGGCTCACCTGCACATATAATCGCTTGGAGATGGCGAAGTGAATATTGCTTAATTGAAGCTATGTCCAGTGTGGAGCAGCAATAATCGAACGCAAAATTTGGCGCTGCCGTATGGGTAGCCTGATACTTGTCAATCATATGAATCCAATTTTCCGGATTTTTAGCGAAGCTTTCTGGCGGGAGAATAATGCTCGACGCCCCGTTTAAAAGTGGGACTAAAATATTGTTATGCAGTCCAAAAGCATGAAATTGCGGCGTCCAGGAAACGACACGACTATTCCGGTCAATTCTCCATTGCTCGGCCTTGGCCTGATTCATCACACAGCTGTGACTGAGGATTACGCCTTTTGGCAAGGATGTCGAGCCCGATGTATACATCAAAAGAGCAGTATCCTGCGGCGCTGGCATTCTCATCTCTATCTCAACGTCAACGGTGTCTTCTTGAAAGATTTCATCAATATTCAGGATACGGATTGAATTAAACTCCCTCCGTGTTTGGAGAAATGCTTTGAAGTCCGTATTGGTTATGATACATACGGCTTGGGAATCCCTATAGATAGGCATCATCTTCTCAAAGATTTTTTCATCCGGCTCCGAATCTGTAATAGGTGTAGGTATGGCCACGATATTTGCATAAAAACATGCCAGCATGCTGCTGATATATTCCAGACCCTGAGGAAATACAAGAAGTGCCCGTTCCTGCTCAGCCAGTTCTTTCAATAGGATATTGCCCAAAGCCTGTATTTGATGTAGAAGCGTATTTCCGGAAAGAATTTGAGGACTCTGGCCTTCTTTCTCAAACGTAAATAACTCTTTTTCAGGAAATTTCCGGCAAGTTTCAATAAAAGAAGCGATCGGAATATCAAGGTTCCATGTTTGGTCATGTTTTCGCATCATTCTCCACCAACTCCTCAAAACACAAAGTTTATATAACATGAGCTAAAGGCTTATCACCCTGTCCATTTTGAGCTATTATTCACGTTTGAAGCATTGCCAGGAGTTGCCTGCTAAAATATATCAAAGAAAAAACGAGTGATGAGGAAGGCTATATGCCTCTTTCACACTCGTTGCTGGTTCGCATGAACAACCGCAAAGGCGTTCAACGAATCTCTATTTGGTTATTTTCCAAACAAGTTGATAATTCGTTCTTTAACCTCCGCTTGATGAAAGGTCTTCTCATGCATGATAAGCTCTTGTTCTACGATTTTGGGAAGCTGTTCCCGGAGTGGAGCAACCAAATGATCCTTTAGCGTGATTAAAGAAAATCTGGGTTTCTCGGCTAGCTGCCGGGCAAGATCCATTACATAGCCCATCACTTCTTTGCGGGGCAGGGTCGGAAATGGAACTCCCCGTTTTTCCAGTTCAACACCTCGATAATTGCCCCCATTTAACAATAACTCTTCTCCCAAGCTGAACCCTAGTTTTTTAGGAATAATATACGTGGCACCCATTCCCGGTGTGAATCCGTATCTCATAAAATTAGTCGTGTACACACTTTCCCTGCTTAGGACTACAAAGTCAGAAAATAGCCCCATTACAAAGCCTCCGCCCACCGCATGTCCCTGCATAGCAGCTATCACTGGAACTTTACAGCCCAATGCAAGTGAGTAAATATTTTCATCGGTAAACTTCGAGATTCCTTCATGTAAAGCCAACAGTCCCTCTTGCGTCCCACCCGTGGCAAAGTAATTATCGTATCCTGTTAGAATTACGACTTTGCAGGTTGAATCTTCTTGGATCGTCTTGAACGCTTGTCTTAGTCCATGGGTCATTTCAAGCGTAAATGTATTTTTATGAACTCTATCTTGCATTTTCACTTGAATAATACCTCGTTCGATTTCAAGTAATTCAACCACGGATTGTGACATTATGATCTTCTTCCCTCCTACATCCCCATCTTGTGGCGTAGACCATCAGTCCATCCACGGAAATTGCCCCGTTTCAACGTATCGGAAAATGCCCTTAAGATTTTGAGCGTCTGAAAACACCTCTTGATTGGACGCCAACGCTAGTGGTTTACACTGACGCAAATCGTTGAGTTCATCCATAAAGCGCTTGTAGCGTAAAATCCCATGCTTGCTCAATCGTCTGAGGCGTAATAAATGCTTGCGTAGCACCATCTCACTCTGAGCATCGTACGCATCAACCAACCCCCATACATGGGCCTGTTGAACCGAAACGAGCTGCGTCATTAGTGTTAAATAATGCGCTTTTTGGAATCCAATCCTGCGGACTAAAAATGGTAGAACGCAAGCAGGGAAAAGTCCGAATAGCAATTCTGACAAGCTGAACTGTGCCGTCTCGTCGGCTATCACAATATCGCTGGCAGCAATAAATCCGACGCCACCAGCGTTTGCTTTTCCTCGCACATGAGAAATCGTGATATAGGGCCCAGTTGCTAATTTTAACCACAGATCATACATAGGCTCTGGACTCATTGCATGTTCTTGTCCACTTTCCACTTTTTCACGCATTCCCTCAAAATCCGCGCCAAAACAGAACACCTCCGGCAAACCTTCCAAAACTACGATCGTAACTGACTCCTCACACAGTGCAAGTACATGCAAGCACTCCTCGATGAGGGTATTATTAATCGTATTATTTGCCTCCGGTCGGTAAAAGCGAATATAACAAATCGATTCTTGAAACCGAACCTGAATCGTTTGATAACTCATGATTCCCACCTGTATTTACGGTGGAATTCATAGATTTCTTCCAAATACAACCGCTGTCTCCCTTTCCCGGAAGCTATCACCCCCGGAATCAATTGAAAATCCAGCTTGGCGTTGCGGGTTCCAAACCGTACAGCGCCACTGCCTTTTAGCAGGGATTCATATTCATCCATAGTTAACTGATAGCGATCATTCAAATTACGCTCAATTTCAAAACGCCGCAGATGTTCCTGGCTTTGCGGCATAACAACCCCGCTATAAAATTCAGAGCAGCAGCCTGACCCGTAGGAAAAACAGCCGATTCGCTTTGGAGCATCGAATGTACCCTGATCAATCGTACCTGCCAAGGAGAGGTACAAAGTCGCCCCCATAATATTACCGACTCGTTGGCAATACGCCAATCCGGGCTTAACACGTTGTAAATAATCTGCCTCAATCTCATTTGGTTTGGATTTAGTCAACCTTCGCATCATCGTGCGATGCGCTCCTTTTACCATTCCGCCAAAAGGAGTATGAAAGGCAAGATACTGAAAGGTATCTTTATAATCCACTCCTTGCACCCGTTTTTGGTATTCCAAAAACGCTTGCTCGCAACAGTCCAGATAGGACATTAAAGACAAATCTGCATCCCCAGCCTCGCTATCTGGAATCGGCCGGCAAGTATCCATCACCTCATAGCCGTAATATCCATTAGCGCCTGCATCGATTTGAAAAACATGAGGATTTTCACTAATGAGCATTGCCACGGCCCCTGCGCCTCCACTTGGCTCAGCATAAGACCAATCCTCACTCAAGACATCCCCGCCTTCAGCAGCAATAAATCGTGAAATATCACTGGCAATTACAAGCGCTTTTGCTCCTGGCGAGACCTGAGAAAGAATAAAATTCACCGCCATTTGGAGTCCAGCAGTACCGGAATAGCAGGCTTGCTTGAGCTCGAATAATCTGCAATTCCGATTCAACCCCAAATAGTGGTGAATATATGTACTGATTGATTTCCCAAAATCAATACCTGATTCCGTACAGGTGATAAGCATTTCGATTCGGTTTTTTTCCGCTTCTGAAAGAGCGTCCACCAGCGGTTTTGCCGCATTTACTCCAAAGGTAACTGGATCTTCGTAAGGTAGGGCAACCGCCTTTTCTTTCATTAATAAATTTTCGAACCTTGCAGGATCCAATTGCCTGTGTTGGGCTAATTGCATAACATCCAGATAGGCAGAGCCACCAAAAACGTTCATTGCCTCAATTCCCACGACAACCATAATCGTCCCCCTCTCTCAAATACGCGACTCACATTTTTGCATACAAATGGCAGTATTGATTCCACCAAAGCCCATGCTCAGATTCATAGTATTGTGAATAATTGCTGGTACGGACTCATTCTTCACCCAATTGCAGTCCAATTGGATAGGCTCCTCCAAATTACGGGTAGGGTGAAGTCTCGACTCCGACATTTGTAAAAGAGTAGCAATAATTTCAACAGTTCCTGCCGCGCTCAAGCCGTGACCGATAATGGATTTAGTTGCATTGATATAGGCATGTGACAATTTACAATCCTGTAATGCCTTTATTTCTATCTCGTCTCCAACGACCGAGCCTGTCCCATGGGGATTAATATAATCAATCTCTTCCGGTAGCAGCTTTGCTTTCTCCAAAGCTCTTCTAATCACTCGGGCTTCGCCTTCGTAGGAGGGATTGGGATTCCGGTTTCGATCCATTCCCATATCCCATCCTGCAAGTTTGGCATAAGGTTTCTCCCGAAGCCTCACGGCAGAATCGGCCCGTTCTATGACTACAACCCCGCAAGATTCCCCATAGATGAACCCGTCCCGCGACTGATCAAATGGTCGACACGCCATTGCAGGTTCATCGGCATATCGGTCGCTTCCCATCGCTCCCAAGGATCGCAATGCCTGGCATTCCATATACGAAATATCCATCAATGCCCCCATTGCAATGCAAACATCAACACGATCTGCTTGAATTGCCTCAATTGCTTGAATGATTGCGACTTGTCCACTCGCGGATGCACCACCGACGGTATAAGCTAACCCCTGAATACCGAACTGTTCGGTACATAGTCCGCACAAATCAGTATCCATAAAGGAAACCCCATAGGTCGGCGGTACAAAGCACATTTTGTCCCGATAGGCCTCATAAGTCTGAAATAGCTCCCGTTGCTGAAAATTGGAGCCTCCAACCACCAGTCCAATACGGCTAGGATCAACGTTATCCAATTGAGCATCATCCCAGGCTTCTTGAAGGGTTACCATGGCCACCTGCCCCGAAAATGATGCTGTACGTAACATTCGTTTGGATAATGCATTCGGATAAGACAAGGGTGGCAGCTCCGCACCTATAATTGAAGCTTCGCCTCTTCTGCCCGGGCGTTGCATGACGCCAAATGCATGCTGCCCTTTGAACAACGCTGAGGCAAAAGCAGCCTTCCCCTGCCCAATCGCCGAAGTCACGCCAATCCCCGTAACGACTAACTCAGGTTTTTCATAATTTTTCATAATTTCGCATAAAGTGCATCTGTCAATTCCCCTATATTTTTCACGCCAGACAATTCGACGCGCGGAATATTAAGAGATAATGTTTCCATCGTCTTGTTTACAATTTCAGCCCGATCTACTGAATCTGCACCCAAATCCACCAATCGATCTCCATACTCGAACGTGTGATCTTGTAATTCGGGAAGCACTTCACGAATACAACGTTTAACGATATCGAATACTTCTTCCTTATGCATGGGTATCCTCCTAAAAAATAAATGATTTAAAACTCAACAAACCTGGTGTTCAGTAAACATGATCTACAAACGGATTTCGATGAAAACTTGCATTGAATTTTTCATAAAGCCGAGAAGTATTCATACTCCATTCCGTCTTCCTCGGTGCTACAATCGTGCAGATATAGTCACCTAACTGGTAAGACTGGGCAGCATATTGTGGAAAATGTGAAAATGTACTTTGGAAGCATCCATCCACAAACCTGGTCTCATTCATTTCAAGTACATGCAGCGATGTTGTAAAACCTGTTCGCAATATTTTCGACAGGGCCTCCTTCACTGTCCAAAAAACCGTCAATAAAGCTGAGTACTCCCCTACTCCCCGCACGACAGAGATTCTTCCTTTTTCTTCCGCCGTCAGTTGGCTTTCAATTGTCTTATTTCGCTTAGAATCAATCCTCTCAATATCAATGCCCATGGGATGTGCTTCGGGAAAAACAACAGCCGCTCCGATATAGTCGCAGTGGGCAATGCTCACCTGATAGCTGTGGACACCATTGATTCGAAGCATGGGCTGGCCGAAGACACCTGACTCCACACTTACGTTGCGCAGGTCTGGCTCGCTTAACAGCACCGAAACTGCTTGTTTGGCACTTAGCCTGCCAAGCACAAAGTTGGATTTCCGCCGATGGAATACCAAACTCTCGAAGTAACTACACTCATCCGAATGAAAGACTTCTCGATCAAGGGGAGCGTCTGCGTTATAATCTGCATGGACAAAACTGACGGCCGCCTTCATCACGGCATCTTCCCGCTTCAACATTAGTTGTTCTGCATACGAGGCTACGCATATCCCCCCTAGTAAACTACTAACTTAGCAGTCCAAATCAAAAAAGGCCTTCAAATCCCTTAAGGGTTCTGAAAGCTTCCTCATGGAGTATGAACTCGTCACGAGTTCTCCACTTTAAACCTTACTTATAATTTCCAAAGCTACTCTCACTAACCTGATATCACCCATAAATTCTAACTGAATGACCGCTTGTCGTTTATGTCTATCTATTTTCTTAACTATACTCCCCCTTCCTTTAAGTGGGCCATCTAGGATACATATATTGTCTCCTTCAATAATTCCAGTTGATGATTCTATACAATAGCTATCATTGCATAGACTTTCTAACATTTGTTTCTCCGAATCTCTCATTGAAGCTTCAAACTTCGAGTATCTCAATAAACGAATGATATCACTAGAAGTGCAAATCATTGAATTTGTACTGGTTACGAACTGCAAGTCAGGTAAATTCGACTCAATAAATACATAGCTTGGGAACAAAGGAGCCCATTCTTTCTTTACTATTCCTGCTACTTTAAAGAGTCTTTCTTGGAGTGGTATAAAGGGTTTGTAGACTTCAGAATCCAACCACTCATTAATAAGCTGCTTGACCTGTTCTTCCCTACCCGTTCGCACAAAAAACACGTACCAGCTCACTTAACTCATCTCCTATAAAAACGTACTGCCAAATCATCTCCTATAATGTCTACTACTACCCATATACATAGCTTCGCCCTTTCACTTATCCTACTTGATAAGCTACAATCTCTCACGATATATCCCTCTTTGATGGTTAACGTGACCCGCCAGCGATTAACCACAGAAAAGTTCCTTTATTTTTCATATAATCATATAATTGGAATAATGTTTTTCCATTATAATCCTCTACTCAAACCCTGTCAATTCACAGTTGATTGGAAACGGCCAAGTTCATGATTGGATTCGCAAACCTTTCTGAAAATGCTAAATTTGAAGTCATTATTATCTTTCGAATACAGCTTCAACGTTTCTGGCGGCTTATAAAAGAACTGATCCGAGTGTTTTACTCTAGTTAACTTGAGCATCTGGGGCACAGACAAATGATAGATCGTTATGTATTATTTTTTATATTCAAGATTTTCTCTCACCATTAGAACTGGGCCACAATACAGACTCATTTGAAATCGAACAGGCCCTTTTGGTTCGGACGCATTCTAAATTTAATAAAAGATTCCTTACTCGTAAATTGAAAATAAATATTTTCATCCATGAGGTGATTGAGTGTAAAACCAGGCGCTTTACCAAATGAATGAGCAGGATAAATTTGAATAAAGTCATCAATTTCTCGCTTTATTTTTTGAACACTATTATATAATTCTATTGGATTTCCTCCATTTGGGTCACAAAAGCCACAACCTTCAATGAATATTGTATCCCCAGTAAATAAGCGATCTGATAAAAGATAGCATACACTTCCCGCGGTATGTCCGGGAGTCAAAAGACTTTTGATTTCTGTTTCACCGACCTGGATTGAATCCTTGTCTTTAATTGAATGTAAATTTCTACATCTAAAATGATAAAAATCGATTTCGTTTGTTGACATGAATACCTGCGGGTTATATTTTTCCAGGAGTGGATTTACCAAATTAATATGATCCCAATGTGAGTGAGTTAATAGTATCGCTTTGAGATCGCCATTCAAATGTTGAAGATAGGACTCTACCTTTAATAAATCCCATGATGGGTCAACAATAGCTATGTCTCTTGTTTTCTCATCCATTACAAAATATACATAATTGATGAAATTCATAAAACAGACTCTTAACTGTTCCATATGAAAAGTCAGATTCATATCAGCTTCACCGAACCACCTTCCCAATGGTTAATTAAAAACAATAACATTCTGATTTAAGGTTTTGGGCCCCTTCATTTTTTAGAAATACTTACTATTTAATTATAAAGGCCTAATTTCATTGTCCTATGATTATAACAATTGATGCAATAGAAAGGCTCCAACTCTCTGTTACAAGATCGCTTAATTTTTCCAAAACAAAAAACGCCTCTCCGTATGTTAACGGTGAGACGTTTTTTTGTTGATCCTACATACCTGTTACGGAGTATTCCGCAGGTACACAGAACCTCGCGTTATTTACGTTCATTTAACTTTGATGTGTCCGTTATAAATCAAAAATGCCGAGGACCGGGATCGAACCGGTACGGTAGTCACCTACCGCAGGATTTTAAGACATGAGTTTTTAATATACTATAGTAGCATACAGTTCCAAAATCCAGTATCCTCAAGGCTTTTATGTGTTCGTATATGTTCTCATTTGAACTGTATTCTACACAAAATACTACAGTCTGTCCCCAATTTGTCCCCAATAAAAAGAGCAGAAGGATTAATTCCTTACTGCTCTTTTTTCCATCTACTCTTTTGCCGTATGTGTTGTCCTACCTATATGCCACTATCGTTTATTGTATCTTAATCTAATTTCTATCCTCCAACGCATCCTGGGAAAAAGCCAGTTTATTATGAACCGTGATATTTATTCCGAAATTAAAAAAATGATACACGGATTAGGGGACTCCGTTCCAACTTCTGCTGGCAATTCCATATTGAAAGCAATCCAATTGCCATGAATAAACATGTTTTGATAACATAATTAGAAAAAGGGAACGGCTCCGCCGCCCCCTACACGACTTATCGCTATAAGAGCGGTCAGCAATTGAGGTTTATTCGGAAACAGACCGTATCCTCGTCAGGGCGTACTTTAAGTCATATTCATAACCTTTTTGTTCTGAAAATAACTCTATAAATTTGTTAATGTTTTTTTTCAAATCATTCATATGGATTCTTCTGATTAGCTTTATCTCTTCACCAATTGTCCATTTATCCTTAATATACTCCTTATCATTAACACCTTCATTGTGTACAATAACATTTCTAATGCTTCTAATTTCATTAGCAGACTTTTTCCATGAATTCCATTCAATATTATTTGGCATATGTTTAATAAGTTTTTCTAAATTATCTTTTTTCCCTATAACTCTTTGAAGATATACTTCATAAATGGATACAATATAAATATAAATAGTATAATTATGAATTTTATAATCGGGTAGAGTCTCTTGAATTCTTAGAAAATCATTAAATTCTGCAACTTTTCTTTTAATTTCTATAGTTGAATTCTGCATTTTCAGAACTGTTTCATCAATATGTGATACAATATACTCTTCAGGTAATATTTTTTTGGTCTCATCAGATTCTATATGTTGTGTAAGCATTTGAGTTGCTGCCTCTAGCCTTCGTATTAAATCTTTCGCTCTGCTTACTATTTTTTCAATATCATTTATTTTCTCTCCCGCTTCTATATACTTCCCTTTAAGGAAACCTTCAGTATAAAAATCCAAAGCTTCTAAACGTCTTAATAAACCATCTGTTAATGCACGAAAATCTTCATTGTTCACAAATTTCCCTACTTTCTTTTCTATTCAGTAGTAAAAAAATTATTATAATTACGTAAGGAGCCTATAAAAGGTATATCAGCAGGTGAAAAATCATACAAACCTAAGTCTGCAAAATCAATCCATTTAATCTCGCTATGTTCATTTACAACAATTTCTCCACCACTCCATTTTGCCCAGTAGGCAATTAATTTAATAACACCGTCAGAGTACTTGTAAATGCTGTTATCAAAATGATGAATTACATCAATATGCATTCCTAATTCCTCATAAATTTCTCTTTTTAAACACTCTTCAAAGCTTTCTCCAGCTTCAAGCTTTCCGCCAGGGAACTCCCATTTCCCCTCAAGTTTCATACCTTTTCCTCGCTTAGCGATAAGTATCTTTCCTCTATCTACTATAAGAGCAGCAGTAACAATTTTTGCTTGTACACCAAAGTGTTCTTCTCTGTGACAGTTGGGGCAAACAGCAAATGCATTCTCGACTGTATCGTCTCCTCCGTCTGCTAACGGGACTTCATGATGTACTTCTAAATATGGAGATAAATCGCTCGCTCTAAGAAATGGCGCAGGTTGGTAGCATATTTCACAAATACCATTAGCTCGCTTTAAAACTTCAACAATTACATCCGGATTCCTTTTATATGCTGTTGTGATAACAGGTACACTTTCGGGTTTTTTAGGAGCATTATTTAACCTAGCTTTACGATCCTGATCAGTGGATCTTTTGGCTTTCTTAACTTGCTTATCAACTTCATGTAAATATTCTTTTGTAGTTACCGAACTCTGCATATTTAAGGAATTTAACTTATTCAGGATAAACCATCTTGAACCATCTTCAGAGTTGTAATGGTGTGATTCAAACTCATATAAGCCATTCAAATTAAGAACAGTTCCATCTTTGGTAAACAAGTATATTGGTGTCTTGTTTTGAGCAGAGTTAATTATTGAAGCATTATATTTGTAATTTGGATCGAAATTGCCTCTTAAGCTATAGAAATAATATTTTATCTTTTCATTCTCTACAATCCATTCATTCGGATACTTTCCATCTGAGAAAGTTGATTTTATGAAGATAGCCTGTAATCTATCATTATTACCAATAAGATAAATACCTGACTGTGGATCATAAGTACGAGCAAGTATGGATATATCCCATGAAGTATAGTCAGCCCCGATCACGAAATCGTTAAGAACGGTAACATCATCTAGTTCATCCTTAAATTCTTCACAAAAACGAGGATATAAATCTTCGTACGTTTCCAAGCCAAGGTTTTTAAACCGTTCGTATAGCGCTGTTCCTGGTGAACTTGAAGGTTGTACAATTTCAAAACGTTGAAGATATCTTTTAAGATCGCCCACTCGTTTCATATTTCGAACGACAGTTCTAGAACGTATAACTTTGTTTTTAAACTCTTTTTCAAGTTCAGGATGATCTAAGGCAGGCGCCTCCACTTCGCGGATAACAAAGTTTATAGCTTGTTGAATTCTTGACATATAACACTCTCCATTAACTAAAATTCTTATCTTTCACATCCCACTCCGTCACCATCACGATCCAGTTTCCTACTATAACCTGGTTCACCTTCATAAATTGGATCGGCACCAGCAGCACGAACCGCAGAACAGTTTTTATAGTATACATTGCTTGATGATTCTCTTGGTTCAGAATAAGTTTGGACGACTTCCTTTTTAGGAGTAACTACTTTAGGCTTAGATTCTTTTACACTTGAATCATTACTTTTAGATTCAGTCTTTGCAGTTGCCTTTTGAGCTGCCTTCTGATTGAATCCATCTTCTTGCGCATAGTTTTCAATACTCCAGATGCCTGTTCCACTCTTTTGAGCAGTAGCTTGAATCTCCTTGAATTGATCGACATATTTAACGTTTGGAGGATTTATGTAGGCCACCCGAGCATAACCTTTCTCGATTAACATTTCATTCAACATCTTATCTCCAACCCATACATAACCAAGTAGACGACCATACTTATCTCGTTCTGAAACATCAAGCTCTAGGGAAAGATTACCCTGCTTTAATTGCTTCAGCGTAAAAGCCGAAGCTTCTTTTGCGAACGGTTGGACTGGTGTACCCTGTTTTACGCTTTCTGGCGTATCTACTAGGAGTAGTCGAATCTTTTCCTCTTTCCCTTGAACTGATGCTTTAAATGTATCTCCATCCGTTCCCGCTATTAAAGTTATAGAAATACGTTTTGGTTGTTCAGAATCCGCCTTTTCGTTAGATGCTGAGGTAGAAACAATGTTTGAAGTTTGCCCAGATTTAGTTGTAGTAGGCACCGCAGAAGTTTGTTCTACTTTAGCTGGAACAGCTGGTACTTTATTCGCTAATTCCTGCTGCTTAACAATAGACAGATTGCCGATGAACGCTAGAAAGAAAATTCCGGCAAGTGAAAATAAAACTATAGCTAGTTTGCTTTTTTGATTTGCTCTCTTAGCATTCTGATATTTTTTATAACCCCAGTAGCCAAGCCCTCCTGCGATAATAAGCAATCCTAAATACTTAATAATCGCAACAGCTATAATTACTGCAAAGATAATTCCTATGATCTTTCCCTTTCCATTACTTCTCATGATATCCCCCTAGGCATTTAGTTCTAGGATAAATATACCATGAACAATTTCCAATATATATAATTTTATTACAAAAATCGCACGAATATTTTGCTATTCTCAAGATTTATCTGCTAGTTACTTGCTGAAATGATCTCCTCCAACTTGATCCAACTAAAATCATCCTCACCACGAAACAGTTTTACTTCGCGTCTTGCGGTGTTAATTGACGTAACTACGCCAGTCATAACCGTATCATCAAACGGGCTGAATACGGTAACTGAAACGCTTGTACGTGAGTTGTAGGACTCTATTAGCGCCTGTTCAATTAGCTGTACCTCTTGGTCGTCGAGTTCTGGTTTCCCCGGCGCTGACGATCCTGCATGAGCTTTAAATAAGCTTCTTTATGTTCCGGTATGATAATGCGCGAGCTTTCCCATAACCCATTTTCCTCAAGCTTTTTACCCAACTTAACCGCCTCCTGTATTCTGATGTACAAATTATATAGCGAACATTTGTTCCTTACAAGGGTTTTTATCTGCCATATCTGAAACTTTTGTACTAGAAAAATATTCCTAGGTTTGATAGACTGCTGTAATATAGATTGAATCAGGGGGTTGCGCATTGGCTATATTGGCAGTGTTGTGTTTTTTCGCTTTTATCGCATTCATTGTATTAGGCGTAATATCTTTATTTAGAAAGACAGGAAGAGCGAAATGGATGTTTTTCTCATCTCTTGGAACGTTTATTTTAGGAGTTGTCTTCTCTATGTCGAACAGTCCTGAACTAATGCAAAGTAATGATTATTCGCCCGCAAAAACTCAAAGCTACCACACGGAACCTATGGAAAAAGAAATCATCGAAAATAAACCAACGATAAGTGTTGGGGAATTCAATCGTATTGAAATAGGAATGAATTATGAACAAGTAACCGATATAATCGGGGATTATGGAGAGCTTGTTTCTGAAAGTGAGGAAGCCGGCACTCCATTTCATACAGTCTTATATCAGTATGAAGGTGAAGGTTCACTTGGAGCAAACGCTAGTATGATGTTTCAAGGAGGAAAATTAACAAACAAGACCCAATATGGACTTAAATAAAAAATAGCCCCGGAGAAATCCGGGGCTTTAATATTCTGTATAGTATCTATTCGCCGCACCTGGAGGCGTAACGATCTTTTGATCGCGATCCCAGCCCTCTATTATCATGATGTGGCGGGTATCGCTCTTGTTATCCCATGCAATATAGTTGTCTTGTTCCAAAGCCAGCAGGCCCGCCTTTATATCCGCTACACTCCTACCTGTCTTTATCTCCAGTTCCTTCATAGTGGGCATCCGTCTGCGGCCTGCTGAATAGTTGTAGAGTATCCGCAGTAATTTTCGTTCGATGTCTGGTAACATGTTGATCACCTCTCTGTGACTATTATATGCAAACAAGCGTTCGTTATTCAAGACGCAAAAAAAGGAGCAGCGAGGATATTACCCCTCCTGCTCCTTTACATACTCAATAATATCGTTTGGCTGCACATCGAAATATGCGCACAGCTTTTCAACGACCTCCAATGATACGTCCAGCTGGTATTATCGAGTTTGGCGCCAACCCAACTCATAAAAAGGCGTTTTCTGGTGTGTCTAAAGCGCTGATAACCGGCGAAGACCAAGAGTATGTTTACGTGGAGCCGCGTATAAGAGCCCGTGTTAAAATGCGGAACTGGACAAAGGCGGGTCTGCTGCGGAGTCCAGTGTTCACTGAATTTATCGTCTAATAGAAAATCCCCGCTAACCTTTATTGGTCGGCGGGGATTGTTTTATTTAGAGTATTCACTTACTTCAAACGTTAGGATACGATCATACAGCATATAATCCTTACGGCTGCTGAATGGGCCTTTATTGTTATCGTGCTTGTTGATTGCATATGAAGCCGATCCAGAACCAGCCTGCTTACTTTCGTACCATGAGATAAAGTCATTGACCTCTTTTATGCTTAGGTCAAATTCCTTCTCTAAGCCAGTTGTCATGGTGACTACCAGAATAGCACGATCTCCCACCGGGTTATTGGGTTGAGAGGTTCCTGGATCTCCCGGTTGACTTGGAGAGGTTCCTGGATCTCCTGGTTGGCTTGGAGAGGTTCCATTATCGCCAGGCGCATATTTCTCAAAGTCTGAAAAGTATACGGATTTATTAGATCCGCCTGCTACATATATTGTATTATTCAAGCTCACTGCCGATAAAAGCCCCCTTGCAGTTAGTATGCTAGGTACTTTAGACCATGTATCTGTCTTGGGGTTATATTTTTCAACTTCATCCGTTGCTGGCCCGCTTATCTTTTCAGTAGCAGTATTACCTCCAATGACATATATTTCATTGTTTAACACTGCAGCTGACAGCCCCATACGTTTGGTGGACATTGGTGACTTTGTTGTCCAAGTATTAGCTTGAGGATCATATTCTTCTATAGAAGAAAGCAAGCCTTTTGATTCATCGAAACCACCTATTGCATATACCTTTCCATTAACTAAAGCAGATGTGATATATCTACGAGGAGTGGATAAGCTAGCTTTTGTAGTCCAGCTATCGGTACTTGGATCATACTCGTAAACATCTGCGGATGCATTGTTATAAATATTGAATCCACCTATTACAAGAAGCTTTCCATTTACAAATTGAGAGGCGTGACCAGCTACAACCTTGGGAAGTGATTTCCCCTTCTTCCACTCATTTGTTATGGGGTCGTAGATATCCAGTTTGTCATTAATAGGCTCGCCTCCTGTAATATATATTTTCCCATCATATACAGCAGCGCTTACCGTTCCTCTTGGTGTCGGGAGTTTTCCTTTTTGCGTCCATGTTTTAGTTTCAGGATCATAAACATCAATTGTGTCATAAAATTTATTCGGATCATGTCCGCCAATTGAATATATCTTGCCATTAACGGTTACTAGGGTTACTCTGTCAATTTTATTATTCAAATTGGTCTCGCTTATCCAAGCATTTTGTTCAGCAAATATCTGTTTTTCTGTTGAGAAAAAAGCTATGCAAATAATAAGAAACATAAATAATCTTTTCAAAACAATTTCTCCCCTTTTTGTTTTTGTATGCTAAGATTACTCGATTCGATCTAATGAGTCTAAACATAAACTTGCTTATCTATAAATATGTTCTATATTCTTGCATATTTATTTTTTATTGGGTATTAAAAAAGGACTCATGCCAGCTTCTATACTGGTTGAGTCCTTATCTTTATTTCACTATGAATCTTACCTTAGTTCCATCAGCATACTTATCTAGCTTATGACCGACCCATGATCCAGCTCCACGATTATCCTTTGGACTTATGTACTTAATGTCCGCACCCTCTCCACCTTCGGAGCACATCGCCATTGGCCACTCGTCTCGATCCTTACCCTTTTTAGTTGGTACGCCTTTAAGAGATAGTTCTCGGTTATGATCAGCTCCTGCTCGGTCGATGGTGCATACTGGTGACTTTCCTGCTGCTATAGCCTCTTTAATGTGCTGGGCCGTTTCTGGGTACTTGGCTGACGGAAATTCCAGCTTGACCGTATCGGCAGATACCTGCGTTACCGGAACGGCTACAGGGTCGCTCTTAGTGGTCTTTACAACGTCTTGTTGTACACTGCATCCAGCTAATAGGACTGTTATCAACACGGTAAATATCCATCTAAACATATGTGTTCCTCCCCCTATAAAACAGAAAAATACCCCAGCAGGGTGTCACTGATGCTTCTATATAATATCGTTCTTTCTAAAAATGCACATAACAAAATGCTAAATAGGCATTTACTCCTATATGAAATTTACATTTTATTCTTCATAATTACAAATATAGTTAAGATATGACAGGGGGTTGGCTCTCTAATGAGGAATTAATTAGATTTAGTAACATAATCAGTAAGAATTGAGACACTGCTTTGCCGCTTCAGACAGTGACGTGGCTTACTACACTACGTATCTGTTCAGTTACGATGATTTTAGAGTAAATAATAACCCGGTTGATAAATAGACCTGCCTTTTAAAAACAGGATAAAAAAACAACTAGATATCTAATGCGGGAACAACTTGAGAGGATGAAATTAAATGAGAAATAAATGGTTTTCAATTTTATTAATGGCAATGATTACTTTAGTCACCATTCTTCCTAGTTATCCTGAAACAGTTTCGGCAGATACCTACCATGTAGGCCAAACGTGGGAAGTTAAAGATGGAGGTACGTCTTACACCTTTGACCTAGGAGATCCTGGAGTTCCGCGAGACATGTATAGCATAAAGAGTGTTTACAATGCGAAAACAGAAAATACTGGAGATCGTCCTGAGTGGGTTTCCCTGTACTATTCTCAGGATGGAGTAAAATGGTACTTAGAGGATTCGACACCGTTGTATTATGATAGATATGATGGTGTTTACACTATTCCTTGGACAATATACAAGAGTAAACACCCAGAAGTGAGCCATATCCGGTACGTTAAGATAGAAGCTAACTCATGGCAGGTGTCTATCAAAAACATTCGCTTAGAAGTAGTGGACAGATCTGTAGCTAACTAGTACATGTTTAATTGTCTGATGACGAAAAGTAGCGTTCAGTGTTTCAGTACACTATTAAAAACGGTTGCTGGGCAACTTTAAACATGTCTGAGTGGGCTAGTCAACAACATTAGAGAAAAGTAAAAATAACAGGTGGTTGTACTGTATAATTATAAAAAATATAAAGCGCCTCTTTAAATTCATTGTAAATGATCAAGAGGCGCCTTATTCTCAAGAAAACTGCCAACTAATTCAGCAAATTACTGACCCTACTAATGGTTACGATTATTAAGCTCGTCAGTCCCCGTAACTCCAGCCGACTGCCATCCACACAAGCCTCGGCCAAGATGTACCCAATCACCGCCTAAGATACATCATTTACACCAGTTACTTAATAACCATATTGCTATCCGCTCTAAAAATAATGAGCACAGTAGCGCTTCACGTTTCAGATTATACAACAGTTCTATTGCTCTATTCAGTGGATGTAGGTGCTTTAACAACTTCTGCCGGTGCTGAAATAGGCTCGAATGTAGGTTGAACCTGCGCAGAAGCAACGGTTCCCGCCTCTGCTGTAGCCTGAGCCAAGAAATCATTAAGCTTTGCAGCTAGACCAGATACAGCTTCCTTAACTGCTACCTGTGCTGCATCCTCGTCCGGCTGTGCTTCAGTAGCGAGTACCGCTTTTGTCTTAGCCTTATACTCCAGATATGCCTTCTCTATTGCAGACTTTAACTCTACTTGGGATACTACGATACCTTGACTGGTAAGAGTAAGTGAGGCATACTGCAAAGCCTCCTGAAGCCTACGTTCTCCCCCGGCTTCTTTAAATGCTGTCTGAGCAAAAGCAAAGCCCTCTCCTGCTATCTTATGGATTACTTCCCGTTGAGCCGCCGTTGTACGTGCCTCCAGCCATGTATTTACTTTTACCTTCACTGTATTTAGTCCAGCAAGAACGAACGTTGTAAGTACGCCTATGGCGGCTGTAGCAATAGTTGTTACGTATGGTTGTACAGTTTCGATAATAGTTTGCATATAAAATCCCCCTCTTATTGTGTTGGCAAACCTGCAGCACGCCGCAGATAGTTGGCCAGATTATTGAAATGTTGCATTTGTTCCTTGTCAGCCGCTTGTTTCGCTTTAAACCAAGCTGGTTGGAGCCAGCGGAAAATAATTTCTTGAGCATTGGATTTAAACAGCTTCACAGGTCCGGCAAGCGGCAGATTCTTTTCATTCAGTCCGGCCGCAGCGCGAAGGTTATTGGCTAGGTTATGGAAATGTGTCTTGCCCACATCGTCTCCTGCCTTTTGAGAAGCGAACCAAGCCGGAGATACATAGTTATCAATCAAGGATTGAGCGATATACACAGGTAATGGCGTAAAGTCCAACGAAGCAGGAGCCACAGAAGCGCCTTTAAGCTCTGTTTCCACGTCATAAACCAATTCCTTTAGCGTCTTACCTACCGTCGATAGAGCTTGGTCTACGTCCCTCTTACGTGATGGGTCAAGCTGCTTATGGCTCGGTATGTGTGTACGTGGGTTAATCCCCCATTTATTGCAACAGTAGGCCAGGTACCACACAAAGCGTTTGTAAGCCTCCAGCGTGTTGATTTTGCCGCCAAAACACAATTCCACGCCTAATGCGATATCGTTCGCATCGTCGCCAAACCGCTCGTTATCCGTGGTGACGTTGTACAAAACGTGCCAAGCCTTCTCAGCTGCGTCTGGTCCGGTACCAGTTGGGATAATCTCCAGTATCTTTTTATCATCCACAAACACCTGAGCAGACGCGGACTGGTCTTTTAGATTTTGGAAATAGGTGAAATGATTATCCGCAGGCGCACCAGGATTACCTGTATCGTGTGCAACCAAAAAGACCGGCGCACCCGATGTTAATCGAGTACCCGGTCTTACGTTATGGCGCTTGTTTATGTAGCGCCGTTCTATCGTGTATTTGGTTTGATTAAACAATTATCACAATCCCCCTTTTACGAATACCGCTGTAACGATAGCAATTATGGTGCCGCCCAATACAAAGGTCAGAAAGTTAAACCACTGTTTATTATTTGTGGTTCGTTCCTTAACACTGTCCTGCTGAGTTTGTTGGAGCCAGCTAAACAGTTTCATTTCCAACGTGTCGATCTTGGTCATTACTTGATCAAATTGCAGTTGCATCATCCGTGTGGAATCCTTCAATTGTCGAATCTCATCATCATGCCGCCCTGTCGTCTGCTCTATCAGTTTAAAACGCGCCCCATCCGATACAGCCTGAGCGGATAACCTAGCGAATTCACCACTTAGATTCTGTAGTTGAACTGTTAACTCTTCTGTTTTCGTGTGCAATTGTTCAATCGCCATCACGTCTCCTTCCGGCATACCCTTTCCCCCGTCTCTCCGTTCAGGAAACTTTTCCTGAGCTATCATCATTTGCTTTTTGATCCTTTTCTTCTTGGGCCTGTATCTCTGCTAATGCATTTGCTACCGCAATATCCAAACCTATAAGAATTTCCTTCCGGCGTGCTGGATGTGAAGCAATTACAGCAGAAATGACCTCAGTCAAATCCTCAACAGGTCTGGTTAGATCTAGTTGTATATCCAATGTGGATTTTATCTTTGCCATGGGTTCAATCACCTCCTTCGAACGAAAAAAAGACACCTTATTAAAAGTGTCTTGCCGTCATTGTTTTGCTATGGAAATACCTTCTGGCGGAATTACACCGCTATTGAACCAAACTGCATATCCCGAGCCTACAATACATATGGTGAACTGCATCTCGGAAATATATTTCGAAAATTTATGTTTTTCGATTTCAAAAGAAAAAGTAGTGGCTCCAAGTTCTAAAGCTATTGCAGCTCCAGTACCGTCTCCTTCATAAAACTCAGGAATGATTTTTTCATCAACCATTCCCATCAGCGGATCGGCTTGTCCCTCAATTTGAAACTCCAAACTACAGGTCGATCCGAACTGATTGATGATTTCAAACAAGCGAACAAGTTCCTTTGGGTTAGACTCAATCATTTTATCTGACATTAAGGTCATCGCCTTTCTTGTGAGTTTTACTATCTTGCGTTCAATTCATACAGTTCCTGAGCAAGCTCTTTCACATCGTTCTCATAGAGCTTCGCCGCAATTTCATAAAGCTCTGGAATCTTTTCCATCACTTTGTCAATGTATTCAATTTTATTTTTCAATTTCGGCTTATTATTTTCGTTATAGCGATCCAACCGAGCAGATAAATTGATGTGATATTTCATCTCGAATTGTTTGTACAGCTCACGCCAGCGTTCTTGATACCTCTTCCCACCTCTACGGACAACTCTATTTAAAATTTGTCGCTTGGCAGCAAGGTCGATATCATCAACTAACCCGACAATGACCGTCTCTTTATATTCAATTTCTTCACGTTGGGATATGATTACTTCGTTTTGTTGTCGCACAACCGCTAAAGTCTGTTTGAACATGGCTCTGGTCTGGTCGTCAGCAAAAGGGAGATATGTTTCAATGAATGCATTTTCGTTCGCTATGTATCCTCCGGTCTTTCTAATAGAAGGTAGTACCTCATCTGCCACCTTAGCCTGAAATGCTTCAGCTACTTCACTTTTTGCCTTCATTGCAAGACGATAGAAAACATTCTCAGGTATATAAGATTCTTTCGCCCACTTGTGGTCGAAACCAAACTCATCCAGGTATTCAAAAATGCGTTCCCACCGGATGCTGTTGTATTCCTTCCCGTTTTTGGTTTCGCACTTAGTAAATCCAAGGCCGCGCACCGTATCTCCTAAATTCAGTTGAGCTGTACCATTCCCATCAATAAAACCTCTTACTCCGTGAATTGTAAGTATATCCATTACTGATCTCACCTTTCTTTGTACGCAAAATAAGCCTCTGAGTTATCAGAGGCTTTCATACTTATATCTTAAATTGGTTTTGTTACTATAAAGCTACGGATTTTAAAGGGAAATATTGTTCAGTGAAAATGAAGCATTAGACTGACTATACGTCATTAAGCTAACGGCAGTTAAGCAGCAATGCTACAAACGGGGAATCCAATCTCTCGGATCGGGAACCCACTCGGACGGATCAGGCAAATGTCCGCCCGGCAGAGTCAACTTTAGTTTCGTGATGTCAGGTTGAGGAAAACCCACTTTTTCCATTACTTTAATAATTTCTTCTGGCTTCAGATCTAACTGATTTCCAAGGACGTCGCCCATCTTTTCTATATCCCATTCCCACTTGATTTTTGCATGGGAAGCGATTTCCTCTGCTGAAAAACCGATATCATTAAAATACTTGGCCATAAATTCGTTTGGAAGTTTTTCATATAAGCTCTCGATCCCAATCGTGATATCATCTATTTCGGGAAATTGCGTTTTAAGTGCTATTCCTACAGTTTTATAAGCATCACTTTCATTGTTCCACCTTAGGGAATCCTGAATGCCTTTGGCCACCTCCCGGATAGAGTAGCCTGCTTGGTTAAGAATTGCAGCCATGGCGTTGGGTTCAATATCATCCCATACTGCGCCTAATGCTGTAGTCACTTCGCTTACATCTGGAAAGGCCGCTTTTAATGCTATCGTTGCCTCGTTACCATTTAATCCGAGCTTCTCATTTAACCCCCTCGCGATGTCAGAAGAGGTATGGTTAAGATTTTTTAGCTTCATGGCTATTTGATCCGGATTCCAACCGTCTAAATTGAGCATATTCACTAGAGCAAGTGGATCAAGTAGGGTTGGATTGTAGGTTTCTTCTACCCCTCTCCTAATAGATTTTAAGATCTCATCTCGAATTCCTTCTAAGTTGGTAATAGTATTGTTAAAATTTAAATTCATGTTTAGGATTGGAAGGCCAGGTAGTTCCAGCGTTGCAGCGACCTCTAGAAGAAATATCTCCCGATTGAGTGAAACATACAGTTTTCCCGTTACTCTTGTACCCAACGCAAATGTAGCAATGGTTATATCATTTACCTTCAATTCAATATTTTCGTTCGAAAAATCAAATATCAGATCCGCCTGACCTACAAAGCTATCCTTCCCTGACAACTGACAACGGAGCTGAAAATCAGAAAGTCCCTGCACTTTGAATGCTAGCGAACACTCAAAGGTATTCTTCGCCGCTTTAATCTCCACACTTTGCGTTAAGCCGAATAGAGACATATTTGCAGAGAGATGTATATATCCGACTTTCTCTGTCCACAAACTAGTTTGAGTTGAGTCGATGATGAAAAAAGGACCTTTCGTACCCGTTTGGTCGGTAATCTTTAGGACCCCGCCCAAGTCAATGATCCCTAGCTCTCCTTCTGCTTTAACCCCTTTATTTTGCTGAAATTCGATTTTCGATCTGCATGCCAAACCGAATAGTGACACCTCAGCATTCATCGTTAAACCATGATAGATCTTACCGGGGTCTGATGGCGGCCGAAAACCATTAGGATCAGCGACAACATACATTGTTAAGTCTTTAATCTTAACTTCTTGAAGCAGAATGAAGTCCCCCACTGGCATCCTTGTGAAATGTTCAACCAGACGTGAAAGCGGAATCCCGTTTTGAGAGGATGACGACGCCCGAAGGGAAGCGAGTAATGCGGATGGGAGTTGGCCATTAATAAACTTGCCCCCTGCCTCCATGATGATCTGATCAGCTGAACCTTCCTCTCCTATGGCAATTTCACCAGATAAGCTAATTTCAGTTCCTCTTGTGCCCATAGCAATACCTACGCCAAGCTCTTGTATGGTAAAGCCAGAAAAGCCAAAGGGATCAATCCAGCCAGTTGTATCTGCCTTCTCTTGACCATGTTTTCTAACCCCGGTTAAAGCAAATGTGAATTCAAAAGTTCCGTTCGGAAAAACAGTTCCCCCGCCATCTAAAAATAAAGTGTCGTTTTGAATGTCTAGTTTGAGTGTTGTCTGAAGCTGAAGAGAATCCGTCATAATGATAATCCGAGGATTCGAAAGTTGGAGCGAACCAATGGCGGGAGGATCACTCGGTACTTTAACCTCAATAGGTCCTGTAAAAGTCCCAGTAGGCAGAGGCGTATTCAGAGCAAGTGGATTTAGTCTGCCGAAGATGCTTTGCAATAGGGAAATCGGTTGACCTTGAATATCCAGTGTAGAAAAAAAGGAAGTCCCTTGGGTTACGGACTCTGGATGGACAGTAAAAAGGGTTGGTGGAAAGGGTACGTTTTCGACCGAGGCGAAAACAAGTCCCGAGTTATACAAGTTATATGAAGATTGAAAGATGGAAAGCGTATTTTGCAACCATGTAGCTACATTTGCTGGCTCCCACCCATCAGGCAGCTCAACCCCAATCGTACACTCCGGCTTATCAGCGACGAGAAAAAATTCTAGCACCAACAAAGGTTGGGTTAGCCCTAGAATTTCCACTCTACTCTGTCCCCGAATTAGAATGCTGCTTTCATTCTGCATTTGTATAGAAGCGTCGTTCAGCACCAACCTACCAGAAATGAAGGTCTGTATTAACGCATTGAATTCATTGGGCAAGGTAAATTCTTCGCCACTCATCCCCGTTTGCAAAGTCGCTTCGAGCTCTGTAATCAGCATGCATATTCACCAACTTTTCTTTATTTTAGTTAAAATGATTCCCCCAGTCTTATCGGAATATGCTTTTTGGCCAATAAAAATAAAGTGAGGTTGGGCGTTCAACTAACGGGAAATGATAGTCCAATAGAAGTTCGGCAGTCTAGGATTTTGTTTTCTCGACCATGGCTACCGTTGTTTCTATTATCGAGGACAGTCTAATACTTATCTACCTTATAAAAAAGTAAAAGCCCTCCGTTTAAGAGGGCTTTTTGTGTATCTATAATTTATTCTCGTTTTAGTACCTCTGCACTACAATTTTAAGTCACGCACTCTATATGAGTTCGACTTCAACGCAGAAACACGTTGAATGATTTTAGTGCTGTCCGTTTAGTGGACAGTATCTTTTTTTGTGGACTTATCATCTTTAATTACTAAGCTATTAACTTTTTACTTAACACTAATCTGTTAAAGTAATCAGAAAGAATTTTCTTTCTAACTTGAAAGTCTGGTGTAGAGATAATTAAACCTATATCAACTCTTTGAAGAGTTTCAATACTCTTTATTTGTTCTGCTGAGAGATAAGGTCTAATTGACTCTCCTGCCTTTATTCCTTTTTCTTCTCGAACTTGTTTCGCACTAACTCCTAGAACAATTCGATTAATCATGTCAATTTCATTTGTAAAGTGATAACTCTTAGGTAATTCATGTGAATCACTAATAGCATTAGTGAAAGCAGGAAACTCAAGACGAGCAGTTTGAAGAGATTTAATGAAATCATCCATAAGATTGAATCTTCGAATGTATTCTTCTTTAAATCTTGCAGCTTTCTTTCCTCGGTATCCCATGACAAGAAATATAAATCCATCTTTATTCATAAGAATTTTAGGAAGTAATTTATTTTGTTCGCTCCTATATGAGGACAACGCAAAGTTGCGTTCTCTAAATTCCTTACTACAATCTAATTTCTCAATGTCCCTTAAAGCATCCGCATGTCGTTTCTTAAATTCCTCAGCAACCTGAAGACTAGAACAATAAGCTCTTCCACTCTTCTCATAAAGATTGAATTCAGTGTTGAGAATTAATTTACTCATAATTCTTCTCCTCCTAGTTCAATGAGACTATCTAACGTAACAATAAAATCTTTGCAGGAAACATCATTTAGTTCAGAAATTTTATTTCTCAACGCAAGATACTGATCTGGAGAAGAATTCAAAAAAACTTCCACAACATTTTCTTCCATTAAAGTTTAGCCTCCTAAGATTAGGGGCATAATACTTCTATCTCGTCACAATTAATACTTTAAACCCAGGCAATAAGACCTAAAATTTTGACTATAAAGTATTATTAACACGTTTATATTTGTTAATAACTGTGTTACAATTGTGACTAAGTTATAGGGTATTAACCCCTAATTTCTGCTAAAGTCACCTATCTTCTTGGTCGGAGCGAGGTGACTTTTAACTTGCATTATTTTGGACAGTTGTTTGTACATTCGCATTGTTATACTGGTCATTTCCTTCGTTTCGTTGAATAATATCACTTACTTCACAATTGAAATAATCGCATAGTATTTCAAGAGTGTCATAGTTAATTCCTTTCGTTTTGTCATATTTCATAGCTGTCAATGTTGTTCTGCTAATACCTGTATCTTGGGATATTTTACCGACATTTAGCCTCCTGCTTTTTGCCATTAAAATTGCAAGATTATTTTGAATACTCATTCTTTACACCTCCTTTTGTTGTTTTATGATTCATTTTGTTCAATTGTCTGAACAATTTGATTGTATAACTTTTATTTTGGTAAGTCAATATTCTTTGTTCAAATGTTGTCGGCAATTGTTCAGAGTACAATACATTTAAAGGTGATTTATATGATAAAGTGCAATTTAGCAGTTATTTTAGCTGAGAGAAACATGAAAATTAGTCAACTCGCAGAAGAAACACGTATATCTAGAACAACTTTAACCGCCTTGGCTTATAATCATGGTAAAGGTATCCAATATGATACTTTAGACACTTTGTGTGAATACCTAGACATCTCACCTGGTCAATTACTAACTCGTTATTCTCTTTTCTTCGAAATATTAGGCAGAAAAGAGGATAGCAAAGAAGACTATACTTACAGCGTGAGAGTTTTCTTAGATGATGAGATTTTTGATTCTGAGATCTATCTAGTATTCAAGAATGACTCTATAGAGGGTGGTATTCAGTATGACCAAGATTTCTATAATAAATTGGCTGTACTCCCTCAAGAGAAAATGATAGAAAAATTACAAAAGGACTTGTTAGATTATTTATCCAGACATGAAGAAGAAACCCTCAACAGACTTATGAGTGAATCAATTCGCTTAATAATAAAGAACAAAAACAAAAAGGACTCCTAAAACTTAGGGAGTCCTTTTTGTTTTTGTTCTATTTGAGCGATTTCTAAACAACTACTTTTCTAGTTCAGCTTTTTGCTTTTCATTTCATTCCACGAACTCATGTAGAGTGCGACTTTTAATTTGAGCAATACTGTCTTATTCCTTTTTTTCATGAGTTATTTAAGTGAAGCTATAGCTTTATTTATTTCTTCTAGTTCAGTCTTATATTTAGCTATATTAGTTTCAGCTTCTTGTATGCCGATTTCTGTATTCTTCTTGGTTTCACTTCTGATCGCCAAAATATCATCAGACACTGCGGTATTCATGTTCGATATCTTCTGAAGGTTAGAAACAGCCTTGTCACGATCTTTTTCGGTATCGGATAAATATTTTTCAAGTTCGGCCTTTCGCCCATTCAGCTTTTCTTTGGACCACCCTTCATATTTTCCTGTTGAAGCCGTATTTACAGGTTCCGTATCGGCAGTTCCATTAGTAATCTGAATTGTTTTACCATCCACTTTTAAGTTCACTCCTAGAGAGTCAGACACAGCTCTCAAAGGTACATGTGCTTTTCCGTCAACTACTATCGCACTTTCCGACAGAGAGTTTCCATTGACCTTCACAGTGTACTCTCCTGCTACTGTTTGCCCGACTAAAGATTTTAGTTGATCCGCAAATGCACTTCCAGCCGTAGCGACAACCGCACCAATTAACACACCGCTGAGTAAATAAGACCATTTTTTCATTATCCGTACCTCCTACATAGTATATATGTCCTAATATTACCATCGGCAGGAGGTTCAGTAAACATCATGTTGTCGAACTACTAGAGTTTCCTCCAGCAGGAATATTAACTGTAGCCACAGTTTTACCCCGACTAAATAGTTTCAGATTCCTAGAACTTGGATCGAAAGAGGCATTAGTGATTAAACCATTAAACAGATCACCGCGAATCTCTGAAATATCATTCTGCAAATTACTGATAGTTTGCTTTAAGTTCATTATTTTATCTATTTCCAGTCCGTTAACTGTCGCGTCATTGAAGTCAACTTCTCCTTGAAAATAAACCATATCATCTATAGATCGTAGAATCATACCAGCCATATTTCCTAAATGGAATCCATTCGAATCAGCAAAAATACTTCCTCTTGGTGAGCCATTATCCATAAAGAGTAAGGCTCCACCATCATTATATTGTCCTAATGAAATAGCTTCTCCACCGCGTAAGTTATAAGCAGTAAGACCATTAGAGTTTATCTCTATACGCCTACCCTCTTTGGCTGTACGGAATAAGGCTCCTGTAATAATACCGCCCTCGATCTCATTACCGATTAACTTACTCCCTCGTATCGTACTTGCATTAACTGTACTAGCCCTTATATCTGAAGCGTTCATTTCTGAGTTGTCTATCTGCCCAGTCAACTTAATCGAACGAGCTACAACATTCCCCTGCATGTCTACTCGGAATGGCGCAATGGTATAGTCGTCATTCCCTGCACTTATTCCATTCGTATTGATTTTGGTTACATTATTACCACTACCAATCACCAAGGATACAAAGTTACCGAGTTGCCCGACAATCTGTTCAGCAACAACGCCACGTGCTGTAATTGCTGTCCTTGCTGTTTTCCCTCCATCTGTTGTTAGGACTACCCCGTTTGAAGTCATAATAACTTGGTTCTGAGCATTGGTCTTGTCCTGTAGGATTATTCCGCGTTGATCGTACTTGATTTCTGTTTTGGAATTATCAATATCAATCACGGCCTGCTTTGCAAAGGATTCAAATACTTCCGTTCGGATCTTTCCATTACTAAACAAGTTATTGATAATATTTTTGTTCCGCTCCAGGTCAGAAATGATATCGGCATAGTCCCGTAAATTGACATTGGATATCGTAGGCTCGCTGTGTTTGTCACGGCTATACGGATATTCTGTAAGTTCTGTAATTCGGGCTTTGAGTTTGTTCATATCCATAGCCGGGTCAATGCACATTACATTGTCGCCCAAAGCTGGTTTAGGTTCAGTATTGTCTATTTTGAACAGGTCCGCCGTCGATACGGTTACCTCCAGCGTCACGTTTTCCTGTTCAGCAAGCGCCTTACGTGTAGCCTTTAGCAAGTCCTCTGGTTCCTCTAGGTCCTGTTCAATGATTTCCCCATCGTAAAAAGGAACCGAATCGCTAGCCCAATACTGAGCATAAGGAGATATCAAATAGTTCACCGCCATCTTTCCATTTACAATCGTTCCTGGCACGCCGGAAAGCAAACTCCGCTCCTCGTCGGTCAGTTTGGACGCATCCATTCCAATAAATGTGCGTCCATCCTTCATCTGAGCGAACATTCGTGTGACCAGAGACTCACCCTTGTCTTTAAAGCTACTGGATACGATATTCTTTTTAAGCCGGTACTGTAATCCGCTGTCGGTTCCGATCTTTTTTCTCAGGTTAATAGTGAAGTTGTCTGGTTCGACCTCACACTCATACAACTGAATGATCTTATTTAGTGCTTCAAGACAAGTGCCGCGTCCGAAGTCCTTAACGTCATGAAGGTCGAATGTGTCGTGTATAACAAACTTGAATCTTCCACCTGTAGCCGTTGTAATCAGGTCAGTAAGCTGGCTAATATGGATACCATAGGCTTCTGCGATATAAGACGCATAAGGGAATTTGAAATCATTTAATTTAAACATGACATGGTTACAATAGATATTCGCCGTTAGCTTCCTTCCCTCACGTGATCGGCTACGAGACTGAATGACATAAAATTGACCACGCTCATCTCGAACGTGGCCCTTGATTGCTATTTTCTCACGGTAATCCTCACTGGTCATCGGTACCATAAATGTTAATTCGTAATCACTGTTAATCCTGCGCCGCCGCTGAATGTCATAAGAGTCCACCAGCGTCCCAACGCGCCGCATGTTTTTATCAAACACTTGCATAGTTGGAGTAGGCATAATCCACCTCACTTAATATAAGAATTTATCTCGGTGTGTAATGCGGAACAAAACCGTCCGACCTGTCTCCGGGTCCGTCCAGGTCAGGTTATTATTGCCGAGATTCAAATCGAAGAAATCACCATTGTAAAGATGCGAGACGTTCTGACCATTTCTCATAATTTTGAATTTCCCTGCATCTATAGTAATGACTTCACCAGGACGGAATACGTCCGTAAACTCAATATAATCTGTATGGAATCGGCTGGCCTCGGCTGGCTGCAATCGTCCCTCTCCAGACATAGGTACAGCTCGCATTAAGATTTCTCGGACGTAATCAGCGTTCGACATTCGCCCATCACCGGACATAGGCACTGCTTCCAAATCATAAGACCGGACAAAATCAGATTGCGCTCGGCCTTCGCCTGACAATTCCGCGCCTGCGGTCATATCCAAGTTAAAATCTAAAATGTATTCGATTGATACGCTGGAGTCTGGAGTATTGAAGGACATAAGATTGAATGCATTGTCAGTTTCGGCGCCGCTAATCTCTTTACGCCGGGAATACATTTGAGCCTGACCCGATAGATGCGCGGACAGATCTATTACATTCCCATCCGCTGAGCTGCCCGAGTTAAGAGCAAGGCTGTTGAATCCTGTTGTATTGAACATGACCTCCCTCCTAAATTACGTTCTTCTCTGCCCGATGCATGTAAGCCTCATTTGAGTGTTATATACATTATGGTCTACCGAGTCGCTTTGAAAAACTTTAAATGATATAACGTCTCCAGATACTAGGTATTGTTGATCATCCAACGTCAAAAATGTGACTAATCCAGTACCTAGCCCTGCGCCTTGTCGGGATGTTAAATTCGCTCCATTCTTCTGTACTGTCAGGTCTGCGATTTTGGTATTAGGCAAGCTTTCTATCGTGACCAGTGAATTAATATGGTACCACCCACTTTTATTGATCACTACCGTGTTTCCATCACGCACAGAATAGCTGTCTTCCATTATGGTAGTAACTGGTACATCAGTAGGAGTGGAATTAGCTGGCAATGTATATCCCCCGCTTCGTAGGTACACAAAAGGCGTATTCCCGAAAATTTGACCTGATAATGGAGATTTTTCATCCGTTGCACCTTTTGGAACAGTTCCAGCCACGACGATGATAGAACCAAGCTGCGATTGTATACCTGTAACGTTCCCGGACCCTGTACAATTTTCGATATAGAACCAAGAACGGGCATCAGCAGCTATACCAATATTGCGATTAGAAATTTTACAGTTTACGATCCGTGCGTTAGCGTCATAACTACTAATACCATGCTGGCTTGTTGAAGCCCCTTCAATAACAACGTTCTCAATCAAAGTTCGATTACAATAGACCAGAGATATACCAACCTTTTCAGTCGTTGTGATTGTCAGGTTGTAAATCCCTGCACGGTTCGTAAAGTTGTCTAATGTTACAGATTTAACCTTGTATAAGCTGTTATCCTCTGTTTCACCCTTTAGTTCTAGCGTCTGTGCACGTAGTTTATGCTTAATCTCAACGTCTTCATCATACGTTCCTGGTAACAATACAATGGAGAACCGGGACAGGCTTATAGGCCTCATTACGCTTACAGCTTTAGCGATGGTTTTAAATGCCTTGGCTTTAGTCAGACCATCATTTGAGTCTGATCCGTTAACGGCATCCACGTAATACACATAAGCGTCCGTAAGTTCCATGCCTCGCAATTTGTCGTCAAGATCTTCAATATTATGCTGCGCCGCTCGAAGGTCGGACGCGGTAAAATTACGTGCTACCACAGCACCTGATGCCCAAGCACGTGCTACGCCTTCAAAGCCCCTGACGCATCCTTTAAGCGTGTTATCCTCTATGTTTGTATATGTTATTGTCTCCGCTACATCTCCGTTGCCTATAACCGCTATACCCTCGCCTTGTAATAGTACAGCAGCATTCGTTACCTTGATTTCAGTTTGAGTCGCAGTGATAAGTTCTGCCAACTCTGTACGCGGCGAATTCACCACCGGGGCATACATTTTTTCCATGTTTAGAACCTACCCTTCATCTATGCTTATCTGACCAGCCATAAAACGTAGCGTGTCATTTGTTTGTACCGTACGCGGCGTTTTTACAGCTCCGTGATATATCAGATATCCTCCCGCCGCTGCCGTTCGGATGCCAATATGTGTTACCAACCCCCACTCAGACGTTGCAATTGGAAAAGACACATCCGCTGTACTGGAAGTCACTGCCCTTCGATCGGTAATAACTGGCGCACCAAACGTCACAGCTTGCCGTACATAGCTGCTTCCGTTAACTTCCTGCCCTGTATCTGCATCCGTTGGATTGCTTGTGTATAGAGCGATATATACGGTCTGAGGGGCTGTAAAGTTTGTTCCCCTTAAGGCTGCATTAATACAGGCCGTTTTCCACCAATTACTTTTACTTAAAAGTATGTCCGCCAATGTAAAGACCCCCTACTCAATTAGATATTCATTTGTAATTCGAAAATTTCGTATGTCGTTTTCACCAATGTTGGTCAGAACGATAACAGGACTTGCCCGTTCGTCTCCAACTGACGTAACTGAAACGGTTTGCGGCGACTGTGTGATGGTCACCTCTTTAATGTTCTCCTCACTCTCGGGAAACGGATGTTCACCCATTTTGATTGGTATGGTTAACTCTCCATCCCAAAGTATTTTTTCGATATCTAAGGTTCCGGCATAGCGTCCAATATATCGCCTTCCTGGTAAGTCCGAAAAGGTGAATACGATATCCCCTTTTTTGGCATTAAAAAGAGCCGCCACTTGGGCGACTCTCCTATGGTAATCAAGGGTTGTATCATCTGCCATAATCACACATTCAAGGGGAATTATCCGTGCTCCATAGGTACTACCAAAATCTAGTTCTCCATCCCGTTCAGCAATCTCAAGACTGTTATCCTTTGTCGGTGGCAAAACGGGTATGTTATGCTTTTTAAGCCCTAACCCAATGGAACTGAACGACTTACCGTCAGCAGTAGCCTCAATCATTTAGGATTTACCTCCCCTCGCTTGCAGTCTTCGCACCAGGTTGTCCCTTTCGGTCCAAAATACCTTTGCTGCGGATTCGTCTTCAATATAAGTATCTCCTGAAGTTACTGTGTAGTAATTGTTGTTATACTGCGGATTTGTCCCATCCCCCGAAGCCATAGAGAAACTCGGCATAGAGAAATCAAGCCTTGGCATTTTGAAACTTATGAGGTTAAACAGGTTACTTTGCTGTTGATCGTTCAGATACATTTCACCGGCTCTTGCGATTACTGGAACCTCTGCGCCCCGGTCCCCTTGGACGATCCCACCAGAATGGAATTTTTGAAGCTTGCCTGTGTCCTTCTTGATGCCATATTTATTCCGTAGAGCAGCATTCTCCTCATGCAGCTTGGCTTTCTCGGCGGTGCCTGCCGAGTACCATTTATCAATATTGGAATTGTATCGCTCCAGGTCGCTATCCTTTTGTGAAAATGAAGATCCAGTATCCAAGGAAGCAGATATTGAAGTAGCATTGATTTCAGCCATTTTCATCTGATAGTCTAAGATGAATTGATCCAACTGGCGCAAGATTTCTGCGTTCTTCTCAGATTCCTTTGAAATCTGCGTATTTTTCAGATCTTCGGATTTGGATTCAACGCCATCTGAATACTCATCGAACTTACTGGTGAGTTCATCATAGTGCTGTTTTGCTGCTTCAATCTGGTCATTGTAATCCTTTTCTCGCTCAGTCTTCTCATCTTGAAGCTTTTTCTTTTGGTCCTCCAAGCCACGCTTTGCCAGCGTCCGGTTATGTTCCCGTTGCATATCCTCAATGTCTTTCTCGGTTTGTTTGCGCTCAGCGATACCCTCGGGACCAACGGCGGATTGGAGCAAGGCAAAACGTGCTTGTTTCTCCGCCATAGCACGATCATAGTCCTCGTCTTCATTCGCGGTTTGCATCTTGGCAAGCAAGTCGTCTATGGCCTTGATTTTAGCATCCTGAGCTTCGACAAAAGCATCCCGCTCCGCTTCAATCCGTTTGACTTCCTCATCACGAGTCTTTTCAAGCGTTTCCTTTTCCTTCTTGGCAGCTTCAGTAGCGGCCTTCTTCTGATCCTCCAAAAGTTGCTTCTTCAAGTCATGGACCTGTACATCAATTTCCATGCGTTGCTCTGATCCCTCTTTATAAAGAGCCTGCATTTTTGTCCATGCATTGAGCTGATCAGAAACAGAAATGGCTTCCATGCTTTTTTGGTAATTAATACGTTTCTGAAAATCGGATAGGAATTCATCTTCCAATGCCTTGCGCTTCTCATAGATTTTCTGTTGTAATTCAAAACTCTGTTCGGCGGTACGATCTTTAGCCTTACTCATGCGGATATAAGCATCGTATTCCATTTTTAAAATAGCAATTTGGCCTTGTCCTGCCATTTCCATTTTGGAAGTCTCTTTATCAATCCATTTTTCTGAATTTTGATATCGAAGCTCATTGTACTTGACAGTAAGATCGTAAATTTGCTTTTGGATATCTCTCCGGTTTGCTGGCAGCAGGTAGGCTTTATTTTGTTCTTTGGTATAGAAATCAAGAGATGATCTGGTCATTTCGATTTCTTGCTTGTTGGCCTGCCGCATGCGTTCGTTTTTCTTTTCTAGGTTGGCGACATCTTCTTCGTAGCGAGAATCATTCAATTTCTGAATGTCTCGTCCCCACTGCTTTAAGGCATCCTTGTCTTCCGTGAGGAATTGCTTATGCCGCTGCCCCAAGCGTTTGTATCCTGCAACCTGTTGATCTATAGACCATTCATTACGTTCAGCGATGTATTTGAAGTTGTCCATATCATCGCTGTAAGAATCCTTACGAGCCTCAGCAGCTTCCTTGGCTGCTTTTTCAGCCGATTTTTCTGCATCACTCTTTCCTTTTCCCCCTTTTTTATCTTTGCTTGATGAATCACTAACTCCAAATTTAGGATCTTTGTAGAGCTTCGATAAAGCGTTAATCCGAGTGTCAAAGGATTTTGCTTGATTTTCATATTCAGTGTATATTTCATCAAGCTTTTTTTTGTTATCCAGTTTTTTCTTATCAACATCAAGTTGATTCTTGAAAGGAGCGTTTAAAACTGATCTAATGCCAGTCATGCTATTAAGTTCAGTTTGTCTTTTCGCAACCTCCAACGAACTCTGAGCCATCACACCATTAAGAGCAGCTTTTAATTGAGCTAAATTTCTAATAGCCTCTGCTTCAATGCTATAAGCTTTTAATCGTTCATCGGTGGATACTTTTGTGTTAAACGCTGAAGCCTTCTCGGATTTCAAATCGTCGATTGCTTTCTGAATTTTTGCTTTTCGGAGAACTTCCACAGCATCTTTTTCAAACTTCCATCCATCGCTCGTCTTATATATCTCTGCTGCAAGTTGAGGATATTTTAATATTAGGTCCGTGGCAGCAGCGGCGTTGAGAGACTGTCCTTTTGAAAGGTCGCTCAAGAGATTATTCATCTCAGATACAGCAGTGCCATTGCCTTGAATTTGCTCTCTTAAATCTGCTAATGCTTCCGCCTGAGCTTTGGCACTTTCAGCTGCTGTACCCGACTTCCCTGCAAATTGATCAACCGCATCAACTGCAACTTGGCCTAGCTGCACTGCGACTTCAGCGGCAGAGGCAGCAAGTTTATGGTTCTCCTTCTCTAAACCATTTACTTCGTCCTGGAGCAGCTGAACGGAGTTAGAAGCTTCGTCCAAACTCTTTCCAGTAAAAACGTTTTTAAAGAACTCTCCCATTTGTGAAGCTAGGCTGTCTTTAACTTTAAGGAGTTTCTCTTTTGTTTGCTCCAATTCTTCGGTGTTCTTTTTCAACTGATTGTTAATCTCATTTTGTTGATCGGTAAGCATGTTCTTTCGCGCTTCATTTTGCTTTGTAATCAGTGTGTTCAAAGCGTCAACTTGTATTTGTACGGCCTTTTCACTAAAGTTAGCGGATTCAAGCTGTTTAGCTCCATCCTTGCCTACTGTTATAATTAATGCTTTTGTGACCTCTTCCAGTTGTTTTTTTATTTGAGTTTGCCTCTCGATTGAGGTACCGCTAATTTTAAGCGAATCAGAAAGCGATTTATGAGCATTAACAAGTTTGGGAAGCAAGTCAATTTGTCGCTGATACTGACTTATCATTTGTTGAGCTGCCGAATCTTCATCTTTCAAGTTTTGCGCTCTTTCACGCGCTGCTTTTTCTTCTTTTCCACTTTCCCAAATGACAAGAGCAATTGCCCCAGCCAGCAAAGTCAAACCTGCTGTAGCAGCAGCCATCGTTACAGTGGATAACGCTTGCGCCCTAGTCATAGCTGTAGTTGCAATTGTTGCCTCTGTTGTTGCAGCAGTGGATGCCTGAGTTGCTGCGCTACGTTGGACGGTAGACAATGTTGCTCCTTGAGAAGAAACAATATTCACTTCATTGGCTGTAGTGTTGGCAGCAACAGCCACCGTTTCTGCAACCTTAGCTGTTGTAAGTACTTTCACAGCAGCTACTACATTCATAATTGGCCCGCTGAGGGCTTTATAAGCTAGAAGTAAACCTCCAATAGCTGCCGTACCCTCAAACACACCAGACGGTACTTTGGTAAGGCCAATAAGCAGTTGGTCAATCGCGTCCAAGACATTCTTGATCATTCTTCTTAGCCCGTCGTCGCCTGCATTGTTAAATATCTCAAGCAAAGATGCCTTGGTTTGTGCTGCTTTACGCTGAATAGTATCCATTTGAACCTTCAGGTATTCCATTGTCGATCCGGTTGAGCCTATAGAGGCTGCTGTACCAAGTAAAATATCCCCGGCATTAAGGGAAGCTGCCAATTTGGCATACTGATACACGCCGCGAGAGATATCTGCATATGACTTTGTAAGGTCATAGTTTTTGTCGATTACTTTAGTAGAAAGATCCAACAAGATATCTTCTGCTTTTCTCCATTGCTCTGATCCATTAACAACTTCCTTGGTTGCAACGCCCAAGCGTTCAATTTCTCCCACAGCCTTGTCGGTACGAATCGTACCCAAGACTGTCTTCCACATGTTACCGAGATTTTCACCAGAGAGCGCTGTGTTACGTACACCGGCTGAAATAAGACCGTTCATGAAGTCGAAGCTTACGCCTGTTTCAGCAGCAATCTTACCTGTACGCTCGAAGGCTGCTCCCAAGTCTTTAGCTGGTGCCATCGTATCATGGGCAACCTTGGACCAAGAATCCAGAACGCGCCCACCCAACACCATAGCGTCATTACTGTCCTTGATTTGCACTCCATACTGAGCAAATGTAGACTCCATTGATTTTGTCGCATCTTCTAAGGACACAAGGTCAACAGTGGAAAGCATTGTAGACTTACGCACCATTTCCTGTACTACGCCTGCATCCTTATACATCCGGCCCCAAAGACGTGCTGATTCGGTAACATCCATGATTTCCGAGCCAAGATCATGAGCCGTTCGAATAAATTTGGTTGTTTGGTCATGAAGCTTTTCAGTATTCATAACCATTTCTTTAGTGCCTTCGTTATATTCTAAAAAGTAATGTTCGTTTGTTTGGATATAACCCGCCATGTTGGATTCTATCCCAACCAATCCTTCTTTAAGTGCTTCCTGCACTTTGTGCATGGCTGCATACATTGTGTTGAATACAAGCGCATGCGTAGCCATGTCTCCTACTCGGCTCATCCAATTAGGCGTTGTAGTGAAGGTCTGTTTCATCTGTGCTTCGGTTTGGCTCAGTGAACGACGGATCTTCTGTTCTTCTTGAAGCACCTTTTCGCGAACCTGTGCTTCTTTCTGTTCTCTAGCACGCAGAGCGTTTATCCAGAACTTCTCATAATCCTGAGCGTTCTTCCTTGCTTGTTGTGCTTCCTTATCCGCCATTTGTTGCAACTTCATACGGATAGCCTGTTCTTGCATGAGGACACGTTCACGCGTCTTATCATCCGTTCCTACCCCTGAAACTTTAGCGGCTTTCTGTCCGGTTGATGTCGCCTTATTTTGAAGGGCCTCCATCCGTTTTAGATGCTCTCGTTCCTGCTGCTCAATTGCATCCTCACGCTTTTTTACAATGGCCTGCTGTGCTCTGAGTTTATCGTCGGTTATCTTATTCGCCTGGTCCAGTTGATTCTTCCGAGCATTATTTAATTCTGCCTGTGCAGTACGCTGCTTTACAAGAGCTTCGGATTCAGCGAGAATCTTCTTCCGTCTGTCTTCTGCACTCAAAGCAAACTTATCCGCACTACTGGCTAAGGATTTGAAATTTTTCTCGCTGATTCCTAATTCAGCATTTAGAAGTTTAAACGATTCAGCATTGGCTCTTGCTCCATTGTCGATAACCTTGAATGCAGGTAATATCTTGCTGGTATCCAGGTTTATTCGTGCGCCTACTACGTCCTTATTTAAGTCTGCCACTTAACTCACCTCACAAATGGTTCAGGAAAAGTTTCCTGACCTAAATACAGAAAAAGAGGCATCCTGCATGATTGCGGATGCCTCTTAGTTTTACTTAGCGAAGAAACCAAGATCAGATAACGACCTGACCTTCTTCGGTTTTTTGTTCTCCACATTGCCACCGTGAAGAATGATTTCAAATTCCCGGTTTCTGTTCTTGGCTTTCATGAGCGCTCTAATCTTTGGAATGGTCATATTAGGCCACTCTGAATCAGAAATACCACTACTCACGCATAAAGCCCAAAGTTCTATCCAGTCCGTTTCCCGATCATCCTCAGTAACCTCTTGGTCGTCTTCGTCGTCAGGCTCATAATCTTCATCAGGTGGAAACGACTCCTTATAGAAATCGTTCTAAGAGGCCGTCCAACTCCTTAATGCCCTCTTCGTCTACATTCTCGTATTCTTCCTCCGTCAGTCCTTCTACCAACACAAGATTAAAGGCTTCCTTATGCAATGCCTCAACTTTAGGCCAATCGACCTCGGCTCGATCTTCTGTGGCATCCCATTTTTCACGTCCAATTGAAAAAGAGAACTTATACTCATTTCCACTCATAAGTTGCCGCACCTGACGGATCAGAGCAATAGTTCCGATTTTAACGTGTTTTACAATTCCCTCACCAAGAGGGATTTCCGTCCCGATATTAAGTGTTTTATCTAACTTATTAAGTGTTTTATCTAACTGTTTGTCTGTACTCATTAAATTTCCTCCTCAATGTATGTAACCCCCTACCTGAGCGATAGGGGGTTGGGTTAGTAATTGATTAGATACCGAAAATGATTTCTACTGCATATCTGTTTGGATTCTCTGGCGTGATATCCGGTTCCATAATCTCCAGTGCCAATGTGTTAGTGGTTGGCTTTTTGCGTTCTTGGGACACGTCCAAAGTTCCACCCCCGAGAGCCTTCCAAATAGTGAGCTGGCAAGGGACTTCTTTACCGTTCCGATCATCGGTTAAGGAAAAACGGTGTACCAGTTTAAATGGTTTCGGACGGCGTTTACCGCTTAAACTACTTCTTGTAGCATTCTCCTTTGACCATTTGAACGTAACAGTGATTAACTTCCCTTCGTTTGCAACATCAGATGTAATTTTTCCATCAGCTGTAATTACGTACTGTTCTGCTGTTGGAGCAGATGCTACTCGAGTCAGTTCAGTGAGTTCTCCTGTTGCTGTGTCTTTTAAATAGACACGGTCACTCTTAGCAACAAAAGTTCCACTATACTTTGAAGGAGCTTTTAGCTGGTAACCATCCGTAGCAGTCAAGAATCCTTGCTCTACTTCGTCAAATTGAACCGTACCTTTTTCTGATTCGGCCCCTTGAGACAATTCAGCGAGGATGTCAGAATAACGAGGAACCTCCATAGAAGCCTTATCCCCTAAATCCTTAGCAGTATAGTGGAATGCATATCCACTATCGCCGCCCATTACTTTGTCCCAATCAAACTGTAATTGCAAAGTTACTTTTGTGATTTTATCATCAAGAAACTTGAGCCTTCCGCCTTCTTCATAAACCTGCGCTGACCCCACACCATCAAATACTAAAGGTTGCATATAGTTTCATCCTCCTTATGTGTGAACATAAAAAAACTGGTCAGCTTATTTGACCAGTTCCCATAAACGCTTATCAATTTCTGCAATACGGCTGTACTCGTTGGTTAGCTTATAGCCCTGTTTTGGATTCCAAACACCCATAATACCCAATCCTTTAGCAAGCGTGATTTTTTCAGCAATCAGCGTATCCCACTCGGTAGGTTCTGGTTTAGGAGGATTAGGTTGAGTCCAATTCAATTCGGCTTCATAAGTTATACCAGCAAGAGTAACTACATTAAATTTGTACTTTTTGGTTGTATTTGCTTCGCTAAACCATAGAGTTTCTTGGTCATCCGGTTCAATTTTAACCCCATCTTTTTCAATGCTGGACACATTTGTTTTAGCCAAGGAAACTCGCTTTTGCGCTGAATCAAGCAACTCATATTCAACGTGGTTAACGCCATTGTGTTCACCGGATCTTCCCGTTACTTTCCATATTGCTGCTTCTGCCATTCTGTTCACCTCAATTCATTCTCAAGTAATCAACATCGAAAATTGCTTTGTACCCCTTGGCCCCTTGTATACCAGTAGCAAAGTCTGCGTCATAGGTTAGAACACACAGATATGAAGCAAAGCCCTGAGCTGTCAGTCGTCTGTCGTGCAAAATCTTGAATGAACGTTCAAACAGTAATTTCGCTTCACGTGCTGTCTTCCCGTAGAAGTCGATACAGAACTTGCCCTCAAAGACTAACGGATTAACTGCATATCGTCCCGGCATGACGTACTGGCAGATATGAGGAATTGTATCCTTGCTAACCGTTATTTCAGGCTCCATGCCTTTGGTGAATCGTTTTACGACTTCGTCAGGAGATGATGAAGAAGTGAGCTTCAGCATGTACATAAGCTCTGTATCTGCTTTCAAGGCACTCTGAACGGCATCAATAAGTTGCAAACTCACTCCTTAACCTCCCTGAAGTATCTGTGATATGGAAACTCAGTTATTACACGGCTAATGCCATCCAGAATACGTTTCCGGTTAGACTGAATTGCAATACGCAAAAAGTAGGTTGGCGGTGTGGCCCTGAATGAAGGATCAATATCACCGCGCTCCGCAAGCTCCTCCAAGTTTACTCCAGCATAGCCCCCACCTGATTCCTTCATGGTCCCGTCAATTGCCAGGTACTTTCCACGGGAACGACCTACAATAACACGATCACCTTTGGACCTCAGTCGGTTCCATGCTTCACTGTTCATATAGGTCACCAATCCGGGGTTTTGACTGCTGTCTGCCATCTTGGACCCTTTGCCAAACTGTTCAAGCCATGCCTGCCAATAGTCCGCGATTATATCTCCTGAAATCATTTGATTAGCAAGTACAAACATGTGCATTTCCAAATGGTCCCGAACTGCCGGATAGTACCGTATGCCGCTTTTGGCTGTCAGCATGACCAGTTTCGTTAGCCCGGTAATTTCAACAGCGAGCTTATTCTCCAGATCCTTCGCCGCTTTCGCTGAATCATACCCTGTAATCATCGGCGGTCCTCTGAAAGCTGGACATGCAGCAGATTAGGATACTTTATCCTATCTACCACATCTACCTGGTATGTCTTCCCGCCCATTACAATCCGGTCAGGCGCGGATAGACTTGAGTCTTGAGGGTCTCTTACATCGACTGTCGTCTGTAACTGCAAGGTAAACACAGTACTCGGCAGCAAGCCCGGCTCCTGTTGTCGCAATTGTGCTGTGACATACTGTGTAAAGCAAACAACATCAGCAGCGACCGACGTGAATTCCACATTGCCCACCGGATTATCGTTTACATCGTAAGCTTGCTGGTATCTTTGCACCTCGACCATGGCGTTCGTTTTAATCAGAGAGCAATATTTATCTTTCTCCGTTGTTGGACGCAATGTCTGAACTAAAAAATGATCGTCATTCTGGACTATATCTCCCTGCTTTACAGGTGATTTCGATGAAAACAGACCATTGTACATATATTCTTTGCCAATGATCGTTGTCGCCTTGGTATCTCGGGACAGAATGACAATGTCCGGTTCGCCGTTTACGGTACATGGTGAATGCCGATGGGCAAAATCTTTAAACATCAGTAACGCCGCCCTTCTTTCGTCCGTGTTGGCCCCGCTACACCGAATACCGGAACATTTGTCCCCTGCTGCACTGTTGATATGGACTCGATAAACTCATAGGCTTCATCAACAAGCTGAACAGCGTACTTTTTCCAATCAACAACCTGATTTTCAAAAGAGAAGTCAAAGTCCTTTTTAGACTTCTTGATTCTCGCTGTCATGGAAGGGGCCAGTATGGCAGCAACCATACAAACGGCTGCTGCATACACATAAGTTTGATCATCACCAGTTAACTCAGCATAATCAGGAATGGCTTTCACAATCCTCGATTCTCCAATGGGTAAAACAGAAAGAGCGTCTATGTCAGCATCGGATATTACATCCTCACCAACGCCTAGACGCCCTCTAATTTCCTCGTGATACGTCTCCGTAGTGAGGATCTTATTTGCCATCTGCTCCACCGCCAGCAGCACTGATAGCCTGTTTCAATTCTTCAATACTCATTTTGGTGTATCCGGGTATTTTCAATTCCTTAGCTGAGGCTTTCAATTCTTTCAACTCACCATCGGACTGAAGAATATCAATTTGCTCAAGTAATTCTGCTTCTCGCGCTTTGGACTGTTCTAATTCGGCCTGAAGTTGTAACTCCCGTTCTGAAGGAGAACCATCAAGAGCCCCACCATCTACAATCTCCGCAAGCAATTGTCCAGTTGCCGCATTACGGATTTCTTTCTTTGCGATATCTACAAGACCATCAGGGGCATCTGTTACGATGTCCCCCGAATTGTATTGCCCAACAGCATCAACCAATACTCTTACAGTTGTCATAAATTAGATCTCCTCTCTTACGCCACTGTTGCGAAGATATGCCAGTTAACGTATTTCAGACGCGGTAGCACTGTTGCACCATTGATGGCTTGCCATTGATCGGGGTCTCCTTGGATCAACTTAGTCAGTGCAAACTTTCCTGTATGACCGGTGAAAATGTCTTCATAGTTATTCGGGCCGGTCACAAGATCCATAATTGAGCCTGTCATACCATGGCCGATTATGATTACTGCATTATCTGGAATGAACGGATAGAATACGCCAGAGTCATCAATGTAACCACCATCGTAAACTTCATACTTAAGACCATTCAAATTTTGGCTGACAATTTCAGCAAGCGAACCGTCAGTGACAACATCTTTACCAAAAGTGTACTTGATCAATTCGCGGATTTTAGCATTCTGCTTCAAATAGATATCGACTTTCTTATTAACAATAATTTTAACAGGACGAGCCCCACTTCCTCGGAATCGAAGTGACCAGCCATCCAAGTCAGCCAATGGATCTGCTGTTTCGGTATTACTCCACAATACGGAAGCTGTTGGCTTGTTATTAGCTGGAACACCATAGTCAATCGTTCTGGCTGGTTTGGTGGATGTGGCTGGTACAATAAGTTTTCCTGTTAATGACTGCCATCTCATCCACTCAAACCGAGTTTCGAGGCGAAGGTTCAGACCAACCATTTTCTCAATCATGTATTCTTCGCCCCACTTTTGCTCAAGACTGTTGCCTGGCTTTCTCAAAGTAGCAATCTTTTCACGGTCGATAACAACCTTTTCTCTCCATTCTTGGTTTGTGAAGTTCATGTGTTTCACCACAGGTGGAGTATGAATAGGTGAAGGATCATTCAATCCTGTAGGTGGCGTCATACCCGTATCGTCATAGGTGATGTCGTATTCAATAGTGAGTCCAAGTTCCGGTTTGAAGTCAACTCCATTGGTTAGCAGTTGAGCCCCGCGAAAACTGTTAATATCCGTCCGAATGTTTTGGACGACTTCCGTAAGAAAATATGGATCAAGTACGTTTGCCATGTGTGTTTATCCCCCTTATACAAAGTAACAAAGCTTCAGCGCTGTCTTAGCCGCTGCATCAATGCCAGTCAATTTAGATTCATGGAAAATGCCAGCAATCCACGCCGAAGCGCCAATATCTGAGATTGTTGTATCATGGTCGTTATCCAAAATGCACATGGCTACTTCGGAACCATTGGTTGCCGATGCGCTATACGCCACCGCTTTATCCTTATCCACCCCGGCCGCTGTTATCTTGCCGATAACTGTCCCTTTTTTCAGGATTCCTTGCCCTTGTTTCAGCAAAATACCTCCGGGAAGCTTTGCCTGAAGGTCAGTAGACGCTAGAACCTCCGTAAACTCTTGAGTAATAACCTGACCGGGACCAGGAGCGCCATTATACTGAGATTGCATCATAATTATTTATCCTCCTTCAGCAGATTACCTCTGCCTGTATTCTTAAGTGCCGCTCGAGCTTCTTCACGAGCTAACGCTTTAAGTTGTTCCGGTGTTTTCTCACCACCATCATTTTGTGAGTTAGCTGGCGGCGCTCCATTCAGCGCTCCTTCAGGAAGGTTTACATCGTCACCTTGTGTATGGCGACCACCGCCACCCAAAGCAGCTTGTGCCTGTGCCTCATACGTTGCGCCGATCTTTTCAATTTCAGACACCGGCAGATGAGAGAGTGCTGTTTTCATCGCCTCTACATTAAAGGCTTCACCAAGAGCACGTACACCAGCTCCGCATGCTTGTTCGGTGACCTTCACCTTATATGTCACTCCATCAGCGGCCTGAGCGCTCAACGATGTAAGTTTGCTCAAGATGTCAGTATCGTTTTCCACACTTAGCGCTGCCCGGATTTGTCCAAGTACATTATTAGCCGCTGCCAACGCAGTTGCTTGAGTTTGTGCTGCTGCTAATACAGCTTTTTGTTCGTCTGTCACAGTGTCATCTCCTTTGGCCTGTGTTTCGGCCTCATTGTTTTTGTTTTGCTGTAATACAAATCCATCCAAGCCTGATTTGCCGCTAAAAGAATAAAAGACGCGTCCGCCACTTGGTAGTGACTTCGCATCTTCAGATAAAGCTTCACATTTTATAGCAGATTGCAGCTCAGATGTATTGCTCATTCCGACTACTCCGGCACCTGGGTAAGCTCCGTCAAAGACTAGAGAGTTTTCCATCAGGTCGCCGTCATTAATGTCTACAGTGCAGAGTTTGGAATCATACTCCCTTCCGCGAATGTGAGGGCAATTGCCGCCAAAATACTCCTGTCCGCAGATGGAACATGTTTGACTGGTTACCGTAAATCCGATTGATGTATCAAATATAGTTCCGGCATCAATACCTTCAGCTATTTGGTCAATCTTGATATCCCCGACCTCTTGACCCAGTTTCATGTAATGATCTGCATAAAGTGCCAGTTCATCGCCATCCATCTGTAATCGACTGTCAAAAGTTCTACCGAGTGGTATTGTCATGACACCCATGTTGGCCCATGAGTGATCCAACAGCAAGGATACACCTTCTCTTGCTTGGACAGCCATCTTTCTTAGAAAATTAGGGGTCAAACGATAAAACCGACGAGGTATGATTTGATCCCCTACAAGCTTTGCAGGGAAAACATACGCTTCATCCTCAGTAAGAGGAACACGTGCCAACTGATTAATCTTTGCTAATTGTTCGGGTGTAGGTTTACCCATATTCTCTATTCACCTCCCTCCGGTGGAGTATTTTCTTCATTCGAATCAGGTTCATGCTTCTTTACAAGCAAAGGAAGTAATTCAGCAGGAATTTTGGCATTTATACCAAGTGTCCAACGTATTTCCTCAGCAGCTTCCAACGGAGTGATATAGAAGTTCTTCTCCGCTGTGATGTAGTTATCGATCTTTGAACGTCGGTCACGTTCAATCTCATTTTCAGAACGTAAATCAATGGGGAGATAGTCAGCTTCAACTTTTGTTTGAGTCCCCTTTACTCTTGCAGACAACGAAAAAGCCCGCTGCCAGAAACGTTTGGTTACGCTCCGCGCGGACTCTACATTTTTGATATATATTTGAGTGTCAATCGAACTGTATGTTTCAGTTGAGCCTTGATGCCTGGAAAGAATGGTAAGTAGTGTTTTGAGTGAAGTCGCCATTTGGGTATCAATGATATCAATTAACTTTTTGATATCAATCATCGGCCCCGAATTGCCACCTTTGAGATATTCCACCTTTACACTATCCCAGTGGACAAGAGCATCATCTGGATTGAGTGAGTTGAAATGGTTTAGCATCTCATCCATTCGCTCTTTGAGCCATTTTTGTTGACCATCGGGATTACTCTTTAAGTTGTTTGGCATATTCTTCAGCATGATTTCTTCCAGCATCGAAATATCGAGCCTTGGATACCCCTGGTTATGAACTACTGCTTTTAGATCTGCCAACACCTGAAGATGAAAGAATACTACTTGCAGTACCGGAAGCATAGGCGTTCGTCCATAAGGATCATCAACCATAGGATCAAACTCTTCGTAGATGAATGTTGGTGTGTCAATCTTTTTGTAATTGCCGAACCATTCTTCATTTGCGCTCCTCCGCGGGTTCTTTACATACTGCCACGGTGTAAGCCGATTAGTATCCGGTTCCCTTCGGAACCAAATTAGAGCTGGATCAACTGGAACGATATCAATTACATCATTACAATGCTCGTTAAGTACAACTTCACCAGCACAAGCCCCACGAACCATAATCATCATTCGCTGAATGGTGTCCAACTTTTCCAGCGACCGTCCGTGTTGATACCCCGGCGAAGGTAAGGGTGTATTCAGCATGGCCTTTAGTTCGTCCAGCACCCGTTGTCCACTCTTATCTGCGTTTCCGTTTGGCTTCTTTGCAGTAAACGTTAAATCCGTATCTCCCATACGCAAGTATGTGTACAAGGCATAGGATACGTCCGGATGAACGGATATAAGCAGTTCCAATAATTCCTCTGCTGTATAGCTCTGCAACTTGGTAAGGTCAATATTGTGGGCTTGTTGATGCTTTTTAGGCAGCCAATTGAATATTCCCCATGGATTGGAGTTTTTGGGCCCTGTTGTCCTGCCTATGCCCATCATCTGCCGTTTTACCGCTGCCGGGAGAACTGAATTCACAAATGAATATACAGCTTTATGATACCATTTCAAGATTTCACCGCCTTTCTTGGCAAACTTCTATGAATACAGAATAACATCAGTTTTGTTCGGATTTACTACTGATTTTTGACTTACAAAGTAGTACTGTTCACCAAAATGTCCAAGCTTGGGATGCCTTTAGAAGCCAAGGAAACTTTTCCTGCCTTCTCAGGGTTCATTCTTCTACGTCTTCCCGCTCGGGACTGCGTTCACTTACCACGCGCTATAGAATCATCACCAGCATCTTCCTATTATTTATTAAAGAGCCAAGTTTAGCCGATAAATATTACGTTTGATAATTGTCTCAAGGAAGGTGATTACTATGAACCCAACAATCATGAATATAGTAATATTTTTTAGTATACTGCTCTTGATATCCGTATTTATAGATTGGTTAAAATTTTCAAAGTATTTAGATAAGGTTTCGGATCTTACAAAGAGTAAAGAACGATGCGAGATTAAATTTGATCGTGAAAGTACAAATGATTTATATCAACTATACGATAAGTTCCCTCCACATTTAATGAAAATTAAAAAACTCAGTTTACAAACTGAGCAAAAAACGGAGAATATTTTCGAAAAATCGATTGACCTGTTTCACAAACTTTTTCTTACCGTAATGTTTACTTTCATTGCATTCATAGGAACGACCTCCGCGACGATGATTAACTTCCTTAACGGGAGACGCCAAGATTATAATGATGATGAATGGATTAGTAATGTCCAAAAATTTATTGATACTTTTGGGAATGGATTGAATTTTTTTGGCTCTTTAACACTAATCTCACTTTATGTTTGTTTATTCACAATAAACCATCTAATCATAGTTTCTTTAAAAAAGAAAATCATACACCATCATTTATCGATAATTAATGAAATAGAAAAAGAACGATCTTAAAAAGCATCTTTCTGTTGCAACTTAATCCCCAGTTCAATCAGCCAATCCAGATGCTGCGACTTTGATTGGGTCTATTGGTATTATTCTGATGTTTATACTCACTACCCTCCAATAGTTTTGTGACAATAAAAAAAGATCAGCCGCTAAAGCTGATCTTTTTGTAGTCTAATTATTATTTTTTCTTAGCGCGTTCTCTAAATGGTTGATCAAATCACCATACCGCTCCTTGGCTGTATCATCCGCTTCAATATTTAAAATTCCGTTCAAATTCCAGACAATAGCCTGTAGCTGAACCGCCTCAACATTTAGTGCTTCAAAATAACTTAAGCCAGATTGTCTAATTAATGCTTCGATATTAAAAAGATCGCCGCCATTCAAGCCTAATGTTTCTTTATCAACGAGTTTCATTTCTGTATCGCCTCTTTTCCAAAAGTATCATACACAATTATTGGAAATGGGACAACAAAGATTGAATTGAGTTGGTTCCCGCTATTCGGTAGTAGGCTAATATGCTATCAGAGCGTGTGTATGCCCTCTCTCTGCGTTTATCTGCCCCCTTACGGCATTCGTCCGTATAACAGAAAGAACGCTTAGAATAGCTCGCATATTGCCATATCAAGGCAAGAGAAAAAGCACCCTAAGATGCTCATCACTTCTTTAATTGTCCCTCTTTGGCCTCTTTCTTAACCTTTTCCCATTCCTCCTTTAAGTAGAGACCGGACAAATTAACAAGTTTATTGGTGAGAGATACTAATTCGTCTCTGCTTCTGTATCCAAATTCCCTTTTAAAATCGTCATTAATTAAATCTATAACATGTTTTAGCACACTTACAATTTCGCCTTCATCAGATAACAAGTCTTCTACTTTTAATGAATGCTTCTCTAAAACTTGATGAATCATAGATTCTAATTGCTTATTATGATCAAAATAATTTTTTATAGCAAAACTTAATCTATCCTTTTCTGGAATTTCCAACATTTCCTGAGCTCTATAAAAATTGAATAATTTATCGTTTATTTTCTCAATTAGGCTGTTAATTTCGTTATCTTCCTTACCCGAGTGATTTAAATGTAGTTTTATTCTATGTTTCAAAAATATCAATCTTTCAAAAAAACTATTCATTCCTTCTCCTTTTAGGAGGGGCTTTTGGTCATAGTAAGTGGTAAGCATTAGATATTCAGAAATTAGTTCTCTGAGCTGAGCCATCCACTTTACCCTTTCAGAAGTAACTGCATTTACAAACGTTGTTCTCTTGTTAGTGTGTAAACTACTAAACAAATTAATCATTCCAACAATAAGTGTGGCTATAACAGCGCCTAATGTAACCCATTGAGAAATTGTTAAACCATAATAAGCTACCGCATCTGATGAATCTTGAAGTGAAACTTTCAATGTTCATTCCCCCTAATATGTAATATCACATCAGGGATATTTTACCTCTTTCGTACAAGCAGGTCGAGAACAAAACTGTTTAACTTTGTCCCACCTACCCCATATTCTTCAACTGTTTTGGTGGCACTTTAAATGGGAGCAATTTTCCTTTTCCTTTCTTCTGCTCCTTCAAACCTTCATACGATCTATTCCCACTAGCAGGATGTAAAACGCTGCTGTTGCAAAAAGCGTTTGTACTTAGTTACTAGAGAGGAATGAGAAGACCGTTTTAATGAGATACCAAAAAACAATTCAATATACAATATTTTGATGTAGTATAGTAATAGCGAAACAACAGGACAAAAGCTACTATTTGCTCACTATTTCAAAATAATAGCTAAGTGTCGGGAAATTGAACCCAGAGAAAGGTTTCTGACCAGATCTGTTATTATGTTTTCGCTGGTTAACTATTTTCCATCAACCTGTTCGCGCCGCAAGAAGTTGGATTATTGGTAATACTAATATATGCTTATTTCAAGCATTTTATTAAGTCAAGCAAATGTTTCGAACCTTGCGGCAGTTTTTCTCTGTGCTGTTGGATTTGCTTATAATGATCAACTTAGGTTCAAAATAGGATTTCACTTCCTAGCAAAAAGTAATTTCAATCTATGTTGAAGCATTTTATCTGTTTCAGTCATTTCACAGCTACCAACATAAGATTTAAAATCGTTAAAATAATTCTCCACTCCCCAATGCATTTCAATTTCCCTTATTAGATTTTTAATATTACGACACCAAGTCCATTGTTGTTCGGTGATCTGGCCAGTAGGAATAGGAAAATAGTAATAGTTATCATTCAAATCTCTCAAAATATTTTTTCTAATTGATTCTTCGGAGACTGAAAAAATTGATTCAATTAGATGTTTTAAATAAGAATTCTCATGATAAGATTTTTGCTGAAAAAGATTTTTAATTTTTAATGATAATTGAATGAAATATTCAGATTTCAACCTCTCATTTATTAGATTAATTAGATTTCTTGCTTTATCATTTTCAGTTGGAAAATCCCATGGATCTTGATACCAATCTTTCGTTATGTCGATTTGTAATGAAATATTTGTACGTATCAAATTTAAAATTTCTTCATTGCTAATCCCTAAATCGACTGACAGTATTTCGCACCACGTAATTGTCGAAGATAGATAAGCAATAATCTCTTGAATTTGTTCAGTGCCACTTAGGTTTCTAAGGTACTTTCTAGTATTATTGATCATGTTACGTATTTCTGTTTCCGACGAATAAAAATTAAGTGGCTTCTCCTTATAATTATTAATTGAAGAAATTAAATCAATTATGTCCCTTTTAGAGTATGTACCACTTTCATACCATTCTTTTATTTCAGGTAAAACATTTTTGCACATATCATTTTCCAATGAATTTTTTAGTATAAGATTACACATATATAGTATAACTCCACTTTTTTCAGTAGTATAATAGATATTCATTAGGTCACTATGTGTTTCCTTGGCGTCTAATAATACCATTTCTCCTTTATGTTCAATATTAAAAAACACAGTTGCAAAACACATCCGATAAAGATCATCTCTTGTAAATTTTTCAGTAAAAATCTCCTCTCCAAGGGTTAGGGCTACTTCTTTAATAAAATAATTAGTTTTTTCAAATGTCCTCAAATTTTTAAATTCAAAGCTATCAGCAATAGGTCCAATAACTTTCCATACCTGTTCACCCATAATTTTCATGGGGGCTTCAGCAGCATACTCCTTTATGGTATAAATACGATCGATAGCCTTTTCCTTATAATTCATAAAGTTCTCTTTATCATTTTTAATATGATCTACAGCAGCAACTAAAACTATTTTTATATTATTTATTTTAGAAAGACTATCTACAATACCGAAGATCTCCTTAATATCAAGTTCATCGTGTTTTCTTTCTAGATCATCGAATACAATTATAAATGTATCTTTTTCACTTAATTCTTTATTTAGAGTCCTAAACATATTTTGTATTACTGGAATAGACAGCGAAACCCCAAAATAGGATATATCAAGAGTATTCATTTTTTGTCTTACCATACTAGTGAATTTCTTTATTTTTCCTTGTGGTGCTTTGTCTAAAATTTGAAAATAAATTTCCTGAATTATAGTATTAACATCTTTTTTTCCAAACAATGATACATAACAAGCATTAGAGTGATCTTTCATAAAATCTGATATGTACTTTGTCTTTCCAATTCCCCATTCTCCATCAATTAGAATATTTTTATAACTCGAATCTTTAAATTGTCCAAGAACTTTTATTATCTCATTTGCTTTCATTATTTATCCTCCAATCACATTTGAACAAGTACTAAAATAATAGCACATGTAATAATAAATTTAATCTAATACTTATAGGAACTTGATTAAAGCTTTTATATCTTGCAACCCTCTAAGAACCGCATTGTCCTGTTCATAAAATCACTTAATTTTCAGCGTGTTAGCATACTTTCAACTCCATCTCAAAGCTTGAGCCAAATCGTGCTATCACTCAGGCTATTATGAAGAAGAAAACTCTTTCTTTGTATTAAAGACCCCTAATAAATCTGCACTGCCCCCATACAGACATCAGGGTCTTTAATCTCACACATACTCTCATGGCCCACATGTATAAATCCATACCGATTGTACATTTGGTGATGCTTTTCAAATATGACTTGGGCGTTCCAGTCTTTGTTCGCCTATAGATCAGATGCAGTGTACTATTTCTCCTTCTCTCCCAGATATTACTGCAGACTTGTCAGATATCTTACATAAGGTTAGCCAAAGGTTATCTTTTTACTACCACACTACCTATAGATGGAAGCATAATATGTGTATCTGGTTCCATCAAATATTCTCCAAATGTCAAAACAAAAGCGTCAGCTCTGTCCGGTGACTTGAGCCCACGCTTTTTCATATCCTTCTTACTTTCAAGCAGCATTTTACCTTTGCTGGTCATGTTCCATTTACGTGCTGTAAGTTGGGTTATAAGAACATCATCATCAGGCAATTGCAGAACGCTCGGATCTCCATTCATAAAATTGCTCATATTCTGTTCTAATTGTTCCTTTATGGATGCCCACATTTCAGTAACCAGGTTCCCATAGTGCTCATCTAAAGAAGAAGAACCATTGTTAATTGGAATGATTTCATATGGTAACCCTTCTTCAGATACAACCTCATTTAATCTATCTGTTACGCCTCCACCTACGCCGCTATCATCTACTCTTATCCTGATTCGGTTCAAATATGGATGCGCCAAATGTAACTCTTTAGCCAGGCTAATCACCCACCCCGCAGTTACCATTGTGTCTTTCTTGAAATGATGGTGTTCTCCTACAACTCTTGGCCCTATACCAGCAAACATTGAGGTTTCATCATCACCAAATCGTGCAACGTCAACGCCTATGGTTAGCATATCTCCAGTAGGTTCCAATTTCACTTCTTTAGCTGCAAATTCAGCTACTTCCAGCGAAATAAATGTATCCGATTCTCCACGGGGAAATTCACCTTCAACCCGGACCCTCCATACATCGCTGCCTTCACCATACTTACGCTTGAGCATGGCGATATTATCCTTGCTGGTTCTCGGGCTGTCTAAGCATGACACCTTGCGTGTTTTATAATCTGCTCTATCCTTATTGTGCGAATCATAAAAAACACCCGACGTTTTTGTCGGGTTGCCACACATCAATATTTTATTGAACTCACCCGACAACGTACCTAAGATGGCTTCCATGATTGGTTCAGCAACACCCGATGCTTCATCCACAATAAACAGCATGTAGTCCTCATGAAAGCCCTGCATATTCTCAGGCTTAGTAGCTGTACGAGCTGTAGCGAACCAGCGTTCCTCATAGTTCTTCATGTAGATTTTGGTCTTTGTCCATTTTAGAATCCGTTTCAATACCGGACTTTTAGATTGCCACTTATTAATCTCAGCCCATAACACATCATGTAGCTGCTGTCTTGTAGGAGCTGTGCAAATCACTTTTGGATATGGGAAACAAGACAGGAACCATAAAGCTGTCGCTGCTTCTAAGCCTGTTTTCCCGACGCCCTGACCTGAACGAACTGAAACACGAGGATTATTTGCTAAATCCATAAGAGTGCTTGCCTGCCAATCGTCAGGAAAGAATTTAAGCATCTCTTGGCAGAACAATGTGGGATTCTTGCGATACTCAGGAATCCGTTTCTTGAATGCTTGCAGCCTCCGTTTCGTCTCCGGTGAATCCTTCTGTTTCATCACCTACCACCGCCTTTACCCAATCGTCAATTAGATCATCTTCTGCATCGCCTTCACCAGATACCTTTGCCTTTTCAAGCTCAAGTTTCTCACGCTGCATCTTGAGTTTTTCGTCTTCAAGCATCCGCTTATGTTTATCCGGCAACAAATCCATGTATTTAGTCAGCACGTCTAAAGCCTTTGTTTTATCGTGAAGCTTAACACTTACGCCATCCTTGCCCTGCTTTACTTCTGAAACAAGCGTGCCGTCAATTTCATCACTGTTCTTGAAAGCAACAAAATTATATCTGTACTTCTTCGTTTCTCCAGTGTCAGGATCAAACACGGGGTCTCCTTCTAAGCCTAGAACATCCTCTTCCTTTTGACCGAATTCCACGTAGTCCGTTATGTCTGCAAAAGCAATCTTCATGTACTCCATTAGAACGCGCTGAGCATTTAAACCTATCTCGTCGATCATAGATTCCTTGTGCTGTCGAATAATGTTTTGAATTTCAACTTTCTTCAATAGAGCAAAGCCAATCTGATAGGCAGTTTTTTTACTGTATCCCGCCGCAATGGCTGACCTCGTGGCATTGAAGTCTCGAAGGTACTCATAAGTGAATATCCTTTGCTTAGGCGTTAATCCATCTTCATCAGGAATTTCAGGTTCCAGTTCTTCAACAACAATTGGAACGCTCTGTGCTTTTTTGGAACGTTCCATATTACCGGAGCGTTCCGATACCTTTTTCGGAGCGTTCCGTATTTCTGGAGTAGCAACTTTTAGTTCTTTAGAGAGCGCATCAACTGTCGGTGGGGTAGCATATACCTCTCTTGGCTTATCACCTTGATATGTACCAATGAATTTGCGCCGCTCCATTTCATCAATCAGTCGGGCCGCTCTGCTATAACCTATCCTCATTCTGCGTTGCAATAAAGAAACCGAGGCTTGTTTGGCCTCGGCTACAATTTGAACAGCTTTTAGAAAAAGCTCATCAGGATATGCTGTTGGATCTTCATCTTCATTCGAAGTTTTGTTATTTTGATCCGTTCTATTTTTATTAGAACGTTCTGTATGTTCCGTAACGTCAGCAAGTATGTCCTCCCACTTATCTTTTGCCTTCCATCCTCTTACCGTACCTTCAGATACACTAAGTTGAGAGGCTATATCTGTGAGACGTATTTTGCTGGAACTGGCTTTGTATAGATTAAATGCTTCGTCCCGTTTCGGGTCTCTCTTTCGTCCCATATTTTATTATTCACCCCTTTTGATAATGTATCTAGAAGCTAAGGAAAAGTTTCCTGAACGAATAAAAAAGCCACTATTTAGCAGCTTTCTCTTGTCTTTCTTCATATTCTCTTAGATAGTCCACTTTAATGTGAAAAGATTTTTTATACCAATTTCGTCCAAAGAATTCCCAGTAGCCTTCTTGAATGTGAAATTCATTTTTCATATCTGTCCAATACAAATAATTCATGCCAAGGGGAAACCATATAAACCATGTTAAAAATATCGGTACTACTAAATACAACATTATTCCATCCTTTATCTTCTGCTTCACTCAAATTCATCTCCTATATTGTTCCATACGATTGTATCGACATTAAGGATGCAGAATTTTATATATCAATACAGCCTTTCATCCAAAATTAAAAAGAGCAGCGACTTTACGCTGTTCCTATTGTAGTGATCGGTAATTTATAACATGCGGTTACCGCTAATCCGCCATGCCTGGAATAGGCCTTCAATGGACATCCTTCTTGCTCCGGGTTTATATTACCCTCTGAGTCCTGTCTCCAATATTTGATTGTAGTTGTGGACAAGGGCCATTCTCCCCTGTATATCGGTTCTCTTCGGGCGTGTGTGACATACCGATAAATCCATGGGCCTTTCACCCAAGCAATACCCCGACAAAGTGCGTCTCTCTTCCGCCACCACGTTCATTAATTACAGAAGTTCTGCTGCGAGCTGCTTGAGCACTGGCGGTGTAGGAATGAGCTTACCGTCACCCTTATTGCCCTTGATATAAGATTTGTCTTCTCGCGGGTAGTAGACAACACCCTCACCCTCAATGACTGGATATCCACTCTCATCATCCGTCAAGGATGTCTGTACATGCTTTCCATGTTGAGCTGCATGTTCTTCATCATGTAAGTGCAAAATACCGTCAGAACTGAGAAATGCGAAACGTGGTTGTTTAGACATAATTTGTGTTCCTCCTAAAATGGGTTTAATTTGTTCTGAATAAAGTGTAAATCCTTTCTGCTACGGGCCTACTACGGATTTACCTTGCTCTCCATAACAAATAAAGACCGCAAAGGCTTAAGCCCTTACGGTCTAATTTATTTCTGGCATCCTGAGTCCAATTTCTCCTTCCTTATTCCGCCCTCTCCCGTAGTCGATAACCACAAAATCCAAAGTCCGATTAATTTTAAGGCTGTTTGCTATATTTACAATCGCTCGTCGTCGTTTATCTGCAAATGTCGTAGCTGAGATACCAGGCACATCTTTTCTGTATCCCTTCTCCATATACTGCTGGGCCTTGAGATATTTTTTTCCATCTATGAACAGCAGCTTGGCAGCAAGTCCCTCGTGTGGGTCCCTCATGTTGTTCACGGCGAAGCGGACATTGTTTGTGATGAATTGATAGAATTTGTAATTCAAATGCCGTTTGTCCTTTAGGATCGCAGCATTCGCTGTTACATCTGCCGTTAACTCCTGACCTGACTCCCGTTTTGCAATTGCCCCCTCGGCGGAAAGCAACTCATACGCAGACATTCCGTTTTCAATCTGCTGGAGAGCAAACTCATAGTTTTTGATCACGTCAATCATATCGACATACTTACTGAGAAGCCACTTTGTTTTTCGAATATCTTCCTGCTCAATGTCTGAAAAAAAGTTTACCTGGATTATCTTTTGCGTATCAGAAGACTCTTCTTCAAGACTATTTACTATACACATTTGATTATCATTCATCATTTATCATTCCTTTATATAATGTGATAATTTGGTGAAATCGTTATTTCTGGTAGTTAAATGGAAATAGAAACACTATAATAACCTTACACCATAGTTTGCACATGAAGATAAACAAACTAAGGAGGCTTTACTTTTGAAAAAATCTATTATCGCTTTGGCTGCTGGCACAGTTCTTCTTGGGGCATTGTCTGTACCGTCTTTAGGTTTTGCAGAACAACCCCAAACTTCAGCAAATATTTCTTCTGAGACATCATATACTCCGTCTCAAAAGAACAGCAAATGGGTCACTGGTATCAGAGGTGCAACGGTTAATGAGGATAAGAAATCGACAGTTCCAACTTCAAAATTTTACATAGAAGGAGGCTTTGCAGGAGATCTTTATTTGTATAAATGGCAACAAAAAGGCAACAATAAAGTATGCCCATTATATCAAGGCTTCGTTTACAAAATACTCCCTTAATAATAAAAACAACTCTAAAGTAAGCACTTTTTTTCATAAGTGCTTACTTTTTTCATCGTTATTATCTGCCATATTTTATACTCACCTCGCTTGGCGGCACCGTCTCTATTAGGATATACCTATCTATACTGACTACACCCACATATAACAGTAATGCGCATAATATAGAGGTATAGGCTCTTATCATCGACTTTTCCCCCAATAGGTTGTACATACACAGAAGAAAATCCACATCCAAAATGCCATCCAAGGGTGAGCCATCATCCAATCAGCTATGGTCATAGCTTGTTTCCTTTATCTCGCAGGAAAGACGTATGTTCAGGTTGCACACGCGTTGACCTTTCTATTTTGGTAATCAGCTGTAGGCCTTCTATAGACTTCTTTAGCCTCGCGATCTCTGCATCCTTTTGTTGTATAACCTTTTGTAATCTAATCATTTCCTTGCCTTGCTGTTCTAGGTCATCTCCCAATCCTTTAGCAACCTCTGACCAGCGTATACGTCCTCTCAACTCTATGTCATATTGTTGGAGCCAGTAGATAGTAATGTCAGGTTGATCTGCGATAAATAATTCCCTTGACCATGCTTCATCCACTTTCAAGCACAGATTCATATCCTCTTGCCAGTTACGTTCCCCTACCTGTATATCTGGCTGCTGTGGTGGGTCTGGATCAAAATCACCGTCATTGATAGACGAATACAACGATTGATAGAATACACTCCTGCCACCAGCTCCTTGGCGCCGACTCTCTTCCCTGTTGAACATCCACTTAAGCAGCTTATCTGCATCTATTAAGCGTGGTTTATCTGTCATTGTTGTTCCTCCCATTCGGTAATATCGTCCCCGTCTTGCCCAGTGCCACATTCTGGACAAATATACTCCAAGCCCGTTTCCTTTAACTCAATGGGAACTATGTCGCGTCCTAAAGTATTTTCTGTCTCTTCATCCCACTCAGCAGCAGTGAAGTATTTAAAACATTCAACACACTGGAAATAACGTGGTTTATCTGTCATTATTGTTCCTCCCTTTAATGAAACCGTTTTGTGTCAGCCATATGCCCACACTAATCCCAATTCCAAAGGGCAGTGATAGTATGGCTATTAGTGAAAGTGCCTGACCCATCTATATATCCTCCCTTAGTGGGTGTAGGTCCTACACCCTGTATTGGTTTAATCCTTAATGGATAATGTTAAATAGGCAGCCTCTGCCCTTTCTCGGGGGCTGGCGAGTAATAGACGTTTAACTTCAATGAGTGCTATAAGGTCGTATTTCTCAACCTCTTCATATGTCGCCCCGTATACCTTCGTTGACAAAGTTTTCAAATATAACGCTGCATCTACCTCTATAGCCTTTGCCTGTACCTCCAGAGAGGCAGCAGGGTCAGTGCAGTAATCTTTCGGGCTGGTAGAGTAAGTGCCCTTTATGACGTTGCCTTCACGGTGTCGGTCCTCTTTAGCCCCCAAGAGTATTTCAAGTTGCAAATTTAGTTGCTGGTCTGTCATATCCAACATATCTATCATCCTTCCAACGCTCCGTCAGGGTGACTGAGCGTATTGTATTGGTGGTTACTCCCTACCTAATGCCTTCATTCTTTCTTCTTCTCGCAGTTTCTCAACCGCTAACAAAACATCTTCTATATCGTCTGTGTCAAGTGTTGAAAAATCTCTATCGTCATTATCTATTTCCAGTTTGATCATATGGAGATAATCAAAATCTAAGACATGATATCCTGTTCCACTGGTTTCGCGCGGGAATTTCTCCAACCCTTTCATTTCCGCTGTGAGCAGGGCTATTGTCTGGTCCCTCTCTGCCAACTGTTTGCCTCTCTCAGCAGCCGTTTGAAAGTTAGCTAGGCTTTCCTCATTCAAGCCATTTACCTGCTGCTGGAGTGAGTCTACCAGAGCTGATACATCTACCTTTTGTAGAAACTCAGTTGAAAACGATCCACTAAAACCCTCAAGGAATATAGAACCGTAATCGTGTCCTTTATGCTGGAATTCATCCGATCGGCATGTCCAAATCTTGCCGAAGTTGTCAGGGTGGTCATGTTCCATACACGTATGCATTACAACCTGATCGCCCTTTTGCAGCTTATATGTCCGTTCACTCACCTTTACCGCCTCCAGTCAGCCTTTTAATAGCCTCTTCGATTTCAACCGTATTGGTAGGGTAGAAATCAATATACTGTGAGGCATCTTCCCATATAGCTTCGTTTATCATTCGGTCGATTTCTTCCCTGCTCTTACCTTCTATGTCTTCGTCGTCAATCTCAACCGCTCCCTCTCGACATGCGTTGGGATAGCCGATAGACATTTTCCACTCAATTAACATCCTTGTTCCCTCCTTGGGGCTGTAGCAGCTCCGGGTTATCGTGGATGTTGCCTATTACCACAGCATTTTCGTTTTCGAAATAGAGCAAAGTAGTTCCGAACGGATGGTGACCTATCAATTCGGCGTAAAATCCACCTTTCTTGTAGGTCACCTTGTAATGTCGCTTGACCATCTCGCCAGACATAGGATTTTTGTAGCTACCATCCAAAATAGAGTCTTCGTAAATGTCCTCGCCTTCCCGATCAGGCAGACCAGCATATTGACCTACTGTTTCAGGGTCTACCGGATGTGATTGCGCTCTATCGTCTACAATGTCCACCCTGCCGTTGTGCTGCCAGATATCTCCGAATACCCATTCGCCGTTATCCAGTCGTTTACCACGGAATTTAATATCTCTCATGCTTATCGCTCCTTAGGGGTATAGGGTAAGAGGCCAGAAGGCCCCTGTTTATGCGCTCGGTCGATCCAGTGTGTCGATAATTACTTCTGGACCGTCTAACATCCAATATTTTGTTACGTGGTCGCTTGCGAATGCATCGTTAAGCACTGCCTGAATCCGGTCGTAATGTTCTTGTTTCAAGCATTTTGATGCTCTTTCTTCCCAATCTTCGTACAATTCTTCACTCTCGTACTCAATCCATTGTTTGAGCATTAACTTAGCATCTGGGCGCCAGTGTCTTTCCTCAAATGCGTACCACGTATGCGACGCCAAAATTTCATCATCTCTTACTATTTCTCGCAGTTCCCCAGCCGTGTACACACACGAGGAATCCTCATACCCTACCTTCGTTTCATTTGGCAGTTCAGACAATTTCACGTTTTCCATTGATAATCGCTCCTTATTATTTGTTTAGGGTATGGGGTAAGAGGCTGAAATTACTTTCGGTACGCTCTTAGTTGCTCTTGAAGCTTCGGTATAGCGGCTACAACCTGTCTGACTTCTTCCCGTAGCTCCTTCGGTACATCTGTATGATCGAGCACCGTAAATGCCCAGGACATCAGATGTGATGCATTTCCCATGTGGGAAAGAGACTGGTACACATAATCATCCAGCACTCCAAGTTTCGCAAATCCCTCGTAGTTTGGTTGGTGTGCTGCGTAGGTTCCGAATTCGGGCTTGACTACTTTGGCGGTAGCCTGCATATTTTCCAAGTAAGGTATGCGCTGAGTATAAAAATTAAGTTCTTCATTGATGCTTTTAATTGCTTCCTCATCGCCAACTTGTTCTGCCACTTCTAATCGTTTTTCTATATCAGGAATTCTAATAGTTTTGATGTGGTCGATTTCCTTTTGGATTTTTCTAAATCCCTCTTCAGTCAAAATTGTTTTACTCATGCTTCATTACTCCTTTAATATTTGTATTGGGTATAGGGTAAGAGGCTGTTATGCCTCACCACTCATTGCGTTCGCGGACTATCTTTAATTCTTCCTGTGTCAGCACTACTGGTATCGGATCATAATTGTCCTTCACAAATTGAACGTCATTGCTAATCGGTAAACTGGCAAAGAATTTGTAACAATCTTCAATGTCTTTTTCGCCTGGCTCCGTCAGATCATTGCGTATAATGAGAAACGCGTCAGACAATATTGTTGTATCAAGGTTCTCGTCGCCCCAATCTCCACAATCGATGCCGTCACATAGATAACGTCCATCCTTACCCTTTGCTTTGAATGCAATAGCTTTAACCATGTAATATCTCTCCTTTGGTATAGGTAGTAGGGGGTGTATCCCCCTTATGGAGGGCTAAGCCCCCTCCTTCTTATTCCCTATGGGGCTAAACTGTGCGGTTCTTTCTGAACCACGCCCGACCTTCATCCGTGTTTAAAAATACTTCTGCCTTCTTGGTATGGTCTATCCGTCGTACCAAACCTTTTTCTTTCAACTTAGCTACTGAACAAAATCCCCGAAAACCACCGTTTTGGTCATGAACCTCATATGTTCCAGCTCCAAACTTGAAACCCGTTGCCCAACAAACTATTTTCAGTTGCATATCCATTGTTATGTCCTCTCTGCCCTTGGGGGCTATAGATCAATCCTCGAACCGCTCACCATAACCATAAGAAGGTGCTGGTACGCTGAAATTTTTCAAAGCATCAGATATCATGTTTGTAAAAACGAGCATTTGCTTATCATCCATAGCTTCCAACAGCCGTATCTCTTTAGCCTTCAAAGTTCGGCCTGCCGCTGAAGTAATCAGTTCCATTACTGGCTTCATGTAATCTAGATGCTCTCTCTTCTCAGCTTCCATCCGTTCACGCGCCGCCTGCTTGCGGTTGTACTCTTCCCAATCTTGTTCGTCAAACCAAAATCTAGGTCCATAAGTTAATGAATATGTCGTTATCCATCCTTGGAGTTCTTCCTCGTTTGTCTGGATACGATCATGACAGGTATCGCAGACACGCATAGCATTTGTCTTTACACCGCGTCCGCTTCTTCCTCTTGGAATTACGTGATGGGTTTGAGTGGATTTACGACTACACCCACATTGGCAGAGGCCTTGTGTTTCTTCTATTAATTCAGTAACTACTTCTGCCGGAAATTCAGCTCGGTCAGCCCGAGAAGGACGTGACTGGTGGTGAGCAAGAATGTCCTTCTTCCATTCTGGAATCGGCTTTTTGCTTTTCTTACGCTGTCTAAGGCTGCTGAACGATTTCTTTTCTTTGACTTTTTTCTCCGGTTTCCAGAATGTTTGATGAGACATTCTCCTCGCCACCTTTCCAACAATTTAGTTTCGTATTTCCTGTGCTTATGCTTATATTTTGTACCTAATCCGTTACGGCTCCACTGCGGATTTCAGAGGTTCAAGCAGCCCTGCTTCTTCTAAAACGGAATAATATTTATATCTTTCTTTCGTTGTTACGTGCACTTTGCTTATTGTGTGAGATGCATAGAAGGCCACGGCCTGCTGCACTTCGATCGGCTCTTCATCAAGCTTGTTCAAGTCGAGCTTTTTCACGAACTACTCTCCCTTACAAGGTGATCATATTTTTCTTCAAATCCACTCTTTATATCTGGTGGTAAGGTTTCAATAACTTCTTCCCACAAACTCAACAATTCATTGTTATGAGAGTTAGATTTTTGAATCTGAGCGTATCGCTCCGACAAAGCCGTGGTAAATTCGTCAGCCTCTTGTTTCGTCATATCCGCCCTCCTATATGTTTTCAGTTCCAGTACAAGGTTGCTCGTTCGGATACAGAGTTGCGTAGTCGAATCATTCAGCGTAGGAAAAGTTTCCTGAACTGATCTTGGCTTGTGCCAACCTCACCGGATGATCCCGGTGAACGCTCTGAGCTTAATGACCTGTTTATACTCGCTCAGACGAGTTTTTAATTCTTTGATCCAAATTGTGAGTAGGATGAAACTCCACTCGAATTCCCAAAACCCATCTTGCCAGAATACCCATTGCTTGTATGTTTTTCTCATTGATAATTCACTCCTATTTATTATCTAATTTAGTTAAACTATTTTCGATAGGATTAATATATAACGAATTTCGTTAGTAGTCAAGGAAATTATAATCTTGATTCGTTTAACTATTTTTGATAAGTTAATGTAAGAGAGGTGGCTGCTATGTTTCGTTTAAAATTAGATCAGATACTTGAATCTAAGCCTGACTGGACTATGTATAAATTACATATTCAAACGGGCATTAGGCCAAATACTATAAGTGACATGGTGAACAATAAGGCTAAACAGTGGTCACCAGAAAACTTAAACAAGATATACAAGGCGTTGGGTTTGGAGTCAGTCAATGATTTAATAGAATATGTTGATGAAGCGGAGCAAGAGGAGAAATAACCTCTATGCTCCTTTTTTTGTTTCCCGCTTAGATCGGATTAAGAAGCCTTTCAAGTCGCATAACTTCTTTCTGAAGGTATTGAATCAAATCAGCTGCCTCTTCCAAGGCCATGAGTTTCCAGTCATAGGACATATCTGATACCTGGTCTATGGTGGTTCCATACTTCTTTAGACCTTTCTCGTTTTGCTTGTCCAGCAATTCTATGATCCGTTGTGTTACTTCTGGACGTTCAATTTCATTTTGAGAGTGCTTCATTTAATCGCCTCCTCCGTCTCCGGTAGAATAAGCATATCTCCGTCATACTTCAACTCCGCCTGATTAGGGTCAATCACTGGTCCCCAATGGTTATTAGCCTGCATGATGCGGACTATATCAGCCGCATATGTTTCGTCGGTGTTAACTACCAGATAGGTATTTAAAGCTGGCTTTCCATTCAGATGTCGCAACTCTTGGATTTTCCAAAGAATGCGGGACAACTCACTTTTATCCCGATCATCAAGGTAATTTTCAGCATCCTCATTTTTGATTACGGTAAATCTGACTTTTATTCCGGCCAGTTCTGACATTTTTAATCTCTCCTTCGGCTCGTTTTACTAATTTATTGATTGCTCGCTTTCGATCTGCTCGTTCTTTCTTTGCCTGCTGTGTAGAAACAAATTCCCCACGCCTTTTTACCAGTATTTCAATTGGCAAAGTCGGGTATTTTAGTTGGAAAAGCTTCAACTTCACTCTAAAGGTAGCCGTTTCAACTCCCTTTATGTCAATTACTCGCTGGCTTCCGTCAAGATCAGTAACAAGGAAATCTGCAATGTAGGTCACCTTCGGGCTTTCCTGTAAGACGTATTTGGGCTGACAGACAAAGTCCTTTATTTCCCCCAGCTGCTTCTGCAAGAGCAATTCCTGATAGTACTCACCTTCCATTTTGCTGTCGAATCGAATACCAGTTACATCAAGGTTATATTTCTTTACCAACCATTCCTCAAATAGAGTTCCATCGGCTGTAACAATCACTTTTTTAGCATTGTATTTACTCATTAATCTACCGTCCTATACGGTAGTACCACATGAATGCTTTGCTTATCCTCGCCGCTTAGAAAGAAAATAGGCTGCATTTTCCCGGAAAAGATCAGTGTTACTCGTTCTCCATCCAAAGCTTTCAGAGCATCCATTGCATATTTAGCATTTAAAGAGATTGTAAAATCCTGACCAGTAAAATTGATAGGAACAATACTTTCACTTGCCTTACCCGTTTGTTTCCCTTTACCTCGAATGCTTACTTCTTTCTCAGCAATGTCCAGCCTAATCATATTACTCTTTTCTTCTTTTGCCAGAGTATAGATAAGTTCAATGGAATCCAAAAGTTCCCGTTTATTTACCTCGACTTTTGTAGTACCTTCCGGTACAGCGCTCATTCGCTGCGTGTCAGGATAGACACCCTCTAGAACGCGTGAATAAAACGTAAACCTCTCCGTCCGAGCAAATGCATATACTACCTGACCATCATCAGACTTCGAGAATCCGAATTCTACATTATCCTTATCCGTTATGATCTTTTGAAGCTCCATAAGACCTCTTGCTTCGATTACAGCATTTCCGAATTCGCCTGACGCAATATCTTTTTCGGTTTTTGATAGCCGATGCCGATTAGTAGCTTGCATTCCTACTTTTCCGTCTTTGAGATAAACATTGGCGCCTGTTATGATCGGCAAGTCTTTCGCGTCAATATTTGCTGCAAAAACAACCTTTTTGAATAAACCCTTTAAATCTTTCCCTGATATCTCAATATGTTCATTTTCAGCAATCGCGGGAGGCAAAGGGAATTCTTCTGGATCTAACCCAGCCATTTCGATTTCTTTATTCTGTGATGTGATAATCACATTGAAACCAGCATTAGATTCAATTCGGACATCCCCGTTAATTTTCTTGAGCATTTCCAAGCACAGTTTAGGCAGAACTACCTTTCCACTCCGTTCGATTTGAACATGCTCGTCGAAAATATACGATTGTATCGTAGCTCTATCATCAGTTCCTGTTACTGTTAGCCCCTTGTTGTTGGCTTCGATTAAGAAGCAACCGAGTATTGGCATGATACTTTTAGCTGAAATAGCTTTGCTGGCATCTTCCAGAGCTTCAACCAGTAAAGCACTGTCCACTACTATATTCATAAGGTTTGATCTCCTTTTTCGCATTAGAATTGCACTCCGGGCAAGGTCCCAGCATTACGATGGAGCCTTTGAACTGATATGCCACCTTACTGCCGCTGCAAGTTCTACACATACCCTTAATCCCTCCGTCTATTTCTACCACCCACCGGCAGTATCTTTACAAATGGTTCTATTCGCTCAATGATCCGGGCCGCTTTTTTGTCATTCTGTTTCTGTTCGCTCGGCTTGCTATCTTTCACATTCGCCAAGTGCTGTTTCAACTCACTCATTGTTAAATTAGATGTGTAGATCGTCGTTAAGCGTTCCATACGCCGCTGAAGTATCGGTCCCAGCACTTCATCCCTTGTCCATGTTGTAAGGGACTCAGCTCCAATATCATCTAAAATTAAGACTGTAGCAGTCCTCAATGCATCCAATTTGCCCTCTACTGTTTCTGTTTTGGAACCAATGGCATCCTTGACCTCCAGTAGGAAATCAGGAACATAGACCATCAGTACGCTTACGTCACGCTTAGCCAACTCTTGGGCAATGGCTCCAACGATCCTGCTTTTGCCTACACCCATTTGACCGTAAAAGTATAGTCCTGTTGTCGTTTCTCCGGGAACAAATTCATCACAGAAGCTTATTGCCGCTGCAATTGCAGATATCCGCTGCGGGTCAGGTTCAATGTCTTCGAAGGTGGCATTCAGGATGTGAGCCGGGATGTAATGGCTCTTGATCCTCTGACCTATTCCTTGTTCTCTTTCGTGAGCGACCAACAATGGGCATTTCCGAAGTCGGAAGACCAGTTCGTCAGCTTTGGTCGGGTTAGGCTCCGCAACGCTTGCATGCCCCTTCTGTTCGTTCCGGCAAGCAAGCAACCCTGGACACTCGCTGCATTTATCGCAATAGGATATATGCTGTGACAAATCTCTATATCGTTTGGGTTCGGTCAGATCCTCAGTTCGGTCAGGAAATTCGCTTTTTAATCTCTGAACCTCAGGATGGTTTGTTAGACGTTCCAGCACCGCAGCCTGTTTCTTGGCAAAACCTGCGGGTATTAATGCCTTTAGCTCTTTGCCGAAACTCTCCATACGGCATCAACCTCCCTGTTTAGCCCTTAGTTTTGCAAGCATGCTTTGAATGTCCGACTCGGTGTATTCGCTTGGCGGCACATCTATTTGTGACTCAGGTTTATAAGGCAAAGGACTTTCGACCCTCTCCCCCTTACCAACATCTTCACGTAAGGCGTGTAAGGAGAAAATAATAGTCGCACAATAACTCAGACTCCGTATCCCATCGCGCTTATGCTTAGGTTTAAATTTGTCAAAGGATTGATCAATTCCGTCCAAAGCGGTTTGAAGCGGTACACCAGCAGTCAGCAATTCATCAATGCTCGTTTCGTCGGCTGCTGTAATGTCTAATCCTTTCCCCCTGCGCTGTAGGTACTTGTTGGCAAGGGTGTTGCGATAATCAATATCCGAAGATGATACTTCATTCTGTCCAGAGTCGGCATCTGTTTCAGGATTGACAGGAACGGCATCCTGTCGGGTGAACGGTATCCCCTCATCTTCGGATTTGATTTCAGTCTCGGGCGTTAAACAACAACTTTCTTTTTCTAGTTCTAAATCTAATTCTTTATCTGTTTCGTTACCGACCGTTACTGTAACGTTACCAGTAACGTTTCCTGTAACATGAGGATCATTTCCACCTGAATCAAGCTGCTTTTGCTTGTTCCGGTAATTTCGAACCCTCTTTTTAGTTTGTTCCCTGACCTTATCCATTCCATCTACATTCTGATGTTTCTCCCAGTTAGGCAGAAAGAAAGCTCCTTGCTCAGAAACTTCCAGCATCCCGAATCTTTCGAAGATGGATAGAGCCATTTTTATAACCGGCAGCGGCCTTTTGATCACTGAAATCAACATGTCCTCTGTATATGGAATAGTTTCGGTCAGCATGATGTAACCGCCCATATTTGATCTTCCTGTCATAGTCATTAGCTTGAGCCATATAACAATGATCGTGTCAGCTTCGGGCATATCTTCGATGATTTTAATTTTTTCGTCGTCAAACATGCCAGTACTGAGCTTGATCCATTTTATTTCTGCCATGTTTCAACCTCTTCTCAGCTTTTGAATCATAAACCTACCTGTTTGCGCTGGCGTTGTTTCCAAACTCCGCCAGCAACACCTTTAGGCTGTATTTTAAAGAGTTTATTACCTGGTCATTACTTTCTACAGCGTTACTCCAGCGAACCTTATCAGCTTCTGCATCCGCTTCTTGGTTGCGAAGTTTGATTACCGCCAACTCCGCTCGCTGCTCCCTAAGATTCTCTGCTGCAATATACGCTTCAGCATAAACACGCTTCCTCTCAGCATATTTCTTCTTATAATCCCTTACGGCCTCAGCTGCCTTGCGCCCCAAAAGAATCTGGACTTCGGTCAGTAATTCAATCTTACGTGCCAGTGTAGCAGGGTAATCATGGCTGCATTGATCCGCAAGACTATAAAGCTCTCCGAGCGTATATTGTTTTTTTAGAGACAATGCAACCACTCTTTCTTACTTATTTGTCTGTTCAATTTCAATTAGTATTCGCTGTTTTCGTAATAGAGGTTTATTTCATCCTCATCAATGACTAACTTAGAACCATGAGCATAAATCTTGAATAAATCCTCTGCAATTCCATGTAAGCCGTACATCATATCTTTTGATTTAATTTCGCGATCATCTATTTTCAGGCAAAATAATGTACCATCATCGCGAATAAGCATTCCATATTTGCATTGATACTTACCCTTATCCGGTTCTGGATCAAGGTGAATCCACGTACTATAATCCTTGTCAATATGAAGGGAGAACTCATCACTGTCATCATATTCATCATCTTCGTTTTCACTTTTTTTCCAGCTGTTGATAAGCTCTGATAGTTTATACTCTGGCTTAACATCAGCAAGCATTCTATCCATCTGTTCCTTCAATTTTTCTACACCCTGTATATGAGTAATCTCATCCAGTTTTTCTTTAATTACTTGCGCGATTAATGTGTTGTAAGACGGTAAATCCAACACGCCAAGATTGATAGAAAAATGTTGTTTTACATGTTCTTTTAATTGCTTCCCAAAGTCTCCATAGGAACTAAAAATATCATCAATAATAGATTCAATTGTTTTTTCAAGCTTATTTCTAACGATTTTTTCAACTAACCCCTCACTATGAATATTCGTTAGCGCCTGGTTTACCATATTATTCAAATCCATATTATTACACTCCTATTTTCATTTTTTAGAATCCATGATATACTGCCGTTGAAATGTTTCTTAAATGATCGTGTTGGTAGCACGATTGTTTGTCAGGGCTTCTCTGTCTTTTCTTTTGCGGTATAACTTACGGCAATAGTAATTACAGAAAAGTCCTTCTTCTTTTGGATTAGGAATTATTTGTCCTTCAAAGACTTCTTTTTCACAATGCTTGCAGCATCCTATTTTTTTACCGGATATCTTGTATCCAGATTTCTTAGGAGACTCTAGCCCTTCATATTCTTCATTTTTAAATTCCTCAAGTTCACTTAATTCAGCAGTAAGCAAATCTATTTGAGCATGAATTTCGTCAGTCGGTAATCCGAATTTGACAGCGTCAATGCTGTCTTCATATAACTCACGTAATTGCGCTCTAAGCACTCTAGATCGTTTATGATCGTCCAACTCTCTCAGCTCCATATCTCCGCCTCAAGTTCGGATATTTTAGCCTTCAATTGCCTTTCTTGTTCCTTCAAAGGTTTCATCTTCTGAATACATACGTGATTAGGCCATGGACTATCTGTAATAGCATATTGAGTTTTATAAATGGCCTGAAGCTTTTGTTCAGTTAGTTCTTTTTCCTTTTGAAGAGAAAGCTTTTTCTTATCCTGCTCTGTCAGCTCTAGCATCTCAATATCTACTGCATGTTGACAATTCAACCAGCGATGCATGAGTAATACAGCGGCTATAAGTGAGTCTGCTGGTTGATCTAATGTAAACTTGATCCCTTCATCATCCATGATTGGAATTGAATAAGTGGTTTGAGTTTGGTAACTCATTTTGCCTTCGCCTCACGCTGGATATTACGAACGATAATGGCGTGCTGCAAAGAATTTTTAGACCACAACTCAGCCAATTCTTCAAGCGTCATAGCCAACTCCCCTTTAAATGTAGTCTTCTGGACGAAACTCTTTAACGAAGTAAATGGAATCATCAAAATCTATGCGCCGGATGTGACTGTACTTTGCAACTGAGAACAAAACTTTTAACTTACTCCAAATCATGCGTCGGTATTTGCCAACCGTCTCATTAAACTTGTCGTCTGTTTCCTTGTGACGGTCTTTCGTGAGAGAAACTGATCGAACTCGGACAGCATTCTGTAACTGATAGCATTCAGCATCCGTCAGTGTAACGCTGTCTCGAACCTCTTGGACCATCATCTGGACTTCCTCAACCTTCTCAGAAACATCCTCCTGCATCTTCTTCATTCCGTCCCACAGGCCTCGAATGGCAACTCCTTGAGATTCTGTAAGTTGGAGTTGCTTTTCCACCAGCATCATATAATCCGGTTGTTGATTATTGTTTATCAATGTCATATACTTCTACCACCTTTCTGCCGTTTACGGCTGGTCTAACTTGGTCTATAAAACGTTGCAACATATCAAGGCTTTCCCCCAAGCGCTTTTTCTCCCCCATGTTTGCAGCCCCAATTGCACCTAGCATGAATGAAGTGATTCCAACCGTTTCAAGAAATCTTTTTACATGGGTATTCAGTTGTAAGGCGTTGATATTAGACTCAGAGCGAAGCTTCCTCATTTTCAATTCCGCTTGCTGCTCATCAAAATCATCTGTCTTCTGCAATTTCATCGCTTCCAACTCTTCTTTTTTCTGTTGGTAGCCAGATTTCAACTGCTCAACTTTTAAACGCTCCAGTTCTAAATCTTCATTGAGCTTATTCTTCCAGTATTCATCTCGTTGTTTAAGTTGAGCCTCAGCCTCTTTTTCCTTCTGCCGGATAAACACGTTCGTTTCTTCTTCATGGCGCTCTACCGCAGCAGCTACAGCCTCGTCAACCTGGTCAACAGGAACTGTGTTTTTGTACCGGCGTTGCAGAGCAAGTTTCTCTTGTTCTGCTTGTTCGGCCCTCTCTTCGGCTTCGCGGACAGCAACTTCTAGGCGGGCTTTGGTTTCAACAAAAGCTTTATGGGTACTGATTAATCCCTCATCAAGCTGCTGAATAATCTCAGGAGTGGCATTTTCAGCGATGAATTTCGCCTTATCGTACTGTCTGCCAGAGCCGAACCCTGCTTGATCCGCTACAATGTCTCGTACTTGCCCGGTAGGTTGGTCAGGAAAATTTTCCGTACCTCCAGCCATGCGCTCTTTGGCTTTCAAACGTTCGGCCTCTTCAAGTCGCCGCGCCCATTCTACTCGTTCAGAAAAAGTGAACTCTTTACGATGTTCATTTTCAGAAATCTCAAGCTGAAGCTGATGTTCAAAGTCTTTGATTTCCATAATTCTTACTGTCACTTCTGAGCGTCCAAGGAACTGATGCGCTCTCAAACGCCGCTCTCCGGCAATAAGCTGATAATCCGGTGTTACTACAATAGGGTTAATGAGTCCGTTTTGTTCTATATCCTGGGCCAGTTCTTCAATACCGCCGAAATCTTTGCGAATGCGGTCACTGACTTTTATTTTGTTAATGTCAATTTGCAAGTTAAATCTCCTTTCTAAAGGTTTTTCTGCCCCTATACCGAATTTCAAAGTAATGATAAATTACAATGAGAGGACATGTGATTATGAAGTTAAACAAAGACTGCATAAGAGATTTACTTTTAGCCGTAGAATCTGAACCATTCGGTAACGAAGTAACTAAACACACATTCAATAGCAATCCTTTTACTGAGCCATATTCGTTTGAAGAAATAATTTATACAACTCAAAGATTAATTGAAGCAAATTACATTAACGCCCAAGTTCAGTATGCTGGCGATGAGGTGCATAATTTTTATATCTCAAGCCTGACTTGGGAAGGACACCAATTCTTAGATAACATCCGAGACAATGGTGTTTGGATAAAATCCAAGGACATTGCTAGCAGGTTCTCCAGCGTTTCAATCTCCATGCTTTCTAGCATTGCTTCAAATGTTATTGCTCAAATTATCAAGAAGCAGATAGGCTATTGATAGTTGTCATTCAAGAAATGCTGAAACTTGTTCAAGAACGCCTCATATTTAGCTGGGCTGCAATCATTGCTAGTAAACATCAATTCAATAGTTAATTTACTTTGGACCATTTTTGATGGAATATCCGACTCGGTTGGTTGATTGATAGAATATCCCGAAACGATAACGTGAGTCATTGCGTTATCTCTTTTAATGGGATGATGATAAAAAGACAAGGTTTACCCTCCTTTAGCTCTGTCTTTGGGACCTTTCGATAAGATCAGATCGCTCTTGCCAAAATCTCTCCACAGTTCCTAATGAATCTTCTGTTTTCAGATTTGGTAGTACAACAAGAACCTCCTTTGCTTCTACATAGATATCCTCATCAGACAAATGTTCTTTATGATATTTTCTTTTAAGTTCAAAGTGTTGGTATGATCCAACGGATATCTTTTCAATCCCTGGTCTAGTTGCCAGTTCATTGATCAAATCATTCGTGCTTACATGCTTTAAATCAGGCAGTCGGTTATTCAGTTGTTCAATATTGGGTGTAGTCATTTAGTTTTGATTCTCCTTTCTTCATTTCTTAGCTCTTTGTTCAGCTCTCCAGGCCTCCAAATCAGATAAACGAATCTTTATTGTCGGTCTCCGAGAACCGGAAACTCCATATCTTTCATGAGGAATATCATTTGTTTTGCATAAGCTATAAATCAACTTTTCTGAAATACCAATATGTTTCGCAGCTTCACGGACATCTAGAGTTCTATCTACATGAGCTGGAAGCAATGCCATAATTCGTTGTTCAGCTGCTGCTACTTCCTCAGCGACAATTGCGCGAATTGCATCTTCGATGGCTGTCATTACCATTCACCAACCTTAAACTATCACTTTCTCGATCGTATTTAAAATACAGTTTTTACTCAAAAAAATTTCCATATTTCATTGACTCCCTAATTAAAATACGGTATTATACAATTGTCGTATTGATAATACTATTTTAGATCAGGGAAAAGTCTTTCGGGCGAGTCTTTATAAAGTTCACAGATCCTAAACATTAATTTTAGGCTAGGATTTACGCGACCATACTCAAGACTGCGTATGTGATCGACATGAACACCTAAAGACTCAGCGGCTTTGATTTGGGTAAGGCCTTTTGATAGCCTTCTTTCTTTAAGTGCCGCACGTTTCATTTAGCATCACCTCCGATATGTCCCTAGTATAAATCGTATTTTAAATACAGTCAACAACTAGTTTGTATTTACAATACATTTTTTCGGGAGGACTCACTTTTATGTCACTTGGTCAAAGAATCAAAGCCTTACGTAAACAGGCAAAATTGACTCAAAAACAAATTGCAGATCAATTAGGGATGGGGAGTTCGAACTTCGGTCACATAGAAAATGACAGAGTTACGCCTTCAAGTGCAGATCTTCAAAAGATTGCGGATATCCTCGATACGACAACAGACTATTTGTTGGGTAGGACAAATGACTTTAAGAGCGATCCGTACTACGCTCTAACAGACCAAGACGAACGTGACATCGCAAAAAAACTTGAGGCAATGATGAATGATCTTGATTCTGATTCGTCGTTATCTTTTATGGGGGAACCAATGGACGAAGAGGATCGAGAGTTGCTTCGAATTTCTTTAGAGAATACTCTTCGTATGTCGCGTGAGATGGCGAAGAAGAAATTCACGCCTAAAAAATATAGAAAATGAACTTCCGGGGGCACCGAGATGATAGAAAAGAAAAAAGCTCGCGAACTCATTCTAACCCACGGAACCAATTCACCTTTAGAGATTGCAACTGAGAGAAAAATTGTGGTTCTTTTTGAACACTTAGGGAAACAAACATGGGGGTATTATTCTAATACTAATCGCTTACCTGTCATACACATCAACAATCGACTTAGTCGAGAACAAGCCATTTACACAAGTGCGCATGAGCTTGGACATGCAATTCTTCACCCAGGTATAAATACGCCGTTCCTTAGAAGCAACACTTTTTATTCAGTGGACAAGTTGGAACGGCAAGCGCATCGGTTAGCTGTCCACCTGCTAATCGGTTTTAATGCGCCGGAACAAGGCGAGACGAAACAACAATTCCTGCTTAGATGTGGGATTCCTGAAATATTTCATATTTTTTATTAAACTTTGCGCTTTCCAGCCGCAAGGCTGTTTAATCATAAATAAATATCGAACATATGTTTGTTTGGAGGGATTATTTTGAAGGGTAGTATTGAAAAAAGAGGAAAGTATACATGGAGGCTCCGGGTTGATCTTGGGTATCACGCTGACGGTACTCGGAACCGGCCTGATAAGACCCATGAAATCGATGACCCATCCCTGATGAAGCTGTCTGAGAACTGCCCGAAGTACAAAGACGCAACACGAAAACTTAAGGATTATTTGGACGATCAATTAGCTGCTTTTAAAATTGAAGTATTAAGCGGTAACTACATCAAACCCAGCAAGCTGACGTTTAAAAATTTTTTTGAAAATGAGTGGGTTCCGAAGTACGCCGTAATAGAATTAAAGAACGGAACTACCTTGGAATCTCACTGCTCCAAAATCAACAATCACGTTCTGCCGAAAATTGGCCATATGCCTATTGATGAAATTACAACCATGATTTTAGTGAAATTGTTCGCTGATATGAGAAAGCCCGGCGCCCGAGTTGATAAAAAAGGTAAAAAGTCTACTCTTGCATCGCGTACAATCCAGTATGCTTACGATGTAACAAATAGCATATTCCAACGAGCTGTAGAATGGCGTGTACTGACCAAAAATCCCCTGGAAGGTGTTAAACGTCCACAAATTAGCAAAGAGGATAAAAAGGCCCGCAAAGACCGCAAAAATTACTTTGAAGAAGATGAGGCAGTCGAGGTAATTGATAAATTACTTTATACAGACTCTAAATGGAGGCTTTTTTTCTTGGGGGCGATAATGGGAGGATTCCGGCGCGGTGAGTTAATCGCTTTAGACGAAGACGATTGCGACTTTGAAAACAACAGATTGAGGATTGACGAGAGCATTTCAAGCACCAAAAATGGCCAGGCGGACATTACAGATACAAAGAATGAAGCATCTAACGATTATGTAGATATGCCACAATGGTATATGGAGGAACTGACCGTCCATGTTAAAGGCATGCGTAAACTAAGGTTTGAGGCAAAGGCAAATGGGACATGGCAAGGCGGGGATCGCAACTTTGTTTTTCACTCAGGTACAGGGAAACCCTATTACCATACAACGCCGTCCCAGCAGTGGAAAAACTGGTGTGAGCGGCACGGCTTCCGTAATGTATCACTTCATGGTCTCCGCCATACAAATGCAACGTATTTGCTTGGCCAGGGAGCATCTATCAAGGAGATTCAACATCGATTGCGACATTCCACATCTCAGGTGACTTCAGATACCTATGCTCACGTCACCAAGAAGCTTAGTCGTAAAACAACAGCACACCTCGATGTCTTCGATCCAAAAGTTCGTCCCCAATCCGTCCCCAAGAGCGAAAAAGGCGCTCGCTCCCTGTGATATGGAAGTCATGATTTCAATCACTAAAAAATAAAAAATCCCTTGATAATCAAGGGATTCAAGAGAAAAACCATAGTGCCGAGGACCGGGATCGAACCGGTACGGTAGTCACCTACCGCAGGATTTTAAGTCCTGTGCGTCTGCCAATTCCGCCACCCCGGCATAAATTTAGGAACGCTAATCTTCACACTTACTTGTCTTACAAGTATCTGAGAAACACGCATCTGATTAAGAAGTGTTCTCATTATGTAAATGTCGTTCAATTGGGCACCAACATATAATACGATAATTTTATCGAATTGTAAAGTGTTTTTTAAAAAAATAATAAAATTCTCTTTTTGTATAACTTGTGCACATTTGAATTACACTAATAAACGTCTTTCCAAACTACCAGAAGGGGTGTTACGAATGCGTGAAGGTATGATTCCAGCTGTTCTTGGAACGGTAGTATCGGCTTCAGGCGCTGTGTTGCTGAGCAGTAAGTACAAACTTGCAGCTACAGGCATTCTCGGTTTCGGACTGGCTCATGTTGTTCTGGGAGCGATTGATCTGATTGAGCATCGCTAGTTGTTTGGGAAGTACCGGGCGGGATTTACTCCCTCCCGGTTTTATTTTTATCAACGTTTAGTCTGGAGCACAAGCGTTTATGTAAAGTATAGAAGCTGAATATGCCTAATAAAAGGAGCTGTGATGTGCTATGAGAGATAATAACTCTGAAAAGAATCGTACTGACGATCAAATCGAACATAAACAATCCCTGGACAAGCGCGAGCCAGGATTTAATCGCATTCCTGACACCGATGCAGATACACCTGCTGCTACTGATATGATTGATGAAGCCATAGGTCGCGGGATAGACAAGTTACGTAACGATTTCACAAAATAAAGCATGGGTAATAAGACACAGGTTTGTGAGCAGTCCTTAATTCATTTGTTTTGATATGTACAGTGATTTCGTAAAATCACTTAAAGATCAGCATGATCCAGCCAATGATTGATATCCACAGCACGATGCTGATTAAGAGTCCACACATGATACCAAAAGAGAAATTACCTTCACTCTTCGGTACAGCACTACCAAATTTCAATCTAAGCTTCATTTGATTCCAGTTCATAGAACCCCCTCCTTAAGTTCTATTTCGGAATATGAAGCTTATTTTTGTAGACCTATAGTCATGTTTTCAAAAATAAAATAGGGTTTTTCGTCCTATCATCCTGATCGCGGAAATAGGATTACAGCTATACCGACCAAACAAATCAATCCACCAATGAAATCGTACAAGTCGGGTGTCTTTTTATCAATCCACCAGCCCCATGCAATGGAAAGAACAATAAAGACACCTCCGTATGCTGCATATACACGCCCAAAGGAGGAAAAAACCTGAAAGGTAGCAATGATTCCATACACAGCCAAGATTACTCCGCCGCAAAGTCCGACATACCATGTCTTTCCTTCACGCAGCCACTGCCAAATCAAATATCCTCCTCCAATTTCAGCGATGCCAGCCAATATAAAAAGTAAAGCTGCCTTTAACACCATTTCACATCCCTAATTCTTCAAATTCTTTTCGATTTTTTTGGATATCTCATTAGAGCACTCGACCTAAAAGGATAATCAATGCAATCACGCCAACCAGAATCAGCAGGTTGCTGACCTGACGCCATAAGCTAGGCACTCCCTCGGAGAGAAGCTTCCGCTGATTGGCATCAAAGTTCGCTTTGGCTCCTTCAGCATCTGCTGACCTAGAGAATGGTCTGTTTTCTTCATTCATAAGAGCACCTCCTTTTCAATCCACTTTAATCATACCAAACTTTTCCGTCGATTTCGCGTTGCTCTTATGCATATACTTCACATATATTTCTGATTGCATCTTCATATATGTGAAGTGTACATCCATATGTCAATATTTCGCTGAATATAAAGTATGATGTCGAATCAAGGTAGAGTGGGTATTTAGACGTCTTTCATTGCAGGACGGTAGTTATGGTATAATTTAGTCAACTTGTTCAAGATCGTAACCAGCGCTCATTTGTTTACTCAACTTATAATTAAATTGACATCTAAGAATCCACATCCCGGTTACAACCTGCATATTCTGTTTGTAAACCCAGGAGGAGGATACCGATGTCCCCAATCTTTATAGCAAGTTTAATGATGATGGGCATATTTTTATTTCAGGCAGCCATCGTTCTCGGCATCATACATTGGATTTCAAAACGAACCCAACGTCCAGCACAAACCAAAATGTATCTTGCAATGGGTTTGCTCGTTGTAATTTTAGGTTTCCTTGTGTGGGACAACTGGATACACTTACAGGAATTCAATGGATGGGCCACGATTAGTCTGCTGGTGATTATTATTAGCGCCTATATACAGCTTAGAAAGCAAAAAGAAAAATACTAATCCCATTACCATGCATCAAAGGAGGAGCGCCATGAAATCTCACTCAACACGCTTTTGGTTACAGAGGGTGCTACTGCTAATGCTTGTTTTACTCTTCAGCGGCTCTCAGCAATCATTCATTGTTGCCGATGCCGCCCCGCCAATTAATGTTCAGGCCTCTGCCAAAGCCAAGCAATTACTTGCCTACCTATCTAATGTACCGGATGATATGCTAATTTCCGGGCAGCATGATTACTTAGAGGCACCGGATGAACAAAATAACAAGCTACAACAAATCAGCGGACAATACGCAGGACTTCACGGCTATGAGTTTGGAGGATTGGCTAACCAGTCCCGTACAGCCCTACGAGAGCAACGTCAGCATGTTGTGAATAGTGCTATCCAATGGAGTCAGGACGGCGGAATCGTAGCTGTTACCTTCCATCAGGCGCTTCCTGGCAAACCCAAAACGTGGAAAAACGTACAAGCAAAAATTACTCAAGCTGAATTTAATCGTTACATCACGCCGGGTACCCCGCAATATAAACAACTGATCGCTGATCTGGATGAGGTGGCTTTGTCCCTTAAGACCTTACGAGACGCGGATGTACCTGTTTTATGGAGGCCCTATCATGAAATGAACGGCAACTGGTTTTGGTGGGGAAACAAGCAAAATTATGCTAAGTTGTGGAATCTAATGTATGATCGGTTCACTCATGTCCATCATCTGGATAACCTGTTGTGGGTGTGGAGTCCCAATGCTCCAAACGCATATAGCACTCCCTATAATTTGTCCTTCCCAGGTATTAACCGAGTAGATATTCTTGCAGCTGATATCTATAACAATGATTACAAACCCTCCTACTACACCGAATTGCTAAAGCTTGCGCAGGGCAAGCCTATGGGAATCGGAGAAAGTGATATTCTGCCAAGTGCGAAGGTGCTGCAAAATCAGCCAGCCTGGGCCTATGCCATGACATGGGGAAAGGAGCTGTCTGCAACCAATTCACAAGCAGCAATCAGACATTTTATGAACCAAAATAATATCATCACACGAGACCTTCTTCATGAGTCCCTACGCTGAAAGAAAAAAGCTTCCACTTCGCTCTAGGAGCAAAGTGGAAGCTTTTTTATACCAAATCCAAATAAAGCACTCTAACTATTTCTAATAACCTCTTCTAGATCAATATCGGCATACGCCTCTTCACCAAGATGTACGGATACAATGGTGTAGATCCGCTTGGACAGTCTAGACATCAGCCGATCACCCGGTGCTACAGAATATTCTTCCCGATAATCTCCAATTTTGTGAAAACCGCTGGACATATGGATGTACAAGTTGCCCCTACGTGTTTTACCATGCACCAACATCAAATCTCCTCCTGCTGTGTAACCAACCTAATTTCCCTGTTACATGTATATCGGTCAGAACAAGATAGGATATAAGTCCCTGGTACCCTCTTTCGTTTCACATGTTAGTGCACGTAAACGAAACGGGTCTGCCAGTGATGTGACAGACCCGTTTTTGTAAACCCATTTTCGTGATTTAGGAAGAAACTATTCTTGATAGGATTCTGCTATTGCATTCGCTGCAATGATTGCATTGTACACGTCAGCAGGACTAACCGGGAACGGCATGTTGACCATTGTATCATTCGATGCACAAGCAGCTTCAGCCACTTGGCGCCATTCAGCCTCAACAAATTCCTCTACACCCAAGTCACGAAGCGTCAATGGAAGGCCTACATCCTTAACCAGTTTAATCACGGTTTCCAGTTCTTCTTTCGGTGCATTTTCCAGCACTAGCTGGGTTAACAAACCGAATGTAACTTTCTCACCATGCTGTGCTTTATGAAGCGAAGGAACAGCCGTCATGCCGTTATGAATGGCGTGTGCTGCTGCCAACCCACCTGATTCTGCACCAACACCGCTCAAATAAATGGTAGCTTCAATCGTATCCTCCACCGCACGAGTATATACTTTCCGATCCACAGCACGTTTGGCCTTCACAGCATTTTCCAGCAACGTATCATAACAAAGACGAGCAAGTCCCAATCCTGTAGTGGAAGGCTTGTTCAGAACCAGGTTATCCCCGTTAGCCTGATAGCAAGCACGAGCTTCAAAATAAGTGGCCAGTGCATCACCGATTCCAGCTGCAAAGAAACGTGCAGGCGCTGCTGCCAGAATGCCTGTATCCGCCAGTACAACGTCTGGATTAGTAGGCAGGAACAGATATTCATCAAAAGAGCCATCTTTTTTGTATATAACCGCAAGCGCGGTACAAGGAGCATCTGTAGAAGCAATCGTTGGGAAAATAACAACAGGCAGCTTTTCATAATAAGCGGTTGCCTTGGCGGTATCCAACGTTTTTCCCCCGCCAATCCCTATGATAATGTTCGAACCATGTTTACGCACCAATTCACGGTTACGATCAATCTCTTCTTTTGTACATTCATATTGGAATTTCTCGAAGACCACCTGGTTACCAGCTGCTTCAATTGAAGCACCTGCCTCCTTTTGAGCCCTTTCAAGTATGAACTCATCACAAATGACAAAGGCTTTATCGCCATAATCCTTAATATAGTCATTTAACGACGAGAGTAGATTTTGTCCAGAAATAAATTTCTTGGGTGAAGTAACGGACCTTACAACGTTTGCCATGTAAATTCCTCCTCAGCTTTGACTCATACTCAAATTAATAATGATTTGGGCATGTGACCCTTTAACTATAAACCTCTTTTCACGTTATTAAAAGGCTTATTATGGAATATTTTATGAACAAATTGTGTATCTATTATACTTGAACAGTCGAGCGCCATTCAGAATACAGGATACCCATCATGATACGATCATAACTGTTACCATCACGAAGAACAGCAGAACGAACTCTACCCTCAAGCTGGAACCCCGCCTTCTCATAAGTTCGGATCGCTTGTGTATTGTACTCAATCACATCCAAGCCGACCCGATTTAAATTGAGCTCATAAAACGCATAACGAAGAATGAGACCTACAGCTTCTGCCCCAAAGCCCTTGCCACGGTAGTCCGTATTACCTATACCTATTGCCAGCTGCCCGCTACGATTATTCCACTCAATTCCGTGGATAGCAACAAATCCGATCAAGACATCATCTGCCAATGTTCTTAATCGAAAATAGACCTCGTTAGAGCGGGGAGATCCTTCTGACTCCATCTGTTTCAACGTGTAAGGGAGCGCCAAATCCGTATCTACATTTCGCAGATACTTCGCATCCTCACCCCATTTGAACATCACTTCGGCATCTTCTTCCCTGACTGCGGCCAGTTTTATTCGTTCTCCATAAAATAAATTTTCGATCTTAATGACTCTTCAGCTCCTATTATGAATTGTGTGCCATGTTTTCCGTCATAATTGTCATGCTATCCGATGTCCGCAATATAAGCTCTCCCTTTTAATTCAATGTTTAAATTTTACAAAATAATCAAACATAACACAACCAAATCATTACAGTTGTCATTGTGTGATACACAAAAAGACCTTGCAGCTGCAAGGTCTTCATATTCCTAGTATTTAAATAACATAGCAACCAGTTGATATCCAGCTCCAATCGTCCAGAACAGTACATAATCACCGCGCCGGATACGACCCGATTCAATACCTTCATATAGAGCAATGAACGGGCTACTGGTACCTGTGTAACCATATCGATCACCCACATAAATCATTTGGGCATCCTCTAGCTCCAAGTGATCCTGAATCTTCAATACATTTGCTAACGAGAACTGAGACAGACAATAAGCCCGTACATCCCGAGGCGTCAGCCCATTCTTTTTTAAAATGCGTTCAAGCAGATCAAATGTAGGAGGCAAGGCCATATTGGCGTCGAACGGAAGCCACTGAATATATTTTCCGGGGGCGTTCCTTTGGAGTGTCGCCGCTAACCCCTGAGCCGGGTACAAAATTTTATCTATATTGACTGGGTCCGTAAAATACATAGAATCTATAAATCCGGTGTCTTCTTCTGTACGCTCCAAAATAGCCGCACATGCAGCATCTCCATAGTTCGCATAAGTAATCTCATCCTCCGGACCGGAAATGAGTGAATTATAATCCGAACCGATAATAAGCGCTGTCCGCACGTCAGGATTAGATAACATCGACCGACTGACTTGATCGACAGCGACTGTCATCCCTGCACAATTCGCGTTGGAATCCATCACGGCCACATCATGTCTGGCCCCAATCGCCTGGTGAACAAACAATGCATTCATCGGAAACAGTGACTCAGGAACTTGAGTGGAGAACACGATCATATCCACGTCACGGCCTGTCATACCAGCCTGTTCCAGAGCTTTTTGCGCAGCCGCAATTCCCATTGTTAGACCGTTTTCGTTCGGATCATCAATGATATAACGCTGTTTTCTACCCATATGCTCCATGAAGCGTCGAATATCTTTGCCCCGCTCGTCAAAATGGCGAACATAGTATTCGTTATCCAACGAATGGGACGGATGGTACACACCCAGTGCTTTTATTTTGATATGGCTCATCAGGCTTCCCCCTTACACATACATCAGCGCATTATTGTACAACAATATCTACGTTGTTTAATCCTGCTTCGCGTGCTACTCGACCAAGCTGCATTTTAATAATGGTTTGTTGAAGGCTGATGCCAAAGATTACTTTGGTAAATCCAGTTTCTTTATAACGTACAAATGAGCCCTTCAGTTTTTCCACTTCTCCCGGACCCAAAAGTGCCATCTGGGTACAATCTACCTTGAGTGTAAAGCTGGACGCCTGAATGGATGAGGTTTTGGCTACATAATCTTTTACAAAGCTATCATACTCCTCCTGGCTAAAAACTCCATTCACCGCCATATGTACCGTTTTCATGGCTTGATCTACTTCGATAGTGTAAGGATGTTGACTCATTTTAGAAGGACTCCTTTAATTTCATTTTTTTGTCTATTAAGAGTATCGGAATAATAGGTAGAATTTTTAATATTAAATCAGATAAATCACCACTAAAATATTACAAATTTGTGAATATAAAAAACCGTCACTGCTCCTAGAAGAAGCAACTGACGGCTAGAAATTTGCGTATTCTCATATGAAATTAATTCGTAAACGTATGGCGACCGAGTGAGATGACAGCCGGGCGACTTTTACTCCATTTGGCTGTAGCAATGGCCGGGTTGTAATAAAACAAGGACCCATTGGTCGGATCAGCACCATTAAGTGCCTGTCTGGCTGCACGGTACGCAGTCTTGTTGGGTTTCAGGCGGTATTGACCATCCTGTACAGCGGTGAATTGACCAGGCTGCAAAATAACGTCCGGGATCGAGCTTGGAAACTCACCGGACTGAACACGGTTTAATACGACAGCGCCGACAGCCACTTGACCTTCAAACGATTCCCCGCGAGCCTCAGAATAAATGATACGAGCCAGTTGATCCAGCGCGGTTACGCGCACCTCTCCGAAGGATTCCAGCTTGGCTTGTGTAGCCGCTCCGGCTACTCCATCAGGTGTCAGACCGTTATCCCGTTGAAAACGAGCCACCGCTTTACTGGTCAGAGAACCATAGTACCCAGTAAACCCAGCCTTGAAATAACCGAGCGAATGAAGCTGCTGTTGAAGCTCCAGCACCCGTTCGCTTTGAACCCCTATCTTCAAAGCTGACGTTTGTGCTTGTGCTTGTCCTGGTGCGACTGACAATACAGTACCTAACATACATGCGCAGGACAGGATTAAAATAGATAACTTTTTCATATTCCAGACAACCTCCTCTTTCATGTTCTGTCCGGTGCAACCATTCCGGCCTGTACAACTCAGGGACGTTTATCCGATGATGTTTCTTATGACATAACTTATGCCTAGCTGCAGAAATGACGCGTGGCTACATACGGAATGGGACAATCATGCTTTCACACGTCCGTTGCAGTATACCATAAGCCGCATTTACGTATCATCCGGCTCTGGTCCTAAGACTACCCAAGCAAATAAAACGCCATCCCTAAAGGGATGACGTGTATTAAGAACAATGGATCATGTTCTGACCACACTTGAATACGTGACTTTTTTCGCTATTTTTCGCTTCAACTTGCCCGGGACCGGAGCCTGATTTCTACTAATTCAAATCACATATCCGCGCACACATACATGGGCGTATGCATAGGGTAGCGTACGATCATCAAATTTCGAATAATAGAAAGGCAGGAAACGACGCGTGGATTCATATATGGATTACACCTCCCCTACTGTACAATTTACCTATGATTTAAGAGACAATGTTTTGTTTCAGAAGGATGCTCAAAACTCGATCAACGAGCTGTCGATCCAGCAGCTGAATACATTGGCGAATGTATCGCTGCTGGATATTCGCCTTAGCACAGCTAATGTTGTGGAGCCTCACTATCACCAAAATGCCACAGAACTGGTATACTGCATCTCTGGAGCAGTAACCGTGTCACTGATTAACCCCTTCACCCTCGAGTTACGACATTTTCCGATCACACCTGGCCAAGTGGCTAACGTTCCTCAGGGATGGTGGCATTATCTGGTCGCCACGATGGACAACACTCATTTGTTGACCATTTTTAATGCTCCGACCCCTGAATTCATACTGGGCTCCGACATTTTGCGGCTAACGCCAAGTAACATTCTGGCTCATACTTACTGCCTGAATGAGAATAAGATTCAGGAAGCACTCGCCCCAATTAAAAAGCCTGTCATCATCGGTCCTCCCAATGACTGCAAGCAGCAGCCCCCCCGAAAACCTGGGATACATGTAAGGCTTGCCGATACTTCACCCCACCCTCAGGTCGCCCCCCAAAGAGGTTACGCCCATACCAATGGATATCCTGGCTTCTCTTTTAATCCCTATCAAGAATAGGCTAACTCTAGTCAGGCCTTAAGTTCGAGGGAATACCTTTTCCCTGTATGTTCGCCGTTACCATAAGACCGTCCCTCTCATAAAATGCCAATGTATAAGAGGGGGTGATGGAATGGACGCTTATTACAACTGTTTGAACTGCATGAATAAAAAAGTGCGTATTCTCACCGTTGACGGAAAACAGTACGAAGGAACCATTATGGATGTGGATCGTAATAATGTGTACTTAAAAACAGAACGGAACGGACGTGTACAAACGTCTGCCTTTTATCCTGGCTACGGGTATGGGAATCAAATCTTAACTTTGAGCTTGTTCACCCTGCTGGCGATTGCGTTAATTTAATCTCTGTTCCATTGTCCGTTCCTGTCTATAGATGCCAATGTACCTCAAATGACAGCTGCCCAGCCCGGCACAGTTTGTGTAGGGCCTGTACGCTGTTATTTGAGGTGTTTTATCATACGTTCCATCCTCTAAAACACTTAACCCCCCATCGGTTATATACCGATGGGGGGTTAAGCTACTCATTTCAATTTAAACCCATAAAGACTTAGTAATGATAACGAGCAAAATGAACAGTACCAGGATAGCTCCTGTCGATGTCCATACTCCTGGGTAGCCCCCTACTGAACCGCCACCACAACCTCTTTCACATTCACTCATGGTCATTGCCTCCTTCAATTCAAGGTACAACATAGCTTATGTATTGAGCTTTCCTATGGACCGGGCTTTTCGGCAATGTTATGAATGTTTTCGCTGATGGGCATTAGCCTACACCTTTCCTAGGCAGGAGCATAGGATAACACAACTAATCTTGAAGGAGTGAAGCAATTGAATTCAAATCAAATGCTCAATTACAACGTTAATCAACCTTTTCCTCACCATCCTACCTCTCACCACGTCGTGGTGCACCCTGTAGATCCATACGTCGTAGAAACATTAAAATCGGTGATCGGCAAGTACGTTGTACTTGAGACAACACGTGGCAGAATTGATGGATGCGTAGTCGATTGTAAGCCCGACCATGTCATTTTAGATGTATACGGAAAAAAATTCTTTGTTAGAATCAGCGAAATCGTATGGATCATGCCCAACTAAACAAATCAGACATTAAAAATCCTCGCAGATCCCGTTCCGGATTCGCGAGGATTGATCATGATATGATTTTGCTAATCGAGCTCTCCTGCCAGTGAAGCCCGGAGTTCATCTATCGTTCCGTTGTATTCATCCAAATCGACTTGGCCTTGAATACCCGGAACACTGCCTGTGCTACTGTACTGCCAAGCCCACCAGTTATTCCAAGCTGGAACCGCGGTCGGCTTTTGCGTAGTGCTGTATCGGGCTACCCACAGTTTATACATAGAAAATGTAGGATCAAACTTGGAAGCAAAAACATTGCCCGTGTATACGATTGGCTGACGCCCGGTAAGCCTCTCCATTTCATCCAAAAAGGCATGAGCCACTTCACTAATTTGTGCAGGAGTAAGACCTTTGGGGTTATTTTCATAGTCCATCACAGGGGGCAGATCTAGCCTGCCTCCTGCTGAATCTATTGCCCTGGCAAAATTAGCTGCTTCCTGACGAGCTCCATCCGCGGTAGTAGCATTCAAAAAGTGGTAAGCGCCAACCAAGATGTTAGCATCTCTGGCACCCTGTACATTTATCAAAAATTGATTATCTTGATATTTTGTGCCCTCTGTAGCTTTAATAAAAGCAAATGTCTTACCTGCCGCTGCCACTTGCTGCCAATCAATATTGCCATTATAGTGTGAGACGTCAATTCCTTGCGCGTGTCCATCAGAAGAAATCGCAGGTACAACAGGTATGGTAGGTATAACGTCCTCGGTAGTTGATGGCTCCTCCGTTTCCTGATCCAACGCTATAACAACCTTACCATCATCCGCATTGAGTACATGAAAGGGTGTGCTGTGATTAAGATCAACCACAATACGTACCGATGCGGGGGTTGTACTAAACATGGAGTATCTTACTTGGGAAACATCTGGATCTTCAGTGACTGGAAAACTTCCTTGTCCACTACTGTCAAATGATTGCGATGCTAGAAATTCCTCAGAAAACGTTGAACTAGGTATGTCTACAACAATACGGTCTGCATGAGTCAACGTAGTTACTTTGGGGGTTGCTTTTCCATTAACAGCTATAGTCAATTGGTGATTAGCGAAGCTAATTTGGTTTATAGCTGTACGCGCACTCTCTTTAGGATTACTTACAGCTGGAGTAGCAGAATGATCATGAGTGGACTCGCTATTGTCGCTTGAAGTAGGCGGAGTCGTCAGGAACACAGTTTTAAGCTCGTTGTTCCAGGCCACATCAATCCCTGTCTGTTCAGACACAAAGCGAAGCGGAACATAAGTCGTCCCCTCTCTAAGCAAAGGCGCTACAGCCAATCCCATTTGATGATCATTGACAGAGGCTATGGGATTGTTGACCTGAAGACTGAGGTTAAGATTTTGCTTATGTATAGTTATGGTCCCTGTCTTGGACTCCCAATTCACGCTATAACCCAATTCCTCTACAATGAGACGGAGTGGAACCAGTACATTCCCCTTTACTTCTTGAATCTGAACACCTTTGCCAACACTTATATCTTTACCATCCAACTGAAGATGTGAACTCGAAGATGCAGCATGACTTTCTCTTGGAAATGCTAGTAGAAACAGAAACAAAAAAGCAAATAAACAAATTTTCTTCATTATGTACCCTACCATTCTCTAAATTTTCGCTTATGAAATTCTTGCACTCTATGATTCTCAGGACCTCCATTTTGATAGACGCGAATCATATGTAAAAAGTTACGATTGATTCAGTATATATTTCAGTCTTATCATACAAAAGTACTAAAAAACTCTGCCAGCTATACAGCAAGCAGAGCTTTTTCCAGTTTTATTAATCTAGTTTACTAGCAATCTTATCACAAACGAATACTTCATGCTCACACTGTTAAAAATGTTAACCCTGTAAGAATGATCGAAGTAACAGACAGTACCAGTAAGGGAAGCATTGCTTTCTCCCGCAAAGCCTTAAAGCTCACATTCAGCCCCATGCCTACCATAGCCATCGTTAACATAAAGGTGGTAACTTGAGAAATTCCGTTCGTCAGACTAGATGGAACTACAATATATTTTCCAAAAACATAGCTGCCCACAATACTTGTAGCCATAAAGCCGATGAGGAACCAGGGGAACTCCACTTTAGCGTCTGTACGAATTTTTCCAGTTCGTTTCATCCAATACATTAAAACAAAGCTGAGCGGTATGAGTAAGAAAACACGCCCCAGTTTGGCTAATAAGCCCATTGCAAGTGCATCCTGTCCGGCAGGCGCTGCAGCTAAGGCCACATGTGCAATTTCATGTAAACTGATACCCGACCAGATTCCATATTGCATATCCGTCAAAGGGAGCCAGGGCCGAAGCACAGTAAACAAAATGGCAAATACCGTTCCAACCAAGGCAATGAGTCCTACCCCTATGGCTGTATCCTCATCTTTGGATTTTAACAAGGGAGAAACCGCTGCAATCGCTGCTGCACCGCAAACTCCTGTTCCAATACCAAGAAGAAGTGAAAGCGAAGCATCTGCCTTGAAACGTTTTGCCAGCCAAACCGTAAAAAAGATGGAAAATACAACAGTGCCCACATCACGCAAAAGTAAACCAAGTCCATGATGAATGACAACATCCATGTTCAACTTCAGCCCAAATAACACAATAGCTCCACGTAGTATTTTCTTTGATGAAAACTCAACTCCCAAGCGCACAGCTTCAGGGTATCCCCACAACTGTCGGTACAGAATAGCGAGAAACATGGCACAAGCCAATGGACCTACATAATGAAAGCCTGGCAATTCGTTCAGGCCATAGCCTGCCAAAGCAAATAACATCGTGAGGACAATGCCAAATATACGCTGGAATAATCGACCTCTGTTCGAAAATAATTTGGTGTGTTGTGTATGACTGTTCATGGTGAACCCCTCCAATTCTACATGCATCCAGCTTAATATGGTTTTTGTCATAAGAAAAATAAATCATTATAATAATGATAATAAGCAAATAGATATGATGAATTTGGAGGAATGGGCCTTGGACCAATCTTTAATCGTATTTGTTATGGTCGCGGAGAAACAAAATTTCACACGAGCTGCCGAGGTGTTACACATGACCCAACCTGCGGTAAGTCAATATATTCAAACGCTGGAACGTAGCGTAGGAACCCGCCTCCTGGAGCGTAGCAATAAGTATGTACGCTTAACCAAAGCAGGTGAAATTGTGTATCATCATGCTCAGGAGATTATCCGTCTCCATACACGGATGCAGTATTTGGTGGACGAGCTGATGCATACAGCAAAAGGAAACCTGTCGATCGGCGCAAGCTACACGTATGGCGAATATGTGCTGCCGCATGTGATCGCGCAAATGAGGGTCCGGTATCCACTCATTCAGCCCTCCATTACCATCGGCAACACCCAGGAAATTGAAAAACTCATGATCCATAATCAACTGGATGTAGGCATTATCGAAGGAGAATTTCAGCATGACCATTTACACATCGAATCATTTGCTGATGATAGAATGTATATCGTCGTTCCGCAAAATCACCGTTTGGCTGGTAAATCTCAAGTGGATGTAAGTGAGCTGCAAGAGGACATCTGGATTCTGCGGGAAGAAGGTTCTGGAACCCGGGAAGCGGCTGAAAAAATGTTTACACGGTTTCAGTTCTCCCCTTCTCATATGATGAATTTTGGCAGTACACAGATCATCAAAGAGTCTGTAGAAGCAGGCTTGGGGATTTCTTTGCTGTCCCAATGGGTCATTCAGAAGGAACTTGCTCTGGGAACATTAAAAGTACTGGATATTCGTAATCTTCCGGTTATTCGAAAATTCTCCTTCCTAACTCCTTCTTCGACATTTGAAACGAAAGCAAGCACCGCTTTTTTGGAGATTTTGCGAAGTTATAATGTGAAAAGGTAAAGTGCAGAAACAACGAAAAAAGCACCCATTAAGGTGCTTTCAACATAATCATTATCATGTTTTTTTATGAGGAAAGATGATCCTTACCATGATAGAAGAAATGAGAAAAATCAGCGTAGCTTCCTTGGAATTGTTGCATATCATGAGCAGCAATACCTACAAAATTTCCTGTAAAACCCCCGGATAAAAAGCTGATATCCTGCATTTCAAAAAGCCGCTTCCAAGCAGGTTTGTCTCCGACTCCATAATAAAATTGCCCGTGGGATGCATGGACTTCCACAGCTAAATGTATAGGAAGATCGTCCTGAAGCGTAATTGCTTGAGGAACTAAGGTAAATGTATTGGCTTCACATCGCATCATGCGCAGTACCTTCCCTTGCCCCTCCTCATAGCTAATATAGGCGTACAAATAATCTTCTTCATTAAGGTACAGTAGTAGCCCCGCCATTTGTAAATAGCTTGTCGGCTTATACTCCAATGCTGTTTCTACCCGGAAATGATGATCCGTTTGCCGAATGGCAAGCACGTGATGCTGGAACAGACTTTGAATGGATTCTCCAGCCAGAATGCGAAGGTAGCCTGGGCGCTGGCTTAATGAACACCAGCTATCGTCCGCCAGGATACGCAATGTGTTCCACGTTTTATCTAATGTGGGTCCCTCGAAAAAATCCTCAAAAACATAACTCTGCTGCTCTTGCTTAACCGAGAATATCCCTTGAGGTGCGGGTACCTCCAATTGAGGTGTATGGCCCCCAGCAGTTAATCGGAGCCAGCCTTCATCATTCCAGTACACTTGCTGCAAGGCTGTTTCCCGTCCTAAAATGGCATATTTCCCCTCTACTGGACGTGTGCATAAATGAGCCATGTACCATTCGCCGTCTGGTGTTTGTACAAGACTGCCATGCCCTGCGCATTGTAACGGGAAATCAAGTTGATCACGTGACGTAAGCATTGGGTTGTGCGGGTCTACTTCATATGGCCCGGATATCTGCTTCGAGCGTGCTACGGTAACGGCATGCCCCGTACCCGTTCCGCCTTCCGCTGTAACAAGATAATAATATCCGTTTTGCTTGTAGATGTGAGGCGCTTCTGTTTTCTTTAAAGGAGTACAATCAAAGATTTTAACAGGCTCGCCAATGAGCTGTTGTTGCTTGCTGTCATACTCCTGCATGACTATACCGGAAGATTTATTGCTTTCCAACATGCGGTAATCCCACAATGCGTTCAACAGCCATTTACGTCCGTCCTCATCATGAAATAAAGACGGATCAAATCCGCTACTGTTAAGATAAACGGGGTCCGACCACGGTCCTTGGATCGTAGGCGCCGTCATCACAAAATTATGAACATCCTTGAACGGACGTTTGGTGCTTTTCACATCCGTATAGAGCAGATAAAAAAGGTCATCTGCATAGCTAAGCTGCGGTGCCCAAATGCTACAATTTTTAGGATTACCTCTTAAGTCAACCTGATCGGTCAAAATATCTGTGCAATGCTCCCAATTTGCCAAATCTTTGGACTGGTACACCCGCACTCCAGGCAGCCACTCAAACGATGACACCACAATATAGTAAGTATCTTCGACACGTGTAATACACGGATCGGGATTAAAGCCTTTTAATATGGGATTTTGGATCATCATGAGACCTCACTTCTCCTTACTTCCAAAATGTAACTTCAGCAAAAACCTGTTCCTTGCTCCATGCTTCTGTTCCCGCTTCAAAACAATCCGCCCACGGAACACGCTGCTTACGTAACGTAGCAACTTCATCGTGTCCGTTATATTCTTGATAACAGACGGTTTTCTCGTTCGCAACATTGTCCCAATTGTCCCAGCCACGTGGGTCAATATGATCGCCCATTTTACAATCGACAAATACGGTCTTGGCATATTCCCGCCACGGACGCCCCAAAAAAACCGGAGTAATATCAGGCTCTGCAGTTAGGTAGCAATGGTTGAATACATAACCATACGCTTGTCCTTGCGGCGTAGAGGCAGCTGTAACGTAGCTCGTTTGGTTCTTATGATGGCGTAAACTGCGAATTTCGCAATCTTCAAAATACGCGGTAGCCCCACCAAAAATAAAGTCCACCGTACCCTCTATATAACAATGCTGATAGAGCTGCCGATAGTGCCTATGATGCTCCTTCAAATGGATTCCACCAAACTGGAGTCGTTCTTTCGGTGCAGGAGGTAGAGGGCCTGTAAATAAAGTATCCTGGTGTCCTTTAAAGGTACAGTTTCTAAAGACCGTTTCATCACAATGAGCGTATACCGCAACGGCCTGCCCAATGGCTTCTCCCTGTCCTGCCGTGTTGGAAATCGTGAGATTTTCCAAGATCAGATGGCTACCGCCTAAAAATAAAGTAGGTGTCGCAAAGGTCCCTATTTCCTCACCCGCTTCATCCCGCTCCTTGGCATACCGATCCATTCGAATCTCTACCTGCCCAATGCCTATAATATGAAGATATGAACGGTAAATTCGTACCTCTTCCTCATAAGTACCTGATAAAATAGTTAGCGTTTCCATTTCGTTGGAAGCCGACTGCTCCAATACAGCAATCGCCTCCTGAATCGTATGGAAATCACAAAAGGATTCTTTTCCAACTAGCATGGTTACCCCGATCCCTTCATTTGATTTACAGGTGTTCAGCTAAAAATGACTGCCACGCCGTTCGCATTTCCAACGTCTCCATATGTCCACCGCCCGCAATCACAGGCTGCCAATGCTCAGGGTGACCTGCCTCCTGGTAAGCTTCCAGCAGCCCTTTTGCCAAATGCTCGACTCCTTCAATAGGACACATCCGGTCATTTTGACCTGTTATACTCATCCGTGGACGAGGTACGATCCGCTTTTGAATATCCAAGGTGGTAAAATGCTTCAGCAAGCCGGGGACATAGGAGTAGAAGCCATGATGGTCCAATCCCCTTTTGGCGATCAGCGTATGGGCATCTACCTGTCCACAAATATCAACCGTGACCTGTATCCGTTCATCTAACGCAGCCATCCACCATGCCATGAGTCCACCCATCGACATACCGATTGTTCCGATACGAGAAGCATCAATGTCCTCACGCTGGCACATATAATCCACCAAACGACGGTTATCATACAGCATCATGCCCCACAGCACTTGGCCCTGCCAGAGCATTTCCTTTACCAGCTCGCTCTCGGTTTTGCCTCCACGTTCATTAAATCCCCACATGTCAATGCAGCATACACAGTACCCCATGTCTGTCAGAGTTGTAGCAAACGAGGGCTGCTGTAAGTAAGAACTGCTATGGATCAGTTCCTTGCGCCCGTTCGTATAATTGCCTCCATGCGAATGGTTAAAAACGACCAATGGGAACGGACCGTTCCCTTGTAAGGGTGTAGCTACATAAGCGGGTACAGACTCGATCCCGTTCAAGTCCAGCAGGAGACACTCCAGTCGATATCCCTCACGCTCTTCTTGATTCAGCAGAGTTGCCGTTACAGGGCGATCTGCCGGAAGGTCTCCCAACAATGCTTGCAACTTATCCACGTTGTACCTCCTTTCATGCCCTCCTAATTCATCATATTTTGTTCAGAAGGTTGTATCGTTACTTGTTCTATCAGCTTTTCGGGCTGAGCTGTATTCTTCGAATGGCAACGATTGATTTCAACGTCTTCCCCATTTTCAATATAAAAGGCAGGACCTTCATGATTCTCAATCGTCACATGTTGAAAACGAATATCCTTCACGTTACCTAGATAAAAACCACGGTTGTTCATATCTTCTATCCCTGTCATCATGGCCGGACGACCGGGAATTGCATTTTTAGCCATAGAAATATCAATATTGGAAAATGTGATTTCAGCAATATATCGTTCTGCAAGTCCGTATAAGAATCCAGCAGCCGCATGAACCTGTCGTGCCGTAATATCGGAAAAATGGATTCGTCTAAAGCACGGGGTTTCATCGGTAATCGGATAGGGATTTTTGTCCCACACATATTTGTCTTTGCCCCGAGGGCCGCAGAAATAATAAAGATTCAGAATAAATGGACAAATTACATCTTCCATCACAATGTTGCTGACGCGAATATCCTCGATGCTTCCGCCACGTCCTCGTCTGGATTTCAGACGTATGCCCCGATCCGTTTGCTTGAACACGCAATTGCTGATCGTAACATTACGAATGTCACCACTCATTTCGCTTCCCAGTACGACTGCGCCATGTCCATGCACCATCGTACAGTTGGTAATCGTAATATTTTCACATGGAATTCGCTCTTGTGTATCTTCGGTTCCTGCTTTGATCGCAATACAGTCATCGCCCACATCTATATTGCAGTTGCTAATACGAACATTGGAACAGGATTCAGGATTAATGCCATCCGTATTGGGGGAGTCCGCCGGGTTAAGAATGGACAAATTATCAATTGTAACGTTATAGCAAGCGATGGGGTTTACAGTCCAACTGGGGGAATTTTTTAACATAACATCTTTAATGGTAACCCGCTGACAACGGTCAAAGCTGATTAATTTGGGTCTCGGATACTGTAACTCCTCTGGATGATTGCGGTGCTTTTCCCACCACGGCTGACCATTTCCATCCAGCGTTCCGCTACCTGTAACTGAAATATTCTCAAGGTTCTGCCCATAAATGCATGACGCATGCACTTCCCGCTGAACGCCTTCCCATCTGGATTCTACTACAGGGTAATCAGCCAGTTCCGTACTAAAGGACAGAGTTGCGCCAGGGCTTACATGCAGCTCAATGTTACTTTTCAGAAAGATAGCACCTGTCAGATACGTCCCAGACGGAACAAAAACGGTTCCTCCTCCAGCATTGCTGGCCGCTTCAATCGCAGCCGCAATCGCTCCCGTAGCCAGCGTCGTGCCATCCTGAACTGCTCCATAATCTACAATGTTATACAATTGCATTTCGTTCTCTCCTGTCTTTATATTTTGTGAATGTTAGATCCATTTTGTATTGGGAAGAAAGCATAAGCTGCCCCCGGATTTCAACATCCAAGAAATCATTCAAGGAGTCAGGGGGCAACAGCCATGCTCAACTATTATTTTTTCGTTTTCTTATACGCTTCCTCGTACTCAGCAGTAATCCGTGATCCACCGGAGTTTTTCCAGTTTTCTACGGCTGCTTTAAATCCGGCTTCGTCAAGCTCACCCATAATAAATTTGAAGGAGGCGTCGGTAATGATTTTCTCCAGCTCTGTTCCTTGCTCATTAGCGGTGACTGAATCCAGTGGCACGGTTGGGTCCAGAACAGCAAATTCATTATTTTCTCGGACTAATTCATTAGCCAGTTCCTTCTCTGGATTGGCATCTTTTAAGTTGTAGGTCACTTCACTTGGTCTGGAGCTTGAAAACGGCTGAACATCTGCTTGCCACAAATCTGTATTCGTAATTTTGAAGGCTCCATCTTTTTCGATCTTATAATGAGTGCCTTCTATACCGCCGGTCATATACATATATACATCTTTGTCAATTAAATCATCTACAAATTGCAGCAGTCTCTTCAACTCAGCTTCTGTTTTTACTTCGGATTTCGGAAATGCCAGCAAACCTCCTACCCCGCTTCCCTCAGACCATACGTGGTATTTGCCATCTCCATTCGAAATCTTGTTAACCGGTACCAGCTTCAGTCCCTTTTGTAAGCCTTGGGACAAGGTTCTGAGGTTAGAGATATCGATCATGCCTGTATAAATACCTGCTTTACCTTGTGCAAATTGTTGCTGCTGGTCCGTTTTAGCGGTTACAGCAAAGTCTTTAGAGAGATATCCATTTTTGTATAATTTATTGGAATACTTTAAGGTCTCCAAATATTGAGGAGTATCAAATTCCGGCGTAAATTTTCCGCTTTCATCTACTTTCCAGCCATTAGGTGTGCCAAAGTAGGAACTTAAAGTTTTGAAGCTACTGTAGCGTAGATCCGATCTGTCAACAAACCCAGTCGTATCATTTTTTCCATTTCCATCCGGATCATCTTCTGTAAACGCTCTCGCAACTTCATACAACTCATCCAGTGTCGTCGGCACCTTCAGTCCCAAGCGATCCAGCCAATCCTGGCGAATGACCAGACCCGCCCGAGCCAGATTCTTCTGGAACGGAACGCCATACAGTACCCCTTCAATGGATGCGGCTTCCCGAACTTCAGGCGGGATTTTCTTCAAATTTTCATAATCATCCAAATACTTTCCTACATCCCAGAATAGCCCTGATTTCAAAGAGCTTCGTACTGAAGAATTTGTCATCATCGTCAGGGTCACCATATCGGCCAATTCGCCGGATGCAAGCGCGGTAGTGATTCTCTCTTCTTTGGAAGCGTCAGGCACCCAATTGAACGTGATTTTAGAATTGGTGTATTCTTCAATTTTGCTTTTGATCGTTTCTGTAGGCGGAGAAGCTGTATGCAATACGTTTAACCAGGTAAATTCCAGTTTGGACTTCGGATCATAGGTTTGGCCGCTTTGATCCTCAGCTCCCTTGTCACCGCAAGCAGCTAAAAAAACACTCATGACCATTAGTACAGCAAGAAGGCCCGATACTCCCTTTTTCGTCGTGATTCCCTTTTTCATCGTGTTTGCTCCTTTTCTGTTTATATATTTATGCCATATCTTCCTCTTTCACCAGAACCTCTCGCTCTATTTTGCTGAACACCTGATGCGTCATCCACATCACGAGATAACCAATAATACTTGCTCCGGCAAAAGTTAGAATTCCTGGGTACAAGCCTAGAATCACTGCAAAAAGCACGACAATGGCTACAAAAAGAACAAGCGTATATTGTAAATACGAAAATCCAATCACTATCGACATTTTGACCTTCAGTCTGATACCTTTCCAATCATAGTGAGCCAGCAGCGGGAAAATGTAGGCCAAAGAGATGAGATACAAAAAGGCTCCAATAAGCGTCACCACACGAACATACCAGGACGAGACGTTGACTATATCCACGTAGAGCACGTAACCCACAAGGCTGTAAAGCCCGCCAATGATTGCTGCTTCTTTAAAGCTTTCTCTAAAGTAACGTACAAACGTCGAGAAAATGGCGACTTCCTCATTGCCCCGAATCCACTGCCTTAAAATACTAAGCATAGCAACGGTTGCAGGCCCAACGCCTATAAAACCCAAGCCCAGAATCGTCGCAACCGTCCAAAGCAAGTTAAGGTAGACCAGGCGCAGCAGGCGCATGCACCATTTGTTCATGTTTTCTACAAACCGTACCATTTTGCATCCTTCCCGTCGTCATTAGTAAACGCCGTCTTCACCAAATTTCTTGGCCAGTCGATTGGAGCCCATAATCAGGATTAACCCTACTACACCTTTAAAAAGTCCTACCGTCGTACTGAAACTTAATTGTCCATTCTTTAAGCCCGCAGTATAAATGTAGGTGTCAAAGATTTCGGCAACCTCGCGGTTTAATGAGTTCAATAGCAGATACATATGCTCAAAGCCCAAATCCAACGTGCTACCGATCTTCAAAATTAATAATGTAATAATGACTGGGCGGATCGCAGGCAAGGTAACGTGCCATGTCTTTCTCAGGCGTCCAGCTCCGTCCATCTCTGCTGCCTCATACAATTGCGTATCTACCACTGTAATCGCAGATAGATAAATGATGGTAGACCAGCCAAGTTCCTTCCAAATCACTTGCCCGATGTAGACGGTTCGCAGCCATTGAGGAGAAGTTAAGAAGCTGATCTTCTCACCGCCCAGCGCGGCAATCATTTCATTCAGCACCCCACCGTCTACGGTTAGGAATACATAAGAAATCGAAACAATGATAACCCATGACATAAAGTGCGGGATGTAGATGATGGTTTGAATAATGTTTTTAAAAAACATCTTCCTAACCTCGTTCAACATGAGTGCCAAAATGATGGGCAATGGAAAAAAGATTACAATGTTCAGCGCAAACAAAACCAGTGTATTACGAAGCAGCATAAAAAACGTAGGCTCGGTAAACAAACGAATAAAATGCTTCATTCCTACCCATGGACTGCCCGTGATTCCCTGAAAAGCTTGATAATCCTGAAATGCAATCACCAATCCCCCCATAGGAAAGTACTTAAAAATAATGAAGTACACCAGTCCGGGTAAAACCATTAAATAGAGCAACTTGTGTTTCTGCATTCGTAAAAGGCTTTCTGTCGTTCTTTTGTTCTTTTTCATTTTCATGTTTGGTGCGGGGACACTTGAAACTTTCATTAGTTCGACCTCCTTCAAACGTTCCTGTATACGTTTTCAAGAGTACGCGATTTTCAGCATTCCGCATATAATCATCAAATGATAGCGTTTACAAAATTGAGTATACAGCCTACTTTTCAACCTTTTCACCTTAGCTAATGATTACAACACAACCTAATGATCATCCGCTTTTCTCCATGATTAGAGAACACCTCAAGATTTGATTATATACGGAATTCTTTCCTCTTGATAAGGTTGACATGTAAACGATTACGAGGAGGTCAACCACATTGACGCAACCATTACGAAAACAAAAGTTACGAAAAAAAGAATCGCTGGGCAGCCGTATTTTCAACATTGTAAACAGTACACTATTGATTCTCATTGCCCTCACTTGTCTCTTACCTTTTTTGAATATCATCGCCAGCTCTTTTGCCTCAACTGAAGAAGTGATAGCCAAGAAGTTCATTTTATTCCCCGTTACTTTTTCCTTGGATGCCTATCGCTATATTCTGTCGACTCCCACCATTTTTAGAGGTCTCGGGGTTTCGGTTGGAGTAACGGTCGTCGGTACAGTTGTAAGTATGATATTTACTGCTTTTATGGCTTATGGATTATCCCGAAGATATCTACTTGGCCGCAATACGATTAACTTCATTGTAGTGTTCTCTATGTTGTTTAGTGGGGGGATGATTCCGACATTTCTGGTTGTAAAAAGCATGGGGCTTATCAATTCGTATTGGTCCTTGATTCTTCCCGTGGCCATTAATGCGTTTAACCTGATTATCATGCGTAACTTTTTTCAGGCGCTGCCAGATGATTTGGAGGAATCAGCCAAGATGGACGGGTGCAACGATTTTGGTATCTTCTTTAAAATTATGTTGCCGTTAGCCCTGCCTTCTATTGCAACCATCTCTCTATTCTACGCTGTTGCCTACTGGAATACGTATATGCACGCCATTCTCTATATTAATGATTCTGCAAAATGGCCGATTCAAGTCTTGCTACGTCAAATTGTAATCGTTTCCAGTGGTATGCAGGCAGAAGGTACTGCTGTAGATGTCATCCCGCCTGCGCAGACGATTAAGATGGCAGTCATTGTCATTGCGACCGTTCCGATGTTAATCGTGTATCCATTTGTGCAAAAGCACTTTGTCAAAGGAGCTTTATTAGGAGCGGTTAAAGGCTAATTGGCTTGCTTCATCTTTCGGTAAGCTCCCGGTGTAACCTGTTCCTTTTTCCGAAAAGAGCGGATAAAGTTTTGCGAATTATGATATTGCAGTCGCTCAGCGATTTCTTTAATCGTCATATCGGTCTCAACAAGCCATTTCTTGCCCATTTGTAACCGGTAGCCCATTAGATATTCACTAAACGTCGTTCCGTATTCTTTTTTGAAAATACTGCTTAAATAATTCGGATTGTAATGAAGTCGGTCTCCAATGAGTTCTAATGATAATTCCTGGTCATATTCAGCACGGATAATAGCAGCAATTTTTTCCGAGAGACAGCGGAATTGCTGATTGGTCTTCTCCTTCATGCTTTTTACCATAGGGAAAATAACTTGCTCTATCAGCATACGTTCTATCTCTTCCGGGTTACGGATGTCCAGCAAACGATGATACAAGGCATGATTGTCTTGCGTCAGCAGCACTTCAATCCCTAATAGCTGCTCCAATTGGATGAGGTTATTCACAAACCGTACCAACAGCACTTCAAAGTTCATGGAATGATTGTTTTTTATCATCATTTCCTCCAATAAAGAGTGCACGGTATGGTATACCTGCTCTTCGTCCCCTATTCGGATGGCATCAAACAGTTTTGATTCCAATTCCGTAGGATAATGAAGCAGCACCGGACCTGAAATGACCATGGAAATATCTTCATAAAAAATAATTGATTCTTTGCCTAAATTTAAACGGTGATGCAAAGCTTGCTTGCTCATCTCACAGGCTTCTTTACTTTCTAATAAGTTATCATACGCCGTACTAATGCCGATGCTGATGGATACATTCAAATACTCTTTTACGTTTTGAACCAAAAGGGTCGCATCATCTAGGACTTGCTTTCTCATTTCCTGTTCGCTCTTACCTGTCAAAATTAATATGGTGGCCTGAGTGTTATCGTTCAAAATGATGGGAAGCATTCGCTGCTGCTCTGGAATCGTTTCTTCTACGATTTTATTAATAGCCAGCAGCAAAACATCTTTATCCGAGGGCTCTCGATCTCCCAGATTATCCAGTTGGACTAACAAGGTAATATACATTTGATTCTCGATCTGCGGATAACCCAAGCGTGGCATTTTTCGTGCCAATTCCTCTGCAGAAATACGTTTGCGGAACAGATTGAGAATCAATTGGGTCTCCAACTGTGGCATTTCGGACTGAATGAGACTTTCCAAGCTTTCTTTCTCGGTTACAATGTTATCGATTGAATTAATAATCCATTCAATTTCATTTTTAGAAGGTTCATTTTTGAAAGCGAAATTAGGATTTTTAGGCAAGCTGCGTTTTATTTGCTGAAATGGCTTTGTAAAGTAAATGGCAATGAAGTACGCCACTACCACCATTAAGAGCGTTAATACAAGTCCCATCATGATGATCCCAAATTTGGTCGTTTGAAAGGCATCCGCAATTTCTTTCTTATCTAATACCGTTAAGTAAGTCCAATTGTTATAGGCAGATTTGGCATAAATGACTTGTCGTGCAGGCTGCTGATCCGTTTTCTCCAAAGTTAACATACCTGTGTTGTTCGGCTTCACTGCAGCTTCTGAAATGAGCTGAAGCTGTTGGGTGGACAATAATTGTTCAGCAGGCTGGGTTTCATACATTAAATCGCCTTGTTTATTCAAAATAAAAACAGCCATATGATCCTCGGTTTGAATCGTATGATTTAACGTTTGCAGCGAAATATCCGACAAAGCAATGGCTTGCTTCTTCTTAGAGAATACAGGCAAGGTATTAACAAAACGAATTCCTTTATCTGTTTTAACCCAGAATAGTCCCTTCTCTTGGTGGTCGATATAGGTACTAATCAGCTTTTCTCGTTCCGTTTTCGTCAAATAGGACAGGCTTCCATTGGAGATTCTCCAATTCTGATTTAGACTGATTAGCGAATATTCCGTTCCCTCTAATCCCATCGTAGCAATATAATTGAGCTGAGTATTCACATTCCGATACGCTATAAAATCTTTTTCTGTAATGGGATTTTTCACAACATCACTAAAGGAACTGGTCGTGCTATACGTATTAAAAGCATATTCAATCGTTTGAATTTTCTGCTCCAGACTATTTCTGATCTGTGCCATGTAGCTTTGCTTGGTATTGGAAACTCTCTCCACAACGGAGCTAATTGTTGTAAAATAGATATAGCTGCCAAAACTGGCCACCAATCCTATTCCCAAAACCAGAATCGTAATAAAAATAGTATAGAACATTCTTCCTTTTTTCATTGCGCTCCCCCTCTGGCTCTTTGCATCACAACAAAATTATAGCGCTTTCATAACAAGGTTTAAATCATTTTTTTCACGTGTGCATTATTTTTTACATCCGTATCATTCCAATTTAAGTCGATTTTGTTTGGTTTGCGGCAGTTAAAAAGAAATGTGGAGGAGTTATTTATGTTACATGTTATTAGTCCTAAAGAACCGATTATAAAAGAAGAATTTCCGTCAGACACTTCCTTTCTCTCCCTCTATCCCGTAGCAGCTCATGAAGCTCGTCCTTTTATATTGGTATTACCTGGCGGTGGATACGAGCATTTGGCCTCACATGAAGGAGAGCCTATAGCTCGGTGGTTGAATGATCTAGGTATTCATGCGGGTGTGCTGGAGTATCAAGTCGGCGATTTCGAGATTATTTCCTTGTTGAAGGATGTAGAACATGCTCTGCAATGGATTCGCCAAACACCGCATGATTGGCTAGTCATCCCTGATCAAGTGGGGCTCATCGGTTTTTCAGCAGGCGGTCACTTGGCCTCCATTGTCTCCACTATAGGGACGGTAAAGCCCGATCTTCTGTTGTTGGGATACCCTGTAATTTCATTTCATGAGCCTTATACACATATCGGAAGCCGTACACATTTTTTAGGGGAACAGCCGACGCTGGAGCAGCTTCAAGCCTTTTCATCCGATCGGCAAGTAACTTCACAGACACCTCCAACTTTGATGTGGACTACAGCCAATGATGGCGCTGTACCGGTAGAAAATAGCCTGTTGTTCGCTTATTCATTATCCAGAGAACGTATTCCGTTTGAACTGCATGTATTTGAGGAAGGGCGACACGGCTTGGGACTGTCAGAGGACAACCATGAATGCCATCAATGGCTTAATCTGGCGGAAACTTGGCTTCAAAAACATGGATATGCTCAGGCAAGGCAACAGATGACAACTCGACTGTTTATCGCTGGGGACTCCACTGCAGCTCAAAAAGGGGCTACCGAAAAACCGATGACAGGCTGGGCCGAACACTTGCAAAGCTACTTGGCACCGTCTGTTCATGTGGACAATCGTGCCGTCAATGGACGAAGCACCAAATCTTTTTTAGCAGAAGGCCGGTTAGCTGATATTGAAAAAGATATTCAAGCTGGAGATTATCTGTTTATTCAATTTGGACACAACGATGAGAAAAAAGAAGACCCCACTCGCTATACCGATCCTGATGGAGAGTATCGTCAAAACTTAATTCAATACATTCAGTCCGCTCGGGAGCGTGGTGGAATTCCAGTGCTATTGACCTCTGTAAGCCGCCGCCGATTCACCGCAGACGGTGAACCTGATCCGCTGGCTGTAGGAGCCTATCCTGCTGCCATGAGACAAGTAGCCGCGGAAACCAAAACACCCCTGCTCGATATTTTTAAAGCTTCTCAGCAGCTATATCGTTCAATGGGTGAAAAAGAGTCACAGCAGCTATTTATGCATTTGCCTGAAAAAGCGCATCCTAATTACCCCGCTGGTGTAACGGATAATACCCATTTTTCTGACGAAGGAGCAAAGCAGGTCGCCCAGCTTGTAGCGGAAGCAATTCGACAGTGTGCGGAACTGTCTGCATTAAAACAACGTATGGTAGAAAGGAATCTAGACAGCGATGAGAGGCTTGCACACCAACTTGTCAACTGATATCAAGAACTAAATAGATACAAACACAAAACGGACTTGGAGCTAATCACTCTGACGTCCGTTTTTTATTTCGTGTGATCAAAGACTATACAGCTATGAAGAATAGTTCAAAAGTATGGTAAATAAAAAACTTAAATTGTTATATTTTAATTCTTTTGTATTTTATAGGACTTTAGAATCGTTTTGTTGTATTATTTTGACAACATTTGTCGAATTAAGTGAAATCCATAACTTTACATGGTATATTTTAGGAGCTCAGATCATACATAAGGAGGATTTTTTTATGAAAACTAAGAAAATATTATTATCAACAGCTATGTCTCTGGGACTTATTGGGAGTATTATCGTCCCTAGCGCGTCCGCATCTGTAGGCCCTTCTCCGGTAATTACGCCTGTCGTAGAAGTTAACGGAGTATACTACAGAACGGCTACGTTGCCACGTAATTATTCCTATGCGTTGTCAAATTACCCAGGGGATACTTATAAAGTGGCGAGCGGAAATGTCACCGTCTCCGCTTCCGGGGTGGTAACAACTAGTACTGCAACGACTGCAAGAGTTGAGATTTACGGCGGTAACGGTAAATTGAGAATGGTGTACACTGTTAAGGTATCCTAAGATAAAAGCAGTATAAATAGCACTGTCCGTTTATTCGGGCAGTGCTATTTTTATGAGACGAAAAGAACTCATATTAGCTTTTTTATCAGCGGAACCCTTTATTAGTTTTCATTGAACTCTATTAACCGACTCTTGTGAAGTTTTATTTAAATGCTCCTCAAATTGAGTGCCAAATGCTCGAACTTCCTCTTTTCTAAACTTTCGTGAGATCAATAAAGATACCCCAAAAAATCTAAGTCTCCCTCACTCCAATCCATCTTTCCTACTTCTTTAATCATTATTCCATCAATTTTCTCAAAGCCTATTCCATTTGTAATAATTTTTTCATTATCAATTTTTAACCATTTAATTTTGTTCTTTACAGGCTTATATCCATTTCTTAAATACAAGTTCATATTATCAGCAAATAAAAGTATAAAATCAATATTTCGTGTAACGGATAACTTTTCAATTTCTAAAAGCAGTGCTGAAGCTATTCCCTGTGATCGAACATTTTTTGAAACACACAAATCAATTAAACCCAGTACTCTTATGGTTTCTCCGTTTAGATTCATTATCCTATAATCTAATCCAACATGCCCTATAAGTTGATAATCATGGTTAAAAGCTAGAAGTCTAAAATGTGGAAGTTGCTTGAAATAAATTCTATCCGTAGGGTAGATTTCTGAAAAACTGTCGATTAATAATGCTTGTATACTGGCTGCTAACTCTTGACTTATGTCATGTTCAAAAACTTGATCTATTTTCAAAATACCACTCCCATCCTTTTACCTACTTTAGCACTCTTCTACATTTAAGTGTGACAACTGTACGTGAATTGCGAAAGAATACTTCCTACTTACTGAAGCGGGTGATTTTTTTCTTGTTAATTCTAAAGGGGCTGTTGTATTAATTAACACAAATATAATTAGTGATGAATTTTTTGAACAGCCTACTATTCAGATTTATCAAGTATCCAAAAAAGAAAAGCACATAGCAATAACGTTTGAATATGGACCATCAAATACACTGTTTTATGCTTATCAATATAAAAACGGTACATTATTTAATAAACTTTCCATTATGGGCGATCAGGGTGTACAAGTTGATATAAAGGGAACCGTTAAACAATATTGGAAAAAGTACAGACCTGAGGGAGGATGGAATTTAGCTATAGCGACGTATTCATGGAATACTTCAAAGAATAAGTACCTCGGAGCAGGACAGCTGCCTTAGTTAAACATCTCTATTGAAATGCTCACGTTTAAAGTCATCTAAGGAAATACACTGGGACTCACACCAGCTTTCAGTCAGTGGAGTCCTCTTTTAGATCTAAAAGTAAAACTCACTAGTCCCTAATATTTTCTAAAGTAGCGCTTCCCATCTCCTGTAGGCATAATAACCTTCTGGTCCCTACCCCGTCATTCTACCCGAAATGTAGACCCTTCCGTCCACACAATATAGTCAAATCAGGCATCGAAAAGACGATATAACGATCGCAAAATGATTTCTGAAAGCTGTCCGTTATCAAAGGTATGACTGGGAAACCGATAAGTTATCGGAATGGCATACTGTTCCTGCTGGCGGCATTGTCATAATCGAAGGAGTATATTCCATCCGAAAGGAACTAGAAGACAAATATGACTTCAAAGTTTGGGTTGATTGTCCACGAAAAATTAGGCTTTCAAGAGGTCTTGAAAGAGACGGAGACTGTACTCGTGGGAAGGATTATAATCGCTCCCTCATAAAGGGGCTACTTTCCTCCATTTTCTCACCCTCTATAAACAACAAAAAACCCTTGCTACGCAAGGGTTTTTGAGGAAATGGGCCCTGAGGGACTCGAACCCCCGACCAATCGGTTATGAGCCGACCGCTCTAACCAACTGAGCTAAGGGCCCTCAAAAAAATATGTATATTCACGTCACATATTCATAACAGCAACGTTAATTAATATACAACATTTTCTTGTGTTTCGTCAATAGCCTTTCGAAAATTTTCTTTTTAAAAATTATTCTCGTGGACTTACGGAATAAATCGGACACCATAACGACCTTTGCGCGAGCGGTACACCTCCACTGCGCGGGGATCATTGTAGCCATACATCCAGCCGTCGTGCTCCAACCTTTTTGCCAGACATCCTGCCTGAAATTTAGTCGTGTACAGTCTGCCATAGTAAATCCAATACATCCGAACTCCCTCTTTTCACATGATGGTAGGAGTTAGTGTAACCGGATCGAATTCGATTTACACGGCCTGAGCCATAACAATCTACAATGGTTAGCACGAGTGCGAATCGCTCTAATCATTAGCTCTGTTGGCCCCTATAGCTCATCTTATTTGCCAAAGGAAGCCGGATCCTGACGCCAGGAACGCAGCAGTTCCATCTCTTCTTCCTGAATAGTTCCTTCACGCAAGGCAACGTTCATCAGGGCTGTATAATTGGACAGGCTTTGCAGCTCCACACCTGCTTCTTCAAAGGCTTGAGTCGCTTTGTCTAGCTGGTAGCTGAAAATAGCTAGTACCGCTAACGGCTGAGCGCCTGCTTGTGCTACGGCCTGTGCTGCTTTAATGGAGCTGCCTCCTGTAGAAATGAGATCCTCGATGACCATAACCTTTTGTCCTGCGCTGATGCGGCCTTCAATTTGGTTCTCTTTCCCATGTCCTTTGGCTTTGTCCCTCACATAGGCCATTGGCAGATTTAGCTTTTGCGCCACCCAGGCCGCATGAGGAATCCCTGCTGTAGCTGTCCCTGCAATGACTTCGGTTTCGGGATATTGCTCACGAATGAGGGCAGCAAATGAGTCTGCGATCAGCTCGCGTACCTCCGGGTAGGACATGGTCAGACGATTGTCACAGTAGATTGGCGATTTAATGCCGGATGTCCATGTAAAAGGCTGTTGCGGGCGCAATGCCACCGCCTGAATACGTAACAGATGGGATGCGATTTGCTCGGGGATACTATTGAATGTGGTCATACTTGTATCATCTCCTCAATAATGTGTTCCGCTGCGGCACGTGGGTCTGCTGCTGCGGTGATAGGACGTCCAACAACAATGTAGCTGCTGCCTTGGGCAATGGCTTGCCCAGGTGTAAGCACACGCGACTGATCGCCTGCAGCACTACCTGCCGGGCGTATGCCAGGAGTTATCGTCTTAAAGTCTGATCCACATACAGCACGAATGGCAGGCACTTCCAAAGGTGAAGCTACCACACCATCCAGTCCCGCCTCACGGGTCAGTTGTGCGTAACGAACTACTGCATCCTGTACCGTACCAGGAATACCTAACTCCTTATTCATGGTCGTCTGATCCGTGCTGGTCAGCTGTGTGACTGCAATAATGAGCGGCATGGAAAGCGAACTGTCTGTGGAAATAGCTGCTTCTGCACCAGCTTTAGCGGCTGACATCATATTAACGCCTCCAGCAGCATGTACGTTGAACATATCCACACCTAGGCGGGTAATGCTCTCTGCCCCTCCCCGCACCGTGTTAGGGATATCATGCATTTTCAAATCCAGAAATACGGAGTATCCTCTGGACTTTAGCTGTTCTACAAAAGCTGGCCCTGCATTATAAAACAGTTGCATACCTACTTTTATATAACAGGGAATTCCCTCTAGCTGCCGAATTAACTGCTCAGCCTGTTGTGCATTGGGATAATCTAATGCAACCATCAGCCGTCCTGCCATCTGCTGAAATGCTCCATTCACCGTTCTACATCCCCTTTTCACGTCAATTCGGGTACATTTGCCCGTGATAAAGGACATCCGTCAGCCGAAGCTGATGAATGTCCTTCCCTGTGCTACTTATTTCCTCACATCTATTCGTAACGCATTAGTTGCTTAGGACCGGCATGGATTCGGATGTGAAATTGATCGTTTCCAGCATTCTTAGCAAAGCGCGTACTGTATCCAGTGAGGTCATGCAGACGATGCCATTCTCAACCGCTTCACGGCGGATACGGAATCCATCACGCTCTGGCGTTTTGCCTTTGGTCAGCGTATTGAAGACAAAGTTGGCTTCACCCGTACGGATCATATCCAGGATGTTCGGGTTACCTTCGCTCAGCTTGTTGATCGTGTTCACCGGAATATTGGCCTGCTTCATAGCAGCCGCCGTTCCACCTGTTGCAATAATTTTATAGCCCAGTCTGTAAAAGCCCTGCATCAACTCGACAGCTTCTTCTTTGTCCTTATCTGCCACTGTAATGATGATTGCTCCAGTAGATGGAATTTTCATGCCAGCCCCCACAAGTCCTTTGTACAGTGCTTTGGCATACTGAATATCGCGTCCCATGACTTCACCTGTCGATTTCATTTCTGGGCCCAGCGTCGGCTCTACACGGCGCAGTTTGGCAAAGGAGAATACCGGAACCTTAACCGAGACATAATTACTTTCAGGCCAAAGGCCTTCTGAATAACCTGCATCTTTAAGCTTACCGCCCAAAATAGCCTGTGTAGCCAGATTCGCCATCGGGATATTTGTGACTTTACTCAAGAAAGGAACCGTCCGCGAGGAGCGAGGATTAACCTCGATCACGTACACCTGGTCTTGATGAATGACAAACTGGATATTTACCAGACCGATCGTTTTTAATTCTTTGGCGATACTGATTGTAATTTCCACAATTTTTTGTTTCAGCTCGGCAGACAAGTGCTGTGGTGGATACACCGCGATCGAGTCACCTGAGTGAACCCCGGCCCGTTCTACATGCTCCATAATGCCTGGTACCAATACTGTCTCGCCGTCGCAGATGGCGTCGACCTCAACTTCTTTACCCAGCATATAACGGTCGATGAGCACCGGATGCTCTGGATTGATTTTAACCGCTTCTTCCATGTACCGCAGCAATTCCGTATCTGAGTACACGATTTCCATAGCGCGCCCGCCCAGAACGTAGGATGGACGTACCAGGACCGGATAGCCTAGCGCCTGTGCGGTTCCTACTGCTTCATCTACCGATGTGACCGTGTTGCCTTTAGGCTGTGCGATAGCCAGACGAGACAAAAGTTGCTCGAACTTTTTCCGGTCTTCCGCTTCATCGATACTTTCCAGACTCGTACCCAAAATATTCACGCCTGCCGCACTCAGCGGAGCTGCGAGATTAATGGCCGTTTGACCACCGAACTGGACGATAACCCCAATCGGTTTTTCCTGCTCGATGACATTCATTACATCTTCGAAGAAGAGCGGTTCAAAGTAGAGGCGATCGGATGTGTTAAAGTCCGTAGATACCGTCTCCGGGTTGTTATTGATAATAACTGCTTCGTAGCCTGCTTTTTGAATAGCCCATACCGCATGTACGGTGGAGTAATCAAATTCAATCCCTTGCCCGATCCGAATCGGTCCGGAGCCGAGTACGATAACTTTCTCTTTGTTAGATGGAATAACTTCATTTTCCACCTCGTAAGAGGAGTAGTAGTACGGAGTTGTGGCTTCAAACTCGGCTGCGCACGTATCTACCATTTTGTAGACCGGACGCAGGTTTTGAGCTAGACGGAATTCACGTACCTCACGCTCGGTTGTCATACTGTCGTTTTGGCCCATACTGCGAATCTCGGCGATAGAGCGGTCGGTAAAACCTTTACGTTTGGCCTGATAGAGTGTTTCGTAGGTCAGCTCAGACTCTCCAGCGATGATGGCTTCGAACTTGACGATTCCCTCTACCTTATCGAGGAACCACCAGTCAATTTTCGTCAAATCTTGAATCTCCTGCTGCTGCCAGCCGCGACGGAACGCCTCGGCTACCAAGAACAAACGCTCATCATCTGCTTTAATCAGGCGATCCTTGAGCACGTCATCAGACAGCTGTTCGGCTCCCTTAAGATGCAGACGGTTTACACCGATTTCCAACGACCGTACCGCTTTATGGATGGACTCTTCGAATGTGCGTCCGATGGCCATGACTTCACCCGTTGCTTTCATTTGCGTGCCCAGCTTGCGGTTGGCAGAAATGAATTTGTCAAATGGCCAGCGTGGTATTTTGCTCACGATGTAATCCAGTGTTGGCTCAAAGCAAGCATACGTTTGTCCCGTTACCGGATTCACAATTTCATCCAACGTGTAGCCCAGTGCAATTTTGGCAGCCATTTTAGCAATCGGATATCCAGTTGCCTTGGAAGCCAGTGCCGAGGAGCGGCTTACGCGCGGATTTACTTCAATTACATAGTATTGATAGCTGTACGGATCAAGCGCAAACTGTACATTGCAGCCGCCTTCGATATTGAGGGCGCGGATAATTTTCAGAGAAGCGGAGCGCAGCATCTGGTATTCGCGATCTGACAGCGTCTGACTCGGAGCTACGACGATACTGTCACCAGTATGCACGCCGACTGGATCAAAGTTCTCCATATTACAAACAACGATGCAGTTATCATTGCCGTCACGCATGACCTCATACTCGACTTCCTTCATACCTGCGATACTTTTTTCCACCAAACATTGTCCGATTGGACTGTATCTCAAGCCAGAGCTGACGGTTTCACGCAGTTCTTCTTCTGTAGAGCAGATACCACCGCCTGTTCCCCCTAGCGTATAAGCAGGGCGAACGATAATTGGATAACCGATTTCGTTAGCAAATTCTAACGATTCCTCTAAGGTTGTTACAATTACACTCTCCGGTACAGGCTGTTCCAACTCTCGCATCAAATCACGGAACAGATCACGATCTTCGGCTTGTTCTATCGAATTCAGTTGAGTTCCCAGCAGCTTGACGTTTTCACGCTCCAGCACTCCGGCGCGAGCCAGTTCCACTGCCATATTCAGACCTGTCTGTCCTCCCAGCGTAGGAAGCAGACCATCTGGACGCTCTTGACGGATAATCTGTGTTACAAAATCAAGTGTGATCGGCTCGATGTATACTTTGTCTGCCATGTTGGTGTCTGTCATGATGGTTGCCGGATTACTGTTGATCAGTACTACCTCGACGCCTTCTTCTTTGAGCGCTTGACAAGCTTGTGTACCAGCGTAATCAAATTCTGCTGCCTGACCAATGACGATAGGACCGGAACCGATCACAAGTATTTTTTTAAGTTCTGTATTTTTCGGCATATTAGCGCTCTCCTCTCACTGCGGCGGCGATAGCAGCCTGACGCGGTTGCTTTGGATGATTTCTTTTGTGCTCACGGATCATGTCCAGAAAACGGTCAAACAGGTAGCCATTGTCGTAAGGTCCTGGCGCAGCCTCTGGATGATATTGAACCGAAAACGCGGGATACTTGGTATGTTTAAGACCTTCAATCGTTTTATCGTTGTTATTAATATGCGTCACTTCAAGCTCAGTTCCTTGGATCGAATTCTCATTCACCGTGTAGCCGTGATTTTGTGATGTGATAAAGCAACGTCCGCTCTCCAGTTCTTTCACCGGGTGGTTACCACCGCGATGTCCGAATTTCAGCTTCTCCGTATCCGCTCCCGAAGCTAAAGCGAACAACTGGTGTCCCAAGCAAATTCCGAAAATCGGGTATTCCCCTAACAGTTCAGCTACCGTACGAACGGCATGGGGTACGTCTTTTGGATCTCCAGGGCCGTTAGACAGCTGGATACCGTCCGGGTCCAAACGGCGAATTTCCTCAGCCGTCGTATCATGTGGAACGACAACCACATCGCAGTCCCGTTTATTCAGTTCGCGCAAAATGCCGCTTTTTGCACCGTAGTCAATCAGTACGATCCGCTCTCCGTTGCCAGGACTGCTGTACGGATGAGGTGTGGAAGTCATAGGAACCTGATTACGCAATTCTTCAATGGTGAGGTCAGACATCATTTCTTTCAGTTCTTCCAGCGGCTGGGAACCAGTCGTCAAAATGCCCTTCATCGTGCCGTGATGGCGAATAATCCGGGTAAGCATGCGGGTGTCGATGTCGCTAATGCCAATGATGCCATATTCCTTCAGCAAATCGCCCACGCTGTATTGAGCACGCCAGTTACTTGGCGCCGGCTCGTAATGTCGAACAGCAAAGCCATGGACATAAGGCCGTACCGATTCAAAGTCATCCCGAGTAATTCCGTAATTGCCAATCAGCGGGTAAGTCATCGTTACGATTTGTCCGCAATAAGAGGGATCAGTCAGCACCTCTTGATAGCCTGTAATCCCTGTGTTGAAAACGACCTCGCCTGTTTTTTCACCTTCCGCACCAAATGATGTGCCTGTAAACAGCGTGCCGTCCTGAAGTAACAATCTTGCCTGCATCCCGTCTCACTCCTCTATATTGTTTCCTGCTATTAGGTTCTATTTATTTAGTGGTTTCTATTTATTTTGCTTCGTCAGCAGACCATACCAGTTTGCCGTCTACCCAAGTTTTCACGGGCCAGCCTTTGAGCTTCCAGCCTGTAAAAGGAGTGTTGCGTCCTTTGCTGGCAAACGTTTGCGGATCAACTGCCTGCTCCTGCTCCAGATCAATCATGGTCAGGTCAGCTGGAGCCCCTTCTTCCAGGCGTCCCGTATCAAGGCGGAAGACACGCGCTGGATCAGCAGTCATACGACGCACTAGAAAGTCCAGCGTCCACTGTCCGGTAGCTACGAATTTTGTGTACAACAGCGGGAAGGCCGTCTCGAATCCAACGATTCCGAATGGCGCCAGCTCCATACCTCTTGCCTTCTCTTCCTCACTGTGCGCTGCATGGTCGGTTACGACGATGTCAATCGTACCGTCTTCCAGTCCCTCGATGCATGCCTGCACATCACGTGGGGAGCGGAGCGGAGGATTCATTTTCCAGTTCGCATCCAGCCCAGGGATGTCCTCATCTGACAATACCAAGTGGTGTGGGCATACCTCAGCCGTTACCTTGATGCCAAAAGATTTCGCGTGGCGGATTAACCGCACTGACTGCTCCGTGCTGACATGGCATACATGATAGTGTGCCCCGGTTGCCTCGGATAGTAAAATGTCTCGTCCGACGTGAATGGCTTCGGATTCGTTCGGAATGCCTTTAAGTCCGTGGCGCTTGGCAAATTCTCCGTCCGTCACCGCCGCTCCTTCAACAAGCGTGTTATCTTCACAGTGTGCAATAACCGGCATATCCAGTGCTTTGGCCCGCGCCATGGCATCCTTCATCATTTGCGCGCTTTGCACCCCGACACCATCGTCAGTAAAGCCGATTGCACCCGCTGCTTTGAGCGCTTCAAAATCTGTCAGCTCACGCCCCAGTTCGTTTTTCGTAATGGCTGCGTAAGGAAGAACCTTGGCAAGCCCGGCTTCCTGTCCCTTTTTCAATACCAGCTGGACTGTGTCCACATTGTCAGTCACTGGACGTGTGTTTGGCATGCAGGCAATCGTCGTAAATCCGCCTTTCACCGCCGCACGGCTGCCCGTTTCAATCGTTTCTTTATATTCAAAGCCAGGTTCTCTCAGATGCACATGCATGTCGATTAAACCGGGAATGACCAGTTTTCCCAGGGCGTCGATTTTTTCAACTTCGCGCTCCTGCTCAGATGCCCCTTCTTCTATAAGTAGGCTGACTCCAGCATCTGCATTTGCGATAGCCAAAATTTTTCCGTCGGCGATTAGGATGGATTTCAATTCAGCCTCGCCCTGCTCGTTCAATACGCTTGCATTCATTATTAATTGTTTCATCTGAAATATTCCTCCGCTCAGTTTTCTGCAACTTTTTCCTACGATCCAATTGACAGCTTCTACAGCTTCATTGCCCGTTCCATAACCGCCATGCGGATCGGAACTCCGTTTGCCATTTGCGGAAAAATTCGCGATTGTTCGCTTTCCACAACTGCACTATCAATTTCCACATTCCGATTCACTGGAGCTGGATGCATGATAATCGTTCCGGGCTTCAGGTTCGCTGCTCTTTTTTCTGTCAAACCGTACTGCTCTCGGTACTCATCCGCTGAGCGCAACATCCCTTCAGCATGCCGTTCCAGCTGTACCCGAAGCATCATGACCACGTCCGCCTGTAGTGCCTCTTGCATCGGAACATAAGGCGCGTACGCCGCAAGATCAGGTGCTTGCATATTATCAGGAGCGCAGAAGCTAACCTTGGCTCCGAATTTTTGCAAGGCCCACAGATTCGAGCGAGCGACACGGCTGTGCAGAATGTCTCCTATGATGGATACTCTCAAGCCTTTAAGCTCACCGAAAGTTTTGCGCATGGTGTACAGGTCCAGCAGAGCCTGCGTTGGATGCTCATTGTTGCCGTCCCCCGCATTAACCAGTGGGACACTGACCTTCTCGGCGAGCTCTTGCAGCACACCGGCTGGCTTTAACCGAATGACTCCTGCATCAATGCCCATGGATTCGAGCGTACGTACTGTATCGTAAATGGACTCCCCTTTTTCCACACTGGAAGCCGCAGCGGAAAAGTTCAAAACCTGAGCGCCCAGCCGCTTCTCTGCCATTTCAAAAGAAAAGCGGGTGCGAGTGCTGTTTTCAAAAAACATGTTGGCCGCAAAGCGTGATTGCAGTACTGGAACCAGTTTTTCTGGTTGAGACTCCCAATAATGAGCGCGATCCAGAATGGACTCGATTTCATTTCGGCTAAGTTCCTTTAACCCGAGCAGGCTACGTTCTTTAAGTTGACTGGCTGTTGTGATCATAGCTGTTCCCCCCGGTTCTGAATGATTGTCACTTCGTCCTTACCGTCCGTCTCTTGAAGGGCTACTACGATTTCCTCAGATTTGGAGGTCGGGATGTTCTTGCCGATGTAATCCGGACGAATCGGAAGCTCACGGTGTCCGCGATCCGCTAGCACTGCCAGCTGAATCATTTGCGGTCGTCCGCAGTGCATCAATGCATCCATCGCCGCGCGGATGGTGCGGCCTGTATACAGCACATCGTCAAAGAGAATGACTTTCTTATCATGAACCGATACGTCAGCAGGATTCATCAAAAGCTCTTTTCCATTTCCTTTAGCTTCGGCTACGCTGCTCCGGTCATCCCGGTAGGCTGTAACATCCAGCTCTCCCCATGGAATTGGTGCGCCTTCAATCTCAGCAATTTTTTCAGCCAGACGTTGCGCCAAATGAACTCCGCGTGTTCGAATACCTACTAGCACACAATCGTCAATACCTTTGTTTTTCTCCAAAATTTCATGTGCAATCCGTGTCAATGCCCGACGAATCGCAATTTCATCCATCAGTACATGTGTTTCATGACTCATGCTTCCAGCCTCCTCAGGTGATGTTCCCTTCAGACCTGGTCCCGTGTTCGGATACAAAAAAGACTCCTTGCCCAAGTTTGGCAAGGAGTCTCGTGTGAACAGTCTTCTACTGTTCTCCGATCTCTCGGACACACTGAAGACATACCGCCGCAGCGGATGCACTGATCAGTGATCCATTCACGTTACCTTGCCAGCCTCACGGGACTGATTTAAAGGTGCTATTCAGGATTTCCTTTGTCCTGCTTCTCATAGTGTGAGATGGTTAGCCATCTCTTGGACAAAGTTCATCGCAACTACAAGAAGTATGACAGATTGAAAATCGTGTGTCAACACCCGTTCAACCGGAACCACCGGAAGCACTCTAATAATTATACAACTTCATTGTATAATTATCCATAGTTGTTTTTACCCATACCTTATCCCACAATAAAAAAACCGCCATTTAGGCGGTTTAACTTAATAATTTATTCAGGTTTGTGAATAGGAATGCAAATTGTCATTGTTTTAGCGACTACGCAAGGATGCTAACACATCCTCCATATCAGGAGGGATCGGTCTGTTGAATTCCATGTACTCTCCAGTGGATGGATGCTTAAAACCCAGTACCGCCGCATGCAGCGCCTGACCATCCATACGAACCCCTTTACTACGTCCATACATAGGGTCGCCAACCAATGGGTGTCCAATAAATTTCATGTGAACACGAATTTGGTGTGTGCGTCCTGTTTCCAATTGAAGTTCAAGCAGGGTATAATCCCCCAAACGTTCAATGACGAGAAAATGGGTGACTGCATGCTTGCTGTTACGTTCCGTCACTGTGAACAATTTGCGATCACCCGAATCGCGGCCAATCGGAGCATCTACCGTTCCCTGATCGTGGCTCAAATGACCGTGAACTAAGGCTATATATTTTCGAGTCACACTATGATCCTTAAGCTGTGCTGCAAGTGATGCGTGAGCCTGATCATTTTTAGCCGCCATTAGCAGTCCTGATGTATCCTTATCAATACGGTGAACAATACCAGGACGTAATTCCCCGTTGATGCCGGAAAGATCGTGGCAGTGGTACATCAGTGCGTTAACCAATGTTCCCGAAGAGTGTCCCGGTGCAGGATGCACGACCAGACCACGTTGCTTGTTAATAACAATAACGTCCGAATCCTCGTAAACGACATCCAACGGAATATTTTCCGGTACAATATCTACACTTTCTGGCTCCGGTACCGATAATACAATACGATCTCCTTCAGCCAGCTTGTAGTTCGCCTTGATCGCCGTACCGTTCACCAACACCCGACCATTTCCGATCCACAGCTGTATCTGAGAACGAGACACTTCCTTCATTTCTTCGGCGATATATTTGTCTATACGTGTTTTGGCATCCACGGAATCCGCTGTCCATTCCAGAGATTCACTCTCCAGTTCGTCTTCATAAGACAGACCTGCGGCTTCGCCGTTTTCATTCACTTCGCTCATGCTATGACTTCCCTTCAATGCTATCATTGCCATTTCCTTTTTCCCGACGCGATTCCAGCAATGTATCCAAAATAATCAGTGCTACACCGATGACAATCGCCGAATCTGCCACATTAAAAATCGGGAACGTATAGCTTCCAAAATTGAATTGCGCAAAATCAACCACTTCACCTGAAATAGCCCGATCCAAAAAGTTACCGACTGCTCCCCCCAGCACCAAACTTAGCGCAACAGGAAGTAGCTTTTGTCCAGCCTTGACTGTTTTTCGCAGGTACCAGACGATACCGATCACCACTACAATTGTAATCACGATAAAAAGCCAACGTTGACCTTCCAAAATCCCAAAAGCGGCTCCACGATTACGATGGGAGGTGATTAAAAAGAAATTGCCGATGACTGGTATTTGCTCGTACAATTCCATCCGCGTAGCCACCAAATATTTGACTCCCTGATCAATCAAAAAAATAATTAGCGCAATACCAAAATAAATCACAGTCCTTCGTCACTCCGATCCGCTTATATCCGTTGTTGAACCCATTTATTGTAGCATAAGCGTTCTCAGATCGTCCACGAAACCCGCAAGCATCAAGTACAGATCATCTATAAAATGAACTCCACTGCATTTGATTAGAATTTCCTATGTAAAAGAGGCCTTCCCGGTGCAAACTACAAGGAGCATACTCGACACAACGCATGCGCATGTAAACCTAGAACAAGGAGAGGATTCCATGTCCCCATTGACGGAGCAACAATTGCAGGGCTTGCGTAACGAACTGCTGGAACGCAAAAAAGAAATTGAGCATCGTTTGCAGGACAACGGCCATTACGGACTCGGCGATTCCCAACGCGATCAAACCGGCGAGCTTTCTCCTATTGATAACCACCCAGGAGATCTGGCTACTGAAACCTACGAGCGAGCCAAGGATATTTCCTTACTGGAGCACGACGAATTCCAATTAGAACGCATCGAATCAGCTCTGATGGCCATGGAAAAGGGGACGTATGGCATTTGTGCCGCCAGCGGTAAACCCATTCCCTATGAGCGCCTACTGGCTGTTCCCTATACCATTTACTGTAAAGAGTACAGTCCCGAAACAGAAGTGTCTAACCGCCGCCCAGTAGAGGAAGAATTTCTCGCTCCCTCGTTCGGCAGAACGAGTCTGGATGAGCGTGATGATCAAAACGGCTTCGACGGTGAAGATGCCTGGCAGATCGTCGAAAATTGGGGTACCTCTAACACACCAGCCATGGCCGAAAGTGGAGAAATCCACAGTTATGATGATATGGAAATTGAAGCAGGCGATGATAATATGGGCTTCGTAGAGCCATACGAAAGCTTTATTGCTACTGACATTTATGGACAAAATGTATCTGTTATTCGCAGCTCCATTTATCAGCGTTATATCGAAGATGGCGAGGGCGAAGGTCTACTGGAGCCGGATACGCACGAAGACGAATCATGAACTTCAAAGTGGAGATCGCTGCCTAATAGGTGGTAAGCTCCAATTGTCGCTGTACGATCCGTACAATATCAGCGATATAATCACCGATAATCGGCAAATTCAACGCTCCGAGCACTTGCAGCACATAAATAATGGTAGCGGCAAAAAAAGTAAAACCTAGCGCGATGCCGATTCCCCGGGAAACGCCTGATATTAGATTTAGCCAGAGTAATCGCCAAGGCTTATTCAGCAGCAAAGCGTAATCTGCAATACGTGTCCGTTCCATCTGCTCTGACACAGCACGTATCAGCTTTTCAACACGACTTAATTGCTCTGCCTGATTACCTGTTTTGCTTTTATCTGCGGCTACGGCAGCCCCTTCTCCGTTCACCCCTCGGAGACTCCTTCCCTGTCTACGCCTTGATCGTGCCGTCATATGCACAATCCCCCTTTCCCATGGCTGCCCTGAACGCAGCAAACGAGCCGAAGCACGTAACGGAGAAAACCCGTTTCCGATGCTTAGGCTCGTTTTTATATGCTGCCTGTTATTGTATTATGGGACAGGGGGCTTGTAATTATTCCCCAATATGAACGCCGATGGTTTTACCGTTCACTTCCACATGTTCTGCCGGTTCGGCTTGACCAAATGTCACAGTAGTAACCAATACGTTCTCACGCAACACAGAGTCGAAGCTTTCGATGGCCAGACGCAGCTCATTATCTACATCCAACGTCAACGCCACATACTTTTCAATCGGCAGATCCAGTTTTTTACGATAATCCTGTACCGCACGAACCACTTCACGTACCCAGCCCTCTTGCTCCAGCTCCGGCGTAATGTCTGTGTTCAACGCTACCGTTAAGCCATAACCGGAAGCAGAAGCGAAGCCTTCTTTCGCTTTTTTCTCCACCAGCAGTTCTTCGGCCGTAACTTGCAGCTCTTCACCTTCTGGAGAAGCGACGTTTAACACTCCTTTTTCTACAACAGAACGGGTATCCTCAGCAGACATTCCTTTGAAAAAGTTTTGTAGGAAACCGACATTTTTGCCGTATTTCTTGCCTGCTACTTTCAAATTCAGTTTCAGTGTAAAATCTACAAAGCCGCTATCGTCCGTCTCAACATGAATATGCTTCACGTTAATTTCATCTTTGATGATTTCCTCATAGCCACTCAGTTCAAAATCCTGATCCATGGACAGAATCAACTCGGACAACGGTTGACGCGTTTTCAAACCCGTTTCGTTGCGGACGTTACGCGCCAATTCGACGACACGACGTGCCGTTTCCATGTCTCGTTCCAGTTCCAGATCGATCAAGGACTCATTGGCAGTCGGATAATCATCCAAATGAACACTTTCCCCGTTGCTCAGATTGAGGTAAATATCCTCTGCAAGCAGTGGTGTAAACGGCGCAAGCAGTTTGGCAGTCGTTAACAGCACCTCAGTCAGTGTACGGTATGCATCCAGCTTATCTTCTGTAAGACCATTGCCCCAGAATCGGTCGCGTGAACGACGGATATACCAATTGCTCAGCTCATCAACAAACGATTCAATTGCTTTAGATGAGTTCAGGAAGTCATTTACAGCCAGCGCTTTGTCCACTACCAAAATGAGGCTGTTCAGACGGGACAAAATCCAACGATCCAACTTATGAGCCGATGGTTTGAACGGATGCTGTGCCGGATCAAATCCGTCGATATCCGCATACAAGGTCAGAAAAGCGTGTGTATTTACAAGCGTATCCACCAGCTTCGATTTAGCCTCACCTACAATGCCTTTGGAAAAACGTTTGCTATTCCATGGTGCACTATCAGACAGCAATGCCCAGCGGAAAGCATCTGTACCGTACTCGTCAATCACTTCCCACGGATCAATAACATTACCCTTGGATTTAGACATTTTCTGCCCCTGCTCATCCAGTACATGGCCTGTCGCCATGACAGCTTTATAAGGAGCTTTGCCAGTCAGCATAGTCGAAACCGCAAGCAAGCTATAGAACCAGCCACGAGTCTGGTCAATCCCTTCACAGATCATATCTGCCGGAAATTGCTGCTTGAACGTTTCATTATTTTCAAAAGGATAATGATGCTGTGCAAACGGCATGGAGCCACTATCGAACCATACGTCGATTACTTCCGGTGTACGAGTCATTTCGTATTTACCGCATTGGCTACGAACCTTAATATCATCTACATATGGTTTGTGCAGCTCGATGTCCGCTGGTACATCGCCAATCGCACGTTCCCTCAATTCAGCAATACTATGTGGAGCGAACTGTTCTCCAGTTTCTTCACAAACCCAGATGTTTAGCGGTGTACCCCAATAGCGATCGCGACTGATGTTCCAATCCACCAGTTCCTCCAAAAACTTGCCAAAACGTCCTTCACGTATATGCCCCGGGTACCATTCGACTTCGCTGTTGTTGGCAATCAGTTGATCCTTGATCGCAGTTGTTTTGATAAACCAGCTGTCCATAGCATAGTACAATAATGGAGTATCGCAGCGCCAGCAGAACGGATAGCTATGCTCGTATTTTTCCTTGCTGTACAGCAAGCCTTTTTCGGACAGCATTTTAACAATATCTACATCACAGTCTTTCACAAAACGGCCTGCAAAATCAGTGATTTCCTCTACATAGTTACCTTGGAGATCCACTACGTTGATGAATTCAACACCATTTTCACGACATACCCGGTAATCATCCTCACCATGCGCTGGAGCCATATGAACGATACCTGTACCACTGGAGTCTGTTACGAACTTCGCACCCAGAATCTGATTACCCTTCTCAACCTGAAAATACGTAAATGGCGGGGTATACGTTTGGCCAACCAGTTCTGAACCGGATAGTGTGCCAATCACTTCATGATCGCCTTTAATTACGTCCTCAACCAGATTTTTAGCAACGATGTATACACCGTCTTCCTGCTTCACACGTGCATATTCCAGTTCAGGGTTGACGGCGAGCGCCACGTGACTCGGCAAGGTCCAAGGTGTTGTCGTCCAAGCCAGTACATATTCACCACTGCTATGCAACTTGAATTTCGCCGTGGCACTCAGATCCTTCACATCTTTGTAGCCCTGCGCTACTTCATGAGAACTTAGCGTCGTCTGACAATCCGGGCAATACGGACTCACACGATGACCACGATACAACAGATCTTTTTCATGAATTGTCGCCAAAATGTTCCATACGCTCTCGATGTAGTTATTATCCAAAGTAATGTACGGGTTATCGAGGTCTGTCCAGTATCCGATCGCTTCGGTTAGATCACGCCATTGTTGCTCATACTCAAACACGCTTGCCTTACATTTCTTAATAAACTTTTCAACGCCATATTCTTCAATTTCAGGCTTGTGGGAGATTCCCAGTTGCTTTTGTACACCCAATTCTACTGGCAAGCCATGCGTGTCCCAGCCTGCCTTACGTACGACGCGGTATCCCTTCATTGTCTGATAGCGGCCTACAAAATCCTTAATTACACGTCCCAGCACGTGACCGATATGCGGTTTACCGTTAGCTGTTGGTGGGCCCTCATAAAATACAAAATTTGGCTTTCCTTCACGATTTGTGATGGATTTACGGAATGTGTCCTCTTGTTTCCATTTGCTCAGGATGCGCAGGTCACGGGACCGTGCTTTTTCTTTAACATCCACTCTGTTCATACTGTCATACTCCCTCTCTGCTCATCATTGATTTCCCTAGCATTTCCTAAAAAAAGCAACAAAAAAAGCCCCATCCCTGTAAAGGGACGAGACTGTGCTCGCGTTACCACCCTGATTCCGTAAAAACAGACCATTCTAAAAATACAGTCTCATCACGGCTCTCTGAGCCCCACTCAACTACAGCAGGGCGCCATTATAACGCATGGCAAACGGTGATTGCTTACACACGCCATAAATCTTAAGCGCTTCAGCTCACTTCTCCGGGAGGATCTTCGGTCATGTTCTGAACGTTGGCTTGCACCGGAAGGCCAACTCTCTGAGGGACAAATCATGACGTACTCGTTCCCATCAACGAATTAAACATGTTAAATTCATCGAATATTAAATCAGCAACATCGTTGCCTTGAATAACAACCATCAGCCGACGGACGGATAATCATTGAATTCAGTATAGTATTTACAGTTATAGCCTGTTTAAAGACAAAAGTCAACCCTAACAAAGCCTAATAAAAGCTTGTCAGAAATGAAATTAGTAAATTTCTTTCATCTCACGCTCGCGCTCCAGTACTTCGCGTTCCCGGTTTTCAAGGGCTTCCCAGCCGTCTTGGCTTAACAAGTCAAGCTGCGCTTCCACCAGTGTACGAAACCGTGCTCGGTAAATCGATGCCTGCTTCTTCAGTTCTTCAACCTCCAACGCGATCTTGCGGGATTTAGACAATGCTTCGTTCACAATACGGTCCGCATTTTTTTCCGCTTCCTTCACGATCAGTTGGGATTCTTTCTTGGCGTTGTTACGAACTTCATCAGCCGCTTCCTGCGCCACGATAATCGTCTTACTCAGCGTATCCTCAATGGTCGCGAAATGATCGAGCTTCTCCTGTACGTTCAACAACTCGGTGCTCAGTTCTTTATTTTCACGAATAACGCCCTCGTAATCTTTGATCACCTGATCCAAAAATTCATTAACCTGATCCTCATCATAACCGCGAAGCCGGCGGGCAAATTCCTTGTTATGTATATCCAATGGCGTTAATGGCATGCCGTCCACCTCCTATAAGATTGACAAAAATTACATTTTCCGCGTCACGACGCTCACTATCATCTATCGGTCATCATACCCCGTTTTGTGAATACTGTACAGAGCAAAATCGTTCCAGTTCTTCGCTATAGCTTAATTCTTTCGACAGAAAGTTCGTGATTCCTGCCTACAGCTATACAAACTTACCAATTTTGACACGGAATCTTCCCTTTTTTGTCATCCCGTCTGTTTCTAGCACTTTGAAACGCCCAAAACCCTGCATGGAAATAACGTCCCCAGCTTTAAGTGGAGTGGATGGATTCTCCTCCACCTTCCAATTTACCCGGCACCGTCCCGCCCGAATCGGTGTTAATATTTTACTGCGGCTTAGCTTGTACACATCGCTGGCAATACCGTCCAGCCGCAAAGAAGCGACCGTCAGATCTAGCGCCTCTAATGCAACTTCCTTCGTTCGCAGACTCGCTACAGGCAACAGTTCTGTCCATACATGAACACGATGTACCTGCTGCAAATGCATCGTCATAAAATCACCGATCTCTGAAGCTACCAATACATGGCACCCATCATCAAGTACATGAATGTCCCCGATTTTCCCACGTTTGATTCCAAGTCCCAGTAGGGCACCTAGATAATCACCGTGTTCAAGGGTACCTACTTTATGATCGTCAGATGTGATGGAAAGGACCTGAATCCCCATCTCCTCACCGTCCAAATACGAATAATCGGGCGCAATAAGCGCCCGCTTTCGTTCTGAAGCCATATATCCGCCATCTACCCTAATCGTGACCTTGTCTTCCTTCGAAGCAAGTGTCTCCAATATGTACTGTTGGCGCGGGTCCAAAAAATCAGTCAGCTTCTGCTCATGATAAGCTCCCGCATGACTGATCCATTCGGAAGCGCGATCCACATAATCCCGTTCATCCGGGTGAAAATGCTCATAAATCTCAGTTCGCATAACTCCTCCTAGACGAAATTACCAATTAAAGAAATCAAACCGTATGACGCAAAACGCAGAGCAATCAGCGCAACGATGGGTGAAATATCAATCATCCCGAAGATTGGCGGTATAAACCTGCGAAAAGGAGACAAATACGGCTCCACAAACTTGGCAAGTAAATCGCCAATTACACTCTCTCTGGCATTAGGAAGCCATGACAGCAGAACATATGCAATGATCATGTACGAATAAATCTGAAATAGCCAGTAAATTACCTCGATCAAGAAAAGTTCACCTCATTCTGTTAAGTTCTTGTTCAGTGTCAGCCAGTATTTCCGTAATAGAGCCTTGAATCTCAACCGTGTCTGGTGTACACAGAAAAATATTGTTCCCGACCTTGGAAATACCACCACCCAGTGCATACACAGTACCACTCAAAAAATCAATAATGCGCAGCGCCTGATCCTTGCGAATTCGTTGCAAATTAACTACGACGGTACGATGGGAACGGATATGGTCGGCAATTTCCTGTGCTTCATCATAAGAACGCGGCTCATACAGGACAACTTTCACATTTTTCTGTGAATGGATGCTGACAACATTAGTGCTCTTCTGGTTCTTACGTTTATCAAAGCTTGGGGTTTCAATTTCTTGATCTTCCGGCGTATTCATAACCTCTCGCTCTATAACTTCCTCTTCTTCCTGAAGCCCCAGAAAGTTCATGAACTTATTCATTACGCCCAATGGAAATCCTCCTCTCGTCCGACCAGTACGGAACCAAGCCGCAGCCAGGTCGCTCCCTCTTCAACCGCCACTTCAAAATCATTGGACATCCCCATAGACAAGTGAGCGATGGGTTCTCTGGTCAAGGCTTGTCCATTTAACCTATCCCGTAATTCACGTAATCCCCGAAACACAGGCCGAGTTTTTTCCGGGTCTTGCTCATGAGGAGCCATCGTCATCAAGCCAATCACGTCCACATGCTCCAACTCGCGAATTTGTTCCAAAAAGGGGACAACCGCCTCAGAGGACAAGCCATATTTGGATATTTCCCCAGAAATATTGACTTGCACAAAAGCTTTAACTCGCAGTCCCAGAGCGGCTGCCTTCTTGTCCAATTCCTGAGCGAGCGATAAGCGGTCAAGCGAATGTATAAATTTAAATTTTCCAATCACATCTTTAACCTTATTCGTTTGGAGATGACCAATAAAATGCCACGTTCCCCGGTCACCCAACTTGCTCCATTTATCCGCAGCATCCTGCCAGCGATTTTCGCCCACATGCTCTAAGTCGCTATCCAATACCGATGTCATTGTCGCCGCCGAAACATATTTCGTGACAGCGATCACATTAACTTCATCACGCGAACGTCCGCTTCGGGCACATGCCGCTTCTACACGGGCATTCACTTCTTTAATTCGTTCCTCCAAAGACACGGGAGGACTCACCTCTCTTCCAGACCAATCCAACTCGCCATTCTTCCTGTGACGCCGCCTTCTTTGCGATATGAAAAAAACAAATCGCTACGGCTACTCGTGCATAAGGTAGTACATTCGATATGGCTCGGCAATATTCCTGCTTTCATCATAATGTGTCGATTGCATTGTTTCAAGTCAAGTAGTGTTTTTCCGTTGGTTAAGGGGAAGTAAACAGAACCTTCCCATTTATCATTACCCGGGCAATCATGCTCCAAAACCCGAATTTGGCTCATCACATGCTCATCCACCTCATAGGATTCAGAACCAATGGAAGGACCAATAGCTGCTAGTATATCAGACGGCTGAGATCCATATTCGTTTTGCATGGTCTGTACCATTTTCAATGCGATTTCCGCAACGGTTCCCTTCCAGCCTGCATGCGCCAACCCAATCACACGGCGCACTGGATCACAAAAATATAATGGTACACAGTCTGCATAAAAGGACGTCAGCAAAATGCCAGGTACATTCGTCAAAAGTCCATCTGTGTCCTGAAAAGCGGATGCACGATCCATAAAGCCTCGCCCGCGATCAGCAGCCTTGACCACGGCAACATGATGACCATGAACCTGTTCACCGCACGTCCACGCTTCAGCAGCAAAGCCAAGCTGCTCAGCAATGAGCCGACGGTTACGAATAACTTGCTCGGGGTCATCCCCTACATGGAACGCACAGTTCAGACTAGCGTAGGGCACCTCACTGACACCGCCATGACGACCTGTAAAACCCGCTGTTAATCCCTGAACCTGCCGCTCCCAAGATTGAATATATAACAACTCCGGTACGGGACGTCCGCCATCTTGCATAAGCGCAGCCCCCGTAGCCTCGGTGTTCACTACAAATGGTTCCATTCATTCTCACCTCTACTGCCCAGTGTACCAAAAAGCCGCCGCCGTGTCTTCACAACACACTAAAATACGTAGATCTGCAAGTTCAGAAGCCCCGTCGGTCACTCCGCTCTTGACGTTCGATATACAACTTTTCCTCACCTTCACCCGACGGCTCATGCAATCCTTCCAGTCGTACAAGCACAACATCCGAACCAATTTTCACAATGTTGCGCCACGGAATGACCAACTCGCTTCCGCCTCCAAACCAGCCCATAAAACGACTGCTGCCTGGAACCACAATGGCTTCAATTTTCCCCTGCCGCACGTCAATCTCCAAATCACTGATTTGTCCCAGACGTCGTCCATCTACAATGTTAATGACATCCTTGGTTTGAAACTCGGAAATTTTCATTGCTCTTACTGACGTTTCTGGTGCACTCACACGCATCACATCCTTTATTTCACTATATGAGCGGAAGAGCCCAAAAAATGTCCTGTAAACGCAAAAACGATCCGGGTAGGATCGTTTTTATCGCTGAATCATTCAAGCATTCATTTCATTAGGACTTTACATGTTTTTGCATTTGCTGTATAGCCGACTTCTCTAATCTTGAAACCTGGGCTTGAGAGATACCGATTTCGTCGGCAACCTCCATTTGCGTCTTTCCTTCATAAAAACGCATAGACAATATCATCTTTTCACGCTGGCCCAGGCGATGCATCGCTTCCCGCAGAGCGATTTCCTCAATCCATGAGACGTCTTTATTTCTGTCATCACTGATCTGATCCATCACATAGATTGGGTCGCCCCCGTCGTGATATATCGGCTCGAACAGCGAAACCGGATCCTGAATCGCATCCAACGCGAACACAACGTCTTCTTTGGGCACATTCAATGCCTCTGAAATTTCAAAAATCGTTGGTTCTCGCGAGTTCAGATTCGTCAGACTGTCCCGCACCTGAAGCGCCTTATATGCAATATCCCGTAACGAACGAGATACACGGATCGGATTGTTATCCCGCAAATAACGGCGGATCTCTCCGATAATCATCGGCACCGCATAAGTGGAGAACTTTACGTTTTGCGAAAGGTCAAAATTATCAATCGCCTTCATTAGGCCGATACATCCTACCTGGAACAAATCGTCCACAAACTCTCCCCGATTGTTAAATCGTTGAATCACACTCAGGACGAGTCGGAGATTGCCGTTGACCAATTTTTCTCTGGCTGATCGTTCATTATTTTGCTGAAGTGATGTGAACAACTCGCGCATTTCTGCATTGGTTAATACCGGCAGTTTGGCGGTATCCACACCGCAAATTTCCACTTTATTTCGGGTCATCGTGTCTTACCTCCCAAGGAGCAACATTAATGTACATTATCTCCTGAGGGCATTTTTTTATTCGCCGTTTCCATCGCTTCCGGATATACCCATGCATTATACCATTTTATTAAATTCTTTTCGTAAGCGCTTTATAATTCGCTTTTCCAGACGCGAAATATACGATTGCGAGATACCCAACAGGTCAGCAACATCCTTCTGTGTCTTCTCTTCTCCGTCTTGTAAGCCGAAGCGCAGCTCCATAATCAAACGCTCTCGATCCGTCAACTTATCCAGTGCCTTATGCAATAATTTACGGTCCACCTGCTCCTCAATATTACGGTAAATGGTATCATTTTCCGTCCCCATCACATCGGAAAGCAATAATTCATTACCGTCCCAATCAATATTCAGAGGCTCATCAAAAGAAACTTCCGTTCTCGTTTTACTATTGCGACGCAAATACATCAAAATCTCATTCTCAATGCATCGAGACGCATATGTCGCAAGTTTGATTTTCTTCTCTGGATCAAAAGTGTTAACCGCTTTGATTAGTCCAATAGCACCAATGGATACGAGATCCTCAATGTTGATTCCCGTATTCTCAAATTTACGGGCAATATATACGACTAACCGCAAATTTCTTTCGATTAGCATCGACCGTACTGCTGCATCTCCAGAAGAAAGTTTCCCCAGCAAATATTCTTCTTCGTCTCTCGTCAGCGGTGGGGGGAGCGCCTCGCTGCCGCCAATATAATAAATTTCTTCACTTTTCAGCCCAAATAAAAATAAAATACGATAATATTGCAATTGCAACGCTAGCCTAATTTTCATCTTCAATTTCATCTGTTCCCACATATCATTCTCCCCCTTTTGAAAATAGTGCAATTCCAGCTGTGCTCCGCCCATTTCACCATTGGATATTTCTCGTCGCCTTCAAACATCATTTTGTGTTTATGCTCGTCATCCTGATTCCGTAAAATGCTCACTAAAATGTGCATCTCGTTTCTGGTTGGTATCAGCACTGCCCTCTTCTTGTGCCGTTACATCCGGGTGGATGATGGCACGATACTTACCCTCTGCTGACAATGTTCCCCCATCCAAGCCAATCAACACTCGATGATGTACAAAATGAGCCCCATTCATCACCACCTCTACTCGGTCTGGTTTGAGGGCGAGCATAAAGGAATGACTGCGGTTAATTCCACGATAGGGGACGAGACGAACACGATCCTGCCAGCTAAACGATTCGTCCCCCAGTTCCATCACCAGTTGGTCAGCATTACCCTCAGAACATTTTCGAAGCCAGGAGGCGGGCAAATACGATTCCCACAAGGCCGCCTCCATGACCATCACCGGGGTTCGGGTCAAAGGATCATAGAGCTGGTTACCTGTATCCAACAAGCCTGTACACTCAATATGATCCTGCCCAATCCACACCTGCACTTGTCCCAGAAACCCACTCATCCTTTCTGTGCGCTGCTTTGAGGACTGCACAATACGAAAGAAAAGCATCACTCCGCCAAATGCGAATAAAATAAACCAGAATGCGATTTTCAGTTCAAAAGACATTCCTCCCGAAGCGGTGTACCAGATACCATTAAACAATTCCCCCGTATTTTGGAGAAAATAATGCATCCCCAAAATGCCACCTGCAGCTACAAAATTGATCATGTAAAAAGCACCCATTGTACGAAGATACTTTTGCATGCTGCCAAATCCAAAAGCCACCAGCAGCATTATGACCGATAATGCCAGTTTGATCAGGAACGTAAATAAAAAGGACAGTTCCGGCACAAACATCATGACCACGTACATTGCGCCGATTCCAGCTGAAGCCATCAACCTCCACCACACCGGACGAATTTTTCTCATCCAGGCGGTGACCATCAGCAGCACAGCATCAATGAACAAATTGGCCAAAAAAATCAAGTCGATATAAACAACCAAGACTTCACCCGCCCAGCGTTTGCAGGATAGGCTTAAGTATAGTAGTCATGCTGTTCAAAGTCTGTCTAACGGTGGGGACGGTGACCGACTAATTTTGTCGGAAAGAGGAGAAGTGCCTGAACTGCAGGATGCGGAAAACAGAAAGAAGCCCGCATCTCCAGGGAGAATGCGGGCAGTCTGAATTGAAACTAGTTATCGTTATTATTATTGCGCGAACGGTTACGTAAGAATGTAGGAATGTCTAATTGGTCACTGCTTTGAGTGTTACCAAATGGACGCAAGTTAGGAGAGCCTTTTTCCGCCGATTCGGAAGTAGCCGGGTTGGCTGCCGGTTTACGTCCCGGTGCCGGTTGACTTGGCTTGCCTTCAAAGCCAGTGGCAATGACGGTAACCTTGATCTCTTCTTTCAACTCTTCGTCAATGATAGCACCGAAAATCATGTTTACTTCCGGATCGGAAGCCGATGTTACAATTTCAGCCGCCTCATTAACCTCATATAGAGACAGGTTGTTGCCACCAGTGATGTTCATAATCACACCACGAGCACCTTCAATGGATGTCTCCAACAACGGGCTCATGATAGCCTTGCGTGCTGCTTCAGCCGCACGATTTTCACCAGTTGCTTCGCCAATCCCCATCAAAGCGGAGCCACGCTCCGTCATGATCGTCTTAACGTCAGCAAAGTCGAGGTTGATTAGACCCGGTACAGCGATCAAATCTGAAATACCTTGTACCGCCTGACGCAGAACATTGTCTGCTTCACGGAATGCTTCCAACATTGGGGTTTTCTTATCCACAATTTCAAGCAAACGGTCATTCGGGATTACTATCAAAGTGTCTACTTTTTCTTTTAATCCCTCAATACCAAGTTCAGCTTGATTGGAACGCTTACGCCCTTCAAACGTGAATGGTCGGGTTACCACGCCTACAGTCAGCGCGCCGCATTCCTTGGCAATTTCAGCAATGACAGGAGCCGCTCCGGTTCCAGTACCGCCACCCATTCCCGCCGTTACGAATACCATATCCGCACCTTTGAGCGTATTCATAATGAGCTCACGCGATTCTTCAGCCGCTTTTTTACCCACATCGGGGTTAGCGCCGGCACCTAGACCGCGGGTCAGCTTATCCCCAATTTGAAGCTTATGCTCAGACTTCGCTAAATGAAGTGCCTGGGCATCTGTATTGACTGTGATGAACTCCACACCCTGAACACCATTTTCGATCATTCGGTTAACCGCATTGCTGCCGCCGCCTCCGACGCCGATCACTTTAATTTGAGCCAAGCTCTCCATTTCAAAATCAAATTCCAACATACTATTCCATCTCCCCCTCAATGTGCATGGATGGCCCGTCCATGATTGGCATAATTAGCAATGAACGTTATATAAATTCACTGAACATATTTTTTAAGCGTTCAATCAACCCCTGCTTTTGCTCGCCTTCCGCAGCGGGACTACTGCTTTTGGTTCGGTTAGTCGGCTTCTTGGTACTTCCGCCACTGTTGCTAACGCTAGTCGATCTTCCGCGATAGTAACGAATAGCATTATGCAAGATTCCAACTCCGCTCGTGTAACCCGGATCCCTTACACCGATAAAATCAGGTACGGCGATCCTTACGGAAGCGGCCAGTTCGCTTTGTGCCACCTGAAGTACACCAGGCATGGAGACGGTGCCTCCGGTAAGTATATAACCTCCCGGAAGCTCTGTGTAACCCAAGCGCTTAACTTCCGCCTGAATGAGTTGAAAAATTTCCTGCACTCTCGGCTCAATAATAGCAGCCAAATCCTGCTGGTTGAACTCCTTATCCACGTTACTGCCGATACGCGTCACTTTAAAGACGACATCGGCTGCCGCATCATCATACCATGCGCAGCCGTACTTAAGCTTTACTTTTTCGGCTTGATCGGTAAGGGTTCTCAGTCCGTAGGCAATATCATTGGTTACAAATTCTCCACCAATCGGAAGTGTAGATGTGGCAACAATCGTTCCTTCCTGGAAAATGGCAACATTCGTAGAACCTGCACCAATATCCACCAGCACCGAACCCATCACCTTTTCATCCTTCGAAAGAGACAATTGTCCGGCTCCAAGAGGCAGCAAGACCAGATCTTTAATCCTCAAGCCGGCTTTCTCAACGCAGCGCAACAGATTATGTATCGGGGTCTTGCCTCCAGTAACAATCGTAGCCTCTACTTCGAGACGAACTCCAATCATACCGCGAGGGTCCTGAATGCCTTCAAGGCCATCCACGACATACTGCTTGGCTACCACGTCAATAATTTCTCTCTCCGGTGGTACGGCAATAACCTCAGCTGCCTTCAGTACACGCTCAATGTCCTCCTCACCGATTTCACGGTCCTCGTTGGACACGGCTACTACGCCATGACTATTTTGCAGGCCAATATGATTGCCTGAAATCCCCACATACACTTCTGTTATTTGAATACCAACCATGCGTTCAGCGTGATCCACGGCGTTACGGATTGATTGCACGGTTTGATCAATGTCTACAATTGCACCTTTGCGAATCCCTTCCGAGTCGGCAGATCCAACTCCAATAATATTAAAGGTTCCATTATTCATTTCCCCAATAATAGCCCGAACTTTGGATGTACCGATGTCCAAACTAACAATGATGTCATTGTTGCTCAAGTCTGTGGCACCTCCTGACTCCAAAATGAATTTCGTTCTTTAAACACACTCTGTACATATTCAACAAACTCCATGCTTTCCCTCTTTTTTCTACAAATTTTTTAGAAGCCAATTTATGGTTGCAGTCACATAAAAATTTGAAGAAAAAAGAAGGAGGCAAGTCTATTACCCATAAAATCAATTCTAGCATTTTTTCACATCACTGAGTAGTATCTTTTTCTTGGCCCTCTTCACTCGTATCCGGTTTGAACGGAACGTAGGAATCCGCCTCCAACATGGTGATCAAACCTGGATCTTCTGTTTCTAGCACCTGGTTCAAATAGCTGATTTTAGAATTCAGTAGAGAAACGGTTGTAATAACCTCAAACTGGGAACGTGTGTACATTTTGATGCGGTCCGGAAAAGAAGGAATCGGCGCGGGAATAATTTCCGAAATATCGGCTGTCCATTCCCCCGGAATGCGCGATAAAGCATCACACAGCTTCGCTTTGTACGGATCATCAGATTTCCATTTGGTCAAAATAGGCTTCTCAACGGCTATTCCGCTACTCCCCACGCCCACGCTTGTCCCGTTCGCTAGAATAGCACGAAGGCTCCCGTCACTCTGCAACTCGTAAGCGACCGTAGCAAACTCTTTAATGTGAATAGCAATAATCCCCGGAAACTGCTTGTCCACTGTGACTTGCTGTATCGATTGAATTTCCCGCAGTTTCTCAGAGATGTCGGATGAACTGACTCCGAAATACTGATCTCCAACAGCCAGACCGCTTCGATTAAGAAGCTGATCTCGGGTCGAAAATACATTACCATCAAAACGAATTTCAGAAACCCGACTCAACGAAGAACGGAAAAAGAGAACAGAGAGCAGTACGATAAACAACAAAATGAGAAGAATAGCAATCTTCCGGCTTGTACTTTTTTTCGTTCTGTTCTTTTTAAGAACAGGTATTTGAGCATTTGGCATAGCTTCTCTCCACAAAAGCCTTTTGTCCCCCCGTTAACGGAGGGACATTACAGGCATTAATTTACGAAATCCAGCTGCTCCGGCACCGGAGACTGACGGCTCATTCGGGCACCCAGTCCCTGGAAAAGACGTTCGATTCGGTCATACCCTCTGTCAATATGATGAACCTGCTCGACAATGGTACATCCTTGAGCCGCTAGACCCGCTATGACCAGCGCAGCCCCTGCCCGCAGATCGGTAGCCTCTACCGTAGCCCCGTACAGACGAGAAACTCCTCTTATAAAAGCAGCATTTGCATCAACCGTAATATCAGCACCCATTACATTTAGTTCATCTACATGTTTGAATCGGCTTTCGAAGACAGTCTCTTTCATGACACTGAATCCGTCCGCCAAGGAAAGCAGAACCATGACCTGAGATTGCAAATCCGTCGGAAAAGACGGGTAAGGGGAGGTAACGATCCTTTCCACTGCTTTGGGACGACTCATACAACTTACGGTCATTATATCATTCAAGATGCCGATTTGAACACCAGCCCGCCTGAGGACATGAATCAGAGCAGACAAGTGGGATGGATTGCAGTGGGTCAGCGACACACTTCCTCGTGTAGCTGCAGCTGCGATCATAACCGTTCCAGCTACTATGCGGTCAGGAATGACCTCATACGTACACGGATTGAGGCGACTGACCCCCGTAATTGTAATCGTGTCGGTTCCAGCACCGATAATGTGGGCTCCCATGGCATTCAAGAAGTTTTGTAGATCCTGAATTTCCGGTTCCCTCGCTGCATTGGTGATCGTTGTTCGTCCTTCAGCCAACGCAGCAGCCATCATAATATTTTCCGTTGCACCTACACTCGGGAAATCCATGTGGATGTCCGAGCCGATTAGCTTGTGGGCTCGAAATGTAATTTGCTCGTCTTTTTCCTCTATCTCTGCGCCAAGAGCTTTTAAGCCCTCTAGGTGAAGATCAATTTTGCGCTCGCCTATGGCGCAGCCTCCGGGCTGGTAAATGGAAACTTCTCCATATCTGGCGAGCAGCGGTCCCATCAGAAAGATAGATGAGCGCATTTGCTTCATCAAATCTTCTGGAATTTGGAACGTTCGGACGGACGACGTATCCACGTATACCGTTTCCTCTTCATGTCGGCATGTACAGCCGAGTCTTTCAAGGATGTGCAGCATGACCTTAATGTCTAAAAGATGGGGCACATTCCGAATTTCTACCTTACCTTGTGCTAGTAAGCTCGCTGCAAGAATAGGTAGTGCCGCATTTTTTGCCCCATGGATACGTATGGTGCCTGACAGGGGACGGCCTCCCTCAATCACCAATTTGTCCAATGTATCACCTCCGAGTTTACCGCTCACCCACTACGAAAACCTCCGGAACTAGCTTGATGCCGGTTTGAGATGATATTGTACTTTGAATATGCTTCATTAGGGTAAGCACGTCCTCTGCTGTCGCTTGACCGGTATTTACAATGAAATTGGCATGCTGTACAGATACCTCTGCGCCTCCCGCCTTCAAGCCCTTGAGACCTGCGCTCTCAATAAGACGAGCAGCATAGTCTCCTGGAGGATTACGGAATACGCTTCCTGCACAAGCTAACTGTAACGGCTGGGTCAGCCGGCGGCGGTCTTTAAAAGCCGCAAGTGCTGCTGAAATTTCCTCGCGGTCGCCCCGCTTCATCCGAAACACTGCCTCTGTCACCATTCCGCGTTGCTCATGCAACACGGAGTGACGATAGCTGAAATGCATATTCTCGGCATCGTACACAACCAATTCCCCTGTATCCAGCACAATCTCAGCGGACTGGAATATTTGTGACACATCAGACCCATGGGCACCGGCGTTCATGTAGACAGCCCCACCGACTGATCCTGGGATACCACCAGCAAATTCAAGGCCGGACAGGCCCTGCTTGCTGGCCATAACGCACAGTTTGACCAGTGAAACGCCTCCTCCAGCAACGATCTGTTCATCTTCAAAATGAACATAATCAAATCCTGGCCCCAGCTTGATCACAAGTCCCCGTATCCCTTTGTCAGAGACGAGCATGTTGGAGCCCCGACCCAACTGCATCCAGGGAATTCCATGCTCGCTAGCCAGCTTCAATACTCTTGCCAGCTGCTCTTTGGTATCCGGGATGACAAGTGCATCCGCAGGGCCTCCAATCCTCCATGTCGTATATTTGGACAGCGGCTCATGCTCCAGCACTTTTCCGATATCATGCTCCGCTAATAATGGCATCCATTGCTGCATTGTACTGAAACCTCCTTGTTGCTTGCCCCGCATGGTTATAAGGCTCTCACCTGACAACCGGCAGCCTGAGTGATGGTCACAATCTATAGGGTATCCTATGTAAATACCATCCGGTGTGTGACAACCGCCCAATTCTGCGCTGCAGACTACCTTTTATGGGCAAGACGTTCCATTTCTTTTACTAAAATATCTGCTGAGTCAGGCTTGCCAAGCGCAGACGCCGACTCTGCCATACGACTCCGCCATGCCTCATCCTTCATAATTCCCGCTATAGATTGAAACAGGGCCGGGCCACTCAGTTCCTTTTCTACAATCATGACGGATGCGCCTGCCTTTTCAAGTGTACGAGCATTAGCCTCCTGATGGTTATTCGTCACATTAGGTGATGGGATCAGAATGGACGGAATGCCCAACGATGTGATCTCTGCCAAGAAGGACGCACCTGCGCGATTAACAATTAATGAGGTACAAGCCAGCACCTCTGGCATATTGTGAATATAGGGAAGCACGTGTAGATGATTGGGCAATGAGCCGATCTGATTCCGTATGCTATCCAGCGTTTGCTCATAATAAGATTCACCGGTTACATATACAAAATGGACGTCTTTCAGTTGCGAAAGTTGCGGAGCCATTGCAATCATGGCGTCATTAATGGCCTTCGCTCCCCTGCTGCCACCGACCACAAGGACGACCGAGCTGTTCATCGGAACCCCAATAGTAGCAAATCCCCGATCCCGGTTAGCCAAACGAACTGTTGTAGCACGCGGGTTCCCGGTGTACAGTACATTTTTAGCTTTGGGGAAAGCTCCTTCTGAGCCTTCAAAACTAACAGCCACTGTATCCACATAGCGACTCAGAAATGTATTAGTCAGCCCTGGAATTGCATTTTGCTCATGAATAATGCTGGGAATTCCCAACTTGGAAGCTGCATAAACGACGGGACCGCATACATATCCCCCCGTGCCAATAACGACATCTGGCTTAAATTTCTTTAATAATGCTTTGGATCTGCGAACCCCTTTGAAAAAGCGCATGATCGTTTTTATATTTTCCACAGACAAGCTGCGACGAAATCCTGTGATATCAATAGCCTCAAATGGAATTTTTTCCTGAGGAACCAACTTGCTTTCGAGTCCTCGTTGACCGCCAATGTATAAAAATTCAGCGTCCGGATCAATCTCTTCGCACTGTCTGGCTACGGCCAGCGCCGGATAAATATGCCCTCCGGTGCCGCCGCCGCTCAACACGACGCGCATAAACGTTCACCTCGCATAACGTGATAAATTTAGTAAAATGCCCAGAGCAGTTAGCATTAAGGTCAGAGAAGAACCTCCATAGCTGATTAAGGGCAGCGTTATTCCTGTCACCGGCATTAAACCGATAACGACACCAATATTAATGACGACCTGTACGGCGACCATTGCGACAATACCCACCGCAAGCAAACTACCATAGGTATCCGGAATGGTTATAGCAACACGCATACCTCTCCACACGAGAACCAAAAAGAGCCCCAGCACCGCCATTCCACCGATAAAGCCAAGTTCCTCCGCCAAAATAGAAAAAATAAAATCAGTCTGCGGCTCAGGAACGTAGCTATATTTTTGTCGACTCATGCCAAGCCCCAAGCCCGCCAGGCCGCCAGGACCAATCGCATATAGCGATTGAATAATTTGATAACCTGCGCCAAGCGGATCGGACCAAGGGTCCAGAAAAGCGGTGATGCGCTGGAGCCGATAAGGTGCAGCTGCAATCAGTGCAGCAAACCCTGCTGCTCCCGACAAAGCCAGCAGACCGAGATGCTTCATACGCGCGCCTGCCGTAAATACGATGAGCATGGACGCTCCCATCATTACCGTGCCAGTGCCCAAATCGGGCTGGAGCATAATAAGCCCAAAAGCCAGTCCCATGAGTCCAAGCGGGGGCAACAGGCCGCGCGTAAAAGAGCTAATATCATAGTCAGGACGACTGAGCCAACGAGCGAGAAAAAGAATCATACCCAACTTCATAAACTCGGAAGGCTGAATGCCGAAAGAGCTAATACCGAGCCAGCTTCGTGCCCCGCCTCTTACTACACCAATGCCGGGAATTAATACGGCAACCAGCAACGCAAGACAGATCAACAACACAACCTTGGCATATTTCTGCCAGATCCGGTAGTCCGTTCTGGCAGTAAAGTACATCGCTACAAGACCGAGCCCTGCAAATAGCAATTGCCGCTTTACAAAATAGTAGGAGTCCCCGTACTCGTGAAAAGCGAGGACGGCGCCCGCACTGTATACCATAACCATGCCGATGGCTAATAAGCTTACAATACAAACGAAAAGCCATAGATCCGGCGCTGGACGAGATTGCTTCATCAGGAGGCCACCCCTTGCATAAAAGTAGGGGCTTATCCAACCCCCCTACTTACAATTTATGCGCCGCCTCTTTAAAAATACGTCCACGCTCTTCATAGGATCGGAACATATCCCAGCTTGCACAGGCGGGTGAGAGTAATACTACATCTCCCGTCTCAGCAAATTCAGCAGCCTTGTTCACAGCCTCCACGAGCGTAGCGGCGGCATCCTCCCCATTATCGACGACCTTGACATGCTCTATTCCGGCCTGCTGGGCGCGCTCAGCCAACTTATGCCGTGTCTCACCCAAGAGCACAACGGCTTTCACACCTTCCTGCAAGGAAGGTACGAGCTCTGTATAATCAGAACCGCGATCCAATCCTCCGGCAATGAGTACAATGGGTTGCTTAAAGGAAGATAAGGCCATCATTGTTGCTTTCGAATTGGTTGCTTTGGAATTATTGTAATAAGCTACACCAGCGTGTTCTAAAACATATTCAAGCCGATGTTCGACGCCGCGAAAAGTACTTAATGGTTCCGCCAAATTCGCTGGTTCTGCGCCTGCAGCAATGGCGATTGCGCAAGCAGCAAGAGCATTTTCTACGTTAAAACGACCCGGAAGTCCAATCTCAGCTACGCCTATAATGGGATGCAGCACACCATTTCCATCGCGGTATACGATGCTACGTTCAATATCGTCCGTCACATCCGGTATGTATGGCGGGTCAGCAAACAACCCTTCCTGCAAACGTTCTGTCATAGAGAACGGAAGCAGCTTCGCTTTTATATAGGGTACGAGCTCCCGGCAGACGGGGTCATCCCAGTTCACCACCGCAGTATCCGCCGCCGTTTGATTGGCAAATAGACGCGCCTTGGATGCAACGTAGTCCTCCATGCCTCCGTGGTAGTCCAAATGGGTCTCAGCTACATTGAGCAGGCAGGCCACAGCGGGCTTGAAATCCTTTGTTCCTTTTAACTGAAAGCTGCTCAGCTCCACAACCATCCACTCGTCCGACTTGGCGTCCACAGCCGCCTCACATAAGGGCGTACCGATATTACCAGCCACGATTGGATTCATGCCGGATGCCTCCAACAGCTTGCCTACCCAAGTGGTCGTGGTCGTCTTTCCGTTGGAGCCAGTAATTCCGATGATCGGAGCTTTACATAGATGGTAGGCGACCTCAACCTCGGTCACGACCTCAATGCCGAGCTCGACAGCTTTCTGTACGGGAGGAGCCGTATAAGGAATCCCTGGATTTTTAACAACCAGCTTCACTCCAGGATGAATTAGCCCCTCTGGGTGACCCCCGCATAAAACGGAAATTCCCAAAGCCTCTAATTCAGAAGCTTCGGGACATTGTTCCCTATCTTTTTTATCATTGACTGTCAGCTTGGCTCCGGCCTGGTGCAGCACCTTGGCAACTTGCACGCCGCTTTTGGCCAGCCCGATAATGACGACTTCCTGATCTCTGTATGCGTCTGGATGGTTCATTTGTCTACAACCCCTTGTTGAGATAAAGTCCGAGTCCTGCCAACAACAGTCCTACAGCCCAGAATGTAATAACTACGCGCCATTCGGACCAGCCGGACAGCTCGAAATGATGATGAATCGGGCTCATTTTGAAAATACGCTTGCCACGTGTTTTAAAAGAAGCTACTTGCAAGACCACGGACAGCATTTCAATTACGAATACACCACCGATAATGAGGAACAAAATTTCGCTTTTCGTAACGATGGCAATGGCACCTATGGCGCCGCCGATTCCCAGCGAGCCTGTGTCACCCATAAACACCTTGGCAGGATGAGCATTATACACGAGAAATCCGAGTACAGCGCCAATCATAGCCGCTGAGCATACTGCTGCCGGAAGCGAGGTCGCCTGAATCGCGACAATGGCATAAGCAGCAAAGGCAATGGCACTTGTACCGGACAGCAGCCCGTCCAGCCCATCCGTGAAATTGACAGCATTGCTAATCGCCAGCATCATGATAATGATGAACGGATAATAAAACCAGCCGCCCCAATCAAATGACCATGACGTTCCAGGGATGCCGATCGCAGTACTATGATCATTACTAAGCAGAAGCCAGCACATGATCGCGCCAAACAATAATTGCCCAAACAGCTTTTGACGCGCCGTCAGACCTAACGAGCGTTTGAATACAATCTTGATATAGTCGTCCAAAAAGCCGATCAGCCCAAAACCCAGCGTAGCAACCAGCAGAACGTAAAAGTCCGTATTTTTGATAGCTGAAAACTTAAGAAAGGTCAGCGTAAAAGCCACCAGAATCACGATACCGCCCATTGTAGGCGTACCTATTTTTTTAAGATGGCTTTGTGGCCCGTCATCCCGGACCTGCTGGCCGAATTTCATTCGCCGCAGCAGCGGAATGAGCAGTGGAGCGGCAATGACCGCCAATATAAACGATACGACGATCGTCAGCAGTAATAATTGAATATCCATGGGAGTCTCCCTCTCGTCAACATCAGTTCTGTAGCGGACCGTTTTTCAGCGCATCCACAATTTCTTCTAGTCGCATCCCTCTGGATGCCTTAACCAGCACAATATCATTGGCGTGTAGATGAACCAGCAAATACTGGATCAGCTCTTGCTTATCTGTATAAGCGTGCACGTTAGCAGTTGGCATCAACCCTTGCGCACCCTGCGCAATCGAAGTGCCTAACGCACCGTAGGTAAACAGTACTTCTACGTCATGCTTTGCCGCGAAAATTCCAATTTCCTCATGGAATTGCTTTTCCTCAGGTCCCAGCTCCAGCATGTCACCAAGCACGGCGATTTTACGTCCGTCCGTTTTATACGCAGACAACGTCTGAATTGCTGCCTTCATTGAAGCCGGACTGGCATTATAAGCGTCGTTTAGCACGGTAAGTCCATTAGGACAGTTCACGACCTCAATGCGCATGCCCGTCAGCTTTAAAGACGACAACCCTTTACGTATATGGTCTGCATCGACATTGAAATGACGCGCTACCGCCAGTGCTGCCAAACCATTTACAACATTGTGCTGTCCAAGCAAGGGAAGCCGAAAAGCCTCTTTGCCATATTGGGCTGTTATAAATAAGCTGCCTTCTCCATCGGAAGTGATTTCAGTTGGATAGTCATCGTTACCTGCAACTAGCCCGAACGTAAACAATTTTAAACCTTCAGGCTTGACCGTTTCAGACTCCGCCAACACTTGTGAAAGCAGTGGTTCATCTCCGTTGTAGATCAGCAAACCACCAGCCTTAAGGCCACTTGTGATCTCCAACTTTGCACGAGCGATTTCCGCACGAGAACCAAGCTGCAGCAAGTGCGATTCGCCTATGTTCGTTATGATAGCTACATCTGGTTGGGCAATATTAGCCAGCAGACGAATCTCTCCACGTCCACTCATGCCCATCTCCAGAATGAGAATATCTGTATCCTGCGGCATGGACAGTACCGTTAAAGGCAAACCGATATGATTGTTATAATTCCCTTCGGTTTTGTGTACTTTAAAAGTCGTGCCCAGCAGAGCGTTTACGATGTCTTTCGTTGTCGTCTTGCCGTTGCTTCCCGTGATCCCAACGACAGAAACGCCGGTTTCGCGTAAGTATGCAGCTGCTAGATGCTGAAGGGCTTCTAACGTATCCTCTACCTCAATAGCGTTCTCAGCCGGAGGTGCTCCATGATCCTTTTGCCATAAAAATGCAGCTGCACCTGCCTCGCTTACGATCTGCTGCACATAATTATGCCCATCAAACCGTTCGCCCACGAGTGGAACAAACAACCCTTGGCTCTGCGGCCTGCGAGAATCTGTAAAAACGCCTTCGACCATCTGTTCGGTGTCCGCTTCTCCGTGAAGTATTCCTCCACACATAGATGCAATCTGACCGATTGTTCTTTTCATCACTTGGATAAACCCCTTATCGCTTCTTTGGCTACGATGCGGTCATCGAATTCATGCACCGTTTTTCCGATCAACTGGTAAGTCTCATGACCTTTTCCCGCAATCAATACTACATCGTCAGGGCTTGCCATTTCAACAGCTTTATGAATTGCAGTTCTGCGATCCACGATCAATTCGTATCGTTCTGCGGGTACACCTTCGTCGATCAACCCTTGTTCGATGTCTTTCAAAATCACTTTCGGATCTTCTGTTCGCGGATTGTCGGAAGTAATAAACGAGTGATCGCTGTAACGCGCAGCAATTTTCCCCATCAATGGGCGTTTCGTACGATCTCGGTCGCCGCCGCATCCAAATACACACCATACTTTACCGACCGCAAATTCCTTTACGGTGCGAAGGACATTTTCCAATCCGTCCGGTGTATGGGCATAATCTACAATAACAGCAAAGGGCTGACCCGCATCTACAGGCTCTACCCGCCCATCTACGCCTGCAATAGACTCTAGACTGCGCTTGATATCCACCAACGAGATTCCTTCCAGCAAAGCAGCGGTAATGGCCGCCAGTGCGTTGTACACATTGAACTTGCCTACCATTCGAAGCTCAATATCGGTATCTCCTTTAAAAGTAGACACATGAAAGGAGGTTCCCTTGGAACCTATAGTGATACGAGATGCCTGCACATCAGACTCCTTTTCCACGCCGTATGTAATCACTTGGGCCGCAGTTTGAGCCTGCAAATAGGAAGAAGCCGGATCGTCTGCATTCAGAACAGCATATTTGCTATCTGATGCATCCCGCGAGAAAGCATTTCCCAACCTAGAGAATAAAAGTCCTTTTGCAGCACGGTACTCCTCCATTGTGTTGTGGTAGTCCAGGTGGTCCTGCGTCAGGTTTGTAAATATAGCGGTGCGAAAATCAGTTCCTTTGACGCGGCCCTGCTCCAACGCATGTGAGGATACTTCCATGACACAGCATTGAACCCCCTGCTCTGCCATATTTCCGAGATAACGTTGCAGTTCCACCGCTTGGGGCGTAGTGCCAGACATTGGGTAAGACTGACCACCGTAACGCATTTGAATCGTACCAATCAGTCCGGTGTTCACCCCCGCATCCTTCATGATCTTTTCAATCAGATAAGTTATCGTTGTTTTACCGTTGGTTCCGGTTATGCCGATCATGCGCATGCGTCGGCTCGGTGAATCAAACATATAATCTGCCAAAACCGCCATGGCATGTCGTGCATCCTTAACTACAAGCTGCGGAACAGGTACATCCAGTTCACGTTCAACGACCAAAGCTGCCGCCCCGGACGCAATTGCCTGCTCAGCATAGTCATGTCCGTCCACTGTAAAACCTGGCAAACACAGAAATAAATCCCCCTGTTGCACTCGACGTGAATCCGCCCCGATTCCTCGGCAATCCACTGTACCGTCACCCACCACACGGGAGACGGCCAGCAGTGAAGCCAATTGTTGAAGCTGCATCTTTCATTCCTCCATTGCTCTCTCGTTATTCATAGTATGGTATAAAATGAACCTATCAATCCCCCATGTAAATACGGATCGTTGATCCCCGCTCCAATCTGGAGCCCGGCTTCGGCGCCTGACTCACGACCGTTTTGCCTGATCCAGATTTCACGAGCATAAAGTTCATATTCATATCTTCGTACAAATCAGCTGCAGTAGCACCTACCAGATCAGGTACCGTTTCGATCGGATTTTCTCCATACTTGTACTCTTTGGCTATTTGATTGGTGCGAGGCGGTATTTTCAAGGCAATCAGCGCGTCCTTTAAAATATTTTGCACGATTGGCGCAGCAACCACCCCGCCGAATTGAATGCCCTTCGGGTTATCGACAGCGGTATAGACGACGATTTGCGGATCATCCGCCGGCGCAAAACCAATAAAGGATACAATATGCTCCGAGGAAGAATAACGTCCGTTAATCACCTTTTGTGCTGTCCCCGTTTTACCTCCTACCCGGTAGCCTTCAATGAAAGCAGGACGACCTGTACCTTTAGCAACGACGCTCTCCAGCGCTTCTCTTACCTGTCGGGAGGTCTCCTCTGAAATGACCCTACGTACTAGTTCTGGTTCTACTTTTTCCAGCACTTTTCCGGTTCCCGGCTGAACCCAACCTTTTGTAATGTGAGGCTTATAAAGATTACCGCCATTGATTGCCGCCGATACTGCCGTTACCTGCTGGATCGGAGTGACAGACACCCCTTGACCAAAAGCGGTTGTCGCCAGTTCTACAGGACCGACCTGAGGTAACTTGAACAAAATGCCGTTGCCCTCACCAATCATGTCGATTCCCGTTTTGCTGCCGAAGCCGAAATTCCGAATGTACTTGAAAAGTGTTTCTTTACCTAACCGCTGCCCCAATGTTACAAAACCGGGGTTGCAAGAATTCTCCACCACTTGAAGGAACGTTTGGCTTCCATGTCCGCCTTTCTTCCAGCAACGCAGGCGTGCTCCACCGACTTCAATATATCCCGGATCAAAAAAACGGTCATTTTTGAGATTGACCTTCTTTTCTTCCAAGGCAGCCGCCAGTGTAATAATTTTGAAAGTAGACCCAGGTTCATATGTCATCCAGATAGGCAGATTTCGATTATAGATTTCAGGCGCATACTGCTTGTATAGTGCTGGCTCATAGCTTGGTCGTCCAGCCATGCCTAATATTTCACCCGTCTTGGGGTTCATAGCAATAGACAACGCGGACTTCGCCTGAAATTTGACCATGGCTTGGTCAAGCTCCCGTTCCATAATGGACTGCACAGACTTATCAATGGTTAATTGTAAATTCAGTCCATCCTTCGGTTCAATGTATTTTTCAGAAGAACCAGGCATCAGACGACCACCTGCATCTGATAAATACGCAATGCTTCCGTCGATTCCCCGAAGCTTACTGTTTTGCTGCTTCTCTACGCCTGTCAGCCCTTGATTATCAATTCCTGTAAACCCAAGAATATGAGCCGCTAGATCACCATAAGGATAATAACGTTTGTTGTCTTCAGCAACAACGATACCCGGCAGCTTCAAATCACGAATTTGCTGCGCTTTCTCCATCGTAATTTTTCGTCCGCCGGGCTGAAGTTTTTGGCTTGCTGTTCGTTTGGTAATCAGCTTGAGCACTTTATCCTCACTCATATCCAGCAAGGGCGCCAGCCTGCGTGCCGTTTCTTCCGGCTTCTTAATTTGCACTGGTATCGCCATGACTGTCGGCGAACTGACATTGTAGGTCAGCGCCGTACCCTGCCGATCCAAAATTTCGCCGCGCTTGGCGGCAAATGGAATATTGCGGCGCCACGAATCCTCAGCCTTGGCCGAGAGCTCGCCTCCTTTACCCAATTGAACATAGGCGAGCCGGATCGACAAGGCCGCAAACAGTACAAATAATCCCATTAGCCCCCATACCAGCCTCCGCCGCATGGTCACGTTAGATTTTTTCAAACGCGCTCCCTCCGTTCCTCAAATACTCATGACATGTCTTACCTCATGAATATTCAAAAGAACGGACATTAGAACAAGCTATCAGTTATCCTCGCCTTTAATCGCAGCAGCACTTTTCTCATCTGCAACAGCAGATATTCCTCCCTTAGGAGCTCCCGCGTCTGTTCCAGCATCAGCAGTAGTACTGGATTCGGTTTTAGTATCGGCCTCCGTTTTTGTTGCGCTGCCGGTCTGGTTAGCTGCAACTCCATTGGTCGAGTCCTGTGTTTCCTCCGGTTTCACTCCGGTCACCGTTTCTTTGGCCGGCTGAAGCGTCACGCTGACGATCCGCTTTCCATTTACCATTTGCGCCTTTTGAGAGACAACATAACCTTCGCCGCTTACCTGCACACCAACCTTCATAAGGGTCAGAACTTGAAGTGTGTCACGCAACGAAACACCTGTAAAATCAGGAATAGTCATGTTGGCACTATCCTCAGTCAGCAAGTAAATGCGTTGTCCGGGTTTCATTTTGACGCCTGCTTCAGGATATTGGCGAACAATTTTGGAGCCTTTGCCTACCGTTTCATAGGCAATTCCCTGTTTGAGCAATGCATTTTGCGCATCTTTCTTCACCTGACCAGTTAATGTTGGTACCGTTGGCAAATTCACTGTTTTTACAACAGCGCCACCTGATTTATTCGTTTTAGTTCCCGTTTTTGGAACCCCCATATATTGCAACGATTGGGATACGATTTTTTTAAATACAGGCGCTGCTGCTGTACCGCCGCCTACTGATTTGTTAGGTTCATCCATAACAACCAAAACAGCTATTTTCGGATCATTTACTGGTGCAAAACCTATAAAGGACACGACATCCTTCGAATGGTCATATACTTTTCCGACGACCTTCGTCGCTGTACCTGTTTTACCAGCTACACGATATCCGTCAATATAAGCAAGGCGTCCCGTACCAATTTCTTGGTCAGATACGACCTGCTCCAGATAGCTGCTTGTCTGGACTGCCGATTCCCGAGTAATCACTTGGCGGACTTCCTTCGGTTGAATCGTCTGAACTTCGCCTGTATCTGGGTTCATGATTTCTTTCACCAGATGAGGTTGCATCAGCTTCCCCCCGTTAGCAATTGCCGAAATTGCAGCTACCTGCTGGATTGGCGTTACCTGAACACGTCCGTGTCCATACGAAGCCGTTGCCACCTCGGATTTGTACTGGGTATGGAAAGTAATAGCTCCGGTAGACTCACTCGGAAGATCAATGCCTGTTTTCACGCCGAATCCAAAGTTATTAATATATTTCTTCAGCCTTTCGCCACCCAACTTATCCAATCCCAGATGGACGAAACCGACGTTACTTGAACGCTTGACCCCCTGAAGATAGGTTAACGTTCCCCAGTTACGGCTTACGTCACGAATATCCCAGCCTCCGACCCGAATCATACCAGATTGGTAGGATTCATTTGGATTGAACACCTTTTCTTGAACCGCAGCTGCCAAGGTGACAATCTTAAACGTGGAGCCAGGCTCGTAGATAGATTGAGTAGCATTATTACGGAAATATTCCAAGGGTGTACTCCCATATGTATTGGGATTAAAATTCGGGTAAGTCGCCATACCGAGAACATCCATCGTTTGGGGATCAGCAGCTACTACAGTCATCGTTTTCGGGTTGTATTTTGCAATAGCTTCCTGCATGGCATCCTCTATATAATACTGAATCGTATCGTCAATCGTCAGCTTTAAATTTTTACCATTTTGTGCCGGCTCATAGACACTTTCCGATCCTTGAAGAGGAACTCCCTTCCGATCCCGCTGATACAGAAGCTTTCCAGCCGTCCCCGAGAGCTCTTTATTATAATAAGCTTCCAACCCCATACCTGCTGTGCCATCTTTTCTTTGATAGCCAAGAACATGGGAAGCCAGCTTATTTTCCGGATAATAGCGTTTGGATTCTTGAACGGTGTCCACAGCTCCAATTACTTCATACTTATCCTTCAAATACTCTTTGAACGTATCCACTTGTGCCTTGACCTCAGGATCTACCTTCCAGCCCCCATTACGAATCTCGCGATTTTTTAAGTAGTTCCCCTTTTTATCCTTTGCAGAAAGATGTCCTCTCAGCTCATCCTCAGGCGTTTTGAGTAACTGGTGCAGCTTAGCTACAACCTCATTCTCCAAATCATACTCCTGAATGATGCTAGGATTGACAACTACCGTATAAGCCGGTGCATCCGTAGCTAATACGTTTCCTTTACGGTCCGTAATGGTTCCACGCTTGGGCTGAATCACCTGATCTCTTTCTACTTGATTAACTACCAGGTTATGCCAGTACTCCCCACTCACAACTTGAATCCAAAATACCTTAAGTAGCAGAACAAGAAAAAAGAGGGTAATACATCCCCCTATTAGCAGTGTGCGAAGCTTTATTCTTTTGACCATAGCTCAAACCTCTCTGCAAAAAAAATGTACGTCAGAGCATAGCTTGATGCTATGCCCTTAACTATTTGGCAGCCTGCTTTTCCACACGAATGGGCTCTCTTGTTGGTTCGATATATCCCTGTTGCTTTGCAGTCGGCACGATCTGATTTTCCAGACGCTCCTTTTGAATCTTCAGTTGGGCGATATTGGTCTGTAATTTGGAAATGTCCTTGCTTGCCGTATTAATCGAATAATTGATTTGATAAATGTGAGCGTACCTGCTAATCAACATACCAGCAATGACAATGCACGCTACAAGTGTCAATAGATACAGCAGCTTTTCTCGAATCGGCAGCTCTCTGCGGCGTGTAACGACTTTGGTGGTCTCACGATACCGTTGTTGCTGAACCTGTTCCTGACGGGCTCTTTCTTTTACAGCCAAATTACCGCGTGTATAAGCCATGTCGCCTCTCCTTCTCCATTAAATTTACAATTTTTCGGCAACTCTCAGCTTCGCTGACCGGGACCGTGGATTAAGCTCCAATTCCTGCTCTGACGCCACAATCGGCTTACGGTTCACCAGCTTCAGATCGCCTATCATTTTGTCCTCCAAAATAGGCAAATCAGATGGATAGATGCTTTTCGCCAAATACTCCTTGAAAATATGCTTGCATATCCGATCCTCCAGAGAATGGAATGTAATGACCGAAATTCTGCCTCCTGGAGCCAGACATCTTATTGCCTGATGCAAAGTATCTTCCAGTGCACCCAACTCATCATTCACAGCAATCCGCAAAGCCTGGAAACTGCGTTTAGCCGGATGTCCCCCGGTTCTGCGTGCCGCAGCCGGAATTCCTTCTTTGATAATATCGACAAGTTCCCCTGTTGTGTGAATAGGCTTGTTCAATCGACGTTCAATCATGATCTTTGCGATCCGCCGTGAAAACTTCTCTTCTCCGTAATGAAACAAAATACGCGCAATCTCTGCTTCCGACCATTCATTGACAATTTCGTAAGCCGTAAGCGAGCTACTCTGATCCATCCGCATATCAAGCGGTGCATCATGATTGTAGCTAAATCCCCGTTCCCCCTCATCGAACTGGGGCGAGGATACACCCAGATCGAACAAAATACCCTGGACTTGCGGGACGCCGTCTTTTTCGGGCAATCCCAGCTCGGTCAGCTTGTCCTGCAAGTGGCGGAAGTTGGATTTCACTAAGGAAATCTTTCCTTCATAGGCTGACAGCTTCTCACGCGCATTGTTCAATGCCCAGTCGTCCTGATCAAAGGCAATGAGCCTTCCCTCAGGGCCAAGCTGTGATGCAATGACGGAACTGTGTCCTGCCCCTCCCAACGTGCAGTCCACATAAATCCCGTCCTGCCTGATGTTTAGTGCCTGTGTTGCTTCTTCTTTGAGTACGGTAATGTGGTGAAACAAACGGCTGACCTCCTAAATTACAATTCAAAGTTGAAATCAACCAATTTCTCAGCAATGTCGTTAAATGCTTCTTCTGATTGGTTGAAATATTGCTCCCAAGTATGCTTGCTCCAAATCTCTACACGGGTGGACACTCCCAATACGACGCACTCTTTAGTAAGCTTGGCGTATTCGCACAAATTCCCCGGTAAATTTACCCTGCCCTGTTTGTCCAATTCGCATTCAGTCGCCCCCGAGAAAAAAAAACGGGTAAACGCCCGCGCATCGGCCTTCATCAGAGGCAGTGCTTTAAGTTTTTTCTCCATGACAGCCCACTCATCCATGGGATACACGAAGAGGCATTGGTCCAGCCCGCGGGTAACCACGAACGAGGCACCGAGAAGTTCACGAAACTTGGCCGGTACAGTAAGCCGACCCTTCTCATCAATGCTATGTTGGAACTCCCCCATAAACATTGGTTTCGTCACCCCTTACCCCATTCTCCCACTTTGGCCCACTTTCCACCACCTAAGCATAATAGATTCGCTTTAAAAAATCAAAGACCTCTTTTTCATTACCAAAAAGTGATAGAAGCCGGATCCATACCCTTATGTCTGTTATTGTAGCCCTGCGTCACAAGATGCAAAAAAGCCCCTTACCCCATGAAGCCGGCCCCCGACAATATGCATCAGGTTTCGAAACAACACGGAATAAAGGGCTTACTCTCTGTCCATTATGCCAACCTAAACAAACACTTGCATTAAAAACGCAACACTTTTGCAGCGAAAATCGTGATGAAATAATCCGATTACGCGTTCCAGCTGTCCAAATAGATCTTTTGGTCTTCAGTTAACGTGTCAATTTGGATTCCCAGACTATCAAGCTTGAATCGAGCTACCTGCTCATCAATTTCATAAGGTACATTAATAACAGCTTTGCCTAGCTCATTGTAACGATCATTCACATATTTCAAGCCAAGCGCCTGAAGCGCAAATGTCGTATCCATAATTTCCGCAGGATGACCATCAGCAGCAGCCAGATTCACGAGGCGTCCTTCTGCCAGCAAATACATTTTACGTCCATCTTTAAAGCGATATTCCTCGATATTGCGACGCACCGTACGAATGGATTCGGAACGTTTAGCAAGCTCAGGCTTACTAACCTCCACATCAAAATGCCCTGCGTTACACAGCACAGCTCCATCCTTCATCACATCAAAGTGTTCTCCTGTAATTACAGCCTTGTTTCCAGTTACTGTAATAAAGAAGTCACCCAGTTTGGCAGCTTCTACCATCGGCAAGACATGGAAACCATCCATATGGGCTTCTACTGCCTTGATTGGATCAACTTCGGTTACAACAACGTTGGCTCCTAGCCCTTTCGCACGCATTGCAACCCCTTTGCCACACCAGCCATAACCTACCACAACCACTGTACTTCCGGCTACAACCAGATTAGTCGTACGAATAATGCCGTCGAAAGCTGACTGTCCTGTACCATAGCGGTTATCAAACAAATATTTGCAGTAAGCATCATTAACAGCCACCATCGGAAAGTGAAGTTGCCCTTCTTTTTCCAAAGCCTTCAAACGAATAATTCCAGTAGTTGTCTCCTCTGCTCCCCCACGGATCGTAGAAATCAGATCAGGCCGTTCGGATTGCAACAGAGTAACCAAGTCACCACCATCATCTATAATGAGATCCGGCTTTGTTTCCAGTGCCTTGATTTGCAAATTTTTGAATTCTTCCGGGTCCGGATTGTATTTAGCTAATACTGTAACGCCATCTTCAACTAATGCGGCGCAAACATCATCTTGTGTGGACAACGGATTACTACCCGTAATAGTTACCTGCGCTCCACCTGCTTGTACCACTTTAGCCAGATAAGCCGTTTTGGCCTCCAGATGTAGACAGATGGTTACCTTCAGACCAGCAAAAGGCTGCTCTTGCTCGAATTGTTGACGTATACGGTTCAATACTGGCATATGGGCTTCTACCCAATCAATTTTCAAATGACCTTCAGGGGCCAATTTAAGATCGTGAACTATGCTATTTTGCAGAGAATGGGAAGTCATACTTTGTTTCCTCCTTCATATTGGTTAAATTTGAACCATGATAAATCCTATATAAAATAATAAATCATACATAAATAACGCGATGCGTACCCGTCAGATCCAATGGTGCACTCATAATCATATCAATCAGGCTGAGACCATGACGGTTCAGAAAATGATAGATCGTATACGCCCGCTCCTGCGGCTGTCCAAATGGAAAAAGCGACCACTCAATACGATCCCACTGGCGAAGTGCTGTTTCATTTTGCCGAAGCAACGCTTCCTGAACTTTTGCCTCCAGATAGGCGATCTGTGCCAGAATCTTATCGCGGTTGGTTTCTCCGAGCGATAGCAAACCTTTTTCAATCAAACCTGTCTGCTGCACAAGCGGTTCGTACATGCGGACAAAAGCTTCCTTAGCCCCGGAAAACTGATCCTGCATTCCAAGCTGATCTTGAGTGGCGATCCATTGCTTTTTCCGTTCCTCAAGTCCGTCTCTAACTTGACCAAAACTCAATTCATACTTAAGCATATGCTTCTCCACGCCTGGCTCTACCAACGTAAAAGACATTCGTGGCAGCAGTATCGGCATCTGCATCTCCAACACCCCGAAAGCATCCCGTGTAATCGCCCAGTAAGCAATCTCTCCTAGACCCAGCACAGATGCCAGCACCGGAAACAGTGAATCCTGCATTAGAGGACGAGTTAGCACATTGTTACTAAAACGTTCGGGATGTCTATCTATCTCTTCAAGCAGTTCATCCACAGTAAACACCACCAGACCGTGTCGATCCGTGAATAGTCCAGCTTTTTTGAAAAGCAGCAAGCGTTCATCTTCATGGATATAAAAGAGATTCGCGCCACCTTCATGCACATCCGCTTGTAAATGATATCCATAATCTACGATCCGCGCAGCAGTCGTCCGGTAAGCCTGCTCCAACTCATCATTGTGCTGAACCAGTTGCTTAAAAACGGATGCTTCCAGCTTGCGTAGCGAAGGATCTGCTGAATCCAAGAGTACTAATCCATAGGTGCCGAACAAAAGGCCCAGCAACTTGGCAAAGGCTTCACTCAGTCCATATGAATCCGTTAGCCCGTTCTCAATCATGCGCATTATTTCAGCCTTATGTTCTGAATCTGGCAAGCTTTGCTCTATATCCGCTATCGCTTGCTTCCACTCAACAGCCTCAACTTTAATGGCACTAACCGAAGAACGGCGTTCAGGTTGCTTATTCAGCTTGATTTTGACGGCTTGTGGGTCATTTGCCATTACGTATGTATGATTGACCTCGTCCCAGTCATGATCTTCGCCAGCAATCCAGAAGACGGGAATAACCGGACGTCCAAGCCGTTCCTCAGCTTCTCTCGCCGCCTTAATTAGGGTAGCAGCTTTGTAAATGACCAGCATCGGACCTGTGAACAATCCGCTTTGCTGCCCGCCAGCTACTACTAAGGCATCTGGACTTTCCAGACGGTCCAATGAAGCACGAACCGCCTCATACGAATTGTATTTCTCATTGTATATACGAAGACATGCTACGATATCCTTACGGTTTAATCGCAGATGCCCCGTCTTATCCAGCCACTTCGCCCGTTGGGCATAAGCATCGGCGTGCAGCACATTATATTCATACAAGTCGCTTGCGCGTCCTGTACCCTGTATATAATCTTCTGCCAAAGCCGACCCTCCGCGAAGCGTTTCCGGAATTATCTTCATGGGTCTGCCTCCTGTCTCCACCAAAACCTTACTGCTTGATTGTACCGAAAGCCCATGTCCACGTCAAAGCTTCCTACAAAAAAAACCGCCGAATAACTCGGCGGTTGGTGCATAAAACAAGATCAGGCGTAAGGCTCAGCTACAAAATGTCCTTTAGACACTTCGATGAGCGTGGCATTTTCCAGGTTATAAGCCCCTGTCTTGCTGCCAGATGCATCATGAATCGGGCCTGCTTGGTCGCCTGGCATAATAATCCGTTTTTTGTTGGCTTCTACTTCTGGATCAGGAAGTGGGATCGCCGACAAAAGCATTTTCGTATAAGGATGGATCGGATTTGCATACAATTCAGCACTTTCTGCAAGCTCGACCATTCTACCCATATACATTACAGCTACCCGATCACTGATGTGCTTGACCATCGACAGATCATGCGCAATGAACAGGTATGTCAGACCCAAACGTTCTTGAAGCTCTTTTAACAGGTTGACAACCTGAGCCTGAATAGATACGTCAAGAGCTGAAATCGGCTCATCACAAATGATGAATTTAGGATTAACCGCTAGTGCGCGTGCAATGCCGATCCGTTGACGTTGACCACCAGAAAACTCATGCGGATAGCGTGTTGCATGGTCAGGGTTCAAACCAACCAGATCAAGTAACTCTTCAATCCGTTTCTTACGTTCTGCACGGCTACCCGCCATATTGTGAATATCCAGTGCCTCACCAATAATATCAGAAACGGTAAAACGCGGGTTCAATGATGCATACGGATCTTGAAAGATCATCTGCATATCACGGCGCATTGCTTTCATTTTACTTGGTGATAATTTGTAAATATCCGTACCGTTAAAACGCACGCTACCTGCTGTAGGTTCATACAAGCGCAAAATCGTACGACCCGCTGTAGACTTACCACAGCCGGATTCGCCAACCATACCCAGCGTTTCACCCTCGCGAATATAGAAATTCAGGTTGTCCACCGCTTTGAGCACACGGTTTTTGCCAACATTAAAATACTTTTTAAGACCTTCAACCTCAATTAAATTGTTGCTACTCACCATGATCTCACCTCCTATTTCTTCAACTTCGGATCAAGCGCATCACGCAAGCCGTCGCCAAAAAGGTTGAACGCAAGCATAATCAAACTGATCAAACCTGCTGGGAAAAGCATCCGCCACGGGTAATACATCCACCCGGTCAGAGCCGATTCAATCATTGAACCCAGCGACGCCTGAGGAGCCTGTACCCCTAATCCAAGGAAGCTCAGGAATGCCTCAGAGAAAATAGCACTTGGAACTGTCAAAGTCAGTGTGACAATGATTGGTCCTACCGCATTAGGCAACAAGTGACGGAACAGCAAACGACCTGCACCAGCACCCATTGAACGGGAAGCAAGTACGAATTCTCGGTTTTTAAGTTGTAACATCTCACCACGTACAATCCACGACATGTTAATCCACCCCGTTACACAGAGCGCAATAATAATTGTAGTGATACTTGGCTCCAGTACAACCAGCAACAGGATCGTAACAAGCAAGTAAGGAATGGAGTACAAGATTTCAGAAAATTTATTCATGATTTCATCAACGCGGCCACCAAAGTAACCCATAATTCCACCATAAATAACTCCAATCATCAAGTCAATCATTGCAGCAGCCAAACCAATAATCAAGGAAATCCGAGCGCCCATCCAAGTACGTACAAACATATCACGTCCCAGATCATCTGTTCCGAACCAATGTTCCGCCGAAGGAGGAAGATTGGTGCTCAACAAATCATTGGTGCGGTCATCGTATGGGGACAGCATCGGCCCAACAATTGAAGCAAGCACAATGAGAACCAACACACTCAAGCTCGTCATTGCCAGTTTATTTTTACGAAGTCGTTCCCAAGCATCTCGCCAAGCGGACAAGCTTTCGCGCTGAATAACTTCAGACTGCTTTTCATCCGCCCCGACCTTCTGGAAATCTTCCGGTTTTACCTGAAGCTTATCCAAGTTCACAGCATTATCTTTAACAGACATAAAGTTATCCCTCCTTCCCGCCAGTAAGCTTAATCCGCGGATCAATAAATCCATATGCAATATCTGTAATAAAACGCGCCACCATCAGCAAAATACCGTAAAAAATAGTAACTCCCATAATCATGGTATAATCGCGGGTTGTAATACTATCTACGAATACCTTACCAATACCGCCAATCCCGAAGATACGTTCAATAACAACTGAACCCGTAATAATATTGGCCGTCATGGGTCCCACATAGGTAACAACCGGCAAAATAGCATTACGTACAACGTGTTTGAACATAATTGTAATGGATTTCAAGCCTTTAGCTTTGGCAGTCTTAATGTAATCCGCATGAAGCACTTCCAGCATGCTGGAACGCGTTAGTCGAGCGATAAACGCAATTGGGGAAGCAGATAAAGCTGCAACAGGCAGAACGTAGTCCATCGGACCGTCAAAGCCCATAACATTAAACCAACCTAACTGTTGAGCGAAGAAAAATTGAATCAACGATGCTAGAACGAAGCTGGGAACCGCAATCCCCATGATAGCTAATACCATTGCAACGTTATCTATTAGCCTACGATGATACAAAGCTGCCAGCATACCTAGCAAGAGACCGACAATTATCGACACGATTATGGCAACAAAACCTAGTTTGAGGGAAACCGTAAAAGTTTGTCCGATAATGTCAGTTACACTTTGATTCAGCTTTTTCATAGAAATACCAAAATCACCTGAAGCAATATCACCTAAGTATTTAAAATATTGGACATATACAGGCTTATCCAGCCCATATTGTTCCATTAACCGGGCTTGAATCTCAGGAGAAGTCGCTTTTTCACTCATGAAGGGGTTACCCGGAATTGCTTTCATGAGAAAAAACGTCGCAGAGATCAGAATGAACAAAGATAGCAGCATATAGAAAAATTTACTGATCAAATAACGCGTCATTGCCCGTTTACACCCCCCATAAATTTTTTTCGACACCATTCGATTTTATCGAAATAGAATTGGACTGTCCAATCTACTTATTTGCATGGTTACATGATGATGGAAAAGACCATGACACACAAAAAAAACGGGATATATATGGTTCTATCCACATATATATCCCGAAGTAACTATCAAACTTCAGAATCGAGCTTCAGTTACTGTGTAATATACGCTCTTGTGAAATCAACTGCTCCACTAAAGTCAAGCCCAATGTCTTTTACATTCGGTTTCGTTAAAGAAACATTTGAGTAGTAGTAGATCGGAAGCATTACCATATCGTCTTGAACCAGAATTTTCTCCGCTTTCGCAAAATCTTCCATGCGTTTTGCTGGATCAGTTTCTTTCTTAGCTGCTTCAATCAAAGCATCATATGCTGGGTTAGCATAACCTGCATTGTTGTTGCCATTGCCTGTTGTCCACATATCCAGGAATGTCATTGGATCATTATAGTCAGCAGACCATCCACCACGAGCGATTTGGAAATTCAGCTTGTTACGTGTTTGGATAAATACGCCCCACTCTTGGTTTTGAGTTTTGATGTCAACACCAAGGTTTTTCTTCCACATATCAGCAACTGCCAAAGCAATCTTTTGGTGACTCTCGCTGGAGTTATACAGCAATGTTACCGGAGGAAGTGTAGTTACGCCTTCTTCCTTCATACCTTCTTGAAGCAATTTTTTCGCTTCAGTGAAGTCTTCTTTGAAGTAATCATCTTTATTCTCAGTACGGAATTCTTGAGATACTCCTTTGATACCTGGAGGTACAAAGCCGTATGCAGGAATTTGACCGCCCAATGTTACTCTTTCAACGATTGGTTGGCGTTCAATAGCCATCGCAAACGCTTTACGGATTTTAACATTGTTAAATGGTTTTTCAGTTACATTAAACAGATAGTAGTACGTACTTGCAATCCCTTTTGCCTTAAATTCGTTAGGCAGTTCTTTTTTCACAGCCGGAATTTGGTCGGTAGGAATTTCACCGTTTGGCATACCTGCGTAATCGAGTTGTCCACTTCTATAAGAAGCCAGCTCTGTTGCACCGCTATTTACAAGGGACATCGTAATTTTATTCAGCTTGATATCATCTTTACCCCAATAGTTTTCACTTTTGGTTACTTCGATCTTTTGACCGCTGTCCCAAGTCGTTAATGTGTAAGGTCCGTTAGTGATCATGCTATCTTTCTTAACAGCCCACTTATCATTACCTTTAACGGAAGGATTTACAGGGTAAAAAGTGTAGAAAGAAGTCAATCCCAAGAAGTAAGGAGTTGGGTGCTCCAGCTCTACTTGCAATGTATGGTCGTCAACAGCTTTAACACCTACATCTTTAAAGTCTGTAACTTTAGTGCCTTTAAAAGATTTCGAAGTGCTCAGGTTGTAACCCTCAGCATTTTTGATATAGTACAATTGGTAAGCATATGGAGGTGCAGGAGCCGTGGAAGGATCCAATACCCGTTGCCAAGCAAATACGAAATCGCTTGCTTTGACTGGGTCGCCATTACTCCATTTTGCAGTATCACGAAGCTTGAACGTATAGGTTTTGCCGTCATCGGAAATTTTCCAAGATTCAGCTACGCCAGGGATTTCTTTGCCGTCAGGACCCATACGTACGAGACCTTCATACAAAGTTTTCAGAACCGTGTTAGTTTGACTATCCTGAGCTTGTGCCGGATCGAACGTTGGCGGCTCGGATGCAAGGTTAATGCGCAAAATTTGTTTGTCGGCCGCAGCCGGCGTAGTCGAGGTGTTTTCTTGTGCGCCCTTACCATTGGTATCGTTCTTGCCGCCGCAACCTGCGAGCAGTGCGCCAACTGCAAGAATGAGTGTCAAAAGGACTAAAAAGCTTTTCCTTTTCATCTAGCGTTTTCCCCCTAGTTCTAAAGTGGTATATGTTTATAGATTATACAACCAGCGGTCAAAAAAATCTACATTACATTTCTTCAAATTGAGCTTTTTTTTCAAAAAAACATGATTAATTCATATTTTTTCACCTTTTCATGTCACCTTATATCACATGATGTTGAATATATTCTTAAATATACCAACAACAGTCAACAAAATATACGCCAATGTCATCGCTATAAAAGTTAATCTCCAGACCGCTCTACATAATCTTTTACCATCAACCTTCCCTTTTATTCGATTTTGGGCTCCTCCAATTAAACCCAAGGCCAGTAATAGGAGCAGTAGAATCAAATAAAAACCGAATCGAGATGTAAAAATGACGTTAAAGAGTGCTGCGACGGAAAATATCAGAAAAAACGTGGTAATATCCATAGAAGTAAGTAACGATTTCTTTTTTTCCATTTTAAGAATGTAGCGACAAACCGCAAACACGATCAAAAACGGAAAAAAGGGAAGAATACTGAAAGTGATAATAGTACCTTGTATAAGACTCAACTGATCACCCCTCTTTTAGCCGCATGCCTTCAATTAATTGCCACAATACCTCATGAGTTGGTGCAGTAACTCCAGCCCGATCTGCCATCTGCACCAGTTGTCCGTTAATTGAAGCAACTTCCGTCATGGACTGTGCAAGTACATCAGCTAGCATGGACGAGTGATTTTCTGCCGTTGCCCGGCATACATTCATAATTTGCTCCCACCATGCGTTTTCCCAGTGGATACCATGAGCTTCATACACTTGAATGCCTTCATCGTACAGCCTGCGCATCATATGTATTCGAATAGGGTCCGAAAGCAGCTCGCCATTACGAACTCGCCATACCGCTGTCAGCGGATTGATCACAGCATTGATCAACAACTTGCGATACATACCGTTCTCGATTTCTTTCGACAAGCAAACGTCAAATCCTGCTGCAAGCAGCCGATTTAGCACACATTGATTAAAATTATTGTTCTTCGCCTCCTCCTCTTCCTCCGAACTACCAATTTCAGTAACACCTGATCCTGCATGTACAATAGATGCTACTCCCTGCCTCTTGGCTCCTTCAGTCGTCACAGCAGGGTATACCACAGCTTCAGGCCAAGCCTGTCTAATGCGTTCTATATGGCCGATTCCATTCTGCAAGCAAACAATTCCTGTATCTCTATCCATTTGAGCTGCAGGCTGGATCTGTTCTAATACTTCCTCAATCGCCCCCTGTTTGGTCATAAGCATTATCCATCGTGCTGGAGCCTGTGAATTTAACCGTTGCCAATCTGCCAATGGCGCTACCTTCAATTTATCCCCGGAAACATATACTGCCGTCTGTCCCTCCTTATCAAACACAGTAATCCCTTCACGAGCAATGACGCGTGCCTGCTCAAGTGTACGCGTCCACAGCCTTACTTTTGTACCCGAAGCAGACAACCTCCCGGCAAACAACAATCCCAGCGAACCCGCTCCAATAATATCAATCACCTTTGTATCGTCTCGCTTCCATCTTTTTTTCTACTATATCATATGCACTCTAAAGAAATACAAAAAACGCCAACTACGGCAAAGCGCTAGTTGACGTCTTATTTCAATATTGCAGAAGTAATCTTGTTACTCAATGCGCTCCAGATTCCCATTGGCGTCCATTTTGAATCTGGATTTAAGCTCTTCCTCATCTTCAGTGATTAAAGCCAAGCGCCGAGCTCGGTCCATAATCTGAATCAGAGCTTTATAATCATCATTCACAACACGATAGTCGGTTTGTACATCATTCACTTCTTTGGACAGCCGGTCATTAATGGAGCGAAGCTGATTCAATTCTTCTTCCTTTTCCCGTAAATCTTTCTCCAGCATCTTAATCTGCCGATTCGTTTCCTGGACGGATCCCTTCCATTGGCGCAAGAAGCGAATTACTGCATCAATAGATAATGTATCCTCACTCGCACCATCCGTTCTGTATCCACCTTCGACTGTATCAAGCGAGGCAAAAGCCGCAACCTGTGATACACCCACCGGGTTCTGCTTACGGATATAACTGCGCTTCTGGCGCTGTGCTTTGGCAATACTAATCGCTTCATCGTAACGTTTGCGCACGCAGCTATTCCAACGAAAGCCACATGCTGCAGAGGTTCTTCCTATTTTTTGTCCAACCTCCTCAAACGCAGCGAGCTGCGTTCCACCTTCACGGATATGCCGCAATGTCACCTCCGCCAATATCAAGTCATCTTCCACACTCCATGCATCTTGTCTTATTGCAGTCATGCCTCTAGCCCTCCTAACAACATCCTGAAATAACCGTCTTCATGAACCGATCTTGCCGGTATTTGAATAGGGTATAAAAGCTGTTTATTCATTCCTATGCCTCTCGTAGAGTTCATAGAATCTATTTGATACTAAATTGTATTTCCATTTCTGCAAGAACTCATACGTGAACGTAAACAGTTTCGGGTTTCAAGCATGCTCAGACTGCTGTACAATAAAATGAATGGTTAAAGAAACAGAAAGGATCATATACATTACCATTAGTTTTTTTCGGGAATACATAAAAGGGGAAACCAAATGAACAAACGAATAAAAATCACAATCAGCACCCTGCTGACCACCATTATGTTGCTAACTTTCATATATGTACGTCCTACCCTGGCCGCTCCCTCCAATGAAGAAAGTCAGATTTTACAAGATAGCCTGTCGATTGTAGAGATAGACCATGAAATTGAGCGAATCAGTCAGGAGCAGCATACCCTTTTGCAGCGTCAGCAGGAACTGCGAAGTAATCTCACCGTTCAGCAAGAGCAAATGACCATACAACGGAAGCGTGCAGGTTCTGTGCTGCGATCTTATTATATGGGGGAAAGGGACAAACTGTTGAGTGTGGTGCTAGGGGCGAAAAGTATAAGGCAACTTCTCTCTCTGTACGATTACTACTTATTATTGATTAGTCACGATCAGGATGTGCTTCAAGAATATGAATCCAATTATCAATCTATGCGAAAAACAGAACAACAAGTCACCCAAGCCTCAATGGAACTGGAGACTGTCAAAACAAACTTACTGGCACAACGTAAACGCATTGCCCTGCTTCAGTCGCGTGTAAATGACGGCGTTAACGCCAGTAATGACCCGGATACCCTACGCAAGCTAATTGGCGAAATGACAGCTTATTGGGAGAATGTAGGTGTCTACGAGGTAAATAAGCACTTTAAAGCATTAGCTCAAGCTATGCAGAATTTACCACAATTCATTCAACAACAACAAGGTGCCATGGTTACAAATGGAAAAGTCATTACGATAAGCATTCGTGAAGAGGACTTTAACCGTTTTTTAAAGTCAGAAAATGAATTGTTTAATCACTTCAACTTTACATTTGCGCAGGATCGAATTGTGGTAGAAGGTCAGCAGGGAACGATGAAATTAAGGGTAGAAGGTCACTACACGCTAGAGAATGAGCCGAAAAATGCAATTTTATTTCATGTGGATCGATTGGTATTTAATGGTCTGGAGCTACCTGATACGACCCGCAACAAGCTGGAAAAGGATTTTGATCTGGGTTTCTACCCACAGCAGCTTATTTCATATGTCAAAGCCACAGAAGTACGCACTTTAGCAGGAATGCTTGAAGTTAAGCTCGAATTAAACTTTAAGTAAAATTTTGCTCACCTTTCATTGTTCTGAATTTTTACGTGTATAAAACAAGAGACCCCGGGAGATTCCCGAGGTCTTTATTATTGTAATAACGGTAGGGATTTTATAGTAGATCGGCTGCCAACTGCGCGAGCTTGGAGCGTTCTCCTTTTTCCAACATAATATGCCCGCTAATCCCTTCTTGCTTAAACCGCTCCACCACATAGGTTAGACCGTTACTGGCTGCATCCAGATAAGGGTGATCAATCTGCTCCGGATCTCCCATCAAAATGATCTTGCTCCCCTCACCCACCCGGGACACAATCGTTTTGATCTCATGTCGGGATAAGTTTTGCGCCTCATCGACTATAATAAATTGCCCAGGTATCGAACGCCCGCGAATATAAGTAAGTGCCTCCACCTGAATACTGCCCAAGCCCATCAAAATTTTGTCGATATCACCTGATTTTTTGGCATCAAACAGATACTCTAGATTGTCGTAGATGGGTTGCATCCACGGGCGAAGCTTTTCATCCTTTTCTCCCGGTAAATAACCAATATCCTTACCCATAGGAACAACAGGCCGAGCAATCAGCAGTTTCTTGAAGCGATGTTCATCCTCTACCTTAAGCAAACCTGCCGCCAGCGCCAGCAGCGTTTTGCCCGTACCCGCTTTTCCTGTAATGGTCACGAGGGGGATATCGTCATTAAGCAAAAGCTCCAATGCCATCCGCTGTTGAGCATTACGCGCGCTGATTCCCCACACCGATTCGTTACTTAAGTACAGCGGCTCTAATCGCTCTGCCTCCTGATTCACTTTCAGCAAAGCTGATTTTCCAGTTCCCATTTCATCTTTCAGAATAACAAATTCATGCGGATACAGCGTATAAGGTAGTTCCAGTGGCTTGATTGGTAAAAAACGGTTAGAGTAAAATTCATCTATGATGGACGGGTGCACCTGTATTGCCGAGTATCCGGGATATAGCTCACTTAGATCGCCTGTTCTATCGGAGAGGTAGTCTTCGGTCAGCAGTCCCAGTACATCTGCCTTGATCCTGACCAGCACGTCTTTACTGACCAAAACGACCGAACGTGGTTCAGGCTGCTCCTGCTCTTCCAGATGATAATTCAAGGCGACCGCCAAAATCCGGTTATCGTTCGAAACCTCCCCGAACATCTCCTGAACTTTCAAAAAACTTCGGTGGTTTAACTCAACCTTAAGCCTCCCACCTTGGGGAAGTGGAACGCCACTGTGCAGATGACCTACTTCTCTTAACCCGTCCAACAATCGCGATACATTGCGGGCATTCCGTCCAATCTCATCCGCGTTGCGTTTTTTGGAGTCGATTTCTTCCAGAACAACAGCTGGAATGACAACTTCATGTTCTTTGAAGGTAAAAATGGCTTTCGGATCATGCAGCAGCACATTCGTATCCAGCACAAAAATTTTCTTCATTAAATCCCCTCCAAAGCGGCGTGGACAATCTCGTGTTTCATACCTATACCTATTCACCGGGTACCCAATACTTGCTGATTCCCTGAAAAAAGAACCCCAAAGCAGATAAAGCAACGAAAAGTTGTAGTGAAGATAGCTCTGAGCCTGTACATTTTTAAAATTAGACACAAAAGGCCCAGTGATTGCTCACTGGACCTAGACTTGGTTCACTATAACTTTAGACATACCTCAACCCCCTTATGTTATATAAGAGCTTTACTCGCTGCGAGTATAACATAAGAGAGGAGAAAGATACATACTCAGGAATTGGAAGAAGCTGCAGTAGTGTCGCTTGCTTTTTTAGCTAATTCCTCTTGTAGCGCTTGTTTGGCCAAATCGAGCTGTTGCTCATCAATGTACACATACGGGCTACGCCACGTTCCTGCCACCGGATTGTATTTCACATTTTGCTTGGAAATATTCCAATAGGTTTGTACGATATTTTTCATTTGCTGTGACTCGATATCTGTCATCATATTCTTATCAACCGATTTAATAATTGCGCTAAACTTGGTCAAAGCGTTAAAGGATTGCATTTGGTCAATTAGGGAATGAAGCACCTGATTTTGTCGACGATTGCGATCAAAATCGTCAGATTCAGCTGTTCTTGGACGACAATTCGATTTGCGGTAGCGAACAAAATCAAGAGCCTGATCACCGTTCAAATGCTTGGCTCCAGCTGTCAGGTTAATATCGGTACCATCTGCACGGTCACGATAACACATGTTTTTATCAACCGTCACATCTACGCCACCCAAATTATCTACTACATCTCTAAAGCCCTGGAAGTTAATAACCGTCACATAATCGATATCAATGTTTAAATATTTGCCGATCATCTTCTTCATTTGTTCTTCAGCAACTTCACCAGATTCTTTCTCTCTAGCCTTAAACACTGGATAATACTCATTCAACTTGCGTGGTTTATATCCATCCATTTCTAGACGCGTATCGCGCGGTAAAGACACGATGGTAGACGATTTGGTATTGGGGTTTAATGTAGCTACCATAATAACGTCTGACAAATAAGTCGGATGATCAGGGCGGTAATCGGTTCCCAGCAATAAGATAGTCAAAGGCTTAGCTTCAGCCAATTGTGTTTTGGGTACTTCCTTGTTGATCCCCGTATCCAAAACTTCCTCTACCTGATTGTAAATATAGTAGGTATAACCACCTACTGCCAAAATACCTATAATGAGCAAAAACAAGACAAACTTCATAAACGATCTGAAAAAGCTTTTTTTCTTTTTCGTTTTTTTCGGTTTGGCGGATTTTTTCCCGCTTTGTGTCCGGGGAGGCAATCCGTTCGAAAGATTACTCATGCTTCAACACCTTTTCCTGCGTTTTGAGAAATATCGCTTTCTCCAAGTTTACAATCCTAAAACACATACAGCGGCGCATCCCGTTCCCGGGCGTCGCCGCTGTGGCCAAAGACCAATCCAATCAATTACGTATTTGCTTGTGCTGTTTTACGTTGTTTCTCCGCACGCTCGCGTTCACCTTTGTTCAAGATCTTTTTACGCAAACGGATGGCATTAGGTGTAATTTCGCAATACTCATCATCATTCAGATATTCGAGCGCCTGCTCCAGAGAGAAGATAACAGGTGTTTTCAGTTTAACTGTATCGTCTTTTGTTGCTGAACGAACGTTTGTCAATTGTTTTTCTTTACAAATGTTAACGACGATGTCGTTATCACGTGTGTGCTCCCCAACGATCATGCCCTCATAGATTTCAGTACCTGGCTCCAGGAACAAAATACCGCGATCTTCTACGCCCAGCATACCATAAAATGTAGAGCTGCCGTTTTCCGTTGACACGAGAACACCCTGATGACGTCCACCTACTTGACCGCCAACAAATGGTCCATAGCTGTCAAACGCATGGTTCATTACGCCGTAACCACGAGTCAAAGTCAGGAAGTTTGTAGTGTAACCGATCAGACCACGTGCAGGGATCAGGAATTCCAAGCGAACCTGTCCGGTGCCGTTATTAATCATGTTAACCATTTCGGCTTTACGGGAGCCCAAACTTTCCATAACCGCGCCCATGCTTTCTTCCGGAATATCAATGAGGAGACGTTCGATTGGCTCCATTTTCTTACCGTCAATTTCCTTGACGATAACTTCCGGTTTGGACACTTGCAGTTCGTAACCTTCACGACGCATGTTTTCAATCAGGATACCCAGATGCAACTCACCACGTCCGGATACAATAAAGGCGTCCGGGCTATCTGTTTCATCAACACGTAAGCTGACATCCGTTTCGAGTTCTTTCAGAAGACGCTCACGCAATTTACGGGATGTTACCCACTTACCATCGCGACCTGCGAATGGGCTGTTGTTAACCAGGAAGGTCATTTGCAGCGTTGGCTCATCAATCTTCAGTACAGGCAGCGCTTCAGGATGATTTGGATCAGCAATGGTTTCACCAATGTTGATATCCTTAATTCCCGCAATCGCCACAATGTCACCAGCGCCCGCTTGGTCAGTTTCAATACGTTTCAGACCTTGGAAGCCGAACAGCTTCTCAATACGTGCTGATTTACTGCTACCATCACGCTGCATAACTGTGACTGCTTGCCCCTGTTTAATGATACCGCGGTTTACACGACCTACTGCAATTCGGCCAAGGTATTCGTTATAGTCCATCAGTGTTACGAGGAATTGAAGAGGCTCATCTACTTTCTCAGTTGGAGCCGGAATGTGCTCTACAACTGTTTCGTACAATGCTTGCATGTTGTCGTCTTGCTTTTCAGCATCCATGCTGGATGTTCCGTTCAGCGCCGAAGCGTACACAACAGGGAATTCCAGTTGCTCATCATTCGCACCCAGCTCGATGAACAAATCCAGTACTTCGTCAATGACTTCTGCCGGACGAGCTGCCGGACGGTCAATTTTGTTCACTACAACGATAGGCGTCAGATTTTGTTCCAGCGCTTTACGCAGTACGAATTTCGTTTGCGGCATGCAACCTTCGTAAGCATCAACGACGAGCAAAACACCGTCAACCATTTTCATAATCCGTTCCACTTCGCCACCAAAGTCGGCGTGTCCCGGTGTATCTACAATGTTAATCAGGTAATCTTTGTAAGTGATTGCTGTATTTTTAGCCAAAATCGTAATACCGCGTTCACGCTCCAGATCGTTGGAGTCCATGGCGCGCTCCTGAACAGCCTCGTGTTCTCTAAATGTTCCGGACTGTTGAAGCAGCTTGTCGACAAGCGTCGTTTTTCCGTGGTCGACGTGGGCAATAATCGCAATATTGCGAATGTTTTCTCTTGCATGCATGGTTTGTATCCATATCCTTTCCGTATATCAAAATAGTGTCTCTATCCTGAAGCAGTGCTAATTCAAGGCTAACAATCGTTCTTTAGGCCCACTCCCTGCCAGCCTTCTATATGTTTCAGGCTTTGTACAGACAGCTTCTCTCTCCGATTCGCGTGAAAACCTTAAAATAAGCGTCAGAAATCTCCGACGCTCTTATCATATCCATTATATTATAGTTGAAATATGTCATAAAGCAAGACATTATTGCCTGTTCCGTAATTTACCGCCATAAAATCTCACAGCTTGTCGTTTTACCTTTTGCGTTTGCCACGGTTGTTTAGGACCAACCAGGTTCCAGCTCCGATCAGTAAAACTGCAATAACATATATGATGCCCGTTCTTAGCAGGGTAATGACCAATAAAAACACCGATATCAACCCCAATATCACGCCCCCTGTATAAACATTACGAGAAAGCGAAATATCATTAATGGCGTACTGCCATAATCCAATCGCCACACCTAGAAGTAGCAAAGGCCATAAATAGGCCATTAAATGCCAGCCCCAAATATTGCAGAGCAAAAATAAGAAGCCATAAACCGACAAAATCCCTGCCGGCAGCAACATAAAGGGTGAAACTTTACGCTTCATGTACATTGCATGCAGTACGATTCCAGGTATTAAAAACAGCAAAGGCCAAAAGTTTCGTCCCAAGAAGGAGAACGTCCCCAGTTTCCCCAACAAAATAATCAGTCCTACGGCAACAATGCCCACTCCGATCATACGCTCTTTTCCGGAATTCATCGTGGTCTCCTTTGTTTGCTGAATTTGTTTTTAGGTCTTTTAATGTGATTGTTTTTAAGTATATTTTAGCCGATGTTTTCCAAAAAAACTACGTTCAAATATGGCGAGCTCGTAACTGACGATATATTCCTACAATGACAACTGCTGCGGCCAAAAGTCCCGGTAACCATGCATGTATTAGCTCCCCCGCACCTGCTAACCACACACCCAATCGGGGATCACGGAGTAGCATTTCTCCTGCCGTAAAAGCCAGGATTGCAGATCCAAGCAAAACAAGTACAGGGAACCGATGAAGCCAGATCGCAATCACGTTGCTGCCCCAGACGACAATCGGAATGCTAATTGCAATACCAATGACGATAATGGCGATATCCCCATCTGCTAGGGCTGCAATAGCTAATACGTTATCTAGACTCATCACAAAGTCCGCTACCAGAATCACCTGTATAGCCTTCCATATGGTTGTTTCTGCTCTGACTCCCACATGATCCTCATTCTCATAAAGCAGCTTAAACGCAATCCATAACAGAAGTAGACCGCCTGCCGCCTGAATAAAGGGTATGCCCAGCAAAATGACAGCTACAAAAGTCAAAACACAGCGCAGGAGGACTGCACCGACTGCCCCCCACCATATAGCTTGACTCCGCTGCCTTGCAGGCAAGTTTTTGCTCGCCATGGCTATAACAACTGCATTATCACCGCTTAATACCAAATTAATCATTAATATTTTCAACAGCAAAATGATATGCTCCATGTGTACAAACACCCCCATCCTACTTGTATGCGAAATAGGACGAGGCTATGCTTATAAGCCTTGTCAAATAAGTCATCATTTATTAAAAATTGATGTCAAATTTGTTGAGTAAAGACCTTGAAATCAATAACAAACAGCAATATAATGAATCGTATTTCCGAAAAACGGGTATTAAAATAAACAACATACAATGATTTTAGGATGTTTAATCAGGGAGATGAGAACGATTGATATGTCCGGACTTCAGTTCTTTTGGCTACTGCTTAATGTGATATTTATTGATCTTCTGCTCGCAGGAGATAATGCGATTGTAATTGGACTTGCCGCCAGAAAGCTGCCTCCTGCCACGCAAAAAAAAGCGATACTGTACGGTACCGGTGGTGCCCTGCTCATTCGCATAGCAGCCACCATTGTGGTACTCTGGTTGCTTCAAGTACCGTGGTTGTTACTCATCGGGGGTGTCATGTTAGTCTGGATCGCGTATAAGTTACTCGTAGACCAGGAGGACCATACCGAAGTCAAAGCGGGAACAACGTTATGGGGTGCTATCCGCACGATTGTTGTAGCCGATGCGGCTATGGGTCTGGACAACGTGATTGCGGTTGCTGGCGCGGCCCAGCAGCATTTGCTACTTGTAGTGCTGGGCCTGTTAATTAGCGTACCGATCGTTGTATGGGGTAGCACTCTTTTTATCAAACTGATCAATAAATTCCCCTGGATTATCTATTTGGGATCGGCTGTTCTTGGTTATACAGCCTCTAATATGATTACTGAAGAACGTAAGCTGGAACCCTATTTTACCGAGCACCCTGCGCTGCGTATCTTGTTTATTGCCGCAGTTATGGCTGGTATTTTGCTCACAGGATATCTTCAAAATCGCAGAGCAGTATCCAGTCGAGAAAAAGCCGTCTAAAATGATTCAAAAACTGTTTTTAACTAAAATAAAAAGGCAGACCCAAATTAGCTGGTGGGTCTGCCTTTTTAAATTAAAACCAATCTTCCTGTATAACTTCCTCTTTACGCCCCTCTATAGCTCCACCTGCCTCCAGGACAAGTGTCTCCGTTTCAGCCACAGCCTGTTCAATCAAGGCATTTAAATCCCGAATAGAGGCTTCAATCTTTTGAACAACCCACAAATTCGGATTAGTGGTTGGGGATTTGGGAACAAACAATGTGCAGCAATCCTCATATGGAAGGATGGATAGATCGTAGGTGCCAATTTGCTTTGCGATTTCCGTGATCTCCTGCTTATCCATCATTACGAGAGGTCGCAGCAATGGTAATTCTGTCGAACGGCCAATCACATTCATGCTGGATAACGTTTGACTAGCGACTTGCCCCAGACTGTCGCCCGTCACGAGTGCCAGTGCTCCTTCACGCTCAGCCAGCATCGTTGCAATTCGTAACATAGACCGTCTCATTAACGTAATAATCAGATTATCCTGTCCAGTGCGCGTAAAGGCCGTCTGCACCTCTGTAAACGGCACAAGGTGGATTTTAATCCGACCCGCATAGCCTGCTAAGACCCTTGCCAATTCAATGACCTTTTCTTTCGCACGCTCACTTGTAAACGGATAGCTATAAAAATGCACACATTCAATTTCCAATCCTCTACGCATGGAAGACCACCCTGCTACCGGGCTATCAATTCCACCAGACAGCAGCAGCATAGCTTTACCGTTCGTTCCTAACGGAAAGCCCCCTACAGCCATAATAACATCGCTGAATATATAGGCCGCCTGCTCTCTAACCTCCACACGTAACTCAATATCTGGTCGATGTACATCGACCCTCAACGCTTGAAACTCTCGCAAAATAGGAGAACCAATTAAATGGTTCATCTCTTGTGAAGAATGGGCAAATTCCTTCCACACTCTGCGGGCATTTACCTTGAAAGTCGTTCCCTCGTCCACATTCAGCTCACGCATCAAAGCTACAGCGGTCTCAATTATAGCACCAAGCTCGACAGGAGCCATTTTGACAGGACTTATTGTCGTGATGCCAAACACTTTTTGTAACACTTGAATGATCTGTTCATAAGGCTCTCCTCCGAGAACCACATAAATCCGTCCAAATTCCTTCCGCAAAGAAGCACCGGGAAACGGTTTGAGTAGCAGCTTCACGTGATTCAGTACTGCCTTTTCAAAACGAGTCCGATTCTTCCCTTTTAATGTAAATTCACCGAAGCGAAGTAACAACATATCATAGTGCATTTTAACGTTTCCACCTTTCAAGGGATTCCAGCTTGGCTACAGCCTGTCGCAGTGCAAGTATAAGCTCATCGATATCCTGTTCCGAATGCTCATCACCGAAGCTGATACGAATGCCGCCAGACGCTTCCGCCTCATTGCATCCCATCGCCAGCAGCACCCGACTGGGTTCAGCCAATTTCGAAGAGCAAGCCGATTTGGTGGATACTACCACACCCAATTGCTCCAACGTATGCAGCATTACCTCGGCCTTCATGCCCGGATACGAAAAGTGGACAATATGCGGCGCTTCTTCCCCGCTGTTCAGCCGCAGTTGACGGATTGTCTTCACTTCTGCGACCACCCGTTCTCTCCACTCGGTCATACGGCGTGCTGTCTCTGCTTGCCGTTCGCCCGCCAACCTTACCGCCTTAGACATACCGACTAGCAGCGGTACATTTTCCGTACCTGCACGAAAACCCTGCTCCTGAGAGCCGCCACTATGCAGTGGGAAAAGCTCCACACCTTCCCGAACGAATAGTAGTCCAGCACCTTTGGGTCCACGCAGCTTATGCGCAGAGAGGCTGTACAGATCAGCCTGCCAGCCCCGGATATCAACCGGTAGCTTTCCAAACCCCTGTACACCGTCAATATGAAATAGCACACGGGGGGACTGTTTCTTCAACGCAGCTCCGATATCATGCAACGGTTGCACCCTTCCCGTCTCATTATTGACATGCATGATACTGACTAAAATCGTATCTTTACGGACAGCGGCACAAACCTGTTCGGCGCTCACATGCCCCTCCGCATCGACAGGTAAAAATGTAACCTCGAAGCCCAGATTTGTCAGTTGTCTGCAAGCTTCGTACACAGACGGGTGCTCTGTTGATACAGTAACAATATGCTTGCCTCTGGTCTGATACTGCAAAGCTGCTCCCTTAATAGCAAGATTGTTGCTTTCCGTTGCTCCGGATGTGAAGACAATCTCTGATGGATACACTCCCAAAGCCGCAGCACATACTTCGCGCGAACGCTTAAGCAACTTATCCGCGTCCTCTCCATACCGATGCATTGAAGATGGATTCCCATAGTGGCGTCTCATGACCTCGGCAACTGTTGTAATCACCTCTTCAAAAGGTGGAGTTGTCGCGGCATAATCAAAATATTTCATTGCACTCCCCTTTTCCGCCCTATAACTACTGCAACAAAAAAAGACCAAAACAGGGAAAGGCTGCTACATTATAGCGACACGCTTTCCCCATATTGATCCTGTCTGCGGACCTAATCTAATTGAAATTACGCACTTTTTTTCGTTATAAGCTATAGGGCTTAGATCGTATATTTTTCACGTGCATTTTGAATTTTGGTAATATATCTTTGCGTTTCCAGCGGAAGCTTGTCCAGTACAGCCATTAACTGTTCATCACTATTTACACCAAGCCGCTGCACCCGTCCGGGACCTGCATTATATGCAGCCAGCGCCATATTTTCTTGTCCGTTAAACCGTTTAATCTGGTAAGACAAATAACGAACACCTGCATCAATATTTTGAACAGGATCATATGGGTCACTGACTCCCAGACCTTGAGCCGTAGCATCCATAAGCTGCATAAGCCCTTTGGCTCCGGCCGAAGAAGTGACCGACGGATTGAATGAAGATTCCGTATCAATAACTGCTTTAATCAACGCTACTGGAATGCCGTATTTCTGACTAGCCTCGTTAATCAAATCATCATATGCTGTAGGTGTTGTGGGTCCGTCTGTTGCTGTACTGGAAGGAGCGGGATACAGTGACGAAGCCGTTCCCCTGGAAGGTCCCAATTGAAGCCATAGTAAACCGTTTTCGTCTCTGGTAACATCACTTGAATTTTCTCGAGTCACAGCACCATCTGTTTCCAACTGACCTACTTGTTCCAGTAATCCGGAAAAAGCGTCCGTTGTACCCGTCTGGGTTGTAGCACTCATATTATTTAACAGCTGCATGTCTAACATGGACTTGGACACGCGCGGATCAATTTGCATGTGGTGTTCCCAACTTTCTATAGTTGTTGTATCCCAAATAGCTTGTCATTACTGCTATGATACAACTTTTTACTATGTACTTCCATACCTTTTAATGAAAAAAAGCTCCGTTTCTGTCGAAAAGACAGCGGAGCTTTATAGATCAGCTTTAATGTAATTATATCACTAAGATGATTTTTCTCGGATATACAAAAGAAAACTGAGCTTTTTCCTCCAGTAGGGTCAACGAACGAACGGGATAAAAGCAAAATAACTCAATGTTGCCAGCGCCCCAAGACCAATCGACCAAATGCCGGTCGTTTTGCTGCCATTCACATAAGCAAAAAAACCTAAAACTGCAGCAATAGGCCCCAGCACAATTGACCACATAAACAATGAGGCAATTCCTGCAGCCAGACCAATATAGCCAGAAATACGACCACTATTGTTTATAACCTGCTTTTCACCCTTGACCTCATGTCGAGTCACAACTGATCCGGGAGCAACCTCTGCTGCATATTCTTCACGATCATTACGGCGCTTGGCAGATCGTTCATGAATGTGACGGGGGTAATCTACACGTTTGCGGCTAACATGCTCTTCATTCTGATGCTTGTCGTTTTCATGATCTTCCATAATAAACTGCACCTCCAAATGCGAAATGAATCGCGTAATAAAATTCACACGGACTTCGGCTTAAAAGTGTGGCAACAGGTTGCGGCTGACGTGGCAGCCTTATCACGTTCTTCTGAACTGAAGCTTTCTCCCGCATATTCTTCTTTAAATTTCTTTCCGGCATGACCATCAACTTCAATCATGATCAAATCTGCCTTGCACAAGTTGTTTTCTCCCCAATAATGGCAATTGGCTACGCTACACTTAACGATTGGCTTGGCCTCTTGGCTCATGATCATCACCTCGGATTCATTGTCCCCCCGCTACCCTGCACCTATGCGTTCATGGTATATGGCAGTTGGTGACATACGAAAAAAGCCGCTTCCTTCACCTCCTCCAAAATGGCAGGAAGCAAGTAGAAAACGGCTTGCTTGTCTTGTTTTAGTTTTTGATTAGAAATGATCTTCCCCGTTGAATGCTTTAGGCATGAGTACGTCGAGTCTGCATCCGGCGCTGAGTCAAATAGTCACTTTCATAATAAGTCAGATCATCACGCAATTCTTCAAAATTTTTCGTAATGTCCATGATCACTTCGCGAGCGGCTGGCACTGGCGTTTTACGGAAGCGGATAGCATCTTGTCCCGTATACGCATAGCGTCCATCCTCTGCGTAAGATTCATTTTTGGGATAAAAAAAGCTGTTCACGCAGTCATGGTAAACGTTATACAATGCCTTTTCCGCAAAATCGACGTCAAAATTGGCACGGCGTAAAGCCACACCCAGCTTTTCATAAGATACTTCGGAAAAAACAAGGACATGACGGAGATCCGACAAAAAGCCTTTGTAAAAAAGTACGGACTCCTCATTGCCATCTGCAACCAGTTGCGGCAGAGCATGCTCATTGAGGAATGTTTCCACCCGTTTCACGGCAGTTTTCAGTCTCTCCTGCGCCGACTCACATAATTTTTGTACGTTGACTGCTGACATCAAGGCAGCTCCCCCTTATTTGTTGCTTGTTCATCAATTTGGTTACCCGAAAATAGTCCTTCTAACCGAAAGAGCTGTAATTTTCAGTATTTATCCTACCACAAATGAGCATTGAAAGGTATAAAAACATGCCAACCTCCTCACGCTAAACCATAAATTTATGAATACTCAAGGAGGACGGTCCCATGTCTCGGCGAAAATGGTTAAAACCCCTGCTAGGAGCAGCTGCCGGGGTGCTTCTCATCACACTGATGCTGCCTTCCCGTGATCATCGCCCTACACCGCAACCCGAATATACGGCCAAGATGGTGCCACAGCAAGAGAAGCAGCTCAAAAAAGGAATGTTGGCTTTGGACCTGTCCGCTACGGATACCCTCACACGCATGGATGCAAGGCAGGATATTCAATACGTGATGCGGGAGCTTGATGGTAAAACTGCTGATCAGAAAAGACAGTTTACTCGCACACTGCAGCAATCACACAGTCATCTTCATACGTTACTGTGGATTCACACACGCGACGGGAACACGAGCACCTATACGGGCAGCAAAGCACAAACTCGTCTGCTCAGTCATCCTCAAATCAAAAGCAGCTTGGCTGCGGCTCGCCGTTCCGTCATGCAAAATAAATCCTACGAATCTGCTGCATTTCAGGCTGAAGGCGGTAAATATTTTGTCATGGCAGAACCATCGGCTGACGGAACATGCGGCGTTGCTGCCCTGATCAGTCAGCAAGTATTGCGTGACGTGGAGAAGCATCAGCGGAAGAATTTGCGTTTGATTCCCTATCCAAAAGAAGGCAGCTACAAAATCGAATCCGTACATCCCGACACATTGCACGATATAACTGTCAAGACGGGCCACGACAACGAAAATGCAAGCCATTATTTCGAAAACGAAATTGTCGTTCGCTTCCGTCACAATCCTGATTCACGACAACTGCAGGAAATCGCAGCAGATTTACACTGTGCGCCAGGCCGCAAGCTTGGTTATACCTATGTATTTCATTCGGATAGGATGAACTTCAAGGAACTAAAGCAATATTTTTCAAGAAAGTGGAACCCGCTTTATACTGAGCCTCACTATATGTATCTAACCAATGAGAAAACACCTATCAAAGCGGACAGCTCTATCCCCAATGATTTGCTCTTTTCCCGCTATCAATGGAATCTGCCGGCTACTGAAACCAACCGGGGTTGGAAATTAAGCAAAGGCAGCAAGGACGTAATTGTCGCTGTCGTAGATACGGGAGTAGATTTGGATCACCCCGACCTAAAAGGTCAAATCCTTTCAGGTCATAACGTGGTAAATCCGTCTGAAAAGCCTTATGATGACGTCGGTCACGGAACGCACGTCGCTGGGATCATTTCTGCACTCGTGAATAATGGTGAGGGGGTCGCTGGCATGACATGGTACAACAAAGTCATGCCGATTAAGGTTCTTGACCAATCCGGCTCCGGTACGACTTACTCGGTTGCAGAAGGTATTATATGGGCAGCTGATCATGGGGCCAAGGTCATCAATTTGAGTCTGGGCAATTACGCACAAGCTGAATTTTTGCATGATGCAATCAAATACGCCTATGATAAAGATGTCGTATTAGTTGCAGCTACAGGTAATGACAATACGGAACGACCTGGCTATCCAGCAGCGTATCCTGAAGTATTTGCCGTTTCCGCTACAGATTCTTCTATGCACCGTGCATCCTTTTCTAACTATGGAGATTATGTAGACGTCATGGCTCCAGGTGCAAGTATTGCCAGTACGTACCCAGGGAACCAATATGCTGCACTGTCGGGTACTTCAATGGCCAGTCCCCATGTATCAGCGCTTGCTGCACTGATTCGATCCATTAACCCCGATCTGACCAACAAAGAGGTTATGGATTTAATGAGAAGCAGCGTAATTGACTTGGGCACACCCGGGCATGACAAATATTTCGGATATGGTCAAATTGACGTGTATAAAGCGTTGAAAGCAGCACAACGTCCATATGTTCCTTTGCAATTCTATCCACAGCATTTAAGTGACAAGTTAAAATCAATATTAAAGAAACTGGAAACGTAAGATTCCTTATTGGAAAAAAGCAGCCATGTTGCTCCATGGCTGCTTTTTTGGGCTTTATTAACGCTTGGAACTGCTGCGAACAGGACGCTTGCCATGGCTGCGAGTATGACAGCAAGGTTCTCCAGGGTCCTTTATACTCACCGGAAATACGTGATGAGGTACAGGTACAATGTGCGTCTGATTAACAATTTCAATCGGATGAACCACAGGCACGACTTGTGGGAAAAATTGATGATTTACAAATTGGATCGGCGGGCACACGATCGGGTCGTAGGGGCAATGACTCATAATGTGCAACTCCTTTCGGTGAATTAGTACAGCATATTAAGAAGGCGTGTGCTGTGCTTGGATGTTTACCCCCTAATACAAATATCCCTTATAAAATAGGCTTCCGTTCAACAATGACCGAATGATCAAGCAGTTCGCCCAACAAACGGCACAGTTTGTGAAGACCTGTTTTAAGTGTTTCCTTGTCCGCATACGAAAAAGAAATACGGATATGATTACTGTCCATACCACCTGCATAGCATACTGCACCAGGTAAAAAGGAAACTCCTTCTCGGTCAGCCAGCCGCTCCAATTCTGGAATATCAACATTAGGTGGAAGCTTAATCCACACATTTAAGCCGCCTTCGGGAGCATACCAGCTGACCTCTGGCGGAGCATAGCGCTGGAGCGTATGCAACGCGACTGTCAACCGATCCCGCATTTGTTCCCGCAACCTAACAAGATGCTGATCAAGTCGGTTCTTGATAAAGGGCAATAGCGCTTTTTGCGTTAATAGAGGGCTCCCCAAATCCGTAGTAGACTTGGCAGCCACCAAACGATCCATTACACTGCCAGTGGCCGCTACACAAGCTATACGGCAGCCGGGAGCAACGGTTTTGCTAAAGCTTTTGATATATATCACATGTCCGGACTGATCATGCGCCTTGATAGAGAGTGGCGGCTTTGTTTTATAGTATAGGTCGGAAAATGGATCATCCTCAACAATGAGGCAATGATAACTTTGAGCTAGATCCAGTAATTGTGTGCGTCTGGCCATCGTTAAAGTTACTCCGGTAGGATTATGAAAGGTGGGTATCGTGTAGATTAGTTTTGGGGGATGAGTGTCACAGAGACGTGTGAGGATATCAATCCGCATGCCCTGCTCATCCATCGGAATCATAATTACTTTGGCACCACGACTGGTAAACACATCAATGGCCCCCGTATATGTAGGAGCCTCCATGTAGACAACATCACCAGAACCAACAAAGGTACGTGCCACCAAGTCAATGCCCTGTTGGGCACCACTAGTCACGAGCAGCTGTTCTGCCACTGTGCATATACCGCGTTCGTTCAGGTGATCTGCAAACACTTCCCTCAGCGCTAAATCACCTTCAAAAGTCCCGTATGCTGCCATTGCATCGGGATTTCCAGAGGATAGACGTTGAGTATCAGCGATGATTTCGCGTGTAGGAAGAAGCTCCGGTTGAATTGCTGCTATATGAAAAGAATAAGGAAACTGTCTGCTATGGTTAAAGTTTCTCCATAACTGTGCGCGCGGCAAATAATCGATCAGCGACATTTGCCATGACAAGTCCTGTGCTCCCTCACGTTGAACAGCTACCGAAGGCTCCGCTACATAGCAACCTTTTCCCTGTGTACAGGTAACCAAATGAATAGACTCCAACTCAGCATACGCCTTGCTTACAGTTACGGGACTTACCGCAAGCAGACTGGACAAATGACGGACAGAGGGAAGCTTTGTGCCCTGAGGCAGCAATCCAGACTGGATGCGATCTGCTAATGTTTTGGCAATCTGTAAATATAATTTGACACTGCTATTGCGGCTGAGATCAATATGCATCGGAACCGTCCCCTCCAAAAATCAACTGTTACATTTAGACGTTTACTGTTATACTTCATTATCGATATAATACAACAAATTTCATAGTACAGTATAGAACACAGGAGATGATTGGATTGGAACACAAATTTTCGGGTATGGCTCGTACTCAGGGCTCGTCCATGGTAAGGGACATTTTAAAGCTGACACAGGGAACAGATGTGTTATCTCTGGCAGGCGGCCTTCCGGCCGATGCCTTTTTCCCCATCGAAGCTGTTGCTAAAGCCTATGAGCGGGTATTTCGTCTCGGCGGTACTACCGCTCTTCAATACGGCCTAACCGAGGGCTACATTCCTCTACGGGAACGTCTTGCAGCAATCATGTCATCCCAAGGCATCTCCGTCACCAGAGATAATATCATCATGACGACGGGCTCACAGCAGACCATTGATCTGGTTTCGCGTGTGTTGCTCGATCCGCAGGATACTGTATTGGTGGAGTCCCCTACTTATTTGGCAGCTCTTCAGGTATTTAATTCCTATGGTGCCAACATTGTAAGTGTAGATACAGACTCTAACGGTATGCGATTAGAAGATCTTGAAGCCAAGCTCAAAAAACATCAGCCTAAATTCGTGTATGTCATCCCCACCTTCTCCAACCCGGCAGGAAGTGTTTGGAGTATGGAACGCAGAACGGGCGTTGTTGAACTATGCCGTAAATACGGCACTTTGATTTTTGAAGATGATCCTTACGGACGTCTTAAATTTGACGAAAACCTTAACTTTCCATCCCTTTTCTCAATTGATCAACAACTAGGTGGAGACGGTCATGTGATGTACACTTCTACATTCTCTAAAACCGTTGCTCCTGGTGTTCGCTCTGGATGGTTGGTAGCCGATCAAGCTATCGTCGTTAAAGTCGCGAATGCCAAACAATCTGCCGATCTGCACTCCAGCAGTATTGATCAACGTGCTTTGAATGAGTTATTGGACTTTTTTGACTTGGACGGACATATTCGTACCGTGTCCGCCGAGTACTACACTCGTATGCTACGTCTCACATCGCTGATGAAAGAACGTCAATGGGAAGGAATCACCTGGAATGATGCACTCGGCGGTATGTTTATGTGGGTTACTCTACCCGAGGGCTTCCGTTCTGATCGGTTGCTGCAACTCGCAATTCAGGAAGGAGTCGCATTTGTCCCCGGACAAGTCTTCTATGCTGACCTAAGTGGCAGCAACCACATGCGGATCAACTTCACGCATACGGATCCTTCCCTGCTGCCTAAAGCGGTTGACCGATTGGATCGAGCACTGAAGATGTACACAGAGGAAAGTGTGGTAAAAAGCGTGTGATGATGGAGTTGGCAGGATATGTACGTGAGGCCGCTTCACGAATCATTTGATTTTACGATCGCTGTTACCCCCTGATTCGTTTGGAATTTGAATAGTATGGTGGAATCTGGGACAAAGGTGCAGGCCTCGCTTCTACAGATTCAAATGCGTTGCTACGCTAACTACGTGCCTCATCCTCGAACGGTTTTACGGTAGAGGAAGTAAAAATTAAAATGAAAGCCCCCAGTAATTATGCTGGGGGCTTCATTCTAAGAAGGCACTATGTCTGCGTAATACGGTATGTTAAAAAGGGTGTGCCATGATTCCCGTTGGAATATGACACACCCTTTTTAATTCAATAAATACATTTGGATTAAAAGCTTTCATGCAAACAGGTCATTTACAAAAGTTAAATTTATACATTTTAAGGTGTTGCAGTGGGGAAAGTTTTCCGTAAGCCGGGTTCTGTGCTATTCGTGGTACAGACGGGAACTACCCTCCCACTACAAGCGACAATCATCTATCTAGGCCGAACATTGCTATCCAGCTCCAGCGACCAACCTAGACACGCCTCGGGCTAAGGCTGCTTCGCGAAGAAGCTGTGTCCCATTAGGTCTTGCTCCAGATGGGGTTTACCAGGAACGAAGTCACCAGCGTTCCTCGGGGTCTCTTACACCTCGGTTCCATCCTTGCCTGTGCCGCAAGCGGCCATCGGCGGTCCATTTCTGTGGCACTATCCTTCAACTCGCGCTGACTGGACGTTATCCAGCATCCTGCCCTATGGAGCCCGGACTTTCCTCTCGCGGCTCACGCCGCCAGCGATTGTCTGTCAAACTTTCCGAACAACATTACATAGTATACAGGGAACGCGCGCATGATACAACCCTGAAAATATTGTAAAAAGTAGAAAGCTCCCTTTATTTTCTCATAGGCGTTGGTTTTACAAAAATTGAAAAGGCTCGGTTTCTACCTGAGATACATGTACTTCCGTTGAATAACGACCTTCTGCCAAGCGTTTGCGCATCCATTCTACGGTTTTAGGCTTCATAATCTTTTCAGCGTTATGTCCAGGGTCAATAATAGCAATCCCCGCCATAAGGGCATCCTGAGCCGTGTGATAGTCAATATCCCCCGTGACTAATACGTCAGCTCCCTTAAAGAGCGACTTGTTCACATAACGGCTGCCAGAGCCCCCAAGCACGGCTGCCTTTTTGATCGTACGATCTAAGTCGCCCACCACACGTACATGCTCGACGTTGAGACCGTTTTTCACAACATCGACAAACTCCCGTAACGTACGGGCTTCCTTGAGCTTGCCTACCCGCCCCAGACCAAAGCTACGGCCTTGCAAATCCATATGGTACAGGTCATAAGCCACCTCTTCATAAGGATGAGCCTTCAGCATCGCTTGAACAACTTTACTGCGTACACCCTGCGGTACAATGGTCTCGATACGAACCTCTTCACTACGTTCCATTTTACCCGGCTCACCCAAAAACGGCTGTGTGCCTTCACCCGGCACAAAAGTTCCGTAGCCGTCAATGTTAAAGCTGCAATGGCTGTAGTTGCCGATATGTCCAGCTCCCGCCCCTAATACGGCATCCAGTACCCGTTGATGATGTGTTTTGGGTACGAAAACAACAAGCTTGAATAATTGCTCGGTGTGAACATCCTCCAGCGTACCCTCACTTTGAATACCCAGAGCTTCCGCCATCCAGTCATTCATGCCGTCCTCAGCCGTATCCAGATTCGTATGACTGATGTAGACAGCAATATCATTCTTGATCAGCTTTTCATACAATCTGCCCGCAGGCTGATCCGTGTTCAATGCTTTAAGTGGGCGGAATATAATCGCATGATGTGCAATAATGAGATCAGCTTTTATGTGGATTGCCTCTTCGACAACCTCATCATTAACATCCAGGGCTACTAATATGTTTTTGATTTCCTTTTGCAGACTACCCAGCTGAAGCCCGATTCTATCGTCCGGAACTGCCAAGTATTTCGGAGCCAGCTGCTCCATGTAGCTAATCACTGTCTGTCCTTTGGCAAACATGCAAGTACCTCCTCTAGCTGTTCAATTTGCTTGCGCAATTGCTCCCGCTTATGCTGTGCGGATTCCTGATCTGATCGTGCCACTTGTGCCAGCACATCCTCAAGCTTGCGAATCTCCAATTTCCATTTATAAAAAAAGATTTCATTCGGTGCTTTGACCAATAGCGGTCCGAGTTGCATTAACAAATCCTGTGTCAGTACCAGCGAACTATCGGGAAGTTTCCATGGTTGATACAGCTCATCCTGTTTCAGTGGGCTTACCGAATCAGGTACGGCCGTCAGAATTTCATATATTTTTCCGTCTTCTTCCATAATATGTTCACTTGTTAGTACCCATTGATGTTCGATGAGCCAACGGCGTAAGATATCCTCGCCTACGTTAGGCTGTAGAACAAGCCGTTTCACTGAAACAAGCTTGTCTTTCCCTTGCTCTAAAATGGAAGCGATCAAGGCACCACCCATGCCGGCTATCGTAATAACATCAACCTCATTGGCCTTAATTACAGCCAAGCCATCTCCCTTTCTAACCGCAATGCGATCAGTAAGACCTGCTTCGGCCACCTGCTTTTGAGCCGCACGTAACGGACCATCGTTGACCTCACCCGCCACGGCTTGCGGTACTCTGCCACTACGCACTGCAGCCACAGGGAGTAGTCCATGATCCGAGCCAATATCCGCAAGTCTGCTCCCGGCAGGAATTTGTTCCATAATATATTGTAATCGTTGAGAAAGTTTCATGACGTCACCCACGTAATCCATTTTTTTCGAGTCCAAAATAAAATTCCTACAACAAATGCCAACTTCAGTATGCTGTAAAATACCACATCACCCGCCGCTTGATGGCGCAGGATAATCATGTCTGCTTCAGCCATGAATGCTAGTGTCATGCCTATAGCGAAATAAATCAAAGCGAGACCCGGAAAGCGGCGATGTACCCACCAGCTTAGCCAGATCAACAATACTGAGTGCAAAATCCAAAATGCCTCAAGCATCACTAAAGTTGCTGTAGGCCAGTGGCGGCCTATAAGGACCGCGTACACTAAAAGCAGCCCAGCAAGACCACAGTAATGAAGTAAGCTGATCCGCAAAGTTAATCCCACAAGACACCATACCACACCGCATAGGCCTACGAGCAAAAGAAACCAAACCCTAGCTTCACCTTGATGGAGCTGAATGATCCACACACCCGAACCCAGCATAATCGCACTGCCTAAAGTGCTCAACAACGCACTCATACTCTTTTCGGAAGACCGCCAAAATGCGGCCACTCCATAGCAAATCGTAGTAACTGCACTTGCCGAGAATATTTGCATTGCCAACGGAAAAGCGGTAAAATAAAAACCGATCAAACAAATGCAGGAAATAATGACAAAACCAAGAAGCCAGGCGATCCCATGCCCGTGTCTAAGATATGTAAGCAGCCCGGTGTTGTTACGGTTCTGGCTCTGCGACGGATCTTCGTCCTCCCGATACAGGTTAGACAAAAAATCGCAATATTGCTCAGGGAGCAGCCGACTTCGCCGCCAATGCTCAATTTCATGTAACAGTATTGCCCGTTTTTTCTCCTGGTCCAAGCTTCTTCCCCTCCACCAAGGCTGCCATGAGATAAAAAAAGACCTCCTGCGCGCTTCAAGCCGCAGAAGGTCCGCAATGTTACGCTTCTATTCGAGGAAATCCTTCAGTCGCTTACTGCGGCTTGGATGGCGCAACTTACGCAGCGCTTTGGCCTCAATCTGACGAATACGTTCACGTGTAACACCGAACACTTTACCCACTTCTTCAAGGGTTCTGGTTCTTCCGTCGTCCAGACCAAAGCGGAGACGCAAAACATTCTCTTCCCGTTCGGTTAACGTATCCAGTACATCCTCGAGCTGTTCCTTCAGAAGTTCATAGGCAGCCGCATCTGCAGGCGCCAATGCTTCTTGATCCTCAATGAAATCCCCCAGATGTGAGTCATCCTCTTCACCAATTGGTGTTTCCAATGAAACAGGTTCTTGGGCAATTTTCATAATTTCCCGTACTTTTTCCACGCTCAGCTCCATCTCGGCAGCCACTTCCTCCGGCGTAGGTTCGCGCCCCAACTCTTGCAACAGTTGACGCGATACGCGAATCAGCTTGTTGATCGTTTCCACCATATGCACCGGAATACGGATTGTTCTCGCCTGATCGGCTATTGCGCGCGTAATGGCCTGACGAATCCACCAAGTTGCATACGTACTGAATTTAAAGCCTTTTTCGTAATCAAATTTTTCTACTGCCTTAATCAAACCCATATTACCTTCCTGAATCAGATCCAGGAAAAGCATTCCGCGACCAACATAACGTTTGGCAATACTTACAACCAGACGCAAGTTCGCTTCTGCCAACCGACGCTTAGCTTCTTCATCGCCGTTATTGATCCGTTTGGCAAGCTCCACCTCATCATCAGCAGAAAGCAACGGTACACGACCGATTTCCTTCAAGTACATCCGGACCGGGTCATTAATTTTAATACCGGGAGGCAGGCTCAGATCGTCATCGAAATTAAAATCATCCCCATCATTGTTTTCCGGGTCGTCATTTTGACGCAATCTGGTAACTTCTTCGTCGTTGTCATTCACAACTTCAATCCCCAAGTCACCCAGTTGCTCATAAAACTCATCCATTTGCTCGGGGTCCTGATCAAACGGCGACAGTTTTTCCATGATATCTTTGTAGTTCAGAGAAGAACTTTTTTTACCCAACTCAATCAGTTGATCTTTGACCTGATCCAGTGTTAGTTCCGTCTCCAGTTCAGTATGCTGATCATTCGCCATCTTTCGACTCCCTCCTCCCTAGAAACATCCGACCTCTGTGTGTTCATTGTCTCTCTAGGGCTATAATCTCACTTGCAATTTGTGCTGCGCGCAAAAAGTCACCCAAGCGCTCAGCGGCTCTCATTTCTTCCCTTTTCAAATCCAGTTGCTCCTGCAATGGAAATTTTCGCACCTGATGAATATAATCATCCAAAATGTGCGGTGCCCATACGCCTGGAGCATCCATCATCATGATCGAACTTACGTTCTTCTCCAGCCGGTCGTCTTGCAAAGATGAAATAAAACGGCTTGTATCTGGTAACTTCCCTTGCGCGTAATAGGCATATAGATAAGCAGCAATTGCTGCATGATCCTCAATATTAAAGGCGTCGCCCAGATGCTTTTCTACATACTCTGCAGCTTCTAAATCCTGCATCATCCAGTGAAGCAGCCTGCGCTCAGCCACATGGTAAGCCGGCAACAGATTAGGTGTGGAGACCTGCCCTTTTTTATGCCTACCATTATTCCACCCATTTTCGTTATTATCCCCAAAGTTCTGTTTTTTTTGCAGGGATTGACGCAGTAAATTGCATTCTTGCTTCAAGGTTTCAAAATCCACCTTGACTTCGGCTGATACTTCGCGCAGATACACTTCCCGCTCAGTCGGGGATGACAGAGGTGCAATGACATTTAATGCTTCGCGGGAATACGCGATTCTTCCTTCTTCCTCTTGCAGTATATGGTTTTTTTTCAGATATATAAGCTTAAATTTCACCGTTGAAACAGCACTTTCGATAATTTGACGCTGGAATCGTTCGCCGCCGTATTGCCGGATAAAATCATCCGGGTCCATACCGTCACTGACCAGCGCTACTTTCACGTGAAGTCCCGCATTTTCCAACAGCGGAAAATTTTTAAGCGCAGCAGCTTGTCCTGCCCGGTCACCATCATAACAAATAATGACCTCATCGCACAGTCCTTTTAACATCGTAGCATGGTGCTCCGTTAGAGCAGTGCCCATGGCGGCCACCCCATTTTGTACGCCAGCTTCCCATGCCGAGATGACATCACCGTAGCCTTCAAAAAGAACACTCTGGCGGAGCTTGCGAATTGAGGTTTTAGCATGATGAAGATTGTACAGCGTTCGGCTCTTGTTGAATAGCTTGGTCTCCGGTGAATTCAAATACTTCGGCTGTCCCTCACCAAGTATACGGCCTGCAAAGGCAATAACTTTTCCGTTGCGATTCCAAATGGGAAACATGATACGATCTCTGAACCGATCCACATATCCATCACCCTCATGCCGGGGAGAAATAAGCCCTCCCTTTTCCATCTCCACGAGATCAAAAGAACGCTTCTCCAGAAACTGAACGATCGTATCCCATCGGTTGGGTGCATAGCCAATTTGAAATTGATCAATGATCTTGTCACTGAATCCCCGTGAACGCAAGTACTCCATCGCTGGTTTGCCGTGCTCCGTATTTTTAAGCAAAAAATGGTACATCTTAGAAGTTAACTCATACGCTTGCAACAGCCTGTCCAACTCAGGATGCTGATGCGATGAATCACGTCCCTGCCATTCGCCGAGCGGGATATGACTTTCTTCTGCCATTGTCCTGACAGCTTCGGGAAAGGATAGTCCTTCGATTTCCATCATAAACTTGATGGCATTGCCTCCCGCGCCGCAGCCGTAGCAGTAAAAAATCTGACGATCCGGTGTCACGGTGAATGAAGGGGTTTTTTCGGAATGAAAAGGACAGAGGCCTTTCATATACTTCCCCTGCTTGGTCAAATGCACGTACTTGCTTACCGTATCTACAATATCATGATGTTGTAAAACCGACTCAATGATATCGTCCGGTATGTTACCTTGTCCGGCACTCATATTAACCACCTTCATCTCTTTAGCACGTAAATATAATTCGATACCGTTACTCATTCTCCTGCAAGCGAAGTAAAAGTTTTGTCAGTTTATGTTGAAAAACTTCACGATCCTCTAATGTAAACGGTTTAGGACCTTTTCCATAACGTCCTTTTTTCCGTTCTTTGGCAGAAGTATGACGTCGGTCAAGCATGAAATCTATCGAATCGTTTCGATACATAGCTCCGCGAAAAGACATCACTTCACAACCTTTTGCCAAGGCAAGTGCAGCAAGACCATAATCATTGGTGGTTACAATATCGCCGCGGCGGATATGATTGGCAATATAGAGATCGGCACTTTGGTCGCTTCGGTCTACTTTAACGATGCTTACGCCTTTGCTGCCCTGAATGAGATGATCATATGAAGATACCATAATAACCTCAATATGAAAACGGGAAGCTATCTCCGCAATTTCACTTTTAACAGGACAAGCGTCCCCGTCAACAACGATCCGCACATCCAGTAAAGTTCCGGTTCCCTCCATGAGCATCCCCCATCTCCATCCGCATTCGAGTAAAATACGGAACGGCTGCAAGATTACTCTTACACCGTTCCGTATATTTATACCCATTTTTTCAAGTTGTTCATACTACCACAACTGACGTTTAAACTACAAGCTTGGAAAAATCGGCAAAACGCTTCAGTTCTGAGTCAATAGCAGCCAGCAATGCCAAACGATTATTACGAACAGCATCATCCTCAGCCATAACCATAACGGAATCAAAGAACGCCGTCACCGCAGGGGTAATGGATGAAGCAAGCGCTAACGCCCGTGTCGCATCACCTTCCTGTAAAGCTACGCTATAAGATTCATAAGCGCTATACCATGCTTCGTAAAGCGTTTTTTCGCCTTGCTCCGTAAACTCACCTGTATTAACTGACTTATGAACTGCTTTAGCAGCCAGATTACCTACACGATTAAAGGACTCAACTGTTGCTTTGAATACCTCACCTGTTTGAACGGCAGTCATTAACGCAGTTCCGCGGTTAACAACGGAAGCGACGTCGTCATATCCAGCTGCAAGCACTGCATCCACAACGTCATAACGAAGTGTCTCAGACAATAGTTTCTTCACGCGTAATCCGAAAAACTCATGTAATTCTTTACGTATTTCATCCGCGGAACGTTTCATATTTCCAAGGTTGCCGTGCACATCGAGCGCGATATTGAACACATCAGACAACGTAGCCGAAAGCTTGCGATCCAACAATATCTGCACAATACCTGCTGCCTGGCGACGAAGCGCGTAAGGGTCCTGTGAACCTGTTGGAATAATACCGATGGAGAAGCAGCCTGTAATGGTATCTATCTTGTCTGCGATACTTACAATCGCTCCAGCATTCGTTGAAGGAACTGTTTCTCCTGCAAAACGCGGCTGGTAATGCTCAAACACCGCTCTTGCCACTTCTTCCTTCTCTCCAGCCTTACGAGCATAATCCTCACCCATCACACCTTGCAGTTCCGGGAACTCATATACCATTTGTGTTACCAGGTCAAATTTACAAATATCCGCTGCACGACTAACCGATTCCTGTGTATCTGGGGAAACGCGAAGCTTCTCTGCCAGAGCATCAGCAATACGGCGAATCCGGCGCACTTTGTCTCCAACCGTTCCCAGCTCTTCGTGGAAAACGATACTTTCCAATTTGGAGAGTGCATCCTTAATTTCCAGCTTCTGATCTTCTTCATAAAAGAATTTGGCATCAGACAGCCGCGCACGCAATACTTTTTCATTCCCTTTAGCAATGACTTCCAGCGATTGACTTCCTCCGTTACGTACCGTAACAAAGTATGGCAATAGCTCTCCTGTGTGATCCAGCACTGGGAAATAGCGTTGATGTTCGCGCATGGAAGTAATGAGTACATCCTTCGGAATGTTCAGGAACGCAGGATCAAAACCTCCGAACAGTACTGTTGGGGTTTCCACCAAATACAGCACTTCTTCCAGCAAATCATCCTTGACCGCAATCGTCCAATCTTTTTCGGCAGCCAGCGCTTCAATCTGCTTTACAATAAGCGATTGACGTTCCTCAATGTCCACAATGACATGCTGCTTGCGAAGCACTTCAACATAGTCAGCTGGACTTTCTACTACGGCATCCTGTCCCAGGAAACGATGCCCTCTTGTCACATTTCCTGACTGCACGCCGGCAATCTCCAAATTAACAATATCGCTACCAAACAAGGCAATCAACCAGCGGATCGGACGAACAAATTTAAAGTCATAACTTGCCCAGCGCATGAATTTAGGGAATGTCATGGCATGTAAAATGTGCAATAAACCTTCGGACAGTACATCCGCTGTTGGTACACCTATGCTGCTCTTAGTTGCGTAAATATATTCCACGCCTCCAAGCTCCTTGAACGTGAACTGTTCAGGATCAACACCTTGGCTGCGAGCAAAGCCTAGTGCAGCCTTGCTCCAGTTACCAGCCTCGTCGAGTGCGATTTTGCGGGAAGGACCTTTAACTTCTTCGTTAATATCTTCTTGCTTCTCCGCTACTTCCTTGACAAGTACCGCCAAACGGCGAGGTGTAGCATAAACCTCTACAGCACCATAAGCAATACGCGAACTGTCAAGCCACGCCGTCATACGCTGCTTCAACTGCTGAATTGCATTCGGGATAAAACGTGCAGGGACTTCTTCCAACCCGATCTCAAACAATAAATCCTTAGACATTTGCCGCACCTCCTTTCTTCAACAGCGGGAAGCCCAGCTTCTCGCGCTCCTCCAGATAGGTCGCAGCCACCTGACGCGCCAAATTACGCACTCGTATAATAAACCCAGTCCGTTCCGTCACACTGATCGCTCCGCGAGCGTCCAGCAAGTTGAACGCATGAGAACATTTCAGCACATAATCATAGGCTGGAAATACAAGATGCTGCGCCATCGCTTTATTTGCCTCTTCTTCGTACATATTAAAAAGAGTAAAGAGCATTTTGACGTCAGATACTTCGAACGTATACTTGGAATGCTCAAATTCAGGCTGGTGGAAGACATCACCGTACGTAATTCCATTGACCCACTCCAAATCGAACACATTCTCCTTGTCCTGGATGTAGGAAGCAAGACGCTCCATACCGTACGTGATTTCTACAGCAACCGGACTGGCATCAATACCGCCCACTTGCTGGAAATACGTGAATTGAGTAATTTCCATACCGTCCAGCCATACTTCCCAACCTAAGCCCCACGCTCCCAGCGTTGGTGCTTCCCAGTTGTCTTCAACGAAACGAATATCATGCTCCAAAGGGTTAATGCCCAAACGGCTCAAACTCTCCAAATACAATTCCTGAATGTTATCCGGTGAAGGCTTCAAAACTACTTGAAACTGATGATGCTGATACAGGCGATTCGGGTTCTCACCATAACGTCCGTCTGACGGACGACGAGAAGGCTCAACATAAGCTACGTTCCACGGCTCAGGTCCGATCGAACGTAAATACGTCATCGGGTTCATCGTGCCTGCCCCTTTTTCCGTGTCATACGGCTGTACAATAATACAGTTGTGTTCAGCCCAAAATTGTTGCAGCGTTAAAATCATCTGCTGAAAATTCATTGGTACACGCTCCCTTTCCAATTCCCTCAAATGTTGGTGATTTCTTCTCATAAGCTCGTATGTACAGGACTATTTTATCCCAAAAGCCTTGCTAGAGACAGCAAAAAGCCCCCGCCTCTACGCCTGTACAGACGTAGGGACGAGAGCTGACTCCCGCGGTTCCACCCTACTTGATTGCGATCCTACATCACCAATCAGATCGTAATCCTCTTTTCCGTGTCCATTCAGACGCTCCCGAGTGCCTTGTTCACGAAGAATTCCCACTGGGCTTACACCGTCCCCAACTCGCTAATTACAGAGAATACATCCCGCTACTTTCTCGTTCAATGCATCTGCTCCCGAAGGAGATATAGTAGGATATTACACGTTTTCAGCAATACAGTCAAGAGAATAGGGCGTTTCACATATCGTACTTGTCGAGCTGATCCAAGAAATTGCGGGATTTCAGCTTGACCTCCAACTGCATATCCATGAACTGACGCATGACATGTTTGATCTCCAGCTTTGTGGAGTCCTTTACGTCAATGTTGCCGAGCCGATTCAAATCCATTCTGGCGAACAAGCGCAGCAACTTCAATGTACGTGGAGTCACGCTCAATGCAGCTGGATCATAATGCTTGTAGCTCCGACACAAAACTCCGCCCAGCCTCGGACTGACAAACATATCTTCATCAGCACATTGTTGACCACTTGAAATACATGCATCAAGCTGAGGAGCATATCCGGCCGCCTGCAATATTTTAAATTCATAAATACTCATGACGATCAGCGGATCTTTGCCACTCTCCAGCGCCTCCAAACATGCTTTAAGCTGCTTAAACCAGAACGCGCCTGTTTCCTCATCCTGTAACACCCGATCGAGTAATTCACAAGCATAAGAAGCGTAAGCAGCTTTAGTAATATCCTCGCGTAATGTATGGTGGGATTGGATGATTTCACCGGCATTCAACGTGCCTAAGCCTGTGTTTCGAAAAAAAACGAATTCACCGTACGTAAACGGCTGCGTTAAAGCAGCGTGACGGCTTTTGGACTTTTTTGCACCTCTGACCAGCACGCCTGCTTTGCCTCCGCTTTCGGTGCAAAGCGTAATAATTTTGTTCCCCTCACCGTAATCCATGCTGCGGATGACGATTCCTTCCACCCTGTAAAGCATGCCTCTTCCCCCAAACATTCGCGAAGAAGCCAGTGGCTTGTACTATTCACGGGCTTCTTCATGCTCGTCCGACTCTCCCTCATCCGTGTCTTGCTCCCTTGTCACGGCGCTCTCCCGATATAACAGATACGCACCGACATCTCCAGTCATCGCAAAATACTTCCACGAAAAATCTCGCAATCGTATTCATCCTTTCTTCGGAAATGACGTTTGCATCTCAAAAATAGGATGATGCGAAGAGGGGAGAAGTATGCGATGAAATTAATGGATTACGTTGAAAAAGGCTACTGTATGAGGGTTATAACACCGCTCCGCTACAATGTGCACACAGTTACAATAACTCTTTTAAAAGCACTCCTTATTTCATCACTGGAAGAAAGGGGTAAAAAGAGCAAGAGTTAAGCGCCGCATATGCGCGGCGCTTTGAATGACCAAAAAACTGTTACTTATCTCAGTCATAGAGATCGGTACGGCCTTTTTATGATGCTTACAACAACTATACATATTTATTTAATATCAATTTTTTTAGCCTCAATAAACCCTTGAACTAAAGTGACGTAGAATCAAGTTCTGTTTTTAAGCGTCGCGATGGAAGCCAAGGTCACGAAGGACGCGTTCCTGGTTGCGCCAGTCTTTTTTGACCTTAACCCAAAGTTCCAGGAAAATCTTGGAGCCTAGCAGGTTTTGGATATCCTGGCGGGCCTGTTTGCCCACTTCTTTGAGCATGGCTCCCTGTTTGCCGATAATGATCCCCTTCTGGGAGTCACGCTCTACAAAAATAACAGCCATAATATGCACTACCCCATTATCCTGCACTTTCATGTCTTCAATCATAACCGCAATAGAATGGGGGACTTCCTCACGTGTCATATGCAGAATTTTTTCCCGAACCAGTTCGGAGATGACAAACTGTTCTGGATGGTCGGTAATTTGATCATCCGGATAATATTGCGGACCTTCTGGCAAGTATTTTTGCACCTGCTCCAGCAGGGTGTTTACATTGTTGCCCATTTTGGCCGAGATCGGTATGATTTCTGCAAAGTCGTACAACTTGCGATACTGCTCAATCAGGGGCAACAACGCTTCCGGCTCAATGCGATCAATTTTATTCAGCACCAAGATAACTGGCGTTTTTACTTGTTTAAGCTGTTCCGCAATAAAACGGTCGCCACCGCCTAGACCCTCAGCAGCGTCAATAAGAAAAAGTACCGCTTCTACTTCACCCAACGTATTAAAAGCAGTCTGATTCATGTAATCCCCTAATTTTGACTGGCGCTTATGAATCCCGGGTGTATCCAAAAATACAATTTGTGTGTCCTCTGTAGTAAATACGCCGTGAATTTTGTTGCGTGTAGTTTGTGGCTTGTCTGACATAATGGCGATCTTCTGCCCAATGACGTGGTTCATCAGTGTTGATTTTCCGACATTGGGTCTGCCAACAATTGCGACAAAGCCTGATTTAAAGTGTTTCTTAGCCATTTCATTTCCTCCAGCGCGATTAAGCACCTATTTTATTTTGGTTTTTCCATTAAAACAGCGAACTAATTAACGTTAACATAGGCCTATAAAACACAAATATACCAATAATTACAGCAAAAACCGCTGCCAGGAGCACGGCTCCGGCGGCGGTGTCTTTAGCCGCTTTGGCCAGCGGATGAATATCAGGTGAGATGAGATCCACCGCTGCTTCAACAGCGGTGTTGAACAGTTCGGCTACAATGACTATAGCGATAGCCACGCAGACGAATAACCAGTCGAGCCGGGAGATGTGCAGAGTTAAGCCTGCTACAATGACAAAGAGCGCCATGGCCACATGTATCCGCATATTTACTTGCGTACGCAGAGCGTACATCACGCCTTCTGCCGCATAGCGAAAGGTCATTCTCCAAGGCTGACGTCTCATTACCTTGTCAACCCCGCTTGAGCCAGTACAGCTTCCTGTTTGCCCATCATTTCAGCTTCACTCACATCATCCTGATGATCATAGCCTAACAGATGCAGAAAGCCGTGAACAAACAAAAAACCGATTTCACGCTCAATCGAATGTCCGTATTCTTCGCTCTGAGCTTGCGCTGTCTGTACAGAGATTATAATATCCCCCAGAACATCCGGTACATCATTCATTGAAGTTTCTTCATTCGGTTCGTAAATAATTTCAAGCTCTTCATCCAGTGTCTCCTTCATAGCAAAAGACAACACGTCGGTGGGACGATCAATTCCCCGATAGTCCCTGTTCAACTCATGAATTTGCTCATCATTAACGAAGGTAAGGGCTACCTCACCGTCTGTGACTCCTTCCACTTTGCCTGCCTCCTCCAATAAGGTGTTCAGCAACGTAATCAAGGATTCGTTAATTACCATATCGTTTTGTTCATTATTCCAAGCTAATTGAAGGCCCATGCCAACCGCTCCTTTTAATTCTAGTGCTCTAACCGTGCTTCGTGCACAAGTTATATTAAGCTTTTCCGTTTTCAGACTTGGGCCTTTCCTCTGGATACTCAATACGAGAATGGAAAATCCCCATTACTGTTTCCTTGAGGGTTTGAGCCACGATATCAAGCTCCCGCATGGTCAGCTCACAGTCGTTAAATTGGTGATCATCAAGACGGCTCTTAATAATTTTCTCAATCATGGATTCTACCTGTTCCACCGTCGGCTTCCGTAAGGAACGAACTGCTGCCTCCACACTATCAGCAATTCCCACCACAGCAGACTCTTTAGACTGAGCCTTCGGTCCCGGATAACGGAAATCATCCTCCGTGAAGTCAGGCTCCACCCCTCGCTCTTCAGCCTCACGCAACGCCTTGTGATAAAAATAGTGTAAGAATGTCGTTCCGTGGTGCTGCTCGGCAATATCGCGAATTGGCTTGGGTAGCTTGTAATCCAATTGCATTTCCACCCCGTCACGAGCATGGGCGATAATGATGGATTTGCTCAGCTTGGGCTCTATTGTATCATGTGGATTTTCCAACCCATTTTGATTTTCAATGAAGTACGAAGGCCTCTTGGTTTTACCAATATCATGATAATACGAACCAACCCGGCACAACAAGCCGTTTGCTCCTATAGCCTCCGCTGCGGCCTCTGACAGATTACCCACCATTACACTATGATGATACGTTCCCGGTGTCTCCGTAAGCAGCTTGCGGAGCAAGGGATGGTTGGGATTCGACAGCTCAACAAGCTTCAGTGCCGACAAGATACCAAAGGTAGACTCAAAAAATGGCATTAGCCCAATAACAAGTATTGCTGTTATCAGACCGCCTGCAAAAGCAAAAGCTACCCCATAGAGCGTCGTCGTTTGAGTCCAATTCCCTTGGTCAATCAGTGCCAGAGAAAAAACAGACAGGGCCCCGAACAGGCATACCATGATCGCCCCTTTGAACAGTGTTGAACGCTGGCTGGCTCGATGGGTAGAGAAAATCGCTGCCAGACAGACCACAAGAGCAAAAAACCCAAAATTAAAGTCAAAAATTTGTCCCTGACGGACATTCAAAATAACACTTGCCAATATACTGAATATAACGGCACATACGAAAGCCAACGACATATCAAGCAACAGCGTTACGAGCATAGCTCCAAGCGCGATAGGCGCCAGATAGCCGAGATAGGAACGTTCACTGTTCTGCAGTATGGAAATTAACATCATTGCCCCCACTGTAATCACAAAGATTAATACTAGCATGAGCAACTGCGCATTATTATACTTGAAGTTTCGTGTTCGTGATTGGAATTGACGAATATACATAAACAAGCCCAATGCAAGCATCATAGACATCATCAGTAGACCAAATTGTGGCCAATAATTGATTTTATCCTTGAGCAATTCATTTTCATCAAGCAGTGTATAGATTTCCTGGGTAATAATCTCACCCTTCTTGACGAGTACTTCACCCTGTTTAATGTAAACTGTCGGTGTATCTTCACGAGCCTGTACCTTGGCGTCCTTCGTAGCTGTATCATCATAAAACTTGTTGGCGGTAATCACAAGCCTTGCAAGTTCCTGAACAACCTCCCGTGAGGTACGTTTGGTAAGCGAGCTTGTACTAACCCGCTCAGCTACCTTGGCTCGAGCTGTCTGGGCATCCGTAATTTGATCATTCATCAACCCTGTCACAATCTCACGGGCAACAGGCCGCATTTCAGCAATATCCTCAGATGTAAGGCGCGGAATTTTAATGAATGTCTCCTCTGGAATTCGGTACGTTTGCTCTTTCGTTTTTTCCAGCACTTCATCCAGCAACTTATCTGGGTAGGCATCCGCATTACGGCTGTTATTCACAAAATTTTGCACAAATTCCCGTGCACGTTGCGGAATCTCATCCTTATAAATCGAAATCTTATCTGCTCTGGAAACCTGATCATCCTGATTGAGCCGTTCAATTCGATCCAAAATACCAGTAATCAGGTTATCGTTGCGAACTGGCACAATGGTATACATGGGCTGCACACGTTCAGCTGATTCCTCTTGAGCCTTCAAAGTCGCCTTACTGTTAGGAAGCTGCATCGGGGCGACAATTTCCTTTTCACTCGGTTGATTTACCCGAATGTCATAACGCTCGGGAAGCAGCTTGGACGCAAAGCCTACATAAAAAAGAACCACCAAAAATAAAAACAGAAGATAGCGTGTCGCCACGCTATACTTCCATCCATTCATTCTATGCTGGAACGTTTTCCCTTTAGATAATTCCTTCGAGGTCATCTAAAACAATCCCTCTCCATCATCTTTTTCAAGGCAGCTACACTGCTCATTTTATACTTTTTCTGATCGTACACACCATACTCGTGATTGAATGGCTATCCATGATTTTCGGCAATACGGTCATAAGCAACAATGATTTTTTGAACTAGGGAATGACGGACAACATCCTCTTCTGCAAACTGGACAAAGCCTATTTCTTCAATCCCTTGTAAAATCGCATTCGCTTCAATCAGACCGGATTTTTTGCCACGAGGCAAATCAATTTGCGTAACATCGCCGGTAATGACCATTTTGGAGCCGAAACCAAGTCGAGTCAAAAACATTTTCATTTGCTCGGGTGTGGTGTTTTGCGCTTCGTCCAAAATAATAAATGAATCATCCAGCGTACGTCCCCGCATATAAGCCAAAGGAGCAATTTCTATTAACCCGCGCTCCAGTGCCTTTGCAGTCTGCTCTGGGCCCATCACATCGTATAGGGCATCATACAATGGGCGTAAATACGGATCAACCTTTTCCTGCAAATCCCCTGGTAAAAAACCTAAATTCTCCCCTGCTTCGACCGCAGGACGAGTCAGTACAATGCGCTTGACTGAACCTTCCTTCAGGGCAGCTACAGCCAGCACTACAGCCAGATAGGTTTTACCCGTACCCGCCGGGCCAATTCCAAATACAATATCGCGTTTCTTAATCGTGGTTACATAGTGCTTTTGTCCAATCGTTTTGACGCGAATCGGTTTCCCCCGGAACGTCGTCGTAATTTCACCCTTGAACAAATCGAGCAGCTGATCAGCACGCAAATCTTTTGCCAATTCAATCGCATAATGGACGTCCCTTTCGGTCAGTATATACCCATTGCGAATTAACTGGAGTAATACATCGAACAATTGTTCGAGCACTTCCACCTCGTGAGCATTACCAAAAACATTAACTTCTGCCTCACGAGATGCTATTTTTGCTGGAATAGCGGCTTCGATTAATTTTAAAAAGGAATCCTGCGGGCCAAATAACGCCTGTCCTTCTCCCGCATTGTTCAATGCAATTTGTATGCTGCGTTGTTGTTCTGCCAAATAGCCTCATTCTCCTTGGTTATGAACTAACGGAAGTTCTTCCGCAATATCCTGCTCCACTTCAAAAAGCACTTTCATATAAACTTTACCATTCTCTCTCTTCTCATGCAAAATTTTTTGGCTCATTATTTTCGTTCCTTTGCCGTATTTAGCTAAAATATCAGCTCGCGCGCCTTCTATTCCTGACATTTTCGCTTCTGCTTCCGTAAGCTTCTGCTCTTGTATCTTTGTCTCCCTCACACTTTCAGTCATCCAACCCATCGGAAGTTTGAAGGAACGCCATGTTAGCGGATCATGTTCAACTGTTGTTTTATGTGTAGAATAAGGTATTTTCCCATATCCCCACAATTGTATCGCACGATTGCCTAACACCAGATACAAGCGGTCGTGACTGTTACCTGTATACGTGCTGCTGCGTTGCACCGTAGGACTGCTAATTTCGTATTCATGCCATACAAGACCCTTAACCTCTCCTTTGGCTACGACCTGCTGCTGATTCTCCTCATCTCCAAGCGTTCCCGAGATGAGGATGGCTCCTTTTTTGACACGTGTATTTTTATGCACGACAGGACGACCCTGCTCGGCAAAAATCTCAGTGACTACCGCGTCTGCCTTACTGATGATATGACGTGGGCTGTAGAGCGGCGCAGGGGTAGGCTGTGAAGCTTCAACAACCTGAATCGTTACCAAAGTACCCTGCTTTTCCACACCGATCCAGGATGCCTCTGGAAGCTTCTGCATGAGCGCACGGGAAAGCTTGTCTTGACTGGAAAGACGAAAGCTCCATTGAAACGGATACAGCCCCTCCTGTCGGGCGGCTTTGAGAACGGAGTCCGTCGAGAGCTTATCATTCCCCTTCACTTCAATGTCCCAGATAAGCGAAGACATCAGCAGGAGACCTATCCAGAACAAAGCCAATCCAGCCATAAAAAATTTACGTTTGGCAAGCCGTATAACAGTAAAGGGAAGCCCTTGCCGCTTCAGAACATGCATTTTACAGCCTGTCCTTCTCAAAAGCGGGCGTAGGAGGAAGACGTGCGGCAGCAGAAGGTTCATTTCTGCATGTCTAGTACCCATCGGCCGCACGTTCCAAACAGGTATATGGTGATCGGTGAGTAAATTAATGAAAGCTTCCACACTTTCGCCCTTGACAGCAAGGGTAACCGTGCCACGCAGCATTGCTAAAGCAGGATGTTTCACGAGCCTTCCTCCGTTCCTTCCATTTGGATATCTGTTATATGTCCCTCCACACTTACCTGCTCTGGCAGAATAGACGTAATGACTAAATCATGGCCGGACACCCTCAGCCTGCCTTTCTCAAGTGCAAGTACGAGCTGATTCGGTGTGAAATCCACCACGCCCCGGTGATTCTCCACATAAAGCTGGCGGCTGCCGATGAGGGTTAACCGCGGCAGGTCAAATAGAATGTCCTGCGGAAGCTCCAGCGTCTCGCTGGCCCACTTTCGCAGTTTGCGGCTCATCCGGCTCATACGGCGAAATCTCCTTTCCTGTCATCAAAACATCTGTTATCCAACGGCTAATCGTTGTTTCGATGACAGCACGCTGCTATTTTTTCATCTTCTGTTATTGCCATTCGGTACCCATAGATGTTTCATGGCAGCTACGCTGCTGGCTTTTCATCTTATATTCTTATTATCAGTGAACGCCATTACACCAGCGCCACAGATATCTGTACTGTACATTTTATGATCCAGTCCCCGCATTTATGAGGCTAAACTTACAATTCGCAGCAGCTGCTATATTGCAGAGGAAAAAGATGTGTCCTTTCAAAATTTACAACAAAAAAGACAGCCTCATTTTCATATCGAAAACAAGGTTGTCTTTTTTTTGATTTTCATCAGATGACACAGTTATTTTTCGGTATCTCGATTCAAAAGAGAGTTTTTTCTAGAGTATAAGAAGTAAACCGCCATACCAATGACAAGCCAAATAATAAAGCGAATAAATGTCTGGCCATTCAGATTAAGAATGAGCACCCCACATGAAACGATAGCCAGGATCGGAATATACGGAACTCCAGGACATCGGAAGGCCCTGGGCAAATCAGGTTGTGTTTTTCTCATAACGATGACGGCGACCGAAATCAGAATAAATGCTGACAAGGTTCCAATGTTCACCAAACTAGCTAACTCATCCAGCGGGATCAGCCCACCCATTAATGCAGATAAAGTACCAAAAAACAACGTGTTAATGTAGGGCGTTTTATATTTAGAATGAACCTTGGATAATACTTTGGGGACTAAGCCGTCACGTGACATAGCAAACATAATGCGAGTTTGACCATAGAGCATTACCAGCATGACCGTTGTCATCCCTAAGATAGCTCCTATATCTACAATACCTGCAACCCAGTTCTGGCCCGCAACCTGCAATACCAATGACACTGGGTGAGAGATACCTTCAAATTGCATAAACGGCACAATACCTGTCATAATCGCGCTAACAATAACATACAAAAACGTACAAATAACGAGTGAGAAAATAATGCCTCGCGGTAGATCACGAGCGGGATTTTTGGTTTCTTCAGCCGCTGATGAAACAGCATCAAAACCAATAAAAGCAAAAAACACAAGTGCTGCGGCTCCAAACACCCCACTGAACCCAAACGGCATAAATGGTGTCCAATTATCTGGCTTCACATATTTAAAAGCAACGATGATAAATAATAAAATAACAATAATCTTTACAATTACCATGAAGTTGTTTATCCGTTTTGATTCTTTTATCCCAAAATAAAGCAAGAACGTGATACCCATCAAAATTAAAAAAGCTGGGAGATTAAAATAAGTAGTTTGGTCTTTTAAAGTCCCCGGTGCGGCAGTGAATTCAAGCGGAATGTGAAGGCCAATTCCATTCAAAAATGATACAAAGTAACCCGACCAACCTGCGGAAACGGCGCTGGCTGCCAGCATGTATTCCAAAATTAAATCCCATCCAATAATAAAGGCCAATAGCTCCCCCATCGTAGCATATGTAAAAGTGTAAACAGAACCGGATACTGGAACGGTGGATGCAAACTCCGCATAAGCCAATGCCGCGAATAAACAGGCGAGTCCCGCAATCACAAAAGAAAGTACCAAGCCTGGACCAGCCGTAACTGCTCCCGTACCTGTCAACACAAATATCCCCGTTCCGATAATGGCTCCAATCCCAAGCATCGTTAAATCAAACGCACCCAGTTCCCTTTTGAGTGCTTTTTCCCCCCGCGTAGCGGCAATCAACTGATCAATGCTCTTCTTTCTGAACAAGCTATTTCCCATCTATCCCATCCTCCTAGAAATTAATTTTCCATTTTTATAATCTTGTTTTATCACCTCGATATAAATCAAATTTTAGCTAAATTTGGAGTAAATTTCATAAGTATCTATCATTGAGAACATTATATATAAAAAAGAAAAAATGAAAACTGCTTTTGGAAAGCTCCATTCATATTGTTACATTTGATCATTTTTCACGAATATATTTTCATAAACGAGACCCTAAATTAGACAAAATGCCACCATTTTAGATGACAACAAATGTGAGAAACCTAGGGCGCACAAGGGATTATCACATTCGTTGTCAGGTAATTAGAGCATTTGTCGTTAATTCATTTTTTATTCTGAGCATGCTTATGTATTCCTAAAGCTCACAAAAAAAGATCCGCCACAGCCAAAGCCGTGACGGATCCACTATCATTTTAACGTCTTCCTCCACCCATATAGCGCTTGGAACGCGGAGGACCTAATATTTCTGCCCAAATCACACCTCTGCGCAGATCAGCCGTATCCACCGTATTACGGTCTTGCGAAGCTATCTCTGGCGCATCTGTAATTTCCCCTGACTCCCTCGCGTTGGATATACGATCGAGACGGGCTAAAACCAATCTGCGTTCTTCTTCCATAGCACGGATCCGATCCTCTAGAGTCGAACCGTTATCTAATGAATCCCGGTCCATCCGTTCTTCCGTTTCTGACCGATCGCCCACTTCTTCTATACGACGAGCTTCCATAACCACCCGTCGTTCATTAGGAAATTGACGTTGCAACTCCCCAGCAACATCCTGTTGGCGCTGCTCTTGCCCATGTTCCGTTGTGAAGGGTCTGGATGACGTCGAGGGCCCACGAGAACCATGATCACCACCAAAGGTGGGCATACCTTTTCGTGGCGGAGATTTCCGCCCTGTGCCTTGGATGCTTTTCCCCAAAAAGGACACCAAAGCAAAGCCAATCACGATCAGGATATACAAATGTTCAAAGATCCAGCTGATAAAGTTCATTACTCACCACCTAGCTGCCGTAATTCATCGGCTATGTCCCGTTATTAATCCCGGTTCTTGTTATCATACCCCGAGTTCTCATTCGGTTTGCCTAAGGAGCCACGCATTTGCGTATCCGCCTCAATATTTTTCAAATTCATATAGTCCATGACGCCAAGTTTCCCGCCACGCAGTGCTTCAGCCATTGCCAGCGGCACTTCGGATTCGGATTCCACCACGCGTGCTCTCATTTCTACGACACGTGCCTTCATTTCCTGCTCCTGCGCTACAGCCATCGCACGCCGCTCTTCTGCTTTTGCCTGCGCAATACGTTTGTCGGCTTCCGCCTGCTCTGTTTGCAGAAAAGCACCGATGTTTTTACCTACATCAACGTCCGCAATATCAATGGACAAGATTTCAAATGCTGTCCCGGCATCCAAACCTTTGGACAATACAGTTCTCGAAATTGAATCCGGATTCTCCAGCACGTCCTTATGCGAATTACTGGAACCTACGGTTGTAACGATACCTTCACCGACCCGTGCAATAATCGTTTCTTCTCCGGCACCCCCGACGAGTCGATCAATGTTGGCACGCACGGTAACACGAGCTTTAACCTTCACTTCGATACCATCCTTGGCGACCGCTGCAACAGTAGGTGTCTCAATAACACGCGGATTAACGCTCATTTGGACCGCTTGCAGAACATCCCGTCCCGCAAGGTCAATCGCTGCCGCACGTTCAAATTCAAGCGGAATGTTAGCACGCTGGGCAGCAATCAACGCATTGATCACTCGGTCTACATTCCCTCCTGCGAGAAAATGGCTTTCCAGCTGGTTAATGTTCAATCCCAGACCCGCCTTGGTTGCCTTAATGAGCGGATTGACAATTCGGCTTGGCGTGACGCGCCGTAACCGCATAGCTACCAGCGTAATGATGCCAATACGCACACCCGAAGCCAATGCTGAAATCCACAGCATCACCGGGAAGAAACTGAAAAATACGCTCAATACAATAATCACTACAACGGCAATCAGCAAAACGCTGACAATACCCGATTCGAACACTCGCATCATCCTCCATTAATCTAATTCTTTGTTATTTACTTGTTTAGACGCTAGTGTCAGCCTTGACCACAATTCGCCCACCTTCTACTTTGGATACTATAATCGGCATATCTGTAGCAATAAACTCGCCGTTCGTTACAACATCGACTCGCTCATCAGCGATCAGCACCGTTCCGGCTGGACGAAGTGGTGTCAGACTGACACCCCGTTGACCTAATAGCATTTCCCGGTTCACAACTGAGGAAAAGCCTTGTTCAGCCGTTAAACTTTCTTTAAGTATAAAACGGTTCCATATCCCTCGGTCCTTGAATACAACCGCGATAATCGCCACAACAGCAACTGCAGCTGCAAAGGCAATGCCCAAAGATATAAACGCATGCTGCATGTTGTATGCTGCCCGAACAACTCCGGCGACAAGGCTGACTGAACCCAAAATGCCCAAAATACCAAAGCTTGGGATGAACATTTCAAGTATAAGCAGAGCCAGACCGATAATAAACAACAACCACGTCTCCGAACCTGCAAAACCAGCGATATAATTGCCAAAAAAATACAAACCAAATCCGAGTATGCCCAAAATTCCCGGTACACCAAAACCGGGTACGAGCAGCTCAATAACGACACCCGCGATACCGATAAATAAAAGCAACGTCTGCACAATTGGGTTAGTCAATATCTCGGCTGCTTTTTCAGCCCATGTTCGCTCCACATGAATTACATCATCCGTGCTGTAACCCATCCACTGGATAACTTCTTGTTCGGAAGACGCGATGTGATCCGCATAACCCAACTTCAGCGCTTCCTCACTGGTTAAAGAAATGATCTGACCATTTTCCTTATTAAAGTTCATCTCTGGAATAGATACGGTCGTTTTGGAGTCAACCATACCTCTGGCAATATCTGGATTACGTCCACCAGCTTCTGCGGCAGATGCCATGCTACTCTTCCACCAAGCTACCGTTTTTGGATCTGTGATAGCCTGCCCCCTACCGTCTACTAACGCTGCTGCTCCGATAATACTCCCCGGTTTCATAACAATCTTGTTTGCGCTCAACGCAATATAGCTACCCGCTGAGGCCGCTTCGCCCCTTATATAGGCTACGGTCGGAATTGGACTGTCTTTAATCAGTTTACCCAGCTTCTCCGCTGTATCTACCCGTCCACCGGGAGTGTTAATATCCAGTAAAATCAGACCTGCTTTGGAATCTGCTGCTTCTGCAAATCCACGTTCCATAAATTTGCCTAGACCTTGCTCAATTTCCTGATCAACTGGTATAACAAACACAGCTCCACCTTTAGTTTGGGCCGCCGCTGATTCAGAATGAACTAAGGGTAACAGCAAAACGGTTACCATAATCCACAACGTTAAAAAGATCAATTTGCGACTGGAGTGGTGATGTTCTCTATGCATTTCTCTCCCCCCTTTCGACCTTTCTATGTTACAGCATACCAAACTTTGTTAGACAAACTATACAGTTTTCAGGATTTAATGTGAAATTATTGGGTATATTGCTAATCCTGACGGCTGTCAGATACTTTACGCACCCAACGGACATCACGTTTCATACAATTAACGATAGCGCTTACATATAAGAATCTTCTCACCATTACATTCTATGGTAGGCATCGCATATATAGAAATAACACCCTCTGTAAACAGAGGGTGTTGTGTTTTCCTGTTTGTCGCAGGTTTATTGCAGAAATTGCTGAACCGCTTGGTTCACGAGCTTACCGTCAGCGCGGCCTTTTACCTTAGGCATCAAGGCCGTCATTACTTTCCCCATCTCGGCTTTCGAAGAAGCACCGGTTTCCTGGATGGTCTGCTGTACAATAACTTTAATTTCTTCCTCAGAAAGTTGTTCGGGAAGGTACTGAGCGATGATCTCTATTTCTGCTTTAGTGCTTGTCGCAAGTTCATCACGACCGGCTTTTTCAAATTCATGGAGGGCATCTTTTCGCTGTTTGATCTCACGACTCAGAATATCAAGCACTTCGTTGTCGTCCAAATCCCGTTTCAAATCTATTTCAAGATTTTTAATCGTAGAACGAACCATTCGAATGGTGGAGAGTTTGAACTTGTCCTTACTCTTCATTGCTTGCTTCATATCTTCGTTCAATCGTTCGCTCAAATTCATGATTGCTTAGATCCTCCTAGAACTTTCTCTTACGAGCAGCCTCGGACTTTTTCTTGCGCTTTACGCTTGGCTTTTCATAATGCTTGCGTTTCTTCACCTCAGCCAATACGCCATCCTTAGCAATGGAACGTTTAAAGCGACGAAGTGCAGCATCAATTGTCTCGTTTTTGCGAACTTTAGTTTCAGACACCAGTTTTCCCTCCCTCCGACCAGACCGTCCAAGAGCAATAACACGGTTCATCAAATTTTATTATAGGTGAAACGGAAACCAGGTGTCAACCTATAAGAAAAAATGAATACATAAAGGGCCATTTTTCTCCATTCACATCCGTATTACTGAAAAGACAAGCTCTGTCATTTTTTAAAAATGTGAGTCCGAAATACCTGTCAAGGCACCCAATTTGGCGCCGCCCAGTAAGTGATAATGCAGATGCCCCACCGCTTGTCCACTATCTGGGCCACAGTTGTTAATCAACCGATAGCCAGACTCGGCAATTCCTAACTTTTTCGCAACCTCAACCGCAACACGATGAATCTCCGCGATAAGAGGAAGATCCTCCTCTGTCACAGCGTTCATCGAAGGAATATATTTTTTTGGAATAATGAGCACGTGTACTGGCGCCGCAGGCTGGATGTCATGAAATGCGAGCACATTGTCGGTTTCCAACACCTTCTTGCTGGGGATGGTTCCATCCACAATTTTCAAAAACAGATCGTCCATTCAAAACCCTCCTTTGGCAGTGAGCCGATCATAAGCAAATAGACAAAAACAGCCCTTGCTCTCGGCATTCAAAGTTATGTATTTCCCACACTGAATAGAAACATATACAGCCATGTTTGGTTATACTTATGTTTCTTTATGTATCATAACGGAAAAAGGGTCTTAATACCAGTTTCCCTTACTAACTTCCTCTATAATAGCTCTCACCCCTGCATCAATTTGATCCAACTGTGCGCGCGAAATACTTATGCGCAAAAATTTCTCTTGTTCCCTATAGCCTGATAAATAAAAGCCTTTGCCAGCTACAACCTGGATGTTCCTCGCGGAAAGACACTGTACCAAGCGTTCCAAATTCACCGTCCGAGGCAGTTTAAACTGCATATAAACTCCTGAAGTTACAGCTGAAGTCTGAACGTATCCGGCCTGATTGTATCGTTCCACAGCCTTGTTAAGAGCACGAACGCGCTCCGAATACAGTTTATATATCGTGTGCTTGTGGCGTTCATACATTCCATTTTTAATATAAATATCAAGCGCCGCCTGAGACAAAATAGATGTGTCGACATATCTTTTATAAGTGTTAAACGTCTTCAATAGGACTTCTGGCAATACCGCAACTCCTAATCGCAAACCGGGAAAAATGATTTTCGAGAAGCTTTTCAAATAAATAACATGGTGCGTCTGGTCGTATGCATAAATGGGATCAAAAAGATGATCGGCCCCCAAATCTGCCATATAGTCATCTTCTACGATGTACACATCATATTTGGCGGCTAAGGCAGCTATCGCTTTTCGCTCCTCTGTGTTGTAAGAGACTCCTAATGGATTATGATATCTTGACATGGTATAAAAAAACTTGATGCTCTCGTTCTTAAATTGATTCTCCAATTCGTGAAAATCCATACCTTCCGCTGTCCGGACGATGGTACTGACGGGTATGTTCTCTTCCTCCAGAAAACGCAAATATATATCGTAACTTGGCTGCTCGACCAAAACCTTTTCTTTGCCATTGGGAAACGGCATTTTAGCGAGTATCTCCAATGCCTGCTGAACACCCGAAGTAACGATAATCCGATCCATTTTTGCAAACACCTGAGTATCAGCCAAATGGGAAACCAACGTATGACGCAGTGTTTCCAGCCCTTGCGAATCGCCATAAGTGAACAGATGATATTTGTAGGTGTCAATAGCCTGATTCAAACAATGTTGGAAATCCAGATAAGGGAATACATTCAAATCCGGGGAGGCCGAAGCAAAATCAACGGAGTCTTGAATATGGCTATGGTGTAAATCGCCCGAATTTTCCACTACATAGTATCCACTTTGCGGTATGGAATAGATGGCGTGTTTCTTTTCAAGTTCAGCATATGCCCGCAGAATCGTGCTTTTGCTGCACCTGTATAATTCAGAAGCCTCACGGACCGACGGCAACTTGTAACCTGATTTATATTGTCCCTCGCGAATTTTAAGTTCTATATCCAATAAAATTGAAATGTATTTTTTCACAATATCCTCCCACCTGCTCTTTACATACTCATTACATGCTCATTTCATTACATGCTTATTCCGTCTTATGTTTCTTTACACGCTAGATGTTACCATGGTTTATGAATAAACAGGATACCTCATTTCATTGAACTGTACTAATACAGTTTCAATCATTGAATCATATTCGGGATGTTTTACGTGAAAAAGAGGCTGTTTCTTCATAATGGAAGAAGCAGCCTTGCATGGTGATAATGTATGGATGCGCCTTAAAGTCACTTGTACTGCACAAGAACTGTAGGCGGGAGAGAGCAGGAATTCACTATGTCTGACGACTAAGAAAATAGGATTAGTAATAAGGCAGCAAGCTAATCGCTGTCAACGCTGCAAGTGGCAGAATCAAACGATTAAAGCGACGGCGTCCGTATGGGAACCCATATGCATAAGCGGGTGCTGGATACGGGTACGGGTACGGGTACGGATACGGAGGATAAGACGCATAGCCACCATAAGCACGGGAGCCGCAGCCACAATTATTAGGCGGATATGGGAGATTAACATTGACATTCTCCATCTCGTCTCCACCCATAGGAACGGCTAAGTATATCTTTTCATCATCCACATGCTCTACAATGCCGTCATACATTGTCCCGTCCTTCACCCATACGCATACATAACGATGCATATGCTTTTGACATAGTGTTTTAGCATCCGTCTGTTCCGGTGCTGTAACTTTTTCGGTTGTCATGCTTTTTTCCATGGTTGTTTCCTCCTAGGCTCTTGCATGTATACCGTATGTTATTCAAAAACGGGCTATTTGCTACATCAAATTGGGCGAATTCCGGCTTGCAAAAAAAAGAAGCACCCCGGGAGCTCTTGGCAGAGCCCCTCTGAACGGACGTATGATGGGAAGATTTCTTCCGCAGCATACGTCCGCCGGGGTGCTGTATGATTAACTTGTCGGCTTGGCTGTATTATAACAATAGTTTGAAACTGTATCTGTGACCTGTATCACATTGCTTCAAAAAGTTTCCATAACCACACGTGAGCCGCCTCCAGCCTGCTCTGCTGGCAGAACAACTAGCTTGCGCGGAAGACGGGCCCGTAGTTCAGGCACATGACTAATCACACCAACAGACAATTGATCATGGTGCAGCTTTTCCAGTGAGGTGATCACTGTGTCAAGCAGCTCAGGGTCCAACGTTCCAAAGCCTTCATCCAGAAAGAAAAATTGCAGAGGGTATTGGCCCCGCAATTGAATTTGAGCCGACAGCGCAAGCGCAAGCGACAAGGAGGTCAGGAACGTTTCGCCACCAGACAAGGTCGATACCGGACGTTTGACCCCACCGTTGGCATCGTCACTAATGACAAATCCACCGCTGGAATCTACCTCTAGCGCGTAACGCTGCTTGGTCAGAAAACGCAGGCGGCGTGAAGCCGACTGACTGACCTGCATGAGCTGCTCCTCGGCAATATATTCAACAAAGGCATTGCCACGAAAAACAGACTGGAGCTTGGACATTTTTTCCGCTTCGCTACGCAAATGTATACGATTGGACTCCAGCTCCATCCAGCGGACGTGCCGATGCTGCAAGTCCTCTAAATCACGCTCAGCCTTGGCGCGATTCTGAAGCGCCTCTTCATCGCGTGCACGGCAATCACGTAGCTGTGTAGTGGCCGTTTCCCACTGTTCCTCTGTTACCGTTGTTCCATTCAGCTGCTCTTTGACATGTTTTAATCGGGAAGACAGCTCTTTTTCCCGTTCTCGATGCAAACTCACTTCACGCTCATAGCGTGCGGCTTCTTCCGGTCCCAGGCAGCATTCCATAACCTCTGCTTCCGTAGCGAAGGAGGATGCTTCCAGACGGCTGCCCCAACGGGACTCTGCCATCTGCCGTCTTTCTTCTGCCGAGTCGGAGGCCTGCCGGGCAATCAGTGAAGCATGAACGGCTTGCTGCTTGCGTTCTTCCGCTTCGGTACGGCGGCGTGCCGCGGCTTCGGCTCCGTTTTTAAGTCCCAACAGTCGCGAGGTCGCTTCTTCCAGCAATGAAGCCGCTTGGCCATCTCCAACCCACTTTCGGAGCTGTGCTAGCTTTTCACGAAGCGAATCATCTTTGCTTTGGAGCCCTGTACGGCGGGCAATAATGATTTTGTCCTCCTCGATGATACTCTGCTGTATCTGTTGAACACGCGCCGCCTTTCCTTCGAGGAAGGTCACACTCGTCTCCAGCCGGGACCGCAGCTCTTCCGCACGCCCGTCGCGCTCCTGCATGGCGCGGTAACGCTCTGCAGCTTCGCTCGGAGCGACATCCATTAGCTGCACCGCCCATTCGGCGCGCAGCCCCTCGCTGCGCGTGGTGCATGCCTCGCGCTTGCTGCGTGCCTGCGTCAGCGCTGCAGCTGCTGCCTCCTGCTCGGCGGCAGCACGGATACGCCGCTGCTGTCCGGCCGCGTCTGCCTCGCGCAGCGCCTGTGCCTCGGCAGACAGCATATGCGCACGTGCGGCTAGCTCTGCCGCAGCACGATCCAGCGCCGTGCAGCGCTCCGCCCAAGCGGCGGCACCGCGCGGCTCTGCTGGCGCTGCCGCAGGCGTGAAAGGCTCGCCCGTGGCGGCAGCGCCGCTGTCTGCGGTGGCGGGCTGGGCCAGCAAGCTGCGCTGCTCGTGCAGCTGCTGGCGCAGTGTGAGGCGCAGCTCCTGCAAACCAAGCCGCAGGCGGTGCAGCTCATCTGGCGCAGCGGCATCCGCGCTATGCGCCGCGACGACGGCAGGCGCGGGGTGATGCAACGAGCCGCACACTGCGCACGGCTCGCCTTCGCGCAACTCGGCAGCGAGATGCTGAGCAAGACGGCCCAGCTCCTCGGCACGGAGCTCGTGGCGCAGTTGCTCTTCCTCGGAGGCCAGTGACGACATATCGACGGTGATCTCTGCCTCCAACGTCAGCAATGCCTCAATGCCATCAGCTGCCTGTGCAGCAAGGGCAGAACGCCGTGCCTCTGTCTCCTGTGTCTCCTGGTCCGTCAGCTGTAAACGTTCGTCAGCTTGCGCAAGCCGATTCTCCTGAGCGGTGTACTCCAGTTCAGCTTCACGCAATTGCTCATTCGCGACTTCCAGCTGTTGCAGCCGTTGCACAGCCTCTTGCAGCATACGCCGCTCATCTGCCCGCACTTCATTTTGCTTTAGCTCCTGTTGAAGCTCTTGCTGTCGCTTCAAGCCTCGCGTCTGTAGCTCTTGTTCCTTTGCGAGTCCTTCTGCATGTTCAGCAAGGGTTTGTTCGCTTTGCACAAGCTCGGCCGCCAGACGTTCCCGTTCGGTCCGCAACGCTTCCGTATCACGCTCCAGTTGAAGCGCCTGCTCTAGTTGGTCGATCCGAAGCAATAGCTTCGGTTCTTCGGCACTGAGTGCTTGCCGGGCCTGCTCATCTGCTTGCGCAGACACAAGCGCAGCCTCCTGCGCGGTAGCGGCCAGGACTTCCATTTCTTCGGCAGTCTTTTGCCGTTTTTCCGCTTCAGCAATGGCTTCCTTCCAATCCGTCAGCGCAGGCAGCAATGCCTCGGCTGCAGTTGCTTGTCGAAGCTTGCGCTCCAGCAAAGCAATGCCCGGCTCCTGTGCTGCCAACTGCTCCAGCTCGTTCGATCTTTGGCTGAGCTCGATGACCAGCTCACGGGTTTTGTTTAGCGCCTCCGATTCACGTGAGACACGCTCTAGCTCGCGACGCGAAGCTTCTGCATTGGCAATCGCCTCTTTGAGACGCAACTCTACATGTTCAAGCGCTTCAGCACTCGCATCCCCCAGCCCTTGCTGCTCCGCCTCTAACGCTTTCAGTGCGCTATCGTTATCTTTCACACGACGGCTTAGCTTCTGTGCAAGTTGATCTCCGTACTTCTCCAGATGGAATAAACGCTGTAGCATCTGTCTACGTTCACTACCTTTTAAGGACAAGAATTCCGCAAACTTTCCCTGCGGCAATACAACAGCTCGTGTAAAATCGTCCATTTTCAGGCCGATATACTCCTCTACACAGCGCGTCACATCCTGCACCTTATCGGCAAGCACTTCCTCGCCATCCTCTGTTAACGCAATAAAACGGCTAAGCGTATTATTAACCGATACGCCTCCAGCACGTTTGAAACGTCGTTCTACACGGTAACGACGAGGCCCTTGAGCTGACATTAATTCAAACGTAAACGCAACAGACAACGTATCCTCAGCATGATTCATAATGCCTTGTGTACCATTCACTGCCCGCTCCACTTTACCGTACATAGCCAACGTAATGGCATCCAGCAGCGTTGATTTTCCACTACCCGTTGGACCAAAAATTCCAAACAGTCCAGTTTCGGTCAAATCGTCAAAGCGAATTTCCTGTGACTCCCGGTAGCTTTGCAACCCCGCCAGTTTTAGAAGGATTGGTTTCATGCGTCATCCTCCTCAGCGTGCTCTCTTGCATCATCCTGTTCCACCAGTTCCAGAAACAACTGCACTAATCCGTCATCTGGCTGTGCTCCACCTGTCTGCCGCTGATAGAATGCCCGGAACAACTCATGCACTGGCAGTTCTGATCGTTGGTGCTCCAGCTGTGCGGCAGCCATTTCTGGATACATTGGGCGAATATGAATGATGCCTTCACGGCTTTTGCGCAGCCGCTGAATATCTCCCATCGACATCGCTTCATCCAGCGTAATTTCCAGATCAATAAAGGCATCGGCATCCAGTCCTTCGTCCAGCCAGCGATATACTTCCTCCAGACCTCCCCGTGCACGCCACCTCACTAATGGGCGTCCACTGGTAATATACAGTTCCTCGACCTGAGCAGGCTTGCCAGCAACCACGTCAATTAACGTAACCGATTTGGCTTGTCCGGCTTCGGAAAAGCTATAAGCCAGCGGCGAGCCACTGTAACGCATCAGCCCGTCTCCCTTCACATATTGGGGACGATGCAAATGTCCTAGAGCCGTATACTGTGCCCCAATGCTCAAAGCAGACGGATCTACGGTATACGCCCCCCCGACCTGAATCGGACGTTCCGAGTCCGATTCCAGCCCGCCGAGCACATAAATATGGCTCATCGACAAATTAACGGTGTCAGGCCGAAATGCTGTACCCAGCTGTGACATCAGCAAGCCCACACGGCGGCTGTATGCCTCGCGCAATACTGTTTCATCTCCGTCTTCAGACAATAGCTCGTTCAGACGAGACTCGGAGGGATATGGCAAGGCTGCAATGCATGCCATTTCACCCGTTCGCGGTGTATGAACGCGTACCGCTTCCCCATGGGGCAGTCCCAGCAATGTAATTCCGCGCCCGCTCACCAGCGGTGTGACCGAGGATACCCTTTCCGGCTGATCATGATTGCCCGCAATGACGACTAGTGGTCTTCCTCCAGCCGTAAGACGGGCAGACGTTTCATAAAACAATTGCTCGGCTGCGGCCGATGGATTGACTGAGTCGTATACGTCTCCAGCCATCATAATCAAATCGGCCTGCTGATCGTCAGCCATTTTCGCCAATTCTTCCAAAAACGCCTCCTGCTCCTTTAAACGGCTGCGTCCTTCCAACGTGCGGCCCAAATGCCAATCACCTGTATGCAAAATCCGCATGCTATTCCTCCTCTCCCTATCTATATAACTACAGCCGTACACTCTCTCCAGCTTCTAAAAAATACAGCCACTTCTCAGCAACCTTTTTGCCTGTAATCTCTTCGATCACACGGGCATACAGCTCCAATTGAAATCGATATTGGTCTGTTAAATGGGACAGTGTACGATATTCAGATATCCGATCTGTTTTATAATCTACCAGTACGAGTCCTTCAGGAGTTTCAAATAGACAGTCAATAATCCCGTTCATCAGCACCTTATCGCCGTCCTGTCTACCTTCCGAATCTGTTTCTTGTCCTGGTGACATCGATGGTAAGCTGTGGTTCCAGTAATCGGTTGCCCGCATGGTATAAGTGAACGGAAGCTCTCTTTGAACATGGGATGCTCCCAGCATTCTGCTACCCAGCTCACTAGTGAAAAAGCGTAATATTTTATCCGTATCTAGCGCCTCTGCATGAACATCCAATAACATACGCTGATTGAGCAAACGAGCCTTGGTTTCCTCAATAACTTCGGCGCTCATCCCCCCATCTAGTGGCAAATGCAGCATCAACGTATGATAGACTGTTCCTCGTTCCGTTGGAGTCAGACGCTGATTCCCCATAAACTTAGGTCTGCGCAAGTGTAATTGACTTCCCCCAGTGTGAGAATCCTCCCGATCCTCCGGTAACTCTGCTAGTAGGGAGGTAGATAGATTCAGCCAATCGTCCGAACCCATCTCCTGCATTTCCAGCCATCTTTTCATCTCAGTAACCGATGTATTGGCTGCCGTCTTGCCAGCCCGTTCATACGGATAAATCCAGGAAAGAGCAGCTTCAATATCCGTTTCACTCTCTTCGTTCAAGTCGATTACCTCCGCATTTCTCAGTGCTTCTGTCTTCTTTTGGCGCTCTTCTCCCGACACCTCTTCCTCATGATCTGAGTTCACACGAGAGCCGGAAAGTGTTTCCGAGGCCACGATTTTAAATAACCAGTCTGTTCCCGGCATATGTTCCAGCCTGTGATAGTACCCATCCTGATCACCTGCGGCTTCCCTCAACAAAGTAGCAGAAGGATGCCGAATCAAAGCGGGACCTACCCAGTCCAGATAGCTGCGGCCTGCCGCCAGCATATAGTCTGGTAAGACAATTTCCGTATGTTCTTTGGCACGTGCCCAACCCGCTGCGCGCGAAGCGAGATCCTTCACGGTTCCGGTCATAATCAGCTTTTCGCGCGGACGTGTAAGCGCCACGTATAACACCCGCATTTCCTCAGCCAATAGCTCCAGCTGTGAGCGTCGGCGGATCGCTAAATTAGGCAGCGTAGGGTAGCTGACACGATTTTGTTCCTCCACATATTTAGGACCAAACCCCAACTCCTTGTGCATAAGAAACGGCGCATTGAGATCCTGTTGATTGAACATTTTTGCTGTCCCGGCAATAAACACGATAGGGAATTCAAGTCCTTTACTTTTATGAATGGTCATAATGCGGACAGCCTGATCGGGTTCAGTCCCTCCGCTAATTGATCCTAAATCACCGCCTCGCTCCCGTAGACGGGAAATGAAGGTCAGAAATCGGAACAATCCTCGGTTGGACGTAGAAGTCTCATACTGTCTCGCTCGGTCATATAGCGCCCGCAAATTGCTTTGGCGCTGTGAGCCGCCAGGCAGTCCACCGACCCAATCCAGATATCCTGTTTCCTCCAGCACATTCCAAATCAATGCACTTAAGCTGCCTTGTCTGGCTTCATGCCGCCAGGCTTCCAAATTACGCAAAAATGAACGTAGTCGGGCAGACAACGTATTCCCGTCATTTCTATTACCAAAGTCAGATGAAGATAAAGAGTCCTCTGGGAAAATATCCAACTCCATGATCTCAGCTGAAATCCCTTTTTCGCTTTCTTCCAGTGGGTCAGCCTCAGCCGCCGCCAGCAATGCGCCATAAAACAATCCATCCGGCTTCTCCAACCGAATTTGTGCCAGTTCATCTTCGGTCAAGCCGACAATCGGCGAACGAAGCACTGATGCAAGCGGGATATCCTGCTGCGGATTATCAATAATGTGCAGCAGAGACAACATTACCTCAACTTCCGTTGCTTTAAAAAAGCCTGTCGTCTGCTCCCCGGAGGCCGGAATGCCCTCAAGCCGCAGTTCCTCCACAATTAGGGGGGCCCACACGCTTGCGGAACGAAGCAAAATGACGATATCACCGTAGACTGCCGGACGCATCGCTTTTAATCCTCTGTCGTAAATCAACAGTGGTTGTCCAGTGTCTCCGGTCAGTTCTTTAATCCGTTGCGCGATCGCACGAGCCTCTAACTGTGCCGTTTCTAACTCCACAAGCTCAGCCAGCTCACTTTCCTGTAAAGCAGATTCGTCCCCCGTTTCGGACAGCTCCGAAGCCTCAGAAAGACCATGTCCACCCTTATCAACTAACAGCAGCTCAGGTGCATATACAGATGCAGGGTCTTGATCCGACTGGTCGGGATAGGATGCGCCGTGTACCAGCCATGCTCGTTCATCGTACTCAATTTCCGCCACATCCACACTCATAATCTGGCGGAACACCAAATTGACCGCATCGACAACTTCCTCCCGACTGCGGAAATTACGCGCCAGATCAATTAATAAGCCATCTTCCTGCTCCTGCATGCCGTACCGTTGATACTTATTCAAAAACAGACCCGGCTCCGCCAGCCGAAACCGATAAATACTCTGTTTCACGTCGCCCACCATAAAACGGTTACCCGGTTCCTCCCGTGATACCAGCCTGACGATATCTTCCTGTACGGTATTCGTATCCTGATACTCATCCAGCAGCACCTCGTCGAATTGCGCCTTGTATTCGAGCGCAGCGTCGGAAGGTAGTAGCTTGTACGGAGTAGAATCGGGATGTCGTAATATTTTCAGACAGTAATGTTCCAAATCCCCGAAGTCCACCAGCCCTTTTGACTGCTTGTGATGTTGAAATCGTTCCCCGAATACAATCACGGTTTCTATCAATTCGTCCATCAGCGGAGCCGCGGCGTGCAGCTCCTCCCAATAGGCTTCTGCTCTCCTGCCAAACAGGGAAGCCTTCATATCTGTAATCATTTTTTTGGCTGCTTCACGCAGCGTTTTAACCCGTTCCTGCAATGCAGGCTCGGTCTGATCTTTTTTGACGGGCTTGAGCTTACCGAAGGAAGCTGTCTGAAAATGATCATATAGAGATGCCCACGGCTGTGTCTCCAGCTCCTGTAACAATCCCTTCACCATCGCCGCATCCTCTTGCAGCGTCACGGCATAAGGTGCAGGACCGCCGGGCTGCATAGCTGTTTCATGCGCCTGTTCCAGCAAGCTCGCTGCTCCACGCAATGAAAGTGCAGCATCCGCCAAAATGCTGCGAACCCAGGGAGTCTCTCCCAAAGCGGCTACATCCTGTACACGAAATGCTGCCGCTGTCTCCCGCAGCCAATGTTCTGGCCACGGATGACTTTGAGAAAAATCATACAGCCGCTGAACAAGCACGTACATTGCATCATCGGTGCGTTCTCCACTAAACCAGTCGACCAGTCTGCGGAATGTACTGCCTTCATCATGAGCCTCATATTTCTCCTCAAACAGTTCTTCTAGAAGCTCCTGACGCAGCAATTCTGTCTCATGCTCATTCATAATCCGAAAACCGGGATCAAGGGGAATGGCCTGATAATGCCTGCGGATGACCTCCATACAAAATGAGTGAAGCGTCGTAATCGAGGCCCGATTCAGCAACGATAGCTGGCGGCGTACATGCTCACTTTCCGGTTCCTGCTCCAGTACACGTTCCAACGCTTCGCGTATCCGTTGACGCATTTCGGCGGCGGCTGCCTTCGTAAAGGTCGCTACCAGTAACCGATCCACACTGAAGCCGAGCTGGGGATCGACGATTTTACGAATAATACGCTCTACGAGCACCGCTGTTTTACCAGACCCTGCCGCTGCCGCGACCAGCATGTTATTACCAGATTCCGAAATTGCACGCCACTGGTCATCACTCCACATACTGCCTTCCGGCTTCGGCATGCCTTTAGTGTTTGACGTGCCTATCATTGGTCCATTCCTCCTTTCCCTTCCTGTGTATGACCCAGCAGATTCCAGATCTGATCCTTACCGGGTTTACCCCATTGATTGTAGCCACTACCGTCCAGACTGTCGTCAAATTGACAAACAGGCTTAAAAGAACAGAAGGTACAAGCCGTCTCTTGCTGGATACGATAAGGTTCAATGGCCACATCGCCCTCTGTCATCCGTGTGCCAATCGTCCGGATATTATGACGTACCGAAGCTAGCAGGCTGTCCCACTGTTCCGGCGAAGCAACCGAAGCACTGCTATAAAAACTGCCGTCTGCTTTCACCGCAACAGGTAAAATAGAGGAATATCCCTTGTCCAATGCTGTATCCATTTGCCCAACTACATCCCGATCCGCGAGCAATAATCCCTTCATCTTAAAACGTTTTAAAAGCTCCTGACGGGCCTGTTCTGCGCTAAGACCGTTAGGCGACTGCAACATCGGATTGTGGACGTGAAAATACAGTGTACCCGCTGGATAAGCCGTCTCGCCCAACCATTCCTCCGCCGCATTCAGCAGCACATCCAGGTAGGTGAGCATCTGCAAGGACAGGCCATAGTACACTTCATGCAGCTTGAGATCCTTTTGGCTAGATTTGTAATCGATGACACGCAAAAGTAACCCCTTTTCTCCCTCTGCCACATCTACACGGTCAATCCGTCCGACAATTTCCATCACAACGCCGTTATCTAACCGGAAGCTTAACGGAGGAAGCTGCTGACCCGGCCCAAAGTCCAACTCCAGCCCAATCGGCTCAAAGCTACCTCTTCGCGCATGTTCACCTAAAATCAACGAGGCACGGCTCACGATGTCTTTCAATTTACGCAAAATGTAGCCATACCGCTTGGAACTCATTAAAATCTCGCCTTGCAGACGAGGAGCCAAACGCTCCACTGTACTTTCCGCCTCTTGGCGGCATTCCTCCGTGCTGAGACTGCCCCAGCTGACATTGCGTTTACGCAAATTGATCGCCATCTCTCCAAGCGCTGCATGGAATAATTGTCCGATATCCGGGGCCTTCAGGCGATACATTTGACGTTCCTTCAAACGAAGACCGTGAGAGGCAAAGTGCGAAAATGGACATGCCACAAAACGTTCCATACGAGATACGCTGGTACGCAGCTTGCTGCCGTACAGACGGCGGCTCGTTTCTTTCTGCATTTCGGCATGGTTCTCGTAAAAAAGTGAGGTCAACAGCTGACGCAGCTTGTCTTTCTCACGCCCTTGCTGGCTTGCATACCAGTTATATACCTCCCACCAAGGAGATAAAATGTCACCGCCACGTCGCCAATGCCGTAATTGCGCAATGAGCTGCGGTAAAGCCTCGGACGGATGAGAAGCATACTCCCATTGCGTCGTCCAAGCATCCCCAGGCAAAGGGTATCCAGCCAGTGGACGCTCGTCCAGACTAGGAAACAGGTGCCGCACATGTCGTACTAACTCAGACGGCAGCAACGACTTCCCTTCTTCATCAGTCACTGCATAGCTCATCCACAGGCTTTTACCGGCTGAGGTAAGGGCCGTATAAGCGAGAAAACGTTCGTCCAACAGACGTCTTGTCATATCCGGCGCCAGCTCTACGCCTCGTTCGTTTAATGCCGTACGCTCCTGCTCATTCAGCACACCGTCCTCATGGAACACAGCCGGCATCACACCTTCGTTCATACCTAGTACAAAGGCATGTTGAATACCGGACACACGTGTACGGTCCGTGTTTCCGACTAGAACCTGATCCAGAGCTGGCGGAACAAGTCCCATACGGAACTCAGCCAATCCCGTTTCCAGCACACCCGCAAACAAAGAGGTATCCAGCCTCTCATCACCCATCATTTCGACAATTTGATCCAGTAGTTCAAGCACCGCATCCCATACTTGACGATGCTCCTTCGCCTGCTCAGGTTTTCCTGCTTCCTCTGCCTGATGAATGAAGGCGTCCAGCTTGTGGCCGATTTCTGCATCCTCCAGTAACAGATATACCGCTTCACACTTCTCAAGTGCAGTTCGTGCCTTGCCGACACGTTTCTCAAACGCACGTAAAGGCGTCACGATCACATCCCGGCACAGTTCCATCAAATCCAACGTTTCATCCCGTTGACGGCTCCGTTCCTGCTCCTCCAGCTCCAGTGACAAGCTGGGCACAGCCTGCCACGGGCGACCGTCTGTCCAACGGCTGCCTTGTATTCCGCAGGCTAGTACATAGTTTTCCAAACGGTCCATCTCCTCACGACTTACCCGACCATCCAGCGGCAGGAGAAGGTCTGTTTTGACCGCACGGAATACATCCTCATATCGCCAACGACGCTGCACGATATCCAGCGAAGCCCGAATCAATTCCACTAAGGGATGATGCAAAACACTTCTCCGCTGATCCAGAAATACTGGAACCTCATATTGTTTGAATATCGGTTCCACCCAGGGCTCATAATCTTCAATATGACGTACAAACAGGGCCATCTCCCGATAACGAGCGCCCTCATCTCGGACCAGACGACGCATTTCGCGTACAGCCCCTTCCAGCTCTGCACGGCGATTAGCCGCAGTGTACAGTTTTATGCCTTCCGGCTGTTCTTCTGTCCACTGCTCTCGTAGCTGCTGCAGCCGCATCCATTGTTCCTGATTCCGTAACCCTGTACGATGTTCAAAGTTAGCCTCCAAATACGCCAACGCCGGACGCTCCTTAAATCTCGGCAGCGGATCAGGGCGCAGTAATTGTGTCTGCGTCTCTATCATCAGCTCGTCTGCCATTCCTTTGAGCTTTACATACGTAGCCGCTGAGGGATGAAACAAATCCAGCTCATGCGGAAGCTGTCCGCTCTCGTAGCTGCGGTTGCAAGTCAGCGCCACCGTCAACGAAGAAGCGTGCAGCATAAGCTGCTCCACCACCTTGTATTCATGTGGTGTAAACCTGCGGTAGCCATCCATCCAAATATCTGCCCCACGCACAAGGGAAGACTCAGCAATCTGTTCTGCCAGCATGCGCAGCGTATCTTCACCGTCAATATATTTAAGCGTCAGCTCTCGTTCAAAATCCTCATAGATTAGACTGATATCTTTGAGCTTGCCGCGCAAAATCGGAGTTGACTCTCCAGCAGCGTTCATTCGCTCCAGTTGCTCCGGTACAGACCGAGTATCATTTCCATACTGCTTTAGCTCCGTAAACAATGTATTCAACCGATCCACAAAGCCGAGCTGGTCTCCCGAATCCTTAAACAAACTCAGTTCATCCTTGCGACGACGAATAATTTTATATAAAAGCATCTTCTTGCCTTCTTCCGTTACAGGCACCAGTGCTGAACCCCCGGTTTCCTGCATAACTAAATAGGCAAGACGATGAAATCCCATCACTTGGGCGCGCACCGACCCCTGAATACCGTTTCCGGCTTCTGTAAGTAACGCATGCTCAGAAGCAAATGACGATTGCTCCGGTACAAGTAACAGCATAGGCTTACCTAGCGGCTCCTCGCGTAACATAGACGTCATTTCATTGCGGATTAACGTACTTTTACCACTCCCAGAGCGGCCAATCAACAAGCGAACCGACATGATGCGGCCTCCTTTCCAACGAACAACATTCTATTAAACAGTATAGCATATCAGGCAAGGGAGAAAAGAACGTACGTTTGCCATGTTGTAGCAATTCTTCCTCCCTCTAAAAAAACAAATCAGTCCCGCAGATTGGCTTGGTGCATGCCTTCTCTACAGGACTGATTTATACCTAAACGAGTCTATTTTACCTATTTAATCACCAAAAAGGCGATTGACTTTGACCTTGTATGAAACCTACAGCTGTGTCCGGCTGCGCACCTCAAAGATGGCGAATTTCAAGTAATGGCCTTCCTCCACACCCAAAATTTGAGGATGGTCCTTACCAGCCGCTCTCCAGTCTACCAGACGAAGGATTTTGCCGGCATCTGCCGCCGCTTCCTTAATGGTATCTAAAAACAACTCTGGCCGCATATGGAACGAGCAGCTCGCAGTCACCAGATAGCCGCCCTCATTGACCAGCTTCATCCCGTGCAGGTTGATATCTTTATATCCACGTGTAGCTCCTTTGACAGCGTTCTTCGTTTTGGCAAAGGCTGGCGGATCAAGAATGACCACGTCAAAGGTGCGTCCGCCACCTGCTGTCAGCGGCTTGGATGTATCTCCTTTGCCCCCGGCTCGTGCATTGCGTTCCTCTACACCTTTCACTTGATTGCGCAAATATTGAAAAGCATCGTCGACGACAAACTCGACGCGTTCCTCAAAACCGTTCAGCTTGACATTATCCCGCGCACTTTCAATCGCATGCTCAGAAATATCAAGACAAGTTACTTTTTTAGCACCATGTTTACATGCATTGAGCGTAAAGCTTCCCGTGTGCGAAAAACATTCCAATACGGTTGCGCCATCCCAGAATGGGAATTCAACAACCTTACCACTTTTATTCACTGGCTTCATGACCGTTGTGCCCGCATCCCCTGAGTCTGCAGCTACTTCTTGTAGCGTAATTCCACTACGTGCTCCCCAACCTGTCATCAACGGTGCTATGGCCGCACGATTTTCACGCTGGTCAAAGAAATAACCCGTCTTCTGGCCCTCTACAATATCAACCTTGATTTGCAGGCCATTTTCCGTCACTACCACATGACGCGGACAATCACCGTACAAAGGACCCTTCGTTTGTTCCAATCCTTCCAGCTCACGGATGGATACATCACTTCGCTCATATATACCAGCAGGACCCACTACTTCAACGAGCGCATCCCTGATTTCCTCCCTGCGCCGATCCATGCCAAGCGTTAACAACTGCACGACTAACACATCACCAAATCGATCTACAATCAGTCCAGGCAAAAAATCAGCCTCGCCGTACACCAACCGATAAGCGTTTCCCCCGGTCACAAAACGTTCGCGGTGCTCCAGACATTTGCGAAAGCGTTGGGCAAAAAAGTTTTGATCCATTGCTTCCAGCGGCTCGTAGGACATCACACGCACTGTAATTTGTGAAGCTGGATTATAGTAACCTGTCGCCAAATAACGCCCCTGATGGTTAACGATACTGACCAAATCGCCTGCCTCTGGGTCCCCTTCGATCTTGGCTATTTCGTTTTTAAACACCCAAGGGTGTGCGTGCTCCAGCCTTTTTTTACGGCTGCGTTCTAATATTACTGAAGGCAAAATCCTTCACTCCCATTCTTGGATTACTCAAAGTCCTTAATATCGTTCCGTAAAAAAGAGCTCAGCCATGCTTGTCATGGCTGTCCCCGACAGATCATAGGCTGTTACATAAGTATTTTCACCTAGAAAAGGGGGCTATGCCCGTGTTTATACATGTTATACTCCCACTGTGCGGCGGGCTGTTTATTTTTTTGGGCGGGATGAAGCTGATGGAAGCAGCCCTCCGGCATTTGGCCGGTCCCTTCCTCACCCGCTGGCTGAACCGCGCCACAGTTTCACCTTGGCGGGGCATGCTGTTCAGCTCAGGCATTACGGCCCTGCTGCAAAGCAGCACCGCCGTAACGGTGCTGACGATCGGACTGGTCAACGCCGGGCTGTTGACCTACGGCCGCACGCTCGGCATCATTCTCGGCACCAATATCGGCACCTGCCTGACCACTGAGCTGATGGGGCTCCAGCTTGGCATGCTGGCTGTTCCGCTGCTGTGCGGCTCACTGCTATGCTGGAGCACTGCCGTCCTGTGGGGTGAAGCTGTCCCCAGTCGCCAGTATGCGTCCGCTGGAGCTTCACCCGGCTCCAATGGGCTTAGCCGTCCGCAGGCTGTACAATATATCAGCCTCGTCTTTGCTGGATTTTCGCTGATTCTGGCAGGTATCCGCGTAATGCAAACAGTCGGCCCCTGGATTGAGCAGGCCGGACTATTCCGCTGGTTTCTTGATCACGCTGCGGCCAACATGTGGTGGGCCTTCGCTGCTGGAGCCTGTCTGACCGCGCTGGTTCACAGTAGCGCAGCCGTCATTGGCATGGCGATTAGCCTTGCCGCTGCGGGAGCCTTGCCAGCCGATGTGGGGATCGCCATCGTCATCGGCTCCAATGTAGGCACCTGCGTAACCGCCCTGATTGCCGCTGTTGGCGGCAGCGTGTCCGGCAAATTTGTGGCCTGGTCCCACGTGCTGCTGAACGTAGGCGGAGCCTTGCTCTTTATGCCGTTGATCCCTGGTCTGGAGATGGCCGCTGCCTGGATATCTACCGAGCCCGGAGCCAAGGTAGCCCATGCCCAAACTCTGTTTAACGTTATTAGCTCTCTGCTGGTTTTGCCTCTCTGCTATCTACCTGTGTGGACGCGTTTAGAGGATCGTATATCTCCCGACAGAATCAAACGTTAATTCCTAGCATGGACAGCGCCTTGCTTAAAATGACATCATTATTGTCATATCCACCCTGGCGCTGGAGACGCCATGCTTCCTCAGGCGTATGCCACGCAACTCCTTTAATTTCTTCGATCTGTGCCTGTAAAACCCCATCCAGTGCCTCTACGAGATAATAGTGTACTTCTTTATCTACTTCCCCAAATTCTGGATGCTGATACGTATAAGCAATCATATCTACATGCTGGATAATCCGCCCGTTCAACCCTGTTTCCTCGCGAATTTCACGTAAAGCCGTCTGTTCGATTGTTTCTCCCAACTCCATTTTCCCTTTAGCCAAGGATACCTTACCATATCGGTCAGTAATGAGCTGAATTTCAAGCTGCTCCCCCTGTTTGCGAAACACAACGCCGCCTGCGGAAATTTCCTTTTTTGCTGCCATCCTGTAATCTCCCTTCCTTGCGCAACAAGGATTCCGTCCTCTCTGTAAGGAAAGGCGAAATCCTTGTTTGCCATCTCTATTGCCTATTCAGGCTTTTTTTGTTCTTACAGAGCTGTTTGCAGCCCATTCTCTAGTACGCGGACCAATTGGCCCTCACTTTCATTAATACCTGCCTTCGTCAGCTTCACGCGGCATACCTTGCCAACCAGATCCTCAGTACCTTCAAACGCCAGTTGAATATAATTGTCACTATATCCATGGAGTATGCCGCTATCTTCGGTCCCTTTCGGCGCAACTTCCGGAATGACCTCCAGCACCTGACCTACAAACTTCTCAGCATACGCCAGTTGCATTTGCTCTGACAGTTGTATCAGCTCATGCACTCGTGCATTTTTCACGTCTTCGTCCACCTGATCCTCCATACGCGCCGCAGGAGTTCCACTGCGCTTGGAGTATGGGAACACGTGCATTTCCGAAAAACCGATTTTTTTCATCAGCTCATAGCCATTGCGGAACATTTCATCCGTCTCCCCAGGGAAGCCGACAATCACATCCGTTGTAATCGCTACATCCGGCATTGCTTTGCGAATCATAAGCATTTTGTTATAAAACTCTTCTGTGGTGTACTTGCGACGCATCCGTTTCAACACGGTGTCGTCCCCCGCCTGAAGCGGTATGTGAAAATGACGAACCAGCTTGGTGGAACGGTTCAGTACATCAAGCATTTTTTCATCAATCTGGCTGGCTTCAATCGAACTGATACGGATACGCTCCAGCCCTTCCACCTTCTCCAGATCCCACAACAGATCAGATAGGTCATAATTATCCATGTCGTCACCATAACCGCCAGTGTGGATACCTGTGAGTACAATTTCCTTGTAGCCTGCGTGTACCAGTTGACGCGCCTGTGCAATAATACTCGCAGCATCACGACTACGGGATAGACCCCGCGACCACGGAATGATGCAGAAGGTACAGAAGTTATTGCACCCATCCTGAATTTTCAAAAAGGCCCGAGTATGATTAGCAAAATCAGGCACATCCATTTCCTCAAATACACGCGTTTTCATAATATTGCGCACGGCGTTCACCGGTTGACGCGTTTCTTGAATTTCCTGTACGAACGGAATGATTTTGTCTCGATCCTGAGTCCCGATAACGAGATCAACGCCAGGAATATCCATAATTTCGGCAGGAGAAGTTTGGGCGTAGCAGCCCGTCACTGCCACAATGGCATCTGGATTCCGGCGAATCGCGCGGCGAATAATCTGACGACTCTTTTTATCACCGGTATTCGTAACGGTACATGTATTGATAAGATAGACATCAGCAGTCTGCTCATCAAAGTCCACCTGTTCATAACCTTCATTTTTAAACAGCTGCCAGATCGCTTCTGTATCATAAAAGTTTACCTTACAGCCCAATGTGTAAAATGCCACTGACGGCATATTAAACCCCTCCCATTTCTCCTGTCTCATATAAAATGCATGCCAATGCAGCCATTCCTGCGGTCTCCGCACGCAAAATACGTCTTCCCAGTCCTGTAGACTGTGCCCCGGCCTGCTCGGCCTCCAGGCTTTCCGCTTCAGTAAAGCCGCCTTCCGGGCCTACCACCAGCAGAACACGCGGCATGTCCGTCGACGCCCATTGTCCTGCCAAAGGCTGGATTACATCCCGTAGCTGTTTACCCTGCTCTTTTTCATAACAATAACATATCAAATCATACCCAGCAAAAGAAGCCAGAAGTTCTTTCCACGTCATGGGCGCGCTAATTTCTGGAATCCGGTTACGGTGGCTTTGTTCAGCCGCTTCCTTCACAATCTTGCGCCAACGCTCCAGTCGCTTGCCTTCTTTTTTGGCATCATACTGCACGACCGTACGCTCGGACAAAAACGGTACAAACCCGGTTGCTCCGATTTCTGTACATTTTTGCATCACCGTCTCCATCTTGTCTCCTTTAGGAAGACTCTGAGCGATAGTGACCTGCACATGCGGTTCAGAGGTCATCTTCAGCGGCTCAATAATCGTCGCCGTAACATGATCCTGCTCAATCGTATCCAATGCAGCCAGCGCTTCCCTAGATATCCCGTCACTAACTATAATTTTGTCACCACTACGGCCCCGCATGACTTTAGCGATATGCCGCGCGTCCTCACCCGCGACAATCACGTGATCTTCTAGAAATTGCTCTGCCGGAATAAAATAACGCTGCATTCTCTCTCACACCTATTCCTGGATTTTGCAAAATCCTCATTCTAAAAATAACTGTTATCCACTAACGTTCCGTACAAAATCCGAATAAATCACCAAGCAACATCATATCATCTTTTGCGCCTGTATGACCAGTCTGTTCCCTCTTCTATTCAGGTTATACCTACCTATTCTCGTAAAAAAAGGAGCCCTTAGGCTCCAAACAATCCAGTGATATAAAAAGAGAACTGCAAAAACTGTATATAAATCATCTGGGCCAGCGTGTAAAGAGGTTCAATTGTTACAGCTCGAACCTGCGGAATGACCAGGATAAGCAGAAAAATAAAGATCGACCACTGTTCAAATTGCTGAAGCTTACGGCGTACAGGAGTGGGGGCCACATCTTCCACAATCCGGTATCCATCCAGTGGAGGCAGTGGGATCAAATTAAAGATAAACAAAAATAGATTTAAATTGATCAGAGCATTGATAAACAAATAGATTGCTTGAGCTACCCGTTGGTTCTCCATCCCCGGCAATACTTGAAAATGAAGGAGCACGGCATAGATCAAAGTAGTAACAAATGCAAGCAGCAGATTGCTCAGCGGACCCGCAGCCGATACGATAATGCCCATGAGGCGCGGACGGCTAAAATTGTCACGATTAACCGGAACTGGCTTGGCCCAGCCAAAGCCTCCGATCAACAGCAGCAGCGTACCCAGCAGGTCAATATGCACTGCCGGATTTAAAGTCACGCGCCCAAGTAGCTTGGCCGTAGGGTCACCAAATTTATTGGCATAATACGCATGTGCAAACTCATGAACCGTGAACGATATGATCACAGCCAGTAAATAAAAGGGAAGAACATTTAAATTTACACGAAAAATATTTTGTAGAAAATCCATACTTACCTCTTTCTCGCCACAAACGCCAGCCAATCTTCATCCCGGCTTATTTCGGCAATCTCAAAGCCAGCTGCTTTCAAAGCAGTTTCGACAACCTCTTCTTTGTTCTTCCAAATCCCTGAAGCAATATAAATACCACCTGGTTCCAGGGCTTTATATACATCATCAATGAACAGCAGAATAATCTCTGCCAATATATTAGCTACCACTAGCTTGACCGGTAACTGGATACCCAGCGTTGGATCGCTTGCATTAAGCACGGATAGCAAATCACTTTCTTTAATGGTGATGCGTTCCTCCAGTCCGTTCAAACGCGTATTTTCCCGCGCACTGGATACTGCCACCGGGTCCAAATCCAAGGCAAGTACATGCTTCGCTCCCAGCTTTACAGCTCCAATGGCCAAAATACCGGAACCCGTGCCGACATCAATAACTTCTTCTCCACCCTTAATCACAGACTCCAGCGTTCTCAGACAAAGGGATGTCGTAGGATGCGTTCCGGTCCCAAAGGCCATACCAGGGTCCAGCTCAATGATTTTTTCCTCTTCACTCGCAGGCTCATAGTCTTCCCAAGTGGGTTTAATCGTCAGACGGTCCGACACACGCAAAGGCTTGAAATATTGCTTCCAAGCATTTGCCCAGTCATCCTCATCAACTGTTTTCAGCTCATACTGAACCTCACCAGGATCAATATCGAAAATTCTCAATTCTTCGACGCGCGGCTCAATCTGCGAACGAATACTTTCCATGTCCACTTCTTCGGCAAAATAGCCTTTGATGATCGCTTGTCCTTCAGGTATGTCGTTCAAAGGCCGATCATACCACTGTCCATAGGACGTATCCCGCGGCTTGTTGAGCGAACCGGATTCTTCAATGGAAACCCCTCCTGCACCTGCTTCGTGCAGAAAATTCGAAATCATTTCGATGGCTTCTTCGGTTGTATGTATTGTAATTTCATTCCACAACATGGTTTTCATTTCCTCCTCATTTCACATGCATACATTACATTGTACTATATACATGCACAGGAGTTCAAAAAAGCTAATATTATCGAAGTTCAAAATATTTTTTGTAGAGCTTGTATATATTGTCCACTCTTTTAGTCCAAGCACCCTTAACTCTAGTACATACAATACAATATACTAGAAAAGGAGTGATTTAGTATGGCAAAGACGGTGTTAGATTATAATGCCAGTGTTATTACACCTATCACTAATGGTATAAATCTTCCTGTTCCGATTTCTCCAGCCGGACTTGGAATTGCTACGACGTCTGTATTTATTGATCCTGCTATTTCTGGAGCTGTCAACAACCGAGTAGAGTTAAAAGCCTCGATTGGACTACGTTTTGTCGGTACCGGCAACATTAGAGTGCTTGTACGGATTTGGAGAGCCGGCAAGGAAATTTATTACGGACTGGAATCCAATGTCTTCGATAACAATATTATTCTTAATGTCGAAACGGTAGACGTTGCGCCTCTGGGCGTACAAAACTACCAACTGATTATTGAAAATCAAACGCCTGCGACTACTGCTTTCGTCGCCGGTCCTCTTGTTTTTAGTGCAACAGCATACAGCGGATAATGAATAGAAAAAGGAAAGAACACAAATAAGACGGGCTATCCCACAAATCATCCTTATTAATGGAGATAACCCGTCTTATTAAATTCTACTCATTGTCGATTATGATACGCTGCTGACGACGGTCAGCTACTTCGCTACGCCGGATCGCTTCTAGATCCTCAGCATCTGCCTGATCTGCCGAGAACTCTACATCTTCATTTTTAGCAGATTGCATGCGTTTGATTTTCTCCGTTTTGGTCAGCACTTTATCAAACCGTTTGTTTTTGGACATCGGTCACTACTCCTTCCAAACTTTTCACAGCATTCCACCCGCTTGTTCCACGATGGACATCGCCTGATGATGAATGGATTCATCCACCACAGCAGTCAACAAAATATCACGGCCCGTCGGTCCGCCCTGTCCTCCATCACTCATGCCACTGGCGGACGGATCAGCTGCAGCCAGTATTGCTGGAGTTGCATCTGTAAAGTCCACGCCCTGTGTCAGTGAGGACAAGCTGCTAATCTGTCCTGAAAATACAGGCAATCCGGCGTTGCCAGTAGACTGCCGCGGATACCGGCTAAATCGGTCTATCGACACATCGGCTACCCGGAGAGCTTCCAGTTTTCTAGCGGCTCCCTGTGCTTCCTCAGGACTTTTGAAATACGCCAAAATATTTTTTTCGCCCATCTCAAAATCTCCCTGTGTAGTATTGAGCGCAACTGCTCTTCAAGAGCATAGAGCGTTACGCTTTGTTATATCCTGCTCATTGGCACGATTTTATATTCCCTACGAAGGCTAGACGGATCAGGCGGTATCGAGAACAGCAGGCCAAGACTGTGAACCATAGTTTGTGAAGAATATAACTTTTACGGGTGTAAAGTAGCAGCCGGAGCTTCACCTGACTTGGCCACTCCTGTCTCCCATGCAGCACGAATGACAGCATCCCGTACCTTTTGAACCACCTTCGGATTAAAAACATTCGGTATGATATAAGTTTCACTTAGCTCCTCAGGACAGATCGCATCAGCGATGGCAAGTCCGGCAGCCAGTTTCATTTCCTCATTAATCGTCGTAGCATGGCAATCTAGAGCACCCCGGAAAATTCCCGGGAAGCACAGCACATTGTTAATCTGATTTGGAAAATCGGAGCGGCCAGTAGCAAGCACACGTACATGAGGTGCGGCTACAACCGGATCAATTTCCGGCTTCGGATTCGCCATGGCGAACACGATAGGATCAGTTGCCATGCTCTGTATATCCTCCACAGTCAGTATATTCGGGCCTGACACACCGATGAATACATCAGCTCCCACAATCACATCGGATAAACTTCCACTTAAATTGTGCGGATTAGTCATGTTCGCATACTCTGTCCAATGCGGGTTACTGTACTCCACGTCACGATGAATAGCTCCCTGTCGATCAACGCCAATCAGATTGCGTACACCTGCCTTAAGCAGCATACGGGAGCAGGCCATACCCGCCGCACCGATCCCTGCAAATACAACTTTGACATCCTCCATTTTTTTGCCACATACCTTTAATGCATTGACCAGACCCGCTAATACAACGACTGCCGTACCATGCTGATCATCATGAAATACTGGAATGTCCAGTTCCTGCTTCAACCGTCTCTCGATTTCAAAACAGCGTGGCGAAGATATATCTTCCAAATTAATGCCGCCAAAGGCAGGAGCAATCATTTTGACAATTTGAACAATTTCATCAGCGTCCTTCGTGTTGAGACAGATCGGGAAGGCGTCAACACCTGCAAATTGTTTGAACAACACTGCTTTACCCTCCATCACAGGCATAGCGGCCTCCGGTCCGATATCTCCTAATCCAAGTACCGCAGTTCCGTCTGATACGACTGCTACTGTATTCTTTTTGATTGTTAATTGATACGCTTTGGCTGGGTCATTGGCGATTTCCATACAGATTTCAGCTACACCCGGCGTATAAACTTTGGACAGCCCCTCCATCGTTTCAATTGGCTTCTTTGGTAAGGTCTCCATTTTGCCACCTGCGTGTAATTCTCTAATTTCATCTATTAAACTGCTCATATTTTTCTCCGTCCTTCCATGTCTCTATTTGGAATGAATCTCAGTCCTGTGTATAAAACTCATCAGCTCCATAATTGGAGTAACAAAGTTGCTAAAATGACCGTGCCTGCCCCTCCAATACGTGTTGCAATTTGCGCAAAAGGCATCAGTTCCATCCGATTGGACGCAGACAGAATGGCTACATCTCCCGTGCCCCCTAATCCACCGCGACAGCTAGTCACTAAAGCAGCTTCTACGGGATACATGTGAATCCATTTTCCTGTGAAGTATCCGGTAACAATCAATGCAACTACAACAGATGCGCAGGTGATGGCATAAGGAACCGTTAAAATCCCAACTACACTATCCAAAGGTACATACAAAATACCCAATCCCACCATCAAGGGCCACGTCAGACTTGCCGTTATACATTTGTACAAGTGAAAAGCTCCCTGCTCCAATGTGTTCGGCATGATCTGAATACACTTAATTAATGCCGCCGCCAGAATCATGAGGATCGGGCCTGGAATATGGAGATACGGCTCCAGCAACTTACCCACAATAAAGAAAGTGCAAGCTAACAGCAGACCTCCTCCCATCAATGGAAAAGAAATCGATTGCTCCAAACTTGCCGGAGCTAACTTATCTGCATCTTTCTCCAGTTTTAATAACCTCCCGTTACCTGAAGTTTTCGGATTTTTCTCTGCTAATCTCTTCAGAACACCCGCACCTATGATTGCAACAATGTTCCCGATAATTGCAGCCGGGATAAACTGGGATACGAATACTGCGGAATCCTTGCCCAGCACCAATCCATACGAAATGGACAACGGTAAAATGCCTTCCCCAATCCCACCGGAGATAATCGGAATGATGATGAAAAAAAATGTATGATAGGCGCTATAGCCAAAAGCCATCCCCACCACCATCCCCACGGCAACAGCTGCAATAGATCCTATAATAATGGGGGCAAAAATTTTGACAATTCCGTTCATCAGCATTTTCCGATCCATGCCAAGAATACTTCCCGTTACTAGACATGCGATGTAGAAGTAAAGAAAATTCGAGGTTTTCATAAGCGTGTGTACAGCACCCATCGCAGATGGACTGAACATATTCCAAAATACCATTAACGATGGAACCATAAGAGATAAAATGGCCGGCCCGCCAATATGCTTAAGCAACGGAAGTTTGGCCCCTAGATCACTGAGAAGTATACCTAAAATCATGATGACGGCAAACCCGCCCAACAGATCGTTCGGAAGTCTTTCAGTAATTGCAGCTGCATAAACAATTAGCGCGATCACGGCATAGAGTGGAAGAGGAATAACCCCCACCTTTACCCTACCCAGCATTCTGATGCCATCTACAAAATTTTTACTCCATCTTTGCCCCTTTTGAATGACAGGCTGATTCGTAGCATTTTCCATAAATCTCCCTCCATAAAGTGAAGAATGATGATCATGTTTCCATTCTACACCTTGGAAAACGCTTTATTTGGTTTTAAAACTAATCATTCACTTTTGTAATTAAAGTAATCAGAAAGAAGATTTAAATAAAACTATTCATGATGCCTTCTGCCTGTGGCAATATTCGGTATTGGTAAACAGGACGCCCTATGGTACCGTATATGGTTTCCATGGAAAGAGCCTCAATCTCTGTCATAAAAGCCAGGTACTTGCGCATAGACACCCTGGATATCCCTGCGCTCTCCGCAATATCCTCGGTGGAAAATAGCACCTTATTATGCCGCTGGATACAATTCCATATCATAGCCAGCGTGGATTTAGTTATGCCTTTGGGCAAACGTGCCAATTCTTTAGTCAAGCTTTTATGATAAATCAGTCGGTCCAGTTCTTCCTGCGAAAGTAGGCTGCGCTCACGCACGATGCTAATGTGCTCTCGGTACCCCGTGAGGGCCTCCAAAAAACGGTTAAAGTGGAACGGCTTAATCAAGTAATCCACCGCACCGAAGTTCATCGCTTTTTTGACACTGTTCATGTCACTTGCAGCCGAGATGACAATGACATCTATATTTACACCTGTCTCCCGTATGAATGACAGTAAATCGAGGCCATTGCTTTCCTGCATATACACATCTAGCAATATCAAATCAATGGCTTGTTCAGCTATATATTTCTTAGCCTCTTCCACAGAAGAAGCCCAACCCCCACATCGAAAACCTTCTACCTGCTCCATATATTTGCGGTTAAATTCCGCAACCATCGGATCATCTTCTACAATCAGGACATTAATCATGTTCATCATTCCCCGCTATAATGTATGGAATCGTAATCTGAAAACAGCACCCTTGCTCGGCTGGGATCAACTTTATACTTCCCTGTAATCTTTTCACGCTTTGCGTCACCAGATAAAGACCCATCCCTCGTGACTCTCCCTTGGTCGAAAAACCTTTTTCAAATATAGCCTTCACAAGCCCTTCCGGTATACCCGGACCATTATCGCACATGATACAGGTCAGATAGCCGTTCTTCTGGCTTTCCTCAAAATAAAGTGAAAGGGTAATCCGTTTGTGCTCCAAAGATTCCATCGCCTCCACCGCATTATCAAACAGATTGCCAAGAATAGTAATCAGTTCATGCGTCGTCTGAGTTTGACTGGATTCGGGCAAGTAACTACCTGGAGTCAGTTCAAAATTCACCCCTACTTCTCTGGCCCGGCTTAATTTCCCCAACACAAACCCTGCCATAACTGGGTCCCTGATCTGCCGAGTGATGGAGCCAATCTCCACTTGATGATGCTCGACGGCATCCATAATGTAATGCTCCAGTTTATCGTACATTCGCAAGTGTACCATCCCCATAATGACATGCAGCTTGTTCATAAATTCATGAGCCTGCGCACGTAGTGCTTCCGTGTACAGGGACACTCCTGTCAAACGTTCCGCAAGCTGGTTCATCTCCGTTTTATCCCGAAAGGTTACAATTGCTCCCACAATTTCCCCTTTGACCCGTATCGGAACACTGGTGGTCAGCAAGGTTATTCCACCCAGCTCCATTTCCTCATCCATCTGTGGAGTACTCGCTTCCAAGACCTCTTGCAATCGAAAAGCGGATAGATAAACGGTAATCTCCTGTCCGGAGAATGAGAAATCTTCAATCCCCGCTTGCCTAAGCAGACGTATCGCTTCTGCATTCATCAGCATGACGCGACCGAATTCATCTACTGCAATAACCCCTTCCTTGATGGATTGCAACATAGCGCTGCGTTCCTCCAGCAAGCGTGCGATTTCCGGCGGCTCCAGTCCGACTAGCATATTTTTGATTTTACGAGCCAGCACAACCGCACCTCCAGTGCCAATCAACATTCCAGTGCCAATGGCGATAGCAATAAGACGGTTGTTGCCTTCCTGAGCCATCTGTACATCTTGCATGGATATACCAACAACAATCGCCCCTACCTGTTTCCCCGTTAAACTGAACACGGGGGAAAAGGCTCGCATGGACAAGCCCAATGTTCCCTTCGCAACGGACACGCTCTCATGGCCATGAAGTGCAGTATACTCGTCTCCGCCGACAAAGGCTTTGCCGATCATCCTAGCATCCGGGTGCGTTTTACGAATTCCCTTCATATCCATAGCCACGATAAACTGGATGTGATTTGCTGCTGAAACCCTCTTCACATACTCCTGCATAGAAGGAGACGAACCCGTCCCTTGCAATTGCTCGACAATAAGCGGCGTATGGGCGAGTGTACGCGCGATGGACATTGCCTTTTCTTCCAGTCCCTTCTCAGTTTCATGTTCCACTCTCTCAGCAAATAACAGGGTTACAGGCAGAAGCACAAGTGCCATAACTAGACATACTAGCAGTGTAATTAGGCCTCTGAGCTTTAATAGCGGTTTACCCCGACGTAGCTTGAGCTGTACATTTCCGATGGAACTCACCCCTTTCTACTTGATATTAAGTCTCAACAGTTCAACATGCCTATACAAAAATGGTTATGTATGTGTTTACGTGAATATAAAAAAAGGAACTATCCCGCAATTGCGGAATAGTTTCCTTTGATTCATGGTTGAAGCTCCGCGATTCCTAATTGGGCTTAGTCGCCTCGGAAGGCGCGCTTCACACGGTCAAAAAAAGACTGCTCATTCTCATGTGTCTGCTCTCCGCTAAGCGAAGAGAATTGACGCAGCAAATCCTTTTGTTCTTCACTCAGCTTACTAGGCGTTACCACAACGACCTTAATATGCTGGTCACCCTGACCTACGCCACGCAGTTTTGGCACACCTTTTCCTTTAAGACGGAAGTAAGTACCTGTTTGCGTACCTGCTGGAACTTTCAGCTTCACTTTCTCGGTCAACGTTGGGATCTCGACTTCATCTCCCAATGCTGCCTGTGAGAACGTCAGCGGAATTTCACAGTAGATATCGTCTCCCTCACGCTCAAAGAAGTCGTGCGATTTCACACGGAACACGACGTACAAGTCACCTGCCGGTCCTCCGTTGACACCGCCTTCGCCTTCACCGTTAATACGCATTTGTGCGCCGTCATCTACACCCGCTGGAATGCGGATATGAATTTTACGTTGCTTGCGTACCCGACCCGAACCGCTACAAGTCGTACATTTTTCTTTAATGATTTTACCGGAACCGCCGCAATTGGAGCATGCGCGTCGATTAACCATGCGACCAAACGGTGTATTCTGCACCACTTCTTCCTGTCCGCTGCCGTGGCAGACGGAGCAGGTCTGTGGTTGAGTACCCGCTTTGGCTCCCGTACCGTGACACGTATCACATGTTTCCGTACGTTCAATATGAATGTCGGTTTCTTTACCGAACACCGCTTCCTTGAATTCAATCGTCATCGTATATTGAAGATCGTTCCCACGCTGCGGTGCATTCGGATCACGTCGACCGTTGCCGCCGCCACCAAAGAACATATCAAAAATATCGCCAAACCCGCCACCGAAGTCGGCGCCACCACCGAAGCCGCCTCCCATGCCCTGGTTCGGGTCTACATGACCATACTGATCGTATCTTGCCCGCTTCTGACCATCGCTGAGAACATCGTAAGCTTCTTTCACTTCTTTAAATTTAGTTTCCGCGTCCGCAGCCTTGTTCACGTCCGGATGATACTGACGCGCAAGCTTACGGTAAGCCTTTTTGACTTCTTCATCCGAAGCGCCCTTCGCGACGCCCAGCACCTCATAATAATCACGCTTATCAGCCAATGTTCCACCCCCATGCCTACAACGTGTCTGCACTACATATAAAAGGAAAGCCAAAGGCACGGGATGACCCGGCTTTGACCTTCCCATCATTTCAAGGCAGTACAACCCGTAATATGCTTATTTATCTTGGAAATAACTGTTACCCTTCGGCTAATTGTTATTTATCAAGGCAGCTACGCTGCAATTACTATTCAGTATATCATAACGCATCGGTGTACCGTAAAGCTACCACTACCCGATCCGTAGCTTAGTCTTTCTTCTGGTCTTCGTCAACAACTTCATAGTCCGCGTCAACCACATTGTCGCGGCCTTTGCTGTCTGCTGCGCCATCTTGAGCTTGTTGAGCCTGTGCTTCTTGAGCAGCTTGCTCATATAGCTTCACAGACAATTGCTGAACGATTTCAGTCAGTTCTTCAGTAGCTTTTTTGATGTCTTCCAGGTTGTCGGTTTCCAGCATTTTTTGCAGATTTTCTTTAGCTGCATTTGCTTTTTCGACTTCGCCTGCATCCGCTTTTTCGCCCAGATCTTTAATCGTTTTGTCTACAGAGTAGATCAGTTGATCCGCAGCATTTTTCGCTTCTACCAAATCTTTGCGTTTTTTATCTTCTTCCGCATGCAACTCGGCATCCTTCATCATACGTTCTACTTCCTCGTCGCTCAAGCCGCTGGAAGATGTGATCGTAATTTTTTGGCTTTTGCCTGTGCCTTTATCTGTAGCGGATACGTTCACGATACCGTTCGCATCCAGATCAAAGGTAACTTCGATTTGTGGTACACCACGTGGTGCTGGAGGGATATCTCCCAATTGGAAACGACCCAGTGTTTTGTTGCCTGCTGCCATTTCACGTTCACCTTGCAACACGTGAATTTCTACGCTAGGCTGATTGTCGGCATATGTCGAGAATACCTGCGATTTGCTCGTAGGGATCGTCGTGTTACGATCAATCATTTTAGTAAACACGCCACCTGCGGTTTCAATACCGAGGGACAGTGGAGTTACGTCAAGGAGAACGACGTCTTTCACATCACCAGTCAGTACACCCGCTTGAACTGCCGCGCCCAAAGCTACCACTTCATCAGGGTTTACGCCTTTGTGTGGCTCTTTACCTGTCAGCTTTTTGATTGCTTCTTGTACAGCCGGAATACGTGTGGAACCGCCGACCAGAACGATTTTATCGATGTCGCTGGCACTCATGCCTGCGTCTTTCATTGCTTGACGAGTAGGTCCTAATGTACGTTCTACCAGACCTTCAGACAATTCTTCAAATTTCGCACGAGTCAGGTTCAACTCCAAATGCTGTGGAACGCCATCAGCTACTGTGATAAACGGCAAAGAAATCGTCGTTGTCAGTACGCCGGACAGTTCTTTTTTCGCTTTTTCCGCTGCATCTTTCAGACGTTGTACAGCAGCTTTATCTTTGCTCAGGTCGATGCCTTGATCTTTTTTGAACTCATTTACGAGGTAATCAATAATCACTTGGTCAAAGTCATCGCCACCCAGCTTGTTATCGCCGCTTGTTGCTTTAACTTCGAAGAAACCGTCGCCCAGTTCCAGAATGGATACGTCAAATGTACCGCCACCCAAGTCATACACGAGGATCGTTTGGTCTTCGGATTTTTCCATACCGTATGCCAATGCAGCTGCTGTTGGCTCGTTGACAATCCGCAGAACTTCCAGACCAGCAATTTTACCTGCATCCTTGGTTGCTTGACGTTGACCGTCATTGAAGTAAGCTGGAACAGTAATAACAGCTTGAGTAACCGTTTGTCCCAGGTAAGCTTCAGCATCGGATTTCAGCTTTTGCAAAATCATAGCGGAAATTTCCTGTGCGGAATATTCCTTGCCGTCAATGCTTTCTTTATGGTTTGTACCCATGTGACGCTTGATGGACATAATTGTACGATCCGGGTTCGTAATTGCTTGGCGTTTTGCCGTTTCCCCTACAGTACGTTCTCCATCTTTTTTGAAACCAACAACGGAAGGGGTTGTGCGTGCGCCTTCCGGATTTGGAATAACGACCGCTTCGCCGCCCTCCATAACAGCCACACAAGAGTTGGTTGTACCTAAGTCAATACCGATTACTTTGCTCATCGGACAATTCCTCCTTCTGTATATACGAGGCCCGCAGGCCAGAATGGTTGAATCAAAATGATGTATTTCTAATGTATATTGAAAAAGCTACATGCTCACTTTTACCATCGCTGGACGAAGCACCTTGTCCTTCAGCATGTATCCTTTTTGTACCTCTTCAACGACGATGCCTTCCTCATGCTCCTCGCTCTCCACCTGCATAATAGCCTGATGGAAATCCGGATTAAACGGTTGTCCCACCGAATTCATGGCCGTTACACCCTCTGCCTGAAGCACACTCTCAAACTGGCGGAAAATCATTTCCACGCCTTTGCTGAATGACTCAGACTCCGCTCCTTGCGGTGCTGTTGCCAGCGCACGCTCGAAGTTATCCAAAACAGGCACCAACTCGGTAACCAGCTTCATAGATGCATATTTGGCAAGGTCTTCTTTTTCTTTCAGCGTACGACGGCGAAAATTATCAAAATCCGCCTGAGCGCGTAAAAACCGCTGTTGATGCTCTTCCGCCTGTGCGCGAAGCTTAGTCAGCTCTGTTTCGCTTTCTTGGTCTTCCAGTGCTGCCGCTTCATTAACCGGCTCTTCCTGCTGGCTCGTTTCGGCGGCTTCCTCTGTGCTTACATTTTGTTGTTTTTCTTCTTGGAACGCTTGTTCTTCCTTCAAAATGTTTCACCTCCTTCAAGTCATAACTACCTTTACAAAAACACGCAACAATGCACCCGCGCAGGATACAAACCGTATCCCGGCGCGGAACATGTAGTACCGCAACCTATGCGGTCTTGTTCTATTTAAACCGTTGCGTTAGCATTGCGGTCAAATCCTTAGACAGGATACCCAAAATATTAATAACTCTCGCATATTCCATCCGTGTCGGACCCAGTATGCCTATAGTGCCCAACGCTTCTCCATCTACTGCATACGTAGCAGTAATCAGGCTGCAATTGGCAAACGCCTCATGATCATTTTCAGTGCCGATGCGGACTTGAATTTCAGGTGCCCCGGCAACAGGTGTCATTAGTTTAAGCAGCGTTGGTGTTTCCTCCAGCAGATCGAGAATATGTTTAACCTTTTCTACATCTTTAAATTCAGGTTGATTGAGCATGTTCGTCGCACCGCTCAAATACAAGCGCTGATCCGATTCATTATCCAGTGCTTTATCCAGCACCTTCATAGCGTCCTCAAAATGAGACACATGCTTCTCCATCTCCTGACCAAGTGCGGTGTAAAGGCGCGATTTAAGCTGATAAATCGGCACACCGACCAGCTTGCTGTTCAGTAAATTCACAACCTTCTCCATCTCGGAAATCGAAATTCCCGGTGGAATATCTACCGTTTTATTCTCCACCTGACCGGTATTGGTCACGATAATCGCTACAGCCGTCGTTTCGTTGAGAGGCAGCAGCTGAAAATGACGCAATGAAGTATGAAAAACCTCCGGCCCAAGCAGGATGGAAGTATAATTGGTCATATGGGACAAAATGCCTGACGCATGCTGGATCACTTGCTCCATTACATTCAGCTTTTCGGCGTAAAAGGCTTTCAGTTCCCGCATTTCCATAGGCTTCAGTGTATTCAGTGGCACCAGATGGTCCACATAATAACGATAACCTTTATGAGACGGGATGCGTCCCGCAGAAGTATGGGGTTGCTCCAGATAGCCCTGTTCCTCCAAATCCGACATTTCATTACGGATCGTGGCCGGGCTGAATCCGACATCCTGCCTTTTGGATATGCTGCGGGAACCCACTGGCTCAGCCGAACGAATGTAGTCATCAATAATCGCATTCAGAATGAGTCTCTGACGTTCGGTTAACAAGCGAATCCCCCCTTGTTGTTTATCCATAATAGCATGATTGTTAAATGGAATCATTAGCACTCGTTCGCGATGAGTGCTAACCGTTAATACAAAAATACCAAACCGACCTGATCATTGTCAAGTCAGTTCAGTATTTTCAATAAACAAGATTTATCACAACAGTTTAGTTTACTGGAATGAATCCACAACGTTTACACTTTTTCACGAAAAATCTCAATATCCAGCGTATAAAAACCGTATTTATGTATAGTGACACAGAAAATAGAAAAATTCGAGACTATGTCTCCATACCATTATAGCTTCTTTGTCCTTGAGGAGGAATTAAATTTGAGAACTAATCGCCGCAATCTTTTATACGCATCGATCGCACTTTTACCTACAATTTGTATGTTTCAGATTTTAATCAAGTTGTTTCCGTATACAGGACTAGGAAAAATAGCTGCTTTGCCATTAGTTTTCATCCTCAATGCAGCCCTTATTATTTCAGTCATCCATTTAATTCGTAAATTAAGACCCCTATGTTATGCCTTGGTCTTGATTCCTACAATACTTTTAAGCATGTGGAATACCATTTTATTTTACCCTCAAGAATTTAGTCCAAGTATTCCCAAGCAAATAAAATACAGTATATCGGCTATACAACATTACGATGATTTAACACTAGGCGATTGGGAAGGATATACATATAGTCCAAGCAGAACCGGAGAGTCTGAAAGATATGTTGTAGCCTTGTATAAATATAAACACCGGGTTCCATTAGACGGCACTGCATACTTTTATAATGATACTGATTATCATAAGGACCATCCCATAAGAAGCCTGAATGGAATACCTTCCGAACTGGAGCCTCATCATCAATTCATTTGGTGGTTGCTCAAAGCATATGAGAAATGAACCAGGATTAAACAATGTAGGCTGTATAACAAACGCACGATTATGGCCTGATGAAAAAAGAACTGACCTCATTATTGACAGGTCAGTTCAGTACTTTCAACACTGCGATTTCATCACAATTGTTTTGTTTACTACAGTGAATGCAGTCGGTCCATACCTTTTCAGGGAAAATCTCTTTACTTACTACATCAAAACCGTTTTTTATAAAAAAGGAGACCTCGTAGGTCAATGCCATAATTTTAGGAATACGTTGCCGCCGTGCTTCTATAATAAGGCCCTCCACGAGCTTGGAGCCAATACCCATACCTTTATGTCCCTCAGAGATGCCAAGGGAGCGAATCTCTACCAGATCAGCGCCCAATTTGCATAAAGAACCACAACCAACAACTTCGCCGTCCACCTCTGCAACAATAAATAGCTCCAGTTGGCGCGTAAGCACTTCCCTCGAACGTGGCAGCATAATCCCCCGCTCTGCATAGCCGCTAATCATTTGATATAAAGGCTCCACATCCTCAGGAACCGCACTTCTGCACAATACATCTTTACACACTGAAGCCATCTTGCTCTCCTCCTGCCGCTTGCCGCATATAATGAATAAATATACAACATCACGCATAGAATCGCAATACTCCATTTACCCTGCTTTGACAGAATGTTGTTATAAAATGATTGTCCCAGCTTACGAAGTTGAAACGTGCTGTATTGAAGCCTACGAATTACGACTTATGAATTTACCGTGATTGAACCGATGAACTCTGCAAATACATCATTTCCGAACAAAATGCCGCGTTCACTCAAACGATAACCGTCCTCAATTGATTCGATTAACCCCGCATTGAGCATTTTTCCGAGAGGAGCAGTAAACGTATCCTCCAATGCCTGACCGAATTGAGCTTCAAAGCGGGACTTGGATACGCCCTCTAGCATTCTCAAACCGACCATAAGAAAATCCTCCATGGCTTCCGCCGCCGGCACCTCAAAGCTATCCAGACGTGGTAAACCATTACGACTAGCCTCCACATAAGGGTTAATGCCTTTAATGTTCATATGACGCTCTCTGCCAACATATCCATGTGCCCCAGCGCCGAGACCGTAATAGTCCTCATTTCGCCAATAGGTCATGTTGTGCTTGCTCCCCAAGCCTGGTTTTGCGAAATTACTAATCTCATACTGCTCATACCCCGCTTCTTTCATGCGACGCATGAGGAGTAAATACATTTCCAGTTCGTCATCCTCATGTGGAAGTGGCAGCTGATTTTTCTGGTACAGTGTATGGAAGAGTGTGTTTTCTTCAACCTTCAAGCTGTAGATAGAGTAATGAGGAAGCTCCAGCTCTAGCGCTCTACTGACGCTTTCATGCAGCATCTCCACCGTTTGGTTCGGCAAACCGAACATCAGGTCAATCGACAGGTTGTCCAAGCCAACCTTACGAGCGTTTTCCAAACTGCGATATACGTCATCTGTACTGTGAATACGACCTATGCCTGTGAGTAGCTCATTCTGAAAAGCCTGTACACCAAAGCTGAGTCGATTGACGCCGCCTTCTTTCATTACAGTGAGTTTTTCAAAATCAGTGGTGCCTGGATTGGCTTCCATGGAAAACTCAATATCTTCCGCCCAATGTGGGAAGTAAGTTCGGACGCTCTTCAGGAAATATTCCATTTCTTTCGGGTTTAGAGTAGTTGGTGTTCCGCCCCCGACAAAAATGGTTTTAATCTCTCCTGGCGGGTGAAGCTTGACTGTATGTTCCATCTCCCGTTCCAGTGCATACAGATATTCCATAACAGGTTGATCCTTGAGCACATAAGAGTTGAAATCACAGTAAAAGCATTTATTCGTGCAAAAAGGTATATGCAGGTAAACCGCTTGAGGCGCGGATGAATGTTCATGTTTTTGTATGGATGCGGTCATACCGATCCTCCTTGTCAATTCAGTGTGTGGTGATTGAAAAAAATGGCGAAGAGGGGGGAGAACGCTCCGTGGATGGATCATTCTTCCGATCGCTGTTACCCCCGGATTTTTTCTTTGTAAATAAACTTAATAGGGTAAAATCCGGGGATAAAGGCGAACTCTAACGCTTCTTCAGAACGATTCCATCCACTCTGCTGCTGCCCACCACCATCGGTCATTTTTTGTGATGTAGGTGTTGCAGTAAGAGTAAAGCATCTTTAGAAATACGCTAAAGCTACTGTTGTTATACTATTTTTGCAACCGAGATAACAAACATTCCATCTCTGGATAGCTTGCTCAAATAAATAACGTCCATTCTCCATGCACGGCAAATGCCCCATGAAAGAATGGACGAATACTTCAAGCAGCTTTACTCATCTATTTTCAGTACCGCCATAAATGCTTCCTGTGGTACTTCTACGTTACCGACCTGCTTCATACGCTTCTTGCCCTCTTTTTGCTTTTCAAGCAGCTTCCGTTTACGGGAAATATCGCCGCCGTAGCATTTGGCCAAGACGTTTTTACGCATCGCCTTAACGGTTTCACGCGCCACGACCTTTGTTCCCACAGATGCCTGGATTGGCACCTCGAACATTTGACGCGGGATTAGCTCGCGCAGCTTCTCACAGATAATACGTCCGCGATGATAAGCCCGATCTCTATGCACGATGAACGACAGCGCATCGACCTGCTCGCCATTCAACAAGATATCCATTTTCACCAGGTTGGACTGGCGATAGCCTGAAATCTCATAATCAAAGGAAGCATAACCTTTGGTACTTGATTTAAGCTGATCGAAGAAATCATATACGATTTCAGACAGCGGAATTTGATACGTAATGGTTACCCGTGTCGTATCCAAGTATTCCATATTTACGTACTCACCACGTTTGGTTTGACAAAGCTCCATCACCGTACCTACGTAATCATTAGGGACGATAATACCTGCTCTTACATAGGGCTCTTCCACATGTTCAATCCGTCCGATTTCCGGATAATTCGATGGATTGTCGATCTGGATCGTTTCCCCATTCGTCAACTTTATGCGGTAAATAACGCTTGGTGCCGTTGTAATCAGTGGAATGTTAAATTCACGTTCAATCCGTTCCTGAATAACGTCCATATGAAGCAGACCAAGGAATCCACAACGGAAGCCAAAACCCAACGCGCTTGATGTTTCTGGCTCAAAGCTGAGCGAAGCATCGTTCAGTTGTAGCTTTTCAAGCGCCTCACGCAGATCGTTATACTCCGATGTTTCGATTGGATACAGACCGCAATATACCATCGGATTAATTTTTCGATAACCCGGCATCGGTTCTAATGTTGGATTTTTTGCATCTGTCACCGTATCCCCGACACGCGTATCACCCACATGCTTGATACCAGCAACGATAAAACCAACATCACCGATGTTCAGCTCGTCCACGATGCTCATACGTGGCATGAAAGCACCAACTTCAATAACCTCAAACGTTTTGTCAGTTGCCATCATTTTAATTTTGGAACCTGCCTTGATGCTACCATCTACGACGCGGACATACACAATAACGCCTTTATATGGATCATAATGCGAATCGAAAATAAGCGCCTTCAGCGGATTATTCGGATTCCCTTGCGGAGCAGGTACGCTTCTGACCACCTGTTCCAAAATTTCCTTGATACCGATTCCAGCTTTGGCCGATGCGTGGACAGTCTCGCTCGTATCCAAGCCGATAACATCCTCGATTTCCTGCTTCACCCGTTCAGGATCGGCACTTGGCAAATCAATTTTGTTAAGCACTGGCAGAATTTCCAGATTGTTGTCCAACGCCAAATATACGTTAGCCAATGTCTGTGCTTCAATACCCTGTGCCGCGTCTACAACTAGCAAGGCCCCTTCACAGGCCGCCAAGCTTCGGGAAACCTCATACGTAAAATCGACGTGTCCCGGTGTATCAATCAGATTCAAAATGTACTCTTCGCCGTCATCGGCCTTATAAGTGAGTCGCACTGCCTGGAGCTTGATTGTAATCCCGCGCTCCCGTTCCAGATCCATCTGATCAAGCACTTGCTCCTGCATTTCACGGGATGTGAGTGCACCGGTGTATTCCAAAATCCGGTCAGCCAGCGTGGATTTACCGTGGTCTATATGTGCAATGATACTAAAGTTCCGAATTTTACGTTGTCTTGCCAATATGTCAGTCATGCCTTACCCCCACACAATGCCTAGTGTCAATCAGCTTATTATAGCAGTTGTATAGGGGGTCAGCAATATTTCTATTCTGTCACTCCGTCAAAAACAGACACAACCCATCGAATCCCCTGTCTTGATAGGTTTTGCAGCAGCCCAGCCGTTTTGTCCGCCATGGTATCCACCGAAGCTTGTTGTCCCTTGACGGCTAACAGTTCACGCGGTGTCTCCAGGTCCTGAGTATTGACATGCTGCGCAGTCGTCGAATACCACCTGGATGCCCCGAGTTCCGTCTGCTCCTCATTTTCTTCCCTTCCACTAGCTTCATTTATACCCGCTCCCGTTTTCGGCTCAACCTTAACATTTCCACTTGTGCTATACGTACCGCTATATGCACGAGCGTTAGCTGCGGGTGTATCCTCAATAACCGTCTGTTCATATCCGACTTTCTGTTGATTTACCGATTGAATCGTATCCCCGTTCCATTCCGGTCCATACACTGAACGCAGGCCAGATCCTGCCAGTTGCATACCCAGTAGAATACCTGCCCCCATGAGCAATACAAATCCAAGTGCTTTATTACGAAAATGTCCAGACATTACCTTCCCCCCCTTACCGCTACCTCATTTAATTGCCGCTGTTGCTCTTTTTTGTATCCGAAACGTTAGTGCCCGCTTTCTGAGCTTTCTGATCTTCCCAATACACTTCACCGATCATGTCCGCCAAAACGTCTGAGGTGCGTTTCAACTCCTCCTCGGTGTTGTCAATACCCCCGATTTCAATTAAAATGCTATGCGAAGATAAGCTTTGATTGTATTCACCGTTGTTGCCTTTGCCACCATCTTTCCCCCATACACCACGTGATACGCCATGATACGATTTTTCCAGCTTTTCATGAATACGAGCAGCAAAAGCTTCATTTTCGCGCCAATTTTTGTTGTCATGTCCGATAATAAAATACACCTTGGCATAAGAGAGCCCATTAATGGTTGCTGTTGTTTTTCCGTGACGTTGTGAATCTCGATGGATATCAAGCAAATAAGTTAAACCTTTATTTCCAGCTAAAGCTTCCTTGACTGTTTCGCGTGAATATTTATAGGAATAGTTCCAATTGTAATTTTGAACTGTAGTGGCATAATCTTTGTTTACATGCAGTGTGGATATCCCTTGCTTTTCCAGCCTCTTCTTTACGAAGTCCCCTACCCTTGACACATTGGCTGATTTAGAACCTGAATTGGGGTTGGAACTGGTTTTGCTGAGTAGTGGGTTATATGCTTCTCTGGGATGAGAATGGTAGATTAATATACGCTTGTCCCCTTTGGCCGTATCACCTGGATGATCTTCACGTGCCGGATCTGTTTGCGGTGTTGTCGGAATATCCGGCGTAGTAGTCGGTGGGTTCTCAGATGCATCTGAGCCACCAGGGGCATCCGTCGTTCCCTGATCGGGCTGATAATCCGTAGGACCCTCTACCTTTGTGTTCCCCGAACCCTTGCGCAGCAAGACAGGCGCTCCCGCAGACATGCCAGGAATTTCACGAGAAATGAGACTTTTGGGATCCTGCGGATTAATACCTGTAAGCATCTGAAAAACAAAAGGCGACCATTGTTCACCCGACAACGAAGATTGCTGCTTCTTTTGTGCCAAATGAGGTACTTCCATACCTAGCATATCCGCAAAAAAACCGCTAGACACCGAACCTGCCAATCCTTTCATCGAAGAAACAGGAGATGTTTGTAGACGATTTTCTGCCAATCCCCCTAGCCCCAAAACGACAAATAAAAGCGCCGAGCCCATGATCAGCAGCACAAGCGTATGTCCCATCGCCAAAATTTCGATACCTTTTCTTCTCCATCTTCCGACGTTCCAGGTCTGAATTTTTTTCATGTGAGCCTTGTCCTCCTTCGTCCCGTCGAAACCCGCTTTATATTCGGAACATAGGGTTCCTATCTGCTGCGGAAATCTCTTATACTTCAACTCTATGAACGGAGAACAATTGCTAGAACACAAAAAATCTCTACTACAGGTATATCACCTCCCTTTTTGAAAGAGAATTAGATTCCTGTTAAATAGAGACTTTCGTGTATCGAAATACGATTTTACCAACCCTTGATTAATGCGTATACGCGGCGACATTGCCAGGATCAACAGCTTCGTGCAGAGCAGCGTTCAATCCAGTAGCAATGATGTTCGCGATATCTTCAATAAATTCATCGATCTCTTTAGGAGTCACAATCAGATCATGCCCCAGCGGCTGCAGTACCTCTCTCACCAGCCCAAGTCTCTCAGGTTCTGAAATATCGTCCAACATCCCCAGGATTGCTTTTGTAGAAGCCTTTTCTTTGGTAAAATGTGTTTTCATCAGTTCGATTACGTTATTGACAATGGTAGAAGCGTAGCATACCGTCGGAACGCCGATAGCGATACACGGAACACCCATAATATCCTTGGTGATACCGCGCCGCTTGTTGCCAATACCTGAACCTGGATGTATCCCGATATCAGCCACCTGAATGGTCGTATTGACGCGCTCCAGTGAACGTGACGCCAGAGCGTCAATTGCAATAATCAGTTCTGGCTTTGTGCGATCCACGATGCCTTGAACGATTTCACTGGACTCGATCCCCGTAATACCCAGGACGCCCGGTGCAATTGCGCTCACATCTCGATAGCCCGGGTTGATTTGATCAGGTGTCAGTTCAAAAAATTGACGAGTCACCATCAAATTTTCAACGACAAGCGGCCCCAGCGAATCGGGAGTAACGTTCCAGTTGCCCAGACCTACCACCAGTACCTTTGCCGTATTAGAGATCCCTATTTTTTGTATAAAATGCTCCATTTCTTTTGCAAATGCAATAGCTACACGTTGCTGGAGCCCCGTGTCGCCTTCACGCAAGCCGGGTACTTCCAACGTGACGTAATGCCCTTGTACCCGCCCAATACGGTTGGCTCCTTCTTCATTCAGTACGTCCAGCCGTGTGATTTTGATTCCGTTATCTTCCTCCACGTTCTCACTTATGCCCGACAGAGGTACAGGCTGATCCCGTTCGGCCAGTTCTCTTGCCTCTAATGCCAAATCCGTGCGTACCGCATACTTCTGCAAATCCAGATCCATCTTTTAAGCCTCCTTGGATACCATCTTTGACTATAGTGTGCGAGACACCCAACAGGTTTATGCACATCCATTTTCATCCTGTAATTCGCATCGCCTCAGAATGTTTTCTTATTGCAATTTGAGGTGTGGCATGCTAAAATATTTTAAGTTGTGAAACGTTTGTGTTCATAAGTAATGCCTTTACAGGAGGTGAATGTAATGCCAAACATCAAATCCGCTATCAAACGCGTTAAAACTAGCGACAAACGCCGTGCGTTGAACGCTTCCCAAAAATCCGCGCTTCGTACAGCAGTAAAAGCTGCCGATACAGCGTTGGTAGGTAACGAAGCTGAAACTGCTGCTGCTGCTTTCAAAGTAGCTTCCCAAAAGCTGGACAAGGCTGTAACTAAAGGTCTGATCCACAAAAATGCAGCTGCTCGCAAGAAATCCCGCTTGGCGAAAAAACTTAACGCTCTTACAGCTCAAGCGTAAGCAAGAGCTACTTTCATACGTTAATGAAAAAAACCTGACCAGCCTTGGCTGATCAGGTTTTTTTAGTTTATAACTTTTGTTAATTTATAGAGTCAGCTTTCCACGCTACATGAGCTGACTCTATAACAGCACATGGGGGGATTAGATTGAAGCCCCCGCACCCATTTTCATCAAAAATAGCTCCAGTCCCAGTACCTTGTCAACGACACCTGTTTTCATATGATAATCGAGCTCGCCCAATTCGTAGAGAAGCTGACGCAGCTGCTCAGGACGGAACCTCCGCGCTTGGTCCCCTGCAACTTTCACCCCATAAGGATGCAAACTAAGCTGACTCGCAATTTGTTGCTGGGAATAGCTTTGACCTGCCAGCTCTTTGACCTGCAACATAATACGGAACTGTCGCGTGATCAAAGCGGCAATCTTGATCGGTTCCTCTTTTTGCTTAAGCAACTCATAAAAAATACTGAGCGCCTTATCCAGCCGCAAATTAGCCAGATCCTCAACCATCGCAAATACGTTTTGCTCTGTGTTACGAGGCACCAGGGATTCTATATCAGCGGATGAGATCGTTCCCTGTGCTCCTGCGTACAAGCAGAGCTTGTCTATCTCGGCAGCCAAGGATTGCAGCCCGGTACCTGTGAATTGAATGAGGCTTTCAGCAGCTCCTGCAGCCAATTGCACTTCTCTTTCTCCTGCACGCTTATGGATCCAAGCTATAAGATCATCTCCACCCATTGGAGCAAAAGCAATAACCGAAGCATCACTTTTCAGCTTTTTGACAATCTTTTTCCGTTCATCCAACTTTTCAGCCTGAACCGTAAAAACGATGACGCTATAGTCAGTCGGGTTATCCATATAAGTCAACAGCGTCTCAAGCCGGTGCTCTATCTTACCGCTATCTTTGCCTGCTGCAAATACACTGGTATCCCGTACAATAATCAGCTTCTTTGGCACCAGAAAAGGCGCTGTTTCCGCCTCCTCCACGACCACCTCAATTGGCGTTTCGGTTAAATCATAAGGAATGATGGCGAAGTCACGATGCTCCTCTTCCACCACTTTCTCTTTAAGCATCTCAACAAACTGCTTCATTTGATATTTTTCACTGCCGTATAGCAAATACACTGGCGAAATGTCGCCTTTGCGAATAGCCTTAGAGGCTGTTTTTACATCCATTTTCCGTTCCCCCCACCCACTGATCGTACCCGACATCCGACCGGAAGGCAAGTCATGATACAAACGAAGGGACCCTGCCTATAGACAGGATCCCTTCACCACCATCTATATCAACACGGCAGCAGAAAGCTCTAGAAACTTTCGGCCGTCGGGATACGACGTCGGTTCATATAGTATATTCTCTGTTTTTAAAAGTGTGCCAACTTACGGAAACTATTTTCCAGTGCTGCGCGGGACGGTGTACGTATATTTACTTGCTGTCCCATCCTGCTCCGTCTCATACATAAAGGTCTGGCTGTCTTCTGACCAGCTTCCTTTGACCCAGGCACCTTTTAGAGTACGGACTTCCAGTGTTGTTCGGTCTACACCGTTATCAGAAAGCTTATACACTTTCAGCTTTTTGCCCTCAATAGCCACCGCATAGCTACCATCTGGCGAGTTGAGCTGATCTGTAGAGGCAGATTGGGCACTATAGCTGGAAGCATTATTGTTGTCCGGAGAGACCAGTGAATTAGATACAAATCCTTCTTTACGAACCGGGTCTTGCGGCACGGATGATTGCTGATCATTAGAAGCTGCATTGCTGCTATCCGTTCCCAAGGCATTGCCCGAATCCTTTGTGATGCTTTTGGAAGTCGTTTCTTTCGACGTTTCATTTGACGCAATTCGATCCTGTACCTTCAAATCCTGACTAAGCGACGAAGAAGAATCATTCGTACTTGTATTACCATTATTATCGTCCTGAGCGGTACCCGTATCCGCTAGGGGTGCTTTTTCCATTTTCGGTTCCACCTGTTCAGCAGGAGCAATCGTGGATCGATCAGATTTTTCCTGACTTAACTGTTTGTCCTCAGATTTAGGAGCATCTCCAGCAGACGGATTTTCCTTTGTCACCTGACGATCCATACGTAGCTGCCCCTGCCCTTCATCCTGACGAGAAGAATGTTCAGCTGGTGCAGACTTCGTCGAATCTTCCTCCCCAGCTCGCTGATCGTCACGTTTCCCAGCATCCCGTTTGGAAGAGTTCTTTTCATCGTTTGCACCTTGTTTGCTCAGGTCAGGATCTTTATCCGCAGGTAGCTGAGATGCATCCGTTCCTTGCCCCTGCTCTGACGGCTGCTGTGTAGAATCCGAACCAATGGCTGCATCACGGCCTCCACTGCCATTGGCTGTACCTGGAAGAATTTCCGTCTGATTCTGCGGATTCGTCACTTCGGGCGTCTGGGTTGTAAGTATGCCTTCCGCATCCTGCACTGTTTTAGGCTCGAAGTTAAACACTACAATCCCCAGTACAACAGCAGCGGCAGCCACGCCCATGGCAGCGCGTCCAGCCATTCGGTTCCACCAAGGTGTAGGCTGGGTACTTTGTCTAGGCACTGGTCCAGGCTCTACAGCCACAGGCTGCATTTCCTGAAGCGCACTTCCCTGCTCTTCACGTGCGCGGTCAATGGCATCAAGCTGAGGCATGATGGAATCCACCAGGCTGAACGCCGGGGAAACCGCAGGCAATTCCTCCAGCTCGCGAGAGAGTGTCTGAAGAATAAGAAATTTTTCCGCACAGTCCGGGCAAGTCGCAATATGGTTCATTAATTGGGACGTCTCTTCTTCGCCCAGCTCATGATCCACATAACGCTGCATCCAATCCATCACCTCTTCCCCACACTTCATCCTGATACACCACCTTTCTGATATTCCTGAAGTAGCCCTTGCAATTGCTGTCTTGCACGATATAAGTATGACTTGACCGTATTTAGCGGCAAATCCAGAGAATCTGCAATCTCGTTATAGGAGAAATCCTGCAAATATCTTAAGACAATTACCGTCCGGTGGTGCTCCGGAAGTTGTTGTATAGCTTCACGAACATCCTGTGCCATGTAAGTGGTCAACACCTCGACCTCCACGTTTTGGGGATCGTTGAATATCATGTCGTGCTCGTCAATGGAAACCGAGGGCTTCGTTCTTCTGAATTTGTCGATGCATATATTCGTTACAATGCGTTGGACCCAGGTTTTAAACTGCGCTTTTTCCTCATAAGAGTTAATTTTGGAATAGATCCGTATGAGGGCTTCTTGTGAAGCATCCATGGCGTCCTGCTCATTGTTTAGAATGTAATATGCCGTACGGTATACATGCTGTTCTATCTCTCTTAATAGGGTAATGAGAGCGTCGCGATCGCCCGATTGAGCGGCTCGAATGAGTCCCTGCTCTACCACAAAGGATCCCCCTCTCCCTGCAATATTACAGACGTATCCCTTTTGCAAATTGTTGCAGGATAGACGTCTGACACTAATTTTATTTTTTTAACAAAAAAAATTATACCAAAAAGCCCAGAATCCCCAGCGTATCCTCCCTTAGAATAACAGAAAAAGGGAAGGTAGTCACCTTCCCCTAGCTCCTACATACATCTAAATGCTAGCCTATCGAGCTGCAAGATCATATTGTTACTTCTTGGAAACCAAAAAATCAGATATGAGTTCTAATTGATAAGTCAGAGCAATCGGATCTTGAAAATAAAAATCGTCGATTGAGTATTGATATACTTTACCTGATTTAACTGCAGAAAGGTTCTCCCACACACTTTTAGATAAAATATCTTTTCCTTGGTCTGTTCCGTCGCCTCTAATACCCAACATTAAATAATCGGCATCGCCCAGCATCTCCGGTAAAGCCTCTATTGAAATGCTGGCCCATCCCTTCTCGAACGCTGCCTTTTCTACCTTCTCAGGAGCATGAAGTCCCAGCTCATCATAAAGTATGGCTCCTCCACGTCCATAAGATTTTCCATATAGATATAATTCTTTTCCTGTAATCTCAAAAATAGCGATTTTTTTACCCGAATCAATGACGTCAGACAAAGCCTGTTTCTTCTCAGCAATCTTGGTTGCAAAATCAGCCAGGCAATTCTTCACTTCCTGCTCCTTGTTTAACACTTTGCCCAGCTCCATCAGACGGTCCTTATATTGATATTTACCATATGGAATATATACTGTAGGTGCTATTTTTTTCAGATTTTCATACGCTTTCTCATCATAGGTAATGATCAAATCCGGCTTCAGGGTGATTACCTTTTCAAGGGACAATGCGGAGCTGTCACCGATATTTGCAACACCATTCAAATATTTTTTATAGTATGGAGCATCAAATACAGTGTCTGGAGCCCCTACAGGTGTAATACCAAGTGCTAGCACATCACCTACATAATCATCGACTGCCACTACGACACGCTGGGGATGCTCAGGAAGAGTAATTGTACCTTTATCACTTTCATATGTACGTGTGGCAGCTTCATCTCCAGTTGATGTGGTCTTGAGAGCAGTCGATTGACCGCTTTCTGTTACAGTCCCACCCCCACTTGTAGCGCATGCGCTCAATATCAGCATTAACGAAATGATGAACAAACAAGCTGATGCTCTGAATTTAAAATAACTCACAATATTCCTCCCATTAATAATGATTCTCATTTTCATTACTCATATGATTCTATCAAAGCTTACAGCTACTGTCCATGCAGATTGGATTCAAAGCAAACAGCCCACTCCTGAGAGTGAGCACCCATTTTAATGTGTTGTTGTACTGATAAAAAAGGATAGAAAAAACTATTTAGCGTTGGTACCGCACACTCAGTTTTCCTTGCTGCGCTCGAATCTGTATCTCTCCCATCGTATCTGTTCGATATATAGCAGAATTAACTGCTGATAAACGTTCCAATACCGCTTCATTCGGATGTCCGTAAGTATTGGTCGCACCGACCGAAATAACAGATACTTTCGGTCGCCAGTAGGATAACCACTCTTCCGAGGTGGAGTACTTGCTGCCGTGATGTGCTATTTTCATGACATCTATAGCTTTCCTAACTTCCCCCGTTGCTCCCCCATCTTTCACACTTGATGAAAAACGAGTTAATTCAGAGAGCAACGACGACTCTGCTGCATCATCCATATCTCCTGTGAACAAAAAAGAGGCTCCCTCCATCTCCAATATCATGGCAACAGAGTAATGATTCTGTTCCTTCATAACAGGCAACTGCTCAGATTCGTTCTCCGGTAGTGTAAACGGATAGAGAAAGCGGATTTTCGTAGCCTGGTCTGGTTCCCATTCCATACTATGATGTGCACCATACAGCTTGATCTGCTTGTCTAAAGCCGTGTTCAACAGCTTACGGAATGGGGTTTTATCTGTCAGGGTACCGTTAAAAAACAAGGTAGATACAGGAATCTGGTCAAGCACAGCCTGTAGTCCTCCGGCATGATCATGATCTCCATGCGTTAAAATGACAGCGTCCAGGCGATGCACACCTCGTTGCTTTAGCAAGGGTACAATCGTATCTTCACCCACCTCGTAGGGATCTGCACGCTTGCGCCAAGCATTTTTCCCTGTCGCAAAATCCATTGTACCCCCACCATCAACCAAGATATGTTTCCCGCCCGGCGTTGTAATTAAAATGCTGTCACCTTGGCCCACATCCAGATATTGAACAATTCCCGTATTTGCCTCACCAGGAGATTGGTAACCTGTATACAATATTCCAAGCCAAGCAATAACACTTAGAGCCAGTGCCAAATGACGATAACCATTCCACTGTCGACGAGCAAATTTCCCTGCTCCCTCAGGTTCAGGAGCCGTATGCAATATAGCCGCCCATTCTGGAGAAGCTGCTAATCCTGTATATATAGGTGATGAAATGGCAGTAGAATTCAAGACGGTAATGTCGTTCGTTTGCCTGCGGGATGTCAGCCACCTTTTGAGCCAGTACAAAACACTGTACAGAGCTGCGTAATACGCCATGACCCACAGGATGGAAGAAGACGGCCAAATACTCACATAAGCATCATCTACATTCAGCCATTTCACTAGTAAAAAGGTCAAATCGTTCAATTGCTCTGCCGGCCACGCAAGAATACGAGCCCCATCCCCCCACAAAAAGGAAAGCCCCATCGCCACCGTACCTAATGGAAGCACGATATATGTAATAAGGGGTACAAGCACAAAATTGGCCGCAAATGATAACAACGAAAATTGATTAAAGTAGAATACCGTCATTGGAAACGAAACAAGCTGTGCCGTAATTGTAATCGCAACTTCACCGCCGATTAGGAAAGGCCATTTGGCGAAAAACGGCTTCATAAGCGGCATATAAATGAGCAACCCACCTGTCACCAAAAAGGAAAGCTGAAAGCTGACACTAAGTAGATAATATGGATTCCAAATCAGCATGAGCAACGCGGATATACTTAGAATATTAAGTCCGTCTTTGAGCATACCTCGTCGGGCTGCAAACAAGCCGATCATCGCCATAATTCCCGCCCTCACAACAGAGGGAGAAGCACCTGTCAGCAGGACATAAGCCGGAATGAGTATCATCACGACCGTAAGAGATGTCTCGCGGCTAACTCTTAGTAGCTTGAGTAAATATAATAGTGTAGCTGCATATACCGCCACATGCATCCCCGATATTGCTAAAATATGCGTTAAACCAAGCTGCGTAAACTCGTTATACGTTGCTGGGTCCAACTCATCTGTTACCCCAAGTACCAGTCCTTTCATATATCCCGCGTGATGAAGTGATGTAAATGCCGATTCCATTCTCTGCCCTAGCTGCTCCCTAAGCTGATCATTCCATCTGAACAAAGTGTAGCGGTTCCAAAGTGAAGCCTCCTGCTTCTGTAACGAGGCTGCCCCATCGCCTTTGAAAAGCCAGTGGATTTCCTGTGTGTGCAGGTATTCACTGTAATCAAAGCTACCAAAGTTCCCCGCTTTTGCAGGAGCCTTTAAGGTGCCACGCAGTAGGATTGCATCTCCACGTTGCCACGCTGCCGCAAGTTGCTGTTCCTGCTTGGCAGCCAACTTGATATGAACAATGACCTGTTCCGAAATTAGTGCACGATTCTCGTCCTTTTTCGAATGACTTCCGTAGTGATTGATTGAGGTGACTCTCATCTCAAACTGTGTTCGATCACCATCTACCTGTACTTCAGAAGCGATAAGCCCTGCTGCTTGAACAGACATGTCTTCCACCATAGAAGACGATACATGGAGAGCATCGGGAATACTGCTAACATTATGCGTATCATGCCAATACCAATGAAATCCACCACCGCTGAATGCAAGCCAAAGTAATACCATATGCCGGATGGGGATTTTCATCCATAAAGCTATAAGCGGAAAGATCAGGGTAACCCCCGCCCAGAGCAACAAAAGCATCCGTCCAGAATACAGACATGCCCCTGCACTTCCTGTAATCCAACAAACAGTAAGGGTCAATATAGGTCTAGTTAACACAAGTTTAGCTTGAATACAATCACCTTCCGGTAGGAAACATTGCTTTCTGTCCAAAAAACACAAAACAAAAAGAACCTCTGACAAAATAGCATTTGTCAGAGGTTCTTCCTCGTTTACTTTTTAATTCATTACATCCATCAGCGTTTCTTTCGGTGGATGATAGGTCTTCAGCATACGAAAGGCGATTCCCTTTTCCTCCATCATAGCACGAACCTTGTCGGCATCTTTGGGATAAGGTCTGTGGTATACAATCTCCACAATACCGCTGTTCGCCAACATATTGGCACACGTCCAGCATGGCTGGTCGGTGACATATACTGAAGAGCCTTCACGATCAATTCGGTCAGTAAACAGTAGCAGGTTCTGCTCCGCATGAATAGTACGAATACAACGCTGCTTCTTAACCATTTCCTCGCGCCCATCACGGTGAACGACCTCATACTCCTCTGAGATCATACAGCCTGCCTCAGAACAGTCAGGCACCCCGGATGGTGCTCCATTATAGGCCGTCCCCAAGAGCTTTTTACCTTGTACAAGTACGGCTCCAACATGACGCCGCGCACAGCGCGAACGGGTGGATACCATATAAGCGATATCCATGAAATAGGTGTCCCAGTCCTTGCGTACATCTGCACTCATTTCCATCTCTCCCGTATAAACAAGTTAAAACGTAAACCATATCCGCTACCGCCGTTCTCAGGGCCTGTACATTGTAATCTTATATAAGTTACAAGCTGACATACGGCTTCATTTTCGCCAACATTTTAGCTCCGATTCCCTTTACATGATCCAAATCGTTCACACGTTTGAACGCCCCATGCTGATTACGGTAGTTCAAAATAGCCTCGGCTTTTTTAGCCCCAACCCCTGGTAGCTCCATTAACTCGGCAGCAGTCGCCGTGTTGATGTTTACCTTTTTTTCGCCGGAAACGGGTGTAGTAACCGAATCACTTACCGTATTGGTCCTACTCGTCGTTGCACCACTCGAACTAACAATACCTGTGTCTGAGCTCGGATTCGCAACACCTGACTGCTTTACGGTACTTGAATTTCCCGCAATAGAGTTTTCGCTCACAGCAGCAGATACACCAGTAGAAATCTGCACAGTATCACGTTTCACATTGGCAGCGGCTTCGGTATTCGTACTGCGCTCAGCTTTGTCTGAGGGTTCTTTTACAGCAGGCTTTTTCTGGGCATAGTCACTGCTGCGCTGCGACTCATTTGGCTCTGAATCCATCGCCACAGCCTGCTCCACCTTATGGTTAAGTAAAGTCCACTCTTCTTGCGGCTCAGAGCGCTGTCCTCCGGCAAATAAAATAAGTCCACTCCCGATTACAGCAAGCGTTATCGCTGTTCCTGTCCATACGCGTTTCATTTCCGTATCGTCCCCTACTCCACATGGATTTCGGGAAATTGAGCCGACTGAAAACACCGTCTCAATCAAACAGAGCAAGTCTGTTCAATTCCCGTTAAACCGGAGGGTGCAAACAACCTCCATACGGTCTCGCTGTGAGCATTTTTACAAAAAAGTGGTACGACCCCGGGCACGATCTAACATGCTCAGACATAAAATTCGTCATGTCGGCCAAGACCAGGCGCATACACTAAGAAGAATGACAGCTGACAGCACAGCGTCTATACCGCAAAGTATGAAAGGAGGACGTTGAACAATGAAAGTTGGATTTATCGGGACTGGCAGCATGGGAAGTCTGCTAATTGAGTCTTTTATTAATTCTAACGCACTCAAGCCGCAGCAAATATCAGCAAGCAATCGAACGCATTCCAAGGTAACCGAGCTAGCCCGTCGTTATCCAGGTTTGCATGCAGCCCAAAGCAACCGTGAAACGGCAGCGGAAAGCGATGTTTTGTTTATCTGTGTGAAGCCGCTGGAATCAAAAGCCGTAACGGATGAAATACGCAACGTCATTACAGAAGAGCAAATCGTCGTATCTATCACAAGCCCGGTGCAGATTCGTATTTTGGAGCATGCACTGAAAGCCAAAGTGTCCAAAATTATTCCCAGTATCACCCACCAAGTGGGCAGCGGAGCCTCACTATGCATCCATGGAAGCCGGATTACAGAGGAGGACCGCACCCTTCTGGAAGAGCTTATGTCCCACATCAGCAGGCCGATTCGGGTTAAAGAATCTTATACTCGAATCACGTCGGATTTTTCGAGTTGCGGTCCTGCTTTCTTGGCCTTTTTTATGGACCAGTGGATTCAAGCCGCAGTTCAAGCTACAGGTATAGACCGTACGGAGCTATGCGCCCTGGCCGGTGAAATGATCATCGGCACTGGAAAGCTGCTCACGGAAGGCGGGATGACACCAGCCGAGTTACAGGCCAGAGTAGCGGTTCCCGGAGGTATTACTGCCGAAGCTCTCGCACTGTTGGACATCAGCCTGCATAGTGTCTTTCCCGAGCTGATACAGGCCACGCACAACAAGTATGAAGAAGACATGCAAAAGGTGGATGTCTCCTTCGGCTTAAAGCCAATTAACCGGCAACAATATTAACCAGCTTACCTGGAACAGCAATTACCTTGCGGATCGTTTTGCCGGCCAGTGCCTGCTGAACATTGTCCAACGACACAGCGAATGCTTCCATCGCTTTACCATCAAGATCCTTGGCAATCGTTGCACGCTGCACAATTTTACCATTCACTTGCACAACAATTTCCACTTCGGCGTCCACCGTCCATGCTTCATCATAAGCAGGCCAGGCCGCGTAGGTAATGCTATCATTGTGCCCCAGCAGCTGCCACAATTCCTCGGCCAGATGGGGTGCAAGCGGCGACAGCATTTGCACGAAGTTTTCCATTGCTGCACGCGGCAGAAGGTCTGCTTTGTATGCATCGTTGGTGAAGATCATCAGCTGGCTGATCGCTGTATTGAAGCGCAGTGCATCCAGATCTTCGGTTACTTTTTTCAGCGTTTTATGCCAAGTACGATTGAACTCATCGCTAACGCCGTCATTTGTAATTTTATCGTTCAGGCTACCATCCTCGGAAACAAACAGGCGCCATACGCGGGACAGAAAACGATGTGCTCCCTCTACCCCATTCTCATTCCATGGCTTGGTCGCTTCCAGCGGCCCCATAAACATCTCATAAATACGCAGCGTATCGGCGCCAAACGTATTGACAATATCATCAGGATTAATGACATTACCGCGTGATTTACTCATTTTTTCATTGTTGTTGCCCAAAATCATACCCTGGTTGACCAGCTTATAAAAAGGCTCTTTCGTTTCCACTACGCCGATATCATACAGTACCTTATGCCAGAAACGGGCATACAGCAAGTGAAGAACCGCATGTTCCGCTCCGCCAATATACAAATCAACAGGCATCCATTCACGTTGTTTCTCTTTGGATACAAGCTCTTTGTCATTTTTCGGATCAATAAAGCGCAGGTAATACCAGCAACTGCCTGCCCATTGCGGCATTGTATTTGTCTCGCGGCGTGCTTTCATACCTGTCTCAGGATCAATGGTTTCGATCCAATCTGTTGCGTTCGCCAGCGGGGATTCACCTGTACCGGAAGGCTTGATATTGTCCATCTCCGGTAGTACGAGCGGAAGTTGGTCCTCAGGAACCGTTTTGATCGTTCCATCTTCCAGATGAATTACCGGAATCGGCTCGCCCCAATAGCGTTGACGGCTGAACAACCAGTCACGCAGGCGATAGGTGACTTTGCCGTGTCCTTTGCCCTCAGCTTCCAGCCATTCAATCATCTTCGGAATCGCTTCCTCGTTGGTAAGTCCATTCAGCGGGCCGGAATTGACGTGCGGTCCATCCTCAGTATATGGCTCATTAGCCACATCTCCACCTTGGACAACCTCAATGATATTCAATCCGAATTGCTTGGCAAATTCCCAGTCACGCGCATCGTGAGCAGGTACAGCCATAATCGCTCCAGTTCCGTAGCCTGCAAGTACATAGTCAGCAATCCAGATCGGCAGCTTTTCGCCGTTCACCGGATTCACTGCATAAGCTCCTGTGAATACGCCTGTTTTATCCTTGGCCAGATCCGTACGCTCCAGATCGCTTTTACGAGCAGCTTGTTCACGGTACTGTTGTACAGCATCCTTTTGCTCAGGCGTAGTGATAATATCCACCAATTCCTGCTCTGGTGCCAGCACACAGTAGCTTGCGCCGAACAGTGTATCTGGACGGGTTGTAAACACTGTGAGTTGCTCGTCATAGCCTTCAATTGGAAAACGAACCTCTGCCCCGGTAGACTTACCGATCCAGTTCCGCTGCATATCCTTAATACTCTCAGACCAATCCAGTTCCTCCAGATCCTCCAGCAGACGATCCGCGTATTCCGTAATTTTCAGCATCCATTGACGCATTGGTTTACGGACGACCGGATGACCGCCACGCTCACTCTTACCGTCAATAACTTCTTCATTCGCTAGCACCGTTCCCAGCGCCGGGCACCAGTTCACAGGTACTTCAGCTACATATGCAAGGCCGCGCTTGTACAGCTGGATGAAGATCCACTGTGTCCATTTGTAATAATCAGGATCCGTCGTGCTGATTTCACGATCCCAGTCGTAGGAGAAGCCGAGCGATTTGATTTGACGGCGGAAGTTATTTACATTTTTCACCGTAATTTCGCGTGGGTGCTCCCCTGTATCCAGCGCATGCTGCTCGGCAGGCAGACCGAAGGCGTCCCAACCCATCGGATGCAGTACGTTGTAGCCGCGCATTCTTTTATATCGTGAAACAATATCCGTAGCTGTGTAGCCCTCTGGGTGGCCTACATGTAGGCCGGCTCCAGATGGGTACGGAAACATATCCAAAGCATAAAACTTCGGTTTGCCCGGCTCTTCCCCGGTACGGAACGTCTTGTTCTCATCCCAATATTTCTGCCATTTTGGTTCAATACTTTGCGGTTGATAGCCGTGCTTCGGCTGTGTGTCTGTCATTGTCTTTTCCTCCTCAAACGGTATGCAACAAAAAAACCTCTGCATCCCGTAGCGTGTCAGCGCTAGGGACGAGAGGTTATATTCCCGTGGTACCACCCTAGTTAGCAGAAAGCGTTCTTCGCGTTCTACTCCCTTTGCACCTGATAACGGAGGTGATCCGATGCGGGTTAATAACAGGATACAAGCACCTGTATAGGGCGTTCCTGCGTTGGACGCATATCTCCGAGGCGAGTTCACTTTGCACTGTCAACCGGCTTGCACCACCCGCCAGCTCTCTACATGTCCAGACAAAGCTACTATTCCTCATCAGCGATTGTTTAACCGTTAATAATGGCACTATTATATTGAAAACCGCGAAAAAAGTCAAATAAGGACTACCTTTGGTGTTAAAGACCCTCTTCATACTAATTGTTCATGACACATGCATACGAATGTTTTATAATGATTTCGAATTAAATCGCTTCAAGTTGAGATGAGTTGAGATAAGAAAGGTGAGCTGAGAAATGGCACAGATTAAAATTTACGGAATAAAAGAAACTCTAAATCCAATCAAAAAGCAACTTTCAGAGGTGATTCATTCTGCTGTGGTGGATGCGTTCAAATATCCTCCTGACAAGAGGTTTCAACGTTTTTTTCCTATGGATCAGGAAGACTTTATATATGCCGATGGTCGCTCTGAGGCGTACACCATTATTGAAATCAGTATCTTTGAAGGCAGAACGACAGAAGCTAAGAAGCAACTCATTAACCTGTTATTCCAAAGAATTAACGATCTTTTGGGTATTTCTCCACAGGATCTTGAGATTACTATATTTGAAACACCCAAACAGAACTGGGGCATTCGGGGTGTACCGGGTGATGAGCTTCAGCTGAGCTATAAAGTGAATATATGAGTGCAAAAAGACGCCCTTCATGTCATCATGAAAAGCGTCTTTCTTTTCCCATACTCGCTAAATGAAGCCTTGCTATTTTACAGCAACATAAAACAGTCTCGCCGCGTCATCTTCTGCTTCTACCCATTCAAAATCCGCATATACCTTCACATCACGAAAACCCGCTTTGGACAATTCTGCCTTCATCCAGTCTGGGTCATAGGCACGTTGAACATGTATTTCCTCGAAACGCTGGTATAGATCGCGTCCTTCTTGTTCTGCTTTCGCAAAGATACTAAGATGATGCTCAATTTCACAACGGGGAGTGTCCAACGCACATGTCCAGATATACGAGATAGAGCGTTCATCCAGTACGAAAGGCTGCTCTTCATCATAACGTAAAAACGTCTGAGGATGATGTACATCGAACAAGAAGGTTCCGCCAGGCTTTAGACCAGCATGCGTTCTGCGAAAAGTAGAAATTATATCTTCTTCCTCCAACAAGTAATTCAGACAATCGCAAAAAGAAATTACAGAATCCACAGGCTCGGGTAAAATCCATTCTCTCATATCCTGCTGTATCCAGCGAACGCTTCCCTCACGAAACAATCGCTGTCCCTGTGGAGTGGTTTCCATTTTGCGACGGGCTACTGCCAGCATGTCAGAGGATAAGTCGATTCCAGCCACCTCGAAGCCCGAGTTAACCAGGGGGATCGTAATTGAACCCGTTCCGCAGCCCAGCTCGGCCACCGTATGAGGCATACCGTACTGATCCCAAGCCTGCCGTGCAAAGCGCAACCAGTCCGGGTACGGCATGTCCTGCATCAGCTCATCATACACATAGGCAAACTTCCGGTAAGAAGCCATTTTTTATTCCCCATTCCCGTCCTTCGGTTCAGGTATATTCTCCACCAGGTAGGTCCAGTTTTCCTTTTGTGTAACCAGTCCTTCCTTCATCAGCTTGCCCATCGCACGCTTGAAGGCGGATTTACTGATACCAAACCGTTGCTTGATAATATCCGGCGGTGTTGCGTCGGAATAAGGCATGCCGCCGCCCGGACGCTCTTTCAGAAAAGCAATCAACCGCTCCGCATCCTCATCACGGCCTACTTCCTTGCGTGGTGACATCGCCAGATTGACCCGACCGTCTTCCCGAACAAGCGTGACCCGTACCTTGACCTCTTCGCCCAAGCGAAGCATCCGGTTACGCTCCGAGGAATGAATCATTCCAATCGCGCCAAAACCAAGCACACCTCCGTTCACCAGGACGAATGTGCCCATCTGAAGCGGCTTGTACACAGTCGCCTGCACCCACGTATTCAGCCACGAATCAGGGGCGTGGAAGCACAACGGAGCCAGCTCCTGTTCCCCTGCCAGCTTAGCCCGCAGTCTGCCTTGCTTGTCATGCTCCATAATGGCATACACGTAGTCGCCCACACGAGGATGCAAATCTCGGTTTTCTGGCAACTCACGAATCGGCAGCAAAAGCTGACGACCCAATCCCATCTCCAGGAAACAACCCAAACGCGGATGCACATCGGCCACCTCAAGCTTTGCCATTTCGCCCAACGACAAGAACGGCTTTTTCATAGTTGCGGCCAAACGGTCCTCTGTATCGTGAAAAATAAATACCTCCAACCGTTCACCAACTTCGATTTCACGTGTCAGCTCCGTATAATGCAGCAGCACATCCTGCTCACCAACAGTGAGAAAATAACCGAAAGGAGATACCTCACGATCCACCATAATGGTGACATAAGTACCGGCGATCAAACTCATACCTTTTCCACAACCTTAGCATCCGACCAGAGTCGTTCAATGTTATAGTATTCGCGCTCGTCGCGATGGAAGACATGCACTACGACATCCCCCAAATCCATTAGCACCCAACGGGCGGAATCCATTCCTTCGATTCCTTTGATGGTTACACCTTCATCATGAGCGCGTTTGCGAATTTCTGTTGCAATCGCCTGTACCTGTGTATCCGAATTACCGTGGCAGATGACAAAATAATCAGCTACTAGTGATATTCCCCGCAAATCCAGTGCGACAATATTCATTGCCTTTTTATCATTTGCAGCATCAACCGCTGTTTGCATTAATTGCTCATTAGTTAGGGTCATTCATGAACCTCCGTTTTTCTCTGTTTTAGTTGTTGAATCAAGTCATTGCGCGACAAGACTGTCAGTGGAAAAATAACCTTTTTCTTTTCCAGCAACAATGTAATCGTGGAGTCAAATCCAGCGATAAGGCCCTGCTCCAAGCTTTTCTTTGCCTGTTTACGGATATGCTCAACCCCCGGAAAATCCCGTCCCGGTTCGATGTAATCAGCGAGACACACGACTTTATCCAGCAGGCTCATACCTACGCGTCCTGACGTATGCCAGCGGATCGCATTCCTTATTTCCGGATCATCCACTCCGTAATCTCTTGCTGCAACGCAGTATCCTACCTCTGAATGCCAGAGCTGCTTGTCATGTTCCAAAAGCTCCTGATCACATTCGGGATGACTGCGAATCACCTCTTCCATCTGCTGGACAGGCCAATATTTCGCTACATCATGCAAAATAGCCGCCAGTTCGGCCTTATCCGGATCTGCTCCATATCGCTGCGCAAGCTCAACTGAGGTATGCATAACACTTAGTGTGTGCTTCCAGCGCTTTTCAGGCATTTGACCAGATACGGCTTCCATTAATTGCTCACGGCTGTACTTCATACAAACCGCCCCTTGTAATATAGTCATGCACACGATCAGGCACAAGATAACGGATGGTACGCCCTTCCGCAGCACGCTCTCGAATATCCGTCGACGAAATGTCCACCACTGGCATATCCGCCAGCAGTACCTTGTCCTGCAAATAATGCGGCAACTCATCCAACGCAAGCTGGAACCCTGGGCGCCGAACACCAATAAAATAAATTCGCTGCGCCAGTTCCTCAATTCCCTGCCAATGAGGCAAGTAGTTCACCATATCCGCACCAATAATAAAATAAAAATCCACAGCAGAGTGCAACTCCTGAAGCTCCTTGATCGTGTCAATGGTATAGGATACTCCCCCGCGAAGCACTTCAATATCCAGCACTTCAAAAGCAGGATGACCCGCTACCGCTTCACTCGTCATCTCCAGACGCTCCTTACCGCTCGCCCCCGCCTGATGCTTGTGCGGAGGAATATGAGAAGGCATAAACCATACTTGATCCAGATCATAGGCATCTCTTGCCGCTTCTCCAGCCAGCAGATGTCCAATATGAATTGGGTCAAATGTACCACCCATAATACCGATTTTCATAATTTTCTCCCCGCGTGTTATCCTCTAGGCAACTCGATTTCCTTATGATCACGGGATTCTTTGTACAAAATAATAGTGCTCCCGATGATCTGAACAAGCTCAGAACCTGTCTCCGCGGCCAGTTCTTCCGCAATTTCATGTTTGTCGTCCAAACAGTTGTTCAAAATTTGCACTTTCATCAGCTCACGCTTTTCAATCGCATCGTTGATGTGACGCATAAGATGCTCATTCGTACCGTTTTTGCCTACTTGAAAAACCGGGTCCAAATGATGCGCCATTGAACGCAAATATCTTTTTTGTTTACCTGTTAACATGTATATTTAACCCCTTCGTCGCCACATATGCAATGCAGCATTTCCATAATTTTAATGTACAATCTTACTTACGACAGGCTACTCAGCACAGCCGCTCTCATTTGCTCTACAGCAGGGACAACCCCTGTGAAATACTCAAAAGCCACAGCCCCCTGGTACACGAACATGCCCAAGCCCCCATGTACAGTGCAGCCGCGCTGTTCACGGCTTTCCCGTAAAAGTCTCGTTTCCAGCGGATTGTAGATCAAATCACTCACAATGATTCCCTCCGGAATCAAGCTCGTTTCCAGTGGAAGTTCATCCGATAAAGGGGACATTCCCACCGAGGTTGTGTTAATCAACACATTCACTGTGGCGAGCACGCTCTTGGCATCCTCGTTAGAATAACCCCTCACTGGGATCGCCTCCGTCGTCCACTCTAATGCCAGTTGCTCAGCTTTGTCACGTGTTCGGTTCAAAATAATAACCGATTCCGGTTGCTCCTCCAATAGAGCATGAATTACGCCACGAGCAGCCCCTCCGGCTCCAAGAACAGCAATTCTTGCGCCCTTCAAATCGACAGAAGTCTCTTCTTTGAGGGAACGTACGTAGCCAATTCCGTCCGTGTTATAGCCCTTGAGCCGTCCATTGTCATTCACTATCGTATTGACAGCGCCAATGAGTCTGGCCCCTTCATCAATCTCATCCAGATATTTCATAACCTCGACTTTATGGGGAATCGTCACATTGACTCCGCGGAAATGCATAGCGCAAATCCCCTTCATGGCATCTTCCAGCTGATCCGGTTTGACATGAAGAGGTACAAAATCTCCTTCAATCCCCGCTGCCTGTAAAGCTATTTTATGCATAAGAGGCGATTTGGAGTGCTTGATCGGATCACCCAATACGCCCAATAGTACAAGACCTTGTTCGGTCGCTTCAGACTCCCCGCTGTTCATCGTTGCTCTCCCCCATATTGCAAAATATTAGGCCGCACAAATACATGAATGGCGGCAGGAACCAGTACCTGTTCCTTGCCGCCCTATAACATGGTTACAGCAACGTTATATCAACGCAGGCCGCAAAAGCACACGGACTCCCCGAGGAGCATGAACCGCAACCAGAGCTCCGTTCTCGCTATTCACTCTGATCCATCCCAAACCGGAAATGTAGATGTCCGATGGAGATTTGCGTGGAACGCGGAACTCATGTCTTGTCCATTCCGGCATTTCTGCCAATTGATCGCGTGTTGGCGGAGATAACAATTCCCCGGCATGATCAGCGAACAACTGATCAGCCCGCTCCAGCTTCGTGCGATGTATTTTAAGACCACCGTTAATGTAGCAGGTAAATGATTGGTGCTGACCCTCCACAAAATCAAATCGAGCCATACCGCCGAAAAACAATGTTTGTCCGGCATCAAGCTGATACGCAGCAGGCTTCAGCGGCTTGTCCGGCATAATAGCACTCAAGTCCTGACGGGAGACAATCTCACTGAATCGCCAAGGGTATACAATACCCGGAGTATCAATAATGTGCTTGCCGTCGTCGAGCGGAATATTCACCATATCGAGTGTAGTCCCCGGGTAACGGGACGTTGTAAGTTCCTGCTCCATATCGCTATAATCACGAATCAAGCGGTTAATGAGCGTGGATTTACCCACATTTGTCGCTCCGACCACATATACATCGCGGTTACCACGGAGCTCAGATACCACATCCAACAGACGGTCAAAGCCCTGATTTTTCTTAGCTGAGCACAGTACGATTTCTTCTGTGCGTAGTCCTTGCTCCTTCGCTTGCTTTTGTACCCAGTTACGCACCTTGTTCCAATTCGTTACCTTAGGCAGCAAATCGGTCTTGTTCACAGCCAGTATAACCGGATTGGAGCCTACAAAGCGTTGCAAACCGGAAATCAAGCTACCTTCAAAATCAAAAATATCTACAATGTGGATGACGAGCGCATTCTTGTCACCAATTTGACTGAGCAGCTTCAAGAACTCATCTTGATCCACCGTCACTGAAGACGTCTCATTATAGTTTTTGATCCGGAAGCAACGCTGACAGATGACAGGTTCGCGAGTAAGCAATTTTTCAGGAATATATCCCGGAAGCTCCGGGCTAGTGGTCTGCACGGTGATACCGCAACCACTACATTTGACGGCAGTGCCGCCGTCAGGTCTTTCAGTCATTCTTCTTTTCCTCCTCAAGCCATAAGCCTTTCTTACGTAACCTTGTGAGCGCGATTCGCTCCAACCGCCGATTAAATCGGGTCATGACTCCTTCATCATGAATGGATATCGGTAGCACCAACACCGTATGCAATCCCAGTCGGTTACCTCCCAATACGTCCGTCAACATTTGGTCTCCGACCATAATAGTCTCTTCCGGAGTCAGCCCCATCATACGGATGGCTCTACGAAAAGACGAGTTGGAAGGCTTCCGTGCGGCATGTATAAATTCAATGTCCAAAGGCGTAGCAAACACGGATACACGGTCCATATTGTTGTTAGACACGATGACAAGCTTAAAACCCGCCTGTTTGACCTTCTCAAACCAGGCCACCAGCTCGGGAGTCGCATTCGGCGCTTTTGCGCCGACCAGCGTGTTATCCAGATCCGTAATAATGCCGCGATATCCTTGAGCATACAAGCCTTCGAGATCAATATCAAAGACGGTATTCACCCGTAATTTGGGCATCAGCATTTCAAACAACGTCGGTCACCTCAGTTTCATACGACAAACTATACCATATTACTATGGCTTAGTAAAAAGCTATCCGCAACAAACGGACAGCTTTTTCACTAAATATATAGCTAAAGATTAAAATAGACGGCAAATTGAACCAAATCAAAAATAGACTAGTCTTGATCCTTCTGATCCGTCGCAGCTTTTCGTCCAGCCCATCGTTTTATCCATCCTTCTTTGTGTAACAGAGAGGCCTGCTGGCGAACCATATGCCAATCTTCTGCGGTTACGGATGAGGGACTATAACGCGCTTGTTCAAATCGTCCAAGCAGCTGATGTAAAATAGAAGCTTGTTCCGGTACTTCTAGCGACCATCTATCAACTGATTCCCTCAGCGTCTCGTGACTGGCGCGGACAAATCCCTTTCTTCGCATGTACCTTAACCAGTGCTCAGTTTCGACGACCACCTTTTCATCCGGGGTCAGCGGCTTACCTCTGCGTAAACGCAGCAGATAAAAGTGAATGTCTGCCCGATTACGCCAGACGATATAAGCAGCCCACAGCAGCAGAATTGCAGCAGCAGAACCTATGATTACAGGATGAATCTTTGAACCTTCCTCCGGATCAGTCTGCGGGTTCTGCTCAGGCTGTTCTGGTTCAGGCTGATCTTTAACCTCTGGGGCTTCTGGAGTCTTTGAATCCTCCTGTTCCGTAAGCAGCGGCATATCAAAGCCAGGCGTAGCTTCTACAGGAACCCAACCGTATTCACCTAAATATACTTCCGCCCAGGAATGAGCATCCGCATTTGTCACGGAGTAAGAGGACATATTTTCGTCACCTTCGCCCGTTGTTGCATCATCTGAAAACGTCTGCTGACCAGGTGCATACCCTTTAACCCAACGGGCTGGAACCCCAACAGAGCGAGCCATCATGACTAATGAGGTGGAATAATAATCGCAATAGCCCTCCCGAATCTCAAACAGAAAGGCATCCACAAAATCTCTGCTTCTTTTCCGTGAGAGGTCCGGATTGTTCGTATATGCATAATTTTGCTGCAAATACTGCTGTAGTAATCCGACTTTTTCATATGGCGTTTTCGCCGTTGACGTTACGTTCTGAGCCAAATCACGAACCCGCCGTGGTAACTCATCTGGAATTTGTAGATAGGCTTCCTGTTTGTTTTTTCTGTACAACTCATTAAAAGTTTTTGTGCGTAGCTCTTTCTCAGGGATCACAGGGACATGTGATACCAGAGTATACGTTTTAGGATAAGCAGTTCTTCGGGAGGATGGATTCCAAAGCAGTTCCGCCTGTTCCGGGTTCCAATGTAACCCATCTGCCCGTGAATCTCTGTCCACCGATTGAACACGCTGCACCGAATAGGCGCCAAACAGAACAGGATAGCTCTGGTCATTTTGCATCGTAATGGTCTGAACGACCTGCTCAGTCGAATGCCGCGTTTCTTGTGTGTTTTCAAGCTCTGCGGTCATCGGCACATCATTTAGCGTTTGATCATCGTTTCCCCCGTCACTCCAGCCTGTACCGGAATAGGTTCGTTTCGTTTCCCCCCGCCAATAGCTTCGTTGAGTGGTCGTGATGGTCATGACAGGAGAATAATCAAAATTAAAACCTCCACCCAACCGATTATCCTGGCGACTATACCCTGATGCGGTGTTCATCCGCTGATTCAGTGCCCCAGATCCATTGCTAATCCCGGCGGTGGTTGAGCTATTTCTCTGGGTCCACGCTGTATAGGGATCCGTCAAAGCTGGCTGTACCTCGGGCATATTGACACCAGCCATAATAATGAGCGCAAAAATGACCGCAATATTGGCTGCTATTTTATATGGATAGCGTCGAATATGCTTCCACCCTTGAGGATAATGCTGCCGAAAATACTGCAGATGCTGTGTCACTAGCCAACCCATACCAGCAAAGACGATCCAGGCAACCTCCTCCCACAGCACAGTTGGCGTAAAGGAATCAAGCACTGCCAGCGCGGCGATATTAATACCCACAAAAACAAGAATCCGCTGTTTCGTTGTAACGATGAGCGGCACCATTTCAATAACTAGCCAAGCGATGAGGGAAAACCAAATATAAGGAGACATATTGGATATAAATTGGTCCAGGCGATTGGCTACCCCTCCGAAGGGGATAATGATGGAGTAAGACACCAATGTCCGATACAAAATAAAAAACAGCGCCGCCGCCTTAACAATAAATTCAATCCAAGGACGAAATGGTAGTACAATCTTCACCAGAGCCAGCATTGTAATGGTCATCAGTACAAGTGCTCTTGTCTCTTCCAGCCATAATTCGGAAGCAAAAGAAACCCATTGCATGGCAATAATAATAATCCATAAAAATGTAAAAGCGGGGGCCCAGGAACCCTTTAACGATTGTAACCAGCTCTTCATAGTGTCCCTCCCCCCATTACAGCCGGGAGCTCTTCAAGGCTCTCAACATCGTAGCCCTTGATTCCCCTTGCACGAAGCATGCTCATCCATTTTTCAGCTTCTCCCTCAGCAGAACCTTCTCCGATATAGACATGGCACGGAGTCATCCCTCGGGTATCGGCCCAACGAAGAAGCTCCATCGCCTGATAATCATTCAGCGGACTAATCAGTATAAAATAACAGCCTTGCGGAAACTGGCGCACACTGCTTTCTACAGCGGATTTCAAGCTACCTTGTGAAGTTGTGTGTATGTCTACCAAGTGATGCATCATTCGTTGTCGTTCCATTGTCTGCTCACTTGGCTGAAAGACAGTGCCTTTTTCTCCAGCTGTGCACAATCCAACCCCCATTCGCTCCCGTCCACCATATTCCAGCAATGAAGCGGTGGAGGATACAGCTAGCTCAAACTGTTCGGCGTTTACATAATGCTTCATGTGTACGTCCAGCACAAGCATCGTTTTTGGAACGGTCTCATGCTCAAATTCCTTGGATTTCCAGCTACCTGTACGAGCCGTCGCATTCCAATGGATGCGCGAAAACCGATCTCCATATACATAGTCCCGTACACCGTTAATTTGTGTCGTCTCACGCCGCGTTCGAGTTTGAACGGTCTGCGGTCCAGACATCCTTGAGCGACGGTCATTCATCTGCCAATACGGAATGAATACCGTTCGGGGCAGCACCCGAAATTCACCGCGTGCGTTCAAGCTGCCTTTGTGCTCCAACAGACCGAAGATGTCCTCACTCACACATTCAGTTTCCTCAAAGTGGTAGCTTCCTCGCTCTAAAGCGGGAGTCTGAAATGTAAGCTGACCGCCCCCTTTTAGACTAGGAATGACACTGTCCTCAAACGACCAGGATTCACCTGTATGCCGCTTGAGGACCTCACGGACAATGACATAGGGTAACGGAAGAAAACCAGGAATGCTGAGGCTCAGCTTTACATGCACCTGATCTCCCGCATGCAGCAGTTCTCCAAACTCCGAGCCTTGCGAAAGCTGCCGGGAGCCTTGCACACGGCGAACTCCACTCAGACCAACGATCCCTAAATAAACGATTAACAGCGTAACCATAGACAACAGCATGACCGACGTCTTGCCGCCCTGAAACAACAAATATAGCAGGCACACCACCCATATGACCACCAGAAGCCAGATGCGGCCTGACAGCCGGGGAAGCCTGCGCTTCCTTTTGACCATATTCATTCCCTAAGGACGCTCCATTCGTACGGGTACATGAACCTGCCGAAGGACAGCTTGGAGCACGGACTGGGCATTGGAACTGTCCAGACGCGCCTCGGGACGCAGCAACAAACGATGCGTTAGCACATAAGGTGCCAGCGCCTTGACATCATCAGGCAGCACATAGTCACGGTTGTCCAGAAAAGCGTATGCCTTCGCAGCCATTACAAAAGCAAGCGCCGCCCGGGGGCTAGCTCCCAGCAGCACGGATGGATGTTCTCTTGTCGCACGCACGATATCAAGTAAATAGGACGTCACTGCTTCGTCCATATAAATTCCTCTAATTTCCTGCTGGATGTCAGCAACCTGCTCCATATGAGCTACAGCCTCCAGACGGTCTGCTGGCTGGCCTGCCTGATGATGAAGCAGCATGTTTCGCTCCGTCTCCATGTCAGGATAACCCAAGCTGATTTTGAGCATAAAACGATCTAACTGTGCTTCCGGCAGCATATAAGTGCCTTCAAAATCAATCGGATTTTGTGTCGCACACAGCATAAAAGGATGAGGCAACATATGCGTGTCCCCATCCACCGTCACACTGCGTTCCTCCATAACCTCCAGCAGAGCCGACTGGGTTTTCGTCGTCGCTCGGTTAATTTCGTCCGCCAGCAAAATATTAGTCATCACAGGACCCGGACGGAAATAAAAACGCTCGTCCCGTGGATGAAATATGGATACCCCTGTAATATCACTCGGGAGAATATCAGGATTACATTGAACACGGCGGTAATCACCGCGCATGGATTTGGCAAGCGCCTTGATCATTTGCGTTTTCCCCGTACCCGGAACGTCCTCGATCAGAATGTGTCCACCCGCCAGCATAGCCGTAAGCAGTAATTTTATTTCAAAGGATTTACCTAATATACATGATTCCAGATTAGAACGGATTGCAGATACAATCTGCACAGATTCTTGACGTACGGGCATAGCTCTGTAAACCTCCTAGATAGCAGCATGTTTCCTATTATTGTACATGAAGGCGGGCACAGAGTACACTTAACCCCCTGCCCGTATTATTCAAACTCCATCCTTCTTTCGATCTTTCATGTGCAGAACAATTAAAAACCCTTCGGTCATTAGATCCGAAGGGCACATGTATATAATCATTTATTTTTATGTCATTTCTAAGTACGCTGCTTCTATATGCTTCCTTTTGGACGAACAAACAAGCATGCCAGAAAAGAGAAAATAATCGCAGAGGAAATTCCTGCACTTGTCAGACTAAAGATCCCTGTAATGACACCCAACCATCCGTCCTTCTCCAATTCCGTTAATGCGCCGTGTACAAGTGAGTTACCAAAACTGGTAATTGGAATGGTCGCACCCGCCCCTGCAAATTTAATAAGCGGATCGTATATCCCAACAGCATCAGCAATTGCACCTGCAACTACCAACGTACTCATCGTATGTGCCGGCGTCATTTTGAACACATCCATCATCAACTGGCCTACGACACAAATGGCACCACCCACTAAAAAAGCCCATAGAAATATCATACCGTTCCTCCCGCTTCAAAAGCTACAGCATGTGCAACACAAGGAATGCTTTCACCCTGCTGTGTAGTCAAAGGAGATAATAACGCTCCGGTCGCCACGACCAGTACCTTTTGCAGCTCTCCTTTTTCGATCCGCTTCAACAAATGCCCGTAGGTTACAACAGCCGAGCAGCCACAACCACTGCCTCCTGCAATGACTTTCTTTTGCTTATTGATATCGTAAATCAGTAAACCGCAATCATTAAATTCCGTCTGATTCATATCGAACCCATCTTTTTTGAGCAGCTCCTTGGCAATCGGTAGCCCCACTGAGGCTAAATCGCCCGTTACAATGAGATCATAGTAACCAGGGTCACGGCCAGTATCTCGAAAATGAGACAACAGCGTATCCGCAGCCGCGGGAGCCATTGCTCCACCCATATTAAAGGGGTCTTTAATGCCCATATCCATTACACGTCCAATGGTAGCACAATCCACCACCGTCCCTGACTTGGCATGTCCTACAATTGCGGCGCCGGAACCGGTAACAGTATACTGAGCCGTAGGGGGCTTCTGTGATCCGTATTCATTAGGATAGCGGAATTGTTTTTCTACAGTACAGTTATGGCTGGTCGTACCCGCCATCACGTAGTCACCGGCCTCTGAGTCCACAATAAGTGCGGCTAAGGCTAAGCTTTCCATTGATGTTGAGCAGGCTCCAAAAACACCCAAATAGGGAATGGCCAGCTTGCTAGCCGAGAAGGAGCTACTGATAATCTGATTCATCAGATCACCACTAATAAAAAACTGTACTTCTTCTTTGTTCAAATTCGCATTAATTAGCGCCAGCTCTGTAGAATGCTCAATCAATCTACGTTCCGCTTTTTCCCACGTTTTCTCGTTGATTTCTATATTGTCATAAATATAATCAAAATCTGTGGATAACGGTCCCTCTCCTTCATCCGGGCCCACAACGGTGGCACTTCCAATGATGCGCGGTCTTGATTCAAACTTCCAGGTTTGTCCTCCCTGTCTTCTCATAAGTGATTGCCTCCCACACCAAGGATGGCATATATAACGCCTACGATAAATGCGGCCACCACCCCGAATACGATAACTGAGCCTGCCAGTTTGAACATATTCGCGCCCACTCCGAGCACCAGTCCCTCAGAACGATATTCCAATGCAGCCGAACACATGGAGTTAGCAAAGCCTGTAATTGGCACAGCGGTTCCCGCGCCCGCCCATTGGGCAACCTTATCGTAAACCCCGATACAGGTTAATATGACCGCCAGCAAGATCATCATGGATGAGGTTGGCGGGGCGGCCTCCTTGGCTGATATGTGCATTCCTGCCATAAAAGCCTCTTGAATCGCCTGTCCAATCACACAGATCCCGCCTCCAACCAGAAAAGCGCGCACACAATTGGCAAATACTTTCCTCGAGGGTTCATGCTTTTGTGAAATATTCTGATAGTCCTTCTCATTTATGGACAGCGGCGACGTATTGGTACGAAAACCGCGCTGCCCTGATTTAGCTGGCATCATTCACCACCCCTTGTCTGTAAGTTTTCGCGCTTGGCGGTTCGAATTGCTTGGGTCTTTTTCATTATGAGCTTTTTGGAGAAATGTTATGTCAGGAAAATGATATCGTGGACATTCGATACAAATCCATTCATACTGAATACATGACGACCACTGGTTAATTAATAAGGAGTGAGGTATACATCATGGAATCAAAAACATTGGAATTGTTTAAAACCTTAACGGAGTTTCCTTCCATTCCTGGACATGAGCGTGAATTGCGGGCATGGGTTAAGGAACGGATATCCGGTTATACCGATGAAATCGTGCAAGATCGATTGGGGAGTCTTTTTGGGGTGCTACGCGGTCAAGAAAGTGGACCACGAGTAATGGTGGCAGGCCATCTGGATGAAGTCGGTTTTATCGTGAATGGTATTACGGAAAATGGAATGATTCGTTTTCAGCCGGTTGGAGGCTGGTGGAGCCAAGCCATTATGTCACAACGTCTTCAAGTATTAACTCCAAAAGGCCCAGTTATCGGTGTAGTTGGCTCTGTCTCGCCTCATTTGCTGGATGAATCGCAACGCAGCAAACCTATGGACATCAAGCATATGTATCTGGATATCGGCGTAGACAGCAGACAAGAAGCGCAAGATCTGGGGATCGTACCAGGAACGGCCATTGCGCCGATCTGTGATTTCACTCCACTGGCAAATCCTAAAAAAATCATGGCTAAAGCGTGGGATAACCGCTACGGTGTAGGCTTGGCTATTGAACTACTTGAAGCGTTACATAAAGAAAAAGAAAAGCTTCCCAATACATTGTATGCGGGGGCCACTGTTCAAGAGGAAGTGGGACTGCGTGGTGCACGCACAGCGGCCAATCTGATTCAGCCGGATATATTCTTTGCACTGGATTGCAGTGCGGCTAACGATATGGGCGGCGACCCGAATGCTTACGGGCACCTTGGTAAAGGCGCACTGCTGCGGGTATTTGATCCGGGTATGATTCCACATCGCGGGATTGTGGAATACGTGCAAGACATGGCGGAAACTCACAAAATCAAGTATCAATATTTCATCTCCACAGGGGGAACCGATGCAGGTCAAGTGCACTTGAGCGGAATTGGCGTGCCATCCACCGTCATAGGCATCTGTGGACGATACATCCATACTTCCTCGTCCATTATTCACACTGATGATTATGATGCAGCCAAAGAGCTGATCATCAAGCTGGTTCAAAATCTGGATCGTACAACGCTGAATACCATTATTGAACGAGCCTAAGGTGTAACAGAGAATCGCAATCTATAAAAAAACAGTCAAGACACGTACAACGTGCATTGACTGTTTTTTTAATTTAATAGAAACAAAAGATAGAACATATCAAATCAAATGCTTATAACGAAGCAAAGCAATCACTACAAGTACAGCAGTTAAAGCAACGCAGACGTTTTCTACCTTAGCTCCCTTCCGGGTTCCAGTACTCATCAATTTAAATCGCAGCTTCCATTTAAACGGCGGCAAAGGTTTAATTCCATTATTCGTCAAGGAATCTGCCAGTAAATGCAGCAAATACGCCATACCTCCAGCCAACCATATGCTGTCACCGTGCAAACGTGTCGTACCATAAAGCAGCGCAGTCCATGCGACTGTCCCGTATACCGTATGTGTCAGCCCCCGGTGTGGGACTAACGTACAAATGATCAGCAGACACCCGGCGATATAATTCCAAGGTGCATATGATTCTCCATACCAGGCTAGGCCGATACCAATTAAAAAGATAATAACCTTGCGCATGGATCGTGAAGGCATAAAAGAAGCACTGATCATCAGCAAAGCCAACACAAGATTCCATGGAGGTGGAGCCAAACGGGTAAAAAATACCCAACCAGCAGCCCCAATCATTAGAAGCTGTACGAGCCTAAGCATTTTGGTTGGTAGCGCTCGGCTCACGAGCATGGAGTTAGGCTCGTCAATATCCGGCAACAGTGAACCGACCACAGCAGCTGCCACGGCAGCCGGGGTCACTTCGTATCCACTTAGAGCTAATACCGACAGGGAGACCCCGGTTCCAATAATCAAATGGGCTCTTCCCATCATGGTGCAAAACATCCTTTCATTGCAGCATACAACAGAGTTCAACATCACTCCATTTGAATCAGCATAATTCGATTGTATACGACAAACAAAAGGAGAACAATAGTTCGCTTATTCTATTTAAAAGACTTCATTCAAAAGTCCTAGTTTCGTCCCCATTATTAAACCCCTCCTCTGTGCTTACTCTCCAGTCAGCCCTGCCCTCTGTTATAAGGCTACATCTTCCTGACCTTATCGCGGCTGCCCTGCAAACTTTCTGCGAAAAAGAGCACAGTTCAACCATTTCCCAAAAAACAAGACATATGGCCTATGAGTATGTTGACAAACATCTTCAATATTTTCTTTTTGCCTCAAAGTCCTATTGTACAATTTGAAATATTAGGTAATATAGTGTTTATATTTACTATATGAATCTATTAAATGAATAAGGAGGAAATGATTATGCAAAAAAAATCGACGTTCCGAAAGTTCAAAACCATCGGTCTGACATCGTTGCTAAGTCTTGTATTATTCGCCCTTCCCGCTTCAGCTGCTTGGAATGATACATACACGGGGTACGCCACATATACGGGATCAGGTTACTCTGGAGGGGCATTACTGCTTGATCCCATCCCTTCGGATGCCAAAATTACAGCGCTTAACCGCACACAACTGAATTATAACGGAATCAAAGCTGCATTAGCTGGAGCCTATTTGGAAGTTCAAGGTCCCAAAGGGAAAACAACCGTATATGTAACTGATCTTTACCCTGAAGGTCCAAGTGGCGCGCTCGATCTGTCCCCAAACGCGTTCAACCTGATTGGAAATCAAATAGACGGAAAAATCAATATTTCATGGAAAGTTGTCAAAGCTCCGGTTAACGGCAATGTCTCCTACCGCATTAAAGAAGGCAGCAGCCAATGGTGGGCAGCCATTCAAGTACGCAATCATAAATATCCGGTCTTGAAGATGGAAGTCCAACAAAACGGACAATGGCTCAATCTCGAAAAACAGGATTACAACCACTTTCTAGGTACTAACTTAGGAAAACAACCTCTGAAAATACGGATTACGGACATTCGTGGTGTCGTGCTGAACGATACAATCCCAGCTCTAGCGGAAAATGGTACAGGCGGAGCCTATATCGTTAAAGGTAACGTTCAATTTCCTGACTAATTGTAGTACCGTCATCTTTCTTCTTTTATTTGAATAGACAAACCCGGCCGGGAACCGACGCAATCCAATGCGTATAAGTGTTCCTGGCCTTTTTACGAAAAAATTATTATTTTTCACAAAGAATCGGTTTGTTCACTGTCCTGTTCACAAGATCACACGTATAATGAATACATAAATAGGGTGTACTTTACAGCTACGTGCACACAGACAGGAGGCCTGTTCATATGAGCAATTTCAAAAAGCATCACAAGCTTCACAGCAAATTGCTGGTCAGCATTACGTTATGTATTACGCTAACGTTGCTGGTATCCACCACTGTGTATTATTTTTACTATATTCGCGTGGAAAAGGAGCAGGCATTCGAGGCCAATCACAACAGCTTGACGTTGAGAAGCAGAGAGGTTATTAACATGACATCTATTGCTCAGTCGTTGGCATTCCAAATGTATCGCAGCAGTACCCTGTCCAAGTTGTTGTATTATCCAAAACCTAATGTATATGATGTAACCGCTGCCATGACCGAATTGAACAATTATCTTAACTCCATGCCGTATATCGAATCCATCTACGTGTTTAACCCTAAAAGCGGCACCTTCTACATTGCTTCCTCACAAGGTCAAAACGGGCTATTCAGCAAACATGAACTGGCTGATACAGATATCATTCGCGTGCTGGATCATTATCAGGACTATAAACCCTTTACGCCTATTCCACGCACGTATCCACTGCTGTCTGCCTCAGACTCCAGAGCTGAAGTAGAGCAAGCAAGCCCAGATATCCCAGCCTATACGTATTTATGTTATGACGCAATTAACTCGAACGAAGCGATAAATTCGGCTGTGATTGTGAATGTGTCGGCGGCCTGGATGAACAAGGAAATGGCGGCGAATCCAATCTCAGGCGGGACCGCTTATATTTTAGACGATCAGGGCAGACTGTTGTCTGGTACAACATTGACAGACGAAACTTTGAACGAAAAAGAACAGCTATGGCTGCACACGAGAGTCAAAAAACAAGAAACAGGCTATTTTGTAGAAGACTTTCATGGTAAAAGATCACTCATTTCCTACACCTCTCCGGATGGACTAGGTTGGCAGTATATTAGTGTCACACCGTATGAAAGCGTTATCAAAATGGCAAGTGTTATTCGTAATGCGATGTTACTGATAGCCGCCATCATTGCATTGGCAGGATTCGTGGCTTCGTGGCTGCTGTCCAAAATGCTGTATACGCCTATTGGCCAAATTGTTGTGCATATGAATTCACTGGAATCAGAGAAACGAAACAGTATGTACACGATCCGGCAAAACATTTTAAAAAATGTGATCCGGGGAATCCGAAATCTTCCTACCGGTGAAGAACCGGAACGATTGCGCGAGCTTGGGATTACGTTCCAGTTTGACAAAGACTACCGCCTTGTGCTGCTGCGCATAGATGAATATACCCGATGGCAAAGCGAACGTGGACCTGATCTGCTACCCTATAAGTTTGCAATCATGAACATTGCTTCTGAAATATGCGGACAGACGTACCAGGTGGAGACCGTTGATATGGATGAGGACAGTGTACTGCTGATGCTTAACATTCTCGATCCCGCAGAACATACAGACACTGTACTGCTAGAAACCTTATTACGCCAAATACGTGAAGCTTGCTTTGAATATTTGAAGCTGAGTGTTTCATTAACTTACAGTGCCATCACGAGTCAACCAGAACGGCTGCATCTGCTGTACCGCCAAGTACAAGACGCATCTATGCACCGATTTTTTCAGGGGCACAGATGCATTATTAATGCGCAAAACACTACAGAGGAGGATATCCAAAATACTTACGTATATCCAGCCGATAAAGAGAAAAAAATGCTAGATATGCTACTGTCTGGTCATACGGAGGATGCACACAGTATGTTCAAAGAATTATTGATGCATATGGAAAAATATCCTTTTTCCTCTGTTCAAGTGGCGATATCCCGGCTCATCATGAGTGTAAATAATGCTGTTCGGCATATCAGTGAGCTCAATGGATTTGCTATAGAATCTAAATCTGAATTACCATCCGCTGATCGGTTAGAGACCGCTGAGAATCTTATTGATCATTATCAATTGGTCTTTGATCATATTCGCTCCAATCTATCGGAAAAACGAAACACGAAGCAGGAACGACTGGTACGGCAAATTAATGAACGAATGGAGCAAGCCTATACGGATCCCAATTTTTGTCTCAATCAGATTGCGGAAGAACTGGATATGTCGCCGATCTATGTCAGTAGGCTATATAAGCAACAGACCATGTCAACTATCGTGGACGTCATCCAACAACTTCGTATTCGCAAGGCCTGTGAGCTGCTGGAACAGACCGACTGGTCCGTAGCTGACGTAGCAGAACAAACCGGATTTGCGAGTAGCTCTTATTTCCATCGTATGTTCAAACGTAGCTTGGGTGTAACACCGACAGATTTTCGCCGTTCTAAAGCAAATGCGCAATAAGTAAACTGCTCTACACGCCTGCTCCGAGAACGGAACATTGCTCCCAAAAAATAGACTGACATTAAAAAAGCAAGCCTCCAACTTTCTGGAGACTTGCTTTTTTCTTTATCACAATTCTTTATGTTTTATTTAATCCCCTTCTCCTTTACATAGGCTTCCCATTGTTTTGTATATTCGGTTTGAATTTTCTCCAAACCAGCTTGGTTTGCCTTTTGCAAGAAGGTCTGCAAGCCTTGATCTACATTGTCGATCAGTCCAGCTTGGAGCGGATACAGATATTGCTTCTCAACCTGTTCTAGAGCTGCTTTTTCTGCTTGATATGTCGTGTAGTCCTCTGCAAAGCCTGTAAACAGGTCAGGCTTCTGGATTTTATCCAGCTCGGCAAAAATTTTCTTCACACGGTCAAAGCCAGAATCAAACAGCATGTATTCCGGGTTACGCCAAGCCCAACTATTCATACCTTCGCGTGAAAATCCATTAGTACTGCCGCTACCTATCATTTGGTAGTAACCATCTTTGACTTCGTAGTTTTTGCCTTCAATACCATATTGCGTGAGCAGGTTATAGCGTTTGTCCGTCACCAGCTTTTCATAAAAGGCCAATGCGCGCGCTGGATTCGGGCTGCTTTTTGGAATCGCAAAGCCGTTATGAATCGGATGCACTGGAGTTGCATAACCTGTCGTCAAAGGGAATGGGTAGTACTCGAGCTTCCAGTCCGGGTGAGATGCTTTGAGCTTAATGACCATATCATTAAACCGGGTTGGATTGTCACCGAAAATACTCGCTGCTTTACCAGAAGTCACTTGATCCTGAAGCGTATCTTTTACGTTTAATACGTTTTTGGGAATGAATCCTTTATCGGCCCAGCGTTTGTAAGTGTTCAGCTCTTCCTTTTGTTCATCCGAGCCCCAAAATTTATATACCTCTGTTGGTTTTTCGTATTTAATACCGATACCGTAAGGCAGTGTGCCCACGCTCTTCGTTACTAATTCAGTATATCGATCATGCAGATTTCCCTTAATATCGCTGTTCAGAGATACTGTTTTCATATTTGGCTCATGCTGACGTATCCCATCCATATAAGCCTCATAACTTTTCATATCTGTCGGTTTAGGCAAATTGTACTTCTCACGTAAATCCTCACGCCATACAAAACCGTTTGTGACATATTCTTTATACGTGCCAGGCACGGTATAAATTTTGCCTCCGATTTTAACTCCATCCCACATGTCCTGAGGCACAAATTTTTGCAAGGCAGGTGCAGCCTTAGGCAGCAGATCGTCTAGCGGCAGGAATGCGCCCTTTTTGGCATAGGCCTGATACTGCGTCCAATCTGCAGTGAAGATCAGGTCGATAGGCTGACCCGAAGACAATAACAGCTTATATTTTTGATCCCAGTCTGTCCACGTCGTATAGTTAAATTTGACGGTGGCATTCAGATCTTTTTCCGCCAACTTATTGATCTCTGTCTCAATGGTAGGCAAGTCCTTAGGAGCATCCCCCAGCATATAAAATTGCAGCTGTACTTTCTGGGATTTATCATCCTCTCCATTTGCTTTTTGAGCGCTGTTTCCACTACCTCCTCCACATCCGGCTAATAGCGCCGTGATGACCATTACTGCAATCAGGATGGACATGCGTTGTTTTCTTTTCTTTGTGAATGTCATGTGAATCCTCCCTTTGAAATGGTAGTCTGATTAAATAAAACGCTTACAAAGAGTGCTATTTAGATGGCACAACGTCAGCACGTCATGCCATCACAGTCCTTGAGTGCCACTTTAGCCTTTTACCGCACCAATGGTCAATCCCTTAACAAAATAGCGCTGTACGAACGGGTACAGCAGCAAAATAGGTCCGGTAACCACGATAGCCATTGCCATTTTGGTCGACTCTGTCGGCATATCGTTGGAAAGGGTTACGCCAGTACCTGCACCCATTTGAGCGATAAATTGCATGGAGTTAATTACATTATACAGATAATATTGCAACTGGTATTTATGCGGATCGTTAATAAAGAGTGAGGATGAGAACCAGTCATTCCAGTAAGCCAAGGCCAGAAACAGTCCCACAGTGGCAATACCCGGTGTAGATAAAGGCAACACAATTCGATAGTAAATTTTAAAATCACCCGCACCGTCAATTTTAGCGGACTCGAACAGCTCTTCCGGCATGGAGGAACGAATGAAGTTTTTCATTAAAATGATCAGAAACGGAGTCATCAATCCCGGGAAAATAAGCACTGTATACGTATCAAGCAATCCTAAATACTTCGTCAGCATAATGTACCAAGGTACCAAACCGCCTCCGAACAGCGTCGTAAAGTAAATATAGAATGAAAACGCATTACGGTATTTAAAATCTTTGCGTGCCAGCACATATCCTGCCATCGTCATCAGGAACAGGCCCAACGTCGTACCTACAACCGTGGTAAAAATCGTCACCCCGTATGCCCTTAACACCTCTTCAGGAAAGGTGAACACCGTCCGGTAACCTTCCAGTGAGAATTGCTGTGGTATAAAGTGATAACCATCCCTGATAATCGATTCATTACTGGTCAGTGAAGCCGAAATAATAAGTAGAAACGGGAGTAAACAAGCAATGGAAGCAATAATGATAATCACATAAGAGATAATTTTAAAAATTCGAGTGTATACATCCTCTTTGATCGCCATCCGTTTGGGTCCTCCTTTCTAGAATAAGGCATACTCGTCGTTCAACTTGCGGATGATATAGTTCACGGTCATGATCAGTACAAAGCCGAACAATGATTGGTATACGCCTGCCGCCGAAGCCATCCCCACATCAAAAGTTACTTTCAGCGAACGGTACACATAAGTGTCCAAAATATCCGTCGTATTGTACAGCACCCCATTGTTTCCGATTAACTGATAGAAAAGATCAAATTGTCCTTTCATAATACTACCAAGCGCAAACAACAGCAGCACAACGAATGTCGATTTGAGCATAGGAACGGTAATGTACCAGATTCGTTGAAAAATGTTGGCCCCATCCATTTTAGCTGCCTCATAATATTCGTCACTGATACCTGTAATCGCTGCTAGATAGATCACCATACTGTAGCCGAGATTTTTCCATAAATAGAACAGGATAATCAGGAAAATCCATACCCATGGTTTGTTGTATACATCCACGCGTTCACCACCAAATTGCAGCAGCAGCGTATTCAGGAAACCATTATCATAATTAAATATGTTATACACGATAACACTTAGAATAACGAAAGAAACAAAATAAGGCAGGAACATCACGGATTGAGCGATCTTTTTAAAGTAGCGGCCTCGCAGCTCATTCAGCAAAATAGCGAGAACAATCGCTAGCACGTTACCGAGTAAAATAAACGCTGCATTGTATCCGACCGTATTCAATGTCAGTTTTGTCAGCGTGCCGGATTGCCATAGAAAGCGAAAATTTTGGAGTCCGACGAACTTGGCATCAAACAGGCTGGTATTAAAGTCGAACTGGGTAAATGCATAATAAATACCCACCATAGGAATGTAGGAATTAATGAAGAAAAAAATTAAAGTGGGCAACAACATCAAAAATAATACCCGATTGCGGAACAGTTCATAGAAGAACCCGTGTTTCCTACCCGTTCCCAGCCTCTTACCGTTCAGGCGGGAATCCGTTGTAAGCATTGCAGAATTTTTGGGCATAGGCTGATTCAATGTGAGTCACTCCCCCTCTGTATACGTTACCGACAGCAAAGTTTGTAGCACCGCCGCCGTATAACTATATTTTATGTAAGCGCATTCAAAATGAAAAGTGAAGCCTCTCATGCTTCATGAACAAAGGAGTGTCCTGAGGAGTGAACAATTCGGATATTTGTGAAGTTTTGTGTAATATGAGGCGTCTAATCGACGCCTTAAGCCTATTCATAAAGCATATTTGAACGATCTAATCTACTCCTTTTGCCCACCCTGGAATGTGGTTTCATCCTGTTTTACCCAAAATCCGATTTTCTTTGCCTGCTCCAGCAGCTCGGCGGCGTTATCCTGCGGCTTATATCCGATTTGTTCTTCCAAGTAGCCAATGTCATAATAATTATCCGTATTGGCTGACGTACCGTACAAATTAAGATAACTCATCTCCGGACGAGCTTCGATACAGCAGACGGTCAGACGGATCATATCGCGATCAGAGATCCAAATATGAGCGGCGCGCTCCGAATGGGGCCGATCATCTCCAGGAAAATTTCCGATACGGATATTCATTGAAGATATTTTGCCCTGATCGGCATACAGCCGGCCTAACAGTTCAATGTAGCACTTACTCAATCCATAAAAACTGTCTGGTCGGTAGGGATCTTCTACATCTATGCTTTCGCCTACTTTATAAAACCCTGTGGCATGATTGGAACTGGCAAAAACAATGCGTTTTACCCCATTTTTCACCGCAGCTTCATACAGCTTGTAGGCTCCACTAACATTGCCAGACAGCACTTTGCCGAGGAAATCCCCTTCATCCTTGATCCATGCAAAATGCAGTACCGTATCCACTCCGCGTGTAAGCTCAGCCAGTCGTGCAGCATCATGTATATCCATTTCCACAATCCCTGCCTCTTCATCCCTCTTCACATCAGCAGCGATTATTTCATATTTACCTTCCGCTTTTAGCCCTTCATACAATACTTTCCCAATTGTACCTGCTGCACCTGTAATCAACAATTTTCGTGCCATCGTCCGCATCTCCCTTCTTTGCTTGGTTGTATGCTGTCATCCATATCATAATCTTAACCAACTCCCCAGGGAGGAAACCCCTTAAACTCTCGAATTAGGCAGGTCAAAGCCCACGTTGCTGTGTCTCCTGTCGGCATATAAAAAGGGACCCTGCTACTGTGCAAGAGTCCCTTGTTGTTACTATAGTTTCAAGTTCTATCTTTCAATCTCTTGGTTTCAACTACTACGCTCAAGCTTGTCGTACTACTCTCGCTCTGCGATTAACCAAATAAATGCTAAGCCCGATTAAGATTAACCCGATAAGCAGGAAAGCCGTAATCGCTTCGCCCAGCACCAACGAGCTGACAAACACCGAGATCACAGGCACCAAAAACGTATAAGACGCAACCTTACTCGCATCCCCTGAATTAACAAGTGTGAAATACAGCAACCAGGAAAGTGAAATTCCCAACACCGTGCCGAATATCAGCCCTGACACATACGGGACATTCCATACGATATCCGACCAGTTTTCCGTCACCGTTCCAGCTCCCGTCAGCACGATGCCTCCCAGTGTACATTGGAATGCAACCAGCCACAGCGAATCCACACGCTGGTTTACCTTTTTCACATATACCGTTCCCAATGCCCAGCTCACGGCTGTAATAATGGCGATGATTACACCTGCCACAGCCACATGCCCTGAAAATCCGCCCACACTGACAGCTGCAACGCCCAAAAATCCGATGATCAATCCAATCACCTTGAGTCTGGACATCGCTTCCCCTAGCCACATCCATGCAAAAATACCGACCAACACAGGCTGGAGATATACCAGCACAGAAAACAAGCCGGAGGGGACGTACATCAGTCCCACTGTTTGCAGGCCATAAAACAGTACCACGTTAAAAATACCTGAAATAGCATACACCCGCCAATTTTCTTTCCAACGAATGCGATTCCATCTCGGTACTAAAATTGCTCCTAATAGCAGACCGCCCAGCAGTGTACGTAGCCCTGCAAACAACAATGGAGGTGTGAATTCCAATGCCACTTTATAAATGGGCCAAGAAATGCCCCATAATACAACCAGCAGCGCGATCATCATTATCCGCTTGGCTGTCGTTAACTCTCCCATGACGCTCTCGCTCCTCTATGAAAAAAATCACTAGACTTTATATACTACGCCTACAGAACAACTTTATCAAACAAAAAATATGTATTGGAAAGCTCCACCTTTCATGCCCGCTTGTTCATCGAGGTATGTCTTCGGACAGAGGAATCCAGTCATTTTCCTATGTTACAATATACCAAAAAGATAGATAAAGCTTATAAGGATAGGAGGTTGTCTGCACTTGATTTATATCATCAAATTTTTGTACAGCTTTGTGCTCCCTCCCGGTTTGTTCATCCTGGTGATGGCAGGGCTCGTGATCTGGCTATGGAAAAGGGCACGTATACCTGCGGTCGTATTGCTTCTTGTCACATTGCTGCTGTATGTTTCCTCGACCAATTTGGCTGGAGATTTGTTAATCAGTAGCCTGGAAAAACAGTACTCACAACCCCGTACCGTTCAAGGCGATGTCATTGTCGTACTTGGGGGCGGAGCCACACAGGGAACCCCCGACATCAATGGACAAGGCAATCTGCTAGGATCTGCGGCTAATCGACTGCTCACTGCGGCCCGACTGCACGAAGCAACAGGCTTACCTATTCTTTTCTCCGGCGGGCAAGTGTTTGGAGACAGTGGTAATGAAGCAAATATTGCGCAGAGGCAGCTACTAGGACTCGGTATTCCGGCAAAGGACATTCTGATCGAAAACCGTTCTTTGAACACACAGCAAAATGCCGTATATACATCGCAAATTTTGGGAAAACATCAACTCACTAGACCTGTTCTGGTGACCTCCGCTTTCCATATGCCACGTGCTGCACTGGAATTTCAGCGTGCAGGCATGCAGGTCATAGCTTATCCTACCGACTATCTGGCAAGTGAAAAGCTGGCACTGTATGCTGGCAAGCTCTCGCCGTCTGCTGGGGCCATGTCTACAACCGGAACAGCCCTCAAGGAATACCTAGGAATTCTTGCATTAAAGCTTAAATAATGTGATGTCTAATTGTATAGCGACACACAGCACAAACAAGCGTCTTGCGCTCGCAGGTATAAGCCTGTAAGCTAGCAAGGCGCTTGATCTACCATTTCATATTTAATCCAAGAAAATATCCGATATTTGTTCTTCCGATATGACCTTAAAGCCTTCCTTTTTTAACAAAGCCGAGGTTACCCCGTTACCTGCTATTTTACGGTTTTCGAATGACCCATTATATATTGCTGCTGATCCGCAGGACGGGCTATTTTCTTTTAAAACAACAAATGTTGCGTTAACCTCTCTGGCTATATTCAGGGCTTCGTACGCACCTCTAATGTACATATTGCTGACATCGTTGCCTGAAAACTCGACCACCTTGGCTGTGCCGTTCAGCACATCCTCCCCTGTCCCTCCAACAATCTCAGCAGGCTCTCTCGGAGTCACAAAGCCCCCCAAAAGCTCAGGACAGATTGTCATAGCCTTCTTTTCCTCTACCAACTTCTGAATATGTACATCCAGGCTATCCGTCCCGTTATATCGTACCTTCATGCCCGCCAAACACGAACTTACCAGAATCATTAGTTCCACCTCATATCCATTGCATTCACTATTAAGTAGTTAAAGTATAAACAAATTTTCTCGTAGAGTCATCGTGCGAAAATTTAGACTCGCCACTACGTCCGCGTTCCGTAAGGTTATTCGTCCAGCTGATGTCATAATCATGATCCTGCGCTCTACCCATACCCTTTTGAATTCTGTTCGAAATACAAGTAATGAAAAAAGGCCCTGATTAGGGCCTTCAAATACTGCGGGAGTTCAACGTATCTCCTTATCCATTACCCCTTCTGTTTGTAAAACTCATGGTACAACTTCATCAGCGCGCGCTTTTCAATTCGTGACTTCCTTTTCAGTCCCTATAGGATCGTGGAGAGATACGTCTTTGCGTGTTTTTTTCAGAGATCGCAAATGCATCAGGATTTCATTTTCTATACAACGGGCTGCAAATGTTGCCAGCTTGGTGCCTTTCCCGGTCCGAAAGCTTTCAATGTACTCATCCAAAATAACCTGATAAAAACAAGCCGGAGGCGCATGTTGGGCAGCACTACGGCTTATTTTTATTGTTGAGGTTCACCCTGCTCGTAAGTAAGATAAATTCACTCTTGCTATAAGTCGTAATTTAAGATATATTATTAATTAAATAATCAATCATTTAATTAATCAAAGTTTAGTTTAAAGAGAGGGGAATACATTTGGCAAGACCCATCAATGAAGAAAAAAAACTGGAGCGGCGTAAACGTATCCTAGAAGAAGCTGTTGTCCTGTTCGCAGAAAGTGGATATTCTAATACCACAACGGCAATCATTGCGCAGAGTGTGGGAGTGACTCCTGGAACCATTTTTCAATATTTCCCTAGCAAAGAAGCTTTATACTACGCCGCTGTTCTTGAGCCGCTTGCTGATATTCAGGCGAAATCGCTTGCTTGTCTACAACAAGAGGAGACGCCGGGCGTATTGATTAAGAACATGGTGGCAGAACAATTCAACCATATCTACTTCTATATAAATGAATTGCGGCTTGTTCAATCTGTCTTAGGACAACGAATAAGATTCCCTGAACTTACACAGAAGGTCCTTGAAAGTATAAAGGTAATGACAGATGCGATCGAATGCGTCTATGCCAAGGGACAGTTAATGGGAGAATTCAACAAAAGCTTTTCTCCAGCAATGATCTCTCGTGCCTATATCTCTTTCTTAAATGGAGTGGGCTTAACTCTTGCAGAAAGTATTATTCATCATCCCGAGTGGGAAAATCTGAAGGGGCATGCCTTTTATTTGTTCGCACCCATACAACCTAAAGAAAAACTGGAGGAGTCTGAATGAGTCAGGCATCATTACAACCCGATCTAACATTTAACGTTCGTGTAAAAAAACGAAAGAAAATTTTATGGAGCCTAGGGATCGTGCTTTTGCTTGTGATGGCTCTTGTATTTTTTATATCTTATAAAGTAGTAGACACCTTGTTGCACCATCCTAGAGACACTAATGTCAGCTACGAATTGAATATGGATAAAACTCCCTACGAAGAGGTCGAGTTCAAGAGTTTGAAAAATGATAATACGATTAGAGGTTCCTTCTTTCCTGCAAGTGGTCTTCCTGGTAAATCAAGTAATAAGACGATTATTGTCGTCCATGGATATACGAGCAATCGTTTAGTCAAAGGGCGGACCCAAAAGTTAGTAGAGCATTTCGTTCCGAAAGGCTACAATGTATTGGCATTTGACCTCAGCTCACAAGGTAAATCCGATGGTGATTTGATTACACTGGGCTTCAATGAAAAATACGATTTGCTAGGAGCTGTAAGCTATTTAAAATCCAGAGACCATATGGGTGATAAGATTGGAGTTATCGGCTTTTCAATGGGTGCTGCTACTTCTTTGCTAGCCGCTAGTGAAAGTGATGACATCAAAGCCGTAATTGCAGATAGTCCTTTTCGTAATGCTGGTCTATTTCTGAGAGAGGGTTTGCCCTTCTTTTCAGGTTTACCTGCGTTTCCATTCAGTTATACATCGACATGGATGGCAAATTGGGCCTTTAAGGTTGATCTTGATTCCATATCTCCTATGGATGCGGTAAAAAAGATGCAAGACAAGCCAGTTATGCTTATTCATGGTACTGGAGATCAGCAAATTAGTTATAAAAATACAGAAATTATTTACGAGTCCTTAAAAGATAACCCAAAAGCAGAAGTATGGTACCCGCAAAATACGGAGCACATCGATGCCATCAACCATTACCCCACTGAATATTTCAAAAGAGTAGATCGCTTTTTGGATGAGTATGTAGGAAAATAAATTCAATCCAAGAGAGCCAACTAGCGAAGGAGCTTGTCCTGATGAAGTGAAAATACCCAATATATCAAGCATTTTTATCCTGTAGTGTAGAAAAACACTACAGGCTTTTATTTGCGTTTTAAATGAAAATACATAGCAAAATAGTTATTATTTAAGCGAAAAAAAACAGTGTACGAGTACTGAGCATGTTGATTAAAACAAAAAGACAAGCGTATGCTGTTCACTGGTCAGGAGAAGATCCTTTATAGAGATCATTTGAACAAAGACCCGGAATCGAATTAATGAACTAGAAAACAACGCGTTCTCTACATGAGCAACAAAGAATAGTTCATCTGATATTCCCCATCTTGACAGTATTAAAGATATTCGGGAATTAAAGCTTATTGAACGATTAACCACACTTATAGAAAAATTGCCTAGCGCTTTTCAGCGTAAAGGAGCAGTTATTTTTATAGGATAGCTTTATATAAGAATATTGGATGGGCAGAGGGGGATGCAATTTAAACACGCCTCTGAAAAGAAGCAAGTAATTGAACTATGAAAAAGACCTAAAAAGGCCCTGTTAAGGGCCTCAAGCGGCTTCATATATCTCCTTATCCATTACCCCTTCTGCTTGTAAAATTCATGGTACAGCTTCATTAATGCACGCTTTTCAATGCGGGACACATACGAACGCGAAATCCCCAGCTCTCTGGCAATTTCCCGCTGTGTTCGTTCCTCTCCTCCGGCTTCCAGACCGAAACGGCCAATCACCACTTCTTTTTCACGCTCATCTAAAATATCCAGGTTGCGATAGATTTTACTCTTCTCGATTTTAAGTTGTACTTTATCTACAATATCGTCCGCCTCGGTGCCGAGGATATCAATCAAAGTAATTTCGTTTCCTTCCTTATCAGTCCCTATAGGATCGTGGAGAGATACGTCTTTGCGTGTTTTTTTCAGAGATCGCAAATGCATCAGGATTTCATTTTCTATACAACGGGCTGCAAATGTTGCCAGCTTGGTGCCTTTCCCGGTCTGAAAGCTTTCAATGGCCTTGATCAGTCCGATGGTGCCGATGGATATAAGATCCTCCAAATCTTCGCCGGTGTTATCGAATTTTTTCACAATATGGGCCACCAGCCGTAGGTTATGCTCAATGAGTGTGTTACGGGAGTGTGCATTGCCTTCGGCAAACAGCTTTAGGTGTCGAGCTTCCTCTTTCTCAGTCAATGGCTGCGGAAAGGCGTTGTTTTTCACGTAGGAAACGAGTAGCGTCAATTCCTTGATGAACAGAGCGATAGCGCTAAATAGTCCGGGCACGGATGACACCTCCTGAGGTAGTTGCGAACTTACCGGCCTTTGTTACTTACCGGGCTTGCGGTCTGTTTATTGTATGTAGGCAGGTGCCCATCCGTGCCTGTACTCCGAAAACTGCTCCGTAACAATTTGCCGGATATCTTTCTGGAGCAACCTCCAATACTTAATTCGAAGCATAGAGATCTCTTCGACACAAATCAACGCACTCCATATAGCCAGAGGAAAACCCGGGATACGCTTTACATTATTCATCACTTGGTTTCCCCATTTTCTTTCAGTAGAGTATTAACTTCTTTCTAGATATGACAATGGAAGTGGCGAATAGACCATTGTATCTCCATCTTCATCTCGTTTTAAAATAATAGCAAACTCAGCACCATTACTTTCATCGCCTCTTGGCAACGGAAATATCATAGCCGGACAACGCAACTCATAATTATGAGGAAATTCTTTTCGAAAGTTCTCTAAAGCATAATTCAGAATCGCATCTATTTTGTCGGTAAGCACATTAAATCCACCTATTACAAAATCATTATATTCTTGGGAAGCGGTGTACTTCTCAAATAATTTTCTTTTATATTCCTCAACAGTACTAAAACAAACTTCCCAATCCAAAGGGAAGATGCCATCTCCCAAATAATAAGTGTATAACTAGTATGCATTCCATCATCAAGGAATATATTCATAGAGAGTTTCATATAAATGATATGAATCAACCTTTTCGACACATTCAAAAATTAAACTTAAGGAGGAATTTCAACATGGCAAAATTCAGTCAAAATCCAGACGACTATACTTTTTCCGTGGATCCTGTTGTTATAGCAGAGGAAAATGTTTCAACGAACGGAGATTCTAAAAATACTTTTCCGAAAAATGTTTTAATCGATAATAATCTATATTGGGAAAGTAGTTTAAGCGGTAAAGGTGGAGAAATCATCTTCAAATTAGATACAGGTAAGACGATCAATGATATTCTTTTAGCTCAACCATCTTCTCGAGCTTTTATACTTTCATTTTCTTTTTACGGCTCTAATGACGGAGAAAATTGGTTTAGGTTAGGTGAAGTCGAAGCTTTGCCAACCACTGCAAAAACAACCTATCAATTTAGTAATGAGATTCCTTTTTCATATTATAAAATAACTGTACTTTCATCTGGGATGAGTAGTACAACCTCCTATTATGGTATACGATATATTCAGCTAAAAACCGCACTCATTAATGGTGTTCCTGCCTACAGAGCATCCAATATAAACCCCGCTATTGCGGAATAAGTTAAGTTAGTACACACAAAAAAAGGGGCTGGCCAACGCCGCCCCTTGATTGGTTCTATTTCATTTGAAGCATGTTATAAATCATCTCAGCCGCTTCCGCACGTGTGACCTCCTGCTTGGCCCGAAAGCTACCATCTGGATATCCTTGTACTAAATTTATCTCCGTTAGACCAAGTACATCCTTTCTGGCCCACTCGACAATTTGAGAGGAATCCGAGTATGCACTGCTTTCTTGCTGTGGTGTAGCCTTGATAATGTTATTCACCATTTTAGCCGCCTGCTCACGGTTAATGACCCGATCTGGGCCAAATTCTCTATTACTAAACCCGCGAGCGACCTGATCTTTAATCGCCGTTTTGAGAAGATCAACGTACCACGCCGATGGATTGATATCCTCGAAACCTAAAGTCACATCTGTTTCGAGCGGTAATTTCAAGGAACGGACCAGCATAGAAGTGAACTCCATACGCGTTACAGGTCTGTTCGGCTCAAACAGCGTGTGGGTTATTCCCTTTACTATACCCAAATCGGCAAGCACATTTATTTTTTCTTTATTAAATATCCGATCAATGTCACTAAAATGATTTGGCTTCTTCTCAACGGTTGAATCCTGAATGTGCTCTGTTTCTATCGGTTCCTTTATAACAGGCTGAATCGGTTTTACACTCTCCGCCCCTCCTGCTCCGCCACCTACGTCCACAGTATTACCCGTTGTTTTTCCATGCGCTTGTTTTGCCTCTGTGCGTTTTCCTTGACTATTTTCTGCCCAAAGTTGAACTGTATACAACTGCTTCTCTTTAAGTTGTCTCCAGATATAGCTTCGATCCTTACCACGATATAGCTCTGTTCCTCCTTCACTGGCAAGGACGAAAATATCATTCTCATGGTCTGATTCCCAATGGATGATAAATTCACTATTCGTTGTTTCCGTCTTCAAAAACGCAAACGCTGGAGACGGCAGCGTCTCGACCTGACCTTCTGTCTGCTTACCTTCACCACTTGTGTTCACTGGCTTAATGGTAATACGATACACTGTAGAACTGTCCAATCCATCTACTTTAAATTCATGGGTGGTCGTATGACCGATAAGCACCTCGTTTTGGTAGACATTGTAAGCATCTGCACCCGAAGCTTCTTTCCACGTAACAACCAAATCGGTATCTGTTACTTCTTTCACTGTCAATCTATTGTCTGGTATTTGACCTGGTAAAGCGCGATACGTGAAGGGAGCTGTATTACCTTCCCCCGTTGTATTCACAGCCTGTATACCAAACGAGTAAATCATACCAGGCTGGATATCTGAAAGTTTAATATGAGCATCTCTGGTGTTAAAAACTTCCCCCGTATCTTTACGGGTTACAGTATATTGATAAGCGCTCTTGATTTCTTCCCAGCTCAGTGAAATCTGGCCACCCTCAAGTGCTGTAACATTAACATTTTGTACTTCAGGAGGAAGTGTCAGCAGGTCACCCAACGCTGGCTGGCTGAAACCACTACTGTTCCCACTGCTCACTTGAAAATCATAGTTTCTCCCACCTGTTAAACCAGAAACAACCACACGTGGTTCCGTACTATAATAATTTTGACCGTTGATCGTTACCTTATATTGAGTTGCCCCATCAACTGGGGCCCATATTAATGTGGCATCGTGCTCGCAAACATCTACAGTTGCAAGTTGTATAGCCGAATCAGGTAGTGTTAATGCGTTGATAGATGTATCTTTACCCGTGCCACTTCGATTGTAGGCTCGTATTTTAATATTGGCAGATCTACCAGCAGGCAAGCCCTCAAAAGTATACGAGTGGATACCACGCGCAACCCGCACCTTCGGTTCATCGTTAACATTCAAGATGTATCCTTCAGCCCCCTGCACATCCTGCCACGAAACACCGATAGCATACACATCCTTCGTCACACTCGATAATGTAGCTACTCGATCAGGTAAAGTGATGACTCCCAGATGAGCATAGTCTCCGAATCCTGTTGCATTTTCAGCGGAAACGTTATAACCATACTCAGTTCCCGCCTGAAGATCAGTGTCGGTGAATTCTGTATACACATCTTTATAAACCGATACTTCGTCACGTTCTAGGGCGTAGTAGGTGGCAGTGATTACAGAATTCCACTTCAAGTCGATTCCATCTTCTCTTACAGTTACATTTCGGAATCCGTTCGGGCTGTCTGGTAGACTTAGAAAAGATACATGCTTTGCTGTACCCTCTCCAGTGTCATTAATAGCTGATACAGAAACATCGTAATATTTACCAGGCTTGATTCCCGTAATTGGATTATACACATCCTGTGTAACCGTATCCTTAAATATGATTTCTCCCGTACTTACGTCTGCTGCTGTAATATTATATTTGTTAGCTGATGAGACTGGCGTAAAGTCAGCCATGATTTCTGCAGAATGACGAGAGACAGGTCGTAACTGGATATGCTCAGGGGCATCAGGTAACGTTAATATATGGACTCGATTAGAATACGCATTACCTCCCACATGATTACTAGAACGCACTTCATATTCGTATTGCCGTCCTCCTTGTAGCCCTCTATCTGTAAAAGAATTTGTCGGATGCGTAACATCCCAAACCTCATTAGTTGTTAGATTTCGGACTGTATAAACGTAACCATCATCAAGACCAGACGGGAGAGTCCACTGCAAATCAGCTTCTGTATTTCGTATGGATGTCGCAGAGAGCACAACCGACTGGGGCTGCCTTTGAATGCGAAGTGCACTGCTGACCGTTTCATAAATGTTACCCACCCTGTCTTTGACCTTGGCATGAACATACCATTCACCTTCATCTAAAAGATCCATCTGGATTGTTGTATCGGCTGAAGCATCCCAGTTTTCTGGTGAATCAGGGCTGTTCGTGATTTTATACTGCATTGTGGATGACTCAATCCCCGAATGCTGATCGGCATATCGTATCCTCACATGAATATGGGTATCTTTCCATTCACGCGAATCCGGCGTCAGTTGAATCGTCGGTGGTTCCAAATCAATATAAGATATTGCGGATACTGGATCACTTCGATTCCCAGCTGCATCTACAGCTTGAGCAGTCAATTTTACGATACCCGAACCATTTAATATTCCAGACGAACCAGACACATAGGTGCCAGAACCCAATTGATATTCATAATGTACTGCTGTAGTATCCGTCGCACCCGATAGAGTAAACTGCACTGGCTTATTGGTATATCCGGTAGGTATCGTCACCTCGGAAAACGTAACTTTCGGAGGCGTTGGCTTGGTTCGATCAATCATGACCGATTGAGTCACGATTGGACTAGACACGTCGAGATTATTGATCGTCCGCGCTGATAATTCGTAAATCCCTTCTGCATTTAATGTAAAAGTACCCTTGTAGGTCAACCACTCCCCTGATGGAATCAAGCGATACTGTGTCATCTTAATTCCATTTGTAAGGTCACTTCCTGAATCAATGGTAATATTCACATCATGGTTCGTTGGGCCTGTTTCACTAGCCCGGATGACAGGAGCAGTCGGTCCCTTTTTATCAATGGTGACTTCTTTGCTTACTTCTTGGCTCACATTACCGACGCCGTCAATGGAGCGTGCATGTACCGTGCTTTTGCCATCTTTATTCACATGAAACACTCCATCATAGTCCTGCCAATCTTGATTCACAACGCCCGTCAAACGAAATTGAGTATGGGCTAGTCCAGAATAATCGTCTGTTCCCGGTTGTAATGAAATCGTATAGTCATTACTGTTTCCCGTTGCGTTTAGGATGGGTGGAGTTGGTGGCATCTTGTCTATTCGGACATTCCCGGAAGAAAGACCACTATACTGGTTATTCACGTCTACTGTCCGGGCATAGATCGTATTTACACCGTGATCATATACAGTAAAGGGACCTGTGTATGGCTGGAATGCTCCTCCATTCAGGCTATATTCATAGTATTTTAGCCCTTCAGGAGCCACGTCCCCATTTATCCACACGGTTACAGGTTCTTTGGTCCATTCTGTGACAGCCTGGCCCTCAGCGCCTGCATGAATCTGCGGTGGTTTAGGCATGAAATCCGATTTGGGAATAACACGGATTCCAAACTTGGATATTTCATTGCTTGTCTGTTGGTTAGTTCCCATCGCTCTGAAATATCGAACATCCCTTAATGTAATAGAGTCGGTGATATCTATCCATTTTCCCTGGTAAAATCTATCGGCATAGAATTTCGTTACATTAGTCCATGTGTATAAGTTCGTTCCGTTAGGCCTCCAACTGTCGCCTGCTGCGTTATTAGATGTATATATATCAGTATGATACGACCCTTCAATGTAAACAAAAATTCTATAATCAGAAGTCTTAATAGATCTTCCAATATCAATAAAACGATTTGTCGGCTGCGTAGTACCATCACATTTATACCTGGCCGAACCCATGCCAGTGTATACTTCCGTTGCTCCTATCCCACTTCCTGACCAAGAGCCCCAACTGTCGCCTCCACCCGGCAAATTGTTTTGGCAAAAAGGTCCTCCCATGATCTCCTGAGTAGCAGCTGATACCCTTTCCGGAAATATGGGAATTATCGTTAATAGTAGGACTACAGCCAAAAATCCGTACACCCACTTCCTATACTTCCTTACCTTTCGCTTATTTTTTCGATACATACACTTCTCCTTACTTTATTTTATTTTCAAAGAGTTTTACAAACTCGCTTCGGATAAAATAGAAAAAGCACCTCAAACGAAGGCGTTAATGCCTAAGTTTGAGGTGCTTCCTCTATATCACGAGTATGTTTTGAAGCTATTATACTTCGTTCCGAGCAAGTTGTAAACAGAACTGACAAATTATTTGAAAGTGTTAATGGACCTGAACGCCTAAGTTCCGAAAAAATCCTCGCATATTCTGCATGTAAGAATCCTGAGTAGCGGAAGATTCCTTAAGAAGATTTTGCATACTGTTCATAAAAGCAGAAGCTGATGTCGTATCCGCTTTGTCAAACCGATTGTTTAGCGGTGTGTTATTGAGCAACTCTGCGTTCTGTCCCGTACGTTCCTTGTATTTCTCAATCCAATCGGGATGTTGAGGAACCTTTTGCGCAAAATTTAACAGTTGGCTCAGCCCATTTCCTCCACCTTTAATATCATTCATGTACGCAGTATATTTTTGAGGATCAACCTGCTTCATCACTTCCGACAGCTTGACATAATCCTCAGGAGCACCTGACGGACGATCTATTGGAGTCGTGTAGCTAATATCTCCGGTCTCTGGATCAGTGGATCGTGTCAAAGCAATACTAGCAATCTGGTTCATGGTTTCCAGAAACTCTTTGGCCTTGTCGCCTTCCATGTAATGATCGGCAATATACTTGGATTGAGTAACTCCCATCTCCAGCAGCACAGCTCGTTGACTCTCATCCGTTACTGTTCCGTCGACGATAAAATTAGATTCAATCATACTGTACACTGCATTAGACACTTCTTCTGGCTGACCTTCCAAAACCCGGTTTAATGAATCATTGATCTGTGTTGTACCGAAATACTTGGCAGCCTGTGATACAATAGCTCCTTCCGCCAACTGTCTACCGGCTTCACTAATCTCCACGGAGTCTTGAACTACCACTCTGGAGACCTGTTCTTCATGAAGCTGGGGTGGTGGAGCTTGCTTGCTTGTCGGATTGATCCGTAAGCTACTTGCATTAAGAATCGCTTGCTGTGCTCTAAGAGGTCCAAAATTCATTCTATTTCCTCCTGTCATGTTTGTAACAGGCAATCTAAGGCGTATGTATAGTGTAATGTGACCCTGTTTCTATATATATCGGACAAAGCATATATGGAATGAACATATGCTTTGTCCTAAAATTGAACAAATATTGAAACGAACTACTTTTGTTTCAGATATAAAATATTCAAGCAACAAGTTACCTTAAGTGTTAGCTTAATAACCCGTCCATCAGCCGCCATAAATACTATAGGCAAAGTGATATACAATATCTGTGTCTATAATCGAAGTACCTGACACCTGAACGGCTACCCCTGATAGATCATAGTAGTGTGTAAAACTGATGGCTCCAGACAGGTATTCCGCTATACTTCCAGTGGAAGATGGCAGGGAAAGAGTCACACTAAAGGCTCCATTCTGGTCCGTATAAGCTGTGCCTGTACGAGTACGATTTCCGCTGCTTTCAGTCCAGTTCTGATTCAACCAAGTCACATCAACAGGCGCATTTGCCACTGGATAACCATCAGTTGTCTTAACTACCCCCTTCACGGTAAGGTTGCTGCGTTGATTAACCCGATAATGACGACCATATGAGTAGTTCGGATAATCATTAGGACCATTAACAGAATCATAGCCGGTAATTTCAATTTTGCCAGCCCGAAGCACTGGCTTCAGTGTAAGTGTGTATAAATGATTGGGTGAATACTGATTGGTTGTGTACACTCGCACATAGTAGGTTCCTGTATTTAAGCTGACATTATGGTTCGTTTGCGGCAAAAGCGCCATTTGGTTTCCTGTAAGAGCTCCGTAGACTTCCGCTTTGTAGCCATAACCGTCCGAAACACTATCAAGCTTTACGTTCAAAGCATCATAATTGCGGCTGGCAGGGATCGTAACTTGGTACCAGTCATTATCAATGCCTGAATGAATGGAGCGTGAATTAAGCGATGAACCGCCCGTACTAAAGGTAAAGTTATAGGCATGGAAAGCACTCTCATCTGGTTCATATGCATCGTAGCTGGAGCTTGTATCGACCGTTAGATAGAAAGGATCATTGATGCTGGAACCCTTTTTGGCATGAACAGCAATCGCATATGCCTTTTCATATCCGGTAGCGTTACGGGTTCCTACGTTCTCAGGAAGTGAGGCAGCCCCCTGTTCATAATTGTTAAAATAAGTACCATAGGTGGATGCGTCAATGGCATTAGGATTAATGTCACCTGTCGTCATATCAAACTCATATAAGTATAAGTCATAGTCAAGCTGGGCTGAAAATGGACCATCCAACTGGGACTGCAACAATTCACCAGGCTGCAAATAGATCGGATATAAAAATTGTGTGCCTCCCTCTTGCGTAATCGTACCGGAATACGTAGCAGAGGAAACTGTGGCTGATGCAGCCATTGGGTTTGCCTTCAGCGAAGAAATGGGTTCCCTTTTCAATGATGTTGTCTCTGGTGTCTTGAAGTTGAGATTTTCTTGCATGACATAAACCGAAGACGTAACGTTGTCTGGCTTGTCTGCTCGCGTTAAACGCTTAATCACGTCTTCATTTCCAGTTGTTAGCTGAATATCGGATTCCACTTTAATCGCTTGATCCGATGTAGCCTCCGTACTTTCACTCGCATTCGCAGTCATTCCGAAAGCAAACAGGAGCATCATGCTTAACATAACTGCAATAGCCTTTTTGAACCTCTTCATACTGAAATCCCCTCTCAAATGGTTTAAGGAATTCCCGCTATCCCCGGATAAACCAGGGTGATTTCTAGGCTGTATGGCTCTATCATAAATCATCTTTGGTTCTATTGGAATATATTATGCAAAACAATTTCTATTTGTAATCTATGAAAACAAGACCATTTTCTTATTCTTGGTGAATAAACATGAAAAGTCGCTCTTTCAGAAATGGAAAGCCTCAGCTAACCATTCAAAAAAAGCGACTCTCATGAATCAAAACTACATTAAAGCATATCTTAATTTCGCAAGCTATAAGCAAACAGATAAACAATGTCCGTCGCACTAATCGAAGTTCCATCGACCTGAGCGGCAACTCCTGTAAGATCATAGTAGTGTGTGGAACCAATTTCACTTATATAATCTACATTTTTTCCTGTCGATTGTGGAAGAGAAAGGGTCACACTGAATTTACCGCTATCATCGGTGTACGTAGAAGCCGTTCTCGTACGGTTACCGCTGCTCTCGGTCCAGTTCTTATCCAGCCATACGACCGTGACAGGAGCATTGGGAACCAGTTGACCATCTGTTGTTTTCACAACACCGTTCACGATCAGACTGCTGCCTCCGTTAATACGATAATGACGACCGTAAGAATATGTCGGATAATCATAATAGCCATTGGAGTTATAGCCGGTAATTTCAATTTTGCCAGCTCGAAGCACTGGTTTAATCGATAGTGTATACAAATGGTCGGCTGAATACTGACTTGTGCTGTGCACTCGTACATAGTAGATCCCTGTGTTTAGGGTAACATTATGATTGGTTTGCGGTAGAAGCACCATTTGATTGCCAGTAAGAGCTGCATATACTTCCGCTTTGTACCCATAGCTTTCCGAAGTGCTGTCCAGCTTCACATTTAATGCATCATAATTACGGCCGGCCGGTACTGTAACTTGATACCAATCGTTGTCTATAGCGGAATGGATGGTGCGGAAGTTAATCGAGGAGCCTTTGTCGTTAACAGTAAAATTATAAGCATGAAAGGCACTGTCATCCGGCTCATAGGCATCATAGTTGGAGCTTACTGCTACAGTTAAATAGAAAAGGTCATTAATGCTAGCCCCCTTCTTGGCATGAACCGCAAGCGCGTAAGCCTTTTCAGCTCCGATCGAGTTGCGAGCTCCTACGTTTTCAGGAAGAGAAGCAGCTCCTTGCTCATAATTGTTAACATAATTCCCGTAGTTGGAAACATCTATTGGATTGGAATTAATATCGCCTGTCGCCATATCAAACTCATACAGGTATAAGTCATAGTCAAGCTGGGCTGAAAATGGACCATCCAACTGAGCCTGTAACAATTCACCCGGCTGCAAATAGATCGGATATAAAAACTGTGTGCCTCCCTCTTCTGTAATCGTACCGGAATATGTAGCAGTGGACGCTGTCGCTACGGTCGCTGCGGCTTTAGATGATACTGAGTTTGCACTGGCTTTGAGCGAAGGGGTAACTCTCTTTTTCAATACAGATTTCTGTGGTGTCGCCAAGTTAATATTTTCTGTAATGGTGTACACCGAATCTGTGATACTGGCAGGCTTGTCCGCGCGTGTTAATTGTTCAATAACACTTTCCTTATCAGTTGTTAGCTGCACATTGGAAACTGCTTGAATCGTTTGATCCGTCTTCACCTCTGGGCTTGCACTCGCGTTCGCCGTCATACCGAATGAAAGCAGGAGCATTGAGCTTAGTGTAACTGAAACCACCTTTTTAAATCTTTGCATACTGAAATCTCCTCTCAAATGTATTAAAAAAAATCAACCATTCTCCAAATATATACAGGGAAATTCTAGGATGTCCTTTTCTATCATAAAGTAATTCTGGTTCAAATGGAATATACTTCTTAAAACATTCTTATTTGTAATTCCATGTGAATAGGTTTAGGTTAATCAACTTAATTTCGACACTATTTTACCATAAAAATCCTACCATTCTCTTATTTATACGATATAATCAAATAATATGGATAGTTCTTTAAGACTATTAAATAAATCGAATTACCCATAACATACATAAAAAAGGGGAATACAGATGAAAAAACTTAGCGTGTTTATGTTAGTATTATGTTGCTTCTCCATTTTGGCAGCCTGCTCTACCGATCCGATAAAAAAAGATTTAATCACGTATGTAAATGATGGAATGCTTCCTTTGGCACAAGATGAAAAAGCAGTTACTGATAAGTATGAAGCTGTGACTGGAGATAACTTTACAGATGATGTTACACTATATAATGCTTTAAAAGACGATATCATCCCGGAATACACCAAATTTGTTGATAAGTTAGAAGCTGTAAAGACGGAAACTCCTGAGGTAAGAGCCGTCCACGAAACCTACATCAAGGCCGCCAGTACTCAAAAGGAAGCCTTCATTAAGATGCTCGATGCGTTGGATAAACAGGATCTGAACTTAGTCAATGAAAGTAACACCAAGCTCAGCGAAGGTAGAAAGCTATTCAGAGATTTTGGTGAACAAGTCAACACACTTGCTAAAGAGCATGATGTGGAGATGAATAAGAAATAAATAAAAAACTCCCTTTATGGGAGTTTTTTTATACTTCAGGATTTTGCAAAATCCTCACTTATGAATATTCGAAGCAAATTACCGCTTTACTTAATTCTTGGTCGTAAAATAAATAGACGGTATCCGCCCCACACGCTTGAAAATAATACCCGGTAATGGAACCGATATAGGCAAAAGTCTCACCATTGGGACATTTAGGCACATGAAGCAGATTGGTTTGCTCGAACTGGAGCATCTCTTCCAGAGATTCGTCATATTCCTTGATATAACTTTGAGCCTTGTCAGACTGAAAAGCGATATCATCCAAAATTCCGTTAACTTCAGGGAAACTCAGCCCCCAACCGCTGGTTTGCTTTTCCTCAAAATCACGGGTGAGCTCTTCTACAGACTTTTTGGCCTCCCCAAAGGAGGAATATGGATAAAGTTTATTGTTTTCCAGGAAAAATGCTTTGCGAGCTTGGTAGTCTTGTTCATTAGCCATATACACCTGTTCCAGTCCGTCCAACGCCATAACTTCTCTCTTCATACGTAGGTACGCTTTATCCCCGGTAGACTTCAGCGCTTCATAGGTGGCTTCCAATTGCTCTTTCTGATGAAGACTAAAATAATTCCAGTCTGCTTCGAATTTGTATTTGCCGTCAATTACATCGAATCCCAGCATATCTTCCTTGGTAAATAAGGTATGAAATTGCTGAGTATTTTCACCTACACAGCCTTCGTGGATTTCTTTTACGGAAACAAAATGAAGCCACTCATGCTGCTCTGGAAATAAGAACTGGAGATTAATTGAGCAGATTGGCAGAAAGTGCTTGCGGTGATGTTCAAGATTACCAATAAATACGTCCTCATATGCTGGAAACCGTTTGATAAATCTCTCTGGTATGTTCATGATACTCCCCCTATATTGTATAGTTTTCCGGCAGCCTTTTGATCTGAAACGTTCCTTCAATGGAAATCACACTATAGAGTTCATCAAATCCTTCTTCGTAGCTTGGGACCTCTAGTTTACTCATTACACTTTTAATACCGATTTCAGGAATATACTCTTTGCCTGTGCGCTGCTCATTACGCTTAATAGATTCTGCAAAATCGGGCTCAAAATAGTAGCCAATAATTTTAAACCCCTTATTTTTACAAGCATCTATATATTTCTTTCGTTCTATAACAGTGGCATTTGTATTGTCTACAACAAAGCGCTGCATGGTTTCGATGGAGGCTTGTAGATAAATATTTTCCCTATTCCGTGTTTTAAGCATATCAAGGTTTATTCGCATATGTGTTTTGAAGAAATGTTCTTTATAAAATGTCGACTTGCCCGAAGCCTGAATTCCTATAAAAATGACACACTCCAAATCTACACATCCTTGTCCAAGTATACATATTGGTTAATATAATCTCTATTCTGTGAAAAAATCGGTGTCTCATGATCAACATCCCACTTGCTTCTGACGGCTTCGCCTTTGTTGTACTGTTGTTTGGTAATGCAAATTCCCCGCTTTTGCCAGACCGGAAGTTCGTTCCAGTTTATCCCTTTTTCCACAAAAAGCTTGTCTTGGAGCTGATTTCCGTTCAATCCTTCTAATTCTGAATGCCTGAAATGGGCTTGAGCTACCATAGAAATGCTATTTTTAGTAGCATCTTGTTGTCTCCATAGAAAGTAGTTTGTAACCTCATCCTGGGGCAAGACCCATGCTCTCGCATCAAAAGTGGCTAAAGGCTGACCTGGGTAAACCTTTTGGATTTCCTCATTAAATTTGGCTGTAGCCAGAGAAGCAGATATGGACACCATCTTTTGAAGATTATTTTCAAACCAGGATTGCGTCGTTAATTTGTCATAATTCGTAAGAAGCAGTGAAATTTCATCGCTCTGATGATACACCAGTTTACATCCCATAATGTTATAGGCCAAATATTTACACGTCTCCCATAATGCAAAAATTAGTTTCTCATCAAAAGGTTTCGTCATCCCACGTGTAAAGGTATGAAAATGCGCACCATCAATTCTGATGATTACGGGTAAACGGCGTGGTAGGCTTAATCTATAGGCATTTTCATATTCCTTCATCCTATTTCCAAAATCATTTTTTTTCATAAACTATGTAGGTTCCTTTCATGATCCGTGATTTGCGCATAGAGTAAAACAATGTCTATCTTCCCCAATTGACATATATAAGAATTGTAACAAATTGGCTGATACATCGCTAGGAATTAAGAAAGACAAAAAAACTTAGCAGATGGACTTGCAGAGTCTTTCATTTTTTCTTGGTATCTATTCTCCAAATGTTAGGCTATAATAATTTCAGTTTTTACTTTATTCCGATATGAAAAGGATGATATATATGAGCCAAAATCCATCTTCCATTCCGCGTCCGTTAGTCAGGGCTAATCAATGGGTAATTGTTTTATCTGTAGTTTTTACTTGGATTACAGGGGGATATGGGGTGCTAGTTATTCCTCTTATCGCGGGGTTGCTCGGCGTCCTTTTTAACTTCAATCCAGTAATGCGGATAGCCAAGCTTTTCTTGAAGAAAAGCCCCTCCTCGTATGTGCAGGAGGACCGAGAGCAGCAAAGGTTTAATCAGCTTCTTGCCGTCTTTTTTCTGTTGGTCGCTTGGGTAGGATTTATGCTCCAGTGGAGTATTGTCGCTTATGTATTCTCGGCCATGGTCCTGGTGGCGGCCTTGGTGGCTATCCTTGGTTTTTGCATAGGATGTTTTGTTCTCTACCAATGGTCCCAATATCAATATCGAAGAAGAAAACATGTGTAAACAGAAAAAGCTTTCTATTCATTCCATTTCAATTAGGACATCGTTAATTAAATCGAAGGTGCAGCCGAACTCTCCAACAATATGGATGCTATGTCGGTTCCGCCTTCTTTTTATTTTGCAGTAATATTATCTTCAAATACAAAAACGGAGATGGCTATATCTTCCTCCACTTTAATATCTGAAAAGAGGTGCAGCAGCCGGGAATCCATGTAATCCTCCAGTTCTTTATTGAAGTGTGTGGGATATATTTTTTGAACCATTTTGGTTCGGGCTGCATGCACCATCTCTTTCCCGGATTCTTCTTGTGCCAGGAACTTTTCAGATGGGGTTAAATTTCCATACAGCATCGTGATGGCCATATTATCTACAAAGGTCGTATGTATGCGTTCCGGGCCTTTCCCAAACAGCTCTTTACGTACTTTTCGAATAATTTCGTTAAAACCCGTTTCCCTTCTCATATCGCACCGCTCTCCTAAAATCTACTAAAATCCCTATTACTATTTCCATCATAACCGATTCCTATCATATAAAACAGAGACTAGCGAAAGTGATTTTTGGAACATGATTTTATCTGCAATTATAAGCGTTCATTAATTTTGAGTAACATTTCCTCTAAAATTTGCTTCTCCTCTTCGGTCAAGGCTTGAACAATTTCCTCCTCCACCTTTTGGAAAGAGTCACTAAAAGCTTCAATCAATTCAATGGCTTTTGGTAAAACATAAATATTTTTTTGCCGTTCATTATTGGCCGGGATTTTGCGCTCGATGAATCCTTTTTGCTCAAGACCTTGAAGTATGCTTGTAATGCTGGCTCCGCGCAGATGAAACCGATCGGCAAGATCCTTCTGAATTAAATCATTTTCTTGATTCTCGTAGATATATTTAATCATTTTTCCTTGTTGAGCATTTAATCCCAACTCTTTTATGCTCTCGTCCGCTCTTTTCTTTAACTTAAGACCAATAATCTGAAACAAATCCAGATAAACCGTATCCTTTTGGGTTTTCATAATCGTATCTCCTCAAATTATTAGAAGTCTAATTGTCAGTAAATAAACTATATAAATCTCTAAACTGTTTGTCAAATGAAAATTAGTTTATTGACAGTTATAAAACTAATAGTTAGAATTCTAAGTGTTTAAGATTGAACACTAAGGAGGAACGACATGAAGAATGTAACTCAAAGCTCTACGGTAGAAAAAGTTACAGCGATTACGAATGTACGTATTTTCGATGGTGAAAAAGTTATTGAGCCCAGAAATGTTGTCATCCATGGCGAAACCATTATTTCGGTAGGCGGAGACCTTCCGACACATGCAACGATCATCGATGGGGAAAATGCGACATTATTGCCCGGCCTGATTGATGCGCATGTCCACACTTCAATCGGTGGGTTACGAGATGCTTTAAAATTCGGCGTCACGACAGAACTCGAAATGAACGGCAGTTTTACAGAAAGAGGGCGCAAGATCCAGTTAAAAAACGTGAATGACGTCGCCGAAGTCCGTTCTGCCGGCACAGCGATCACTGCTCCAGGTGGTCATCCGGATGAATTATTGCAGGATGAGGATGAAATTCCGGAGTTCGTATTAAAGGAATTGGAGAAGTTACCCAAGGAAGACCGGGAAGCTATGCTAGCCGCCTACGCTCACGATCACGAAGAGGTGCCCCAAGTGACGACAGTGGAAGAAGCGATCAAACATGTGCATACCCAGGTGGAGAGTGGCGCCGACTATATTAAAATCATGATTGAAGAAGGGACGGTCTTGGGTGCCCCTGGACTACCTATTTTAAGCGACGAGATTTTAAAAGCAGCCGTGGCAGAAGCCCATAAATTCGATAAAATTGTCATAGCCCACGTCTTGACGGCTGATTCTTCGCAAACCGCCATCGATATGGGAGTCGACGGATTGGGTCACTTATTTCTCGACAGGCCCGAATGCACATCCGAGTTGGTGAAATCCATAGCGGATTCAGGTGCATTTGTTATACCGTGCTTAGTATTGAACTCATCCATTCTGGGAAATCCGGCATCAGAATTGGCGAATGATTCACGTGTTTATTCCAAATTAAGTCCAGAATGGATCGATATTTTGAACTCAAGCTTCCATACTTTCCCGCAAGGCAATTTGGAGAATAGCTTTAAAAATGTGATGGATCTTCACCGTGCCGGTGTGGATATTCTGGTCGGGACGGATGTCGCCCCCGTTCCTGTTCCCAATCTTGGCGGTCTTGCTCATGGAGCCAGCGTTCATCATGAAATGCAATTGCTGGTTGAGGCCGGATTTACTCCCATAGAAGCGCTTCAGTCGGCTACTGCGAAACCGGCCCGTTGCTTTGGGCTTTACGATCGCGGCTGTATTACCGAAGGTGCGCTCGCTGACCTTATACTAGTAAACGGTGATCCGACAACCAACATCTCGGATACCTTGTCGATCAAGTCCGTATGGTTCAAAGGTGTACAACAACTATGTTAATCAGAGCCTCTCGAACAGAAACAACCATCTAATCTCATTTGTACGACTTCCATTTTTACTTTCCGAGGATAGCTTAATCTTGTTGCCAACGCAAAAACACCTCCAAAGTTTATCCTCATATCTTACGACATGGGGATTCTCTTTGAAGGTGTTTTAATTGCAAGGAACATTGTAAAAACGTACAAGCAGCGGCCCCACATAGATTCGCTATGCACTAGTCATAAAATATAAGGCTTACTCGTAGGCACCGATGTTCACCGCGGCTCCCTGTACTCTGGGCTTCCCGTCAATATCCAGTGTTCCAATGATGGCACGGTCCGTGTTCCCGGCATCGATCGCCGGTGACGAAGACTGCAAATGGAAGTCGCTGTTCGCGGCATTCACGAATTTAGGATCGGCAAACAGAGAATGCGTATCGTTGCCGGTCCCCGATTTGTACGCGGAGAATCCCGTATACTCTTTATTTTTCCAGATCCAGTTAGCTTCCGAACTGCCGCTCGGAGCAAAGTATAAGTTATAATCCACAACATTGCCGGAATTTTTGGTGTATCCATTGGAGATCAGCATATCTGTGGAGCTGGCCACGAAAATATTGTTTTTGATCACATTGTTTCGCGTATCGTACTGAACCAAAAGCTGGCCGCTTCCGTCGTCAAATGTATCGTTCTTGTATAGCGTATTGTTCACGATCTTGCAGTTTACCGTTGAGCCGCGCTCCTCATTGTAACCGCCCATGGCAATACCAGTCAGCCGGTTGTTATATATCACGTTGCTGCGGACTGTAATATTGCTGGTGGCTTTGCCGGCATGCTCGGAGGCCATTTCGACGCCGATGTCGTTGTTGTAGCTGTAATTCTGCTCGATAATACTGTCCTTGCCTCCATCCACATAAATACCACCGGCCGAGTTGTCATCGCTCTTGTAAGATGGGTTATTTTGAACAGAATTATTGTACACCCGGTTGCTCTTCACCAGCCCGTTTCGCGCCTGATCGTAAGCAGTATTCGGCGCAGTTCCCTCAAAGCCGATCAGATCAATCCCGATGTTGTCATTATCGTGAATGCGGTTGTCGGTCACCGCAAAGCCGTCCACGTTGCCGTTTAAAACGAGCGATTCGCTGGAGCCCAGCACGAGATTGTACAGCTCATTACCGCTGATCGTAAGGTCGTGAATCGAAGCCGGAGCTTTCGTGCCATAAACAGCGATACCGTGAGCGTCCCGGCCCAGCCGATCTTTGCCGGTCGGGGTGACCGTGTTTTTGATGTCATGGATTTTGTTGTTGGACAAATTAATGAAGCCGCCCGAACCGTGGACATAAATACCTACGGGCACCGTGTTCTTGGAAGCAGTGGTAAAATTACGGATTTCAAACCCCTGAACGGTAACGTGATTGACATCGGCCAGTTCGATCAGCCCTTCGTTCCCGCTGACCAAAAGTCCGCTGCCATCAATAATGGCGGTCTCTGTCCCATAGTTGGTGAACACAATTGGACCCTGCGAAGCGGAGCCAGAGCGGGTGATCTTCAGTTTCTGCTTGTACACACCGCCCCGGACGTAAACCGTGCTGCCCGCAGGAACCACGTCGGCCGCGTGCTGCAGCGTCTTCCACGGCGCGTCGCTCGTTCCTGCGTTGGAGTCGCTGCCGCTCGTGGACACATAATATTCTGTATCGGCCGCGGAGGCGGCGGGAAGCTCCACATTTCCTACCGCCAGACCAAGCCCCAAAACCATGGCTAAACCTACCAGAAACATTTGCCCGAATTTCTTCATGTTCCTCATCCCCCTTTATTTTCCTTGTAAATTGTACCATATTTCCACTAAATCTGTTCTATAGCATCGGCCATTAGTGCAACCTAATGCGCCATACCAAGGACCGGGAGGTCACCGTAATCGCTGTCGAAAAAAACAAGAAACCCTGCGTTTTAGTAATCGCAGGGTTTCTTGGTGATCTAAGCTGCTGACGTTGCCGCAGCTGCCCTATCGGCAGACTACGCATGTTCTTACTCCAACGGACTAATCCTTTACCAGTCGATTTGAAAGCATCAACATGATAAAAGAGAATAAAATGATGACAGCTACCCAGCTCCAAGAGAGTGTCATATTTCCGACCTCGGACGCGGTGTAAATCGCTGTAGGCAGGGTTTGGGTCTGTTCAGGAATATTACCTGCAAGCATCAACGTAGCGCCAAATTCCCCTAACCCTCGGGCAAATCCGAGAATGTATCCTGAAATGAGTGGTCGGTAGGCAAGGGGCATCGTAATGTGGCGAAACACTTGCCATTCGTTGGCACCTTGCGCACGTGCAGCCTCCTCTACCTCTGGGTCTACAGCTTCAAAACCTGCTTTAATGGTACGGTAAGCCAGTGGAAAAGCAACAACCACGGCCGCCACCACTGCAGCTCCCCATGTAAATACAATCGTCTGCTGGAACAGGCTTTCGAAGGCTGTGCCGATCCAGCTTTTCCTTCCCAGCAAGATGAGCAAAATAAAGCCGACAACAGTGGGAGGCAAAACGAGCGGAAGAAGTAGGACGGTCTCAATCACGCTGGTTCCCCTCCGCGGCGTGCAGTTCGCCATCATCCGCGCTACCACAGTAGCTAATAAAAAGACGATGATGCTGGCGACGACAGCAACTTTAACAGATACGATAACCGGAGGAAGAAAAGCTGACCAATCCAACGGAACCCCCTCCTTTATCTGTGAATTCTATTTTCCCGTCATTTCTGTAGGGGCTGAAAATCCATCTTTACTGAACACACTCATAGCTTCATCTGTCCGTAGAAAATTAAGAAACTCGCCTGCTTCCTGGCTGTGTTTGGTTGCTTTTACAATGCCTTCAGGATACAGGATGGGTGCATGCAATTCCTCAGGCACTTCCAGTGCTATGACCGTTTTATCAGATGATTTGGCATCCGTCAGATAGACGAGTCCTGCATCGGCGTTGCCTGTTTCAACATAATTTAATACCTGTCTTACGTCCTTGGCGAATACCATCTTAGGTTCCAGCTTGTCCCATAGTCCAGCCTTCGTTAACGATTCTTTGGAATACTGTCCGGCGGGAACGGTAGTAGGCTCCCCAACAGCCACTTTCAGGTAAGAAGGACCCATCAAGTCATTGAGCGTAATGCTTTTGTTATCTGTGCTTTTCGCCTTATCTTGCGGAACAACCACAACCAGTTTATTTTGAAGCAACACGTTATCCTTTTCCACCAATGAAGCATCCGTTAATGCCTTCATTTGCTTCATGCCCGCCGAAATAAATACGTCAGCGGGTGCGCCTTGCTCAATTTGTTTTTGTAATGTACCAGATGAAGCGTAGTTAAAGGTGAGTTTGATATCTGGGTGCTGTTTCTCATACTGGTCCTTGAGCGTATTCAGACTATCTTGAAGACTTGCAGCGGCAGATACGACTAGTTCTGTCTTGGGTGCAGACTGTGCCGACTGTACAGCAGCCGGAGACGAGCACCCCGCCAGAACCCATGCCAACAATCCAACGAACGTGAATATGTACCCAAATTTCTTTTTCAATTTTTTCTTCCCCTATCCTATAAATTCCAAAATGGGATGACGAAAATGTGATAGCGAAAATGAGAAAGCATTGTACATCTCATAACGGGTCGAATCTATTGGGTCAACCCAAATATTTGTGATAAATCGATCTCGCCTCAGCGATGTCCTTCGTCCCATGAATTAAGACGCGTCCATCCTGAAAAAGAACGATTCGATGCGTTCCGATAACAACGGATACCAGGTATGGATTATGCTCCACCTTGCCCCCCTGACGGGATAACAAACGTGCCGCTTCATTCAGATCACGTACAGTACCCGGGGCCGGGCGGATTTGAACCGTATCTCGTCCGCACAAGACAGCCGTTTTAGCCTGATGCTCCGATTGTAAAAAAGGATACACAGGGTACTCACCACATGTTGGACAATCAGCTTTCTTCATGGCGCTGATTTGGATCGCCTGATGCTGATTGTTCCACAGATCGAAGGAAATCAGCTTACCCTGTAAGGCTGATTCGTTCCCGGTGAGCAGCTTCAATGCCTCGGCGCTTTGATAAGCCGCCACCATCTGTACAGCCGGGCTAATCACACCGACCGTATCACAGGTCGCACCGCCGAGCGGTACGGTTCCGAGCAGGCAATGCAGGCACGGTGTCTGCCCTGGCACAATGGTAAAGGTTGTCCCATAGCTGCCCACACACGCCCCGTAAATCCAAGGGATTCGATGCTTGACCGCATAATCGTTCATAAGCAGACGTGTATCGAAATTGTCGGTGGCATCTACGATGAGATCCACCCCTGCTGCGATATCGTCGATTTCATCTAGCGAGACGTCCCGGACTAGCGCACGAATGTCCACGTCCGAATTAATTTGCTGCAATCGCTTCTGCGCGGCCACTGCCTTGGGGATCTGATCACGGGCATCCGCTTCGTCATAGAGCTGTTGGCGCTGCAAATTGCTCCAATCTACATAATCACGGTCTACCAACGTCAGCCGTCCGATGCCCGCTCGCACCAGCATGTCAGCATTGGCAGTGCCCAGTGCGCCGGCCCCCACCATCAGCACGTGCTTACTACGGATATTTTGCTGGCCTGTCGGTCCAATTTTCGAGAATAATTCCTGTCTAGAATAACGGGCATGAGACGCATGCGCATGCGCATGTGCTTGTGCAGCAACTTCTATTTTCTGGATTTTGTCCATTTCTGACATCGTTGGTTTACCCTCCATACTTATCCATTGATAGCTACAAGTTGATCAGACAAGCTAAAAGCTCAGATGTCCTCACCCTTATTCGAAAGCTTTGGGGTATTTTGAGGATTCCAGCCACCCAGCTGATGCCCCTTCCATTCTGAGCCGTCCTCCCACACTTCCTTTTTCCAAATCGGTACGATTTGCTTTAACTGTTCAATGGCATGGCGGCTGGCTTCGTAGCAAGTATCGCGGTGTGCAGCAGAGACAGCAATCACCACACTCGTCTCTCCAATTCTGACCGTGCCAAGCCGATGTGTAATCGCAGTACGTGTAGAAGGCCAACGCTCTGCAATTTCGTCACCAATCTGCTTCATCGTGTTCATGGCCATCGGGACATACGCCTCATATTCAAGCAGCACCGTTCGCTGACCTTGCGTGAATTCCCGAGTCGTACCATTAAAGGTCAGCGAGGCGCCATGAGAAGGGTCGAGCACCTTTGAGGTTACTTCATCGGCATCAATCGGGTCGTACGTAATGGCAAATAAACCACATTTTGAAACGACCGTCTCCATCCCGGGTGCTGACTGATGAAGAGCAATTGCATCTGATGGAAGCACAAGTTCATCTGGAGAAGCCAGCTTTTTATGATGGGTAAAAAAAGAACCTGGCAGTTGTGAAGTCACTTCCGGGTACAGCTCATTCAGCCTTTTTCGAATGTCTGCCATGGTCACCGTTTCATGTGAAAGTTCTACCGTGATCACATCACTAAGTTGCTCCGCCATACCTGCGAATAGCTGAATACGGTATTGCATATGATCTGCCCCCTTGCACCTATTCTATCGAATTCATCTATCTATATAATAGAATTTACCCTCCTGAAACCGGAGGAATAATCGCAATCTCATCATATATACTCACGAGGTCCTCAGGAGCGGCGTAGGCTTGATTTCTGGCAACAAAAGAACCCTGCAACTGAGCTGCCGATTCAGGGAAACACTCGGATAGCAAGTCTTTTAACGCGGCAACGGTCATCGTTTCTTGCTCAGTAGGCACCATAATTATAGGCCCTCCCATCTGTTCCGCAAGTCCGGCAAATACTTGAATATGATAGTTCATTTAACATGCCCTCCTTTTCAGTACAGTGAATGTCCACCACATATGTACCAAGAAAAACCAACATGAATGAATACCCCGAAAGGTTTTATTCCATGCTGGTTAACTATGACGGTGTACATTGTAGATTTTTATATTATATTTTAGATTCGACCAGTTCATCAATCCGTTCAGTATGCGTATACACATTCAGAGAACGACTGCGTATAAAGCCGACGGTCGTAATCCCCAGATCCTCAGCCAACTCAAGTGCAAGCTCTGTAGGAGCTGACTTGGACAAAACAACTTCACAGCCAATCTTCGCAACCTTCAACAAAATTTCAGACGAAATGCGTCCGCTGAATACTATGATTTTGTCTTGTAATACAATATCATGTTTTAAGCAATGTCCATAGATTTTATCCAGCGCATTGTGTCGGCCGATATCTATTCTGGACAGGATCATCCCGTCTTTATCGCACAACGCTGCATTATGAACACCACCGGTCTGTTGGAACGTAAGTGCCGAGCTTTGCATTAAATTCATCAAGCGGAAGCAATCGTCAAAGGACAGCGTAACATGGGTGTCATTCATTCTTTTTGCCACTTTGGCATCATTCATAAAATAAAAGCCCTGTCTACTTTTTCCGCAGCAGGAGGTAATGTACCGTTTGGAATGAAAGTTTTGATAAAACTCATTCATTCGACGGGTTTTAATATGAACAAAACCTTCTTTTTCCTGAACCCAAATATCTTCGATATCATCGTACCGTTGAATGACGCCTTCAGAGGCCAAAAAACCTACCGCCATATCCTCCACATACTCCGGTGTACAAACCATGGTAGCAAATTCCTGCTGATTGATTTTGATGGTCACCGGATGCTCCGTCACCACAGTGTCTTCAAAACGCTTGATCTGACCGTCACGATAACGTAGAATCTCACGTTTTACCTCAGCTGGCTTTTCCATGTGCTCCACTCCCTTGTTTCTGACAGGCTGGCTCTTCGGCTCACCCGCCGATGTGTGACATTTCAATTTTAGATGTTGCTTGCTGTGTATGATTCAGCCGTTCCTCTGAATAGCGATCGGTACGTTCTCTCCAAACACGCTCAATGTAAGCTCTAATCTCGTCATCGGACTGTTCGGAACGCAGCATCGCGCGAAGCTTGTACCCTTGCGAGGCAAACAGGCACGTGTACAAGGAGCCTTCAGCAGAAATTCTCGCTCGTGTACATGTGGAGCAGAAGGCGTCCGTAACAGACGAAATAATGCCGATTTCCCCGTCTCTGTCCTGATACCTGTAGCGCGTCGCCACCTCACCTTTGTACTGGGGTGGGACAGGCTCTAACGGCATATGCTCGTGAATGGCTTCGATGATCTGCTGCTTGGAAACGACCTGATCCAATTTCCAGCCATTGGTGTTGCCTACATCCATAAACTCAACAAAACGTAAAATATGCTTTCTCTTTTGGAAATAATCGGCCATGGGAACAATATCCTGATCGTTAAAGCCCTTTTGCACGACCATATTTATTTTCACCTGCATCCCTACTTGAGCCGCAGCCTCAATACCATCCAGCACCGCCTTTACACTGCTTCTGCCCCCGTTCATTTGGCAGAACCGATCATCATCGAGCGAATCCAGACTAACCGTCACTCTCTTTAGTCCCGCCTCTCGCAGTGCTGCAGCATATTTAGGCAAAAATACGCCGTTTGTCGTCATTGCAATATCCTCAACCCCATCGAGTTGAGTTAACGAATGAATAAGCGAGGATAAATTTTTCCTCAGCAACGGCTCACCGCCAGTAATGCGCAGCTTCGTAACACCCAGCGAGACAAAAATACGGGAAAGGCGCGTAATTTCCCCAAAGGTCAATATTTTTTCTTTTGGCAAAAACGGATAGTCATGGCCAAATATTTCTTCCGGCATACAATATCGGCACCGAAAATTACATCGGTCTATGACGGATATTCTTAAGTCCCGTAACGGACGATTCCATTGATCGTCGCTCCGGTTCGCCATCCTGTTCACCTCAATCCGTCTTCATTAATAAAACTCTTTACACTCTAAATTGGGACGGTATTTCCATTCATTTTATACTGAACCAAAAAACCGGCATCACAACAACTTCTTCGCTTATGAATATCGAAGAATCTGCTAAATGCCGGTTAATTTATCTACATCAGGATTTTACGAATCCCACATCATGTGATATAGAAAAATCAAACTAACAAGCGCTGCGACAAATAAAATATACGCGATTCCCACGTACACTCCATTTACGATTGCTCTGAAATAGATTACATTCCTATTGTTAGCAATCCTGGAACGTTTGTCAATGATTTTTCGATTTCTCAGACGATAATCATTATCAATTAAAAAATTAATAATGTACCGTTGAACTATCTTAAATTTTACGTTATAGTTACACGAGATGACATGCAGAAAATGACATATCTAAGTTATTCAGAAGTTATTGATATACAGACGGTGCGTACTGTTTGTTATTAATACATATACAAATGGCGGATTGGCCTCCAGGACCTAGAGCTTGGTCACTACTCCACCATAAACACAAGTGCTGGAACACGAGCACTTGTGTTTATGGTGGAGTTTTTTTATTCCTAATTTTTAAATTTAAAATCTGAAAGGAGCCTGAACCGTGACTGATAGTGCGATCAAAATTACATTAAACGGACAGGAACTGAAAACGAAGAACAGCGCAACGATTCTTGAAGTGATTAACGAAAATAACATCGCCCATCCCCAGCTGTGTTACGTTCCCGAAGTCGATCCGATCCGTACCTGTGACACATGTATCGTGGAAGTGGACGGAAAACTTATGCGTTCCTGCTCGACACTGGCTTCCGATGGAATGAATATTCATTTACATTCGGATCGCGCGAAAGCAGCTCAAACCGAGGCTATGGACCGATTGCTGGAAAATCATCTCCTCTACTGCACAGTGTGCGATAACAACAACGGTAATTGCACTTTGCATAATACAGCAGAGCTAATGGAAATTGAACATCAAAAATATCCGTACCAACCGAAAGTTGACCCGACAGAAGTAGATATGTCTCATCCCTTCTATCGATATGACCCCAATCAATGTATTGCATGCGGCCAATGCGTAGAGGTATGCCAAAACCTTCAGGTCAATGAAACGCTGTCCCTCGACTGGGAAGCTGAACGCCCTCGCGTCATATGGGATGACAGGGTTGCGATTAACGATTCCTCCTGCGTCAGCTGCGGTCAGTGTGTAACCGTCTGCCCATGCAATGCCTTGATGGAGAAATCCATGCTGGGAGAAGCAGGCTTCATGAGTGGCATGAACAAGGATTTATTAAATCCGATGGTGGATTTAATAAAGGAAGTGGAGCCGGGCTATAGTGGGATTTTTGCTATTTCCGAAGCCGAAGCAGCGATGCGTGAAACCCGTACGAAAAAAACGAAAACCGTCTGTACGTTTTGCGGTGTAGGTTGCAGCTTTGAGGTTTGGACCAAAGGCCGCAAAATTTTGAAGGTACAACCTACCTCTGAGGGACCTGTTAACGGTATCTCGACATGCGTAAAAGGGAAATTTGGCTGGGATTTTGTGAACAGCGATCAGCGTCTGACCTCCCCTTTAATTCGTCAAGGGGACGAATTTGTGGAAGCTACCTGGGAAGAAGCCTTGAGCCTGATGGCCAGCAAAATGGGAGCTATTCAAGAAACTTACGGTGGCGAAGCACTCGGCTTTATTTCTTCGTCCAAATTTACCAATGAAGAAAACTATTTGATGCAGAAGTTGGCTCGTCAGGTCTTCCAAACGAATAACGTCGATAATTGCTCACGGTATTGCCAATCTCCTGCGTCATGGGGGCTGCAATACACCGGAGGCATCGGTGGGGACAGCGGTACGATTAAAGACATTGCCAAAGCAGGTTTGGTCATGCTGGTCGGTTGCGCGCCGGGAGAAGGACATCCAGTGCTGGCTACTCGTATCAAACGTGCGCATAAGCTGCACGGTCAAAAGTTTATCTCGGTCGACCTGCGCAAGCATGAAATGGCAGAACGCGCAGATCTGTTCATTCGTCCGAAGCAAGGTACTGATTATGTATGGTTATCCGCTGTAGCCAAATACATCATTGAGCAAAACTGGCATGATGCAAAATTCATTGAAGAGCATGTAAACTTCTATCCTGAATATTTGAAGTTGCTAGAGCGTTTCACCCTGGAATTTGCCGAACAGGAAACTGGTATTTCCAAAGAGACACTGATTGAGGTAGCGACTTTGATTCACGAAGCCGACGGCACTGCCATTTGTTGGGGCATGGGTGTGACGCAAAACATCGCAGGCTCTTACACTTCGATTGCAATTGCCAACCTGCTGCTGGTGACTGGAAACTTTATGCGTCCGGGTGCAGGCGCATATCCGCTTCGCGGACATAACAATGTTCAGGGTGCTGCCGATATGGGTACAATGCCGGATATTTTCCCGGGCTATCAGCCCGTGACGAACGATGTCGTTCGTGCCAAGTTCGAAGCGGCCTACGGCGTACAAATTCCAGGTCAACGCGGACTAGACAACATTCAGATGCTGGAAGCTATTGAAACAGGTAAGCTCAAAGCGATGTATATCGCTGGAGAAGAGATGGCATGGGTGGATGCTGACTCCAACCATACCCAAGAAATGCTGGCGAACTTGGATTTCCTTGTCGTTCAGGATGTATTTCTAAGCAAGACAGCTGAATTCGCTGACGTTATTTTGCCAGCCGTACCTTCACTCGAAAAAGACGGAACCTTTACGAACACCGAACGTCGTGTTCAGCGTTTATATGAAGCACTCCGCCCTATAGGAGACAGCAAACCAGATTGGTGGATTTTCAGCCAATTTGCCAAGCACATGGGATATGATTGGGATTACAGCCATCCAAGTGAAATTTTTGAAGAAATGGCGTCGCTCACTCCATTTTTCTCCCAATGTAATTATGACGTATTGGAAGGCTGGAACAGCTTCCACTGGGGATCGCCGGATGGTAGCAATACACCGTTGCTGCACACCAACGGCTTTAACTTTCCGGATAAAAAAGCGCGTTTGGGACTTTTCGAATATGTACCACCGAAAGAGTACCCCGTTGAATTCGATTTGACCTTAAATAATGGTCGACTGCTCGAACAGTTTCATGAAGGAAATATGACGACCAAATCAGCGGGTATTCAGCTCAAACTTCCAAAAGTATTTGTGGAAGTGTCACCTGAATTGGCTGAGGAGCGCGGAATCACTAATGGATCGCTGGTTCGATTGGAATCCCCTTATGGTGCGGTCAAACTACGCGTTCTGGTTACAGACCGCGTGCAGGGAACTGAAATTTATGTGCCAATGCACTCTACCAGCCATGATGGTGCGGTCAATCTGTTAACTGGTGGAGCGTTCGATGTGGTCACCCGTACACCGGCCTATAAACAAGCCAAAGTAAGGATGCAAATTTTGGAGGTAGACGGTCAAAATCCACTGCCACGTATCAATCCGCGTTACAAAAAACGTCATCCGCAAAATGGGGTTGAAGTGGACCGTAAGTGGAATCGTCCCGGTTACGTCGATTTGGTGGATCAAAAATAAGGAGGTCAAGCCGTGGCTAAGCCTATTTCAATTGTGAGAAAACGCGTTCTGACAGAAGAAGAACGGCAAAAACAATCGCTGGATCAGCTTACTGCTGATCTGGCGAACAATGGGGCGGCATTGCAGAAGACGCTTGAAATCGTACGCGAGCTACACGACAGTGGTCTTCTCGAAGCAGCTCAGTCTATGCTAAAAGCCAAAGAAAGCATCGCCAAAATCGCTGTAGGACAAGCGACGCGTAAGCCTGTGACAAACATCATCAATAATCTCATGGGAGCAGCAGGGATGCTGTCTGAGGTAGACCCCGAGCTGGTGAAAAAGCTGACAAATAGCGTTACTAATGGCCTGAACGAAGCCGAAGAACATCTAAAGCAGAATAAAAAGACTCGTCTGCGCGATCTTATGAAGGCGATGAATGATCCAGATGTAAACCGGGCAATGGGATTTGGTATTCATTTTCTCAAAGGAGTGGGAAAAAGTTTGTCTGATAAATAATTCATAGAGCGTGAAGATGGAAGACTAGTAACAACAGACAATAAAAAGAGCTGGCTCCGAAAACGGGGGCAGCTCTTTTTATTTATTTTTTATCCACCTGCAATAGCGTCACCGTTTTAAGAGAAACGGCATCTTTTATTTGCTCCTCTGCGATGACCTTGAGCTTAAGCAAACTGGCAATCTTCGACGTATCCGGCTTGGAAAACAAGCGCCATAGCTGCGGATCAGGCAGTGAATCATACAGCTTTGTATGATCGTATTCCTTGCGGTGCTGCTGTATAATCTTGACTCGGTAGTTGCCAATTTCCCAATCTGATACTTCCTGCTGTGCACAATGAGCGGTAATGTCATTACGCAAATCAGTCAGTTCACCTTCAATTTCTTTTTGCTTTTGCTTTAACTGGTAATAGCGACGTACCTTGTTTTCCAATCCCATCACGCTCCTCTGCTTACATATGTATGTTTGCAGAAGCGTTTTAGGACAAGTTTTGTAATGTTAGGATTGAAGGTATAACTGCAAAAGCATTTCCCGGGTAATGGAAAGGTCCATAAGTTGAGAGCATCATCATCCAAACTTTATTTAGGTATATTCGCCCCTGGATTTACAGGCCCCGCTTCTTGGGATTTCCCCTTACGCTTCATATAATTGGCCCAGTATGCCGTCAGAATAGGTACCAAAATCGAGGTCACAATGACCGAAGCAGCAACTAAGGCCGTTGCAGATTGCGCAACAGGCAGGAACTCAGGCTTGATATTGGCGACAATGACTGGATTGGCTACTGCTGCTCCTGCTGTACTAGAGGCTGCAATTCCTGCTGTACCGTTGCCACCACCGATATATTTGTCCGCCAAAATCAGTGGAATACCTGTAACGATAATTACAAAAATACCCAATAAGATACCAAGCATACCTGTCTGGACAATGACACTCAGGTCAATGGAACAACCAAGTGCAAAACCGAAAAATGGAATCAAAGCTTGCGTTGCGTTCCCAAAATATTTTCGGAAATCATGATCCAGATTGCCCAACATAAAGCCGACCAAAAATGGTAATACCGCCCCCACAAATGTCTGCGGTTCAAAAACGGCCAGCCCGGTGCTACCTAAAATAATCATGGTCACCAACGGACCCGATTCCAGTGACATCAGTACAAATGCTCCTGCCTCTTCCTTGGAGCCATACTGCTGCATAATGGAGGCGTATAACCCGCCGTTCGTCATATCCATAGCCGAGATCAGCGCCAGCACTGACAAACCTGCAAATAGTCCACTTTCTACACCACCAACAGGCAGCAATCTGGATGCAATGATCGCCACTACCCACGCGACCGCGATTTTAGTCAATACGAGCGTTCCTGATTTACGCAATACAGTACCCGTCGCTCGCACATCTATAGAAGCACCCATACAAAAAAACCACACTGCTAAAATGGGTACCGTACCTGTCATCAGCCCCTTGGTAAAAGATCCAAAATAGTCGCCTGCCCATGGAGTAAATGTATGAAAAAGTGCGCCAATAAACAGCGGCACCAGCATAATGCCCCCTGGAATTTTATCAATGTTTTGTTTGATTTTCATTACTTCGTTCAACCCTTTCGTTTTTGCCAATGCAAAAACAAGGCCGTATTACTTGCGGCTCAAGCCGAGCTCGGGAATCAGTCTTGCGAAGGTATCATGACTCTCCTTCAGTTGCTGCGCGAATGCCTCTGCATCCTGGACACGCAATCCCAACCCATGCTTACGCATTTCCTCCCTGAATTCCTCGTCTTTCGTCCCCTTGATCAGTGCATCCGTCAGCGTTTGAGCAACTTCATCCGGTGTATCCTTGGGTACAGCCAGCCCTCTCCAAGTGCCAATAAAATGTACACGCAGCCCAGTGGCTTGCTGTAGTGTCGGCACTTTTGGAAACGCTTCCGAAATAGTGTCTGCCTGGATCGCCAGTATGCGAAGTTTCCCTTCGTCCACGTATTTCTTCACTTCTGCGGGACTGACGGGTACAGCATCCACAAATCCGCTCATCAAAGCGGAGACGGCTGGGCCTGCTCCCTCATAAGGGATATGGGTAAAGCGGACTCCGCTTTTCTGCTCCAGCATTGCGGCAGCAAGGTGCCATATGCTCCCTGTGCCTGCATTCCCCATTTTGAGCTTGCCGGGATGGGCCCCAGCATCCTCCAGAAATGCCTCCGCTGTCTTCCATGGTGCATCCGCCCGGACCGTAATGGCGGAAGGGTCCATATTGGTTTGAAGCAGCGGCTTAAATCGCTCATAGGTGAGCGGTAGCAGTCCCAAATGAGGCAACGTAGTCAGCTCAGCGACCAGATACGTTACGGTATAACCGTCCGCCTGCGCCTCAGCCCCTTCCATCAGCCCGACAGAACCGCCTCCTCCCGTTCGATTAACGACGATTATCGGCTGACCGAGATGCTTTTCGGCGGCTTTCGCCAACGCTCTCGCGGTAATATCTGTACCGCCTCCAGCCGCATAAGGAACGACGAGTGTTATTGGCTTCGTAGGAAATATACGGCTGTGATCCTGCAGGGTGCGGTGATCCACATATTCACTGATACTCAAGGCAGAGAGCATAGCTACTCCCGCCGCAACCAGCACATATTTTTGCCATGGCTTTTTCTTCATTATGTTTCCTCTTCTCCAAAAATGAACTGGGCCCGTCATGCGCCCGTTTTCACCTCCAACGTTTTCGGTCTTGTTGTTTGCGTTTACATGAAGTCAATGTACCGCAACGTGGAGGGCTACAGCTATCGCTTAATCTTCGTATTTATCTTCTATTTCGCCAAAGTATCGGCCTTTTGACCGATCTGCATATTCATTGGAAGATTTGCTGATTTGTCTGAATTTCCCTGGGGTCACTTGTTTGTGCTTGCGGAATACCCGAATAAAGCTGTTCTCATTTCGGTATCCGACCTGTTCTGCAATTTCACCGATTTTCAAATGGGTTTCACATAGTAATGTGCATGCCTTTTTTACGCGTAATCCAGTCAAATAATCGTAAACGGTGGTCCCCGTTTCTTCCTTGAACATGCTGCTCACCGAGGACACGCTCATGTGAACATGATCCGCAATTTCCTGAAGCCCGATGTTCAAATGCAAATGATGTTCCATATATTCGATCATCTCTTGTACACGCACAAAATCTTTGGACTGAATGCGACCGTGCCATTTTTCTTCGATATCAGTCAACATAATGACCAGCAATACCTCAATGTCTTGAAGGTCTAGTGTCAGAATCTGATTCCAGTGGTAATCAGCAAGCTGATCCGGCGGCGTCACACTCTGAGTGGTACACCATTTTAGCAAATCTTCCAGCAATTCATGAACAAACAAGTAGACCTGGGCTGGGGATGTTCTGTGGAGTCGAAGTTCTTCTACCCAGTGGCTGATTAGCTTTACACTTGCACCAGGTTCCTGTGACTCCAGGGCACGAATCATTTCCACACGCCGATTGTCCAGCAATGTTGAATCCTGAATCTGCTCCTTTGACTGTTCATCCACTGTGTTATCCTTTTTCACACTTATGCTGCTGTCTATATTCGTATATGAACTTCCATACCCCTCATACAAACGCAAATTAAGGGCCTCTTTTCCTTTTAAAAAAGACGCCCGTGCCTCTTGAATATCCGTGACCATGTGACCAATCCCTATAGAAATAGTCAAAGGAAGATACTCACCGACAACCTGAATCAGCCTATCCACACTTTTCTGAAGCAAAATGCTCTCTTGGAGATCAGTCTCTGTACCAACTTCATTCGAACTCTCACTGAACTGTAACAGCACAATAAAACCACTTTCCTCCTCCGGCGAGCATACTGCTTTCCAGTGAGGTTCGAGCATCTCTAGCAAAATATTGTTCAGCGCATACTTGAGCAGCATTTTATCTTCTTCTGGAAAGCTTGCAGCCCACGCAGAATACCGGTCGATGGACACGATCATGACAAACAAAGAATGGCCGTCCCAATCAGAAAAATACTGTTCCCATTTCATACGCATTTCCTGTATGCCCATTCTACGCTGGATGACATCTTCCATATATTTGGAACGCAGCTCCGGCAGGCTTCGCTCTACCACCAATGATTTGCGGTGAAACTCTCCAACCAGTTTGCTAATCACAGGTTCCAGGTCATACAATCCTCCTTGGCGCGTTCCCTTATTGCCCGAATTTAATAGGCTATTAATTTTTTTCATGGGGCGAAAAGCTGCATAATTGTAATAGTAAACTGCTGAGCACCCAGCCAGTATGGAGATAAAGGCCAGCCACAGCATCATATTGCGCGCCAGCTTTACATTTTTCAGCAGCTTGTCCATCGGAACGAGCGATACTAGACGCCAGCCCGTTACATCTGAAAAGGTTTGGTTGGCCATATATTCCATGTCCCCTATCTCCACATAAGCATAGGGACTCACATCCAGTTCTTTCAAAATCCTGCCCATATCATTTAAGGGTAAGGACGATCTCAGCTTGGGATAGATTAACTCGCCCTCCAGATCATACACGTATTGTGAGTTGGATAAATGAATATAGAGTTTGGAGAAAAAACGGTCATAATCCAGATTGATTAGCACCGCACCCATGACCTGACCATCCTCTACTATGGGCCTGGCCAGCGAAAGCAGCTCTACTGTCCCCTGCTCACGATCGGTGCCGTACCATCGCCGCTTAATCAACAACGGCTTTTTTTGAATGTCCTGAATCCAGGGAACCCATGTGGTATCCGGTGCCTGCTTCCAATCAGGCCTGTAACCATAATTGCTGGATACGAGAGCATGATTGTCCAAAGAAATAACTTCAACCGAATAAATTTCTTCGTGCGAAGAAAGGGTTTTCAAGTATTTGTGAAGCCGATCTATGACGGAGGCCTTGTCTTCCAGCGATTTCCCGTCCGTTTGGACACGTACAAAAGCCTCTACATCCGGATGATAGGCTGCGTCCAGCGCCTTGTTATCAGACTCACGAAAAGCCCGATTGGTCACATCCAGATTGATTTGCAATAATTCTATATTGGGTGTGTTCAGCTCGGTATCCAAACCTTCACGGTATCCTGAATACGATAGCAAGCCGATCACGCTAATCACAAGCGACACGCACAGAGTAAGCAGTAGAATCAATCTTGTCTGTTTATTTTTCAGTATCAATCGAAGCTTAAGTCGCAGCATTCCCGTAACTTCATCCTTCCGGACTTCGTTGTCCATCTTCCTCTGACCCATATAATGGTGACATATTCTCCCTATTACTATTTGACGCAAGAGTCGGAATTCCCTGCCTATGTAATTCAAACTTAATATAAGGAACAACATTCATATAAAAAAGAAGAGGTCTCCCTGTACAAGGTAGAACTTCTTCTTTGGCACTGCTTGTATTCATTATTCAGCAAAAACAGATACTTGCTTCACAGGTTTTAGCTTGTCTTTTCCACCTGAAAACGATCTAGCTCCCGCTGCATTTCCTCGCGAATCTGACGAAGCTCTTTTACCTTCTCAGCCGATTCCTCAAATGAACGCTTCTGCTCTACCGTGGAAGCCGTAATCTCTTCACTGCCTGCGGCGGATTGCTGAGTGATTGCGCTGATATTTTCGATAGCTTGCTGTACCTGTACGCTCAGTTCTCGCGATACATTCATGTCCGTTGATAACTTGCTGACTTGGCCGGCAATTTGCTGCACTTTGCCACTAATCTCTGTAAACGATTCTCCGGTTGAGGAGGTTGCCTTCTCCTGCTCACGGAACAGCTCCTGACTTTGCGCCACAGAAGTCTTCACCTTATCCATAGCCTGCGTGATACTGTCAACAGCAGTATAAATTTTCTTTACAGCAGACTCTGATTGATTCGCCAGCTTTTTCACTTCATTGGCAACAACAGCAAAACCTTTTCCTGCTTCACCTGCACGTGCAGCTTCAATAGAAGCATTCAAGGACAACAGCGATGTTTGGCTGGCAATTTCGGATACGTATCCAGTCATGGTTGTAATCTCGGCTGCATTAGCCTCCAGCTCCTTGACCGTCTGCTCCACTTCGGACATGGCTGAACGATTTTCTGCAACAATACGCAGTTGATCGCTCATGACCCGCGTACCCTGCTCAATGACACGCAAAGCATCCTCACTATACGCGGTCGATTGTGTGGTTTCCAGTAGATTCGATTCAAACTTCTGCTGCATCTCGTCCACAACGCCAACTGTCGACGACAGATCCTCAGCAATTTTCTGACTGCCTATTGCCAGTTCCTCTGTTGACGTGCTGACTTGTGTCACAATTTCCTTCATGGCCTCATTATGCTGATCAATATCCCGAGCCATCAGATCGACACGATTACCCGCCTGATCAATGGAGAGTACAATGCTGCGCAAGTTCCCGATCATCACCCGGAAAGATTCATTGAGCTCGTCCAGCTCATCGCGTCCCTTGGTTTGGGCAAGCTGCACTGTCAGATTTCCCTCAGCAATTTGCTTTGCGGCATCCGTTAATTTGCGTGTTCTAAGGGCAAGCTGCCTGGATGTATATGTATTATATAGCCCAACCGCCACCAGAAGTATAACTGCACCTGCCAAGGCCAATTGCCATGTAAAACGAATGCTCTTGGTCAAATCTTCTGTGTATTGGTCATAACGTGCCTTGGTCAGCAGATCCAGCATAAATACATCGTTCTGAATCCCTTGGGCACGCATGGCCTCCCGCTTGGACTCCGGGCTGTTTTGGGTACTCATGGCTTTCTCCGTTGCTACTTTCAATTGGCTGAATTTTGTTTTAATCGTATTCAGTCGCTTTTGCTGCGCTTCGGTTTGCAACATGCCCTGTGAAAGCAAAGCAATCGTCTTTTCAGACTGAGTCAGTTGATTTTGCACATCGGCTTTGTTGCTCTCCGTCATGGAAGCTGAATAATTTTGCAGTGCCTGCCCTGACTGAATCAAATAGGCATTGAGCTGCTGTACATTCAACATAGCCGGAACCAGATTACTACTTTGCGAGTTAATACGAATTAATTCAAAAATGATATAAGCCACTAAAGCCAGGCAAGCGATCAAGGAAATCATCGCGTTCAGCACCAGTTTACCTTGCAGTTTCATCAGCTTTCATCCTCCGTTTGCGAAAATTTATTGGGTGGGAACAGTCAGTGTGCCGGATTTGATTTTTTCCTTTAAATCATCCAACAACTTTTGCTGATCCGGACTCAGTGTCACGACACGAATAGGCGCTAAACCTACACCATCTTCCGCAAGACCAAACACCATATCCTTCTCCGTAAATTTTCTTTGATGATCTGCAAAGCCTTTGACTGCTGTATAAATTGCAATGTCTACATTTTTAAACATCGAGGTCACTACCGCTTTTTCCGCAATAAAAAACTGGTCGCTATCGACCCCGATGGCGAATTTATGCTGCTTTTGCGCTTCCTGCAGCGCACCTACACCCGTAAGACCTGCGGCTGCAAAGATGACATCAATCTGATCCTGATTAATCATGTCATCTGCAATTTCCGTACCCAGTTCCGGCTTTCCAAAATCTCCTGCATACGTTGCAGTAACTTTGGCATTTGGCTTGACTGATTGCACCCCTGCGCGATACCCAATTTCAAATTTTTTCAACAAAGGAGATTCCGCACCTCCGAGAAAACCCACCTGTTCGGTGCGACTCGTCAAACCAGCAACGACTCCAGCCATAAAACTGCCCTCTTCTGCTTTGAAGCTAATAGAGGCCACATTCGGTAAATCTGATTTCTCATCCACGATTAAAAATTTACGGTCTGGATATTTTTTAGCAATGGATTCCAAGCTGTCCTTCACCATGTAACCCAGCCCAATGATTAAATCAGCTTTTTCTTGAGCAAGCTGTTCAAAAGCCGCATCATACGTCTTGGTCTCCGTTATTTCTCGGTATTCAAAAACAATTTTCCCCTCATCCCGTGCTTTGACCAAACCTCGAAAAGCAGCGTCGCTGTAAGATTGGTCACCCAGACCAATATCTGACAGTACGATTCCCACCTTAATGGGCTGAGCCTTGGTTTGTGCTGCCGATTGCCCACATGCACTTAGCAATAATGCAAAGATTGTGACAATGGGAATCCACCTAAAATTTAATAATTCAGCTCGCTTTTTCATGACATATCACCTCAGCATAATTTGGAAATCCCCAACATCTTTATATCGGTTATAAAAGCATATTTTTTCATAAGAGTTTCTGTAAATTCATTGTAAATAGAACATGATAAATAAGATTATTTTTCTCTATATGTAAAAAATGTATATTTTTATGCTTCTTTTATTATACGAACTGTCCAAATTCACTTATTTTCGTTTATATCGTAAGAATAAAGTGTAATTTGGAAAACATAGGTACTCTGAAACCATCACTCTATTTCAATTCGAAAGGAGCAACATTAAAAATGACTTCGACAGATTTAATTCCACAGCCCAAAACTTATGGTCCCTTAGGTAATCTGCCCTTGATCGATACACATGCCCCTGTCCAGTCTTTGGTTAAGCTTTCTTATGAGTACGGTCCAATTTTTCGCATGGATCTGCCTGAAGGAACGAACATTTATATTTCCGGTCATAAGCTGGTCGCAGATGCTTGTGATGAATCCCGTTTCGACAAACAAGTGTGGGCTCCATTACAAAAAGTACGAGCTTTTGCAGGAGACGGACTATTCACAAGCTGGACTGAGGAACCGAACTGGCGCAAGGCCCACCAAATTTTGCTACCAAGCTTCAGTCAGAGAGCTATGAAGGGTTACCACAATATGATGCTTGATCTTGCTGTTCAGCTGATACAGAAATGGTCTCGGCTTAATCCCGATGAAAGTGTAGAGGTACCGGAAGATATGACCCGGCTGACTTTGGATACCATCGGATTATGCGGCTTTAATTATCGTTTTAACAGCTTCTACCGCGATCAGCCCCATCCGTTCGTGACCAGCATGACACGCGCATTAGATGAAGCGATGGGTCAGCTGCAACGCCTTAATCTGCAAAACAAGCTGATGTTATCGAAGAAAAAGCAGTTTAAAAACGATATCGAAACGATGTTTTCTCTGGTAGACAGCATTATTCAAGAACGCAAAACCCTTGGCAACCAAGGAGAAGAGGATTTACTGGCACGTATGCTGGAAGGCAAAGATCCAGAAACTGGTGAGACGCTGGATGATGAAAATATCCGCTATCAGATCATCACCTTCCTCATCGCCGGTCATGAAACGACCAGTGGGCTTTTATCCTTTGCCATTTACTATTTGCTTAAGAATCCGCGAACGCTAACCAAGGCTTATGAAGAAGTGGATCGCGTGCTCACCGATTCGCTGCCTTCTTATACTCAGGTTCGTGAACTCAAGTACATAAGGATGATACTGAATGAAGCTCTGCGACTATGGCCGACAGCGCCCGCCTTCTCTCTCTTTGCCAAAGAAGATACGTTGCTCGACGGAACCTACCCACTTAAAAAAGGTGACAGCGTCAATGTACTCATTCCAAAACTGCACCGTGATACCGAGGCTTGGGGCGAAGATGTTGAGGAATTTCGACCGGAGCGCTTCGAGGACCCATCCGCCATTCCGCAAGATGCCTACAAACCGTTTGGCAACGGTCAACGCGCCTGTATTGGACAGCAGTTTGCCTTACAGGAGGCCACTCTTGTGCTGGGTATGGTACTGAAACATTTTGAGCTGATTGATCATACTCATTATGAGTTGAAAGTCAAAGAAACGCTCACACTCAAGCCGGAGGGCTTCACCATTCAAGTACGCCCGCGCAGCACACAGACTGCCGTTATGCTGCCAGGTGCCGTTCAAGAACTTCATGAACAAGAGGAACAAAAGGTTGCACCCCCCCATGCCGAAAAACATGATACTTCTTTGCTTTCTTTGTACGGCTCGAATCTGGGTACAGCTGAGGGACTTGCAGGTGAACTAGCCGATTTAGGTCGAAATTGGGGTTTCAACAGTAGCATAGCAACTCTGAATGATCGTGTGGACAATTTGCCTAAAGAAGGCGTGGTACTTATTACGACCGCATCTTATAATGGGCATCCGCCAGACAATGCTGATGCCTTTGTACAATGGTTGGAGCAGGCAGGCGAAGGGCAACTGGCAGGCGTAAGATATGCTGTATTCGGCTGCGGCGACCGCAATTGGGCCAGCACGTATCAGCGTATTCCAAGGCTGATCGACGAGCTGATGTCTGCCAAAGGGGCAAAGCAACTGTATGACCGGGGTGAGGGCGATGCCAGCGGTGACTTCGAGAAGGATTGGGAAGCCTGGAACCACGGCTTATGGCCGGATTTGTTGAATGCTTTCGGGGTAGAGCACAATGATACAGAACCGCAGGACAGCAACAGCCTGAGCATAGAGTTCGTCAGCGCCATACTCAGTACACCTCTTGCAGACAACTACGGAGCAGTTACCGCCGTCGTTACAGCGAATCGTGAGCTGCTTGCTGCTGAAAGTGAACGTAGTACACGACATCTGGAGCTCAAATTACCAACCGGATTGTCCTATCGCGAAGGTGACCACCTTGGTGTGTTGCCGCGTAATCCTGCTTCGCTGGTCAAAAGGGTGATGCAACGCTTTAAATTACAGGAACAGGATTACATCGTATTGAGAGGCAGTGACCGGGATGCGGCGCATCTCCCCTTAGATCGGCCTGTCAGCATAGAAGATTTGCTCACTCTCAGTGTGGAACTGCAAGAACCGGCAACGAGAGCCCAGCTACGGCAACTGGCATCCTTTACAGTGTGTCCACCGCACAAGAAAGAAATTGAAGCTTTGCTGGAGGATACTACCTTTGATCGAGAGATACGACAGAAGCGCGTCACGATGCTGGATATTCTGGAGAAGTATCCAGCCTGCGAGCTGCCATTCGAAAACTTTATCTCGCTGTTACCACCACTAAAGCCTAGGTACTACTCCATCTCAAGCTCTCCGCTTGAATCGGATAATTCGGTGAGTATAACAGTGGGCGTCGTGCGTGGACCAGCCCGTAGCGGACAGGGCGAATACCTAGGAATTGCCTCTAATTATTTGGCACAGCTCCAACCAGATGATCCTATTGTCATTTTTGTGCGTAAGCCTCAGTCGGGCTTCCGTTTACCGGAAGATCCAGCCGTGCCTGTCATCATGATCGGTCCGGGTACTGGAGTGGCACCATTCCGCGGATTCCTACAGACACGCTATGTACTTAAGGAGAGAGGAGAGCAGCTCGGCGAGGCTCATCTATACTATGGCTGCCGTAATCCTAAGCTCGACTATCTGTACAAGCAAGAGCTGCAAGCCTGGGAGCAAGAGGGAATCGTTACGCTTCATACAGCCTTTTCACGTCTGCCCGATCAACCCAAAAGATACGTGCAGCATGTCATGAAGGAAAATGCGGACGCTCTGATTCACTTGCTTGATGAAGGAGCGCATCTGTATGTATGCGGTGATGGTAGCCGGATGGCTCCCGATGTAGAAGACACCCTTTGTGCTGCTTACGCGGAAGCACACCATACCAGTAAAGAAGAAGCACAGCAATGGTTGGATCGTCTCCAACAGGAAAAACGCTATGCCAAGGATGTCTGGACAGGCATCTAATGATAACAGTATAAGAGCAAGCATTATGTTAAAAAATAAAAGGGACTGATTACTGGGCTTCGATCTCGTCGCAGTAGTTCAGTCCCTTTTATGATTATCTTTCACTCCATTTGGAAGCAATCACATCTACTTTGCTTTCTATTAGGTCCATAACCTCCTCGCGCTGCCTAGCCTTGAATAAATCAATCATGTCGATCAAGTCGTTGCGGTCTAATAATTTAACCCCGTTGACAGCAGCAAGTGTTTTACAGGATTCCGTATAACGGCCGGAGGTGATGACGAGGGACTTGTCAGCTGCATAATAACGCATAGAGGTATAAATCTCCTGCACTGCTCCCAAGCCTACCGGATGTTGTACCCCATAACGTTTGGCCTGTATGACAACTCTGACGCCTTCACGGTCTGTAAAAACCAGATCCGCTCCAAAATCCCGGCTACTGGTTGTTTTATAGATGTCCTTATAGCCAAGCGCGGATAATAACCGTTGCAAATAAAGTTCAAATTCCGAGCCATCCTCCATACGATCTATATCCTGAATTCCAATTTTGCGTGGGTCCAGATCACGTAAAATCCGATTTCTGCGACTACGTATCAGTCCTCTGATGATGAGCGCAAACAACACTAAAAGTACAATGAGTCCTATTCCTAATTCCTTGTATGCCAATAATTTCTCTAGCAACATCCAACTCTCCCTTTTCTACCATAAGCGTAGCCATATCATCCTTGACAGGACACTCCCCTATGCACGCTGGCACCCGTATTACATCTGTGTTATCACATAACAATAGCCCCGCCAGATTCGACGGGGCTATCTTCGTCTTGCCTCAAAGCTGTCTAAACTCCATACTCCGCATCATTATTCGCGATTCAGCAAAGATTCTCCGGCAATACCAGGCTGAGTCATTTGGTACGGGTCCAATATAATGTCCAGCTCCTCCTCGGTCAGTACATTGTACAGCAAGCACAACTCACGCACCGATTTCCCAGTCGTAATTGCTTCGCGAGCAATACGTGATACCACCTCATATCCAAGATGCGGATTAAGCGCTGTAATAATGCCTACACTGTTCTCTACATATTCACGACAACGCTCCACATTCGCTTCAATCCCTTCCACACAATGAATGCGGAAGACGTGGAAGCCCTGCTTCATAATTTCCAGCGATTGCAGCAGATTGTAGACCAGTACAGGCTCCATCACATTCAGCTCGAGCTGACCAGCCTCTGAAGCCAAGCAGATTGTATGATCATTACCAATGACCTGAAAAGCAATTTGGTTAATGACCTCACACATCACCGGATTTACCTTGCCCGGCATAATGGATGACCCTGGCTGACGAGCAGGCAGACTCAGTTCTCCCAGACCTGCACGAGGTCCGGAAGCCATTAACCGGATGTCATTTGCCACCTTAGACATATTCATCATACAAATTTTCAAGGCAGCAGACACTTCAGTATAAGCATCCGTATTTTGTGTAGCATCTACAAGATTTTCGTCAGCTTCCACAGGGAAGCCACTGACTTCTGCCAGTACCTCTGCGACACGCTGAATATAACGACGGTCTGCATTCAGGCCAGTACCCACCGCAGTTGCGCCCATATTAATCGTTAGCAGGTGCTGCTTGGTCGCACGGACGCGTCCGATATCACGACCCAGCACACGCGCATAAGCCTGAAACTCCTGCCCTAATCGTATGGGCACTGCATCCTGCAAGTGAGTCCGGCCCATTTTAATCACACTATCAAACTCATTTGCCTTCCGGGAAAATGCTTCCTGAAGCTCACTCATGGTGGCTAACAGCTTATCAATCATACTTAATACAGCCAAGTGTACGGCAGTAGGAAAAGCATCGTTCGTCGATTGCGCCATATTAACATGATTATTAGGACTGATCTCCTGATAATCTCCGCGTTGCTTGCCAATCAGCTCCAACGCGCGGTTCGCAATCACTTCATTTGTATTCATATTAATGGACGTGCCTGCGCCGCCCTGAATCGGATCGACGATGAAATGATCATGCAACTGTCCTTGTATAATCTCATCAGCAGCCTGAATAATGGCCTCTGCTTTGGGGCGATGTAAACGGGTTAGTTCCATATTTACCGTCGCTGCTCCCTTTTTCACGATCGCCATGGCTTTAATCAACTCAGGGTGCAGTCTTTGGCCTGTAATTGGAAAATTTTCTTTTGCTCTCAGCGTTTGTACACCGTAATAGGCATCTGATGGCACTTCCTTGGTACCTAAAAAATCATGCTCCAACCTCATATTCTCTGATTCCTCCGCTGTGTTTGCTACGTTCTTCAATTCAGTACACCCAAATTGACATAAAAAGACCTTTTCTGATCCCCTCTTTATTATACGTTTCTATTCCCGTGCTTTTCCAGTCGAATAAACGCGGAAAAAACTATGTAATCCTATGACAAGTTATGATTACCCGTATATACCACAATTATTCGGTAAATGCTCAGCTATGACTAGAATACAGATTTAATGGCTTATAATAATATCGAGTGGCATGAAGCTGACCATCGGCTGATTGAGCATAACCCGGAATAACACCAGCTTCTACGAACCCGATCGATTCGTATAGTCCATTGGAGGGGTCACCCACCCGCGTATCGAGCACCAGTAACGTTCTATCCTGACTTAGTGCCTCTTCTTCCGCTACCTTCATTAACTGTCGTGCGATCCCCAGTCTGCGTCCGGACGGATGCACCATAAGCTTTGCAATTTCCGCACGATGAATAGCGTTAGCTTTTTGAGCCAAATGCAGCTGGACCGTCCCTACAGGTACTCCGTCCTTCTCGGCAATCCACAGAACTACGCCATCCCCAAGTACATTGTTCCAATAAGCTGCTGCTTCCTCATAACCTAATGGGGGTAAGAAACCTATAGATGCGCCGTCTGCAACCACGTCGATTAACAGTCGACTCAGTGAATCTGCCAGGGCTTCGCTCAGAGCTTGAACAGGGTAGACTCTTATTTCGTTGGACATTGTGATTCCTCCCGATGAGTTCGATAACATACAATAAAGAAAGCAAACTATCTTTTGAGGATAGCTTACTTTCCATGATACTTCGTTTACTTCATCATTCTTATTTCCATTACTGCTCTGCCATATAAAAGAACTCCCACAAATGACCATCCAAATCCTGAAAGCTCCATCCATACATAAAACCATGATCTTGAGGTTCGTTCGAGGGCTTACCGCCCGCTTCCAAAGCCTTGTGGACGATCTCGTCCACCTTTTCTCGGCTCTCTACCGATAAGGCAACAATCGCTTCTGTACTTTTTGTAGCATCTGAAATTTCTTTTGTCGTGAACGCTTTAAAACGTTCTTCAACCAATAACATGACAAAAATATGCTCACTAACAACCATACAGGTTGCATGTTCATCAGTGAACTGAGCGCTGAATTCAAATCCGATGGTAGTGAAAAAATCAATGGACTGTTGCAGGTTTTTAACTGGTAAATTCACAAAAATTTGTTTAGCTGTTACTCCCACGACATTTCACCTCTTCATTCGTAATTCATTCTACTTTTTCATACTACCTCTCCACAAAAGATAACTTAACTATCGTATAAAGTCAATCAATCTGACATTTGTGTAATGAAGTCTCCTATTCCCAATGTAGCTTATCCAGTGTGCGTGATAATACAATCGCTGCTTCTGCCCTCGTCACAGATGTATCCGGGCCAAAACGGCCTTTCTCGTCTCCCTTCATAATACCTAGTCCAGACAAAGTCTTCACAGCCGGAGCTGCCCATGTAGAGATCTCCTGCGCATCCGATAATGATACAGATATACTTTCACTCACTTCTCCTGTATGTTCTTCTGTGTTCCCAGCGAAGCGCAAGGCTCTCTCTATGATCACAGCCAGTTCCTCCCTCGATACCGGTGTATTAGGACGGAAGCTTCCGTCAGCATAGCCGTTGATCAGCCCGGCTGCTGCTGTGGTACGTACGGAATCCGCATACCACGATTCGGTTTGAACGTCGTCAAAGCTCGTCAGCGTGCGATCTGTACGCTCCAGTCCAAGCACACGAACCAGCATCGCTGCCAGTTCAGAGCGTCGCATCTGGCCTTCAGGCTCAAAATGCATGTTCGCTAAGTCCCTTTCACGAGTCGCACTAGCTGTAGACGCTGTTGAATCGGTCCCCGTCACAAGCAGGCGAGTCGCCAGCCGTGTAATGTCTTGCTGCGCCCAATGGCCGGATATATCCATGAACGTTCTGACTTCACCAGAAGCCCCGCCATCAAGCACAGCGTAAGTCCCTCCCGAACGTCCATACACGGTTATTTCCTCACTCGCAGCGTGAAAAGGAACAGGTTGATAGGACAGCTGTCCGGCTTGGTTGGTCGATACCTTCACTACAGCAAGCTGGTCTGCATCGACCGTTGCAGGAACACGTAACAGATAACGTTCATACCCACTACCAGAGTCTCCGTTACCTGCCAAAAGCTGTTTCCGTCCATCCTCACTTCTCAGTTCAGCTGTGATATCCAAAGCCTGTAACAGTTTGCGCCCTGTCGGAACATCCAAGCGTTTAGCCAATTCTTCGTTCAAAGCGACGGAAACATTCAAGGAAATTTGTTTTACAGGCACCTGCCAGGTATCAGCCAGTTTCTGAAGAGACAAACGACTTGTTGCTACTTCATATCCACCCTGTGGCGTTTCCACTCGAAGAGTACGAATACGGTCGTTCAAGACGGCTCCCAAAGCTTCACCGTTTAAATGAACCTCGTACGTCCTCGCTTCTACTTGCTCCCCTGCACGGATCACAAGCGTACCCTTCGCGCCATTTTGAATGGCCTTTTGTATTTCAGCAGCTGTTACTTGAGCAACTGCCTTTTTCAGTCCGTTTTGTTCCACTCCGATCATTACAGACTTGACTTGCACCACATTTGTACCAGACAGGCTGCTTCCATTGGGTTCACTACTGGCAGTCTGACCCTGCCCATTTACCGTTCCATTCATGTTACTGCTACTGCTATTCCCAGCGTTGGCGTTTCCAACGTTATCCTGCTGATCCTCATCGTCATCGTCATCGTCATCGTCATCGTCATCGTCATTTCGGCCACTCCCACCCTCTGTTGGTGGTTCTTCCGTTTTGCGCGGCAAATCTATTTGCGCAACCAACGGATCATGATCGCTGACCCGCCCGTCTGCCGTACTAAAGTCTGCATTCATATGAACAATATCCAGCACGGATGTTTTGCTTAGTGACGGGCTGACCAGCATATGATCCAATGTTTGCGAATTACCTTCATAAATATAGGAGTACCGTTCCTTTTCATCCAAATTGTCAATCAGATTGGTCAATTCATGCCCCCGTAGCAAAGCCAGCGTTTCAGAAAATTGAAAATCATTCAGGTCACCGAGCACCACCATATTGGCCTTAGGGTTTACTTGCAGTACCGACTTTACAAAGCCATTCACAATCGTTGCAATCTTCGCACGCTGTATTTCGCTGCTTCGCACAGGCGGCTGAATTCCTCCAAATGGCGCTTGATCGCCCCCTTTGGAATTAAAATGGTTAGCGACCACAATCACCTGCTGGCCTTGAAACTCAAATTCAGCGGCCAACGGCTTGCGCGAGTCTTCAAATGACGCATTCAGGGGATCAATCCGACCCGGGTTGAGAGAGAGTCCCTGCACTCCATAAGTGACAGACGTAACTGAATCCCCCTTGGGCTTGTCGGTCAGCGTAACACGTTGCGGATTGTACAAGAAGCCAACACGGATGTTGCCACCGGGGGCACCGCCATCCTTATTATTTTCAGGGGCAATATCTGTAAAAGCGTACTCCGGGCCTCCATGAGCACGAATCGCCTCTATGAGCACTCGGAAGCTTTCGGAAGCGTCTGTGGTGCCATCGTCTTTCTCACCGTTATTATCCTGCACTTCCAGCAATCCTATGATATCGATGATTCAAATTTACGGCAATAGCCTGCCCCAGCTGATCTATTCGTTTTCCATCACCGGGATCGAAGTTTTCCACATTAAAAGAAGCTACTGTCAGCTTACGATCATCGCGTAACAAACGCGTGTTGGCTGGCTGGAGGCCGCCAGGTACAACATCCGGCATACGCTCTGGCAGCAGCTTATAATTGCTAAAGCTATAGCTCACCACACCTGTGATAGGACCCGCAAAACGATCGCCTGTCTTCAACGATGTCGAAGGCTTCGCATCAATCAGAATCCGTTGCGGGTTCAGACTTCTTTCTGTCAGCATGAGTCCGCCTGCCTCCGTTACAACCTCACCTGTGTTTGGACCGTTATCAATTCGGACTGGAATTTCATAACCATAAGGACCAATCACAGTGGCATCCTTCAACTCTACACGCATGCCTTCCAGGCTTTCGAAAAAGTCCAAGCCATCCTCCTGTGGATCAAACACCGTCATTCCGTCATGATCCACAACAGATGTCGGCATCACACGTCCCTGTTCACCTAGCAAAATTGGAGATGGCAATGGACGGTCATTGGCAATTACCTTAACCGAAGAAGCCACAATTTCTGTGGTCGTCAAGTCGATTGGCTTACTTCCATATGTTCTTTCCGTGTATTCCTTCACCGAACCGCTAACCCTTACCTCATCCCCTACCTGTGCACCGTGACTAGGCTTGTACACTAGAATGGCCTCGGATGTTTTTTCATCCTGATCCACTTGATCATCCATCTCTTGGATATAGAAGCTGCTCCCCTTCACCATTGTGACAACGCCTTCAATATCCGCTACTTTTTGTCCTTCATATGGAGAACGGTGTGCTACCCCCTGTATATCGTGGATGCGAAGCTTTTTAGGAAAATAGACATCTGCATATACACTTGCCCCTACAGTTACGGGTGAAGGTTGCACCTCTTTTCCTGCAAAAGATGCAGGCTCTGCCGAAGCTTTTCCACTGGACAACCCTACCGGCCCTCCAGCCGAAAGCACCAGTATGACACTGAGCCATGTGATTCCGAACCTTTTTAATTTCGTGGGTAATATTTTTACTATGTATTCTTGTTTCATCAAAAGATACTCCCCTCCCCATTTTTACTATGATTACGCTTACAAATATATTCTTCTTTTAAGATACCATAAATTAGTCAATTTAGTACCTTAATTATGTAAGGATTTTGCAAAATTCGATTCCAGTCGCTCCAAAGTGCAATATATAGACGCACTAGACCACTTCGGTCTATATATTGTTCATTGGAAGTCGCTTATTGTATGTTTGCAAAACCATCATATAAAAATGAATTCTTCTTGCCGTAGCATATTCAGATCAAATTATTGTAAACTTGTTCTAATACAGAAAAAGGTGGCACATAAGCTATGGAGCATATGCTTAACGATCAGGTTAAAAACATTCAAATCAGCGGCATCCGCAAAATCGCCAACAAAGTTGCCGCATTACCCGGAACCCTGTCATTAACGATCGGACAGCCGGACTTCCCTACCCCTGCGCATATTATGGAAGCTGCCCATCGGGCGATTAACGAAGGACGCACCTCCTATACACCTAATCCGGGACTGCCGGAATTACGAGAAGCCGCAGCGGCGTTTGTAGCTCGTAAATACGGCCTAAATTACCGTGGACAGGATGAGGTTATCGTAACGAACGGAGCCAGTGAAGCGCTGGATATTACCTTACGCACGATTTTGTCACCCGGCGATGAAGTCATTCTGCCAGTGCCGATCTACCCAGGGTATGAGCCATTGATCCGTTTGTCAGGCGGCATTCCTGTGTTTGCCGATACCCGCAGTAGCGGCTTCAAGCTCACGGCCGAGGTGCTGGAGCCTTATCTGACCGAACGGACAAAAGCAGTCATTCTCGGATATCCTTCGAATCCAACCGGACGAGTGATGAGCCGTGAAGAACTGGAAGCGGTCGCGGATTTACTGAAGAAGCGTGATCTGTTTATCATTTCGGATGAAATATACAGTGAACTGATTTACGATACCCCCCACGTGTCCATTGCAACTCTGCCAGGTATGCGTGAGCGCACCATCGTCATTAACGGTCTGTCCAAATCACATTCCATGACGGGATGGCGCATTGGTTTTACACTTGCACCCGCTGAAATTACACAGCACATGGTCAAAGTCCATCAGTACAACGTAACCTGTGCCAGCTCGATTAGCCAATATGCTGCCCTGGAAGCCTTGACCACTGGTGTCGATGATGCACTTCCGATGCGTGAGGAATACCGCAAGCGTCGTGATTATGTACATGGAAGGCTGACAGACATGGGTATCCCGCTGGAGAAACCCGAGGGAGCCTTTTACCTTTTCCCTTCCATCGCGCATTTTGGATTAAGCTCTATGGATTTTACCTTGAAGCTGCTGGAAGAGCATGGAGTGGCTGTCGTACCTGGAGATGCCTTTTCTTCCTATGGCGAAGGATACATTCGCTTGTCTTATGCTTACGGGCAGGATGTGCTTGAGCAAGGGTTGGATAAAATAGAGAGGTTTGTTAGGGGAATTGTGAGGAGTTAAGGTGGGGGAGGCGCTACGCAGTCCATTTGATCTTCCGATCGCTGTTGCTGGGGGATTCTTGGATTGGATAAAACATTTATAGGTAAGAATCCCTCAGCAAAGGCGAACGCTACCGCTTCTCCAGATTCAAATGGCCCGCTTCGCTCACTGCCCACCTTAAAGTCCCTCATTACGCTAACATGTGTGTAGAGTAAGGGGAGCAGAAGTACAATACTCACCGCTTTGCGCGGTGAATAAACAAAACAGGCCCTTGAACCACCTGTACGGATGGTTCAAGGGCCTGTTCGCTCTTCCTCTACTCCCTCATCTGGTGTGGGATTAATGGGTGCGTACCTTTAAGCACGGTGCAGCGGAGGGGGCGGAATGGTGCTGGACAAGCGGAGCGGTCGCCTTTAAATTCCGATTTTCACCTTTAAATATTCAATCATAAAAATCGGAATTTAACAGCGATGGTAAGCACCATCCGCCACCGCAGCGACCTTTAAAGCACCAACCCCTAATCCCAACGCCACTCCCCTACTTTAAATGCATTTTGAATTGCAGGAACAATTCATTATAATGAGCGAGCATGCGCTTGCCTAGATTGTTGTATACTTCCAGCTTATCTGTAATTTCGGACGGAGGGTAAAAACGCTCGTCGCCAGAGATATCTTCAGGCAACAACTTCTTTCCATCCTCGTTGGGTGTGGAGTATCCTACAAACTCGGCATTTTGAGCGGCTACATCGGGCTGCATCATGAAATTGATGAACTTATGGGCCGCATCCACATGCGTAGCAGTTTTTGGAATAACCATATTATCAAACCACAAGTTGGAGCCTTCATCTGGCACGATGTAATCGAGCTTCTCGTTCTCATCCATGATTTCAGACGCATCACCGGACCATACAACCCCGGCAGCAGCTTCCTCGTTTGCCAGCAGCATTTTAATCTCGTCACCGACAACCGCTTTGACATTAGGCGCTAATTTCTCCAACTTCGTCAAAGCCTGCTGTAAATGTGCCTCATTCGTATCGTTCAAGGAATAGTGAAGGCTGTTCAGTGACATCCCTACGACTTCCCTCGCACCATCAACCAACAGTAGGTTATTACGCAGCTTTGGATTCCACAGACCGTTCCAGCTATGAAAATCAATGCCTTTCGTCAGCTCCGGGTTAAACACAATCCCGACTGTACCCCAAAAATATGGTACCGAGTATTCATTATTCGGGTCAAACGAAAGGTTTAGATAATGAGAATCCACATGCTTCAAATTCGGCAGCTTGCTGTGGTCCAACGGGAGCAACAAGTGCTCCTGCTTCATTTTAGCCAAAGCATATTCCGAGGGAACCGCTACATCAAACGAAGTTCCTCCCTGCTCGATTTTCGTCAGCATCGCCTCATTGGAGTCAAAGGTCTGATAAATGACAGTAATCCCCGTCTCCTTCTGAAACCGTTCCAACAGCTCGGGGTCAATGTAGTCTCCCCAGTTGTACACCGTCAGTGTGTTGCCACCGGAGTAGCCTTGACTGGAATTAAGCCATGCTGCAACCCCCATCAGACCAAACGAGATGATGAAAATGGACAGAAACACGCGCACAAGTGACTTCATCTAGGCACCCCCATTTCTGCCGCAGGCTCTTTTTTACCATTACGATTCGCCTTGCGCATAATAAAGTAGTAACCCACCACCAGCAGCACAGTAAACAGGAAAATGAGCGTGGATAGCGCATTGATGGACAAGGAAACCCCTTGACGGGCACGTGAGTATATTTCCACCGATAAGGTCGAATAGCCACTACCTGTCACAAAAAAGGTCACCGCAAAATCATCCAGCGAGTATGTTAACGCCATAAAGAAGCCCGCATAAATCCCTGGCTTGATAAAGGGTAGAATCACCTTGGTCAGCACATCCATTCGGCTGGCACCCAAATCACGCGCGGCATCGACCAGAGATGGACTCATTTCCTGCAACCTCGGCAAAATCATAATGACCGCAATCGGCACACTAAATGCAATATGGGATAATAAAACGGAGTAGAAACCCAGCTTAATCCCGACCATCGTGAACAAAATGAGGAAGGAAGCGCCAATAATGACGTCCGGGTTCACGATCAATACATTATTGAGCGACAGCATCGTGTTTTTGACTCGACGGTTCTGCATCTGATGAATAGCCAGTGCCCCCATAATGCCAATAATCGTAGCCAACGCAGACGACAGCAAAGCAATCACCAAGGTGTTAATGACAATAATGATCAAACGGGTGTCTGCAAACACCTCTTTGTAATATTGGAGTGTAAAACCTTCAAACTCATGCATCGTCCCGCCACTGTTGAAGGAATAGTACATCAAATACAAAATAGGTGCGTACAACACGAGAAAAACAATCACCAAATAAATATTCCCGAATCGGTTTTTATTTACCATGCCGCACCCTCCGTTTCGTTCCCGAGGTGAGCAGCATAATGATCCCCATCGCCAAAATCAGGAACACGGCAACCGTAGAGCCCATACCCCAATCCTGAGTAACCAGAAAATGCTGCTCTATCGCCGTCCCCAGTGTAATCACACGGTTACCTGCAATCAGGCGGGTAATCATAAACAGCGACAACGCTGGAATAAACACAGCCATGCAACCGGATCGCACACCCGCAAGCGTTAACGGGAAAATAACCCTGCGAAACGCGGTCCATTTGGAGGCTCCCAAATCACGGGCTGCGTCCAGCAATGACGGGTTTAACCCTTCCAGCGCGTTATAGATGGGCAAAATCATAAAAGGCACAAAAATATAAACCGACACAAACACAAAGCTGGAGCTGGTAAACAATAATTGCTGACCACCCAACCCAACCATACCTAACACCGCATTCACCGGGCCATAGGTACCAAAGATCCCGATAAAAGCATACGTTTTGAGTAGCAAGTTAATCCAGGTCGGCAAAATAATGAGCAACAGCCACAGTTGCTTATGCTTGGTGCGTGTGAGCAAATATGCTGCCGGGTAAGCAACTAACAGTGAAAATACAGTGATCAGAAATGCATACCAGAACGAGCTAAGCGTCATGCTCAAATAAACAGGTGTCAGAAACTGAGCGTAGTTGTTGAAGGTGAGATGACCATCCACATCAAATAATGAATAGTAAAACACAAGTACAACCGGAGCTGCCACGAACAGCACAATCCATAAATAGTAAGGCAGCAGATACGCTGCTCTTGTATTACCGGACATGCTGATCCACCTCTTCATAGGCTTCCAGACGCCGATCAAATTCTTCCTCTGTTTCCCCGAACCGCATCACATGGATCGCTTCCGGGTCAAATCGCAGACCGATTTCACTGCCCAGCTCCGCCTTTTTGGTAGAATGTACGAGCCACTCCTGACCCGAATCATCATAGCAGCTTATTTCATAGTGAACACCTCGGAACAATTGGGTATCTACTTTTACACGTAGCTTGCCTTCAGCCACACTCGTAATCTCCAAGTCCTCTGGCCGGATCACAATTTCAATGGGCTCGTTCGGACGTAATCCTCCGTCAACACATTCAAACTGTCGACCGTTAAATTCCACTTGGTAATCCGCAATCATCCGTCCTGGGACAATATTGGATTCGCCGATGAAATCAGCAACAAACCGATTAATCGGCTCATCATAAATATCATTAGGCGTACCACTCTGCTCAATCTTACCTTTGTTCATGACAAAAATTTCGTCCGACATGGCCAGCGCTTCCTCCTGATCATGCGTAACGAAAATAAAGGTAATTCCAAGGCGCTGCTGCATTTCGCGCAAAATGTACTGCATTTCTGTACGCAGCTTTAAATCCAGTGCAGACAACGGTTCATCCAACAACAGAACATCAGGCTCATTGACGATAGCCCGTGCGATGGCTACACGCTGACGCTGTCCCCCGGACATCTCAGAAATTTCTCGCTCACCGTAGCCTTCCAGATTGACAAAGGACAACGCCTGTGTCACCTTCTCCTGAATGTCCTTTTTGTTCATCTTTTTGATGCGCAGACCAAAGGCTACATTTTCAAACACATTCAGATGCGGAAATAGCGCATAATCTTGAAAAACCGTATTGACCTGCCGCTCATTGGCTGGAACACGATTAATGAGTTTTCCATTTAAATAAATAGAGCCTTCTGTCGGCTCCGCAAAACCTGCAATCATACGCAGAATCGTTGTTTTACCACAGCCGGAAGGACCCAGCAGTGTATAAAATTTACCACGCTCAATCTCAAAGCTGACGTCCGCCAGCACTGGGGGATCGTTGTCATATTGCTTGGTCACCCGTTCAAATCGGATGATGGTTTGCTCTCCCATAACACCCTCCTTCAAAAATTCGACTTCATTCCATTTCATTCTTTTCATTAAACATAATTATTCAGGGCGTATCATTTACCCTTGAGACTTCCATGTAAAATAGTCTGTCAGCACACGAATGGCTACACCAATCGCTTCCTCCGCAGGTTCCAGCTTCGCATGATGCAAACCATAAGGCGTATCAACACCAAGCCAGAACATCAGACCGGGAATTCGCTCCAGAAAATACCCAAAGTCTTCTCCGGTCATCGCTTCTCCGCATTCAATAAGCTGCACATCCTGCCGATTACGGACCCAGTTCATAAATTCCTCGGTCACCTGAGCTTCATTGTACACTTGCAAATAGTTTGAGCCATAGTGAATCTCTGCATGGCATTCAAATCCAGCTTCAACACCGCGTACCAGCGCTTCAATCCGTGATTTAACCAGCATCATTGTATCGGCTGACAACGTTCGAATCGTACCCTCCAAACGGGCGGTTTCCGCGATAATATTTTGCTTCGTGCCTCCGCTAACCTTACCCACGGTAATGACCGCTGCATCGAGTGGATTCACATTACGGGCTACAACCGTCTGTAATTGTCCCACCAGTTGGCAAGCAGCTACTACCATATCATTCGCCTTGTGTGGATACGCAGCATGCCCGCCCATACCCTTCAGGTCGATGAAAAGCTCCGACGTATTGGCAAATAGGATGCCCGGGCGAGTCGCAATTGTACCGACAGGATATTCAGGTGCAACATGCAGCGCGACAATTTCATCGGGTATCCAGTCTGCCAGCTCCATGCTGTCCCGCATAGGCAAGGCTCCGCCCGGCCCTTCCTCAGCAGGTTGAAACAGCACAACCAGGTCATCCTTAATCGGATGGCTTGCAAAGTGAGTAACAATTCCCAATCCAATCGTCATATGTAAATCGTGTCCACAAGCATGCATATAGCCGGGATGGTTCGAACGAAAATCGTACCCTGTCTCTTCTTCAATCGGTAAACCATCCATATCACAACGATATCCATAGCGGCGTTCAGGAGCTGTTCCATGAATGAACACTAACACGCCCGTACGCCATGTACGAATTTCCAACCGCTCCTGAGGGAGCGTTTCCAAATAATCCAGCAAATATTGCTGTGTTTTGTATTCCTCAAAACCTGGCTCGGGAATTTGATGTAAATCTCTTCGTATTTGGACAAAAGAACGATAGTCGACCGTACTCATTACCGCTACGCCTCCTCTTTATAGCTCATCAGCTCTTATCTGGCAAAAGAACAAAAGGACAAAAGCCCGGCGCAGCCGCCGAGCCTTGTCCGTTGTGCTTCGTCCCTAAGTTATGCTGTCAGTGCATCATGCTTCTGACAAGGAATCGTTCACCTTTGGTACATAAAAAACTTTTGCCTTCTTACAGAACGCGCAGTTCTTTCAAAATCTCAGTTTTAGATTTGGTCTTATCGTCGACCTGTTTGATCACACGTGCAGGTGTACCCGCCACTACGGAGTATTCAGGCACATCTTCAGTTACGACAGCTCCGGCTGCAACAACTGCACCTTTACCAATTCGCACGCCTTCCAATACGACCGAATTCGCACCGATCAATACATCGTCTTCTACTACAACTGGCTGTGCAGATGGTGGTTCAATGACACCCGCCAGGACAACGCCTGCACCGATGTGACACATGTTACCTACTTTAACACGACCGCCCAGCACAGCATTCATATCAATCATCGTGCCTTCACCAATGGTGACACCGATGTTAATCACTGCACCCATCATGATGACTGCGTTGTTACCGATGCCAACCATATCACGAATATATGCGCCTGGCTCAATGCGGGCATTGATGCCTTTCAGATCGAGCATAGGAACAGCAGAGTTACGGCGGTCATTTTCCACCACATAGTCTTCTTCTTTCGCGTTTGCGCTATCCAGTACAGGCTTGATATCAGCCCAATCCCCAAATACAACACCACTGTCTCCAGAAATAAAAGCTTGAACATTCTCGCCAAAAGATGCGGTAGCCAAAGCTCCTTTTACATATACTTTAACAGGCGTCTTTTTCTTGCTGTTTTTAATCACGTTGATGACTTCTTGTGTATTCATTTCGATGGACATAGTAAATCTAACAACTCCTTCATCGCTTCATACGACTTCGCAAGCCGGAATGATCTTATTCTCTCATCCTTTATAGCACAAAAGTGCAGGTCTCGCAATTATAGATTAGACCCTTATAGCTCTAACCTAACCCTTAAAATAACAATTTTCAGCGGCATGACTGCCTTAAATTCATGATTGTAAGCCGCCGACCACCCCAACACCAAAGAGGGTTATTTATTAGCTTGCAGGCTCTCCAGCGATGTATAAATGAAGGATTCGAATCCTTCAGCAGGTTCACCTTGTGGAATGTTCACTTTCACGATGAAACCGCCTGTTTTATTTTCTACAACAATATATTGCTGTGTCATCTTCGAACCGCTCACTTGCAAGAACAGACGGCTGCTGGTCAGCTCTTGAGGGACGGATGCTTTGTCCAGCTTTTGCACCTTGCCGATGGAAGCTAGATCCTTTTCGCCTTCTTTTTGAAGCTCATCCAGATTAAAATCGGAGGGCAGCTTTGTAATTTCAGCATAATAGTTATCATCTACAGCCAAGGCAACACGGTTTTGATCGGGAAACAGGGACATCGGATCAAACACATACAGTGAATATCCCTCTCCTTTTGCCAATGTTGCTGTCTGCTTTTCCTTTTTTCCTTCAAGGGTAAGCTCAAAAGCTTGAGTTTTCGAGCGTTCCCCGCCTGCTTGTTGACTGGAACTTCCGTTTTGACTGCTATCTGTTGCAGCCTCTGTTTTTTGTATTTTCGTTAAAGTCAGTTGTTTCGCCGTCGCGTCGCCCTCTACTGCTTTCTCGTTATATTCAAACGCCACTGTATCGCCTTCTTTAAGACCAGCTATTACCGTGTCCAGTCCCTCCCCCAATTGGAAGGATTGGGCTTCGCCATTGGTTTCAATCTCTACCGTATGCGGGTCAGCAGCTCCATTGTATACACCTGTGCCTTTTTTAACCTCCGGCTCAGCGACTGGCTCCGGTTTAACTTGCGGCTGCTGTTGCGTTTGCGGTTGGTCTGCCCCTTGAGGTGCGTTGTTATTGGTTTGCGGTTTCGTTCCACAGGCTGACAGAGCCAGCACTGCTACTACAGTCAGTAGTATGATTGAAAATGTGTTTTGTTTTTTCATAAAATCCACCTCCACTATGATAGACGAGCTTGTGCAGCAAAAGTTCTACGCAACGTCTCACTTAAAATCCTACCTCCTGCTCCCGTTTATAATATTCTCAGGATTTTGCAAAATCCTAATACCACGGGAATGTCAGGTACGGTATAATGGGCTGTATTAAACCTATTTTTCGAGATACCGCTTGGAAGGAACATAGACGTATTTACTTTCTTCCATACGGATGGAGCTGCCACATGAATCAAGCACACAAACCGTCGTTTTCCTTTGAATTATTGTACATCATAGGTATTATCGCTATTTCGTTCTCCTCGATCTTCGTAAGATGGTCTGAAGCCGAGGTGTCCGTCATCGCTATGTACCGTTTGTACCTAACCAATCTGATCATGCTGCCTTTGGTCTGGAAATACCGCACTGAGCTGTTTAGCCTGACCCGCAAGCAGTGGATGCTGATCCTCTGGTCCGGCATTGCGCTAGGGCTGCATTTCTTGCTCTGGATGGGCTCACTGCGACTAACCACCGTTGCAAGCTCTACCGTTATTATGACATTGGAGCCGATCCTTGTCATGCTCGGTTCTTTTTTGTTTTTCCGGACGGGCACGAATCGTGCTATGCTCATCGGAATGGGTATGGCTTTTATCGGCTCACTGGCCATCGGAGCTGGAGACTTCCATGTCTCGGGACAAGCCCTGCTCGGGGACGCACTGTCCTTCTTGGGTATGGTAGCCGTGTCCATCCATATGCTGATGGGCAAGCATCTGCGCGAGCATTTGAGCGCGTTTGTGTATAATTTTTGGGTTTTCGCCATCGCAGCCACCTCACTTGCGCTGTATAATGTGGTCAATGCCATTCCTTTTACCGGATACGCTCCACGGGAATGGGGACTGTTCCTGCTGCTTGCCATTGTGCCTACGCTGTTCGGACATTACCTGTTTAACTGGCTACTCAAATACATTAACGCCACCGCGGTGTCGATGGCGGTACTCGGCGAACCCGTTATTTCTTCCCTGCTAGCTTGGGTGCTGCTCGGGGAAAGGTTGTCTACTTTACAATTTGGTGCAGGCTTTTTCATCCTGTTCGGGGTATGGATTTTTATCCGATACGGAGCGGATTTTAAAAAGAAAGTCATCCACCAAAGTGAGTTGCCCGACACTGAGCATCCCCTGAAGGCCAGCTCTTAACTTATTTACCCCATTTTCATAAACCATACTCAACGGATTAAATTTACTGTTAAATAAAGGAAGGCGGAATCCTCTATGAAATCCATCGTATCCAAACGCTGGCTGCTGGCCCGATTGTATGAGCCGGACATGATCATTGCTGACTGCCGTTCCCTGCTCGGACAAGCCGGGGCTGGACGGACTCAATTTAATGAAGACCATATTCCAGGGGCGGTTCACTTCGATTTGGAAGAAGACCTTACTGCTCCTCTTGGTGAGCATGGTGGTCGCCATCCATTACCTGATGCGGATACACTTGCCGCACGTCTGAGTCGTGCCGGGATCAACGCATCTTCACGCATCGTCGCTTATGATGACCAAGGCGGTATGATGGCTTCCCGCTTCTGGTGGCTCCTGCGCTATCTCGGGCATGAGCAGGTGTACGTACTGGAAGAAGGCTACAGTGCCTGGAAGGAAGCAAAATTCCCCGTTACGGCAGATCAGCCGATTCGCATTCCCTCGACCTTTGTGGCAAATGTTCAGCCACAAATGCTCACAAGTATGAAAGAAGTACAACATATATCCGAAGATTCTGCTCCTGTTGGCTCCTATATCGGTTTTTCACCTATACTGATCGACTCCAGAGAGCGGCCGCGCTACCTGGGACTGGAAGAGCCCATAGATCAAGCTGCGGGGCATATCCCCGGTGCGGTGAATTACTTTTGGAAAGAAGTATTGGACGAAAAAGGCAGCTTTAAAAATGCGGAACAATTGCAGCAGCACTTTGCCGACCTTGATCCAAACGCAGAAATTATCGTGTATTGCGGTTCTGGCGTATCCGCCTGTCCCAATGTACTGGCCCTGAATGAAGCTGGATTTAGTAAGGTCCGTTTATATCCGGGAAGCTGGAGCGACTGGATCAGCTATGAGGAGAATCCGGTGGCGACCGGAGAGGAATAAAAAGTTTTCAACGGATATACAGGTTCTAAAGACAAATACACTGTCCTAAGCGATTAGGCTTACGGCAGTGTATTTGCTTTGTTCAAAAAGCACAAAAAATCAACTTGAGCTGAGTGAAGCAATAAAACGATGTAGTTGAAGTTACTTGCTTCTTAGAATAGCTATCCAATCTTTTGAACAAATATATATCTTAATTCATATTTTTTCTGTTTTTTTTCTGCATATATCAGAGTTTCTCTTATGGAACCCGTTTCTAGTATAATCAAATCATTAAAATGTTCTATTAAATCTTCTTCAGTAAAGAAGTGAGCATATTTACCTTTCTTGTATTCATATGTTCCTTCTTCAATTTCCCTACCCACACCATTATTAAAATCACAATCAGAAAAACATGTGAAATACATTACTCCCAATTCCTTCAAATGCTTCACGCAATTCTGTATCAGTTTTTTTCGATCTTCTAACAAAAATAAATGCAATAAATCATAACAATATATTCCATCATACCTTTGGCATGTACTAAACTCTAATACCGATTCTTGAATAAAATTCGTTTTTAAGTCCCATTCTTTTGCTAGATCTATAGCTGAACTAGATATCTCAATTCCATCAACCTGAAAATAAGAAGAGAACGCCTTCGTATTTCTTCCATATCCAGCACCAGGAACCAAAATATCATGTACATTATTCTTTTTGAACAAATCTATAGCTTGGGTTACAGTTTGACTTGGTTCACAACCCCAAATCATCCCTTCTTCAGTAAATCTTTTGTTCCAATAATCCCCCACATGATTCACCCGCCTATATACTCACATAGCTTTTCTTTTAAGTTCATCAATCTGTCTGATATGATGTTGATCATGCCAGATAAAATCTCTTAAATATGATATTACAGTAAACTTCCCGTTAGCATATTCTTTAGTAAACTTATCGTCTTCAAAACTCTCTATACTCTCCAATATCATGTTACGGTACTGAATAGTCATTTTAATTAATTCTTCTTTCGTTTTTGTTTTTCCATATTCAATAGCATCCTGATTAAATTGTTCAAAATCCATATGTGTTAATGTCAAAGGTTTATTGTTTAATATCGGATTTATTGCTGCTTCAAAAAAGTATTTATCCCACAGCAGTATATGACTTACGACATCCTGAACTGACCATTTACCTTCAGCAATCGTTATTTGCCAATCCATTTCACGAATCTCAGAAACAAAACTGATCCATTCTTTGAACTCCTCTAGTAACCGTGACTTCTCATTCATGGTATCACGCTCCTTTTTTCAAATTGCAATTATTTAGGATAACGTTTTTGTATTCACGCTCCCCCAAAGGGGTTGTCTGCTGAAAATCCTTTTTCGAGACTCCTTCTCGCAGACCTAGGCTCCGTAAGGAGATGCAGTTGAATATTAAGTATAGGATATCCACCACATTTTTTTGAGCTACTAACATCTTCTAATCCCACATAACTCACCTGATAAATAAGACGAATATTCTGTCCTAACCAAACCAGAAAATCACTCTTACATCTTCAGCATTCCCTAATTTCAATAATTTTGGAATTGTTTCATTGATGAAGTTCGAACATGTATTCATAATATTTCTGTATTCCATAAATTGATCACAATAATAATTTTCATCCCATTTAAAATTAATTAAATCCTTCAATAATAGCCAACTGTGGTCATAAAAATCATCTTTATCCTCGAATGCAACTTCACTCAATTGAGGGGAAATATCCACTGGAAGACCTCTTGGCAAAGATATAAACTTTAGATTATGATCATTCCTAGTATTCGATAGAATACTAAATAAATCATAGTTTCTATCCCCACTGTAAAATTCATAAGGATCACTTGGTTTCAATTTAGAAGTCTTGTGTTCTGGATACAGATAGTAATAAGGGTTAACAGTCCACTTATCTACACTTAACCAAGTAGCAGTATCATTTAATTCTTGCTTACTCTTTTTGATTTTTCTCCAAGTACCATCAATCTGTTCACATTCGTCTCTGAAGTACCTTTTCTCTACAAAAAACCAAATGTCTGTACCCACATATAGCCTCCCACAATGTTTTTTGCATACACCCTACTTTAAAAGTCTCTGTACCGTACCAAAGGAAATCTTCATATTAGGTGTTATACTAACCAAGATTTATCACTGAACTCTTTAGAAAAAGTTGCTTCTGCTTCATATTGTTTTTGATATTTTATTGGCTTGCTTAATTAATTCCATGCCTTTGTCAATGCCAGTATATGTTGATCCATTTGGTAGCAATGGAAGAAGCTTTAGTCCTAAATATCCAAAATCGCATCCATAATCTATGATCTTTACAGGTTTATTTATCTTCCAAACCCTTTGTATAAGAAATTCCAAGTAATCATCGTTATAGTACAACCAGCGGGTATTTCTTAGATAATCAATTTTATTGTCCCAGTAATATCAGACATAAAAATCCCCCTTGTTATTTAATTTGGCGATTTTCAGCTAACGTTTATGTATTTATCCCCCGAAAGGATTAAGGTGCTTCAGCACCGAGTCAAATACTTAGCCTTGCAAGGTTGATCGCCTGAGCCCCAGAGAGATAGCTTGGAGAAGTATAAATTTCCGAATTTTCAATTCGAAGATGTACATCTGCCCAACCAATATTACTTAGTGTATAAGTAAATTTCATGTATACTCTCCTTTTCAATATTACGGTTATTTCGGCTAACGTTTGTGTATTCACGAACATGAGAACCTTAAGGCTCTGAAGGAGCTGCCCGCTACATGGTTAAGTTCTCAGACGGTCCACTGAATTTGCTTCTTGAGCCGCATCTAGTGGACCAAGGAAGCGAAAGCGACTACAGTGTGAATACGATGTTAGGTGGAATGCACTGAAATACTCACATAATTAATTCAATTTTCCCTTTAGGCTCTACTCGAACTAATACCTCTTCTATAGTCATTTCTGGAGTTATAATTATCGTTTTGTTTAGGTTCCGACTTAAATCTTTTAGAAAGTTCATGAGTACATCTATTTTTTTCTCTGAGTCTATCTGTATTGGTGAAATATCAAATTCAATAACGCTTCCTTCATAAAAATGCCCACAAATATCAATTTCACTATATTCAATAGTTATCCCAATACTTGCTTCTTTTTTAATTCTTAACAATTCAGCAATATCCCTAATTCTAGTTAGTAGCCCATCTATAGTTACCTGATAATTAATCTCACTACTTTCTAGGTAATTAAAAATTAAAGCCCATACTTGGATGTCTGTATCCAATATATAAATATCCCTTAGACTTCCATCTTTAAAGAATACTTCATCGTAATTCATTCAGGCCTCCTAACACTCCGTATTTCACCTAACGTTCTTATATCTACAAGCCCTCACTATCTATTAGCTTCTAATCTTCATTCATTCTATCTGCTCGTATCCAGCTCATTTCCTCAATGTTTAATAATTCTTTAAACTCTTCTACTAACTGATGCTCAGATTCCAGTTGTGTATAGTAATTATTATTCAAAATATCGTCTAATTGTTTTATTCGCTCATTATCTAGTTCAAAAAATCTAAATGTTTTTAGATTGCAATTTGTAAACTGTTTTGCATTTTTCTCATTGTATTCATTAGATCTCAGAACTTCTTCAATTAATTCAGTTCTGATTTTGTCCTCTCTAGGGTCTACATATAAAAATTCAATGTGATCTTCCTCTGGATATCTTTCTTCTGCAAGCTTAATAATTGAAGTATCTAATAACACATATGATATATGAAGACTTGCTATCTCTTGTGAATTATAAACTACACGGTATCCCCAACAGTGATCTTCAAAATTATAAAAATATAACACTGGGATTTTTTCTGAAATTTGAAATAGACTTTCTGGAATTTCTTCACTTTCTTCTGTATCTTTGGTTACGAAAACAAACCATTTGTCATTTAAATCCTCCGCGTATATAGGATCATGCTCAAGAATTGCTTCTTTATATTTCAATAGTGATAAGCTTCCTGAAGTCAATTCACTCATTGTTTTGGCCCCTTTTTGTTTTTTAGTCATATTTCAGCTAACGTTCTTGTATTCATGAACCCCTAAGGGGTTGTCTGCTGAAATTCCTCTCCGAAATCCACCTCGCAGACCCAGACTCCGTAAGGAGCCGCTGCTTGAATATGATGTTAGGCGATACCCTTGATCTCTTTTGAGTTCCTTAAAATAATCCCTATTACTACTGTATTTTAACTTCTCAAATCAACAACCATCGTGATTGATGAATCAACTTTCCCAACTTCTTTAAATCCGAATCTCTCGTAGAGTTTCATTGCCGCTGCATTGCTCGGATCAACACTGAGGGATAATTTTTTTTATATTCCTCTTCCTAGCTTCTTTAAATAATTCATCCATTAAGGCCATTCCGATTTTTCCTCCCCTGTATTCTTTTAACAAAGCCATTCCTAGTTCGGGTACATCATTATCAATAAATCCAAATCCCTTATTATCCTCGTTAAAATATCGAACTGTTATTGAGCCGACGGGTTCACCCTCATGGTTCATTGCTATAAATCCAAAATCCCCATCTCTTCCCCAACCTTCAATATACTTTGATATATGAGGGTCTTTTATTATCGCTTTATCGAATGGCTCTTGACCTTCTGGGACAAATAATGATTCATATAACATCTCCCATAAAAAAAACACATCATCTTCTATTATTGGTCGGATTCTGTATTGCATCATTAAAGTTACCTCATTTCTAGATTCTCAAAGGTTTCACCTAACGTTTCTGTATTCATGAACCCCAAAGGGGTTGTCTGCTGAAATCCCTCTTCGAAATTCAACTCCCAGACCTAGGCTCAATTGTGGACGCAGCTTGAATATAATGTTATGCGATTCCTCTATCCTCTCCGAATCAACGTTCCAAAGATTTGCTTGCTTCTGTTAATTCATCATTTACCTCTAAATATTTCAATGTTTTTTCAATATCGTCGTGGTCCATTGTATTCGTTATAATTAGATGTTTAATATTAAATCCTGGTATTTCCATTTCTTTTTTAAAGTGATTTACTAATTTTTGAGGGGTTGTCACCAAACTCCACCGTTCACTTCCATCCGAAAAGGTAAGGGTCACCTCCACCAAATCAAACTCCTTTGGATTATCATCAAACTTCCATCTTTCTAAATAAGGCACTTCTATATTTCCTTCAATAAAATGAGCTTTTGATATCCAAACTGCTTTTCCATGGTTTCCAATAATTCTATACTTGTCCCTATCTTCTTTTTTTACGATGTATTTATTGCCTCGTGTAAGTGCATGGGCATAAACGCCTATACTTATACAAGTTATGATTGTTCCCTCCATCAATTCACTTCCATACCGTATTTAATTTACTGAGATTTCGCATAACGTTCCTGTATTCATGAACCCCAAAGGGGGTGTCTGCTGAAATTCCTCTTCGAAATCGACCTATCAGACCAAGGCTCCGTCAGTAGCTGCTGCTTGAATATGATGTTAAGCAATGTCATTGCCTTCCATGATTATTCTGACACATCTGTTCCAGTCTTTATCATCTGTATTGATTTCTCTTGTAGGCACTTTCGATTGTTTGGCTTGTTCTCTTAACATATTTTGTGTTTCCAATAATTCGTTTACTGACATTTTTACTGCTTCAGGCTTGTTTATCCATTCACTTGGATTTCTGCTTATAATTCTTTCTTCAGCCATTTCAGGAGAAATAGTTAGCAATATGCACTCTGCACCTAGAGATACGAGTTTTTCTTCAATTGTCATGACTTCAATGTGGTCTGAGTTGGAGAAAGCTACCCTGTGATTAAGGTGGAATCTTTCTAAAACGTAAAATAGTCCTCTGGCCCTTCTTGATGCAGGCCCTAACTGTACAGCCCATTCATTGAGCTTTGTTAACATTTCTGTTCTTTCCTTCAGTAAGGTTAAATGCTCTTCTTGAGATAATCTTAAAAACTTCCCATGCTTGTTATTCAATATTTGTGTGTAATGTTCACCAAGAATAACTACACTTCTCTCTGCCGATTCATCCTGTGATTGGTACTGCTTAATAGCCCTCAATACCGATGTCTTACCCGCATTAGAAAATCCCTCAAGAATTACTCCTTTGATATGCATGCTTTTCCCTCTCTATACCCAGCAATGACTTCGCTTAACGTTCCTGAAATCATGAACCCCTCAAGAGGTTGTCTTTGTCTGCCTGATCAAACCTCCCCGGAATGCCTCTTGCAGACCAAGGCCGTCAGGCTTGCAGCAATAATAGTTTGTTATGAGAATTTACATTGAGTTACCTACACATTATCTACTCAAATCTTCTAAAAGCCCTCTGATATTCTTTCTAAAATCTTCAACCTTCATTTTGTTTCCATAATGGTCTAATATGTCTTTAAATATCCCACTTTCGACACATAACTCAAAATCATTCAGTTGGTCAATTAATTCATTAATGACTTCACCTGATTCCATTTGTTTATAGAGCTCTGTATATTCTTTCAACATTTTTATATCTGAATCATAATTGCTATAAAACATTGCGAAAAAATGCTCTAATGTAACGTACTCTTCATCCGTTGTATTCAATGTTTGTCACCTCATAAAATGTAGTGTAACTCCTATTTGTTTTGATTTTTAATGTCCTTCGCAATTTCTCATAACGTTTCCGCATTCATGAACCCCAAAGGGGTTGTCTGCTGAAAACACCTCCCCAAAATCCTCCTCGGTTAGGCAGTAAAGGGTTATCGGCGAATATACTCTCCTGCTAATAAATCTACTTCTTCGAAACCGCTACTTTAAACTTCGCTCCGGACCAAGAAGTCATAGCCACACAGCGTTGAATATGTTGTTATAGGATAGGGACGCCTACTGATATACTTACTAATATTCTTCAAATTTGTATTTTGTTAATTTATTTATTTCAATTACTTGTTCTTTATTAAAATAGCCCATTAGGCAACCTTGATCTAAAATTGAAATATACAATTTCATGGATTGTTCAGTCTTTATTAGTTCGTTAAATTTCTTGAATATCTCCATATCCAACCAATCATCATCTACTTTCATTTCCCATCTGATAAGTTCATTCATATATTCAAAAGAAACCCATGCAGTACCATTCTGAATATCTACGTAATCCGTTATATTATTTAAATTAAGTTTTGTCATATTCTCTAATCGTATTATTATTCTTGCATAGTCTCCATGGTCCTCAATACATTCAGTATCTAAATACCAAATTTCCTCAGATACATTTATAAATTCACCATTCACTTCAACTTCTCCACCTAAAGTAAGTAGTAGCAAGTTGTAGGGATCTTCTTCATATTCATTTCTCGAAAATTCTTCCAAAAGTAATTCTTTCTTTAAATCTGCACTCATGAAGATGCCCAATTCAGAAAGTTTGTTTAGTTGATTTTCAAATATTGTTTTCTTTTTCTTAAATAAACCAAACAACTTAAACACCTTCTTTTTATGGTTTGCGTCCCTTTTCTATAACGCTTGTATTCATGAGCTCCGTCAGGGGTTGTCTGCTGAAATGCCTTCTCGAAATCTATCTCGCAGACTAAGGCACCGTAAAAGTCGCTGCTTGAATATGATGTTAAGTGATGTCTTTGCCTTCTACAAATCAGTGTACATTATTATTTTTCTATTATTCTAAAAGTATTATTAATAACTCTTTCATAGTTTTCCCATTCAAAATAAAAGGGACCTAGATTTATTGATTTGTTCTCATGCTCCAACTTGAAATCCTTCCATATTACAATTTCTTCTTCCCTGTCAATTTTCACTGAGATATAACCACACTCTTCATCTCCACACCAAGGACATACAAGTATTGGATATCTATAATACATATGCTCATGTGGTTTCTTTAGCAAAAAGTATTGAATCATTTCTTTTTGATGATCTTCGCTTCCCCATCCTAAGGATGGAACCATATCGTGCTTCTTGAGCATTTGGCAAAGTGATCTTCCATCAATAATTAAATCTGCAAATTTTGTGTTCTTATTCCCATCTTGCTCTGGGTCAAATTCATCATATCGGCTGGAAAGTTTAGTTTGTAGAGTATTTATCGTTGTCATTGGTTTCTCCTTGTTGATTATCATATATAGATTTCACTTAACGTTGATGTATTCACAACCCTCACCGACTTAAAGGCCGAAGGCCTGGCGTGATGCGCTTAGTCGGTGCAGGCTTGTCCTATCAGTCACTTCCTCGCCTAATGCTTCTTGGACCAATGGTCGACTTGCCTCGGCCCTTAGCGTTGAATGTAATGTTAGGTGAAGCATTGTAACTTCTTTGAATCTGCTTTAATTATTATTTTTCTGATTTGCTCGCTCTTTTATCGTTTTAATTACTCCTCTATATCTTTCTACATCATATTGAAAATTCAAGCCATGCGTAATCATTATGCTCTTTAGATCATCAAATTTATGTATTAATTCTTCTAAAAAATCTATTATTTGGTCCCAAGAGAAAGCAAATTTATTAGAAGTCTTAACGAATTGTTCCTTAAAAGGCGATTGCTCAGTTAACCAAAACAATCTATCATCCTCATGACTGACTTCAACATTGTATCCCCCACAACCAAATATACCGCAAGTACAAGTGAACATAGGATACTTTCCTGGACAAATTAATGATTTTAAAAATTCGTCTTCAACAAACACTTCATCTTCGTGCAACTTATTTCCGTTTATATATAAAGCTATCCTCCAATCAATAACATGGACCATTCGCCCATTGTGTCTTGTTATATTTTTGTATTCTTTTCTTATGTCAATTTCCATATTTACTGACAGTACATCAAGTTTATTTTCATCTACTTTTTTTAAGAAAATCTTCATCGCTCTCCCCGAACTTCATTGTATGATCACAATATTTCGCCCAACGTTTCTGTATTCATGACTCCCTCAGGGATTGTCTGTCTGCTCCTGCCTCTTCGAAATCCCTCTGGCAGACCAAGGCCATTGCAAGACCCGAAGCATGAATATTATGTCATATGATCATTACATCTTCTATGGAATACCTACAGTCCTTAATTCAGCTTCCATTATTGCAAAGTATACATCCATGGCAATTTAAATAGATGTTATGCTTTTCGCATTTGGGATACCCTCTTGGAATTGTAGGATTATCATCCTCCTCTTCAATTTCTGACCATTCTATATAATTGTCCATGTCAACATCTTCTTTATTAAATACTTTAATCATTAAGCCAAATTGATTCAAACAATTAACAACCCAATCTTGACGTGGTTTATAGCTTAATTTGTCCCACCCTAAGCCATCTGCTGCATTTGAAATCGTATCTAGTATAAAATTTTTCTCGCTTTCAAAGGAGTCTATAGTCCAAGGCATTTCATCAATATCAAAACCAACTGTTCCTATTCCAACTACAGACTGATCCCTTTGTGCTAGCCAAATAATTATTTCTTTTTCTCGATTCGTTTTAGCTAGTATTGATCCACTAATAGCTAGAACTTCAATAAAAACTGAAGTTAATCCGTTTGACATACCTATGGGTTCAACTACATCATTTAATTCTTTTGGTAATGAAATGGTGTTCGCCATACTATGCTCCCCACTTTTCAACTTGGTTTATATGGTGATTTTCATCTAACGCTTCTGTATTCATGAACCTCAAAGGGGTTGTCTGCTAGAATGCTCTGCGAAATCCATCTCGCAGACCAAGGCTCCATTCAGAGCCGCAGCTTGAATATTATGTTATATGATGTATCTGCCTTCTTGAACTGCTGGCATAATACCTATATGGTGTTATAATAGATGTTCTTTATGTATATATGATCCCCATAAGGAATCTCTTTTGGATAATCTTCACTGTTGATATCCAACTTCAGTAAATCATCATCACTCTCATTTATTTTACTTTTAATCTCTGCCCTTAAGTGAATATTATTGAAGATATCCCTTATTCGCTTATCATGATTAATTTCACAGCGTACTCCTAATTTCACCATGTTATGCTGATCAGTAAAGTCATTGAACAAATCTATTAATATAAAAATATTCTTATCAATATTTCGTGAAAAACACAAAAACATCTCCCTTCCCTACTCTGGAAACACCCTCTCCATATGATAAATACTGGTTATATAATTCCATAATATTAAATCTTATATTTAGTTGTCTCATTAATTCCTCTAAACTAAACACCCCATCTGTATCATCTATCAAATCAAAAAACGGTAAATAGAAAGAAAATTCAATATATCTCTTCATTCTTGCTTCCTTTCTTTATTTCACAAAGTTAACTTTTGCATATATTTCATATAACATTCTTGTATTTATGAACTCCAATAGGGTTGTCTGCCGAAATTCCACTCCGAAACCTATCCCTCAGACCAAGGAACCTCAACGATGCAGCTTAGATATATGTTATCTGATGTACGGCCTTCTTCGAGTGCTTTCTCTAATATTGTGTTCTCTGTGTTGTGGACTCCTTTAACCATTCATTTAATCCATCTGTACTTATATAAATATCAGTTCCAATTCTAATAAGGGGAAACATCTTACCAGAATATGAACCAGTGGTCTCTAACATATTTTCCTCACTAGAAATGATTGTCCTTACTTGGGGTTCAGTTATATTTAAGTATTCAGCTGTTTCTTTGATTGTCATTAGTGGTTTATATTCTTTATGATTTGTTCCGTTTTTGTTCAGTTCTCTGTCCCCGGAATGACTAATAAACAAGCCAGTAATAACAATAGAGAGACCTAATATGAAAGAACTAATTATTGTACTTAGATTTAGTCGATTCATTGCTCTTGCCTCCTATAAATAAATCAATTGTCGTATTTCAGATAACGCTTCTGTATTGGGTTGTCTGATGAAATCCCTCTCCGAAACCCATCCCGTAAACCAAGGCTTCAACGGAGCCGCAGCCTGAATATTATGTTGTCAGATGTCAGTGCCTTCCATGATTTACTCAACGTCAATTTTTGTTCAACTTCTTTGTCAGTATTATTTCCAGAGGTTCGTTCTCAAGCATTAAACTTCCAGCATCCCTATATCCAAGCTTTCTATAAAAATGTTGAGCTCCTTCATTCGACTGTGTTGAGGTCATGACCATTTCAAATCCTTTTTGTTTCATCAATTCTTCCCAATAGTGGACAACTTTTTTACCAATACCTGTTCCTCTATACTCCTCATCTATCCATATCATATTCATAAATGGTGTGTTGTCCCAAAAAAATCCGTATCTCATCCAGCCTATTTCTTGATTGGATTCCCTGACTATTAGAATTTCATTTTCTTTTATTTTTGGTCTTATCAGTGTCTTATGTATGTGCTTGTCTTTTAACGAGATATACTCATAATCTGATTCAATCGCAAAATCAATCTTCATTGTAAATCCTCCCTTTCACTCTTCTCATTAAATATCTTCTTGGTAACACTTAGCACTGATGTCTCATAACGTTTGTACATTACATAAGTTTATAGAGTTTTTTCAAAAATGTATAAGTCACCTTCTTCTCTAACTTTATTAAACCCACACTTTGAATAGAAGTGATGATTCTTCACACTCCAGCTAGGAGTATCCAGCCACCATTCAGTGCTGTCTGGAAATTTACTTTCAATTTTCTCCATCACCTTCGTTCCGATTCCTTGATTTTTATAATTTGGATCAATAAAGAGTCTTCCTAGATTATGCACTTGATTACATTCTACGAATATCAAAGCTCCCCCGATTATTTCTCCATTAAAGAGCACCTTGAAATATTCGCAATTTTGCATCATCTCTTCTTGCCAACTTATGGAGTCATATCCTATTGGCCCAACGATTTCGTTGTTATTAAAATGCTTTGATTCATCCTCAAAACTGGCCTTTTGTATTTCAGCAAGTTTTTGTGCATCATTTTTTCTAGCTTTTTCTAATGTCAGCACCAAACATACCTCCATTGTCTTTTTACTTTTTTCCTTACACAGGATTCGATGCTTGAATTTTATGTTATCAGAAGTTACCGAACTTCTTCACTATGCATTCAAAATCAATCCGCAAATTTTTTAATCAGTGAATTTTCTTATATGGTCTTTTTTCATTTTGTAGTTTGATTATTAGTTCATATGCATCTCTTTCACTTTTCTGAGCTTTTAGTGACTCTTCTTCTGTTATTTCTATTTCTATCATTTGAACCACTATTCCACCAGCATCAAAAATAATGAATATTCTCCCATCTCTTCGAACTATATTAATCCCATAATTGGCAAAGAGTATATCCATAAAGTGACCTCCAGTTCTTTCGCGTTCTTTATACTATAGCTTTTAGTACTTTTGAGATCTTATTATTATGTTTTAGTAATTCAAGAATTTCTGATAACGTTTGTGTATAAAACCTCTAAATTAGAGACTCAAATGGACGATGTTCGTTCGTGTTCCTCGACACCACGGTTCAGCAAATTCCAAAATTATTCAACCATGACCGATGCCGGATATGGCATCGAACGGGTAATCCACCATTCCACTACCCCCACCGCTGCTGAAATTAAAAATTGCACCGTAATGTCCCTGTTCATTTCCTGATCGAGGTTGATCGAATCCAGATGCTCGCTCAGACTTTGCCGAAACATTGTCCCCATTTGGTTCCGAAAGACCGTACTTCCCTTGTTCGTTAGCATTCTAGAGTAGAATGAAGCATGCTGCTCCAAATATTCAAACGTGCGCAGTAGTGCGGTTTTGGAAGGGACATGAAAGAAGTTATCTTCAGACATACAATTGCGTAGTAACTCGTTAATTTGAGCTTCCATGCATTGATCGCGCAGATCGTACTTGTCAGCGAAATGCAAATAAACCGTTCCGCGATTGACATTCGCTTCCTCCGCAATTTGATTGATCGTAATTCTCTCGAATTCCTTTTCTGACATCAGCCTCATAAAAGCATCAATAATAGCTTGCCTCGATTTTTGAATACGCCTGTCCATATCCTTCTCCCCTTTGTACTATCCGAAAAAATGAACACTTCGAAGTCCTCTGTTGAAGAATCAACAACCACGCTTGTTTTAACCATTGAACCCCATATACCGCTCTGATACATTCACTTTATAAAATTTATGTTGATGATTCAACATATGTTCAATTTTAGAGGAGCCATACTCATGAAAGCTATTGCTTTACAATCTTTGGAATGATTTAATTCACATGAATTAGGAGGGTTTAAAAATTGAAACTTACAGGAAACACGATTTTTATTACAGGCGGCGGTTCGGGAATTGGACGTGCGTTAGCAGAAGCTCTCCACAATCTTGGAAACAAAGTTATTATCTCCGGTCGACGTAAAGAGCGTCTGGAGGAGACAATCAAAGCGAATCCTGGCATGTCCGCAGTGGAATTGAATGTACAAGATCCTGCCAGCATAAAGGCGGTCGCCAAGCAGTTAATCGAAGAATACCCGGATGTTAATGTCTTGGTTAACAACGCCGGCATCATACAGTCCGATGACGCGGCGGGCGTGATCGATGAGGATGTTTTGATTTCGACTGTCACTACAAACTTGCTAGGTCCCATTCGGTTGACTTCTGCATTCATCGAGCACTTGAAGTCCAAAGAAGAAGCGGTTGTCATCAACACGACTTCAATACTTGGATTTGCACCATTAGCGACAACTGCTGTATACTCCGCGACGAAAGCAGCACTTCATACCTATACGCTGTCCCAAAGGTACATGCTTAAAGACACATCGGTAAAAGTAATAGAAATTGTGCCCCCATGGGTTCAAAGCAACAACGATGAACCGCGTGCGATGCCACTTGATTCATTCATTGATGCAACAATAAAGATACTTGGCACGGATACAGACGAAGTTCTGGTGGAAGAAGCGAAAATGTTTCGAAATAACCCTGGCCCGAACGAAGGTGATTTTGTGACTCAGCTTAACGATAGGATGAATTCTGAACCTCCAAAGATCCATTGATCCACCTGTAATTCAATTTTCAAAAGTTTAAGCGAACATGAAGTAGACACTCAGCTCCGTCTACTTCATGTTCATTTTATTGCAACTTGCTCGTGAAGTAAGAAAAAGCGCCAAGCGATCACACCCATGTTTACCTCTTAAATAATTTTGTTGATTTCACATAGCGTTTGGGTATTCCTGAAGTTCAAACAGCTTAAGGTGACCATCGGGAATGCTCGTCCGAATTAGCAGGTCTAATGTGTCCGATGAATCCGCTCCTCCGAAATGCCTCTTCCAGGCCAAGGGCCGGGCTTGTCCCGGTCAGAGGCGTTGAATGCGATGTTAGATGACGTTAACCCACTTCTTCGAGTTGCATTCAAAGTAATTATTATTCTTGTTTCCATTTATGTGTTTCGAGTAGTTTTCCAGTTTCATAATAATACTTTATTACTTCAAGCATAGGAATTAATTCTATACAAATGTTATCGCAATAATTGCCTAACTGACCACCAGCAACCAGAAGAATTTCATTGTTTCCCTGTTTATCGTTCATAAGAGTATATATATTACCATCAATTGTAATAGACACTATGAAATATTCCGGTCCGCCTCCAACTAATGCTGAATCTGTGTCTGATACCTCAAAAAAGACTAATGTAAATTTATCTCCATCGAGTTTTCTTAAAAATCTTAAAGTGTCTGCCCATGTAGGATTCATAACTATTTCTTCATTGAATGTGGTCCCATTCCATTCATCAATACTAATAGATTTTATCATTTTTTCTTTTCATCCTTTATAGATGGTTTTATTTATTTAGGTGCTTTCATCTAACATTTCCGCCTCTATGACGTGACCTGACCCTAGATAGCTTATCTTAGGTCAGGTCGTGTGTTATCTGAATATGCTTCTGTGCTTGACACCTAATAACTTACTAGAACTTCTTTCAAAGTGTCAAATCCCTAGATGTAATATTATTAAGTCGTCATTATCTTCAACTAGATTACATAAGGTAATTAGTTCAGAGAGAATTTTTAATAAATTAGCTTTTCTTACTTCAATTTTTTCATATTCACCTTTATCGATTTGGTCTCTCCAAAAATAATTCCCTGTTAACTTTATTTCATTTGGAGCATTTTTAAATATCTCATACCAACCTGTAATAATTTTCTTTAGTACACTCGCTCCATTTGAATACATAACTGTTAACCCACAGTAATTCAAACCGAATCTATTTTCAGTTTCATTTGGTATCCACTTTAATGTATCTGAAAAATACTGAAAGAGTTCATCATCTAATTCAACTAAATAATCGATACCTGATTTTCTTTTATTAATTCTCCCATTGTTATTCCTAACAATTTGATTTAATTCAAAGCCAATTTTAGGAGCTATAAGAAACTCATGAATTAATGGCATTCTATTCACCTGTTTTCTTAAATGCTAGTCTTTCAGATAACGTTTCTGTATTCATGAACCCCATTAGGGGTTGTCTGCTGAAATACCTTTTCGAAATCCACCTTGCAGACCAAGGCTTCACAGAGTCGCTGCTTGAATATATGTTAGCCGAAGTACTGATCCTCTTCGAGTTTTCACTCAAAATACTCATCTTTCTTTTGCTTGTATAAGACTTTTCCAAACTCTTTAGTTGGTGAGATAACCCGAATGATTCGACTAGCATTTATAGAATTCGGCAAAACAAGTTGACAGTCCTCTAGGATGTATTCCATGAATGCTGCATCTGTTAAAGTTTCCTTATAATCATCTGGATTTTTCTTAATTACTTCCTTCCCCAGCTTTAAAAAATCCTGATCATGGTTATGTACTTCGATATTATTCCATACAGCTCTTTCTCCGATCCTCCAAATGATTGTATTCTGTATTTCCATACCTAATTCAATTAGCGTTTTTATAGGTTTTTCGCTTCTGTCACTTGTCATGTGTCCTATAAAATGACCAAAATAAGCAGGAAAATCAGACTCTTCCACTCTAAATACAAATCCATTATATTTCTTTCCGTCTTTTCTAAATCTCTTTAATGCTTTCATCCACCAACGATCCAATGCAATATGTCCTGTTAAAGGAAAACAGTAAACCCCGTTCCGACTTTTTCTAATTCCGTTTTTCAAGATGTTTTTTGAGTAATTCACAGGTGACCAGTGAACAACAAGCACATAAACAACCCCTATAATTATGAATTTACAAGTATATCGGCTAACGTTTCTGTATTCATGAACCCATAGGGTTGTCTGCTGAAATGCCTCTCCGAAATCCATCTCGTAGACCAAGGCTCCGAAGGAGCCGTGCTTGATTATTATGTTATAGGATGTCAGTGCCTTCCCGAATTAGCTCACCATATTTCAAAAATCTATCTTATGAATTTTATAATGGTTATATACTTCATCATCTATTTCTATCTCTCCGACAAACTTAAAATTACTTTTTTGAATAACTCTATTCGATGCACCATTCTCTAGTAATGCAATTGCATTTAATTCTTTGATCTCCGTGTTATCAAATAAATACTGAATTATTCCCTGAACTGCTTGAGTCGTATATCCTTTACTTCTATGGTCTTTTGAAATACCATACATGATTTCTCTGTTTGATGCTGGAAGATCGTCTTTTATTCCTGAACAACACCAGCCAATAAATTTTCCCGTTTCTTTAAGTACGATCCCTAGCCTCAGTCTAAGATCACCAACTTTCAGTCCTTCTTCTACACGTTTAAGAAATTGATTGTTTTCTGGTATTTCATAATTCTTCAACCAGTCTAGTCTGACTTCTTTTTCAACATTCCAACCTGGTAAGAACTCATAAATCTCCGGTTGCCATGTAAGTTCATGTAATTCATTTAAATCTTCTAATTGATATTCGCGAAGGATAATGTCTTTACATTCTATTGTCAGGCTGTACGGGTTCTTTTCAGAGTGCATATAAATCCTCCTTTGTTTGTATTGATATTACGATGATTCGCACTGATTTCCGATAACGTTTCTGTATTCACGAATCCGAGAGGCTTAAGGCGCAAAGCGCCGGGTCCAACGGACTTAGCCTCGCAGGGTTGTGAGCTGATCCCGGATTCTCTGCTTTCCACTTCTAGCGAACCAAGGGCAACGCCCGCAGCGTAGATGCGATGTTATGTGAGGTCAGCTCTTCTTCGAGTCAACTAATAATTATGCTTCCTTGCTAGTTTCCACTTCATAAATAAATTTATATCACTTATAGCATCTAATATTATTCCTTTATGTTCTATATTATTTTTTAATTCTTTCAAAATGATTGGTTTTACTAGTCTTTTATCTAACTGTTTTTTAGTTCTTGCTATATGTGCTAATCCCAATACAGAATTCGCTCTTACATTTGGATTATCATGTTGCGCTGATTTAAGACATATATCTTGAGCAAACTTCCAATTGTGATGATACATTCCAACTGAAAGTGGTAAATATATAAGTTCTTCTACTTCTTGACGAGTTAAAATATCTTTTATTTCCTGATCTGTGTATTCTTCGATATGCTTGTAAATTCGCTTCATAGTACTTGCTCCTAAATATAATCTTTTTATTCCTAGCTGATTTCACATAACGTTTCTGTATTCATGAACCCCGAAGGGGTTGTCTGCTGAAATGCTTCCCTGAAATCCTTCTCGCAGACCAAGGCTCCAAAGGAGCCGCTGCTTGAATATTATGTTATGTGTAGTTATCACTCCAATGATTTACATTCTAATTTACGCCTTCCAACCCATCTCTTTATACAATCTTCTAATCTGTTTTATAAAACTATCATCTTCTCTTCCCTTATTTATAATCTCTTCATCGGTGGTTACAGCCCATCTAAAAATTTGTTCAATACTCCCGTAGCTACGTTTAAATCCTTTGGCCAACTTCAGTATGTTTTCTTTAGTTGCGGCAAATGATAATACTACTCTTAACTCTTCATCTGTCCAAGGTCTCCCCTTATTTTCTGTACTATACGCTTGTTTTTTCTCATATTCAAAAATCAACAATTTCGTTTTGTGGATTACTTGGTCTGTTGTTAGTTCTTCAATTCCTTCATTAAGTAATTCAATTAATCTATCTTTATATTCTTTCTTTTTCATACATTTTCCCTCCATGATTTTTTCAATAATTACGCATAACGTTCCTGTATTCACGACCCAGCGTATGCTTGGTGTCCGGCGATGCCGGACCCAGGACGAATGTCCGCAGCGTGAATATTATGTTATATGATGTCGAGATCATCTCGAACTACAATCAAATCTTCTCTAAATCACTAAATAAATCGTTAATATTTGATAGTGCAAAAACTTTAGTATCATACTTCTTATCCAGACCTAATCGCTTGATTCTATTCATTTGATCGCGATCTGTAAGTACGTAATCACAATAAGGAAGTAGCGTTGACAAGTTCGTAATATCTGTAGGATCTCCAATTTCAAGAGATTTTCTTTTCGAAGTAAATAAATCCGTCACCATACGTGCATTGATATCTACATAGGGCAATTGTTTATAATCATTTGATTTTAAAAAATCCAAGTAGCCTGATAAACCACTTTTTTGTTCTTCGTTCCAAAAGGATAACGGTCTATTTAGCATGTGTAAGATTTGAAGATTTTCAACTTCACTCAAAGGAATATCATTTTCTTTTTTGTATTTATACATATCTATTAAGTATGAAATAGCAATAAAATGTCCGTTTAACTCATCATTTATTTTTGAGACAAATTCTTTGTCTTTGTAGAACTCATCTTTAACGGATTGAAGTTCTTCGATATTTTTTTGCTTTATAATCTTTCTTGTATCTATTTCTAATTGAGTTGGCTCTATTACAATTGAAAAAATAAAACCATTTTTATTTTTGAGATGAGTTACTGGATCTCTATGAAATGCGTCTAAATATGTTAGTTCTACATCTTTTGTTTTACTATATGATTTTATTGCTTTGATCAGTTGGCTTTCTTTGATTTCATCATTCGAAAGAAAGCTAATTCCAAGTGATAAATCTACGAATTGCTTAATCACTTCGCCAACTTTTTCCTCTATCTCTTCTTCTTGTTCTCCTAATGGACAAATGAGTTTTCCTTGGCTTACTTTTTCTCTAACAATATTAAATAACTTTTTTATTCTTGGATTCTCTTTCTCCTCTTTGATAGTTTTATAAATTTCTATAACGGCAAGGGTATCTAGCCAGATAATTGGAGTCGTTGATTTAGTAATAAATATCCCCAAATAATCCACCTTCATTTCTATGCTTTCACTCGATTTTAAATAACGTTTCTGTATTCATGAACCCCGAAGGGGTTGTCTGCTGAAATTCCTCCCCGAAATCCATCCGCAGACCAAGGCTCCGAAGGAGCCCGCTGCTTGAATATTATGTTATACGACGGATTCAGTGCCCTCACTATTGATTATCTCCAGGTAGATATTCAATCAAATCAGATAATTTACAGTTAAATGTATCGCAAAGCTTGAATAAAGTCTCCAGCTTTGTTGTTTCTATATTCGTTTCCCTATATAGCTTATTAATTGAATTCCGACTCAATCCCGATTTCGCCATCAATTCTGTTATATCATCTATTCGATGTTCTGCCATGAGTTCCCTTATATTGCACTTGATTGCGGTCATCTTTTCCCCTCCATAATTCTATCTTATCTCCCATATCAGTAATCATCAACGAAAAGCAAAGTTTTAACTCTACAAAGTCAAATATTCACCTCGTAATTAACCCTATAAAGTTATATAATAACTCTATAAAGTTAATTAAAGGAGGAACAATATATGATTAATGCATTAGAATCATTGACAGAGCCACTTATAAGAATACGTTTAGAATTACTCTTTGCTGAGCTTCTGGAGTACCATACGGAGTACAATCAGCTTTCTTCGGAGACAGATCGATACTTTAGAACGCTTCGCGAAGCGTTACCCGATCAACTTCAACATACGGTTTTTCTGTACGAAGATGCTCAAATTTCTCTCCAATCCATCTTAGAAAGAAGCATCTACATACAAGGTTTCAAAGACGCTCTACAACTCTTTAGTGAATTGAAAAATTCTAACATCTAGAGGATCATATGATCCTCTTTTCTATTGTTTTTGATTCTTTCGTATAACGTTCCTGTATTCGTGACGCCCAGCATATGCTGGGTGTGTCTGCTGGAATTCCTCCCTGAAATCCATCCGCAGACCAAGGCTCCCTTGGGAGCCGTAGCATGAATATTATGTTATACGAAGGATCATTTTTCTTTGATAGACTCTCTACCTTAAAACTTAAATCTTTCTTTTATCATTTCAGCTACCTGATTTGCTTCCAACCCACTGTTGTTAATCCTTATATAATTTTGTTTAGTAATCTCTCCGGGTAAGGAATTCAACCTATGTTTTTCATGAGTTTCAATCAACTCAGCCTCCGACCACTCCACATTTCGTTTAGTTGGTTTATGTATCAATCTATTCTCAGTCGTATTTCGTTTTTTTCGTTCTTCCAAGTCGGCCTCTAGTTCAACCAAGTACACGGTTCCTCCTCTCGATTCAAATAGGTTTGAAACCTGCTCAATGTAGTTCCAATCACTTTGAAGATCAAATGCCCATACAAACGTAAATATGAGTCCTTCCAGTTCACTTTTGGACACTTCTTCAAAAATCTCTTGCCTGATTAGACTAACCAGACGCTTTCCGGCAGGTGTGCCGTAATCAAAAAATAGAGACACAAAATCAATAGACATGTGATTATGAAATAGTTTTAAATCTGTTGTTGCTTCTAAACATTGCCCTACTGTCATCTTCCCCACTGCTTGGGGACCAAAGATTATAACCAATTTCATTTAAATAACCTCCATCATAAATTTCACTCTAATGATCTTTCGTACAACGTTTCTGTATTCATGAACCCCGAAGGGGTTGTCTGCTTGTAATGCCTCTTCGAAACCCAACTCGCAGCCCCAGGCTCAATTGGAGCCGCAGCTTGAATATTATGTTAGCCGGAGTCATCTACTTCATCGAGATCGACTTCTATATAGTCATAGTAAGTTCTCATTAATTTTGTTGAAAAGAAATTAATGATATTCTCAGTTAAATCAATATGTGAATCTACTTTGTTGTTTTTAACACTTTCATATTTTCTGATAAATTTAATTCATATGCGAACTCTTCTCCAATATTTTTTATCGCTTTTTTATTTAGATAACCCTTATTGTGAATAACACAGTTTCTTTCTTCGTTAAAAATTCTTATATCGGTGTTCCATTTAAATTCACTGGCTGCATTTAGATATTTTAAGAGATACCTTACTTTATTTACAACTCCAGAGAGATTCTTGTCACTAAGCATCGCTGAATCAATAAAAAATTCTTTTTAATCAGTATCGTCTTCAAATTCTAATAATTTTTTATAATTCACTTTGATATTGGCTTCACTAAGGAAATTATCTAAGTACATCCCTAGTGATTTTATTATTTCCGAAAGATATTCGTCCAATATTGTATATGTATTTACGAAACACATTTTATTATGGATATAGAGTTGTTTCATAAATTCATTTGCTACCAATGTTTCAAAGAATGAATTGCCATATTCCAAGCTTTTCTCTAGTTCTATTATTTTAATTAGCCATGGATACTTAGCAATAAGTTCTTCTGTATTATTAGGTAATATATAATCCAAATCTTCTAGAGAAGCATTGTTTAAGAGGATGTCTATAATCTCTTTTTGAACAGGGATTAAATCATTAAAATTTATCGTTCCAAATGTAGAGTTTTTAGAAAAGTTAGTTCGATAAAATCTCAATTGATTAATATCTTCAAGGAATTTCTCTTTCACTTTCAAAACTTCATAGTCAATTCCCCAGTCGTAAAAATCTCTATTTTTAAAAAACTGCCCTTTATAATTACTCATATTTTCTCCTATCGATAGATGATTTCGGCTAACGTTCCTGTATTCACGACGCCTGGCGTATGCCAGGTGTGTCCGGTTGCTTCTGCTTCCCTGAAATCCCTCTGCCGGACCGAGGGCGTATGCCCGATGCATGAATAATATGTTATGTGCTGTACCGTGACTCCATGGATACGCTTAATAATACTTAATTAGTTGTCCCCTAGTCGGTATCATTAGTTCATCACTCATAATTATTTCCGCTAATTCTTTGATAACCTCAATCTCTCTTCCAATCCTAAAGTTATCTTCATGATTGTCAGCATCTGCAATGGGTTCGCCGCTAATGATATTAGAATGTGCTATAGCACATCTCCCGGAACGATAAAAATGTTCTCCCAAGTTAGTGATGCCTTCCTGCTTCAACTGTTCAATCTTACTTTTACTTTTAATGAGTTTCTCTATATTATTATTTATCCAGTCTTTTTGTTCTTTCCCCGTCTTATAAATCATATTGATGATTTTAAAACAACTCAAAAATTTATAAAAAATACTATTTGAACTGAATGCTTCTCTATAAATTCCTAAAGCAATTTTCTGTTCATGTGTTGAAGCTATTTGCCTGTAACTAGTTAAATCTATTCCCCCACCTATCCTTGCAAATTTTCGAAACGCAACGTTAGTAGGCGTCTTATGAGAGGCCCATCCACCACCAGCAATGATCTCTACTCTTGATTGATACAACCAGCAAATCTCACTTAAGAATTTTCTAGTTGCCTCGTTCGCTAATTTAGCATTTTTTTTAGTTGTTTCAATGAATAAGTTATGACCTTCTTCTGAACTCCCTCGAATTATTTCTATGTCAAATGAATCGTATCTGACATTATATTTTTGTTCACAAAAATCAAAGCTTGTATCAAAACAAGTACAAACCCAAACTTTCATAACAGCCCTCACTTTTTAGTTTTTCAAGATATTGCACATAACGTTCCTGTATTCACGACCTCAGCGTATGCTGAGGTGTCCGGCGAATGCCGGGCCCAGGGCGTATGCCCGCAGCGTGAATATTATGTTAGATGATGTTCAAATCTCCTATGAATTAGCTTTCAGTTGATTAATTTCTTCCCATGACCAACCTTCAACCATCCTATGATGTTTTGGACAAACTAAAACCACATTCTCTTCAACATACTCTCCACCATTTTTCCCTGGAATCACTCTATGCATATTCAATTTCTTAATGTACTCGGGTACTCCACAAATAAAGCATTCGTAATCAAATTTTTCTAGAATCAGTTGTCTAAATTTAAATTTAAAATCCATCATTTCTGAGAATTCAAATGCTCGATGTCCATTAATCCTTGCATATTCTAAATTTTTGTACGCTCTTTTAATCACGCTTTTATCATGCTCTTGTGGAGAAGAGCTACTATATCGTCCAGATTCAAAATACCATAAATTATCATCTGGATTAAAAACGCCCCACTCACTCCTAGAAATAGAAAACTGTTTTTCAACTTCCTCAGTGTCTTCAATCAAATGTTTAATAGCCCACTTTGCTCTTTCTTTCATAGACCTTGGTAAAGACTCAATATCTCTTAGTCCAGACATTTGAATTTCTAAAATTAGTTCTTCTTTATCAATGCTTAAATCGCCAGAACTAATAGATTCATTCAAATCGTTCAATTGATCCAAATATTTAGGGGGAAGTAACCAACATTTTTTTGCTGAACTCCATTTGCGTTCTTCTTTAGGGATCATCATTTTTAATTTATCTAGTATATGATTGAAAGGGATACCATTACTACTAGAAATTTTCACTTGTAAAGCATCTTGATCTTTTATAATTTCTAACATATTGTTACTCCTTATTTGAATTTCATCTAACATTTCTGTATTCACGACCCAGCGAATGCTGGGTGTCCAGCTGCTTCTGCTTCCCCGAAATCCATTCTGCCGGACCGAGAGCGTATGCCCAATGCGTGAATATAATGTTAGCTGATATTGCTGGCTCCTCGATATTACTTATAATTATCTCTTATTCTATTAACTCTCCTTTCCAATTAACGACTTTTATTTCTTTATCCCTTAAAAGGCACCAATCAATTATTTCACCTATCAAGTTCGGAATGATTATTTCATCATTCCAATTTGGTGTTATCACTCTTCTGTATCCTATATATTCTTTAGTCCATCCTTCAAATTCTTTTCCAATGATTACAATTATAGGGGTTTTATTTTTAATGCTGTGCTGTCCCACTTCATAGGTAACTAAAAACTTCTTATTCTCAGCTATAATGTGTAATTTAATTATTCCTTCGTCATCAATATCCGGTTCAACATACCAATAGAATAATCGATTTGCACGTATGATCTTTCGTTTGTATTTTTTTCTTACTCCCATGTTCACCTCAAGAAACTTTTTTGATTTCAGCAATTTCAGCTAACGTTCCTGTATTCACGACCCGACGTATGTCGGGTGTCCGGCGAATGCCGTACCCAGGGCGTATGCCCGCAGCGTGAATATTATGTTATGTGGTGTACCGGGCTTCTTGAATCTACTTACAAATGATCGCTTCTGTATTTACTTATGTGCTCTTCTAATGTCTTTCTCGCTTCTTCATAGGTTCTAATCACTTCATCCAATTCGTTCTTCAACTCTTTATGTTCTTTCCAATATTCTTTCTCCACTTTGAGTATCGAACAAAATAAATCTCCGATATATAAATCTCCTGATCCGAATGGGTTCTGTATTAATTGCTCTAAGGCTAGAGGTAAAAGAAAATCTAGATTCATTTGTTGCCCAATCAAAAGTCTTAAATCTTCATTATTCAATTCACAAAGAGGTTTCTTCCTTAATCGATGTACTTGGATCACTAATGAAGAAGCAAAATTCGGTTCGCCCCAATATTTTCCTTCAAGTTCTTCAAGGGTTTTGGTTAGATCTATTTTTTGCATGGCTTCACCCTCTTAAATAAATGGTTTCCGGTATGTCACATAACGTTCCCGTATTCACGACGCTTGGCGTATGCCAAGTGTGTCCAGCTGCCTCTACTCCCCCGAAATCCCTCTGCTGGACCAAGAGCGTATGCTCGATGCGTGAATATTATGTTATGTGGAGTTCTATCCCTTTTAGGAGAAAACCTGTTTTTCCTAATTTCAAAAATAGCATTTTTTTGTTCTACAAAGTATTCTTCTTATTTGCTATCTTCGTCATATTCTTTCAATACTTTATTTTTAATTCCTAATAACAAAGTTTCTGAGGGATATATTTTTTTATCAGGAAATTCATTTAGTCTAGTGTTCCATTGGTAAGCGTAAAATTCAGGAGATTGTTTAATAAATTCCATGAGCATATGGTTTGTTTGGAGATTGCTGGAGGCATGAATATGCATAACATACTTATCGAATATTTGTAACAAAGCAACTCCATGCTGCCTTGCATATTCTGTTGCCCCACTCTGAAAACCAGATGTAGAAATTAATATCCCTTTGTGAGCACCTAAACTTCGTACCTTATCAGCTAGAACCACAATTTTCTCACGTTCCACTGGACGTGTGTAACGCTTACATTCAACAATAACTTTGAATCTTACAGACAGGGCTATAAATTCAGCAATAATATCAATTTGGTACTCTCCATCACTAGTCTGAACTTTTTGGTTATGAAGTATGAAGAAGTTCTTAAGTGCTTCGGCTTCAGCGTAAGCATTCAATATTTCCAAACAATACTTTTCAAATTCTGTGGCAGAAATACCGGCGACAAATTCACGGTATGGATTGATCATTTTCACCTCACTTTCGATTCCCTTAAACCTATTAATTTTTTATTTATACGATATTCTCAGGCTTATATTGGTACTTGATATAATTTCACATAACGTCTTATTTACGAACTTCATGATTCCTGCACTTTTCCCCTTATTCTCGCACTTTCTACGTTTCAATCCTCCAGCCCGCTCAGCCGATCCAACGGACTTTGAATCTGCCCGATGTCCCGCCTGTATACCCCTGCGTCGTTCGCACACTCTGATGCCCCAGCAGTTCCTGAAAATAGCGAAGATCAATCTAAGCTTAACGTTCCGTCAGGTGGCGGCCTTTTCTCTGCTCTGGAAATAGCCAGTCTTCCGGCTGCTCCACCTCTTTGTACTGCTCGACCATCACAAAAGCCGCTTCTGAGAGCAGCGCTTGCCGAACCTTCCTGCTTCATCCCGATAGAGTAGGTTTATCTTCATCTCACTTGTCTCCTTAGTATATCAGCCGTTCAAAAATTTGGAAATCTAATTTTGCACAAAAAAAGGGCCTTAAGATGGAAATTTACCTTAAGTCCCTGATTCTTTCGGATCAAATTATTGATCCTTTAAGTTCAATTTTCATTATATAATTACTTGAAATAAGACTCCGAAAACAGTGGAATAATGTAACGTTAATCTCTTGTATAAGGATACGCGGCTAAAAAGCATAGTTTCTCGCCGCTTTTTTCAAGCAAACCGCTTGTATTACAATCATATATAAAGAACAACGAATTATATTTACCATCTATTTTACTCAAATCATGTAATAGTGGAGATAAAAAAGAATCAACATAGGAAACATCTTTTATACCATCATCGGTCCCGTCAACCTGAAAGACTCCTTCAGCAAAATCTTCGTCAAAATCATCTATTTCATGATCATTTAAAAAACCGCTAAAAACATCCTCATTCTCATCTTCCGGGTATTTGATCTCAACATATTCAAACAACTCATCTTCAGAGGCAAAGTGACCGTACCAGACGGACACAACATTTTTTTCAAAGCAATCCATATCTTCACCCCGCTAATATTTCAGTTTATACGTATAGTCTATCTGTATCCCGCACCAGCTACCATGCTCTCTATCCCACAACAGCTGTTAAAGCTAAAAAGCCCGCGCTGATCGCGGGCTTTGCTGTATATAAGTCAAAATCATGCCTAGTAGACTTGCTACTCGACCTTGAACTGTTTTAATTCGTCTTGAAGCTTATTGGACAATTGGTTTAATTGTTTGGATAGTTCAGCAACCTGTTCAAAGCTCTCCAATTGTTCCTGCGTGCTGGCGCTGACCTCTTCGGTTGAAGCGGAATTCTCTTCTGTGGTAGAAGAGATAATCTCCAACGCCTGCAAAATCTCATCTTTGTGCTTGTGGACTTTGGAGGTGTTCGTGCTGATCTGAATCATTCGCAATTTCAAATCTTCCAAATCCTTGTTAATGCTAAAGAATACTTGCTTCGTGTCCTCCACCGATCTGGCATTTTCTTCTGCAATTTTCAGACCGTGAACCGTATGCTCAACTGATACGCTGGTTTTTTCTTCAATCACACGTACCTTCTTGTAGATTTCCTGTGTCGCCAGCGCCGTCTGCTCAGCCAGCTTGCGAACCTCTCCGGCAACCACAGCAAACCCTTTGCCCTGTTCTCCTGCACGTGCAGCTTCAATGGAAGCATTGAGCGCCAGCAGGTTGGTCTGCGTTGCAATTTGGTTGACCGTATCGACGATGCTGGAAATCTCATGACGGCTCAGATCAATATCCTGAATAATAGACGACATCGCTTGTGTGGAATTGTGATTTTCTTCCGCCCATCTGGATAACTGATCTACTACAGCAAGCCCCTGTCCGCTTTGTTCAGCAGAGATTTGCACCATTGTTTCGATGGCTTTGGCATCATTGGCAATTTCGTCAATTTGGCCGGATAATGCTCCGGTTTTTTGTAAAATGTTATCCGTTTCGATGGATTGGTAGTTCGTTGCATTGGCAATCTCATTAATTGCTGTCGCAGTATCGTTCATCGTGATTGCGGTTCTGGAAGAAATGGATTGCAAATCATGAGAAGACTGATTCAACACTTGAGCTGAGCCACCCACCATTTGGAGCATGCCTTGAATTTTTTGAACCATATTGTAAATTCCTTGAGAAATTTGCCCGATTTCATTGTTGGATTGCGTATCAAACTGAACGGTCAAATCTCCATTTTCAATCAGCTTGATTTTTGCAAGCAGCTTCGGTATGGATCTCAACAGATAACGGAGCGTTATATAACAAATCACAACGAGCAGGATGGTGGCTGCCGCAAAACCGCCAATGGTAATCCAGGTAAACGCTTTTAATTCTGAGAGCACCTCTTCTTCAGAAATGGTTAAGCCTACAGACCACCCCGTATCTTTACTGGTTGCATACCCGATATAACGACGTTCGCCATTATCATTAATTAGCTGTACTCCTGACTCACCGGCAATCATTTTCTTTCCGATCTCCCCAAGATCACCTGTGCTTTCGTTAATCTTTTCTTTCAGCACTTTATTTTGATCGGGGTGATACAAAATATCACCTGTTTTGGATGCAAGAATCGAATAACCTGTGCTTCCAAGCGAATAGCTTTGCATAACGGCAGGGATGTCTTTGAAAGCAATATCAACTGCAGCAAATCCGATTAATTGATTACTGCTATCTTTAATCGGATAGAAAATGCCCATGAGCACATTACCCGAATTGACGTCCTTATAGGGTTCTGAGTAGTATAAACCGTCAGCTTCAACAGCTGGCTTGAAGTATGGGCGTGTATGGATATCAAAATCCGGTTTAGAAGCAACACCATCATTCTGAAGAAAGAAGCCTTTACCAGATATTCCTGCAATCCAGGCGTCGGCAAAAGATGGCTCTGCCTTTACAATGGCTGCCAGAGTCGCTACTGTTTCCGCAGCATAAGGAGAAGTTTTCACCATTTCTGCCGATGAGGTGGTTTCTAAATATTGCTTAAAAAGATTGTTCGTTGACATTTGTTTGACAAGTGATCCCTTTTCCTTAAACAACGCATCGAATTGAGTGACAACGGCCTGCGTCTTGGTCTGGAGCATGGCCTCTTGCTGCTTGACAAGTATGCTTTGCGTGCTTGCAAACATGAACGTCCCCAAGGTTGCAAAGACGACAACGATAATGACTAACAAGACCATGGCCAATGTGTTGGCGATGCTGGATGATCTGATTACGCGCTTCTTAATATTTTGTGACATGCTGCCATCTCCCCGAGGAATATTGAGCGAAAAGCTCTTAGATAATATGTCGGAAGTTTGCAGCTGTTTTAATAGGTTTTTAGTATACACAATTTAAAGTTTCGCTATCTGATTCCTCATAGATTCCCTCCCAACCTGTTCGGTAACTCCAGCAAAAGATTAGGACAGCACAAAGAGCCTCCGTCAGACGTAGGCTCTTTACTAAAAGCTATATATGAGAACGCAGGGTTTTGCGGATTTAGAGCGTTTCAGCGATCCGTAAGCTCAACCCTCATCCTCCGTCGTTAACCCAACTGCATCGTTGTGATACACGTATCGTTTTTCTCATATGTAGAGAATTCAGTTTCAGCCGTTTTACCTTCATGATTCACGCTAATGCGGTATGTTTTATCCCTCGGTAGCCATAGATCAATAAAACCATTGGATTGTGATTTCATAGCGGCATTCTCCATGATGACATTCCCTTCGGAGTCGTGAACGGTCACATTGAACGCTCCGTTTTTTATTTCGCCTTGGCAGCCCGTTAGACTATGAGTTGCACAAGGGTGGGTCTGTTCCACATATGGCGCAATCGAAACAAAAAACTCGTTGTCAGGCAAATCATAATTCATGGTCTGAGTATCGTCCCCTGTGACAATCAACTGACTGGAATTAATGGAAGCAGACTGGGCTGCTGCCTTGCCTGCACTTATATCATGCACCAATTTCTTGATATCTGTCGTCTCATGGTTTTCCGCCCCTTCTCTCTGAATATTCCCTGCAATTAGGTACGTCCCCAATGCGGCAACAACCAACCCTGAAGCGACCAAGATTCCTTTTTTCATCTGGAGTTCATCTCCTCGTCTATTTTGTATTATTATAAGGGAGAATGCACCATAATGGGCAAAATGGGGTGCTGAAGTCACCAGATATTCACATTTCTGCGCTGTGATTCAGTCATATTTGTATAACATAGAGGATTGCCGATGAGCGAAGGAGCATGATCAGCTCTTCTGTCTCAACGTAAAAATACCCCATTACTCTTGTGGAGCATTGGGGTACACTCGTTTTTTAACGGTCCCTGTTCACGACATAATGTATTAAGTGCTTCAGAAAAGCAATATTACGTGGGATCTCTTCCAATGCTTCCATAGCGAGGCAATAGTGTTCCCACATCTCTTTACTGGCACCTTCAAGACCAAGGATGGACACGAAATTCGAATTGTTATTATCAGAATCTTGGCCAACAGGTTTTCCGAGTAAGAGCATATCTCCTTCCACATCAAGCAAATCATCTTTAATCTGAAAAGCAATCCCCATATGATAGGCAAATTTCTTCAAAGCAGCAATTTCCGACTCCTTGACCTGTGCAAGCATGGCTGGCATAACCAGACAAGCCTCAAACGCCACTCCTGTTTTGTAAAAGCACACCATATTCAGCTGCTCCAAGGTCAGTGCCTTTCCTTTGGAATCCAGATCCATCGCCTGCCCCATACACATATCTTCTGCTTTCTGGGCCGAGTATTGTATCAAAGCAAGCACCGTTTCAGCATTGAACTGGTCAAGTGACGATTGTTCCCCAATCGCCTTCTGGATCAGATACAGACCGGTTAGTTCCGCGGTGGCGCTATTGTGCACCTGATGCAAGGTCTGACGCCCTCTACGGGTAGACGCATTATCCTGGGAAGGAAGATCATCAAAGATCAGGGATGCGGTATGCATATACTCCAGTGATCTCAGAAGAGGCACGATTGCCGATGCATCTAATCCATATTCGTTCACACCCATGACCCAAGTCAATATAGGCCGTATCCGCTTCCCGTCCCCTTCGAGACTGTAATTTGCAGCCTCAATAAGCTGTTCTTTCATGGCCGGAATCCCTTGAGGCTTGGTAATTTTCAATTGGTTGTTAATCTGCTCACGGACCATTTTGACCGTATTGAAAAAGTCTTCCTTTTCCCTCGCATCGTTTTTCAGATGGGTAATCATCTGATCCCGAAGCAGCTTATCTAAGAAATCTACATCATCCGCTTTTTGTACCATCTTCTGAATGAGATTATTAAATTCCGGATTTCCGGATGCAAAGATCTCCATCGTTTCATCATACTTTTCAATACCTACACGTTCTTTATAACGTTTGAGTCCATTCATTGCACGATCCAGTATCACCTCACGAGCCATGGTATCGGAGTCATATACGTTATGGATCAAATAGGAAATAACCGCCCAGTATAATTCAAAGGGATTGATAAGATCCGATCTCTGATGATGATATTTTAAATAGTAGGTATAGGGTGTTACCGCACCGTCTCTCATATCGTCAACCATATCCGCAAAATCATCAGCAAGCTGGTTATAGATGCCATAAAAGAATGTTCGTTGCTCAAAACCCTCATCCGCAGGAGCACTAATCACGGAACGGACAATCAATCGGGACGAAGAGGACTTCAAAATAACGGGTATATAAAGCTCTTCATTGGTATAAGTAACTCGCGTTAGGTCCTTAACACGGTCAATATCTTGAGCATGAAAAAAGACATAGGACTGCTCGAAAAATGTTTGCTGTGTGTCTGGCCGCTGATGTTCCTTAATATACTCAAATGCATCCGAGAGCTCCGAATGTATGTATTGAATCAACTCCATATGATTTCCGGTCCAATCGCCCAACTCAGGCACAGATCCACTAAGAAGCGCGGCACGTATCATACGGGAATATTGTTCTTTTTCTTCAACCGTCAAAACCTGGGAATCGAGAAGATCATCAATGAAAGGATAGGTCAGACCATAGGAGTACCCAAGCCTGATGGCTTCATCAAGTCTGCGAGCACGTTCCACAGGCAACACTGTATCGTCCATTTCTTCCATCACATGCAGAATAACCCCGATAATGATCTTAATCAGTTTGCGCTGGGCTTGCTCGGCATCCATCTCTTTGGGAATATGGGAGGATACGGACCTAAGTTTGTTGATCACCCAAATTATCGCGGTTTCTATACCTTCCCTCTGGGCCCACCGATACACCCCGGCCAAATTCATAAATTCCGGTTGGTCTCCCCCGTTTGCACGGGTGGATTGGATCAAGTGTTTTTTTACGTCTGCAATGACACGCTGAATCCGGGTATGTGTGTCAGGAGAATTCAGAGCTTTGCCTAGGTCCCTCATATAAATATAGGAGACACTTCGGTCCAGATAATCATCCAATTTGCCTGTATAATTCAGCCATTGAATGTATCTATTATAGTCCCGAGTATCAGGTTTTCTCTTTCTCCGTGAAAAAAAGGATAACCATGAGGAATGATGAATATGATTTTTTTTCCACTTTTGAATGTCTTCTGTCAGGGTGGTCACATAAGATTTGTCTAAGACCTGATCATACAGTAATGCAAAATACTGAATCGCCTTCCGCTCAGCCAGCTGATATCCTGTATTGGCTTGTAATTTTTCATTCATATAATGCATTACCTCAACTTCTCATTTTGTTAAACATGGTTGCATTTCTCCCTGAGGGAACGAACTTGGATCATGTTTTTATCTTTATACGGAAAAAAAACTGTAAGGTTACGAAATTATCATGCTGCTTATCGATACCCCCTCTTTGGCAATATCCATGAATTTAAAACAAGAATATAGGCTCAAATTACTTCCAATCAACAAAAAAACCCACGTCTGACGTGGGTTTTTATAATAACTCTTCTATCGCCACCTGGTACAACAGAGAACCTTCACGGAGCAGCAGGCGGTTTTTTCTGAAATCCTGTTCGTGCGGCTGAAGAAACTCTTGATCGTCATTTAAAAAACGGATGTTTTGCCCTTTGCTCAAACTACCTGGCTTCACATTCTTTTTCAGGACATATTGTCCACTCTTTCCATACCCGCCATCGAATAAAAAGTGATATCCATCTGTAGCCACCCCAGAGCAGCCAGAAATCCTCGGATTCATTAACGTAATATTCGTGTGGTCACTACCGGAAATACGTCCTAATGAAAAGTCTGAATAGTAATAAAACCAGATTTCCTGTTCGCTGACTACGTTTAATGCATAGCAATCATCAATGGCTGCTGCTTGGTTCTCATATATTTTATCTCCCTTTTCATTCCAGGCGACAAGACCGGAGGACCCAACAGGCTCAACCCAACCATAATTGCCAAATATACCTTCGTCAAAATAACTGGTCCAGATCGTACCTTCTTCTGTTACCTGAACACTCTGGATGCCGTCTCCAAGCAACATCTCATTGACGGTATGACCTTCATAATCAAGGATTTTACCATTTAGATCGTATTGACCAGGTCCGTAATAATGGCACCGTGCTCCGACGAGTAACAAATGATTTTTTAGAGGCTGTACATAATGATAGTTGAACTGCTGCCCCTCCACACACACTTCTTGAATGTGATCGTCTAGGATGAGTACCTTGTAAGTATGTCTGTCTTTAAGAGAGGCAGGCGTGAACATCCCCCGCACTCGTTCTGGGGCTTTATCAATCAGCAAAATATACACGCGCCCATCAGGGCCAAATTGAGTCGAAACGATCTCAAATCCTTTTATATCGTTGGAAATATCAGCAAATGAATGAAGCCGTTTAAATAGATGTGACAAGGTAATTCCTCCTCTGAAAGGTCAATAAAGTGAAGTGTTATTTGTATTGAACTCATTTTGTCATAACGGCATGTTGCTGAGTAGGGCGGAAGTATGGCGATATAGCAAACAAAAAAACAAGCTGGGCTCTGCTTTATAAGAAAAGCAGCCCAGCTTGATCTTTATGGATGTTCTCCTTGGAGCGTTTGGTCCTTCTCAACCTTCTGCCATAAAGCCTCAGTCAGTTCATCTATCGTCTCCTTCATCGCCAGCTTCTCGCGCCAACGACTCGGAATACCGCTTATTCCGTAATAAGCTCCTGCAATTTGCCCGTACACCGCCCCAGTCGTATCAGCATCATCCCCCAGATTCACTGCCAACAGTGCTCCCTCTTCAAATGAAGTCGAATGATGGAATGCCCACAACGCAGCCTCAAGGGAACGAATGACATACCCGGTTCCTTGTATTTCAGGCGGCTCTTTATGCCGGTAAGATCCCCGAATTATTTCTTCAATGGCTGCCGAATAAGCGGGCTCGTCCTGCCGCCACTTATAACAGACGTCCGCCGATAACATGGATTCTTTGTCCGCTCCTCGCAGACCTGCCACAAGGATTGAAGCAAGCACAGCACAGGACTCCACACTTTCGACTGCTCCATGGGTGGTTCGTGAGCTCATCTCAGCGTACATCACCGCCTCTTCCGGACGGTTCGCATAGGCCATAGCTACAGGTGCAAGCCTCATAATAGAGCCATTGCCGGCAGTCATGGGGTCAACGGACCCACTGTACGGATCTCCGGTAGCTTCGAAGCGATGCAGTGCTGCTCTCGTTGCACCACCGATATCAAAGCACGTTCCCGTGCTGCTCATATATCCCAAGTGGTACCAATTGGTGTATCGGCGCATTTGATCTGCCGGATCAAAGCCATCTTTTCGCACCATACTCTCGGCCAAGCAGAGCGCCATCGACGTATCGTCCGTCCACTGGCCCGGCTTTAACCCAAAGACACCGCCGCCCACGATATCCGTTACAGGTTCAAATGTACCTGGACTGCTGAATTCCACAGTGGTTCCCAAAGCATCGCCCACGGCCAGCCCAACCAGGCATCCCAAAAAACGATCCTTGATAAGTGCCATTTTGGTTTTACGCCCCTTTTCAAATGTAATAACTAACGCATATTTTCCCATCTCGCCAGGAAGGAAGCCCGACACTGCCATTTATTCGTAGCTTAAGGCTTTACAGCGGCTATCCGGTTTCAATTCAATGAAAATTCCTGCTTCTTGATGGTAAACGAGTGGAAACCGCTCCGTATCTACATATTCCCGCACACCGCTTGAAAGCCGCCATACCTGAAGCGAGACTCCTTTTCCCCATAAGAATAATCGGTCACCACAAATGGCCATATCCGCTTGGGGAAAAGGAAAAGTCCCGTCTTCAACAGGCTCACAATTTAGAGATGGAATCGCTGGAAGCACACGTCGGTACCCTGGCTGGGTCATATCGAATAGGACAACAGCCGGTTCAACTCCTTCCTCTCCCCAATCTTCCTCCTCCAGTAAATCAGCATCCATCTGTCCCCAAACCGCCAATGTATCGGGTCCTGTCCAGCACACTGGCCCATCCCAATCTATGGTTTGCCAAAGATCGCGAACCGACGGCCCCTTCTCCGATTCCCATGGATTCAGCAACCAATCCGATAACGACCAAGTTCGGACCACTCCAATCGGAGCCCACACCCATCCCGTATCCGCAATCCACTTTCCCCCTGGTGAAATCAGCAGCCTCCCATGAAAATAATCTAGATAATGTTCATTTTTGCTGTCGCTGTTATAAACAGGGGTAGGCCTTGCTGTCAAAAGCATGCCTGTTTCTATATCCGTCAGGTCAAGCCGGTTCCATTCCGTCCCATGAACAAGAATGCATGCACCATCTTGGTGTACAAATGCCAGGGGAAACATACTTTTATCGTAGTGATATTCGTCCCGTGATAATTGCATTTTTTCTTGAGCATGGACTAAATCATACACTGCCGCATGCCGTCCAAAACGATTGGAGATAGCTACGTAGCTGCCGTCGGAACTGGTAACCATTTGGACAGGTTGCATGGGATTAAAATCAGGAATACAAATACGTGTGCACAATTCTGCGCTGCCAGAGCGAAGTTCTAGTCTCCACAGTTCTGCTTGTGTGTTTAGTGCCAGCAGGGTTATGCTTTCCTGAGAGTCACCCTTTAGTGGATGAATGGCTGTAAGGCGTCCGATAGACGGTGGTAAATCAGGTAAAGAAACGTGATGGAATGGCATCATTAAACCCCTTTTATTCTTGATAAAGAATAATCTATACCCGCATTTGTGAAGCTTGCTTTATCGACAAAAAATCTGATTTCAAGCAATGCAGTTAATACTTTCATAAAAACTCCCGGTTTTTTCTTGCAAAACAACTTAAGATATGTAATTTCGCTAGGATCTCTTTTGAGAACAAAATAGGAGTAATTCATCAAGATCAAATGGGAGATGAACTGCTCTGTTGGAGATTGATGCTCATTGATACAGTCTATCAGCACCTCTAATACCCTATTTTTATTAGATTTGTAGGCTTGCATAAACATCGTTGCTTCTACAAATGGTTTGTTGAAATCATCGAATGGAAAATCATATACATCATGACTACCCAGCATAAAGTTGACCCATTGGCCTTGTAAAAATTTTATTTTTTCCAGCGCTGCTTGTGTATCCATATCCATCTTATTTTTGTTAATATGTTCATGCAAAATGTTAATAAGAATGTGCAGATCATAATATTGTGCGTCTTCCATTCTGTACATGATCCTATTATTTTCAATCGTTAGACGATCATAAATGTCGTCACCTAAACCCAGTTCAAATAAAAGATGTTGGAGGAAAAGTAGTCTGTCCTGAGCAAACGTGAATTCATTGCCTCTCTCTCTTAGATGTGAAACTTGATATTGATAATAAAAACAAAATAAGTTTTTTCTCCTATAAGCAACATCTTTATGTATATCAAAAACATTAAAAATGAACGAAAGCAATCGAACCAGACGTTCAGCATCCAGTTCGCTTCGAATGACATGATCCATTTTTGTAAATAGCGACCTGTCAAACAGATCATGCCATCGCACTAGAGAAACATAATCCTGCTCGTTTATATTCAGGGTTAATATTCTTAAATTTTGCTCTTGATCGGGATAAGAATAAAATAGATATTCATGACTTAAATCAGAAATACGCTCATTAAAATAAGCTCTTAATTTGTAATCGTATATTTTAGAAAAAGACATGCTTATCCTCCTTACAAGTAAGCCTGAGCATATTAAACTAAGCACAAAACATTTTCGAACTCCTATATTGTAAAATTAATCTGGATAGACTGGCAAGGCGGCACAATTACAGAAACATATGTTCTCCATATTTATATTATGATATCTTTAGGCTAGAAATGAAACGTTATTGTCGGAGGTCATAGCCTACAATTAGAAAGGAATGGACACCTATGAAACAGTTAAGCGAAGCTCTGGCCCGTTTTGTACAACAACAAAACTTATATAATGAAGCCTACGGGCTGTTCCAAAACCACGACATCCAGCCCCGGATGGAGAAACTAGCAGATTGCTGGGACAGTCAGATTCCTGTATCCCCTGAGCTTAAGTATCTGTATAGCCATTATGAAATGATCGATGCTAAGGCAGTGGGAACACACAAATTAAAAAATGCAGCAGTTGAAATCGGGGATGCCGCGGTTCTCTTTTTTGCCGCACCAGAACATCTGTATCGCCAACAGCTGGGCTATCGCTGGATTACATCTGGTGAGCTTGTCCAAGAATCTTCTTCGTGGCCGCCCCATCATGTCGTGATTGCCACTTTTAATGACGATCCAGTCATTGTCGATACTAGCGCACTCGGTTCCCCTGTATATGCTGCATTCGAAGGCGGTGTCCCGCAGCAGATTGCTGACTCTTTAGCTAACTTCTTTACGGCTCTCTCCATCCTGATTGAAGGTGCCTGTACCTTTAAGGGAGAATTGAAAGATGAGGAGACCTACGAAACCAAAGCAGAATATATCGAGCACGTAAAACCGCTGCTGCATCCGCTGTTGAGCGAAAATCAAACCACGTATTTAATGGAATACCTATCCCTTTGTTAGAAATCCTTTTTTTTGAAGAGAGGTGGGACTTTTTATGATCTATATCGCATTACTGCGGGGCATCAATGTTGGCGGCAACAACAAGATCGAGATGAAGAGGCTCAAGCAAACGTTTGAAAATGCAGGTATGGGGCATGTGACAACTTACATTAATTCTGGAAACATTATTTTTTCTAGTCAGACCCAGTCTAACCAGGAGCTTTCACTCATATTGGAACAGGCGATTCTGGAGGATTTTAGCTTACCCATCCGCGTCATCGTCCGTAATATGAAAGAGATTCAGAGCATTATGGAGGCACTGCCGAATGAATGGTCTAATGATACACAGATGAAAAGTGATGTAATGTTTCTGTGGGATGAAATTAACGATATTTCCGTTCTGGACAAGCTTCCTTTGAAACCGGGAATAGGCCATGTAATATATACGACCGGGGCCGTTCTGTACTCTGTCAGCAAAGAACAAGTCACAAAAAGCGGGTTAACGAAATTAGTCGGAACCAAGCTGTATCAGCAAATGACGGTGCGGAATGTGAACACAACTCGTCAGATTTATAAGCTGATGCAAATGGCTGAACAGGAAGAGTTGCAGGATACGAGTTCTTGACTGTAATCCAAAAGCAACGTTGGAAGGGTAAACTTAAAAAGGAGCCTTTTTAGGGCTCCCCAACTGTTTTTCTTCGATGTAAAGTTTTCCCTAGTCTTTATATATTGTCTCGTTAAATTTTAAAGCCTTCGACCAGTTCATTCAGTCGGGCAGCGCTTCCCTTCACCTGATCAGACTGGTGTGCCACTTCAAGAGATTTCTCCGTCGATGAAACCATATTCTCTGCAATGTGCTGAGTGGATATAGCGGACTGTTCGCTGGCTGTTGCAATCTCATGAATCGCTCTCACCATCGTTTGGATGGTTGCATTCACCTGCTTAGAGGTGGCGTTCAAATCATTGACCGTGTTCGTATGCTCCACGGCATCATTGTAATATTGTCCTGCTGTATCCTCAAGCAGCTGATAATCCTTGCCTACCTGGGCTTGCAGGAAGTGCAGTAATTCTTCGGCATTAGTAGTTAAATTCTCTACCGATTGCACAACTTCTTGAGTAACACTCTGAATTTGGTCTACCGCGTGTTTGGAGCCGTCTGCCAACTTGCGAATCTCGTTAGCCACAACCGCAAACCCTCGACCTGACTCACCCGCACGAGCCGCTTCAATGGATGCATTTAGAGCCAGCAAATTGGTTTGTGCCGTAATTTCTAAGATAGACTGAGAAAGTAAACGAATTTGGTCTACGGCCTTGGCTCGTTCTAACGCTTCCTTCATCTTTTCATTGGCCTTCCGGTAAATTTCCTTGGCCGCTTTATTGGATTCACTTGCCGCATGCTTCAATGTTTCGGCTTTTACACTTGTATCATGGGCAGACTGAGCTCTTTCTTGAGTTTTGACCGAAATGTACTCTGCTGCCCGCTGCATTTCTTCCGCCGAATGGTTCATATTTTCGGTGTATGCCGAAGTCTCTTCCATAGCTGCTGACAGCTGTTCGACCGTGGCAGATACATCTCTAATCCGCTCATTGAGATCTGTCATATTATGATTCGTCTGATCACTCAGTTGGTTAATTTGGCGTGACTCTTTGATAACCCCCGTAATGACCATTGAGGTTGAATCTGTCATTTGTTGAATGGCACGCGCAATCACAGCGATCTCATTATTTCCTTTAAGCAAGGCAGGATCAAGTGCTGCCGTTAAATTTCCTTGGGTAATCTCCTCACAGTATTTCGTAATTGTACTCATCCGAAAACGGATATTTCGAATGGCCGCAAAGGAGATGGTGATAAGAAAAGCCAGCACGAGGGCCAGAACTGTGATCAAAACAATTGTACGCATTTTAATCTCATTTTGCGTATTTTGATATAAGTTGGCGGATTGCTCATTGTTATAATCTGAAATCGTAGTCAGCATCGTAACAATTGCCGTACTGGATTTATTAATCCGGCCTCTCTCTTCCGTGTCATACGTTCCACTATTTTTTTTGACTGCCATGATTTGCTCAATATCCTGATAATATGTGTCTATACTCCCCCGTAGTTCCTCGTACATTTTCTGTTCCTTAGCATCCAAATTCCTTTGTGAGAATTCATTTAGTCCGGTTGTAACGCTATCTTTTCCTTTCTGCACCTGCTTATACTGTTTATCTGTGTACTCCTTATTGTCGAGTATTTTTGTATAATTAGCCCGCATATTATAGAAATCACTTTTGACTTCAAGAATATTCGTTTGGTGTTGAAAGCGATTCACATACAAAATACCTTGACCCTCTTTAGCTTGATACATACCAATAACCCCTACCAACGATACAATGAGTAAACCCACTAAGCTGATTACAATCATGGAGATCATCGTTGTCGTAACCTTTAAATCTCTAAAACCCTTCCCTTTTTTAGTCCTGTCTGATAGCTTGTTACTCATCCAAACCCCTCCAGATCGTCTATGGATAATAGTTCACGCTGCTCTCAACTTTCACGAGTTTCCGCTCGGTCTCCTTGACATTGCCCTCCAAACAACACAATGAAGCAGATCACAGAACGTGATGATATCTATATTTATATATATCGGTAGAAAGCGCTTAAATTTATAAGTAAGATAACAGTGATGCAAAAATAAAGAATATTCTGATAGCCAAATTCATTTGCAGACTTGCTATGTAACTCAAAATTTTAGATACTCATGGGCTTGAAGAATTTGCTAAACCTATCTACTATTTACTTTTAGCCATATGATAACAAGCCCCGATGATAAGTTATTTCATCGGGGTATATTATCCTATGGCTATGTCCTTCTTCTCTTTATTGTTAAGTCTTCAATTTAAAACCTAGTGTGATAATTTCATGCGGCTTTACAGACTGAAGTAACTCATCAGAAGAATCCATTACGATGTCTTCTCCTTGTTCTTCGAGGATATTACTTTTATAAAAATCGTATTGCTGCGTCCTGGGCTTGATAATTAATTCGGCTATACTATGACTCATATTGTACCAGCGTAACAGCACATCCCCCGACAGCTCATTCATTTTCATAGAGGAAAAGGCAAGCTCCGTGCTTTTCCAATCAAACGGCCCATAATCTGGAGCAACTGTACCCTCATGAATCCCCGTTTGTTTTACAATCCAAGGAATTTGGTATTGATAGGCTTCTCTATACGCGCCGGACTGAATACCGTCGCCATCATGTGGAATGATTTCCAGACGGGCGGTATGCTCACCTGGACATTGCGCTTCCGGCGTCGGGAACCATCCCCAATCACCCAGCTCGCCAACTGAGCGAAGCAGCGTTACTGCAATCGTGTTACGTCCATCACGCAGCACTTCATATTCATTCAACCCGAGATTGGCCACGGTCAGACCGGTTTGTTCCCCGCTTACATCCACAAACGCCTGCTGATGCTGTGTGTTGCTTGGGTTTTCCCACTCAGGTGCGGGTTCATTGTCCCGGATTGCAATTTCAAACATGGCGTCCGCCCGATGCTCGCCAGAGTGTATTTCTGTCGGAAACAGAGCGCGTAGTCGGTGGTCCTTGGCTTGGTTGTTGAAGGTGGTTTCCATAGAAACACCCCTGCTGTTCCGAGATAAAGAAATGACAGTCCGTATCGTCAGCGGAACAGTCTGTCGGGAGCGCTGAGCCTGACGATACGGATAATAAACTAGCTCTCGCTGCTCCTGCCCCAGCGTTTCATCCGCAGAGGCCGGTATTTCCCAATGATGGATAATCTCCAAGGATGCGAGAAAAGGTGTATCTTCAAGCACACGGATGTCAGCGATCAAATCTTCGGTGGTCAGCGCCTGCTCTCCCTCGGGCTGTCTGAACATATACTCGTTGCCGATATCACCAACATTTTCATATACGCCAAGGTCTTTGTAGCTGCAGCCTGTACGCTTATCCGTCAGGGTAAAAGAGCCGTTATCCGCAATTTCGACGTGAAGCAAATCATTTTCCATACTTCGACTGCCTTGAAAAAGTGAAGAGGAGTCAGTCTCGACATTGCTTTTCAGCCAAGCATAGGTTTTTAAGCCTAGCAGGGGCACACGTTCTACCTCAAAGGTAAGGCGAACCCGACGAGACATGTAAGGCTGGCGGAATCGATCATCCGGCAAATCATAACCGAACTGTAGCCCGAGGTCCTCCACCTTGCATGCCACCGGACACCCTTCACTGTCCACCAGTACGCGCCCGGAAAGATCCACTTTCTTCGCTCGATGAGAGGCCTCCTCAAGCGTGTATCCTTCACGGAAGTATAGACGCACCACTTCCAGTTCTGCCGACACTATACCACTGCGTTCCCAGCCTGACGTATTAAAAATCACGAGTGGCAACGCATCTTCTCCAAATCGACTGAAGCCCGTCGTATCCACTGCTTGCGCAATGACCTCAATGCTTTCATCCACAATGCTCTCGGCTACATGACGGCTCTTATCAAACCGGGTCACCATCTCACGGTGCACCTCGTCCACACTACAGCCGCAAATACTGTCATGCGGATGGTTCTGCATCAGTGTTTTCCAGGCATAGGTGAACAAATGGTGAGGGTAAGCCTGCCCCAACAGATGCGCGAAGGTTGCAAGCGGCTCAGCCACTTTTTCCAGCATCACTTGTCCCAACTGGTTCATCTGTTTCAAATACACCCGGGCAGAAGCCGTATTCACCAGCGTTCCCCAGCCGTCCGTGCGCTGACTGCGAAACTCTCCCTTCACTGACGAGAGTTGCCTTTGGGAAGCCCGTTTCAGAGAGGTCAGATAATCGTTGAAATTAGAATGAATAAACTCCATATCCGGATAAAGCTTCTGTGCCGTACGGATTGCTTCCGGTAAATCAAGCTGTAAAGGCTGGTGATCGCATCCGTTCATGAACAGCAGCTCGCCAGTTGAAGCATATTTTTGCGCATCATCCAGTTTACGCTTCCAATAAACCTTGGCTTCCGCCTCATCTACCGGAACCTCATTGCCGTTGGAATACCAGTTAGCGAATAAAATACCGAGTACCTCCGATCCGTCTGGCCCCGTCCATAACAGTTCCGAAAAGGAGGACTCGTAGCCTCTATCCGACACTGTATTGTTAAACCCTGTGGGCTTTACGCCCCTTCCGAAGAAAACATTCGTAATCCCCGACTGTAGCATTAACTGCGGAGTCTGCCCAACCAGACCAAACGTATCGGGGAAGTATCCGATCTTGGACGGATTGCCGTAACGTTCAGCATCGCGGTGCCCGATCTGCATATTACGTACATTGGCTTCGCCGCTGGTCAGAAAAGCATCCTGCAAAATGTACCAGGGTCCGATAAAAATACGACCATTGCGAATATGCTGCTCCAGCCGTTCCTTATGCTCGGGGCGAACCTGTAGATAATCCTCCAGAATGATCGTCTGCCCGTCCAGATAAAAGCTTTTATAATCTGGGTCCTGCTCCAGCTTATCCAGTAGAGAATCCATCAGGCTAATCAGGCGCATATGGTGCTTCTCATAAGGCAAATACCACTCCCGATCCCAGTGGGTATGCGAAATAATATGTGCTGTCGTCTTGCTACCCGTATATGTGTCTACTTCCCTGCTTATCGCTTGATTGCTGATTGATTCATCCCTTTGCTCGCTCATTGTATATCTCCTCACCGTATATCTTGACCTGCCATTGTTCACTGCATCACTTCAATCGTCACGTCCTCGGGACGATATACTGCTAGCAACTGACCTTCTCGATCCACAGCAAACAAGACAGAGCGGCTCCTTGGCAACAGAAAAGCGTAGGATAATCCAGTCGCCTTATCTCGAACACGCACTTGCGTATCCCGGGAAAACTCCGATACGAAAATATACAAGCCCCCATTCTCGAAATTCAGCTTACGTCCATATAGTCCCGGCTGATCGCCACCGTCTATCCACTCCAGTTCTCGCTCCACCCCGGCGGCAGTGAGGGCATAGCGATATAGCTCACCAATCGGCTCATCCCTGCCATTCAACTCCAGTGGAAGCGGACTCCAGATCAAGCGCCCCTTGCCAAGCGGCAGGTTCACGACTTCATCCACCATCGCTCCATCCGCTTCCGGTGACAGTTGTTCCTCCTTAGCCACCTCAGCAATTCGCCGCTGACCGAATGAGACAGGGAAGGTTTGACCCTCCAGACTCATCACTTCCTCCCGTTGGACGTTCCCCAGCGTACGCTGCCCAATAATATCATCGACTCGGTCGCTCACTTTCCAGTAAGGATCAAGGCCCAACGGTCCGGTGACTAGTAAAGTCACACCGAAGGAACGTACCATTTCCAGAAGATGTTCCAGCGATGTACTGTCGAAATTGTGCGCGCTAGGGATCATAATCAGTTTCGGTAACTGCCGCTTGAGCGAGTCCAGATGATACTCGGAGACGGCACGGAATGGCTGCTTGAGATCATAGGACATCACCCGTGTAAGCCGTGTCGTGGCATCAAAGGCAAGCGATCGGTTGGAGAAATCATTCGAGTACGGGAATACAACAGCCGTTTCCTCCAGTTTTCGGTCTGTAAACAGATCGCGAATATCATTCATAAAACGCCCAAAATCGTAAGATACCTCTGCTTCCGGCTTCTCGGTCCCATCCGCACGTAACGCACCGATGTGAGATTCATTGGCATTATCCATATAAAAGTTCGTATTCCATATCCAATGAATCGCACCCGCTCCACCAGTCGAAAAGGCATACGCATACTTGCGCTCCAGCATATCGCGCAGCTCCGGCTCTGAACGTTTGGCTCGACCATCCGGCGTCTCAACATACATTATTCCGGTTTCCTGCACGAGATTCGGTTTGTCTGGTGTTTTGGTAAAAATACCGTCCCACACCAAATGGTCATTCAGCCACCATGAATGCACCGTCGTATAATCCACCACAGCCTCATAAAAAAACGGAGACGGCCGCTGCGCGCCCATTGCCTCGTCCTGTCCTACAGTTACCAAATGCCCGGGACAAAGCTCTCGAATCGTAGTCGCCAATTGCTCGGCCCACAGATTGTGCATATCCATTGAAAACAGACAGTAATCCAGCCACTTGGCTCCCTTTTTGGCCTGATGCATATCCTGAACGTCGAAGTTTATCTCCTCCGGCTCGGGAATTGTGGCAGAAGCAAAACAGGGAAGCTGCTGTGGCGTCATATTCCATGCTTCCTGCAAACCCTCAATGCTGCCGTGCCGTTGCCCCAGCCATGTGCTGAATGCCTCCTGTTCCCATGAGTTCCTCGCAGAACGCGGACCATCCGCGAAAATGCGCGACGGATCAAACATGGAAGGCTCGTTAATCAGATCCCAGTCTACATGGGTTGTAGTCGTGTGACGGCTGACAATACTGCGAATGAACCGCTTTTGTGCTTCCACGCTTTGCGGATCGAGATAAGGGTTAACCCCTTCCCATGTTTCCGGTGTAAAAGAAAAGAACGTGAACGTCACCTGCAATCCATGCCTTTTGGCTGTCAGCAAAAAAGCATCAATTGCTCGAAGCGCCTCTTCCGAGGCGTGCCCGTCTATCTGCATCATGTTGCGATAAGCCGTCCATACCCCTGTACGAATCCAGTTGATGCCCACTTTGGCCATCTGGGCCATATCCCGGTCCCAAATTGCTGCATTGGGCAAAAACAGAAACTTCCGTGCTACATCTGAGGTCATATAGGTCATGCCGACAACAGGCAACGGGCGCCCATCCTTTATAAAATAGTCCCGACTGCGCATGATGATCTGTCCTTCAGCCAGCAGTTCGGCATCCTGCCCCCAAAAGCCCTGTCGCAATATACGCACTTCACCATCCGATGACTCGGCTCGGCAAATGACCCGATATAAACCGCTTAGGATGAAAAAGGAAAGGGGAATACGTACAAAGTCCTGTTCTCTGCTAACTTCAATCTGCAAGCGCTTGCTCCATACCTGCTGACTGTGATCATCCAATATTTGCTCCACCGTCAGGTCAAAGCTCCATATCTCGTGATATCTGGGCGTGGCTCCTCCTCGATGCAATCTTTGGGTTTGAAGTGTCAGTATGGCTCGTTCCCCAGGCTCATAAGCAGCATAGTTTGGCTTGATAGCTAGCTCCGTCATCCCCTTGGCGCAAAAACGTGCCCATTGGGCAAGCAACTGCTCCCCATCCTGTTCCCAAAAGGAAGCTATCAACGGCAATTGGACAAACATCCAGCGTGCGCCGGCAAACAGACCTCGGGCATGCTCCCATAGCACCACCGGGGCGGCAATGTCCCGTCCGTCCTTACTTACTCCCTTGAGCAAAGGATAAATTCGCGTATTCATCGGCCCGGCAGAGCCCATTTGGTGCGGCAGATCGCTGCTTTTGGTCGTATGTGGAACGAGATTCCACGTATCCGTCACCTGGAACAGAGACTCCTGACCACACAGCACAGGAATATCCTCTGATGCGACCAGGGAAGTCACCTTCGACGCGTCTACTCTCAGCACCTCATGAATATGCAATTCCTGATGATATGCAGTCTGCTCAGTCTCAATTACCCAGTCTCCATGCTCATCAGCAGGATCGCGAACCGGATTCTTAAAGGGTGCTCCCCCGACGTTAAGCAGCCCCCCTCCCCTGTGGAGAAATGCCACGATTTCGGTCCAGGCGGACTTGGGGAAGTACGGTGCATGCAGATTGACAAAGCAGCCGTTGTCCATATGCTTTAGCGTTTCAGCCAGTTCATCGGCTCGTACGACCACCACGTCTGCAACTCCCTGAAATGCCTCGTCTGGCAACAGGCTCCCTATAGCGGGAAAGCCTCGCTCACTGAAAACAACGATGGATGGGTTTACTATGGATTCATTCATAACAAGCCATCCTTCATGGCCTTATACACAAGCTGGGCAAACAGACTGTTGGACCAGGCGAACCATTTTCTCGTATAAACCGTGGGATCATCTGCATGAAAGCCTTCATGCATATATCCGGTGTCGCCATCGGTCGCTTCCAGCATCCGGATCATCTCCAGCTTTTCTTCTGTGGTCTGGGCCGTTAACCCTTGCATAGACAGGGACATATGCCAGATGTAACCCGGCAGAGTGTGCGGACTTCCGATGCCTTTAGCCGCCTTGCCTTCATAGTAAAACGGATTCTCCTGACTTAAAGCGAAGAGTCTCGTATTTTGATAGATAGGATCGTCCGCCGTCGTATAGCCCAAATACGGAATGGACATCAATCCCGGCGTACCTGCGTCATCCATCAGGCAGTAGTTGCCAAATCCGTCCGTTTCATAAGCATATATAGGCCCGAATACCGGGTGGCGGTAAATGCCGTACAAGCGGATACCGTGCTCCACCTCAGCCTCCAGCTCCTTCAGCTCGTTCAGAAAGTCCATATCACGAAATACCCACTCCGCAAACTCCTGCATCTGCCGTAGAGCAACTACGGCAAACATATTACCGGGTATATTGTAGTGGAAATCGCAAGCATCATCACTGGAACGGAAGCCCGACCAAATCATCCCTGTATAATTTACAGGCATACCGAGTCCCAGATTGCGCAAGGAATCGGTGAAAATGCCGTTATTACGCGTAAACCGATACGCAGATTGCTCTTGGTGACGTTGCTCCGTTTTGAACACATCCACCATTTTACGCAGAGCCATCTTGAATTTTGAATCAAAAATATCGGTAAGCTCCGTTTCCTTCCAGTACATATAAGCCAGCCGAATGACAAAGCAAAGCGAGTCGATTTCAAATTTTCGTTCCCACACCCATGGCGACATTTCCGTCTCATCGGCCGCGTTCCAGTGCCAGTCATTCGCCGTCTCATTGAACGCATTCGCATACGGGTCTATGAGGACATAATGAATATGGCGCTTGATCAGACCACCAATGATACGCTGTAAATCAGCATCCTCCCTGGCTAACGGCACATAATGAATGACCTGCTCTACGGAATCCCGCAACCAAAGAGCCGGAATATCACCTGTAATGAGAAACGTTGTCCCATCATCCATTAGTTTGGTCGTCGTCTCCAGCGAATTCGGAAAACAGTTTTTAAACAGCTTCAGCAGCTTCGGCCTGTGAGCCAGTGCTTGCTCCGCTTCCTTAAGTACGTCCTGAACAGCCTGCGGCAAGTCAAGGTCGGGCATCGGTATTTTGGGAAGTCTGAATTGTTCCAATAGCTTTTTCGCTCCTTTATCAATATCTATTGCAAGCGTATCGTTTTAATTTCATAAGGTGTAAAAGACAATGTGAGACAGCTACCTTCCAGCTCAAGCGGCTGAAGGGGTTCCTCCAGCGCATTCGACACGTAGGCTGCGTTGAACGTGTAAGGCCAGATCAACTTGATCGTTTCCCGTCCCCCAGAAGATTCGTACAAACGAAGAATCGTCCCCAGTCCATCTTCGGCCGGCTTGATCGTATCCAGCATAACGTGACGGCTATCAAAGTTAATGAACGATCCGCTGCTCGGCAGCACTCCGGTGCTGCGCTTTTGCTGTTGCACAACAGGCATATCTTGGTTCAGCTCAGCCGCATGACGCAAGGTATGGGCGCTGCGCCAGTCTCCCACATGCGGATATAGCGAATACGTAAAATCGTGCTCGCCCAGATCGGCATCTTTATCCGGCCATTTGGGTGCACGCAGCAGAGACAGACGGATGGTGCTGTCTTGAATGTCGTAACCATATTTGCAATCATTGAGCAGACTCACGCCATACCCGTGCTCGGAAATATCCGCAAATCGGTGTCCACACACTTCATACTGCGCCTGCTCCCAGCTCGTATTCCGATGAGTCGGCCGCTCCAAAGCACCATAAGGAATTTCATATGTCGCCTTGTCCGTAACCACATCTATAGGAAAGCCTACCTTTAGCAACTTGTGCGCTTCATTCCAGCTCACATGCGTCTTGAAATCAATTCGCCGCTCATGATGATAAAAGATCACATCCTGTGTCATTTCAGATTGATGGATTCGCCATCGGAAGCGCAGCACATCCTTCGTTTTCCCCTGGAGCACTACTTGTTTTTCCAGCAACTCGGCTTCTCCTGCTACCTGTTCCTCATAGCGGTCATCCAAGTCCCATGCATCCCACAAGGTCGGACGGTCATGGAAAAAATGAAAACGGTTTGCCCGTTCCCCTTGCTTCAAGATTTCACGGTTTGCCGCTTTATCCAGCAGACGAATCATTTCGCCCCGCTCATTAAATTGCACCTTATAAAATCCCGTCTCCCAGATATCCCCCAGCGATCCAGATATCACAGCTAGCTCGGGCTTCTCACCTGTTTGAGCCTGTTCTCGCTCCAACCAAATCGTTTTGTAGCCCAGTGCAGGAACATCCGGAATACGCACCGAAATGCCGCCTTCCTCCACATCGATGTCCAGCCGCTCGGCTTCATCATTAGCGTAGTGGTAGGCATACAATCCCTTTGCCGATTCCGTAGCGATATGGATCATGGCACTACAGCTCCAGCCCAGGCTGTTAAACACAAGATACGGCATTCCTGTTCTCGAGCCTTCCGTGTTCACTTGAGCCGCCAGCGTCGTAATCCCCTGTTGAAGCCCGACATGTCCCCATTCGAAAATTTGCTGATACTCCTTATCCGAAGTCCCGTAAACCTCGGTAATCGCAGAGCCGGGGATAATATCGTGGAACTGATTCAACAAAATCAGCTTCCAGCCCTCATGCAATGCCGAACAGATGTCCTGCACCTGCTTCGGCTCCAGCTTTGGTAATGCTAGCGTGCTCCATAGCTCTGCCTCGCGGTAGACTCCCTCCGCTTTCCGGTTATTATGTTTGTTGCGAGCATGGGTCGTGTAGGTTCCCCGGTGCAACTCAAGGTACAAGTCACCATGCCATTGGGGAAGCTTCGGATGCGCCTGATCTATGCCTGCGAAAAACTGCCCCGCCGTGCTGAACCGACTCGCAGGCAGTCCCACCATTAGCGGAGAACGCTCTATATATTCCAGCATTTCACGCGTAACTCCACCGCCGCCGTCTCCATGTCCATAGAGCAACATGTGCTCAGGATGAGCCGATTTTTCACGATAGGACTGCCAATGGTCATGAATGTCCTGTGGCCGTGTATTTTCATTCACGCCATGATTGAGGTAGGACAACATCGAAGTACCATCGATGCCCACCCAGTGGAACAAATCGTAAGGAAACACATTCGTATCATTCCAGCCGAGCTTGGTCGTCATAAAATAGTCTATCTTCCCATGCTTTAAAATCTGCGGCAGGGACGCACAGTAGCCGAACGTATCCGGTAGCCATTCGATATGAGAGGTTTTGCCGAATTCCTGTTGGTAAAAACGCTGACCATACAGCATTTGGCGGATGAGTGATTCGCCACTGGGCAGGTTCAAATCAGGCTCTACCCACATCCCCCCAACCAGCTCCCACCGTCCTTCGGCGACTCTCGCTTTGACCCGTTCATACAGCTCTGGATCATTTTCTTTTACAAAAGAGAACAGCAGCGGCTGGCTCTGTGCATATTGATATGCCGGGTATTCATCCATCAGCGCATCCACCGTTGAGAAGGTTCGGCTTGTTTTCCGTACGGTCTCGCGCATCGGCCACAGCCAGGCAATGTCAATGTGCGACTGTCCTACCATGTGCTCCAAACCTTGCGCATTCCCACCGATCTCCTGAACTTGCTGAATGAGCTCCTTTTCTGTCGCTGAGATCGCTCCCCCTTCTCGAATGGCGTCTTCCTCCAAATTCGCAAAGCAATCCATCACCCCATACAGAGCTTTCAGCAGGCGTATTCTGCGGATATCGCCCTCAGGCAGCAGTAGAGCGGCTTCGCTAATAACGGTAACGGTATACATCAGACTCTGCACGGGCTTGTTTAGCCGTACAAGATAGCTTGTAATAGAAGAAATCGGAGGTTGAATGACAGCCTGCCGATTAAGTGGATCAACGGGTTCGGGTACAGGATCAAACAGTTCTATATCCAATACCGGTGAAGGCCCGATGACCTGCGGATTAAGCGTGACATAGGTATGATTGCGATCAAGCCCGTGATAGGAAGCACCATTGACCCGCAGCAATCCTTCTCCCCCGGACTCAAACACCAATCCAAAAGGTTCTCTCAACCACGCTGTCGGTACATCCAACTGCGTTTGAAAAAAATAAGTCGTCCCCTGACTGCTGGGGAATCGCTTGAGGTCCAGTCCTTCCGATAAAGGTGCGGCGTCTTCGTATTGACCTGGTGTTTGGTAAGTGGAGCGTGTAATGTTCCAGCTTCGCAAATCCAGCTTCTCCAGCCATTGGCATTCCGACAATTCCCGAATCAGGCGTTTGATACGCTCCATTATTCATCCTCCCGTACGATCAACTCGGCACACAGGGTATCTTTGGAGTGCCTGCCTACTTGAATAGAAAATCGCCCTGCCTCAACGACCGGCTGTAGATCACGCCCTATATATTGCAGCTTGTCGGAGCCTACAACAAACTCAACCGTCCGTGTTTCTCCCGGCTTTAATACAACTTTGCAAAAGCCCTTGAGCTCCCTGATTGGGCGGGTCACCAAACTCACCGTGTCCGAGATATAAAGCTGTACTACCTCAGCCCCTTCACGCTCACCCGTGTTGGTTACATCGACTGTAACCGTAACGGATTCGTCCGCTCGGATCGAGTTGGTGCTTAATGTAAGCCTTTCATAGCTAAATGTCGTGTAGCTGAGACCGTAGCCAAACGGATAGCACGGCTCGGAATCGTCCTCCAGATACCGCTTGCCCCGGGAACGCTTGCCATTGTAATATACCGGCAACTGGCCGACATGCTTAGGGATGGAGAGGGTCAAACGTCCCGAAGGATTTACATCCCCAAATAAAATATCCGCGATTGCATGTCCCCCCTCTTGACCGGGATACCATGCTTCCACAATGGCGTGCGCATGCTGCTCCACCCACGGCTCAGCAATCGGTCGCCCGTTCATATAAACGACGACAAGTTCCTTTCCCAGCCTGTAGACTTCCTGCATGAGTTGGAGCTGTACCCCCGCAAGCCCCAACGTCATCCGGTCGATGCCTTCGCCGCATTCCATGTCGTTCCAATCGTGATCCGATACCTTCGATGCGCCGGTTTTAAGATCAATCGCCCCTTCCCCGAAATCGCGGGCGCTGGACCCTCCAACCACCATCACCACTGTATCGACCTCAGCCGCACATGCCAGTGCATTTTCAAAGCCTCCCCGGGATTCTCCCTTGATCCGGCAGCCAGGTGCGTACAGAACGCTATCCTGATCCTTGCCCAGCTTGCCACGGATACCATCAAGTACAGTTATCACGCGGGATCTCGGCTGCGGTGATGTATAATCTCCCAACTGATTGTAGACCTGATCCGCATTCGGGCCGATGACCGCAATACGCTTGGAGGTTTTCGGCAGGGGGAGCGTTCCATCGACGTTTTTGAGCAGCACAATCCCTTCTGTCGCAAGCTGACGAGCCAACCGAATATGCTCCGCCTGACCAATCACCTGCTCTGCTCGTTCCGCATCCACATACGGTTTGTCAAACAGACCCAGCCTGAATTTTAGCGTGAGCACCCTGCGAACCGCCCGATCCAGCACACTCGTCTCCAGCTTGCCAACGCGAACCGCCTCGGCCAGATGACTTCCGAACATTTCGCCGGACATTTCCATATCAATCCCTGTGCGAATCGCCTGCACAGCGGCATCCGATCCATCCTCGGCCACATCGTGCCCGCTCGCCAACATTTCAATCGCGCCACAGTCCGTAATGATCACACCGTCAAATCCCCACGCCTGACGAAGAATATCGTCCAATAGCTCAGCATTCACTGTACACGGGACCCCGTCGATTTCGTTATAGGCTGGCATAACAGATTGCGCCCCTGCTTCCACTGCTTTTTGAAATGGATACAGATCCACCTCTAAAAGCTCGCGCCAGCCCATATGCACAGGTCCGGCGTTACGTCCGCCTTCCGAGCTGCCATAGCCTGCAAAATGCTTTAATGTAGCAGCTACGCTATGTTCGCTGAGTAAGCTTTCCCCCTGAAGCCCCTCCACTGCGGCAACAGCAAATTCACCGATGAGATAAGGATCTTCGCCGAAGCATTCCTCTGTGCGTCCCCAGCGCGGATCACGCACAACATCAAGCACGGGCGAGTACGTGACCGCCCCACCCTGAGCGCGGGTTTCACTCGCAACTGCACGGCACATCTCGCGGTACAGATCGACATTCCATGTGCTGCCGATGGACAGCGGAACCGGAAACACAGTGCCGTCAATCGCCATATGCCCATGAGAGCATTCCTCACCGATCAGTATCGGGATGCCCAGCCGGGAATGCTCTACCGCATAGCGTTGGATCAAGTTCACAGCCTCCGCCCCTTGCTTGGCAGATAAGCCATTCTCCAAGGTCACCCCGGTCCACGGATCAGCGCGAAGTACCCCGTATAAGGAACCGACTCCCCCATTTTGCACCTGCTGCTTGAAATCATGATGTAGGGACAATCCCCCATCTGTGTGCTCATACACTTGCCAGCCAAAGGGCTGCACAAGCTGTCCCACCTTTTCCTCTATTGTCATCAAACCGATTAAGTGCTCCACCCGTTCTTCGATCGGTTTGCTTTTATCTTTATAAATCAACATGGTCATGCCCTCTCCTCCCCTGTTATTCCTTCACAGCCCCAACCGTAAGCCCCTGCACAAAATAACGCTGGAAAAATGGATAAGCGAATATAATAGGTAGCGTCGCCAGTACTACCATCGCCATTCGTGAAGTATCCTGCGGAATGGATTGAAGCGCAGCCAGGCTCATAGAGCTATTCTGCGAATTTTGCTGGATGAACTGAATGCTGGATTCAATCCGCATCAGCATGGACTGAAGTGGCACCAGATTGGGATTGTCAATATACAACAGGGCATTAAACCAGTCGTTCCAGTAACCAAGCGTGCTGAATAAACCAATGGTCGCAAGTCCAGGCAGAGAGAGCGGAAGCACCATTTTTAAAAAGGTGTAAAACTCGCCTGCCCCATCTATTTTGGCTGATTCGACGATGGCATCTGGCACGCTGGTGCTATAGAATGTGCGCAGGATCATAATATAAAAGGCATTCATAGCCAGCGGTAAAATTAAAGCCCAAATCGTATCCTTAAGCCCGAGCAATTGGGAAACGACCATATAGGTCGGGATCATTCCGCCATTAAAGAGCATGGTTAAAATTGCAAAAACTGAAAAAAATCTTCTATAACGGAAGCACTTTCGTGAAATAGCATACGCATATAATGAAATAAGAATGAGACTGATCACCGTACCGATGATCGTTACAGCAATCGTCACCCCATAGGAGCGCAGTAGCGTATCACTGGTACGAAATATGAAACGATAAGCCTCCAGACTCCATTGGGACGGGAGTAACCGATATCCGTCCCGCGCCAGCGTTTTCTCATCGGTTAGGGAAATAATGACGACGAATAAAAAGGGAAATACACACAAGAACGCGAACACCCCTGCTACCACATTCAGAACAACATTCCAGCCCCGTGAAATATGATGGAAATCTCGTTTTTTTCTTTCTTTTCCAGAAGCCACAGTCCACACCCCTCTCCTCTTTTTTAGAACAAAGCGCTGTCTTTATCTATTTTTCGCACAACATGATTGGATAGGATGACGAGAACGAAGCCAACCACCGACTGATACAAACCTGCGGCTGTGCTCATCCCAATTTCCCCTGTCGTTTTCAACCCGCGATATACATAGGTGTCGATGACGTTCGTTACCGAATACAAGGTGCCCGAATCTCTTGGAACCTGATAGAACAAACCAAAATCCGCATAAAAAATCCGACCAACCGCAAGCAGCGTCATTATGATAATGATCGGCGAGAGCAAAGGGAGCGTCACATTACGAATTTGCTGCCATTTGCTGGCTCCATCTATCATGGCTGCTTCATACAAGGATTTGTCGATCCCCAAAATCGAAGCCAGATAAACGACACTGTTATATCCGATCGCCTTCCATAGACTGACTAGAATCAAGATATACGGCCAATAAGCAGCCTCCGAATACCACTGAACCGGCTCGATGCCAAACCCTGCGAGAATTTGATTCAGCATTCCCCGATCCATGCTCAGAAAGCTGAAGGCAAAGTAGCCCACAATGACCCATGATAGGAAATACGGGAGAAACATGCCTGTCTGGTACAGCTTCGCCAATCGTTTATTAATCAGTTCGGAGAGCAGAATAGCCATAGCTACCGAAAACACAAGTCCGAGAATAATAAAGACCAGGTTATACAAAAGGGTATTTCGCGTGATGACATAGGCATCGTTGTTATTGAACAGAAACTTGAAGTTATCCCAACCCACCCACTTGCTCGTATAAATACTGGCCCAGAATCCTTCCCTGTTAAAACGATATTGCTTGAAAGCAGCCACTGTTCCGACCAGCGGCAGATATGAAAAGAAGAAGAACCAGATAGCGCCGGGCAGCACCATGAACAGCATAACTTTGTTTCTCATCACATTTTTGAAAAATGCGGCCATAGGTATCCCCTCCCAATCTGTTATGAGAAAAGCAGCTAAATTAGCTATTGGAAAAAGACCGGGCGTAACTTACACCCGCCCGATCTCTCCTATATTTCACGACCTAAAATATTATTTGCTGTTTTTTTCCTTCCAGGCATCAAGCTGGGATTGCGCTTCCACCATCACCTTATCCAGACCAGCCTGCTTGAATTTCTCAATCACTTTCGGGAGATTCGTTTCCGGGTCCAGCGTACCTGTCATCAGCGAAGCCCAAAATTGCTCTTTGACGTTCTGAACGGCTGCCATCTCCGCAGATACTTTACTGCTGTCAAAGTTGAAGCTTAGGATTGGAGAGTTTTTTCCTTCCGAATTGAACTTCTTGAATTGCTCCCATTTATCAGCCGGATCATTCGGATTCAGATACAACAGCATATTGTTGCCGAGTGAATACGAAGGCATATCATAGTTTTTGGAATTAGCCAGATTTTCGATATACTGGCCATCTGTTTTTTTGTAATGCACTCCTTCAATACCGGAGTCAACCATATTGCGTAATACCGGATCTGTATTCAGCAGGTTCAGGAACTGCATCGCCTTTTCAGGGTTTGCCGAGTTTGCCGAGATCGCCATAATGGAGCCCTGTACAGACGTATTGGTCACAATTGGATCGCTGGCAGGTGTCGATATCACTGGATAGCCGTAGCTTGCAGACCACAGGTTATCGGCCAGCGGTTGAGTTTGCGCACGATCCAGAAACCAGTTTCCGGACGTAGTTAAATCATTGGTCGAGCCTGTGGTTGCAGCTTCCGGTGATACGTATCCGGCCTTGTAATACTTATGCATCGTCTTCAGCGCCTGCTTCATTTCAGGCGTTTCCAAGATGTTTACGATCTTATAATCCGTGGTATCCAGTTTGACAGCCATCGGCAGGTTTTGAATGATATAGTCATATGGAACATAAGGAACATAGTTTTTGTCCATGCCGAATGCAGTTACGCCAGGCTCGTTTTCTTTAATCGTTTTGAGCAGAGGCTCCAGGCTATCCAATGAGCGGACATTTGAAAGGTCCAGCTTGTATTGCGTCAGCAATTTGTTATTGAACCGCCATACCTCTTGCTGCGGAAGCTCCTTATTGGCAGGAATGCCATAATGATGTCCATCCACCTTAGAGCCTTCCAGAAACGCAGGGTCAATCGTCTTTTTAAGATCCTGGCCGTACTTGTCAAGCAAGTCGTCCAGTTCCATGAAAGCGCCCTTTCTGGCATTTTGCACATAATCAAAGCCACCGGAAGCCGTGAATACAATATCCATGGGCTCTCCCGAAGCCACGTTCACCTGCATTTTTTGCGGGTAGTCGCCCCAATCGACCATTTTCATTCTAATCGCGGCGTTTATTTTCTTTTGGGTATACTTGCTAACCTCTTCCATCACCCGATCTACATCTTTTTGAGGCGTACCAATGGTGTACCAGATCAGTTCTACCGGTTTTTCCGCTCCTCCATTCGTCGTTTCCCCGCCACCGCTGCTTCCTCCACAAGCACTGAGAATGAGCGTCAGCACCATACACATCACGAGAACAAGCGAGTAGCTTCTTTTGCTTTTACCCATGTATGATCCTCCCTTATGAATTGGAATTTGACCCTATCTTGTTCATTGGAAGTCGCTTATGGGATTTTTGCAAAATCCTCATTTATGAAGCAACTACGTTAACCTTAACTAATGTAAGCACTTTCATAAAGAAGATAAACTTAATAAACCAAGGTACAAATTAAAGAAATCCATGTACACCTGGTATTTATCCCAATCCTTTATAGTCTGTCGGGGAAATGCCCACATATTTTCTGAACTGCTTATAAAAATATCCCGTCTCCCAATACCCCACGTTCCGCGCAATTTCGTGTACCTTGAGATTGGTGTTTTTAAGCTGTTCCTTGGCTTTTTTAATCCGGTACTGATTGATATATTCAGCAAAGGTTTCGCCCGTTTCCTTATGAAACAACTGACCGAGATAAACGGGATGAAGGTGGTACTGGTAACCTAATATTTTTAATGATAGCTCCTTGGCATAATGAACATGGATATAGGACAGCACCTGACTTACGATAGGGTTTTTCATATCTTGTAGCAGTGAATTCACCGTCTCTGTCGCCACATGCTGAAGCGCACTCACCAGCTCTGCCAATGTCGTACAGCATTTTATCTGGTGAAGCCCCTGCTGAAACCGTTCCGACTCATTGGAATGCTTGATGTTCTCCAGCTCCATCTTGAACCGGATCACCAACTCCAGCGCCATATTCCGCAGTTCATCCGGGGTAACACTTTCGAGATGCTGAAGCTGCTCAAAATCACTCTGAATTCGTGCGGTAAGCGCATCTAGGTCTCTTGCTATAATCAGCTTCACATAATCCTTCCAGTCGATGGAACAAGTCTCGCCAGCGTTGCCCTCGCTCTCCTCCAGCATTGTATAGTCAATGATCCGGCGGTCATTATATATCATAAAATATTCCAAAGATTTTTTAGCTTCATTATAGCTGCGTGGAGCTGCAGCAAGCGAACCGGCGCTGCCTATCCCGATATACACCGTTTCTTCCCCGTCCGTCGACCACTGAACAGAAAAATCCTCCAAGAGCGTTAACAAGTCCTGTCTGCCCTCATCATAATTCGGTAGTGCGGCAATGATTACACTAACCGCATCAACATCGCGAAACAATGTTAAATCGGGCTGGTGTTGAATGTACTGCCTTAACTGTTGATGCATTCCTGCCGAATCCCCTTCCGTCCGTAACACAGCTACCTCCATGAAGGGGATATTTAACGAAAAACCTATCAATTCAGCACGTTCCTGGAATTCTGTAGGCGCAATCTGTCCTGTCAGCCAACGGTACAACGTATTTTCCTTGAGAACCTGCACCCCAAACGTCTCATATTGTTGATCCAACCGGGACCTGTCCAACTTCTCCGTTGTATTGCATAAAGTGGATTCCAGTTCCTCCACATTAATCGGCTTTAAAAGGTAATTTTCGATGCCCAGCTTCATGCCTTCCTTCAAGTAATCAAATTCATTAAATCCACTCAACACAATCGCCTTCAAGTCAGCATGCAGCTTTCTCGCCTCATGAATCAGCCTGAGACCATCCATCGTCGGCATAGAAATGTCCGTAATCAGTACGTCCACGGGTCTGGAGGCCAGCGCTTCCAGCGCCAAAGATCCATTTTCCGCATGTCCGACAATTTCTAGCCCAAAAGAGGTCCAATCCACAATATCGTATAATCCCTCAATGATAAAAGGCTCATCGTCTACAATAAATACTTTATACATATATGGCATCCATCCCTTCCCTGTTAGGGCATCGTACCCGAATCGTCGTTCCCTCGCCGCTGCGGCTCTCCAGTTCAATCCCGGAATCGGCTCCGTGTAAAAACCGAAGTCGGGTGTGCACACTGCGTAGTCCAAACATTTGTCCGTCTTCCTCCTGGCGTTCCAGTTCCTCCAGAACCTGTTTCAAACGCTCCCCTTCAATGCCCTTCCCATTGTCACGGATCTCAACCAGCAGAACCTCCCCCGTTTCACGCACTTCAATGGTCAGCACATTATCATTCCGATCGCTTTGTATACCGTGAACAATATAATTCTCAATAATGGGTTGAAGCATCAGCTTCATGACAGAACGAGTATACAACTCGGGGTCGACCGTAATCGTGTAATTGAACCTTTCCTTGTAGCGTATTCTGAACAACTCAAGATATAATCTGCAAGCCTCCAATTCATCTTTAAGCGTGTATATTTTTTTCTGCTGAACCAGGCTTTTGAACAATACCGATAAGCTATAGATCATTTCTCCTACATCCTTGGCTCCCTGGGAAATCGCCCTCATACGTATCACTTCAAGCGTGTTATACAAAAAATGTGGATGAATACGTGCCTGCAAGGCAACAAGCTCCGTTTGCTTTTGCTTGATCTCTGCTTTATACACCCGTTCAATATATAGATTAAGATCGTCCAGCATATCGTTGAAGCTTCGAGAGATTTGTCCCAGCTCATCCTCTTGGGGGTCTTGGATACGAGCTGTAAGATCGCCATTTTTCACCTGACGAGTGAATTTAATAATCCGATTCGTTCGTTTAGCAAAGTTAATGACGAAAAAGGCAGGGAACAGCACAGCAAACAGAATACAAACGACACTGATTGTCAAAATCGTATTACGGATACCCCGGTACGATTGAGCCATTTCCTCATTGGGGACTGCCCCAATCACGACATATCCTTCGTCCGGAGAAATCAGCTTGTTGATGTACATATTTTGCTTCGCCTGAATGATCCCAGCATCGGAATCCACATCGTCATATAATGATCGGGTCACTTCGACGTAAGGATACGTTTTCCCGTAATAGTTACTCCTAGAATCGAACAGAACCGTTCCATGGGTGGACAGAACGATAATTTCGCCCTTTAGGTTGTTCCCGTAGCTGGAAAGTGCATTGGAGATACTTTTGGAATTTAGAAACACCAGAAGCTGACCGGTATTTTTGAGTGTTTGCTTATTGTTAATGGGGACTTGTAACGAATATAACGAGGGGCTCCACTGATCGATCGCCTTCCGAATCCAGTAATTCGGAGCAGAGACGCTTTTGCTTTCGGCAGCCATCACATCCGGTACAAAGGAACGCGCCGCATGCACCGGGAATTGCTTGAATTGCTTGCTCTCATTGAAGGTGGACAAATATTGCTGGTCGGCACTGTACAATATCAAATTGCTAATATCGCTATTTTCATCCAGCCAATTTTTAAAATAAGTGAGCACATCTGTTGAATAATCATGACTCTCCATGTACGTTTCGTCCATGCGGTGCTGTACATATTCGGAATACGCGTGGTCCATAAAAAAAGAAACGTTCATCGAGAGCGCCTCATTCCGGTACATATCCCGCACCATGTTCTGAACGGATTCATGCCGGAGATGGATATAGCGGTCAACACTCTCCATCGCTGCTTTCTGGGTATCCAGTTCCCGTCGAACCATGGATTGCGAAATGGATATATACGTGACATATGCAATCGTAATAATTGACAAAATGGCAATACAGGAGAACAACAATAGTATCCTCAGGAACATGTTGTTTTTAAAATAAGCTGGGTATCTATTGCCCCTTTTCATCGTATAAGCCCTCCAGGATCGTTCATGCGTAAATAAAGTATACCATGTCCTTCGCTGGATATAAGTAAGCGCATTCATGAAAATGAGGATTTTCTTTAATTTAAACGCCATATCTTTAATTTAGCCTCTATGTAAAAACCGTTTTATTGATTATCTTTAGGGGGATAAATACTCGTTAGGGGGATGAGCTATGAAACGTAACAAGGTTCACAAGTTCGCTTTAAAATGGACTGCGCTGGTTTTGACTTCTGTCCTGTTAAGTCAAACCCTCTCTCCATCCGTTTATGCAGGCGATACCCTCCCATATGAAGGAGAAAGCGCCAAAGGGCCGAATCAGCCTTATCAGCACGGATACGCCAGCTCACATATTTTGGACTGGACTCCTACCAAAGATGTCTATGGAGATATGCTTCGCGCTCGCGTCCCTCTGCAACAACGTAACAGCTCCTTCGCCGCTACACAGGCCCAACCTGCTTTAAGCCCTGACACGCAAATGTTTACACTTAGCGGCGATTATGGAAACGCTTTTTTTGATAGCTATTCCTATACCAATAAATTCAGTCAATACTTGTTTAACTATTGGCAGTATACCGACTATTACGGCTACTGGCACGGTATGCCTACCGCCCATGTACCCGAAGAGCTATACGATCCCCAAAAGGATTGGACGGAAAAATGGTTCGAGTTCGGCATTCTGAACATTCCAAATCCGGGTTATACAAATGCGGCGCACAAAAACGGCGTTCTCTCCATCGCCTGTATTTTTTTCTCGGATAATGACCGTGGACCGCAAACGTATAAGCAAATGCTCGTGCGGGATGCTCAGGGTGGATTTCCGGTAGCTAAAAAATTGATCGAAATGGCGAAATATTATGGCTATGACGGCTACTTCATCAACCAGGAGGAAGCTTCTAAAGGCGTAGCTACAGAGGATATCCCCCGTTACAAGCAGTTTATGAAATACTTGCGAGATCAGGGCATGTATGTGCAATGGTACGACTCCACCATAAACGAAACCGGTAAAATTGCTTATCAAAATGAGTTTAATGCCGTGAACAGCCCGTTTGTCAAAGACAAGCAATACGGACAGGTGTCCGATTCTATTTTTCTCAATTATTGGTGGGACAAAGCGAAGCTGAAAAGCTCCGGCGACCATGCCAAGCAATTGGGTCTGGACCCTCTTAAAACCGTTTTTGCTGGGATTGAGGGCGGGAACGGTGACTTTGGCAGATGGAAGCAAAAATACGATCTACGTCTGAATATCGGTGAGAACGGGCAGCCAATGAACAGTATCGCGACGTTGGGAGCAGATTTCACACATAATGCGCTGGATGAAGAGTTTGGCGGACAGGACACCAATCGCAGAGCTGACAATGCCTATCAATGGATGACCTTTATCCGCGACCGTGTCTGGTGGTCAGGTCCGAATCAGAATCCCGTCCGTGCACAAAGAAACCCAAGTGTAGATTTGTCCGATGTAAAAGCTTCGGGCGCAAACTGGGACGGTATCGCGGCATATATCGCCGAACGTTCTGTCATCCGTGGCTCCCATTTTAATACCAGCTTCAATACCGGACATGGCTTGCAGTATGTCGTGAATGGAGTCATCTCCAATCCCAAGGAATGGTCCAACATCAATATTCAGGATATCCCGGTAACTTGGCAATGGTGGCTCGATACCAAAGGTAAACCGCTCTCGGTTGACTATGACTATGGTCCGAATTATACCAAAGGCACTCGGTTTACCTATCAGCCTGTGGGCGCTTATCAGGGTGGCAGCTCCCTCGTCGTTAACGGAGAGCTGAATTCAGATAACTTTTTACGCCTGTATAAAACGGATCTGTCGGTAAATAAGAATTCAAACTTGTCCATCACGTACAATAAGCCTTCCTCCGATGACAGCTCGGTGCTGAGTATCGGACTTATTTTCAAAGATAACCCCGGCCAAGTCGTAAAAGTCAGCATCCCTAACTCTGGTAAACAAACCACGGGCTGGGTAAGCCACAATCTGGATTTGAGTGCCTATAAAGGAGAAACAATTGTAGCTTTCGGTTTATCTTTTGATAACGCGAATAAAACAATCAAAAACTATCAGATGAATATCGGCCAAATCAAGATAACAGACCATTCTGTCCTGAAACCAGCCGCGCCGACGGGATTCAAAATCACCAAGGCACTGACCGATACGAACGAAATGCTCGTAGCCTGGGACCTTGAGGATTACTCCAAAGTTAAACAATACAATCTGTATGAGAACGGCTCCTATATCGGCGGAATTTATGACTCATCCTATTATATTAAATCCCTAAACCATAAATCCGGTGAATTAATGCTTACTGCAGTTGGGGCTGATGGAACGGAAAGCGAACCGGCTCGATTAAGCTACGATCTGAATGCTGCCGTCAGTCATATTAAGGTGGAGACTCAAGAAAACGGTGAGGCTACAGTAACGTGGAAAAATCCCTCTGAAGCGGACGGAACGGTTAAATTGACCTTGATCACCGACTATACGGACACCGTATTCCATAAAACCATTACGGCGGACAATAGCGCTGAAACGGCTACGTTTACCGATCTGCCCACAAACGGTGATAGCTACACACTACGTATCGCTATCGGCAATCATGAACCTGTAGCATACACTGGGTATCTCGCAGACACGACGATAGAGCCTTATGTAGAAGAGAATGTGACGGTCACTGGGTCAACGTATACGCTTGCTCTACCAACCTTGAAGGACTGGCATCGTTTATATGTATACGAAAACGATGTGCCCAAGCAATTTGGCGTAACTTATGTATCGAAAAAGTTTCCTTACATTGTCCGGGGAAGAACAAAATTAAGTGAACTGACTTTTACCCCTACTTCTCGTACCAGCTCGCTAAAGATCGTGCTTGAAGATTATGCCGGCAATCAGGCCACAACATATGTAAGATAGCTTTGTGCAAGAATCCCATGGTCCTGATTGTGTATCGCATATCCGCTACAAACAGTCCCAATGAAGAGTTCCTTCAATGGGACTGTTTGTAGACTTCTCACTATTGGCTATATATTGGGCAGAATCATGCAGGTATCAATACACTGCCCATTTTTCCGTACACAGCTCTATAAATGAATGGGCAACCTGTTCACATTCGTCATATCCCAGACTACCAGAATGAGCAAAAAGAACGGGATACTCATTGTTTCTTTTTTCCTCTCTCATATCAAACATATAGTGGTTTCCGCACCCATCCATCGCAAACGACACAGCACCCGGCATATATTCCGGCAACTCGTAGGCGAGGTTCATTTCTCTCAAATCTTCGGTATTGAAAAACTGAAAATAACGTTCTCCATTTTGAAACTCCCCACCATTAGAATATTTCAAAAACTCCATATAGCTGTCAGGAAATTGTCCTTGGGGCAGATGCCAGCCAACAGGATCTAAAGGTTTATATTGATCATAGAAAGGAGACGACTTTGGAAAAGGGTTCACTTGTCTTTGCTTGATTTCGTGAATCTCTTGCTCGGATAGCTTTATGTTCCATGTTTTCAAAAAATTCGCGATTTGTTCATCAGTTGCTTCCTGACTTATTACAAACGGTTGTTCAAATTGAATACTCCACATATGTGCCAACCTCCATGCCTTGATGCCTCTAAGAGTTGTTGTTTATACCACAAAAGCTATTCCTTATCCAATGCCACCTGCCATGCATTTGTAATGTCTATAGGTGACTTGCTGCTGGTCTCCCCTCCACCTTCTTGGGTCCATAGCGGCGGATAATATGCAAATACCTCTCCCGGCTGAAGTTGCTCCATATCCTTCTGCCAACCGTTCCAGCGGAATGTCTGGTAGAACAAGCCCAAATCTCCCTCAGCCAACCAGCTCAAGAAACCGGAATAGGCCAGCTCAGTGGATTCCCATTCCAATGCATCTGGTGCAAAATAGTAGATATGACCGCTACGTCCGAATTTCCCTATATCCAATCCAAAAAATCCACCTGCTGCATCATAGGCAACAATCAGCATCCCCTCAAGCGCAGGAACACTTTTCGGCTCTTGAAGCCCGTTCCATGAGGTCAAGCTACCGAAAATTCCAGAGCCACCCGCACCCAGCAAGGTGATCCAACCGTAATCAAACACGATTCCTCCTGTCTCATAGGCAACTGTTCCCAAATATGATTTCGTACTCACCTGCAAACGGTACAGCGTGTCCCCTGGAGCGGATTCCGATTCGGTCGATACAATGTGATGTGAATTCCGGCCTTCTTTCAGAATATTTCTGACCTCTTCCCATGCATGGTTATCCTTATCCACCAGTTCATCAACAGTTAAAGTATGCATGTTCATTCCCCTTCCCGCATATCCCAAAATTCACTTTCAACCTACAAACTGATTTTTGAAAACCTGCGTTTGATCTAAAATCACCCACTGATTCACTTCGTCGTATCCTTTTACAATTGCCGTGACCTCATGCTTCGGATACATCCACTCGGATGGTGTCTTTTCCTCATATGTACGAGTGTCTGACAATCCGACCGCATGATGCTGGAAAATATGAATAAGCGTACCGTGTGGTAAAAATACTTCAATATAACCCTTTACCTTAGTTCCAACGGGCAGTGCATTTTTGATTTGATGCCATTCCTGGTTCAAGGTGTGAAGATAATTGGACCATACTTCTTCAAACTCTTTTTTTGTAATTTGCGTATAATAGGGCTCCGTGTCATCAATCGCTTTCTCAGCTAATAAGAAATGATACTGCTCGTGCTTGCGATTAGAGGCGATATACGTGCCGTCATCCTGGATGACAATTTGTCGATAAGCTATTCCATCCGAATCTATTTCAAAATACCAGGTTCCCATGCCTGGTTCCGGACAATCTTTAAGATATTTCATAGGCCCCTCCTATTAAAAAATTCAATTCGTTTGTATCACTTTTTCCCGCCATAGGTTCTTGCCAAATATGCAAGATATTCCGAACGCGTCAGTCCTCCCGTTTGACGGTTGAACTCATCATACGAAATGTCTTCCGGGAATCCGAATTCGGCCAGTGCTTTTCGACGTTCATCCTGATGTAACGGATTATCCAGCGTTTTGTGCCACTCCCGCTCTTCCCAGGAGCCAAAACAGTCGGCAACGATACCTGAATAAGCACCGTTATTTGAAAATTTTCGCGAGGACTTGAACACGGTCTCCCCTTCCGGTTTGGAAACCGTGCCCGTTCCCCAGGACAGACTATATGTTTTTTCTTTTCTACTATCCGTACTACAGCCATAGCCGATGGGGAACACAATATCCTCTTCCACTAACAGCTTATGCCCTACCCGCTCATAGGCACCCCGCATAAAGGAATCATCCATAACAATCCAGGTCGTTTCGGATAATGGGGCGGATGTGATAGATTCCAAAGCTGTTGAACGGTCACGACTCGTAAACAAATATGGACGTACGAATAAAGGCATGGTCATGACACTGTTCCAAATGCTCTCCTCTGCAAACAACTGATCCTTTTGCATTTGGCGCAAATCTCCAACGACCAGCACATATCCATCTGTGAAAAGGTCTATTTCCACGCGGAAGATGTCTCCTGGGACCGTTTTATAACGCTGGTTTTTCATATGCTTCAACCGGTGCAACCTGCGATCGTAATCCTTGGGCACAAGTGACGGATATTGCTGAAGCCAATCGATGATCTCTTCTTTACTATGTAAATGCTCACATCCCGTAATAGGGAGTTTCACACCCGTTTTGCTATTCACAGCAGTAACATAACTAAGAGGACGATCCCTTCGAATGCCTGCTGAAAAGGTCACGCCTTCTGCCTTGATGCTCGAAACACTTGTGTAATTCAGCTTTTTCTCTTTGCCACGAGCCGTTTTAGGCAAAACAAATGCCCGGTCACGCGTAAAAATCTCTACATCGGTTTCTCCATAAGTATCCTCAGTGGAAGAAATTCGCTTGCGAATAACGTCTCCATCCACACAAATAAAGTATCCTTCTTTAATTTCTACCACATCCCAATGCTCTTCCAGCGCCTCCAGCCCGAAGTACGGCCGTAATGCGTTCGTTAGCCAACTATTCATCTGTTCCTCCAGTTTCGAGTACATTTCAATGCACCCAGGCTCAATTTTCCCAAAGATTATAACATAACGCGGCATTTAGCTCGTTTATTCATACACTGTTCCAGCTTGGACCAACTCTTCCTGAATCCAGCTACTGCTGGTGGAAAGCTGGCGCAAGTCGGCAGAGATCTGTTTGACCTGCTCTTGCAATACGTGTGACTGATCCGTTCCTTCCAGAAAGCGACTCAAAAAATGAAGAAATACGTCTACCTTCCTAAGCAGCATCAATATAGGCACAGCATCAATCTCGGTGTGGCTTAAATGAACCTGGCGGCTGAAGCCCCGGCAAAAATCCCGAACTGCTGTCGTCTCCTCTGGTTGTCCCAAAAATCCTGATAAGATGACCGCCGGCTCCATGACCCGAACGTCTAGCGTACAAAATTCGAAATCAAGCAGTGCGGTTACTAGACTATGATCAGAATCCTTTACTAACAAATTGGAAGCGTTCAAGTCTCCATGTACAAGCTGATGCGGCAACTCTTCCAATGCATGAAGCGAATCTGTAATCTCTTCATAAGCTTCCCCTATTAATCGCAGTTCTTCATGCAAATCCTTTAGAGGCTCAGGCGGATGTAAACAAAAGCCCTGAACCGTTTCCCGGTTACACAACGGATAGGATTGCTGCAAAGCATAATACGGTCGATAGACTGGAGTCATATCAAGATTAACTGTCGCAAGCACAGCCGATAATTCCCCCGTAGTCTCGCCCAAAGTATAGGCAAAGCTTGAATCCTGCTCCAGGGGTGATATGCCTTCTATGTATTCGAACAGACACACATATTTACCGCTTTCCGTCTCCAGTTGAGCAAGCGTCTCTCCCGTGACCGTCGGAATAGGCGTGGGTGTCCTGAACGATAGTGAATGCTTACTCAGCTCCTGCAAAACTGCATGCTCAAATTCAATTTTGTCCCGATCCTTGTGTGTATCGTAGACGCGCAGCACTCCGTTTCGCCCACCACTCTTAACAAAATACGTCGTATTATTCCAACCCCCGGTTTGTTTCTGCAGCGTTCCGTTCCACTCTGGCCAGTGACGTCTTAGTATTGCCTCCAAGGATGTACCCTCCCTTATAAACACCAGCTTATGAATTTGCAGATATTATAACAAATATAGACGCCCATTAGAATTGGACGTCCTTGTATATCCTTCATTTCCTCAACTGTTTGTTTCGGATATTTTGCGGGGTGGCACCATATGCTGTTTTAAACTTTTTATAGAAAAAACTCATGCTGTTATATCCCACCTGTTTAAATATCATTTCGAACGGCAGATTGGTATTCACTACCAAAGAATAGGCTGCATTGAGTTTAATGTTGGCAATAAGCTGAGTGTAAGTAAGACCGGTTACTTTTTTTAACTTATTACTTAAATACGTGCTATTGTAATTAAAATGGTTAGATAATTGCTGTAGGCTTAAATGCTGATAGTGCTCTTCCATGTAATTCAGAATAGAGGTAATATTATTTTCCTGCTGGTTTAAGTGAATATTATGCTCGCTTTCCAATACACGGACCAATTCTCCAAATACAATTTGCAAATAAGCCTTCACCAATTCCATCGAATCCTCTTGCCTGGAATAATATTCGATTAAGATTCTACGCAATATATATTGAAGGTTCTCATTATGCTGCGACTCAAAAATAATAAAGTGATTATGGTGCTGATGCTGGAGGACAGAGTTGGCTAGAAATTCGCCAATCAGGCTTTTTTTCTTAGATAGCCGCTGCAGAAATAGGGATGAAATCGTTTCTCTTTGCAGCAAGATATTAATCAGTATATCGTCTTCTCCCAAAGGAGCGATGCTGTGAGGCACATCCTTATCCAGGACACATACTTGGCCTTCACAAAGCTGAATTTCTTTGCCTGCTATGATTTGATTGCACTTACCTGAGTAAACATAGTTTAATTCGATAAATTCATGCATGTGCTCCAGCATCGGAGCAAATCTATTGTGCTTGCTAATATAAATATCATGTTCTCCAAAGAAAAATAAAGCGGGCATACGGTATATATTCTGATTTATATCAAAAAAACGCTCATTCTCCGATTCTTTGGAGAGATCATTAATCACCTGATTGTTTTGCTGTTGTAAAAGTTCAATTTCCGTTTTGTTTCTCAGCAACTGATCCAACTCATGAAGGTTCATAAACACTGACTCCTCCTTCACTATATGATGGAAAACGGGCGGTTCTCCGCCCGTTGAAAAAATTACTATATCGGATACATCCCATTAACTGTGGACTGCCGCTTGAGTTTTGCTTCCCTTTCCTCTAATAGCGATTCCCAGACAAAGGAGTGCCGCAATCGTAAATACAATCGCAGAAACAAGGAAGGAAAATGAAGCCGTTTCATTTCCAGACAACACGCCAACTAACTTGATCACATAAGGCGAAGCAAACGCTCCCAAATTGGACCCTACCATCGCAATGGAAATGGATAAAGTCTCACTGCCTTTAGGTACGATTTTAGTTAGTATGGTAAAAACATAAGGAATAAACAGCGCAAAACTAAAGCCAATGATCAGCATGGCAACGGTAACCATGGTAACATTCTCAGCAAACCATAGTAGTACAAAACCAGTTGCTGTTAATAGACTGGAGATAAAGGGAGCGTAATTTCTAAACCATTTATAGATTCTACCAAACAGGAAGCCCGCAATCATGGTGGACAAGGAAAACAGCGTTAACGCAGTTCCTAAAAAACCAGCATTGGGCATGCTCTTTTCAGCAATCATAATGCCTGTTTTGGTATATACAATCATGATAAAAGTCATAAACAGAAAAAGTGCAGCCCCTAATCCAAGTACAGGTATGGATATTCCCCCGCTCTTGTGACCCTTTTCTGTCGAGTTCTCTACTGTAGGCTCCCCGCGCTCTGGTTCGGGAATGATCAGAAAGAATAATAGCGCAATAGGAATGGTGATTCCATAGCATAAAAAAGCGAACTGCCAGTCAATTAGGGCGAGCTGCCCTGCCACAAAGGTAGCCAAACTGCTTCCGAGTCCTTGAACGGCGCTTTGAAAGCCTACTAATTGAGCACGTTCATCCCCTTCAAAAAAATCACTAATTAAACTGACGGCCAGTGAATTGAACATCCCGAGACCTGCACCTAGTACCAAACGCAGCGCAAGAATCCATGTAATATTCGTCGTGAACATGGGAAGTATTCCGCCGATGACTACGAGCAAAAGCCCTAGCAGGACTGTATTTTTTTTACCCAATCGAGAAGAAATCGGGCCACTCAATAGCACAAACAGCATCATCGAGAAGGATGGAATCGTGACTACGCTTTCAATCAGCGAACTGGAGACGCCTGATAATTGGTTCAGCATCATTGGTATGACAGCCGAAATGGCACTCGCTGACGTCAGGACTAAGGAAATGGATAGCAACGCCGTTTTAAACAAAACTTTGTTCTTTATATTCATTAAGCTCTCACCTCTAGTCTATGTTATTTAGCCTCTAGTTGCATCTGTACTGGAACGTATACTGTCCAGAACCGACCGTAAACGTCATTTCATGATCTCCGCTCCTTTGGAAAATCGCCTGTTTCCCTGTAGAACCTAATTTCCCAGCCAGCTCCTGTGGAACATCACCAGGCGGATACTGAATCGACGGATATTGCATAACAATGATTTGCTGTAGTGCATCCGGCTCCATAACGCCCGGAAGTGTAATCTCAGCCGTCGTATTATGTGGTACGTGAACCGTCATCTTCATTTCTTTATTCACGATTTCCCATTGGACTTCAAGCGTGCCATATGGCGTCTCCAGCTTGCCATGGGCCGAAGTAAGATTGGCAGGCGGTTTAGGAGCTAAACGTGATTTTTTATAGCCCGCTTCAAGCACATCGATTCCGGCAATATTTTGGTACATAAAGTCTCCTACTGAACCGTACGAATAGTGATTGAACGAGTTCATATCGGTGCTCCAGAACGAGCCATCCACTTTGATGCTGTCCCAATGCTCCCACATGGTCGTTGCTCCCCGTTCAACCTGATAGAGCCATGAAGGATAATCATTTTGAAATAAAATGTTATAAGCGACATCCGTATAGCCATGGTCGGATAAAACCAGACATAGATAGGGGGTGCCCACAAAGCCGGTATCCAGATGCATATCATTTTTTTCGATGAGCCGTACGAGCTCCTGGATCACTTGCGTTTTATACTTTTCTGGCACCAATCCGAAGTGCAAAGCCACAACCTGTGCAGTCTGGGTATTGGAGGTCAATTTGCCCGCGTCATCGAAGTAGCGGTTCGCAAAAGCCATTTTAATCCCCTCATGTAAGTTTTTATATGTGTTGTAATCGGTATAACGATTCAGCAGTTTGGCCGTCTGTGCCAAAATATGAGTCGAATACGCAAAATAAGCAGTGGCCACTAGCGTTCCGTCCGTCGCCCCAAAATAGCTTCCTTCCTCGCTATCCAGCGCAAGCCAGTCTCCCAGCTGCAAACCGGTATCCCAAAGACATTCTTCGTCCCCTTGGGCGCGAATATAATCCACCCATGCTTTCATACTGTCATACTGCTGCACTAAGATTTGCTTATCCCCATAGCATTGATATAGGGTCCACGGACATATAACCGCCGCGTCTCCCCATGCTGCCGTCGTTTTGTCCATATTATCGGCAAAGGTTCCTTTGAGGACATCCGGCACTACAAAAGGCACTGCCCCATTTTCCAGCTGGTTGTAAGCCAAATCCCTAAGCCACTTTCGGAAGAAGGAAGCCGCATTCATATTGAAGCTGGCAGTTCTAGCAAAAATCTGTGCATCGCCGGTCCAGCCTAATCGCTCATCACGCTGCGGACAATCGGTTGGCACATCCAGGAAGTTCCCCTTTTGCCCCCACACAATATTGTGTTGAAGTTGATTCAGCTTTGGATCAGATGTCTCAAACACCCCGATCGTCCCCATGTCCGAATGCAGAACAACACCCGTAAAATCTTCAATCGTAACGCCATCAGGAAAGCCCTCAAGCTTCACATATTGAAAGCCTTGAAAAGTGAAATGCGGCCTAAATATCTCCGTCCCCTTCCCGCTACAAATGTACGTAATCTGCTGCGCTGCATCCCGAATATTATCTCTGTAAAAGTTCCCTTGCTGATCCAGCACTTCACCATGAACCAGATTCAGAACCGTACCTTCGGGGGCTTCCACTTTAAATTCCAGCCAACCTACCATATTTTGACCCAAGTTAAGCACCAGCTCACCTTTAGGAGTTCGAATGAGTTCAACAGGCTTCAATCGGTTCATCACACGGACAGGTTCGTTCTCCTGAGCAATCAGATGACTTAACGGGAACGAGACGACCTGCATCATTTTCCGTTCGGTTAAGGAGCTATGTTCGGCTGCCTGCTGCTCAAGTCGGGCATCATAGATTTCGCCGTTATAAATATCCGACATTAAAATGGCACAGCTCGTTTCCTCCCAGGAAGAATCAGAGCAAATGACTTCAGAACGGCCATCTTCATAACTAATCTTCATTTGAAATAACAATGCATTCGTGTTCCCGTAGGTGTCCTTGCGCTTTTGCCAACCCAGATAACCGCTGTACCAGCCTTCTCCCACCGTGGCTGTGATTCGATTATGTTGTTCTCGAATGGTAGAAGTCACGTCATATGCTTGCACCTGGACACGATCGTTATAATCCGTCCATCCCGGGGTAAAGTAGGCATCGCCCACCCTTTGTCCATTGAACTCCAGTTCATACAGCCCAAGACTTGTAGCATAAATGACTGCTTTTTTCACTTTTCCCTCAACCGAAAAATATTTGGAAGCGGCAAAAGGAGCTCTTGTCTGAAACTGTTCATGGATGCTCCGCTCCTTCACTGTGATCCATTGTGCTTTCCAGTCCTGCTCATGGAGCAGCCCCATCTCCCAAAAGCCGGACTCACTCCATTCCGATTCTTCCGGTTCTGTGTCACCCGCTCCCTGAGCCCATACTTTTACCCGATAATAATATCTTTGTCCTGATTCCAGCGGGGGGCCTTCATAGGGAAACAAAATGGATTGATCCGAATAGGTAAAATGATTCCAAATCAGCGGTTCAAAAGTGGGATGAACGGATACTTGCAATTGGAAACGTTTTTGAGAAACATACATTTTTTCAGATTCGATCTGCCAACTTAACCGCGGTTTTAGACAACCCAATCCAATCGGATTATTTAAATGCTCGCATCTAAGCGCTTTCACTTTTAGCATTCTTATGTCCTCCCTGAGGTCTTCTTTTGTATTTCTATATTCAAATTAAAACGCTTCCATTGATTGTGCGCAATGTTGTATCCCTGCATGTTATATGCTTGATTTACAGGTGTTGAAATTCCACCCCTTATATTGAATCTTAAAATGGATTTATTGGAAAAATATGTGCGTTTGCAGAACAGCTACACTTAAAAAAAGCCTGAATCCGTTTGAGAAGGATTCAGGCTTGATTCTTGCTAGAAGGTTTATCTATTCTTTTTCAGCTGGCCTATGCCTGTCCAGCTAGCGCTTGTTCGGGCGTGGAAGCTGGATACAAGTGACAGGCTACCTGTCGCCCTGGTGCAGCTTCGGCAAAGATGGGCTGTACTTTGCTGCATATCTCCATGGCTGCCGGGCAGCGATTATGAAACGCACAACCACTTGGCGGATTTTCTGGACTGGGCACATCCCCTTTGAGTACAATCCGATCACGCTCCGCTTCCGGATCAGCTACAGGTACCGCAGACATTAGCGCCTTTGTATACGGATGCAGCGGCTTTCTGAACACTTCTTGGGTCGGTGCGAGTTCGACCAACTTGCCCAGGTACATCACACCCACGCGGTCGCTGATAAATTTGACGACCGACAGATCATGGGAAATGAACATATACGTCAGGTCATATTGTTTTTGCAGGTCCTTCATCAGATTGAGCACTTGCGCCTGAATCGACACATCGAGGGCCGAGACTGGCTCGTCACACACGATAAATTTGGGATGAAGCGCCAGTGCCCGTGCGATCCCGATCCGCTGGCGTTGACCACCCGAGAACTCGTGCGGATAACGATGTGCGTGATAAGGAGACAATCCGACCACTTCGAGCAGCTCTTCCACCCGCTCTTTGAGCTGCGTTTTGCTTAGCTTTTCATGCGTGATGAGCGGTTCTTCCAGCACCTGCTGTACCGTCCATCTGGGATCAAGCGAAGCAAACGGATCTTGAAACACCATCTGCATATCCGTTCTGAATTTGCGCAGCTGCTCTGTGTTTAGCTTACGTATATCCGTGCCATTAAACAGAATCTCTCCATCCGTCGGTTCGATCAATCTGAGAATTGCCCGTCCAGTTGTGGATTTGCCGCAGCCGGATTCTCCCACGATTGCCAGGGTTTCACCCTGCTGTACAGTCAGGTTAATACCATCCACCGCTTTGACTGCTCCCACTTGTTTGGAAAAAAGTCCTTTTTTGATCGGGTAGTGTTTTTTCAAATTACGTATTTCAAGCAGTGTACTCATGATATCCCTCCTGCTGTAGCAAGCAGCGGCTTTTGTGTCCGGGTTCCACTTCTGTAAGCTCCGGGGCCTCTGCACGGCAAATTTCCTTGGCAAACTGACAACGTGGTGCAAAGCGGCAGCCATGTGGCATATCAAGTGGGTTGGGAACCTGGCCCGGAATGGAAGCCAGACGCTCCTGATCACTGTTTAATTGTGGCAGTGAAGCTAGCAAACTTTGTGTATACGGATGCTTGGGCTCTTTAAAAAGCGTTTTTACATCGGTTTCTTCTACCACTTGTCCGGCGTACATAATCACGACCCGATCGCACATTTCAGCAACGACACCAAGGTCATGAGTAATCATCAGAATGGAAGTTCCTTCGGACTTCTGCAGCTCACGCATCAAGTCAAGAATCTGTGCTTGAATGGTTACGTCTAGTGCCGTTGTCGGTTCATCGGCGATCAGCAGCTTCGGATTGCACACCATCGCCATCGCAATCATCACCCGTTGGCGCATCCCGCCCGAGAGTTCATGCGGATAAGAAGCGGCTACTTTTTCTGGACGTGGAATTCCCACTTTCGTCAGCATGTCCACAGCCATGTCTTTCGCTTTGTGTTTGCTTACACCGTGGTGGTATCGGGCAGACTCCGCAATTTGCTTGCCGATTTTGAACACAGGATTTAGCGAAGTCATCGGCTCCTGAAAAATCATGGCCATCTCGTTGCCACGAATCGAGCGCATTTTCCGCTCCGAAAAATCCAGCATGTTTTCACCGTTAAACCGTACTTCACCAGCGGCTACTTTCCCAAGTCCCTTGGGGAGGAGCTGCATAATGGAAAGGGAGGTAATGCTCTTGCCGCACCCGGATTCGCCAACGATTCCGAGTGTTTCGCCTTTGCCAACCGATAGATCGACGCCGTCCACAGCCCGGATGGTGCCAGCCGCAGTCTTGAACTCCGTCCGGAGGTTGGTTACTTCAAGCAGTTGTGCCATGCCCTCTTCCTCCTCCTTGTCCATCATTGAACCTTCATGTTCTTTTTAACTTAGGGAATAAAGCTTATTCAGACTTGCCCATCGTTTGTAGATGCTTCATAGTACCGTACAATTTAGTAATATGTTGAAACTCCTTTTCCGAATGAAAAGAGCATTGCCCACGTCCATAAGCTTTGGCTGTTTCTACAGCCAATTTGGCCGCCAGCGCAATATCGCTTTCGTGGCTGGCCCCCGTTGCACTGCCTGGGACAGGAGCAGCGGCCGTGATGGCTACACCAACCACTGGAGCGGAAGTTGCCACCGCTGGTTGCAAAATGCTGTTGATGTGATACAGGTCGTTACCATAAGGTGTGATGTCCTGCGTAGTTACAGCAAACGTGACACACGGTTCGCCAGTAACGGTCTGAACAATATCGACGAGGTCTTCACTAATTCGTAGCACATAGCCTTCACGTACCGTCGGGGAAATGGCAATACCTTTATGGTTAATGACCCGATTCCCTTTGGTCGTATCAATGGACAGGATCGCTTCCATTTCGGGTGTCACTTCATATTTGTTCATCGTCAAAATATCTACGGGTGAATCCATAAATGGAACCGGATCATGGGGCTGAGTGGGTGCATCTGGACAAATATGTGTACATATGATCACGTCTCCATCAAGCACATCTCCTTTGGACTGCATGCACAATAGTTTAGCCGCCGCCGAAATTGCCGCTGCCGCACCGTCACCATCGGATACAAATCCGATCATTTCCGGTCGTGCTCCAAGTCCACCAAGTCGCCCTACTACACCCAAGGTTGGAGAATCGCCCCCCTGAATGCGACCCGTTTTACCGGCAATGACAATTTTAATAAAATCCGTAGAGCCCTTTTCACCTTTCACGGTGGAGACCGTAATCTCCGCTTGACCCAGTTGTTCCAAATAAGCTTTGACTTCTGCCCCGCTGGCAAACGGACTATCCAAAAGGTCATAGACTTCAAAAACTTGTTTCATCATACGGCAGATCCCCTTATGCTTCTTTTTGTGTTGTTTTCAGATATTTAAGCGCCGTCAAGGCGTATACTTTCGCAGATTGAATGATCTGCCATACCGGAGCTTTTTCATTAAAATTGTGAATGGTCGACAGTTCGGCAGGCCCGTATTGCAATACCGGGATATTGTATTTGCGGAATGCACGTGCATCGCTGGTTGCCCATTGCAGTACGCCATAGGCCTCTTTACCGCTGACCTCAGCGATAGATTCCACAAGCTCCTGTACAATCGGCTCGGTTGGAGGGGTCCAGTTGGCATTACCATAAAATCCGAATTGTTTGGGTTCCGCGTCAATGCCAACACTTGCAAGCAGTTCTTTGGCTTTGGCCAGTACATCCCGGTGGTCTACGCCAAATGGAACACGGGAATCCACTTGCACTGTGCAACGGTCCGCAACCACATTGACTTTGGTGCCTCCCTGGATCGTACCAATGTTCACTGTTACATGATCAAACGCTTGTCCATAGCTTGGGTTCTCCCGTTCACTTGCATAACGCTTGGAAATTTCAATGATCTCTTTGACTTCTTCCGGGATGTCCGGCTTGATGTCCCACAGTTGTTGCAGCGCTTCAATCCCTTTTGCTGCCTTCAAAATAGCACTTTCACCTGCTATCGGCTGCAAACTGCCATGACCCGGTGTGCCTTCAACGGTAAATTCAAACCAGCAGCTTCCTTTTTGCCCGATGGTCGGGTTTTGCGGGCCTGAAGGCTCTGCGATCACAGCAGCTGTTCCTTCAATCAGCTTTCTTTCCAGCACCCAAGGTACTCCAAGATGTCCCCCGGTTTCCTCGTCTGGAACTACAAGCAACGACAACGCACCTTCGAGTGGTACGCCTAGTTTGGAGAAAAGCGCAACGGTAAATATTAATCCGCCCAGTCCTGCTTTCATGTCCGAAGCACCGCGACCCAGGAGGTAGCCATCACGTATCTCACCACAAAACGGATCAAAATCCCAACGAGTACGATCCCCTGCCGGCACAACGTCTGTATGCCCACAGAAAATCAGTTTTTTTCCGTCCGCCGTTTCAGCGCCATAATCAGAAATGAGATTCCACATATTCGGCCCGGATTCATGCACCGTTGTTTCTATACCTGCTTCTTTAAGATAGTCCATAATGAACTGACTAATTTCGCGTGAATCACCTGGAGGATTTTCCGAAGGAAACTGAATCAACCGCGAGCATAGCTCAAGCAATTCGTCCTGCCGTTTATCTATTTCATCAAGAACTAACGTTTTCCAATCTGTCATTTCCATTCAGTCCCTTCACGTTTTTCATTTAGCCAACTAAATTTTTTACGATCCATCGGGATCAGCTTCATACTTCAGGCGTAAAATGATAGCCTTCGGCTGTAAAAACCGAAGGCATAAGGTAAGATCACAACTTACTCTTTATTCAATGAATAGAATCGGATAACCTCATCTGGGTAGTAAACATATCCAGTGACGTCTTTGCTCATGCCAACAACCCGATTGTATTCATACAGGTACGCCCATGGCGAATCTTGATTTATAAGCTCTTGCGCTTTGCCATACAGCTCTTTACGTTTATTTTCATCTTGCTCTTTGCCAGCTTGTTCCCAAAGCTTATCCACTTCTGCATTAGCATAATGCATATAATTCGAAGAACCGCCGCTGTACATCAGGAACCCGAGATGGTAACCAGGGTCGTTGACGAAGGAAGTCCATTTGGAAATGTATGCTGTCAGGTTGCCTTCTCGTTGCTGTTCAAGGAACTGTGCACGGGCAACATTGACAACATTCATCTTTACGCCAATCTTGGCAAGTTCAGCTTGAATCAATACAGCATCATCTGCCCAGTCCTGGAAGCCGGAACCCAGTGTCAGATTAAAATTAAACCCATTAGGATAACCCGCTTTTGTAAGCAGCTGTTTTGCTTTGTCCAAGTCGTGCTTGTAGCTGTAGCCCGCATCCGTGTAGCCAGGCGTGTTACTCGCTACAGAACTCTTCATTTGCTTTGCTTGACCGTACATGACATCGTCGATTAATTGGTCGTAAGGAATAGCATAAGCAATGGCTTGACGCACTTTTGGATCATTAAAAGGTTTGACTTTGTTATTCATGGCGAAATACAGAATCCGGTTACTTGCATTGGATTGAACCTTCAGATCAGCGTTGGTTTCCAGCTTCGAAACGTCCTTTGCAGGAATCTCAATCGCCATGTCCACATCGCCTTTATCCAGCAGAAGTACACGGTTGGAAGCTTCCTTGGTAAACTTCATCGTTACTTTGCTCAGATTTGGCGCTCCTTGCCAGTAGCTGGCATTAGCATTAAAGACAGCTTCTGTCGCAGGGTCCCATTTTTCAAGCTTGAACGGACCTGAACCTGCCGCATGTGTTTTCAAATAGTCGCCATCGCCATTTTCTTTGACAAGCACATCATCCACAATGGAGAAGTTGTACAATGACAGGATTTGCAGAAACATATGATTGGGTTGGGACAATGTAACGACAACGGTGTGCTCATCAGGCGCTGTAGCGGTTTTAATGGAGCTCATACCATACAGGAAGCTACCGGAATCGGAATTTTTAAGCCGCTCAAAGGAATACAACACAGAATTGGCGGTCAGCGGGTTGCCGCTTTGGAATTTAACGTCTTTACGCAGATGGAGCGTATAAGTCATGTTATCAGCGGACACATCCCATTTCTCAGCCAGCATGGGCTTAATTGCTTCCGTATCTGCCACTTCACCGCTATCCGTAGACTTTTTGCCATAGGTCACAAGCTGATCATAGAGCGCAAGCACAAGGGTATCCGATGTAAGATCACTTGCTTCAGCAGGGTCCATGGTTGACCCTCCCTCCGAGTAAGCAAGTGTAATCGTCTTTGGTGGGGATGGGGCATCTGCGCCTTTCTCTCCAGATGAAGCGGACGGGCTGTTAGCATTGCTCGCACAGCCTGCCGTCCATAGCAACGTAGACAAGACGACAATTAAAGAAAGACTTTTTTTCAACATGGCTTACGTTCTCCCCTTTAATGATCTATTTATTTTTATTTGCTAGAGCGCAGTCTAGGATCAAGAACATCCCGCAAACCGTCTCCAAGCAAATTGAAGCCCAAAATAGCTGTCGCAATTCCAAGACCCGGGAAGGTTACAATCCACCACTCACCGGAAATGATATACGCTCGCCCTTCTGAAATCATTGCGCCCCATTCAGCAATCGGGGGTTTCACACCGAGCCCCAGGAAGCTGAGACTGGCTGAGGTGAGGATGGCGAAGCCCATTCCGAGCGTTGCATTCACAAGCAGTGGGGCAAGTGCATTAGGCAAGATGTGGCGAAACAGGATCGTTCCGTTCGTTACACCAATCGCCCGGCTGGCCTCAACAAACTCCTTTTCCCGGAGAGAGATGGTTTGTCCGTGAATCAGTCTGGCGAATTCGGGTATGCCTACAATGCCCACAGCGATGAGTGCACTCATCAGTCCTGGTCCCATCGCTGCAGCAATGGCCATGGCGAGTACCAGCGACGGGAAAGCCAACAGAATATCCATACAGCGCATAATAATGCTGCCCATTCGACCGCCATAGAAACCTGCGATGGCTCCAAGCGGTACGCCGATGATAAATGAGATCGACACGGCAATCATCCCGGTCCATATGCTGATTCTGGCTCCGTAAATGACACGGCTGAGAATGTCACGTCCGTAATTATCGGTCCCAAACCAATGTTCTGCACTTGGCGGCAGCAGCTTGTTCGCCGGGTCGGTTACATAAGGATCATGTGGAACGATCCATGATGAGAGGATGGCAATGAGCGTCCAGCCAACGATAAAGATGAATCCGATTAAAGCGAGTTTATTGCCAAACAGTAATCGCCAAAAGGTCTTGCGTTTCGGTATAGCGGTTGCATTGGGCTGAGGTACAGCCGCTTTTGCCACCAAATCACTTGCAGTGCTCATCCGAGTACCTCCCCCTACTTTTGTGCTTCGTTCATTATTCGTACCGGATACGTGGATCAATCAATCCGTAAACCAAGTCGACTCCAAGATTGATAAAGCTGTAAATCAGCGCACTTACGAGGGTAAATGCTTGAATCGGTGCGTAGTCAGCCGCCAAAATGGAGTCCGTCACATAGCTGCCCACTCCTGGCCAGGTAAAAATGGTTTCGGTAATAACCGCTCCACCAATCAGGTAACCGACCTGCAAACCAAGTACGGTAAGTGTTGGAATAAAGGCGTTAATGAGTGCGTGCTTATAAATAACAATTCCTTCGCGCAGACCTTTGGCTCTGGCTGTGCGAACAAAATCCTGACCGATCACTTCCAGCATGCTGGAACGCATCATCCGTGCCACAATCGCCATAGTGCCTGTACTGAGACAGACTGCTGGCAGAACCAAATGGGATAAACTGCTTTTTAAAGCTACAAAATCACCGGTCATCAAACTATCGAGTACATAAAGTCCCGTAACGTGCGTCGGCGGATTGATGTCACCGCTAATTCGACCCATGGGCGCAGGAGCGATGCCCCATTTAGCATAGAAGATATAAATGAATAACAGGCCAATCCAGAAAATGGGCATACATGCACCGATCAAGGAAAACACACGTGAAATGTGATCCACAATCGATTCTTTACGGGTTGCTGCCAGGATGCCGATTGGGATTGCCACCAGAATCGCAATAACCAAGCTTGCCAGCGCCAACTCGATGGTTGCTGGAAACCGGGTAGCAAAGTCGCTTGCCACTGACTGTCCGGTGTGATAAGCCTGACCCAGATCACCTTGGAACAATCCAACTACATAATGAAAAAATTGAATGTACTTCGGTTGATCCAGTCCCATGCTGCTTCGAATATTTTCAATCGTCTCGGGTGTAGCCTGTTCCCCCGCAAGCATCACGGCAGGATCACCCGGAAGCACTCTTGAGATCATGAATGTAATGACGACAATACCAAGCAGTGCCGGAATCATTTGTATCAATCTACGTAGTGTGTATACGGCCACAGCCTGTCCCTCCTTATCCGTAATTCCTCGTGTCTTTGTCACCTTTCTTTTCATCACTTGTTATTTTTATTCATTGTACTAAGGAACAAGAACGGTTTCCACGTCCTGAATAACTAAAAATAATGACGAATTTTGTCGTTTGCGCACTAAAGTTACTCACCATGTTATTTAAATGTCGTGTTTTATTCGAATATAGAAATCAAAATCAGCATGATGCCAAAAAAAGCGGTCCCCTTTCAAAAGGAAATCGCTTGTTTTTTATATATAGATTGTAGTATTAGGCCGATCAGGAAAGGAGAAATAATCGCGAGCACTGCAAAGAACGAGGTGTTCGACTCAGCAGCTTGCTGTCCGGTCGCACCTTGAAGCGAGGGGGAGCGAAAATACGTATTGCTTTGTCTTTCTCTATAGATTTCCAGTCACGATAATACCATTTGCTTTCTTCAGATGTGCTCTGACCCAAGCTATAAAGGAATCGATAAATATGCGCAATTCCGGCTCCTTGGCAGGCCAAGCATCCAATTCTGTTAATATCTCATGCCATATCGACTCCGGAATCGGATTATCCCAACAGGGATCAAAAGCCTCATACGTTTCCCCCGTATCAGGATCGTCAAGTGGATATTTGGACTTTAACGCAGACAACACGATATCAAAGTCATCTGCGTAGATAAAGATTATCTCCTCCAGCTTTGGTTCATCCGTATCCCCATAACGCAGCGGTTCAAAAGTATATCCAATATTGGCTCGTGGACCACTATAGCGATAGATTAGTGTCTGAATCTCTTTTTTGTCCTTCTTACTCAATCTCACCACTCCTTTCTTCGGCTATAACTCGAACCAATCCGCAGCGCATTTCTCTTCTTCCAGCACCCTGCACATTCCTTCCCTCCACTTCACCGCATCTTCGCCACCAATATGAAATAGACAATAGATATAAGGTTCACCATCTTTTAACCCTTCAATATTCCTTGCCTCTTCCACAGACACCTGGAACGCCTCAGGCCAATCGGGATCATTTTGAAGCAGGACAAAGCCATCCTCATCCCTTTGCATCCGATATCCGTCAATCCTAGGCAATGCTTCAGCTAAACGATCCATTAGCACTTGAATATCCTTAACATCTGCGACTTTAATTCCATACTCCCAACCCATCTGCATCCCTCCAATTTTATGAACTCCTCCTTAACTAGCCCCCCCTAAATCGGATTTCACCTTCTCATTCACCTCAGGAGTTCAGTCGTAGTCCGCATATAAGAGGTACTTTTTTGTTTAAAGCCACCCACTTTTGCTGGATTTCCATGAGCCTCCCACTTTCCTTCTGCTTTCCCTGAATTTTCTTAAAACTTATTATAATAGATATCTAAACTATGTAGTTTATGAATTAGCAAATTGAGACCTTTTGACTATCATTCAAACCAGCAAACAAAATAGGCTTCTCGTGAATATAGCACGGAAGCCTATGGGTTCATCAAACAATTCTTTTATTTATTTGGTCCTCTGAGATACCAGCTCACTATTCCCTTTTCTCTTTCTTACCCCCAACATAATGATGGCCATAACAGCTACTAGAGCTGCTATAAGAGCAAAAGGAATATATTTGTCCACCCGATATAGCGTCGTTGTCAAAATAGGAGCAATAATTGCAGAAATCCCTTGGACAGTGGCCACCAGACCAGCGGCTCCCCCTTGCTGTTCTTTACTAACAGAAAGAGAAGCCCCAGCCATAAATCCAGGCATAAGCAAGCCTGTACCTATACCAAACATAAAGAACGCTAAATAGTAAACAACCATGCTGGCTGACATGAGGAATATCAGCATACCGGCAATAAGGAACAGAGAACCGAGCAAAATCATCGGCTTGGGTTGCCATTTAAGCCATTTCATCTGAACGATCTGTACAATCAACATGGCTGCACCGGAAAACATAAGTCCAAAGGAAACCACTCTTGCTGTTTCTTCGGATGAAAGGCCTAGTTGATCTTGAAAATAAAATCCGCCTATAACCTGGATGGTCACAATACTAATCATCGTAACCAAACCTGCAAACAAATACATTCGTAGACCGGGTTGAAACGGGTTAATCCGAGCTGGCTTTTGCTGAATAACGGGCTTGGCAGACGGAATTGCCAGCAAGGCCACTACAAATGCTACAGCAGCAATTACAATCCCAAAATATAGAGGCCACAGCAAGCCTATTAAAGTAAAGGCACCTGCAATAGCAGGACCAAATACTAATCCAAGTCCATTGGCTGCGCTAATGATCGCCATCCCACTGCCTCGATCTTCTCCCTCGGTCACATCTCCCATATAAGCTTGGGAGGATGACAATACCGCCGGGATAAACCCGCCGATCAAACCGCGTGTAACAATTAACAGGACTAACAGCAGCCCCCCGCTGAGCCAACCTTTTAATCCTGCAAAAAGAGTAAGCGTAAACAGCAAGCAGCTTACACACATCCCTATGAATCCAAGCAGAATCACAGGCTTGCGTCCCTTTGCATCACTCAGATTTCCCCATATTGGGGCCATTAAGGCCATCGTTATGGAGCCAAGCGATATAATTAACCCAGAATGACTTTCTCTTAATCCCAACTCACGAATAAGGGGCGGCATAATTGGAGCAATGAGCATGAGCCCAAGCATAGCCACAAATACACTGAAAAAGATGCTCCCTTTTATTCTGTTCATCCTCGCACACTCCTCTGTTATAGATTCTCTCTATGCAGAAGTATACGAGTCACAGCACCACTCTACTGCCTATATACGGATTATTCTACGGTTAAACGGATTTTATTTTAAAATACCTTCTTTAAGGATGATGGCTTCACTCCGTATTCCCGGAAAAATTGCTCTGAAAATGCACTCACATTGCTATATCCTACAGCCATCGCAGCTTCAGTCACATTGCTTTCTTGGCTTCGGAGCAGCTTCATCGCATAATCAAGACGAATTTGGCGCAAATATTCAAATACAGTAGTTCCAAAGCAGGCTTTGAATCCTTTTTTTAATTTAAAATCGTTTAATCCAACCTTTTTGGATAATGTGATCAGTGAGGGTGGATCAATCATGCTGAACTCAAGTATCTCCCGAGCCATATGCAGCTTTCTAACATCTTCTTTAGACAAACCTTCGGGCATAGGTGTTAAATCAAATAATTGAATCATAAATCGATTTAAAATCTCAAGTGCTGCTGCTTCCATTAACAAAGGCGATTTATGCACACTTTTCAAGTCTTTGATCAAATGTTCAATCATCACTATACTTCTGTGATCCAGTTCAAAACTAAAGTGATGGAATGCAGCTCCATTAAGAATTTGATTAAATTCAATAGCTACCTGCCGACGAGCCGCTAACTGTGAAGCCGCATAATTAAACAACGAAATCGGAATGCCAAGTGCAAATGATTTGTATTGTTCGTTAACCGGAGGATGAAAGCAAGCTTTAAAATCCTGTAAAAAAATAAGTGCCCCCTGTCCCATCGGGAGTGTATAATCCAACCCAGCCACATTCACATGACGTTGACCCGAAAGCGCAAATTGGAGCTCAATCATTTGTCCACTGGAAGCAAAGTTGGTCGGATACGGCTCGTGATATTGAATATGCGAATACACGATCTCAATTCCACTATAAGTTGTAACTCGGTAGATATGTCCATGGCCCGCTTCCGGTAAAATCATATACGTATGCTCGTTCTGTTGTCTGAACGGGGTCTTTTCCAAATAATGCTGATATATTAATGATAACGAATTTGAATTCACAAGCGTCCACCTCAAATGTTTTCATTCATCCTGATCCTTCGAATGAGAATCGTTATCAATAATAGTAGCTGAATTTGAATGGTTTGACCAGACCTATTGGAGTGAGCTGTGGAGACATTCGGGGGTCTATTAATCCCAATCCATATAAAACGTTGCCTTCAATTTACCCTTCTCACATGCTGGACAGCTTAAATGATGAAGAACATTGTTTTCAATGTGTTCCTGTTTCATGACACTCGTGCATCTAGGACAAGCATAAGAAATCCTGTACTGGGATGAGTCGGATTTCATCTCTATAAACAATTCATTGCGTATAGCCTGACAGTCCGGGCACACATATAGAGCGTCATAAGCATCATATCTCGTCGAAGGGTTGCCTATGAATTCCTCAATACATCGTTTAAGGGCAGCATCCTCTACAAACGAAGCAACGGATTCCAAACTCATATATGCAAGACCAAATCCTACAAATATGTTCTCAGTATAAGTACAGGTATCACAGTCCAGCTTGTACGCTTTCCCCATTTTTATCCCTCTTTATATCTATCCCTTTACGAGATTTGCTGAATGAGTGACCCGATTTCTCCCGCCACTTTTGGAAGCATACAGAGCCAAATCCGCTTGATGAACCATCGTTTGTTCCGTATCCTCTTGCGTCACCGTTGCCACACCAATACTCACAGTAATAGCATATTCTCCCCAATCCATCGAGGCCGTCGTGGAGCGGTATCTTTCCGCTGTAAGAATAGCTTCTTCTTGATCGTTGCCCGGAAGAATAATTACGAACTCCTCGCCGCCATACCGAGCGACAATGTCCCTATCCCGGGACATGGATTGCAGTAATTCTGCCAGATTCGTAAGCACTAGGTCGCCCACTGGATGACCATAAGTATCGTTAATACTTTTGAAACGATCAATATCAATGATAAGCAGCGAAAAAGATATTCCACTCTCACGAAAGGACGCGAGGCTAGCTAGTAATTGATCTTGGAAATACCTTCTATTTTTAAGACCGGTTAACGGGTCCGTTGATGCCATCGTTTCAAGCTGGAGATTAATCCTTTCTAGCTCCTGCTGTTTGATTTCATATTCTTCGTGCAACCGTTCAAGCTTCTGGTTCGCTTCATTCGTAGCCTGATATAATTCCTGAAGCTTGGTTTTGGTCTGCAGAATATCTCTCTCATGTTCAATTCGCTTACGCATCATAAGCACTACACAATCAATAACAGTTTCTCCGTTGCGTTCCTGGCGCACCCCGTTTAGAAGTACAGGCACATCCTGTCGATCACTTGTCCGAAACGAAAAGTACATCTCATCGACATGCCCGTACAACTGAATATAGGGATAAAAATAAGTATGAAAAAATAGCTTGTTGGTAACAGACATTGTGGATTCAATCGGCCGTCCGAGCAATTCATTACGGTCATAAAGTAGCATATCCAATAAAGTTTGGTTTACCGATTGAATGAAGCCAGAATCCGAGATTGAGAAATATCCACAGGGAGCTTTATCTAATTGAATATCCATTTCATGACTGCCTTTCTCCTGATATTACACACTGGCTAAATACTCTTTAATCAGATCGCTTGTTTCTCCAGGTTGACTTAAGTGAGGATAATGCCCCTTTGCCCTCATCTGTTGAAGCCTGCTGTTTTTAAGATGAGTATGTAAATAATTCCCTACTTCAATCGGAGCAATGCTATCGTCCGAGCACTGGAGAATCAGTGTAGGAATCGAAGCATGCTGGAGATCGACACGGCAATCTGAAAAAAAAGTCACTTCCGCAAATTGTCGTGCAATATGAGGGTCTCTTGAGCAAAAGGTTTTCTCCAACTCTTCGGTTAATTCCTGTCGTTCAGGATTCTGCATAACAATGGGTGCCAGGTAACTAGCCCAGCCAATGAAGTTCATTTGCATCATATCAAGCAATTCATCGATGTCACTCTTATCGAAGCCTCCATAATAATAGGGGAGGTCATTCACATAACGAGGAGAGGGACCGAGCATGACGATGCGCTCAAAATATTGGGGATTGCGGATAGAAGCAAGCATTCCGATCATACTACTAACAGAGTGTCCGACGAATATGACATTTCTTAATTCTAGCGCTTCCATAATATCTAGCACATCTTGGGCATACCCTTGTAAGTCGCTGTATTTTTCTGAATCATAGTACTTAATTTGAGATTCTCCGGAACCTACGTAATCAAATAAGACGATTTGGTAGTTGTCGATAAAGCTAGGGACGATATAACGCCACATATCCTGATCGCATCCAAAGCCATGAGCAAATACGATCGTTTGGCTGCCTGAGCCCAGCACTTTTACATTATTACGTACGAGGATGTCAACGGTCATTATAAATCACCTCTCTGAGGTAGTAACTGTTCTATCAGCTTCTTTTCATTATTATATCGGAAAAGATTTGATTATGGATAATGAATCTCATTCAGAAATACATGTACCCAATATTCTTCTAGTTCGGAGTAACTCTGTTCATTTAACTCATTCAAATTCATATCTGTATCCTCTCCGCGGCATTTATTCATCTAAATGAAAATATTTTTTTATAGGCAAGGGCATCGCAGAGAATATTAATTCGCCTAATTGCTCTGGAGATTCCTTCATGCCGTTCTCAAGCCAGTCCTTAGTCACATTCACTCCTCCATAAGCGTTAAATCTTATAGCAAAAAGGATGTCGGGAGGCAACGAAGTCCTATTTGTTTTCTTAAGAATATAATTAGTGTGGCATTCAACCGTATAGTTAAAAATATTATTATAAAAAGACAAGTGCGTATTGTCGTCAAAAGCCTTTTTAAAATAGATGTAATCCTCTTTAATAAACTCAACAATTCTCCCTGCAACACGTCCCCAAGGCTCTTTTTCTATATATTGTTCAATAATTTTATCTGCCTTATCACTATATATCCATGAGATCAGGTCATATTTACTGGAAAAATGATAATAAAACATCTGTCTGCTAACCTGACAATTGTCAGTAATATCCGTTACGGTGATGGACTGGATTGGATGTATTTTGGCTAAGTCTATCAAAGATTCAGCAAGAAGTTCCTTAGGAGTTGTTTTTCGAATCATGTTAGCCCTCACAAAATTTTATTTTACATTTGTACACTATGAAGCATTTGTCTACATTTTTAACACTCTTAAAAATCAGTCTATTATTATTTAATTGCCTATATTTTATACTAATGATGTAAATAGAAGCTGGACAGCCATCTACCAAATGAAAAGGTAATGGTTCAAAATCTTTTTTATAAAGGAGAATAACAGCATGAATCCCAAAAAGATTAAAAATGTAACTATTAATGCTTCATTCAACAGCGAGAATGAAGTTGCTAAAAAGAACATGGATGTCATTGTAGACTTTTTTTCTTTATATTTAGGAGATACGGACAAATTTTATTCTTTGTGGGTTGAAGATAATCCGGCTGTAATTACCCCATTTACCACTGATGATGTGGCAGTTTTGCACAATTCTGTTCAAGAAGGCTGGGATGCTGTAAAAGGCTTCTTTAATCCCATTTTTAATGATATGAAAGGGACATTTGAATGGACCATCGATGAGTTTATAGTCGGAGAAAATCCTAACACGATTGTGACAAAAACACGCAGCCATATTGATATCACAGCGAATGGACCATGGGGAGAAAATAAAAAAATAAAATACAACGGGATCTATGTCCAGATCTTTAAATTTGAAAACAATAAAATCAAATCTTTCGAAGAGTATTATGATACTGCACTGTTAAACCAACAATACTCGTAAATATTTACTATTAGAAAAAGTCTCGGCCTGTAATCTACATTTCCATACGGAATGTACAATTCACAGACCGAGACTTTTTTTCATTCTTTATTCTGCTTCAACATCATCCGTGATTTTTTCTACTAACCCTCTCAAGCCGTGGTTGGTTACATTTAATTGATCAATAATATTCATAAATTCCGTAACAAGCTTGGCTTGCTCTTGGGAGGATACCGCAATCTGTGTGATTTCTTGTTCCATGTTATAAACCGATTGTCTGACGGCTTGCAAGGACTGCTCAATCCGTCCGGTTGCTTCCTTGGTGCCCGTAGACATTTTTCGGATTTCTGTAGCCACAACCCCAAAACCAGCTCCTGCCTCACCCACTCGGGCTGCTTCAATTGCTGCATTTAATCCAAGCAAGTTCGTCTGCTCTGAAATTTCCTTAATGTAGCCGGCCACCTCAGTCACGTTACCGGAGTCCTCAACCGCCTGTTTAGTATTGCTTAGAATTTCTTCGGCTGTCGCACTAAGCTCCTCCGAATGGGCCGCCACATGCTGAATCCCTTCAACTAGCTTGCTTGTAACATCCTCGGCTTGAGTCATCAACTTCTTCAGTTGATCTTGATTATCCATACTATAGGTGATACACATTACGGCCTCGATCTCATTCTGTTCATTCTTAATCGGATGAAAGTAAGAATCAGCAGCGATGCCGAAAACTTCAGCAGCGTAACGCTCTCTGGTCTTTTCACCGCCTACTAGCATTTTGAAGTCTCTGTGTACATCAGGAAGAGGATCGCCTGCTTTGAAATCATAAACTAAGCTTTTACCCGACTGAAAGAACAGAAATTTTTCCCTGTCCATTACGGAAATTGAAACATCTTGTCGTGCAGCTTCTTTGATAAATGGCATGGCGGTCAAAACAGCTTCTACTTGATTCATAATATGTATCCACTTCCTTATATTTTGATATAAGTCCTATCTTCTTTTTCGACATTTTCATCCCATGTGTTTAGTGAATTTTAAAATACATGGATGATGTTGAGCCCCTACCTATAAACAATCTCCGTAGTTTCCTGAAGGGAATCCATTTTCACAGCCGGGATGAATATCCATTTAAGGTATTATTTTCGTTTCATAATGTAAATTCAAGCAGCGCGTACCGATTAAAATTGGCACGCGCTGACGGTATGACTTTTATGAAACAGGCGCTAAGATTTAATCCAACTGCTCTCCATTGGTTTCAATCACATTCTTATACCAATAGAAGCTCTTCTTTCTGGATCTGGCAAGTGTCCCTTTGCCTTCATTATCCTTATCTACGTATATAAACCCATAACGCTTTTTCATTTCACCAGTTCCCGCACTTACCAGATCAATACATCCCCAAGGCGTATACCCTATTAAGTCTACTCCATCAGCAATCGCTTCTTTCATTTGCTCAATGTGTTGCTTTAGATAATCAATTCGATAATCATCGTGAATGGTGCCATCTTCTTCCACTGTATCTACGGCGCCAAGGCCATTTTCAACAACCATTAACGGGATTTCGTATCGGTTGTAAATGTTATTGAGGGACCATCTCAATCCCTGTGGATCGATCTGCCAATCCCAGGCACTTGCTTTCAAATGAGGATTCTTTAAGCCCATAGATAAATTTCCTCCCACCTTCTCCTGGTTGGGATCGGCGCTGACACAAGTAGAGGAATAATAGCTGAAGGTATAGAAATCTACGCAGCCTTCCTTTAAGATGTCCTCATCCTCTTCTTGCATTTTGATCTGAATGTTATGATCTCTAAAATAGCGTTTGGCAAATCCCGGATAAGCGCCTCTTACTTGAACATCTGAGCATAAGAAATTACTTAAGTTATCCTTTTGTTGAGCTAGCAGAATATCATCAGGATGGCATGTAAGTGGGTAGGAACACATATAAGCAATCATACAACCGATTTTAAAGTCCTTATTGATTTCATGACCCAGCTTTACAGCCTTTGCACTGGCAATAAATTGATGATGCAACGCCTGATACAAAACCTGCTCATCCTTCACTGTAGCATGGGCAAGCTCTCCATTCCCCTCCGGCATCATAGCTCCAGCCATGAATGCGCCAAATGACAAGGTTAAAATATTGATTTCATTAAAGGTTAACCAGTATTTCACGACATCTTTGTATCTGTTAAAAAGCACTTCACAATATCTCACATAAAAATCTACGACTCTGCGATCTGACCAACCATTATATTTTTGGGTCAAATGAAACGGTGCTTCATAATGTGAGATTGTAACCAAAGGCTCAATATTATACTTTTTCAATTCTGCGAATACACGATCATAGAACTGCAAGCCTTGCTCATTCGGCTCTGCATCATCTCCGTTAGGAAATATTCTTGACCACGCAATGGACATTCTAAAGACCTTGAATCCCATCTCTGCAAATAAGCGGATATCCTCTTGATAGTGGTGGAAAAAATCAATAGCCTCGTGACTCGGATAGTTCACTCCTTCTTCCAGTATAGGTGTAATTCTTCGGGAAGTCGTATGCGTTCCAGCCGTAATCACATCCGCAGTGCTTAAGCCTTTACCTTCTTCATTATATCCACCTTCAAATTGGTTGGCAGCCGTTGCACCTCCCCATAAAAATCCTTGTGGAAATTCCAATTTAGTTGTATTTTTCATTGTTTAATTCCTCCTCAACATTTAATTAAGATTAGACTACGACGGTCAATAAATCTTCTTGATACTCAATCGCCTTCTTCTCTGTTTCAATGACATCCAGGTAATTCGTAGTATTGGCAACGATAACAGGTGTGGTCAAAACATAACCAGCCTCTTTTATAGCTTCCATATCAAACTCCATAAGCAGCTGGCCTTTTTTAACAGCATCTCCCTGTTTTACTTTAGGATAAAAATGTTTGCCTTTTAATTTGACCGTATCTTTGCCTACATGGATGAGGACCTCAACACCGTGATCACTTGTAATTCCAATCGCATGACCTGACGAAAATAATGATGTTAATACACCATCTACAGGTGAAACGACCTTACCTTCAGAAGGTTCAATGGCGATCCCTTTACCCAGAGCACCTGTCGAAAAGGCTTCATCTGTTACTTCAGATAAAGACTTCACTTCACCTTTTAATGGACTCATCACCGTCTCTTGCTTTACTAAAACTTCTCCTCTTGCCGCTCCTGGTGTACTGTCTTCCTTTTTTGCTTCTTTCACTTCATCATCTTTAAATCCGCCAAAGAACATAAGCAAGAAGCCTAATACAAAGCTTACCAGGATACCGATAACAGCCCCATAAAATCCGTTGTCTATACCTGCCGGACTGATATAGCTTGGGATAGCGAAAATACCCAATCCACCAATAATGTAACCTTTAGTTCCCATCATTCCTATAATACCGCCGCCTACTGCGGATGCTATACAGCTTAAAATAAATGGTTTCTTACGTGGTAATGTAATCCCGTAAATTGCTGGTTCTGTCACACCAAAAATCCCGGAGATGACAGCTGGAATGGAAAGTGATCTCAGTTTTACATTTTTGGTCTTAAACAAAATCGCCAGTACGACGCCCGTCTGAGCAAAGGAAGCTCCCAGCGTAGCCGCAAGAATCGGATCGAATTTAAGCACTGCTAAATTGTTCATAGCGATAGGAACAAGTCCCCAGTGTAATCCAAAGATAACAAACACTTGCCAGAAAGCGCCCATGAGCATACCTTCAATAATCGGACTTAAGTTATACACAAAGAGGGTTCCAGCGCCAAGCAGTTGACCTGCCCAAGTCGAGAGAGGTCCAATCACAATCAACGCTAAGGGTACAATAACTAACAATGTGAAAAACGGAACCAAAAATGTTCTCACTACGCTAGGGATTACCTTTTTAAAGAAGTTTTCTATTTTTGAGCCTACATAGGTGGATATGATAATCGGAAGAACGGTTGACGCATAACTCATCAGAATGACCGGAATACCTAAGAAGGTGATATATACCGGTGACTCAAATATAGTACCGCTAAATAGAGTATATAGTGGTTTGCCCGAGGCTGTTATCGTGCTAAATGTTGGGTACACAAGCGATGCACCTATAGCCATGCCTATAAAAATGTTGGCATTGAATTTTTTAGCTGACGTATACCCCAGGAAAATAGGAAAGAAGTAAAACAAACAATCACCTAAAGCATTGAGAATTTGATAGGTACCCGATGTAGTAGCCAGCCAGCCCAAAGCTACAAATAAGGCGGTGAAGCCCTTAATCATACCTGTGGCACTTAAGACACCCAGCGTGGGTGTAAATACACCTGAAATGGTATCAATGAATCTATTGAACAAACTCATTTTTTCACCTGATGCTTCTTCTGAATCTCCTGTTTGAAAACCACCTACAGCAGTAACATCAGCATAAACCTCAGGTACATGGTTACCTATAACAACCTGGTATTGCCCGCCACTCTTTACCACAGTGACAACACCATCCATATTTTTCAAAACCTCTGTATTGGCTTTACTTTCATCTTTTAATTTGAAGCGCAAGCGTGTAATACAATGAGTTAGACTATTCACATTTTCTTTGCCGCCGACATTTCTGATGATGTCTTTTGCTAATGTCTCATACTTCATTGTAACTTCCCCTTTAATTGTATTTATAAAAAAAGGCAAAACCAAAATAGATCAAATTCGATCTAGGTTGGTTTCGCCTGCATTACCAGTAACAATCCAAGAGTTATTCAATTTTCTCTTTGGGTCACACGCTGAATATGAATCGTTATATACAGCTTTTCCTCATCTGACAATACCATATCCAAGTATTTCTCAATCTTCAGCATGCAGCCATAAGCCTTTTTGTACTTTGCTTTCACTTGCCTCCACAAAAAATCGTCTTCCAGTTCTACTTTTTCTTTTTTATTTAATCGCTGAAAGAAGAACCTTAAATGCGTAATAAATCGCTCATAACTGATCGAGCGTTCATCTATGGTGGTATTATAAGAGTATTTAATAATATTCAAGATGTCGTGTATTTTTTGAGTTTGCTGAGCAACATCTGCTACCTTGTTGTAGGAGCTGTTTACTTGAGCATTTATTAAATGAAGAGCAATATTACCTGCTTCATCTTCTGACAATCGTTTGCCTGTTTCGTCTTCAATGAACTCCAGTGCTTTTAATCCAACCGCAAATTCTTTGGGATAAAATTTTTTAATCTCCCAAATTAATGGATTTGCATTTTTAAACCCTTCATCAAACATTTTAAATGCATTGTTCATGTGATCCGTAAGCGAAACATATATATAATCGCTCAATTGTGCTTCTAATATGCTTTTTCCATATTCAATGATGTCATAGCATAACGAAACATATTCTGATGGAACATCCTCTAACAATAGCTTGAATTTCTCTGAAGCATCTTTATGTTTAAGCACAAAGACCTTTTCAATTAGATGCTCTTCTACTTGTTCACCTGCACTCTTTTTGAATGCAATACCACGACCCATAACAACAAATTCATCTCTTTTTTGATCTTTGGCTATTATGGCGTTGTTATTAAATATCTTCGTTATGATCATCTAACTGCCCCCCTTATCCCATCAAATTTAAAAAAGGATTTAGTTGCTGGGCGAAATTTCAGATAGGTCACAAGACGGTAATAGCCGATCAAACCTTCGTCGTAAATCAAATGCAAATGTATTGATTTACAATTTCGTGTTATGAAAACGCATTCATAATGAGAGACAAAGCCTTACGTTTTCCCTGAATGATCTTGAGTGCTTCCAAACCGATCTGATATTCCGTTTTGAAAATGAATATAGTCGGTTAACCACGTCCTATGACATCATTTTTCGGATGTCGATTCGTTGGTCGACGTCATCATCTTTGTTGTTCAGCACTTGTAAGGCTTTATATCACTCACCTTTCTGCGTTATGGCTGGGCCATATATTCATATCATGCAGGATATCGTAAAGCTTGTATTCTAAAAAGAAAAGGCAAAACCCAACACATGGAAATCTAATTCCATGCCTCGGGTTTTGCCTTTTCAGTAACAATCCCAAGATCATAATAACATCGAATTTAAGTTTTGCCAACAAAAATGTTTGCGCTTTCTTTTTCGAGGCAACCACATCAAATACAGCACATTCTCATGGTATAAAATGTCAGCCACCAATGTAGGACATGTTAATCTTTTTTTTGTTGTTGGCTGTCTGCTCCGTACGTTCATCGGAATACCGGTCTGTGCGTTGCTCCCATACAGAAGTAATCACATCGAGTAATTCCTGGTCATTCGCTCCATTACGAAGCATCTGACGTAGATCAAATCCGCCTGAAGCAAACAAACATGTATAAAACTTGCCATCGCACGATAAGCGGGCACGTGTACAAGACGAACAAAACGATTCAGAAACCGAAGTAATAAAACCAATCTGTGCGTCGCTGTCTTTATAACGGTAACGCTTTGCTACTTCTCCAAAGTAATCCTGATCCATCGGCTCCAGCTCGTACGCATTCTTAAGTCGTTCAACGATTTCTTTTTTGGTTAGTACCTTTTTGAAGCTCCATCCGTTGTCATTACCTACATCCATAAACTCGATAAAGCGAAGGGTTATTCCCTGCTCCTTAAAATAGGCGGCCATCGGCAAAATCTCCGAGTCATTAACGCCTTTTTGAACTACCATATTGACCTTGATTTCAAAGCCGATTTCTCTTGCATATTCGATCTGCTTCAAAATAATATCAGGCTTAATCCCCCGCCCATTCAACCGCCCAAATAGCTCGGGGTCCAGAGCGTCCAGACTGACATTAAGCCGTCGTAGCCCCGCGTCATAGAGAGGCTTAGCCTGCTGTCCTAGCAGCACACCGTTGGTGGTCAAGCCGACATCTTCCACTCCGTCAATGGACAAAATTTGGGAGACCAGGTCGGGTAGATTCCTGCGCATTAATGGTTCGCCGCCCGTGAGTCGGATCTTTTTTACACCCAGGGATACAAAGAGCTTCGTCAGCCGGTGAATCTCTTCAAACGACAGACATTCATTTTGGGGAAGAAAGGCGTAATCGTCACCGAAAATTTCTTTAGGCATGCAATAGGAACAGCGGAAATTGCAGCGGTCTGTAACCGATATACGCAGGTCACGAATCGGCCGCTGCAACTTGTCTTTCAGTGGATGAAAATTCATACGCCCCCTCCTTTCTAGTTGTTTAGCATCGTTATCATTAGCCGCCGCTGACTGGGGGAATGAAGGCTGCAATGTCTCCATCCTGTAATACATCCGTAGACAACGCATACTCCTCGTTTATCGCAATTCGCACAGACTTGATCGGCATATCTGGATATTGATCTGTTATCCAATTGGATAAATCGCCTACCGTTTGGCCCGCCAAATCTGCCAATTCTTCTGCTTTTCCCGTCACCTCACGGAGTCCCGCAAAGTAGTACAGCTTAATCATGACTGATCTCCCCCCGGCTTTTTCTTTTGATCTCCGACCCACTGCGTTCCATCTTCCCAAATCTCTCGTTTCCAAATAGGAACTATTTCTTTGATTCGTTCGATCGCGTATTCATTCGCCTCATACGCATCCGAACGGTGAGGTGAAGAAACGGCAATGACAACGGCGACATCACCGATTTGAAGCTCGCCAATGCGGTGCGCGATCGCCACTCGCGTTCCTTCCCATTTCTGTTCGATTTCGCGACCAATCTCTGCGAGTTTTTTTTGAGCCATAGGGACATAGGCCTCATAAGCAAGGTATAAGGTCCGTACGCCTTGAGTCCATTCTCGTACGTGCCCTGTAAAAATAGTCACCGCTCCTGCTTCCGGCCTTAGGACATAATCCGCATAAGCCTGCGGGATAATGGGCTCCGTTACGATTTCAAACACACTCATCTTTTCCACCTTCCAGCCACCGGACAAGCCACTCTCCGGTGACAGACTCTTTTAAATGTTTCTGCTTTTTGTATCTACATCTCATTTAACCGAACAGCTGATGATATAGTTTTTGACCGTTGGCAACACTCCGGACACCGTGTATGAGAAGCCTTCCGTTTTTGAATAAAATCATTCGATGCTTAAAAGCATAAAACTCAACGAAATAAGGGGTTCTTTTTACACGATCTGCTATAAGCCTGCCCATTTTCTCTGCATCATCAAGCGTGATCGGACGTTGTGGGTCTGGAAGAACCTGTACCACGTTCCGTCCGCACAGAGTCGCATACGCCGAGCGACGTGATGCTGTCAGTGCAGGAAACGTAGGATGTTCTCCACAGGTTGGACAATCTTGGTTACGGATGCGGGAAATCCCTATGTCCATCTGCGTATTCTCCCATAGATCAAATAGATGAACCTTGCGGCGCATCTTATCATGTCTGCCACTCAGCCACTTCATGGCTTCTGCACATTGGAGGGCAGCTGTCACCTGGACTGCGGGTGAGATGATTCCAGCCGTATCGCAGGTCTGATTGATCGCAGGCAACGATGGCAGAAGGCAGCGTAAACAAGCAGACTCGCCCGGCACGAATGGAAAAACAACGCCTGTGCTTCCAACACAGGCTCCATAAATCCATGGAATTCCTGCCTTCAGTGCAGCGTCGTTGATAAGCAGACGAGTTTCAAAATTGTCCGTAGCATCCATCAGCAATTTACTTTTGCTGGCAAGTTCTTGAACAAGCTCGGCATCCAAATTATCGAGATATGTGTGCAACCGCACGTCTTCTCGTATGGCTTTCAGCCTTTTTTCGGCTGCCATGACCTTAGGCTGCATTTCCGCGGCGTCCTGCTCCGTGAACAGCTGCTGACGTTGCAGATTCGACATCTCCACATAATCCCTGTCGACAAGATGAAGCTCCCCAACGCCCGCTCTTACCAATGTTTCGGCAATGGCGGAACCCAGTGCCCCGCAACCGATAATGGTGACGACAGCAGCGGATAAATTACGCTGCCCTTCGCCACCAATAGGTCTAAATAAGATCTGTCTGGAATAACGTTCATTCATTAGATTGTGTCCCTTGATAATACAGCCATATAACGAGGATCAGGCTAGCCAGCGCCACTTGGGAGAGGAGCATGAATCCAATGGAATATTGGCCAGTAGCGGCATGAATCGTCGACAACAAGATCGGAGGGAAAAAGCCACCGAGACCGCCCATCATGGATACAATTCCGTTAACTATACCTGCCTGTTTATTAAAATAAAATGGAACTAGCTTGAAAATGACGCCGTTCCCCATTCCAGCACATACAGCGATCGCCAAGCAGCCTACTGTATAAAGGGTAATCCCTGGTGAAAAAGCCAAAAGAATCGCAGCGACCGTATAAACAGAGAACGTGCCTACCAGCAGGAACAGGGGCTGAAACCGATCCGCCAGCCAGCCACCGATGGGGCGGAAGAAAGTGGCAATCGCTATAAAGCCTGCTGTACGCATCCCTGCATCCACTTTAGTCAGCTCAAAATTCGATACCAGGAAATTCGGCAAGTACACCGTGAACGCTACAAATGAGCCAAATGTAATAAAATAAAAGAGCGAGAAAAACCAAAGCTTTTCATTTTTGTAAACCCCTTTAATCTGTTCCATAATGGGCGTCTTTACTTTAGCTTCATGACGGTCCCCTAAGAAGAAATTCAAAGCGATAAAAACAAGCAGCAGAATGAGATACAGCTTCACTGTAGGGGCCCAGCCAATTTGAGTAGCCACAATAGGGGCCGAGAAGGTAGTGACGGCTGTTCCCAAATTTCCTATGCCATACATCCCATTTACAAACCCATGCTTTTCCTTTGGATAATACTTCGGCAGCGAAGTCACCCCAACCGAGAACACAGCTCCCCCAATCCCAAGGAACAAGCCACCGATAATTAAATCCATCATCGTAGAAGCTTCACTGATATAGTAGACGGGAAACAAAAGCAAAATAAAGCTAACGAGAAAAACGATTCTTGCTCCGAAGATGTTGGCATAATAACCAAGCGGAATGCGCAGAATCGAACCAAGCACGACTGGAATTGCCGTGACCATGGCCAATTTTCCGGGTGGAATAGCAATATCCTCCGTAATGAACGGCATAAGAGAAGAAATGATAACCCATACCATGAATCCAAGAATCAAGTTCAATGTTTGTAACGGCAACTGCATTTTTCTAATCATTTAACTCACCTTTTCAACGTTTTTTCTGTCGAATTATTGATTTGAATTTTCTGTCCCCATTGTAGCCGCTAGCCCATCCATTCGAATATAGGGGACTCCCCTTTACCTGGCAGGGGACTCCCTGAAAATATAAAAAGCCGCTTCTATAGGAAGCGGCTTGGTCAATTCAAGAGATAAGCGTATTTAATTTGTCACATAACTTGGTCAGATCATTCCGATTGATCTGTTGCTCTGCCATAGGAAAAAGTACGGCTTCTTCTTTTATAAAATGTACAGTCAGGACTTCGAAGGCCTCCCCTGCGTTCTTGGTCGCCTCCTGAATCTCATCAAGCGTGAGCAAACTCAGATCGCCCTCCGTCTGATAAAGAAAGTGATCGATATAGCCCTCTATTTCACGGTGCTCCTCCTGTATACCGACGAGCGGTCCCTGTTCAAAACCAATGTAGGTTCCTAGCAGAGAAAAGAAGTGTTCTTCTTCCTTTTCGGTATGTTTCTTGAGGGGTACCCTAAAACCGATAATCTGCATTCTCAGCTTTTCCAGTTGCTTGCGGCCTTCTTCCAAATCTAGTATTCTGTGCTGCTCAAACCACAATACAATGGCATGCCATTCATCCATCAGATAGGTTAGATAGCGATGCTCATTTTCAAGAATACGCATGGCAGGTTTGGAAAAGCGCAATTTCTCATTTTCCAGCACGCGGATTTCCTCCATTCATCGGCTAAAAATCCAGCATTTTTTTCTTTAATGCATATTGGACCAGTTCAGGCCGACTTCTTAAATTCAATTTCTCCATGATTTTCGCTTTGTTCGCTTCCACCGTCTTGACAGAGATGAACAGCTTTTCCGCAACTTCCTTGTTACCGTAACCTTTTGCGACCAGAGGTAGAATCTCCAGTTCCCGCTTGGACAGGATCTCATAAGGATCTTCTGATTGTGACGTCGTATCTTTTTTGATGAACTCACGAACGAGAGAAGTAGCCATTTTAGGATGGATATAAGTCCCACCCCCATGAATGGTTCGTATAGCAAGCAATAACTCCTCATCTGGGGCATTTTTCAAAACGTATCCTGAAGCACCATTCTTTAAAATATGAAAAAGATATTCTTCATCGTCATGCATGGTCAGAATCAGAATTTTAGTATCAGGGTGGTCCTCTTTAATCTTGCCTGTAGCGATCAATCCACTTTCGCCTGGGGGCATGCTGAGATCCATGATTAGAATATCCGGACGATATTTAGCTACCATCGTATACGCTTCAATGCCATCCGCAGCCGTTCCGACAACCTCCATATCCGATTGGAAGTTCAAAATCATGGAAAATCCGCTTCGTACAATAGCATGGTCATCCGCTAACACAATTTTGATCAAGTCTCTATTCCTCCTCTTGGCCAATCGGAATTTGTAAAAAGACTTTGGTTCCCTGACCAACATTTGAAAGGACGCCAAAACTCCCGCCTACCAGCTCTGCTCGCTCCTGCATGCCATATAAACCTAATCCCGTTCCAATAGGCTTGCTCCCCTTTTCAAAGCCAATTCCATCGTCCTCTACAGTCAAACGAAGTGTATGATCGTGCTCAGTCAAAGAAACTTTAACCATGTCTACCTGGGCATACTTCAAGGCATTGAGAACAGCCTCCTGGCAGACACGGTAAATGACCGTTTCCTTTTCACTTCCATATCGCTTTTGGGAAAGATCCGACACAAATTCAACTACCAGACCAAAGCTTTGTTCAACCCTCTTAAAGTGGGAACGAAATGCCGCTTCAAGCCCAAAATCATCAAGTGTGGCGGGGCGTAATTCCACAGACAGGTTGCGGATATCATCCAACAATCGCGTCATGGATGCTTCAGTCTGCTTCATATTTTTGATGAGCTGTTCATCATTCGTCATGTATTTTAACACCCGTAGTTCAACAACCGCGCTCATCAATTCCTGGGCCACACTGTCGTGCAGTTCCCTGGAAAGCCGTTTGCGCTCATTTTCCTGCGCTTCAATGACATGCTTCATCATTTTGTTTTGATACAATTTTTCCTGCGTCTGAAATTGTGGAGTCAAGTCTCTCAACATCAACACCCGTGTTCCATGTTCAGAATCAATGGTGTGAAAAGAAGCGGCATAGGGAACCATTCGGTTGCTCTTCGTTTCCAGATACACCTGAAAAGAAGCGAAATCCTTGGATTCTGGCATATTGAAATAACAGTCAAGGCAGGTACGGGGCTCCGTTTCGCTTGTATAGCCCCTGCATGTTCCACATAAAGCTCTTTCCTTCCCTTCATAGAGTTGAATCAGGACGTCATCGCCCACAATCTCCTCAGCTGCCGGATTCATGGCTAGGGTATTCCCTTGCCTATCAAAAAAGAAAATGGCTTCCGTACTGTTCTCAAACAACTTCACCATTAGCGCACTCAAAGAACCAGTCCCTAAAGACAATGTCAATTCACATCACTTCCTTCCCGTTCAACTCTCCAATTCCTCTATGTGCCAAGGCTTCCAAATCACGCATCATGGCTTCGGTCATGAGCTGTTCTTCCCGAAATCCACCAAGCAGTACGCCCGCGACGCGAGCATCATTCCATAGGGGAACAGCCCCGAGACTCTTGAGCTTCTCGGATTGAACGATCGGATAGTTAAACAGGTTGTCTGCCCCCACATATTGATAAATAGATGGAATGAAAACGGATTTCCCGGTTTTAAACACGATTCCTGCTATGCCCTTACCGGATTGCAGCACAATCCGCTTAAAGCGATCATTTAAATTACCGGCTGCATTTTTCCATTTAATTACGTATTGATATTCGGCCGGTTCAACCAGAGCTAGCGCCATGAAATCATAACCGAAATGTTCGCGTATTCGCTCAAGCTCCCTTTGATAATCCATCCTATTATTCATCGCTCTCTCCTAATAGAATTAGGAAAGAAGGCAGAGCCCGCTTTCCTAATTCGATTTATGTCTTCTGTAAAGGATATAACTTCTGCGCACATAATTCAACGGAACACTCCACACATGTACAAGCCGGGTAAACGGCCAGAATGCAAAAATCGCAAAGCCCATAAGTATATGAAGCCTGAAAGACATCGGTACGTCTCTCATCAGAGTCGGGTCAACACGGAATATGAATAAACCGCGGAACCAGATCGAGATCGTCTCCCGATAATCGAATTCCGGCTGTACCGCATTCGTTACGAGAGTCGCGAACATCCCCATGCATACAATGGCCAAAAGCAATACGTTTACAATCAAATCAGACGCTGTACTTAAACGGCGCACATTGCGCATTGTAAAACGACGAGAGGTAAGAATCAACATACCGAGGAATGTCATCGCTCCAAATATTCCACCAACATAAACTGCTCCAATATGATACAGATGATCGTTTACACCCAGTGCATGCATCCAGGTTTTTGGTATGCCCAAACCGGATACATGACCCATAATAACTGGGATAATACCCAGGTGGAATAAGAGACTTCCGATCATCAATTGTTTTTTTTCAATAAACTCACTTGATTTTGCTGTCCAATTGAACTGGTCGTTTCTATAGCGGAAAATATGCCCTACAATAAAGACCACCACGCACATATAAGGGAAAATAACCCATAAAAACTGCTCTAGCATCATCATTGCGCGGCTGCCTCCTGTTCTACGCAAACTTTAAGCGTTTCACGCAGTCCCTTCACCAAATGAAAATACGGGCTTTTCATTTTTTCCAACGCTTTAAGCAAATGATATGTGCCGTCTTCCAAGATCGCGATTGGCATGCGGAAGTTTTCTGTCGTCTTCGGATCTTGCGACCATTCGGCGGCATACAGAAATTCACACATGAGCGGCAGGTAATCTGGCAGCTCTCCATCTGGCATTTCAAGACCATACATCTCGTATAGCACCTTTAACTTGACCAACATTTGTCCCCGTTCTTTTGCATCTTCGAATTTAAAGTAAGTCATATATAGTGCACAATTCTTTTGAAAATCAAAGGTTTCCGTATACATTTCCTGAATCTCTTCCATACTGAACTCTTGCATAAGGGACCAGTAGGTGTTCGCATACGTATATGCCGGATGGTTTGGATCAAACGATGTTTCCAGAAAAGCCGGATGAAAATCCAGCTTTTCTGGGTACATGAGTTGCTGGGCGAAAAACCCGAATGATGGCTTGCATTCATACAGCTTCGCTACATTAATCACGCCAAATACCCCCGTAGAAGTTTTCTTCATACATTTCTTTGCCCGTTTTCAAGGGCTCTTCCATCCCCATTGAACTTGCCAGACTACAGCCATCACATCCAGAGCCTGAACCCATGTTTCCCATGGTATCGCCGTAACCAGCAGATCCTTGAGCTCGGTACGGGTTCGAATATCCTTCTTTATGCGATGTCGGAATGACGAAACGATCCTCATACTTGGCAATCGCCAGAAGTCGATACATCTGCTCGGTCTGCCGCGGTGTCATGCCGATGCGCTCAAGACGGCTTTCATCGAAAGATTGTCCTGTGGACTGGGCACGCATATAGGAGCGCATCATAGCCATTCGCTGCAAGGATTCCTTCACGGTTTGCGTGTCGCCCGCCGTCAGCATATTGGCAAGGTACTGAATGGGGGTACGCATCTCTTCGATAGCCGGAAAGATCATATCGGGATTCTCAATCGAGTCTTTCCCTTCAAAGTAATTCATGATCGGACTAAGTGGTGGCACATACCAGACCATAGGTAATGTGCGGTATTCCGGATGAAGCGGGAATGCCAGCTTGTGCTCAATGGCAAGCTTGTAGACCGGCGAGTTCTGCGCTGCTTCGATCCAGTCCTCCGAGATACCGTCTTTTCTCGCTTGAGCAATCACTGCCGGATCACTTGGATCCATGAACAGGTCGCACTGCGCTTTGTAAAGTTCTTTCTCATCCTGCGTAGAAGCGGCCTCAAGCACCCGATCCGCGTCATACAGCATAACGCCGAGGTAGCGAATTCGTCCTGTACATGTCTCGGAGCAGACTGTCGGCAGGCCAGCTTCCACACGTGGGAAACAGAAGGTACATTTTTCCGCTTTGTTCGTCTGCCAGTTAAAGTACACTTTTTTGTATGGACAGCCCGTCATGCAATACCGCCATCCGCGGCAGGCTTCCTGATCCACGAGCACGATTCCGTCCTCGTCTCGTTTGTACATGGCGCCCGAAGGACAGGACGCGACACAGCTTGGATTTAGGCAATGTTCGCAAAGCCGTGGGAGATACACCATGAACGACTTCTCAAAGTTAAATTTAATCTCTTCTTCGATTTTCTGAATATTTGGATCAAGCGGACCGGTTACATGCGCACCCGCCAGGTCATCTTCCCAGTTTGGGCCCCACTCCAAATCCATTTTTTCACCTGTTACCGCAGAATGCGCGCGTGCCACAGGTGAATGCTTCTGTTCGCCAGCGTTGGTCAGTTGCTCGTAATTATAAGTCCAGGGCTCATAATAGTCTTTCATTTCCGGCATGTCTGGATTGTAAAAAATCTTACCCAGTGCTATCTTGGACAGCTTGTTGCCTGACTTCAGTTCCAGTTTCCCTTTGCGGAGCTGCCAGCCCCCTTTATATAATTCCTGGTCTTCCCAGCGCTTCGGATAACCGATACCGGGTTTGGTTTCCACATTGTTAAACCACATATATTCCGCACCTTTGCGGTTCGTCCAGGTTGTTTTACATGTCACGCTGCACGTATGACAGCCAATACATTTATCCAGGTTCATGACCATGGCAATTTGAGCTTTAATCTTCAAGCCAGTTAACCTCCTTCATTTTACGTACCGCAACGTACACATCACGCTGGTTGCCGATCGGACCATAATAGTTGAATCCATAACTAAGCTGAGCATATCCACCGACCATCTGGGTTGGTTTGAGATGAATTCTTGTTGGTGCGTTATGACTACCGCCGCGTGTGTCCGTGATTTCGGAGCCTGGCACTTGAATGTGCTTATCCTGAGCATGGTACATGAACATCGTTCCTCTTGGCATCCGGTGGCTGACAACAGTCCGGGCGGTTACGACGCCGTTACGGTTGTATACCTCTACCCAATCATTGTCGGCCAGATCGTGTGCCTCTGCGTCTTCGTTGTTGATCCACACCGTAGGACCTCCGCGAAACAGTGTCAGCATGTGCTGGTTGTCCTGATAGGTGGAGTGAATATTCCATTTACCGTGCGGTGTCAGATAACGAAGCACAAGTGAATCTTGCCCGCCTTTTATTTCCCGGTCGCGAGGGCCGAACACCATCGGCGGCAGCGTCGGTTTGTAGATCGGCAATGATTCCCCAAATTGTTGGAAAATCTCATGATCAATATAGAAATGCTGTCTTCCCGTCAAAGTACGAAACGGAACGAGACGTTCAATATTCGTTGTAAATGGTGAATAGCGGCGTCCCTTCTTGTTCGATCCAGTGAATACCGGTGTCGGTATAACTTCACGCGGCTGTGCCGTGATACTTTGGAAAGTGATCCTTTCCGCTGCCCGATCGGCCGAGATGTCTTTGAGTTCCACACCGTGAAGCTCTTCTGCCTGCTCATAAGCCTTTTGCGACACCCGTCCATTAGTCGCGGATGAAAGGTGAAGAATTGCATTGGCCACTTGGCGAGCTGTCTGGATTTTGGGCAGCCCATCTTTAATGGACTCATCGTAATAAACTCCGTTCAACTTTTTCATTTCCTCATATTCGTCCGCTACGGAGAAGCTGACGCCATGCGCACCTGCTTTCCCAGTAGTCAAATTAGGACCGAGTGAGATAAATTTATCGTGAATTTTAGTATAATCGCGTTCGATGATGCTGAAATTCGGCATGGTTTTACCCGGAGTCGCTTCAATCTCGCCCTTCGTCCAATCCTTTACAAGACCCATCGGCTGTGAAATTTCGCCTATACTATCGTGTGCGAGCGGCGCGGTCACAAGGTCTTTATATATTCCTGGTAGATACTCTTTTGCCATATCCGAAAAGACTTCGGAAAGCTGGCGGTAAATATCCCAGTCCGCGCGGGATTCCCACAGAGGGTTAACAGCCGGATTAAATGGATGCACGAAAGGATGCATGTCTGTTGACGACAAGTCTGTTTTTTCGTACCAGGTTGCCGCCGGAAGCACGATGTCCGCGTACAATGGAGTTGTTGTCATCCGGAAATCAAGTGCAACCATCAAATCAAGCTTTCCTTCTACATCTTCTCTCCAGACGATTTCCTCAGGTTTCTGTTCTTCATTCGGCCGGGCAAGCAGGGCATCAGATGCTCCGAGTAAATGTTTCATGAAATACTCTTGCCCCTTCGCCGAACTGGAAATCAGATTTGACCGCCAAACAAAGAGTGAACGCGGGAAGTTCTCGGCTGCCCCAGGATCTTCTACAGCGAAGCGTGTCTTACGTGATTTAATCTCTTCCACAGAATGATTAATGATGTCCTCGTTGGACTTCTTGCCTAATTGCGCAGCCTCTTCGGCGAACAGTAGACTGTTTTTATTAAACTGTGGATAAGAAGGCAGCCATCCCAGACGCGCTGCGAGCACGTTGTAGTCTGCTGGATGTCTGTAACTGACATCTCCGCCAATCGGTGACTTCAAGGTGTCTGTTCCACTTTCTTCGTAACGCCACTGCTCTGTTGCAAAGTAGAAAAACGATGTAGCATTTTGCTGTCGAGCCGCCCCTTGCCAGTCTTTTGCAAAGGCAATCGTTGACCAGCCTTCGATTGGGCGAAGCTTTTCTTGACCCACATAATGCGCCCAGCCTCCACCGTTTACGCCTTGGGAAGCAGTCAACACGACAAGATTCAAGATGGACCGATAGATCGTGTCACTATTGAACCAGTGGTTGATACCCGCACCCATAATAATCATGGAGCGCCCTTTAGTATCGATAGCATTTTGAGCAAATTCCCGAGCAATCTGTACCACAACAGACGCCTTCACACCTGTGATCTTCTCCTGCCAGGCAGGGGTATAATGCGAAGCTTCGTCGTAATAATTCTTGGCGTTATGAGGGCTGTCATTGCGTGCGACACCGTACTGGCTCATCATCAAATCGTACACGGTTGCTACGTAACGTTCCGAGCCATCTGCCAAGCGTACTTTTTTGGCTGGAATTACACGTTTGAACGTTCCATTACCGGCGTTATCAAAGTAAGGGAATACGACTTCTTCCCATTGCTCGCCATGACCTTCCACAGTGAGCGCGGGCTCAACCTTTGTTCCATCTTCCCGTTCCAGAATCAGGTTCCATTTCTTATCCTGCTCCCAGCGCTGTCCCATCGTACCGTTCGGGACCAGCATTTCCCCCGCCGCTTCGTCATATATGACCGGCTTCCAGTCCGCATGCGGCGAAGCATCCCCCAGGTCACTCGCCCGTAGAAAACGTCCACCTTTCCAGGCTCCCTCGTGTGGATCAAGCAGAATCATAAACGGCATATCTGTATATTGTTTGGCATAGTTAATGAACATCGGTTCTTGGCGCTCTCTGTAAAACTCATCCAAAATAACATGCGTCATAGCCTGGGCTATGGCAGCATCTGTACCCGGATGTGGTGCAAGCCAGTTGTCAGCGAACTTCACATTCTCCGCCAAGTCGGGAGCCACGGATACGACTTTTGTTCCCTTATATCGTACTTCCGTCATAAAATGAGCGTCTGGCGTCCGGGTAAGCGGTACGTTCGATCCCCACATAATCAGGTAACCCGCATTGTACCAATCAGAAGATTCCGGTACATCCGTCTGTTCACCCCAAATTTGAGGAGATGAAGGCGGAAGGTCGGCATACCAGTCATAAAAACTCAACATCTGTCCACCGAGAAGCGAAATGAATCGGGCTCCTGAAGCGTAGCTTATCATTGACATCGCCGGAATTGGCGTAAAGCCCGCGATCCGGTCGGGACCATACTTACGAATGGTATAGATGAGTTGCGCCGAGATCAGGCGTAGGACATCGTCCCAAGCGACACGGACATGACCACCTTTTCCGCGAGCTGCTTTGTAGAGCTTGGCTTTCTCCGGATCTTCCACAATGCTTGCCCATGCTTCCACCGGATTGGCATGTTCCTGGATGGCTGCCTGCCAAAGCCGCAACAGCTTGCCGCGCATATAAGGATATTTCACGCGTAATGGACTGTATTCATACCAGGAAAATGTAGCCCCACGCGGGCATCCGCGCGGTTCAAATTCTGGCATATCTACACCGCAGGAGGGATAATCGATCTGTTGATTTTCCCAGGTAATGATGCCGTTTTTTACAAAAACCTTCCAACTACAGGAACCGGTACAGTTCACTCCGTGAGTCGTCCGAACCACTTTGTCGTGAGACCAACGCTGACGGTACACGTTTTCCCATTCTCTATTTTTTTCCTCAAGGATTGACCAATTTCCCGAATAGCTTTCGATCGGTTTAAAAAAGTTGAGGTTGTATTTTTTTTTCATCGATGACCAACACTCCTTTTTAGAAAGAATCATCCCAACGCAAGTTCCAAGGGAAGACTCATTCGCTTACTCTCATTATGTAATTCATTCATCTCTGTTCCCATTAGGGAATGTCCTATAGCGCTACAGGAAATCCCTCGTTCTATGGAAAGATACAAAAAAGCCTCCCCCTGCTAAAGGGAAGCTTGTATGGAGTAATTAATTGTTCTTTTGACCCGTTAACAGGAGCATGATAAAAGAAATGAGTATGATAGAGCATGTCCACGCCCAGGCCATAGGAAGATGACCAGCATCCACCGCAATATAAATGGCCGTCGGAATCGTTTGTGTTTTACCCGGAATATTTCCGGCAATCATCAGCGTAGCACCAAATTCGCCCAGGCCGCGGGCAAAACCGAGTATAAAGGCAGCCTTAAAAGAAGGGAAAATTAAAGGGAAGGTGATGTATCGAAAAACCTGCCATTCACTTGCACCCATCGAACGTCCCGCGTTTTCCAAGTCCCGGTCGACAGAAGACAGTCCCATTCTCAGCGTCCGATAGACAAGAGGAAAAGCCACTACCACCGCTGCTATAACCCCAGCCCACCACGAGAATATAATAGGCTCGCCAAACCATTGCTCCACAAACCGTCCGAACCCGCTTTTTCGTCCAAGTAATATGAGCAGTAAAAAACCAACAACCGTCGGTGGGAGTACCAAAGGCAGCATAAGCACGGTTTCAACAACCGTTTTCCCTTTAAATAATCCCAACCGCGACATTGACCATGCCACAAGCAAGCCTAATATGATTACCAGAACGCTGGATAACAGTGCAACCTGCAACGATAATCGGATAGGAGGCCAATATTCATTCCAATCTATATCTTGCATGCTCACTTCGGTATGGTAAATCCATACTTAGCCATAATATTCAGAGATTCTTGCGATTGTAGGTATGCATAAAAGTCTTCGGCTTCTTGAATGTGCTTTGAAGCTTTGACAATCCCGATTGGATACTCAACAGGTGAATAGGTTTTGGGATCCACCTCAAAGGCGATTTTTGCCTTCTGTGAAGTCAACGCATCTGTTTTATATACAAATCCGACATCAGCATTCCCCGTTTCCACATATTGCAGCACTTGTCTAACGTCTTTTGCTTGAACCAGCTTGCTCTGTAACGTGTCCCAAAGCTTCGCTTTCATCAGCGCTTCCTGTGCGTAGTTGCCCGCAGGGACACTTTCAGGAATTCCGATCGCAACTTTCTTCACTTCTTTTTTTGTTAAATCGGTTACACTCGCGATGTTCATCGTCCCGTCTGCAGGGATAACCGCGACCAATTCGTTCGTCAGCCACGTTTTTTGTTTTTTTGTATCTATTAACTGCTGATCAACAAGGGACTTCATGTTTTTGGTCGAAGCGGACAGAAACAAATCCGACGGCGCTCCTTGCTCAATTTGTTTTTCCAACGCACCAGAGCCGCCGAAGTTAAAATTCAATTTGATGCCTGTATGGGTTGATTCGTATGAATGCTGAATTTCTTTGAGCGCATCCGTTAAACTTGCTGCTGCGGATATGGTAAGCTCAATAGTTTCAGCCGTTTTCGAAGATGTCTGGCTGGAAGATCCATTCTTACCGGCGCTGCCAACATTTGAATCTAGTTGTTGTTTCGTACCGCATCCTGATAATAATAAAATGATGGAAATAACCAAAACGAAAACAGTGCTACTTTTAATGAATTTATGCATTTGGTTCGGCTCCTCATGTTCGTTCATCATCAATTAATGGGTTTCGCTATTAGCTGTGCCTGTCTCGTACGTTCGATCAGTGTACAATTTTCAAGAAGAATATGATTAAAAATATCTGCTTCCAGGTCTTCTAACCGCTTCAATACGAGTCGGTGCGTACCACAAGCTTCCTGCATCGGCTCAAAGCCGTTTGTGATCAAGCGCATTTCCTTCAGGAATTCCACCACCGTTTGATGCTCGTTTTGCAACTTGGACAAAATTGGATTCAACTCATCTGCTCGTTCCACTGTTGATTCTTGTAAAAATGCTTCAATCATCGGAAACACAAGGTCCTCCTCATTTTGAATATGTTCCGATAATTCCTGTTTAAGCAAGGTGAACAGTTCATTAACTCGCTTGAGATGCGAATAACGTTCACCGTGAACCCGCGTTAGTTTGGTTACATACGGCGTTAAGGCTGATAGTTCTTCCCGAAGCTTCGTATGATACTCATTTTGAATATAGGCGATTAGCTCTTTTGGTTCGAGTGAAGGAGGTTGCATTTGCTTATGCTGTGCCTGCTTTTCTTCCACTTCATGTATCTGCGTCAGCAGTTCATCAGCGTGGAGGCCTCGATTGGCTGCTGCTTCACGGAGCGATATCTTCCCTCCACAGCAGAAATCAATTCTCAGTTTGCGGAACAGGTCTCCCGTTTTGGGTACTGCTTTCACGATGTCCGCCACCCATGTTTCTTCCGTTAACTGGCTCATCTTCCATTCCTCCATCTTACTTCGATTTTATACTCAACTTTCATTCTACGTCTCCCTTAAAGCTGAACCAATCAGGGGGTTCCCTCTTTCACTAGTGGAAAGAGCCTGATTATAACAAATCAGAAAGCAACTGTTCAGCCGCTTCTTTCCCTTGAGCGATGCAATCTGGAATTCCAACGCCCCCATAGCCGGCACCGCATAGAAAAACACCCGGTAAATACTGTGCAAAGTCCTGTCTCATCTTCGCCATATGCTCTTTGTGTCCAATCGGATATTGCGGCATCGATCGATCACACCTACTGACTTCTGTGAATTCCGGTTCCGCTTCCAGGCCCATTAAATCTTTCAAATCCTTGCGCGCGGCATCCACAAGTTGATTGTCTGTCATTTGAACCCACTCCTGTGCACCTGCATGTCCGATATAGGTCCGTAAAAGCGTATATCCTTCAGGAGCAGTATGGCTCCACTTCGTCGAAGACCAAGTACATGCGGTAATCTTTTTGCCTTCTTTGCGGGGGACTAGAAATCCCGTTCCCTCAAAAGCAAAATTAAGATCTGTGTTTTTATAAGCAAGGGCAATATTGGCTACGGAAACATAGTGAATCTTGTGTAACCAGCTAGCGCTTGCAACGCCGGAAAATAATGTAGCCGCTTCAAAAGCTGGAACAGCACAAATCACCGCATCCGCATCTATTTTTTGTCCATGTTCTAAAATGACCTGATAACCGTTTTCTTTCCTTACTTCAACTACACCTTGCCCCATAACAAAACGTACGGTATCCAGCCTTTCCTTTAGCCGCTCCACGATCGTAGATAATCCTAGCCGATAAGAAAGAAACATACTTTTCTTAGCGATATCCGGCAGTTTGTCTTGTACTGCTGGCTTTCTTCCCGCCCCTTTAGACATACCCTTAATCAAACTTCCATGCTTTTGTTCCATTAGTTTAAATTGAGGGAAAGTTGACATAAGGCTCAGAGAATGAGTATCCCCAGCGTAAATTCCAGACAGCAGAGGTTCTGTAATCTGATCCAGAACTTCTTTGCCGAGACGCCGTTTGATAAAATCCCCTAGAGATTCGTCCTCATCACCTTTCTTCGCTGGAATGAATAAATCCAAGGCTGCCCGTGCTTTTCCCAGCGGAGAAATAAGCCCTGTCCGAATGAAGGGGGTGAGCTTTGTTGGAATGCCCAGAATGAAGCCCATCGGCATCGTATGAAGTTTGCCCTTATGCAAAATGCAAGCAGATTTGGCTTTCGGGTTTGTCGATACCAGCTCTGCTTCCAGCCCCAACTCCATGGTCAGATCCAATATTGCTGTCTTTCTGGCCAAGAAAGCATCTGGTCCTTTTTCGATCATAAAATCGTTTTGGCGAACGGTTTGTAGCTTTCCTCCCAGACGTTCACTTTTCTCCACCAGTGTAATCTCTACTTCAAGCTGCCTATCCTCAGCCAGCTTTTTCACATAAAAGGCAGCACTTAAACCGCTTATTCCTCCACCGAGAATAACGACTTTTTTAGAACTTTTTTTCATGAAAACACTTTTCCTCTCCAACTCCGGGTATATAAGCACAATAAGGGTCACTCTCCAAATAGTCTCCTGTTATTGCAAAAGCCCTTGCTCTAGAGCCCCCACAGACAGCCTTGAATTCACAGACTCCACATTTACCTTTAAGTAGGGACTTATCTCTAAGATTCATCATGATCGGAGAGTTGCGATAAATATCTGCCAGGCTATCCTTTCGTACATTCCCGCACATAAGAGGCAGGAAACCGCTCGGGTATACTTCGCCGATATGACTAATAAAAACAAATCCATCTCCATCATTTACGCCTTTAGGAGCACGTCCTAAAACATCTGCCCTTTTTTGTCCGTCTGCTACACTGCTCTCACCTGCTCTGTGCTTTTCCTGCAGTACGACCCTCCGGTAGTGAGGAGCTTCTGTAGCCTTCACACCGTACGGCATCTGTTGCTGTATTTGATACAGCCATTTCATTACGGCTTCATGCTCATCAGGAGTAATCATATCTTTCTCCATGCCACGTCCGGTTGGAACAAGGAAAAATAAACTCCATAACACGGCCTGCATTTCCTTTACCCTTTCTGCAATTTGCTCCAGATCATGAAGGTTGTACCGGGACACCGTCGTGTTCACTTGAATAGGGATATTCAGTTCCTTCAAATAACCAATTCCTCGCATGGTCGTATCGTAAGAACCTGCTGTACCCCTAAAATGATCGTGAATGTCTGCACATGAACCATCCAGACTAAACGCCCACCGCGATAACCCAACTTGCTTTGCTTTTTCTACCGCTGCTCGTGTCACTTTAGGGGTGGCACTGGGGGTCATTGAAACCGACAGATTTTTCTCTTCAATTGCATATCGAGCCAGTTCAAACAGATCAGGACGCATTAAAGGATCTCCGCCTGTGAATACAACCAACGGATGATTCATTTCAGCAATTTGATCTATCAGCTTCTTACCCTCTTCTAATGTCAGCTGGCGAGGATCAGGTTTGTACTGAGCTTCCGCTCTACAGTGAAGGCACTTTAAAGCACAAGCTCGTGTAACCTCCCAGATGACTATAAACGGATCTGTATGATAATCACGCGGCGTTTTCAAAGATATCATTGATGTCTCTCCTTTTAGAAGTATAAAAACAACACAAAAACATAGAGCATCATTGAAAATCCAATTTCCGCCATGCCAACTTGTTTTGCCTTTAATCCGAGTTTAGGAAGCCATATGGCTCGTATCAAAAAAATCAAAAAAGGAACAAACAGAGGTAACTTTAACCAGGTAGCAAACAACAAAATCACCAAATGATAGATGATGGAAGCATAATGGTAACGTATATTTTTTCTTTCACGAATGATCGTTTTGACATACAAAGCAGTTCCAATAAAGTAAAGCACCAAAAGTAAGAATAGCTCTGTTGCTACTCTCCAATCCTCTCCTCCCCCCATATAAATAACAGGGTATATAAAAGAACAAAAGAGTAGAATTGCAACAATGTCATTGAGTAAAGCACGTTCATTTTTCGTTTTTGCAAAATAAATATTAGCCATAAAAAAGAGCAATAGAAGAACTCCATACCAGATCAAAGCAGGCTCAAACCATATCAGTGAAATTAACAAAGGAAGTAATATCACTCCGTATACAACGGCGGGTTTGCGGTATCTTTCACTGCTGCCTGTTTTGATCCATTGGAGGACAGGAAAACTGAATAAGTAGATAAAAAACCAGCACACAAATAGGGGGATATGAATGAGTTCCCCTCGAGAAGCAGTTAAACCGAATAAAAATGGAAGAACGAGCATGGCCCAGGCTCCATGTTGATTAGGTATGTATCTGCTCATCCCCTTCAAACCCTTGATCCTTTTTTCACAATCTTTTTTATGTCTGTTATTTCGGTTAATCGATTCATCATCCATTCCCCCAAAATTGAGTTTTATCTTCTAACTTCATTCTAAGTATTATATGAAATTGAACCAATTAGGGAGTTCCCTTTTCCTTAGCGGGGAATATCCTAACCGGAAAAATAACGCTATTTTCTTATGCTATACTGTACTAAAAAAGGGAACAAAGAAAGGATGAACTGTTATGGGAGGACCTTCTTTACGTCAACTGCATGCTCATCATGCCATTCATCAAGGCGGGCTAACTGGCGCTCTAGATAAGACGAGAGAAGTAGAAGAATTACTCGAAGCAAAAGAATTCAAGGTGGCGCGTCAGGCTGCCGACCACTTGATCGAATATTGGGAAACCCGCATTCTCAGCCATGCTGATGCAGAAGAGGAAGGATTCTATCAGGAAAAGGTCGAGAAAAAACCGGAACTGCAGGAGGCTGTCGTCAAACTTACACGGGATCATGACCTGCTCCGAATCATTGTAAAAGAGCTCAAAGCCGGGATCCGTGAAGAAGGGCTTACGCCTGAAGTTCTTCAGCAGTTCCACGCGCTTCTGGTTGTCAATGCTATTCATAGTCGGGAAGAAGAACGTTTGTTGTTTGAGGAACCGTCATGATCAAGATGTGGCATAACGATTCACTTTCTCTATAAAAACGTACCGAAGAAATAGTCCAACGCCTCCTGCGAGTATCTGTCATCTCCTTGCCAAGCTGCTACGGAATAAAAATCATGATTGCCGTTCTGTCGTTTACGAGGCGTGTCCTGTGGGACCAGCAGTCCGGCATATCCCCACACCTCCATGACTACATCACGCTCGTTTTTGCTGGATGGAAACACATCCTTCCAGCGCTTTTCCAATTGACGTGCACTGCTTTGAGCCTCACAGTTCTGAACAGCTTCGAGCATGTTATGGAGTATAGCTAGATCCTCATCGGAAACCTGAACATCCTCTTCTTGACTGAACAATTCAAGGTCCATCCAGCAATATAGAAGGTGGTTCAGACGAATACCGCCCCATTTGATTCGTTCAAAATTCAGTACATTCAAATCTTCATTGACGTATTCCTTATCGGACATCACTTTATTAAAATTACAGTCCCCACAGCTACTGTAATTGGGCAAGACGACAGGCCGCTCCCCATACGTGTGTAAAGGAAGCCCTGCGGTTAATGCCCAGCTCGATAAGGCGCTTCGTAAATGAACCTTTTTCGTGGAAAGGCTGTGCAAAAATGCTGCTGCCACTCGCTCTTTTGTAGCCTTTTGCTGGTGCAGCTCATGTAGCCTGTTTATAATCTCGTTATGTGTAATGGTGATCGGATCGAACATCAAGCCCTTACTTTTGGCATATTCAAATTCCTCACCCGAAAAAGATTCCCGCTCCTGCTTCCAGCCGCTAGAGGACCAGAATGTGTTCATCAGTATTTTTTTCGCCTTTTTATCCACAACACATCTCCCTTACTCATCCAACACCCTCACCTCCAGCACAAAGCGCAGGGTTGTCGTGTATTTTATGTAAGATCACTATTCATCTTTATACTTAAAAGCAATGGCCGTATTTCCCGACCGGGGGTCAAAATAAGAAGAGATTTTCCCCCAGTTCAGTTCATATTCCATATAGGGGTAAGGCTTTGTTTGACGATAGCTTGGCTTCACGGACAAATGTTGCTGTAACAAACGATCATGCTCCCTTTGCCGCTTTCTCTCCCCTTCCTCAGACCAATTATCCCACGAAGTTGGAAATTCATCGCCCTGGAGCGAAATCTCCACGACAATTAGGCTTGTATCCTTAAAGCATACAGACACAAAAAAATGCCGACGCAGCAAAGAAACCTGATCGAAATGATACCAGATGTAGTTATTCCCTAGCCTTCTTACAGAATGAAAATATTTCGAATACCAAGTGGTCTCTAACAACTGATCTTCTGTTAAAGATGAGTAGATAGCACGCTCACCATCGACCTGAATGATTCCCGATTCCCAGTCATTCATTGCTGCCACTCCTTCAGCTATTATGCCAATCTCCTACAGCTGCTCTCTGTCCTCATGATTGAAAATGGCCTGCCAGGCCCGATCTAGCACGTGCGTATGTAATCGTCTGGCATAGACATTTCTAACGATGGCAAGAACGATCACACTCACGAATACAACACTGAGCAAAGTGATAGAGGGAACCCAATGGTCAAACATGGCATTCGCCAGCACTTGCAGCAAATGTCGTTCGGGTTGTAAATATTCCACCGCCGCAACGATGCCTGCTGCCAACAATATGATCACAGATATGATCATAAGCATTACATTGATTACTTTGTATTTGGCAAGCCCTCGCTGAAAAACGCGAGTTCCAGCATATTGCTCCAGCACGATGATCTGCTTGTGAAAATCATTTTCTACCTGCTCTACAGGCAGATCGTGCTTCTGAATAAATGCATAGGCTTTCTTCAATTCGGATTGAATAAATAAACTACTCTGGATAGCAGATCCCAGCTGACCTAAAACATTCATATCTTTTTACCCCACTTCAATAGTGTCTAACTTACGAGTATATAGGGTTGCCATGCTCTACAACACGATCGGTTCCAGACTGCTCTCTAAGTGAGCTAATCAGTAAAAATCAAAGTAACCCCGCCAGGCTCCTTCATTCTGATGCTTGGCAAAATAAAAGCTGCCTCCATCGACAATATTCAATTCGGCTTTGGCATCTGAAGCAATCTGAAACACAAATTCATAGCCCTCGCCAAAGTCGATGCCCGATTGAACAAAGCTGGGATAGCCACCGATTTTGTGAACCGCATATATTTCCTCTACAATGTCCTCAAAATAGTCGGGTTCCTCCTCGTCCATATGGTTGAGGGCATCGCCATATTCCTCAGGAATGTCTTCACCGTCCCAGACCGGATAGTCATTCTCTTTGAGCTCTGGGAATAGCGGGGACGCCTTGATTTGCATAAATGCCGGACCAAAATCTTTTTCGACCAAATCCTCTAACGACGTATACTCACGAATACACATATATCCTTCCATGTCCTCATGATCCAGTACATCAGGAGACAGAAAGACCGTCAACAGCTTGACACTGTGTATAGCCGGAGGAACAAAGGGCAAGGCAGGCAAATACAATTGCATGATCGGAGCCATAACATTCCCCTGTACATCAATGGGTTGCTCCTCCGTTGGCAAAGCCACTGTAACTCTACCAATCCAGCTCTGTTCAAGGGAACCGGACGGTCTACGGCCCCCTGTATGGAAAATAGTAGCTTTACGTTTTAGAATCGTTCTTAGCTTCTCAATAGCGTTGCTGGACAACGAAACCACTCCTTTCTAATCTAGAATAGAAACGCAACAACATCCTCTCCTGCTTTAAAACCAAACTCACTTAAGCGGTCTTCCATCTCTTGAATCTGACGTAGATAATCTTCCGGCACAGCTGGCAGACCCTGTTCATTCACTAATGTCCCGCCAAGTCTGGCGCGTGCATATTCGGCACTTTTCCACATCGCCTCAAACACAGTTTGCGGCTGTACGGTTCGTACCCCATCCATACTGAAAATCAAATCGGCAAAGCGATCCTCCGCGAGTGTACTCAACCCAAAAAATCCAGGCTCGGTTCCCGTATGTACACTAAATAGTTCATCATAGCCTCCCGGCCCGTGATGGTGTGCATGGAAAATATCCATATCTCCCCACTCCACTCCGAGACTCAGCATGACATCCCAGATATCCGCTCCACGGTAAGATTGGCCTTGATCCGCTACCAGCCTAAGCATGACAGCATGTTCCCTTTCACCTTCCTGATCTGTAAATGCTTTAAGTTTTTCCGCTTTTGCACGTGCACGGGCAGCATCCTCCCGAGGAAGCACATGAACGGTGCCCTTCTCCTGAAAACGCGCTGGCAGTGTGTTCATAAAGTCTGCAACCTTGGCTTCATCTAAACGAATCTGCATCTCTACATTATCGAATATATCCATACAAATACAGATTTTATCAAAATGGCATTCGCCTGCCGATCTGCGTCCCACACTAGTCCATATCTGCAAATCATGCACATGTCCATACACGATATACCCCTTAAGCAATTGCAAAATATCCTCATCTGATAACGTAAAACCGCTGAATTCCACGTCAATCAGCCAATAGATATTAGAATCAGGCTCCACTTGATGGATTCCTTTTATGGTCTTCACAGGCTCATGTTCCAACTCCACGGCAAGGATGCTAGATACATCCTCACCCCCATGTTCAGGTAAATTCATGAATCTCCCTCCTAGCTAGCTGTTTTCACTTTACAGTTTCCTATAATTCTCAATCTATATTAAACTATAACTCACCAAGCACAAAATAGTATAAAAACGGTGCTGGGTTGTTGAACATAACTTTTTAGAAACTTCACAGCTTCGAAAGGGGAGAACTCATGATGCAAAAACTTTGGCAACAAGGGAAGGCTTTGTCTCTGCCTATTATGGTGTCCGCATCGCTAATATCTGGAGCGCTGTCTGTAAGTACACCTGCGGCGAATGCGGCTGCAACCAAGGAATTGCTTCAGCTATCCGGTCAGACGACTTACTATGGAGAGGTCGAGAATGGGCAGCCCAACGGACGTGGTACGATCAAATGGAGCGAATATAAGCAGTATTCGGGTGATTTTGTGAATGGCAAGCGCTCAGGTACCGGAAAATATATAAATCAATACACCGATGCAGATGGACAAAATCATAAAGTCGTATACAACGGCACATGGAGCAATGACACGATGAGTGGCAAGGGTACGCAGACTGAAAAATTGACCCAAATGGACGGAACCGTACGTTCGAACGAGATCCAAGTAGGTACCTTTCAGAACAATGGATTACAGAGTGGCTACCAAGTGATCCACGCTGTGGCCGATCCAGACTACAGCTTCACTTATAAAAATAGCAAAGAAATACTAAATATCTTGCACAGTAATCAAGATCTGGTCCAAAGATGGCAAAAAGGAGATCTCTTCTCCGTAAATTATAAAAATGGCTCTGTCCAAAAGGAATACTCTATGTTCCCTGAAGAGACTGCTACCAAAGAACGTCAAAGACAAGCGTCCATCAAGTATCTCAAAGGAATTACTGCCAAGGTCACTCCTTATTTGCAGCAGTTTGAAAAGCTGTCCAAGCAGATTCCGCTAAAATAATTAAAACGACGCGAAATATGTATTAGCTTCTACGCAAGAAGGCCTCTCTTTCTAATGGAAAGCTCCATTTGAAAAGAGGGGCTTTTTTCGTTTTCGTTATGAATGGCATATAAGAACTTCGGAGCATAACACCTCCTACTATTCTCCCTTATGAATCCTCAGGAACTCATACAAATGACTTATTTTTCACTTAAATCCCCTCCTTTTTTTGCTAACCCCCACTAGATTCACTAGAATATAAGTAATTATTTTAATCATCCGAGGTGGACATCATGGCTAAAATTATGGTTCCTCCTGAGAAACTAGAGGCGGTTTCCAGGCAGTTCGCACAAGCACGTGAGCTGGGGGCACAAATTTGCGGACAACTGTCACAGCATATTCAGATGTTGGAAAATAGCTGGGCGGGAACAACACAGCAGCGCTTTTATCAGGATTTTCATAAAGCGCGTGGACAAATGGATGCTTTCACTCAAACTGTCGATTCTGTCAGCACAGAGCTGCGTTCCATTGCAGTAAAATTCAAGGAAACAGACACCCAAGCAGACACGGGTATTCCCAAAGGAGATCACAGCGGACAGATCGGCAGCAGTGAAGGGGCAACTTCCGGGAAAAAAGGACCCGATCCAGCAGATATAGCTATTAACAGCATTTCAGAAACCAATAAATGGCGCGGGCAACTGGGATTTGCCGGAACAGCTATCTATAGCGGTCTGGCTTCCACACTTGTGCTCACCAAAACAGTAGAATTCAAGAAAAGTCTGAAGAATCCCACTCGAGCGGTTATACATAATGCGGCATGGGTGAATGGCAAGGGTAACAATGCGTTTATGCGTAATTTGGGCAAAAGCCTAAACCGCCAATTCGCTAAACCCGGTATTGTGATGAAGGGTTTAAAGGGCTTTGATCGTTTAGCTGGAAAGCTTCAAATGGGTAAGCTTGGCCTCGGATTCAACAAAGCCAATAGCTTTCCTCAGTGGACGCGGAACGTCATCGCCGGGGTGGAAAAAGGCCGTTACGGCATAGCCACCCGCCAAATTCCCGGCATGATTGCCAAAAAGCTATACCCTATTAATGCCACCATGAATATTGTGGGCGAGGGTATCAGTCTGGCTGGAAAATGGAAAAGCGGGAAGCTTACCGGAACGGATGTGGCTGTATCTGCTTCTAACGTAGCGATTAAAACCGCTGCAACTTATGGCGGTGCTGTTGCTTTGGGAGCCGTAGGCGGCGCTATCGGTGGTCCGGTCGGTGCAGCCGTCGGTGCTTACGTCGGCGGTACGGTGGGAAGCTGGGCAGGTGGAAAGGTCGCCAAATTCGCCGAAAAAGGGATACGTTGGGCCAGCAAACTATTTAAATGACATACACCTAACAGATGGAGAAGGAGCCTAACTATGGACAAACAAACGGTAATTTTAACGCTTGAGGAACTAGGCTTTGCCTTGACCGCACTGGGCGCAGAAGACATGGCTTCTGGTCTGCTCCAATCTTATTACGGGGAACTGACCGAAGATCGCTGGGAACTGCTTTTTCATGCCGCAACGCATAGCCTGATATCCAAGGGTTTGATGGAACAACGAGATGACGAGCAACAACAGCTTGAATTTGATGCGTTCATTGTTGAAATGCTAGCTCATCTGGTACAAAGTCGTCAGATGCTACGTGGCTACAAGGAGCAACAGGATAAGCAAAATACATTAACGATACACCATGGAAATGAACGTTTTCTGTATCATTTTTCCAGCCACAATGAACTCCATTTCTTTCGCTGGTCTTCCCCAGAAGACTGGCATCACGACATTGATCAATTGTTCGGCCTGCTTGCTTCGAACTTCAATGAGCACAGCCGATACGTCGATCTGACAGAAGAACAGTGGAATGAGTTAACCTCTTCCAGCTTCAGCATGCAGCAAATGACAACGTGGAAGCTTCATGAGTCCGCTCAGCAAATAATACAAGACTGGCGAGAGGATTTTGATCGTAATCAGTGTAGCCTAGATAATTTGAGCCAGATGATATACGCGGATACGGATGAAGATGGACCTTCCGTTACAAATCTACTATTTGTTCTTAAAGGAACGAATGATGTGTGGATCGTAAGAAATACAGAACTGGATATGCAGGCCACCCCATGTCTGCGTATTGAAAGTGTAACCGAAGCTGACTGGAGAGAACGAATAACTTATTTCATTCAGGAGTTTGTACGCGACGAGGCGGTATTCCGTGGATAAAATTGTATATCGAAGATCTTTGGCATTTTGGAAAGCCATGGGCAGCTTGATGTTTGTGCTTATCTGTCTGTTTTTGCTGCTGCTCATTTTTATCGACGAAGATATCTCAGCTCTACAAATCTTCTTCTTTATTACCTCCGCCATTATCGGATTTCCTTTTTTTGGTATCTATCTCGTGGTTTGTTTGAGCAGAACGCTTCGTAAGGATACCTACCTGTTCATCTTTGACGAGCATAGCATTTCCGATGGTATTCGAACTGTCCCATGGTCTGCAATCACTAAAGTCGAATTCGAAGGAGCCTCCATCCGCAAATGGCTGCGCCCTCGCTTTCCCGCCTTTATTTTTCATCTGAATGACCGCAGCACCTGGGAAGTCAGCACCGATTATGTGTTGAACGATATGGAGCTGAACCAAGCCGGGAAACAACTTCGAACTCTCATTAACCAGCATGGCAAGCCAAAGAAAAAACGTTCCTGAATAGTGCCATTGAATATGTCAAAGCTTGTCTCTATCATATGCAGCTACAAGAGCCACAACTACTGCTGCCGAGTTGGCCGCAGCCAAATCAAGATTGGAGTCAAAAGAATCCGCCGCTTCTACACCGGCAAGATCAGACAAAGAACGGACAGCCAAAAACGGAACACCAAACTGGTACGCAGTCTGAACGACCGCGGCCCCTTCCATATCCGTCACTTTCGCTTCAGGAAACTGGCTACGGATAAAATGGGCGCGCTCAGCCTGGGAGATGAAAGAGTCTGCCGTCGTAATCAATCCGTTGACGATCTGCCCCTCAATCCTGGTCTCCGCCAGCGCTTCTGTCGCAAAAGCAAGCAGCGCTGGATCGACAGGATAACTTGCCGGCATCTGTGGTACCTGTCCGTAGGTATAGCCGAACGCCGTTCCGTCCACATCGCTGTAAGTCAGCTCGGTCGCCACTACGACATCGCCAACATGCAGCGCTGGATCGAGCCCACCCGCAGACCCGGTATTAATGACAAGCTCCGGGCTAAATCGCTCAATCAGTAGCGCCGTAGTCGAGGCTGCGTTCGCTTTGCCAATTCCTGATTGCAGCAGAATAACCTCCTTGCCCTCAATCTGGCCTGTATAAAAAATCCCGTTCGCAATCTGGGTCATCTTTATCCCTTCGATCTGCGCTTTCAAATCTGCTATTTCTTCCTCCATGGCTCCGATAATCGCTATACTCAAAGTTCTTTTCTCGCTCCCTCCATGAATTCCTTGTATTCCAGCTTATACTTGAAAAATACCCGTTGCTGCGATGCGCTGCACCGCCTCCAGCAGCCTTTCTTCACTGTTCACCAGACTGACCCGCACATAAGAAGCTCCCGCACGACCAAAGCCTTCTCCAGGGGCGACCGCAACATGTGCCTCGTCCAATAAAAAGTCTGCAAATGAAGCGGATGTGTAACCCTCTGGCACCTTGAACCAGGCAAAAAAAGACCCTTGGGGAACAGCTACATCCCAGCCAATACCTCGTAACGCTGCAATGAGAATATCACGGCGCCGCTCATATAACGCTGCGAGTTCCCGTACCGGTTCCTGCGTGCCCAGCAATGCCACAGCCCCCGCATCCTGTACCGCTCCAAAAACAGTGCTGTAGGCATGCGTATGATAATGCTTGAGCGCACCAATGATGGACGAATTTCCCACTACAAAGCCGAAGCGCCATCCAGCCATGTTATACGTTTTGGAAGCCGTATACGTCTCGACGCCATATTCCTTGCCGCCGGGGATTTGCAATAAACTAATCGGCTTATGCCCGTCAAATCCAAGAGCACCGTAAGCAAAATCATTCATAACCGGAAACTGATATCGAGCGGCATAATCCAGCGTCTTTGTCAGAAAATCTGCAGTAGCTACTGCTCCAGTCGGATTGTTCGGATAATTAATCATGAGCAATTTGACCTGCTCTGCGATTTCTTCCGGCACGGTTGTATAATCAGGCAAGAAGCCATGCTTCTCATCAAGCGGAATCGTATGAATATGGGCTCTTGCCAGCGCAGCAGCGGAATAATATTGGGGATATGCCGGATCGGTGGTCAATAACCAATCACCGGGATTCAGCAGCGCCTGTGGAATCCCCATTACGCCTATGGCTGAGCCGTTGAATATGGCAACCTCCCGGTCAGGATCCAGCTCCACCTGATACTCCCGTTTATAGAACGCGGCGACAGCCTCCAGCGTGCTTTTTTTCCCATGAAAAGGTGGATAGCCCTGATTGATCGGTTGATCGACCGCTTCCTTCAAAGCGCTGATGATATGCGCCGGTGTTGGCTGATCCGGGTTGCCGGCTGCCAAATTGATTACATCTATTCCTTTGCTTTTATACAGATTCACTTTGTCATCCATTGCGCTAAAATAGTTGTCAGGCAGAGCCTTGACGAGATCAGAGGATGAAAAAATCACGTTCATCTCCACCTTTTATCCATAAGATACAGGCTGACAACGTCAGCCCGCAGAAGATAATACCCCATATTATTTGAAATAGCTTGGTAGCTTGTAGCCTTCATAAACAGGATTCGATTGGATGTACTTTTGGAATTCTTCTGAATGATATCCTTCAATAATGTCTTTGACGAAGGGCTTATCCTTGTTCTTGCTGTCCACAGCGACCACGTTCGTGAACGGATCTGTCATATTTTCAAGCTTTAATGCCGAGGTCAGCTTTATTCCATTCGATACAGCAAAGTTCCCTTGTATGGCCGCAAAATCAACGTCCTCCAGTGCACGTGGCCCCTGTGCCGGGTCGGTAGCAACAAATTGCAGATGATGTGGATTAGAAGTGATGTCATTCACCGAGGTTTGCAATGGATCGATTTTGTCCTTTAATGTAATCCAGCCTACTTCCTTCAAAATATTCAGCGCACGCAGCATATTGACTGGCTCATTGGGCAGGTTGATTTGGGCTCCATCGCTGATTTCGTCAAGGCTGGTGTGCTTGCTGGAGTACAATCCCATTGGAGGAGTCGGGACCTGCACAGCACCAATCAGATCAATATTCTCCCGCTTATTCATAGAATCCAGGTAGAGCGAATGCTGGAACACATTAGCATCAATATCCCCATTAGCCACGGCTACATTGGGCTGAACACCGTCTGTAAACTCTTTATATGTAATCTTATAGCCTTTCTTCTCCAAATATGGAGCCACACCATTCTTAAACTGATCGCTATATGGACCGGGATTAAAGCTGATATGCAGTGTTTTCTTTTCTTCACCCGCAGCGTTGCCCAACGTATTCTTGCTGCCGCAGCCTGAAATAAAAAGCACGACTGCTCCCAGCAGCAATATAAATGAAATCCATGGTTTCTTCATTTTGATGTCTCCCCCTGCTCCTTGATATCATCTACTTTTGGTGAGTTAGAATGTTACAGTCGCTCAAAATACCAAGTAACTTGATGCGTTTTATAGATATTACAATGATTTTTTATTCACTGTCAACAACATTTAATTACGCATCTTCTGCATAACAAAAAAGGGGTCACAACAGGAGCTCCCCTTGAAAGCAAAACACTTCACAAGTTTGTCATATACTTCCGTTTTAAATATACCCCATAGGGGTACATTTAAAATATGTAATTAAAACCCTAAAGGAGCTGTAAATATGAGAATGCAATGGGCTTTGCTCGCTGGTACAATCATGATTATTTTGAGTGGGTGCGGGAACAGTAACACGCCGAACCAGGAGCACACGACAAACAGCAGTCAACAGCACGACACATCGGATATGAACCATTCCACTTCCAGTGAGCTTCCTGCCGGACTAAAAGAAGCTGAAAATCCAGCCTTCAAAGCTGGTAGCCAAGCGACTATCCAAGCCGACCATATGGCAGGCATGAATGGAGCTACTGCCACGATTGTGGGTGCTTATACGACTACTGCTTATACAGTCTCATATACTCCAACCACTGGAGAAGAAAAAGTGAATAATCATAAGTGGGTTATTCATGAAGAGATTAAAGATGCAGGTAGCGAGCACTATGCACCGGGCACAGAAATTATCCTTGGGGCAGATCATATGAAGGGGATGGATGGGGCTAAGGCTACCATTGACTCCGTAGAGCCAACGACTGTATATATGGTCGATTATACGCCGACTACAGGAGGAGAGCCTGTCAAAAATCATAAATGGGTGACGGAGAGTGAGCTTTCTGCCCATTAGAACTCTTACAACACAGGCGCTTATGATAGCAAAAGGGAGCCTTACATCGGCTCCCTTTATACGGCTTTATTGAGTTTGGACAAATCTACTTCGCTAAATTCAGCTTGGCATCCTTGATGTCATACAAAGCCCCTTTGTTGGTATCTACAAGCTTTTTCATTTGTTTGTTGGCTAGTCCATTCGCAGGCACGATTGCATTAAAAATAACACCATTTTTCTGTAATTGCTCGTTGATTTCATCTACTGAAAAACGGGCTTTACCCAGAGCTGTATTTTTATCATGAACTGGCGCATCTGTAATGAATATAATTGTTTTGGAATTAGAATTCTTGGGAAATTTACTTATAGCTAACTGAATAGCCTCTAATCCCGATTCCTTCAAATCCCCGCCAGCGGAAGGGCGCAGCATATTCAAATTACCTTTTAACTTGTTTTTATCGGTCGTAAACTCCAAAAATTCTAAATCTTTATCTGCCTTCAGATTGATATCCCGAAATGCAACGACAGCAAATTGGGAACCTGCTGGAACGGAATCAACAAAGCCTTTCACCTTCTGTCTCACATAATCCAGCGTCCCTGTCATACTACTTGTAACATCTATGACGAACACAATATCCGTAGATTTGGAGAAGGTGGTGGATATCTTTTTCAGAATCGTTGATTTGGATTGTGATTCGGAAGCATCTTCATTTTCCTCCATTAATTGTTCACTTTCGCTGGTTGTCAAAACCTGCGGTGGAGCAAGAAAAATCACAACGCTCTGAGCTGCAATATTCCACTTTACCTTCGCACCTAGCGCCTCACTTACAAAGCGAATAGGAACCATTACTTTGCCGTTAATGAGCCTCGGCGCCGCATTGAGACGCACTAATTTACCGTTGATATAGGCATCTCTGGAGCCTACAGTTAACTTGATCGTTGTATTTCCTTTGGTTGCAGTAACGGTCTTGGTAGCTCCATCCCATTTCACTTTCGCCCCAAGCGCCTCAAAAACGGCACGAAATGGCACCAGCATACTTCCGCTAATAGAGGTCGCAGGCTGCTCATATTGTTGCAATTTCCCGTCTATAAACACCTCAACCTGCTGAGCCTTGTTATTATTTATGGGAACAAATTGGGGTACAGACGCTGCCGAATTTCCCGACTGGTCGATCATTTTGATATAAAAGTAGTATCCACCCGTAGATAAATTCAGGTTACTCAAAGGGTAGCTAAACGTTGTTTCTGGATCGAACTGAATCCGTTTAATTAATTGAGTATCTGCATTTTTTACCATAACGTATGAAGTGTACGTGGGTTGAATATTTTTTATTTTCAAACGAACCGAAAATGACGTACCTGAAGTGTTGATTGTAAATGTCCCCGGAAAATTTTCTCCAGACGGGATAGACAAAGGGATTTCCGGTGACTCATCCACCTCTTGGTCCACTTTAGGCTCCACGACAGGCTGGGTTACTTGAGGTTCAATGACTTTCGGTTCATCCACAGGTTGAGCAACCTCGGGTTCACTGGGAGTGGGAATCTCTTTTAGATTGGTCTCCACCTCAGGCTGCGTTACTTTCGGCTCCCCAGCAAGTGGAGTTACTGTAGATTCATCGACTGACTGCACAGTCCCTTCCATAGTTGTAACTATAGGAAACTCTATATGATTTTCTGATCCTGGCCCAGGTGCTGGTCGTGAATCTGCAATCGAAATTGTGGAGTTGGTATAATCGATCGTAAAGTCACCCGGAGGAATTTCAATATAGTTGCTATACAGACGAATTGGTGTATCAGGCTTAATCGTAAACGGGAGATCGAATTTAAACACTCTGTTTACTCCATTACCATCATCAAGGGTAAGCTTAAGCTTATCTCCATCTCTGAATACTGTCGAATTGGCAGCATGAACACTTTCTGTACACAAAGTGAACAACCCTACGAGTATCGTTAAAAACGAAAGTAGGAACATCATTCTTTTGAGCTTCATTCTTATTTCCCCTTTTGAATCTATAGTCTTGTCGGTAAATCATAGCATAGGGTTAGATGAAGTTCATGCCATCTGATTACAGTTATGGATATGCGAACTCACTTTTTCCATCATTCGCGCTCTGTTCATCTGTTCAATGTTCATATGTATCTCCTTGGCCCGCTTCTTCAACGTGGCATACGTAATATGGCCGCCTTCAGTGCTTTAGTGCCTTCTTCGCTTTTCAAATAATCCGACGGTGTTTCGTTGCCGAGTGCGGGGACTTTTCGATCCATCCAAGTCAGCAAATATTCCCCCATATCGGGCAGCAGCACAATCTGAATCTCCTTGGGGATTTTACTTTCAACCACTTTTGCTCTTATAGCCGGATCTACCTGTGCATACCGCTCCTGATAGATCTGAACCATGTTGGCCCAGTTCTCCGGCTTAAACTCTTTCAAATATATGTCTCTCATCTACGAACCCTCCTTAGGGCCTCAGACAACGCTTTTCATGCTGGAGCAACCATTCTTTTCTCCATAGCCCTCCTGCATAGCCCGTTAGTTTCTGATTGGAACCGATAATTCGGTGACATGGAATCACAATGCTCAGCTTATTTTTTCCATTAGCACTGCCTACGGCTCGGATCGCTTTTTCATTTCCAATAGCAAGAGCAATATCTTTATAAGCTGTCGTTTTACCGTACCCCACGGACACCAGAGCATTCCATACTTTTTGCTGAAAATCCGTACCTTCAAAGGCATAAGGAAACGTAAACTCAAAGCGCTCACCTTTAAAATACTCGTCAAGCTGGATAGCGCATTCCGCTAATACTTGGATTGGAACCTCTTCTATAGCCCTCGTTAAGAGCTCATTCTGATTAGAGAACATAATAGAATAGACAGCCTCATTTGTGCCCTGTATCTCTATCTCTCCAATCGGCGATACATACTTCAATACGTAAAGTTCACTCATAAAAGGATACGACCTCCTTCCTTTCCTATTCCTTACTCAACTTTCTATACTCACTAGGAGAACAATGGTTCAAGCTGCGAAACGCCTTATAGAAATGGGAGGGACTTTGGAAGCCCGTCTCATAGCAAATCTCAAGATTCGTAAGATTTGTACTTTTAAGAAGATAGGCTGCCTTATCTACTCTTATTTTTTCCAAATACGTACGCGGGGTTTCGGCGGTTTCCTGTTTAAAGATCCGATCCAAGTAAAAGGAGCTTATTCCGATATGGTCCGCAATATCCTGCAATACAAGTTTTTCCTTGTAATGATTGACCAAGAAGGTTACTACATTCTGCACAAGTCTGATATACGGCGAATGGTCTGTATGGGGCTGGCATCTTTTGCAAGCACGAAAACCCGCCTTTTCCACTTTGTCCAAATCAAAGTAAAACTCCACATTTATTTTCTTCGGCTTTTTGGATCGACAGGAAGGTCGGCAGTATATGCGGGTTGTTTTCACAGCGGTAAAAAACAACCCGTCATACTTACGATCACACGCTATAATTTTCTCCCACATTTCTTCAAAAGAAAGACTAAGGTTAGCCATGATCGAATGCTCTGTCCTTTCTATAGTTCATATTCATCTAGCTCAAGGATTTTGCAAAATCCTCATATAAATGTGATGTATCTTGAAGCTCTATCAACTGTTCTGCATTCTTTTGCAAAGCAACTATTATCTTATCAGAAAATGCATTTCCAAAGCTAAACCGTTTAACTCCTAACTGCTGAAGCTGGTGGACATTCGTCAGACCCGGCAGGGATAAAACATTAAGCGGAGCATGTATATGAAACACAACTTCCCTGATCTCTTCATCACGCTTTAATCCTGGAACAAAAATTCCGCTCGCACCACTATCCACATACGCTTTGGCCCGCTCTATGGTCTCTGAAAGTGGGGCATCCATCTGCAAATATGTATCCGTTCTTGCGTTTATAAAAAACTTTTTAAACCCACGCGTATCCAATGCTGTTCTTATTTTGGACAACAGGTTACTGTGCAGGCCCACTTCTCGAAGTCCCTTTTTCGTTTTCAAAGAATCCTCAATATTAATCCCTGCAACTCCCACATCGGCTATCCTTAAAATATGCTCAACAATCGTTGCCGTATCCTCCCCATATCCTGCTTCAATATCTGCCGACACTGGAATCTGAACATGCTCAGCAATCGTCCGAATAATGCTTACATGCTGGTCAAAATCAATAAGCTCTCCATCTGAGAATCCAAGCGTATTGGCAATTCCCCAGCTCGTCGTACCTATCGCCTTAAAACCTGCCTTCTCCAGAGCCACCGCAGATAGCATATCCCAGGCGTTCCCTAAAAATAAAAGTTCCTCTGATGTGTGAAGTGCATGGAACTGATGAATTTTGTTCATAAATATAGCCTCCTGATATGTGATGTAACTCATTTTATCAAGAGGCTATCTTTGTTTCGTCCTCATTCTTGCACTTATGGTCTGTAGGAATCTAGGAACAACTAGGTCCATTTATTCACATATAAATCATAATTTTTGAAAAAAACGGTTATTTAAATGAGGGCTTCGACAACTCAAATGAAGCTAGTATAGAGCCATTATCCCTTACCAGCGAAGCAGCTACTAGCCAAGAAGCGGTTACAGCTATTGATCATGATGCTAATTTCTCACCTTCAACACTTCAGTTTCTGAAGGCTAATACAGGACTCGACGGTGAGCAATGGGATAATATTATGAAGCTAGTGAACAAACCAGAGCAAGATTCTTTGAAATGGACTGAATTCTATGGATATGCTGAAGATATCGGCGATAATCGCGGATACACCATTGGTATCTTTGGAGCAACAACAGGCGGTTCAAATGATACGGGACCCGATGGTCCGGACTTATTCAAAGCTTTTGATGCTGCTAGTGGAGCTAGTAACCCTTCCATTGCAGGTGGATTAACACGTGCTGGCCTGAAGGGGAAAATGAGTGGTTCGATTCCAAAGCTCAGCGATAGCGATAGTGTTATCAAGAAGAAGATCAACGCTCTCCAAAACAATGAAGCTTGGAGAGAAGCCATGTGGCGTACGTTCTATGACACCTATATCGAATATAGTGTACAGCAAGCACAGAAACGCGGATTTAATACTGCTCTGACGATTGGTTCATTTGTCGACACAGCACTCAATCAAGGCGCTACTGGTGATTCAGGTAGTCTTGAAGGAATCCTCTCACGTTCAGGCAGTAGTACGAATGAGAAGAAGTTCATGACTAGCTTCTATGCTAAGCGTACATTGGTTGTCGATACCAACGATTATAACCAACCTCCCAATGGTAAGAATCGTGTGAAACAATGGAGCTCTCTCTTAGCTTCTGGCGAAACAGATCTTAAGAACGCAGATGCAGCTGTGATCAAAGCAACGAATTGGGAACTGAAGTAAATATAATATACGTCATGAGGAGGGCATATCGTATGTCCTCCTTTATCTATTTTTTATGAACATTGAGTTGGTGTTGACTGCTAACAACATCCCATTCTCCCATACAGTTCCTCTCATCATTCGAGTATGTAGGTCGCGTGTACAAATAGAGAGACTGTCCCAAAAGCCCGAAAGTTGCAAGCTCCTGAAACAGTCTTGTAAAATGGTTTATGAAGTCGAAATAAGGCCGTTAGATGATTCGATAGCCAGATGGCAGTCTACCGCTACTGCGGATATTACGGATTTGCTGCAACGTCAAACGTTGATTGGTAGAGATAATAGATTCCACATCATTCCCGCGAATCAGATCATCCAGGTCGGCGATGTTGCGATTGCCTCTAAACACACGGAAGTTACCTCTAAACCGCGTGCCAGTAAAGAGTACAAGTGTAGCATTGCTGCTAGTAGAAAAGAAACGCAAACTTTCGATGCCGTTGAGAATGTTATCGGTATTACGAATGCCTAGGTTTCCTCTGAATACTCTCCTGGAACCCCGAAAATTTTCTTCGTTGTAGACTGTAAGACGTGGATACGTTTGAGATACATATGCTTTGTTGTCCATGTTGTAATTCCTCCTTTCAACTTTATCTTATGCTTCACCATCCGATTGGCGCGGGCCTCGCAGCATCCATCTAAAAATAGTTATGTGATTGAATAGAGCAGATGCAGACTTGAAAAAGGAACATATGTTCTGTATAATCTAGCTTAGCAATTTGGAAAATCCTGAACTAACGGAGATGCGGACATGGACGATAAATTTATTGAGGAACTACGTGAAATTAGCAGAAACGACAAGCGAAGATCCGAATTTCTTATTAAGGGTATGAAGGAAACACTTCAGGAAAGAAAAGAAAAAAACTTTATCGAAAGATGGATTTGGCGACAAAAAAATAAGAAGCTTATAGCGCGGAAGTTTAAATCCTAGTAGATATAACAACTGAATCTTCATAGATTTCTACTTTTTGTTTAGGTCATAGCTCATTTTTAGGAGGCAGAGTCATGATTGAGCTACTAGTCTCAAACGACGATATATTAAATCAAAATCAATTTTTGGCTGATGAAGTTCGATACAATTTGATCCATCGAATTTGTGAGTCAGAAGAGTCAACATGCCTCAAAACGTCCGATAAAAATATGATCTTTGCTCAATCACCCGGACATAAGGCTTGGCTATGGATCTCACAACAAATCACAGATGATTATAAATTGACCTATATAGAAGAACTCTTACGTTATTTAAAAGGAACCACCCTATACCCCGCCTAATTTGCGAAAGAAAGGTTTTGCCAGCGCAATGGTATCCGAGCTATGTTGCATTTTGGAAAATGAGCATTTAGTACCCATGCTATATGCAGATTTAAAAAATTCGGTTTCCAATCAAGTTTATAAAAATATCGCCTTTGAGGAAGGCGGCAAAATCACTGATATTGCGTTTGAATAAGCCTTCCTACTGCAAGAGAGCATGTTATTGCTCATTCAAATCAAAGAAGGCCGCAATGTCACCTTCATCACTGGGCCTCCTCTTCACTTATCTATACACTTTACTCCGTAACACCCACTTGTGTTTGAACTGAGGATCTTCGTGTAAGTAAATACGTAGCCACAATAGCTATACCAACCCCTGCTGCTCCAAACCAGGTGATGGAAGACAGCGAAACCTGACCAACAACTACACCGCCAATTCCGGCTCCGGCTGCCATAGCAAGCTGCATTGTAGATTGATTGAGACTCAGCATCACACCGGAAGATTCAGGCACAAGTGTGACCAGATTATATTGTTGAGTAGGTCCAGTTGTCCAGGCTGCGAACGACCAAAGGATCAATAAAGCAAATACTGCGATCAGGGAATGAGCGGCAAAAGGAAGCAAGAGTAAGGAAATACCGTGCAACACCATACCCCCTAATAATGTAAAGGGTATACCCTTTTTATCCGCACTGTACCCACCAATTTTTGACCCGATTAGACTGGCAATTCCGAAGGCGAGCAATACTGAGCTTAGCATATCCTCTCCTACACCTGATACATTCAGCAAATACGGTGAGATGTAAGTATACGCGAGTGAATAACCACCTAGCCAAAAGAAGGTAATGCCTAATCCCAAAGCAACTTCAGGCTTTTTCAGAAGAGCAAACTGTTGTAGTAAGGGGACAGGTCGATCTCCTTTTAAGCGGGGAATTGTCATAGATATAACAATTAGGGCAATAATCCCTGTCAACGCGATGCCGAGAAATACGGTTTTCCAGCCATATGCAGAAGATATCATTCTCCCAAGCGGCACCCCAATAATCAGCGAGGCTGTAAAACCCATAGTAACCGTAGCAATAGAACTGGCCTGCTTGCCGGCTGGGGCAATTTTCGCAGCAATGCTCAGTGCTGTAACCACGACCATCCCCGCCCCGAGGGCCATAAGAATACGTGCGGCGATAAACATTCCAAAACCCGGCAGAACAAAGGAGAGGACATTGGCTACTGCAAATAATCCGAGGGAACTCAAGAGCAGCTTGCGTCTGTCCCATTTAGCGGTTACTGCCATCAGAATCGGCGTGCCAATCGCGTAAGCAAGGGAAAAGACTGTAATCAGCTGACCCGCTGCGGACACCGTAATCCCCATGGTTGTTGCAATCTGATCCAAAACGCCTGAGATAATGTATTCGGATGTGCCTACCAAAAAACTAACAATTGCCAAAATATACACTTTCCATGTACTCTGCATTTTTAAATAACGCCTCTTTCTTTTTGTATTTTTATATTTTTACAAATATCGAAATTAAGACTAAAAAAATTTATGTTATTAAGAACGGGGCATATTTCTGCGCTGCTTCCACATCCAAGCTGTAATAAATAAACGTCCCCTCTTTACGGTATGTGAGCAGCCCCGACTCTGCCATTTGCTTCAGATGGTGCGATAGCGTTGAAATAGCTACACTGTTCAGCTTCTCGCCCAGCACAGAGCAGCATTGGTCGCTTTCCTCTTTTAGCAGAAGTGCTATCTTGAGACGAGTCGGTTCTCCAAGTGCTTTATATATTTTTACAGCCTGCTGCATCTCTGTTGTATCTTTCACCCTGTTCGGCTCCCTTCTGTTCCAGTCTTAATTTCGATGTTTGTCGAAATAAAGTTATCACAAACATTTGTAAAAGTAAACCCGTTTATTATAAAGGTACAGCTATTTTACACTCTGTGGTGTGAATAATGTTCTTTCTCATCCGATGAATAACCCCCCATCCATAAAGGATGGAGGGAAAAATGATCTGAGTAGAGAGGGAGAATCATGGATGCCATGGCGTTAATTCGGGCTTGCCGTGGGTCTGACAATAATTTCATTAACATCTACATCTGCTGGCTGCTCCATGGCATACAGAATGGAACGGGCAATGGCATCAGGCGTGATCGAAATACGACGGTACTCTTTCATTCCTTGCCGGGCCTCTTCATCTGAAATACTGTCAGCAAGCTCAGATTCGGTTACTCCCGGCGATACCAGCGTCACACGAATATCTCCCCCCACCTCCAAACGCAATCCTTCAGAAATCGCCCGAACCGCATACTTCGTTGCGCAATACACCGCTGCAGTCGGGGTTACACTATACGCGCCAATAGAGGCGATATTGATAAACTGACCAAATCCTTGCTTTTTCATAATCGGAAGCCCTGCCGCAATCCCATGCAGAACGCCCCGTATATTTACATCAATCATGCGATCCCATTCCTCTACCTTCAGGGCTTCTAATTTTGAAAGAGGCATCACTCCCGCATTGTTCAAAATTACATCCACGCGTCCAAATGCTTTTTCCGCGTACTTAATGAACGCTTCCATCTGGTCTCTCTTTGTCACATCCAGTTGCTGATAATCAGCCGATCCACCTTTAGAACGAATCTCGGATGTCAGAGCCTCCAGTCGCTCTGTGCGTCTGGCCCCTAATATTACATGAGCCCCATGGTGAGCAAGTAAACGGGCAGTAGCTTCACCGATCCCACTACTTGCCCCCGTAATAGCTACGACTTTCCCTTTAATATCCAACATTCTTATTCCTCCTCTAGTTAAAAATATCACTGAAACAGATTACTTTTTTACTTCCCTGTAAAAAACCATCCCTGCATGATACAAAACACCATTTTTGAATACACCATCTGCCGTAAATCCGGTGTCGTCTACATATTCGATATAGTCATCTTCTAAGATATAGCTGCCTGTATAGGCACTTTGTCTCTGACCCCGTGCTTCATCATAACGGCCATTAGGCAAGAGTTCGTGACGGATATTTCCGTCTTCAGTTACCCACATCCCTATATAGGGATGCTGCGAAGCGTGTACACTTTTTTCCGCTTTGTTACTCTCCATGACTCCCACTCCTTTGCACTTCTATTTTTTTCTCAATTGCTCATTAGGTGTTGTATCTGCATCTTATTATGAGAGGAATGTCCATCAGCCCGGTAGAAGAATCAGAGCAAATTATTGCCTAATTCTCCAAAGACCCTTAATATGTAATAAACTACTGAAAATGAAAACGGGCTACGTTGCAAAGAAGGGATGTGTCATGATGGGGGCAACCAAAATAGAGGGTTCTACCATGGAAAAACAAGCCGAGTTGGCAAGGCTCATAGAACGATTTTCAAATCAGGACGGAGTTCTCACTACAGCCATACCTTCGCTTCACTTCGTCCGAAGTTCAAATACAACCGTTCCGATACATCAAGTCCATGAACCTGCCTTATGTATTGTGGCACAAGGCAGAAAAGTCGTGATGCTCGCAGAGGAAAGTTACCATTACGGCACATCCGACTACCTTGTTGTGTCGGTGGATTTGCCGATCTCGGGGCAGGTTATCCAAGCGTCAGCAGAAGCTCCTTATTTGTGCCTCCGGCTCAATTTTGATCCGCATCAGGTTTTGGACCTGATCAAGGAATCTGCTTTTCCCACAAGCCCAATGCCTGATTCCAGACGAGGCTTATATGTAAGCCAAACCAACTCTCTACTGCTGGATGCCGTGGTAAGGCTAGTGCATCTTTTGCAAAGCCCACAGGATGTTCCGGTGCTAGCTCCATTAGTCATTCGTGAGATACTGTATAGGATTTTACAGGGGAATCAGGGGGAATCCTTAAAACAACTGGTCATGACCGGCAGCCATTCCAACCGAATCGCAGAAGTCATAAAGCGGATTAAGCAGGATTATGATAAGCCGTTACGTATTGAGGAATTGTCCAAACTAGCGAATATGAGTCCTTCGTCACTACATCGTCATTTTAAAGAGGTTACGGCTATGAGCCCAATGCAATATCAAAAACAATTACGTCTACAAGAGTCCCGCCGCCGGTTGTTATCCGAATCAGCGGATGCGGCAGATGTCGGTTTTCAGGTAGGTTACGAGAGTCCCTCACAATTCAGCCGCGAATACGCCCGCTTGTTCGGCCTGCCTCCAATTAGTGATATCAAACGCTTGCGCTCGGATCAGGATCACCCGACCATTTGAACCGTTGTTAGATGAACATCTGAAACTACTGGTCCTACTAACGCTTATCCCTAATCGTACATGGCAGAATGTAAAAAAACAGCACAAAACAGCCGCTCCACCGGTAGAGACGCGGCTGTTCAATATATTCCTCTATGCATGTGGTCATCACTATTTGAGCATCAATACGGATTATCCAGCTTGACGAACAAGGCTCGAATGACATCCTTCTCTGCCGAAGTAAGCTTTTGTCCTGCCTGCCATTGTTGAATCTCTTTCTTGACTTCCTTGGGTTCTCTATAGCTGAGAGCATACCCGATGCTTCCTATACCTTGTATGCGGTTGGTTTTGTCCATATTTGCCAATGCTCGGGTCATCGCAGTTCTGTCTCTTGTAAACAAATCTCCCATAAGACCAGCATAGCTTTCGCTTAAAGCTCCATCCAATCCGTCAGAAGCCTGGATCACATTTGCAAAGCTTTCCGATGGAATAAAAGCACGCTGCCTATACAGATATTCGATAATTTCCAGGCTTTGATGTTCATTGATTTTGTTCATCTTTCCCCATTGAATTCCTGCTAAATGGTCCGTCATATGACGGACTTTTGCTTCATCACTGAGGGATGAATCCTTATAAAAGGACAGCACTAGCTCCTCTTTACTTTGCTGGGTATGCTGCGTATTGACTGCAGTTTGCTTGGACTCCCCATTGTTTGCACCGGACGGCGCCGCAGTTTCAGCATCCTGTCCCACTGGATGAGGAGTACACCCTATGGTTACAGCCAGCAATAGTGCAGCACAAGCTACAGAAACGAACCCATTACCTTTTAACATGAATCCACTCTCCTGTCTGAACAAACAATGGTCGTTATAATTGCCTAAAATCCGCTCATACCCTACTACTCATCACGCCCTACCGTGGGCTTACGGATCACAGAGACGCTCGATTCCCTCACGATCAGACGAGGCTCGAATTGCACACGCTCATAATCCCCAGGTGTCTGTTCCTGAATCCGCTTGAGCAGCAGCTCCGCAGCCAACCGTGCCACCTCTTCCCCCATGATGGAAACTGAGCTGATCTGAGGGGTCGTTACCATAGCCCACAAATTGTTATCAATACCGACTACAGCAACCTCATCTGGCACCTTTACACCCAAATCCTTAAATCGATTGACGATCCCTATCGCCACCATATCATTAACCGCATAAATAGCATCCGGCATATGTTTCAGGCTGTAAAAATAATCGGCTGCACGCAGCCCTGTCTCAAAGGAGAAATCATCGCCAAAATAAACGAGTGAAGGGTCCACATGCTGGAGAGACTGCTCATAAGCGAAGTATCTCTCTTCGATTTTGTCCTTCGCAGCGCCTGCATAGGCAATTCTTGTTCTGCCGATTTTAAGTAAATGCTCCATCACGAGTCTTCCCTCTTGCCGAGCCAGACTGACGATATCCGCTTTGACATCTTCGCCCAGCTTCTTGCCATAGTTAATAATGGACACGGGAACGCTGGCTTTGTTAATCAGATCTACCAACATTTTGGGATACGCCAGCGGCATAATGATGAGCCCGTCGACATGTAGCTTCTTGACCTCACGAACTGTTTCAAGCTCCATTCTGGCATTCCCGGCGGTGTTGATTTGCACGACTCGGTAACCATGCTGCTTGGCGGCCTGCTCTACGGACCAAGCGATCTCTGGAATAATCGCGTTACGAATGTCTGGCACGGCCAGTGCGATTTGTCGTGTCTGACGAACTTTCAAGCTCTGAGCCGAGGTGTTGGGCGTAAACCCCATCTCTTCAATCACTTGCAAAATTAAGGCTTTCGTTCTCGGGCTGATGCCCTCACTATCATTAATAGCTCTGGAGACAGTCGCTATACCGACTCCTGCCCGCTTGGCTACATCCTCTATGGTTACTTTCTTTTGATCTGTCACGCCCAAAATCCTTTCAAGAACGGAATCGTTTTCTGACTTTCTAAAATAAAGTCTTAATGTTGATATTATACCACAGAATGAGTGTCTAAAAATTGAAGTCGTTTTCTTCTTGTCTTTGCTTCACCTGAAAAATTCACAAAATTCCTTTGTATAAAAGTAACGAGCCAAATATAGCACTGTAGTCACAAGTGATTATATTCACAAAAAAATCAAGTGCTTTTTGTATTAAATTGGTTTGACAATGTGTAAAAATTGTGACATATTATCTTTCGGAAACGTTTCCTAATTCATTCACTTTTATAGAGGCAATGATCATATATTCGTCAAGGAGATGACAGACATGCAAGCATTGAGATGGCATGGAGTAAAAGACTTACGATTGGAAAACATTGAGCAGCCCGCTGCTCTGGCAGGAAAAGTAAAAATCAAAGTAGAATGGTGTGGCATTTGCGGAAGTGATCTTCACGAATATGTAGCAGGACCGATCTTCATTCCCCAAGATGCTCAGCATCCATTGACTGGCGAAAAAGCGCCGATCGTAATGGGACATGAATTCTCTGGACAAGTCGTCGAAATCGGTGAAGGTGTAACCAAGATTCAGGTTGGCGACCGTGTAGTTGTAGAACCGGTTTTTGCATGTGGAGAATGTGATGCATGTAAACAAGGAAAATATAATCTTTGCGATAAAATGGGCTTCCTCGGTCTGGCAGGCGGCGGCGGTGGATTTTCTGAATATGTCGCAGCTGACGAGCACATGGTTCACAAAATTCCAGAAAGCGTATCTTTCGAGCAAGGCGCATTGGTAGAGCCTTCGGCCGTTGCTTTGTATGCTGTTCGTCAAAGCCAACTGAAAGTCGGCGACAAAGCCGTAGTATTTGGCGCTGGTCCTATCGGATTGCTGGTTATTGAAGCATTGAAAGCTTCGGGTGCATCTGAGATTTATGCAGTAGAGCTTTCCGAGGAACGCAAAGCTAAAGCTGAAGAGCTGGGTGCTATTGTGCTTGATCCTAAGACTTATGATGTGGTGGAAGAACTGCACAAACGGACTAACGGCGGTGTAGATGTAGCCTATGAAGTCACTGGAGTACCTCCTGTACTGACTCAAGCTATTGAATCCACTAAAATTAGCGGACAAATTATGATCGTCAGCATTTTTGAAAAAGAAGCTCCGATCAAGCCTAACAATATCGTTATGAAGGAACGCAATCTGACTGGTATTATCGGCTACCGTGATGTATTCCCAGCTGTTATCAGCCTGATGGAAAAAGGTTATTTCCCTGCCGACAAGCTGGTTACCAAACGTATTAAGCTCGAAGAAGTGATTGAGCAAGGTTTTGAAGGTCTCCTGAAAGAGAAAAATCAGGTTAAAATCCTGGTATCTCCGCAAGCCTAATATCGAAAATAAACCAGATGTCTGCTTTATGCAGACATCTTTTTATAAAAAAACGCTCTCCTTCCTGCGACATGCTGTCGTCAAGATGAGTAGCGTTTTTTGTTTACCATTTGGATTACTTAGTTACATTTTTCAGAACATCGTCAATCATTTGACTGTTTGCAATTGTACCTGTATATAACCAGCTGGAATCCTTACCAAAATCGTATACGTGGCCTTCTTTAACGGCTGGGATTCCCGCCCATACAGGATCTTTTACAATATCTTCTTTACTTACATTTTTGCTATTCACGATAAAGATATAATCCGCATCCAGCTCGGCCAGCTTCTCCAGCGATAAATTACTCCAGTTCGCCTTAGCCGTTTTGGAAATCTCCTGTACGACTTGTGGAATCTTGAATCCCAAATCCTTATACAATACATCACCGCTGGATAGATTCTGGTTTACGACATACACGTTTTTATCCGTTACCCATAATGCCGCCGCAGTTTTTTGTCCCACCGTCTGGCTCAGCTTGGCCTTAGCCTCTGCTGCTTTTTTGTCGTAGTTGCTCAATGCCTGCTTCGCTTCATTGCTCTTATTCAGCACCTCACCCACGGTCAGCAGCTCTTCACGCCAATCATTGTTCATATTAGTGCCTACCACGTAGGTTGGAGCAATTTTAGAGTATTGATTATATTTGTCGCCTTCCACCATGCTCGCACTGTCCATAATGATCAAATCAGGCTTGAAGTTCAGAACCGCCTCAAACGGAAGATCTGAAGCAATGGTAGGAACGTCCTTCAGTTCTTTTTGCAGGTAACCTTGAACTGAATTTTTGCCTACCGACCATTGGGCTACGGGTTTAACACCTAGGGCCACTAGATGATCCTCCAGATAAGAAGCGATCACACGCTGAGGCTGAGCCGGAACCTTCACCTCATGCCCAAGTGCATCCTTCAGCACCCTTTCCTGTGATGTTGGTTCCGCTGATGTATTATTGTTCCCTTGGGAAGCGCCATCGGTTGCCGCAGGACTGGATGTGCCTGAGCACGCGCTGAGCAGCAGGGTAAAACTAAGCAATAAAATAAATGCCATGGAATGCTTTGCGTTTCTATTCATTCGTAAAATCCCTTCATCATGATTTTGATAATGATTATTATCCTCAATAACAGTATGCAGGGCGCCACTTGCCGAATCAATGGAACATTCGGACATGCTTAATGGATTATCCAGACTGGTATCTCTCACAAAAGCAGATGAATATAGGCTGTCCCGGTAATGAACCGGGGATACCCCCGTATATTTTTTGAATGCCCGGCTAAAGAAATAAACATCCGGGTACCCCACACTGACAGCGATATCCTGTAAAGTCGCATCCGTCTTCCGCAAAAGCTCCTTAGCCTTGTCCATTCGCAGTTGAATTAAGTACATAATCGGGCTACAATCCGTTTGTTTTTTAAATAACCGAGTCAGATGTCTCGGACTGCATTCCAACAATCCGGCCAAACGTTCGAGCGTTATGGACTCCGCGTAATGATCCTGCATAAATCGAATCGCCTGTGTCACGATATCCCGCGCAGAAGTTCGAGCCTTCGGTTCTTGCAATTGCCGCATACATTCATATGCAAAATCATAGAACCGACCCTGAGCCTGAATCTTGGATAGCGCCTCATGATCCTGCCATGCGTACTCCAGTAGTTGCAGCTTTTGGTACAGTATAACCGGATAAGGCGGTACAAAACCATGAGCTATCGAAGGATGATTATACATCGTGTGTCCGGATAGAGAAGTCGCTTTATATAGTACAAGGATATATTCTATCCCGTATTGCGAGGGTTTCATATTCAGTTCAAAGCCTTTGCTGCCATGCAGTACGTACCCTGAATGTGGCGTATCCTTCCAATCACCATCCAAACGCACGCTACCCTGCAATACAAATACAAAAGCCTGCGCAGGAAGACGATACGGTTGAAGCAACTCTTCTGGCTCCAGTCGAATATGCCGGACATCCATGACACGGATCGACGAATGAAGCCATAGGGACAGCAGTTTGTTTAACTCATCAGCTTCATGTCCCTTGCTCATCCCGGTATGGGAACCTGCCTGCTTTTGCCGATCCTGCTTCACGTATCAAAGCCTCCGCTTCATAAATATCATACTTTTTTTCCAAACCAACCTTATTATATATCATCTTTTACTGCGTCTACCATGAGACAAATATTCCTGCACGAAACAAGGTGAATATACCATTTCCATGGTACAATTTGTATAAATACAAGATTTAAAATACATAGGGGGTTTGACAGCATGAGCGGTCCCAACATTGCATTGAGTACAGGAGCTAATGCACCATTCGGTAAGGAAGATACGGTGCGGGTCACCATTACATGGAAGCATGCACCTGCCGAACTGGATGTTAGCTGTTTTATGGTAGGAGCAGACGGAAAGGTTTCCTCAGATGACTATTTCATTTTTTACAATCAACCCGCTGACCCGCACGGCCATGTACGGTTACAGCGTCCAAATGACAGAACCACTGAGTTTACTGTAGCGCTCCAGGAACTGGAACGAACCGGAGTGGAAAAATGTGTGTTTGCGGCCACACTGGACGGCCCGGGTACTTTTGCCGATGTGGTCGGCTGCTCACTTACTGCTCAAGGCAAGCAATCCCATATCACCTACAGTATCACCGAAGCCACCAGTGAGACATCACTTGTGCTGGCAGAGGTGTATCGTCATACGTCTGGCTTCAAGCTTCGCGCAGTTGGGCGTGGTTTCAATGGAGGACTAAAGCCGCTCGCCGAGGCTCATGGTGTCACCGTAGAGGAAACGGAATCACCAGCAGCACCGTCAGCGGATAAAGCCGGCGTGAAGGAGCCTTCTCCTGTGAATGGAAGAATTAATCTGCTTAAACAGAAGGTACAAATTTCACTCCAAAAGAAGCAGATAGACCGTGAAAAAGCACGAGTAGCGGTTGTATTCGATGCTTCTGTTTCTATGTTCAAATTGTACACGGGTGGGACGGTGCAAAAAGCCTGCGAACGTGTGTTGGCTGTAGCCGCCTGTATGGATGACAATGGTGAAATGGATGTATGGTTTTTTGCAGACAAAGCCAAGCGTGCTCCAAGCGTCACAGAGAGGAATTTCGAGAATTACATTCATAGGAATTATGCTGAGCCTAGTGAAGATAGTGAGCTGGGGTGGGGCAATAACGAGCCGGAAGTCATGAAGGATATCATACTTAAATACACAAAGGAAGATCCCAACGATATAATCCCGACCTACATTATCTTTTTCAGTGATGGAGGTATTTATGAACAGAAAAAAATAGAACAGCTGCTGATTAAAAGCTCAAGCACTCCGATTTTCTGGCAATTTGTAGGTCTTGGTAAAGCCGATTACGGAATCCTTCGAAAGTTGGATAAGATGCGCGGCCGCGTAGTGGATAATGCAGATTTCTTTGCCTTGGATGACATTGACTCCGTGACAGACGCAGAATTGTACGACCGTCTGCTGAATGAGTTTCCTGGTTGGCTCAAGCAAGTGCGGGCTAAAGGAATATTGCGGAGCTAATTCTTCACCGCAATGCGATACTCCTACATGATCACTTAAATATCCACCGAGCAGAGCAATAGAGGCAGAATGACCGCAGATAGAGCAATCATCAGCGCCAGCATTCTGCCTCTGTTTTCTTCAGTTTGTCCTCTAGCGATTACAATCTCCCTACCAGATCCTATTTCTTTCATTTCCTAATTGGATATTTTCATGTAGTATAAGTCTAATTGAAGTAACCCTGTTTGGGCTATGCTGAAGCTATACACTATATGAAGGAGGATTTCATATTGAAATCAAATGAAGCAACTTTGCACAAAAAGCTGCTCCCACGGCATATTACCTTTATGGCTATGGGTGGAGTCATCGGAACGGGAATTTTTAAAGGAAGTACCGAAACGATTAGCTTGGCGGGACCTGGAGTTATTTTATCCTATGTCTTCGCAGGACTCTTGCTCTTGGTCGTTATGGGCGCAATTGCCGAGATGGCTACCGTCTATCCCAACATGAATATGAAGGATTTTATTCGCAAAGCTTTTGGAGAACGACTGTCCTTTATTATCGGCTGGTTGTATTGCTTCATGTGGCTGGCCGTCTGTATCATTGAGGTCATTGCTGCGGGAAGCTTCCTGCAATATTGGTTGCCAGATGTTCCTCTATGGGTACTCAGTTTAGTGAGTGCGGCTTTCATTATTGTCGTCAACATGCTGAGTGTCGGCGGTTTTGGGGAGCTAGAATTTTGGCTTGCGGGTATTAAGATTGCCATGATTATTATCTTCATCGCCTTGGGTGGCTGTATACTGTTCGGGATTATTCCCACTGAAACTCCACCTTATCTAAGCAACTACGCGCAGCACGGCGGATTTCTACCCAATGGCTGGTTGGCTATCTTTTCAGCGCTGCTGGTCGTTACCTTTTCATACGGCGGGTCCGAGCTGATTGGACTGACGTTGACGGAGACAGAAAATCCGGAAAAGGTACTGCCTAGAGTGGTTAAAAGCTTTATTCTTCGCGTTGTTTTGTTCTATACGTTGCCCATTCTCATCATTTGTGGCTTGATTCCCTGGAACCAACTGGATGCGAATACCAGCCCGTTTGTACAGGTACTGTCTTCTGTAGGGCTTCAAGGCTCGGCTCATGTTATGAACTTTATTCTGATCACTGCTGTACTGTCTGCCGCCAATTCGGGGATTTACGGGGCTACACGTATGCTACATTCGCTGGCTATCAATGGAGAAGGTCCCAAATCACTCGCCCGCTTATCTTCAAACGGGGTTCCGGTAAATAGTCTCAAATTGTGCGCTGTAGTCCTGATTGTCGGTTCCATGGTTGCTTATGTCGCTCAGGACGGGCTGTTCCGTATTTTGATGGCTGTACCTGGCTTCGTCGTGTTGCTCGTCTGGAGCTGCATTTGTCTGTCCCAATTGAAATTGCGCAAATCTTATCCAGTGGAGCCTACTTTCAAGATATGGGGATTCCCTTATGTAACGGCGGTTACAGTGGGATGCCTATGGGTCATTGCGTTCCTATTCTTGCTTGACCCGCAAAATCGCATTAGCATTAGCGTATGTGTGGCTTTCATGGCATTTCTGGTCATTTGGTCTTTGGTGAAATTCCGGAGAAAGCAGGCGTAAGCAGCACATGATTCAATCTTACCTGTTTCCAGTTTCATATGCCTTTCTTGCGTTTCCTTTTGCTGCCTTATTGTTCACACTGCCTTTCCTAATCGTGCAATATCGCAGGCATGGCTATATTCACAAGGCTAGAGCATGGCTGCTTTACTTGATGCTTTTATACTTAATGAACGCCTTCTTTCTGGTCATACTCCCGCTTCCGGCATCGCGTCATAATGCTGCATTAGCCGGGGGAGCGTTGCAGTTGATGCCCTTGCAGTTCGTTCATGACATTATAAGAGAAACATCCATCTCACCCGCCCATCCCTCCAGCTATGTTCATTTGCTGAAGGAGCGCGCTTTTCTGCAAGTCGTTTTTAACGTTGTGATGACCGTGCCTTTCGGTATGTTCTTACGTTATTATTTCCGTGCACGATGGGGATGGTGTCTGATTCTGTCCTTTATCCTCTCCCTCTTCTTTGAGGTGACGCAGCTGACAGGACTGTATGGATTTTTTGACCATGCGTATCGCGTGTTCGATGTGGACGATCTATTGGCTAATACCTTGGGCGGTATGCTAGGCTTTCTATTAGGCGAATGGTTTTCACGCTTCCTGCCCCGCTTGGAACATCTGGACAAGCATGTGGACATGGCAACGAAGCGAGTGTCCTATACCCGACGGGGCGTAGCCTTTTTCGTGGATTCTATCATATGGATCGGGCTACTCGGCATCATGGAGTCTCTGCATGTGCCTGCTGCTTTCTGGGTTTCCAGTGGGGTCTACTTTATGGTGGTCCCTTACCTGACGAATGGACGAACGCCTGGGAAATGGCTGGTGCGTATTCATCTTACAGGGACGGGACAACGGATTTCCCTGTGGGGGCTCATCAAGCGTTACAGTCTCTTGTATTGGTTGTATTTTGGACTTAATTACGTACTGGGTGGACCCGTGCTGTGGTCTCAAGTCTCTCCATGGGTAAGTGTTCTGATCAGCCTTTTGTTGTTGGTGATCAACGGATGGTTCTTTTTCCATCTGGTCATACGCCTATTTAAGAAAGACCCGTTATTTTATGAGGAGCTTAGCCATACTTCACACCAAATTATATGGCCCAAGCACTATCATCATCCTCAAAATGACACCGCTGACTCGGCAGAAACGTCGGGAGCGAATACCGTGAAATGATAACTGAAAGACTGACAACGTGATAAGCACCCGCGATCTACGTTGCATCTAAGCAAATAAAAAAACAGGCGAAGCAAAGGATTTCCTTTGTCCGCCTGTTTTTTATTTTGCGCATAGATATTAGTTCGTTTTCCTTATTTCCACTGTGCAATTTGATCAATAGGCAATCGTGTGGACGGATGACCATCGTTGATACCTTTACCCATGGAAATGAGCATAACAGGGACATAACGATCTTTTTCCAGACCAAAGGCTTCAGCAATTTGATCCTTTTCAAAACCGCCAATAGCGTTAGTATCATAACCATGAGCGCGCGCTACCAGCATAAGCTGCATGGATACCAAACCACCGTCAATCAGGACTGTTTCTTTGTTCACAACTGGATCAAGCGCTGCAAAATGAGCTGCCACTTTTTCCTGTTGCATTTCTTTAATGTCTTTTGGCATATAGCCCAGTTCTACAGCTTCTCCGAAAATTTGTTCAAAATTATCAAAGTTATTCAAATCCCCAAATACAGCGATCACTGCCGAAGAAGTTTCTACTTGACGTTGGTTGAAACGGGCCAATGGCGCCAGTGTGGCTTTACCTTCAGGGCTGTCAATGACGAGGAAACGCCAAGGTTGCAGGTTAATGGAAGATGGTGCGCGTGTAGCTTCTGTCAAAATCTCAGTCATTTCCTCACGGCTGATCTTCACGGACGGATCGTATACTTTTACAGAACGGCGTCCCAGGGCGATTTCTTTAAAATCATTCGTTTTTACAGTACTGGATGTGTTCGTATTATTCATTCCAATCTCTCCCACTATAAATTAATATTTTCTCATGTTTTCTCACTCGTTCTTCGGTTTTCAGCCATTGACATATCGAACACTGGAGAAGTCATGTAAGGATGTCATTATTTTCCGGAAGAGCCGGTGGCAGGATAGAGGTTGAGACATTTTTCCCAATCTATGGATCGACTTCTATAATCGCACCTTGGATATCCACTCCTGACTCTTGATGGCTTACCCTCCCATATCACGCGGGGTCTTTGCCCTTATGGAAATGATTCCTGCGGCTGCTCCGTGCTTCCTTTGTCTCTGCTTATTCCTGTCCGATGAGAAACATGAATCCGGTTTTTCTTAAGCTGTCTTCTGTAACTGGGCCTCACGTACTGGCCCTAAAACGTCGTTTGCATCAATACCGAACTTGCTTGGTGCCGAGCGTGTGAAGAACGCGAATCAGCTTCCCGCACAACGCTACAATCGATTGCTTTTTCTTCAGTGGATTCTGGCTTCGTTTGGTAAAGTATTGGTGCAGTACCTTAAACTCCGCATTCTTCGCCACCATGAGCATCACGGCCCGAAACAGTAGCGCTCTTAGCCTTGCGCGTCCTCGTTTGGTTATACTGGATTTTCCTTTTTTCTTCCCCGAGCTGTTCTCTTTGAGATTCAGTCCGGCCAGCCGTATAATCTGCTGTCCATGCTCGTAACCCCTTAGATCCCCCACTTCCGCCAGGAACCCCGCCAAGGTGACCACAGCCACGCCTGGCACAGTGAGCATCTCTTTCGTTCCTGGGATTTAAGAGAGTAGACGTTCCACCTCGGCTAGAATCTCTTCGAGCTGTCTGGCGAACATGTCGTACTGTTCCAGAAGTGTTTTAATCTCTATTTTTGCTGCTGGAAGTCCTTCGGTCAGACCGATGGAACTTCTCGCCGTTTCCACCAGTTGCCGGGCTCGTTTCACGTCTTTCTTCCAGCGCTGGACGATGGCTTCTGCACCTAATTCTACGATCTCACCTGGCGTTGGAAACTCCTGCAAGGTAATGCGCGAAGCTTTCCCTTCCCAGTCTTTAATTACCTGCGTGTACTCTGGAAAAAAGCGATCCTGCCAGTTCTGTACCCGTGCATACAGGAGGCGCTTTTTTTATTCAAATCTCAAATTAATTCATTACAGAAATGGCTCCTTACCTTAAAAATGAATGAACCCACTTCATCTTCTGACATTAGCGATCAGATAATAATTTTCCTCCCAAACCAATGTTTTCTTTTTCACTTTCCTTAATCAAAACAATAAAAGCCGACTCGGGTACATTCATTATGGTTGAAGCTGATGTGGTAAGTTCAGTGACCAACGATCTTTTTTGTTCTTTATTTAATTTGCCTGCTTCAATAGTAATTACTGGCATGTAAATTCCTCCTTGTTTCCCCTATGGGTATAATGTAATTGGGGTCAGTCCATATCGGACATATGACCATTCATAACTTGCAGCATATCGGCTAGCTGGTGCCGCTGAGTCTCGTCGAAACTTTGGAGCAACCGGGTCACAAACTGTGAGCGTTCCTGTTTAAAAGTAACAATACGTTCACGCCCATAATCGGTCAGGCTAACCAGCGTAACTCTGTTGTCCTCCGGCTTGGTTCGTCGTGTGACCATCGCTATCGCTTCAAGCTGCTTCAAATGGCGCGTTACGGCTGCAGCGTCAATGCCAACCTCTTTTTGCAGGAGAGTTTGACTAATCTCCTCCACTTGATACAACTTGCACAATAGCTGCAATCTGGATGCGCTGACTCCTGCGCAACGCTCAAACTTGGAGCTAATCTGCTTGTTCAGCAACAACAGCATGTCAAAAATATACTCAGGCTCGGATGGTGTCTGGGTGATATCAATCTCTCCTCCCTTAAGCATATCGCTGGGCTTCGTGATCCGACCTTTGATCCATCAATTATTGATCTATCAAGTAATATACATCCTCTTTAAAAATAAATCAAGTCCCTGAGAAAAATAAAGTGCTCTTTGCAAATAAAAGCTGAGCGACTCGCACAAGAGCCGCTCAGCTTCAATTTAAATTTATTATGTTCCGTTGTGCTAAATAATCCCGTGTGACAGCATTGCGTCGGCCACACGCACAAATCCTGCGATATTGGCTCCGACAACCAGATTGCCCGGCACGCCGTATTCCTCAGCCGCCTTCACGCTGTTAGCATAGATATTTTTCATAATATCATGCAGCTTGGCATCCACTTCCTCAAAGGTCCATGACAGGCGCATACTGTTTTGTGACATTTCGAGCGCCGAAACGGCTACTCCGCCTGCATTGGCTGCCTTGGCTGGTCCAAACAGAACTCCATTGCCCAAGAACACTTCAATGGCCTGGAGCGAGGATGGCATATTGGCACCTTCGCCTATAGCTTTTACGCCATTGCTTACCAGCAGCTGGGCTGCTTGCTCGTCAATTTCATTCTGTGTGGCGCATGGCAGTGCGATGTCGCATGGGATCGACCAGATCCCCGAACAGCCTTCTGTATAGATTGCGCCTGGACGCTCTTGAGTATACTCGCTAATCCGCAGACGGTTCACTTCTTTCAGCTGCTTCACCAGCTTCAGATCGATACCGTCTGGATCATAGATGTAGCCATTCGAGTCACTACATGCCACGACTGTAGCGCCAAGCTGCTGTGCTTTTTCAATCGCATAAATGGATACGTTCCCCGAGCCTGACACGACGACGCGTTTTCCTTCAAAGGACGATCCCTGCGCCTGCAACATCTCGTTTACAAAATATACACAACCGTAGCCGGTCGCTTCCGTACGTGTGAGACTGCCTCCGTAATGAATCCCTTTACCCGTCAGGACGCCACCTTCATGTCCTCCGCGAATCCGCTTGTATTGTCCGAACATGTAACCGATCTCGCGGCCACCTACTCCAATATCCCCAGCCGGAACGTCGGCATCTGGACCAATATATTTATACAACTCAGTCATGAAGCTTTGTGTAAAACGCATCACTTCGTTATCTGATTTCCCTTTGGGATCAAAATCCGAGCCGCCTTTACCACCACCGATGGGAAGACCCGTCAATGCATTTTTGAAAATCTGCTCAAAACCCAAAAACTTGACGATTCCCAGATATACAGACGGATGAAAGCGAAGTCCACCTTTATAAGGCCCTATCGCACTGTTAAACTGCACACGGAAGCCACGGTTGACCTGTACAACTCCCGCATCATCCACCCAAGGTACACGGAAGGTAATGACTCGCTCCGGCTCCACTAGCCGTTCCAGAAGCCCCTGCTGCATATACTTAGGGTGCTTAGCCAATACCGGAATTAGCGAATCCAATATTTCCTTGACGGCCTGATGGAATTCATTCTCATGAGGATTGCGCGCGATAACCTTCTCAAAAACGGACTGCACATATTCGGCTGCTGCTTGTTGACTCTGCTCTGGACGGATCATGGTCATTATTTAATACACCCCTTTTATAATTAGCCCCTCTGTTAAATGACGGAACGACGTTATTCTGCACCTTCGAGAGTGGAACTTTATGTATTCATAAAATTTAGTTAACTATACATGATTTTTTATAATAATACATCTAATTCGCCTATAAAAAATTTTTGTATCCTTCATTAAATAACTCTATGAACCTCTCATTGTCTGTTAGTTTCCTAAAGCTAAATCCCTTGATTCATGGGCTTTTTTCACGATTTCTGAGGCCCTAACACCTTACCCTACATGGCATTATAATGTGAACAAATTGAAACTAAAACATACATTATGTCTGGAATATGGAAATAAGAAAAAGAGGCTGCGCGCAGGGCGTAGCCTCTTTTCCCATTCTTTTACACATAAAAGGCTTCAAGCTGACGCACAATTTCTGCCTCGTCATGCTCTACCACCTGCTGATGCTGCGATTTGGAGAACAATTGTTCAATTTGCGCTGGGAACTCCTGCTTGATGTCCACCAGACGAATGGCTTCATCAAATTTGGCCGGATGCGCTGTCGCAAAGGTTACACATACTTCGTCCGCGCCATTATACGCCTCATACGCGGCAATACCGCAAGCCGTATGCGGGTCGAGCAAATAATCGTATTCGGCCTTGTATTTCTTGATTAGCTCCAGACACTGCTCATTCGAAGCACCGAGCGCTTCAAAATCCTGCTGCACCCGTTTTAAATCCTCTGCACTGATCACAATCCGTTCCTCGGTTTTGAGGTTATTCATGTATTCAGATACCTTGGCTGCATCTTCTCCAAGGAAGTAATACAGGTATCTTTCGAAATTGCTCGCCACCTGAATGTCCATCGAAGGACTGTATGTGCTTTTGAAGTCACCTGGCTTGTATTCACCTGTCTTCACGAAGCGCTCCAAAATATTATTTTCATTGGTTGCAATAATCAGCTTATGGATCGGCAGGCCCATTTTCTTCGCAAGAAAGCCGGAAAAAATATTGCCGAAGTTGCCAGATGGCACACTGATATTGATTTTTTTCGTACCCGCAGACTCCTGCGCCCGGAAATAAGCATAGAAGTAATATACGGTTTGCGCCAAAATACGCACAAAGTTAATCGAGTTAATCGCCCGCAAATGATGTTTAGCTTTGAAATCCAGATCGGCAAACAGGTCCTTAATGACTTTTTGACAATCGTCAAAGTTCCCTTTTACGGATAGATTCAATACATTTTCATCGTCAACCGTCGTCATTTGCAGCTCTTGTACCTTGCTCACCTTTTGGTGTGGGTGCAAAATACAGATTTTAATGCCTTCCTTGCCACGCACGCCCTGAATCGCTGCCGCCCCAGTATCGCCCGAGGTTGCACCCAAAATGTGAATGATCTCATTCTGCTTTTTGGACACGTAGGAATAAAACTCACCCATAAATTGCAGGGCCACATCCTTGAACGCGAACGTAGGCCCGTGGAACAGTTCCAAAATAGACAGGGAATCGTTGATCTTCTTCACTGGCGTAACTTCTGGATGACGGAAGCTTGCGTAACTGCGCTCCACCAGCTGCTCCAAATCTTCACGAGGAATCTCATCATTGATATACAGCGCAAAAACTTCCAGCAGCAGCTCTCTGTAGCTCAATGTTGCCCATTGCTCCAGCGTAGCTGCCGACACAGTCGGAATCTGCTCCGGTATCATCAGACCTCCATCGTCAGCTAACCCCATGAGCACGGTATCAATAAATCCCTTGGCTTCTACTCGACCTCTAGTGCTTATATATCTCATATACATCCCCCAATAAAAATTCAATTCGAACCTTTTTTCGAATATATTATTGTCTATAATACCCTGTCGCGGTGCTGTAACCAAGCCTTTTTTTCATATTTCAAAGACTTTCTCCTACTTTACCATACCCTGATGCATCAGGCATCTGTAATCGCTAGGCAATCGGAACGTCAGAAACAGGCCGTGAGTCTGAAAAAAGAAGGCTACTCCAGTCATTAGGAACCTGAAATCGAGAGTGCAGCCAGCTTAAGCGAAGGGGATGTGCAGCTTCCCGTAAAACGCAAATCGTTGCCAACTTCCTCTACCTGCTGCAACACATCAAAGAAGTTGCCCGATACGGTGATCTGATTGACTGCTCTGACCACTTGCCCCTGCTCAATCCAGTATCCCAGACAAGCCAGCGAAAAATTACCGGACGCCGTATTCGTACCCGCATGCAGCCCCTGCAGCTCTACGATCATCAGCCCGCGATCCGTCTCGCGAATCATGTCCTCCAACGTAGACGTCCCTGGTTCCACATACAGATTATGATACGACACACCGATTTTACCGTTATAACTGCCCTTGGAAGCATTAGAGGTACTTTCCACCCCAGCCTTGCGAGCCGTCTTGCGATTATGGAAATACGTCCGTAGTTCGCCGTCCTTGATGATCTCATTACGATGCGTTGCGCTGCCTTCGGCATCAAACGTACTGCCTGCGGGAACGTTCTCCATCAGCGGATCATCAATCAGCGTAATATGCTCACTTGCCACCTTTTGCCCCAGTTTCCCAGCCAATCGCGAAAAGCCTTTATCCACCGACTCCGCTGAAAATACCGACGTATACGCAGCTAGCAATTGCGCTGCTGCATCATGACGGAAAATGACCGGATAGTTATCCGATTGGATCGTGTGCGCACCCAGCTTGGAAACAGCCTCTTTTACGGCTTTATGCGCCACATCCGCAATATCAATTTCCTCCACACTCCGCAGCGAATAATCATGCCAGCCCCCAGTTACCGTCTCGTCATGGTCTGCTGCAATCACATACACATAAGCGCTCGCCAGACTTTTGCGACGATGGCAGTGCAGTCCTTTTGTATTTACTATTAGAACCTCATTTTCACGAATGCTGACCGAGCAATGCCGAGCCATCACAATCCGTGGATCTGCGGCAAGCGCTGTGCGCTCCATTTCTAGCGCCGCTTCGATCAGAATCTCAGGAGCCGTGTCAGCCAACGCTGCGGCATAGGCAGGCTGCTCAGGGTAGCTCTCAGAGCCTGCGAATAACTCATCCTGTTCCTCACTCTCCAATATGTCCGCGTTGCTGCGTGCCTCTTCCAATAAAAAGTCGATCACGTCCGGTTCCACCTTCTCCGTAGAGGCATAACCCATCTTCCCGTTAATGACACCCCGGAAGGAAAGCCCATCGTTTTCGACGATGGTATATTGATCAATTTCTCCCTTCAGTACCTTTACCGAAGTAGAACGTCCATTGACATAGTAGATTTCCATATCCGCATAGCCAATTTCCCGACCTTTTGTGAACAACGCTTCCTGAAATTGCTGAATATTCATCGCCTATTCCCCCTTCCGTCCGCCGACGGTCATTTCGGACACACGAATCGTCGGCTGTCCGCAGTTGACCGGAAGACTTCCGCTGACCGAGCCGCACATCCCCTGACCATGATCCAGATTGTTGCCGACCATATCAATATTTTGCAAGGTTTCAATGCCTTTGCCGATTAGCGTTGCGCCTTTGACCGGCTCGGCAATTTTACCGTTGCGAATCATGTACGCCTCTTCGACTGCAAAATTGAAGTCGCTCGTCGAAGTATTCACCGAACCGCCGCCCAGCGATTTGGCATAGATTCCGTACTCCGTATTCGCAATGATCTCTTCACGGGTGGACTCGCCATTTGCAATAAACGTATTGTTCATACGAGATGCAGACGCGAATTTATAGGACTGTCTTCGTCCTGACCCTGTCGCAGGTACACCCATCTGGCGCGAGCCCATGCGGTCGATCAGATATCCTTTTAAAATACCGTTCTCGATCAGTACGTTACGCTGTGTCGGCGCTCCTTCATCATCGATATTGAGCGAGCCCCACGCGTTCGGAATCGTTCCATCATCTATAGCCGTGACGAGCGGTGAAGCCACCTGCTGCCCGATCTTATTCGCAAACACGGAAGTTCCATGCGCCACCGCCGTAGATTCCAGCCCGTGCCCACACGCCTCGTGAAAAAGAACACCGCCGAAGCCGTTCTCAATCACGACCGGCAGTCTGCCGCTAGGTGCATATCCAGCTTTGACCATCGTGGTCGCAATACGAGCGGCGTGTCTGGCATTTTCTTCGATATTCAGATTCTCCAAGAATTCAGTCCCTGCATACGCTCCCGGCCCACGGAACCCGGATTGTCTATGCTCCCCATCAGTCGCAATCGCGCTTATTCTCATGCGTGTATACGTGCGGGTATCCTCCACCAGTAGCCCGTTGCTATTGGCGATCAGCACGTTTTGGATTGAGTTACTAATCCCAATGGAGGTTTGCGTGATGGAAGGATCGTATTGGCTTGCCGCCTCATGCGCCCGTCTCATCATGTCGATCTTGGCTCGTTTCTGTGAAGCGTCAGGAATGATCGCAATCGGATGTTGGTTAGGGATAGCATGGGGATGGAGTGTAATGGTGTGTGTACCTGGCACTCCACCTCCGCGAATGGCCTTGGCGGCCGATTTGGCCAGTCGGATCAGGCTCTGTTCGCTCATATCGCTGGTGTAGGCGTACACCGAGAAATGCTCCTTCATAATCCGAATACCAATCCCAAAATCCCGGCCTGACAGCGCCGTATCCACGATTCCCCCGGTCATGCCCAGTTGTCCATTGGTGCGGTCCTCGACGAACACCTCTGCAAAATCTCCGCCCGTCTCCAGCGCGGCTTGCAGCATATCCTGAATCTGTGTTGGATGTATCATCACGTTCCTCCTCGTTTTTGCCATGTTTCTTATTGTACGGTTATTCGTTCAAGATAATAAGCGGGTTCATGTTTATTTCCCATAACTTTACTATACATGATGTTGGGAGTGGGTGTAACTACGTGAGAGCGGCTGTATTGGGGATGGGGTAGATTTATGCGTGGGGATGGAGGGATTGAAATGAGAAAACCCGATTAGACCGTGAAAGGTCATGTCGGGTTAGCTTGAGTTGCTTGATTACTGGTTGGATTGAGCAAGTAAGTGCAACTAAGGACGCTACGTAGACGGATCATTCTTCCGATCGCTGTTGCCCCCAGATTTTTTGATTATATTTGTAACGGTACAAATCCGGGTTCAAAGGCGAACGCTCCGCTTCTTCAGAACGATTCCGTCCCCTCCGCTGCTAAGCTTGGGTTTGCTTCATTTTGTTCGCTAAAATACTTTTTTTCAATCGAACTTTAAACAGTTCTCTGCGCAAATCTAGTTCCATGATATGAAGATGATCAGCCGCTTCTTTGACGGTTTCCATATGCAGCACGCTTGCCTTTTGAGAAATAATAGTTAGCGCATCCCAAATGAGCTTTGTGCATGTTTTAAGCCTCTCTATGTGTTCGTCTTCCTGCTGTACCAAGCTCTCGTATTGCTCAGTCGTATTTTTAGATGAGTTTGTATGTTCCACGTTCTTTAGTATCTTGGGTTGGGTATCCAAAGTTATCATCTCCTTTTTAATCAAAGTGTAGCAAAGGATGATGACGGATGTGGTACGTGGATACGTAACGTATAACACAATTATCTCAGCTAAGATTAAAAAATCCGAAAGTTGTCCCCAGAAGAGTTACTTTCTGATTGTTCTCTTAACCTATTCCTTTAAACATGATTTCTCTACATTAACTTATCACGTCTCCTAACTAGTAATTATATATATTTCAAAAAGACGTGAAGAAAAGACCCGCATCAATTGCTTGCTTTGAAACTTAAGTTTTAATCTTAATTAGGGTTTAGCACAAATATGAATGGTATATCTTGATTTCTTTCACACAGCGCATAGAGGAAAAGGTCTTCTGATTTTACCACTACTGATGGAGAGACTGACTTTTTCACCTATGTTTTATGTTTCTTCATTCAAGCATCGCAGGTTCAGAAAAGTAGTGCTACTACATTATCTTCAAAAACAAGTAAGAGATTCGTTACATAAGGGGTAGAGTTAAGATATTAAGAATTTGTCTATCAATAGCCTCTTAAAAATTCATATCATTTGTACATTTCCTTCTCCAAACCAGCCTTTTGCTTGATTTATGACTATTTCACTAGGATTATGAAAAAAAACAACTAAGTTTTCCTTAGCCCTTGTACAACAAACATAGAATATTTTTTTTGTCCTAGAATATACCGATTCTTTATCAAATCTATCACTAAATAAGTAATCGAAATTGTAACTGCTCCACTTGCCATTGTCTAAAATCACAAGTACATTATCAAATTCGGCTCCTTTGATTTTGTGCTGTGTAGAAAAAGGCGTAAATCCCTCCAAGTAATAAAACAAATTTTTGAATTCTTGATATGCTGTATCCTTCACCCTACTAAATACATATTCGTTTTCTTGAATAAATCTAAGGTATTTATCATCTACTTTACATATATTCTTTTTATCTGCGTATTCAATAACTTCTTCAATTTTTTTATTCGAAAAATTATCAATCTCAGTAATTATTTCACTTACTTCTTTCTTTTTCTTAATTGATGTCATAGGATACTCAGTCTTACGAATAAATTCATTGTAGTTTTGCTCTTTGTAGAGATGAATAATCGACTGAATTTTAAAAAGATGTTTTATTAAAGCGTCTCTCTTTGTACCTTTCTTGTTTTCATCATCTTCATCTTGCTTTTTATCATCAATCAGAGATTCTTTATCCAAATAAATGTTCTTAACTTCAGAATAAGGCTTATCTTTCAAACGATTATATAATGTATATAATGCCGGATCTTGTGTAATAATATCTTTTTTTAACTGATGTTGTCTATTTTTAGGTGCAACTAAATCAACTATTAAATCAAATGTAAGGCTCTCATCAATCAATAAATTATTTTTCTTAATTTTATTTCTAATTTCATTTTTAAAGCTTATGATGGGGTCCTTGTCATAGATTTCCATCAAATTAGGAAAACCCGCTTTAGCCGCTATTAGATTGTGTGTGAGATATAATTCCTTTGTTTGCTTCGGATTATTAAAGTCCCATCCTTGAAAATATTTTGTGTTTTTTAATTCATCCAAATTTCCATTCGAAGAATATAAAAATTTTATGTTTCCTTCCTTTATTATTCCATTGACCATATTTGGTGCTTTAGGATCCAAGGAGGGTTCCTGAGCTAAACCATCAACCCTTAATTTATTTGCCAATTCTATAACTAATCTGGGGTTTCGTCGATTTTGCTTTTTTTGAATTTCTTTTACTATTCCAGATTCAATATATTTCTTTAGATTCCCAATACCATCCTCATATATAGATTGCATTGCATCACCAAAAAAACCAATTATGTTTTCTTTTTTACTTTTCTTTAGATGTTCTAAAAATATTTCAACAACTAAAGGACTAGTATCCTGATACTCATCAATAAAGATAAACTGATATTTATCTTTTAAGATATCGCAGAGTAACAAATGCTTCTTAAACATAGCATTTGCTAATGAAAGTATTTCATCATGAGAAATAATCCCTTCTTTTATACGACTGTAATCTTTATATTGAATATTTAAATTATCAAAATATGTCATATCAACTGTGCCGTCAGGACTTTTTATACTTGATTCTTCATCATTAATAAGATCAATTAGCCCTCTTTTTAAGTCTTTTTGATAGTTTTTGATATTATCCCATAAAAAATCGTGGATTGTAGAAACCCATAAATTGGGGTGACTTACTCTTTCAACAATTTCTTTCACTGCTGCATTTGTGTATGTTACACAGGAAACTTTGGCTAATGGATTATCATTAATAGCTTCCCTTATAACTTGAACTAGGGAATAGGTTTTACCAGAACCAGCCCCACCGCTTAAAAGAAAATTTTCTTTATTTTTAACACACTCAAATATTTGTTTAACTTCAATTCCTAATTGTTCTTCAGCCATAGTAATCCTTCCTTAATGTAAATTGGAATTTCCCAATTTGAAAACTTAAGTCCATTCTCTTCTGTGCTATTGAGTAGAACTTCCATCGCAAAATCCGGTTTTTTTTCTATACAATTCTCTGCCAAAAAGTAGGGGTCCTTATTATCTTCAAAATGTTTCACATTTTTCAAACTTTTAAAATTTTCTTTATTGTCAATTATAAATTTTCTATTGATATGAAAAAAGGAATCCTCAAAGCTTCTTGCGTAGTATTGATGTCCTGTTGAATCTTTATCAAGTGTTTGATAGATAACTAAAATATTTCCATCATTACTTTGTACCCACTGCTTTAAATCAACATTTTTATGAAGTTGTTTTTCTTGTAGAGTTAAGTTTCTAAAAAATACCAATTCATTTGTCTTACCTGTATCCTGTGTAACTATCTCCTTAGCTGCAGCCACTTCCAATTCAGAATGTTTAGAATAATAATCATATGAAGCAGCATAAAAATACTTTAAAGAAGAATTTGTTGTAATAATTGCTTCTTTATCTAAAACTCTACACTTTTCGATTTTTTCTTTATTTCTTCCTTTATCATCTTTAATGTAGACTTTTTTAGCTGAATCTATATCCGTAATAATCAAAGATTTAACACCAATGAAATCAATAAATTTTTCAAAAACATGTGAGTAAGCCCCCACCTCCACAATCGATATATTCTGGGAAAGCAAAGGATTATCTTTATATTCCTGATCTATTTTCTTCATAAATGCTGGTAACAGTATTCTTTCAGTGTCCCCTTCGATAAATACTGCTTTATCTACAAAAAATAACTCAGAACGATTAAGTGTGAGGTATTGTTTTAAAAATTTAAAGTAATGAATTTCCTCGTCTTTTTCATACTCCTTTTGAAGATCCTTTAAATTTTTAGAAAAAACTTGATTGTTATATGATTTATAAAAGTATTTTATATCATCAAAATTACTTTCAGAAGTTATGTGAGATGAATGAGTAGTAATGATTGTTTGTAAATTAAAAGAGTTGCCGCCTTCACCTTTGCTGGCTTGCTCTAAGATGTCCTTTATATTTTTTATAAATATATACTGCATTTGAGGATGAGTATGTGCCTCTGGCTCTTCAATGAAGAGTAAATTAATATCTGCTGGAGCTTCACTATCACTTGACTCCATTCTAAACTCACTTAGTAAGATTTCAATTTCAAATATCATAGTTATTAAGTTTAAATAACCTAGACCATTATAATTTTCAGGTAGGGAATGTTCAGCATTATGATCATACATAACAGTTGTGTTACCTTTTAAAAGCTCTTTATGTTGCAATGTAGAGGCAATCTTTATTACTGAATCTCCCTTATTTATTCCTCCGAATTTTTTAACTTTTTCAATTACATCTGCAAATAATCCACTATATATTTCATTTAGATGAATGTCAGTATCACTTAGTGTCTCTTTAAAATCATGTACCTTTTCTGATACAATCTCCCTATCTTCTTTTTTTTCGTAGTATTTTGATGATAGGACAGATAATGTTTTGTCTGAATCATTATTAGTAACATTCCTTCTTGCACTAATCAATTTAAAATTAATTATTTTATCAATTAAGATATTTTCTTTTCCTATGTCTAAAAATTCCTCTTCATTTTCAGTTAATGCAATGTAGTTATACCCTATTGATTTCTTATATATTTTAAAATATTTTCTATGATTATCTTTTAAAAAATCGTTAATAGTCTTTTCGGTTCTAGTTATTTTTTTCGATTTTTTTTGGGCTTCCTTATATTTTTTATACTCAGATCTTATTCTTAATAGATCTTCATTTGATATAGCATATTCGAACTTGAGAACGATATTATTATTATTAGGATCTAAGTCCATCATTAGCCTACTAATATTCGTTAAATTATCTGTCTCATCATACTCAATAAATATAGTCAGCGATATTCCTATATTTAAATTTTCAATTCTTTCATTAGACTCAACCAATTTTTTAATTTCTTTTTGAAAGTCTATATTAAAATCATCATAAGAAAAAGCATTTGAAGTTGCCCTCCTTCCAATAAATTTATCTAAAATTGAAAGTAAGGATGTTTTTCCGCAATTATTTTTTCCAATAACTACTGATAATCCTGGCTCTAAATAAAGTTCGAAATTTTTTAACAATCTATAATTCTTCACCCTAATTTTACTGATTTTCATAATTTCATCCCCATTTAACATTTTTCATCACATAAAATAGATAATATTACAGTCAACTTCAGAACTTTCAAAACTGCTTGTTCAGAGAGAAACAAACGATTTAAGTCTTTCCAATGGAGACGTTATCTCACCCATAATCGACAGTAATGTATACAGGATTCCAAATGAAATGTAATTCCTGATCGTTGTAACTAATGGATGACCCAGGAAATAATTTGTTATGTACTTAAATAATTACTTTTATCATCTCTCTTCCTCTGTTTGAAATATGTTAAATCTATTACTATTGTTACCTTCCCCACCGTTGCAATTTATCAGCTAAGGCCACACCGCTAATCAATTTAATATTCAACCGCTCCGCCGCCTCCTTAGCTGCCCTTGTAAAATTGCTCGTCGTCACAATCCAAGCATCATAACAACCGTGTACCTGCTTACCAGCCTTGAGCCGGAGTACTATATCATTCCCGACATCACGCTTCCAGCGTTTGCACTGAACGGCGATTTTATAACCCTCTTTACCTTTGAGAATCAAATCGACTTCATGATCACCTGATCCACCAACTCGCTGTACTGAGTAACCTTGATCTGTATAATAAAGCTCCATTAATCGTTCAAAATCTGTTCCTGATAGTGTATCTACATCAGCTTGGAGAATCTGTGCATCGGTTAGTTTTTTACTCGTTGTTTTCGCAATTGCCTTGCGTACCCCATTGTTTGTGTTAGGTACGCTACTCCTACCATTTTTTCCACCGACGCTCTTACCCTTCTTTTTTTGTCGTCGCTTTCGTGTCCATATCGATCCAAAAATTTCTCCCAGAATCACAGAACCAAGTAAGATACCAAAAAGGTATCCCCAGTGTAGACCAGGTATTTTAAAATAAATAGTAAGTCCGACTATAATAAATAGCCCTCTCAATACATGAGCAACTTGCTTTCCTTCAGCATAATACGTCCTTGCCACTCGCTTTCACCTCATCAAAAATATATCAACGAATACCAAAGGAGGTCTATATACCCAAGTCTAAGGGTATATCCACACCCAATGCTCTACTAAATTCTGCATAAATCTTCTTTATTTCTTACACTATAGCATATTCATGGGGATATATGGAACAAAAAAAGTCCTTGCATGATTCTAAAGACCTAATTCCGAACATCGCTTATATGTTTAAATCTTTTGGGTAATTACCCAATAAATATAAAAAATAGATAGCAAATTACCCTAAACAAAGAATCAGAAATTGGTTGTTTCGTTATTTCCTTTGGTTCTCTATATATCCAACACATTCAAAAGCCATAACAAATATGGAAATCAGACGCAGTGTTCCCACAAATATGTAGGAGAGGTTTGTAATATAGACATGAAAACCTAATTATCTCCAATAAGTAATATTTAGTATTTTTTATTTACAAACCGATAATGTATATAAAAAAATAAAGGAGATTTTTTATGAAAACCAGATTAGATTCCCACTTCTTGTTAAGAAAGATTATTTATAATACTTGTTTCGAAAAACTTTCACTGAGAAAGGTTTTAATTGATAAAAAATCAAAATTACTCAAAAGTGTTGCAACTGGAGCGATAATATTTGCAGCTATTTTTGAAATTTTATTTTTTGTCATTTACTCAACAGATTTGAAATCTTATTCTTTTTGGCTCTTATTAGGGGCTCTATCTACTTTGATCATACACATCATTTCAATGATTTTGTCTGTTAGAGCTTCACGTAACTACATTAAAACTGAGTATCCTTATTATATAAAACATATGGAGCACAAAATATTAAGCTATGAAATTTCAGTTCTCAAAGCAATAAGAATTAACAAACTCTCTAATCTAATTTATAAAAAAAAATTAAATAAAAACATATTAGATACTTATATAAGTTATTTCGATGAAAAAAGCGAATCTATCAAATCTAAAAACTGGTTACCGATATCTTTCTTTGCAGTTTTTAGTTTACCTATTTGGAATGCTTATATTAATAAGATTATCCCAAGTATTATTAATCAAAAAGATTGGGTTCTCACCATTACATTTTTTATAGGATCACTATTATTCGTAGTTCTGATTTTTGCATTAAGAACAATATTAACATCTATTCTTTTTAAAAAAGCTGAGAATTATCGTCAACTGAATGAGTTACTAAAGATAATTAAGGAATCTATAGATTAGATTAAATTGTATTTCCCATACACTACCCATAGTTGTGTAAAAAGGTAATCCTGAAAAAGGAATCCCTTTGCTTTGAAAAGAACTACTCTACTTCAGATCCAGTCAAAACATGTTAGCTCCTCCAAAGTAGAAACGTATAGCATCGTAAACTGTATAGAATAAAATGGCTTCCTTCTAACAAATCGTCAACACAAAGTAAACGTACTATGGGAGGAAGAAACACTCATGTCCTAGAATATGGGTTAACAACTATGGGGAGACTCAACTAATGCTATTGAGTTGGAAAAAGAGGAAAGGGCCCCCCATGATGCAATACTTGTTTTAGGGAGAAAATAAAACATAATAGATTGACATCATAGTACAATCACAGCCAACAACAAAAAGAGGGATTCCCACCTTTTTACTATTTACACCGATACATCTCTAATAATCTTCCGCACTAACAAACAGCACTGTCGATTACACATGCCTCATGTATGTAAATAAAATATGTTCTCACACTCAACCCTAAAACGTTTTTTGAATGCAGGAACATATTCAAGTTGCTCTTAACCCCTCGTATATCAATGTTTCTCATCTCGATATATTACTACCACGCACTCCACATGTGTCGAGACAGTGGAAGGGATATATTCCTTTTATTGTATTATTCATCTATTATACGCTTTCTTCTACTCCACATTTCCCTTCCGTACTTCCTCCTTCCAAAAATACACATCGCCCCCCCAATGAATGGGTCATTCTGTAAACTAAATCTCGCTTTTAACCGATAAATACATATGCTGGGTTGTTTATTAAATATCACCTCTCGCCCCTTTTTAGCGTACAAACCTTGTAATACATATCTATTTTGACTCACAGTTTGTACCCATCTGCTGCTTCTATAATCAGAAGCGAATTCAAGATGACGACTTTACTTGGAAATACCCATTACATATAGAAAGGAGTTATGAACTCACTTGAGCGTATTATCAGATGGGATCGGATATGAAAGCCTCCGCTTTTATGGTCCCTTTCAGCCACTACACATCGAACAACTTCAAATAACACGCACCATTAATGATCATGCCTATTTACATATCAGTGGCATGCTCTCCGAAGAACAGGGAGCGGCTTGTATTGGTCAAAATATGGAGCAAGAGCCCATTGTGATTCGTCAGTTGGATGATCAGGGACAATCGCTGAGAAGATTATTCCATGGGATTGTTACGCGTATCTCCGTACACTGCGTGCGAGGCGTGTATACGTTTGAACTGGAGGCCGCTTCACATTCGTACCAGATGGATATTAAGCGTAAAAGGCGTTCCTATCAAGATATTCACCGTACTTATGATGATCTGGTCACTGCGCTGGTTCGAAAATATCAGTACGGAGATGCCATTGATACGGTAAGCAACCATGCCAAACTGGAGACATTTGTTTTACAATATGAGGAGACGGATTGGGCGTTTTTAAAACGCCTAGCTTCTCGCTTTGGCTCCGTACTCGTGCCAGAGGTAACCGCAGCCTCGCCCAAGGTTTTCTTCGGGATGCCCGAAGGCAAGCAGCATAAGGTGGAACGGGAAGTATTTTATCGTGTACGAAAAACGTTTCATGAGCTGGATGCGGAAAAGCCGGGAGAACGTGCTGGCTCGTATGTCACCTATATGATTGAAAGTCTGCAATACTATGCGCTGGGTGACCTCATCACGTTACCCATTGGTCAAGGCAAGGAGTTGGTCGTCGTTCGGGCAGTAACAACCTTAACGGATGGCTTACTGCGTACCCGTTATGATCTTCAAGCCGAACAGGATATCCGCTATGCCCGTTACGAAAACGACCAGGCCACTGGAATTTCGCTGACAGGAACGGTGCTCAAGGTACAGCAGGATTTCGTACAGCTTCAACTGGACATCGACCCGAAGCAAGATCCTGCCAAAGCCTGCTGGTTTCCCGTGGCGACTCGATATGTCGCCGAAGAACATAGCGGTTGGTACGATATGCCTGAGATCGGGGAACAGGTAGAGTTGTATCTGCCCACACACCGCGAACAGGATGCCTATGTGGCAGATTCGCTCCGACAACAACGCCACGCGAATGGACAGCCGAATGTAAAGGTATGGCAACATGTGCAAGGTAGCGGCATAGAAATGTCTGAGCAAGAATTGACCCTGTCCACCTCGGATGGATTTTCTATTACACTGCACGAAAGTAGCGGCATTACCATCGACAGTCCGGGGAATATGCAGATTCAGGGTGGTCACGTGAAGCTCGATGCTGGGCAGGAACTTTCGCTCGAAGCTGGAACGGCGCTGTATCTAAAAGGCGGGTCCAGCAGCATGGTACTGGATGGTGAGACGGATACCAAAGCTCCGGTGATTTATCAGGAAGGTACGGTGAAAGCACCTGTTTTCGTAGCCGACCTCCCTCCTGTGCCTGAGCCACCATTGATGAGCATCAAAGCATACGAGGCGGCGCAAGCTCCATCAGCAGCTAAGACTTCATCAAGCAGCACTCCTACCGCCAAAGTAACAAGTCCGGCTGCACTTCAAAAGGCCAACTCTTTGTTGGGTACGGTGTCCAAGCTATTAGGCTCCATTCCAGTGATGGGAAAAGTGGCTGGCGTTGTTGCGGGAGCTTTAGGTGGGCCTGCGGCGGGTGTCATTCTGAAAGCAACCGCAATGATCCCCGTTCGGAGCAAAGGAACTGCTACGATTGGAGGCGGAAAGGGGAACGGTATTCATCCGTTGAAACACTTGGCTGGTCTAGCACTCCAAGGATTGATTAACCAGTATGAACATGATCAAGCGAGACAAGCCTACTATAGCAAGTGGATTTTGGGGAAAGTGTTTACGAGTGCACGTCATATAGCGCATTCCGGTGGCCCACTGGAACTGGTTCAAAACCTGCTGAAAGAGTCTAATGCCATGGTTCATGCGTATCAGCAGATTCCTATAGATCTGAGACAACGCTGGAGAGCCAATTATGACAGCTACATGGCAGCTGAAAAAGCCAAAGTATCCTATAATTTTGATGAGTATGATAAAGAATTTATGGGTACTATGTGGGTCCTCAGTAAAAATGGAGTTACCGATCAGAAAGCAGCCCAAGCCACTCTTGCCTATAACGAAGCTATCAAAAATGGAGAAATCAAATTACATCACGAACCAGAAAATGTGGATATTTTCGTAGAACAGATTAAAGCAGCTAAAGAAGGAAAGAACTATTGGACAGGCGAAGAAATACCAAAATGGCAGGCAAATGCAATTATAATCAGTAGCGTATTTTCTGAATTTCAGATGGTTGGAAGTTTATACGGTGCTAAATTTGGTAGGAATATAAAGATACCTTCTAAATCAATTAAAGCTCCAAAAGTTAATGTTGAAACACCGGGGACAGGAGTAATTAAAGTATCTCCGGCTGACCAAATAAAAGAGCGAGTATTACAAAACATCGCCCAGAGCAAGGCCACAAGGGAAGCATCCAAGTTTGGGGAATATGTAAAAAAAGAAAAGCTTACTCTTGATGCTATTAAGAAACGACAGGCGTTAGAGGGGACGGGACAAGGTGGTAAACCTGTTATAGAGAAAGAGAAATGGCTTGAGAGTCTACAGAACACAGAAAACTTCAAACAAGGGACTAAAGAAAATGGATTAAACCATATTTTTGATGGTGAAATACTCAAGAATGGAAATGCCAATGGTTTTCATTATGAAGGAATGCCAAGTAGTAACGGTAAAATTGTCGGAAATATTGACCCACCTAATGAGTTTGGTGTCTATCAAGCTAATATTGAAATTAATGGAGTATTAAAAGGACCTAAATCCACATTTTTTCCAAAGGAATGGACACCACAACAGGTGATAGATTCAGTAAATGAAGCTTTTAATAATAAAGTAATTATAAAAAACAATAAATATATAGGAAAAACAAGCACGGGAATGGAAATAGAGTTTATTTTAAGAAATGATAAGATAATTTCAGCTTATCCAGTATATTGAATTGGAGGTTGTTTGAATAATGATAAAATATAAATATAAATTGAGGTATATGGAAGAATTTAATATAGTTATATTGGATTTTGACGAAGAAAAATCACTGGAGTTCGCCAATATGATAAGTGATCCCTTAGGATCTGATATACCTTGGAGATTTAAAGATTTGAAAATTGATATTGATAATTATGTTGATTTATTAAGGGGAAATATACCCGAATATAGACATGGAGGAAATGCATCAAGCGTTATATCCTTTAGAGACTATACAATAATTGAAGATCCATTTTATGACGAGGAAGAAGATGAAATTGAACCGATTTGTAAATTAGAGACAGTTGAATTTGTGAAAATTATATTAGTATGGGCTTATGAAACTTATAAATATAAAAGCGAGAGGGGGAGGATTCCTCGAGAGGAGGCAGAAATGGTTATGAATTGGATTGAACAAAAAATGATAGAAGTTAAGAGTATAGAAAATAACGAATAAACATAACAAACACTGAGAAGCTTATTCCTATAAGAGTCATAATGAGGAATAAGTTTTTCAATATGTATACAGGTATATCAACAGTCTTTATAATATTGAAACATTACATAAATTTTGATTTGGGTAACGTAGACGGATACTGACTAAGATCGTTTTCTCCTTAGGGGACGGGCAAAGCTAGTGAATCTTACTTATCACCAGAGATGGAGCAAAAAATATTAGGGGGAGAGAGAATACCAGGTAAAAATGGAATTAGAGGGGCATTCGCCTAATGTGGTAAATGATGAAAATTCTAATTATGCAGTAGAAGTTCTCAGGGAAAATCCAGATAGATCTAAATTTGTTCAATTTTATCATCAGTTTCCAGATGGAACTCTCGCAAAGCTTAAAAAAAGCACAGTATTTCCTGATTCATGGAGTGATGAGAAAATTATAGGCTCTATAAAAAAATTAGCGATACGCCAGCAGTTGGAAGTCGTACTTCAGATGGGGTAACTACAACTTTGCATAGCGGTACTGTAGATGGTGTTGAAATAGATGTTATTAAAGAAGGCAAAAACATTACTGCTGGATATCCAGTGGGAGGTAAACCAACGCCAGGATTTGAACCAATAAATTAGTGGAGGAAAATTTATGAAATATGAGGGATTTGACAAATTAATAACTGAAATGTCTGGAGAGAATGCTTCAGATGATTATTGGTATGATGTTGGAGTAAATGATGCGATGACCTTGATGGAAAAATTTTCTGAAACAGATTGGGAATTGCTTAAAAAAAATATAATGGAAAAGTCGTTAGAGTGGCAAAAAAGGGTAGTATATTGCTTTGAAGAAGAAAATGATGCAAGAGAAATTAATATAATATTATCACTTATCGAAACAACAGACAAAGAACTATTTGAAATGTGTATTGATTCTTTAAGATTTTTAATTAATGATAATAATAAAGATTGTATAATAAATAACCATGAACTTATGGAGAAATTGAGAAAAATGGAATTAATTTATAATATGTCAGGTAGAATATGTAGGGAGTTTCTTAATAAATTACAACTATGAATTAGTACACACTAATCATCAGGTTAAAACTGCAGATGATTTTTCAATGGAATGGTTTGAACAAATTCAAGCAGAAAAAAGTTTTTAGAGTAAATTCGAATACTTACCAACAAACTAAACACTAACTGATTCAAGCACTCGATAAACTTACAAAAGCTCATTCCAACTTTTTTTATTAGTAGGGATGAGCTTTTATTCCACACAAAACAGTAACTTGCCATCCCTCCCCATCAGAGTTTACATACAGAGACTCAAACGACTAAGGGAGGGAAATTCACTATGAAGGGCGTTTATTTATCAATAATAATCTAGATGAATATCAAACCAGGTATATCACTAAAGAAAATCCAAAGCTACAGAATTATCCTTATTTAGAAGAAGTTTTTTAAAGGTAGCGGATATAAAAGGTAATTCGTATACTTTTTATATAATATAACATCGCAATGGGAATCAGCTGCCCGTGTTGTGAATTCTGTTTTATCCGCCGCTATTTGCTAACAATATAAACTACAAGGGACGGCTGTTAAAAAGCCCCCCATTGCCAAGTAAGTCATCTATTCATCCAAAAGCAGACTAGACTTAACCCATGTAATACCCGTATTAAGATGTTGTCATTCTGTTTGTATGCACAACATTGCTTGAGTTTTGTATCCTAAATAACGTGTTTCCATTACGTCGAACGGACGAATATGTGAAACTTATATCAGAAGGTGCGACTAACGTTCATGAAGCGGCAAGATGTCTAGGTGCATTTACCGCCTCCGGCAGATATTCTTACAATTGGCCAATAAATTAAATAATGAATTTGCCGTTGAAATACTAGTTTCAATGGGACGTTCTAATTGGGGAGAAATCCCTCATTACCTAGAAACATTTGCCCAAGAGGTTCAAAAAGCACAAAGGATAAGATATCGTTCAGGAATAATTGCATTGTTCATCCTCTGTGTTCAGACGCTCATGTCAGTTCGTTTTCTTTTGGATATCCATTTACTGAAGCAGCTGTGAATGATTGGGCGTGGGTAACTCCAAAAAATACAGAAAATATAGTACAAAAGAAAATAGTAACCTCAAAAGAAGCTGACGTATTGGTGAAACTAGGGAGCTTATTACGATGTAATGAGGACTTGAATTCAAACGAAATTGCAAAGCTCTACACCGATTTTTTTGAAGATAAGAACCCATTTGATGTTATTTACACTTTACTAAAATAAAAAACATAACGCCAAAGAAGTCGCTGCGAGAGTTGCTGCGTTTTGTATCGGGCTTAGTTTTCTGTAGGGAAATAGAAAAAATATCCTCGCTTCAATTGATTGGATCATCTTAAACTGATAAGTTCATGTCCTATAACTATGCAAGAAATCGTAGAACCCGCCCCTATCTTTCCCCTAAAACAATGACTTGAGATCCCTCCCCATCTGAAGGCGTTTGACTTGCAAAAGAAAATGCTCGAAGAATACAGCGCTGGAAAAGCATGGGCAACAAAGCAGATAAGAAACATTCATATTGATATTCTAGAATAGGAGAATAATCAAATGCTTACAATAAAGGCTTTAACAAAGGTGTACGAGGATTGGGGTGAAGATATAGACGACTTCTATATTACTTATAATGTAGATATCGGACCCGTTGAAATAAATGGAGCATCAGACATGTTTTCATTTGAACTAGTAAGTCCTAAAAGGTTAGATAGGATGACAGATCAAGGTGATATTATTATCGGGCATGGTCATTTTATAGCAAAGAACTTTAATGAAAATATACTTGAAGCCACATTAAATCGTATCATTAATAAGTGCGCAGATAATGATATGAATAAGGCATACAAAAACCTATCTGCATATTTCCATTGGGAGATGGATGAATAATTAACAATATCCCTGGAAATCAGATTTATATTTAGATAAAGCTAATTCTCTATTAGAAAAATTAAGTTAAAAAGAGGGATCTGGCTGATTTATACACACACAGTTAGCCCTATAATAGATTTTACAAAATGTTGTCGTGATCGTGATCACGGTTTAGACTGTAAATTTAAGTTAAAATACAAACAATTTTAAATTTATTTCAGCTGAAACCAAAGATACTGTGATCGATCACAAAGAAAAAACAAGGAAGTGTACAAAGATGAAAAGAACTGATTTACCTCTTGTCTATTCTTGTTCTGGATGTTCCTCCGCAGCACAAACCGCTAACATGATCGCTATACAAATGGATCGAGAAAAAGTCGCTGAAATGTCCTGCATAGCTGGTGTTGGTGGTGATGTCAAACCTCTTGTCAGAACAGCAAAATCGGGACGTGACATCATTGCAATTGACGGCTGTCCCTTGTCCTGTTGCAAGAGTTGCTTAGCAAGGCATGAAGTTCAACCCAAACACCATTTCCTGCTGTCTGACTTCGACGTGCCCAAGATAATAGGAGAAGATCCTAACCCCGATCATTATAGGAATGCTTACACACAAATCTTAGAACAAATTGGACAATAATTCTTAGTCAAAATTAAGGTGTGTATCGAAAGATGGCTCACCCATTTTTTTATTCCTTTGAGGTGTTGGTACAATATACAGTAAAAGTATAGTTGGCTCTTATTAACAATATAAGTAAATTAGTTTTTACTGGTGGCTCCTATCGCATCTTTAAGGGCCACCAGTATTTTTTTACTCCCAGTTTAATCCAGAGTCATTTTTTAAATTTTTAAGTAGCTCATGCAACATCTGGCAAAGCGTTTTTCGAACACTTTTCTTACAAGTACTAAACATTTATTCTCTTTTTTTAATTATTTTCAGATAACTAAGGTTCCCCCTCCTATATTACAAGCTCCCCCGCTCCTTGATGCCTTGTAAAATTACTCGTCGTTACCATCCAAGCAACACAGCAACTATGTACCTGCTTACCAGCCTTGAGTTGGAGTACTATATCATTCTCAACATCACGTTTCCAGCATTTGCACTGAACGGCGATTTTATAGCTCTCTTTGCCTTTGAGAATTACTTTGCGTAATAGCGAAGAGCCTAAAAATAAACGTAATGATGAAATCGGTGAATATCACAATATGACAACAGATGTTATATTATACTTGATTGAAGTTAAGCAAAGGAGATGCTTATAATGAATCAAGAACCAAGTCAGCAATTAGGTGAGATTATTGAGCAGTTCATACATTCATTTATAGCAGAAAATAACAATATTCGATCCCGAAAAGTAATCAACACTGCAGATGGGGATACAATAGCTCATTTAAGGGGAATTGGTTTTCCGAAAAAAGGAAGACCGATACAAGAGGTCGTCGATGAAATGAGGAAAAACGTCTATCCTCACCAAACCTTCATGCAACACCCTCGCTTTTTCGCATTGGTTCCTGGTCCAATGTCTCTTTACTCGTGGTTAGGAGATATCATGACCAGCGCTTATAATACCCATGCCGGAAGCTGGATGCTGAGTTCGAGCGCAAGCCTTTTAGAGGGGGAAGTGATCCGGTGGATGTGTGACCAAGCAGGATATCCCAATACTGCTGGAGGCTTATTTCTGTCGGGCGGATCGCTGTCGAATTTGACCGCTTTAGCGGCTGCACGCAATGCAAGGTTATCCGAGCAGGAATATGCCATTGGAACTGCTTATGTTTCAGATCAAACTCATTCATCGGTCGCCAAAGGGTTACGCATCCTCGGATTCCGTGGTGATCAAATCAGAAAGATTCCAAGTGATAAAAATTTTGGTATGGATGTTTCAGCCTTAGAAAAAAAAGTAATGGATGATCAGGCGGCTGGCATGAAGCCTTTTGCGATCATTGTTACGGCAGGCACAACCAATACGGGAAGCATCGACCCGTTAAACGAAATTGCTGACCTATGTGAAAAACATAACATTTGGTTACACGTGGATGGAGCTTACGGTGCATCGATTTTGGCTTCTTCGAAATATAAGCCCCTTTTGAGCGGGATATCGCGTTCAGATAGCATCACCTGGGATGCACATAAATGGTTAATGCAGACATACTCCTGTAGCGTAGTTTTAGCCAAAGAAAATCAACAGCTCAGAAACTGCTTCAGCACACATCCAGAATATTTGAAAGATGCCGAGACTAATGAAGAATATATTAATTATTGGGATCTGGGCCCTGAATTAACGCGGCCTGCTCGAAGTTTGAAACTATGGGTGACACTACAGGCTTTAGGAACTAATGCTGTCGGTGAAGCCATAGAGCATGGAGTTCAACTCGCAGAATGGGCTGACGATGAAATCAAAAAACATAATGATTGGGAAATTGTATCCCCCGCACAGTTAGCGATTGTTAATTTTCGATATGCGCCAACTGGATTATCTGAGCAAGAATTAGATTCACTCAATAAAAAGATCTCCCAAGAAATGATGACAAACGGATACGCCTCTGTGCTTACGACACAACTTAATGGAAAAACTGTTCTCAGAATCTGTGCAATTCACCCAGACACTACGGAACATGAGATAAGGAATACAATTCAGCTTTTATCGAATATAGCACGCTCATTGAATGAGACAAAAGCCTTTTTGTGATGAAAAATTGTGAAATGAAATGCTACGCTTTCTGTAAATGAATAAAAATGCTCAACATCACACAAATAAGAGGGGCTCGCCGCCTCTCTTTACCGTTTCCTAAACATCTTCCAAATTATTTGCCATTGTGCAATGCAGTAACAATGAACAGCACTCAATCCTAAAACGTTTTTTTGAATGCAGGAACATATTCAAGTTGCTCTTAAATCCTCATTCATCAATGCTTCTCATCTCGATATATCACTACCACGCACTCCACGTGTGTCGAGACTATGGAAAGGATATACCCCCTATTACCACCTGAATTTTCATAAAGCAACCTGTTCTGAGAAAGAACCAATGTAGTATACATTCGAGATGATGGAGAGATTCTTGCAAACAAGCCCGAATTATTGGAGCAGTGGTCTAATGCAGAGCAAGTAGGAGAAAATTTATTTAAAACTAAAGAAGGACAAACTATCACTGCTCCAAAGCAAACATGCGACCTAACACAACCTATCTCAATTCACGGAGGGTGAAAAATGAAACGAAAATATTTTTATAGAACGGCTGTATTATCCCTTGCAGTTCTTGTGAGTTCTATATTTGGAACCTCTTCTTATAACGCTAATGCAGCACCGATTAATCACTCTATTCATGTCAATGGAACCTCTTTGCTCAAAGTGAATGATTATGACGTTTTGTACTGCACGCCGATTGGTCCCTACGTTAATGAAGAAAAACGTCTCATGGTTCCGCTTCGTTCCGTTGCCGAGCTTCTTGGCGCAAAAGTTGATTATAACGGTAAACTTCAGGAAGCAAAAATCAGGTGGAGGTCAAATGAAATTGTGTTTCAAAAGGGAGCGAAAACATATAAACTGAACGGTACTCCAGCGCAGATGGACACTCAGCCCGAAGTGATTCAGGATGCCTTTGTCATTCCGCTTGGGGTATTAGGGAGAAGTATGAATATCCCGTTTGAGTACATGAACAACAAAGTAATTTTAAAAGATCTTGCTTTTGACCAAAGCAAGATTTTTCAAAAAGTAATAGAACTGGATCGAGGAAGATCCATTGTTGACAATCCTTCTGCACTGGATATTCAAAATTTCAATCTTGTGGAAGAGAAAAACTCAGCAAGCGAAACCAGAGGGAGTATCACAGTGAGTGGGTTAAATCGGACAGGCTCCACGATTAAAGAAGGGAAAGAAGATTTGCACATCATTGGCTTCTTTAATCAAACGGTGGAAATGGATGCAGATTTCGCGTCTGTAGATATCCCGGATCGAAAACGTCCAAAAGTTAATCAGGAAGGTCGCGTGTCTCAAAGTCTGTCGTATCTTAAAATAAATGACCCTTTGCAGTATATACTAGCTGCCGGAAGAACATTACAAACGAAGAATGAACGAAAATAGTAATATTCCATTGGACTGAGGCCTTTTAGTTTTGCCTGCAACCTCATTATTTTAAATAATAGATGTATAGGCTTCAATATCCTTCTTCAGTTCCTCAAAGGTCCACCCTATGCCTTAAATTTTTCATATCTACATTAGGTCTACAATTAAAAGTGATTAAAAGCAAAAACCCGCTCAGTGAGCGGGTTTCAGTATAGAGACGTGGAGAGTTGAACCCCTGTTCAAAACTTTCTCTGCTATTCATTAAAACATTGCTCCTCAAGCCTTATGTACCAGACTTAAGGAGCAATTAGTTTGTTACCCATTCCCAAGCAATCAAGTATTATTTCTTAATGTCAACATGTAATGTTCCATTGATCTTAGTTGTATTTACTGTAGCCCCCAGAACTTCTGAAACAAATCTAAGAGGAACCATAACCCGATTTGGATATGGCGGCATAATGGGAGCACTCGGCATCATCTTTTCTTCATCGTTCATGTATGCAACTTTGTGCCACCAGAATTTCTATTACATCATTTTAGCAGATAGTCACTTTAACACTTTTCATCAAAAAAAGTTATTGCATTTATTCTCCACTAAAGCTTTTAGCCCATTCGGCAACCCTACGACTACTTTCTTCTTCTGACAAATCCTCGATTCTGGTCATAATAGACCATCTTACTCCGCAAGGATCCAATATACTTCCGAATCGATCACCTGAAACAAAGTTTGTAACTGGTTCCCTTACTTTCGCTCCTCTTGCTACCGCATTTTCAATGACCTGATCAGCATTCATGACGTAAATTCCGAAAGAATAACACGCATTCTCTTCATCTGGCGGCAAGACCAATTGATATGCCGGATTCGCTGCTCCCAGCTGCAAAAAACCATTTCCAAAATCTAATTCAGCATGAACAATTATTTTATTGCCATTCTCATCAGGATATTCAGTAATATCCTTAACCCTTGCATTGAAAACCGTTGTATAGAACTCTATTGCTTCCGAAGGATTCTTCACGGTAATAAAAGGGGTAATAGATGTAAAGCCGTTGGGCATCCCCTTCTTTGTATATTTACCTGACACTCCCATATATTCTCTGCTTTCAGTCATTTTGACTCCTCCTTTAAATGATCGTAACAGTTCAATTTAATGCTCATATCTTTATTGGATTGAATTCATCAACTCATAGTAATATTTGGATTCACGAGTTTTGTTAAGACTATACCAGGCTTCTAATGTTTTTGAAGAAAACACACCCAGAGCTTTTAAGACATGTACAGAAAACTCCAACGGAGCTGTTCCAGATGCAGTGATTAGTTTTCCATCCGTTACAGCAGACTCCACTTTGTAATAATTTTCGCCCGTGTAGTTGGGACAGATCATTTTAAGGTATTCCAGATCATTGCTTGTATGCCAACGTGAATTCAGCAATCCTGCCTGGGCAAGTCCCATGGTAGCACCACAAATCGCTGCAACCCATATCCCTTCCTCTAAACACCTCTCAGCGATTTTTAAGATGGGTTGGTGAATGGTTTCTGTCCATGTATCTCCACCGGGTAAAATCAATGTATCTGTGCTTTCAATGCTGCACTCATCCAGTGTGATGTCAGGCAGGATTTTCAATCCGCCCATTGTAGTTACAGGGGTCTTTTCCATTCCCACGGTAACTATTTTTGATGGGACCAGCCCCTTTTTATAATATCTCCCCGAGTTCAGTTCGGCAGTTAAATAACCTATCTCCCAATCTGCCATGGTGTCAAACACATAAAGATATACCGTATTATTCATTTGCAAGTTCTCCTTATTTTATAATTTATCGAGTGTTACCAGCCCTCGGTAATCCATGATTATCCTCATTATAAAAAAGCTTCACTGACATCTACTGTCAGTGAAGCTTTTAACGTTGATAATATTCCATTAACTCCGACGCAACAGCAACAAGTTTTTCCTTCAAACTCTGTGGTTCGATGACTTGAATGGATTTCCCGTAGGGTAGGAGTAAATAAGGGACATATGTATGAAGTGATTTTTTCTCAAGCAAAAAGATGGCATGATTAGAGGTCCTCTCTTTCAGATGATGCCCCAAAAACCAATGCAGACATAAGTCATCCAATGCCTCTGTCCTGCCTTCGATAGTTAAAGAAATTAAACTGTGCTTGCCCACTAAATCAGGTAATAGATTTTGCATAAAAAATTCACGGGCTGAAAAAGCTTCAGAACGCTTAAATATGATTGGAGTACGCTTGATTTGTAGAATTCGATCTGCCCGAAAGCAACGGATCTCATTTCTTAGGTGACAAAATGCAACAGTATACCATTTATTGTTCCAGTAGACCATTCCATAGGGGTCTATCACCCTATTCTTGGGTTGTTCTTCATGGCTTGTGCGATAATCCATTTCTACAGAGAATTGGTTGGCTACAGCCTGCTCTAATTCCGCCAATACCGGCTGAAGAGAAGGGTCTCCCATGCGATTAATCACTTCAAATCCGGCTAAATGACGGCTAAGTATACTTTCCTGCTCTTGATTCGAATACATTTTCAATTTTGATGTCGCTTTGTCTAATGCCTCACTCAAAGGGTATCCAGCCTCTTTTGCAAAAACAGCAGCATGAAGGAGTGCCTTTTTCTCCTCCATATCAAATAGTAAAGGTGCTCTAATAAAATTATTCAGCAGGCTATACCCGCCATTATGACCCGCGTCAGATATTATAGGCACTCCACTGGCACTTAGTGCATCAATATAACGATAAACTGTCCTTATATTTATTTCTAACTTTTCGGATATTTGTTTTGCAGTCATTTTTACGCCCGAATTCAGCATCCATAGAATGGCCAGCATATTATCGTTTTTTGGCATAACCTGAACCCTCATCTCTCATTAGAACTCAATCTTTTATAAATATCTCTTTGTACTCTTCTTACCACCTATTATATGCTTTTCTCTGCTCAAAACTCCCCTCCCATATCTCCTACTTCCAATAATACACATAGTAAATACCACATCGAATGGGTCATTCTGTAAACTAAATCTCTCTTTTAACCGATAAATACATATGCTGGATTTATCATTAACAACATATCTAGCTGGGAATCTCATAATAACATTTACCAATCCCAACTATAGAAGGAGTCAACTATGGAAAATACCGTGACGTACGGTCATATCGAAATCATGCCTTATGAATTCGTACGCCTCCATGAACTTAAAATCTTAAAAACAATCAATGACCATGCCCGAATGATCTTTACAGGCATCATCTCGGAGAAAAAACGCGAGCTGTATGTGCGTGCTTCGGATGAAGAAACCCAGGTCAAAGCCTTTGTTACAGACAAAAACGGTAATCGGCAGCCCCTTTTTCGAGGCATTGCCTTGGATGTGGAGGAAAAAGTTGTTCACGGGGTCCATTACCTGACTGTCGAAGCTATATCTCATACCTACGAGTTAGATATTAAGCGCCATCAACGCTCTTTCCAGAACCCTAAGCTCACCTATACGGGTCTGATCGAAAGTATTGTATCGGACTATTCTAAAGCCGAAGCGATGGATGTTGTGTCCCAAAAGAAGCCTATCGGCACCTTTATCATGCAATATGATGAAACCGATTGGAAATTTCTGAAACGGATGGCCTCCCACTTTTACTCTCCACTCATTCCTGCGGTGGGCTATGGGGTTCCCAAGTTTTATTTTGGCCTACCTATGGGACTCAGCAAGGGGGAAATAAAATCTACCAATTATAAAGTCAGCAAACGGGTCGCGGATTTTCAAACCGCCTCAGAGAACCATATCCCCGGCGTACGTGATGCGGATTTTATCCAATATGAGGTCGAAACGGAGAAATTGCTGGAGCCTGGCTACGAAGTGACCTTTCAAGGCCATAAACTGATCGTAGCTGAGGTGCTAACGGAGATGAAGGATGGGGTGCTGACCCATACCGCCAAGCTGTCACCACGAAGCGGCTTACGTCCGATTAAAGACTACAATCGCTCCATTATCGGCGCTTCCATTCATGGCAAGGTACTGAGCGTTCGTCGGGACAAAGTACGCGCCCAGCTTGACATGGACGATCAGCAAGATCCGAACACGGATTACTGGTTTCCCTACTCTACCATCTATGCATCTGCGGATAACACGGGCTGGTATTGTATGCCTGAAGACGGGGACAGCATCCGTATCTATTTCCCCAGTTATAAGGAAGAAGAGGGTTACGCGATCAGCTCAGTCAAAAGAGAACCACAACCTTCCGGGGGAAAATCTACTGCTACTTCTGGACATGCCACAGCTTCTGCTTCGTCTGCTGGATCAAAGTCTTCTTCGGCACTGTCTGCGGCAGCTCCTGCGCCAGATCGAATGGCTGACCCTGCCATTAAGACGCTGCGAACCAAATACGGCAAAGAAATCATGCTCGCTCCGGATCAAATCGTTATTTCTGGCAATGGCATGTCCATTGTCATTAACGATAAAACAGGCATTGATATTGTAAGCGGAAAAAATGTGAGTATTAGTGCGGCTTCGGATATTGTTATGAGTTCTGGTAACATCCAGCTTTCTGCCGGAAAAATTGAGTTGTCTGGTAAAGGCAATACCATTACGCTGGATGACAAAACGACCTTCTCCGGTACGGAAATCAAGATGAACTAACGGGAGGTGAGAACTAGCAGATGGATAAACAAGCGGCGTTACACCATTTTAAAGAGCATCATTTTACACCTTTGCTGGACATTCAGTTGGACGTGCTGGAAGCCAAGTTTCAGCGTTGTCAGGATCAGCTGATCTTCGACTTCAAAGAATCGTTCAGGGATTTGTGTATACACATTCTGAGCATGCAGCAACAAGGTCAAAAACAACCCATTGGATATATTCACTACTCGTTCTTGCGCACTCAGATCCTAGAGCAATCCTACCTGTATATGGTCGAGGCTTACTCTGCTGAATGGTACGAAGATGATTCCGATTGCAAGTTAACCTATGACGCTTCATGGGCCTATGCACCGATGAGTACCATGTTGGAAACCTTGGAGCAGGAACGAAAAATATATATGGGGACGATTACTTCTGTGGACGTTGAACGAATGATGCTGGAATCCGCTCCTTTTTTCCATCAGTTTGTGAACTCCCTCCTGCGCTTAGGAATGGCAGAAGTGGTTCAAATGCCTGAGTATCTCGCCATTCATAAAGCTGATCGTGTAGCTATCCGAACGGGCGAGTACAAGGATATCAGCGAGAATCTATATGTCGAAGATCAGAAATCGCTTCTTGCAGATCAAGTGAGAGAGCAATTGATACATTCCAGTGAAGAAGAACCCTATGTTTACGAAAACCTAAAGCGGCTCTCTCTTCCCCACATTCACCTGATGCAAAAGGATTTGCGCTATAACGATTTTAGCCACAGTGACTTACGGGAAAGCCAGTTTCACAGCTGCATATTGATCGGAAGCATTTGGCAACGAGCGAATCTGGCAGGAAGCAGCTTTCAGGGATGCCTCCTGACCGACACGGATTTTAGATATAGCGATTTGAGAGGTGCTAACTTCAGCAGTGCCAGCGGACAGCCGCATCGGGAACATGGAGTTCGTGTGCCGGGGCTATGTGGACTTCGTTTCGAGCACGCCAACCTGGATGGGGCTGATTTTACAGATGTACATTCGTTTGAACATGCATATTTTGAGGGGGCTTCGATGCAAGGAACCCTTGTCCCGCGAAAGTACCAACAGTATTGGAAATTAAGCGAAGCACAGCGTCAATCTATTGTGTGGACGGAATAAGGAGGAATGTGTATGCGCCATTATTATGTGCTGGTCGATGATCATCGTATTTCCCGAAACATTAAACCGATGAATTTAGACCTTTTTAAAACGCCATTTGTTGGCATGCCTCCGGCTCAGGTTTTAGATGTTCATGCGACAGAAAATGCCGAGTACACGGACTGGCTACCGTTTTCACCCTCACAACCGCTATTTTCCGATCCTATGAAACGGATTCTAGAACTATACAATACACAAGCTCGTTTTAAGCAGTTGTATATCGTGAACCGGGAACCCAGCCGTCAGGAGCTATATTGGATTCCATCTGTTACCTCCGTGGATGGTATTTCGGAACAGACTGAATTTTATCCGCATGATCAAACCCTGAAACGCCTTGTGCTGGATAGTCAAAAGGTGAATGGACACCATTTTTTCAGACTCTCCAACGTGAGGGAACCTTATTTCATCATTAGCTTAGAGGCTGCTGAAAGTTTGCTGCGACGGAGTTTGAGTGGTTTTCGGCTACAAAAGCTAGAACTCTTATAAGGAGGTTCAACCTTGACGGAGCATTGGGATGAATTTTTTTTGAAACTGCATCATCAACAAACGTTGAAAGAGCAACTAAGTACAGCGGAAAACGATGAAAGCTGGATGATGATATCTATTGAAGCGGCGATGGAGGGAATTTTGAAAGGCTCACTAACCCTACCGAATGAACAGGAAATTCGATTTCAAACCCTTTCTGTCTTTGAAAATCAACACACCATTTCCCTGCCTGACTCTCTTATTCCAGAAGTTCGGGCTGGACAGACGGTAGATCCGTCGAAAAGCTTCGTTGTTCAGGACAAGCTGGGTGGAATCCTGTTAGGTCTGCACCAAAGCAGGCAAGAACTGAACCCCACGCAAATAGAAATCTATCAACAGCAGATGATTGAGCAAACGAGTCGCGCACAACCAAGTATGAAGCTCGTGGATGAAAAGGCTCTTTCTATTCATGATACCGTCATTGGTTGTTATGAAGCTATTTTTCTAGTTTCCCCCTCTCCCTATTATCAGATTGTCTTTGTGCGTTCCTGGCATGGCAAGGCTGTGATCGGAAGTTGCCAATTTAAGCTGGAGGATGCTCCCCTCTGGGTTCCCTTAACCTATGCCATGCTGCACACCGCAACATGGTTGGAGCTTTCTTGATTCTATACCTTTTATTCAAGGAGGTACTTGTATGTTTTTACCTTTACTTATTAAAGCTCTGGCTCAAGGTGCACTCAGCGGAGAACATTCTTATGTGGTGAGAGGAGCCAAGTTACAGTGCAGTCAAGGCACAGACCCTGGTGTGCTCAATATGATGTACAGCCACGGTGTCTTCATTAAAGATAAGCCCGTTCTGAACGTGGACGATGCCATTTGTGGAGCCAATATTAGCAAAATCAATGCTTTTGGATTGTGTAAATTGAAGCAGGGTCTTCCCTGTGAACCGGAGATTGCGTTTGGGTCCAAGTGGACAGGCGGTAAGGAAGACGTATTGATTGAGGGGGCACCTGCCCTACTCAACAATTCTACCTTAATGTGTAGCTGTCAAGGTGTACAAGAGGCGATATCCTCCTTTTTTGGTGCAGACAGCACGGGATCAGGTGGTGGAGGTATCATCTCCATTACTGATGACGGACAGGATGGTTGATTTTAACAGGCAAGGAGATTAAGGATGAACATCGTAGCGAAAGACCGCTTTACCTATCAGCACTTACATGTCACTTGGCCCTATGGCAAGCTGCGTCTTCACAACGTCCATATGAGTCACGAGCTGGGAGAGCATGCTAGACTGGTGATCACGGGTAGTCTAGAAGCCGATCAAGCAGACACAATCATTACCAAAGCAAGCAGTGACGACGAAGTTGAGCTATGGTATTCCGATGCCAAAGATCAGAAGCATCCCTTATTTATGGGACAACTATACTGCTTAGATGTGGAGCACAGACATCAGGAGATCGTGGTAACTCTCGACGTCATTTCTCATAGTTTTAAACTGGATACGCAGCTCAAAAACCGCTCCTTTCAGCACATCAATCAAAAGTATGCGGAGATTGTAGATGCGGTGCTGGCCGATTATAAGGGCTCGGACAAGATTGATGAAGCTTTTGAGAAAAAAGCGACAGGCCAGTTTATGTTGCAGTATCAGGAGACCGATTGGACTTTTTTAAAACGGCTGGCTTCGCATTTGGGAGCCCTTCTCGTCCCAAATATCGTTTCACACCATGCTCAAATTTGGATCGGTATTCCGCAGGCCAGACAGCATATTCATTTGAAAGAGGTTCCTTTTACGCTTCAACGCAAGATTGCTCCCTATCTGGATCAAGAGGCGAATGGCTGGAGATCTGCCAGCATCGGAGATTACACCCGGTATACCTTTGAGTGGGATCGAATGCTGCAATTGGGAGATGAAGTCGAGCGCAATCACGAAACCTACGTCATCACCAAACGTGAAGGACGGTTGATTCGCGGTTTAATGACCTGGTCGTATGAATGCGCATTGTCACAAGGCTTGAAGGTCCCTAAAATCTATAATCGTACCATCATTGGCGCGGCTATTGAAGGAAAAATACTAGATGTCAGCCGGAATCAGGTTCGGTTGCATTTGGATATAGACGATCAGCAGAATCCCAAGGATGCCCAATGGTTCCCCTATTCTGCTGAAGGGAATCAGGTGTGGTATCTAATGCCGGAAAAAGGTGCGCAGGTGAAGCTGTATTTTCCAAGTGCAGACGAAGACGATGCGATGGTCATACAATCGGTTCGAACAAAACCATCCAGCGTTGCTGTCCCTTCATCTCACACAGCTCAAGGTGCCGTGATCGAATCGCCTGCAGTACGCCACCAGCGTAAAACAGCCGATCCAGGGGTCAAATCCTTTGCGAATCCACAGGGAAAAGAAATTTCCTTAGGGAACTCTGAACTGTCGATGAGTGCGCAGGAAGGGTCGCTGTACATCTCCATGAATACCCATAACGGTGTCAGCCTGAACAGCACCCAACGTATACAAATTCAAGCGACAGGCAGTCTTAGTCTTTCGGCAGGTAGCATCCTGCTGCAAGGAACCAACGGCTTACACTTAAATACGACAACTGATACGTTGGATCTGGAGCAGGAAGTTAACAGCGTGAGCTCAGAAATCCAGCTTATAGCTTCCCTCCATCAATACTACCCAGAACCGATTTTGTCTGACTTTGAGAAGCAGGTCGCTGAAAACGGAATCCAAAGTGTGCTCGGAGCACGCGTTAAGGAAAACGTAGGCGCCACGCTCAAGGGAGAATGGGATGCGGGTATAGAGTTTTTAGGCGGTGTATGGGACTCAGTTGTCGACATAGCGGATATGGGGACCATGGTAATGACTCCTTTCGTTATGCCGGGAAATTACACTGGTAAAGGTTTTCTGGAACGCAATGAGACGCTCGAGGGTATTAAGGGCGGTGCAAAGTTTGGCTGGAACTATATTGCCGATTCATTCCAAGGAAAAAAAACAAAGAAAGATGTGGTTCACGACCTTGAAACCGTGTGGGACGGCATAAAAAGCATACCCGATCCGATTGAGCGAAAACTGAATAATTTCTTCCCTAATCCATTGACCGATACCAAACAGGAAAGTTACGATGCAGGATATGACAGTATCAAGGCCGTTGAACGTGTAGCAGACATTTATGCATCTGTCAAAGGCGGCGCAAAGTTAGTTAGAAATCTGGGAAAGTTGGGCAAAGAAGAAGCCTCCTTATCTAAGGGACTCAAGGAAGCTGAAGAAAAGAAAGCTGGGAAAGGAGGAACACCGGGGTTATTCGGAGATTCAGCAAAGGCCGACTCTGCTCTCGCCAAAGTTGGAGATGGAAAATTCAAAACGAATGCCATCCGTTTTCCAACCAATTTTGAATCCTTAGGAAGTTACTTGCAAAGTGTAGCTAGAAAGATGAACATCCGTATAACTAAAAGGTTACCCATCTTTGCAACTGCTGGAGGTCATTATCGGTTTCATGATCCTGGTCCTGACGTCCCACATTCTAAAGGTTCCGGTGCAAAGATTTCGCCTGAGAGACAAAAACAAATTGATGCGTTAGAATCAGGAGAGTATACGGGTAAGAGCACTAAGGGGACGGGAGAAGGTGGCAATGGTAGTAGTAGTAAGCTACCTTATTTAAAAAACATTGATGATTTCTTGTCAGGTAATAAGAAATTTGATGAAGTATTAGATGACTTTGCTACAGTTTATGCAGAGAAAGTTAATTCAAACGTCCCTTGGAAGTGGAGAAATGTACCAGGGGGAGATACTCTAACACAAAAGCAAATTAAGTTGATTAGAGAACGAGCGAAAGAACTAGAGAAAATACCTGATGTACCTATGAAGCCTGGTACAAGACATCCTGATTTTGAGAAAGCTGATTTAATCATAAAGTTTGATGGGAAACCTGTTATTTTAGAGTTGCCGAAAGACTATTGGAAGAAATCTGATCCTAAACAGTTCCAATGGCTTGATTCACAACTTCCAGGTGGAACACGCCCACCTGGAACAACATGGCATCATTCTGAAATTAACGGTAGAATGGAATTAGTACCTTTTGGAATACATAATTCCATAAATCATAAGGGTGGAAGAGCTCCAGGTGGTTGGGCGCATGCTAAAAGATAAGAATAGGGAGTGAAAAAAGTGAGATTAGATGTTAATACAATTGTTTTTCCATTGCCAACCGACGAATTATTAAATGTAGTTGAGCGAAGCTTGAGAGTCTCATTTCCTGAAACTTATAGGAATTTTATTAAGGAAAATAATGGAGTTGTGCCTATCACAAATGTGTTTAGTTTTAATCATCATGAATATATAATTGAAAAATTTCTTTGTATATTGAATGATAGTGAAGCTGATCCTATTAATGGATGGTATGATATTGAAGTTATTATTACTCAAATAGGTGATAGATTAACTGATAATGAAGATTTAGTGGGGATGAATGTAGTTCCTATTGCGGCGCTTTTTTCAGGGGATTTTATTTGTTTGGATTTTAGAGAAACGGAAGAGCCTACTGTAGTTATTTGGTTTCATGAAGAGTCGGAGGAGTTTTCTCCTGTGACACAAAGGGTCGCCCCAAATATATCTGAATTTTTTGAAACGCTAAAAGAGTAGTGTTTTTCTAGTTCATGTTAGCACGTGATGAATAGACTTCACCCAGTGCCGAATAAGTCGGGCGTCTAAGTCCAAGTGGACCTAACTCGGTAATGCCCGTATAAAGATTTGTTTGTACACGCATCAATGCTTAAATTTCATCCCCTAAATTACTCTATTCCGTTACGTTTGAACAGGTCGATTATGGTTAGGTATCACCATGATTGACCTGTTTTTTGTTATTCTTATTACTTAAATAAATTTTTTACGACATTTAAATTTCATGTCCAAAAATTTCTTAATGAAAAATATATTTCTAAAGATAATTCAACATCTCACTACACAAAACAATGAATTTCCATTCCTTCCCATCAGAGTTAACATACACACACTTCAACCACGGGAGGGAAATATGCTATGTCAAATTAACCAGATTGGTTTCTGGAAGCATTACGCCACTATTTTATCGACAACATGATTTAAATGTAGCAGAATGTCTACAAGTTTCACCAATTTCTAACATGTCTATGATTAGAAGCAAAAACCCACTCAATGAGCGGGCACTCAATGTGAAGACGTGGGGAATCGCCCCTGCTCCAAACTTTTTCTGCTATTCTTTAACTATTTATTGTTCCTCAGGCCCTACATGCCAAGAATTGAAAAGTAATTCCCTTTGCTATTAATGGATCTGAAGATAAATTTTTATTTGATTTTCGGAAAGATAAAAATGAACCCCAAATTTTGTTTCAAAACCATGAAGATTTAATTTTAGAAAGTGAAATAACCGAAGAGGAATTAGAAGAAAAATCACTTGAAGACTGGCAAGACGAAACATTAGATTTTGTATGTGAATCATTCGCAGCTTTTCTTAAATTAATTTCTCCTAGAGACTAAATGGATTACTCTTTAAAGCTACTGCCCTAAACATAGCTGTAAAATAAATGAACTTAATTATATAGATTCGGGAGTGAATTATATAGAGAAATCATTACTAAATATATATTAAATTCATTTACTCTTTTATTTAAGATGGGTCACTCTAAAATTTTGAAAGTCCATTCCAATTTGAATCATAAGAGGAATGGACTTTTTCAATTTAAAGAAGAAATAAAAATAGCAGTCCCACCAATCTCCCTGCACCAAAACAATAACTTGCCATCCCCCTATCAGAGTTACCAACCACATCATAATCTCTGATGGATTCACAATTGGTCGGCATCATAAATATCAACATGTTTGCTCATCATTTATTTTCAGAAAAACTTAAACTTATAGATTTTCTACTTTCATTTATGTATTTCCCATCGACTCAAACTAGACTCGCATAAAAAAGCACCTCCTAGCATTCATCGGACAAACCAAGAGGTTTGTTCCAATGTCTACACTAGGGGGCACTCTTCTAATCTGGGGAATTTGTTTTACCCCTTAACCGACCCGGCTGCAATCCCTTCCACAATCCGGTCACTCATGATGAGGAACACGAGCAAAATGGGTAAAATGCTAATCATCAACGTAGCTCCAATAGCTCCCCAGTCGGTCGTATATTGTCCGATAAAGTTTTGGACGCCTACGGTCAGTGTTTTGTTTTCATCCGAGCTGATGAACGTATTGACGAAAATAAACTCATTCCAGTTATAGATCATGTTAATAATAGATGTCGTTGCCATGACGGGGGTTGTCATGGGCAGTACGATCCGGAAGAACATCCGGTTGACGGAGCAGCCGTCCATAACGGCCGCTTCTTCCACTTCACGAGGCAAGGCGTAATAGAAGCCCAGCAAGATCATCATCGTTGTCGGCAGATTAAAGGCAACATACGACAAGATGATGGAGAGTGAAGTGTCTGTTAAATGCAGTTTGAGAAACATACTGAACAACGGAATCAAGGTAGAATGGACCGGAATCATCAGTCCGACCATAAAGAGCCCGAGGACCAGCTGGCTTCCTTTCCACCGCATACGCGTAATAGCAAACGTTACAAAGCTGGCTAGCAGCACCGTCAACGCCACGGATATGACCGTAATCCACACACTATTGAAAAAGTACCGCCCGATGTTGCCGCTGGTCCACACATTCATATAGTTCTCCCAATGCGGCTGGGACGGGAGTGCAAACGGCGGAAGGTTAAACACTTCCTGATTATTTTTAAGCGAGAACAGCATCAGCCACACCAGCGGTAAAAGCTGCGTCACCGCCAAGATGATTAAAATGATATACAAAGCGGCATAACCGACCCGAGTTAACATTTTGCCGCGGGTAGCGACTCCAAGCGGATAGTTGGCGGCTGCCTGGGTTTTCATATCCGTTCCTCCCTCTTCCTGTCCTTTGTTACCCTCATCTATTAGCAAGACTGCGTTATGAATACTGGATGGTGTCACTCGTAGCCGTAACCTTGCGGATCAGCCACGTAGCGATCAGACAGATGAGCAGCAGGGCAAAGGCTGTAGCGCTGCCGTATCCAAAATCAAAGCTGCGGAATGCCTGGTGGTACATGTAAGAGGCCATCACTTCACTGGCTCCATTCGGTCCACCGTCCGTCATGACGTAGATAAGGTCAAAATATTTGAGCGAGCCGACAATGGACAATATGATCGTAACGTTAATCACCTCGCGCAGCAGGGGCAATTTGATACGAGTCGCAATCTGCCAGGCACTGGCCCCGTCGATCCGGGCAGCCTCCATCAGCGTTTCGGGAATGTTTTTCAGCCCGGCATAATAGATCAGGATATAAAAGCCTGCATATTGCCAAATAATCGGAATGAACAAGGCCAGCAGCACCAGAGACGGATTGGCTAACCATTCAGGCGGGTTGTGAACTCCAACCGACGTCAGTAAGGAATTGAGCACTCCGTTCGTTGGATGATATATTTTGAGCCATAGCTGTGCGATCGCTACAGAAGACAGCAGCATGGGAATCAGATAAATTTTCCGCAGCAGATTCGCTCCCTTGATTTTCCCTGACAAAATCATCGCAATGGCCAGATAACCGATCAGACTAATTCCTGAAAACAAGGCCAGCAGCAGCGAATGCCATGCACTTTGCCAGAACGCTTTGTCTGTAAACAGATGTTGATAATTGTCCAGCCCCACAAAAGTCATAGAGCCAATTCCATTCCACTGATTCAAGCCGTAATAGCCGGTCAGTACGATGGGTACATATATAATAGCGAATAGCAATAGTAGAGAAGGCAATACATATAGAGCAATGACGAGCTTATTCGACATGACCTTTTCCACGGTCGGACCTCCTTAGGTGGTCAATTTCAATTTCCTTTCTCGATGGCAGCCTTATGCTGGTCGGCAAATTGTTGCGGTGTCACCGCTTTACCAAACAACGCCTGAATCATATTCAAATGCACCTGCGCTGCATTCGGCTTCATCTGTACATCGGCGAACAATGTAATGCTGCTAGCTTGATTCAGTCCGTTCAGCAAATCGACATACAGCTTGGGCAAATTTTCTTTGGAGGTGTCCACTTTCGTCGCCGGAATAACGCCTGCCTGTGTGACCGATTGCTCTCCCCATTTGACTACGAAGTATTCAACGAACGCTTTGGCCTCTTCTTTCACCTTGGAATTTTCCGAAACGAACAAGCCTACTCCCGGACCTCCTACCCAACTGTTCTCGTTGCCCTTGCCGCCTGCAACCATCGGGAATTTAAAGAAGCCAATTTGATCTTTAAATGCTTGTGGGATTGCGGGATTGGTCGTAAAATTCGGCAATTCCCAAGTAGCCATCAAATACATAGCTGCCTTGTCGTTCATAAACTCGGATTTTCCCTCATCATTGGACAAGCCGTTAAATCCTTTGTTAAAGGCATTCATATCCACAAGCGTCTGGACTTCGGAGGCCGCCTGAATTAAACCAGGGTCATCGAACGATCCTGAGCCGTCAATCGCTTTTTTCAGCGTTTCGTTACCTGCTATACGGTCCGCCAGATACATATACCAGAGCGAGCCGGTCCAGCGGTCTTTATTGCCCAATGCAATCGGTGCAACTCCATGATCCGTAAGTGTTTTCACAACCTGCTTAAACTCGTCAAATGTCGCAGGTACCTTCAAGTTGTATTTTTGGAATATGGCTTTGTTGTAATAAATAGGTGTAATATTCAATTCAATCGGAAGCGCATACGTTTTGCCATTCAGCGCATAAGCTTCGGTCGTTCCCGGTACAAATTTGTCCTTCAGCTTGGAACCATTCAACAGGTCATCCATCGGTGTAAATAATCCACCTTTAACGTAAGGCTCCATAAAGCCCGCTGCCCAGGTAATTCCGATATCCGGCAATTCATTGGAAGCTGACAGCACTTTGAGTTTGTTTTTATATTGTTCATTTTCCAGCACTTCCTGCTGAATGACGACATTCGGATGATCCTTTTGGTATTGATCTATAATCTGAGTCACAAGCTTGCTCTGCTGTGCCGAGCTTCCCTCTGGCCACAGGTGCATCATTTTGAGTGTAACCTTTCCCCCTTCTCCACTGGAACCGCCTTGACCATCCTTACCAGCACCGCAACCGGATAGCACCAGCATGAATGACAGCAGCAGGGTCAACCCAGCAAACCATTTTTGATGTGAGCGCTTACGTAAACCATACTTGTTGGACATCGTTAGACCTCCGTTTGTTGTATTTATATTTTTTTGTAACCGTTATCATTTGTAAGTTTAGCACTCCATTCCTGCTTCCAACAGGGTACGCTCATTGGGTATAATTCCACTTTTATTGGGTTTGATCTGCCTATACGTCAGTCGATATTCTCCGGCCCTGTACGCATCTGCTGCCTGTAGCGGCTGGGACTTACCCCCTCGGTCGCTTTGAATACTTTAATAAAATATTTATCTGTTCGGTAGCCTGATCGCTCGCCGATTTGGGCAATCGTTAACTGAGTATGCAGCAGCAACTCCTTAGCCCGTTGGATCCGTAGCCGATGCAGATATTCGCTGAAGGACAAACCACTTTGCTCCTTGAATAAAACACTAAAATAGCTGGCATTCAGGTGTGAATGCGCGGCAGTCTGCGCCATCGTAATGGATTCGTGAAGATGCTCCGCCATATAGGTGAAGGCACGTCGTACCGGATCACTAAGAGTAGTTGCCTGGAGATCAAGCTCTAGCAGAACAGGGTCAGCCAGCTTGTCCAGCTTCTCGTACCGCTGCCGCTCCTCTTCCAGCCGAAGCGCTTCATTGACCGCATTCAGCAGCTCCTGCTTATCAATCGGTTTGAGCAAATAATTGACGGCTCCCAGACGAAGAGCCTGCTGGACATAATCAAACTCCGCATAACCCGAGATGACAATGATCGCTGGTCGTCGTGAATCCCGTTCCAGAGAGCGGATTAAATCCAGCCCACTGAATTCCGGCAACCGGACATCCGTAATCAACAGATGAACTGTCTCTGCACGCAGTATATTTAATGCTTCCAAACCATTATCGAATGTTACAATCCGGTATTTCCCGGCGGCCCATTTCTCCAATGTCTGGTGTATCCCCTGACGTGTTCGCTGTTCATCGTCTACAATGACAATGGTTTTGGATGAAACACTCATTCCTACCGCCCTCCATATTCATCAGGAATTTCAAAAGCGACCACTGTTCCTTCCTGCTCAGCACTATGTATCAGCACACCATCCGTTGAATAAGATGCGCTGTCATAATAAAGAGCAAGCCTGCGCTGCACATTCACTAGTCCCATACCGGTTCCCTTGCTCTGGCAGGCTGCTCCCCCCATCAACGCTGTACGCACAGCTGCAAGTTCTTCCAGTGTTATTCCAGGTCCGTTATCTATGACCGCGATCTTGGTCCAACCCGTTCTGGTCGAAGGAGTGACACTAATTTCAACACGGCCGTTGCCGATGCGATTTTCGACACCATGCAAAATGGCATTCTCTAGAATAGGCTGGATCAGCAGTTTAGGAAGCGGAATTCTGGCTGCCTCCGAAGGCATATGAATTTGCCAGCTCAGACGTTCACCCAGACGCATCTCCATCAGTTCCAGATAACGACGGATTTGCGCCATTTCTTCCCCGAGTGTCACCCAAGAGTCATGGTGAGCAGGTTCGATAACATAACGAAACAGCCGCGACATGGACACCATCAGCCCGGCAAGCTCCTCCTCTCCCTTCTCCTGTAGCGACCAGTTGAAAGCATCCAGCGTATTAAAAAGAAAATGCGGATTGATCTGCGCCTGCAGAGCTTTAAGCTCGGTTTGGCTTTGTAAAACCTCCTTCTCGCAAATAACACGGATCAATTCATTAATATCGACAATCATTGTGTTGTACTCTGCATTTAATTCTCGCAGCTCGACCGCTGCTGCCGGTTCTGGATTCAGTGCCAATGCCCCTTCCCGTGAACGACGCATCGCCTGAATCAAGTGACCTATCGGTCTTGTAATCAACGTAGACAACATAAAGGACATGAACAGGAATAGCACGGCACCAAGAGACGCGGAAATGATAAGTGTAGTCCGTAAAACCGTAATTCCGTCTGTGACGACGCTAACCGGAATCAGGATCAGCAGCGACCAGCCCGTCCGCTCCGACTGCTGAACTGCCTTCACATATTCCCGCTCCCCAATATGAACCGTCTGTGTCTTGCTATGCAGTACACCTGACAAATCCGTCTGGTTCATTGGTTCACCCGACAGCAGCTGGCCTTGTCGATCTACAAGCAGCATAGTTTCATCCGCTTCCTCATTGACCGCTGACGCACCATTCAGTCCAAAATAGCTTCGCTCCATACGGGTAATCAGGTACCCTCCACGTGAGAACCAGCGATCCACCAGGCTCACCTGCCGAATTGCCAGCAGTGACCGGGGGTCTTCGGGATCAATGCCGATCCAGACCAGTCTTCCTTTCATCTGATTCGCTTCCCGGATGTCTGCCTGTCCGATACGTTCCTCCAGACTGCCCTCTCTAATCGGAAACAACATCTTCCCTTCGGCGGTATACAGCTCCAGCGAGCCGACACTCGGCATATATGCCTGATAGCTATGCATCACTTGCAGTAGTGATTGACGCTGTCCGAAATTCACCTTGCCCCCGTTGCGCTCCTCCAGCAGAATATGCTGAACAGACGGATGATTTGCGACCTGCTCCGTCAAGCTATCCATCTGGCCGATTAATGCATCCAGCCTACCGCTTGCTTGTACCGCAGTCTGACCAATATGCCGCTCGGCACTGTCTTTTAACAGGTGAGACACATTGAGATAAATGAACGCCCCCGCCACACTCATCATAATGAGCATCACCAGTATAAATCCGATAAAAATCTGATTACGTAATGTGTTTAATGGCTGAAACCTTGACCTTGTACGCATAAGCCTTCTCCCCCTGAACCATCGCAGAAAAAATGGGTGATGATAACGCTTTCCTTTTCCTATTCTATCGCATCGTTCGTCTTTGTTGGCATATTTTCAGCAGAGATTAATCAAAAGGGGCAGGAATGCTATGAAATAGAAAGGTCGTAGGGTAAACGAAAAAAATGACTCCCGACAAATGCAGGAGCCATCTACTGACCAGTTACACCGAAGCTTCTTTCAAATCACCCAAACTAAGGTACCGTCCAGGCTCCGAAACTTGTATATGAAATGGGTATCCTATTGAAGCGCAGCCAAAATGCGGTCGCACAGCTCCATCGTTTTCACGTTATCCCGTCCACTTGAATCAGGCGTCCGTCCTTCTTGGCAGCAGTTCATGAAATGTGCGATTTCACCAACAAAACCGCGCAAGTACAAATCACGGTATCCGCCCGACATCGCGGAGGCTGACGGTGTCAGAACCGTATCGTTTTCCGCAAGGGATTTCCAAGGAAGCTCTGTATGACTCTCCGACTTGTGAATGATCAGTGTATTCACCTCATCCGCGTTCGCAAAACCATGATCAAAGGTTACCGTGAACCCTTCGCTCTCGCGTGTCCATGCTGTCATACCTGCGAAGTATAGGCTACCCACTACACCATTTTCAAATTTCAGGGCAATCGTATGGGAAATACACTCGCCGTTATCGTTCGCAAATCCGGTAACCTGTACCACTTCTCCAAACAAATAACGTACCAGATCGACCATATGAACCGCCGCCAGCTTCATGAAATCTTCGCCAGTTTTGCAAAACAGGGTACTGTCCACGAGGAATTTCGCCTGAAACGAGCGTGCGGCTCCAAGCGAGCCACCCTCAATCAATTCTTTTAATTTTATGTATACAGGCGCGTAGCGCTTCATGAAACCGACCATCAGCACGACACCCGCTGCTTCTGCCGCATCTGCAATTTGGGCCGCTTCCTCGGCATTCCAGCCCAGTGGCTTGTCTACAAAAACATGTTTTCCAGCCTTAATGCAGTCCAGTACGAGCGAAGGATGATCTGCCGCTTGTGCAATCACGACAACTCCATCACAGTCTTCCTGCTCCAGCATAGCCTTGTAATTGTCATAAGGTGTGCCACTGCTTCCAAACCGCTGGAGTGCCGTCTTCGATCTGCTTAGATCTCTAGTCGCAATCGCCTGAATTTCAGCACCTGCCCCAATAACAGCAGGATATATATTCGTTGAAGCGTGAAAGCCAGCCCCGATAAAACACAGCTTCGCCTTGCTCATGTTAGTCCCTCCCATGTACACACTAAAATAATCCGATCCCATCGTACCATATTGCCGAAGTATATATACAGTGGCATAAAGATAAAGGACATGATTCTTAAGGAGAACAAGATAAAAAAACCTTAACAAAGATAATCCCTTATCCTTGTTAAGGCTCTGTCTGTATCACCAGCAACAATCCTTAAAAATACATTCAATTACAGGGTTCAGACATTACCTTGTAGATAACGAAGCCCATTTTTGCTCCAGCCACTGATCAAATTCAGCACCCTTGTCACCTTCATAGATGTCATAAATATCGACTCTCATCTTGTGCAGCTTCTCGCGAAAATCGTTATAGGTATGGTCGGCTGGTAAGCTTTTTTTAATCCGCACCAGAATCTTCGTCAGGCCCTTAACAAGCTCACCCTCTTTGCGCACAGGCGGCTGTACATTCTCGCCCCATTCCTGAAGTCTGCGGTAAGCGGCTTCCTGAACGGCATATACCGTATCATTATTCAAACGGTGTGTCAGCAAGTCAATCGTCTGCTGGTTCTTCCATGCACCCAGATCATTTACCGCGGCTAGGCGTGTTTTCCAATCGGAGGTTCGGTTTGCAGCTACTTTAAGCTGCTCATATACCTCTGCAAATTCCTGCTGAGTTTCGTTGTTTTCCAAAATCATCTCATCCTTTTCTAAAAATCACTATATTACTGTTCATCACGATTGCCGTTTGTTAAATATAACATACTTGCAGGTCTTCTTCTAAAAAAAGATAAAAAGAAATGTATCGGACATGACATGGTCAGAAGGCGTTCATTCGCCTCTGTTGTCTGCCGCTGAAAGGCATCGTAAATTCCTCCAGATATCGGGGTAGATAAACCGTATTTGGAAAAGGGGAATTTACAGAAAATCTGCACGTGCTGGTGTAAATGCATCTAGCAGAATACCGCCATCCTCCAGTGGGATACAGCCATGAAGAGTATCGGATGGAAAATGGATGCTGTCTCCTTCTTTGACAGTCTGCACTTCCTTTGTTTCGCCATTATCGATCATGAACTTAAAGCTTCCCTTTATTACATAAGTGACTTGTTCATGGACATGCTTATGCAACAGGATCTCCCCTGTTTGGGCTTTAGCAAACATCACTTTGACATACATAAGCTGGTCACTGTGGGCCAGCACTTTCCGGGTGGTATTACTGTCAACGATATCAATTTGAATATCTTGATCGTTAAAAAACATGGATAATTCCTCCTCTTTTTAAGGCACAAATGATTTAGACGCAAATGATTTAGATAAGTTATTTTGAAAAAATTCATAAATCGATTTAGTTTAAAACCAACGGAAAATAAGCCAAAGTACTCCGGAAAGGGTAGTAAAGTCGGGATCGGCGAACGTTACCCCTTCGGCACCCAAAAAAGAAAAGAGCGGCAAGGTGAGCGCTGGCAGCAGACAGAGCAAGAATCCATTAAGACAACTGGAAATAACAGCTCCTCTGAAACCACCGCTGGAATTGCCGAATATCGCGGCTGCACCACCAGCGAGGAAGCAGGCCATGATCCCTGGCACAATGACAGGCAATCCGATAAACGGGAAAAGAAAGACGCAGGCAACGCCTGTGAAGAAGCTGACCAAGAAGCCTACCAACGCGGAATTGGGTGATTTGTCGAACAGTACCAGAACATCCACACCAGGGATTGCTCCAGGTGCGAACACTTGGGAGAAACCTTTGAAAGCGGGTACAATTTCAGTTGTGAACAGCTTAACACCTGCTTTTGCGATATACAAGCCGGCAGCAAAAATAGCTGACTGTTCGAGGATGAAGACGATATATTCTTTGCCATCCGATAATTTGCTGACATAATCAGAACCAGCAACCAGTCCAGATACCAGTAAAAGCACAAGCATCGTCAAGGTCGTTGCAACATTGGGGTCGCGCAAAAAACTGATGCGGTCATTAATTTTTACATTTTCGGTGTCATTTTCACGGTTGCCAAAAACTTTCCCTAAATAGGTACCTAGAATGTAAGAGGTCATGGAAGCATGAGCAATCGTATATTCATCCGATTTAATAATGTTTTTGCTGGCATTCCGGAGTAGGTAAGGAAACACCGCCATATAGCTCCCAATTACCAAAGAACCGACGATAATCGTAGTTAGCGAACTGAGACCCAGACCTTTCATAACGGCTGTAGCGGCAAAGCTCATAAACAAAATCAAGTGAAGAGACAAATAAATGTACTTGAACTTGGTCAGGCGTGCAAGCACGATGTTAAGGATCATGGAAAAGAGCAGAATGAGCGCAGCATCCGCCCCGATCTGATCAATGGTCAGTGCCATAATGGCTTCATTGCTTGGTACGACACCTTTAAGGTTGAACGCATAAGAAAAAATTTGACTGAAGTTGGTGAGAACGCCACCTAAAATGCCGCCGCCGACCTTGATCATGGTGAAACCCATAAAAGAAAGGGTAGTTCCCGTAATGATCTCTGATACTTTCTTCCTCTGGAATATAAGGCCGAGTAATGTCACAATCGCGATAATGATGGATGGCTCCCTGATAATGCTCATAAACATTTCCATAGTGATCTCCGACTTTCTTTTATTTATTTCCCATTCTTACTAAATCGATTTAGTAATACTCGAAAAAAATTTCCCTCTCGGGAATGTAAAAAGAAGCAGAATCATTTTTTGTGAATTAATTCACAACTCACTCCATACATTATTCGTTAAGCTTCATTCCTCCCCTCTCTTCAATCACAATCATCACTAAAATCAGGACATACATAAATGAAAGGGTATTCATGACTCGAATCATAAGATCATTATAGCTCTTTATTTTCTTTTTACAATAGAATTTATAAAAACGTTTTCAAAAAAATGAAAAAGACATATTCAATCATTCAGTTCAGTTTTTGAACAGATTCTCTGTGGTTAATGACCGGATTCATTCGGATGATTTCTGACAGATCCTCATGATCCTGTTCTTTTTGATCAATTTTCTCCAGCAGTAGCCTGGCACTTCTTCTCCCCATTTCAAAACTCGGCTGGGAAACGGTTGTGATCGGCGGATTATAAAAAGATGCAAAGGATACATCATCTATGCCAATCAAGGAAAAATCATTAGGTATGGTCAGATGATTATTTTTTGCATAAATCAGCACCTGCTCCAAAATCATGTCATTCGTAGCAATGATTGCGGTGGGCGGATGCTCCATATGGAATAGTTGTCCAATCAGATTAGGCATTTCATCCAACCTGCCGCTTTTGATATAGTTTTCATTCACTGGTATGTCATGTTTGCCCAACGTATTTCGATAACCTGACAGCCGCTCACTTCGTGTGGTGATCGCTTTTTTGCCTAAGGGGAACGTGATAATCCCAATGTTGTTATGACCATGCTCAATAAGTGCTTCAACCGCAAGCTCGCTGGCCTTTTCATTATTCAACAGCACTGTGTCTACACTGATTTCATCGATTTTTCGGTCCACAAACACGAATGGATAGCCATTCTTGACAAGGGAAACATATAATTTCTTGTTCTCTTCCGTCGGGAAAATGATAAGTCCATCCACTTGCCGAGCAATCATCGACTGGACATACTTTTTCTCTTTGAGCGAATCATCATCGGTATTGCAGACAATGACCTGGACATTTTCCAGTTGGCATTCATCTTCAATTGCACGCACGACTTCTGTTGTAAATCTCGATAAAATGGTTGAAGAAATAACCCCCACAATGAAGGTCTTCTTCTGCTTGAGACTACGTGCCACCTCATTAGGTATATAACTGAGATCCTCAATCGCTTGCTCGATCTTCTCCTTAGTGTTTTCACTCATATAGTTGTATCTCTTTTGCAGAAACTGCGAAACTGTACTCTTCGACACCCCGGCACGTTCTGCAACTTCCTTCATCGTTGTTACCATAATTACCCTCCTTTCTTTTTCTGCATGTCAGCCGTATTAATTTTCAAATATATATATTCTGCAACCTGTATGTAAAGTGAATTTCACTTTATTATATACCTTCTTTTACAGCAGGAAAATATAATAAATGAGGAGTTAGAGCGTGCCCTCCACCTCATATATAACCGCCCCCACAAATGCTGGACACTTAGCTTAACCATCCGTTGTTACGAATCTATTGAATTCGAACGAAATCTTAGAAATATACGAATTTTATGAACTTGTTTGATGGAAGATTTGAACATAAAATGAGAATGTAATCGGTTACAATTTCTTTTAAATAAAGGAGGAAGCAGAATTATGAAGAAAAAAGGACTGAAAAAAACATTTTTCATCATTACCTCCCTCGTAATGGGCTTCACACTGTATGGCTATACTCCCGCTTCAGTAGATGCAGCCAGTGTGAAAGGATATTATCACACCCAAGGAAACAAGATTGTAGACGAATCCGGGAAAGAAGCGGCATTTAACGGCCTGAACTGGTTCGGTCTGGAAACTCCTAATTACACCTTGCATGGACTGTGGAGCCGCTCAATGGACGACATGCTGGATCAGGTGAAGAAAGAAGGCTACAATCTGATTCGTCTGCCTTACAGCAATCAGTTATTCGATTCCAGTTCCCGTCCAGACAGTATTGATTATCACAAAAACCCTGACCTGGTCGGATTAACTCCGATTCAAATTATGGACAAGCTGATCGAAAAAGCTGGACAACGCGGTATTCAGATTATCCTTGACCGTCACCGTCCAAGCTCAGGTGGGCAATCCGAGCTGTGGTACACATCCCAGTACCCTGAGTCTCGCTGGATTAGCGACTGGAAAATGTTGGCTGATCGTTATAAAAACAACCCTACCGTCATTGGTGCGGATTTACACAATGAGCCACACGGTCAAGCAAGCTGGGGCACAGGCAATGCCTCCACAGACTGGCGTCTGGCGGCACAACGTGCAGGGAATGCGATTCTGTCCGTGAATCCGAATTGGCTGATTCTCGTAGAAGGTGTAGACCACAATGTACAAGGCAACAATAGCCAATACTGGTGGGGTGGCAACCTCACAGGTGTAGCCAACTATCCTGTCGTTCTGGACGTACCGAACCGTGTCGTATATTCTCCTCATGATTACGGCCCTGGTGTGTCTTCGCAGCCATGGTTCAACGACCCGGCCTTCCCGTCCAACCTGCCAGCGATCTGGGATCAAACCTGGGGCTACATCAGCAAGCAAAACATAGCTCCGGTGCTGGTCGGTGAATTCGGCGGTCGTAATGTTGATTTGTCTACTACTGAGGGGAAATGGCAAAATGCACTCGTAGACTATATTGGTGCCAACAACCTGTACTTTACGTACTGGTCCCTGAATCCGAATAGCGGCGACACAGGCGGTCTGCTGCTGGACGACTGGGTTACCTGGAATCGTCCGAAGCAGGATATGCTGAGCCGGATTATGAAGCCTGTTGTTTTCGTAGCAGAACAAGCGAAAGCAACCGCCGAATAGGCACAGGGCTTCACTTCACTTATTGAAAAAGCCGATTTTCCTCCTTCAGGCCAGATTATGCTGGGCTATGAGGATGTGGAGAAACGGCTTTTTTTTGTGATACCTGCAAACCTCCAGGATTACACTCCACGTGTGTACATGTTTTCCTCCCCTTCTTGACGCCTTCTATCCAGTTTTATACATTGTAAATTTCCCATCGAATGGGTCATTTTGTAAACTAAATCTCTCTTTTAACCGATAAATACATATGTTGGATTTGAACTCAGGAAGGAAGATTTCATGTGATTGTTTGGAAGGGTTTTGGTATTTTAAACATCGTTGTTCCAGGGATTTTATTTGTTATAGTCGGGAGTTTAGTATCCGCTCTAGGGCTTGACTCCATAGATTCCCGGCTACCGATGGCTTTTGTGTTCATTGTGTCGGGGGTTATTATCTGGTACTTGGGAAAAGCGCTTAACGCCGACTCGGACAAAGTGCTAGTTGATATGGAAACGGGGCAACGCTATCGAATGGGAACCCAGCACAGTCTGTTTTTTATCCCTATGCATTATTGGGGCCCTGCCGGTCTAGCGATCGGATTTATTTTAATCGTTGCATCGATATTTATATAACGTTGATTTCAAAACATGAGCTATCCCGAACACCACAATGCGAGTCAGTTGCTCCCATTGTGGTCTTTTTCCTTTTCGCAGGTCAATTATGATCAGATACCACCATGATTTACCTGTAGGCCAATGAATTTGGGGCAGGCAGGTGAAAACCTAGCTCATATTTCGCCCCAGCTGCTCCACCTTGCTCAGCCAATCGTTGCGCTGCTGATCCGATAATTTATTCATGAGATCAATCGCAGTAGAATGCACCGGTTTGACACCACATAGATGCAGCGTGGAATCCTTCATCATCCGATGTCCAGGCTGTCCCTGGAAAAATCGGTAGTACCAATGCGGACCGTCCATCGTTGTAATGAGGCGGGCCGTTCTTCCTTTTAGAAGCTTGTCAGGCAGGGGTTTTCCTTTTTGATACTTAAACGCAAATCCCGGCATAAAGGTACGGTCAATGAATCCTTTCATTAATGCAGGCAAGCTGCCCCACCAGATCGGAAAGACAAAAACGAGATGTTCTGCCCATTTAATCGACTCCTGTGCTTGGATCAAATCAGGTTCCAGCGGTAATTTATTACGATATCCACCTAGTAGATTTGGATTAAAGTCCAACGCGGATAGCTGCAACAAACGAACCTCCGCCCCTGCAGCCTTCGCTCCTTTTACATAGGATTGAGCCAGCGCTTCCCCATAACTGCCAGCGACCGGATTCCCTTGAATCACCAATATTTTTTTAGACATATAAACCACTTCCTACCTTCATATTATGATTTTAGTTAGAAGACACTAACTTTATATTTAAAAAGAAAAGGTCACTACTGACCTTTACTTAATAAAGCAGTTAAACGTTGTTTGACCTCTGCTGCAAATGGAACCAACTGCTGTGGAAGTTCACCTTCCAGGCTGGAGACGGACAAGCGTGTAATGGCTCCAATGATGAGCACACCGGATAGCAGAGCATCCTGCTTCGGCAGTTCACCTTGTTGAATCCCCTGTTCGATGAATTCAGTCAACGCCTCCAGCGGCTGACGCACATTCTGGCTCTGGCTTGCTTCAACATACAGCTCATGATGTTGTGATAGTAGAAGCAAACCATACTGGTCCTCATCATGCATATCCAGCACTTCATCCACCAGTTGATGGAAACGACTAACGAAGTTCCCACTCTGCTTGCGATAGAAGTCAATTAATGTGGTGTAGCTATTACAATACTGCCCGAATACTTCCAAGGCCATCGCATCTTTACTCTTAAAATGCTTATAAATCGCGGCATCCGTCACACCAGCAGCCTCTCCAATTTCTTTGACTGAAATCCCGTCAATTCCTTTGGTTGCAAATAAGCACATTGCTGCCTGCAGAATATCTTTCTTTTTGCTGTCTACATGTGTTTTCTTATTCATAAGCTTATAGTAAGTGATAACTAACTAAAATGCAAATTATATTTATGCAGGCTCATTCTGTCTTCATACTTTCATTTGAAATATATTGAATTAAACCTAAAAACCATGTTTTATAAGCGATTAATCATAAATACCCTAAATAATACGTGCATCATCCCATTTTATTCATATAAAAAAGATATGTAACCGAATAAAACGGGCGCTAGGATAGGTGGGACTAATTATGCTTGAGGTGCATGCAGTCACCCAGCAGGGAAAAGACTCAGGCAGTCTTGGATATGGAGCGACGAGCACATTTCCCCGCTGCAAAAAGTCGTACAAGCCATCCATGACCAAGGCCCCAAAGCCGATCTTCAGCTTTGGCGTGTCGGGCGCAAAGGCTCGTTGCCCCAAGAAACAGCTGTATCTGCCTCTGGGTTGCCTCACCGCAAACAGTATCATCCACTGGATCGCACACTAAATTGGACAATTTCCACAATAATAGGTGTGCCGGAGAGAATTGCCTCTCCTTCGTTAAGGCGAATCGTCAGCGATGAAGGTGTTAGGCTATACAATGTGCTTTCTTGTATCATTCCATTAATGTATAGATTGGCATAACTGTTGCTTCCGACATTAAAACGCTTAAAGGCCTCCTGTACACCATCTACAGAAAATTGATCCGCCATTATCGTGATTGAAGATTCAATTGTAGCAGGTGCAAGATAAAAATACCGCTCAGCTATGGGTATAATTTCAATATTTGAAATGTCAGCTGCCGGGCCGGTTGGCCCTGTTATACCTCGGGCTCCAGTAGGACCAGCTATGCCCTGCGCTCCAGTAGGGCCGGGTACTCCTGTTGCACCTGGACTTCCTTGGACTCCAGCCGGACCTGGCACTCCTGGCGCTCCCCGTGTTCCTGCTGGACCCTGTATTCCTGGTATTCCTTGGACTCCCGGTGTTCCCGCAGTTCCCGATATACCTTGGGCTCCTGCTAAACCTGGAATACCTTGTACCCCTGTCAAACCGGGAATGCCTTGTGCTCCTGCCGAACCCGGTGCAGCTCGCTTTCCCGTCTGGCTCATGCTCCTCCTCCGCTTGCTAGGAGTATTTCTGCACCTCCGTTGCATGATTAGCTTTGGATGCTTTTTGGCATGGAACCCCGTTTTTGTTCTACCTTTGAATGAATAACTTGTTTTACACTTTTTACGTTTGTTGATCTTGTAATGTACGGTCCTCTTTCCTAGCCTCCTTAGTGATGAATCGCGTCTCCTCATACCAGCCGTATACACCTCCTTCTCACATGCTTATTTATGTATTGTATGCACATCCCCCTTTAGGGTTTTAGGCATTTGTAACCTTCAGATTCCAAGTATTCGCTTCCATCTATATTTGTACAAAATAGGGCCTTCTCCATTTACCCTATTATTAATAGAAAGGTTAATATGCCGTTTCCGAATAGGTTGAACAATCATTTATTGATTAAGAGCCAGCGAATGCAAATGGCTCATTACCAGTAAAGAAAGGAGATGAGAACTATGCCAATCATAAAACCTGTGTTTACAGCAGTAGCTACTGCTCCCGTGTCAACAGGTGGCGCCATAGCCACGACCGTAGCCCCAGCCACGACTCGCTTTTTTGCAACGATTACAGCTGGAATGATCGGAGCAACAGAAACAACCGTTCCTGCTGCAAGCTTTGTAGATGACGCCGATGCTCCAGTTGTTGCTTTACCGACATTAACGGCTACTGATTCTTCTAATTTTTATATTAACGGAGTTATTCAGCAGAGCTCCTTATTCACCCTCACCACAGCAAGTCTGGTCATTGCCTCCGTAGATATTACACCAGGTGTCCCAGTTGTTATAGAAATAACAGATTTTAGCGGCACAACTTCCATTATCGCGACTCAGCCTACCATCTCTGCGCCTACCGTCACTATTATCACTTAACACTTTTCATATTTTTGATTCAAGTTGGACTGAACGGTCATTCACGCTGTACATTACCCCGTATAAGCTAGAAAAGACCGATTCAGATGTCGATATCTGAATCGGTCTTTTAGATTATATAATCGTTTTCAAATGACTGGATACTGTATGATTAAGGCAAAATAGCAAAGGAGCGCACCGGAAATCCAGGGGAATCTTGAATGCTCGGAACGATATTATATATGACCGCGCCCGTCGGGGGCAGCTTGTCCAAATTCGTCAGCACCTCAACTTGATACCGATCCTGCTCCAATATGTAATATTCCCCTACCAGCTTGCCAGCTTTGCGATAAGCTACAGAGGAATCGGTATCTAGCGTTTCATGCCCAATGGCAGCCACATTCCGTTCTTCTACCAAAAAGCGCAGCGCCTCCAGCGACCAGCCCGGGCAGTGTGCATCTCCGGCGTCGTCCTTGTTCGAGAAGGCATCTGAATCAGGCCAACGTTTGCTCCAATCACTGCGAAAAGCGACAAAGGACTGATCAGCAATGCGTCCATGCTCTTTCTCAAAGTCCAAAATATCCGCAACCGTAAGTTCATAGTCAGAATTGGCTGCAACGGCTGCTGAACGGTCAATGACAACTAGCGGCAAAACCAGCTCCTTCAACGAAAGCTCATGCAAGTAACGTTTGCCCTTCACAAAATGAACGGGTGCATCAATATGAGTCCCATACTGACCGGGAAAGCAGTATTGTTTTACAAAAAAGCCATCATCGTGGGTAAACAGGGTATCCACCTGAACATTATCGAATACTGGAAAATGAGGGATTTCAGGATAAAAAGCGTGGGACAAATCCACCCACTCTTTTTGCTTCAACAACTTCAAGATATCTGCTAAATGCTCTGCCATGATGCCCATTCCTCCTCAGCTTTATTACAAGCCATTTTACCTGAGGATTCTGCAAAAATCTATAAATCGATCTGCTCTTCTAATATATAGAAAGAAATCTATTTTGTGCGACGGTATGGACGAAGAAGCTGCCATCCCAGTCTACGATGAAATGAGCAATTTATTAACATTTGATATTCATGAATGGCCTGTATCAGGCAAGAACTCCTCCAGCGACTTTTTAAGCCTCCCTAGAGATCGGTTAAGCGCGAGCCAGCTTCCCGTCTATTCAAATGCTGATCAGCTCTATCTTGTACAACAGCAAAAAAAAGACGTTTCCAGTTTATACTGGAAACGTCCTCTCGTGCCGATCTGAGCATCAACAAAATTGTACCTCTCTCTAATACTGACAGCCTCATACTTTCCATTCCTAGCACGTATATTTTCGCAAAAACGAACGAATACTGTTAATTTTCAATGTGCTATTTTATTCAACTCCTGTGCTTTTTGCGGGCTGTCTGCACCTTTACCGTTCATTAATTTGAAACTATCCCAAAAGGGGAACCTCTACTTAAATCAAGCTCTTTTGCTTCGGTTTCTCATTCGTGTAACGACTACGATCAAGAGTAAGGGAAGAACATATGCCAGATTATCGAATAAGGTCCAAGCCATGTATCCGTCCTCGTTGAAGGACGCCTGATCATGGTACATGGTAACTGAAAGAAGCAAGCAGATATATGCTATCGGAAACGTTAAAATACGGTAATTTTTTACTCTAAAAAATCGCGAAAATAAATTCGTCAATATAAATACCATGATCGAGGTTTTCATGTACGAACCGGCAATTAATGAAAATCCGATTACAGGCTCAATTCTTTCGATAATCTCCTGTATATAGATTAATCTGGCCAGCTGATACATGGAATAATTCATCTCGCCTGCTAAAGGTCCTAGAGCCAGAATGGTGCAAATAATAGATGCAATTAATGTGACTCCGTTCATTATAATAGCAAAGTACATATATTTTCCGAGCATTCGCTCTTCGCCTTTACGTGCAAACGGAAGAAGTGAAGAGTACAATACGACTTCTGCGAATGGAAACCCATAGGTGATATAGGCTCCATGAAGAATCGGTTTCATTCCGTCCGGCATGATCGGCAGTAAAAATTCTGGATGGTAGTTGGCAGAAGCCAAGACCAAAACCAATAAAATAAACCCATACATCATAATCAATAAAATGAAAAACATTCGGGCCATAACTTCAATTCCAGCCCGGGCTGTCAGTGCAGCCGTCACAAAAAACAAGGTATGGACAACAGTTACAGGCGTTTTTGTCATTATAGTACTATTGAAAAAACCGCCAACTTCAATAATTATGGCGGCGTTCTGCCAGAACAGGGCACAAGTAAAAGGAATGATCATTAAGAGGGTCAACCATTTTCCCAGCGCTTTACGGCTGTATTCGACGAAGAGCAATCCGGGATATTGGCTGTGCAAATAAAGGACGCAGGCCAATAGACACATCCCCATTACCCAAGCTATTAATAAGGAAATCCATGCTCCGTTTTTAGCAGCGCCGATTACTGAAGCAGGGATCAGAACGATGGCCGATCCCGTCATTCCGGCAAGAAACAACACCGCTGTCTGGAGCGCACTGATACTCTCTTGATTTTTCATGAGATTCCTCCGCTGATATGAAGTGAGTTCAGGTCGGGAGCCTGAACCATGCGACGATGCGTTTGGCCGGAGCGAGAAGAAAGAAATCAATAAGCTCGTCAAGATTTGGCCACGGGAGATTCGTAATATAGAGTAAGCCAAGATAGGCTATAGGCAGCATAAGCGATAGATACAGGATACGTGCTCTGCGATTTGTCCGTTTCCACTTTGGAATATCAGTGATCAGCATTGCAGCATTACAAATCATAAAAAACAAAAATTTAGCAAACATGGCTATCTCCTTTTCTAAAATGGTACTCCTATCCCCATTCCCGTACTCACAATATTAACTTCAACGGCTACATTAAACTCAGCCTTGGCAAACCGTTCGTTCCAGGTTGGCTTCCAGCGTTTCCATAATGCCGAATTTTTTTGAAAAATCTGATTGCCGATTCCTATTGCATCTAATCGTTCCTTCTGAAGAAGGGAAATCGTTTCCCTCAATTTCTCCTTAATCTCGGCTTCGAGTCTGCCTTTAAATTTATTTTGCTCCTCTCTGGTCATCACGGAAGAGCTATGCAGCTCGCCGATTGCCCCTATGATTTTGATATGTACACGAGCAACGACATCCTCTCCTTCGATAAAAGGTACTATCTTCGTTTTTAAGGAGATAACCTGGAGGCTTTCTTTGGTTTTCTTTTTTTCAGACTCTGCATCCTTATCCGCAATATCGATAACTCCGCTTTTGAATTTTCCAAGCAGCATCAATAATGGTTGGGTATTTGTCGGGCTGATAACACTTTTTACCAGCTTTCCTTCTTTAAGCAGCGCAACTCCGGCAATGGAAATCTCATCGAGGGGCTTGTCTTTGAACACATTAGGAAGCGTTGTGACTCCGGTTTCGTTTTTTAGTTGAATCGCCAGATCAAGTAACGGAACTCTGGAAGTTTTGGCAGAAAACCGTGCTGTCGTTTCTTCAATTTTCCGTAATTGCTGACCTATGGTGTTCTCAATATACGGCTTGGTTTCTAAATAGTCGCTTGCTTTCCCCCGAGCAATCAGGACAAGTATGGTTTTTCTAGTTTCAGGATCTCTCATGAAAAAATCAAGAACGTCTTCTAAACCTCGTTGTCGGGACATTTCTTCCCCGATGATAAGAATGCGCATGTGATCCAATTTTGCCCTTCTACCAAGGTGGATGGGAATGTCTTTTATCGCTTCATTCATGTTATCTCCTTTTGTTAGGATATTAAATGCTTTTGAGGACTGCTTGGGGGCTCCTCCCATCTCCTGCGAACCCGAGGGATTGTAAAAATGGGTAGTGAGATATATTTCTTCACTTTGGTCCAGGTCAACCGCTATCGCTTGTGCATACCCGAATTCCACCAGCTCCGCCTTGTCCCAGCAGCCCGCGAGCAGGATGACAGCCAATATACAGAAACCAATGGATATTCGCGTTCTCATGTTTTCCCCCCTTTTCTTTTATGCAAATGGCGGTTTCGCGGTTGGTGAAGCAGTATTTTTCGCGGGGCAACAATGAATACATCGCGCAATTGATTGATTCTAAGCGGCCCCAGTGGTGCAAAATAGGGTTGACCCAAAGAGCGCAAGCAAACTAAATGCAAAAATATGAGGAGAAGTCCGAACATAATTCCAAGTCCTCCCAAAGTGCTAGCAAGGATCATTAAAGGGAATCGCAGCATGCGGATCGATATGGCCATACTGTATTGAGGCAGTGTAAACGATGCGATACCGGTCAGAGCGACGACTATGACCATTACCGGCGAAGCAATCTTGGCTTGAATCGCAGCTTGACCGATGACAAGCGCTCCGACAATGCTTACAGCAGAGCCTATCGGACGGGGCAACCTGATTCCAGCTTCCCTAAGAAGCTCGAAAAAAACCTCCATAATCAGTGCTTCCACGAAAGCGGGAAACGGAATCCCTTCTCTCGTATCCAGAATGGCTAGAAGCAGAACGGTCGGAATCATCTCAGAATGGAAGGTTGATAAGGCAATATATATGCTTGGAAGCAGGAGTGCCATCACGAATGCACCAAATCTTAGTATACGTATCAGCGAAGCGAAGATGGTTTGCTGATAGTAATCCTCACTGGAGGCGAGGAACTCAAAAAAAATTCCCGGACATATCAATATTGTTGGAGTTCCATTCACCATTACGATAATCTTTCCATCCAACAGGGCAGACACAACGGTATCTGGCCGTTCCGTGTAGCGCACCTGAGGAAAAGGAGAATAGACAGAGTCGCTGATCCATTCTTCCAAATAAGATGTTTCAAGAATCTCTTCCGTGTCGATGTCTGCAATTTTTTGTTTAAACTCTAATAGCGATTCAGGATTGACGGCCCCATCCAAATATCCGTAAGCAATTTTTCTCTGACTTATTTCTCCTACCGTGAAATACTCAAATTTAAGTTTGGCTGATTTGAGCAAGCCACGAATGATGCCTATATTCACATTCAGTTCTTCAATTGTACTTATATGAGGCCCTTGAACGACCGGTTCTGTGATCGGCTCACTAACTTGTCTAAAGGGAAGCCCACTAGCAGCATAGCTAATTGCTTCCTCCCAATGATCAAAGAATATAACTATGGCTCCATTTAATATCTGTTCATTAACTTGATCAATGTCTTTCAACAGCTTGGGAGAATGACCAGTTATTCCATGTTTTTTGAAGAAACGCATCACAGCTTTGGGAGTGACCGCCTCCGCCGAGCCAGCTTCATAAGTGATTAGATCCTCCATAGCAGATTTCATGTATTTTAAATGTTCATTTTGAATCATTGTCTCAAAGTAAACAGAAAGAGCATTATGTTCAAAACTCGAACCATAACTCCAAGGTATGAGAACAAGATCGGTACAATCGGAAAAGCTGTCCTGAATTTGTTTTAAATTTTCGGCCAAGCATTTCGATATCATCACCGTTCCCACCTCTTAGCTATCCTTTATTTAAACTATTTTTAATGTGCTGATTAGTATCTCTTTAAGATGAATCTTTTATGCAAGGCTATATCTAGTTTCTCACGAACAAATCAGCCTCTCCATATGGCAAACCCCGCGATAAATGGGTGAGGGGAACACTCCATTTTTTCTCTGGCCACAGGGTCGTTCTCAACATCTCCATAGATCCGTCTCTCCAGATGAGGTCTTAAATTTTGGCACCATGCTATCATCACCGACAAGTGTACCGTCAATGTCGATAAACACAAATGACATGATTGTTGTTATGTACTACATTTACACCGTAATTAGTGTAACGCATTACAGGTCAAATCTTTTTTGAGAAACTGATACGTTTTAAAAAAAGCCGCCAATATGGCGACTTCCTATATGACTAAAACCTGCTTGGAGTGTAATTGCTGTTTTTTAAATACTCGATTACGAATTTGTCTAAAAATAAAAACAGATTTTCATTCATCACTTTGTAGTCACTATTTCTCAGTAGTTCTGGCTGCTGAATGAATCTGTGGCTACTACGTTCAGATAGTCCGGCTTCCGAATTCTCGATTAGAAGCTCTACCAATTCATGTTTAAACTCCATATGGCATTGAAAACCGTAGACAAGCTTCCCGTATTCTCTATAATCTGCCTCGGACAAGCTTCACTGTAGGCTATTATTTTGCAATTTTCAGTTAATCCAGGCTTATCATTTATGCCAGTGTCCAACAATACTAGTATTGTCAAAATGGGCAAATTTATCATTGCATTTTCCTTCATCTGTGAAGATTATGAAAAAAAATCCTGCTTCTAACTTTTTCAGTGTACGATTGTACGGTTATGTGTTATCCAATGTTTTTAACATTCCGCTTCGGGCGTTGTAAGATCCAACACATACTTTCTGAAAGTACAATATTCGCTAGCTCCATCAGGGTTTTTATTTCAAAGGTTGGTTGAATTGCAGATGTGTTTATTTTCCCGGTAGGGTTGAACCAACAGCTATCAATTCCGTTATTGTTCCCTCCCTGAATATCCTAAGTCAGTGAATCACCGATCATGAGAGCCTTCCTTTTATCCGAAATGACCCGCTTTGTAAATACATAATCAAAAATAGCAGCTTGTGGCTTTTGGTAACCTACTTCTTCCGAAATAATCACCTGTTCAAACACATCACGCAGTGTTTGATCTCCCAGTTATTATACAGAAGCTGGTCGTGCCATCAAGATACGATCAAGAATTGAAATCGTTAACATTCTGATAAAAATACAAAAACAATTCCATATATTCATATATACATTTCCTATTCCGTGTGATTGTTAACGTTTTCATTATTACATATACGTCTTGATTGGAAAAAGAAGGGGGCTATTGAATTATATAAAAAATTCGACAAAAATTTTAGTATGTAACTTTTATTATATTAACAAATACTGGAACAGAAAGTATGATAGAAAATGTAGAAACCACAGGAGCACCCGGGACTCCCTTCGTTCATCTACTCCATTAATCCAATATACGGAGGTATTTTATGAAAAAGAGATTTTCACTCGGAATCGCAGCGGCTCTACTGTTCACTACTCTGGCTCCTATAGGTGCACCTGCTCATGCAGCCAGCGATATTGGCAAGGAGACGCTCGGCAGCAAAAACGGATGGGCAGCCTTTTCTACAGGCACAACAGGTGGAGCTACGGCGACTACCTCCAATATTTTCACCGTAACGAATCGCAAGCAACTTGTCGATGCTTTGGGCAAAAACAGCAATAGTACGCCTAAAATCATTTATGTCAAAGGCACGATCAACGCCAACGTCGATGACAATAATAAACCGTTAGGATTGAACGACTACAAGGACTCTAAATATGAGTTTGACGCCTACCTCAAAGCGTATGACCCGTCCACATGGGGTAAAAAGGCCCCGTCTGGCACATTGGAAAAGGCACGTGAGGCTTCACAAAAAAATCAGGCCAGTCGTGTCGTCATTGAAATTCCGTCCAATACTACGATTGTCGGTCTGGGAAGCGACGCGGTCATTAATGGCGCAAACTTCCAACTAAAAAAAGGGACAGACAACGTTATTATCCGTAATATCGAATTCCAGGATGCCTACGATTATTTTCCTCAATGGGACCCGACGGACGGGAGTACAGGCAATTGGAATTCGGAATATGACAGCATTACAGTTAACGGCGCCACACATGTATGGGTAGACCACAATACCTTCAATGATGGGTCTCACCCCGATAGCCAAAATGGCACCTTTTACGGCCAAGAATACCAGCATCATGATGGACTTCTCGATGTGATTAACCAAGGCGATCTGGTTACGGTTTCTTACAATCATTTTTACGATCATGATAAATCATCGATTATTGGCAACAGCGACAGTAAAACAGCAGATGAAGGGGCTTTACGTGTAACTCTGCATCACAACTATTATGAAAACACGGTACAACGCACACCACGCGTGCGGTATGGACAAGTCCATCTGTACAACAATTACTATACTGGTGATGTAAAACGCTCCGAATATCCTTCACTGTATATATGGGGCGCAGGTAAATCCTCCAAAATCTTCGCCGAAAACAATGTCATTGACGTTGCCGGTTTAACTGCAGCTAAAATCGTGACTGTCTTTGGAGGAACTGCCCTGTCAGATACGGGCACAATCCTGAATGGACAAGCTGTTAACGCAGGCTCCAGCGCGGGTCTTAGCTCCTCTGTAGGCTGGAAACCATCGCTGAACGATAAAATCTCCCCATCCGCCAGTGTGAAGGCAGAAGTCACTTCCCAAGCCGGTTCCGGTAAGCTGTAAGCACTGCCTGCTAACACAAATAACCACAGGCGCCTACAACCTGCGATTTTACACCAAAAAGGCTGTTTCCTCCGTAGAATGATTCCACACGGAGAGAACAGCCCTTTTTTTATTTTTCATTTGTTTAATTACAAATTATAACACGCCTTAACTGCCGTATTGTTCTACCAAAACCGGCTTTTCAAATGCGTTATCCAGCTTGCGAAGTTTAGCCTTTACAGCTTCTGGTGGCTCAACCGCAGGCGCATCTGGATGCAGCAACCATGATTTCACAAAGTGCGTATCGGATAATTGAAAGAGTGGAGGCTCTTTCTCAAAGTCAATTTTCATAGCATAAGAACTGCGGGCTGCAAAAGCATCCCCTACAGGTGGGTGAAGCAGATCCGGAGGTGTTCCCGGAATAGCTGCCAGCTTCTGACCATGGCTGTCCAAACTTGGCATAGAAGCGAGAAGGCCCCATGTATATGGATGTTTCGGGTTATAGAAAATTTCATTAACCGTACCTGTTTCCACGATTTGTCCTGCGTACATAACGGCAACGCGATCAGCCATCTTCGCCACAACACCGAGGTCATGAGTAATAAAGATGATGGAAGTATCGATCTTTTTCTGAAGATCCTTCATTAACTCCAAAATTTGAGCTTGAATCGTTACGTCCAACGCAGTCGTCGGCTCATCGGCAATCAGAAGTTTCGGATTAGCAGCCAATGCCATCGCAATGACGACACGTTGACGCATACCGCCACTAAATTCATGCGGATATTGGTTAAAACGCTGTTCAGGATGTGGAATACCTACCAGATTCAGCAACTCAATACCCCGCTTGCGAGCAGCATCCTTGGATATTTTTTCATGCTTGAAAAGCACTTCCGTGATCTGCTTACCCACTTTCATCGTCGGGTTAAGCGAAGTCATTGGGTCCTGAGAAATCAGGCCAATTTCCTTACCACGAATTTTTTGCATCTGCTTCTCTGTTTTATTAATCAGCTCTTGTCCGTCAAACATAATTTGACCCTTTTGATAAATGCCCGGAGGGGTCGGAATCAACTTCATAACAGCTTGTGAGGTTACGCTTTTGCCTGAGCCGGATTCGCCCACAATCGCCAGCGTCTCTCCTTTATTGACATGAAAGTTTACGCCACGAATGGCCTGCACTAGTCCCTGACGGGTCTTGAAAGATATCGTTAAGTCCTTCACTTCCAAAAGGCGGTTCATCTCATCACTCTTTCATTTATTATTCATCACTATTATTGACCACTATCTAAAAAAACGACGTCCATGAGTCAAGGTATATACGATTAATTTTACTCAGTTTAGTACCTACCAGTCAAGCAATATCTAAAATATCATCAAAAACCTTTCACACCATGTTATATAAATGGAATGTTTGTCCGAAAAAACGATCATTTTTAACCATTTCTGTACTCATTTATAACATGCGCTGGATATAGCTGAAGCGTGCTCCACCCCATGGCGAACGTGTGCAGAGTAGTTCTCCGTTCAATCGGGTAGCAATTTGACGACAAATAGCCAATCCAAGACCTGTGGCACCATTCGAGCCCGCATAGAATCTTCCAAATACCTCGGCTGCCTCTTGTTCAGTCAGCCCTTCCCCATCATCATCCACATGCATAACCCATACAACCTCCGGTGTTGTCCCTGTCTCCAAATGAATGACAACCTCCGTAGAGGTGTGCCGAACTGCATTTTGCAACAAATTCAATATCATACGGAACAATTGCTCGGCCGGAACGGCCACATGCAGGCCCTCTCCCTCCACTCGAAGCGAGATAGAACGTTCAGCAGCCACCGGCATCAATAGATGAACAGCATCCTCCGCCATGCTTCTAAGATCAACCAGAGAGACAGGCCATTCTTCATTCAGCGCCTCCAACCTCGATAGCTGCAGCAGCTTTTCCACCATATCAATTAACCGCTGGGACTGCACTTTGATGATACTTAGCCCCTCGTCCTGGGATACCACTTGATCCTGAATGGCATATACATAGCCTTGAATCGACATTAACGGTGTCCTTAGCTCGTGAGATACATTTTGCAGGAATTCAATTTGACCGTGGTGATGGTGCTGAATACGGGCGGACATGGAATGAAAGGTACCGATCAGCTCGCCAATCTCACTTTTATCCGCCTGCGGAAAATCACTATCCTGCGGCTGATTCGGTTCGTAGTTGCCTACCGCCTCCTTCAATCGTTTGAGCGGACGCACCAGACGTGAGACAACCATCAGACCAATGACGAGAATCACCAAAAAACCCGCGATGATAGACAGTAATGTGGTTCTCATTAACGGTACATACAGTGCTCGTAAAGAAGATAAGGGTGAGTATACAAAAATACGAAAAGGTTGTCCGGGCAATTCTTCATTCGTAAACAGTACCTTTTTACCTTGAAGCACAGCCACCCCTTCATGTGTAGCGGTCAGATCCTGGGCAGACGGATGAACCGATGCAAAAAATCCTTGGCGGATCAAAAGCAAATGCTCTATCTTTTTGCCTTCCATTCCAGAGACGCTTGAGTCGATGATGCGGTTATCCGTGCTTAAAATAAAGTAATCAGCAGATAAAAGCACGCCCTTGATAACATAGTTAAATTCAGCATTATCCAGTCGATCAAAGCCTCCGTCACTCATAATATGGACGGCTTTGCGCGCCTGCTCATGAAGCTTGGATTTGGCCTGATTCACCAGAATGTCGTCGATAAGCCTGATGAATAAGACCACCGTAATACAGACGGTAATAAGCATGGCGATGGTCAGGGAAAGCAGTATTTTAGCTCTCATCGTACGCATGGTTACAACTCCTGAACCGTTGCTTTATATCCGAAACCCCATACGGTGTTAATGACGAGCGTAGAGTGATATTCAGCTAACTTTTTACGAATCCGCTTGACCAAATCATCCACGACTCTCACATCACCTATAAAATCATAGCTCCACACCTGCTGAATCAGATGTTCCCTGCCGAAAGGTCTTTCCAGATGATTCGCAAGAAACAACAGCAGGTCGAATTCACGTGAGGTCAAATTTAGCTCTTGTCCGTCCACTGTGACTTTACGAAAGTCAGCAAAAATACACAGATTGCCCGCATGGCATATATCTGCGCTTTCTGCCGCTTGCCTATCGTCTGATGCAGACATTCCGGCCTTGCTCAGTCTCAGCATCGCTTTGACCCTTCCTACCAACTCCCTTGGATTAAAGGGTTTGGTCAAAAAATCGCTGCATCCCAGCTCCAGCCCGTGAATACGGTCGTTTTCTTCTCCACGGGCAGAGATCATAATGATCGGCATTTCCGTAAACTCGCGAAGCTGAGTCAGTAGAGAAAGCCCATCAATGCCAGGCATCATAATATCAAGAACGAGACAATCCGGACGGTTCGTACGGATATGCTCTACCAGTGTTTTACCACTGGAAAAGGAAGTGACCTCGTAGGATTCTTTTTTCAAATATTCAGATATTAATTGCAGAATGAACACATCGTCATCCACTACTACTATTTTTGTCATGACCTTAACCCCTTGCCGTTGTTCTGGATGCTTCCATCCTCTCTTTAAGCTTAACAGAAGCCCAGCAGAATAGACAAAAGACGGGTATACCGTTCCCGGTCCCGTCTTTCTTATCATGAATCGCTGCTGTATATGCCAGGCGAGCTGAATGCTAACTACATATCAGTCTTATTTCTTGGTTGTTACTGTTTTTGGAGCTGTTTTGACTGTTTTTGGAGCTGCTTTGGCTGGAACTGCTTTTTTAACTGGAGCTTTGTGGGTCACTTTTTTAGCTACGACATGATGTGCACGAGTTTTATGAGTTGTTGCTTTGTGTTTAACAACATTATGTTTTTTTGCATGATGTTTAACTGTACGATGCTGCACTTTCACTGCTTTTGTTTTGTGGCTTGCCACTTTTTTCGCAACGGATTTTTTGGCAGGGGCTTTCTTCGCTTTGGTTGTTGTTTTATGAGCTGTTGTAGCTTTTTTAACGGGTGCTTTCACCTCAGGTGTTTTCGTCACAGGTGATTTTGCCGGTGTTTTGGTAGCCGGAGTCGTAACCGCAGGAGCTTTGATTGCTGGTGCAGTGCTCGCTGGAGTCGTTGTTGCTGTAGCGGCGAATGCGCTGCTTGCTCCTCCCAATACACTTACTACGGTTAATACGGCTGCTGCATTTTTAGTCCATTTTTTCATGATTGAATCACCTCTCCTTTAAAGTATCTTTAGCTTATCAGGAGAATTCGGGATAATTGTGGAGCAAATGTGTGAAAAGTATATGAAAAAGCGTGCAGCCCTGTATTTAGAAAATACATGAGTCTGCACGCTATGAGTTTTACAATAACCATCTTCACTAACCAATGGCGATCCAGGAAATAATACCGTAGTTATGCGCGGTTTCGTTCCACTTGGTTACGACGATCACTGCTCCATTCGGCGTCTGAGATTTCAGCGTCGCATGAAAGAGAGGGTGGTTCGTCATCGCTACCAACGTATAGTCCGGGTTTACAAAAGGCTCCCCGAATACAATGGTCACTTCCGTCTCTCCTTCACTGCCTTTCAAAAGAAACGGCGCTCTGCCAAACTGCTGCAATGCTGGCTGATTCGCACAAGTACGGACCGGAGTGATGCTCAAATGCTCCGGCTTCACTGCGTTCAGCTCCAGCTCACGTGAGCCTACCGAGCCTTCCACCAGATGATGACCTTCAATGCTCTGCTCTGCCACATGATGGCTTTGTACCGCAGCCGCTTGCAGATGCTCTGGTCCCACGGCTTCTGGGCTCAGCACCTCGCTGTCGACGGCCTGAGCTTTCAGATGGCTGCGAGATACACTGTTTGCCTGAAGTCTGTCGCCACTGACGCCTTCCTCTGGCAAAAGTCCCGAGAGATGTATATCTGTGGACAGCTGAGCCAGTGTCACCGAGCCCGGCTTTAGGTGATGCGAATCAATAACTTCCTCTCCAATGTGGTGGCTTGCAATAGCCTCCTCAGCCACATGGCGGGACTGTACCGTTCCATCTGCCAGCTTGCTGGACGTCACCGCTCCTTCCTGTATAGCATCCTCAGCCACTGCCTGCCAGCCTACATGCTGTGGCTGAATAGCCCCTGCCTGCAGATGCTCCGACTGGACTGAATCCAGCGCGATATGCCTGGACTGCACCACGCCTTCTGCCAGTGCGGACCCTTGGATCGCCCCCTCGGCCAAATGCTGAGCGTGTACGGCATGCTCCGTTAAATGCACGGAGTTTATGCTGGCTTCTGCCAGATTCGAAGCACGCACTGCCCGAAGCGCAAGCTTCTCAGCGTTCACGCTGCCTGCCTGGAGCGCGTGAACCGATATACTCCCTGGCGCAATATGCCGAGTCATCACTGCCGAAGCCTGCAAATGGGCAGAGGTGACGGATTCAGGAGCCAGATGGCTCGACTGGACGGCCTCTTCTGCCAAATGATTGGCTTGCACAGCTTCGTCCGTAATATGCCACGGCTGGACCGAATGAGGAGATATTTTGGCAGCAGTCACGCCATCATCCGCCAGTTTGCCGGACGTAACCGACTCATCCTGCAAAGCATCAGTTGATATTGCTTGGGATGCGATATGCACACCCTGAATGGTTCCAAGGTGTAGATGGTGCGGCTGAATGGACTCCGGTGCGATATGCACGGACTTCACTGCCCCCTCTGCCAGCGCTCTGTCCTGTACTGCGCCAGGTGCCAAATGTCGGGGGTGTACGGCATGCTCAGACAACTGTGAAGGACCGACGCTTCCTTCCGCGAGATTCGTCGCTTGCACCGAGCGTGCCGCCAGCTTTTCCGTGGTGATGCTTTCTGCTTGAAGCGCACGACCTGACACACTGTCAACGGCCAGATGTCTCGCAAACACCGAGGAAGCCTGTAAATGATCAGAGGTGACGGATTCCGGAGCCAAATGGTTCGACTGGATGGCCTCTTCTGCCAAATGATTGGCTTGCACCGCTTCGTCTGTAATGTGCCACGGCTGGACCGAGTGGGCAGACAGCTTGGCGGCAGTCACGCTCTCATCCGCCAATTTGTCGGACGTAACAGATTCATTCTGCAAAGCATCGGTCGATATCGCCTGTGAGGCGATATGCACACCCTGAATGGTTCCCATTTGCAGATGATGCGACTGGATGGACTCCGGTGCGATATGCACGGACTTTACTACCCCTTCTGCTAGCGCTCTGTCCTGTACTGCGCCAGGTGCCAAATGCCGGGGGTGTACGGCATGCTCAGACAACTGTGAAGGACCGACGCTTCCTTCCGCGAGATTCGTCGCTTGCACCGAGCGTGCCGCCAGCTTTTCCGTGGTGATGCTTTCTGCTTGAAGCGCACGACCTGACACACTGTCAACGGCCAGATGTCTCGCAAACACCGAGGAAGCCTGTAAATGATCAGAGGTGACGGATTCCGAGGCCAAATGGTTCGACTGGACGGCCTCTTCTGCCAAATGATTGGCTTGCACCGCTTCGTCTGTAATGTGCCACGGCTGGACCGAGTGGGCAGACAGCTTGGCGGCAGTCACGCCCTCATCCGCCAATTTGTCGGACGTAACGGACTCATCCTGCAAAGCATCGGTCGATATCGCCTGTGAGGCGATATGCACACCCTGAATGGTCCCCGTTTGCAGATGATGCGACTGGATGGACTCCGATGCGATATGCACAGACTTTACTGCCCCTTCTGCCAGCGCTCTGTCCTGTACTGCGCCGGGTGCCAAATGCCGGGGGTGTATCGCCTGCGTGGACAGATGTGAAGGGCCGACGCTTCCTTCCGCGAGATTTAACGCTCGCACCGAGTGTGCCGCCAGCTTTTCCGAGGTGACGCTTTCTGTTTGAAGCGCACTACTGGATACGCTATCCGAGGCCAGATGGCTCGCAAGCACCGCCGAAGCCTGCAAATGGGCAGAGCTGACGGATTCCAGGGCCAAATGGTTGGACTGGACAGCCTCTTCTGCCAAATGATTGGCTTGCACCGCTTCGTCTGTGATGTGCCACGACTGGACTGAGTGGGCAGACAGTTTGGCGGCAGTCACGCCTTCATCCGCCAATTTGTCGGACGTAACGGACTCATTCTGCAAAGCATCAGTCGATATCGCCTGTGAGGAGATATGCACATCCTGAATGGTTCCCGTTTGCAGATGATGCGACTGGATGGACTCCGGTGCGATATGCACGGATTTCACTGCCCCTTCTGCCAGCGCTCTGTCCTGTACTGCACCCGTTGCCAAGTGCCGGGTGTGTATCGCTTGCGTGGACAGATGTGGAGGGCCAACGCTGCCTTCCGCGAGATGCGTCGCTTGCACCGAGTGTGCCGCCAGCTTTTCTGAGGTGATGCTTTCTGCTTGAAGCGCACTACTGGATACGCTATCCGGGGCCAGATGGCTCGCAAGCACCGCTGAAGCCTGCAAATGGGCAGAGGTGACCGATTCCTGGGCCAGATGATTGGACTGAACGGCTTCTTCTGCCAAATGTTTGGCTTGCACCGCTTCGTCTGTAATGTGCCACGGCTGGACCGAGTGGGCAGACAGCTTGGCGGCAGTCACGCCCTTATCCGCCAGTTTGTCGGACGTAACGGACTCATCCTGCAAAGCATCGGTCGATATGGACTGTGATGCGATGTGCTCTCCCTGAATGGTTCCAATTTGCAGATGATGTGGCTGGATGGATTCCGGTGCGATGTGCACGGACTTCACTGCACCCTCTGCCAGTGCTCTATCCTGTACTGCTCCAGCTGCCAGATGCCGAGTGTGCACCGTTTGCGCAGAAAGATGTGAAGGGCCGATGCTGCCTTCCGCGAGGTTCATTCCTTGTACCGAGCGCGCTGCCAGCTTTTCCGAGGTGACGCTTTCCGCTTGAAGCGCACGACCTGACACACTATCCGGGGCCAAATGTCTCGTGAGCACCGAGGAAGCCTGTAGATGCACCGAGGTGACCGCTCCTGCAGCCAGATGTGCCGAATCCACGGCCGCCACAGCCAAATGGTTGCTTTGTACAGCTTCGTCCATAATATGTCCGGACTGCACGGCATGGGCAGACAGTTTCGTGGGAGTTACGCTTCCCTCCGACAGTTTGGCAGAGGTGACCGATTCATCCTGTAAGGCCGGAGTCGCTATAGCCTGCAATGCGATATGCTCTCCCTGAATGACCCCGCTTTGCAAGTGCACCGATTGGATGGATTCGGGCGCAAGATGTGCAGACTTCACAGCGTTCTGGGCTAATTCCGTCTCCTGTACTGCTCCTGCTGCCAAATGCCGAGTGTGTACAGCTTGTGCAGCCAAATGTCCGGGACCCACGCTATTTTCCGCCAGATTGGGAGCCTGCACAGCACGGGCTGCTAGCTTCTCAGAGGTGACACTTTCCGACTGAAGCGCATGACCGGATACACTGTCGGGGGCGAGGTGTTTGGTTTGGACCGATGCAGATTGCAAATGATTAGAGGTGACGGATTCCGGAGCGAGATGATTCGCCTCCACCGCTTCAACAGCCAGATGGTTACTCTGCACTGCTTTATCCGTAATATGCCACGGCTGCACGGAGCGAGCAGACAGCTTAGAAGAAGTGACACTACCCTCAGCTAACTTAGGAGCCGTAATCGCCAAATCATTGATTTTATCCGTGGCCACACTTTCCGGCGATAGTTTCAGCGAAGTAACAGCATGATCCTGCAAATGATGGGAGTACACCGCTCCGCTGGCCAAATGCGCGGTTTGAACAGCGCCTTCACCTAGTATGTCCGCGGTAACGGACTGTTCTTGCAAAGCCGAGGTTCCAACACTGTCTTCCCCAAGATGTTTGCTCAGCACAGAATTCTGGGCCAGATGGGCCGAATCGATGGATTGAGACTGCAATGCCTTTCCACCCACACTGTTGTCGGCAAGGTGGTTTTCACGAATCCCCCCCGTTGCAATGTGTGCGTGTGTAATGGCTTGAGAGGCAATCTTATTTCCGGTTACCGCCCCTGTGGCAATTTTAGGTTCTGTCACTGCTTCGTCAGCGATTTTGTCAGACTTAATCGCGCTCGAAGCAATGTGATTTTCCTTGACAGCCTGATTCGCCACATGGTGTTCCAGAACTGCTCCCTTCCCTAATTTCTCGCTCGTCACAGCCCCGGAATGCAAATGTTGCTCCGTAACCGCCTCCGATGCAATATGATCCTTTCGAATGATTTCGGACTGGAGGTGTACGGAAGAGACTGCCTCCGGAGAAATTTGTGGACCTTGTATGGCAGCTGTAGCAATATGTCTGGTAAGTACCGCCTCATCGGCAATTTTGTGTGGTAATATGCTCTGATCCGATATCTTGGATGAAGTGACGGATTGATCGACAATTTGCAATGAGCCTACAGACTGATCTGCCAGTTTATTGGACTGAATACTCCGATCCGCCAGGTGACGGGCTGTTACTTGGCCCGTTCCAAGCTGCTCTTCCCCAATGGAGCCAGGACTCAGATGCTTTCTTTCAATCGCTCCAGCCTGAATATGCGAACTGGTAACTGCCTCCGACTCCAGATGACGCCCGCTGACAACACCTTCCTCCAATTGTTCCTTGCCCACAATTCCATTGGATAGCTGCTTGCGATTAATCGAACCGGGGGCCAGATGCCTTGCATGAACGGCATGCTCGGTCAGGTGTGCACTCTCAATGCTGCCAGCTTGGATTTTAGCCGCATCCACAGCCCCATCCCGCAGTTTGGAAGTGGTCACAGATTGATCGCCCAGCTTGGAGCTATCGACAGCTTCATTAGCCAAATTGTTCGATTGAATCGTACCACTGCGAATTTTATCAGATGTAACCGCCTGATCTTGAAGCATATCTGAAGACACGATCCATTGCTTGAAGTGACGGCTCTCAATGGAGCCATTCGCAATATGATCGCCGCTGATAATCTTATCAGCCAGCTTTTCTGGAGTGATGCTGCCATCTCGCAGTTTTTCACCACCGATGGAGCGATCCTGCAATTTACTGCCTGCCACCGATGCGTCCGACAGATGTTCCACCGTAATGGAGTCCGGGGCAATCTTTGAAGAAGTCACAGCACCGTCGGCTATCTTAATCGTTTGAACGGCATAATCCGCCAGAGATTCCGTGTGGATACTCTCTTGCTTCAGCTTGCTGGAATCTATGGAAGCGGGAGCGATCTTCTCACCCGTTACAGCGAGATCGCTCAAATCGTCTGTATAAATGAAAGCGTTGTTTATATGCGGAGCCTTCTTATTGCTCAGAATTTCCTCCACATCAATTGGATCAGGTTCTGGCTCTGGCTCTGGCTCCGGCTCTGCTTCTAGCTCTGGGGGTTCCTCCATCGACACTTGAGTCTCCTCTGCATCCGCAAATTCAACCTCCGTCTCATGCGAAGCCTCGACTTCAGGTTCGACAACAGTCTGTAACTCCGGCTCCTCTTTGGTTGGGGGAGGCGGAGAAGCAACTTGATGAAGTCTTGCTTCTGTCTCCCTCTCCGCAGGCTGTGGCTTCACGCGATGTATCATACTTAATTCATTCATATCCGGGTCAATTACACTATAGAGCGGCTTTTTGTTTCTTATGGTTTTGCGGCTCTTATTCTTCAAGCAACTCTCTCCCTTCTCATATTTATCGTTACAGCATCATATGCAGGCACTTAGGCACTTGCCACCCCGTGCAAGGATACACTTTTGGGTAAAAAGGATACTTACTAAAATCCACGTTTGAAAAAAAATAGTTAAAAGTTAAAATAGTAAGGGGGAAGATCGCTACAAGAAGAGAGGAATTACAATAACATGATTATCAAACCAAGAACACGTGGCTTTATCTGCACCACTGCTCATCCGGTGGGCTGTGCCCAACATGTTCAGGAGCAAATTGACTATGTACAGGCCCGTCCTGCTATCCAAGGACCCCGTAATGTACTTGTGATCGGGGCATCTGCCGGATATGGGTTGGCCTCTCGCATTACTGCCGCCTTCGGTGCGCGTGCCAATACAATTGGTGTATATCGCCCTAGTAATGCTACCGCCACACGTACAGCATCGGCAGGCTGGTACAATTCTGCTGCATTTGAAAAAGCTGCTCAGGAAGCTGGGCTTAAATCCTTAAGCGTAACAGGCGATGCCTTCTCGGATGAGGTCAAATCCAAAACGGTGGAAGCCATTCGCGAAGAACTGGGACAAGTCGATCTGGTGATTTACAGTGTCGCTTCAGGTCGTCGTACAAATCCCCGCACAGGCGAAACGTTTAATTCCGTGCTCAAACCTATTGGTAAGCCTTACACAAACAAGACCGTTAACTTCCACACCGGGGAAGTCAGCAGCGTGACGCTTGAACCCGCAACAGAAGAAGAAGTACAAGCAACTGTAGAGGTTATGGGTGGTGAGGACTGGAAATTGTGGATTAACGCCTTGCGTGAAGGCGGTGTATTGGCTGATACTGCAACAACCTTTTCCTTTTCGTATATTGGTTCAGATATTACGCAAGCCATCTACAGAGAAGGCAGTATCGGAAGTGCAAAGGATCATTTGGAGGAGACAGCACATCAGCTGAACGATCAGCTGAAAGTTACAGGCGGACGCGCCTTCGTCGCAGTCACCAAAGGACTCGTTACCCAATCTAGCTCCGCTATCCCTGTCGTTCCTCTGTATATTTCTGCTTTATATAAGATAATGAAGGAAAAAGGGCTGCATGAAGGGTGCGTAGAACAGAGCTACCGCCTGTTTGCTGAGCGTTTGTATGCACCAGAAATCCCTGTAGATGAAGAAGGACGTATTCGCATTGATGATTGGGAACTGCGCGAAGACGTACAGGCAGAGGTTGAGAAGATATGGGAGGCGCTGACGACCAACAATATCTACGAATTGTCAGATCTTGAAGGATATCGTCACGAATTTTTCCAACTGTTCGGCTTTGAGTTTGAGGGCGTAGACTATGATGCTGACATCGATCCCATCGTAAATATTCCTAACGTGCGCTAAGTCTTTTCATATCGTCATTATGTCAGAAAAACAAAAAAAGCTGTTCTCCAGCAGAGAAACATTTCGTTCTGCATGGAGGACAGCTTTTGTTTTTTAATTAAAAGGGACACTTGTGTCCGCTTCGAACTGCAAAAAGAAGCAAACATTGCAATTTTAAAATTCATTTGATATTGTACAAGTAGGCATAGCAAAGTCCCTCTTCCTAACAAGAGGGTAAACACAGTTGGACAAGTCCTACCTTGACTGACCGTGATTATATTTGCTCAGCCCACCACATCCATATAAGGAGGTGTACAACATGGCAAAAGACGTTCTGTGTGAAGTCAATTCATGTACGCACTGGGCCCAAGAGAATAAATGTAGTGCTAGCTCCATTTACATCGTAAGCAACAGACCTGAAGACACTCACAAATCCGAAGAAACAGACTGCAAAACCTTCGAAGCCAAGTAAATCTTTGATTTCAAGCCTAGTTTTATAATGAAGGAGCCCATGCCCGGGTTCCTTCTTTCTTATGATATTCTAACAATAATGATAATTATTATCAAGTCCTTTTTCGGTACAGAAAAAATGCTATTCGCTTGTATACAATCATTTCTCTGCTACTTTATAAATCCAAGCCTAAAAGGACACTGCTGTTCTCTCTAAAGACAAAAAAAAGAAGCGTCGCTCTGAACGATTCGCTTCTTGTGCTTGACCTTTTGTAATTGTTCTTGCTTGGTCGGCTTCACTCGTATGTGCTGTGAAATCTCGCCATAATGGTCATTCGTTTTGCGGCTTTGTGCCGCGCAATAGATTCCAGCGCGTTTTGCCTTGCTCAGCGCTTTTTGTGTTTGAGTACGTGCCATACGGCTTCACTCTCCTTCATTGGACTCCTTTTATCATAGCATCCAATCGTCAAATCGTGAATGGTTTGTCTGACTCAAGCATTCTTCAATTCATTAAATGTCTGAAAAAATATCCGGATCGCCACTGGAGGCCGCTACAATAAAAACAATAACTATAAAAATGATGATTAGTGTATAAATCAGTGTACCGATAATACTACATACCAGTCCAGCAATGGCCATACCTCTGCCTTGCTCGCCATGACGGTTAATTTCCTTCAGGGAAAGACTGGACAAAATAATACCCACAATTCCGATAATCAACCCAATATAGGGAATGACAACAGATAAAATCCCGAGCACCATCGAGGCAACAGCTTTACTATTTGTAGGTGGAACTACTGGGGGCGGGTTAAATGGGGCGTTATAATCGTTCGTCTCCTGAAAAGGATCGGAAGATCGAGGCTCCTTGTACAAATCACTCATCTGTTAAATTCAACTCCAATACGAAAAATAGCAATTATATAAGTTCTAGGGTACCACAATCTTACAAATCAGGACAGTACTTATTTCGAATTTTTAAATTAGAACGTTAAAAAGAAGAAACCTAGCGATATTAGCACTTTTTGAGGTAACCGGGCATACAGTATTGTACCTGTTACAGATCAATTGCGCTCCATGAGAGCATCCTGCCAAGGAGGTCGGAGCTATGCTATATCGTGCAACATCCCGCAGAAAGGGCTCGCCTCACAAACGTTTAAATGCAAACACACTTAGGATAATTTCCACTGCCATGCTGCCATTTTACAAAGCTATTGCAACTCGCCGTGCGTTTGCAGTTCAATGGTCACGAGCTGTCGTTCAGGGCAATTTGGATCGGATGAAATCCCTTCTCTGCTCAGTAGCACCATTTGCCGCCAAACAAGGCTTAGGCACGAATGGCATCGGCTACTTTATTTCCTTTTTAGCTCAGCCACCGATGCTCTATTATACGAATGGAACGACGATTCCACCGGGGACTGTGCAGTTTACGTTTGAGCCGAGAGTTCATCGCGCCATTGCAAAAGCCGTTTTTCCGCTGTATCGCGAATTGGCACGCAATCCATGTTTTGCTTCTGCCTTTGCCAAAGCGATCAACAGACAAGACCAGCGTGCAGTTCATGTCATGATCCGTAGTTTGATTCCATCCTCTGCGCTGAAATCCGTACAAATTGAGGATGATGGCTTTGCATTGCTATTTAAGTATCCCTTTAGTAAGTACCCATATCGCAATCTGCTCTTTCGGGAGTTCACTTAAAAAGGTATGCTACTAGCGTGCTTGCTTGAGTTCTCCAATGAGCTCTTTCCCCAGTTGTATAGCCATATCTGTCAGCACCCGGATTTCGTCCTTGGTTGCATGATCTAAATGTGCCCCGCAGCAAATGGCAAAATTGCCTGCAAACTCTTTTCGCAAGCGAACTGCAATTTCTTCGGTAATATAAAACTCCTTGTGATTTTGCAATTGCACAGTTTGAATCGGCTCGAGTCTGGCCCCTGCTGTAATCGTTCCCAAATGAGGCTGATCACCGCCTGAAATGAGTACAATGATATCTTCCCCCATAAAATAGGCATCCAGCTCTAGACGGATACGTCCGCTTTCTTTTTGCAAATGAATCAATAGGATCCTCTCCTGCTAAAAAATATTATTCAGGATTTTGCAAAATTCGATTCCAGTCGCTCCAAAGTGCAATATATAGACGAACTAGACCATTTCGATCTATATATCGTTTATTGAAAATCGCTTATTAGATTTTTGCAAAATCCTCTATTGTGAAACGATTCACTTTATAGAGTTCTACTCATTGTACCGCTTCTTGAACGGTTCGACAATTTAAAAATGGCCCACAGCAGCCTCTATAAACCGTGGCTTGCTGTGGGCCTTCATTGTTATTCTAAAAGAAGCATTTCCTTTCCTACTGGCTGCTAACGGATCGTGATCGTATGCACAGTCTTACCACTTGCGCCGTCATTATCCGTCACCGTTAGCTCTACGGTATACGTTCCAGCTGTGGTGAATTTATGCTTCACCTTGGAACCGACCGCCGTATCGCCATCGCCAAAATTCCAGCTGTAACTAACGATCTCACCGTCTACATCACGGGAAGCTTTGGCGTTAAATTGTACATTTTTGTTCTTCTTAGCTGATTCATTAGCCTGAATAATGGCTACCGGCTTCTCATTGGATGGATTCGGATCAGGGTTCTGTCCTCCACCATTGGCTACATACAATCTTCCCGGTGCCTCCGTCTCCACTTCATTTCCCGCTGCATCCCTTACCCGGATCACGATGACTCCGCCTTCCAGATTCAGAGAAGATGAAGTGAAATAAGTACCTTCATAGTGGCCTGACGAAGTTTCATTTAATGGAATATCGTTGCGGCCCAAAGTGGACAGGTTGAAAGGCAGCTCCACATGGAAGGACGCCTCCAAACCGGATGCACTGTCAAAGGATACTCGTACCGGCTGCCCTGGAGTAATACGCACATCCTCAGCAGGGCTAATGTTTTCAAGCTTCGGCAGAGCTGTATCGACATACACCGAGCGCGTAACACTTGTTTCGTTTTCGGCAAGATCCTTGGCCGTCACCGTAATTTGATTTTCACCTTCGTTGATAAGCAACCGCTTGTTAAAGCTGCCGTCACTTCCAAATTCAGCGGGCTCACCATTAATCGTCAATTCGGTGAGGAACTCGTCATACACGGTACCGACTACACTGACTACACCCGCGTTTGTACGGGCCCCTTCATCAGGTGAAGTCAGGATCAGACCCGGTTTAGTCTGATCGAGTGTCACAACCACCGTTTCGGAACGATCCGTTAATTTGCCGTATACCGCTGCTTGAACACTTAGCGGATTAGCTCCTGGTTGAAGATCAACCGACAAACTGAAGTGGCGATCCTTCACTTTCGTTGTGCCAGCCAGCTCCTTACCGTTAAAGAGCTGAATATCGGCTCCTTCTGCCGGGGAAGTTCCTGTTACGGTAATCGACTCTTCCTGCGTATACGTAGCCTTCGTAGGAGTCGTAATCGTTGGAGCATTCACCGGATATCTGACGATAGCCCGGATCATGTAATTCCCTTCCTCCTCAGGTGATTGGCTCCATGCGCCGCTTACACCTTGCCAGCTGCGAAGTGCATTCGGGCCACTCTCATCTGTAGCAAGACCCGGCGACTGTGTGCCTACAGCAGACTGTGTATATACGATGTAGAAGTCACCTTGAACCGTCACCGGCTCTGGAAGCTGCACCGTCGTCCATTGTGACTCGTCCCGCACGGCAGTCCCGTCGAATGGACCAGCCAATAATCGTCCAGGCGCTCCTGCCGCACCGGAGGCGTCATAGACAGAATATTGGAATGCCGTTCCTCCCGGATTCGGGAAGGCAGAGTTCCAGAACAAAAGCGATGCTCCTGTCACTTGAGCCACTTCCGACTCAGGCGTCATTCTGACTGCCCATGAATTGCCTGCCGCGTTAAAGGCTCTGGCATTTTCTCCTGTCCCGTCATCGTAGGCGATGCCTCCCTGGAACCCGATGAAAGGTTTCAACGTGACATTCGCTTCCACGCTACCATTCGGAGGAGCAATAACGGATACACTGTCGCTATAATAATTCTCAGCTGAAATGGACAATGTGTATGTTCCTTCCAGCACGTCCAGCGTAAATTCTCCAGCCTCATTCGTCTCTACCGGAGCAATACGTGCATCCTCCAGCACCAACACTTTCGCTTTTTGGATCGGTTCACCGGATTGCTTGTCGGTAATGACCCCGTGAATCGTACCGTGAGGTATGGCCTGAAGGCTAAAGTTTGCTCTAATGACTTTGTTATTCTCAATCGTGACTGCTTTCGTTTGAGGCACATAACCATAGGCTTCAGCCTTCAGCGTATAGTCGCCCGCTACATGGGTGAAGCTGTATTTGCCCGTGGTCGGATCCGTTTTCACCGAACGTCCGGTTTCCAATACCGTAACCGTAGCGCTGGCTGGAAGACTGTCGAGCCCGACACGTCCACTATCCACCGTTGTTTCTGCCGGCTTCACTTTCTCCTGGAATTCACTCTTTTCAGTGCTTGTAATTTTGTACAGCGGGAACTGTTCTTCCGCTTTTTCCAGCTTGATATTCGACTCAGGTACGATGTCCTTGGTCACTGTCGCAGCTGGAATACCCAACACACGGAAATCGTCAATGTACCAGCCGTTCTTGTTCACACTGTTATCCGATTTCAAACGGAAGCGAATTTGGATCTCATTGCCGGTGTAGCTATCCAGATTGTAATAAACCGGAGTCCACTTTTTCCCATTCGTATTGTGAGAGAACTTGCCCAGCTCGCTCCACGTGTCGCCATTGTTTTTGGACACTTCCACATAACCGTAATCATAGCCGGCCTCAATTTCAAACCAGTGATTGAAGGTCAGTGTTGCATTGCGTACAGCCTGCAAATTAATTTTTGGAGAAACCAGCGAAAATTCAGCTCCGTTCTCATAATTGCTATCAAGATCGGTTGCCCACACATTTGGTCTGGACACTGCGCTTTCTGGTCCTACTTCCTTCGGAATGCCACGTTCCCACTCATCCTTGGTACCGGAATGAGTCCAGCCATTATCCGAGCTGCCGTCAAAATGATCGCTATACAGCGTATCCGGCACGTCTACTCTCAGAGAAGCCTCATTCGACTTGATTCCTTCATTGCCACTATAATCCTCAGCCGCCACTGCATAATGATAAGTTGCTCCACCGACCGTGATGGTATCTGTGAGTGTCAGTGCTGAGGTTGTACCGATGGAAGTATAATTTTTGCCTGATTGGGTAGAACGATACACCTTGTACTGCTTCACATCATCATCGGAGGAAGCATTCCAGGCCAGTGTGACGTTGCCCACAGTATCTGCTTCAGCAGTCAAATTGCTCGGCGCAGCAGGTGCAACGGTGTCTGGCTCCTGAATCGACAGATCGTCAATATACCAGCCATCTTTCACAACCGTATTGTCACTAGTAAAGTTGAACAGGAGGTATACTTTTTGACCCGCGAATGCCCGCAAATCAAGATATTGTGTTTTCCAGCCATTGCTGGTGCCAGTAAACGATAATACCTGCTCAAACGCATTCTGATTGTTTGTGGTTGCTACGTACACTTTGCCGAAATCAGAATTGTTTTCAAGATCGTACCAATGCTTGAAGCTGACCAGCGCCCCTTTTGAGCTCTCGGTCAGATCAATCGGAGGGGCCATAAAATAACTGTTGGAGTTGGCCTGATATTGGCCTTCGAGATTAGTCGCGATGACCTTTGTACCCGAATGTGCGCTTTTAGGGCCGCTTGTCGGAGTTCCCCATTTCCAAACACTGCCCTGTCCACCGATATTAATACCGGCAATGTCTTTTTCAAAGTCTTGTGTGTAACCTGGTTTTACGCCTTTGGAGATTTTAACCTTGTATACTTCAGTTTCAAATCCGTTATTACCGTAATCATTTACACGAATATAGTATTCCAGACCAGCGCTGTCCACCAAAAAAGTCGGGATGGACGCTTGATATGTACCATCTTTGCTGTCGCCGGAGGTCCGTTCCAACGGAATATATACATAGTTTGACGTACCTGCTGTTTTGGCAAATGCCTCAACGGCCGTCACGCCGACATCATCCGTTACATGAGCAGTCAGAGGTATATCAATACCCTCGAATGCCGCTGCGGGCGGTGTATGCTCGAGAACAGGTGCTTCCAGATCGTCGCCACCCGTTACAACTTTACCAGACACGGAGCCCAGACCTTGCATGACCGAACCGACTGCATCCAGCGCATTAATGACACCATGTCCGTAGCCATTGTTTGGCGAAGTAGGATATGTGCTGTCCGTGCGCGGTGTAGCTGTGTTCATCAAAATTTCCTCAAGCTGGTCTACGGTAAGAGAATGATTCGCTTGCAGCAACAGAGCTGCAAGGGCCGCAACATGAGGTCCCGCCATGGAAGTACCGTTATACCCGCCTTTATAGCCGCCACCAGCCACAGATGACCGGATATTTACACCCGGCGCGGAAACTTCGGGCTTCACCTCACCATAGGGTGATGGTCCTAACAAGGAGAAGCTGGCCAGATTATCATTGCTATCCGTGGCTCCAGTAGCGAAGGATTCCGGATAGTTTGCCGGATTGGCTACCGAGGCAGGTCCGCCCGGATTGGAAAGAGAGGTATTACCTGCGGAGAATTCGGGGAAGATTTGAGCATCCCGCCATGCCTGAACCACAGGCCGGAACCATTCATCAAGACCCGGTCCGCCTCCCCACGAGTTGTTCACTACATCTGGAGCAAGCTCGGGATGAAGATTCCCTTGGGCATCTTTTGGCGCAAGCAGCCATTGACCGCCATCCAGTATAATCGCATCCGTCGTTTCCGGATTAAAAATCCGAACCGCAATCCACTTCGCACCAGGTGCAACGCCAACTCGGTTCGTTCCATTTTCCTCAGAGCCGACCATCGTGCCCATCGTATGTGTACCATGGGAATCGTCTTCCTGATCGACCGGAAGCGTCGCATGACTATGCGGATCGTACCAGCTCAGCTCGGGATTCACGACATTGCCTGCCGCGTCCAGCCCCCGCCATTTGCGATGAAGGGCCGGATGTGTATAATCTACACCTGTATCCAGATTGGCAACCACGATTCCGGTTCCGTCAATTCCCTTTTCCCACACTTGTGGTGCGTTAATATGGGATATGTTCCATTCCACCGTAGATGGGTCTACAGCGTTCTTACCTGCATTGCCAGGCTTAGCCGATGTTTTGCCATCGTCCTTCTCCAGCTCTACAGCCTTCTCTACCGTCGTAGACTTCGCCGCGGCTGCTGTCACTGTTTTAGCTGTTTCAGCCGTTTTGGCATTTGCTCCCTCTGCTTGCTTGTCAACCGTCACCTTTTGCAGATAACGCGTTTCATTCGGCAAGACTTTATCGACCTCAGGCAGCTGCGAAATATGATCCAGCACCTCCTTGGTGCTTGTTACAGCCAATGCATTGACAATAAAAAAGCTTTTATATTCCTTCACTCCGCCGCTCTCTGATTGCTTATCCAAATAATTTTCAAGCCCATATTGGGTTCTTGAAGCCGTTTCACGCAGAGAACTGATCACATGGCTGCGTGCAGCCATTTTGGCAGCGGAAGGTGTTATTTTCTCAAGTGAGGCCTTTTGAAGAGCATTTTTGGAAACCTTGTTGGTGTCTACCTGTTCTTTTAATTTGACCAGATAGGTAACATAGTTATTCTCCTCAAACTGTTTGGTCAGTTTCGGGGATACCTTCGCGGTCGTGACCTTATGCGAGGCGGATTTCAGCTCCAGCTTGGAGCCATCTGGTGTGTTATTCGCCAAAGCGGGTTGAACAAAGGAAAAGGCCATTAGCAAAGATAGTCCAATAGATAGTGGTTTCTTGAATCGTTTAGGTTTAATCAATTACTTCTCCACTCCTTTTACTAGGTTTAATGTTTCTGGAATAACCTGTACAGAGTAAGACCTCATACCTAGCACATCAAACACACGGGTTGCACAACACGATGTGGTTGGCGACCACCTCCTTCATAGAATATAGAGGCACAAAAATATTTGGCTGTTCGTAGGTAGTAGTACTTCATAGGTGAGTTTACGATCCAAATAGCAAGCGATGAAATTCAGTAGAAACCAAGGAGAAAAAGCAGGAGAACTTCGAAGAAAAGACATGTTATATCATTACATTTTATATTAAAAATTGATATATAATCATATATTATGGAATAGTATAAAGTTATCAAAACAGATATACAAGTCATTTTTTTGCATTTTTCTTGAAATTCTATGACTTTTATATTCTTTTATGTACGAAAACCCCTTTTTTACGGCTACGTAAATAGTGCATTACACGGTTAACAGGTGTATGCAATCTCTGTACGAGCCGCTCAAAGGGATTTTCGGGGGTCTTTCTTAATCCTGTCTTTCGCTCTATATCTTGTTCATTGGAAGTCGCTTATAGGATTTTTGCAAAATCCTCACTTAAGTACGGAGTTCACCGCAGCAAGCGCGTCGATCAGACCATATCCGTAACCATTGTTCGGTGAAGTCCGATACTGGCTATCTGTCAGCGGCGTCGCTGTTTTTGAAATAACATCCTCCAGTTGATCCACAGTCAAAGATGGCTTGGCCTGAAGCAGTAATGCCGCTAATCCAGCAGTATGCGGGCCTGCCATAGAAGTACCGTTCCATCCCCCCTCATACACTCCGCCCGGTACAGAAGAACGGATGTTCACACCAGGAGCCGAAATTTCAGGCTTCACTTCGCCATAAGGAGAAGGACCGCGCAGCGAGAAGCTGGCCAGCTTGTTGTTTACGTCCGTGGCTCCTGTCGCATAAGCTTCCGGTAGATTCGCCGGATTGGCTACAGACCCAGGTCCGCCCGGATTGGACAATGTTGTGTTGCCAGCGGAGAACTCAGGGAAAATCTGAGCCGCTCTCCACGCCTTGGTGACTGGACGATACCATTCATCCAGGCCAGGTCCACCGCCCCAAGAGTTATTCACCACATCCGGTGCAAGCTCAGGGTGCTTTTTACCGTTTTTATCTACAGGAGCAAGAATCCACTGTCCACCGTCCAGTAAGATGGAGTCGGTGGTATCTGGATTGAATACTCGAACCGCAATCCATTTGGCGCCGGGAGCAACACCGATTTCATTCGTACCGTTGCTGTCCGAGCCAACGCTCGTCCCCATCGTATGTGTACCATGTCCATTTGAATCAGTTGGCAGCGATGCTCCATTAACCGCATCATACCAGCTCAGTTCTGGATTAACGACCTGGCCGGAAGCGTTCAGACCACGCCATTTTCTTTTCAGTGCCGGATGAGTATATTCAACGCCTGTATCCAGATTGGCGACAACAATGCCTTTGCCGTCAATGCCTTTGGCCCAAACCTGTGGTGCTTTGATTTTAGAAATATTCCACTCGACACGGCTTGGCGTTACCGCATCCTTATACACGGATTCTTCCACCGATTTTTGCGCATTCTCTTCCGTCACAGCCGTATCTACAGCGGCTTGATCTGCAACCGCTTGGTCAGCTGTAGATTCCTCAACTACGGGCTGGGCATCCTTATCTATTTCTACCTTTTGCAGTTCCCGCTTTTCATCCGGTAAAATTTTGTCGATCTCAGGAAGTGTGGCGAGATTATCCATGACCTCTTTGGTGCTGGTTACCGCAAATGCGTTCACGATAAAGTAACTCTTGTATTTTTTGACGTTTCCGTTATTGACTTCCTTCTTTAAGTATTCTTCCACGGATTGTTGCGTTTTTTCTGCTGTATCCATGAGAGAGTTCACAACCGTTGTACGTACAGAAAGCTTAGCAGCAGCGGGTGAAATTTGCTCTGCAGAGGCCTTTTGGAAAGCATGCTTGGCAACTGACTCCGTATCCACCTGATCCTTCAATTTAACCAGATAGGTGACATACTCACTGGCACTGAATTGTTGGTTCAGCTTGGCTGAAACCTTGGCGGAAATGGTTGATCCTCCTGCTGAGGTGGTTGTGCTGGAATCTCCATATACCGGAGAAATTAGAGAAAAAGCAAGAAGAGCGGTAAAACTGACCGACAGCGTCTTTTTGATATTTTTCGACTTAATCAATACTTTCCATCTCCCTTTACTTGGTTTTTTAATTCTCAAGGACAACCTTCCGGGTAGCTACGTCAAAAGTTCACAAAATAGCCTCTGGTACTCACCTCCTTTAAAAAATATAGATTCCGCTGGGGTGAAATCCATAGGTCATCATCTGAGGTGAATAACCCTTGGTGCAGACCGCAAAGAACGAGCATCGGGTATGAACAGGTGGACAAGTTTGAAAATAGTAAGTGAAAAAAATGAAGAAAAAGGTAGGGTAAGAAACTAGAAGTGATCGAGGAGGTTGATAAGTAAGTATTAAAATACAATTTAAAACAAAAGAATGAAACATATGGTATCTTTTGAATCTAGTATAGTGTCATAAAATCAGATATTCAAGCATTTTTTGAATTTTATTCCTTTTTTTTCTTTAAGAAGAGAAAAATCTCTTCCATTTTCGAAGCAAATGCAAGTCTTCATTGTGCACTTGGTTTCGGAGATTAGAAGAGATTTTTCGGCATTCAGCAACAAATTTAAAAGAGTGTTATCTGCCGCTATTTACTGGTAAGGGAACCGAAATGGCTCCGTCTGGAAAGGAAGATTTGGTTTGCTGCGATCTGCGGCACAGACTCGTACATTCTCGGAAAGCCATTTGCCTGCATCCACAGCAATGATCCTGATTCACCAGCGCAAGGGCAGCCGTAAGGGCCTCTCCTGTATGTTCGAAAAAATGCTTTTGTCCAATCATGTCGTAGCATCCGGTTTTCTGTAGTAATGCCAGCGGTTGAGGCTGGAGTCCGGAAACAAGCACCGTCCCGCCAGACTTCCGGTATTTCTGAATTAATGCGGTAAAGTTACCTTCTCCCGTCATATCCATAAAAGGGACCTTTCCCATACGCAACAACAAAATCCCTTGTAGGTGGTCAGTCTGACCTCCCACACCTGAGTTTTCCAATACCGAAGCTGCACCGAAAAATAGAGGGCCTTCCACATTGTAAATAGCCACCTGTGGACAATCATGCTGATCTGTGACCATATGCGCGCCTACTTTTTCATGTTTTACAGAAGGATCAGGAAGTACCTTGTCTACTGAAAGTGTATTGCTCATACGTTTAACAAACAATACAACCGCCAGAATTAAACCCACCTCCACAGCCGTTGTCAGCGTCGTAAATACCGTCAGCAAAAAGGTGACAACCAGCACAATAGAATCCGCTGTCCGCGTTTTGAGAATGTGCGCAAAATGCTTGCGCTCACTCATATTCCACGCTACTACCATCAGCACCGGAGCCATACTGGCCAACGGAATATTAGATGCATAAGGTGCAAAAAGCACCAGAATGAGGAGCACCACGAACCCATGTACGATGCCTGACATAGGAGAAACAGCACCGTTACGGATATTTGTGGCGGTGCGGGCAATTGCACCTGTCGCAGGAATACCTCCGAACAGCGGTGTCAGCAAATTAGCAATCCCTTGTCCAACCAGTTCACGATTGCTGTTATGCCTGGCTCCCGTCATACCGTCAGCTACCACCGCTGAAAGCAGAGATTCAATAGCTCCCAGCATTGCAATAACAAGTGCTGGCGGCAAGAGTTTCACGATCAAATCCCACGTCATCACAGGAATATGTAGCTCAGGTAAAGATGCTGGAATTGCGCCATACGCAGATCCAATGGTAGCCACCTGCCCTGGAAAAAGTAAAGCTGCCACCAGCGTTGACAAGAGTAGGCCAACCAGTGAGCCGGGTATCTTGGGCCATTTTTTAGGCACCAAAATAAGCGCGGCAAGACAGATACAAGCCGTCAGGATACTATATACATTCAGTGAAGGAAGTCGATGGATGAGCTCTGCCATGGAAGGCAGAAAAGTTTCATGTCGCTCTACCCCGCGCAAGCCGAGAAAGTTAGCAATCTGACCGCTGAATATTGTCACGGCAATTCCGGCCGTAAAGCCAATTGTTACTGGCTTGGGAATAAACTTAATCAGTGCCCCCAGCCTTAGCACACCCATTAAAATGAGCATAATGCCCGCCATAAAACCGGCTATGAGTAGGTTCTCATAACCGTATTGCATGACAATAGCCAGCAAAATCGGAATAAATGCACCAGTAGGTCCTCCGATCTGGAATTTGGACCCTCCCAGCAGCGAAACCAAAATCCCCGCAACAATGGTCGTATACAGCCCATATTCCGGCTTTACTCCTGATGCAATGGCAAACGCCATACCGAGCGGAATCGCCACAATTGCTACAATACTTCCGGAAATTAGATCCTTTCGCAAAGCCCCTGCGTTATAGCCTTCGAACCTTCCTATCCACTTCATTCCTATAACCCTTCTTTTCTGTAATAGCATTACTTCTCGTTACGTATACCTTCCAGCAACGAGATAGCTTCGACCAAATGATTGTCAAAAATCCGCCGCGCCACCGCAAGCAGCTCCGTCAAAAGCGGATCACGTAGTGAATATACAACCGATGTACCTTCCTTGAAGCTGTTCACCAAATTTTTGGCCCGTAAAACGGCCAATTGCTGCGATACGGCAGAACCTTCGGAACCGAGCGCAGTCTGCAGCTCGTTCACATTCCGTTCCCCTTCACTCAGCACCTCCAAAATGCGGATGCGCAGAGGGTGAGCCAATGCTTTGAAAAAGTCGGCCTTAAATTTCTGGAGATCTCCTTCCATGCCTGCTCCGTCCCCCTCACAGAATTGTCCTATAAACGATCAACAATATCTGAATATTTGAATATTCAGTACAATAACAGCTTTAGGCCAATTGAACTATGATGTTACTCACACTTCACCATGAGTAAAGTCACATTCTCCCACACTTCTATCTTTCAGGGGTTGACAGCTTCCACAGGTTTCCATTAACATAGCAATTAACTTTAAGAAAAGGGGGCCGACAGACATGACCGAGCTTTATATGATAACGACAGACAGGCAGCATGATACAACCACATATTTGTGTTTTCGTCTCATCGGCCCCGTTCGGGCGACATGATGGGTGATATCACGCTGTCTGACGGCGTGATTAGCCAGGCTTTTTTATTTTTTTATGCTATTGGAAGAACAGGTTATTTTACGTATTTATGAGTTGATCATAAAATGTAATGACACTTTCGGTGCAGGAAGCCGTAGACGACAAGTCTGCGGTTTTTTTTGTTTTTTAAATCTTTTTATGCAAGTATTTATGAATTTACATGAAGAAGGGAACTACCCATTTATATGAATATACAACATACAACCAACTCGTCCTTGCATGAAGGACCATACAGCCATCTGATGAAGCTTCCGGCAGGTGATCTAACCGTATATGCTTCTCAGCAACTTTTCTCCTCACTGGATTACAAGGTGTTCGAGATGGCTAATAACAATTTACAAATTCCTGGTATCCGCTATATGGGATACACACCAGATGTACATGTAGGCGTCGGAACCTGCATCGGTACGACTGCTGTATGGGGAATGGAGGACGGCTATGTATCTCCCTCCATCGTCGGCAGCGATATTGGCTGTGGCATGCGCGTACACCTGACCAATCTGCACAAGGATGCTTTGAAGGAAACCAAGCTGCGCCGTAAGCTGGTCAAAACCATCGACAAATACTTGCCCATGGAAGTCCACCAGCGCGGGCATTATTCGGATATCCGACTGGAGCATATTGTACGCAAGGGTCTGCACGGCTTACCCAACAAATATATTCCGGACAGCTACACTCCTAAGAAATCCACCTCACTCACCCATGTAGAGCACAGTAAGTTCTCCTTTGACGAGGAGGTGCTGAATCTTGTCGAAGACCGTACATGGCATCGGGCTCACCGACAGCTCGGCACACTGGGTGGAGGCAATCATTTCGTCGAAATTCAGGCGATTGAAATCGCTGAGGAAAACCGCGAAACAGCTGAAGCATGGGGTATGTTCGACGGTCAGGTGGCTGTGATGATTCATTCTGGATCGCGGGCTTGGGGTGGAGCAGTCAGCCAGGCCAGTTCATCTGCTATTGCCAAGACGATGAGCCGTCTCGGACTCGGCACCTCTGACCCGAGACTGGTATTCGCACCGCTGGACCATCCCGAGGCTGCACATTATGTCGATATGATGTATTCGGCGCTGAATTATGCCGTGGTAAACCGACATCTCATCGCATACTCGGTGCGTGAAGCCTTCCGCGATGTCTTTGGTACAAAGTGCGAGTTGCGTACTTTGTATGATCTAATGCACAATTATGCTTGGGAGGAATCCCATCCGGATCACGGCAGCGTGTTTGTGCATCGTAAAGGTGCTACGCGTGCTCTTCCAGCAGGACACCCTGACAATCCGCGGCCTTATCAGGCGACAGGGCATCCGGCCCTGATCCCCGGCTCTATGGGGACAGCCTCTTATATTATGGTAGGTTTACCGGGCGGTCAGGATAACTTCCACTCCATTTGTCATGGAGCAGGCCGTATTCGTTCGCGTTCTGCGACCAAACGACTCGTCAGTGTGGACGATTTTGCAGGGGCCCTGGGTGTAGGGACAGACGACGAAATTGTGGTCAATCAGGCATCACTGGAAAGCATTATCGACGAATCTCCGCAAGCCTACAAAAATGTAGATGATATTATCGAAAGTGTCACCGGGGCAGGACTCGCAGCAGTTGTAGCCAAATGCAAGCCGCTAGCCGCCCTGAAAGGAGCCAAATAATTTGAGTATAGACATCCCAGCTATTTACGAATTTGATGAACGTACAGATGGGCGCATTACCGGTTATGCCGCTTATGCCCGTCTGATCGACGGTATCAGTGAAGCACTCTATAACCGCTACGGCGTAAAATACGTGCTGTATGCCAGCGATGATCCCAATATTGAGTATTGGGATTTACTGGAGGAGGACATTCGTGCAGGCAGTCCCGATCTGGAGCATGTAGCACGGGTCTTCGATCGTCTGGAGGAACGCACCATCCAGTATGACGATGACGGGCCGACTCCTGAATATGGCGTGCATCTGTCGATGCGTAATAATGTATTCGCCTATCCCAAGTGGGGCATCGCGCTGGCGCGAGTTCCCTTTTTCCGTGAGAATGGCGTGTACAATGAAGATTACGTATTTGCGATAGGCGACCAAGAGCTGCAAGGCTTCCTCGCGGGAGTACGCGGTCGTGAACGTAAGCAGAATATGAAGCGTGTCACCGTTTTTACCGACACAAGCCGTGGACTTTCTCGGCAGGCAGAGCCGATAACCCGCGCAATTACGCGGGATGACGTGATTTTGAAAGCGGAAATAAAACGGGATATTTTCCGATCACTCGATCAGTTTTTTGAAGCGGATCGTACCTTCTATCAGACTTATAACATTCCTTACAAGCGTGGTATTCTGCTATACGGCCATCCGGGCAACGGTAAAACAACACTTGTAAAATCAATTGCCAGCAGTGTACCGGGTCCGGCAGCCTACTGGCAAATTACGGAGTATACAACCAGTGAATCGGTCAAAGAGGTGTTCGAGGCGGCTACTCGCCTGGCTCCGATGGTACTGGTTATTGAGGACATTGATTCCATGCCTCAGGAGGTGCGTTCTTTTTTCCTGAATACCCTCGACGGTGCTACATCCAAGGAGGGCATCTTCCTGATCGGAACGACCAATTATCCCGAAAAAATCGACCCAGGTCTGATGAACCGGGCAGGGCGTTTCGACCGGGCTTATGAAATCAGTTTGCCTGACGAAGCGCTGCGACTGGCGTATCTCAAGCTGCGCAACTTCCTTGTTTTTGCAGGGGAAACAGGTACACAGAAGGCGGCAGCCATGACTGACGGGTTTTCGCTGGCACAGCTCGGAGAACTGTATGTCAGCACTGCGCTGGAGTGGCATGAGCAGGGAAAAGCCGATATTGAACTGATTATCAAAGGTATGCGAGGCGAGCTCGATAAGAGCCGTAAGCAGGACTGGTTAAAAAATGTGGCCGAAGGACGAGTCGGGTTCTTCTGAGTTATCCTTTCATTGCCTTATCAAGAAATTTATGTTACGTTGATAAATAATAAAGTATCGAAAGGGTGACCTTAAGCCAATGATCTACTAATCCTATTCTACCGAAGAAAAAAATCGTAATCTTACGAATTTTCTGGATAGGATTAGTGTAGGCTTTGGGTATTAACGATAAGAGCATTGCTTCTTTGACGGGAGCAGTGTATCTTCTTGTTCGTATGCCTACCTCCTATCCAGAAACCAATGGATAAGGAGGTTTTTTGCATGAAAAGAATACTTGGAATTCTAATGATTAATATCTTCATCGTTATGGTGGGCGTTGGTTTAATTACCCCCATCCTGCCAGAACTGATCATTGAGTTTGGAGCCAGTGGACGGGCGATCGGTTTATTGGTAGCAGCCTATGGCATGACACAATTCCTGCTCTCTCCCCTGACTGGACAGCTGTCTGATCGATATGGGAGAAAGGCATTCATCGTCGTAGGTGTCATTGTTTTTGCTGTGGCTAAATTTATCTTTGCTATTGGAGATGAGCTGTGGATGCTGTATACCTCAAGACTTCTGGAAGGAATGGAAGCAGCCCTGATTGTTCCACCCATGATGGCATATGTAGCGGATATTACAACAACCGAAGAACGCGCCAAAGGAAATAGCCTGCTAGCCGCAGCCATGTCATTCGGATTTGTTATTGGACCTGGACTGGGTGGTCTTCTTGCAGGATATGGAACGAGAGTGCCGCTTTACGCAGCGACAGGTGCTGCTATGGTTGCTGTTATTTTTTCAGTGTTTTGTTTGCCTGAAAGTTTATCGAAAGAGCAAATGAAAGCAGCACGGGCAAGAATGATTCAGAAAGAATCTATTTACAAACAATACGCGAGATCGTTGAAGTCAAAATATACGATGCTCTTTGTACTTGTCCTGGTGATGACCTTTGGACTCGCTAATTTTGAATCTGTTCTTGGTTTATATGTAACGAACCGCTTCCAATTCTCACCTCAAAATATTGCTGTCATTCTGACCGCAGGTGCTGTGATCGGAGTCGGTATGCAAGCATTAGTTGTTGCTAAAATAATCAATAAGTTTGGTGAACAAAGGGTGATCAAAGGATCGCTTCTTTTCACCTCAGTTGCTTATATTTTATTTCTCTTAGCCAAAAATTTTTGGAGTATCTTCCTTGTCACTTCCCTTATTTTCTTTGCCACAGCTATGCTTCGTCCAGCTCTTAATACACAATTATCGAAGATGGCCGGGAATGAGCAAGGATATGTAGCGGGTATGAATAATGCCTATATGAGTGTCGGGAATATTTTAGGCCCTACTCTTGCGGGATTTTTGTTTGATGCAAATCTGTTCGCTCCATTCATAGCAGGCTGTTGTATTCTGTTGATTACTTTTTTGCTTACATTAAAATTGAAATAAAAGAGGACAACTGATGAGCAAAAGGCAGCTACGGGTGCGAGGCTTATTTTTCAATGCCCGGCTGTAGCTGCCTTTTTATTCAGTCTAAACGCTTATTTTAATAAATACTGTAATTCCCTTTATTCCGCTTCCCCGCTCAGACGATTCAAAAACTGAATAGCCCGTGGACTGGTGGGCTGCTCCAGAACCTCATGCGGCGTACCCTGCTCAACGATTACACCCTGATCCATCAAAATCACATGGTCCGCGACCTCAGCTGCAAATTTCATTTCATGGGTGACAATGACCATGGTCATCCCTTCGGCGGCCAGTTGCTTCATGACCTTAAGCACCTCGCCTACCAACTCGGGGTCAAGCGCAGAGGTCGGCTCGTCAAACAATAGTACCTCAGGTTCGACCGCCATTGCCCGGGCAATACCGACCCGTTGCTGCTGTCCTCCCGATAACTGATGCGGATAGGATTCCGCTTTATCAGCCAACCCCACTTTTTTAAGCAACTCCAATGCACGTTTGCGCGCCTCATCCTTGCTCTTTTTCTGAACCGTGACTTGGCCCTCCATCACATTTTGTACTGCTGTCATATGCGGGAAGAGGTTGTAGGATTGAAATACCATCCCTGTCCGCTTGCGCAGCGCCAAAATGTTTTCTTGCCGGAGCTTCGTTCCTTTCGCAAAATTCAGTGCAATATCCCCTACTTGGATCTCTCCTTGGTCAGGAATTTCCAGCAAATTCAAGCAGCGTAAAAGCGTTGTTTTACCAGAACCGGAAGGGCCGATGATAACGAGCACTTTCCCCTTACCCAACGTCACGTCAACACCCTTAAGCACTTCCAGCGAGCCGAACGATTTGTGTATATTCCGAATTTGGATCACCGGTACAATCTCCTTTATCTGACGGAAAAACGGCCTAGTCGCTTTTCCAGGTAATTTTGCAGCACAGTCAAAATGGTGCTAAACAGTAGGTAAATAATCCCCGCCTCGGTATACACCAATAGCGGTTCGTATGTGGTAGCTACAATCTGGTTAGCCGTTCTGAACATTTCCACATAGGTGATGGTCGCAGCCAGTGAGGTATCCTTCACTAAGCTGATGAATGAATTAGCCAACGGAGGTACGGACACACGGGATGCTTGCGGAAGCACGATACGCCGCAATACTTGCCGGCGCGTCATACCCAGAGAGTATCCCGCCTCCCATTGGCCTTCCTGAATGGATATGATAGCCGCACGCATAATTTCAGAGCTATAAGCCCCTACGCTGAGGGTAAAGCCGATCACTGAAGCAATAAACGGGTCCAGTGTAATACCCACGGAAGGTAAACCATAGAAAATAATATACAATTGCACCAGCAAAGGAGTTCCTCGAATTACCCATACATAGAAGCCGAAAATCAGCTTGAGTATTCTCCATTTGGACAGCCGGGCCAACGCTGTAATCAGCGCCAGCACGAGTCCCAGAGCAAAGGAGATAAGCGTGAGCGGAATCGTAAAAGAAACCCCTGCTTTTAGCAGAGGCAATAATGAATCGATAATGATTTGTATTTGACGATCATCCATTGTACAGACATCCTTTGAAAAGATAGGTTTGGGAAGATTCGGTTCGACTTGGCGAACGTTGGTCTTCATTTATTATTTGGATACGTCAGCTCCAAAATATTTCTCGGAAATTTTCAGGTACGTACCATCAGCCTTCATATCAGCCAGCGCTTTGTTTACTTCCTTGATCAAATCTTCGCTGCCTTTATTGAATACAGCTGCGCTGTGTGAAGCATCTGGAGATTCGTCCACCTTTTTGATGGGTGCGTCAGGCTTTTGCTTTTTCAGATCAAGATAGGATAATCCATCATTGACGGTCGCATCCACCCGTTTGGAAGTGAGGAGGTCGATGGCTTGGTTGAATCCCTCTGTTGCCACAATTTCCGCACCGTTGCTTTTCGCGATTTGAGTCAGGTTACTGGTCAGGGACTGCCCAGCCTTTTTTCCTTTTAGATCAGCAAATTTCTGGATGTCTGTATTGTCTTCGCTTACGATCAGAACTGCCTTGGAGACAATGTACGGATCGGAAAAATCATATTTTTGCTTGCGCTCATCTGTAATGGATACTTCATTGAACACCGTGTCAAACCGCTTGGAGTTCAACCCTGCGAATATGCCGTCCCATTGCGTCTCGATAAACTCCGGTTGTACCCCCAGGCGTTTACTCACTTCAGTCGCAATATCGACATCGAAGCCTGTCAGTTTACCAGCAGCATCATGGTAGGTAAACGGAGCATAGGTACCTTCCGTGCCAATTCTTAGCTTGCCGCTCGCTTTTACAGATTCAAGAGTAGCTGTAGCAGTAGTATCTGCTTTTCCATTATTAGATCCGTTATCTCCGGTAGATGCATTATTGGTACTGGCGCCTTTATCGTTGTTACCGCAGGCCGAAACCAGCAATGCCATCACGATGAGTACAATCGGCAAAAAACTAAATTTTTTCATGGTATCCACACTCTTTCCCTTTTTCTTGATAACCTAGCACGCGGCTGGTCATTGAATAGTACATCATTCATTTTCACGCGTCAATGCTTTTATCCAATAATCCCTATGCAAAAGGTAAGTTATATATCTTTGCAGCCTAAAGTTATTCTAGGTTGACTCTTTCATTGGCAGGCTATTCATTACAACTCCCCTCACAGCAACTTTTTCTGTACCCTTACGTTAGAGATTTCGTATAATAGGTTTTAATATGCAGTTTAGAAATATACCGGAGTGTGATCATGGATACCCAAAATTCAACCTTATCCTCTACATCACCTGAAGGAAGTCACTCGGCCTGGGCTACCTTCACTTCACCTTTAAAACAATCCAAAGCGTTCACCTTGTTGTGGCTTGGACATTGGATCGCAATGTTGGGGAGCTCAGTCACCACAGTCATTTTGCCACTGGTTATCTATTCCCTAACAGGCTCGACTATTATCATGGGACTGGCGATGACTGTTTATATGCTGCCTAACGTACTTATTCTGCCTTTCGCAGGAATGATCGTGGACAGAATTGACCGAATTCGTCTCCTTCTGTTTACGAATATCGCCCGGTTTGGACTGATGTTCATTGCGGCGGTGCTGATGTTTACAGGCGGGATGAAATTGCCGGTTCTATTCGTTGGCCTAGCGTTGTACGGATTGATGGACGGTATCTTTAATCCTGCTTATTCTGCCTTACGCGCACAGGTGTTCACACCGGACATACGTAATGCAGCTAACGCGCTTAGTCAGATCAGTATACAAGCCGTCCGTCTACTTGGCCCTCCGTTAGGAGGCTTCATTGTATCTTTTTCCTCACCGGGTGTCGGCTTTGGACTGGATTCCATCGCTTATCTGATATCTTTTGCCTGTTTTTGGATGCTGAGCGCTCATTTGGCCTCCATCATCGGCAAAGGTCAGGTAGATCCAGAACAGCAAGATCAGGGTGGACAACATTTTCTCAAGGATTTTATCGCAGGCTTTATCATTCTCAAAAGCCACCCCTGGCTATGGATTACGATTCTTGCCTTTTCCTTCATTAATATTTGTTATTCAGGCATTATCGCTGTACTCATTCCGTGGCTGTTCAAGGTTCATCATGGCTACAATCCAGTCGTATACGGCATTGCGATGGCAAGTAGCGGCATTGGCGCCATGTTAGGGGCCTTTGTGTATGGATCACGCAAACATTGGAAGCATCGCGGTCTGCTCGCATACTTAGGAGCTTTTGTCAGCGGCCTTGCTTTACTACTGTTGTCTGTAGTCACTTGGATGCCAGGACTGATTATGAGCATGATGCTCGAAGGATTTGGCATTATGATATTTGCGATTATCTGGGAGACAAGCCTTCAGGAATTAGTCCCAGCCGAGTCTTTTGGACGTGTAGCTAGTCTGGATCTAATGTTTTCCTTTGCCCTGCTCCCTGTCGGCTATCTGGCCGTAGGTGCTGTAGCGGATAAGCTTGGTGGTATGTTCACAATTGGCATGTTTGCAACCATCGGCATGTGTATCGTGCTCGGCGTTCTAAGTGTTCCTCATATCAGGCGTTTTCAATAGGAAAAATTCGTCACTTTTCCTCAAAAAAAGCTGCTCCCACAGGTTCTTTTTCGAACCTTGCGGAAGCAGCTTCTTTCCATTTTTAGCCTTGTGCCCCATAGGGGCTAGTCTATTCATTGATTCGTAAAGTTAGCCTCTACTTCGTCCAACGGAACGGAAGATCAAGCTTACAATCACGACCAGCACAATCGCACCAATTAATGCAGGAACGATGTAGAACGATCCGATTTCAGGACCCCAGTTTCCCAGAATCAAGCTACCCAACCATGCGCCGATAAAACCAGCGATGATGTTACCTATCACGCCACCCGGAACATCACGACCTGCAATAATTCCTGCCAACCAACCAATAATACCACCAACAATCAATGCCCATAACCAACTCATTTTGCGTCACCTCGTTTAAGTTTTTATCGTTGTGTTCTATTATTAACCACTCGAACTCCTTTTGAACACACAAAAGACGATTGGTTAATATTACCACAGAACGGAACACTGATTTAGGGACTTGATACCATCTTACGTGCCTCTACGACTATTTATACCCCTTGTGTGAAAAGTGTGTCTAATATGCGTTCATCCTTGTATTCCTGCTTTTTTTGTGCCATCCTCACATTATGGCTTCATTAATGTCACTTCATGCATAAGTTACAAAAATAACAGATTTTAAGGAGTGACCCCAACTGGAGTGTCGAGTAGGATGTGCCGCGTGCTGTATTGCCATTACGATTTCTTCCCCTATTCCCGGCATGCCAGATGGAAAACCAGCTGGTGTTCCTTGCCCTCAGCTCACTTCCGATTACCGTTGCCGATTGTTTGGCAAACCTGAGCGCCCAGTTGTATGCAGTGGATTCCATGCTGATGAGGATACGTGTGGAAGCACTAATGAAAGAGCATTTGAACTGCTGAGAAAGCTGGAGGAGTCAACTTTACCGGGTAAAGCTTAAGGAGAAGTTCATTCTATATGAAGGAGAATTTTAATTATGAATGTTATTGAAAAAAGAATTGCCGAATTAAAGCAATATCGGCCCGATCTTACCGCCCCGAAGGATATCGATTTATTCTGGGCCAAAACATTGGAAGAAGTACACACCAAACCTGTACGTGCGTTCAAAGCTCCCGTAGAAACACCTTATCCTCATATCCTTGCCTACCGGGTTACTTTTGAGGGTGTCGATGATACGCCTCTGCATGCCTGGTATGTACGCCCCCGATTTGCCGGAGATCAAAAGCTGCCGTGTATCGTTCTGTTTCATGGCTATACAGGCGGAAAAGGCTATCCTGAAGATTATTCCTCTTGGCTCATGCTTGGCTTTGCTGTATTGGCAGTAGATGTACGTGGTCAGGGAGGAGAAACGGGAGACCGTCTGGGTGATCCTCACGGTACGGTTAAAGGCTGGGTAACGAAAGGAATATTGGACAAGGATACCTGCTACTACAAAACGATTACAACCGATGCCCTTAGAGCCGTAGATTGGGTAGCGGAGCAGTCGGATGTTGATTCGGCTAAAATCGCAATCAGTGGCGCCAGTCAGGGCGGCGGACTTTCATTAATGGTGGCTGCGCTCAGCGATAAAGCTGCCATTACGGTCGCGGATATCCCCAATATGTGTCATATGGATTTTGGTATGATGAATTCTACCAGTTCACTGACGGAAGCAGCTGAATTCGTCAACCGATTTCCGGAGCATTTGGAGCAGGTACTACATACATTAAGTTATTTTGACGTGATGAATCTTGCTCATCGCATTCGTACCCCGATCATGGTATCGGTAGGGTTCAAGGATACTGTGTGTATGCCAGAGACGATTTTCGCCGCTTATAACCGTATTGAATCACCTAAAACGATTGAAATTTATCCGTTTATCGGACATTGGGTTGAAGGCTTTCAAAGACGCAAAACGGCAGAATTTTTAGTTCAGCATTTTTCATAATTCCTCCAGTGCACAAAAAAAGAACACCACGCATCAAACTGCGTAATGTTCTTTTCTACTGCATCGGGGCCAGTCCCGCTTACGCTAGACAAACTCCTCGACACTTCACACGAAAAAATCTTCTAAGATTACGATGCAGCCCGCTGTTCTGCTGCCGAATCCCCTGTCCATTTTCGCACCCAAACAAAATCCATAATCATCAGACCAAACGGGATGAAGGAGGCAAACATAATAAAAAGAGGCCGCCGTATAGACCAGTGCAGTGCTGTTTTTCCATAGATTAAAGCAACGAGGAGCAACAAAAAGCTCACCCGGTATATGTTACCAATCACCATAACCGCCTGGGTCATGCCCGCAGCTTGCAGCGGCTGGTGGGTGAATAGTATCGCCAAATAAGCTATAGCTTGAATCCAGAGCATGAGTCGGACACGCCCCAAAGGTGTTCTTAACACAAATTCAATCCCCTCTCTATAAGCAAGGATGTTCTCTCATCCTTTACACATCCTTTATTATAACGAAAAGGTCCCCAAACTCCAACCTATCCATTTTTGAATTTTGACCTAATGAGTTGTGTCTGATACAGTTGTGTAAGAGGTGATTATAAATGCTTAAACTGGGTATACTGGACCAGTCTCATATTCCTGAAGGCGGTACTGCTCAGGATGCATTATCCAATACAACAGATTTAGCGCGTGAAGCTGATCAACTGGGATATAGCCGTTATTGGGTATCCGAACATCATGCGTCCAAAACACTAGCGCACTCCAGCCCTGAGGTGCTGATTGCGCATTTGGCTGCTCACACATCACACATTCGTGTGGGTTCAGGCGGTATTATGCTGCCACACTACAGCGCGTATAAAGTCGCCGAAAACTTCCGCTTGCTGGAGGCACTCCATCCAGGACGCATCGACCTGGGAATAGGGCGTGCTCCCGGTGGTTTACCGCTGGCTACTCGTGCCCTGCAGGAAGGCAAGTACCAATCTGTCGAACAATATCCACAGCAGATTCTCGATTTAATCGACTACTTCCATGATTCGGTGCCTGACAATCATCGATTTGCCGGTCTTCATGCCTCCCCGATGATATCGACCGTCCCTGAATTATGGTTGCTCGGCTCCAGCGGAGAAAGCGCTAGATTGGCTGCGATGATGGGTGCCTCCTATGCCTTTGCCCAATTTTTCGGGACTCCAGGTGGTGTAGAAGCTACCGCACGTTACCACGAGCAATTCCAGCCTTCGATCCTGGGTGATAAGCCCCATTCCATGGCGGCTGTGACGGTGGCCTGCGCGGAAACCGAAGAAGAAGCTGAACAACTGGCGTCCAGTGCTAGTTTGTATTTCCTTTTGCTTATGCAAGGTAAAGAAATGAGTTCTCTTCCGTCGGTGAAAACAGCAATGTCCTACCCGTACACGGAGTTGGATCTTGAGCGGCTGCGTCAGTCCGCAGCGTGGCGTGTTGTTGGTACCCCTGAACAGTGTAAGGAACAGCTGCTAAGACTGGCTGAGCAGTATCGTACCGATGAGTTACTGGTCGTTTCATCCATACATGACTTTGATAAACGTGTTCAGTCCTACCGTCTGCTGGCCAAAGCTTTTGATTTGGTATAGACACAGTCGAACGGAGGCTGAGCTTCAGAAACATAAAAACCCCCGCCTGCCTATAATGGCAACAGCGGGGGTTTGTCGTAGAGAAGGGTCCATTGGAACCAACCCCTCTGCACTATAGAAGTAATTCAAGCACCACAAAAGTCGAATATAATATGGTACTTTAGTAGTATATACACCGAAACTAAAGTGTCAGTCGTTACCTTCTAAAGTTCCAGTCCTCATATACAAAAGGCGCATACTCTATACTCCAAACCTTGGCAAGATTGCACCCAAAAGTCCCATATCTTTACTCGTTCCGATAAAGTTAGTAACGATTAAATTCTAAGGCTCTATACCCCAAACCAGCTTACCCTGCTGATATACAGTACCATGGTCCCAGTCTGCGAATGCTGTTTGGGTAGCACCATAGGAGTAATCGTTGGTCTCATCAAAATTGCTCCAATTTGCAGCATGAATCCGGGGTTGAATTTCTCCGCTTTCCCCTTCAGGCTGAATCGTTCCCGCTCCATCTGTGAAAGAGATCTCCACATATTTATCAGCCTTAGCCTTTGGATTCGGCAATGTTACAAATGTTGCTTTTACCTTTTCATTGCCAATCCTGGCCCAGTCTACAAAAAACTGCTGAGCTTGTTTGCTTTCATCTGTGTAATAGTAGCGAATTTTTAGATCACTCAACTTCACAGCTGTTTTCCCTGTATTTTTGATATTAAATTCAGGACGGATTGCGTTATCCTTGGCGTTCGTGTCACCGGTGCGATACTGAAGCACAATCCCTTGATCGTTACTGCCTGGTGTACTTCCTCCGTTACCGTTATCGCCGCCGTTGTTGCCACCACCGTTATTACCGCCAGTGTTGCCGCCATCTCCGCCGTTATTCCCACCGTTGTTTCCGCCTCCACCATTGTTGCTGGAGCCTTCCAGAATCGCCTGTTTTACGAATTTGCCGGAAGCGGACAATTGTGAATCAGGCCATCCTCCCTTACGGTCAGCACCAGGCAACAGCGCAGCAGAGGTCTCATTTTTATCTGCCAGCGACCAGTTAGCCCAACTGATTCCACGGCTTGCCAGAAAATCAGTCCATACTTTGGATTCATTCAGGAACGGACCACCGTTACCCGAAGCATCGCTTGTACCCCACTCGGTAGCAAATATGCCCACGCCTTTGTTCAGCGCATAATCGACCCGATCGCGCAAGTACTGTCCATGCGTACCCGCATAGAAATGTACGGTATACATTGTATTCTTGTCTGGAAGTGGATGGTCTGCTGCATCATGTACATCCTGACTCCATGTGCCTGTTCCTACAATAATAATATTGTCCGGGTCCTTAGCACGAATAACCTGAGATACCTCAGACGCATAAGGTCGGATTTGATTGTTCCAGTTCACATTCCCATTCGGCTCATTGGCAAGCTCATAGATAACGTTAGGCAAATGGCCGTACTGAGTCGAAAATTCATTAAAGAAAGCTTTGGCTTCATTTTTATGAATGTTCGGATCGCCATCTGAGAGAATGTGCCAGTCAATTATGACGTACAAGCCCAGTTTCTGTGCTGCCTCAATCGCTTCCTTCACTTTATTTTTCAAAGAAGGATTGGCGATATAACCATCTTCTTCAGTGTACAGTGCAACCCGGAATACGGAAATGCCCCAATCGTCCCGTAGCCATTTCATAGAGTCCTGATTTACCAGATCCCCAAACCATTGGACGCCGTGAGAGCTAATACCTTTGAGTTGTACAGGTTTACCGTTTTTATCCACCAGTTTGCCATTCTTTACTGAAAGTTGTCCGTAACGTTCCACAGGGGTCGTCCCAGCAGCATCTGCTGTTTGCGTATTCCAGTTGAATCCGTTCGTTAACGTTAACAGTAATACTGCTGTTAGCATCACCGCTACTCTTTTTGCGATCCTTGGCAGGATCCATTGCCCATTCATCATTTACACATTCCTTCCTTTTTATAAAGTAGATGAGACTTATCAGTACGTTGTTCTCCGCTCTTTTGCCCCCTCCTTCATACAACAAGAGGATCAGGTCCAAACATAGATGTCACTTACCTGTATATGGATGATACTACTATTATAGTTAGTTTCATGTTACATTTCGACTTTATGATAGAAAATGAACAGGAAGTCACGGTTTTGGGATGTGTTCTGCTTAGTTGACTACTATAGAGTACTAAAGGGACAAAAGACTCATTTTCCAAATGCAAAATTTGGAGAATTTTAGTTGTTTAATAAAAAAAGACTGCTTCCCGATGCTTTAGCTCGGTATAGCAGTCTTATAGATGATCTTATATGTGATCGAATAATGTTACAAATATCGTCTTAACGTATGATCTCCCTATTACCCCTGAGCGGTTGCTTGAGGCTCTTTGGTCGTCTGATCTTCCTTCATATCGCCGCCATCCGTCGCTTGATCTGTCAGTACAGTCTCAGATGAGTTACCTATTACCTTGTCTATAAGTTGCAGCCAAGGTTCTTCACTACCTCCACAGCTCTCAATATCACCGAGCAGGGACTCTAGCGTGGTTCCTTCTTCTGGCAAATCAATAACTAAACTGTCTTCGTCAACTTGGATGGTGCAGCAGGTTTTCATTGTAAATCCCTCGCTTAATTCATATTTGAGCATGCAGTAAGCTAGCTCAGATGGGATGAACTCCCATGGATTCCGGGATAAGCCCTTTGAATCCGTCTGAAATTATAAACCTAATGCACATCAATTGCAATGAACAAACCTTGAATTTTTAAGAATTAGCGAGTGTTACAGAATGGATATCTAAATGAAGTGTTCGCTATAGTAATTTTGGATATATAGAGAATCATTTCAAACACTCAGCGAGCTCCGTAAATATCACCCCAAGCGCATAAGCCCCCGCATCTGGATAACCGAGGCTTCTCTCTCCGACCGTTCCGGCACGACCCATGCGCGCCACGATGTCTTCCGTCTTTTTGGCCCCTGATACAGCGGCTTGAGCACCACTTACAAAGGCTGCCTTCACATCAAAATCTAATTTCGCGCTCTCCAACCAGCTATCCGCACATGGCACTAATGCATCTATAAGCGTTTTATCGCCAACGACGGCTCCTCTGCCGAAAGAACGTTCGCCTGTCGATTGTATGCCTTGCACCGCAGCCTGCATCATATCGGCGAATTCGGAAACGGTGAGTTCGGTTCGTTCGCCCGCAGATCGTGCCACTGCGCGAAATGCTGAACCCCAGATCGGACCCGAAGCGCCACCGCAATATTCCATGATGACGAGCGAGCATGAATGAAGAAAGGCTCCCATCGTCAAAGAATCTTGATTCAGGATGTCTCTCCATTCCCGTTTCAGCTGACGAAATCCCTTAGCAACGCTCATGCCAAAGTCGCCGTCGCCTGCATGAGAGTCAAGATCGCAGAAAGGTACCTCATTCTTGATGATAACCTCGCTCATCTTATCGACTAAATAGATAAGATTGTTCAACGTAACTTTGTTGTTCTCAATAACTGCGAAGGCAGGGTCCGTTTCCACCTCAAAGGATACTTGCCGCTTTTCGTCTGCTACAGTTGAAATATCCGTGAATACGACATGATCAACAGGTCCAGCCACCTTGAACGCAGGTGCGTTGCTTTCATGGGAAAGGAGCGTTTTCAGTTCGTTGTCCAGCTTCATGATGGAAACCGAGATGCCTGCCATATCGATACTCGTCATATAATTGTTGACAAAAGTGCGATCGATCTTAATCCCCTTCGCTGCTAGTTCGCGAGTGACCGAATGGTTGAAGAGGTACAGTTCTTGCAGAGGCGTACCGCCGAAACCATTGATCAACAGGGCGATTTCTCCGCTGAATCCAGTTTCAATCTGCATGTCTCGAAGGAGATCGGTTACCATTCTGCCTGCCAACGTATCCGCATCCGTCAGCTTCTCACGGCTGGTCCCAGGCTCGCCGTGAATGCCGACGCCGTACTCGATTTCATCATGCCCGAGCTCTAATGTTGGCGTGCCCTTCGCCGGCACGGTACACGAAGTCAATGCGAATCCGATACTGCGTACATTCGCAGCGGCTTTCTCGGCCACTGCTTTAACTTCCGCCAGACTCCGGCCCTCTTCCGCCGCTGCACCCGCGATCTTATGGACGAGTACCGTTCCCGCCACCCCGCGCCGTCCGACCGTATATAGGCTGTCTTCTACAGCGATGTCGTCTTCAACCTTTACATAGTCCACTTCCAGACCGTCTTCAGTGGCCAGATGGGCGCCGTTTCTAAAGTTCATAATATCGCCGCTGTAATTTTTAATAATCAGCAGCGCACCTTTTTTCCCGGTTGTCGCTCGGATGGCCTGATATACTTGAATTTGTGAGGGAGAGGCGAAGACATCACCGCAGACCGCGGCATCGAGCATCCCTTTGCCAACAAAGCCGGCGTGGGCGGGCTCATGACCACTGCCACCGCCGCTGATGAGCGTTACTTTCTCCGCGTTCAATTCCTTTTTTTTGAGCACTTTGTATTTTGGCAGAAATTCCAGCTCGGGATGCGCGAGCGCAATACCGCTGCACATCTCAAGGACCAAATTTTCCGCACGGTTGATGACCTTTTTCATGCTACTTTACCTCCGCTTTGTACTGGCTCCCGATACGGTCGGCCGCAGCGATTGCCGCTGCAACCTGCTCCACTGTGACCGGAAACGGCATGGAATGAATCGATTCCTCCAGAATGCAGGCCTTTGCAGCTACTTCCATGAGTTCTTCCTGGCTGATATGATCGACGCCAATATCGGCCAAGCAGACCGGTAAACCGACGGCTAAACAGAAATCAAGTACCTGATGTAATTCTTCCGTCGGTGCGTTTTCGAGCACCAGCTGTGCGATCGTACCGAATGCAACTTTCTCTCCATGATAATAATGATGCGTGCCTTCCAAAATCGTGAGTCCATCATGAATCGCATGGGCCGCCGCAAGTCCGCCGCTCTCGAAGCCGAGGCCTGAGAGTAAAATATTAGTTTCAATGATATTTTCGAGTGCTTGCGTAACTTGGTTTTCATCACATGCCGCTTTTGCTTTGGTACCGTCTTTCAACAGCATTTCATAACATAGCGTTGCAAGTGCAATCGCCGCATTTGTACCTACTGTTGGCGCACACTGTCCTTCGCGTACTCCGTTAGGCAGTCCGGCATTGACCCTGGAGTAAGAACGGGAGGTCGCACGGGCTTCAAAGTAAGTCGACAGTGCATCACCCATGCCTGATACGAGGAATCGGGTTGGTGCATTGGCAATTACGGTGGTGTCGACTAATACGACACTCGGACTTTGCTTAAAATAGGCGTAATCGTCGAAAGCGCCTTCCGGGGTGTAAAGAACGGCCGAGTGACTTGTCGGTGCATCCGTCGCAGCAATCGTCGGACAGATGATAAGCGCTTCCCCTTGGGCCACGCATTTCGCCGCGTCGATCGCTTTCCCACCGCCGAGACCTACGATACAATCGCATCCATTCGCAGTAGCAATTTCCTGAAGTCTAGACACTTCCTGTCTGGAACACTCACCCATAAAACCGCTTTCAATAAAGGTCACGTTATATTTATCCAAAGTGGAATCAAGCTTATCTTTTACCCGCGCCACATCGGCAGGATGCGCAATCAGTAAAGCGGATTTGCCGAAGGTGCTCACATAGTAACCCAAATTCAACAATTCGTTTTCACCTTGTACATATTTGCTTGGGCTGATAAAAGCTTTTCTCATCTATAATTCCTCCTTATGATTGTGTTGGCTTCGTTCTGATTAAAACTATAATCGAACCATGTAAACTTTACATTGGAGGAATCAAGGAATATATTATAATCTACAATCGTATTTTTTTGCACTGAAGATCACAAATTGTACTTTTTTGTTATCGCTTACAGGATAATTTACCATTAAGGGATGAGAATCTTGATACGTGAACATTTGAGCATCCAGAAAATCTTTGATTTGAAAAAGTGGGAGCAGTTGCAGGATTCATTAGCATCCGTTACCAAATTAGCCATTCTCACCGTCGATTATAAAGGGAATCCCGTAACTAGCCACAGCCAATGCCAATCGTTCTGCAAGAAGGTTCGCCAGGATGAGAGTCTCCTTCCCTACTGCCAAAAATGTGACTCTCGCGGTGGACTTGAAGCGGTGCGTTCCAACAAACCTTATATTTATCTCTGTCATTATGACATCGTCGACATCGCGGTACCGATCATTATTGACGATAAGTACATCGGCGCCGTCATGGCAGGTCAGGTCCGCTTAGCCGATCCTTCGAGCGCCTTACAGCTGGAGCAAATCCTCACGTCAAAAAATGAAAAACTGTACAGTTCCAAATGGGAGGAACTTAAGAACGACTACGCCGATCTGCCATCCATGACCTATCAGGAAATTCAGACGATCTCCAACATGTTATCCTTATTGTGTAATTATATTGTTGAAGAAGCCATGAACAAAAATCTTCTCGCAGAAATGTTCGAGAAGGCGTCGGCCACACAGTCCACTCCGCAGTTGTCCGAGATCCTTCCTGGCTACTCGCTGGAGCATATCGAAAGCCTTAAGAAAGAAATGAATAATTTCTTAGCAGATGCCTATCTGAATTCCTCAGGAGATGTGGATATTCCGTGTGGAAATCCCGTACTAAAACCCGCCTTTGAATATATTTTTCAGCACAAGGGTGAAACTTTTTCTCTCAAAGCCATGGCTGACTTGTGCCACATTAGCCCAAGCTATTTTAGTCGGCTGTTTGCCAAGGAAACGGGGGAGAACTTTTCCAGCTATCTTTCCCGCCTGAAGATTAAATGGGCGAAGCAATTGCTCGAAGCTACAGATATTCCTGTATCTCAGATCAGTAGCGAGCTCGGCTTCAATGAGCCGGGATATTTCATTAAAATATTCAAAAAATATGAAGGCACAACGCCCGCGGTGTACCGAAAGTATTACAAGGGATAAAATAAACGAAAAACAGATGATTCACGGGTCTATCGTCTCCATGATCATCTGTTCATGTAAATTAGTTCTGCTCAGCTACTTATGTCCTGGTGTGCTTCTCAAGCTGCAAGAGATGGTGATTTGCGCTCAATCACCATACCCTTTTTATCAGCAATTTTATGTTGTATTGTTTCTTTATTTACTGTAGTGTTTCTGACTGATCCTGAACGTTCGTTTCATTGTGCACGGATTCCGATTTTTTCTTGCGAAATAATTTGGCGAAAAACTTGCCTATTACACCAAACATACCTGCACAAGCTGCACCGATAAGTATGATAACCTTAATTCCCGCGCCCTTAAAAAAAGCAATGAGTAATGCCAACAAGCCTACTTTTTTAGCTACTGCCAAGCCTGCTCCTCCCAAAATCAATCCGGTTAGGCCGTATTCGGAAATTTTGTCCGTTGAAGCATTAAAATCCTCGTACCGCTCACCTGATTTGACTGTCAGCTTGGGTAATATGTTCTCATTCAAAAACTTCTTATCTGCGTCCAAATGCGCAGGATCGGACACTAATATTGCAGAGATATAACCCTGACGAGTGAGCAAACGAACATTATAATTGATCAGCTTTTCCTTGTTCCCATCCTCCGCCAGCATAGACCAGGTTAGATTATGGGTCGCTTCATTATAAAAAGGCTCCACATCCCAACCCGTAACATACAGGCGATCACTTTCCGCTTTTTCCTTGTTACTCTCTTCCGTACCCTCTTTATATCTATCTAGAATGCCATCCGCATCGATGTCTTCTTTTTCATAGTAACCCCCATAAGTTTCCTCTGTAATTGTATGAAATGAGTCTTTAGCTCCATTAAGTCGATTAAAGCTATACTTTATCCCTCCAAATTCCCTTAAAAAGTTAGCCGCACAAGGGAAAAGTCGGTAGATTTAACCATATGTTTATTGTAAATCGTTAATGAAATCTAAAAAGGTCTGCTGTCCAGCTACTTGAGATTGAGCACAATTACTTCTACTATCGCCATTTCTTCTCCATGTAGTTGCTCTCCACTTTTATTTTGGGCATACAGAAAAAAAGCTTATTCCTTCATTGATTCATAACGGAATAAGCTTTAAAAGTTTATTAAAACTGAAGTTATTTGTTGCTTAGTTGACTTTGTTAAACACTTAGCTTTATTCCTCACTAATTACCTTTAGCTCTTTACTCTCACATAAATTATTCATAGCTTCATATATATTATTGCCAAATTTCCAAATATAATAATCGTCCATGATACCGTATACTTTCCCAGTCTTAGACATAAACATAGTTGCATTATCGTCGTATGCCAATCCGATCACAACTAGCTCTTCTCCAATTATCGTTTCATACCTGCTATAGTGTTTCCTTTCAATTCCTTCCCTTAAAAATTCAGGACCTATCTGAAAGTCATCTGATTCGTCACTAGGCACTGAATACTCTAGTCCTCCGAAATGTTCAAATGCCTCTTTAGCAGGATTAAATACTTCAAATCCTTTTTTTTCTAAAAAGTTTATTGTTGAGCTGATCTCTACTTTTCTTTCGGGATACCAACCAGCATCCTTTTAAAATATCAATAGTTCTTTGTGAAAAAGTCATATGTTAACCTCACTCAGTTTATTGTTTTTAGGCAAAGTAAGCAATAAATCTTCCTTCGTCTGGGTAATCACCATCCCACCCACATGGAAAACCACCAGCCTTATAGATTCTAAAAACTTGTTCATAAAAATTTTCAATCTCACCATTTATTGCACGATTTATTGCGCAGTTTCTCAAATCAACTACAACACTTTCAAAAAAAATCACTATAAGAGTCCGTTATTTGACTGCTAAGACCATCAGCTAGCAATCCAGTTAATTCATCCAAACCACTAGGTTTTTGGGAAGAATCTAATTTATATAACTTTCCCTTAACTTTTCCCATTTTAAGTTGTCTTATATCAGACCAAGTATATTCATCTTCACCGAAAACTTCAGTAATAGCTAGCCTTTTTGCCTCTTCATATTGATTAATTGTAACAATATTTTGAGGTCTCTCTGTTTTTGGAAAATCCATCATAGAATTTGAGAACTGAATAACCTCTTCAACTAAATTACTGTGTATTCCGTACTTCATAACTTATCAAACCACCTTTCCCACAAATCTATTATTGCGCCGCCTCTGTTCCAAACATGCTCACGACTTAGAAACAAAGATAAAGTTAATTTCGGATTGTATTAGAGGGTAAGGGTGCTAACCTAAAACTTATCCTTTTACCTGTATCGGTTGACCGGTCGTCACCAAATGGTTTTCTCACACAATAATCCCTGCTACGCGTAGTTAAACTGCGATTAAAGTAACTTTCTTTGTCTACCTTCTTTACTATAGTTGTTGTACTATCCTTGTTAAAAGATGCAATTTATGTCCGCCGTCAGTGCATCAATCACTGAATCGAATACTTGATACCCCATTGCTTCTAAAAACTTTGCTGTTGCGGTTAATATTTGATTTCCATCCTGCTTGTATCAGTATTTCTCTCCGCATCATATGATAAGTTATCCATAAGCATCCTCCTATTTATTCAAAAATACTATTCATGAAAGTCATTAATAAAATCGAAAAGTGCCTTTTTACATTTTTTACATGGCGGTCGTATTTCTCTTCACCTTTAAAGGTACTTATAAGTATATTTTCTATTTTTTATCCTGGCTATAAAAGCTGATTGACCGCCTGGATCTCCTGCACGAGCCGCCCCACTTTTGAAGTAAACTTAGTCAAGTCCGTTAGCACTACACATAGATACTTGTTATTAAACTGCGGCGGATATTGAACCATTGAAGCAAGTGACAGATTCGTTTATGAAACTCATTGAAAAAGTTCCAATAGATATCTGTAAAGTCAATGATAATGCGGTCAATGGATACAGTGATTTTTTTCATGTGCGCCCTTACCGATTTTTTTCATGAATTTCGGGCTTAATTAGAGGGTAGGTGGGTAGCCTTTAAACGTTACCCTGCCTGTTGTATGTCAACTGGTCGTCACCAGATTATCCTTACAAAATAAAAATCTTAACTACTTCAAAATTCGTTGCGTGCTTCCTTGTAGACATTATTCAGAAACAGCCTAACAATATAGTAGTTGGACTATCCTGCAATTTAGGTGCAACGTCTCTAACACTATATCCATCAGGACAGCGTACTCTACAGTTGGGAAGAATGCCAAAAAATCAGGGAGAAAACAAAAATAACAAAAAACAGGTCAATCATGGTGGGTTCTGACCATAATCAACCTGTTCGAAGCAACAGAACAGTATTATTAAGAATATAAAATTAAAGCATTGATGTGCGTATAAAAATAATGGGAAAATATTTTTACGGATATTACATAGGTTATATGTGTGTTTGGCTGAAATAGGGGTTCATTCGGCACTGGGTAGCCCCATGTCGCGAAATTCTCCCTATAGTTTGTCATAGTCAGGTTAGTTCTACAGAGCTATTAATCTTGACTATTTAAATAATTCTCTACAAACAGTTTATTCTTTTCATTCTCAGGAAGTAAACCTAAATATCGATACTCAAAAATCATTTGTCTTTGAGTTGAGGTTAGTGTCGAAGCTATTATATCTTCATAATCATAATGAATCTTCAACTTACCAGGAAACTTCAAAGTTAAGGTTAAATTTGTCCACGCGTCTTGATCGTTGTCTATAAATATTTGTCTTAATTCTTTAAATTTTGTTTGCAATTCTAATAGTAATTTGTCGTAAATTTTTTCATTCACACTATATTTTTCAGGAATATCATGGGAGTATATAAAAGCCTCATTCTCAGAAGTATTGAAATAAAAATATACCTCTCTAGATCCATCCAGTATTTCGGCATATAAGTAAATCTCGTTCCAGTTGTCGTCAGGTATCATACTTAAAACATGCTCTGCTATTAAGGGGTAAAGCTGATCCATCTGTTGCTCCATGATTCTATCAACCTCCAATTTGATTCTCTATTGTGATTTTCTTTGTCCTACCGCTATCAATCGAATACTCTACTATAAAGCTATCAGGTCTAGCAGAATTACCAGTGTATTGGGGGTTTATTTTTACTTTGACGCTTTCTTTTCTTTCTAACGCTGATGCCCATTCTTGTTCCATCTGATGCCATTTTCCACCAGCTTCGTTAATTTGGGAATTCATTGGAAGTAAGTTATCAATATCCCCAGAACCTTTAAATTGACTACCAATTAAATGACCACCATCATCTCTATCTGGATAATCACCTCGAATTCTGTCTGTTTCTCCCACATTACTTTGAGCGTATTGATTTCTTGTTCCTTTGCCGAGTTGTAAATCAGCCTCGACACTTTCAATACGACCAAATTCATTTGTTTCATAATTATATCCTTCTGGTGTTGTGTACTCTGCATTCGGTTTTAATATTTTTTTGTTACCGACTTTTTCAATTTGTTTTCCATAAGGGATTACAGTCTTACTAACTTCACCAGTCCCATCAACCTTTTTCGCCGCGCTCTCTTCCATTTCCTTCATGACCTTGTTGTAATTCTTCTGCACATCCGTCTGTGGAAGTGGTCCGCTGTCCATCTTATTAACGTGCGGAACTGGCGCTCCGTTGGCTGTGGCCAACTTCCCGGGGCTGAGGCCGTCTGCCATTTTACTTAGTTGCTCATTGAACTTCTGACCCAGTTTACTGCCGGACTGCTCCAGCTTGGTTAGAGCTTTGCCAAAGCCTGCCCCGACTGCATCTACACCTTTGCTAATCCATTGCGGTGTAACCTTGCTGCCTACCTTTTCCGCGAATCCGCCGATGGCCTTGCCTACTTTGGAATCCAGTACGCCTACGGTGACAAAACCTAGTCCTGCGTCTTTTGCTACTGAGCCCCAGTTGATCTTTTCACCACTTAGCACCTGACTCGCCAAATTTTCCGCGGCATTTGTTACACCGCCGATCGCTGCTTTTCTTAGCAACGTTCCTCCTACACCGAGTGGACCAAAGATCGCTCCAGACACTGCCCCGATCCCCGCTTCTTTTAAGCCGGTCAGGGCATAGTCACTAAAGTCGCTCACTTCCCCTCGAGCGATATCCGATGCCGCCAAACTCGCTACGCCCAAACCACCCGCCAGCAGTGCTCCTCCGGCTACCGCCGCAATGACCACCGTACCCGCTCCAAGCGTCGCTACCGTAATGGCTGCTACCACGGCTACGGCTGCGACAACCGCCAAACCGCCCAAAATATTCATCCCCAGCTTGCCCCAGTTAAACGGTTCAGGGGGTGGCGGCGGTGGAGGTGGCTGCCCTTCCTTCGGCTCATCGTCGAACGGCGGGTACGCGGTTCGGTCGCTACCGTCCGCCCATACATTTCCTCCCAACACGTGGTATTCGTTCTCTACCGAAAGCCCCGTGCTTCCTCCCGTCTGGTACGCCATGACCTGACTTGTTCCGTCAATAATGATTTTCTTCGGCGTATTCAGAATGATTTCCTGCTCTGCTTCTAGTGTTAGCTTTTTGGGACTAGTTATTTCAATCCCAGTAGCATCGTCCAGACTCATCTGCAATGTCCCACCCGGATCACCCATGATATGGATGCGACCCGGTGCCATTTTCAGCTCACTTCCATGCTCCGTACCAAAATATCGATCATTGGGATTACTCGTTTTCGCACAACCGTCTCCATTTGTACGAACCGCACCCAAAATCATTGCTCTGGAACCAGACGCATCTGGAAAATACAGGCTTGCCTGTGTTCCCACCTTCGGCATACTGTACATCGCACTTCCCGTTGGGGGAGCGAACGGGTACCAATGCGGCTCAGATACCCCGTCATCCTTATCAATCGCCAGCCGCAGCTTCACTTCCTCTCCCCGAACCGCGAGAACCTCTCCTTCCAGAGAAATTCCGATCGTTTTGGAATTGGGAATGAAATCACTGCGAATGCCCTCCGCGCGGGCCAACACATAACTGAATAGCAAATGACCCTTTTCCATGCGGCTTCGCAATTCAGTTACAATCATCGTTTTCTGGCGAAATTGTACCTCGTCTCCAAGAGCATACCGTTCTCCGCTTTCGATCTCGTATTTGAAAAAGTCGGTATCATGTAGCCCGGCTGACGTTCCGCCTGCCCACTGATAGCCCTTTAAATCTTTACTTGCCGTATAAGGCGTATCCTTCCGAATCGTTCGTTGGGTGCCAGCAGGCATGCCGAAATACAGCTTCGGCGCTGCGGACTCCCATATGTCGCTGACCACCACTGTATGTAAACGGCTCGCCATCCGTTTCATAAGCTCCCAATCGGTTTCATCATATTGTAAAATGGCTTCGCCCACCGACTGCTCCCCGGTTTGATACAGCACATCACTTCGTGCATAGCCTTGAGCAAGCTTATTTACTAACTGCTTGTATGTTTGTTTTTCCTCAGGAAAAGACCGCTTTCTTTTGACAATATCCAGCTCAAATGAGCCACTGATTCCTTCCAGTGTAAGTGTATATACACCATTATGGTTCTCAACTTCCACCGTATGGACGACACCCTTAAACAAGCTGATTTCTTCTTGTCCATTCTGCGCATACACATGTAGCTGATCCTCTGAGGTCGCATCCAGCGCAGCCGTGGCATGACTCGACTCCTTACAAATGCCTGTGAGTGTAATACGTCCATGCTCACCCAGCTTCCACTCGATCTGAACATCCTTTAAGACCTGAATGGGGTAGGGGGAATCTATTCGAATCTGATCATATCCTATCATGTTTTCAAACCTCCCTTCCAGCTACTCCTCCTGCTGGCCATTCGTATGAAATTCGATAAATCCATGATATAAACAAGTCTGAAATGAAGAGGTCGTCAAGGCTGGCTGGCCTTCCACCTTTGTCTGTTCTTTTGTGTTTTTCCACTTATCCGTCAGCATCGGCAGGCATGGCTTTCCAGAAATAGTAGAGCCATCTTCGGCGATCAGATAAATAGTTTCGGCACTCGGCTGTTCCGGACTATTACAAATTCCAAAATGAGGAACATTTTCAGGAGAATAATCTCCTTCATTCATCATGGGTTTACCATTAACAAAAGCCCCGTGGCTGTTCGGCAAGTTGATCTTTCGAGGATGGGTCCCGCAAGTGCAACGCATACAGGCCCCCCGTACGACATAATACTCATTGTCTGACATGTGCCCTTTCCCTCCCTATTTCACCTCGACTTGCTCCAAAGCGATCCCTGTGTAATCACGCCGCAATATACTTTCCGCCACGTCTAAACGGACAATGATCATCGGGATAGCACTCTCCTGGATTGTAAATATCTTGTGGCTCCGAATAGCATCTGCTTGTAATACCAGCTTTCGAAACACACTTTGATCCAAATTCCATTCACTTTCCGGATGTACAGCTGTGAGCCGCTCCACAAAAGGAATATAGTAATTCTTCTGTATCCTCTGTTCGATCTGAGTAAGTATCGTTAATTTCATAGGCATCTCCGGCACATAGGCCTGGACAAGACGCTTTAAAGCATCTGAAATAAGAGGAATGGGACCTTCTAAATAATCAATAAAAATACTTTCTGCATCTGCCTTCACGTGAAACATCAATGGCTTGACAATATCCTCCGGCTGCAAATCATACAGCTTCCACGGATCAATCGTTTCCATCACCTTTTGTAGCGTAGGAACATTGGTATACCGCACATCCTGCTTTAAGAGGAAATAATCCATGAAGATTCCCCCTCTCGTGTCTCGGCTCCCTCACTATGCGTAAAACGGCACAATATTTCGCTATCATCTCGATACTCTCCGGCAAATATCGTGCATATGTCAGCTTTCGGCAACCTTTCTAGTGAAGGGGAAGCAACGAAGGCGGGCATCTGACTTTTCAGAAACTCAACGGTGAGCAGATGGTATTTAACCGCTTCAATTTGTTGAATTTGCTCAATATCCATCGTCGTAATCTTACGGGCATAATCGGACTTGAGCTTTTCCAGCTTAGCCATGCGATTGAACAGAGGCTCGAAAACAAAGTTTGCCGACCATTCCACAGCGCATTCAGCCTCATCCAGAAACCAATTCTCATCATAGGCATCTATACGATAAACCGCTCTATTTTTCATAACACGGGTTCTGAGCAAGGAGATATAAATATATCGAATATCCCCCTTGCGACCTTGCTCGTGCTGAAGGGTAGCGAGCTGGCATAGCGACTCTAAAGCTGCTAAAAGCTCCTCTTCAATGGCTTGCTGCCGTGCCAGAAAGTTGTTTTCAATAAGTGCCAAATCATGTAGCCATTCCGTAAATACGTGCTTTTCCAGCAAATCCTGCAACGCAGCATCCCGATCCATGAGCTTCATTCAATGTTCACCTTACCCCCGGTAAATCTCACATCGTCCATGATGTCGAGTTTGGCTCCGGATTGAATAAAACTTACGCCTTCTTTCCCCTCCATAATAATTTTCGCTCCCCCTGTAATTTGGATATCTTCCTGAGCAGACAGGGTTATTTTTTTGTTACTATTAATTTCAATCCCGCCTTCATCCGTGAGACGCATGAGCATTTGCCCACTGTTGATAATTTCTACTGCACCAGGCTTGAAAACGACTTGTTTGCCGTACTTGGTGCTGATACTTTTGACCGCAGGATCACTCCTTTTAACCGGATCAGAGGAGGCAAGATCGACAGAACTGGCGGCAAAAGCATGCTGCTCCCGTTCATCCGGAAAGTACAGACGAATTTGATCCCCTGCTTCTGGCATAACATACCAGCCGCTGCCATCAGGAGAAGAATAAACCGTAGAATAGGGAAACCACATAGCCCCGGATGCAGTCGAGTCTTGATCAATTTCCAGCTTGATTTTCACTTTTTCTTTGGAAATATCAATCACCTTGCCAAACAGAGAGGCTCCTGACAGATCATAGGCATAGACGGTTGGGCATTTTAACCCATGTGCATCTCGTAAAATGTAACGATTCACGATCAGATTTCCTTCTGTGGTCGTTTCCGCCTTGGCTATGTAAAGAGTTCTTTTATGAAAAATGACGGAACTACCGAGTTCTAGCACTTTGTTGCTGGTCACTTCATAGCTCAAGCTGTTAGACTCGCCATATTCCGGCAGTCCGTTGCGGGACATGAGCTTGTGCTCCTTCAAGTCTTTTTTTATGGAATAGTTATGTTCGTTCAGCGGTTGAGGGGCACTAGAATGGGGGACACCAATCACATATTTCAGTCCTTGTTGCATCGTAATTGGAATTAAAGCAGCATGTAGCCGAGAAGCAATTCTTTTGACAAAAGCCCAGTCCGTTTCATTGTATTGCACTAATAATTCACCGATAGCTGCGCCATGAGAAGCCTCATCAATCACTTCTGCATCAGTATATGAACTTGTAACATGCGAAAACAGTTTGTTATACGACTCTCCTGTTTTTTGGAATGAACGACGTTTTGGGCGAATATCCATCATTAAGGTTTCACTGCTAGCCTCAATCGTAAGCTCGCGTACTCCGTTTACAGCTTTTACAGCAATATTCGTGACGATTCCCTGAAAAAACCGGATCTCCTTGCCTTCACTCTTTAAAAAGACTTCGATGTGCTCATCTTCATCCGCTTTTTCTACGTATTGATCCAGCTTGTCCTCCGAAACAATTCCACGTATGCAGAAGCTCACATGTTCGTTTAACTGTTTAATGAGATGGATACTTAATACACGCTGAAACTGATAAGGGGCCACCTGAACATCTGCTGTGGTGTAAATGGGGTTACTCATTCATATCCCTCCTTTTCTGCCTCGTCAACCGTTTGAATGGTACGAATCATCTGTAGGGCGACATCCCGCCATTCAGCATACTGCTTATACGGACAACAAAATGTTCCCATGACCGTCTTTCCTTCCAGCTCAAAGTAGAACATATTGTGGTAGATGGGCTGGTCCAGCGCAGGACTTTTAAAGTCAAAATAGCCAATCTGCTTACCATGTATCTCTTCTATTTTTTCTTCATAAAATACGTGGGCAGGATTCATATTTTTCATCATGGCCTTCATGCCAGAAGTGAGCTGCTCCACCCATTCATCTTGTAACGTCTGGTCCACCCGATTCAGGGTAACATCCACACTGCCCAAGTCATTCGTCAAAATCATTTCTGGACGTTGCTCATGAGGATATTTGATCTTTTGTAAATGCTTGGGCATTGGAGTAAAGATAGAGGGGACATGCATTTTCAGCCGATCCTCAAAAAAAGATCGCTCTTCAAACACATAGGATTGACCGTTAATGATTATGGGTCCTGCTAAAATATTGTTAGACCTCTTCAGCTTCTCCATCTCACGGAGCCGATCCAAAATCTTTTCATCCTCATATTTCATAATGCACACTCCTCTACCTGATTTTCTAATCCACAATCATCCGTCCTGCTCCGCCGCCCTGCCAACGGCCTGCTGTTCGTTTTCCACGTCCGGCGCCTTCTAGAATAAGAACTAGCTGTCTATGCAACTGAGCATGAGAATAATCTCTGTATTCCGCACCATTTCGGTTTGCAATGTAATGCTGGATAGATTCTCTGTCCACGGCTTCCAGGTTCAGGCACATAAGCGCAAACATACAATCCATCGGATCTGTGGCACCACTTTTAAGCAGTTCGGATGCGAAGTAGCGCATCGTTTCCGGGCGCAATGTACTCTGCTTCAAACCCGCAAAAGGAGCATAAATATCGCTCCATGTATTGAATTCGGTAGCCATGTCAGCAAAATCCTGATAATCCGAGCGAAGCACGGCTCCATCTTTGAGCTTGAATCGGCCCAGCTCCATCTCATCCAGACCGATCTCTGCCTCATCCTCCAGCACGATATCTGCATGATGGGCTGTGAAATCCGGGCGATCTGTTTGTTCCAAAAAGAGCAGCTTCAACACCGACAGCCGCCCCGTGGCCGCATACGGCACTTCCTGCTCCTGCTCCAGCAGGTATAGTCTGTCCTTGTGCTTCACGATGCCTCTACCAATGGTCAGCGTGTACTCCCCTACAGTTACGTTCATTCCGGTAATAATGCCATCCGAAAAATCCTGATACCGGATATCCAGAAAACTGCGAGGGTAGTCTCGCAGGTTCTCTAGCATCTCGGTTTTAAGAATACGGCCCTTCTCAAACTTCGGAACGATATGCGTTAACATGGTACTCCCCTCCTTTCCCTATTCTTCTTTATTTAGGGGAACAGATAGCCGATTCACACCGGGTGCAGGAGGCGGAACAGGAACTGCATCATCGATGGGTTGAGCTTTACTTACTCCAAGTAGTCCAGTAAATAGGCGAATATTCTTTTCTAAAAATCTGCGTATATCCATCGTGCTCCCCCTGATTGAAAACTACGGTTCATAATAATCTTAGAATCTATTTATCCACCTTTACATCCCGGCTCCCCGTTGAGCCTGCTCACGAAGGATATAGTCCAGCTCGCGTTTGTCCACAACATAGGTACGGGCGATTAGATCGTGGAGGGCCTGTTTTCTCGCCGTAAAGGCTGCCATGATAAAGCCGACGAACAAAATGATGACCGATATAAGCTTACTCCAGTAGCGGGCACTTGCACGTCCAAAGCTGAGCTTGTGATTAAACTCATCTACCACAACGATGCCGAGAGCCAGCTTGCCCACCGTGGCTTTGCATTTGGATGATTCCATAAGCGCATAATATAGCCATATAGCCCCCCAATTCAGCAAGGTCTGTCCTATTGTTTTCATTGTAAAAATATAAGGCGATCCGTCTGAGACCAAAGAGCTTTCTGCTGGAGAGGGTACCCAATCCCCTAAGGCCCGAATTACAATCCAGATCAATCCAATTATTAAAAATACAAACCATAGAATAAGACTATCGATGATATAAGCTAAGGTGCGTTTCCAAAAACCCGCATACAGCATGCTGTCCCCTCCAAATGTGTTTACTTTTCTTATTCAATTATTTCGTGCCGTCAAAGAAATCCAGCTCGGAGAGATCATTTTCGAAGGCAAAAAAGCGTTTGGGACCCAGATGCAACAATTCATCTCGACGGGTAATCGGGACTACATAAAAGCCCCAGCGGCTATCCCCGACAAAAACAAAATATTTCGTTTCCTCATTGCGGATGGAGTCCGTATCATCTTGCGGGATATCCCGCCCATACAACACGGCAATTTCCTCATACGGCATGGGTTCAAAAGCTTCTGGCCGACTACGATACACATGGCGCTGACGCAGCTTGCCACCGTCGGCCGTCAGGAAGAACTCCACCTCAGCCGCATGAGACGGCCGGGAAATAGAACCGCGTACCCGGTTGCTCTCCAAACTCGCAATCAGCTCCTTCTCGCGTCCCGTATGTGTCCATGCGCTGACCGTATACGGAATAGCCGGAATATGATTGGTAATGACAGGCTCAATCGTGCCCATTTTTTTAGCGTTCAGGTAACGGATAGCCCCACGCAGACAGGCCATTTTCAACTCAGGTACCCGGCTGAGGTCCTCTGCCTTTTGACGAAACTCAATACTGCGCCCCGGTACAAATTCCTTGAGTGCTTCGCGAAATACGTCAATCCGGCAGGACTGCCCGGTTAGCTTGATAATCGAATAATCCTGCAAGCGCCCCTCCAGATAAAAATCATCCAGAAACTTGCGCACAATATTGTAGATGTCTGCCTTAAGAAGTTGCTGTATCTCCCGAATGTTAAACACCACATCAGGCAAACCATATTCATCACGAAACCGTCCGTTCTCGATGACTGAAACCAGCCAACGATCCATCACTGCAATGTTCAGGTCGCTTTCAGCAGATAATACCTGCTCGGATTCGAAGCGGCTGCGCAAGATCCCCGTACGTAGAAAAAATTCCTTTTTCATATTTTCTGCCGCGCTCCACAACAGATGAAAATTACTCAGTACCCGCTGATATTCATCCCGTGTAGCATGCTCATACTGTTTGAACGCGGTAGGCAAGATGGCCTCTGCCTCACGGTAGCGTTCCTCCAGTCCCGCATATACAGCATCTACACCAAACTCATCCACATGACGGTACAAATCTCCCGAAGGAATACCGATCAGGGCATCAATATCGGTGTCAGGCAAACGAGTCTCCGCAGCATAATAACCTGCAAATACAATTTTCATAAACTGCATAATCCGATACGTCAGATTGTTTCCGCCAAAATTGGTATCCCCATTTTCATACGTTGTGTGAATATCCAGCTTGTAAGCAATACGTCCGTCCTCAATTCGGAATCGGCAGGAAGACAAATCTGTCGTGCCTCCACCACAATCAATGACAAGTGCCTGATACTCCTCACCGTCCGCAAAAGTCCCTCGTTCCATCTGGTCTGCCAGCGTGTTGTACAGCACCGCCAGCCCTTCGTCCAACGCATCCTCCGCTTCAATCCGGTAATCAGGCAAAATATCGCTAAACATCTCTATAAACTGGGGCTGCAGCTTGACCGGAGCAGAAAAGTGCAGATTGCGGAACCGACACTTAAATTGCTGCTCGGCTGTAGCAATCACATAACGGATAAAAGCAGCTAAAATATCGCTGCGGGAAGCAGTTGCTGTATTCCCTTCGGAATCCATTAATTCCTCGATTCGCTTATAATCGTTGACCCAACGCTTGATTCCCCGTAATACTGTCGCACGGCTGCCTGCCACGTCAGATCCACGTAGTGCATCCTCCCCAAATACATAAAGGATATGTTCTGGATTGGAGCAGTCTGCGACGCGAATAGCAGTCGGCAATACTTCGATCCAGTCGCCTTCTGCCCCTTCTGGGCCGGGGAATGACACATAATTGATGGCGTTCAGCCTTACCGTGCTGCTCATACCTGTATCAGGGGCCGTAACGTAGGAACTATCCAAATAAGCACCTGCTGTGGTGTTAGAGGTGCCAAAATCAATCGCAAGTACCGCATCTGTAGTTTCCGTGCCTCGAATGATCAGCTCTGCCACCGGAACCCGGTGACCTTGAAGCTTCAGCGGCAGCATCGGCTTATCTCCATAGTAGAGGTTATAAAAATATTCTGATTCCTGTCTTCGCAGAAATAGCAGGCTATAACTATGATTGGACGTCTCTCGCAGTTCAGCGTCGCGATGACGAGAAAGATAATATACGCCTGTTCGTCCCTCATCCTTCACCAAATTCAAAACACCGCACAGTTCTCCTGTCGTATTCACCAGCAGCACATTAGATGAGCTCAGCCAGGGCAAATCGGATTCGATCCGGTAGTTGTCCATGCGACCTGTGCGTACACCCTGATACAGCGTGATTTTAGCGGGAACCCGGATACCGCTGCTCTCCTGCCGACGGTCGTTCCAGTTTCGCTGTAGAGCCGATTCCATGCGTTCAAAACCGCCAGGGTTCGGCCTTGTGATGAGTAAATGCTCTTCCGCGCTCCGAAAACGCAAAATCACGCGAATCAATTCTTCACGTGCCAGGCGATTGGCAAAGCCCTCGACCAGTCGTTCCTTATCGCATATTCCGCGTAACTGAAAGGTCGTCATTTGTTCCAATTCCGCCCGCGTGTATTTCGCCGTGAAGCGTATGCTTTTTCGATCGGTGAGCGGGTCTAGCAACCTGTATGTATAGGGTCCGTTCATCGTTCACATGTCCTTTCTTAGCCATTTAGCCTTAATAGAGGGCGATAGCGTCTATTTTCATCGTAGGATCTTCCTCTAAAATGCCGAAATGACTTGTCCAATACAATTCCGTCGTAAAACGTGCCGGAAGAAACAAATCCAGAATCAAATCCACTTTAATCCGTGACAACGGCGTCTCCTCTTGGCCGATATAGATGAGCAGTTCGTCTTTTTCCTCACAATTGGTGTAAATGATTGAGCGATGAAAGACGCGCCGCATCGTTTCTTTTAGCAGATGTACGGCTTCTCCCGTCTCATACAGCCGCAGCAGTCCTTCAGCAATCGCGTCCTGATCCTCACGGTTTAATTGTCCAAAGCCTTCCTTTACCTTCGGGCCAAAAATGCCCTCTGCAATATCACACCGAACAAACCGGATATGGTACTCCCGCCGATTCATCCCTTGATACAAGTCCATTTCCGCCAGAAAATGCATCATAATATCAAATAGCGATTCTCTCAGCTCCAGATACTCTTCAGCATCCGGTGGAAACAGATCCCGAAAAATAGAATAAAAGCGGTAGTACGGATTTATTTCCACTACCTGCTCCAAATGGGAAGTATTCAACTCTGCCAGACTAAGCTCCATATACGGAGAGTAGCTGACAGCGGGTACGAAGCGGAATTTATCTACATCCAGCCCCTGTTCCCTCGCGCGCATGAGCAAATCCCAGACGTAATTCACACCCATTCTCCTTCACACTTGTACTCCGGAAAATACATCTGCACTTCCGATACCAGAAAGCTCATTAAATCGGATAAAATATAAGCAGGCGTGGTGGGCAAAACATCGTCAGAACCACGTCTGAACCCCAAACGCATGATCTGCTTGCCTTCCTCTGTCCGTACGTTATCGCTGACAAACGGATTTAATGGATACGTCTGGGTTTTGGTTAACAGGTTGCTTACATCATTTCTCCCTGCACCTCCCCAGATGTCCACACGTTCCAGCTCCAGCCCCTGCGCTGCTTCAAACGAGTTTACGATGCGCATGATTTCCGCTTTGGCACGGACAATCACGGCCTGTTTTCCTGCATAGCGGCCCAAAAAGCTGTCCTGTCGCCGATTGGACAATAACGGATAAGTCTGACGACTAAGTCTCGTTGTAACAGGCTTCGTAACCTTCAACACATTCCATTCGCCAGACTTATCACGTGGTGTGACAATCGTCAGTTCCTCTTCTGTACGCTTGATATACCGGATATCACCTTCAGTCCCGTCAATCAAATAACCATGCTCAGGACCTGTTTTTCGCAAAGGCAGCACATGCTCATAATTCACACGATCCATAGCGGGTATAGGAAAACCGCTGTTCTTTAGAGATAGCCTTTCAATGTTCCAAAGAGGAAAAACGTCGCCCTTCTTAAAAACATCGAATTCCTCCAATGAAATTGTAATTTCATGAATTTCTTCATGGGCAGCCGGCTCGCCGTCTCCACCAATCAATACACAGTCCACAAACTTATAAGCGTATGGGTGATTAATTGTTTTCCACGGCATGCCATTTTGCATAAAGGTATGATATAACTGCTCAATCTCCAAAATATAAGAACGGTTATGCTCCAGACGAAAACGAATCGGATAATTGCCGGTTTCCGTGACCAACATTCCTGAGAAAATTCGCTTGCTGCGCACCAGCGCTGAGATTCGTTCGGTCTCCATCTCAAGAAAAAGCGTAAACAGCGGCATCGCACCGCCTTCGCGTACCACCTCTGCCACACGGCTGATGTCCATCTGCTTTTCCTCCGTATCAGACGGTAACACAGGATATAAAAATTCATGAATTGGGTCATAGTCCTCACGCGATGTCAATGACACGTACACATCAATCTTTTCTTCCGTATTCTCAATTTCCTCAAATACCCGCCGTTCTAGCTGGCGGGTCATTTCTTCCTGATATTCGACGAGGTTCATAAATACCCCCGCCATCATATTTTTCAGTAAACGTCTCTGCTCTAAATCGTCCATCTTGCTCAAACGGTCCTGTACCAGCTCTTTCACGACGTCTCACTCCTTTCCGGCTCCAGCTTCATTGAACATGAAAAACTTAACTTCCGTTCGCAGCAGCCCGATCTTGGTTCTCTGAATCAGACGCCCCTGCTGCTTTAGAAGCGGAATCAGCAGTTCCTTGCTCTTTGTTGGTATCCACCTTGGCCGAAGGGGCAGTTCCATCGCCTGTACCCATGCTCTTTGCAGCCGAAGTGGCTTCCTTCTTCGCGGGTGTAGTTCCCGCTGAAGCCGTTGGCGCAGCCTTCGTTTGCGATTCTGCAGCAGGGGTTGCAGCAGCGGAAGATGAAGCTCCACCCGCTGTGTCCCCTGCGTCCGTGTCGTTCAACGCTCCGTCAGACAATCCCAATCCAGCAGGAAGCTGACCATTTTTCTGCTGTTCCGCGCTCTGCTTTTCCTCCGCCTTGGCAATGCTCCGCTCCAATGCCAGAACACTTTCGAGCTTATCAATCTCCTGATAAATTTCCTGTGCCCCGCTATAGGCATCAATGGCCCCTTCATAATCGAGATCCTTCATCATCCGATCCCCTTTGGCCTGAAGTTTTCCAGCTTGAATCTCCTTGAGCTGCTGCTGAATAGCTGTCAATTTATCGTTGGCCTCGGTAATTTTCTTCTCCAGTTCTTTTTGCGCGGACGTATAACCGGATTCCATCGCAGCCTTGTTTGCTTTCTTGTATAGCTTAAGCGCATTCGTGTAATCGCCGCCCTGAAATTTTAAATCTCCGTCCTTCATCCAGCTCGCTGTCTCGGCATAGCTGTCCAATTGATCGATTTTATGCTCAATATCCTTCACATTAAACGGTGGATATAGCCCGGCGCTTTTCCGTGCTTTCTCGTAACTGGCTTCAGCTTTGGTAAAGTCCGCCTTTTCCACGTAGCCGTCTCCGTCCACCAGCAATTGAGATAGTTTCTGTTCGGCTGTATACAGTCGCTTATGAATCTTATCGTTAATTTTAACCGCCGCGTTTTTCGCTTCGCTGTAGGACTTAAGCGCCTTCGCATAATCTCCTGTCCTTGCATAATCGTCTGCGGCTTGGGCTGATTCGATCATCGTTTCCAGTGCAGCTGCCTTATTCGCAGCCATACGAGCCAGCGTAATCCATGCTCCCCCGCCCACAACAATAAAGACAAGCAACGCAATCAAAATCCGTTTGATCAGCTTACGGCGGTTTTTAGGCTTTTCCTGAAAAACTTTATTTACATAAATGGCCGCTGCCGTGTAATTATTCACCGTCCGGTGCTGTTTGCTTAGCAGAACCTCTTCCAATGTATCCGTCAGCATGACCGGGTCCTTCGCTTCCTCTAGTGCCCCCAGCATTTCCGCCAACTCGACGTCCTCCCACATCCCTGACGTAGCGAGCAGGATTACATCTCCATCTGCAAGCTGCGTCTTTTTGGCGTAATGGGCATGAACTCCATTGGGATTTCCCAAGTATTCCAGCAGATTGCCTCGTTCCTCATGTGTGCTGGTCGCTTCGTCTGGAATGCGTCCATCATCTGCCAATGACTGAGCCAGGCTATGATCCTTACTGCGAAAATTAAGCCTTCCATTGCGAAAATGATATAGTCGCACATTACCGCACGAAACATACACCATTTTGTTGTAGTTGGTCACTACCATCAGCAGACTGGCTTTGAGCCGAACACGACGGCTTTCAAATTGCAGCCAATCCTGCGCTTCACGCAGATCTCTCATCAAGCGCCGTTTGGACATGGAAGGCTTCTCCATGAAGTTTTCCAGCACCGTTTTGACAACCATTTCTGCGCTGCGCAGCTCCTGATCCGAATCCAGACCGTCTGCGAGGACATAACAGGCCATGTCGTCCGTCTCCATGAATGCAAAATAGTCCCGGTTGTCTATGTAAGAGCCCGCTTCCGACACAAAGGCGGTACTAAAATCGCTGTTGTCCTTGCGCATCGCTACCCCCGTCTTTCTTGTTTCATCCTATCGCCAAAATAAGTACTGTTGCATTATCCTGACTTTTAAAGCCCTTATCATTAATGGCGTCAATCATGGCATCCGCTGTTTCCTGTGGTGTTCCACCCTTGCGCATAATCTCTTCCAGTTCAATCTCCGTCAGCGCCTCCTGAATGCCATCGCTGCACAGCAGCACATGATCGCCCGAATACAGACGAATCGGTGCACTACCCAGCTCCATGCTCTCAAAGCCCTCATAGCCCAAGTAGTTGACCAGTTGATTACGCACTGGACTCGTTTTGGCTTCCTCCGAGGTCATTTGTCCAGCAAGCACTCGTTCCTCCAGCAGTGTTTCCGCTGTATGCTTGGAATTGACTGTTTGGAAATGACCATTGCGGTAAATCGTAATCAGGCTGTCGCCCACCGCTCCGTAATACAGCTGATAGCCGCACACAATGACCGCAGCCAGCGTCGTTCCTCCGCCCTGTCCATTCAAATTTTGCAAAATGCCGCGATTGCTTTGAGTTGCCGCCTCTGCAAAATATCCGTTCAAATTCGTTGCATCTTCCAGCTTGGCAAACGCCTTCGTAAAAGTCGTCACAGCCAAGGTACTGGACATACGTCCATTGGCCAGTCCGCTAATACCGTCTGCGACAACAGCCAGCGTACCGACAGGTGTCGTCATACTGGAGAAATAATCATCCTGCTCGCTCCGGCTCCCGATCGTTTGACCATTTCCGATCTCAATTCCACTCACGGTACGGCTGCCGGAAATTCGCGTCAGTCGTATACGGATCATGAGCAGAACAGCGAATAGTACCGCAGCTCCACTTACAACAAAATAAGGCTGCATATCGTTACCTCCCTGCACCATTGCCCAATTCCGTCCTAGTTTTCGTTATCCCACTCAAAATGGGCGCCACACAGCGGGATAAAGATAAATTTGCTGTGTCCCAGCTGAATCACGTCATAGGCAGCCAGCTCTGCTGGTGAATATACCGCTTCGTTATTGTGGTACGCCAAACCTGATGAATCGCCTGGCAGCAAGTAAAAGTTACGTTTCTTCGGATCATACACAATGACCGCATGATTTCTACGGGAAATCGTGTTGTCCCCGATAATGCGGACATGCATTTCCTCTGCGCGCCCGATAAAGTTTTTCTCCGCCATAATGCGATAATCTTGACCCACCTGTGCTCCTTCGATGCATACCAGCCATCCAGTTACTGGATGAATGCCTACTGTCTCACCCAAATAAGGCATTGTTTTGTCGTTATCTCCTGCGACGTTTGTTTTCGCTGCTGCTGGCTCTACGCTCTTGGGTGCAGCTACATTTACTACCGTGTTGCAATATGGACACGTATTTCCGTGCTTTCGTGTACTGAACATGTGTCCGTTCGGGCATCTTGTCAAACTCATAGTCGGTTCCTTCCCCCATTGTCATAATTGTCTTTTCAGCGATCTAAGGATTTTGCAGCATCCTCATCTATTTAACGAGCAGTCTCGTATTGGCAATATATAATAAGTCACCTGAGTAAATCCGGTATGGCTCACCGCTTTCCAACTTCTTGGTTACACTTTCGTTGGCAGACCGCAAGCCTGTACCATTACCGGAATCCACATCCTCCACAAACCAGTCGCTGTTCACCCGGTTAAGTACCGCATGCTCCACACTTACCAGGGAGGCATAGTCTGTACCTACCAAATCAATATCCGCCTCTGAACGTGACGTTGTTTTACCGATTAAGAGCGACGTTTCGCCTTCGATATACCATTCTTTAATGGACTCGCCCTCTTCATCAATCAACACCAGCTTGGCAATCCGATGACGTTGTGCCTTTGGCTTGGCCACGGGTACAACGGACACCAGATTGCGCAATATGTATACAAGCACGCCGATTCCAATACCTATCGCGACCACGGTTTTCAAACCGCTGTAGCCTGTACGATTAAACACATAAAAGGCGATCGCCAGCATCAGCCCGAACATGGCAACATCTATGATGAAAACCCATCTGTTCTGCGCCGTTTTCACTGCTTGCTTCCCCCATTTCTATCCTGAAATCATCACTTTTTACGAATACCGAAAAATTGGTTAAACATCGCTGAGGTATCCGTCGGATCACCGGTTTTTTTCGTTTTTTTCCCTGGTGAGCCCTCCTTCGTTTTCGGATGAAAACCAAAAAATTGCTCAAAATCAGTTCCTATATCAGCTGGATTGAATCCTTTGGCTGCCGTACGCGCACCGCCGGAGGATGCAGCCCCTCTGCCTCTCTCTCGCTGTTCCCCGCCAGCTCCCTCAGTTTTTCGGATGAGCTCGGCATCGTATGCCTGCCGCAATGCTTCGTCACGCAAGGTATTGTAAGCCTCGTGAATTAGCTTGAACTTGCGCGTTGCTTCCTCGCTTCCCTGGTTGGTATCAGGATGATACTTTTTGGCCAGTTTACGGTAAGCCTGCTTAATCTCTGCCTCCGAAGCATCCCGGCTGACACCGAGCAGCTCATAGTAGTTGGTCATTGTGTGATGTTCCCCTCTCCGAAAAAAATAAATATTAAGAGACCCGTAGGCCTCTTAATATTTATCCACCCTGCACTTGTGTGCCGGGTGAGTGTGTGTTTAAGCTGCACTTAACGTGAAGACGTTAAGCTTAAACCGGATATCCGCCGTCGATTGTAGCCAGCTCGGTTTTGTCTTTCTTTTGTTTGATGTAGAGTGTAAATGCACCTACACCTTCTGTGTCGCCGAAGTGCTCGTTGTAGTCTACAACGAAAGCATTCGGGAAGTGGATTTTACGCACAACTTGATCAGCTGCGATAACTTCCAGTGTTACTTTACGGTAGCTGTCTGCTTTTTCAGCAGGAACCAGAGACCACAGAGCCAGTTTCAGCGTGTCATCCGCGCTGTCACCATCTACTGCTGTGATGATTTTGCCGCTGATGCGCAGCGTGGAGCCTACGTCAGTGGAGCGTGCATTGGAATCGTCCGGTGTATCGGTGTCATAAATAACCGTTTGGATGTTATCCAAGCCCAGCTCGATTGTTTCTTGTCCTTCTACTTTCAATCTGAATCCCATGTGTGTTGCCTCCTTGAAATTAGGTAATATGATGGCGGGAGATGCAGAGCTTCTCCGCGATTTATGTATAAAGGCGGTTCTGGATAGAAACACCTCTAACATCTTTCGTAGTGCTCGGATCATGATTTGACCGAGCTGGTTCCCTTAGTGATCATGACTTCCAGGTTCTTCACATTACCGTTGAAGACCAGATCGATATGGCACATATTGCTTTTCTCATCAATAATGAAGCTCATATCGTCTCCGTCCTGAATGATCGAGTTAACAGATCCTCTGCTGCTCAGCCACTTGCTCTTCTGACTGCTCGGATTGTTACTGAAGAAGCGGACGATATTTTCGTGTTTGAAGTCCCCTGTCTGGTAGCGCAAAATACGTTCAATGTACGTGCTGACCAGCGTCTTGTAGATGGAGTCAAAACCGTCCTCGGACATCGCCATGCTTCTCGCCTTGTAGACGGTAATCCGGCGGATATCCTTATCCTGAATCTGAGCATTCTCCGACGAGAATACAAAGCCGAAGTTTTTACGGTTGATGGCATCCTTGATCGTGTTGGTGAAACCGGTGATTTCCTTGGCCATCGTCGTCACCGTGCGCAGACTGTTGTCTCCCGCTTCAATGTCGAAGCGTACGCCAGGGAAGTTCTTATTGACCGTTTTGAACGTCTCACGCAGGTATTCAGGACACTGATAGGAAGCGACCAAGCCGGCGGCAACATAGGCTGCACCCACATAAACGCCCTCGATCCACAGCTTGAGAATATCCTCTTTCTCCTTAGAGAGCTGTACACCGTCTTCGGTCTGTAGCATTTTGCTGTCGATAATGACCCCCGATTTGTCCTTCGGAATAATCGTAAAGTTCGGTACACAAGGAATGGCAAATTCGCTATATTCTCTGCGAACGAGACTGGCACATTTATCGACATATTTGTCGATACCTGCTGTCGCCATACTGTTGAAAGTCGTTTCTTCACCGGATTCAAAGTTAAAGAACATTTGAATTTTGTAATCCTTCACGACTTGCAGCAGCATCGAGAGCGATTCCATAGAATTTCCGCCCTGCTTAACGACCTTCTCGTTACCCTTGAAGCGTTCACGTGAAACTTTTACCTTACCGGCTGCTTCCAGCTCGACGGATGGAACGATACCGAACCAGATCGTGTCGCTGAATTCATTCTTAGCATTCACAGTGTTCAGGTATGTTTCCAGGCGCGGGATATTGCTGCTTTTCACCAGCATGTCCAGCTTGTTGTTCGCCACCAGCATTGTCGGCAGCATGCCTTTGCTCTTCGTTGCATATTGATCGAAGAACATTTTGACACCGAGAATTTTCTCCACAAGCGGCTTAACCGCCTTTACGAAATCGTCCTTGGCATTTTTATAGAACTCCAGATACGTGTTGTAGTTTTGAACTTCAACCGCTGTATCCACCTTGGTCTGAACTGCCGGCAGTGGCACAAACGTGCGAACCACCAAATCCTTGACATAGTCAGAAGGCGTATCTGTGATGGAGTTATAATCCTCTTCGAATACTTGGGAGAGATCGCCAGTGCTGTTCTCATCCAATAACATCAGCTCAGTACTGTCGCTCTTCGGCGCTTCAATAATTTTCAGTTCGCCGCTTTCCCCAATGGAGAGCATACCCACCTGAATCAGCTCGCCGGAGTTTTCCTCTTGGGCGCCACCGAGCAGAAGGCGGGTTTTGATGTCCTCAATTGCCAGTGGGAGCATAGCCATAACATTGTTATAGTTCTGACTCGCTTCCTCGAACATTCCATTCAGCTTGTCACCCATGTCGAGTTTCTTTGGATCGCCATCATCCAGCTTGTCGTATTCACCATACATATAGTGAATCTCTTTGCGGACTTGACGAATATCATCCATGACCTTTTTCGGTGAAATCATATCCAGCAGATTTTCAAATTTGAAATCTACATTTGTAATTCCTTGACTGCGCTTGGTATCGATGAGCGTAAACAACATTTTCAGAAAGTCATTACTTTGATTTACACGAATTTCAGAAATGCTATCCTCATCAATTCCCTCTGGCTTTTTAAGGGTGTAGACGACTTTTTGATTGGCCGCGTTAAAAAACGAATACACGGTTGGTGAAAACTTATCCAAAAATTCGTCAAAGCTGCGCACCAGAAGGTGCTGATTAATTTCCTTGATCTTTTCATCGCTCAAGCTGTCAATACCCTTCACATCACCTACAATGGTGATCAGGTCCAGCTTTTCCGGGTTAATCTCTTCAAAAAGCATTGTACGGTTGGTTTGATAAATGATTTCCATCGCTGTCGGCAAATGAATAAAGTATGAGTTATAGGTCCATTGCTCCATATACGGACACGGGATGTCCAATTTGAAACGGACGAATACTCATTTTTAGTTCTTTTGCCTCCTCCCCCCTACTTAACATTTAAATTCGTCAAAGGATTGAGCTTATACCACATTTACGGTACAGGCATGTAACCTCGAAAATCGGTCCGAAGCGTTATTCGGCTTTTAACGGCAAAGCATACAAATGAGATGTTTTTCAAATTAAAAAGTCAGATAACACAGAAATTTTAAATTTATGATTTCGTATTCCTAACTTCAATCCCAATTTTTGCCGTTGATACGAGAGCTATCATACAAAGTACCCTTCAGTTTTGTCAATTTCTGTAGTCTCAGATTGAAACAGGGCATTTTGACTCATTTTATGCGTGAATACGTAATTTTCATGATATGTTAGACCTGTTTCTTCAGGGAAATATTCACAAATGGAACCCAATTACCGATAGAAGTCCATTGGATATTTCTGATAAGCGTAAAAGAATCAAATTCATGGCTAATGTGAGGTTTATCAGCTGTTTTGATCCTTTATCCCTTATATCCCAAGGATTAGGAGAGTTGATCCCCCCATGTTGGTCTCGACGATGGAGGAGCTTATGTTCAGAATAAGGAAACTAGGGATTATTGTTTTCATGACTTTTGTACTATTTTTACAAATGGGCTTAAATGGGGTCATTTGCACTGTAAATCAGGCTAATGCAGCATCTTTGGGTGCTGTCCCGATCGAGGGTTATGATGCCGTTTTTGTATTGGATACCAGTTATTCCATGAGGGATACTGATCCTGAGGGCATTGCCGCCGAAGTCATCAATATGTTTATGGATTTGAGTGATGCAGACCGCACACGCGTAGGATTCGTTGCCTACAATCACAACGTGGTCGCCTCGAAACCACTGACTTCGATTGCCGTGGCAGCGCAAAAATCCCAAATCCAGCAGGATATCAGAACGCTAAACCGTTCCGGTTATACGGATTTGGGACTTGGGTTGCGCAAAGGCTCGGAGCTACTAGCGGCAGGAGCATCCCAAGGGCGTCAGCCTTTTATGATTCTATTGTCAGATGGAGAGACTGATTTTGGTGCCTCCTCTGGTTCCCGATCTAAAGGTGACTCCAATAACGATGTGTCCTCTGTCATCAAATCTGCACAGACCAAGGGATATCCGGTGTACACGATTGGTCTGAACCATGATGGCACAGTGAACCGACAAGAACTCGAACGGATCGCTTCTCAAACGGGTGGAGCTTCTTTTATTACGAGTAGTGCCGAGGATCTGCCGGAAATTCTGAACCGTATTTTCGCCAGTCAAATTCGCTCCAAGCTCGTTCCAATTGCTGCAATTACGACCACTGGCGAGATGCAAGAATTAACTGTAACTCTACCTGATTCTAGTATGGAGGAAGCCAATCTGGTGCTTTTGTCGGAGCATCCCCTTCTGGAAACACAGCTATATTCCAATTCAGAAAATGTCCGCAGGTACAAGTCGAGCCGATATGCGATTTTAAAAATCGAGCATCCACAGGCAGGTAAAGTGAAGTTGAAACTACGGGGCATACGCGGGGATTTGGTAAAAATTAATTTACTTGGCAGCTATCGACTGGAAGCCGAAGCTACCATGGGAGGAAAGCAAGCAACGGCAACTCATGGCGACAAGCCTGTGCAGTTGCTGAAAGGTCAAGCCACACCGTTTCAAGCTCAGCTCCTGTTACCCAACAGTCAAAAGCTTACGGATGAAGCCGTATATACGTCTCTCCAAGCCCATATTATAGTTACTCCAAAGGGGGGCACAGCCAAAAAGGTGCCTATGACCTATAAGTCAGGAGCCTTCCATACCGAATATGCGTTCCCTCAAACCGGGGATTATACATGGCAGCTATCCCTGGATAGTCCGCAATGGTACCGTAAGGGAACTGTACATAAAGTTCACGCGGCCAATGCAGCGCCACAAGTCTTGAAAGACCTGACGATTCGCCTGGTAAAAGAAGACGGCGATTCCCGTCGAAGTTTATCGGATTTTATCATTGACCCGAATCATGACAAGCTGAACTATAAGCTGGATTCAGAAGCCTCTGGGGATGCGGTCCATGCTGAGATTAACGGTAATGATCTGCTGCTATCCGAGCTCCACACAGGTGACACTCAGCTAAAGATTACCGCTACCGATCCGGAAGGCGCATCCAGCAGCGCTACACTAACCGTTTCCGTACAATCCCGGTATACAGCCATTAAATGGACGGTATCCATCAGTGTCGTGGTAGCCGCTTTTCTGTATTGGTTCTTGCGGCCGAAGCCGCAGTTTGCCGGAAGAATCGAAGGATATTTTCTCGCTACAGCAAGTGGACAGGAGATTCCGGTAAAATCTTGGCCGCTCACCTCCTTTCCGGGTCGTAAGGTCAGCTTACAGGAGTTGTTCCGTACGCTTGACGTTCACGAACCGTTGCCAGAAGCGGAACGGATTCTATTTTCCGCAGGCAAAAAAGGGAGCCTAATCGTGAAACATGATACACGCTGTGCCTTACAGCATGGAAAGATCAGATTAGCCCGCAACAAAAAAGCGGTCATGGAGTACAGCGACAAACTGTACATTACATTCGAGGATGGTGTGACTGAAATCGAGCTGCGATACAAAGCGATTAAACCGAATACTTCAGTGTACACCGACCATATCCAAGCTCCGACAGGATAATGTCCGTCACAACGTAAAAAAGAGAAGCACCGTCTCTTACGATTAACGAACCGTAAGAGTAGGGCGCTTCCCTTTTTTTATCCAATATTCCGCACGTAGTGCGGCTTTAAACCATCGAAGTGAGCGGCAACGCTTGTTAGCCTGTACCTCCAGACCACGCCGAATGACATACGGCAACAGAGAAAGTCCCGCATTTTTAATCTGAATCCGCTCGGAATGATCTGCAAACAATCGGCCTGGCACATCTGGCGGAGGTGTTCCTTTTCGGCAATAATACAGCGTGGCGGCCAAACTATAGATATCCGATACAGGTCCCTGCTGCGAACGATTAGAGTAAAATTCCAGTGGAGAATAGCCCGCCGTGGTGAAGATCGGATGCTCTTTGCCTTCAAAATGCACAGCCGAACCAAAATCAATCAGCTTGATGTTGCCATTTTCCCCAATCATAATGTTGCCCGGCTTAATATCCCGATGAATAATTCCTTTGTCATGAATGTACTCCATGGCATCAATTAAAGGTAGCAGCGTATGGTACAAAAAAGTGGGATCATACGTTGGCACAGCCTCTTCTTTCATCATTCGATCCAGTGTCTTGCCTGCACAGTATTCCATGACCAGATAGGCAGTTCCATTTTCCTCAAAGTGATCTATATAACCGACAATTCCCGGATGACTTAACTCCTTCAACATTTGCCCTTCACGCAAAAAATAATGCATAAACTCCACGTATTTGGATTGCATAGAAGCACCGCAAGTGACCGTTTTTCGATCCATCCCCCGCAAAGCCAGTACATTCGGAAAAAATTCCTTCACAATGACCTTTTCTCGGTTATCCAACAGCCTTGCCGTATACACGATGGCCAGCTCACTGCGGGACAAGGCGCTTCGAATTTGATATGTATTTCGCAGCTTCGTATTGCGGGCAAGCAGATTCCCGCTTGTATCCACGATCATGACTCGTCCTCCTGTCAGGTTCTTAGCTTATGTCTTTTGTATATATCGGCTTATTACACATCTTTTTATTATACCGTAAAATAGATTATTGGAAAAACAAATAACCTGCCATAATCTCCCTTAGAGAAATGATGACAGGTCTTTTGGCATTCATCTGGTTCTTTTTTCTCAAATCGTTTAACCCAGTTTCGTTCCGGGCTTCATGCTGCGCACACTGTTCGTATTTTTCTTCCGTTCACTGCGCAGTTTGCCTTTGCCTTGTTCTGGAGTGCGAATGGTGAGGGCAATTAGGAACGATACGACACACAGCACAGCAATCGTGGTAAAGGTCGGGATGAATCCACCGAGCAAGGCTGCAATAAATGACCCCGCCAGCGCACCGAGGCCAAAGCCTTGATACACAATACCATAGTTTTTGCTTTGATTTTTCAGACCGAAGAAATCAGCTACAATGGCAGGAAAGACTGTAATGTTGCCGCCGAAGCAAAAAGCAATTCCTGCTACACAGGCAAAGAATAAACCATAATTCAGCGGTACCAGACTCAGCACTGTGACTGCGACCGCCGTTGTCAGCAACGCACCCGCTACTACTTTCAGACGACCTACTTTATCCGATAGTGCACCCAGTATGATCCGGCCCGCCGTGTTGAAAATTGCGACCATAGCGACCGCATTAGCAGCTGTTGCTACATCTAGGCCGGCCATCCGTACGCCGATATCTTTGACTACCCCAATCAGGTAGAGACCACTCATACAAGCGGTAAAGAACATTACGAACAACAGATATGCCTGCTTGGTGCGCAGCATTTCTTTGACGGTGTAATCTCGCTGTACAACCCCATTTTGTACCGAAGGCTTGTTCACGACTACAGCTTCTCTTACCAGGAAAGAACCACCCACAATCATAATCAGCACGATCATTCCCCAATATAAAAACGCTTGTGATACTCCAACGGACTGAATCAACGAACCATTAATATACTTGAATATAAGACTGCCTGTTCCATATGCCCCAACCGAAATACCGGAAATAAGTCCTTTTTTCTCAGGAAACCATTTAATCAGATTCGACAGTGATGTAATATATGCCGTTCCATCCGCAAAACCTACGACAATACCCGCCAAAATGTAAAGCAGGGACAGCGATGTTACCTGCGAACTGAGCATGAGCCCTGCTCCTAACACGACACCTGCACACAAAATCAAACGACGTAGTCCCCATTTATCCTGTAGTTTGCCTGCGAATAATGTAGCCAACGCCAGTGCAAAACTGGTAATTGAAAATGTAATGGCAACCGAACTGAGATTCCAGCCAAAGCGGTCCACCAACGGTTGATTAAATAAACTCCATGTGTAAATGGTTCCTAATCCCATCTGGACAATTATCGTTCCAAGCACGACAAGCCAACGATTTCCGCTGTTTGTTTTCATATAAATCTCCTCTTTTCATTCCGGCTCTACAGCGTCAGTTTGTTATCATGATAACCGGGAATCCAGTACGCTTTGCGCCTGTGGAGGAGCAAGTCTGTAAGGATTCTCTCTACATCGATTATTATAACCCTGCATGTTAGCCAGAAATCGTTTGAGGAATGAAATGCACATATAGCGGAATGAAATGCCTTTAAAGTCGCATAATTTGCCGGAATTCCTTGGCTTTACTACGGCTCACAGGAATCTCTGCTTCTAGTCCACGCAAACGCAGGAGATACGTATGGTTGAACCAAGGTACAATTTCACGGATCTGCGATAGATTCACCGTGTATGAACGGTGACAGCGGAAAAAGTCCTGCTGCGGCAGCCGGGCATGAAATTCCGAAATGCTCATCGGCATCGTATATTCTTCGTGCCTTGTAAAGACACGGGTCACCTTTTCCTGCGCACACGCATAGTAAATATCGTTCGCATCCGTCACAATGATTTTGTCATTTTTCAACAAATTAATACGACCTGGCGCAGCAACAGTACTGGCTTCAGCAGCTCGGGATTGTGCAGTCTGGACAGGCTCCTGTATTGGAACATTCTGCTGCTCATAAGCATTTTCCAGCTTGCGTAGCATAGATGCGATCCGTTTTTCGTCATATGGTTTGAGGATGTAGTCGAACGCCTCCAGTTCAAAAGCCTGCGCCGCATGTTCTTTATAGGCGGTCGTAAAAATAATATAGGGCTTTTTGGCAAATTTGCTAATGTTCTGTGCCAGCAGCATCCCGTCCAATGAAGGAATGTTAATGTCCAGAAAGATCGCGTCCGTCTCCTGATCTTGCAGAAACCGAAAAACATCTAGCCCATCCTCGAAACTATCGGTCACCTCAATGTTGCTATGAGTCTGAATAAGATACTCCAGCTCTTCACGCGCCGGAAGCTCGTCTTCTACAATTATGGCCTTCATGACTTCTCCTTTGGTATGTCAAAATAGACTTCGGTGCCCGGTTCATGCTTCAGAATAATAACTCCTTCGCCGTACATAAGCTTGAGTCGTCTGTGCACATTGTACAAGCCGATCTGTTTAGCCGGAACCCGATCATGATACAGGTTATCCACAACATCATCCCGTATACCTACCCCGGTATCTGCTACAGAAATACGCACCATTTCTCCACGATCCTTTACAGAAATAGTTACTGTACCTGTCCCCTTTTTCTTGAGGATTCCGTGATTAATCGCATTCTCAACCAGGGGCTGGATAATAAGACTTGGAATACGCACAGACACCTCATCCATTACATACTCTACCTGAAGTCGGTTGCCGAAGCGTGCTTTTTCAATTTCCACGTAATCAGACACCTGCTGAAGCTCCTTATGAATTTCGATCAAATCATCATTCAGCTCCAAATTATAGCGCAGATAGCCTGATAAATTAATGATCAGCTCTCGTGCCTTATCCGGCTTGGTGCGTGTCGTAGAGGCAATGGCGTTCAGCGCGTTAAACAGAAAATGGGGATTAATTTTCGTTTGGAGCGCCTTTAGCTCGGCTTTATTCGCTGCTTCCTTAATTTGCTCCACACGTGACACTTCCATTAACGTGGAAATGATTTGAGACAAGCCAATCGCCATCGTCTGCAACGGATACGTAATTTTATAAGCTTTGCGATAATAAATCTTCAACGTTCCGGTTACTTCTCCCCGCTCCTCTAACGGGATAATGAGCAGAGACTGGATTTGGGGTGTTTTATCGTCTGCAATATGGTTGCGGATCGTGATTTTACCGCTGCTGATCGTCGATTTAGTCACATCGCTAATGATCTCATCTCCGATGTGATAACGCTCTTCGCCAAAACCGACATAGGCCAGCACATCTCTGGTATCCGTAATCGCCACCGCGTCTGCCTTGATATCTTCTTTTATGATCGAACAAATGGTATGCAAGGATTCCGCATTAATGGAGCGAAAATAAGGCAACGTCTTATTGGCAATATCCAGCGCCAGCTTGGCCTGTCTGGCCGCGATATTCTCCTTTTCCCCCTCCACACTCTGGATCAACAGAACGATTAAACCGATACTGACTTCTCCGATAATCATCGGTAGACCAATCTTGGAAACGATGTCCACTCCAAGGTTATGGGGTTGTGCCATCACCAGAATGAGCAGCATCGTCAATGCTTCGCAGACCATACCTGCGGCGATACCGACTAGCCATCTCTTGGAACGGTTGACCCGGCGGCCGATGTATCCTGACACCACACCTGCCAAAATACTCGTAATCAGACACGGAATCGAGGTCACTCCCCCGATATCAATTAGATAACGATGGATACCTGATACAATACCTGTAACGATCCCAACCCATGGTCCGAACAAAATACCGCCCGCCATAATTGCAATGATTCGAACGTTAACAAGCGAACCTTCGACTTCAATCCCGGTGTAGGTGCCGAACAGCGCAAACATACAAAAGATCAATGTTAATATGGCCAGCTCTGCCGGAGAATGGCTGTTCTTTTGCAAGGTTTCCTTAAAGCGCGGGATACGTGTAATAAAAAATAAACAAATCAGTAACAACGCTGCGCGCTCAAATAGCTGCATCAGCATTTCCAACAAGGCGTTCACCTGCGTTCCTCCCAAATAAAAACGGATATGCCTACATAAGTTGTGTTAATTATTCACATATTTCAGTACTCACCCTGCCATTACGGGCATGGATGCTAGCCTTCCCACCAATCGGATATGTAAACTGCGGCGTAGTATGACCAAAATCAGCATCTGCAATCACTGGAATGGAGGCCAATTCTCTTTTCGAGCTAATGATTTGCCGCAGCAATTCTTCTGTCATATGCGACGCCTGCTGAAATCGTCCTATGATGATCCCCTTAACCTGATCAAATCCAGGCTGGTGCAACAGTGATTGCAAATCCCGATCAAACGTAGCGGGAGAGCTTTCGTAATCATCCTCAACAAATAGAATGCTTCCTTCCAGACTCGGCATATACGGAGTCCCCTGCAACAAATTCAGGGTACACAAGTTTCCGCCCACAATCGTACCCGTTGCTTCACCTTCATGAATCGCATACGGACCCGCATTGCGGTAAAAGCTTCTTTGATCCTGATCTAGATACCAAGTATCGTCACTCCACTCCGACGAAGACTGGATTTGAATGCTGCCCTCTTCCAACATCAACCTTTGAAAATACGCCGTCGTATAATCATTTCCTCGCAACATGGCAAACGTCAAAAAATGAGGTCCTGCATACGTGATAAGCCCCGTTTTTGCATAAATCGCATGGCTTAACGCTGTTATATCCGAATAACCACATAATCGTTTAGGATGAGCTCCAATCAGTTCATAGTCAAGATGGGTAAGGAGCTGATTGGCATTATAGCCCCCAATTGAAGTCAGGATGCCCTTTACCTTTGGATCGACAAAAGCTTCGTGCAAGTCTGCGACTCTGGACTCTATCGAGGAAGATGTAAAATCATCATTTTCCAGCACATGTTGCGAAAAACTCACTTTAAACCCTAGCTCCTCCAGTCGTTGCTGGGCAATCAAGCGATTTTCCTCAGAAACGATCGACAAGCTTCTGGACGGCGAAAGAATACGTATCTCGTCTCCAACTTTTAATTTGGGTGCTTGCTTTCCTATGATCATGGTCATCCCCCCTTAGTTACAAAGCATTTAAACTGCCACAAATTATACCATCAACTTCCATCTAATTATAGCTTCTAGAAATCCCATCTTCATTTCCCTTCTTCAAACACAGTAAAAAACCGGAGAGTACCGCTAGATAGCGATAATCCCCGGATCTATAGTCCGATAATGAAGCATTTCGGTTATTTGCTTTTGCTGATTTCGGTAGGAATGTTGTCCTCCTTCTGATCATGTACCAGTTCTTTTAATTGGATAATCAACGCCTCCAGCTCACTAAACCCGGTCACCATATTGGAGGTTATATTTCGTTGCTCCTCTACTCCAGCCAAAATTTGTTCTGACGCTGCACTCGCTTGTTCCGTTACACTTGAAAATTCCGTCATTTCTTGAACAACCTGAGATGAGTATTGCTGCATGCTATTCGTACTGTTTTCCACATCTACGGCCTGCTGCAGCACTTTATTGGCATTTTGCAGGATATCCTCCAGTACAATTTCGGTCGAATGTGCCGATTCCATACTTTGCTGTAGCCTTTGCTGTCCCATATCAAATTGGTTAACGACAGAATCCATCTGAGTTCTCAGTTGAGTCAAGATACCTTCCATCGCCACCGAGGTGTTCCCTACCATTTCAGCCAAATTACGCACTTCTCCAGCTACGATGGCAAATCCTTTTCCATGCTCTCCCGCTCTGGCGGCCTCAATGGATGCATTCAAGGACAGCAAATTAGTTTGTTTTGAGATTTGAGTAATATCTTTAAGCATGGCAGACATGCTATCACTTTGTACTTTAAACTCGTCCAGTTCTTCTTTGGTACGACTCATGACCTGACCCAAATCCTTGATTTGAGACGTTAATGCCAGCAGTTGACTGCTCCCTCTGTCCCCGGCATTTTTCGTATCTTCGGAAAGCTGCTTCAGTTCTCGGGAATGATCAGCTACCTCTCGCACGTGCCGGTCAGATTGGGCCAAGTTATCCGTAACCTCGGTGATATTCGAAGCTTGCATTTCTACCCCTTTGGCAACCTCCTGAAACCCGATAGCGACTTCATGCGTCACGCTGCCCGTAGCATCCACTTGATTCCTAAATCGTTCTGTAAAGTTATGCAATCCAGCCACTGCTTGTTTAACTTGCTCAAACAGAAATTCAATTCGTTGCCTTGTAGCATCGATATCTTTATTTTGCTCTTCACTTTTCTTAAACTGCTTTTGATTTAACACCGATACCACTAACAGTAGCAAACCAATAAGTAAAACAATAATAAACTCATGCACATAGCGCAAAGAACCGGTAGCTGGGGGAACTGGGGGCGTACCGATTGTTATTTGCACAAAAATATTACAGAGATTTAAGGTCATAGCTACCAGAAAATATCGGTAAGACGGATACAGCAAAAACAAAGAGCAAATTAATATGGTGGTCACTACCTCGACGCTAGATAAGTTCAAAAATATACACATTAATACGCTAAAAAACGTAGTAATCCACGGAATAAGGCGGATTCCTTTCTTTTTCATATTCAGGATCGTTAAAACTGCCGCGACTACAAATCCTACACCATTAGATACCCACATCGAGGGATTAGATAATGCCGGGACGATGCCGCTCAAGGCCATAATCCAAAAAATAATGATCACCAATTTGTTTCTTTGCCACAACAATTCACTCGTTCTGTCCATGATTGTGTACGCGCTCCTTAGATATATATTAGGTATTTATAAAATAAAAATGTAAATGCCATACTTTATATATCGTCATATCAGAACACGTAGTGAATGAAAATCGTACAAACACTCCACATTCCCTTTAATTTCCAAATTACAACAGAACAATTTTAAAGGGAAAGAGTATGTAATCGTAAATAAATGAATGAATGCAAAAAATCGCCCCCAGACAGGGAGCGATTTTGAATTCATTTTTGATGATCTTCGCAATTGGAAAAGGTTCATATACCAACTGACAACATTAGGATTCCTTGTTTTCGGAAGCCTCTTTAGCGCCTTCGGTTGCCGCTGCATCACCTTCCACAGCAGCATTTTCCACTTCAACTGCACGCGGAACGATAATAGAAGCAAGCAGTTCTTCTTCAGGGACGTGCAGTGTTACTCCTTTAGGGAGTTTCAAGTCGCTAGCGCTCAGCTTGTCGCCAACATCCAGTGCGGATACATCCACCTCAATGGTAGATGGTAAATCAGCCGGAAGACCTTCGACTTCTACTTCCGTTTCCTGAACTTGCAGAATACCGCCTGTTTTTGTACCTACAGGTGTACCCTGATAATCAATAGAAACACGCACGCGAAGCGGTTTGTTTTTGGCAATTTTCAAAAAATCGGCATGCAACCATTGGTTGTCACGCTGTTGATAATCTTTAATAATAACTGGAATGGTTTCTCCACCCTCTACAGTGAGGTTGAACACCTCTGAACGTCCGGTTCTGACTACTTTATTAAATTCCTTGGCATCGACATGTACAGGGGTTCCTTCAAGCTCAGAGCCGTAAACCACAGCTGGAATCCGTCCTTTTAACCTCAATTCACGAATAGCCGAACCCTTCTTCTCTGTTCTCGGCTGGGCGGTCAGTTGAATACTTCCTCCATTAGAACTCATGATATACAACCTCCTTCAGGTTACCTTACAAATGATTTTCCTCCAAGAATCTTGCCTGTTTACCAGTCGTACTACAGGTTATAAGCCAGCAAGCTGGCAAAACTAAACAAGTCCATAATTCTATTTTACCCCTTTTTTCTGAAACTGACACACGTTTGCATAAAAAAATAGCATTTCTCGAAATGATCGAAAAATGCTACTTGCGTGTATATAGCGACCAAGCATACAAGTCTATCCGGCCCGATTATCATTTACCAGTAGCAAATATTCTTCTCTGCCACTATGAATCAATACCTGCATCACAGACTGGTTCGGGTCTATATCAATATATCGATCTGCCTCCACATCCTTAGCATCCCAGTGATTAAGCCGGACAATGTAGCCGATTCGCTGTATATCAGGGGCCACCTGAATACGCGCTACTGCACGACCATCATCCAAATCACGGAATTCGACATGTCCGTCGCGGTGCCCCGTTCCCCATACCCATACGTTCCAGCCAGTGTATTGCCGATCCGCACGCTCGTAGATCAGTTCAATCGTGCGAAATGGGGCGACTTCACTATCTTTTCCAAGCTGGACATCTGTCAACGCTATGGCTGTACCTGCAATTTCTTGATCTGTCCCTTCATCCGAGTCTTCCAATTCGTTCTCCGCCTGACGATTAGCCTGATCTTGTTCAGTCACAAATGAGACTCGTGCAGGTTCTTCCTGATCATATAACACCATCATCGACCAGCGTGATACGGTTACACGATGGCCTACGACTTCATACCGTGTCTCATTACCAGCCCCGTGTGCGTCCACGACCACATGCCAACGATCCGATTCCGCAGGCAATGCTATCGTCTGCTCTGCATCCGAGCCGTTATAAATCACCACAATATGATTCCAGGCATCACCGTTAGCATGGTGCCTCAAAGCAAAAGCCACCACATGCCCACTGCTTTGCAGCACTTCCATGTGCTGCTCCACCAGCTCACGATGATCCATTCGGAATGCCGGGTGGCTGCGTCGCAAAGCAATTAAGCCTTGGTAGTAATCAAACACTGGGCGAAACCTCGCCTTGTTATCCCAACGGATGGCATTGACTACATCTGAGCTTCGGTAGCTATTATGGTCTCCACATTTGGAGCGCAGCAGTTCATCCCCTGCATGAATAAAAGGAATACCTTGAGATGTGAGTACCATGCCGTTAGCTAACAGGGACTTGCGTACGGTTTCGTCCTCTAGCAAGTTATTTTCATCCAGTTCCCAATACGGGTCTGCTTCGGCAACAGCTTGTTCAGGTGTCCTCCCATCCTGTGGCTTCCCCTGCTCCCATTGTGGAAAACGACAATGCTCCCGCAAATGTCTTACCGTCAAAATTTTATCCCACAGATTGAGATTATCGTGGGCAGTTACATAATTGACGGTCTCCGATGGCTGAGCTGTGAAATCATGAATAGCCCCAAAAGCACCTTTAAGCGCCTGTTCCTCCTGATGTTCTGCCCCTGTGGCAAACCCGCTCCCAGTACCGTCGCTATCCCCCTTAATAGCAGAACGGTAGTTGTCGTTAAAAACAGCAAAGCCTTTGTCCCGTTGCGTTCCTTTTAGCGTAAGCAAGGGTTGCGGAGATTCTCCTCCCGTCCAAGGCTCACCATAGATAAGCAGATCCGAACGCACTTCAGAGCGAAGTTCTTGCGTAAGCTGCACCACGGTTGGGGTATCAATCAGACCCATCAGATCAAATCGAAAGCCGTCTATATGATATTCCTCTGCCCAATAGCGTAGTGAATCCTTGATATACTTGCGCACCATCGGACGTTCGGTTGCCACCTCATTACCTACCCCTGATCCATTGGTGAGCTGCCCTTGTTCATCTGTACGGTAATAATATCCAGGTACAACAGGCTCAAATGGCCCCTGTTCCACCGAATAAGTATGGTTGTACACAACGTCCATAATGACACCGATGCCGGCAGTATGCAAAGACTGTACCAGCAGTTTCAGCTCTCGTATGCGTGTCTCCGGATCAGCCGGATTGGAAGAATAAGACCCCTCCGGCACATTATAATGCTGCGGATCATAGCCCCAGTTATATTCAGTATCTAATTCCGCAAAGTCATTTACCGTATGAAAATCAGCTACTGGAAGCAAATGAACATGTGTAATGCCCAGCTCCAGTAGATGATCCAGCCCGATGCTGTTCCCCTCAGTATCCTTCAATCCCGTATACGTAAAGGCCTCAAACCGTCCCTGAGCAGCAAATAAGTCTTTTTTCCCCGTATTAAAATGGGTATCCATCGAAAAATCACGTACATGAAGCTCATAGAGAATGGCATCCGTCGGCCGCTTAAGTGTAGGCCCCACATCCAATTCCCATCCGTCCGGGTTGGTTTGAGCCAAATCAATGATCGCTGTACGCTGCCCGTTGGCTGATACCCCTGTGGCATATGGATCGGCAGCATAATGAATGGTGTTGTCCGCCCACTCCAGCCTGTACATGTAATAATATTTGTTCCAGTCCCCTTCCAGCTCTATAGACCATACACCTTGATCATCACGGCTCATGAGAAATTCCTGACCACCGCTGTGCTCCTGAACGTTCCCCTCCTGATCGTACACCCCCGCATCGTTATACAACGCTATATGGACCTGCTGCGCAGTCGGTGCCCATACCTTGAACTTGCTGCCCACAGGCGTATAAGTAAGACCCAAATCATAGCCTTCATATATGGGATATGTTGTGTGCTCAAGCTCTTTGAGCTGATTGAAATCTGACATTCCTGTTCACCACCCATTTCTGTACATCGGCTTACAGCCTCTGTTCATCCATCATTTATGATGTTTATGACTTGTCAATATACCTCAGGATTTTGTAAAATCTTCACCTAATAGGCTATCAAAATAAGACAAGCTTGAAAAGCTGGATGATTTAAATAAGGATGACGCTTCCATTTCAACGCACACTCCATTTTATGACAAAACCATGAACAGGCTACAGCTTTTGCCCTCAAGCATAACAATAATTTCCTAGATTTCATCACTTATCGCTAAATAAGTACGTTAAAAAACACGTTAGAAAAGTCAGGACAATCTACGGTTATCCATTTCAAAAATATCGTCTGCAATCCGCATGGTAGAACTTCGGTGCGAAACAAGGACAACCGTTTTATCTTGCTGCTGTTCCTTTAACGATTTTAAAATAATCGCCTCGTTCAGGCTGTCCAAATTGCTGGTAGGCTCGTCGAGCAGTAAGAGAGGCGCATTATGGACAAAGGCTCTCGCCAACCCCAAGCGTTGGCGTTCTCCACCGGACAGCCTGTCCCCTAATTCTCCAACTCGGCTGTCATACCCTTGAGGCAAGGTCATAATAAAATCGTGCACTGATGCCTTACGTGCTGCTTCCACAACCTGCTCATGTGTAGCATCAGGCTTTCCGATTTTGATATTAGCTGCAATTGAATCATCAAACAGGAACGTATGCTGGTCTACATAGCTCTGTAACCCTCTCAAATGTCGGGTTCCAATTTCCTTCAAATCGTGTCCGGATAGCAAAATTCCACCTTGCTGCGGGTCCCTAAATCGCATCATCAACTTCAGCAGCGTAGACTTACCAGAGCCGCTTTTACCCTGAATGCCTAGAATCCGCTTATGCGGTATCGTGAGACTTACATCATTCAGCACCGTTTGACCATCGTATGCAAAAGTCACCTTGTCTACTTGTACCCCAGTAAAGGCAACACTCATCCCTTCGATATTTTCCTCTACCTCCGGGGCTTCCTCCAATAGACTCAACACTCGTTCCCCGCTCGCCAGCGTTTGAAGCAAATTGTTGGACAAATTGCTCAGTGCGACGACAGGACCAAATGAACTAAACAGGGCAATGACAGAAATTAGCATACCTGTAAAGTCAACCTGACCATTAGACATACCGTACAATCCAGCCAGCAGCATCAAGAATGAGAATCCAACTACAGCCGCATCTGTGATGGCTCTTGTGATACCTTCATGATGCTTCAAGTCCTTCTGCTTGGCATCCAATTGATCCGTACGACGGTTAATCTCATTCAAACGTTGTTCTCCTTGCCCATATTGCACAATTTCCTTCATACCCCGTAAGCTGTCCAAAAAATAACTGCTCAGCTTGCCAAAGCTACTTCGGTATTCCATCCCCTGACGTTTGCCCATACGTGACGTGAGTAAAGGAATAAATAAACCGACAGTTAGGTAAGCAAGCGCAGCAAGCCAGCCTAATAGAGGCTCATAAGAACCGATAAAAAACACCATGAGTAGTGAAGTGATGATGCCGATCATAACAGGCGCTATCGTATGCGCATAAAATACTTCCAGTAGCTCAATATCACTCGTAATGAGTGAAATCAGATTCCCCTTGTCCTTGCCTTCCAATTTGGCTGGAGCGAGTCTGCGCAGGGCTTGAAGTACCTTATCACGCAGTACAGCCAGCAGCTTGAAAGCGAGATAATGACCACTCATTTGCTCGCCATAACGGAATACGCCGCGTAGTACGGCACAAACCACGATCGCCGTCAGCAAAAACGACATGGTGTAGCCTGTCGTGATGCCCGTTGCTGTAAGCAGAGCTAGGGCTCCAAACACTATAATGCCAATAGCACAAACAAAACCAAGCACTCCTGTAACAATCGTGATGAGTAGCACAGGTAAAAGAGGCCCCGCCAATACCAATAATTGGCCCATGATCCGTAATCCATGTCTACGCATATACAGCCCCTCCTTTTACAAACTGCTCTACCCGGTGTTGACTGAGATACATCTCCGCATAATGTCCCTGCTGGCTCAACAGCTCATGATGCGTTCCCGATTCTGCCACCAAACCGTTTTGCAGCACATAGATACAGTCGGATTGAACTACATTTTCCAGTCTGTGAGAGATAAGAATCACTGTTTTTTGACCTGCCAGCGCATGTATAACCTCCATAATGCCTTCCTCACTTTCACTGTCAATGTTAGAGGTGGCCTCGTCAAAAATGTACACACGACTATCATGCAGCAATGCTCTGGCTAGTGCTAGCCGTTGGCGCTGTCCTCCTGACAGATTTGCCCCTTGCTCCTCCAGTTCTGCTTCCAGTCCTCCTTCTGAAAGGATAAAATCATACAGCTTCACTTGTCGCAAAGCTTCCAGCATTTGTTGCTCATCCGCGTGCTCATTGCCCATTTTTAAATTTGCTTCCACTGTGCCTTTAAAAATATAGCTGTTAAAACCGATCCAGGTCATGTGACGCATGCGGCTTCCTTCTGAAATTTCGGTAAGCTCTTTTCCTCCAATCGTCAGACTTCCTCGATACCCCTCGTGATGCCCAACGATCAATCCGGCTACCGTACTTTTACCAGAGCCTGATTCCCCAACAATTGAAACAAAGATGCCCTGGGGAATATCCATGTATATATTTCGTAAGGTATCTCTTTCGTCGTAGGCGAAACTCACCTGTTCCAGTCGAATATCTGTGTTTTCTATGCTTTCTTGTCCTTGTATAAGATCCTCAGTACTCAACATTTGAAATATTTTGTCGCTTGCTGCCATTCCGTTCATGGCGATATGAAAGTAAGAACCCAGCAGACGCAGAGGAATGAAAAATTCTGCCGACAGCAAAACAATGATGATTGCTCCCGCCAAGCCAATATGGCCTGAAGAATATTCGCTTACCGCGACCAGTACACCCGCAGCGGCACCACCAAATGCGATAAGATCCATAATGGCCACGGAGTTAAGCTGCATAGTCAGCACTTTCATCGTCATTTTGCGAAAATCCTCCGCTGCTGTGTTCATTTCCTGATGTTTATCCTGGTCTGTTCCGTACATTTTGAGCGTAGTCAGACCTTGTACATTCTCCAAAAAGCTGTGGCCCAGATTGACGTAACTGCCCCAATATTTCCGAAAAAGCTTTTTAGCCATCCTCATAATGACAATGATCGACACTGGAATTAAGGGAACGCAGATCAACAGTATAATGGCTGCTTTGAAGCTGACAAAAGAGAGGGTGATGAATAACGTTACAGGGGCAAGCAGACTGTAAAATAGCTGAGGCATGTATCTACCGAAATAGGTTTCAAGCTGCTCTACCCCTTCTACAGCAACCTGTATAACCCCCGAGGTGGAGGTATGATCTGTATATGCGGGTCCCATTTTGAGCAACTTGCCGTAAATTTGCGAGCGCAGCGTTTTTTTAGCATTTACCGAAGCACGATAGGATAACATACTGGCTGCATAATTGCTCAGACAGCGAACTGCAATAGCAGCAATAACAATGACCGTCATAGATAGAATCAGCTTGCGAGTCACTTGTCCTTCCCATGCCTGCTGCATAACAAAGGCCATAGACAACACAGCGGCTATACTCCCCAAAAGACCGATCCACTGCACAAGCACACCCAATACGATATATTTCCGAGAATGTTCCACTAGACCGAGCAGACGGCTGTCGACCATTTTAGACCTTTTTTTCGGAGTAGGGGCAAGTGAAGATGAAGGCGTTATTTCTGCTGCAGCGTTTCTCACTGTTCCGATTCGGAATATAAAGTAATAATATTTAAAAAGGATGACCAAGACGATGAGCGCTTTGCCCCACATATTAGGGGTGAAAATAAAGCCTGTAATCAGCATCGCTGACGCTAAGCCCAATGTGGTGATTTTCGTAGACAGCTTCAACGACCTTGTTTGAACAAAACTCTCTAGATGCTTTTGGTACAGAGAGGTATTCGAAAACCACTGGTGAATCCTTTCGGACCCCCGCATAAAGAAAAAGGTCGCTAGCAGCAGAAACGGTGTAGTCGGTAGCAACGGTAGCACTACACCAATAACTCCAAGCGCCAAAAATAAAAACCCTAAGGTAATATAGATCGGTTTCACTATAATCCTCCCTAATAGTTATAATAGTAATGATTTCATTTTATAGATAATGATAATCATTATCAATATAAACAATTTAAGCAGGTTGTTATGTGATGTAAATCACGCATATAAAAATCCTCTTGAAGCACATCTCTACAGAACACGTTAGTGTTGATGTCGATGCTTTGTCTTCAAGAGGATTTCCGAGAATAGATGTTTATAATTCGTTGTTTTATGAATTTATAATATCATATTGCTCCAATATCTGCCGATGTAACGGGTGATCTGCGGTTATGGAAGTATAACGCGTTAGCGCCACACCCAGTCCCTCACTGCGGATCACCTGCTGAAGCTCGACTGCCTCGGGGTCCTCCGTAATATCAAATTTACAGGCAGCCGCCATTCCTAACGCCAGATGATCCGTCGGGATGCCATACTCCTGCGCTTGGAGCGCGGGACGTACAAGACGATCATTTGGAGACAGCTTGCGCAACGGTGAACGTCCGACTCGAGTAACATCGTCTGTCAGATTAGGATTGCGGAAGCGATCCAAAATTTTAGAGATGTACTTCTTATGCTCCCCTTGATCCAAACCGAAGCGCTTCACAAGCACTGCTCCTGTCTCCTCCAGTGACCCTTGTATCGAATCCACCACCTTGCTATCCTTCATGGCCTCCTGGATGGTAGCATAACCTGCGGTATAACCAAGATAGGCTGCCACGCAATGCCCCGTATTCACCGTGAACAGCTTTCGTTCAATGTAAGGCTCTAGATCCTGCACGTACAGGATGCCTTCGATTTCTTCATGCTCAGGTGCCATTTGTGAACGATCCACCACCCACTCGTAAAAAGGCTCTACCTGCACATGTAACGGGTCCTCGTGGTGTTGGATCGGCACAATCCGGTCTACAGCAGCATTGGGGAAATATACCGAAGCCTCTGCCTTGGCACGAGTCGCCTCATCCAGTAGCGCAAAAACATGCTCTTTCAGTTGGGCGCTGCCTCCGATTGCATTTTCGCAAGCAATCACATGCAGCGGGCCTGCCCCTCGCTCCACCCGCCGCGCTATTCCCTCGGCAATACCTGCTGCAATATGCCTGAGGATGCTAACCCCTACCGCGGTCGTTACCAGATCAGCATGGTCTACCGCATCCGCTACAGCGGATGCATCTCTGCCGTCAATCGCCGTTACATTCGTGACCAGCTCCGTATCCTTTGTATCATTGGCTAGCTCTACGGTGTATTGTTTACGACGACGTAACTCGGATACAAGGGTGTCGTTGACATCTGAAAAGACAACCTCATAGCCTGCACGCGACAGAATCAATCCGATAAAGCCGCGACCAATATTTCCTGCTCCAAAGTGGACGGCTCTCATAGCTCCATCTCACTTTCGAACAGATCTATAATTTCCTGTGGGGTCACCGCGTTGCGAAGTTTATCCATATTTTCTTCCTCCGCACACACCACAGCGATACTCGTCAAAATCTCCATATGATCGCCGCCTTGTGCTGCAATGCCGATTACCATGTATGCTTTTTCTTCCCCAAAATCTATGCCTTGTGGAAACTGAACGATGGAGATGCCTGTGGATTGAATAAGCATCTTGGATTCCTTGGTGCCATGTGGAATAGCCAACCCGTTCCCGATATAGGTGGACACGATCTCCTCGCGTTCCAGCATCTTGTCAATGTACTCACTTGAAATATGTCCTGCATCCAGCAGGATTTGTCCAGCCATACGAATCGCCTCATATTTGTCTTTGGCGGTTGCGTTCATTTTTACTTTGTCTATCGTCATAATACTCACGGTAGGTTCCTCCCTGTCCCTAATTTACTGTGGAAAAATTCAGCTAGCTCACTCGATATATAATTGACAATATGATCCCTGCTACCGTGTTCCAGTAGCGTAACCATATCTTCCTGCAAGAGTAATGCACTAATCTCGCTCAATACCTCCAAGCTTTCTCTCGGCAACTCACGAGGTCCCAACATGAGCAGCACGCATTCTACTTGTTCGTCTGTATCCGCCAACAGCGGTTCTGCCAGCTTATACAAGGTAAGCGAAGGCTTGCGAATATAGTGGCTGCGCGTATGAACTAAAGCAATGGAGGTATCAGAGATCACCTGACTACCTTGGCGCTCTCTTTCCATGAGCTGTGCAGCAACCGCAGAAGGCTCTGTAACATTTCCCCGCCCCGCCTCCAACATGCATATAGCCTCTACGGTCGCCGCCATATCCATCCCCTGATTTTCCAGTGGATACACTTGAAATTGCTGTACAATGTGTACAATTTCCTCGAGACTTTTCCGCAGACCGGTAAGCCACTCCATATCCTGACCAGGCTGAACAGCCTGTTCCTGCTGATGGTCATTGGGATGATTGAGTGTAATATGCTGGATGAATTGACGCAGGCGATCACTCTCCTCCTGCGTCAGCAACGGGCTGATCTTAAGATACCGATCCGGTTCAAGCGGTAGCTCTACTGTCGAAATGATCAGATCATAATCCTCCTTGGGAATCCGCGCCGCCTCGTACCATGAAGCCCTATCCACAATTTTGATCTGTGGGAGCTCTTTGGCGAGCCTTGTTGCCAAAAGTCTGGATGATCCAATGCCGCTCGTGCAGACTACGATGGCCCGCACCTCCCGCCGCAATTGTCGTAGCCGCTCCAGCGAAGCGCCGAAATGCATGACGAGAAATCCGATCTCTTCATCTGGCACTTTCATTTCTGTCATGTCCGCCGCAGCCTTTTTCACTGAGTCGAATAAGCTGCTGTAGTCCTTACGTATTTGCTGAAGGAGGGGGTTACGAATCGACCTGCCTTCCTTCAAACGTTTGAACACCGGGGCCATGTGGGCAATCAGTCCTTCACGCAGAACACGGTCCTCTTCCAATGGCGTGCCTGTCTCTTCCTCCACACGACGAATCAACTCATGAACCGATTCCAGCAGTACGAGATCATCCAGCGGTAGTAGCCGGGTGGAGTGATCCTCGGCATCACGAAACAGTAGCCTGAGATAAGATCGTTCCGGCTCTGGAAATTCAATATCCAGCGCCTCTGACAACTCCGTGCATATGCGTTCCACCATAGCTGTGCGAAGCATGATATTTTCATCTGAATCTGTTTTTAAATACGAGAGAAGAGGATCTATAACATACCCGAGTCGCAGACGTACCAGCGAAACGCAAATTTGAATCAGCAGCTCCATGTATTTGCTTTCCACCATGTTTTCCAACCATTTTTCATGGGGCTGCCAGAGGGCCTTTTCCACAATCAGCAGGTTATCTCTGCCAATCATCTCCAGCAACTTGTCGGCGACACGGGTTACAGAACGAAGTTCTTCCCGGGCTGAAAACAGATCGGATTCATCCAAATATTCGAGAGCCAGCTCGGAAATCGCCCGTCTTTTGTCTGTCTCCCGCCCTGTAATCTCGACCCCGTACCCCCGTCTGCGCACAAGCATGAGTCCACGTTCCCCAATCCAGCCTTGTAATTCGTCCAGATCATGACTGACCGTAGTTACCGTGACTTTCAAGTCCGAAGCCAGCGCCAGCAGCTTGATCGGCTCCCGTGTATCCAGCAGCATGCAGAGAACCACGATCTTTCTCTCCTCAGCCGAATATTCGTCTGACTTCGTATGCAGCAATTGCCTTCGCAGGCATACAAGCTGAGCTGGGTCAGCATCTATACAGATACCAATCCCTGACTTTTTCTCCAACTTCACCTCAAGAGCTGCCAGCCAATGCTCGACTGCGCCCAGTTCCCGATGAACCGTCCTTGTGCTGACATTGATCTTCGTGGCAATTTCCCCGGCTGTAACCTCTTTGGACTGCTCCAGAAGATATTCCACGATGTCACGTTGTCGTTTCGTAATATTCATAAGCGCATACCGTTCCTTCCCAAGCTCATCCCTCCAGCAGGAGACGTACACTGCATACGACGGGGATTAAGAATCGGATTTCAGACGTTCAACCAGCGCTTCGTATTCAGGGCTCTTCAGAAAATTGTCAATGGAAATGTGCTCAGCATTCGGGGCTACTGTTTTAGCCCGGTCTGTCAACGTTTTTTGCGTAATGACAATATCCGCATCCTGTGGAATTTCACTGATTGCCGTATTCGTAACTGTTACGCCTACACCCGCCTGCTTCATTTTTTTGCGTAAAATCGAGGCGCCCATAGCGCTTGAGCCCATACCTGCATCACAGGAAAAGACGATCTTGTTCACTTCGGATTTATCCTTGAGCGTTCGAGCTGCGGCAATCTCAGCAGCACGTTCAGATTCGTAGTTATCTTCCATTACAGTGGCGTTAGCACTTGCACTCTTGCTTTGATTTTTCATATCTTTCAGGCGGGATGCAGCTTCCTCCAGCCCCTCTTCTTTTTGCTTACTAGTCTTGAGTAACACTGCGGCAACAGCAAAGGATACGACCGCAGCAGCGATCACCCCGCTCAGCATTGGCAAATATCCGCCTTTTGGCGTCATTAGAAAATAGGCGATGATGCTGCCCGGTGAAGGAGCAGCAACCAGTCCGGCACCTGTCAACATAAAACAGAAGGTTCCCACAACGCCCCCAGCTATAGCAGCAAGAATCAAAATCGGCTTCATCAAAATATAAGGGAAATAAATTTCATGAATCCCGCCGAAAAAATGAATGATGACCGCTCCAGGAGCCGATGACTTCGCAGAGCCTTTGCCGAACAGGCAGTAGGCTAGCAAAATACCGAGCCCCGGCCCAGGGTTGGATTCCAGCATAAACAGTACGGATTTTCCTGTTCTTGCAGCTTCCTCTAACGCAATCGGACTCAATACTCCGTGATTCAGCGCGTTGTTTAAAAATAATACTTTTCCGGGCTCAATAATGAGGTTGACAAGCGGCAATAGCCCTGCGTTCACGAGGAACTGTACCCCTGCCGACAACACTTGACTGATCATTTGTACAATCGGACCAATCGCCACATGGGCAAGCAGCGCTAGAATGGCACCGATAATTCCGGCCGAAAAGTTATTGACCAGCATTTCAAAGCCTGATCTGACTTTGCCTTCAATGGCCTTGTCGAACTTCTTCAATATCCACGCAGCCAGCGGACCAGCTACCATCGCGCCCAGGAACATCGGGATATCGGCTCCCACTATGACACCCATCGTCATAATGGCACCAATCACACCTCCACGCTGTCCGTGAATCATCGTGCCCCCTGTATAACCGATCAGTAACGGCAACAAATAATTTTTCATCGGGTCAACCAATTGTGCAAAACCTTCATTCGGGAACCATCCGGTCGGAATAAAGAGTGCCGTAATCAGCCCCCACGCAATAAATGCTCCCATATTGGGCATAACCATACCGCTAAGAAAACGGCCAAAACGCTGTACGGCGACACGAGTGCCTCCTTTTGAACTTGGCTTTGCGTCCAATGTACTCATATTCAAATCCTCCTTGTAGGTAAGCATCACTACCTTTTCTTAAAATTCATACTAAATGACAGCGCTATCTTCATCAACGAAATGAAAACGTACTTTCGTCATGAACGTTGATGACAACATTTAAATTTAAATTATCCGGGAAGGTATTATACCTGCATAATTCTTCTTAATATGACCTGTAGCTATAGAAATTAGTCGAAAAACCGTGCTGGATTATGTATGATTCTTATATGGGGACAACCCTCTAAATCAGAATAAAACACGTAATTACGCTTGCAAAAAGACAAAAAAATAGCCGCTACGTCAAATCATAGCGACTATTTTATACAAAAATCGAGCAGACAAATAACCCTCTTACTCCATACTACAATGCTCCATTACTGCTCATCGGAAATCAACTGCTCATACTGATCCGCAGACAGTAGCTTGCCCAAAGCTTCCTCCACATCTTTATCCATCTCTACTTCGATCATCCAACCTTTTTCATAGGGAGATTCATTCACTAGCTCAGGTGTACTTTCCAGCGTTTCATTCACTTTTAGTATGGTTCCCGTCACCGGAGCAAAAAGGTCGGATACTGTCTTCACCGATTCAATCGTACCGATCTCCGCTCCCTGCTCAATCGTTGCTCCCGCCTCAGGTAATTCTACAAAAACAATATCACCCAGTTGATGCTGTGCAAAGTCTGTAATACCAATCCGTACCGTTCCATTCTCTGTCCGCTGAACCCACTCATGTTCGTCTGTATACCAAAGTTGCTGCTTTACTTCACCCATTCTGTTCCCCTCACTTCCATATGAATAAAATCGCTTTTGCTCACTGTACTAGACAGGTTAAGATTATGACAACAAGAACACTCATGTCAATAATACTAACAAAAATACTTCATATCACCTCATATAGCGTACTATATAAAAATATGATAGCTTATAACAAACGCTTACATATCCTTATTTATATATTAAATGTTTTTTCTATTGTTTTTGATGACATTTTTATTGACATTTTGAATGAATTTGCGTATTAATGGGTTATAGCAAATGCTTTGGGAAACACCCCGACAACTGCAAACGCGGATGAACGCGGAGGGAGAGACTGCCAAAAAGATTCGCATAGCTGTTGCCGCTTGTGAGACATAAGTGCACGCGAATCGGATCAGGTTGTTATCTGCAAAGCCAGGTAATATACCGTTGATCCCGAAGGTAGCGCCGAAGGAGTAAACCTGCATTGCAGGTGAATCTCTCAGGCAAAAGGACCTCTGCCGGACGCATCTCTGGAGAGCATTCGCTATTGGAGCGGATCACCCAAGGGGAAACCCGGTACATACCGGGGTAACTTTCTGGTATCAAGGACAGAGCTGAAAAAAGAGTGTAGACTGCCGTCTATACGTTTTTTTCGGCCTGTCTTTTTTGTTTAGCCGATCACACCGGATAGGAGTGGAATAATGACTAATTTGCGAAAAACACCGCTATATTCGTCCTACGGGACGCAGTCTGGGGTTCGTTGTATTGACTTTGGCGGCTGGGAGCTCCCGGTTCAGTTTAGCGGCATTCAAAAGGAGCATGAGGCCGTCCGGCAACGTGCGGGTTTATTCGATGTATCGCATATGGGCGAATTTTTGGTTGAAGGCAAAGAGGCCGAAGCTTTTCTGCAAAGGGTGACCACGAATGATGTCAGCCAGTTGGAACCAGGTCAGGCACAATATTCACTCCTGTGTTACCCCGATGGAGGGGTAGTAGACGACCTACTTGTTTACTGCAAAGGACCGGAGCACTACATGCTCGTTGTGAACGCCTCCAACATCGATAAGGATTGGGATTGGCTAATTCGTCATATGCCTACATCCGTTCACATGGAGAATGTGTCTGATGCGATAGCATTGCTGGCGTTGCAAGGACCGGAGGCAGCACGTATTGCCGCAGCCGTGGCAGATACGGACATTACGAATCTGGCATCTTTCCGCTTCCATGAGAACGTGCCATTGTTCGGAGCAAAAGCACTGGTCTCACGAACCGGATATACGGGCGAAGACGGTTTTGAATTTTATGTACCTGCTGCAGAAGCACCAGCCGTATGGGAGGGTTTGCTTCGTTCCGGTGAGTCATATGGGCTGATTCCCGCTGGACTTGGTGCTCGGGATACACTACGCTTTGAGGCACGATTGCCGCTGTACGGTCAGGAGTTATCTGCCACGATTTCACCACTCGAAGCTAGTCTAGGTTTCTTCGTCAAGCTGAATAAAGGAGATTTTATCGGTAGAGAAGCACTGCAACGTCAGAAAGAACAAGGGATTCCTCGCAAATTGATCGGGCTGGAAATGATTGATCGCGGTATCCCACGCGCCCATTACCCGGTATTCGCAGAAGGACAACACATTGGTGAGGTCACAACGGGGACTCAGTCGCCCACCTTGAAGCGTAATCTGGGCCTCGCCTTGGTGGACAGTCGTTTTAGCGCCCTCTCCACACCGTTGGAGGTTGAGATTCGTGGCAAACGCCTGCGTGCCGAGGTGGTGGCAGCACCCTTTTATAAACGCCCGCGCTGATCTTAAACTCTTTTTATTTCTATAAAGCAAATATGTCAGATATGAACTTCTGGGTTTTTCATCTCACACACTTTTTTATTAGCTAATTTACGATCTAAAATCTTGCTTTTCGAAAGGAGTCAGAACCTATGAAGCAGCATCGTTATCTCCCTATGACTGAACAGGATCAAACCGAAATGCTGCGTGTGGTGGGTGTATCATCCATTGATGATTTATTCAGTGACATTCCAGAGGCCATTCGATATCAAGGGGAACTGCCTCTCTCTTCTCGACTCGATGAGAAAGCCTTAACCCGCCACTTGGCCGAGCTGGCCGGACACAACGCCAATACAGACACACATGCCAGCTTCCTTGGCGCAGGAATTTATGATCATCATATTCCGTCCGTCATCCAGCACATCACTTCACGCTCGGAATTCTATACAGCCTACACCCCCTATCAGCCGGAAGTAAGCCAAGGCGAGCTACAAGCCATTTTCGAGTTTCAGTCGTATATTTGCGAATTGACGGGCATGGCTGTAGCTAATGCCAGCATGTACGACGGAGCGACTGCACTGGCGGAAGCGGGCTCACTGTCCGCCGCAGCTACCCGCCGTAAACAGCTTATCGTATCAAGGTCCGTCCATCCGGAGGCACGTCAGGTATTGGCAGCCTATGCACGCGGATTGGATTTGGACATCGTGGAAATCGGCTGTTCGGACGGCGTAACGGATGCTGATGCGCTAGCGGCGGCCGTATCGGAACAGACCGCGGCTGTTTTGGTCCAAAGCCCCAACTTTTTCGGAGCCGTGGAAAACCTGAAGCCGATGGCTGACCTCATCCATGCGCACAAAGGTCTTTTGGTCGTCAGTGCCAATCCACTGGCACTTGGCTTGCTGGAAACACCCGGCAAACAGGGCGCGGATATTGTGGTAGGAGATGCGCAGCCACTTGGCATCTCCTCTTCTCTCGGCGGTCCGACCTGTGGATACTTTGCCGTTTCTCAGGCCCATATGCGCCGTATCCCCGGCCGTATTGTGGGTCAGACCACAGACCGCAACGGTAAACGCGGCTTCGTGCTGACCTTGCAAGCGCGGGAACAGCATATCCGCCGCGAAAAGGCCACCTCTAACATTTGCTCCAACCAAGCGTTGCTAGCTTTATCTGCATCTGTATACTTGTCTGTCATGGGTAGACAGGGGATCAAGGAAGTAGCCGAGCTAAATTTGCATAAAAGCCGTTATGCTTTAGAGCAATTGCTGAGCTTGAAGGGTGTAACTGCCTCGTTTAACGCACCAACCTTTAATGAGTTTGCCCTTAGACTGCCTGAGGGTACGGATATGAGCAAACTCCAGGCCGAGCTGCTAGCTGCTGGATTTATCGCTGGCTACGATTTGGGCCGGGACTATGAGGAACTTGCTGGTCACATGTTGATTGCCGTGACGGAGCAAAGGACCAAAGAAGAGATTGACCAATTTGTACACACCTTGGGGGGATTGCTATGACACGCACCGGACAGGATCAGAAACAAGGGCTGTTGAAGGAACACGATCAAGCGCTCATTTTTGAATTGAGCCGTCCGGGTCGTATCGCCTATTCCCTTCCCGAGTGCGACGTTCCCCGTCGCCCGGTGGCAGAGCTTTTGCCAGATTATGCGCTGCGCAGCGAACCTGCGGCATTACCCGAGGTATACGAAGTAGACGTTATTCGGCATTATACTGCCTTGTCCCGGCGCAATTTCGGCGTGGACAACGGATTTTATCCGCTCGGCTCCTGTACGATGAAATACAATCCGAAAGTGAATGAGGATGTCGCCCGATATACAGGCTTCGCCAAAATCCATCCATATCAGCCCGAGGAGAGCATCCAGGGTGCCATGGAGCTGCTGTATACGCTCCAAAATGATTTGGCTGCGTTAACTGGCATGGATGCCGTCACGCTTCAGCCCGCCGCGGGCGCCCATGGCGAATGGACCGGGCTGATGATGATTCGCTCATACCACGAAGCACGTGGTGAGCGACGTACCAAGGTGCTCGTGCCGGATTCCTCGCACGGAACGAACCCCGCCAGCGCAACCGTCGCGGGCTTCGAAACAGTCACCCTTCCCTCCACCCCTGAGGGGCTGGTGGATCTGGATGCGTTACGTCAAGCCGTAGGCAACGACACCGCGGCGCTCATGCTGACCAATCCGAACACGCTTGGGCTGTTCGAGAAGCAAATCACTGACATTGCTGCCATCGTGCATGACGCGGGTGGTCTGCTCTACTATGACGGGGCGAACTCCAACGCCATCATGGGGATTACCCGTCCCGGAGATATGGGCTTCGATGTAGTACATCTCAATTTGCACAAAACGATGAGTACCCCGCACGGCGGCGGTGGCCCCGGCGCTGGGCCTGTCGGCGTAAAGCAACGGCTCATCCCTTATTTACCCAAGCCACTTGTCGTACGGGATCCGCAGGGGGTGTACCACTGGGACCGGGAACAGGGAGATTCTATTGGACGGGTTAAAGCCTTTTACGGCAACTTCGGTATTCTCGTCCGTGCCTATGCCTATATCCGTAGCTACGGTCCTGACGGCTTAAAGCGTGTATCGGAATGCGCTGTGCTCAATGCCAATTACATGATGCATCGGCTCGCTCCACATTTTGACCTGCCCTACCCTGGACATTGCAAACACGAATTTGTCATGTCAGGGCGAGGCTTGAAAAAATTTGGAGTGCGTACGCTTGATGTAGCCAAACGGCTGCTTGATTTCGGCTACCATCCGCCTACAATTTACTTCCCTCTGAATGTAGAGGAATGCATCATGATCGAGCCCACAGAGACGGAAAGTAAGGAGACACTTGATGCTTTTGTCGACACTATGATTCATATTGCGCGGGAAGCAGAAGAGAACCCTGAGCTGGTGCTCAATGCACCATATACTACTCCAGTCACACGATTGGACGAAACTACCGCAGCTCGCAAACCTGTACTGAATTGCTCATGCAGTTAAAAACAAATTCTACTTAAAGCATGCAAAAAAGCCGGTATCTATTAGATACCGGCTGCTGTATGTACACAGCAATTTTTTTGTTGGAAAAAGATATAACCTTTGAAATGTAATACCCTTCCTTAACCTTCGATGCTTTGAACCAATTCAACAACCTGTTCTGCTGTTTGCATGTCCAGAGCTTTTGTAGCCAGTTTTTCCATGTCCGCACGGGACAACTTGGAGATTTGACTACGTGCTGGCAGAATGGAAGTTGCGCTCATACTGAACTCATCAAGTCCCAGACCCAGCAGCAACGGAATTGCTGTTGTATCTCCTGCCATTTCGCCACACATACCAACCCAACGTCCTTCACGGTGAGCGGCATCAATAACCATTTTCACCAGACGCAGAATGGATGGATTGTATGGTTGATACAGGTAAGAAACCCGCTCGTTCATGCGATCCGCTGCCATTGTGTATTGAATCAGATCGTTTGTACCGATACTGAAGAAATCCACTTCTTTTGCGAATTGGTCAGCCAATACCGCTGTAGAAGGAATTTCTACCATGATGCCCAGCTGAATTTCTTCAGATACGGATACACCCTCGGTTACCAACTTTTCCTTTTCTTCCAACAAAACAGCTTTAGCTTCACGGAATTCGTTCAGCGTAGCAATCATTGGGAACATGATGCGCAGGTTACCATGCACACTCGCACGCAACAAAGCACGCAATTGAGTGCGGAAAATATCCTGGCGATCCAGACACAGACGAATAGCACGGAATCCGAGGAACGGATTCATTTCTTTCGGCAGGTCCAGATAAGGAAGTTCTTTGTCGCCACCGATGTCCAAAGTACGAACTACAACCGGTTTACCTTCCATTCTTTCCAGAACGGTTTTGTACGCCGTATACTGTACTTCTTCGGATGGAAGCTTATCGCGTCCCATGTACAAGAACTCCGTACGGTACAAGCCAACGCCTTCACCACCGTTGTCCAGAACACCAGCTACATCATTAGGCGTACCAATATTGGCTGCCAGTTCGACATGGACACCATCGACAGAAACCGTAGCTTCGCCGCGCAGCTTACGCCACTCTTCGCGTTGCTTGTCGTATGCCACCTGTTTAGCACGGTATTCCGCAACAATCTCTTCGGTAGGGTTCACGAATACGTGACCATCCAAACCATCAACGATAATCAAATCACCGCTTTTAGCTTGAGACAATATATTTTTCGTTCCCACAACTGCAGGAATTTCAAGTGAGCGAGCCATAATAGCCGAATGCGAAGTACGTCCGCCGATGTTCGTTGCAAAACCTTTAACAAATTCACGGTTCAGCTGAGCTGTGTCGGAAGGTGTCAAATCTTCTGCAAGCACAATCGTTTCTTCGGCAATTTCTGCAGGACTAACAAAATGAACACCAAGCAGGTGATTCAGGATCCGCTTGGTTACATCACGCATGTCCGATGCGCGTTCTTGCAAATAGGCACTTTTCATGTTTTCAAACATGGAAATGAACTGTGTAGCTACTTCATTCAAAGCATAGTCAGCATTAAGCTGCTCGTCTCTGATTTTAGCTTTAACCGGATCGATCAATTCAGGATCATTCAGGATGAGCAGGTGAGATGCAAAAATTTCTGCTTTTTTCTCTCCCAGCTCCTGAAGCGTTTTCTCCTTAATCGATTCCAATTCGGTTTGAGATTGTGCCAAAGCCGCATCCAATCTCGCGATTTCAGCTTCAACATCACCAACCGCGCGTCTCTCTACAGCGTAATTCGGATGCTCCAAGATAAACGCCCGGGCAATGGCTATGCCTGCCGAAGCGGCAATCCCGGAAATTTTAAGCATGAACTTCGCCCAGCCCTTCGTTAACGATTACATTTTCAAGAGCTTTCAGTGCTTCGGCAGCTTCAGCGCCTTCGCAGATAATGTTAATAGTATCGCCTTGTTCCAGACCCAGGGACAATACACCCAGAATGGATTTCAAAGTTACTTTTTTACCGTTAGCTTCGGCAAAAGATTCAGCACCGCTGAATTTGTTAGCTGTATTTACCAGCGCAGTTGCAGGACGTGCATGGATACCGTCTTCATCCGTAATTCTAAAAGTTGTTTGCATAATTTGTTCCTCCCACTTTCCTAAAGATAATATTTGTTTACACGCAGTATACCAGATCATTGATCAGACGGCCTAAGCCGCCTAATCAACTAATCCGAAACACATAGAGTTTATTTTATCGTAATTATACCATCTTCGCCAGCCTTCAATACTCCAGTTTTGTTTAAAGTTACCGAAGAACCTTCTGGAAGGTTAGTAAAAATGACAGGTGAGATGATGGATTTAGCGTTTGCCTTCACGTATTCCAGGTCTACTTTCATAATAGGCTGGCCAGCTGACACAAGATCGCCTTCGTTCACCAAAACGTCAAATCCTTGGCCTTTAAGCTTCACAGTATTCACCCCGATATGAACAAGCACTTCTTTACCGCCATCGGATTGAATACCAATCGCATGCTTGCTTGGGAATACATTGAATACTTTACCATAAACAGGGGACACAATCGTTCCATCATTTGGCACGACCGCAAAGCCATCACCTGTCATACGTTCTGCAAATACCGGATCGGGAACCGTCGAGATATCAACCAATTCGCCGTTAACAGGCATTACAATATCTTCTACAATAATGGTTTGTTGTTCTTCTCCAGCTTCCTTCTCCTCTTGTGGAGCAGGTTGCGCCGGAGCTGGTGCAGGTGTACGTCCAGCCATGATATCAGCCATTTGAGATTTAATGGTGTCGGAACGTGTACCGAAAATTGCCTGTACGTTGTTACCGACTTCAAGGACACCCGATGCGCCAAGTTGTTTCAGACGAGCTTTGTCAACGTTCGATTTCTCATTAACCTCGATCCGAAGACGTGTGATACAAGCATCCAGATGCTTGATATTCGATGAACCACCGAAAGCTGCCAAAATGTTGTGCGGGAGCTCATCACTACTACCGACTGCTGCGCCATCCACATTATCTGTAGCTTCTTCACGTCCTGGTGTTTTCAAGTTGAACTTCCGTATGATGAACCGGAATCCGAAGTAGTAAATAACTGCCAAAATCAGACCAACGATAATTACATACCACCAAGGCGTACGGGTTGGAATAATCCCGAAAATCAGGAAGTCAATAAATCCGCCTGAGAAGGTCATACCGATTTTGACATGTAAAATTTGCATGGTCATAAATGACAGACCTGCGAATATACAGTGTACTGCAAACAGCAGTGGAGCTACGAACAGGAAGGAAAATTCCAGTGGCTCCGTAATACCTGTCAAGAACGAAGTCAATGCTGCTGAACCCATAATACCTGCTACATATTTTTTGTGTTCTGGTCTTGCTTCATGGTACATCGCAAGCGCTGCTGCCGGCAAACCGAACATCATGAATGGGAATTTACCCACTTGGAATGTACTTGCTGTCAACGCCACTCCGTCGCGAAGCTGGCTGAAGAAGATCTGCTGGTCACCGTGAACGGTTTGACCTGCCTTGTTAACATATTCACCAAACTCAAACCAGAACGGTGAATACCAGATGTGATGCAAACCAAATGGAATCAGCGCGCGTTCGATAACACCGAACAGGAACGCCGACAAAGTCGGGTTGGAATACACCATAAAGTGAGATACTGCGTTAAGTCCTTGTTGAACTGGAGGCCAGATCAGAACCAGTGCAAGTCCGACAATCAGTGAGGATACCGCCGTTGCAATTGGAACGAAACGCTTACCCGCGAAAAAGCCCAGATACGATGGAAGCTCAATTTTGAAAAAGCGGTTGTACATGGCCGCGGCCAGTATACCGATGATTATCCCGCCGAACACCCCGGTTTGAAGCGTTGGAATCCCCAACACGTTTGCATAACCCGGTATTTTTTGAGCAATCAGACCAGGTGTGACACCCACGGCTGTACCCAGAGTAATGTTCATAACGAGGTAACCGATGATGGCAGCCAAACCTGCTACACCCTCACCGCCCGCCAGACCGACGGCTACGCCGACTGCGAACAACAGTGCCAGATTATCAAAAACGATTTGTCCGGCATTCATCATGATCGTCGCTACCGATTGAACCCAGCCCGCATTTAATGCCGGAATGTACTGGAGAAAATCAGGATTGACCAGCATGTTACCGATACCCAATAAAAGCCCCGCAGCTGGCAAAATCGCTACAGGAAGCATTAATGCTTTACCGACACGCTGTAAAACGCCGAAAAGCTTTTTAAACATACCTTCCACATCCTTCTCTGAAATTTAGAACAGAGGCAAAACAACAAAAAAGGCATGAGCCGATTTAAGTATGTTTGAAAACAACCTTGGGATATAGCTTGCCCCAGTAGGCTGTAAACAATCATAACTTAAAACAACTCATGCCTGATCGAATCAGTAACACGTTTAATGTTCAGTTGTTGTCTTCCTCATTGCAAAATTGATTATAGCACCCCGCTAAATGCGAGGCAATACTTTTTTATTCCGGTTTTATCACTTTTGTTGCTCCCCCTGCTCTTTGCGTTGGGACAACCGCTGCAGATGCATTGTCAAATAACTAACCTCAGCTGGATACACAGATTTACGGAGTCTTTTCTCCATAATTTTCGTGAGCTTCCAGGCCAGCATATACATTTCCGGGTACTCCTCATTCAAAAGCTTGTCCAATCGATAAATCTCCTGCACAATTTCTCCCCGGCGCACACGTTCAATCGCAAACCTCAGATGAGTCAGCAGTCGAGAATAATCAAGAGATTGGAGAGGAATACGATAATCCAGTGTGGTCTCGACAACCTGAACCATATCAGCAATCAGACGAGAATCCTTCCTCACCTCGGAGATATGCTGGTTTGTCATGGCGCTATAAATATGCAGGGCCACGAATCCGATTTCATCTTCTCCCAGATCTACATCCATCTTATCCCTGATTAGAGCAACAGCCTGCTCAGCCATCTTGTATTCCTGAGGATATATTTCCCTAGTCTCATACAAAAACGGATTATGAATCGTAATTCCCTGTTTATGACGGTTGATGGAAAAAGCGATATGGTCAGTTAAAGCAATCAGTATGTGCTCATTTAGAGGCTTCTTTGCTTGAAGCTGAACAAGATGAAGTACCTCACCGATGACCTCAATGAGCTTTTCATCCAGCTCAGGAAGCAACCGTTTGTATTGCTCCTGTTCTTCATGGCTTTTTAATATAAATAATTTTTCAACTGAATCCAACGGCATAAGATCACCGGGTCTGCGATTGAAACCGATTCCTTTTCCAATCACAACAACCTCATCATGCTCGGGATGCATCCCTATAATCACATTGTTATTCAGCGCTTTGGCCACTTTTAGGCTGCTCACATCCGCACCTCTTTTATCAGAACCTTGATCCTAAGAATTATAGCATGAAGCTCAGAGGAATCCACGTTAAAGTACCAAATATTCGGCTAAAGGTCAATAAAAAGAAAACGCTTTTCATCACATTGCCGGGAAATGCTGTGATGAAAAGCGGTCTTTTGGTTAGGGGTAGATGCTCCCTAAAGACTTACCGTTATTCTTTATCTGTTAGTGCTGCCTCCACCGAGGCTGGAAGATGCTGCTTATTCCCTTCACCGGAGGACGGCACGGAATGAAGGCCTTTTTTCCCAGTCGTCAGCCCCTTGATTAACTGCTCCACATCAATGCCGGATACACTCTTCAGCATCTCAGGTGCCGTAGCCATCAGTTCGGTGACATAATTGCTGACACGCGCTGCTCCTTCTCCTTTTCCCGTATCAACTACGGTGAGTTTATCAATGGACGCAATCGGTTCGGCAATACGTCCAGCCAGATCAGGCAACATTTTTACGATAATATCGAGCACGGCGGCCTCTCCAAACTTCTGGAACGCCTCCGCCAGTTTTTCCTTGGCCTCCGCTTCTGCAAGTCCACGCAAACGGATGACATCTGCGTCTGCCGTACCTTTGGCGCGTTCGGCATCCGCTTCTGCTTGCCCGTTTAGACGTTTTTGTTCAGCTGACGCTTTAGCCTGTGTCTCAATCGAGTATTGCAGCGATTCAGCCTCACGCATTTTACGCGATTTATCTGCTTCCGCCGCTTGCTCGACCGCATACCGATCAGCTTCTGCCTTCTTTTTCACTTCCGCATCATATTGCTTTTCACGTACCTGTATTTCCTTGGATTGAAGATCAATTTCCCGTTCTTTGCGCACCAGCTCGACTTTCATCTGCTCCTCGACAGCAGTCTGCTTGGCACGGGCCTCCTGAATGTGATAAGCCTGATCGGCTTCTGCCTTCGCTGTATCCTGTTCTTTCTTAAACGAAGCCACTTTCAGTTCCTTCTCCTTGGCTGCCTCCGCAATGTTGGTATCCCGCAGCAGTTCGGCCTTCTGGCCTTCCTGTTCCGCACGCGCCTTCTGAATCCGGGCATCCCGCACAGCCTCGGCTTCTGCAATCTCAGCATCCCGTTTCACAGCGGCAATTCTCGGCTTACCAAGCGCATCCAGATATCCGTGCTTATCACGCACATCTTTGATGGTGAATGAAACGATTTGCAAGCCCATCTTTTTCAGATCACGAGCAGCCACGCCCTGTACTTCCTGCGCAAACCGATCCCGATTACGATAAACTTCTTCCACTGTCATCGAACCGAGGATTGCGCGCAAATGTCCCTCCAGCACTTCCTGAGCCTCTCCCCTAAGAGCCTCCAGTGGCTTCCCGATGAACTGCTCGGCTGCTGTAGCTACATCCTCAATAGAACTGCCGACCTTGATGATCGCCACACCATCCGCAATCACAGGAACTCCTTGTTCCGTATACACTTCCGGTGTGGTTACGTCCAGTTTATGGGACAACAGAGAGATGAATTCGGACTGCTGAAAAATAGGCCAAATGAAGGCCCCCCCGCCGCGTACAATTTTAATTTTTCGTCCAGAGTCATCCTCGGAAATATTTTTATTTCCTAGAAAAGAACCCGTCACGATCATTCCTTCATCCGGCCCTACCGTTTTGTAACGGGCCCAAAAAGCGATCCCTAATATAACGATAACGATGACAACAATCCCAGGGACCAACACAATATCTTGCAAATTTGACACTCCCGATCACGCTCCCTTCAAGTTAAGCGAATGCGCCGTCTATGTGTCCAGGTACGCTACGCGGACGACGCCCTCTGCGACCTCAACCACGACGATACGGGTTCCCGCAGCAAGCGGTTTGTGATCGAAGCTAGATGCTGTATGTATGGTGTTGCCTGCACCCAAACGGATCATAACCTCCCCGTAACCAACCTCAGGTACAGGAATGGTGACCTCACCGATCCGGCCAGTCAGCTCACGCATGGAGAAGCCGCTGGATACCTCCGAATTCGCCATGGGTTTGATAAACGCAAAGAACACGAGTATTCCGATGACAAACGCAATCCCTAAAGCAAGCACGACGACCCACCCCATGCTCAGCCCAGTATACTTTGTCAGCAGTACTCCAGCTCCGCCAAAAGCGGTCATGGCTCCAAGTAAAACGACAGGTCTGAACCAATCGAGGCCCGGTAGCTCCAATGCACCATCCAGCCAACCACCGAGTACATCTCCAATCAGCACACTGACTACGGTAAAGATAGCGCCCCCTGCCAATAACCACCAAAATATGGTTTCCATGCGACTCCTCCTTCCATGTACCTTTTCAGTCTGGTTTCCAGTCTATAACTATGTTTACGTATTCAACCTTAAAAAGTTTCAAAATTTTCCTCCAAAATCCCAAATCAAACCCAAAAAAGCACGTTCGTACGTCTAATGACGCACAAACGTGCTTAAAATGATACAAATGTCAGTTTACAGAGATGCTTTGTAAATTTCGACTACATCTTCGCGATTGAGCTTATTAAAGCCACCAAAAGATCCAAATTTCACAGCTTTATCAGCCATAACATCGATTTGGGACGCATCAATATCGTAATCAGCCAGACGGCTTGGTGCACCAATCGAGTTCCAGAAATCACGCAACGCCTGAATACCTTCCAACGCCACTTCTTCATCACTCTTGCCTTCTGGTTTCACATGGAACACATTGACCGCCAGTTGCTTGAAGCGTTCAGGCTTCACATGCAAATTGTGTTTCATCCAGTTCGGGAACAGAATAGCCAGTCCTCCACCATGTGGAATATCATAAACAGCAGACACCGCATGTTCGATATTGTGAGTAGCCCAGTCACCTGTCAGCCCCATATTCAGGAAGCCGTTCAGCGCCATCGTACCACAATACATAATCGTTTCACGCAGCTCGTAGTTTTCCAGATCGTTGACCAGACCTGGAGCCGCATCCATGACCGTACGCAAAATCGTTTCGCACCAGCCAAGTTGGACCGGAGTATTGGATTCCAAATGGAAATAATGCTCCAGTGTATGTGACATCATATCTACGATTCCGTAAACGGTTTGATTTTGTGGCAGTGAGTATGTGTTCACAGGATCAAGAATAGAAAACGCAGGGAACGCAAATACGCTGCCCCAGCCCAATTTTTCCTGTGTTTTTTCATTTGTAATAACAGAACCCGCATTCATTTCAGAACCGGTAGCTGCCATGGTCAAAACCGTACCTAGTGGCAATGCTGCCTGTGGTGCCGCTTTACGCTCTGCAAAATCCCACATGTCGCCATCATATTTTGCACCAACAGCAATGGCTTTGGAGCAATCCAGCACACTACCACCGCCTACAGCCAGAACGAGGTCGATTTGATGTGTTTTACACAATTCAACGCCTTTATGTACTGTAGATAAGCGAGGATTCGGTTCTACACCAGCCAGTTCCGTTACCTCTGCACCGATTTCACCAAGCAAACTTATTACATTATCGTACAAACCGCTGCGCTTAATGCTGCCGCCGCCATATACAAGCAGTACACGTTTACCATATTTAGGAACTTCACGCTTGAGAGCCTCCAATTGTCCTTTACCGAAGATCAATTGTGTAGGATTATAAAATTCGAATGCTTTCATCGCAAACGCTCGCCTCCAATAGTTCTAAAGTTTAATGTTAAGAAACTACTCTATTATAACCTTTTCGGTTACAGGAAACAAATCTGCTTTATTTTCAGAAAAAAACCACACTCCTTGAGGAGCATGGTTCCATGTCATATCTTGGGAGGGTTCTCGTAGTGTATTATGTGCTGCGCAAGCAATTTTATTCTCCCAAAGTATATCCCAATTGTTTCATAAAACGACCAAAGGCCTGATGACCGGACGGATTTCGTTTATACACTCCTGCATGCTCTAAAATTTCACTGAATTTCAGTCCAACCTCATTTTGTACGGTACGAACAGCCGTCTCCTTGTCAGGCAAACGACCGAACCGGGTGTTTAACTGATAAATCCAGTCTGCATGCTTAAACAGTGGATGTCCTTCCTGCTGCATAGCCACAGCCAGCTTGTCATCCCCACACAAAATATCTGCAATTCCATCCAGTTCATCCTTGAGCCGCCCCGGTAATATGGCAAGTCCCATAACTTCGATCAGACCGATATTTTCCTTCTTGATGTGATGCATCTCGCGGTGAGGATGGAAAATACCTTCCGGATACTCTTCACTCGTTCGGTTGTTACGCAGTACGAGATCCATCTGGTACCTGCCTTCGGCATCACGGCGCACAATCGGCGTCACGGTATTATGCGGAATCGTTTCCCCTTCCTGCTCTGTATGAGAGAGGACATCAGCTACAGGATCACTAAAAGCTTTCCAGGCTTCAAAAGCAGCATTTCCCGCTTCCAACAACGCCTCGGCATCTGTTGACGTAAAACGGATGACCGACATCGGCCAGTTTACAATCCCTGCTGTAACCTGCGGGAACGCTTCATTATGGTATATGCCGTCCACACCCGCTTTTTCAATTGGGAATGTATGACGACCACCCTGAAAATGATCATGGGTCAGAATCGATCCGCCGACAATCGGCAGATCCGCATTGGAGCCAATAAAATAATGCGGAAACGCTTTCGTAAAGGCCAGCAATCGGCGCAGTGTATCCTTCGTAAGCTTCATCGGTACATGATCATGATGGAACACAATGCAGTGCTCGTTGTAATACACATAGGGTGAATATTGAAAAAACCACGGTTCCCCATTCAATTCCACCGGAATGATGCGCAAATTTTGACGGGACGGATGATTTACTCTTCCTGCATATCCGACGTTTTCACGGCATAATTGACACTTGGGATAAACAGGCGGCGGCAAAAGCTTCGCCATCGCAATTTCCTTGGGACTTTTTTCTGGCTTGGACAAATTAATCGTGATTTCCATATCTCCGTAAGATGTCGACTGATTCCAGTACACATTGCTAGCAACCCGATCCATTCGAATGTAGTTCGAATCGATGGATAATTGATAAAAAGCATCTGTCGCCGCCTCTATGCCACGTTCAGCCTCCGTTTGATGAAAGTCACGGATGACTTCAGACGGTCTCGCCATCAGCAGTCCCATGATTTTGGAATCAAGCAAATCGCGATACGTATCTGTGTTTTCAGGGATAAGTCCTATGGCAAAACCATAATCTATCAATACATTAAGCACAGGCTGGAGAGCTTCGAGGGCCATAACGCCCCCTGCTTCCCCACCTGAATAAGGCTCCGAAAACCCAAACTGCTCCAACAGCAGATTACGGCTGTAATCTGTATCTTGCGGACCGATCAAGCCCTTGTTTTGTGCGAATGCAACCAGTTGCTCCACCGCATATAGAGCCGATTGCTGTACAGTTTCGTCGATGTCATTGGCCAGATGCCGGGAATGTTCCCGGCCTTGGCCTTTATCTGCGGATTGGCGCTCGCTCATATGTCATCGTCTCCCGTCTATTCGTCGCCGTAGCCGTGAGGGTGCGACTGATGCCATCCCCATGCTCCGCTAATAATGTCCTCTAGTTGGGTACGTGCTGGACTCCAGCCCAACACCGAACGAGCCTTGTCAGAAGATGCAACCAATATCGCTGGATCGCCTGCGCGGCGTGGCTCTGTAACAACTGGAATGTCGAGCCCAGTGACCTTGCGTGCCGTCTCAATAACTTCTTTCACAGAGAAGCCCTGCCCGTTGCCCAGGTTGAATACGTTGCTGTCATTGCCTTCGCGCAAGTAATTTACTGCACGCACATGAGCATCCGCCAGGTCACTCACGTGAATGTAATCCCGAACACACGTGCCGTCAGGTGTCGCATAATCCTCACCAAACACAGCGATGTGTGGACGCTGTTTCAGGGCTGTCTGGAGCACTAACGGGATCAGATGGCTTTCTGGTCGGTGATCTTCACCGATCTTGCCGCTCTCATGCGCACCAGCAGCATTAAAATACCGTAAAGACACATATTTGATGCCTAGAACTTTATCAAACCACGACATCATGCGCTCCATCATCAGCTTTGTTTCACCATACACGTTGGTTGGCTCTGTACGGTCACCCTCTTCAATCGGCACCTTTTCCGGTTCGCCGTAGGTAGCCGCAGTAGAGGAAAACACGATTCGGCGCACTCCAGCATCCTTCATTGCCTCCAGCAAGCTCAGCGTGCCAAATACATTGTTGTCGTAATATTTACCAGGATTTTGCATACTTTCTCCAACCAGCGAGTTGGCTGCAAAATGGATAACTGCATCGATACTATTTTCTGAGAACAATTTGGACAGTAGTTCTTTATCCCTCAAATCCCCTTCATACAACTTGCCTCCAAGCAATGCTGCTTTGTGCCCGGTTTGCAAATTATCCAGTACCACAACTTCTTCTCCCAGATCCAACAGTTCTGCTACGGTATGTGAACCGATATATCCAGCTCCACCTGTGACTAAAATGGCCATGTTATTCGTCCTCCTTCAGTTCTTTAACTCCGTCTCCTGCCTTGCATACATAAAAGCTGGCTTCCAGCCCTGTGCGGGTCTGATAAGCTTCGCCGACTTCCTTCACAAAACGTTCCACATCGTTCTCATGAACCAATGAAACCGTACAACCTCCAAATCCGGCTCCTGTCATACGAGCACCCAGCGTGCCAGGAATGCGCCGTGCTTCTTCAACCATGACGTCCAGCTCCGTGCAGCTGACCTCATACAAATCGCGTAATGAATCATGAGAAGCATTCATTAACTGACCAAAAGCTGCAAGTTCATTCGCCGCGAGAGCATCAACAGAGGCCAACACACGAGCGTTTTCCTCCACCACATGCTGTGCCCGCCGACGCACTGTTTGGTCCGCGATGTGATGCTGGAGCTCTCCGAAACGTGCCTCATCCAGCTGAGCGAGGTATTCCAGTGACGGCTCCTGCTGCTGCAAAATGGACAGTGCTTCGGCACATTGACTACGACGCTCGTTATAGGCCGAGTCCACCAAACCGCGACGCTTGTTTGTATTGCCGATCACCAACTTGTAATCTCCCGTGCGGAATGGCACTTTACGGTAATCCAACGTATCGCACATCAGTAGAATTGCATGATCAGCTGCTCCGTTCGCTACAGCGAACTGGTCCATAATGCCGCAATTGACACCTACATAATTGTTTTCTGCCCGCTGGGACAACAAAGCGATTTCGACCGTATCTGTTTTCTGTTTTTCGATCGTGAGGAACGCGTATCCTGTAACAACCTCAATGGAGGCTGAGGAGGATAATCCAGCGCCATTGGGTATTTCTCCGTGAAAGAGCAGGTCATATCCGTTAGACGGATAAACTCCCTTATCAGCTAGCTCCACCAGCACACCCACCGGATAGTCCACCCACTCATCCGTTTTTGTTTTACCTATTTCTCCGCGGGAGATAGATACTTCATACGACAGGTTTGTTGAAGCAAAATGAATTTCATCATCATTGCGCGCACGAAGGATTAGCGTCGTTCCGAATTCCAGCGCAGCCGGGAGTACATAACCACCGTTATAGTCGATATGCTCTCCAATCAGATTGACACGTCCAGGTGCATGAAATATCCGCAGTTCATTGCTGCTTTCACCATATTTTTCAATAAAATGTTTCTTTAATTCAGTAGAGTTCATATCCGCATCCACCTCATATACCGTTAGTAAAGGCCCTCCTGATTTCCCTGTAACATCTTAATCAGGTTGACATCTCTTATGATTTCAGTATAAATGAAAGCGTCACACGATGTAATGCATCCATGTGTTTAAGCTATGGATAAATGTGACTTGGATATGTACAATGTAAGTATACCGCATCCGCTAAACCATTCACAAATGCAGGAAGGATGACCCTATTTTGCAAGCGCATTCATATAGTTATGCCGTTGCCTCTAATCCGGTGTTTTATGAAAATAGCCCGCTGCATGTGCTTTTTGCAGGAGAGAGCCAAACCAAATCCGGTCATGCCGTGGGGCCGAAAATCTATGATTACTATCTGCTACACTTTGTAGAATCGGGCAGAGGTATCTTCCGAACGGAACAGCACACATATCAGCTTGAAGAAAACGATTTTTTCCTTATTCATCCCGGTCAGCTGGTGAGCTATACCTCTGATGAAGAGAAACCGTGGCGTTATCGTTGGTCTGCGTTTACCGGGCACCATACTGAGCAGGTGGTGCAGGAGGCCGGGCTACGTGTTCACCAGCCTGTCTTTCATGCTTCCGATCAAAGTCCCATCCCCGGTTATTTGGAGCAAATGCAATTGGCCTTTTATAGCAGAAAATCTAGTTCTCATCTATCAGCCTTGGGCTATTTGTATCTGATTATGGGGGAAGCAGGCAATTACCTGAGTGACTGGACTGATCCGTCCGGGGCGGATTCGCAAATTCAACGTACAGTCAAGCAGATGGTGCAATATATGTCCACTCAGTACGCACATCCCGTTTCCATTGAGCAAATGTCTGAAGGACTTGGTTATAATCGTGCATATTTGTCACGGATATTCAAAAAGGAAACGGGCATCTCCCCCGTCACCTATCTGCTTAAGCTAAGAATCGACAAATCACGTCAACTGCTGCGTGAGCGTCCTGAATTATCGGTAGAGCAAGTGGCCGCTTCGGTCGGACTAACCGATGCCTTATATTTCTCACGTCAATTCAAGCGCTTCTGCGGTCAGTCTCCAACCGAGTACCGAAGCAAGGTTAAGCAATACCCACAGTCGTAAAGCAGGCTTAAACAGCCCGCATCCTTCAAACGGATGCGGGCTGTTGGTTATATATTGTATAAAAGGATGCGAAATTAGGCCGATGACTACAGATTAACTTTCACCATTAGGCTGTGCCGCCGTCCTGTCAGTTCCCGGCATTCAGAATCGAATCAATTCGATCCAGTTCCTCCTGAGAAAAGTCCAGATTGGATAAGGTAGCAACATTTTCTTCAATTTGGCTTACACGGCTTGCCCCAATCAAGACAGAGGTCAGACGTTCGCCGCGCAGAGCCCAGGCCAGCGAGAATTGAGCCAAACTTTGTCCGCGTGCAGCAGCCATCTGATTCAAGGCGCGTACCTTGCGAAGTGTCTCTGGCGTTACATGGTTCTCATTCAGGAAAACCGATGTACTCGCTGCACGTGAATCCTCGGGGATTCCGTTCAAATATTTATTGGTCAGCAATCCCTGAGCCAGCGGGCAAAAGGCAATGCTGCCTACCCCGTTTTCGTCCAGTACATCTTGTAATCCGCTTTCAATCCAGCGGTCGAGCAAGGAGTATTTCGGCTGATGAATCAGAAGCGGTGTTCCCAGCTCCTTCAGAATGCGAGCTGCTTCTGCTGTTTGCTCCGCACTATAATTGGACACACCCACATACAGCGCTTTGCCGGATCGTACGATATGATCCAGTGCTCCCATCGTTTCTTCCAGCGGCGTATTAGGATCAAATCGGTGAGAGTAGAATATATCGACATAGTCCAGCCCCATCCGCTTCAGGCTCTGATCCAGACTGGATATCATATACTTGCGAGATCCCCAGTCACCATAAGGCCCTGCCCACATATTGTAGCCCGCTTTGGTGGAGATGACCAACTCATCCCGGTACGGTTTCATATCACTGGCTAAGACTTGTCCAAAAAATTCCTCAGCTGATCCCGCAGGAGGGCCATAGTTATTAGCTAAATCAAAATGCGTAATTCCTAGATCAAAGGAGCGGGTAATCATGCTACGGCCATTCTCCGCGTTGTTAATCCCGCCAAAATTGTGCCACAAGCCCAGCGAAATAGCCGGCAGTTTTAGACCTGATCTCCCTGTACGGTTATATTTCATACTTTCATAACGATCTTCGCCAGCTAAATAAACCATGCTATCCCAGCCTCTCTCGAAACATTGTAATGTCCATCACAACATCATCATAGCGCTTTTATCCAGGCGTTGACAAGAAAACGATTACAGACCTAATTGATGAGCAATTTTTTCCATAACTTTACCGATTGGATCGGTGATCAAAAGATCCGCCTTATGATCATACGAGGTGGGATCTGTATTCAGCAGCACCGTATGTTTACCACGAAAATAAGTAATCAAGCCCGCAGCAGGATGTACTGTCAGCGACGTTCCTCCAATTAACAGCAAATCAGCCTGCGAAATAGCCTGAACGGATTGAATAATGGTATCCTGATTCAGCTCCTCCTCATATAAAACGACATCCGGTTTGATAATTCCTCCATCTATCGGACATTTGGGTACAACCTCAGAGCTGTTCATCACTTCATCTAGATTGTAAAAGCGTCCGCATTCCATACAGTGGTTGCGATGCACCGAGCCATGAAGTTCTAGTACATTCACACTACCTGCCGCCTGATGTAATCCGTCAATATTTTGTGTCACAACCGCTTTTAGACGGCCTTGCTTTTCCAATGACGCGAGGAAATGATGACAACCATTCGGCTCCGCATCGGGATGCAGCATTTTGCTACGATAGAAGTCGAAGAACACTTCAGGATGCTTCACAAAAAATGAACGGCTAAGCATAACCTCAGGGGAATAAGGCAATTTCTCCTCACTTTGATACAGGCCTGCTGCCGAACGAAAATCCGGAATACCGCTTTCCGTCGATGTCCCTGCTCCGCCGAAAAAAACAATATTCTGCGATTGCTGTATCCATTCCGCCAACGTATTAACTTTCATACCCTACGCACCTCCAGCTCTTCATATCCACGAACAACCTTATCCGCATCCAGCAAATGACCAGAACGTTCTGCTTCTGGCGCAAATCCAATAGTGAGCCGTACTCCGGCACGCTTGCCCATCTGCATATCCCCATTGCTGTCTCCGATGACTACCACGTCCGCCGGCGACAATCCTAGTAACGCGCAGGCTTTTTCAGCCATTTCCGGGTCAGGCTTGCCGTATGTAACCCTATCATGTCCGATAATCTCGTCAAAATAGGATGTCAGCCCCATCCACTCCAAATGCTCCTGTGCAGCCTCTGTACTGTCAGAGGTCACAACCGCCAGCTTCAGCCCGGCATGGCGGCTTTGCTCAAGCAACGTCCGCAACCCTGGAAACACCTTCGCTGCCCGATGTCGCCGAATATCAGCCATCGCCGTTTTATTAAAGTCGCGGACAAGCCGCACAGCTTCATTCCACGGTACACCAGCATTATAAAGCTGCCAAGCCAGTACCCCCGTACTTTCGTCCACCGTCCCCATGGCCAGCGGGCCAGAAGGGTCGTAACCGATCACACGTCCCTCTTGATCGTGAACAGTACCTAGAACGGTACCTTTTTCCACCGTAAAACCGGCACCCGCCACGGTAAGATGCTGCTCCATCATATCCAGTATAGAACGAGCCCAGGGGCCCCACAACTGAATAAAATCCAGCAACGTTCCATCTTTATCCAATAAAATACCACGGCATGGGTACCGCTCCCCCTGCACGATCAGCTCAGACATGCAGCACACCTCCTTTACTGATTCTTAGAAGCCACATCCACACTCTCTTTCATCCAGTCCTGTAAAGCCGTTACCGTCTGATTCCATTGCTCGGCAGCGCTAATTTTTGCAGGATTATCCCCTTTTTGGACACCATAACTGCCGAATTGGGCATGATTTCCCCCTTCGACTGTAAAATACAGCGTGTTGGCTGGTAAATAAGTTCTTCCACTTTGGACATTTTCCATCTGGACGACTCCATCATCACTTCCCAGTAGAGAAATAACGGGCAGATTTTTATCCTTTAAATTACCCTTGTTATCCGGGTAGGAGGCGAGGAAAAATACACCTTTGACCTGATCAGGATGTGCAGCTGCATATCGGGCCGCCATCACACCGCCTAACGAATGGCCTCCAATAACAAACGCTTCTTTCGGATATGCCTTTAGCACTTCATTCGCTAAATCCGGGGAGATCAATGCAAGGTTCAGTGGCATTTTTGCAATGATCACATGATGACCCTTTTCCGCCAGACGGCGTGCCAAGGGCGCATAACTTTCGGGCTTCACCAACGCACCTGGATACAAAATGACTCCGGCTCCGCTTCTTTTTACAGGCTCAAAACCAACCCAATGTTCTTGTTCATTTACTTTCACAGCATCCGCTACTTCAGCTAATGCAGCAGCAGCCGTCTCGTCAGGCTGATAAGGCGTAAATACCTTCCATGCTCCCCACCCTGCGATCAGTACAATGACAATCAGGATGCCTAAGAGAATTTTCCATATTTTCCGAGGACCACGTGTCCCATATGAATTGTATGATCTTCTTGTTCTTCTTCTCATTGTAAAAGTTCCTTTCGCCTTTCGTACCTCGTAATTCGTAATTTGAATATAAAATGTACCGCTGTATTCATCAGCGTAACTAGCCTTGTTAGGGTAACATCGTTGCACATACAGGGTCAAATCAGCATACATTTCCACGTCTTAGCCCATCTTTGTCCGGTGTTCAAGCTTTCGCCACACAATAAGGTTATGATAACGCTTACTATTGTGAATAAAATCACAATGATAAAGTCCAGAGTATCGTACCTTGTTCCTTGTAAAGAATTATTTTTTAAATAGTTTAGTCGGCAGAAGCCGTTCGGAGGGAAACACATGACGACAAGCCATGATGTACAAGGGGAAAGCTTCTTTCTCAATTTGCGATTTCTGTTGATCATATGCGTATTTGCAGGGAATGCTCTGGAGCCTCTAGTCGGTTCACTTCATATTGCCCAACAATGGTTCAGCTGGATATTCATGTTTCATATGCCGTTGTTTGTACTCGTTACAGGCTACTTTGCCCAAACTTCTTTGACCGGATCAGCAGGCCGAAAAGTTCTGCTTCAGATCGGTATGCAATATCTTATTTTTCAATCGCTCTATTCGATCTTGGATGTTGCACTCTTCCACGTTCCCCATATCCATCATTCGTTCTTTGCTCCTTATCTGCTACTCTGGTTCCTTGCCAGCCATATCTGTTGGAGACTGCTGATGCTGTCTTTTCAGAAAATACCACCTGTCCTCCAATTGGGTATATCCGTGCTGCTGGGTATCCTCGTCGGGTATCTCCCTGTGGATGGTATATGGCTGAGCGTATGCAGAACCTTTGTTTATTTGCCTTACTTTGTAGCAGGTTATCATTTGAATTATGCAGACGTTCGACGGTTCTTCACAGCTCCAGTCCGCATAATCGCTGGCGTTGTATCTCTTCTGCTTATGGTACTGGCGGGAACGTCGTATTTCGGCATCCCGGCAGGCTGGCTGTATGGCAACATGACTTACGGTGAATTGGGCCATACCGAATGGTACGCAGGAATTTACCGCATCGGCATTTATGGAGTTCAATGGATAGCATCCATGGCGTTCCTAAGCTTTGTTCCAGCTGTCACAGGACGTATAACCGAGATGGGAAGACGGACACTATATGTCTTTTTACTCCATGGCTTGATCGTCCGTACCGTCGTTGCAAAGGGAGTCTACGAATATATAGATACTCCAGTGGAAGTCATGTTGATTGTAGTGTGTGCTGCAGGTCTGTGCTGTATGTTGACCATGCCTTGGGTTCGAACTGCAACACGACCTCTGATTGAGCCACAGGTAGAGTGGATGCTAAAGCCAGCTCCTTATCCTTTTAGACGGTCCGCGTAATCTTTTTATCCATTTTTTATTTAACATTGAACACGCGACAACCCACTCACAGACGAACATGTAAGCGAGTCTACCCCCTCTTTACTCCACTTGGAGCCTGTTTCATACAGGCGTGATGTGGTAAGTAAAGGATGCGCGCAACAAAAAACAACTTTTTTATTAAGGAGTGATTTGTAATGGCACGTAATCAAAATCAGGGGAAAATGAGTCGCGAAGAAGCAGGTCGTATGGGTGGAGAAGCTACTTCCAAGAAGCACAATAAGGAATTTTATCAGGAGATTGGTAAAAAAGGCGGGGAAGCAACCGCAAACTCTCACGATAAAGAATTTTATCAGGAAATCGGCAAAAAAGGCGGCGATGCTACGGCTGAGTCGCATGACAAAAATTTCTACAGAGACATCGGTCGTAAAGGCGGCAGAAATTAAGGTGTAATGTCATCCTCCGCCCTCCTTTAACATAAAACAAGCTTGAGCCCATCCGCTTTATTGCAGAATGGGCTCTTTCATATTTTAACTGATACGCAAACATGTCAGTATACATATTTTTAATAGAATCAAATTCTAACTCTTCTAAATGCAATATATAGACAAATAAAACTGGTCATATCTATATATTGTTGATTAGAGAACACTTCTTGTACTTTTTCAAAATCTTCATATATGTAGAAAAAAGCTCACATCTATGATAGACTCTTTAGAAAACATCTGCGCTATTACGGCGTCCATTGAACGCCATACTATTTTTATACTTTGGGGGGAAACCAGCATCATGACAGCTAAGACGAAAATGCGTTCCGATATGATTAAAAAAGGCTTTGACCGCGCTCCTCACCGCAGCTTGCTGCGCGCAGCGGGTGTCAAGGAAGAAGATTTTGACAAACCGTTTATTGCGGTATGCAACTCGTATATTGATATCGTACCGGGCCACGTCCATTTGCAGGAATTCGGGAAAATTGTCAAGCAAGCCATTCGTGAGGCAGGCGGTGTACCTTTCGAGTTTAACACCATCGGTGTAGATGACGGCATTGCCATGGGTCACATCGGTATGCGTTATTCTCTGCCAAGCCGCGAAATTATAGCTGACTCTCTGGAAACTGTCGTTTCCGCTCACTGGTTTGATGGCATGGTTTGTATTCCTAACTGTGATAAAATTACCCCTGGCATGATGATGGGCGCATTGCGCGTTAACATTCCAACTATTTTCGTCAGCGGCGGTCCTATGAAAGCTGGTAAAGACAAGAACGGACGCTCTATTTCCCTGACCTCCGTCTTCGAAGGCGTAGGTGCATATCAGGCTGGTAAAATCGACGATCAAAGCTTGCTTGAATTAGAACAATATGGCTGTCCGACATGTGGCTCCTGTTCAGGGATGTTCACAGCGAATTCCATGAACTGTCTCGCAGAAGCAATGGGTCTGGCTATGCCCGGTAACGGCACCATTCTCGCAGTAGCAGAAGAACGTAAAGAATTCGTTAAACAATCTGCACGCCAATTAATGGAATTGATTAAGCTTGATCTTAAACCACGTGATATCGTGACTAAAGAGGCTATTGATAATGCATTTGCATTGGATATGGCAATGGGCGGTTCCACGAATACAGTATTGCATACATTGGCACTTGCCCATGAAGCAGAAGTTGACTACCCTATCGAACGTATTAATGAAGTCGCAAACCGCGTACCTCATTTGTCCAAATTGGCACCTGCTTCCGACTATCATATTGAGGATGTCCATAATGCAGGCGGCGTAAGCGCAGTGCTGAATGAATTGTTGAAGAAACCGGGCGCACTGCATGGAGACTGTATTACTGTGACCGGAAAAACTATTCGTGAAAACGTAGAAGGTCAGGAAATTCTGGATACTAACGTCATCCATAAACTGGACAACCCTTATTCTGAACGTGGCGGCCTAGCTGTATTATTCGGTAATCTGGCACCGCAAGGCTCCATCATTAAAGTCGGTGCAGTTGATCCTTCGGTTGGTGGTTATCACAAAGGTCCTGCTATCTGCTTTGATTCACAGGAAGATGCACTGGCAGGTATCGCCAACGGTAAAATTAATGAAGGACACGTTGTTGTTATCCGTTATGAAGGTCCAAAGGGCGGACCTGGTATGCCTGAAATGCTCGCTCCAACTTCACAAATCGTGGGCATGGGGCTTGGTGCCAAGGTGGGTCTGATTACAGACGGACGATTCTCAGGTGCTTCCCGCGGTATCTCCATCGGTCATATTTCCCCTGAAGCCGCAGAAGGCGGACCTATCGCTTTTGTTGAGGACGGCGATATCATCGAGCTGGACTTAAACAATCGTAAGATTGAGCTCCACATTACGGACGAAGAATTTGAACGTCGTCGCGCCAACTGGAAAGGCTTTGAGCCGAAGGTAAAAACGGGTTACCTGGCACGTTATTCCAAGCTGGTAACGAACGCAAGTAACGGCGGAATTATGAAAATCTAAATGCGTTGCCAAGATAGGATTACTTTATAAACAGCTAAAAGTCCTCTCGACCCTAACAAAGGATCGAGAGGATTTTTTTATTAGGTCATTAGGTTTAGCCTATTCAGTCATTTCGCTGTTGAGTGTATGGACATCATCTCGCTGTGCTGTTTGCTCAAGAGCTTCGTCTGAGCGGTGTAAGCCTCCCTGATGAAAACGGTCAAACAAGGTATCCATTGGCATCACAATCAGTTTCGGTACCATTACATCTTTTTTTTCACTCAATTGCTCTGAACCCAAAGGATGGATAACACGAAATAACAGCTTTAGATATACAGTGGACACATGCTTAAACAGTCCTTTGGGAAGCTCCCGAACTTGAAATCCCAACTTCTCTGGTCCCCGATGAATCATACTTACTGCGTATATCGCCTTTACACCCTTCATTTCAGAATCATGTACAATGCGTTGGGCCAGATCAGGAAGTTGTTTTTTTACAATCCGAATTAATTGAATAGCTAGATGTACCATCGACTTTGCCGTCGAACCCAATTGAAATAACTTTCTATTATCAAAATGAAGCTCAATTATCGGGTCCCCTTTTTCTAACCACCTGCTGTTCTCCATATTTACATTTGGCCCATGATAGATACGGCGACGATAATAAAAGATCGTATCCTCCTTGCTTACGGGACGAAGACGAAACAAAACATGGAATAGCCGCTCATACTGGAGCCATCCAAATACCAGCGTTCTTTTTAACCAGCCCGTACTGGACATCTCGGAGGCAGTAGGTTTATTGACAGACTGACGGCAAAACAATGTATCCACCCGTACGCTGCGTAATTGTCGTTCTTGGGCGACCCTCAGCAACTTCTCCAGTGCGATTAGCATATTCTGGGGCGCTTCCACGTCTGCCCCCAATGTCGTACCACAGTCATGGAGCAGCATCACCTCGCCACCCCTCAGCTTTTTGAGCATTCTCTCCGCTAATTGTTTCGCTCCGATGCTGGCCTTCCAGTCCCCGAACATGGAGGACCATAATACGATTCGACGACCATGGGTGTTGGAAATATCAAAAAAGTTCACTATCCCCCAAGGTGGGCGATAAAAGGTCGTTCCCTCGCCAGTTACTCGACGAATGACTGACTCTGTCTGAGCAATTTGTCTTCTGACGGTAACAGGCCTCATAAGCCAATTCGATTTGTGCACATAATTATGAATACCGATTAGATGACCTTCATCATGCATGCGTTTCAGAAGCTCAGGGTGTTTTTCTGCATTCATCCCAACAACAAAAAAAGTAGCCTTGGCATCAAAACGCTTCAGTAAATCAAGCAGCTGTGATGTATACACTGGATCAGGGCCATCATCAAAGGTGAGTGCATATTCTTGCTCACTTTTGCCGCGCCTGAACACCCGGAAACCAAATATACGACTAACCAGCGCCGGAATAAAAGCATAAAAAGTTGAAATGTAAAACATCCATAACAGCAAAGTCTGCACGTTTTATCCCCACTTTTCTATTCTGAACTCCCCAAGCAGGCTTCCTGAGGAAAACTCACTTACTTATATATTATCACAATGAAGCAAACATGCCGAGATTTCGCTATTGCATATGGTCAGCATTGAGGTCCAATTTAGTGTACAATAAATAAAAATCTAAAAGGAGTCGTTGTATACATATGCTTCCCTTGTACAAAAAATATTGGCGTACCGTTTTTGATATCGGTTTGATCGTATTAACCGTGTATTTAATTATGTTCGTATCCAGCAAACTGTATCAACTTGCCGCACCTGTGTTCCTTTCGTTCGTCGTGTTCTGGTGCATTGAACCTGCTGCCCGTTATTTTCATCGGAAAGGAATGAAAAAGCCTTTTGCCTCCGCACTCTCCGTATTGCTATTTATCATCCTCTTACTTGCTATTTTTTTCGGATTGGGCCTGATTCTGGTTACGCAATTTACGAAAGTCGCGCAAAACCTCCCACAATATACTCAGATCATCCAAGCGGAATTCACGCGATATCTTCATCTTTCTCAAGATAAAATCGCTGCTTTACCTCCGAGTGTTACTGAACGTGTAAATGATTATTTTGCGACTGCCACCACCATTGCTACGAAGTGGGCACAGCTAGGATTATCCTTTTTCATACAGTTCCTCAGTTCTTTCACTGTTTTTATGGGCAACTTTGCCATTGCCATCATTTTAGCGTTCTTTTTAAGTATGGAAATTAATCTTTGGAAGGGCATTGCTCGTAGTAAAACACCCAAGACACTAAAAACTGCTTACCTTTTTCTAAAAAATCACGTACTTAAAGCTATCTCCGCTTTTCTCAAGGCTCAAGCTCTACTGGTAGGGATTACCTTTGTTCTCGTATTTATAGGTTTACTCATTTTGCAAGTGGATAATGCCCTCTCATTGGCGCTCGTGGCAGCTTTGTTTGATATTCTGCCCTTGCTGGGTGTGCCTGTTATTTTTATTCCGTGGGCCGTGTATCTGTTCATCACAGGCAATACCGGCCTGGCTGTAGGCCTGCTTATTGTCATGGCTGTGACGGTGATCGTCCGCCAGCTGGCAGAGCCTAAAATCACTGGTAATTCCATCGGTGTTTCATCTGCCTATCTGATGCTTTCCTTTGCCATTATATCGTTGTCCATCTTTGGACTGGCCGGATTAATCCTGTCTCCCATTCTGATCATTTTGCTCAAGGAATTGTGGCAGCAAGGCTATCTGCAGAAATGGATTCGGTTTCCGACAGAGGAATTTGACGAGCCCCCGTTTATCGTAAAAATCCAGGAGGAAGATCGTGAAGCTACTCGTGGTACTCAGGAGGATTGAGCTAACAGATCCATTACTTGACCAAACAGTACTGTAGCTTGATTTGCAGAATGTGTTGAAGCATTTTGCACAAGGACGGCGACCGCATAACGAGGCCGCTCTATCGGACCATACCCTATAAACCACTGGTGATTTATAGGTTGACCGTTCTTTAAAGCTTGGGCCGTACCCGATTTGCCGGCCAGATTCCATGATTTATTACGCAAGGAGACACCAGTCCCCTGTGTCACAACCTTTTCCATTGCTTCACGAAGCGTGCGAGCCGTCGATGTGTGAATCAAACGGCTGCCCTCGGGTGAAGGTGCAGCATGAGCAGGTAGTTCCAGTAAGGTGCTACCGTCTGCGTAGCTGATGCGTTTGACGAGGCGTGGTGCATGTACTTGACCCTCGTGCAACAAGGTGACGATGAGATTGGCAGCTTGGAGAGGAGTTACCAGCACATCGCGCTGACCGATAGCTGTCTGTACACGTACGCCCGGATCAGACGCGTTCGTATGGGAGCCGAATACGGCTCCCTTTTCTTCGTGATCCAGCGGTCTGAATTGAGGTAGTCCTGCAAGATTCCGCTCCTGCCAGCCCACAGTTCGGCTCAATCCCAGTGCAGAGGCTGTGGCCTGAATTTGCTTAGGATTAAGCCGTTCGCCGAGATGAGCGAACACACTATTACAGGATACGGCAAGCCCTTCCTCCAGGTTCAAGGTACCGTGTCCTTCTTTTTTCCAGCAAGCCAAACCGTACTTGCCATAAGTTCCATGACAATGGAATTGTTCCTGCGGTTGGACAACACCTGATTCAAGTGCAGCAGCAGCCGTAACCAACTTAAAAATGGATCCAGGCGTTATCGCCTTGAGGGCACGATTAGACCAGTCTGTTTTTTTCTGCGGATCAACATGCCCGGGATTATAAAAAGGGCGAGACACCATCGCCAGTACATCCGCGTTGCCTGCATCGAGCACTACCACCGCCCCTTCTGCCAAATGACTAGATTCCGTCAGCTTTTCAATCTGTTCCTGTATAGGTAGATCAATTGTAGTCTGCACTTGTAAAGGATAGTGACCATTGGATGGAGCACTGACACGCAACGGTATATGAGTCAATGGACGACGCTGCGCATCTACAAATCGGGAGACGAACGTTTCACCGACGCCGCTCAGCAGCGGCTCCAGCGTTCTTTCCAGCCCGGCTGCCCCCATCGGCAGTTCACTCGCTCGGTCGGCACGTTCATACAGAAAGCCAAGCCATTGCCTGCCATTGGGCAAATCCCTGTAACGTTTCGCATAAGGTACAAGCTCAATAAGCGAAGGAGCTAGCTTCAGCAGCTTGCCTGCTTCATTCGGATTGATTTGTACGGGCTCTCCGCGCCCATCTCGCCATATGAGCGGGGATTGCAGTCCTTTCCAGCGTATCAGTAGTTGCTTTTTATTCGTACGCAGTAGCTTGGCCAGTTCTTCGCCATGTAAAGCCGCTTTGCCATCTACATCGGGAAAAAGCACTGGCGCCCATACGACTCCGCCAGTCAAGGGTTGCCCATGCCGGTCTGTAAACTGTCCACGTCCAGAGTCGATAGAAATGCCCTCCTGTCGCTGACGTGCTGACATTTCCTTAAGCGAATGCCCCCCATAAACGGACATATGAATGCCCGCTGTCCCCTGAATCCAAGCCAGTCGGAATAATAAAATCAGCAGTAGCGCCATCACCCCCAAGGCCATATATGCAATTCGACGTTTTCGTATGAAACTGCTACCACGCCTCGGCACACCCATCCTTCTTTCATCTTTTTTCCAGTAGTATGTCCTGTAGTTGAAAAAGAAAACCCACTCAACTTTTAACGTGAATGGGTTTCCAAATTTATTTGTATCTTGTGATGTCTGCTTCTGGGCTCCAATTTAAAAACCCGTCTAACGAATAAAAAACCGTAATAAAAATGGTAATGGCCAGTACAACCCACGCTACCTTTGTGTTTGTATTCATCTTTCGCTTTCCTTCTTGAGAGATTATTAAGCAAATCCACTAATAAAAAGTACAAAACCACGGAGATCAGTGACAATCCTGATTCCCATGGTTTTGTTATATCTACACCGTAAACCGCGAAAGCTGTTCCTTCAAATTCACCGATACTCCTTCCAGCTTATCCGACAAACCTACCAGTTGATTTCCGATATTGGCCTGTTCAGTGCTGAGGGAAGCGACTTCCTGCGAAGTAGCCGAGGATTGCTCGGCCACCGCACTTACATTGGTCATTGCCTCGGACAAAGTGGTCTGCGATTCACTCAGATGATGAATGGAGGCGGTGACCGTTCCCAATCGTAGCGCGAACTCTCCCATTTGCTGCTGAACCGATTGGAAAATGTCCGTTGTTTCCTGCACGGCTCCCATCTGTTCCCGGAACAGCGGGTACACCTCAGATAATGCCTGTACCGTTTCATTCATTTCATTGACGATGTTGTTAGTAATGCCTGTAGCCGTACGAATAGCTTGACGTGATTGTTCAGCCAACTGCCGAACCTCATTAGCTACCACCATAAAACCACGCCCAGCCGTCCCCGCTCGTGCTGCTTCAATCGTCGCATTCAGTGATAGAATGTTCGTTTGTTTAGCAATATCCTGTAATACGTCCAGCACCTTAAAGACATCGGAAGTTGTCTTCTTCAGTTCATCTACTTTGCCCACCAGAGCATGCGTAGTTTCTTCCGTAACCTTAGTCTTGCTCAATAGATTTTTCAGCTGAATGGTCCCTTGTTCACTGGATTGTTCAACTTCTTGTGCGACCAGACTCATTTCATGATTGGAAGCCATAACCGTATCCATTTGCTGAGATATATTCCCGGTAAGTCCGCTGCCACGTTCAGCCTCTGTTGCCAAACTGGCGGCGCCATGAGCAATCTCTTCCGTTGCTGCTGCAATTTCTTTGGCTGAAATGGCTGTCTTCTTCGAGGCATCGCCTAGTTCCGTCGCTGTATTCAGAACCTCCTGAGCTGAGGCATTCGTCTGTTCTACCAGCAATGTAATTTGCTCCATCATCGTATCAAAGCTTTCTGACAACTGCCCAATTTCATCCTGAGCCTTATAGTTCGTTCGGATTTGCAAGTTGCCTTTGGCGCCTTCGACCATTAAATCCTTCAGATGTGTCAATGGACGAGCCACGAGACGCACGATCCACAGGCCAATGAACAATGCAATGAGTGCAGCCACTGCGGCAAATATCCAGGTTGTAGTTAGTATCCCCTTAGCGTCTTTCACCAGCTCAGATACAGGTACTACACCCACGAGAATCCACTTGGAAGTTCCCAGTGTATTATGAACCGCAAGCACACTTTGCTTTTTGCCGTCTGCTTCCTGCTCCATAATTTGATTTCCTTCGATCCCTTCAAGCTTGGACACGTAATCCAGCTTTGTCTTTCCTCCTGCCAAGCCCTCATTGTTAGAACCTACAAACTCACCCTTGTCTGTCACAAGACTAATCATACTGCCTGAACCCAAATTAATACCTTTTAACTCGTCCTCCACCGCACTGGACTTTAAATCCATAACCAGAACATAAGTCCCTCCCAACCCGGACATGCTGTTCATGGAGCGTGCCAGACGAAAGGTCTTGCTACCATTGTCATTCACCTGCGTAGGTAGCCAAACAATTCCTTTGTTTTTCAAAATATCCTTAAACCACGCTTCCTGCCGTACATCCTTTTGTGTTCCGGTGCCCATAGCAGCTAAATTGGTTTCTTCCGGGTACAAGTACATTGAATCAATCGCTTTATTCGTAAAAGCAAGATTCGTTAGCTTCTTATTCACTTCGCCCATAGCAACAAAAGATGCAAAGGGATTTTTATCTTGCTTTACAGCCTTTTGCAACTGATCACTTAATTCAGTATCGAAAAATACCTGTGTTGATGTGTCTTGAAAGCGCTCTAGAATAATATCAAGCTTTTCTGAAGTTTGCTGAACGGTCTGCTGATAAGCCGTAGCTGCATTTTGCTCAATCGTACTTTTAGCCTTGTAGTATGAGAGCATCCCCAAGCTGACCACAAATAACATAATTGCCGCAAAAAAGATCAGAAACAACTTCATTCCAACCGAACGTATCGGATTATAGTTTTTGACCAAATGCATGAAATCTTTACTGTACCTTTCCGGCTTAAGTAAACGCTTTAAATTGTGTGTACCTTTACGAGTTGCCTTAGCTACCCAGGGGGCAACCTTCGAAGACACCGCAACCTTTTGTTCCTCTTTATCCGTTGTCACTTTACTGCCTTTCAAACCCTGCATTTGATCCGTTTTCTTGGGTTGCCTTTTTGCTGTATTCCCCTCTTTTTTCCGTAAACCCATTTCTCTCACCTACCACCATATAATTAGTTTCTAATTCCACGTCATCCATTATGTATCTATTATCTATATAACTTCTATCGGAACTATTCGACAAGGAATGTAGCTTTCCTTTGAGTATCAACTAAATTTTGTGAAACTTTTTTCCTAGAAAACTATTCAAAAAAAAGCCTCTCCAACCGATAGGAGAGGCTTTTGAATCTTTTCACCTGTGACTTAAGGCTTATTTACTTCTTTTTACGCATCATATCAAAATACGATACGGGCTGATCTACCTTCATTCTAATTCGTTGAAGCGGGTGACGAGCAGCATCCAATTCGTTGCCTTCCTCATCCCAGATCGTTCCGACCGTTTGTTTAAAGAATGTTCCGTTCGGACCGAAAAATTCGATTTCATGCCCTGGTTTAAAATGGTTCCGTTGTTGAATGGTTGCAATGCCACTCGCGGCATCGTAGTCCATGACCAGTCCGGCAAAATCATAAGGGACTGCCTTTTCTTCCGGCTCATAAATATGATCTTCATGATCCGGTGTATCGTAGAAAAACCCTGTATTCAACGGACGATTGGCTGCCTTGTTAATTTCTTCAATCCATTCTGGTTTGAGCACATAATTTTCAGGATCTGCCATGTAGGAATCAATCGCTTGACGATAGACATTCACGACGGTAGCCACATAGTGAATGGACTTCATACGTCCCTCCACTTTAAAGCTGTCTACACCTACATCAATCAGATCAGGGACATTTTCAATCATACACAGATCCTTGGAACCCATAGAAAAGGCATTATCGCTCTCTTCGAACAGTGGAAGCTGGTTAACACCAAGCTGGAACTGTTTCAGTGCATTGCTCTCCTGTGCCTCTTCCTCAGATATCCAAACCTCACCTGGGCGGGCATCCTCAAACAAATCGTATTTCCAGCGGCAAGACTGACAACATCCTCCACGATTGGAATCACGGTCTGTAAAGTGATTGGACAACACGCAGCGGCCGGAAAATGAAGAGCACATCGCACCATGGACGAATGCTTCGATTTCGATGTCCACATGCTTTTTAATTTCTTCGATTTCCTCCAGACTGGTCTCACGTCCCAGTACCACACGCGGTAGTCCCTCGTTTTTCCAAAACTTTACCGCTTGCCAGTTCAGTGTGGACTGCTGTGTACTCAAATGCACTTCCAATCCAGGAACAGCACGCAATGCCACGGATACAATAGCCGGATCAGCGACGATAACGGCATGAATTCCTGCCTCGTACAGATTGCGCAAGTATTCTTCGATTCCGGCAATATCCTCATTGTGGGCATAGATATTGGTGGCTACAAGCACCTTAGCACCGTACTTGTTAGCAAATTCTACACCTTCGCGCATTTCTTCAAAACTGAAATTATCGGCGTTAGAACGCAGACCATATTTTTGTCCACCAATATATACAGCATCCGCGCCATAGTGAACGGCAAACTTCAGCTTTTCCAGATTTCCGGCAGGAGCCAATAGCTCCGGCTTATCCAGACGATTCCGTTTACCTATATATTTTCTCGTTTTGGTTATCGTCCCCATGACGTTCCCCCCTCTGTGAATTCATTTTAAAATTAATAAACCTGCTCTTTATAGAAAAATCCGAAGGAAAGTTCCCGTTCCGGATCTTGAAGACGGCGAACTTCATCCAGCCAGCTTTCATCATAAGCATAAGCATCCGGGTCAGCTGTATAATTATCTATGGCTTTACGATAAGCACGAACAACCGCCTCATTGTAAGCCGTAGGTTTCAATAAGCCCTCGATCTTAAAGCTATGCACGCCCGCCTCCATCAGAATATGCAGGTCCTCCATGATACAAAAATCATCTGAACTCATAATATGTGTCCCATTAATATCCTCGTAGATGGGGAACTTCTCTTCCTTTCGCTCTGCTTCAATCAGAAACAAGCCGCGCCCTCTACCCAAATCGCCTTCTACATTACGTCCCTGGTGCAGCATATAACTTTGAACAAGCTTACGCTTGGAGTGATAAATATTGGTCATGCCATGTACCTGAACCTGTGCTTCTATGTTCAACTTTGGTATCATTTCGGTAATTTCATCCATACTGAGCTCACGAGCCAAAATGACCCGGGAGGCTCCTTTTTCACCCCAATAGTTGGCGGTTGCGAAGTTGGTGGAGATCATCTCACCGTTCCAGAACAGCTTAAGATGCGGGGCGTACTCCTTCACGGCCATGAGCACTGCGGGATCATTAAACTCAATGGCGTCTATGCCGCATCCAGCTAGGGTCTGCACATATTCGGGAAGGAGCGGCAATAGCTCGTTCGTCATCAAATTCGTCATGGATACGTATACCTGCGCCGTATGCTTCCGTGCCTCTTCCACCACTTCACGGATTTGGTCCGGTGTAAAATGTCCCGGCAGCCGCATTCCAAAGCGGTCATCTCCAATAAGTAATGCAGTAGCTCCAGCCTCCAGCATATGGCGGGCATCCTCCGGAGAGCTGGCAGTTGCCAGTAGTTCGGGTTTGTAAGCCATAGGCTCACCTCCTAATTTGTCTTACGGTTACTTACCTGAATGTTATGCAAATGTTCTTTATACGTTTTGGCAAACAAATGTTCATGTGTCCCATCTTTTTTGGTCACGTAAAACAAATAATCTGTAGCTTTCGGCTGTAAAGCCGCTATCACTGATTTCAGACTGGGACTTGCAATCGGCCCTGGTGGAAGTCCCTGATGCATATACGTATTATAAGGGCTTTCCACAGCCAAATCCTTGTAATACAGCCGTTCCTTTTGCTTATCCAGCATATATTGAACTGTAGCATCAATTTCCAGCTTCTTATCCTGTTTGAGTCGGTTATAAATGACGCCAGCTACTACAGACCGCTCATCTTCCACAACCACTTCGCGCTCTACGAGAGAAGCAACTGTCAGCAGTTGATGCAGCGTTTCACCCCGCTGTTTCAGCTTCGCATCCAAATCGGAAACAGTTTCCAACCGCTTTTGTGTCTGTTCTAGCATCACCTGTATAATATCTTTGGCCGTACTACCCTTTTTCAGCTCATAGGTTTCCGGGAAAAGATAGCCCTCCAGCGCATAGCGAAGCCCCGCCTGCTTTGGAATGTCCCGCACTAGCGCGACGTCAAAAGCGGACGGATCGTTGGCCAGCTGCAAAAATTGCTGCCGGTCTGCCAGTCCTTCCTTTTGCAGCTTATCAGCCATCTGTCTAATCGTAAAACCTTCCGGGATTGTAAAACGAATCATTTCCTCTTTGACAACATCTCCAGCCGATAACTTAGTAATCAACTGATCAAAGGTTGCGCCAGGCTTCGCCTCATATTTTCCGGCCTGAAATCCGCTTCCTTGCTGTTTGAATTTTACATAAGCCTTAAACACGAGCGCATTACGTATAAGTCCCTTTTGCTCCAGCGTATCTGCAATAGCAGATGTTCCTGTTCCCTGCACCACCGTAAAAGCAACGGGTTGTGTTTGGGGCTGAACAGGCTGCATGGCATTCCAAATATAGAGGGCTGCCCCTGCTACTATAATGATAAGCAGTAGAAGCAACGTAAACATCCTCGTCCTTCGCTTCACATCCACCCAACTCCTTCACAGCCAAAAAGGGCGGACTGGTCCGCCCTTTCAGGTTTGATCTCATCGTTATCCAGACTTACAGTTCTTCCGGCAACGTACATTCGTCGTACAGCTCGGAAATATCTTCCCACTCATCATCATCTTCAATGGTGGTGATGGAGATTTCGCCGTCTGTGGATGAGCTTACATGATATAGCTCATGTTCGCCAACAGCAGCCCCGGGTCTACGCAATACGGCGTACCGTTGCTCACCTACCTTGAACTCTGCTTCCAATTCCATGCGCATCGCATGGCCCTGTTCATCCTGCAGCTCTACATCGCCGTCGAACGTTTCCTTCAAATCAGAGGTCCAACTCAGGTCTTCACGTGAATAACTCGTCATTTCCCGTCTTCCTCTTCATCTTCTTCTACAAATGTATTAAAGGTCTCTTCGACGATTTCCCATTCGGCATCGTCTTGGATCACAAACAATTTAATATCATCGCCTTCTTCCTCGTAACGGAAGGCGTACACATCGGACTCATCAGCTTCAGGGTCCACTGGCGCAACCATCATGTACTTCGCTTCGGAACCATCTACCTCAAACTTCATAATGACCTCGAACTCTTCCTCGTTGCCCTCGTCATCGGCAATATAAATAATTTCCGGCTCTTCTTCCATACCCACTTGATTTTCAGCCATTACGAAATCCCCCTCACCTTGTACTGTGTGCGTCCAAATAGTTTTGCAAGATCAGGCTTGCGGCCAGTTTATCTACCACCTGCTTGCGTTTTTTTCGGCTGACGTCGGCCTCCAGAAGCGTACGCTCCGCCGAACGCGTCGTCAGCCGTTCATCCCAAAGGTGAACGGGTAAACCCAGTAACTCCTTGAGTCGGTTCGCAAACTCGATGCAAATCTCACCGCGTGGACCCACGGTTCCGTTCATGTTTTTTGGCAAACCTACAACAACCTCGCCCACCTCATTGTCACGAACTAAATTTGCAATTTTACCGAACTCACTGTCGTCACCGCGTCGTTCTATGACTTCCAATCCTTGGGCGGTCCAGCCGAAGGCATCACTTACGGCGACCCCAATTCGGCGATCCCCGTAATCCAATCCCATTACTTTCATGCCTGTCTCCTAACGGTGCTTGGCGAGATAGAAACGAACCAACTCTTCAATCAACTCATCGCGCTCTTTTTTACGTACCAGGCTTCTGGCATTATTATGCCGTGGCACATAAGCCGGATCACCGGATAGCAAATAGCCGACGATTTGATTGATCGGATTGTATTCTTTTTCCACCAGCGCATCATATACGGTCAACAAAATCTCCTGAGCAGAAGCTTCCTTCTCATCTGCCTTGACATTAAATTTGACCGTTTTGTCCATGGAATCCATTGTTGACACCTCGCTTCCACAAAACATGTGTACATGTTTATGCCAGCTTATTCTTTTACATCATACCATAAGCAAAGCCCTACAAGGAAATATCTAAGCCCGTTTTTTCCCAAAAATCCGCAAAAATTATCGAACTTTATCCTTGTGAGGCTGCCGACACCAGTTCATGCGCACGTTGAAGTGCTTCGTCCAGCTTGCTGGCATCCTTACCACCGGCTTGCGCCATGTCAGGTCGTCCGCCACCACCGCCACCGCATACGGCAGCAATTTCTTTCACGAGCTTGCCTGCATGAAGTCCAGCCTTGGTATGCTCTGCCGGAACTGCTACGACAAAATTAACTTTGTCGTCCATTGCAGCGCCGAGCACCAGCACAGCAGCCGGAAGTTTCCCTTTCAGTTCATCAGCAATCGCACGCAACGCATCCATGCTGGAAGCCTGCACGCGTGCAGCCAACAGCTGCACCCCGCCTACTTGCACGACCTGATCGGTCAGCTGGCCCGCCTCAATAACGCTCAGCTTGCTTCGCAGCGATTCATTTTCACGACTGAGGTCTTTAATTTGTTGCTGCAAAGATTCGATACGCTTTGGCACCTCAGACAGCTTGGATTTTACAAGCCCAGCTGACACCTTCAACAGCTCTAATTGACCTTCCATATATTCAAAGCCAAAACGTCCGGTCACCGCTTCGATACGACGTACACCTGATCCAATGCCGCTCTCGCTGACAAGCTTGAACAAGCCAATTTGCGAAGTATTGCTGACATGACAGCCACCGCATAGTTCAATGCTGTAATCGCCAACCTTAACGACCCGTACGATATCTCCATACTTTTCACCGAACAGCGCCATTGCTCCGAGAGCCTTGGCTTCATCAATCGGTTTCAATTCAATATTAACGTCCAGTTGGCTCCAGATGGCACGGTTTACACGCAGTTCAATATCCGCCAGCTCTTCTGGTGTAATGCTTCCAAAATGGGAAAAGTCAAAACGCAGACGCCCAGGCTCAACCAAAGAACCCGCCTGATTGACATGGTCACCCAGCACTTCTTTAAGCGCTTTGTGAAGCAAATGTGTAGCCGTATGGTTTTTCTCAATTTCTCCACGTGAAGCTTGATCTACTTCTGCTTTCACCGTATCGCCCACGTTCAACTCACCAGCTTCTACAACAACCTGATGCACATGCTGACCTTGTGGCGCCTTAAACAGTCCTTCGACCTTCGCGGTTACCGTACCTCCACGCAGCAAGCCTTGGTCACTGACTTGTCCTCCGCTTTCGGCATAGAAAGGAGTCACATCCAGCACGACCTGACAAGACTGCCCTTCACTAACACTGTCCACCAGTACATCTTCATATACAATCGCCACAATTTTAGACTCAGTTACGAGGTCATTATATCCAACAAATTCACTTTTAACCGCCAGTCCGGACAAAGCTCCGCCCTGAATCTTCATGCTCGCGCTGTCCTGATGAGCATCACGAGCGCGTTTGCGTTGCTCCTGCATCGCTTCATCAAAGCCTTCACGGTCTACTTTCAAGCCCTGCTCGTCCGCATAATCCTCTGTGAGATCGAATGGGAACCCGTACGTATCATACAGTTTGAAAGCATCTGCTCCGCTAATGACATTGCGACCTTCGGCCTTCGCCTGAGCACTGATATCGGACAAAATTGCCAATCCATCTGTCAGTGTTTCATGGAAGCGTTCCTCTTCCGTTTTGATCACTTTGATGATGAAATCACGCTTGTCCACTACCTCAGGGTAATACACACCCATGACATCCCCAACGGTTTTCACCAGCTCAAACATAAATGGACGGTTCATGCCCAGCATTTTTCCATAGCGCACAGCCCGGCGCAGCAAACGGCGAATCACGTAACCCCGTCCTTCATTAGAAGGCAGCACACCGTCACCAATTGCAAAAGCTACGGTGCGGACATGGTCAGCAATAACCTTAAGAGCCACATCACTGTCCACATTTTCGTTATATTTTACTCCCGCCATCGCCGCTGTTTTTTGGATTAGTGGCTGGAAGATATCCGTATCAAAGTTGGAATCCACATTTTGCAAAATGGATGCAAAACGCTCTAATCCAGCCCCTGTATCAATATTTTTGTTTGGAAGCGGCGTATAGCTACCGTCTTTGTTATGGTTGAATTGTGAGAATACGAGGTTCCACACTTCCAGATAACGCTCATTTTCTCCCCCCGGATACATTTCAGGGTCCGTCATGTCGCTGCCGTAGGCTTCGCCACGATCATAAAAGATTTCCGTACAAGGTCCACAAGGGCCTTCACCGATATCCCAGAAGTTATCTTCCAATTTGATGATACGCTCGGCAGGAAGTCCAACTTTTTCGTTCCACAGCTTGTACGCTTCCTCATCCTCAGGATACACAGTTACAGCCAGACGTTCCGGATCAAAACCAATCCATTTTGGATCCGTCAGAAACTCCCATGCCCATGTAATGACTTCTTCCTTAAAATAGTCACCAATGGAAAAGTTGCCGAGCATTTCGAAAAAGGTGTGATGACGGCGCGTTTTGCCGACATTCTCAATGTCGTTCGTCCGGATACATTTTTGCGAATTGGCAATACGTGGATTTTCTGGCTTCACACGTCCGTCAAAATAAGGCTTAAGCGGTGCCATACCCGCATTAATCCACAGCAGGGAAGGATCTTTATGTGGAACAAGCGGCGCGCTTGGTTCAATCACATGTCCCTTGCTTTCAAAAAACTCCAGCCATTTGGAGCGGATTTCACTAGCTTTCATATAAGTAGCCTCCTAATTATGGTGTCACTGGTTCCTGGCACAGGCCATAAAAAAACAGAAAAACGCCCCTGAACGGATCAGGGACGATTGTATCGCGGTACCACCCTGGTTAACGCCGTCCCCTCTGTACGAAATGCCCATGCGCAAGCTGCACACCAACATTTGCTTAACGGACGATCGATCGCCTTGTTTTCACTGGTAACGGGAGCATCCCGGCGGGTTCAGCCCGCACTTCGAAATGAGCTTTCCCTACTGGATAAACACATTTAAACATACTCAACTCAGTATATCCGTGTCATTTAGCCGTGTCAACGCGATTTCAGACAAGATACATACGGTGTATGGACAAAATCAGATTGTTTTCCGCTTCACGTAATAAGCAAAAAAATGCTGAAGTCCTACCTTTAAGACTGCCATCACGGGAACCGCTAAAATCAAGCCGGTAATTCCCGCAATTTCCCCACCCACTAGCAGAGCGAAAATAATGGCTATCGGATGCAGATGCAACGTTCGTCCCACCACCTGGGGAGAAATGACATTGCTCTCCAACACTTGAATACAGGTGTTAACGACCACGACCAAAAGCACCATTTTTAAGGAGACCGTAGAAGCCATGACTACTGCCGGAGCGGCTCCCAAAAAGGGGCCCAAATACGGAACGATGTTAAAAATTGCAACCACTCCTGCCAGCAACAGCGCATAAGGCATGCCAATGAGCATATATCCGAGATAAGCCATCACTCCAATAATGACGCATACCAGTAATTGTCCCCTGACATAGTTGCCAAGCGCCTGATCAATTTCCTTAAGTACCGTTACAATCGCCTTGCGACGAGAACGCGGGAGGTAAGACACAATCGTCCGCTCGAACACATCAAAATCCTTCAAAATATAAAAAATGAGGAACGGTACAATGAACACATTGAACAGCATATTGATCATCCCGCCGATGTTATCCATAAAGTTAGAAATCCCTGTTGCCATCCGATTCTCTAGTTGGAAAAACCATTGATTCATACCCGTTCGCACCCCTTGGGGCAAAATGCCGCTATCCATATTCGTCATTAATCCTTGTGCATGCATGGTCAGCTCAGGCAGATGCTCATTCAGCTCATCCAGTTGTTCAATGAACATCGGAATCAGGTTCATCAGAATCACAACGAGACTGGCTAAAAACACAGCATAGATGAGCAGCACAGCTACGCTTCGAGGCACCTTGCGACCGCCCAGCATACTGACAACCGGATTAAGTACATAGGAGATGATCATCGCTACCGCAAACGGAGCAATGATTGTTTTCAGAAATTCATACAAATGCAAAAACAAAGGTCGCAGCAGCCAGATAAAATATAGAATGACAAGTCCCAGCAGCGTCCATATTCCGTACCGGAACAGTCTACTTTTCGTTAATTGCTCCATTTCGTGCCCCCTTACTGGACTAGCCTCCTTTAAGTATATGCCTGTACCTCTACTTTAATCCTTCCCGCGAGTCTGGAATGCCCCATAGATTACCATTGTAAAAAAATGATGAAAACGGATGAAAACAATTAACAAAGTCATTCCATCTGACGATATAAGTACAAAGCACTACTTTAAGTTTTCACATTTCTGAAACATCGGGGGTCGTTACATGAACTTAAAAATCAAGCTTATTCTCCTTTTCACTTGCATTGTTATCGTTGCAGCTGGGCCATTGTCGATCATTAGCATGACAAGCGTTAAAAATCAGGCCAATCATGATATCCAAGAGCTTATGAACAGCAAAACCTCCGAAACCGTCAATCAGCTCGACGGATGGATAGGTGGTAATGCCAAAATTATTGAAACATTGGCTGCAGGTCTGGAATCCAGCGATATTTCATCAGATGCCAAAGCCGTATCTCTGAAGGCAGCTTTTCAAAACTATAAAGATCAAAATATTTCCAATATTTACGCAGGCTTTGAAGATGGAGCCTACTGGGATGGATCTGGCTGGTTTGAAGCAGGTTATGATCCTCGCGCTCGACCGTGGTACAAGGATGCCAAAACCAAGGGAGAAATGTATTACTCGTCCCCGTACATTGATGCAAATAGTACGAATTTCACCATTTCTATTGCGAAGCCTATCAAAAATTCGAATGGCTCCGTCACTGGTGTGGTCAGCGAGGATATAATGCTCAACGATATGACAAAAATAATTAAAAGCATAGACTTGAACGGATTGGGCTACGCATTTTTGATTGACCAAAATGGAGCCGTGATCGCGCACCCAGACAACAAGCTGGCTGGCAAAAACCTCAAGGACAATCCCGAGTTGGGTTCATCAACCGCGGCCCTGCTGAGCGCAGCTTCGGGAGAAACAGACTATAGCTATAATGGTAGTGACCGTCAGCTTTATTTTAAAAAGATGCCTAGCACAGGCTGGATTGTAGGGTTGTCCATTTCCAAAGATATTGCTTTTCAGGAGTATTACTCCACTCGTAATATGTTGATTATAACGGTTGCTATCATCTTGGTTGTCGCTATGCTGCTGGCGATCTGGGCGGCAAACAACTTTATTAAGCCGATTCGCAGACTCCAAGCGAATGTCAAACGTATAGCTGAAGGCGATATGACCGCTCGTGTGGATGTTAAAGGTAAAGATGAAATTGCCAGCCTGGGGACAGATTTTAATATCATGTCTGATAATCTCTCTCACCTGTTGCGCAAGGTATCAGATACGGCGGGCGATGTCAGCTCAGCTTCCCATGATATGCATCAGCACGCTAAGGATACTGGAACCATCGCGTCACAAATCTCCAGTGCAGTTCAGGAGCTTGCCCAAGGAGCGAGCGATCAGGCTGAAGCTGTATATTCCGGCTCTGAGAAGCTGACTCACATGACAGGCTCCATCGACCAGATTGGCGAAAGTGTTAAACGGACCCAAACTGCCGTTTTCGAAACAGATTCTGCCGTGCTTGCAGGGTATGAAACAGCAGAACGTCAAGCGAAACTGGCCGCCGAGTCCAGACAAACGACGACTGCGGCAGGAGAAGCCGTAGATTCGCTCGCGCTGAAAACTCAGGATATTGAGCGGCTGGCCGGGGCCATCCACGATATCGCCGCACAAACAAACCTGCTGGCCCTCAATGCATCCATCGAAGCGGCACGGGCCGGAGAACACGGACGAGGTTTTGCCGTCGTCGCGGGAGAAGTGAGAAAGCTGGCTGAGCAAGCGGGCAGTTCCAGTGACAGTATCATGAGTAAGCTGGAAGAAATTAAAATTGCAGGAGTACAAAGCGCGGAGGAAATGAAGAAGGCTCTTGCTGTAACTGTAGAACAGGAGCATGCTGCCATTGCAACGAGACAGGCGTTTGAATCCATTCGTGGGGCTTCTCAGCATATGCTTGCCCAAATTGAGGACGTTACCGCCGCTACAGATCATCTCCGTGTGAATGCTGGACATATTTCCGATGTCATTTCCAGCGTTGTCGCTGTTTCTGAACAAAGTGCAGCATCTACAGAGGAAGTGGCTTCCTCTGTGCAAGAACAAGGTCATGCCATGAACAATATTGCCGACCTTTCTGCCAAACTCGATTCTCATGCAGATCTTTTATTGGAAGAGGTCAAACGCTTTAAATTGTAGAACTAACCATCTTCACAAAAACGGTATACAAAAGAGGGTGCCCCAGCCAATATGGCCGTTCGGGGCACCCTCTTCGTTGTTTTTATCAAGCATTATCCAACCTACTAAGCGTATGTAGATCACACCTCTTAGCAAGCAGCCTGTCCACTTTCGGTGTCAAGCTTAGGAAGAAGCATGAATTTGCGGCAAGTCCTGTTGTGCCATCTCATCTCCAAAGAATAGGTCGTCCAGCGAACTGAGCGTTCCATCCTCTTCCACTTGGTAGACAGACATTTTTTCACCATTCACCTGAAGTTCGATAAAGCATCCCCAGCAATAAAATTGATGGGAGCCGATTTTGCCGATATCTTTGGAATTACAATTCGGACATCTCAATAAACTCACCCTATCCATTAACAGAATATATGGCTTTTTCCAGACGCTGCTCGCTTAACGGGGGAACCATAACAGCATTTTCCCCGATGGACATATCTTCGGTGCAGGGCAGCCATTTCCGCCCCTCTATAATATCCGATACAAAACCATCGCTGATTTCCAAGCCTATTATGTTATTGCCCATTTCCTGGTCAAAATAAACATCCGAGATGTGCCCGAGCATAAGCCCTTCCTCTGTTAGCACGGATAGATCCTTCAGTTTACCGGGTCCAAGCAAGTACGTATGTTGTATATCATGGGCCTCCGTTTTACGGACAGCCTGCTGATTGCGAATCATGATCGCATCCTCACCGTAAGCAACGATGTCATCCCAAGCAACCATTTTCACGTGAGAAGAAAAAAGCCCTTTTCCTTCCAACTCGATCCCTGTGATCCGCCAATCAGCTGTCACCATAAAGTCATGTATTTTACCAATCTGCTTCCCGTCCTCCACATCGAAAACGGCAAGTCCGATCATATCTTGAAGCTTCATATATAGGGTACCTCCTCATTTTGCAATCCGAACGAAGGTGCGGTCCTTTTCCTACATGCCTGTCAGACCTTGCTTCCGTTCATGCAATGAAATGGAAAACCGCCCCTCCCTTCTTATTAAAATGCGGAGAAATCCCTAGTACCTAGTACGCAGCCGCTTCCATATGGTTTCAATTTTCTTGGCCGTGTATTCCATTTCTTCCGTAGTATTACCCAAACCGAAGCTAAACCGAATCGCTGAATGTAAAACATCTTCAGGAAGATCCATCGCCTGCAATACATGCGATAGCTCTAGAGATCCGGAAGTACAGGCTGATCCGCTTGCTGCTGCGATTCCTTCCATGTCAAGGTTCATCAGCATGGTCTCTGTACCAATGGCCGGAAAACTAACATTAAGGACATTAGGTAAAGAATGATCAGGATCACCGTTAATTACAAAATTTTGGCTACCCAGAGTGTCTTCCAACCCTTTAAGCAGTGTCTGGCGAAGAACCGTATCGTGCACCCCACGCTCCTCAATGGAAGCATTAGCTAGAGTTGCGGCTTTAGCCAGACCCGCAATACCGGCGATGTTTTCTGTCCCGGCACGGCGTTTCTTTTCCTGAAGTCCCCCATGCATTAGCGGCTGAATGCGTGTACCTTGGCGGATATATAATGCACCCACCCCTTGTGGTCCGTTAATCTTATGACCCGACACACTCAGTAAGTCAATTGGGAGATTCCGGCAGTCGATGGATATATGACCGTAAGCTTGAACCGCATCTACATGGAATACAATGCCATGTTCTCTCGCAATCTGCCCTACTTCTGAGATCGGCTGAATGACGCCCACCTCATTGTTGGCATACATCATGCTGATCAAAAAAGTGTCCGGACGAATGGCAGCCTCGATATCCGCAGGGTTCACGCGTCCAAAACCGTTGACCGGGACATAAGTCACCTCATACCCCGCTTTTTCCAGCTCATCACAAGCATGAAGCACTGCGTGATGTTCAACCGCGGTTGTAATCATATGCCCGGAAGTACGGCCGTCTGCCGTAGCCGTCCCAAACAGGGCCAGATTATCGCTTTCTGTCCCTCCGCTCGTAAATATAATTTCTTCAGGCTTGCAGCCCAAAGAGGCCGCAACGGCATCCCGAGCAGCGCTGACGGTGCGCTTGGCATCGCGGCCAAAGGCATGAACGCTCGAAGCGTTGCCATATTGGCCGGTCATGATGTCCATCATAGTCTGCGCAACCTCAGGATGCATAGGAGTCGATGCGGCATGATCCAGATAAATTCTGTTCATGTTAATCCACCTCAAATGTAGAACATGTAATTGTCCAATTCATCATGTTCTTGGTATGTGATCAAGTCCTTAAGTGTAGTAGAATCCAACACTTCAGCAATGCTGTCACGAATTCGCAGCCACAGCTGACGTTTTGCCGGATCGTCTTCTTCCGTGAAATCTACCGGAGATATCGGACCTTCCAGTACACGAATGATGTCTCCCGCTGTTACTCCTGCCGGTTCATTCGCCAAAATATAACCGCCGTAAGCACCACGGATACTTTTTACCAAACCTGCATTACGCAAAGGCGCGATGAGCTGTTCCAGATAATGCTCTGACAACTGATTTTTTTCGGCAATACTTTTCAAAGAAGTTGGACCTTCGCCAAACCTGGCTGCAAGTTCCATCATAATGGTCAGGCCATAACGGCCCTTCGTTGATATTTTCAATTGTGCCACCTCACTTATAGTAACAATTCCGTTAAACACGCGGAATAACTGGTGTTGTAAACCTCTCTATTCCGATCCTAACCCTCAGCTTATGTTAACATATTAGGGCAGGTAAAGGGAAACATTACGGTAACAATCTTAAAAAAAGTTGCTTTCGAGCGATTTGGAACAGCTTTAGCCCATTTTATATAGCTTTCTTCCATCGTTCGCCGTGTCGTTTGATCGTCCAAACATCGTATCTTATTATCGTTTATGTTACAATAGGTGGGTTCTACAACAATATTGAAAGAATTGGGTGATGACCATGGCTAAAGCCAATCATGAAACCCGTGTCGTCGTCGGGATGTCCGGTGGCGTCGACTCATCCGTTACCGCGCTGCTGCTGAAGGAGCAGGGCTATGACGTAATCGGCATCTTCATGAAAAACTGGGATGACACGGATGAATTTGGCCGTTGTACGGCTGAGGAGGATGCGGAGGATGTGCGCCGCGTCTGTGAACAGATCGACATTCCTTACTATACCGTCAATTTTGAGAAAGAATACTTCGATAAAGTATTCTCCTATTTTCTTGATGAATATAAAGCTGGACGCACACCCAACCCGGATGTCATGTGTAACCGTGAAATTAAATTCGGCGAGTTTCTAAATAAAGCGCTGGATTTGGGAGCAGATTATGTTGCTACTGGACATTATGCACGGGTTGTGGAAGAAGACGGCCACTTTACTTTGCTGCGAGGTGTGGATAGCAACAAGGATCAGACTTATTTCCTAAATGCATTAAGCCAAACACAGTTGTCCCGAGCGATGTTTCCCATCGGTCATCTGCCGAAACCAGAAGTACGTAAAATTGCGGAAGCTGCGGGACTGTATACGGCCAAGAAGAAAGACAGCACAGGCGTATGCTTTATCGGCGAGCGTAATTTCAAGGAGTTTCTGAGTGGATATCTGCCTGCAAAAGGTGGAGACATGGTGGATATCGCTACTGGTGAAGTCAAAGGACGTCACGATGGTCTGATGTACTATACACTGGGTCAACGACAAGGCTTGGGCATTGGCGGATCGGGTTCAGGCGAACCGTGGTTTGTAGCGGATAAGGATCTGGAGAAGAATATTCTGTATGTGGTACAAGGTGATCGTCACCACAGTCTGTATTCTACCAGCCTGATTGCAACGGACGTGAACTGGATTGAAGGCGCAGATACTCGTCCGACCAGCGAATTCCGTTGCACAGCCAAGTTCCGTTATCGCCAACCTGATCAGCAAGTAACTTTACAATGGCTTGCGGATGGAACCGTGCATGTCATATTCGATGTACATCAAAAGGCCATTACACCTGGACAAGCTGTTGTATTTTACGACGGGGAACGCTGTCTGGGTGGCGGAACCATTGATAAGGTTGAAAAACTTCAGCCTGAAACAGTTTAAATAAAATGACCATTTTGCATTGATATAGCAGGGAATTAAAAAAGTCGTCTCTCCAGATTTGGGAGGCGACTTTTTTAATGAAAGATGTTTTTAGTAATGGCTTGTAAAGAATTGATAATCTGCTCTTTATGATGTCTGTCATGCTGGACAAACATTCCTTGAAAAAATTTTCCATGGTGTATGCACGTCCCTTTTTTAATCCAGTGGTATGCTTCCCATTTAAAATAGGAACCGTCATATTTAAATAAGATCGCTACAATGGACTTCTAACTTCTTCCCTATGTAATCCTTTTCGAATTAACTTGAAAAACCATTAATACATAAGGAACTTTTGATAACATCCTCATTTGGGTATATGATGTAGACAAGATCATACTTCAATTAAAAAGGAGCGTGCCTTTATGTCTGATTCATTAGGAATGCTGACACCGGGTAAAAAAGTTTCTTTGAAAGAATGGGACCCCAAGGATACGAAGAATATCAAAAATAAAGAAGAAATCCGACAGGAAACAGATCAATTGAAGGAACGCTTCACGGAATTACAAAGCAAATTATTTACAGAGAAAAAACAATCCGTTTTGTTTGTATTTCAGGGTATGGATTGCAGCGGCAAAGATGGCGTCATCAAACAGGTATTTTCCAACCTTAACCCTGCGGGGGTGACTGTCCACAGCTTTAAATCACCTACGGCTGAGGAATTGAGTCATGATTTCTTATGGCGTGCTCATAGCGTTACCCCAGGACGTGGATATATTGCAGCATTTAACCGTTCTTATTACGAGGATGTGCTGATTACACGTGTTCACGGACAGATATCCGATAAGCAGGCCAAACGGAATATTAAGCATATCAAGCATTTTGAACAGTTGTTGCTGGATAATGGTGTAAAGGTGGTTAAAATCTTTTTACATATTTCAAAGCAATTTCAGTTAGAAAAGCTGATCGACCGGATTGAAAAGCCTCACAAAAACTGGAAACTCGATCCAAGTGACTTGCAGGAACGAAAATTTTGGAAGCAATATACCCAGTATTATGAGGATGTATTAGAGCTAAGCGCAACCAAACAAGCTCCTTGGTATGTCGTTCCTTCAGACAACCGTTGGTATAGGGATTATACTGTGCTACGGATTGCCGTCCAAACGCTGGAGGAAATGAAGTTGTCTGATCCTGATCCAAGACCTGAACTTGAATCCCTTTTACCTGAATTGTACAAAGAACGAGATAAAAAATAGCTGTATAGGTACAGCACTAAGCTTCCGAAACCTTATCACGGCTGAAAATGCCTTGAGTACGGGATTGGAAGCTTTTTATTGCATTTTTACGTGTTATTTCGAAAATGTATAAAGCTTAACTGACTCTGTACCCGATAGCCGCAGCTACAACTCCTACCACGACAGAGGACAGTACATACGTAGCCATGCGTCGGTATTCTTTACGCTCCATCAGTTGAAGAGATTCATAGCCAAATGTGGAAAAGGTGGTGTAGCCGCCACAAAAACCTGTTCCTAGCAGCATCCAGAGTGCAGGAGACAAATGGTTTTGCGTAAACTCGCCATAGAGCCAGCCTAGCAGCAATGAACCGCTGACGTTAATGATCCACGTCCCCCACGGAAATGCGGTACCAAACCTCTTTCCGGCCCACATGCCAAGCCCGTATCTCGCCAGTGTACCCACGATACCGCCTGCCGCTGCCCACCAGATCATAAGCGTTCCTCCTTGGGAGCAGCCTGCGTCATTTTTGAACCTAGGCGGATACCTGTCCATGTCAAAAACAGCCCTCCGCCTACGCTAAGCAGCAGGTACAACACAGCCGTCAGCATACGATCGTGAACCGTGAGGCGGACAGCATCCACTGCAAAGGTGGAAAAGGTGGTAAAGCCCCCTGTAAAGCCTGTTCCGATGGCAAGTCGCAATCGCGGCTTGATCCGCCATGATCGCAAGGTTACCGTAAAGAACCAACCCAGAAACAGGCAGCCGATCCAATTGATTAGCAGCACACCAAGTGGAAAATCCGCACCCGCCGCAGGCAACAGCGATTGCAGGCCATAACGGGTAGAGGTTCCAAGCGCTCCGCCCGCGGCAACGAATAGCACGTCTTTCATCTTTTTATCCCCTTCTTCGCTCTTGCACGATCATGGTGTAACGTGACGATTTCGTACACACTCTGTATATGAAGTCGCACATATATTAAGACTGTGAATCCCGCCAGCGCTGGTTTTGCCTGATTTTGGACTCATTCCCCTGCTCAGTAGCCTGGTAGAAGGTTTGGTCTGCTATCGAATCGGGCAAATATTGCTGCTTCACATAATGATTCGGATAATTATGTGGATATTGATAGCCAACATGACCGAGCTTTTCCGAGCCTTTGTAGTGTGCGTCACGCAAATGGAGTGGCACCTCGGCCGATTTGATATCGTCCATAGCCGACATGGCCCGTGAAATCGCCGTATATACGGCATTCGATTTGGGGCTTTCCACAGCGAACAAAATGGCCTGTGCAATGTTCAGTTTGGCCTCGGGCCAGCCGTTATTGCGATAGGCTTCAAGCGCACTCACCGCTTGCACCATTGCCTGCGGGTTCGCCAGGCCAATGTCCTCACTGCTCGCCGCGATGAGGCGGCGGATAAAGGTCATCGGGTCCATGCCGAGCTTTTCTACGGCATACAGGAACCAGAACAGCGCGGCGTCGCTAGAGCCGCGAATGCTTTTGTGAAAGGCCGACAGCACGTCATACTGCGTGGATTCATCTGCTTTGACAATCGGGCGGCGAATGGATTCCTCTGCGACTTCCAGTGTCACGTGAATCGTGCCGTCTGCCAGCGGAGGCGTCGTGAGCGCCGCCAGTTCCAGCGCGTTCAAAGCGCGGCGGATATCGCCGTTCGCCATGGACGCAATGTGAGCCAGTGCAGCTTCATCGACCTGAAGCTGCATGTAGCCGAGCCCTTTGTCCGCATCACTCAAGGCGCGGCGCATAGCAGCCAGCGAATGCTCCTGCGTTAGCGCTTCAAGCTGGAACAGCGTAGAACGGCTCATTAAAGCGCCGTTGACGTAGTGAAAGGGATTTTCAGTCGTGGCGCCAATAAACACGATCGTGCCCTTTTCCACCGCAGGCAACAGTGCATCCTGACGTGAACTGTTAAACCGATGTACCTCGTCGAGAAACAAAATAGTTTTTTTGCCATACATCGATTTATTCGTCTGTGCACGGTCAATGACTTCTCTTACGTCTTTCACAGATGCTTCTACAGCATTCAGACGTACAAAATCGCCTTGCGTGTGTTGCGAGATGATATGTGCCAGCGTTGTTTTGCCGCACCCCGGTGGTCCGTACAACAAAATAGAAGAGACCTGATCTGCCTCTATAGCTCTTCGCAGCAGCTTACCCGGACCCACAACATGCTCCTGTCCAATATATTCATCCAGCGAAGTCGGACGCAAGCGATCCGCAAGCAACCGATTGCTTGGCGTTGACTCTTGGGAATATGAAAATAAGTCCATTTCATTCACTTCCTTATGGTTTATGAACGAACACTTTCTCTTTTTCTTCGAAAACCTACTATATTATGTTCGCTCATACGGTTAAAAATCATGAAAATTCAAGTCATCTATAATCCTGATACAGTGTAAACCGCCTCTTATTCTACCATATCCGTTAACAAGTTGCAGATAGCATGGTCACGGCACAGCTGTAGATCTCCAAGTCAGTCGCCCACAAAAAAAGAAAGAACAGCCTTAGACGAAAGATGAATTTCGTGGCTGTTCTTCGACTGACATGACTTCCTAATTTCCATTACTAAGATAAACAGTAAACAAAAAGGAATACAACAACTCAGGCGATGCTTTACAACACTTTTCTGTTTACTCCGTCTGTGCCTGTACGTAACTAGGAAGTGAGCCATCATGCAATAGCCACAGCTCATGCAGCGCACGGGTACATCCTACATACAGCAGCTTGGCATCCCATGCCCGTTCTCCATAATGCTCATGGTCGGCATCCGCCACAATAACTGCATCGAACTCCAGACCTTTGGATAGGTACACAGGCAGTACCGACAATCCGCCTTCATATTGCTTTTTACCACCGTCAATCAAATTCACATCCAACCCCGCGCTTGTGAAAACCTCATGTAGCTCCACAGCCTCTTTTAAGGTACGGGTCAGCACAGAAACAGTACGATACTCCTTGGAGGACAGCTCTTTTAGAGCGGTGAGCAAACTCTGCTCACGCACCGATGAGTCGTAAGACATCGTACGCACCGGATCGCCACTACGAAATACCGGAACTGCCGTAATACCGCCGCGAACTCCCTGCTCCAAAATCGTGTTTGCAAATTCTATAATTTCCAAGGTTGATCTATAGCTCCGCGTAAGTGCAAAATACCCTGTATGTTCGGGCGCAAAAAGAGAACTCATTTCCTCCCACGCATGTACGCCACGATATTCATGAATGCCCTGCGATAAATCGCCCAGTATAGTGAAGGAATGCCCTTTCACGAACAAATCCAGCAATGCGATATGAAAAGGTGAAAAATCCTGCGCTTCATCAATGACCACATGGTCAAAACGTTGAGATGACTCTACCTCATGAATCAGCACGTGAAGATACACTAACGCAGTCAGATCTTCTTCACGGATAATCTGTTTTCGCAGGTCCGACTGTGTGGTCTTAAAAATAGCAGTCGGCAGAGAAGCCTTCATCTCCGCAGCCGTATCTGCGGGTAACCCTTTAGCTGCCTGAAAAAGCTGCTTATAGAGCGTCAGTGCGTCATATTGTGGCCATTTTTTAGCATATGCCTTTTCCCGTGTCCCTGCCTTTTTCTTGCGTTCCTTGAGCGCTGCCGCCGAAGGCGACTTTTTCAGTTCCATTTCAATCCAGCGGTGCACTCTTGCCAGCACACGCTCCTTCCGCTTCGCGAGCGGATAAGGCTTATATTCCTCATTAAACCAATTCAAAATCTCAGCTTGTGGCAGCACCGCTCCATCCCATGGTGAAAAATCCCCCTCGGGCACGGAGATGGGCTCCAGTCGTTCAACAAAAGCTTGAAGCAACTCCATAAAGTGAACCGAGCCCTTGAATCTTCCCGGCGCCTCATCCATGGATTCCTTTCTCAGACTGCCACTCTCAAACCAATAAGATAATGTTTCGGCAGGATCAGCCAAAGGTAAATCCAAACCCAATAAGTCCAGTGCCCAGTCTGCAAATGTACTTTGCTGAATATTCCCGACCCCCAGCTCTGGAAGTACATCTGAAATATAGTCAAGGAACATATGGTTTGGTGCGAAAATTACCATTTTGTCCGCTGATACCTGATCCTTGTATTGATACAGCAAAAATGCGAGACGATGCAGCGCTACCGTCGTCTTGCCACTACCCGCTACCCCCTGAATAACGAGGGCTGTATTTTTGGCCGCGCGGATGATCTGATCCTGCTCCGCCTGAATGGTAGACACGATATCCCGTAAACGGTTATCCTTGTTTTCTCCCAAACGATAAACGAGAAACTCATCAGAAACGGCAGGCTCGTCGCTTTCACGATTATATGTATCGGCTACCCGTTCCAGGATTTTTTTCCGAATGACAACATTACGCTTCAGATAGACCAAGCCCTCAATGGTTCCCTCAGGAGCTTCGTAAGACGCGGTTTCTTCACCACCTGTAAACGAATAAAACAAGCTGGCAATCGGTGCACGCCAATCAATCACCAGCGGATACGCTGACGTTTCTTCACGCTCCACTCCAATTTTACCGATATAAAGTGGCTTCCGCTGCCCTCTGCCACGCTCGTCAAAATCCATACGACCAAAATAAGGCTCCTGTGAGCTTTTGGCCAAAGCCTGACGTTTTTCCTCCCGTGCCGATTCCAGCACTTGCTCCGTAAAATCATGCCCGGTGTACACCGGCGTATTGCGAAGCCGTTCCAATCTCCGATCAATTTCCTCCATAGCAAGCGACAGCCTATGCTGTTCTTCTTGATAGGCACTTTGAAACTCATTCTCCATTTCAGTTACCTCCTAAGAATATCAAGTCTCGATTTCTGCATCGCATTCACTTGCTCCGACACAAAAAAAGGAAAGTAAGCGTAACACATTTAACCATAAAAATCCAACCTTATTTCCTAATACGCCTTTTTCCCTATTCTTTTACAAAAGTATGAAGCTTTGCGGCACCAGTGGAGCGTGTGATTTGAATCCGAAGAAGCGGAGCGATCGGAGGATCAAATCACACGCGAAGCGGCCTCTAATACTCCATACTTCTTTCCCCCATCTCCACAAACTGCTTTTGAGCCAGCTCACGGTACACCTGATGGGACTCTAATAACTCAGCATGAGTTCCTGCACCGGTCACCTTGCCCTTGTCCAACACGATAATCTGATCGGAGTGAACCACTGTAGACAAACGATGAGCAATGACAATCGTCGTGCGTCCCTCCATCAAGTTCGCTAGGGCCTTCTGTACCTCATGCTCAGATGAGCTGTCCAGACTAGATGTAGCCTCATCCAGCATGAGAATGTCAGGGCTACGAAGAAGCGCACGCGCAATAGCGATCCGTTGACGCTGCCCTCCAGACAGCTTCATTCCCCGTTCTCCCACCTCAGTGTTGTAGCCTTGAGGTAGATCCATAATAAATGTATCCGCATACGCCATCGTGGCTGCTCGTCTCACTTCTTCCAAGTCAGCTTCGCGCCCCAAGCCATATGTAATGTTATCTCTGACCGTTCCGGTCATCATTGAGCTTTCCTGCGATACATAACCAATTTTGGAGCGCCAGGAGGAAAGTGTATATGACGATATCGGTTCGTCTCCATAACGAATTTCCCCTGTATCCGGCACATAAAAGCGTTCCAACAATGAAAACAAGGTGGACTTCCCACTTCCACTCGGTCCCACGAATGCTGTCGTCCGGTTAGCCGGGATGACCAAGTTCGCATTATGAAGGACCTCTTCACCTTCAGTATAGGAAAAGGCAACATCACGAAGTATAATATCTCTGCTCTCTTTTGCCGCTTCCTGCTTCAACTCGAGCGGTTCCTCTTCATGATCTAAAATCGTCTGAATCCGTTCAGTAGCCCCAACCACCTTTTGTAGTCGTGAATACAGGGTCGTGAATTGTGCCATCGGTGTGATCACCTGAAACAGCAGCAAAATAAAAGCCACCAAATCCCCAGCGGTCAGCACACCCGATGCGACACGAACACCACCAACACCCAATATAATGACCAGCACTGCAGTCAACAAGAAGGTAGAAATGGGACCTACAAGGGCTAGGATGCGTGACTCTTGCAAACCGAAGCGGAACATCCGGTAAATACGATCCTCACCGGCCTGAGCCTCTCTGCTTTCGGTTCCGTAGGCCTTCACCAGTCTGATTTCGCCGATAACCTGACTCAACACTGAGGTCAGATCTGCCATCTCATCCTGCTGTTTTTTGGAGATACGGTACATTTTTCTGCCTACAGGAAATAAAATTAGGGCTGTTAGCGGAACAATAGCCATAATAATGAGCGTCATCACCCAATCCAGATAAAATAACAATGCAATACCACCAATAATTGCAATCACATTAGAAATCAGATTGACTAGATACTCCGTAATTAAGTTCATAATCAGGCTTGTATCATTGGTGACGCGACTCATCGTATCTCCTGACCGATTTCGATCAAAGTAAGGGATAGGTAGAGATAAGATTTTATGCCATAAGCGTTTGCGCAAATTAGCCACAATCTTATGCCCAGCATAGTTCAACATATAGATAGAAACCGCCGAAGCCACCGCTTGAAGCACAAAAGCGCCAAGCAGACCAACAATGACCATACGGTTTAATGAAGAAAAGGTCAAGCCATCAATCAACCCTTTGGTCATCATGGGTACGATTAAACCAGCAGTGGTCTGAATCAGCGTCAGAATCAGGGCGATGATCAGAATGGCCTTGGGCGGATGCGCACTCGCAATCAATTTGATAAACCGCCCCATGCCAGCCTTATCGGGTCTTTTACCCGGCTTTTCCTTCATCCGGCCCTCCTGCTCATCTCGGTGTATATGATGTTCTTTTTCCATATACCATCAACCTCGCTTCCTGTCTGACCATTCTTGTTCAAACAACAACACCCGCGCTCTGCGCGGGTATGAACAGTACAATCTATCTTCGAGTTTACTACACCAGAGAATGAAGCACAAAGTTAGCCACAAATAGTACAGAAATGATATATAATGCGACAGGCACTTCCTTGCCCCGTCCTGCTGCCAGCTTGGCTACGGGGTATGCAATAAAACCAAATGCCATACCGTCTACAATACTGTAAGTAAAGGGCATCATTACCATGATCAGAAATGCAGGAAACGCTTCAGTAAAATCACTGAAATCCATCTCTCGCACATTTTGCACCATTAGACCCCCAATGATGATCAACACGGGCGCAATGGCACTGTCAGGAATATAAGCCAACAGTGGAATAAAGAAAAACGTCGCCCCGAATAAAATAGCAGTTACCAGCGGTGTCATTCCCGAGCGTCCCCCCGCTGCAATACCAGCCGTCGATTCCGCAGCGGCTACCGCCGGACTGCTGCCCAAAATACCGGCAAAGATATTGGTTACAGCCAACACACGCAAGCTGTTTTTAAATAAATCTGGTCTTCCGATCATGTTGGTTTGTGCAGTAATCATACCAATATTCTCGAATAGTACAATGAGTAGGAGCAAAAAGACAGCGATCCAAAAAGCTACCGAGACAATGCCTGAAAAGGAAAGCTCTCCAAACAATTGCCCATACTGTCGCACCGTTTCAGAGGTTCGTACCGTGCTTGTAGGCTCTACAGCTCCCAGTATATAAGCAAGCCCAGTTCCCGCCAAAATGCTAATTAGTAAACCTCCCTGAACGTTACGCACAAACAATACAATAGCGAGCAGCAACGTTACACAAGCCGTAATTACCTTGGGATCATTAAAATGGCCAATAGCCACAAAAGTCGTCTGATGAGCAATCACGATGCCGCTTTTTTGCAATCCGATAAAGGTTAAAAACAAACCAATGCCTACCGTAATTCCGTGCTGCAAATTATGGGGAATCGCTTGGCTAATCAGCTTGTACAATGATGTAAAGGCCACAATGGCGAATAAGATCCCTGTGATGGCAACCACCATCAACGCTTCCTGCCAACTCAGCTTCATAGAATGTACGAGCGTATAAGTGAAAAAGGCATTAATCCCCATACCTGGTACAACGACCATTGGAGATTTCCCACCAAAAGCCATAAGCAGGCAGCCAATCATTGATGTCAGCAGTGTCCCGAGCATCGCCCCTTGGAGAGGAATCCCGGCATCTGCCAAAATAGTTGCATTAACCATAACAATGTATACAACGGAAAAATAAGAAATGGCCCCAGCGGCTAATTCCTTTTTCCAATGATGCTCGGGCTTGAAACCGAGACTTCTGGACCACAGTCCATCCTTCATACCAAAACCCTCCAGCAAGTTGTTCAATCTGTTTGCAGTAAGCTGCGCTTTTTCAAAACAAAAAAGAGCTGTAGCAACTGTGACACAAAGGATGTGATGCACAGAACTACAGGTCTTAAAGTGAATACATACTGATGTAAATCTACGAATGCACTGCCATGCTATTTTTGCAACTTACACACCAGCATGTTCTAACAAATCCTTCACGGCTACACTAACCATGATCAGTCCTGCTACCGGAGGTACAAATGCATTGCTTGCAGGCGGCTGCTTCGCCTTCCGGATTTCAGGTGCGTTTGCAGGTACAATTTTTTTTGTAATTTCTTCACGTGGCTTCATTGGTTCTTCATCGGAGAATACAACCTTGACGCCTTTGGTAATACCTTCCTTGCGCAACTTGGTGCGGATGACACGGGCAATCGGGTCCATTCTCGTCTGGGAAATATCTGCAACTTGAAAACGACTCGGATCCATTTTGTTCGCAGCCCCCATACTGGAGATCATCGGAATCCCCCGTTTCAGGCATTCCTTAATCAAATGAATTTTGTAAATAATCGTATCCGAAGCATCCAGCACATAATCCAGTTCGTACTTGAACAGCTCCTCATATGTTTCTTCCGTATAAAACATGTTCAGTGCAATCGCTTCACATTCAGGATTAATCAGCTTCACACGCTCTACCATCAGATCAGCCTTTTTTTGGCCTACCGTCGTTGTCAACGCATGTATCTGGCGATTAATATTGGTGATATCTACAACATCTTTATCAATCAAAATGATACGTCCAACACCCGTGCGCGCCAGCGCTTCCACTGCAATCGAACCGACACCGCCGATACCCAGCACGGCCACCGTGCTATTTTTCATAACCTCTAGACCTTCAGTTCCGATGGCCAATTCCGTTCGTGAAAATTGATGCAACAATATGGTATATCCTCCCTCACTGATTTAAACTCTATGCCTGAACTCCAGCATACAAACCACGAACCCATTATCCATATGAGGGTAACGGGTTCATGGCATTCTATAAGCTATCTCATGCCAATGGATGGCACTTGCAAACGTCTTAAGCTTTAGGAGCAACAGGCTTCGGAGCAATACGGATATGAAGCTGTTCCAATTGAGCTTGATCTACTTCGGCTGGTGCATCCATAAGCAGGTCTGTCGCACTAGCTGTTTTCGGGAATGCAATCGTTTCACGCAGGTTTGTACGACCTGCAAGCAACATCACGAGGCGGTCAAAACCGAAGGCAATACCACCATGTGGAGGCGTACCATATTCGAACGCATCCAACAGATAGCCGAATTTATCAGTAACTTCTTCCGGCGCCAGGTTGAGAGCTTTGAACATTTTCTCCTGAACATCACGTTTGTAAATCCGCATCGAGCCGCCGCCCACTTCGTAGCCGTTCAGTACGATGTCATAGGCTTGAGCACGAACTTGACCTGGATCGGTATCCAAGAGGCCAAGGTCTTCGTCCTTCGGACGGGTGAACGGATGGTGTTCCGCCACATAACGTTTTTGTTCTTCGTCATAGCCGAGAAGCGGGAAGTCTACAACCCAGGCAAATTTGAATTTGTTATCGTCGATCAGTCCCAAATGACGGCCAATTTTCAGACGAAGTGCGCCCAATACATCAGCAACTACCTTTTTATTATCCGCAGAGAAGAGTAACAGATCGCCTTCTTCGGCTCCTGTGCGCTCCTTCAAAGCTTCGATTTCTTCCGGTGTGAAGAATTTAACGATAGGCCCCTTGAATTCGCCTTCCTTCACTTGAATCCAAGCCAAGCCTTTAGCTCCATAGCGTGCAGCGTAAGGACCCAGGTCATCAATCTCCTTACGACTCCAAGTGCCACATCCTTTGGCATTGAGGACTTTTACTTCGCCACCCTTTTCAATTACGGAAGCGAATACTTTTACACCACTAGTTGCCACGATATCATTGACTTTAATCAACTCAAGGCCAAAACGCAGGTCCGGCTTGTCCGAGCCGTATTTGTCCATCGCATCAGCATGTGTAATCCGTTGGAACGGTGTTTCCAGTTCTACCCCAACGGTTTCTTTGAACAATTTCACCATAAGACGCTCCATCATTGGCAGCAAGTCATCCTGTTGCATGAAGGAGGTCTCGATGTCGACCTGCGTAAATTCAGGCTGACGGTCAGCACGCAAATCTTCATCACGGAAACAACGTGCAATTTGGTAGTAGCGCTCCAGGCCACTCACCATCAGCAATTGCTTGTACAGTTGTGGCGATTGCGGCAAGGCGAAAAACTCACCTTCATGCACCCGGCTAGGTACCAGATAATCACGTGCGCCCTCTGGGGAGCTTTTCGTCAAAATTGGTGTTTCCACCTCGACGAACTCTTCTCCGTCCAGGAAGTCACGGAATATTTTTGCTGCTTTGGAGCGCAGTTTCAACGTCTGGTACATTTCCGGACGACGCAGGTCCAAATAACGGTATTTCAAACGCAGAGACTCGTCCACTTCTACACCATTTTCAATGAAGAACGGAGGTGTTTTGGACGCATTCAATACTTCAATTTCAGTGACACGCACTTCAATTTCACCTGTTGGCAGGTTCGGGTTAATCGTTTCTGCATCACGCTTAACAATAGTACCGGTAACCTCAAGCACGTATTCACTACGAACACGATCCGCAATTTGCAGTGCGTCACCGGAATATGCCGGATTAAACACAATTTGTACAATTCCGCTACGGTCGCGCAGGTCAATAAAAAGTACGCCCCCCAAATCACGACGGGTTTGTACCCAACCGTTCAATGTAACTGTTTCTCCGATATGCGCATGAGTCAATGCGCCGCATTCATGACTCCTTTTCATAATACACACTCCTGTTTATGTTTAGTAGTTAATGCTATATGACAACCAGAGGAAGCTCCACCGATTGATGTTACACCATTTTCTTTAGCCTAATTCTTCCACCAGCTGATCCAGTTTAACGGTACGCTGCTCGCCAGTTTCCATGTTTTTCAGTGCGATTTCACCTTGAACCAGCTCATCCTCACCCAGAATCGCAGTATACCTTGCTTTAAAGCGATCGGCTGATTTCATCTGCGCCTTCATTTTACGTCCCAGATAATCTCGCTCCGCGGAAAATCCGGCTTGACGCAACTTGAATAGTTGTTTGGTCACTTCTGTTTCTGCTGCTTCTCCCAATGCTACCATATAGATATCTAACGGCTTGGCTTCGTTCAGTTTGACACCTTGATGTTCCAGGATCAGCTGAATTCGCTCCAGTCCAATGCCAAAACCAATGCCCGGCTGATCCGGTCCGCCCAAATCTCCAACCAATCCGTTGTAGCGGCCGCCTCCACCGATCGTATCTATGGCACCAATTCCTTCAGCTTTGAATTCGAACGCTGTCAACGTATAATAATCCAGCCCCCGTACCAAACGCGGGTTAACTGTATATTCCACGCCCATGGCATCCAAATTTTGCTTCACTTTCTCAAAGTGTGTGCGAGATTCCTCGTCCAAGCTATCCAAAATCGAAGGTGCACCTCCAAATTTGTCCTGGTCATCTTTGCTATCCAGCACTCGCAGCGGATTACGCTCAATGCGTGCTTGGCTCTCCTTGGTCAACGTATCCTTAATTGGCATCAAGAAGTCCACCAGATGCTGACGATAAGCTGCCCGGCTGGCTGCATTACCGACGGAGTTAATCTCCACCTGTACTCCTTTCAAGCCCAGCTCACGGCAGAATTGATACCCGAAAGCAATAACTTCTGCATCCAACGCCGGATCGACCGCACCAAATGCTTCAATTCCAAATTGGTGAAACTGACGCTGACGCCCAGCCTGTGGACGCTCATACCGGAACATCGGGCCGATATAATACAGCTTAGTTACATCCGGCTCCCCGTATAGTTTGTTCTCCACATAGGAGCGGACAACCCCTGCTGTTCCTTCCGGACGCAAAGTCATGCTGCGCTTCCCTTTATCCTCAAAAGTATACATTTCTTTTTCCACCACATCCGTCGTTTCACCCACACCTCGAACGAACAAATTCGTTTGTTCGAACATTGGCGTACGAATCTCTCGGTAATTAAAGCGGCGGCTAATCTCACGGGCTTTTTCCTCGACAACTTGCCACTTTTCTACACTGCCCGGCAGCAAATCCTGTGTTCCTGTCGGTTTTTGAAAGGCCATTAACGTATCCCCCCATCGTTGTATTTCGTATTGTGCACTTTCTTCTTGCTCCACTTTCAATATAAAACAAAAAATCCCTCGTCCTGTTAACATTAACAGGGACGAGGGATTGTCGTTTACAATCACCCGTGGTACCACCCACATTCCGGAGTTTGCCCAGACAACCAGCATAAGAATCACTCATTGCCCGTCAGCATTATGCTGACTCCGCTCATACGTATAACGCCCGTAACGCGCAGTACGGCTATTATGCAGGACCATCCACTGTAGGCACAGTTGCAATGCACTTTCAGTAGGGTTTCCTCAATTGTTCGCCGCCTGTTCTCGGGGAGGTCATTCATCCGCTCATCAAGGGAATTTTTACAGCCTGGAAATTCCTCTCTGCGCTTGTGGGTTCGGAGTACTTGGTCCCGTCATCAAATCATTTTTCATTATTTTATGATTTTAATGAACCGCTTCGACAAAGTCAAGACATTCTCCCTATAATCGGAAAAATAAGGCTTATAAAAAGAAAATAACCTGCGGAAACGGTCCGCAGGTTCAAAAAGATATATCAAAAGGGGGTCATGCTGTTATTATAAACAACGAATATTAAGGAATGATGTTTTGAATATTACAATTGTATTACAGTCACTCTTTTGCGGCTAAATCCCTCAAGTATCGACAATCTTGTGGCGCGCTCTCAGCTTTAATCCAACTGCGATACATATCCACGATTGGAACGTAGCTTATAAATGACCTCATCATAATCGGCGTCATTCACCTTTGCTGATAATACATACCGCAATTCATCTTGATCACCGTTAATATACACATCTGTCGCACGGAGCAACCCTCCATCATGATTCGTTGTTCCGTTCCGATCTTCATCCAGATCCCTTTGGGCTGAGCCAGAGTTAATCTGGTCATCCTTCGCATCTGGTAGAATATTCTCGCCATAAGCACCCGCCGCAGGGATTGCCGCACCCGCAGAGCCTCCTGTGCTCACAGAGCCTGTATTGTTATAGGGGACCAGCGGAATTAAAACTCTCGTCTCCCGGCCGAGCGTATCACCCAAAGCACCTACTTCCAAATGTTCGGTTCTATAAGCTTGAAGCGAAGCTCTGGCACCCTCAGCTTCATCTTCTGTGCGAAAATAAGCCTGAATCTGTTTTGCCATATCAAATCCTCCTCGTTTGGGAATTGTACTGGCATTAATCTAAAGAAATATTCGCGTTCAGCTTACAATACTTTTAATAACTCACGCACAAAGGCAAGCTCATCCTTAGGGGTCCGAGACGTAATAAAGTTACCATCCACAACCGCCTCTCGATCCTCAAAATGAGCACCCGCATTAATCAAGTCATCTTTCAATGGAGGATAAGCTGTAATCGTCCGGCCTTGTAACAAATCAGCACTCGCCAAAATTTGTGGTCCGTGACAGATAGCGCCTATCGTTTTTTTGGACTCATTAATTTCAGTCACAAATTTCAGAACATTTGCATCTAGTCGTAGATTTTCCGGGGAGGATCCGCCGGGAATAACAACTGCATCATAGTCACTTGATTTCACATCTGCAATGGCTTTTTCAATAGTGTAGCTTGCTTTACCTTGCTTACCGCTCACTTTTTCACCTTGCTTCAGCCCAACAATATCTGCCTCATGTCCAGCCTTTTTTAATTCATCATAAGGTACCTTCATTTCGGAATCTTCAAATTGGTCAGCCAATAAAAATGCAATTTTACTCATTAATGTTCAGATCTCCTTTCCGGTTATCCTCAAAACAAGTTTAAAATTAAGTTTGTTTGTCTATCACGCTTTGTTATTACCCGCTTGATCAGTTTTTATAACAATTCGCAGCGGTGGAAAAGAAAAAGGAGCCTTTCGGCTCCTGCACTAATTCAATGCTACATATTTTGTTTTTGACCTCTTTGTGCTGCTTTCGGGTAGAACCTCATTAACGCTCCATTTAACCCGATGTTACCTGCGCGGCAAAGCACCGCGTCCCGGCTTGTCGATGGCTGTTGCAACATGCTGCAATAACGTATCAGCATTACGAGTAAGGCTGATTGCCTCCTGCATACTACCGGGAAAAAGCAGCACAGTGCTTCGATGCCCGTCCATTTTTGGGGTTTGACGCATAGCTTCGTCTCTCCTGTCACCCTTAGGCTATCCGCCTGGCTAATCACCAATCAGGATGACATTATGGTCCCTCTGAACAGCTATTTTATTCTACTCAGATCACGCCATGAATGCATAGTTACGAACGTTCGGTATCCAAAATCAGTGTCACTGGGCCCCAGTTCGTCAATGAAACATCCATCATAGCCCCAAAAATTCCCGTTTCTACCTCCAGGCCCTTGGCTCGAAGCTGACTGTTGAAGAAATCATACAGCTTCTCCGCTTCCTCTGGTTTGGCCGCCCCCATAAAGTTAGGCCTTCTTCCTTTACGGCAGTCACCATACAACGTAAATTGAGAGACAGACAAAATGGCTCCACCGACATCCAGAACGCTGTCATTCATTTTACCTTCAGCATCCTCAAATATACGTAATCCCGCTGTTTTATCCGCCAAATAAACGGCATCGGCTGCTGTATCTCCCTGACCAATACCAACCAGCAGCATTAATCCGGTTCCAATCTTGCCGACCACCTTTTGATTCACCGTCACCTGAGCGTCTTTACAGCGCTGAATAATGATCTTCATCGCCTATCCGATATCTCCTTTAACCTTCCCTTTTAAAAGGTGCTCACAGCCGTATTACGGCTCTTTTAGCAGCCTATGGGTCTTTCTACCCAAGATGTGTTACAAAGGCTATAAACCTATCTGTACGCTTAATAAGGTTATTGCATAATCCGATGCACAGTGTATACATCCTTCACCCGTTTAATCCGTTCGACAACAGAATGCAAATGATCCGTGTTGCGAATGAGAATCGTGATGTGAATCATCGCCATTTTATTTTTATCTGTACGACCTGTAACGGCCGAGAAGCTGGTTTTGTTCTCAGAAATGGCCTGAAGCACTTCATTCAGCAAACCGTTGCGATCATGCCCCGTAATCTCAATATCGACGCTGTAATTGACTTCCGCTGCTTCTTCCCACTCCACTTCAATCACGCGCGCCTGATCTTCGCCCGTACCCGAAGGAATATTCGGGCAATCCGTCCGGTGAACGGATACGCCGCGTCCACGTGTTACATAGCCGATGATGTCATCTCCCGGTACGGGATTACAACATCGTGCAAAACGAACGAGCAAATTATCGACGCCTCTGACGCTGACACCGTTGGTCGGTGTTTTTTTCCGTTCGCCCTGCGGCTTGTACTCCTTGACCTCGGTCGTCAATTCGATCAACCGTGCCTCTTCTTGTTCCTTACGCAGCTTCTCTGTCAAACGTGTACAGACCTGCGCTGCGGTTATACCACCAAAGCCAATCGCAGACAGCATATCTTCGGAATCGTTAAAAGAGAACTTCTGTGCCACTTCCTGAAGCTTGTCGTCGCTCATCCACACCGATGGCTCGATATCACGTTTTCTTAGCTCACGTTCCAGATTTTCGCGGCCTTTTTCAACATTCTCCTCACGCTTTTCTTTCTTGAACCATTGTTTGATTTTACTGCGCGCGTGAGAGGACTGAGCAATTTTGAGCCAGTCCTGACTAGGTCCATAAGAATGCTTGGACGTCATAATTTCGACAATATCACCGGTTTTAAGCCGATAATCCAAAGGTACGATTCTTCCATTTACCTTAGAGCCAATCGTTCGATTGCCAACTTCGGTATGAATACGGAAAGCAAAGTCCAGCGGAACGGATCCGGCCGGCAACTCAATGACCTCTCCCTTAGGAGTAAACACAAACACAAGGTCTGAGAAAAAGTCCATTTTGAGCGATTCCACAAATTCCGACGCATCCTTCGCTTCATTTTGCAGCTCCAGAATTTCTCGAAAAAAGGTGATTTTATCCTCAAAGTTAGTGTTGTTTGCTCCGTTGCCTTCTTTATAGGCCCAATGGGCCGCAATCCCGAATTCAGCGGTACGGTGCATATCCACTGTGCGAATTTGTACCTCGGTAGGCTCCCCGTTGGGACCTACTACTGTCGTATGAAGGGACTGATACATATTGGCCTTAGGCATAGCGATATAATCCTTAAACCGCCCCGGCATCGGCTTCCACAACGTATGGATAATCCCCAGTGTGGCGTAACAGTCTTTAATGTTATCCACAATAATTCGAATCGCCAGCAAATCATATATCTCATTGAATTGCTTGTTCTTCGTCGTCATTTTTTTAAACACACTGTAAATATGTTTAGGGCGTCCGGACAGATCAGCCTGAATGCCCATCTCTTCCAGCTTCTCTCTGATACGCTGTATGACATTATCAATAAACTGCTCCCGCTCGGCCCGCTTCTTATGCATCAAATTAGCGATGCGATAATACTGCTGAGGATTCAGATAGCGTAGAGCAATATCTTCCATTTCCCATTTAATGGCTGAAATACCCAGTCGGTTTGCAACCGGACAGAAAATCTCTAACGTTTCATAAGCAATCCGACGCTGGCTTTCCTCTGACTGATATTTCAAAGTACGCATGTTATGCAGACGATCTGCTAACTTAATGACGATGACACGAATGTCCTGCGCCATAGCAATAAACATTTTTCGATAATTTTCGTTCTGTTGTTCTTCCTTGGAACGGAACTGGATACGCTCCAGCTTCGTCAGACCATCGACAAGCATCGCACATGTATCGCCAAAATGCTCGCGAATCTGCGCCAAAGACACCGTCGTATCCTCCACAACGTCATGTAAAAGAGCGGCGATAATGGAGATGGTATCCATCTGCATATTAACGACGATATCAGCAACCGCAAGCGGATGCAGAATATAAGGTTCACCGGACTTACGAGTCTGGCCGGAATGGGCCTGCTCGGCAAAATCATAGGCGTCCCTGATGCGGATAAGATCTGCTTCTCTGGTATAGGCCCCGGCCTTTTTAAGTAATTGCTCTATCCCCATTCTGCTCTATTCCGTGTCCTTTCTATGCAAAATGGAACCCGCCGATCAATGTCGCGCAAAGGTTCCCTTTTAAAAGTGATTTCCTACAATTATGACGGTTAGCACGTCGCACGTCAACTATTACAGGTTTGGCATTGTCGCATTATTCTGTCACACATGGATAAGTAAAATGAGGATTGTTGACGAAATGAAACGAATTATATTGAAAAAATTACGAAAAGTAATTAATGTATATAAGAATAATTGAAAGAACTAAGGAGTGAACTGCGTTGCAACGCGAAATTCAAGTTAATGAAAAGCTACCGGCAGGACCCGGGTTCCTGCTCAGCGTACAGCATTTGTTTGCCATGTTTGGCAGCACTGTGCTGGTGCCGAATATTTTCGGCGTCGATCCCGGCATGATTTTGCTAATGAACGGTATTGGCACATTGTTGTACATATGGATCTGCCGCGGCAAAATTCCCGCCTATCTCGGCTCTAGCTTCGCTTTTATCGCTCCCGTCAGTCTTGTGCTTAAAAACAATCCCGGCGGCAACGGCTATGCTATGGCCCTCGGTGCTTTCATCGTTACAGGTATTATTTTCTGCCTCGTCGCACTGGTAATTAAATATGCCGGAACCCGTTGGCTGGACGTCGTTTTTCCTCCAGCTGTTATGGGCTCCATCGTAGCCTTAATCGGTCTGGAACTGGTTCCGGTTGCAGCAGGCATGGCAGGCATTATCAATGCCGATCCTACTAAAGCCTGGTCTCCAGATCCCAAAACGATTACTCTTTCGCTCGTTACACTCGGGGTCACTGTTCTCGGTGCGGTGTTGTTTCGCGGGTTTGCCAAAATCATTCATATTCTGATCGGTATCGTAGTGGGCTATGTGCTTGCTTATTTTATGGGCATGGTCAATACACAGGCCATTGCAGACGCTCCTTTTTTCGGACATCCTGCAATTACCACTCCAGTTTTTAATACCTCTGCTATGCTGACGATTCTTCCTGTTGCTCTGGTTGTCATCGTAGAGCATATTGGTCACTTACTTGTGACTAGCAACATTGTCGGGCGCGAGTTGTCCAAAGATCCTGGTCTCCATCGCTCACTGCTAGGTAACGGTATTTCCACCGTCATTTCCGGTTTTGTTGGTTCTACACCTAATACGACTTATGGTGAAAATATTGGTGTCATGGCATTAACTAAAGTGTACTCTGTATGGGTCATTGGCGGAGCGGCTGTCATTGCCATCTTGCTGTCCTTCTCAGGCACGTTCTCAGCGATTGTTTCTAATATTCCAGCTCCAGTTATGGGCGGCGTATCCTTACTATTATTCGGTGTCATCGCTGCCTCCGGTCTAAGAATCTTCGTTGAGCAAAAGGTGGATTTCGCCAAGCCAACCAACATGCTGCTTGCGACCATCGTGCTTGTTGTCGGAATCAGTGGTACTACGCTCACTTGGGGTGCTGTAACCTTGAAAGGTATGGCATTGGCTACAATCATCGGCATCATCCTCAGCTTGTTCTTCAAGCTGATTGACGTGCTCGGCTGGTCCAACGATAAATCGCAGGAACCTTTAACCGAGAAAATACCAGATTGATATCTGTTTTTAAACTTTGAAACGCCGCTCCATGTTAGTTATGGGTCAACACGCTCAGAATGTATAGACAAGCGTGTAAGGATCCGTCTCCCATGGTGTCGGCGTTTTTTTATGCACGGCCTTTTTAAAATAGATACTCCTTCATCCATCTTCAGAGCACCCCATCCAAGTCAGTTGCAATAACTGCTTTAACCCTCGATAAGCAACGAGCAGCATTTTTGACTTATTTCCGTATCTAGCTTCTGCTTAGCAAAAAATAAAACAAAAACTGATTGAAATCAGTATGACCACTATGCTCCTTATGACCACCTCTGCTCCTTTTTTTATTGTTCATAGACATTTACGAAATTTTTTCATACCTATTTTCCAACAAAGAAACAAAATAGTCCGATGGAGCAACTCTTTAGATAAAGAGATGTTCCATCGGACTATTTAGGCGATCCGCACATAATTATTTCCCGGGAAACCCGGGTTTCAAAATACTTAATACGTAATCAGGGTGAATACATCTACATCAGTCAGTTTCGCCCGACCGTTTAAGTCAGACAGCTCGATAAGAAAAGCAGCCCCTGCCACATTACCACCAAGCTGGCGTACCAAGTTCACGGATGTAGCAATAGTTCCACCTGTAGCAAGCAGGTCATCAGCAATCAGAACATTTTGGCCTGGCTCTATAGCATCCTTATGCATCGCCAGCGTATCTTTACCATACTCCAAACCGTATGCTTCCTCAATGGTTTCCCCAGGGAGCTTGCCACTTTTACGGATGGGAATAAAACCAACACCAAGCGCATAAGCCAAAGGAGCACCAACAACAAACCCACGTGCTTCTGGCCCTGCAATCAAATCAATTTTCAAATCCGATACCAGTTCCTTCATATCGTTGATAGCCTTGCGATACAGTTCACCATTTTTCATCAGGGTCGTAATGTCCTTAAAACTAATCCCTGGTTGTGGAAAATCGGAAATCACCCGAATATATTCTTTGTAGTCCAACTTAGTTCCTCCTACTGTAAACTTCAAATTAGTATATACATTTTACAACATAAATTGCGAAATAGTATCTCAAGACGCACCCTTCATAAGCGACATAATCCAGCTCGTCATCTGGGTAGTGTCCGCATCCAACAAGTACTTCTCCATCTCAGCCATATTATACAATTCCTGATAGCGTGGAGAAGCTGTTAAATCCCGCTTAGGCGGATTGGATACAAAACAGAATTGACCATCTGTACGCGTCATAAACTCAAGTTCTTCGAAGATGTCCAACACTTTGGATAACATGCGTACTGAACAGGAGCACTGTCGGCTAAGAGCAGGCAGCATTGCTTTTTCATCAATAGGCTGTGTCCCCATTCGGGAAAGCACAACGTAAATACGCTTGAACAGCTCTCTGTCGGGGCTTACGAGTCGACCGCCACGCTCACTGACCGAATGAAGGAGAAATACGTTCTCTACATTCTCAAAGGTAGACCATAATGCCTGAAACTGATCCGGTGTATCCGGCGGCTCTAGTACGAACAGCGACTTTACAGAGTGCTGTGCATCTCTTTGACCATCACTGGGAATAACGCTGCCATCTTTATCGTACAACCATAAGGATTCAGCATCCACGGAGCCCGAGGGACGAAGCCTAGATGACGGGTGGATCAACACCGCAACGTCTTTCTTTCTTTCCTCTATGCGTGGATGAAAGATCTTGAGTCCCCGCTCTAATTCGGCAAAAGGGTCCGACACTCCACGATAATCAAAAATTTGCGGCTCCTGCACTCGAATGTCCTGCATCATTAGCTGGAGAGACCTTTTACCGTTCCATTCGTTAATTGACAATTCACCCAGCAGATCTATCTCCGTTTGTTGCTGTAAAAAATCAGCCAAATCGCCACGACGGAAGGCAATCGCGTCCAGCGATAAACCGTTCTGCTCCAGCAAGAGCTTCACATGATTTTTCTCACGTCCCATTTTACGAGCTTCACGCAATTGCAGTCCCTGTAATACGAATCGTGGAGAAGGATTCCCCATACCAAAAGGCTGAAGCAACTCCAGTTCTTCAACCACTTGCAAAGATACCTCGTCCAAACGACAGACCATATCAGCTTCAGCTACAGGAATGAGATCTTCTGGTGTCAGAATGGAACCCGCATAGCGGTTCAGCTGCTCTTCAAACAATTCCAGATTGTCACGGGACAGCGTCATACCCGCAGCCGAAGGATGACCCCCAAAATGCTCCATAAGCTCATGGCTGTCCGTAAGAGCACTGTAAATATCCAATGCAGGAATAGAACGGGCAGAACCTTTGCACATGCCTGTCTCAGCATCTATACCAAGAATAATGGTCGGTCGATAATAACGATCCAATAGCTTGGATGCCACAATTCCGACAACGCCGACATTCCAGCCTTCACCAGCCAACACAATAACTGACGGTAGCTTGCCTCCATTCAGTTTGGATGCCAATTGTTGCTCGGCTTGCTCCACAATACGTTCGACCACCTGTTGACGCTCACGATTGAGCAGGTCCAGCGCATGCGCAAGTTGATCTGCTTCTTCCTCTTTTTCTGTCGTCAGCAGAGAAACTGCTCGTCCCGCATGATCCAAGCGCCCGCTGGCATTAATCCGCGGAGCCAATGCAAATGCGATGTTGACTGAAGTCACTGTAGATATATCCACGCCCGCTACATGGAGCAACGCACGAATACCCGGAAATGCAGAGTTTCTCATGGATTGAATCCCTCTGCGTACCATCGTCCGATTTTCACCATGTAGTGGCATCAGATCGGCTACCGTGCCGATAGCGGCGATTTCAAACCATTCCTCCGGCACCTCACCCAACAGCGCCTGGGCGAGCTTCAGGGCAACACCAACACCTGCAAGACCTTTAAATGGGTATGGGCAACCGGGTAGCTTCGGATTAATCAAAGTATATGCCTCGGGAAGTACAGCAGGCGGCTCATGATGATCCGTCACAATAACATCTATCCCCAAGGAAGTTGCATAAATAATTTGCTCTACTGCACTAATTCCCGTATCTACCGTAATGACCAGCGTAACTCCCTGCTGATGAGCCCAATCAAGGGCATGATTATGCAGACCATATCCCTCATTAGAACGATGGGGAATATAAATATCATAAGAAGCCTTCAGAAAACGCATGAGCTGAATCATCAATGATGTACTGGATACGCCGTCCGCATCATAATCGCCATAGATTAATATATGCTCGCCACGTTCCAGAGCCTGGCGAATTCTCGGCACGGCTTCTTTCATACCAAGAAGCAGAAAAGGGTCGTGTACATCGTCCACACTTCCGTACAAAAAGCGGTTTGCTTCCCCGGCGGTAGTGACGCCCCGGTTCACTAAAAGCCGGGACAACAATGGTGAAATCCCCAGTTCTTCTGTCAACAGCTGAGCCGCTTCCAGGTTAGCCTCTGGGGTCTTCCATCTGTACTGCGAATGAAGCAATCCTATTCACCTTTCTTTCATAGTCGTCTGCCCTATTGAAGCAACGACGACACATCATTATCTGGCAGTTCATGATTGGATTTGTAAGGATATCCGGCTTGATAAGAAATGAACTGCATTTGTACATGGGTCACCTGCGGAAAACGGGCTAACAGTAAATTTTTTGCTCGATCGGCAATTTCCTGCGCTTCCTGTACCGTAATCCGCGGGTTCACACTTATCGTTACATCCACTGTTATGAAATGGCCTGTTTCCTGGGCATGTAAGTGTTCAACCGTTACAATACCATACACCCGTTGAATCGTCTCCATAAAGCGTCGGGAGTCTTCCTCCTGCAAGGGCTGTGCAGGAACCTGGTAAGCGGTATTCATTACCATCAAATATCCTTTACGCAGCACCAGACAGGCTACCAGCAAAGCTGCGGTTGGATCAAGATATAATAATGCAGGCCATTCCATTGCTTCGCCAGTCATTGCACCGATCATGCCGATCAATGCAATCAACGATGCATACAGCGAGTAACGTTCATGGTTAGCGTACCGATCTGCTTCCGCTTTATGACCATGTTTAATCGAGTAGCGATATTGAAACTGAAATAGCGCTTCTCTCAACACCAACGCAATAAATACGGTAATTAATGCATACAGACCGGGAGCCTCCGGTTCCGAACTGCTTAATGAACGAACCGCCGAGATAGCTAGCTGAAGACCGCTCATCAGCACTAAAATAGCCAGCACCACAGATATGACCGTCCGAACCTTTTCACCGTTCCGCAACCGTGCCAGCATTCCGTGCCCTGTAGCACCCTTGGAAAACAGAAGCTCCTGCAAACGGGAAGCACTATCCGCAGCCGTGTGCAGTGCATCCCCCAACAACGCCTTGCTGTTTGCAGCATAACCGACGGTTCCCTTTAGAACAGCCAGCGCGAGATTACCTACAATCCCGCTCAACGCCGCAGTTTCCAATGATCGGCTGCGTTCGCTATTCACAACGTTTCCCCCTCAATCCTGAACTAACCCTTTCCCAATAAAGCTCATTCTAAAATAACCGAATTTCTCAAAACCAAAAACCATTCACATTTAAGTGCCACTACTGTGCCTTACTCAAGGTAAATCTCAAAACCTTAGAAAACCGCGCCCAAGCAGACGCGGCTTTCTCTTTAATTTATACTACTGGTATTTGCGTAACTTAAGACTTTGCAGTTTTGACCGCGCCCCCGCCAGCTGTCGGGGATTTTTGTTTTCCTTTCAATGCCACCCACAGCGGGCTGGCAATGAAAATGGAGGAATAAGCACCAAACAACAAACCAATGACCATTGCAAGTGAGAACATACGGATCGATTCGCCGCCAAATATGAACAAACATACGGAGGCAATAAACACCGTAAACACGGTTGCAAGTGAACGAGTCATTGTCTGCGCAATACTGTGATCAACTACCTGCTCTAAGTCGTCTCTGGACTTCTTCTTCGCAAATCGTAGATTTTCCCGAATACGGTCAAAAATAACGACGGTGTCATTAATGGAGAAACCAACAATCGTTAGAATTGCCGTAATAAAGGTCAAATCCACCTCAAGCCGGAAAATCGAGAAAATACTGATAACGAGGAAGGCATCATGCAACAACGAAACGATGGCTGCAATGGCAAACCGCCATTCAAACCGGATCGAAATATAGACCGCGATGGCTACACATGCTAGCAAAATCGCCCATATTGCATTCCGCTCCAGTTCTTGTGCCATTTCCGTATCTACTGTATTGACCTCAAAGGAAGCCTTTGGATCAAGCTCTTTATTAAAGGAAGTCTTAAAGTCATTCACTTGCTGATCCGTCAAAACCTGTGAGAAGCGAATGCCGAAACGCTCTTTCCCCGGTGTATAATCCACCTCTTTACCGATCTTCTGCTTGTCCAGCAAAGTTTGAATCTGTTCCTGTGTAACGACTTTAGTCAAATTGACATCCACATTGGAACCGGAACGAAAGTCTACCCCGTAATTCAAGCCGAATATCGACAAGCTCAGAATACCAAGCAGTGTGATAATAATCGAGAACGTGTAAAACCACTTGCTCATCTTGATATATTTATAGTCCCAATTAAAGCGCACTAATATCACTCTCCTTCACACCAAAATACTTGGGCTTCTTCACAGCATCCGCTTTAACCAGCAGATTGAGCAAGAAGCGGGAGAAGAAGATATTCGTCAAGATACTGGTGACAATATCAACGATAAGCACCAGAGCGAAACCTCTAACGGAGCCTGTTCCGAGACCAAACATAACCGCTGCCGCTATAATTGTCGTAATATTGGCATCCATAACGGTACGGAACGAAGCCTTACTACCTGCGATAACGGAAGAACGAATCGTTTTGCCCGTCTTGATTTCTTCTTTAATCCGTTCATACGTAATAATATTGGCATCGACTGCCATCCCGATCCCGAGCACGAAGGCGGCGATACCTGGGAGCGTGAGCACGAATCCACCCAAGTAGAAGATCGCAAGCACCAGCCAAGTATGAACGATGAGACAAAAACTGGCCACTAATCCTGGTATACGGAACATCGCAATCATAAATACCAGAATAATGATTGAGCCGATCAACCCAGCACGAATCGTCTGATCCAGTGACAATTGACCCAGCGTAGCACCTACACTCTGAGAATATTTTTCCGTCAGTTTGAGCGGAAGGGCACCCAGATTAATCGTATCCGCCAGTTTATTCGCTTCATCACGAGTGTAGCTACCTGTGATTGACGCGCTACCGTCCGTTAATTCCCCACGTACTGTAGGTGCAGACAGCAATTCCTGATCCAGGAAAATAGCTAATTCTTTATTCAGAAGTCGCTTTGTGATTTCTGCAAATTTAGCTTTGTCCTTCACTTTGATACTAATCTCAGGTTGATTCAGCTGGTCATAGCCTACAACAGCGCCATTCTCCACAAAATCATTACCGCGGAGCTCAATTTTGCTGTATTGGCCTGGCTTTTTAGCATCTGCTGCCGTTGCACTGCGGAACGTTAATTCTGCAGGCTTTTTCAGCATGGAGCGGACTTCTGCCTCATTAGTGACACCAGCAAGCCGCACGCGAATACGGTTGCTCCCCTCTGTTGTTACTTCTGGCTCAGTCGTACCGAGCGCATTAATCCGTCTCTCCAGACTTTGAGCTGTTTGTATAAGAGACTGTCTGGTTACACTCTGCCCGGCTTCCAAAGGCTGGGCTTCATATAAAATTTCAAAGCCTCCCTTTAAATCGAGGCCTAATTTTAAACTGTTCAGTAGGCCCGGGCTTGTCCCGATCATAACACCAGTAGTTATGAGCACGACCACGATGAAACTTAGAATTCTCTTCATTCCGTCCCATGTTCCCCTTTCATTCTCAATATTCCTATTATAGCTACCCCTCAAAAAGCAGTCAATTTGAACGCAAAAAAAGACCCCCTTCTATTCGAAAGTGGAGCCCCGTAATGCGGACATAGTCAAATAGTTCATAAAGCTCGTCGCTTTAAGGGAAAGTATATCGTTAACGAGCTTGTGCAGCGGAGGGATACCCTCCTTTTCATATTTATGGCTGACGCAATTCCACACGTCCTTACTTGTGACATGCTCATAACCTACGAGAATCAACTCGTCCGCCTTACTTTGACAGAGCATCTCAATTGCGTCATCCCAATCCTGCTCATCCAGCTCTTCCATACCCACGATGGCCGTTCCTCCTCCCAGCGACTACCGGTTCCGCAGATCAGCAATTAGCGGGGTTATTGACTGCTTTGTAGAACATTTCTGTCCTGATCATGGAAAACCCTTCTTTTCGTTGAAAATAGCCTTAAATCAACAATATATGCATTCATTTCGCTCGTCAATAGCAGAATTCACCACTCTCCCTCTTGTTGTCTAAATCACTTTGTTTCTGAACGGAAAAGCTTGTCATGAAGATGGACAGGTCCAGCATATCTTCTAAAGTAATGTATAGACGCAGAATTACATTTTGGGGAAGAGGGAGTTGCGATTGAAAAAGCAGACATTCATCCATGGAGCAATTATTTTATTGGCAGCAGGAATTATCAACCGGATACTAGGTTTTATTCCCCGAATCGCACTCCCGCGTATCATCGGCCCCGAAGGAGTTGGCTTGTACCAACAGGGGTATCCCTTTTTTATCGTTCTGGTGACGCTTATTACAGGGGGAATCCCTCTTGCGGTAGCCAAGCTAGTAGCCGAAGCCGAAACGGCGGGACAGCCCGAAATGTCGCGGCGTATTTTGCACACCAGCCTGCGCTTCACCATTACACTCAGTCTGATCGCCATGGTGCTCTGTCTTGTGTTCGCGCCTTGGATCACAAGCCATCTCCTGACCGACAGCCGCGTGTATTATACATTCGTGAGCATGAGCCCAATGATAGTCATTGTAGCTGTTTCCTCAGCTTATAGGGGCTATTTTCAGGGAAAGCAAAATATGATTCCTTCTGCCACCTCCTCCATTGCGGAGACCGTTATGCGCATTTTTTGTGTCATTTGGTTTGCTTACTTGTTACTTCCCCATGGGGTAGCCTACGCTGCTGCAGGTGCCATGCTCGGTGCTCTGGCGGGCGAATTCATTGGCATGATTGTGCTGCTATGGCAATACGTGTGTAACCATCGAAAAGATCGCATCCTTCAGCCAAAGTCGCCTATCCCCTCCTCTGAGGTTCAACCCGAGCAATCATCCGTTTTGTCACGTCTTATGTCTATATCCATTCCCGTTACTGCTGGAAGGCTTGTTGGTTCCTTATCCTATTTGCTTGAATCTATCTTGTGCATGCGTAGCCTCGCCGTAGCAGGCATTGCAACTGGCGTGGCAACCGCACAATATGGAGCCATGCAGGGCATGGTCATTCCTGTATTATTACTACCTGGGGTTCTTACCAGTTCGCTAGCAGTTTCACTCGTTCCTTCGTTATCCGAAGCAGCAGCCAAGGGGCATATTACAGCCATTCACAAACGTCTACATCAATCGCTTCGGCTCGCTTTGGTTGCAGGAGCCCCCTTTGCCGTAATCATGTATGTTTTGGCAGAACCTCTGTGTCTGCTACTCTATAATAATGGCGATATTGCAGGCATGCTGAAGCTCATGGCACCTTTTGCTCTTTTTATGTACATTCAGGCTCCGCTTCAGGCAGCACTTCAGGCATTAGACCGTCCTGGAAGTGCCTTATTAAATACCTTTATCGGAGCCGTTATCAAAATTGCGCTAATCGTCTGGCTTGCTTCCCAACCTCAGTACGGTATCTACGGAGCTGTCATCGCCATTTGTATTAACAGTGCCATTGTTACACTCCTTCATGGCTTCAGTGTCAGCAGACTGCTTCGCTTCCGCGTACGTTTGCTCGATTTCTGGAAGACCGGGATAGGTATGATCATCATGGCAGCAGCAGTATTATATACCTACAGACATCTAACGATGTTCAACCAAATGTGGCTTCAGTTTATTTTTGCCGCAGGTTTGGGAATTATACTGTACCTTTTCCTAATGACCTTGATCAAAATGATTGATTGGGACAACCTTACACGCATTCCAATCCTGAGAAGATGGTTTAAAGCATAGGAAATCTAATCCGAAGATTTTCCATAGGCCGGTGGTGTAATATACACATCACCTCTATGGTTAACCGAGCATAAAAAAACATCCTTAAAATCTTTGTGTCCCTTCGCTTGAATTTGATTCTTAAGCCAAAAACGGTTCATATCCATCCGTTCCAAATTTCGATCCAGCACCTTGCCATCCATGATTAATGGAATAGGCAGTCCCTCATATCTAAACTTTCCACCGATTTGTGGAGAAGGATGGACTTTATTCACCTTTTGCTCTTTGTTTGTCAAATCTGTTCCGTTTAATTCCTGCCTCAATTTTTCGTGTTCCACTCCATCATTATCATCCTTACCTATAACCGTTAGCTTACCTGTCGTTTCCAAAATAACATATTCAACTTCGTCCAGACTTTCTATATTTTGTTCGCGAAGTTGTAACAGCAAGTCATCTAAATTATAACGTTGTTTTACCATTTCATCCTTGTTTAATTGTCCATTGGAGTACAATACACTGGGCCTACCATCAAATAGTAAGCGCAGTCGCCGACTTTTCAGACTGAAAAATGAAATCCCGATTTGCAAAATTAACAGCACTCCTAAAGGAATCAGCCCTTCATAAAGTGGACGTTTTATATCCTCCAGGCTGAATACAGCAATTTCTGCAATCATAATCGATATGACGAGATCGAAAACAGACAATTTGCCGATCTCCCTTTTACCCATCAAGCGCATCACCAGATATACAATAAAATACATGAGCAGCGTCCGAAAAATATGAGCAAAAATATCGTGACTCAATATGTTCGCCTCCTCCCCTGTACTTGCAATAAGACATTAGTCGTTCATTGTACACGTATTCTGACCGTTCCTCACTTGGCTCATACAAAAAACCAAAGGCTAAATTATTGAAATAAAGAGAAAGACTGCTTGCGACTTGGTACTAAGCCGAGAGGCTTGGCCATAGAATGATAATAGTTCAAACCTTGGTACAGGAGGAATTATCAATGGAGCTCATTCGCCGCTGGTGTTCGTTTCGTCTGGCCCATCCCATTTTATCCGGCTTATTTTATGCTTTTGCATGGATGCTGCTTGGCGCATTGATTCTTTCACTACTCTTGTGGCTGACACAGATGCAGGAACAGGACTTATCATTGTATACGTACATCGTCCACGCATTCGCCATGCTATCTGGCGGCTTCGTCGCCGGTAAAAGATCCACAAACAAAGGCTGGTATCAAGGCGGTATTACAGGCATCCTGTATGGACTAATCGTTCTTCTGGTCGGTTTTCTGGCATTGGATGCGGGCATGAACGGCAAGGACCTGTTACACTTAGCTTTCGCGTTTGTCATAGGTGCAGGTGGTGGGATGTTTGGCATTAATCTCAGCAAGTAATCAAAATGTTTGTATCCATGTAATAAAACAACACAAAAAAACCGAGCCTCCTCAAAGGCTCGGTTTTTGCATAACGGTCAGAAGCATTTTACGATTTGGAAACAACTTCCTCAGATGCCGTGTCTTTTGCAATTGCATTACTAATTGCACTGCGGTCAAAGGTCAGCTTCGTGACATCATTCACACGCAAAACTACTACATCATCCGTAATCTCCACAATTGTACCGTGAAGACCTCCGATCGTAATTACTTTATCTCCCTTTTTCAAAGCTTGAAGCATCGTTTGACGCTGCTTTTGTTTTTTCTGATTCGGGCGAATCAGCAAGAAATAGAAGATTACAAACATCAGAGCCAGTGGCCAGATCATTTGAAAAAGTCCGCCAGTTCCACCGGGTGCAGTAGCGGCTGTAGCAAAATGAAACATGTTAAATCCCCCTTTCGTATACTCTCCCTAAAACTTAAAAGCCTTTATCATTATCATGAAGACCGTACTGCTCAAAAAATTCATCTCGGAAATCAAGCAGCCTGTCATCCATAATCGCTTGTCTGACATTACGCATCAATTGTATTAAGAAATGCAAGTTATGATACGTTGTCAGTCGGAGCCCGAAGGTTTCATCCGCTTTAATCAAATGCCGCAAGTAAGCACGTGAATAATTGCGACAGGTATAACAATCACAAGCGGGATCGAGCGGGCCAAAATCGCTTGCATATTGGGCATTGCGAACGACAAGACGACCTTGGCTGGTCATCGTTGTTCCGTTGCGAGCAATTCGCGTTGGAAGTACACAATCAAACATATCCACACCACGGATAGCGCCTTCAATCAAGGCATCTGGAGAACCTACACCCATCAAATATCTTGGCTTGTTGGTGGGAAGCAGAGGCAGCGTGTAATCTAGCACTTCATACATCAAATGCTTCGGTTCACCTACGCTCAGTCCACCAATAGCATACCCCGGGAAATCCATGGAAGTCAAATCCGCAGCGCTTTGCTTACGCAGATCTTCATGCATGCCTCCTTGAACAATGGCAAACAGCCCTTGATCATGAGGACGCGCGTGTGCCTCCAAACAACGCTCAGCCCAACGGCTGGTACGTTCCAGTGACTTTTTCACATACTCATATTCAGCCGGAAATGGCGGGCATTCATCGAAGGCCATCATAATATCTGAGCCAAGCGAGTTTTGTATTTCCATCGCCACTTCAGGCGAAAGAAACTTCTTATCTCCATTTAAATGAGAGCGAAAATGCACACCCTCCTCTGAAATTTTGCGCATTTCACTTAAGGAAAACACCTGGAATCCGCCGCTGTCCGTTAAAATAGGGCGATCCCAATTCATAAACTTGTGCAGTCCACCCGCTTCACGAATAATATCGTGGCCAGGACGAAGAAACAAATGGTACGTGTTACTCAAAATAATTTGAGCATCCATCGCTTTCAGTTCCTCAGGACTCATCGTTTTAACAGTAGCTTGAGTTCCCACAGGCATAAAGGTTGGTGTCTCAATAACTCCATGAGGTGTGTGTACACGCCCAAGACGGGCTCCCGATTGCTTGCAGGTTTTAATATGTTCGTATCTTATTGCTGGTGCCATATTTTCTCTACCATCCTTAATTAATAAATGAACATTGCGTCCCCGAAGCTGAAAAACCGATATTGTCGGTCAATCGCCTCCTGGTAAGCATGCATAATATTTTCCCTGCCCGCCAGTGCGCTGACCAGCATAACCAAGGTGGATTTAGGCAAATGAAAATTCGTAATCATCGCATCCACCACACGGAATTCATAGCCTGGATAAATAAAAATCTGTGTCCAGCCACTACTGGCCTCTAATACTCCATCTAGGAATTTATTGCCCACCGTTTCCAGCGTTCGGCAACTGGTCGTCCCCACCGCCACGACTCTTCCGCCGCGCGCCTTGGTTTCATTGAGTACATCCGCTGTTTCCTGTGACAATGAATAGTATTCTTCATGCATCACATGTTCTTCAATCGTATCCACAGACATCGGTCTGAACGTCCCTAAGCCAACATGAAGTGTGATAAAGGCAACGGTAACGCCCTTCTTTTTAATCTGGTCCAGCAATTCTTCTGTAAAGTGCAGCCCTGCCGTTGGAGCCGCAGCAGAACCTTCATGCCGAGCATAAACTGTCTGATAACGCTCGCGGTCATCCAGTTGTTCCTTGATATACGGCGGAAGCGGCATCTGCCCCAGACGGTCCAAGATCTCCTGGAAAATACCGTCATATGAAAATGAAAGTACCCTTCCGCCCATATCTCCTTCTTCCTCAATTACTGCTTTCAGCTCATCACCGAAAACGATAACAGCACCCTTTTTCAGCTTTTTACCGGGTTTCACCAGTGCTTCCCATCGATCCCCTTGCAGTTGCTTAAGCAGCAAAACCTCAGCCTTAGCTCCCGTGTCTTCCTTGATGCCAAACAAGCGTGCAGGAATCACTCTCGTATCGTTTAACACCAGCGTATCCCCTGGTTGAAGATACTGCACAATATCCGAAAACGTATGATGACCCACTTCACCATTATTTTTGTTTAACGTCAGTAATCTAGAAGCACTCCGATCAAGCAAAGGTGTCTGTGCAATTAATGTTTCAGGCAGTTCAAAATCGTAGTCGTTTACATTCATATATTGGTCAGTCCTTAACTATATCCACATTTTTGTAATAGTGTTGCAAAATTTTCTTGTAATCATACCCCTGCTCGGCCAAACCGTTGGCACCCCATTGGGATAAGCCCAAACCATGACCATTTCCTTTACCTGTAAAAATAAAGCTTTGTGTTTTGTCAATGACCCGTGCATGACGATCTTCATTCATGACGATCACCCCGTTACCACTTGAAGTACTACTGCCAGATGCGGACAGGATTTGAGTGCCTTGTGTACCACTTACATGAGAAGTAGCCCCATCAGCGCCTAATACAGTATAACTTCCGGTACTCGCAATATCAAACAGTGTGCTTGGGAGTCCGCCCATCGCTGAGCGAAACATATCTGGATATTTCACTTTCAAAGGGGATCCGTCCGCTTCAACCTCCAACACTCGCCCTGATGGACCACGTTTGGTGACATCAAGGTGATTAATAGAGGAAGGCACTGTGCCCGTGACTTTCCCTTGCAGGGATTTAGCAAGCTGAGCTGAGGTAAAGGGCCCCCGCACCCATGCATAGTCTCCGGACTGAGGCACCTTTTCTAATACAATTATCTCTTCGCCCGGCTGCGCCTTGGCTATTGGTGTAACTGTCGATTGGATTTGGGGAATAGGACGCACATTTGTATTTTCCGCAGTGACGGTGATTTTGTCTAACCCCGCTTCTGTGACACCCTCCAGTTCCTTAGCATTATCCTCACGAATATAACCTGTCTTGCCACTGGAGAGAAGTACATGATACCATTCCTGTGCTCCTTTTTGTGCCGAAGTATCCCCCGAGCTGTCTACGCTGGCAAAGGCTTCGCCACCACTGTTCCACACTTCGGAAGCATCTGCTGTCACACCGCCCGCATTAGATGAAAATACAGCTTCGACCACTTTGCCGCCACTTTTAATGACTTCACCAGCTGTTGCATCTACAGCCTCATTGACATTGGCATGTTCCGAGCTCTTACCGTTGTAAGCCTGGCTTAACGTACCATCTACTACATTGCCGATCTGAAACCGATTGCCTTGGGCAAGCGCGTAGCTACGAGCCGCTACCGCTTGAGCCTTGAGCGCTTCATCTGGCCATGAGGAATAGACCTCTGCTCCTACCACGGAATACAAATACTGCTCCAAAGGAACTTCGTTCACAAGCGCCAGCTGGCCTGACGTCATGCCGATCTCCATCTCGCCGCGATATGTACGCTGTGATCTTTCCATCACTTGTATTCCATTATTACCGCCGTTGACAATTACCTTGCTATTATCAGAACCACTTAGCATGTAATGAGACATCACCTGCGAGCCGGTCGTGACTCCTGCTTCCTGTCTTATAATGAGGCCGGTTTGAGTAGCATTAACTTTAGACAGCGTGAGTCTTGGTTGCTTGCTCTCCAGCTCTGTTTTCAAAGCCGACAGCTTGCTGTCATTACTTTCTTCTCCAACCCATACAGCATACTGGCCTCTTGATTGAATCACAGTAAAAGCATCAAAGCCTGCCGCAGCAATTGTCGTTCGAACGAGATTAGCTTCCTGCTCGCTTCCGTAGCTTCCTGTGGACCAATGCTTGTTTCCCTTAACCTCGGGCTGCGCTCCGGTTGCGGAGGAAATCCGCTGTACAGCAGCCTGCGCAGACTGTTCACTAGCATATATTCCCGCGTACACTTGATACACAGAGCTACCATTTTTTGAACCGATAAAAACCGTAGGTTTATCATTAGTCTTTTGCAGGGCTTGGGCCGCTTTTATCGCCGCTGCTTCATTCCCTTCAAGTACCTTCACCCGATAGCTGTCTACACTAAAACGAACCGTACTGTCTGGCAGTCCCATCCAAGTTTGAAAACTGCCTCCACTGTTCTGTCCAACACTCAGACCTCCTGATGATTTCAAGGTTACAGCGGGAACTGTCGCTTTATATTTGCTACCTAGATCCGCAAAAATCACTACACGAATATCCTCTTGGGCGGCAGCAGCGTGAACGCCCGAAGACCAAGGTATGCACACTGTAGCTAATACCATAATCGCTGCTGCTCGTTTGGCCCGGCCCATCCATGCACCGAAAATACTTTTTCGGTTAAATGCTTCTCCACTCATTTCTGGCTCCCCCAATCTAGCTGTCTAGCACTTATATTGCGTAATTTATCGGGATCTCGACCCTTGTCTGTCCCTTTAAATACATCGGCGGAATAAACCAAAATATGAACCCGCTCGAATCTTACTTACACTCTCACTTCCCTTAATCACCCGTCAGCCGATATCGTATTCACCATACTTGCGTATAACCATGCAATGATTTTTTTAAAAGTGCATCATGTTTCCTAATCACCGTGGATCCGTTGGCATTGGGATTGCAAGGTGGGCATATGCCGCCGGAGTCACTGTTCGTCCCCGAGGTGTTCTTTGTAAAAGGCCAATTTGTAACAAATAGGGTTCATACACATCCTCAATTGTCTGACTCTCTTCACCAATAGTTGCAGCAATTGTGTCCAATCCTACAGGTCCGCCTCGGAATGAATGAATCATGGCCTTAAGCATTTTATGATCAATTTCATCAAGCCCGAGTGGATCTATTTGAAGCCTCTTTAGCGCCTCTGCAGCTAACTCAGAATGAATAATACCGTCTCCGGCAACCTGGGCAAAATCACGCACCCTTTTTAACAGTCGGTTGGCAATACGCGGTGTCCCCCGTGAACGCAATGCGATTTCCTCTGCCGCATCCCCGACAATTTCAATCTCCATAATATCCGCGTTCCTGGACACGATGTAAGCCAGCTCGTCTGTCGTATAAAACTCTAATCGACTAATAACACCAAACCGATCACGCAATGGCGCAGAGAGCAGCCCAGCGCGCGTAGTGGCCCCTATAAGGGTAAAGGGTGGCAAATCCAGACGGACCGAGCGTGCACTCGGGCCTTTACCAATCATAATGTCCAGCGCAAAATCCTCCATTGCAGGATACATGACTTCTTCCACCGTACGATGAAGGCGATGAATCTCATCAATGAACAAAACATCACCCTCTTGAAGATTGGTCAGCAATGCTGCCAAATCTCCCGGTCTTTCAATTGCAGGACCTGAAGTTGTACGCAGATTAACCCCCAACTCATTGGCAATAATGTTAGCAAGAGTTGTTTTACCCAACCCCGGCGGTCCGTACAACAGTACATGGTCCAACGCTTCTTTACGCATTTTGGCCGCTTCAATATATACTTTCAGATTTTCCTTAACCTGATTTTGCCCGATATATTCATTTAGATAACGGGGGCGAAGGCTTAGCTCCGCCGTCTGGTCTTCCATCATCAAATTGGCGGAAATAATCCGGTCATCCATATTCCATCGCTCCTCTTTTCACCAGACATTTGTTAACGGACATCAGCGTCCTATCCGGCAAACAACAGTTGCAAAGCCCGCTTCATCAAAATATCAGCAGATTCATCAGGTTTCGCATCTTTCTTCATTCTGCTCCATACCTTATCCAACTCAGCATCAGTGTAACCCAGCGCCTTGAGCGCCTCACGGGCCTCGCCCCAATATGAACCTTCGCCTTCTTCTACGACAGGCTCAGCAAACAATCCGGTTGCCATCCCCAACGAGCCAATACCGTCGAGCTTATCTTTCAAATCCAGAATCATACGTTGTGCCGTTTTTTTACCGATCCCCGGTAACTTGGTGAGAAATGTGATATTCTCCTGATAAATCGCCGTTACCACATGAGCAGGCGTACCGCCTCCTAAAATACCAAGCGCAACACGCGGTCCAATACCAGATACATCAATCAGTTTACGGAACAGCTGCTGCTCCTCACGAGTCGCAAAACCGAACAGTAAAATAGCATCTTCCCTTACATGATGGTGAATGTAAATGACCACTGAACCTTCAGTTTTGGCGAACGCGTAAGGATTCGGACAAAATACCCGGTACCCTACACCCTGCACATCTAAAACGACATATTCATTTTCCAAATGGGCCACAGAACCACGCAAGAAATCTATCATTTTCGCAATACCTCATTTAATTTTGAATTTAGTCCATAAGAATGCGCATGACAAATAGCCACCGCCAAAGCATCCGCTACATCGTCCGGTTTGGGCACAACTTGAAGCTTTAGAAACATTCTAACCATTTCTTGTACCTGTTTCTTCTCAGCCTTACCATACCCTACAATAGCCTGCTTTACCTGCATCGGCGTGTATTCACCTATAGGCAAATTACGTTGTTTTGCAGCTAGTACCAGCACCCCACGTGCCTGACTTACAGACATAGCGGTTGTAACGTTGCGATTAAAAAAGAGCTTTTCCAGTGCTACCGCATCAGGCTTATATTTATCTATTAATTGCAACATGCCTTCATACACATGAAGCAGCCTTTCTTCTTCCGGTGTATGGGCCTCCGTCTGGATGCAGCCATACTGTACAGGAACCACCTTGCTGCCAATCTTGTCTACAAATCCGAAGCCCACAATGGCAATGCCCGGATCAATTCCTAAAAAACGCAAAAAAATCTCTCCCCTATCGCTCAAACATGGCTTAACTAAACAATAGCCAGACGTTATCCTTAATATAATCATGGCCAAATACCATATAAAGCGAACATATGTGTCGTTCTTTTCATTATAACAAAACTTTGTATCTAATAGAGGAAAAAATTTAAACGTGAGTAAAAACATAAAAAGAGACGCTTCAAGCCTCACCTCATGGGCAATGCCTAACGTCTCCGTAGTTGTAATCAATAGTGCTGCTTTAATACCCTTTGTGTTCGCTCCACGGCAAAGTCACTAAAAGTGGAGATTACACTGTTATACTCATTTATATCCTGTACACGGATCCCCTGCTGAAGTTGTTTATACACCCCTTCTGGCAAGGCCGTCTCCATGGAACCCACATCCAATTGAAAAAAAGTGCGGATAACTTTTTCTCTTTTAGGTAGCCCTTCATACAATGTAAGCTGGCCGTCAGTGCTCAAACCCATGTATCCACGCTCTTTGCATGACTCTGACAAGTCTTCCACCCTGCGCTCCAGCCACACCTCTCCTTTGGTATTAAGTCGCCCCTTCCAATCGGGATGTTGCTTCAGTAAGGTCTCTAGCTGCTGTGAACTTAGTGTTCCCAAGGAAAGTGTTTCCGTACCACACACGTAGGTGGTTAATAGACGGGTCTTCCTGCTTATACCGGAAGCACGAATACTTTGCAGTAGTTGCATCTGTGAGGAGTGATCTTCAGTTGGGCTCAGATGTGAAGCCTCCTCCATGCTCTCCTCAGCCATGACGGTAGTAGCGAGTGGCTGTGACAACATAGCCTGCAAATAATTCGAAAACAGAATACCCAACCCTGCCAGCAAACAAGCCGCACCAAAAATGCTAAAAGCCCACACTGTTCTTCTCCACTGTTTCCAGCGCCGTTTCATCTGTTTTTTCCAACTTAATCGCTTCACAGTAATCCCTTCCGTCCCACTTTTTGTGTTAGTGTGACCTGACGATTACTGATTTATACAAAAAGATATGAATATAACAAAAAAGCCGCTGCTTCCAGCGACTTTCCTTTTGAATCGGGATGACACGATTTGAACATGCGACCCCCTGGTCCCAAACCAGGTGCTCTACCAAGCTGAGCTACATCCCGAAATAGATGCCGGTGAGAGGACTCGAACCTCCACGGTTTCCCTCACGATTTTGAGTCGCGCGCGTCTGCCAATTCCGCCACACCGGCTTATGAAGTTAATGGCGCGCCCTGAGAGATTCGAACTCCCGGCCTTTTGATTCGTAGTCAAACGCTCTATCCAGCTGAGCTAAGGGCGCAAATATGGAGCGGACGACGGGAATCGAACCCGCGACCCTCGCCTTGGCAAGGCGATGCTCTACCGCTGAGCCACGTCCGCAATATCATTATATCCATGACATATAAGTTCATGAATGGTGAGCCATGAAGGACTCGAACCTTCGACACCCTGATTAAAAGTCAGGTGCTCTACCAACTGAGCTAATGGCTCCCAACAGGGTAATATAACTTTGTAAAAATGGCGGAACTGACGGGATTCGAACCCGCGATCTCCTGCGTGACAGGCAGGCATGTTAGGCCTCTACACCACAGTTCCATAGCAGTTTACATTCAAAAGTTAATTGGTTGCGGGGGCAGGATTTGAACCTGCGACCTTCGGGTTATGAGCCCGACGAGCTACCGAACTGCTCCACCCCGCGATAATATTAGGGACTGCTATTTAAATAAATGGTGGAGGCTGAGGGGCTCGAACCCCCGACCCTCTGCTTGTAAGGCAGATGCTCTCCCAGCTGAGCTAAGCCTCCATACTACTTATGACCCGTAGGGGATTCGAACCCCTGTTACCTCCGTGAAAGGGAGGTGTCTTAACCCCTTGACCAACGGGCCATACAATAAAATAATTATGGCGGAGAGAGAGGGATTCGAACCCTCGAGACGCTTTTGGCGCCTACACGATTTCCAATCGTGCTCCTTCGGCCAACTCGGACACCTCTCCATATGGCTCCCCGAACAGGACTCGAACCTGTGACAACTCGATTAACAGTCGAGTGCTCTACCAACTGAGCTATCAGGGAATAATAATCATAAAGCTCTGCTTGGCGACGTCCTACTCTCCCAGGACCCTGCGGTCCAAGTACCATCGGCGCTGGAGGGCTTAACGGTCGTGTTCGGGATGGGTACGTGTGGAACCCCTCCGCTATCGCCACCAAACATGAATTTACATCGTAAATTCTTCCGTATGGTTATTCGGTTCATCACTTATCGTGTGAATGAATAGCCATGCGCTTATCATATGTCACTTGTACATACTTTCAAGGTTACACCCTGAAAACTGGATCCGAAACTCATTGCGTTTTATTCTTAGGATAAGCCCTCGACCGATTAGTATTGGTCAGCTCCATGCATTACTGCACTTCCACCCCCAACCTATCTACCTCGTCGTCTTCAAGGGGTCTTACTAATTGGGAAATCTCATCTTGAGGGGGGCTTCACGCTTAGATGCTTTCAGCGCTTATCCCTTCCGTACATAGCTACCCAGCGGTGCTCCTGGCGGAACAACTGGTACACCAGCGGTACGTCCATCCCGGTCCTCTCGTACTAAGGACAGCTCCTCTCAAATTTCCTACGCCCACGACAGATAGGGACCGAACTGTCTCACGACGTTCTGAACCCAGCTCGCGTACCGCTTTAATGGGCGAACAGCCCAACCCTTGGGACCTACTTCAGCCCCAGGATGCGATGAGCCGACATCGAGGTGCCAAACCTCCCCGTCGATGTGGACTCTTGGGGGAGATAAGCCTGTTATCCCCAGGGTAGCTTTTATCCGTTGAGCGATGGCCCTTCCATGCGGTACCACCGGATCACTAAGCCCGACTTTCGTCCCTGCTCGACTTGTAGGTCTCGCAGTCAAGCTCCCTTCTGCCTTTGCACTCTTCGAATGATTTCCAACCATTCTGAGGGAACCTTGGGGCGCCTCCGTTACTCTTTAGGAGGCGACCGCCCCAGTCAAACTGCCCACCTGACACTGTCCTCGCACCGGATCACGGTACCAAGTTAGAACCTAGATACGATCAGGGTGGTATCCCAAGGATGCCTCCCTTCAAGCTGGCGCTCAAAGTTCTACGGCTCCCACCTATCCTGTACAGATCGTACCCAAATTCAATATCAAGCTGCAGTAAAGCTCCATGGGGTCTTTCCGTCTTGTCGCGGGTAACCTGCATCTTCACAGGTATTAAAATTTCACCGGATCTCTCGTTGAGACAGCGCCCAAGTCGTTACGCCATTCGTGCGGGTCAGAATTTACCTGACAAGGAATTTCGCTACCTTAGGACCGTTATAGTTACGGCCGCCGTTTACTGGGGCTTCGGTTCATAGCTTCGCCCGAAGGCTTACCACTCCCCTTAACCTTCCAGCACCGGGCAGGCGTCAGCCCGTATACTTCGCCTTGCGGCTTCGCACAGACCTGTGTTTTTGCTAAACAGTCGCTTGGGCCTTTTCACTGCGGCCCCCTCGGGCTATTCACCCTACCGAGGCACCCCTTCTCCCGAAGTTACGGGGTCATTTTGCCGAGTTCCTTAACGAGAGTTCTTCCGCGCGCCTTAGAATTCTCTTCTCGCCTACCTGTGTCGGTTTGCGGTACGGGCACCTTCTCCTGGCTAGAGGCTTTTCTTGGCAGTCTGAGATCATGACCTTCGCTACTACAATTTTCGCTCCCCATCACAGCCCAGCCTTACGATGTGCGGATTTGCCTACACACCAGCCTCACTGCTTAGACGGACATCCATCAGTCCGCGTCACTACCCTACTGCGTCACCCCATTGCTCATAACGGATTACGGTGGTACAGGAATTTCGACCTGTTGTCCTTCGACTACGCCTATCGGCCTCGCCTTAGGTCCCGACTTACCCTGAGCGGACGAACCTTCCTCAGGAACCCTTAGGCTTTCGGCGGATCTGATTCTCACAGATCTTTTCGTTACTCATACCGGCATTCTCACTTGAATGCAGTCCAGCGCTCCTTACGGTACACCTTCAACCCGCATTCAACGCTCCCCTACCCCTGATGCAAGCATCAAGCCATAGCTTCGGTGGTGTGTTTAGCCCCGTTACATTTTCGGCGCAGAGTCACTCGACCAGTGAGCTATTACGCACTCTTTCAATGGTGGCTGCTTCTAAGCCAACATCCTGGTTGTCTGTGCAACTCCACATCCTTTCCCACTTAACACACACTTGGGGACCTTAGCTGATGGTCTGGGCTGTTTCCCTTTCGACAATGGATCTTAGCACTCACTGTCTGACTCCCGGAACTAAATCTATGGCATTCGGAGTTTGACTGAGCTTGGTAACCCTTGCGGGCCCCGCACCCAATCAGTGCTCTACCTCCACGATTCTTTTTTCCGAGGCTAGCCCTAAAGCTATTTCGGGGAGAACCAGCTATCTCCGGGTTCGATTGGAATTTCTCCGCTACCCCCACCTCATCCCCGCATTTTTCAACATGCGTGGGTTCGGGCCTCCAGTGCGTGTTACCGCACCTTCACCCTGGACAGGGGTAGATCACCCGGTTTCGGGTCTACGTCCACGTACTCATTCGCCCTATTCAGACTCGCTTTCGCTGCGGCTTCAGCTCTTCACCTTAACCTTGCACGGGAACGTAACTCGCCGGTTCATTCTACAAAAGGCACGCCATCACCCATAGATCGGGCTCTGACTTCTTGTAAGCACACGGTTTCAGGATCTATTTCACTCCCCTTCCGGGGTGCTTTTCACCTTTCCCTCACGGTACTGCTTCACTATCGGTCGCCAGGGAGTATTTAGCCTTGGCAGATGGTCCTGCCGGATTCATACGGGGTTTCACGTGCCCCGCACTACTCGGGATCCGTCTCGGAGAGAACAAGTTTTGAACTACAGGGCTTTTACCTTCTCTGGCGGGCCTTTCCAGACCTCTTCATCTAACCGGTTCCTTTGTAACTCCATGTGAGACGTCCCACAACCCCAAGGAGCAAGCTCCTTGGTTTGGGCTAATCCGCGTTCGCTCGCCGCTACTGACGGAATCACTATTGTTTTCTCTTCCTCAGGGTACTTAGATGTTTCAGTTCCCCTGGTCTGCCTCTATTCTGCCTATGTATTCAGCAGAAAGTGACTGTCGATGAAGACAGCCGGGTTTCCCCATTCGGACATCCCCGGATCAAAGCTTGCTTACAGCTCCCCGAGGCCTTATCGTTGTTCGCCACGTCCTTCGTCGGCTCCTGGCGCCTAGGCATCCTCCGTGTGCTCTTTGTAGCTTAACCTAGACTTTTCTTTCAAAGAAAGAAAATGTCGATGTTCGATAAAGAATGATTTTTGCCAAAGGCAAAAGATCTTTCCTTACCTGCTACCTTTATTTCACTTGTTTACACAAGATCAGCTTAAAGGAATATTCTAAAACGCAATTTCGTTTCGGTATCCAGTTTTCAAGGTGCAATTCGCCTCTTCGAAGCGAAATCCGATGAATATTTCGATTCCACACGGATGTGTGAATGAAACATTCGTCGAAGTTTGAGAGTTTGAGCTCTCAAAACTGAGCAACGAGTGAGTAACAGGCCTAAACCTGAGTTTTGAAGCTTACGCTTCATATTTGAATGTTTCCATTGCAGGAAACGATTCTCCATAGAAAGGAGGTGATCCAGCCGCACCTTCCGATACGGCTACCTTGTTACGACTTCACCCCAATCATCTACCCCACCTTCGGCGGCTGGCTCCCTTGCGGGTTACCCCACCGACTTCGGGTGTTGTAAACTCTCGTGGTGTGACGGGCGGTGTGTACAAGACCCGGGAACGTATTCACCGCGGCATGCTGATCCGCGATTACTAGCAATTCCGACTTCATGTAGGCGAGTTGCAGCCTACAATCCGAACTGAGACCGGCTTTTCTAGGATTGGCTCCACCTCGCGATTTCGCTTCCCGTTGTACCGGCCATTGTAGTACGTGTGTAGCCCAGGTCATAAGGGGCATGATGATTTGACGTCATCCCCACCTTCCTCCGGTTTGTCACCGGCAGTCTGCTTAGAGTGCCCAGCTTGACCTGCTGGCAACTAAGCATAAGGGTTGCGCTCGTTGCGGGACTTAACCCAACATCTCACGACACGAGCTGACGACAACCATGCACCACCTGTCTCCTCTGTCCCGAAGGAAAGGTCTATCTCTAGACCGGTCAGAGGGATGTCAAGACCTGGTAAGGTTCTTCGCGTTGCTTCGAATTAAACCACATACTCCACTGCTTGTGCGGGTCCCCGTCAATTCCTTTGAGTTTCAGTCTTGCGACCGTACTCCCCAGGCGGAATGCTTAATGTGTTAACTTCGGCACCAAGGGTATCGAAACCCCTAACACCTAGCATTCATCGTTTACGGCGTGGACTACCAGGGTATCTAATCCTGTTTGCTCCCCACGCTTTCGCGCCTCAGCGTCAGTTACAGCCCAGAGAGTCGCCTTCGCCACTGGTGTTCCTCCACATATCTACGCATTTCACCGCTACACGTGGAATTCCACTCTCCTCTTCTGCACTCAAGCTCCCCAGTTTCCAGTGCGACCCGAAGTTGAGCCTCGGGATTAAACACCAGACTTAAAGAGCCGCCTGCGCGCGCTTTACGCCCAATAATTCCGGACAACGCTTGCCCCCTACGTATTACCGCGGCTGCTGGCACGTAGTTAGCCGGGGCTTTCTTCTCAGGTACCGTCACTCTTGTAGCAGTTACTCTACAAGACGTTCTTCCCTGGCAACAGAGCTTTACGATCCGAAAACCTTCATCACTCACGCGGCGTTGCTCCGTCAGGCTTTCGCCCATTGCGGAAGATTCCCTACTGCTGCCTCCCGTAGGAGTCTGGGCCGTGTCTCAGTCCCAGTGTGGCCGATCACCCTCTCAGGTCGGCTACGCATCGTCGCCTTGGTAGGCCTTTACCCCACCAACTAGCTAATGCGCCGCAGGCCCATCCACAAGTGACAGATTGCTCCGTCTTTCCTCCTTCTCCCATGCAGGAAAAGGATGTATCGGGTATTAGCTACCGTTTCCGGTAGTTATCCCTGTCTTGTGGGCAGGTTGCCTACGTGTTACTCACCCGTCCGCCGCTAGGTTGATTAGAAGCAAGCTTCTAATCAACCCCGCTCGACTTGCATGTATTAGGCACGCCGCCAGCGTTCGTCCTGAGCCAGGATCAAACTCTCCATTAAAGACCAACCGAAGCTGGTTTATAGAAAGAGCGATAAGCTCATTTTGAAACTGACGAGATAAAATATCTCTTGTTTGATTTTGCGAACAAAATCATTTTACTCACTCGTTGTTCAGTTTTCAAAGATCAAACCTGCATAATGTCTCACTTTGTTTCACCACCGCATCTCAGCGGCGACTTAAATAATATATCATGTTTTCTACGTCTTTGCAACACTTTTTTTCAAGAGAATTTTTTAATCAATTCTGCTTTGTTTTCGTGTTGCTAACTATCTTGTAAAAGACAGCTATAAGAATATACCACATAAATACGCTAAATAGCAACACCTTTTTTTGAATTCTTTTTTCATCTTTAAATCACTGCATTTAAATAAAGAGACCATTATTCCCACAAGCAGAATAACAGTCTCTTTAACATTCATTTCTTTCTCTTAATGAATAGTAAAACCGGACACTACTAGGAGGTCCCTCTCTTTTTACATTTAGCCACGTCAGTCCTTAATCCATGGATTTTTACGCGAACGAGCATTATAGGATGAGGAACGGGGTTCTCCTCCACTTGAATTATGGGATTTTTGCTTCTTATTGCTAGCATTTTTACTGGAAACCTTGGCTTTGGACGTCTCTTCTTTGGATGTACCGCCAGAACCGTCTTTTGATTTACCTTTACGCACGCTACGTTCCTTTGGTTTAGAAGAAGAAACAACTTCATTTTCGGATGCAATAGTCAGATTGTTACCCATCTCCTGCGTTCCTGGAATTGCTGGTGCCGACTGGACGTTATCTTCCCGGCATCCACAGTCTGGCATAAACATATAGGGGGTTGTATATCCCTCTAATGGATACATAGGTGCATTCCCATGCGCAAACGGATGATAAGGGGAATTCGCAGATTGTTGTCCTTGTAGCTGGCTATAGTCGGACACGTTTCCACCCGCAGGCAAACCATATTGAGGTCCTCCCCATGCCTGGCTCCATTGACTGCCCTGGACTGTACTCTCTGGATACTGCTGCGGATGCCCTTGATGGATAAAGGGAGGATAGACAGGGTAGGATGCATTTTCAGACGCCTCATGACTCGGATAATATCCGGGGGCGCAGCAATCTGAATAGGCAGGATAAGGTGTTGGATGGGCATTTATGGGTGATGTCTGCACAGGCCCCCAGCACCATGGATGCTCACATTCATGATGATAGCCCTGATCAGAAACTACAGTAGGAGAGGCATATTCTGCTAAGGAGGTATTTATAGGCGCATTCCCCAAAGTTTGTGGAGACCCAATCCCCGGATACCACGAGTTCGGCATTGCATTTATTTGTGGGCTATAATCAAATGTCGGCTGTTGTATCGACCACTCGGAATTCACCATCGGCTCCGATTTTGTGCAGCCGCAAAATTTTTCAGCTACAGGTTGCTTCACAACAGTTGTAGGAAGCTGTGGCTTAGATGCAATCGGTTGGGTAACTATAGGTTGCATTTGAGGTGGAGCAGGTGGAGTAACTATGGGCTGCATTTGAGGTGGAGCAGGATTTACGGGTGCCATAGGAACTTCAGGCAGTTTTAATTCAGGAAGCTTAGGAGGATTCACTGTTTCTTTTGGCTGTGTCATCTCTTCTTTAGGGCTAGGCATATTCTCCTGCTTAGGCTGCGTCAACTCCGCCTTGGGCTGGGTAAGTTCTTGCTTGGTTGGGGATTCAGGTTTAGGCTGTGTCATCTCTTCTTTGACTGCGGTATTTTTTTTATTCTCAGTAAAATCAGACGCCTCTTCTTTGTAGTGTGGAATATTAACTGTTTCTCCAACCAGAAGTGCGTTCGGGTTTTTAAGCTGGGAATTGGCATCAATAATTAGCTTAAGCGGTACATTCCACGCCTTGGACAACTTCCACAATGAATCTCCTTGCTTAACCTTGTGTTGATATACCGTTGACGGCTGTGTTTCCATCGTAACAGGGTCTGTTGGAATTTTAATTTTCTCGCCGATGCTCAACTGATTAGGGTCTGCCAATTGGGGATTGGCGGCAATAACTTTCTCCAGCGTCACATTATACTTCTGTGCCAGCAAGTACAGAGTGTCACCTTTTTTGACGATGTGTATTTTCACAGGTCACAAACCTCCTAGACTTTCGTTCGGGCGGGATAAACGCCCGGCTTCTGTTATTACATCCTATGCACCTCCCGGGCGAATGACCCCATACAAACAAAAAAATCCTCTCAACCGAATACTCTCACGAGCATTCAGCTAAAAGGATTCGGTTTTATTTTAGTCCTGCCACACTTTGTAGCCATCCTTATCCACGATCTTCCGGAACTCAGCCAGGAGCTCCAAAGTCACTGGGCCAGCAACACCGGAGCCGATCGTACGACCATCCACTTCATAAGCTGCAATAACTTCTGCCGCAGTTCCTGTAAAAAACACCTCGTCCGCAACATATACATCATGCAGTGTAAAAGGTTGTTCCTTAAGGGGGTATCCAAGCTTAGTACACAAATCGATAATAGCATTACGAGTAATCCCTTCAAGCGCTCCCAAATAGCAAGGAGGTGTATATAACACTCCATTTTTGACAATGAAAATGTTGTCCGCAGAGCCTTCTGTCACATACCCTTGGGAATTGAGCATAATAGCCTCACCTACACCAGCATAGTTAGACTGGATCTTCACGAGGATATTGTTGAGATAGTTCAATGATTTAATCTTCGGATTCAAAGCATCTGGGATGTTGCGACGCTGAGAGACAGAAATTGTCTTCAGGCCAGTCAAGTAAGCTTCTTCCGGGTAAATGGCGAGCTGTTCCACGATAATGATGACACTCGCCTTCGCACAACGAAGAGGATCTAAACCTAGATTTCCTGCACCTCGGGATACAATCAGACGGATATATCCGTTACGCATTTCGTTAAGACGAATCGTTTCAGCCATTGCTTCCAACAACTCATCAGGAGACAACGGAATGTTTAACTGAATGGATTTCGCAGAATCATACAGACGCTCCAAGTGCTCCTTACATTTAAAAATATTCCCGTTATAGATACGAATGCCCTCAAATATACCGTCTCCGTACAAGAATCCATGATCATATACGGAAACCTTTGCGTTTTCCTTAGTCACATGCTGCCCATCCAGATAGATCCATTGTTCTGCCATTAAAACCACACCTCCGATTAATGTTCCTTTAAAATAGGTTCGATCGCTGCTTCAACATACTTGTAACTTGGATAAGAGCCAAGAATACGTACATGGCATCCCAAAGCCTCAATCTCTGCAAAGGCTGCCGGAAGCAGAACGGAATGCAGAGATTCCAAAACTTCAATGTAAAAATAATAATTCCCCAATTGCTTTTTGGTCGGACGCGATTCAATACGGGACAGATTTAACCTGCGCCATGCAAATGCGGATAAAACCTGATGCAGCGCTCCCGGGAAATCCTGCGGTGGCGTGACCAAAATACTGGTTCGCTGACCTTCAGGTGTACCCGGGAGACTTATAGGTTGATGGCCGATCAAGACAAAGCGGGTAAAGTTGTTATCGTGATCCGTTACTTTGCTGGCCAAAATATCCAATCCGTGTTTGGCAGCCGCGAGCTTGGTTCCGAGAGCGGTCCAGCCTTTACCGGGGTTATGTTTAACAATTTCGACGGCTTCTGCCGTACTTCCTGCACCCTCCAGCTCGGCCTGAGGAGCGGAAGCCTGTATGAATTCTTTACACTGGGGAAGCGCTACAGGATGAGACATAATTTTGACCACTTTGCTCAAATCCAGCTTGTCCAAATCCTTCGTAAACTCACTACGATGTCCAATAAGATTTTGAATTGAAGGATATACCCATTCCGCCTGCATTTGAATGTCTACTTCATGTACAAGCCAGTCCATATGCAGACTTACAGAGCCATCAATCGTATTTTCAATGGGAATTACACTATAGTCTGCCTGTCCCTTGTCTACTGCCTGAAATACGTCCGCAATATGCTTGTAAAACAGTAATTCATGGGGCGTATCTCCTAACAAATACTTAATCGCTTCATGAGAAACGGTCCCCTCAGGAAGAAGTGCAATTCGTTTCATATCATAAGTTCCCCTTTAATCATATCCATAAAAGGGAGTGTATTCCCTTCTGTATATACTTTAACTCCTTCACTCTCAGGGCGCAATTTTAAAACAGAAGCAGTGATCCCCTCTTTGTTCATGGTATCCGTTAAATACTGCTCCAGCTCCGCTTTCCGATTCACCCGTTGATCCGTCAATGCCAGCAGCGTCGGTCCAGCCCCACTGAGAGCCACACCCAAGGCACCATAATGGTGCGCATCCTGCAGGATCTCTGTCATACCCGGCACAAGCGCCGCACGGTAAGGCTGATGAAGCTGATCACGCATCGCTTCGGCAATTAAATCGGTTCTTCCCGACGCCAATGCTGCTACTAGCATGGAAGCATGACTTATATTATATACGGCATCCTTCAATGATACATGCGCGGGTAGAACCTCTCTGGCTTTCGACGTGGATAGCTGAAAATCTGGAATAACTACCATAACCTCCAGATTAGCATCCGGTTCAAGTCGTAAATGCCTAGCATTCTCGCCATCCCACATCGCTGTAATAATACCACCAAACAGGGAAGCTCCAACATTATCCGGATGTTTTTCAATGGCGCTTGCCATATCGAACAGTTTGGAATCCGGCAGAGGTGAGCCAATCAACGTATTGGCAGCGACCAAGGCGCCCACAATGGCAGAAGCACTACTGCCCAAACCACGAGTAAGTGGAATATCCGAGTACATCGAAATATCGAGCTCAGGAACAGATACACCTGCTTCCCGAAAAACCATTTGTGCTACCTTGAAAATCAGATTAGTTTTATCTTGGGGAACACCATTCATTTCATTTCCGTATAAATGAAAAGCCGTCTGTTCGGCCTCCTTCATTTCAATCCATGCATATAAGGACAATGCCATGCCCAATGTATCAAAGCCGGGACCCAAGTTGGCCGTACTCGCAGGCACACGCACTCTTGCTGTTTTTAAAACGGTCATACAGACAATTCCTCCTGCTTTTATTGACTATCCCTCTACTCGATATACGCTCTTGATGCGACGGATGACGTCCAAAGTTTCAAAATGCTCCAAAACCTTTTTCATACTCGCTTTACTGGCTAAATGAGTCACGATAATAATTTCAGCATCGGGGTTAACCTCATTCGGTTGCTGCACAACAGATGCCAGACTGACATCAAATTCAGCAAATACTTGCGTGATCCGTGCCAACACCCCTGCTTTATCATCCACATGCAGAAGCACGAAGTTTTTGAAATACACATCTTCATCGTTACTAATTTTTTTGGGATTGTAAGGAACGATGGCTTTAAGCCCATTGACACCAAGTTTGAGATTTTTCACTACAGCTACTAAATCGGCTACAACCGATGTTGCCGTCGGCATTTCACCTGCACCCGCACCATAAAACATGGTTTCACCCACTGCTTCACCATGCACATACACCGCGTTGAATACCCCGTTCACCGAAGCCAATGGATGCTGCTTGCGTACCATGGTCGGCTGAACGTTAATCGTAAATTCATCACCTTGGCGCTCTGCAATCCCGAGCAATTTCATTTCATATCCTAGTTTTTTAGCAAAAGCAATATCTTCACTGGTTACCTTTGAAATGCCGCTGACACTTACATCCTTGAGCTCTACATTAGAGCGGAAACCAAGCGTGCCGAGAATTGCCATTTTACGAGCTGCATCCAGTCCTTCCACGTCTGAGGTCGGATCCGATTCAGCATACCCAAGCTCCTGCGCTTCCTTGAGAACTTCCTCGTACGAGGCCCCTTCCTGACTCATTTTTGTTAAAATAAAGTTTGTCGTACCGTTCACAATCCCCATAATGCGGGTAATGCGATCGGAGGAGAAGCCTTCAATTAATGTACGAATGATCGGGATACCACCTGCTACACTAGCTTCATAAAAAATATCACACTGCTTTTCCTGCGCCTTTGCTAATACTTCAGAACCGTGCAAAGCCATTAAGTCCTTATTTGCTGTTACGATGTGTTTCCCCCGCTCCAGCGCTTCAAGAATGTACTCCTTCGTCTGATCAACGCCGCCCATGACTTCAATAATTACATCAATTTCAGGGTCCCGAATAACTTCCCATGGGTCCTCAGTAAGCTTGGCTGTCTCCACTTCAATGGAACGATATTTTTCTATGTTTTTTACAGCTATTTTTTCAATGATGATCGGTGAACCGACTTGTCTGCTCAAGTCTTCCTGATTGCCTTCTACGATTCGAACGACTCCCGTTCCAACCGTCCCCAAACCTAACAATCCTACTTTGACCGGTTTCATCCATTCCCCTCCCGCGAACTTATGTCTAATGAACTGAATCGCCTTAACCTTGCCCAATCAGGCGAACACGTTTAACTCCAGAGATATCTTCCAAGCCCTCCAGTAGAACACCCAACTCTTCACTGAGTCTGGACATTTCTACGGAGATGACTACGTTGGCTCTGCCTTGCAGTGGAATACTTTGCTGGATCGTCAGCACATTGCCTCCGAAATCAGCCACTCTGCCAAGCACCCTGGACAACATTCCGGATTGATGCTCTAAATCAATAGAGATATTGACAATTCGCTCACGCTCCAGCTGATTAACCAAATGTATGCCATCCTTATATTTATAAAAGGCGCTTCGGCTTAGCCCAACTTGCTCCACAGCATCATGCACGGTTTTAACATCTCCTGAAGCCAGCAGCAGTTTCACCTGTATGGTCTTAACAATTGCTTCAGGCAAAATATCTTCCCGTACCAAGTAATAGCGCTCTTTCAAGAACGTCCTCTCCTCAAAGACTTATGTTTTTGTATAGAGGACATTATATCGAAACTCTTGAAAATCGGCAAGCAAACAATGCAAAAAACGGCTACTGCCTTCTATAGAGTTTCCTATAGTACAGTAACCGTTCAGGTTTTAGACCTTTATTTGAAATTTAGTAGTAGCTGCTGCCTTCAACAAATTCGAACTCGAAATCAGCAATGCGTACAGATGTACCATCTTTGGCGCCACGCTTGCGTAACTCAGCATCCACACCCATATGGCGTAACGTTCTTGCTAATTTCAAAATGGCATCATGCGAGTTCAACTGCATGCGCTTCATCATGCGCTCAATTTTAGGGCTCTGCACCACGAATGTGTCGTTTTCACGCACAATTGTAAAGCCATCGTCTTCTGCTGTATCCAGCTTAAATACCTTACGTTCATTGACTTCTGCTACTTCCTCAACAACCGGCTCGTCCGGTATTTGATCCAGCAAATCAGCAGCCCGGTAGAGCAGTTCCTTCACACCTTGACGTGTCAGTGAGGAAATAGGCATGATTTCAAGATCAGGACGTATAGAAGCAATCTGCTCTTTGAAGTGAGTCAGGTTTTCTTCCGCCTCCGGCATATCCATTTTATTGGCCGCCACAATTTGTGGACGCTCAGCCAATGTTGCATTATATTGCTTCAATTCGTCGTTAATTTTAGTCCAATCTTCAAACGGATCACGTCCTTCGGAGCCCGCCATATCCACGACATGGATAATAATACGCGTCCGCTCAATGTGCCGCAGAAATTCATGTCCCAGCCCAATACCTTCATGAGCTCCTTCAATCAAACCAGGCAAATCCGCCATCACAAAGTTACGATGATCACCCACATCCACAACGCCCAAATTCGGAGTAATCGTTGTAAAGTGGTATGCCCCAATTTTCGGTTTTGCGGAAGATACAACCGACAACAAGGTAGACTTCCCTACACTAGGGAACCCGACCAAACCTACGTCAGCCATTACTTTTAACTCAAGCGTGATATAACGTTCTTGTCCCTCTGCGCCGTTCTCAGCCAACTCAGGCGCTGGATTATTCGGTGTAGCAAAACGGATGTTCCCGCGTCCTCCGCGTCCTCCTTTAGCTACGACGACTTGTTGACCATGACGTGTCATATCTGCTACTACTTCACCAGTATCATCATCTATGATGACCGTTCCCGGTGGTATACGTACGATCATGTGCTCCGCATTGGCTCCGTGTTGGCTTTTGTTACGACCTTTCACTCCACGCTGGGCTTTAAAATGACGTTGGTACCGAAAATCCATCAAGGTACGCAAACCCTCATCTACACGGAAAATTACGTCTCCACCGTTCCCTCCGTCACCACCACCTGGGCCACCTTCAGGAACGTATTTCTCACGGCGAAACGCAATTAATCCGTCCCCACCGTCACCGCCTTTAACAAAAATCTTCGCTTTATCTACAAACATGGTTACACCTTCCTTATGTCTGGCACTGCATCCGAATTTGAAGCATTTCGCCCGTAGGGAGCTTCTCTGTTCGAATGCGTTCACTTCCGAGTACGGATCTGACCCGCTTCAGGATATTCAAATCCGCAGGTATGTCACTTCCTTCAAAACGGACGATAACATCATTCTGATCCATACCGAAAAAAAGTGTCAATCTGCGCACTTCTCCCCAGGACGACCGGCCCCCGCCATATTGATACGCACGCACCGTTTCTATGACGGCCGAGGCAAGCGACTCGCCGTCTTCGGGAGACATGACAGCGTCTAACTTTAACTGCTCCTCAACCTGTACCGACAACTGTAAATTACCGGCGTTCACGCGAAAAGACTGCAAATAAAACACCAGTGAGGGAATACCCAACTTAGATATTTTACTGTCTTCCGCCACGCGCCCTTTTATTGTTTCCACATAAGCAACAGATTTATCATGCTTATTCATACGAATATATCCATAAAGCACTTGCAAGTCATTCATCCAGTCATGCCGATGATGGTTAAGCATTGAAATCGCTGTACGCTCAAAAGAACGCAAAGCAGCTTTCCGCTCATACTCGACCTGTCTTTGCGTATACCACATACCAAAGCATGCAGCAACTACAGACCATACTGCTAATAAGATAATCGTTAATACTTCAGGATAGAGCAGTGAAAAAACCAAAGGAATCAGAATGGAACCCAACGCCAGATAAGGCGCTCTTATCCGCTGGAACATGGCTTCTCTCCGTTCTGCGAAATTAAATGGATTATTAAAGAACCTTAATCCAGTATAGCACAGACTAACTTTCCAGTTCATTACCATCATGCAAAAAAGCCTCCGACAAAAGTGCCGGAGGCTTTTCAGCGTGTCTACGCCGCTATTAAGCTTCTACAGTAGCTGCTACTGGAGCAACGTCGATCGGGTAGATGCTCACCTTTTTGCGATCACGGCCCCAACGTTCGAACTTCACAACGCCGTCCACTTTCGCGAACAGAGTGTCGTCCTTACCGATGCCCACGTTCGTGCCCGGGTGAATTTTCGTTCCGCGTTGACGAACCAGGATGCTACCGCCGGTAACTGCTTGACCGTCAGCACGTTTCACTCCAAGACGTTTCGATCTACTGTCACGTCCGTTTTTTGTGGAACCTACACCTTTTTTCGATGCGAATAATTGAAGATCCAATGTCAATTTCAACATGATGTCTACCTCCTTCTTTGATTATTTTCTATTTGAATATACTTACCGTATGATTCAGCAATACTTGTCAGCATAATCACCATGGACTCCAGCAACAGTTGAACCTGTGCGTTCGCATCATGATAACTTTCAGGAGAAAGATACGCGCTTAAAAAGCCGTTTTCCATTTCCGTTTCCATCTCAACGTCCGTAAGAGCTCCAATCGAATTGACAGTTCCTACCGTTACCGCTGAAACGCCAGCACATACGATATCCTCGCCAGATTTAGCGAAATTCGCATGCCCTTTAACGGAAAACCCCTGTATGCTGCCATCCTCCAGTCGTGTAATACGCACGATAATCACTTATCGCACCCTCTTACGCTTGGATTTTTTCAATCGTCACTTTCGTGTACGGTTGACGATGACCTTGCTTCACATGGTAGTTCTTTTTAGGTTTGTATTTGTATACGATGACCTTTTGACCTTGACCATGCTTCTCAACTTTAGCTGTTACAGAAGCTCCAGAAAGAAGCGGTGTACCTGCTGTCAAGCCATTGTCGCCGGACACTGCCAGAACACGATCGAACGTTACAGTTTCACCATCATTAGCTTCCAACTTCTCGATGAACAATACGTCGCCCTCTTGAACTTTGTATTGCTTACCACCTGTTTCGATAATTGCGTACATTTGCTTGCACCTCCTTATGTCTCAGACTCGCCTAATAGCAGGTGACAGATTCCCTTAGGATACTGCACTTCAGTACCTGATTGGAGCGGTTACAGCATGTGCAGCCAATCTTACGCATCACACATACTAAATGATTGTAGCACAAGCTTTCTACACATTCAACCTTTAGTTTTAAAATGATTTTTGATTACGCACCGCTCTACACGAGCGTCTTTTCCTCACGCACTTTTTTACGGGTCATTTCCAGCAAACCTAACCGCGTCCAACCGACAACATAAGATTTAGTCCGATCCTTCTTCAATCTTGCTTCCAGCACAGAGGATACTTCCTGACGATTCTCCTCTTGTTCCATGTCAATAAAATCAATGATGATGATACCACCAATATCACGCACACGTACCAGGCGGGCAATCTCTTCGGCTGCTTCAATGTTAGTCTGGGTCACCGTCTCTTCCAGATTACTGCCTCCCGTAAACTTCCCCGTATTCACATCAATGACGGTTAATGCCTCCGTATGATCAATGACAATATAACCGCCGCCCTGCAACCATACCTTTCGCGCAAAATCGCGTTCCAGCTGCTCATGAATGCCATAAGCTTTAAAAATTGTTTCTTCTGCACCACGAAATATACTTACATGAGCTTTCGCAGGACCAATCTGTTGCAGCATTATTTCTGCGTCCTTTGCTTGCTCTTCACTGTCAATAACCAGTTCATCCTGTTCAGGTGTAAACACATCCCTAATCAATCGCTGAACGATACTTAAATCCCGATGTAATTCGCACGGAGCCGAGTGTTCACCAGCTTTACGCTGAATAGCCGCCCACTGCTTACGCAATTGATTTAAATCATTTTCAATCGCCTCTATACTCATGTCTTCCGAAACGGTACGGATTATGAGTCCTTCCTCACTTGTGCGTAGCTGCTCTCCCATTGCTTTCAAACGGGTACGTTCGCCCTCACGTTCGATCTTCTTGGATACGGCCACATAATCAGCACGGGGCATATATACGATCCAGCGACCCGGAAGTGAAAAATGAGTGGTGACCCTGGCTCCCTTGCTACCAACAGCCTCTTTTAATACCTGCACTACAATTTCCTGCCCCACCTTTAACACTTCTGAAATGGATGGCTTTACCTCCGGCTGCTTGTCCAAATGAGCATGAAGTACGTCATCTACATACAAAAAGGCATTCTTTCGCTGTCCAATGTCAACAAAGGCGGCTTGCATACCTGGTAGCACATTGACCACCCTCGCTTTGAAAAAAGAACCTAGAATTCCCCGTTTTCGCGGTAGTTCAGCCGCATATTCAACCAATCGTCCCTCTTCCAACAGCGCCATTTGGGTCATCTGCTGCTGGCATTGTACAATCATTTGCTTCATGGTTTTTCAACCTCTCTGGATACAGCCTCTTCCTTAACTCATAAAACATTATTTGGGCTTGGGTTCTCCACCATCTGGCGGGCGTGTCGCAAAATAAGAGCGAATAAGACGTTGCTCCGGCAGTACGGCTACAATCCGTCCCTGTTCATTCATAACATAAACCATATGATACCGATCTCTTCTGAAAAGACGCAAAATAGGCTCCAAATGTTTCACTGGCAGGGATACAATAGGTAAGGCAATACTCCCCTTAGCTACTTCGCGGTAAAAAAGCTCGTCCCTCCCCAGCAAAAACCGTATAAAACGGTAAGGGATATTCCGATAATCCACAATATTAGAATAAAGCAAAAAAATCCCTACCGCCAGCAGATTTAAATGCATAGGTCCATTTTGCCTTAACAACGGTGAAATACCATACATACAAAATAGCAGACTCGTTACGATACTGGCTCTAAAAGTCCACACTAATGTGCGGTGATAAGAACAAGATAAGCTAATCAATGACTGTAATATTTTCCCACCATCAAGTGGTAAAATGGGCAGCAAATTAAACAGTGCAATAACTGCATTCCCCTGAATTATATAATTTACATAATCATACTCCAGCCCACTCACATTTCTGAACCACAAAAGGATGATGATCATGATTCCGTTTTGCAGGGGCCCCGCTAGCGCAATGACAATCTCCTTCCACGCATTGAGCTTCCCCTGATCCTCAATGACCGCCACTCCTCCAAAGGGTAACATCTGTATGGAAAGCACCCGCGCGCCCAACAACGAAGCAGCTGTCGCATGACCTAGCTCATGAATAAACACCAATGTAAATAAAGTTATGATCTCGATAAAATGTCCAGTTAATATAGAGGTCAGCATAACCAATACAAACAGTGGATGTAATGATAAGGTCACCCCTCGGACATTAATCAAGGGCTACCACTTCCGACGGGTCAATGTATTGATCCCCTCTCTGAACTGCCAAAAACAAAGTTGCCGCCTCGCTGCCACTGTGACTTGCTGGCAGTACACCGATCTCATCTCCCTCCTGAACCCAGTCGTTCACTTTTAAGGTAGAGCGGGAAAGCCTTCCGTAAGTTGCTGTGATACCGCCAGTGTGTCGAACTGTAACCGAAATCCCGCTTTTGGGATGATTTAATATGTCTAATACTCGTCCTGCATCTATACTTTTAACAGCGATTGCCCCGTTGTCGGTAACATTCGGCGTAATTTCTACTCCTTTAAGGCTCAGTACAAAAGGCTGTGTTATGTTGCCTTCGATCGGTGGAGATCCCTTTCGACTTGCATCAACCTTGTGCGTTTCATGCTCCTCGCCAAAAATCGGCAAAAAGGAAGGAGCTCCGTCAAAATAAGTTTCATACCATTGTCCGACGGCTGCAAAATCCATATCCTTATTCAAGGCATCCGCAATAAACATTCTCAAATTCACTGCATAGGGAATATCCCAACGAAACATTCCCCATACCATTCCAAATAACACCGTTGCTATGACTGATCTTCGCCAAAAGGAAGTCCAAAAAGACGGACCACGATTCGTCCCAAAAGATTGCTGCCAGCGTTGCCGCTCATTTTTCCACTCAGTTTCTGGGTCTCTGGGCGAGTTGGCACTGACTATAGGCATCGACTTCATATCTTTATCCCCGTGCCTGTTCTGATATATGCCAGAGGGATACGTCTCCGCTTTGCTTCCCGCGATTAGCTGCTGTATACGTTCTTCTCTGCGCTGCTTGATTCCGGAATTTTTATTCATCCTGTTCAGCCCCCTCAGCGAGGTATGTTTGATACATCTTATGAGGACGGGCTTCAACTTATGTTGTCCGGTTAGGGAATACGCACCTAAAAATCAAAAAAAACCGGCGCTCGTGCACCGGTTATGTTTTGTATTTATGATATTTATGTAGTGACCCTAAATTTTGAGAAACTGTATTATGGAAATTAAAAAAACAAACCAAAAACACTTAAATAAGATTACTACTTATTTAAGTGTCTAGTATTACAAATGAATACTACTACAGCTCCTACCTTAGAACCAATGGAAAATCACGTAGGAAGTGTAGAAGCAATTTACCAGTCATAACTTCCTGTTTTCCTCATCCACCCATACCAAAAAACTTCTTAAAGCGTGTCATCACGCTTTTCTTCTGGTCCAGCTGCATGAGGGGCACTGTATCGCCCAAAATCCGTCTCGCAATGTTACGGTAAGCAATCGCAGCCTGTGAATCTGGATTCATAACGGTAGGCTCCCCTGTATTAGCTGCTTTAATTACCATTTCATCATCCGGCACAATCCCAATAAGGTCTATGCTAAGCACTTGTAAAATCCCGTCAATATCCAGCATATCTCCGGATTTAACCATGCTATTGCGAATGCGGTTAACCACCAACTTGGGTGATATCACATGTGAGCTTTCCAGTAAACCAATTACCCGGTCTGCATCGCGTACGGCTGCATTTTCCGGAGTGGTCACAACAATGGCCTGATCCGCTCCGGCAATGGCATTTTTAAAGCCTTGTTCAATACCCGCAGGGCAGTCGATCAATATATATTCAAAATCCTTTTTAAGCTCCAAAATAATATCCTTAACCTGCTCCGGCGTAACAGCACTCTTGTCCTTGGTTTGAGCGGCTGGCAGCATATACAGCTCCTCAAAACGCTTGTCCTTAACCAGTGCCTGATTTAAACGGCAACGACCTTCCGCTACATCAACAAGGTCGTAAATAATCCGGTTTTCCAGACCCATCACAACGTCTAGATTACGCAAACCGATATCCGTATCAACCAAACATACCTTTTTGCCGAGCAGTGCAAGCGCTGTTCCTATATTGGCTGACGTCGTCGTTTTGCCGACGCCGCCTTTTCCTGAAGTGACGACGATAGCCTCTCCCATGTGCTACACCCCTTTGAACACGTTAAAATCGCGGCCCAGACGCACAATATTGCTCATTTTATCTATTTGCATAGCGCCATCCTTGAGATACGCAAATTCCATACCGGATTCACGTGTCTCCCATTCGTCTGGTGGACGGCTGATCATTTCGGAAATTCGCAGCTGTGTCGGTGCAAAATAGGAAGCCGCAATAATCGCTTCACTATTTCCCTCCATCCCTGCATGCGCCATGCCTCGCAAAGCGCCGAGGACATAAATATCACCAGTACATGTTATAATTCCACCCGGGTTTACATCTCCCAAAAAGAGTAGGTTCCCATTGTGATGAAGCACTTGACCAGAACGGATAATCCCTGTCACCGTGTGAATAGGGGGCTTTCCCTGCACTTCCACAGGCAGTCCAGGTGATTCTACAGACCTGATGAGCAGATTCCCCTTCTGCTTCAAAATCTCCAGAATACTTTCCTTCTGTTCCTCTGTCACTTCTCGGCTTCCCAGCTTAATATCCACATGAATGATCGGGCCTGTTAAAATATTTTGATGACTGTGCTCCAGCTTAAAACGCAGCTCACCCAGCAAATCCTCAAACTCGCATTGATCGTCCAGCAGGAATACCAGGCCATCTTTGATGCCTTTAATCGTGACATGATTCGATTTCACCGCCATTAGCCTGTCCCTCCTATCTCAATCATTTCGTCCCCGGGACGTCAAATCCCTGCTAACCCGGACAAAATGTGTGTAAAAAGACCTAGACAGCCTCTTCCTTTTTCACACGGGTACCCAAACGCTGCAATTGCTTGCGAACTGGGACATAAATGATGAGGGCGAACAGAAAATGGATAAATAAATCAGGAATCATATACTGAGCAAGTGCCCAATTGAAAGTCTGATGATTCAGCTGGAACAGCTGATCAATAGCAAATAGCATAGAATCCAGCAGGAAACTACCAATCAACACGGCTGCCATCATAATGGGCATCTGCGCACGTCGAGCTGTAAAAACAAGCCCCAATAAGTATGCAGACAACCCCATTGCAAAAGAATAAGGTCCAATGATAAACCCGTAGAACACAACATCATGAATAAGTCCAAAAACAATACCTAGCACCAATGCTGTATGACGGCTGTAATACACAGACACAAACAAGATCACGACATACACAAAATTCGGAACCATTCTTGAATGCCAACTATCCGGAAGAAGCCACGGAAGAATCGTCCCTTCAGCTATAAACAGTACAAACAGCAGCAGTATTAGAACCTGACCGCGCATCTTCATTATTCCGGTACCTCAGGAGTGTAGAGGATGAGCAATTCTTTCCAATCCACAAAGCTGGCTGCCGGTTTAATAATCGCTGTCCGTGTTTTGCCAAACTCCCCAACCTGAATCTTCTCTACCGTTCCAATCATTAGGTTTTTGCGGAATTTCCCGCCTGCGCCAGACGTAATAATCTGATCACCCTTTGCGATTGGATCTTTTTCCTCAATGCGAGTCATTTGAAATCTGTTCGTACCCGGATCATAGCTTTCAATCATACCAAACGATTGATTTTCCTTGCCCAAGACTGTCGCTGCAATGGCATAAGAATTCGGATTTTTAGGATCCAATGTAGTCAACAGTGTAACGGTGGACGTAAAATTCCCCGTTTGACTAATGACTCCTACAAATCCTTCAAGCGAACTGACTTCCTGACCAACCTTCGCTCCGTCCTTCTCACCAATATCGATCACAAGCGTTTTGGAATCATTGCTGACACTGTTCACTTGAGCAACACGATAATCATAATTATTCTTCGCCTTTTGCGTTTGGGTGAACTTCAGTTCATTCTGCAGTCTGGCATTTGTTTCAACATAATTATGGGTCTGAATCTGGTCACGAGTCAGCTTTGCTACAGCAATTTTTAACCGTTCATTTTCTTCGTAGATGCTGCGCATATTTCCGATATCTTCAAAGAAGCCCGCTATTGCTGAAGCGGGCCTGTAAAAGATACCTTGCACAAAGCCAATTGAATCTCTGGCGAACTTCTCGGGCCAGGTTAAGGAATTTCTCTGTCCAAGTGTAATCCCCATAAGGGCAATAAACAGAACGATTCCGATCAATAGAACAAATAGTCTTTTATTGCCAAACAGCTTAAACAGTTCCTACACCCCCGATTCAACGTTTGGAACGGACGGCAGAACTGCTGCGCGATTTGAACAAATGAATATTTTCCAGCGCTCTGCCTGTACCGATTGCCACACAATCCAGAGGATTTTCCGCTACGATCACCGGCATTCCGGTTTCACCTGCCAACAGCTTGTCCAGATTACGCAGAAGTGCTCCACCACCAGTAAGTACGATTCCTCTATCCATGATGTCCGCTGCCAACTCGGGAGGGCATTTTTCCAGTGTTACTTTGACCGCATCCACGATTGCATTGACTGTATCCGATAACGCTTCGCTAATTTCATCAGAAGTAATCGTGATCGTCTTCGGCAAACCTGTTACCAGATCACGTCCGCGGATTTCTGAGGTTTCCACTTGCTCTAATGGCATAGCTGAACCAACTTCCATTTTCAGTTGCTCTGAAGTCCGTTCACCAATCATCAGATTGTATTGGCGCTTCACGTATTGGATGATGGACTCGTCCATTTCATCGCCAGCCACACGCACGGAGCGGCTTGTTACAATCCCGCCCAGGGAAATGACTGCCACTTCGGTTGTACCTCCACCGATATCGACAACCATACTGCCTGTAGGCTCCCATACAGGAAGATCAGCGCCAATTGCTGCTGCAAACGGCTCCTCTATCGTATATGCCTCTCTTGCGCCTGCTTGCTTCGTCGCATCTTCAACAGCACGCTGCTCCACCGCAGTAATGCCTGAAGGCACACAAACCATCACGTTCGGATGGCGCGGAAACAAAGAGCGTTGTGCTTGCGCCTGACGGATAAAATATTTGATCATCGTTGCTGTCGTATCAAAATCAGCAATGACACCGTCCTTCATCGGACGAATCGCACGTATATTTCCCGGTGTGCGACCGATCATTTTTTTCGCAGATTCACCAACAGCCTCAATGGTTTTTGTATCTGTACGCAAAGCGACTACAGATGGTTCACGAACCACAATTCCTTTACCTCTTACGTATACAAGCGTGTTTGCCGTCCCCAAGTCTATTCCCAAATCTTTTGTAAAGCCACCCAGCATGATGTAATCTCCTTTTCTCTTCCCTGAAATCTGTTATCCATGTATAAACGGTTTATTCAGGCCGGATTATCCGGTCGTATTTAAATGTTTGATTTAAATATTATATTATATCAGACCTTGTTCCTTCAAACTTACAAAGGTCCCGTCCCCGATCACAATATGATCAAGCACGTCGATACCTACGATGTTGCCCGCTTCCATCAGGCGGCGAGTCAACTGGACATCCTCCGGGCTTGGCTTCGGATCACCGCTCGGATGGTTATGAGCGCAAATGATTGAAGCGCTGCTGCATTTGATTGCTGCCCGAAATACTTCACGAGGATGCACGATGGCAGAATTCAGGCTACCCATAGATAGTGTTTCCTGAGCAATGACATGATTTTTAGTGTTAAGGAACAAGCATACAAAATGCTCTTTCTGCAAATAACGAAGCTGCTCAAACAGCAGATCAGCCACATCCCGCGGGCAACTAATCACCGGGGTCTCCAAATGGCGAGACAATGCTAATCGACGCCCCAGTTCGATACCCGCTTTTAGCTGTATCGCTTTAGCATCCCCAATGCCCTTAATCTGGGTCAACTCGCTCAAGCTCATATCCACCAGTTGACGCAAATTTCCTGCCTGCTGCAAAATACGCTGCGCTAAATGCACCGAAGACTCATTTTGCGTTCCTGTACGCAGCAATATTGCCAGCAACTCCGCGTTGCTTAAGGCATCCGCCCCATATGTCATCATGCGCTCTCTTGGTCGTTCTTCATGGGGGAGGTCGCGAAGCATCAGTATTGGCGACTCCAGCATATGTTTATCCCCTTTATGGACGCAACACATTCACTCCAAAATCGGACAGCATGTCCGACAGCAAGGAAAGCGGCAATCCTACGACGTTAAAATAACAACCCTGAATAGATTCCACCAGCGTAGCACCCATGCCTTGAATGCCATACGCTCCTGCTTTGTCAGACGGTTCACCAGTATTCACGTATGACACAATTTGCTCTTGACTCAGAGGCTTCATTGTAACCTCCGTTTGGCGATGTCTGACAAGCATTTCGCCGGTTCCGGTATGTATGCAGGCTACCCCGGTGTACACACGGTGTGTCCTTCCCTGCAATGCAGTCAGCATGCGAACCGCGTCCGCATGGTCGGCAGGCTTGCCCAATACCGAACCATCCAGCACGACAATGGTATCACTGCCAATCACCAGTCCGGCTTCCTTCGACTGAGCGGCAGTGTTCACGACCGCTTCGGCTTTGCGTGCCGCAAGGGTCTCCACGATTTGCTGAGGCGTCCAGCTCTCAGGCGTGCTCTCATCCGCATGACTCGGCACCACCTCAAAGGGGAATCTCAAAAATGCGAGCAATTCCTTCCTTCTTGGTGAAGTCGATGCCAGAATAATGCGGGGCGTAATTTTCCCGTCCATAAGGGAAGCTCCTTTTCATCAGTTAGAGCCTGCGGTACAGCCAGAACGCGGCAATGATGCCGATCAGACTAAGCAGGCTCAATTCAAAATTTATCGTTATGTTGTAGCTGATAATATCCAGGTCCGCTCTCGGCGACCAAGATATCCTAGTGGGGTGGGTCAGAAAGGAAAGGAACTTGATCGATTGAAGGGCTTTGGCAATCCATGCACCCAAGAGCCAACCGAGCAACAAAAACAGTATAAGCATTCCTACATTTTTTTTCATCCTGATCTTCCCTCGCCATTTTTTGACACCTTCATTATTATACGGTGATTTGTACTGCAATACAAACAGAAATCCGGCATGGGGAACTATTTCCAGTTCCTTGCCGGAAAATATGGTTAGCTTATTGTTTTATGAATTGGATAAATTCCCTCTCACGCAAAACATATTCCATCATGGAGGATTGAATCTCCCAAATGTGTTCCTTGGCTGTGTTCTTGTTATATTCCCCAATTGCAGAGATCGCACTGTTCATCGCCTTTTCAAGTGAGGTTGCGGAGACAGCCGCTTCCTTCGAAAGCCCAGTGGGAAGTGCAGTGATATTTTGTGTCCACTGCTGATGCAGGTCGTTCAGCTCCTTCATGTCGGAGGCTGGCACCGTATTCGGACCTCCTTCTCCGAGCAAGGTTGAGGAAAGTCCGCTCAACTTACCCACCAATGAACTGCTTAACTGAAAAAAGCTAGTGAGTTTATCACCTTCGCCTCCGTAAGCTGCTTTTTCGAATCCAGGTAATTCAAGCTCACGAACATACAAATCGACTCCTTGTGTTTTCAACTGATTGCTGAGCAACTTGGCTTGCTCCCTATCCGGCGATATTCCTGCATATACCCGGTTTTGGTCCTCGGTATCCCCTCCTGCTGCAATGCCTGCCTTCAACAGTTCTTCTTTTGCTTGTAAGGCCCGTTCTGGAGTGCTGAAAACCCCATATTGCAGCAAATAGTAGGTTTGTGGAGGTACCTGAGCCTCTATGACAGTGACAGGGACAGAATTCTCTTTTGCAGATATTGCATCCACACCAACAGATTCTTTAAAGACCGGTACTGCCTCCTCTACTGAAGGATCTGATCCCGGGACCATGCCTCCTCCGTTAAACAGTAACAACATAATATATCCAAACATGCCTCCGGTCACCAGCGCGCTGGCTACAGAGCCAACCAGTTTCCATCTTGAAGGGTGGGGCGGACGCTTTCTGTACTCTTGGACAGAATGATAAGCTTCCTCATCCTCTTCCAGGCTATCTGGTAGAACTTCCGCATCTGACCAGGAAGCCGCCGAACGACCAAAGGGGTCATCCCATCCCTCTTGTACTCTTAATGTTGGAGCAAAACGCCGACTTGAAATGCGTTTGTTCAGATCCTCAGGCTCGTTAATCTCTGATTCTTGCGTAGCTACAGTATTTTTCTTCATTCCTCTGTTCCGTTCCGTTCCTTTATGCGAGTTATCAGTTTCACGCTGTTCGTTCGTAATCGACTCGTTTTTGTACGGAAGCACCTGTAGCTTATCCTCCCGGCTTGTCTCCGGCAACTGTTGGTCGAACCGGAATGTCATCTTGGTCTTGTTCATGGATGCACTCCCTCCTTGTCCCATACTTCCTCATAGTCTGTTGTATGAGTCAAGCTAAGAATATATGCCCCAGCATTACAAAAAAAGGGTATCCCGAAACACAGTCGTGTTCGGAATACCCTCGAATAAATGTAATTCATTGGCGTAACAGCTCATTTTTATACGTATTACACTTGCTGTCCGCGAAGATGGCGCGCTAACGCGTCACCTGCTTTCCAGATATCTCCCGCTCCCATCGTCAGCACAAGATCACCCGGCTGTAAGCGATCTTTCAACTCCTCGATCACAGCTTCTTTGGTCGGCAAATAGATTGCATTCGCATTGCTGTTTTGGACGATTAAATCCACGAGCTTGGAAGAATGCACGCCTTCAATCTGTTTTTCTCCCGCTGGTGAATAAATATCGGTAATTATGACTTCACTAGCCTCGCTAAACGCGCGGCTGAACGCATCGAGCAGGAAAAAGGTGCGGCTATAGCGTTGCGGCTGGAATACAGCAATAATACGTTTGCCAGTCGCTCTCGCTGCGCTAATCGTAGCCTCAATCTCTGTTGGGTGATGCGCATAGTCATCAATAATCAGTATGTCATTGCTTTCACCTAGTACTTGAAAACGACGCTTCGCGCCGTGAAATTCCACAATTGTCGCAGCGATTTGATCGAATGGAATCCCTGCTTCCAAACATGAAATCACAGTCGCCATCGCATTATACATGTTATGTTTACCCGGCACTGATAGTTCGATCGTTCCGAGTGCTGTTCCCTTGCGGCTCATAGTGAAGCTTAATCGACGGTCACCTAATTGGATATCTGTCGCCATATAATCCGCTTCATGCTCCACTCCATAAGTAATGACCCGAGTCTGGAGTTGAGGCAGCATTTCCCGGATGTTCTGATCATCTGCGCATACAATAGCCGCCCCATCCGGTCGAATTTGACTCAAAAACTGTACATAGGCACTTTTCAGACGATTAAAGTCGCCATCGTAATTTTCCAAATGATCCGCTTCAATATTGGTTACGATGCCTTGCCAAGGATGATATTGCAGGAAAGAACCATCACTCTCATCCGCCTCAGCAACGACAAACTCGCTTTTACCTGCTTTGGCATTCGTTCCCAAATTCGTGATTTCGCCGCCAATAATATACGTTGGATCAACGTTACATCTCTCCATAACCAGAGCGATCATGGAAGAGGTTGTCGTTTTACCGTGCGCACCCGCAACAGCTATTCCCTTACGTTCGTTAAGCAAGCGAGCCAGCATCTGCGAACGGTGCAGAGTTGGAATATTCAATTCCTCCGCTGCCACCCGCTCCACATTGTCACGTGACAATGCTGTTGAATAGACGACGATATCCGCGCCTGCAATATGCTCAGGCGTGTGTCCAATATATATTTTTGCGCCTTTTGCCGCCAGTTTTTCTGTCAGCTCTTGTGATGCCACATCTGAGCCAGTCACGGTATAACCCATCTCCAGCATGACCCGAGCAATCGCGCTCATCCCGTATCCGCCGATACCGATAAAATGAACATGTTCCGAAGTAATCAACAAATTTCACCAACCTTTTTCCGAATCGGTTTGATACATAAGGGTAGCCCGTACATCCGCAATAAGGTACAGCGTGCCGGACACCACCCCCAGATCTTCCGCTTCCGTATGTGACTGAAGCAGGCCAAGAGCCTTTTTCCAGTCACCTTCTACAATTATTTTTAAATCCGTTTTGGCATAAGACGGCCGCAGCTTCTCCACGAGATGAGCCAATTCAGCGGCATTCATTTTGCGGCGAAAATCGGGCTCGGTCAGGATAAGCGTATCCACTAGTGGCAGTATATGCTGCAAGTATGCTTCATGATGCTTGTTTGACAGCATCCCCATCATTAAAACCAATTTTTTGTACGAATACACTTGAGGAAGACTCTTGGCCAGCGTCTGTGCTCCTTCTGGATTATGAGCTCCATCAAGGACAATCCTCGGCGAGGTACTGACTTGTTCGAGACGCCCTGCCCAGGCAGTTTGCCTAAAGCCCTCCAGCAGTTCTGCATCATCCAACACAAAAGCCATATACTGACGTAGGACCTCAAGTGCCATCATAGCTCCTGCCGCATTAGAACATTGGTGCTCGCCTAACAACGTGATGTCAATTTCCATATGTCGGAAGGGCCCCGCGAATGAAAAGGTCTGAGCTGTTTCATCCCCATTTAGCCGTTCATACGTAAACTGTTCTCCTGCCAGGTACAAGGTAGCTCCTTGCTTTGCCGCCGTTTCACGTATGACCTGAATAGCCTCGGATTGGGAAACACAACTGACAACAGGTACACCCGGTTTGATGATACCAGCCTTTTCCCTTGCAATCTGTTCGAGCGTATCTCCCAAAATATCCGTATGATCATAGCCGACATTCGTAATAACCGAGACGATTGGACTCACGATATTAGTTACATCCATCCTTCCCCCGAGACCTGTCTCCCATACCACAACATCTGGGAAAGATACCGTAGCATAGTATAAAATAGCCAACGCTGTCGATACCTCAAACATCGTAGGTGATCCCAATTCACTATCTGCGATTTCTTTCACCAACGGATACAAGCGATTGGCAAGCAAAACCAGCGTTTCATCGGGAATATCGGTCCCATTGAATTGAAAACGGTTCGTAAATCGGGTGATGTACGGAGATGTAAAAGTTCCGACATCGTACCCACATTTCAGTAGCACAGAGGTCAGAAAGGCACAAGTCGAGCCTTTACCGTTGGTTCCCGCAATATGCACAAACTTCAGATGTCGTTGCGGATCACCCAACTTACTCATTAGCTGTTCAATTCGTTCCAATCCGGGTCTGATGCCAAACGGAATCAAGCCGTTAATCCATTCCACTGCTTCATCATAGCTTTGTAAAGGAGCCGTATCTCCGCCCCTGATCGTATCTGACATCCTCTTCACCTTCAGGTCATTTTATTGTGAGTGAAATTATCCCTTGAGTTCTTCAATACGTGCGATAACTTTAGCGCGCTTATCTGAGTAATCGGCTTGCTTGGCCTTTTCTTCCTCGATGACTTTAGCTGGTGCCTTCGCCACAAAGCCTTGGTTAGATAACTTTTTCTCCACGCGCTCCACTTCACTGTTCAAATGCTGAAGTTCTTTTTCCAGTCTGCTAATTTCCTGGGCAATATCAAGCAGTCCGGCCAGCGGCAGGTATAGCTCTGCGCCGCTAACTATAGATGTCATCGCTTTATCTGGAACGGTGAATTCTAATCCTGCGTCGAATTCAGACGTATTACAGAATCTACGTACATATTCCCCATTGCGGTTAATGATATCGAGAACGGCTTGATCGCCGGGTTTTATGAGTAATTCAATTTTCTTACTCATCGGCACGTTGACTTCAGCGCGGATATTGCGTACAGCGCGAATTACGTCGATCAGCAAATTCATTTCAGCGACTGCATCCTTATCCTCAAAAGCCGGATCATAAACAGGCCAAGCGGCCAGTGTAATCGTTTCTCCCTCATGCGGGAGATGCTGCCATATTTCCTCAGAGATAAACGGCATGAACGGATGAATCATGCGCAGCGTCCGATCCAATACATATGCAAGTACGGATTGCGTTTTCTTTTTCGCCTCTGCATTGTCGCCATATAGGGAAAGCTTCGCAAACTCAATGTACCAGTCGCACAAATCATCCCAAATAAAGTTATACAGAAGGCGGCCTGTCTCGCCAAATTCATAAGCATCTATTAGACGCGTGATGTCGCGTGAAGTTTCGTTTAGACGATGCAGGATCCAACGATCAGCGGTGCTCAAGTCACCAGTAATGTCTATATCTGCCGAAGTGACGCCTTCCAGATTCATCAGCGCAAAGCGTGACGCATTCCAGATTTTATTGGCAAAGTTACGGGCCTGCTCCACCCGCTCCCAGCGGAAACGAAGGTCTTGCCCAGGCGTGCTACTGGTGGAAATCATATAACGCATGGCATCGGTACCATATTGGTCAATCACGTCGAGCGGATCAACACCGTTGCCGAGGGATTTGGACATTTTTCTACCGTCCGCATCACGAACCAACCCGTGCATAAGTACGTCCTTGAACGGAATCTCTTCCGTAAACTCCAGCGCGGTAAAAATCATACGCGATACCCAGAAATAAATAATGTCATAGCCTGTAACCAAGACATTAGTCGGATAGTAGCGTTTGAGGTCCTCTGTCTGCTCAGGCCAGCCCAGTGTCGAAAACGGCCACAAAGCCGAGCTGAACCAAGTATCCAGCACATCCTCATCCTGTTTTAGCTTTCTGCCAGCGTACTCAGGCAAAGTTGTAGGGTCCTCCGCCGATACAATAACTTCTCCGGTTTCCTCATCGTACCAAGCCGGAATACGGTGCCCCCACCATAATTGACGGGAAATACACCAGTCACGCACATTTTCAATCCAATGCAGATAAGTACGTTCAAAGCGATCCGGTACAAAGTTTACCCCGTTGCCAGCCTTCTGCACTTCAATCGCTTTAGCTGCCAGAGGCTTCATTTCCACAAACCATTGTGTGGACAGATAAGGTTCTACAACTACACCTGTACGCTCACTGTGGCCTACTTGGTGTACGTGCTCTTCAATACGAATCAGTACGCCTTGCTCTTTCAGATCAGCGACGATTTGCTTACGGCAATCGCTACGATCAAGGCCCTGATATTTGCCTGCTTCGGCATTCATCGTTCCCGTTTCGTCCATCACCGTAATTTGTGGCAGCTGGTGACGTTGTCCCATTTCAAAGTCATTCGGGTCGTGAGCCGGTGTAATTTTAACCGCGCCGCTACCGAAATCTTTATCAACGTAGTCATCCGCAATGACCGGAATTTCCCGTCCGATGATTGGGAGCACAAGCGTTTTGCCAATCATTTGCTTGTAGCGTTCATCTTCCGGGTGTACAGCTACTGCTGTATCGCCCAGCATCGTTTCAGGACGTGTAGTAGCTACCGTAATAAATCCGCTACCGTCTTTCAGTGGATATTGCAGGTGATACAGATTTCCGTTCACCTCTTTGTATTCCACCTCAATGTCCGATAATGCAGTACGTGCAGCGGGGTCCCAGTTAATGATGCGTTTACCGCGATAAATCAGACCCTTCTTGTACAGTGTAACGAATACCTCGCGTACCGCTTGGGACAGTCCCTCATCCAACGTAAAACGCTCACGAGAATAATCGAGAGAGAAACCCATCTTTTCCCATTGATTATGGATATTATCCAGATAAAGTTCCTTCCACTCCCACACTTTCTCCAAAAACTTCTCGCGGCCCAAATCATAACGTGTCAGGCCTTCTTCACGCAGCTTTTGCTCTACCTTTGTTTGGGTAGCAATACCCGCATGGTCTGCCCCTGGCAGCCACAAGGCATCATAACCCTGCATCCGCTTGGCGCGAATAATAATATCCTGCAAAGTAAAGTCAAGAGCATGTCCAATATGCAACATACCTGTAACATTCGGTGGTGGAATAACGATTGTAAAAGGCTCTGCCTCTGGATGTTGCCCGGCGCGGAAATAGCCCTTCTCCATCCACGTTTTGTACCATTTTTGTTCTGCTGATTTTGGATCGTACGTTGTTGGCATTTCCAAGGTTGTCTTGTTGTCTTGTTCTGACATATCAGGATACCTCCATGATTTTTCAATTGGCAAATAAAAAAAGCCCTTCATCCTCAAAGGACGAAAGGCTGTTCTCTCGCGGTACCACCTTTGTTTCACCCCTAGTGTATGTATCCACTGATCCATTACACATGGTGTGACACTTTATGCAGATAACGGTTGCGGACCGGCCTTATTCTACCGTGAACCTCTTATCTTCCGTAGGAATTAAATGAGGAACCGTTCAAACAGGCGACTCCCGGGTGACTTCGGCCAGTAGCTTCCTGCGGAACCTCACAGCGCTGCAATTCCACTCTCTGAAGGGCTTGCTGCCTACTCTTCCCGATCTCAGTCTTTCAATAACTATACCACATCATACATTTCCCATTGACTATAGTCAACACCCGCTGTGCATTTTTCAGCAACCGGATCAAGGGATGTACAATACCTGTCCTTCTTCCACATGATGCTCCGCCAATCTGTTATACAGTTGAAGCTCACGTGTGCTGAGCTGATAACGGTCAGCTATGGTTTCCAGTGTATCCTCGCGCTGTACAATGCATAAGCGCACCTTGCGAAAAGGTGTTTCATCTTGTGTATGAAAAAAAAGGTTCTTCCACTTGGCATTCTCCCGCTCTTCTTCGGCTTTCTGATCCTGATCCTGCGGCTCCTGCTCCAATTGCTGCTGGTATTCGGCTTCCTTCACCGAACGGCTGGATTGGAGCAATGATGAGTAGACAACCGGGTCTGGCTCGTCTGCCCCTTCATCCTTTTTACTGTTAAGCGCCACACGCATCTCTGGCTTATCCTCAGTAAAGGTGTCATGGGCCTCGTGGTTCACCTGTTCTGACGCTTCAGGCCTGAAGTCGGAGTTATCTACTTGACTCGCCTCCAACTGTGGCTCCAGATAGACCTCGGACTCCGTGGCAGGATGCGGTTCATTCAACAAAGGGTCATATACTACATTGGGAGATGCGGAAGATACTTTAGGTTCATTCCCCCTTGTCCATGCTTCCTCTTGCTGAAATCCCCACACTTCCGGAGACCCATGCTCATGCTTGACCTCGGGAGAGCTGTCTTCAACTGCTTTACCCGTCCAAGGCTCATAGAACCGGTTAGAATCTACTGCCGACTCATAAGCTTGCTGTTCCGACGATGCCTTCTGTTCTCCATGGCCCTCAGACAGCTGTTCCCATGAAACGGACTCCTGTTGTGCTGGCACTCTGTAGGAAGTTTCAGGGTCTGTAAAATTGGAGGTCGAGTCATTGGTAGAATAGGCCTCTGCATGGCGATGCTCTCCATCGGCGGGAAGGGATTGAACCGGATGCTCAGGTGCATGCACTACGGTAAATTCCTCATCCAGCCAGACCGCCGTCTCCTCCGCGTGCGAGCTTTCCACGCCATGCAAAGAAAGAACACCTGTAATGTTTAGACTACGTAAAGAGAGCAGGTCCACATCAAAATTTTCAATCTCGACAGAGATATCTTCCAATCTCCCTACGCGGTTTAGCGGAATGGTAATTTCCACAGGGATCAAATGATGAAGCTCGCTCGTGATCTGTTCAGGTGTGCGGTACACGCCCTCCAGCAGCAAATGCCCTCGCAAAGCGGCATGGTCGCCGTGGGTTACAACCTGAATGCGTGGCAGAAGCTCAATTTCCTCCAACTCAGCAATCCCGGCAGCTTCCTCCGTCAAATGAATGCGTTCATAAATATCAAAACGCAAGCCTTGCGGCTGATCATTCTGTTGTTTGTTCAAGGATGGCATCCTCCTTTGGGCAGTCTCCGCACATCCTCTGACTTCTGGTCAGGCGCACGGAAACTCCATATTGCAAACCGTTTCTAGGTTCAAGTATATGCGCCAAAATAGAAGGCATGCCATCTTTTATAGCTGTTTGTGCAGCTTTTGAAAATCATCCGGCCAAGCATCCTCCACGGTAATCGTTTCGCCACTCAGCGGATGACAGAAGATAAGACGCTCTCCGTGCAGCGCCTGCCTGCCAAAATCAGTAGCCCGCCCCCCGTATAATACATCCCCAAGCAACGGGTAGCCAGCATGACTAAGATGTACGCGAATCTGGTGCGTCCGGCCTGTCTCCAGCGTCAGATATACGAGACTCACTGCACTTGAACCGCTTCCCCATACTTCCCCAAGTTCAATATGGGTAACCGCCTTCTGCCCAGTCGGAGATACACGGCGGCGCTGCTTATGATGCCTGTCCTTGCCAATAGGCCAATCCAACGTTCGCAGCGATGGAGGTACTTTCCCTCGTACCAAAGCTACATACCTGCGGCCGATATCCTTAGCTCTCATTTGCTCGTCCAGCTTGAGCAACGCAAATTCATTTTTGGCATACAGCACTGGGCCCGTCGTATCCACATCCAGACGATGTACATGCCGTACCGCCGCATGTATGCCATTCATCTCATAGTAGGATGCGACAGCATGATCCAACGTCAGCGGACCATCCTGCACAGCGCCGTCCGGATGTACTGCCATACCTGCTGGTTTATGCACTACCAGGCAAAAATCATCTTCATACAGTACCTTCAAATCATACCAACGAGGGGTGATGCCAAAGTTCATTACAGGAAAAAGGGCCAGCCGCAGCCGGTCCCCTGTAAGTTCAATCTCTTTTTCATGACGCAGTCTGCGCCACAGCTTTTCCGGTAATTCCAAACGATTCAGCAACCACTGCTCTACAGCATCAGCGCTGTTTTTTTCCCCGTCTGTGACTTCCCGTCCTGGCGTGACTTCCAGCCACGGTCCTCTTCTTTTCCAGCCACCTTGCCAGCTCATAGACGTTTGAGCGCGCGATAGTTCGCCTCAATGGTAGCATCAATATCCTCTACCGTATGCACGCCCGACACAAACATACCCTCAAATTGAGATGGTGCCACACTAACTCCCTCATTCACCATTTCAGTAAAGTAACGGCGGAAGTGGTCCTGATTACTCGTTTTAGCTGTGTCAAAATTGACAACCTTTTCTTCTGTAAAAAATGGACAAACCATAGAACCCACGCGATTGATCGTGACAGGGATACCCAGCTCGCTCGCATTACGTTCGAATCCGGCTTGAAGCCTTGCTGCCCGCTCTTCCAGACGATCGTATACTTCTGGCGTCAGCAATTTAAGTGTCGAATAACCTGCTGCCATAGCCAGCGGATTTCCGCTAAGCGTACCCGCTTGATATATTGGTCCCGATGGAGCAATCTGCTCCAGAATATCGCGACGTCCGCCGTAAGCACCTACAGGGAGTCCACCACCAATCACTTTACCCAGACAGGTAAGATCCGGCGTCACACCAAAGCGACCTTGAGCCGAATGAAGTCCAACCCGGAATCCAGTCATTACTTCATCAAAAATCAGCAGACTTCCGTACTGCTGGGTTACCTCACGCAAACCTTCCAAAAATCCAGGCTGCGGCGGTACAACGCCCATATTGCCTGCTACTGGCTCGACAATAATTGCGGCAATCTCTTCGCCAAATTTCTCAAAAGCTAGCTTCACCGAAGCCAAATCATTATAAGGGACGGTGATTGTATGGGTGGCCACGACTTCAGGTACACCCGGACTATCGGGCAAGCCTAAGGTCGCAACACCAGAACCTGCTTTAATCAGCAAGCTGTCCGCATGACCGTGATATGATCCCTCAAATTTAAGAATTTTACTACGGCTCGTAAATCCGCGTGCGAGTCGAATCGCACTCATAGTCGCCTCAGTTCCGGAGTTAACCATACGTACAATATCCATGGAAGGAACACGTTCACAAACGAGCTTGGCCATTTCAGTTTCTGCCAACGTTGGTGCGCCGAAGCTGGTTCCTTTTACAACAGCAGCCTGTAAAGCTTTAACCACTTCGGGATGTGCATGCCCCATAATAAGCGGTCCCCATGAACATACATAGTCTAAATAGGATTGACCATCAATATCATATACGCGCGATCCTTCGCCATGGTCGATATATACAGGTGTAATCCCAACAGATTTAAAAGCCCGTACCGGGCTGTTTACGCCACCCGGAATGTATTGTTTTGCCTCATCGAAGGCTACTTTGGAGTTCGTATCCTTGCGCACTGTTCGTTGTTCATCGATCAATCTGACCACTCCTATCTTCTGAAAATAGACTTATTGCTTCAACCATCTTGCCGCATCCTTGGCCGAATAGGTAATAATCATATCTGCACCCGCACGCTTCATGCTTGTCAAAATCTCTAGCACCATTGCTTTTTCATCAATCCAGCCTTGAAGAGCTGCTGCCTTGACCATGGCATATTCACCACTAACGTTGTAAGCCACCATAGGCAGATCAAATTGATCCTTAATCGTGCGCATCACGTCCAGGTAAGAAAGAGAAGGCTTCACCATCAGCATATCCGCACCCTCCAGCACATCAGATTCCGCTTCTCGCAATGCTTCACGTGCATTAGCAGGATCCATCTGATAGGATTTACGGTCACCAAACTGCGGTGCAGAATCAGCAGCTTCCCGGAAAGGACCATAAAAAGCAGACGCATATTTGACGGAATACGACATAATCGGAATATGTGAAAAGCCTTCTAGATCCAGCCCCTGCCGAATCGCCTGTACAAAACCGTCCATCATATTAGATGGCGCGATAATATCCGCACCAGCTCTGGCCTGAGAAACGGCTGTACGTACCAGCACCTTCAGAGATTCATCATTCAATACTTCACCGCATACCTCACCATCATGCTCATGCATGTGTACCATACCGCAGTGTCCATGGTCCGTAAACTCACACAAACAAGTATCAGCCACAACCAGCAGTTCGGGATAACGAGACTTGATCAAACGAGTTGCTTCCTGAACAATACCATCGTCCACAAAAGCCGAAGTCCCTACACTGTCTTTTGTTTCCGGTATGCCAAACAGGAGCACGGCGGGAATGCCAAGCTCACTAATCTCTTTCAGTTCTTCCTCCAGCCGATCCAGAGAAAAACGGTATACACCTGGCATAGAGCTAATTTCCTGTTTCACTCCAGTGCCAAATGTTACGTAAATCGGTTGGATAAAATCAGCGGGATTCAATACCGTCTCACGCACCATACTGCGGATTGCAGCTGACTGGCGCAAACGACGATGTCTAGTAAAAGGAACACTCATGAATACAAACCTCCATTTTTTATACATTCATTAGCAAAAACAAAAAATTATAATGTCATAAGAGTACTTGATCGTTTCCAGTCACATAACGATTGAATCAGACTTTCAATGGTTGCCTTCTCTGACATAAAACTCACAGTCAAACCGGCTTGGGTAGCTGTCTCACCGGTCAAAGGACCGATCACAGCAATCGTAACTCCCTCCAGCAGCGACAACGGATCATGGATCCCCATTTGTCTGAGCGCTTCCAGAAAAAAGGTGACGGTTGAGGAACTCGTAAACGTAATCGCGTGAATGGCACGTTCCTCAAGCAGCTTGAGGAGCTCGTCATCCTGTGTGTTGGCTGCCAGCACCGTTTGATACAAATCAGCCTCGGTCACATGAAGGCCCATCTCCCTCAGCTTTTCTGGCAGCCACGACCGAGCTAGATCACCCCTTGGGAGAAATACATTCTGCCCTGCCTGCAAATCCTGCTCAAACTCTTCGAGCAAGCCCTCTGCCTGAAAAGGGCCTTCGATCTGTTCTGCCGCAATTCCGTGCGTCCGAAGCGCGGCTGCTGTAGCCGGTCCGACTGCGGCAATACGCGCTTTGAACAACGCGCGTACGTCCTTGCCCTGTTCCTTTAAGTGCGTGAAAAAGTATTCCACTCCATTAACGCTGGTAAAAAACACCCAATCATATTCAGGCAGTCGTGCAAATGCCTCTTTAATTTCCTGTTTGGTTGGCTCGTCCGAAGGGGCGACAGTCTGAATAACTGGAAATTCATAAGGCTCGCCACCAAGCTCTTCAATCCGGTGAACCAGACTGCTGGCCTGCGCACGCGCGCGAGTAACTAAAATCCGCTTGCCAAACAAAGGCATGTCCTCAGCCCATTTTAACTGTTCACGTTGATTGACCACTTCTCCGACAACGATGACGGCGGGAGGCTGAAAATTCGCGGCCTTCACCTTAGCTTCAATATCCGCCAGCGTACCCACCAGCGTATCCTGCTCGGCGCGGGTCCCCCAACGGATCAAGGCAACAGGAGTATCTGACGGCTTGCCGTGTTTTATGAGCTGTTCACTGATATAGCCGATCTTTGCTACACCCATCATAAAGATCAGTGTGCCCGTTGCGTTCGTCACTTTATCCCAATGAATACTTTTGTCGAGTTTATCCGGACTTTCATGACCTGTAATGATAGAAAGCGATGAGGCCATATCTCGGTGTGTGACTGGAATGCCCGCATAGGCGGGCACACTGATCGCTGATGTGATGCCGGGTATAATTTCATAGGAAATACCGTGTTTACGCAATAGCCCGGCTTCCTCGCCGACTCGTCCAAATATAGTGGGGTCTCCCCCTTTAAGACGAACAACTGTTTTGCCCTCCAAGGCCAAATCCACCAGCAGCTGATTAATTTCCTCTTGCTTCATGGTGTGACGATCTGGCAACTTGCCGACATATATTTTTTGGGCACCTGGCTTCATCAGTCCCAAGAGGCGTGGGCTTGCCAGTCTGTCGTACACAATGACATCGCCCAATTGAATGCATTCCCAACCCTTGACCGTAATTAATCTTGCGTCTCCGGGTCCTGCACCTACCAAATATACTTTTCCTGCCATGCTATCATCCCCTCACCTGCGCCAGAATCTGTTCCGCTCCTTTGGCTATCAAACTGGCCGCCACCGCTTCTCCCAGCTTTTGCGGATCATTTCCCTGGAGCGTTTCCTTCAAAATAACCTCGCCATCTGGCGATCCTACCATGCCCGTGAGGCTGATTTCTTGACCAGCCCAGACCGCATGAGCCCCGATCGGCACTTGACATCCCCCATTTAACACGCCCAGAAAGGTTCGTTCTGCCGCAACGGTAGCTGAGGTATCCCGGTCGTTGTAAAGGCGCAGCAAGGCCAATAGCTCTTCGTCGCTCGCACGACATTCAATACCCAGCGCTCCCTGCCCAACCGCCGGCAAACAGTCTTCTTCCGGTATATAGGACGTAATTCGCTCTTTCCAGCCCATCCGATGCAAGCCTGCTGCCGCCAAAATGATAGCGTCAAAACCTTCCGTCTCCAGCTTTTTCAGACGGGAATCAATATTACCACGCACAGGCTCCAATTGTAGATCAGGTCGTATGGACTTGATTTGACTGGCTCTGCGCAGGCTGCTCGTGCCCACCTTTGCCCCTTGAGGCAAATCCTCCAGGCTCTTGGCGCCCAATGTGATCAGGCAATCACGTGGATCCTCACGGCGCGGCACAGCGCCGTTGACAAGCCCTTCCGGTAATTCGGAAGGCATATCCTTCATACTATGTACTGCCATATCAATCTCACCAGCCAGCATGGCCTGTTCAATTTCTTTGACAAAAAGCCCTTTGCCACCCACTTTGGACAAGGTTACATCCAATATTCGATCACCCTTGGTCAGGATTTTCTTCACGACAAATTGCAAATCCATTCCATGCTCCGCGCACAGCGCGTTCAAATCTTCAATGACATGCCCGGTCTGAGTTAACGCCAGCGCACTCTGTCTGCTGCCTACCACAATTGTTCGCATGTTATTCCTCCTGATTTTGCGCAATCCATAGGTCTATTTCTTTTTCGGTCCAAGCCATAAATTCATGACGGCGTATTTGATCCAAAATTCCGCTACTCGCCAAGCGCCTCAGTAGTTTGGTCCTTTGCTGTGGAGAACTTATCTTATGTTTGATGATCTGTCGCATATCGTGCATGAAATCCAGATATGGCTCATATTCGCTACCAAACAACGTATCCAAAGCTGATGTAATATCAGCGGTCACAGCAGGGCCAGCCCCTTCTGTGGAAATACTAATCGTCAATCTTCCTCGTCGAATGATACCTGGCGTTATAAAGTCTCCATCTTCCGATCGATCCGCCACATTTACCAGTATACCCCTTTGTCTGGCCTCATGCGCAACCTCATTATTCACTTCTCTCTGGTTCGTCGCCGCATATACAAGAAAGGCTCCCTGGAGGTCACCCTCGCGATATACGCGATTTACCCAGTGGAGCTGCTTGTGATCCGCCAGAACCTGTAAATCCGGCGTTATATTCGGGCTAATGACGGTAATGAATGCCCCACTTTCCATCATCCCCTTTACCTTTCGTTCCGCAATCCTACCGCCACCTACAACACAACAGATCCTATTCTTACAATTCAACGAAATCGGGACAAAATGCTGCAAAAGGCTTTTCACTCTCCCGTCCACTGATGAAATACAGACCAGGAATTCAGCAAAAAATTAAGAATCAATAGCGTGTAGCCCACCAATGCCCACTTTGCCATCACAAGCCCTGAACGCTGATTCAATCTTTTGCTCACTAAAAATACAATATACACGCACAAGGCAATCGCTGTCATCAGCACCTTGGTATCGAGCAAGAGACGCCAGCGTTCCTCGGCAATAATAGAAATAACGGCAACTACAATAGAGACTCCCAGCAAAGGAGTACCAATCAACAGCGCCATATGCGTATACCGATCCATCATTTCCAGACTCGGCAGGCGCCTGATCGTGTCATTCCATTTCTTTACTTTCAATTTACGATGCAAAAACAGATATAACCCCGAAAATACAGCCGCTACCGTCATTGCTACAAAACCAAGATTAGCCAGCGCAATATGAATCAGGAGCAGCCCATGCACTGTATGCCAATTTCCAAGCGGGTTGTCGAGAGGCTTCATCCATATATTGTTGAGCACTAGCACTGCAAAACTAATAATATTAAGCAGCAATACCGCAAATTCGGATCGCTGATAACGTGTCAGAATCAAAGAAATCAGTACCAAAATAACTGAGAACAGAAATAGAAAATCATAGGTCACGAAAATAGGAAGATGCCCTTCATTCCAGGTTCTTATCCCCATATAAGCAAGCTGGAGCACCAGAACGACAACAAGAAGCCCTGTACCTGTCCGTTTAGCATTCGCATTGCGACGAATCCCATCCGAGAATACAAACAGAAGGCTCAGGGCAAAAACATAAATCATTGAATCATATATAAGCATGCCTGAAGCCACGTCTGTTCACCCACCTTTACAGGCTGGCCGGCGCAAACGACGCTGGCAAAGCCTGAGCCTGAACGGTCTTTTCATGAACACCGGCTTCCGGTTTCATTAACGCAGATGCATCGCTTTTATCTACTTTCTGAGCGGCGTCATCCAAACGATCCTCCAGAGCAAAAATGTGGCTAAACATGTCTAGGGCCTCATTTCCCTGCTTTTGGACAGCCAGTTCCTTTACCCGATTGATCGGATCATGCATCATCTGATTCAGCATACTCTTCGTCAAGCGGCTAATCACTTTGCGTTGCCGTTCATCCAGCTCGGGAAGCTTATTGAACAAGCTTTCCAACGTATCCTGATGTACAGACTCCGCTTTTTCCTGTAATGCACGAATCACCGGACGCACTCCCATCGTTTTCAACCATTGATAAAACTCGCTAAGCTCATCTTCGATCATATGCTCGATTTTTGTAGCTTCGGTACGGCGCATTTCCAAATTGCTCTCCACGATCCCTTCCAGATCATCAATATCGTACAGGAAAACATTCTGTAATTCACCAATAGCCGGGTCGAGATCACGCGGAACCGCAATATCAATCATAAACAAAGGACGGGACTGTCGACGTTTCATACTTGCTTCAACCCGAGTCCGATCCAGAATATAACCCTGGGCACCTGTCGAGCTAATAACAATATCCACATCCGCCAACCGATTCATGCCTTCCTCCATCGTAACCGGCGTTCCATGAAACTTGGAGGCAAGGTCTTCCGCACGGGACAAGGTTCGGTTTGCTACAATAACCTCGGCTGCTCCGCCGCTGTACAAATGCTTAACAGTAAGCTCGCTCATTTTACCAGCACCGAGAATCAGTACCTTTTTATCGGTAAACATCCCGAAAATCCGTTTGCCCAGCTCAACTGCTGCATAGCTGACAGATACGGCACTTTCTCCAATAGACGTCTCCGAATGGGCACGCTTGCCCAATGTGACGGCCTGCTTAAACAACATATTAAACCACGTTGCCGTAATTTTCTGGGATTGAGCCTGAAGAAAAGCGTTCTTTACCTGTCCCAAAATTTGTGTTTCTCCGATTACCATAGAATCAAGACCACAAGTCACACGGAACAAATGCCGAATCGCCTGCTCGTCCTCATATATATATAAATGTTGTGTAAATTGATCACGCGGAATGCCAAACCATTGCTCCATAAAACTGCGTATAAAATAACCGCACATGTGAAGGCGGTCCACCACAACATATATTTCAGTCCGATTGCAGGTTGCGACAACTACGCCTTCCAACACACTTTTGGTAAGTTTGAGTTGTTCCAGCGCTTTTGGCAAATCTTGTTCTGCAAATGTAAAACGCTCTCTGACTTCCACAGGCGCCGTACGATAATTCAACCCAACAACGACGATGTGCATTGCAAATTCACCTGCCTAAACTGTAATAAGAATAACCACTGTTATCATAAACTATGTTAATTATATCACAGAAGTCCGAATCTCCTCCGGCTGTTTTATGAATTGTTTATGAAAATTGGATGGCTTTCATGAACATCTAGCACGTTCTGTATGATTTGATTTAGTGTAAACCACTTTTAAAACAAATAACCATGGAAATGTTCCATGGTTATAATATAGGACGCACAAATGGCTCCATAAAGAACGATTTACACTAACTCGGCCAGCTTGCACTCCGGTGATTCCACCTGAAGTTCTCCCAAGCCGCGAATCAGCTTCTTCGCATATGTTTTTTTCGGTTTTAGAACGGATACCAGGTAATCAATAGCCAGCTGCGGATCGACAGTCTCACCGCAAGTATAACAATCAATAGCGGCAAATCCTCTCTCAGGATACGTATGAATAGAGAGATGACTCTCCGACAACAGTACAAGCACGGTAGCTCCCTGTGGTTCGAATTGCTTGGATTGAACGGACATCACCGTTGCTCCGCAAGCTTCAGCTGCTTCAACTAATTGAGCCTCCAAAAGCTGCGCATCATTCAGCAATTCAAACTCAACACCCCAAGTATCTACGGCAACGTGTCTTCCGAAAGTTGAGTACTCCAATTCCATCTTTCGGTTCCCCCTTCCTAGGAATAAAATGTTTGAAAAAATTTCATCCGCTAGGACCTACGTCATTCACTTCCCGAGGGAATAACCTCTCGCAACATTCAATGTCCTGAGTGAATCCTGGTTCCTATATTCATTTTCAACGAGATTAAAAATAACATCTATGTGCAGCAAATGCAATCATTTTTTTGGAATAAAAAAGCCGCTTTCGGTAAAGAAAGGGACTACACTGCATAACGATTCATTCCATATATTCATGCCTTATTAAGCTTCAAGTGCAAATAATTTCGAGCAACTCATTCGAAGCTTGTGGTCAATCTGTTCCAACTCCGAGAAAGTGCGCGCCAAATTCCGCTGGTCAAGCAACGAATTAATGAGATGATATACGTCTGATATTTCATTTTCGACGTTCTGATGCTGAAAAAGCTGTTGCAGTTCCTGTACCGTATTTTTATATTCAAATACCAGCTTAGAGCCTGCGGCATTCTTCTCCATAATTTTACGAACCGTACCTTCATTATAAAAATACACCATAGTGAATCCTTGATACATTCGGTAAACGATGCCTTCACCCTTAAAACGAACAAAAAGTTTGCGTATAAATAGGGTTAGTTGCGGATGAATTAAGCGGCAAGTCAATTCACACACTAATGCTCCCTCTTTGGCTTCAAAAAACAAATGAACTTCCTCACCCGCACTATGCTCCAGAACGATTTCCTGACTTCCGTTATCCAGAACTTTAATGTGGTAATGCACCTGCGGATCATCCACTGCCCGCAAAAATTCGTCCATTTGAGTTTCCGACAAGGTCAATGTGGTTTTAACATACTCTGTGGCTAACCGCTGAGCCATACCAATCTCCTCAATTCTTTCCTGAACCTATAAGTTTAAGCTTTATGCTTTATTATACATCAGACCTACAGTGCTTTTCTTGCACATCAATCATAAATTTCCGCCATACATCGAAAAAAACAGAAAATAATGAGGTTGAGACTGCATTATCCTCCATATACACTCACTTTTCTGCTTAAAGTCCACGAGTTCCTTTAGTTATTATATATTATTCCTACCATTTTAGTAAGCTTATTTTCCCGAAGCCCGAATCATGAAAAAAGGACGCCCTTAAGGACGTCCCTAGCCTTACAATTCCGTCTGCTCTTCGTCGTCATTCTCTATATAGCTGGAGATGACAGACCACAGCTCTTCCTTGCCCATACCTTCTTCGGATGAAAAGGGGATAAACAATCCCCCGGGAAGTATTCCGAGTTCCTGCTTGATTACTTTATAATGCTTTTCTCGTCGCGTTTTAGGGATCTTATCTGCCTTCGTGCCTACAACACATACGGGAAGCCCATTATGACGCAGCCAATCATACATCATGATATCATCCTTGGACGGCGGATGGCGTAAATCTACCATTTGAAGCACCAGTTTGAGTGGCTCACGCTCCAGCAAATAAGACTCAATCATCTGCCCCCAAGCCTTGCGGGACGTTTTGGATACTTTGGCGTAACCGTAACCGGGAAAATCGACAAAATAGAGATCATCATTAATCCGGTAATAATTGAGTTGCTGGGTTTTACCTGGCGTAGAACTGGTACGCGCCAAATTTTTACGGTTAATCAACCGATTAATCAGTGAAGACTTTCCTACATTGGAGCGCCCCGCCAGAGCAATCTCTGGCAAAGCGTCCACAGGAAACTGATCGGGACCAACCGCACTTATTATAAATTCTGCTTTTGTTACTTTCATTGTGTCCTTAATTCCTCTCTAATGTACCCTTGCCTGCTCAACCAAAGCATGCTTTAGCACCTGATCCATATGGGCAACGGGGACAAATTCAACATCCTGCCGGATACTGTCGGGAATATCCTTCAAATCCCGTTCATTATCTTTGGGAAGCAGAATTTTTTTGTAGCCTGCCCGATGGGCAGCCAGCGACTTCTCTTTCAAACCACCAATCGGCAATACACGGCCGCGCAGAGTAATTTCGCCCGTCATAGCCACATCCTTGGATACATGACGGTTGGTCAAAGCTGAAATTAATGCGGTAGCAATAGTAATTCCCGCAGATGGGCCATCCTTCGGAATCGCACCCTCAGGAATATGAATGTGGATATCATTTTTCTCGTAAAAGTCCAGTTCAATGCCCAGATCAACTGCTTTCGAACGAGTGTAGCTGAATGCCGCCTGTGCAGATTCCTTCATAACGTCTCCCAGTTTACCCGTAAGAATCAGTTTACCGCTACCAGGTACGACCGTCACTTCAATCATCAATGTTTCACCACCGACCTCTGTCCATGCCAAGCCTGTAACCGTACCGATCTGATCCTCCAGTTCTGCAACACCGTAACGGAATTTAGCGATACCTAGATAATCCTTCAGATTATCCGGTGTGATTTGAATCGGGCCTTCGCCACCAGATACAACTGACTTCGCCGCCTTGCGGCACAGAGAAGCCATTTGCTGCTCAAGATTCCGTACACCGGATTCACGGGTATATTCGCGAATGACACGCAGTAGCGTATCCTCCCCGATAACCAGTTGTTCCTCGTCCAAGCCATGCTCTCTCTTCTGCTTGGGCAATAAATACCGATTGGCGATTTCCAGCTTCTCCAGTTCGGTGTAGCCAGGAATATATAATGTCTCCATGCGGTCCATTAGCGGACGCGGGATGTTGTGCGCAGCATTGGCTGTCGTTACAAACATCACATTGGACAGATCAAACGGCAGCTCGACAAAATGGTCACTAAACGTATTATTTTGTTCAGGATCAAGCACTTCGAGCAATGCCGCCGATGGATCCCCTCGAAAATCGGAAGCCATTTTATCAATCTCATCCAGCAAAAATACCGGATTAGACGTTCCTGCGGTCTTCATCCCTTGAATGATCCGCCCCGGCATCGCGCCAACATAAGTCCGGCGGTGACCACGGATTTCCGCTTCATCCCGCACACCTCCGAGAGAGATGCGAACAAATTCCCGACCCATGGATTTGGCAATCGAACGGGCCAACGAGGTCTTGCCGACCCCTGGCGGACCTACAAGACACAGAATCGGTCCCTTAATGGTCTTCACTAGCTTACGTACAGCCAAATACTCCAATACACGCTCCTTGGGTTTATCCAGTCCGTAGTGGTCGTTATTGAGTACCTCTTCAGCTTTGACGATATCCAGATCATCATCGGTAAACTTGTTCCATGGCAAGCTTAACAACCAATCAACATAATTACGGATGACGCCACCCTCGGCAGAGCTTGCTGGCATTTTTTCCAGACGGTCGATTTCCTTTTCAACCTTCTCCTTCACCGGAACAGGCAACTCCAGTTCACTTAGCTGGTTGCGTAGTTCTTCAACTTCTCCTGCGCGACCTTCCTTCTCACCAAGTTCCTTCTGAATTGCCTTCATTTGTTCACGCAGATAATACTCCTTCTGCGTCTTTTCCATCTGCTTCTTCACACGCTGGTTGATTTTACGTTCCAGCTCCAGTACTTCACGCTCATTGTTCAAAATATCCAGAAGCTTCTCCAGACGCTGAGTAACGTCGATCGTCTCCAGTATATCCTGCTTTTCCTTAATTTTGAGCGTCAGGTGACTTGTGATCACGTCTGCAAGCCGTCCTGGCTCCTCAATATCGGATACCGCAGCGAGAGTCTCTGGTGTTACCTTTTTGGACAAGTTGATATAATGCTCGAACTGAGTTAATACAGTGCGCATAAGCGCATCCGTCTCAGGCTGTACGTTTTCTGCCTCGTGCAGCTCCTTCGCCATTACCTCGTAATATTCTTCATTGTCCGTATATTGAATAATCTCGGCGCGTTCCAGCCCTTCCACCAATACTCGAATGGTTCCATTAGGAAGCTTGAGCATCTGACGTACCTTGGCTACCGTGCCGACTCGAAAGATGTCCTCTTGTGTGGGTTCTTCAATATTTACTTCTGATTGAGAACACAGGAGAATCAAATTGTCTTCAACCATCGCTTTTTCCAAAGCCTTGACCGATTTTTCCCGGCCCACATCGAGATGCAGAACCATGCTCGGGTAGACCAGAAGCCCTCTTAAAGGCAGCAAAGGAAAACGACGACCTTTTGTCTTGGTGGGTCCCATCGCTTTCGCACCTCCAGTGATTCTCAGGTTCCGGATTTTACAATCCTCACGTTGCTATCTTTCATATTTTATCAAATGTTTTATGAAAAAACCAATGAGAGGGTGGTTTATCAGCAAGATCCTGTATCTGATATCGTCCCGTTATGCGTTCCATCAGCCTGTAACAAGGAAGATTGGGATGGGCGAAAAGTCTCAATTGGCGCATGTACAGGCAAATCCGACGTCATCTCTTCCCCAAACACATGTCGGAACACTTCTGTAACCGACTGTACGGGGATGACTTTTAGACCCTCAATGCTATCAAAAAGAGCTTGCCAGTTATCCTGCGGAATGATCACTTTTTTGGCTCCCGCCTGAAAAGCGGCTTCAACCTTGGCTAACACACCACCAATCGGTTTGACACGACCATGGATGCTAACTTCGCCAGTCATAGCAATTTCATGATCCACCGGAATTCCCCGCATCGCGGAAGCAATAGCTGTTGCCATCGCAATTCCTGCGGACGGGCCATCTACCGGCGTACCCCCGGGGAAATTGATATGCAGATCGTAATTCGACGGAGCCAATCCGAGCGTACGCAAAACGGTCAGAACATTTTCCACAGAACCTTTAGCCATGCTCTTACGGCGCAGTGTGCGGGACCCACCTCCGATTTCTTCCTCGTCCACGACCCCCGTAATATTATAGCTTCCCTTCCCCTCAGGAACCGGAACCGCGGTAACTTCAATTTCCAGCAGCATTCCCATGTTTGGGCCATATACAGCTAATCCGTTAACAAATCCGATTTGCGGCAAGCCCGGTATTTTTCGGTCAGGACGCGGCTGAATTTGACTGCTGCCCGCTACCCATTCCACGTCGGAAGCATTGAGACGTTCCCTTTTCTCGGTAAGTGCCAAACCAGCAGCAAGCTGGATCATATTGACCGCCTCCCGGCCGTTAGTGGCGTAACGCTGTACAACTTCTACCGCCTCAGGACAAGGACCAAAGCCTAGCTTGTGGACAGCATCCTCAGCAATACGGGCAATCTCCTGTGGCTGCAAGGCACGGAAATAAATTTCCATGCACCGGGAGCGAATCGCAGGTGGCAACTCATGCGGCGAACGGGTCGTCGCACCTACCAAACGAAAATCCGCTGGCAAACCGTTTTGGAATATATCGTGGATATAAGCAGGAGTATGCGAATCTTCCGAGTTGTAATACGCACTTTCCAAAAATACCTTGCGATCCTCCAGCACTTTCAACAGTTTATTCATCTGCGTTGGATGCAGCTCACCAATCTCATCAATGAACAGCATACCCCCATGTGCCTTCGTTACAGCTCCAGGCTTAGGCTGCGGGATACCCGCCACCCCCATCGCTCCTGCCCCTTGATAGATTGGATCATGTACTGAACCTATCAGCGGGTCCGCAATACCGCGCTCGTCAAAGCGGGCCGTCGTGGCATCAATCTCCGTGAATTTGGCATCTCCCTTGAACGGGGATGACAGATTCTTCTTCGCCTCTTCCAACACCACGCGTGCAGCAGCCGTCTTCCCTACACCCGGCGGGCCATAAATAATGACATGCTGCGGATTCGCACTACATAACGCCGCCTTGAGCGCGCGCAATCCGTCCTTCTGACCCACGATATCCTGTAATGTGGCAGGACGTGTGCGTTCAGCCAATGGTTTGGTAAGTGAAATTGAACGCAATTTGCGTAGCTTATCTAATTCCTTCCGGGATTCTCGATCCACCGCACTACGGTTCGTTTTCTGGCTCCGCAGGAGGTTCCAGAAATACAGACCAATAACAATCCCGAAAAACATTTGCACCAATAACAAAATCATAGTCAAGTCCATCGTATTTCCTCCGTTTCTCATCTCAGCAATTTGAAAAATGCCGCTCTATGAAAAACAGTATTTCCTTTTCCGCGATAGCTAAACGGCGGTCTTTCAAAAGATCAGAGAGAAATACAAAAACACCGCGAAGAACAGTTCTGTAGCAGAGCTGCTCTCCACGGCGTATAAATGATGACAATAGATTATGACTATGCCTCTTTATAATAACTGCTTTTGCCTACACCTTCTCGGCGGTATGACGTTCTTCACGTCCAGGGATTTTCCCTGTTTCCTCATATGCCTTGACGATGATATCAATTTCTTTTTTCAATTCCTCGACCATATCAGCCTCAGGTACTTTGCGAATCATTTTTCCATAACGGAACAAAAGGCCTTCACCGCGCGCTCCGGCAATTCCGATATCAGCTTCCTTCGCTTCACCCGGGCCATTCACTGCACAACCCAGTACTGATACTTTAATCGGTACCTTGAGTTTTGCAATGTAGTCTTCTACCTCGTTAGCAATAGAGAACAGATCAATATCCAGACGTCCGCAAGTCGGACAAGAAATCAGTGTAGCTGCGTTTGTGATCAATCCAAACGTCTTGAGCAACTCACGTGCTACCTTCACTTCTTCCACCGGATCGGCGCTGAGCGAAATACGCATTGTGGAGCCGATGCCTGATGCCAGCAAAGCGCCCATACCTGCCGCGCTTTTAACCGTACCCGTAAAGAGCGTCCCAGCTTCGGTAATACCCAGATGGAGCGGATATTTAATAATTTCAGCTGCCTTCGTGTAAGCGGCAATCGCCATAGGAACATCAGACGCCTTCAATGACACGATAATGTCATGGAAATCAAGCTCTTCCAGTATCCCGATATGATACAGTGCGCTTTCTACCATCGCTTCTGGCGTAGGGTAGCCATACTTATCAAGTAAATGCTGTTCCAACGACCCGGCGTTCACACCAATCCGAATTGGAATCCCTTTTTCCTTACATGCCTTAACGACAGCTTCCACTTTTTCACGTCGTCCAATGTTACCTGGATTAATGCGAACCTTATCAATTCCATTTTCAATTGCCAGTAGAGCCAGCTTGTGATTAAAGTGAATATCTGCAACCAGCGGAATATGAATCCGTTTTTTTATTTCCTTAATGGCTGCGGCAGCTTCCTCATTGTTGACGGTAACCCGCACCAGTTGACATCCGGCTTCTTCCAAACGAAGAATCTCGGCTACAGTTGCTTCCACATCTGCTGTTTTGGTTGTACACATGCTTTGGATGATGACTTCATTGCTGCCGCCAATCGTCAGATTCCCGACTTTTACGGGACGTGTGTCTTGTCTTAAGAACATGTACTTTTCTCTCCCATTAACGCCAAACCTCCACCCCTTAAAACCTCATACAGGTTTAGTGAAGTGGAGATCCGGCTTCTCATGTTTTAGAGATCGCGAAGTATCAATCCTTAGGCGCTCTCTTCTTGTTTTTTATCCTTATCTGTACCACCGAGTTCCGGTGCGATTTTATCTTTTACAACCTGCTCATTGATGACGCAAGTAGTGATATCATCACGGGAAGGAACCTCATACATCACATCCAGCATAATGCCTTCAATGATCGCACGAAGACCACGGGCACCCGTGTTACGCTTGATGGCTTCACGGGCAATGGCTTCCAGAGCATCTTGCTTAAACTCCAAAGTAACATTATCCAGTTCAAGCATCTTCTGATACTGCTTGACTAACGCATTTTTCGGCTCAGACAAAATACGAACCAATGTGTTCTCATCAAGCGGCTCCAGCGTAGAAATAACCGGCAAACGTCCTACAAACTCCGGAATCAGACCGAATTTCAAAAGATCCTCAGGCAATACCATTGAAGTATATTCGCCTGGTTTCAGATCTTTTTGTTCGCTAGTAGCGTTAAAGCCGATGACCTTTTTACCGATACGGCGTTTAATCATTTGCTCCAGACCATCAAAGGCACCACCGCAAATGAACAGGATATTCGTGGTGTCAATTTGAATGAACTCTTGATGTGGATGCTTGCGACCGCCTTGCGGAGGTACAGAAGCAACCGTGCCTTCCAAAATTTTAAGCAACGCCTGCTGTACACCTTCACCCGATACGTCACGCGTAATGGACGGGTTTTCGGATTTGCGGGCTACTTTATCAATTTCGTCAATGTAGATAATGCCGCGTTCGGCTTTTTCCACATCATAATCAGCAGCTTGAATCAGTTTCAGCAAAATATTTTCAACGTCTTCACCCACATAACCTGCTTCCGTAAGGGAAGTGGCATCTGCGATAGCAAAAGGAACGTTCAAAATTTTAGCCATGGTTTGCGCAAGCAACGTTTTACCCGAACCTGTAGGTCCAAGCATCAAAATGTTACTTTTTTGCAGTTCCACATCATCAATTTTGTTTTGAGTATTAATACGTTTGTAGTGATTATATACCGCTACAGACAACGATTTTTTCGCTTGATCCTGACCAATGACATATTGGTCCAGAATGTCACGGATTTGCATTGGTTTCGGAATGTCTTTCAGATCTACTTCTTCTTCATGACCCAATTCCTCTTCTACAATCTCCGTGCATAACTCAATGCATTCGTCACATATATATACGCCCGGTCCAGCAACAAGCTTGCGAACCTGATCCTGAGATTTACCGCAGAAAGAACATTTCAATTGTCCTTTTTCATCATTAAATTTAAACATAGAGCCACCCCTTTACAGATTAATCGGTTTAGACAGCACCTGGTCAATGATACCGTATGCTTTTGCCTCTTCCGCTTCCATGAAGAAATCCCGGTCAGTATCACGTTCGATTTTTTCGAGGGGCTGACCCGTACGCTCTACATAGATTTGATTCAGCTTAGCACGTGTTTTGATAATCCAGTCCGCATGAATCAGCATATCGGAGGCTTGCCCCTGAATGCCACCGAGCGGCTGATGGATCATGACTTCACTGTTGGTAAGTGCGTATCTCTTGCCTGGTGCACCCGCTGTTAGCAGCAACGAACCCATACTTGCAGCCATGCCTACACAGATCGTCGATACGTCCGGCTTAATGAATTGCATTGTATCATATATACCCATGCCCGCAGTTACAGAACCGCCTGGCGAGTTAATGTACAAATTAATATCCTTCTCTGGATCTTCCGCAGAAAGGAACAATAGCTGTGCAATGACGAGATTGGCGACATCGTCATCAATCGGGCCACTTAGGAAAATAATACGATCCTTAAGCAACCGCGAGTAAATATCGTAAGATCGTTCTCCTCGATTCGTTTGTTCCACAACCATAGGGACGAGACTCATCACGACCAACCTCTTTTCTTTATTAAAATGAACACCTGTATTCATCCGCTTCCTTATGTCCCATTAAAACGGAAGCAGCAAGCATGAAACGTGAACACCTTACAAAATATTTTAACATGTTCAGAGTCTCGTGTCATATTTGCATGCGCTCATATATGCAGTGCGGGCTGTTTAAAGTACACTCTGCCGAGACCTTCTCATATTTAACCATGTTTCGTATGTATGTGCAAATATACGGTAGTGACTTATGTAAAACAAGAAAACACGACTCACAGCACTTTCCATAAACGACTAAAATTTGGGTTACCAAAGGTAAAAATAAGGCACGTAACTTTCACTACGTGCCTTATCCCTATCTAATTGCTACGTTGCAGCTTGTTACAGCATACTCCGTATATTTATCGTCTGAATTATTCAGCAGCTTCAACTGGCGCTTCTACTTCTTTGCTGTTTTCCACCAACAAAGCAATTGTTTTGCGCAGTGAAATTTCTTCTTTCAGGTTAGCGAACGAGCCGTTACCTTCCAGAATGCTGCGGATTTCCTCAACTGAACGTTTGTAAGCTTCAGCCATGTTTTTCAGTTCTTCATCAATTTCCGCTTCGGAAACTTCGATGTTTTCTGCTTTAGCCACTTGCTCCAGCACGAGATTGTTACGTACGCGCTTCTCAGCATCAGCTTTCATTTGCTCTTCCAGGTCTTCCTTGCTTTGACCAGAGAATCCGAGGAACATTTCAAGGTTCATACCTTGGCTACGCAAACGGTTGTCGAAATCGCGAACCATGTTTTGCACTTCGCTCTTCACCATTGCTTCAGGAATGTCGATTGTTGCATTCTCAGCAACTTTCTCCACTACAGCACCCTCACGGGCTGCTTTAGCTTCGTTTTCCTTACGATCCAACAATTGCTTTTTCAAGTCTTCCTTGAATTCAGCCAGTGTGTCAAATTCGCTTACATCTTTAGCAAATTCATCGTCCAGTTCAGGAAGAACTTTGCGTTTCAGTTCGTGAACTTTCACTTTGAATACCGCTTGTTTGCCAGCGAGGTCAGCAGAATGGTAGTTCTCAGGGAACGTTACTTCAACGTCCTTGGAATCGCCAGTGTGCAAACCAACCACTTGCTCTTCAAAACCAGGGATAAATGTGTTAGAGCCCAGTTCCAAAGAATACTTCTCAGCTTGTCCGCCTTCGAACGGCACACCGTCCACGGAACCGTCGAAGTCAATAATAGCTGTATCACCGGATTGAGCAGCATCTTCATCAACGACAACCAATTCAGCATGACGTTGTTGCAGGCGCTCCAGTTCTTGAGCCAATTCTTCGTCGCTTACTTCGAGTTTGCTTACAGGCACTTCTACGCCTTTGTAATCGCCCAAAGTCACTTCAGGTTTAACAGTAACCTTCGCTTTGAACTTGAAAGATTCGCCTTTAGCAAATTGATCAATTTCAACGTCAGGGCTGTCAACCGGGAAGATGTCCGTTTGCTCTACAGCTTGGCTGTAAGCTTCTGGCAACAGGATGTCAATTGCATCCTGGTACAGACTTTCAATACCATAGCGTTTTTCAAAGATAGGACGTGGTACTTTACCTTTACGGAATCCTGGTACACTTACTTGTTTTGCCACTTTATTAAAAGCTTTGTCGAGTGCAGCGGCTACACGATCCGCGTCAACCTCAACTTCAAGAACCCCAAGGTTCTTCTCTATTTTCTCCCAAGTTGCTTTCATTTTATGCTTTCCCCTCCAACAAAATCTTCACTTAGTTTTCATTACAATCAACGCACACAAAATAACCACTATAGTATATCTAACATTACTGTCTTTTTCAAGAGCAGCCCTTTGAATGCTTCACAGGTAAACGTTTCCGGTCATTAAGGAGTGTTCATTCCCGCCGCTACGAATAGTCGCATCGAGCGATACGCCTGCTCAAAACGGAAACGCAACGCATCTGTAATGCCATATATAGCACGGGTTTCTTCCTCATTATTATTTCCGTTCAAACTTTCCGAAACTGTCTGGTGGAGTGCTGCAGCCCAAATATCCGGCATTCCGTCCTCTTCCACCAACATTGATCTATAATCTTTCGTACCGTATACTGCCATCACAAACTGTGACCACAGCTCCTGTGCAAAATAGAATAGTGTAGGCTCGTGCACCTCAGTCTGATCGGCCACCCGTTCCAAAATACGCATAATCGACTCTGGAAAATCACCTGGCTGTAACGGAACCGTTTCAATGTCGATTTCCGCTTGTTCATCACCCCGTCTGATTTCTATCGTCCCTTCCGTTCCGCGTCGTCGCATGGTCTGTAGAACACGGAATTGAAGTAAAGGATGGATTTCCCGTTCCGTAATCCAGCGAAGCAAGGCATCGTCGATTTCTGGGAGTTCCAGATAGGACAACTGCTCCAATGCTAAAATCGTCTGTTCGGATAAGGGTTCATCCATAGCCATCCGCAATAGCTTGTTGCCGTAGCCTGCATCCTGCTCCTGCTTAAAGCGTGCATGACGGCGAGCTAACTCTACTTCACTGACTTCTTCTTCCACAGCGTCCGTTACCGCCCCACTGTCAGCGTACTGTGGAAATGCAGCTTCCAGCCATTGTAATAGAGCGTTCCATTCATCGTACTGCTTCTGCTCCTGTCCCTGACACTGCATTAAAAAACGCAGCATCGCCATCGCCTCTCCGTAACGTTCGTTTTCAAGCATCACAGTAAGTTGAATTTGATAATAGTCCAGTGTCTTCGGAAACAATACAATATTATTTTCTTTTGTCGTCACCTTGGAGTCCTTTATTCAAGGCACCCCCTCTCCTTCGCAAGCTCAAGTATTTGTAGATTATATGAGAAACAGTAGCCGAAGTCCAACCACTCGTCTTACACATATTCACCTGTATTCTAACATACCCTTTTATAAGGCAAAAAAAACTACGTCTACTCAGAATTTATGCTGTATAAAGCTTAAATAAGCGATATATGCAAAATAAGACTTGAATTTCTTTTATCCATATGATATATTAATATTCGCTTGAATTTTATGTCCCAGTAGCTCAGCTGGATAGAGCAACGGCCTTCTAAGCCGTCGGTCGGGGGTTCGAATCCCTCCTGGGACGTCATAACAAGAAGCTTCCATAATGGAGGCTTTTTTTGTTCTCATGAGATAAACCACGGGGGAACGTCGGGCCATCGGCATCGTTAGCCTATACTTCGCAGTCGACCATAGGAGAGTTCTCTCCTGATATATTACACCAAAAAAAGCTTCCGCAAGGGAGCTTTTTTTCATTATAAATAATGTAGAAAGAGTAGTCTGCCCAACGCTACTTTAGGCGCTGGTTTCAAGTCTCTACTCTTTCAAAAAAACGCAGAAATTGCTATCATCTATCATGTTGCACCATTTTTAAGTAAAGGAGGTAGACTGACTCCCTTGATTACGAATAACCTCCAAAAGTCGCGGGAAATTCATCGTTTTCTTGCCACTTTGCTTTCTATATTAGGTACTGGATTGGGTATGTTTTATCTCGCCATTCCTTCCTATATGATTGGAGGAGCGGCTCTTATCATCACACAGGGAATTCTGATCTATTTTACAATGTTTTCACTCGGATACCTGCTTATTATCTCGGGACCGTTGGCCATTTTTTTTCACATTTTAGGCATTGTTTTTACAGTACGATCTTTTCAAATTCCACACCATGCGGAGAGAGCACCGACAGGTGTATCCTTGCCATCCAAATGGCGCACTTTACTCAGTCTCGCTTTGGGAGCTACACTTCTACTTCTTGCAGTCACAATGAAATACGTAGATATTATCGAGCCTTTTACACAAACAGGTGAAAATAAACGCAACGTAGCCGCAGAATCAGAGCAATATCTGGAGCAGAAATATGGAGAGGACTTTCAAATTCAAAATATTAGCTATCATAGTATTCCCTCTACTGAATATACCATGGAGGTGATCTCTAATCGTCATCCTTCCGTCCTCTTTAACATGACTAAGCGTCCTTATGAGGATGTCCCATTTAGAGAAAATTATCTTAACGCCCTTTGGGAGAGGTAACACGGATAAAATGATCAAAGAATACGACGATTTTAAACTGAATCCCAAAGCGTTCGGCGATCAGTATATTCGTATAATTGTATTCGAGGATCTAACTGACTCAGGATTGCCCTTGGAAAAAGAACGAGTATTACAAACCGCGAAAGTTCTCAAGACAGTGTTGGCCGGAAATAAAGCCTCATTAGATATCGAATACTTCCCTTCGACTATGAATACCAAACAAAACCTTAAGGCAATAGAAATAAACGATTATATGTTTGGTCAGGACCATTTTGATGAAAAGACCTATGAAGTCCAGATAGAAGACATTTATAAACTTATGTCAACAAAGGATATACAAATCACATCGCTTGACCGCGTGAATTAGCAAGGAGATTAATCAAATGAAATTAATATCTTGGAATGTAAATGGCTTAAGAGCCTGTGTGACCAAAGGGTTTTATACTTATCTAAAAGAAACAAATGCCGATATTTTTTGCGTACAGGAAACGAAGCTTCAAGAAGGTCAAATCCTCATGGAGAACATGGAGGAATACACACAATACTGGAATTATGCTGAGAAAAAAGGATATTCCGGCACGGCTATTTTCACCAAAATCAAGCCGCTCTCTGTGCATTATGGACTTGAAGAAAATGAAGAACCGGAGGGCCGAACCATTACTTTGGAATTCGAAAAATTTTATCTCGTCAATGTGTACACACCAAATACCAAACGGGACTTATCCCGACTGCCCTACAGACTGGAATGGGAAGACCGTTTTCGCAGCTACCTGCAACAACTGGATGCTTTGAAGCCTGTCATCGTTTGTGGAGACTTGAACGTAGCTCATCAGGAGATCGACCTCAAAAATGCCAAAGCTAACTACGGAAATGCCGGATTTACGCCTGAGGAACGGGAACGCATGTCACAGCTGCTAGACGCCGGATTTATAGATACCTTCAGATACTTTTATCCTGACCGGACGGATGTTTATTCCTGGTGGTCCTACATGCTAAAGGTGAGAGAAAGGAATATCGGCTGGCGGATTGATTACTTCCTCGTCTCGGAGAGACTTCGTCCGCTATTGATGGATGCGAGCATTGATTGTCATATTACAGGCAGTGACCACTGTCCTGTGATATTGGAGTTGCAAGATATTTCAGCATAGCCCCCCCCCTGCCTGGCACAAGGATTTATGAAGTCTTAAAAAGCCGTCATGCTCTGTTATTGCAGCATGACGGCTTTAATTAATGGAGCTATTTCCCCAAATATACCTCGATACGGGAAATCAACCGCTCTCTCACATCTTGCGCCTCTTTTTGATCTAATACAGCCTGGCTTATCGTCTTCTTTTCGCCACTGGCGTAATGCAGTACATACTGGGTCACTATGCATTCCGGTGCATAAGTATCCTTGCGATCCGTATTAAAATAAGTCACCTGGCAGCTTCCGAGAAAACAGAAAGATAGCTCACCTGTAGCTGTGAACAGCCAGCCTGGCAGCTTGGGCTCCAGTCTCAAGGATAGGCCCCTATGATCATAGCCAAACGGTTGCCCGCCGGTCATCATCCATATCCACATATGAATAAATTCTGCCGTAGATCCGCTCAGCCTCGCAATATATCCCGTTCCATGCAAACTTGCATCAGGATTAGCAATACTAGCAATAAAGGAGCTGTTCTCCAGCGTGCTTCTTCCGTAGACCTCTGGGTCCATAAAAGGCGGTAACGCTTTTTTAATGTCTGAAAAAAATTCAGTGTATAGACCCGCCCTTAAGCATTCAAGTAAATATTTGTATTCCATATGCATAAATATAGATTCATTTTCCAGCCAACCCGGTGTAAAAGCTCTGGAACGACCGAGTTCGAATGGCTGCCCCGCCAGACTTTCATTCACCTTATACATGCCCAGCTTCCCGTCGTAAAGTCCACTCTGCCTGATTTGCCGATACAGCTTCTGCCCATTTACAATGTCACCAACCACTTTCATAGCCCGGGTCGGTCCCTCCAGAAAATATGGTGTATCCTTACGTTCGAAGGAATGTATGTTTACGAGCTTGTCTTCGCAGTCATCCTCCTGTACCTCGAATTCTCTGGCTTCATAATAAAAGAAGGTTGGGTATATCCCCTCACCGATAAGCAGAGCCTTATCCATCCCCTGTTGGAGCTTACGTTCAGCCTGGCGCAAAAACACCAGCACATCATCAAACGCTAGTGGTGTTTCTACCCCTTCAAATCCAAAACGAACTGTTTCTCGATACGCTTCTCTAGCATCGGAAATTCGTGACCAGAAGCTGTAATCCTTGCTTTCATTCCTGTAATCAGCCTCATCAGAAGCGTGGTAGTATTCCTCCATTGTGAGCCTCAGCTGTTGGATTAACTTAGCAACTTCTCGCGGCAACCGTAGCACAGAATCGCCCAAAAGCTTCACCTGTGCATGTATTAAAAATCTTACGAGTCGCTGTAATTCACACAGTTCACTGAATCCAGAAGCAAACAGCCCCGGAAGTCCGTTCATGGAATCATTCCATCCCGGCTTGCCCGCCTCCATCTCAATTCCCAAGCCCTCCGGGTCCAGCGTGGACAGCTTGATGGCTGCCAATGACAGCAGCTTTTCATATAAATTGGACTTATAAATCTCTCCGCTTCCATGTTCGGTTCGAACCCAATGAACATCGCGATCCCGGGCGTGCAGCTGAGCTTCTTTCTCCTTGCTCTCTACGACCGCCCCGTACTGACGGATACGTCCGTCCTTCATCTGCACGTATTTGTTTCGACGTGGCTGTACCCATGCCGGACTGTCGTAATACATGTACTCTCGGGTCGCGAGCAAGAGTTCCTCTTGTTTGTCCGGATAAATACTTAGATAACTTTCGATGAGATCCATGTTATAAGTCCAATGGTCGATCCAAAAACCTTCACCAAAATCAGCCTCATAGCATTGTTCGGAATGCTTGAGAGCTTCGGTTACAAACGTCTCAACCGTTTGCTTTAGCGCGATGTTGTCATGAATGATATGTTGAATCAGCTCACCCGGGGTGAACGACGATTGGAAAAAAGCACGCAAAGACGAATGATCTGCCACCTCCACCTGTCCTAGCAACGGTTCCAGCTCTCGTATTTGAAAGCTACACCCCTTTACAACAAGCGGATTATAGCCGTCTGGCTGAATCAGGCTCATAAACAAACGGATATTGAAATCTCCTATGCTGGGGTTAAACCACACATCATTTCTCCGGTTCTGGTTCGCATCTCGAAAATTACCATTTCCTTGAGAATAATATCCCGCCTGGAGCTTAAAGAAATTATAGTCCCGTTCCAGATCCCCATGCTTGCGCGAAAATACATGATATACAAATGGTTGCTCGGTGCCGTTGTCCAGCAGCAATGGATAACCACCGCGTAACAGGTTATCCAGATAGTTCTGACGGCAGTATTCGTCAAATAACGGAATGGATGTCCGCGTTGCCATTTCATCCGTCAACTCTTCGATCAACGCTTTGGCTTCCTCCGCCTTCCGCTCAATATAAGACATGGTTGCAATTTCCGTAATCCGTTCATTGATAGAGTGAATATCATTCACATGCCCGATGATCGTACAGTGATTGACGGCAGTACCTGCCGCTAGTCGTGCTGTGTAGCCGCTAAACCCACAAGGCACTTTATTCGTCGTCACAGGCTGCTGTGAAACCAAGTCTTCGACGCGTGAATGGATAAAGCGATCCGGGAAGGTCAGTGCCGTATTTTCACCAAAGATTACGGACGGATCGACAATTGGACTCAATAGCCTGGTCTTGCCCTCCTCCTCCACAAAGCTGTACATAAAATGTCCCGCTTCAATTTGATGAATCTCACTTGTATCCGCTGTACTTCCACGTACCTTATAGTAAGGAATGCTATTGTTGAGATTATACACATCCATCCAGCTTTTCAGTGTATGTCCAAGCTCCTTGTATGCCGCATTATCAATACCGAAGGGCAGCACGGCAGGCATGCCGTCCAGCACCTCCAGTTCAAGCTCTTGAGCGGAATGATTGACAATCTCCACCTTGCGCACCAAAGCAGCGTAACTTTCATGAGGAAGCGTGAAATATTGCACACGTACCTCAAGCCCTGTGTCTGGATTAGAGCTGTGTATTTCGAGCATGTGGCGGGATATCAGCATTTTTTGCTGTTCACGCTCCACAGGATGCACAGCCGAAAATGGCTCCACATAGCTCCACTTCCCCTGCATCTTCACCTTTAAAAACGTTCGAAAGCCATGTATCGGCACAAGACTATAGCTGCGGTTGGCCGGAAAAAACTCCATGATTGCTCCATTCTTATCCTCTACACCAAAGCTTGCGATTCCTTGCCCACGATTAACATAATACGCCCACAGAGGAATCCCCTGAACCCCAGCAATACCGGGTAGAAAACTGGAAAAGGGCTTGGCCTGCGCATAATTCTCAATCACAAAACGTCCTTGATTGTCAAAATAATACTGCTGCATCGTATCCCCCTTTTCTATTTAAAACCCGTTATTCGCCATCACTTGTTTGAACCACAGCGCACTTTGTTTGGGAGTCCGTTCCTGTGTGTCGTAATTGATGTGTATAATACCGAAACGTTTGCTGTATCCCCAGGCCCATTCAAAGTTATCGAGGAATGACCAGACAAAATAGCCCTTAAGCTGACCTCCCTCCCCAATAAAGCGATGGCATGCCTTTAAATGTTCCTCAATGTAATGCTGACGCTCAATGTCCTCAATCTTTCCATTCACCAGTTCGTCCTTCATCGCTGCTCCGTTTTCCGTAATCAGGATAGGTAATCCCTTGGTAAAATCCTTCTCAATCCGCGTTAGCAGCTTATAAAAGGATTCAGGGTGAATCTCCCATCCCATATCCGTTACCGGTTCCTCTATGGAAATCTGCTCGACCTGAAGCAACGAAGCGTCTGTAGTCGCTTGAATGATACTGCGGGCGTAGTAGTTGATGCCCAAAAAATCCCCTGGCTGCTGAATCAGCTCCATATCACCAGGCTGTACAAAATCCAATCCGTTCAAGTGCCCCCCGTACCATTCCACCATATCCTCAGGGTATTTCCCGTTAAACAATGGCTCGGCAAACCAACGATTAATAAAACCATCCCGCCGGACAGCAGCGGCTACATCTTCGGGGTGTTCAGAGGCTGCATCGACATGCTCCATGTTTAGCGTAATACCGATGTTGCCCGTCAGGCCCTTTTCCTTGTGTAAGTTCATGGCTATCCCGTGACACATCAGAATATGATGAGCGGCAGTAAAGGCTTCCCTCCAGTTCTCGTGGCCGGGGGCATGCTCGCCTGTACCATAGCCCAAAATAGAGGCGCAGTAGGGCTCATTTATCGTATTCCACCAGCTTATACGCTGTCCAAATCGATCCATGATTACAGAGGCATACGTTTTAAAATGTTGGGTAATCTCTCGCTGCGTCCAACCGCCCTCGTCCTCAATCCACTGCGGTAGATCCCAATGATACAGCGTCAGCATTGGAATTAGCCCGGCCGACTCAATCTCATCCAGCAGACGCTCATAGAAGAGTAGCCCCTGTTCGTTAACCACACCGGGTGCGGGAATAATGCGCGGCCAGGCCACGGAAAAACGGTAATGTAAAAAGCCAAGTTGCTTCATTAATTGCACGTCTTCCTTAAAGCGGTGAAAATGGTCACAAGCCACATCTCCGCAGTCCCCTCCTATCACCTTCCCGGGTGCTCGACAGAAAGTATCCCAAATAGAAGGCGTTCTCCCTTCCTCATCCGCGCCACCTTCAATTTGATAAGAAGAGGTCGAAGTTCCCCACATAAACGTGGTGGGGAATGTATAGGTATTCTCACTCATACTCGGTATCATCCTTTCAGGTATCAAGACTTCACAGCTCCGGCCATTGCACCGCCGACAATAAAGCGCTGGAGGAAAATATACAAAATCACGAGCGGTAGTGTAACAATCAGAATGCCGCAAGCGAGCAGCGGCCAGTTGTTCATGTATTGTCCGTAGAAGGAGAACAATCCCTTGGTCACTGGCTGATAAGCAGGATCAGACAAATAAATAGTAGGACCTATAATGTCATTCCACGCCCCAATAGCTGTCAAAATAATGCCTGTCGCCAACACTGGCTTCATCAGCGGGACAAGAATCGTAAACAAATATCGTGAATATCCGCACCCGTCCATTGCAGCCGCTTCATCCAGCTCTCGGGAGACAGACTTGATATACCCTACAAACATCAGGAAGGCGATGCCGGTACCTGTTGTTTTCAGTAAGATAAAACCAAGCTGTGTATTGTAAAGTCCCAGACTATTAATAAGAGCAAATTGCGGAATCAGAGGATTCGGGAGATACATAGATATCAGGAAAAACACATAAAAGAAGGTACTGAACTTAACGTATCCCCGTGCCAACGGAAAAGCTGCGAACACGGATATAATCAGTGTTAATAACGTAGATACGCCTGTATACAAAATGCTATTCCACATGTATTGAGAGAAGTTCCCTTTCTCCCAAGCATCCATGAAATTTTCCAAATGTAGACTCTTGGCTAGAGCTACAGGATTCATCAAATACTCACTTTGAGTCTTCATGGATACATTAAAAAGGTAAAAAAGAGGGAACACATATAACGAAAGCATGAGCAGTACGATGATGTAGCTCAGTATTTTGGTCCCTTTGGTACTGCTCATTACATTTCCACCTCTCTTCTACGTAAGTAATACAAGGCAATCATCGATACTGTAAATACGAACACGAACTGGATCATAGCAACTGCGGAAGCAAGACCGTAATCTGACGTTCCAGTACCAAAGGCTGTTGCATATACATCAAACGCCAGGGTTGTTGTGTTGAATTTACCACCTGTCAGCACATAAATAATGTCAAAGGTCTGCAAGGCGCCGATAATGGACAGCAGCATATTGACGGTAAAGGACGGTGCAATCATCGGAAAGGTAATATTTTTGAACGCTTTCCATCCAGAGGCACCGTCCATATACCCTGCTTCATATAAGTCACTGGGGATAGATTGGAGTCCGGCTAAGAAAATAGTCATCGAGTAACCCATATACATCCAAATTTGCACAAAAATAATCAACTCAAATGCAATATTGTAATCCCCGAAGAAGTTAGAGCTCGTTCCAAAAAAGTTCATCAAGGCTTGCGCAGGACCCCCAAGCGGATTGGCAAGCAGCTGCCAGATCAGGCCGGATACCGTTACCCCGAGTACAACAGGGAGGAAAAATACAGAGCGATATAACATATCCCCTTTAAGCTTTTTATTAATCAGGACGGCCATGAACAGCCCTACCGCATTTTGAATTACAACCACCGCTACGGCAAAATACAAGGAACGTCCTATAGAAGCGAGACGATCTCCAGAATCGGAGGAGGTGAAGAAAGTTGTGTAATTCTCGAATCCGATAAAACTCCATGTCTGTCCCGGAACCCCGGTAGCATCTGTAAAGGAAAAAAGCACCGTTACCATAGAGGGTCCAAAACCAAGAAGCAAATAGAGCAGAACCGGTATACCCAGCAAAAGATAGGGCATTATCCGGGCCGCACCCTTTCCGAAGGGATACATGTGCCTCACACCTTTTTACATTATTTAAGGTCTTGCAGTTGCCCAATTGTTTTCCTGTAAAATCTATGCATTATTTAGGAGCAGCCGCATCCCAGTCAGCCTGAGATTTCTGAGCAAGTTCCAAAGGCGTCTTTATCGGACCAGCAGGAGCCAAGAATTCTGCATGTGCACTGGCATCCTTAACGTATTGCCCAGCATTCTTACGGTTGATAAACAACTGATCCCAAGAGAGCTTGAAGTTTTCAAGTGACGGCTGAATTTCAGCAACAAAATCACTTTTTATCTTCACATCAGGCTGTGTTGGCAAAAATCCAGCAACGTTCACGAAATCGGTATAGTTCTGCTTCTCAGAAAGCATTTCAAGCCATTTAATCGCATATTCCTTATTCGGTGATTTTTCCAGAACCATCCATGTCATATCGTATTTTCCTGCTAGATTTTTATTTTTGGCAGGATCATTACTACCTGGAATCGGGAAATATCCAAATTTCATCTCTGGATTGGCTGTCTGAATCGTAGTTGCATCCCATGTACCATCCGCAATCATGGCCACACGACCTGAAGCAAACAAGCTTGGCAAGGTTCCATAGTCAATCCCCATAAATCCACTAATGGCGTTGTTCATCAAAATTTGTGATTTTTCCAAAACCTCGAGCTGGACGGGGTCTGTCAGCTTCGTCTTACCTGTCCACAACCCTTTGATATATTCCAGCTGATCATCATGGATAGAGGCTTGAAGCCCTTGGACAGCAAGGTTAATAGGCCATACATCCTTACCGCCAAAACCAAGCGGTTCTACGCCATTATCCTTGAGCACCTTCATCACATTCACCAGTTCGTCCCATGTCGTTGGCACAGTAAGATTATATTTTTCAAAAATCTCTTTGTTGTAAAACAGACCTGTCAGGGCCACCTTTCCCATGTTTACACCGTATACTTTGTCGTTGTAGGTCATGGCATTTTTGACATCTGTAGGATTATAGTTTTTGATAAAAGCTTGATCCGACAGATCTGCAATGAGTCCTCCCTCAATCCACTGCTTCCACATCGGATCAGCTGCTCCCTTAGACCATTCCTGCGGTGCGCCTACGAAGCTGAATTTCAAAGGAATAATGTCTGCATCACCGGTTGAACCAGCATTCATACGCGTTTGCATCAGTTGATCATAAGTTGAATCAGCAGGAACCGTCGTATACTCCACCTGAACATCGGGATACTTCTCTTCAAACTTTTTATTAAATTCCTTTATATAGTTATTAATATTTTCTTGCTGCCAATGAATAATCTTTAACGTGACCTTTTTATTCCCGTTCTGTCCAGCTTCACCACCTTTGCCGCAAGCAGCCAATACCACTATTAAAGCGGTTACAACAAGTAAAGAAAAACACTTTTTCAGCATTGCAAAATTCCCCCTGTACTCTTAGAATAAATGCATTCACTTTTACGAAAGCGGTTTAGTTAATTACAGCTACTATTATGTATCGGATAGCCTGTATTTGTAAATAGAGAATTGTAAATTATCAAATAAAACATAAATCACCGTTATTACTCCTTGAAATATTAGGCAATATCCTTTATTCACACTGTTGACTCACTTCTATGAGGTAGCATAGAATACGAGTAATCATTAAGTTTGAAAAGCAAAGTCAATTTAACTAAATCAGTTTAGTTACGGAGGATTCCATGAATATAAAAACAATAGCTAGCATGGCAGGCGTTTCAGTGGCAACGGTTTCGAAAATCATTAACAATTACACGGACATCAGTGAGGAAACCCGGCAGCGGGTACTTAAAATCATGGAGGAAACAGGCTATAGACCCTCCTCCTCGGCTAAAACGCTTGCTACCAAAAAATCTAATCTGGTAGGCGTTATATTTGCCGGCAAGCTGAATGTTGATTTTAGTCATCCTTTTTTTGTAGATATCATTAATGTCTTCAAAAAACAGATTGGCTTGCTCGGTTACGATCTGCTGTTTTTTTCAAATGAGAAATTTCTGGATAATGGAGAGGACTATTTGGCTCGCTCGAAATATTTTTCAGTGGACGGGTGCATTATTATTGCTGGAGATGAGGTGGAGAAGAGTGTTTTTGATCTCGACGCCAGCCCTATCCCCTGCATCGGTGTCGATATTGAGCTAACCGGAGCTAGTTCCTGCTATATCATGTCCGACAATCAGAAGATTTCAATGAAGGTTGTTGAGCACTTTTACATGAATGGATACCGCGAAATGGGTTTTATAGGCATTGAACGCCCCTCCTTGGTTATTAAAGAGAGAGAGGAGGCTTTTATTGCTTCACTAAAACGGTTTAGTCTTGATGTCAGACCTGAATGGATCGTGTATGGTAAGGACTACGCGGCAGAAGATGGATACCAGATCGCGAAGGCGTGGATACAGCAAGGAAATTTACCAAAAGCTATTTTTGCGGCTACCGACTTACTTGCTTTTGGTGCCATACGTGCTTTCAAGGAAAGCGGCTTGAGGGTACCCGAGGATATTGCTGTAGTGGGATGTGATGATATAGAAGCCTGTCGTTATACCGAACCTCCACTGACGACGGTAAAACAAGACAAGCAAAAAATAGGCCGTCTAGCCGCTATGGTGCTGTTTGACCTGATGAATAAACAAATGAACACGAAATGTATTAAAGTAGAGCCGGAACTAGTCATTCGTAGCTCCTGCGGAGCCCGGCAACATTGGAACCATACGAAGGTCAAGAGTTAGCATATGCCTTAAAAAAGATGACTTCTGATAAATTCAGAAGTCATCTTTTTGCAGTTTAATATTCAGAGACCCAACGCTTAATCTATTACTTGTAGGCCATCGTCGCATTCACAGCCTTTTTCCAGCCTTCATACAAGCTTTCACGTGTTGATTCATCCATATCCGGGGCAAAAGAGGTTTCCACCCTCACCCGCTTGCGAAGTTCATCCGTGCTCTTCCAATATCCAATAGCCAAACCTGCCAGACATGCAGCCCCCAGTGCCGTCGTCTCATGGATAACTGGCCGCTCCACTGTTGCATCCAAAATATCGCTCTGGAATTGCATCAGAAAATTGTTCAATACAGCTCCTCCATCCACCCGCAGCGTCTTCACTGCAATACCTGAATCAATCACCATGGCTGTAAGCACATCCTTGGTCTGATAAGCAAGTGACTCCAATGTGGCGCGAATAAAATGCTCCTTCGTGGTCCCGCGTGTCAAACCGAACATCGCTCCGCGCACCTCGCTATCCCAGTAGGGGCTGCCCAGTCCGACAAAAGCGGGTACAAGATACACTCCTTCTGTAGACGAAACACGGGCGGCATAAGGCTCACTGTCCTTCGCTTCACGGAACATACGCAGCCCGTCTCGCAGCCACTGGATCGCCGACCCCGCTACAAACACACTCCCCTCGAGTGCATATTGTACTTTGCCTTCCTCCAGTCCCCAAGCGATGGTCGTAATCAGGCCGTGCTTGGATTCAACAGGCTGATTCCCCGTATTCATCAGCATGAAGCAGCCTGTGCCGTAAGTATTTTTGATCATCCCTTTTTCGTAACATGCCTGACCAAACAAAGCTGCCTGCTGGTCACCTGCTGCACCGGCGATTGGTACATTCTGACCAAAGAAATGATAATCCACGGTGTGCGCATATACCTCGGAAGAAGGTCTTACCTCAGGTAGCATGATTTTCGGAACACCCAGAATGTCCAGCAGCTCTTCGTCCCACTTTAGTTCATAAATGTTGTACATCAGCGTCCTAGCTGCATTGGAGTAGTCTGTTACATGTGCCGTTCCGCCGGATAATTTCCAGATCAGCCACGAGTCAATCGTACCGAATAACAGGTCACCTCGTTCTGCCTTTTCCCGAGCGCCCTCCACATGGTCCAGTATCCACTTTACTTTAGTGCCTGAAAAATACGGGTCGATCAACAGCCCTGTTTTGCTGTGAAACAGCTCCTCGTGCCCTTGCCGCTTCAATTCTTCACAGATGTCCGAGGTTTGGCGTGATTGCCATACGAGTACGTTATACACAGGCACTCCTGTATTTTTGTCCCACACAGCCACCGATTCTCGCTGATTGGTAATGCCGATGGCAGCCACTTGATTTGCTTTTACACCGGATTCGGAAAGACAGGAGGCAATGACTCCGAGAATAGAGCTCCAGATTTCATTCGCATTCTGCTCTACCCAGCCGGGATGAGGAAAATATTGTGGAAATTCTCGCTGAGCCGAGTACACTACATCTCCTTCGCTATTGAACAAAATCGCTCTTGAGCTTGTCGTTCCCTGATCTAGTGACAAAATATATTTTCCCATTGTTCATCTCTCCCCGTGTAAATCCATCGTTTTTACGCTGTAAGTTTGTGATCCGTTTTATGATTTTTATAAGTACGACTCATACGGAAGGTAATCAAGAGTACAATCACGATGATCCCTAGTAAAATCCAGAAAGCCGGAGTCACACTCCCCTTAAAAACAGCCTGATAAAATAGCCCTGCGAAAGATCCACCCAACAGCGGCCCTACAATGGGCACCCAGGCATATTTCCAATTGGATGCTCCCTTACCGGGAATCGGTAGTAAATAATGCATCAGACGCGGCCCAAAATCTCTCGCTGGATTGATGGCATAGCCCGTTGTGCCTCCAAAGGATAAACCGATACTGACAACCAAAAAACCCACAATCAGCGGTTTCAAGCCCCCTGTAAATGAATTGGCACCAAATGACTGCAGAGCAAGAATAAAGATGAAAGTACCTATCATTTCACTAAGAACGTTGGCAAATGGATGATCAATAGCCGGTCCTGTCGCAAATACACTGAGTTTGGTTGCTGTGTCCTCCGTCTCTTTCCAGTGAGGCCAATAATGCAAAACCACGATTATCGCACCCGCCATGGCCCCGAGAAGCTGAGCCACAATATAGCCGGGAACGTCCTGCCACGGAAAAATGCCCTGAAATGCCAACGCCAGTGTCACTGCCGGATTCAAATGCGCTCCGCTGATTTCACCCACTGCATACACCCCAATAGCAACCGCGAGCCCCCATCCCATTCCAATCACAATCCAGCCGGAAGCGTGAGCAAATGACTTTTTCAGGGACACCCCTGCGCACACTCCGCCACCTAGGGCAATAAGAATCATTGTCCCTATGAATTCGGCTGCGTATGGCGACATACAACCTACCTCCTCAATAGATCATCCGATTTCGATCGCTTTCATCGCGCAAAAAAAGAAAAGCCATCACAAACCAACCCTGTGCTGTACCATGGGTGTCTGCGTGGCTCTCTTGTCTCCGTCACGATTATTAACTTAAATTTGATACTATATAAGCATGTAAGCGATGTCAACTACGGATTTACGTATTTTCATAGCTTAAAATAATCGTTGACCATGTTAGATTCTCCGATTTATGATGTAAAAAAATGGTTTAATGTAAGGGTTTCAGGATGAATACGACACTCCCAAACTCGATGAAGAAGGGAAGAATGTTATGCTGAAATTTCTGCAAAAAATCGGCAAGTCGTTAATGCTTCCAGTAGCCACTCTACCCGCCGCAGGGATTTTGCAAGGATTAGCACTGATTAATTATGAAACGGATATACCACTTGGTCCCGGAGTTGGCGGATTTCTGAATCATTATGTCACCCCTTTTCTGAACGAGGGGGCGGGGGCCATCTTCGGTAACCTTGCGCTCATTTTCTCCATCGGTGTTGCCATTGGTCTGGCAGGCGACGCAGTAGCCGCATTATCGGCAGTCATTGCCTATATGGTGCTGACCCGTATTTTGGCGGCAGTGCCGGGTATATTTGCATATATTCCAGACGACGTCAAGCTGGACATGGGCGTATTGGGTGGTATTTTTATCGGTGGATGGTCTGCTTTTCTGTTTAAAAAATATCACAATATTCAGCTCCCAGATTGGCTTGGCTTCTTCTCGGGCAAACGTTTTGTCCCCATGATCACCGCCTTTACGACCATGATTCTGGCCATTCTGCTCGGTATGATCTGGAGTCCGATACAAGATGGGATTGCAGTCTTCGGCAACTGGATTGTCGGCTTTGGCGGAATCGGATCAATGATATTCATGATTGCCAATCGGCTGCTGATCCCGCTCGGTTTGCATCATGTGTTGAACTCGATCGCATGGTTTCAAATTGGTGACTACACCAATGCTGCCGGTGAGGTCGTTCATGGTGACCTGACGCGTTTTTTCGCAGGCGATACATCGGCGGGTATATTCATGTCCGGCTTCTTCCCCATTATGATGTTCGCTCTCCCAGCAGCAGCCCTCGCATTCATCCATACGGCCAAACCGGAAAAACGTAAAGCCGTCGCTTCCATTTTCATCGGTTCTGCACTGGCATCGTTCCTGACCGGAATTACCGAGCCCCTCGAATTTTCGTTTATGTTCATTGCACCATTGCTTTACGGCGTTCATGCTCTGCTGACAGGCCTGAGCGGCCTGGTCGTATACCTATTGGATGTCAAACTCGGCTTTTCTTTTTCAGCAGGACTCATTGACTATCTGGTCAATATGAAACTCTCCACCCACCCATTGCGAATGATCCCGGTTGGGCTTGTCTTTGCCCTCATCTATTACTTTCTGTTCCGATTTATCATTCTCAAATTCAACCTAAAAACTCCTGGGCGTGAAGATGATGTAGAAGACAGTCTCCTGTCTGAGGTTAACGAAACTATACCCGATGGAAAGGCAAGCACCACATCCGATACTCAGTCCAGTCAGGCAGGCAGAATACTAACCTATCTCGGCGGTTCAGACAATATCCAAAGCATTGATGCCTGCATCACACGGCTGCGTCTTGTCGTCAAAGACGACAAAGCGGTTAATGATCAAGCTCTCAAGCAGCTCGGAGCGTCGGGAATCATCAGGCTTGGTAACGGTACCCTGCAGGTTATTTTCGGGACTCGGTCCGAAATTCTGAAAGATGAAATACAGCGATTGATGTAAGTAAGTTCAGGTTCACAAAAAGGGTATCTCTTCAATCATCGAGATACCCTTTGGGGTTGCCGTCAATACGCCAATAACTTAGATACGCCTAAATTAGGATGTCATATATACGTTGTTATCTGTATTATTTCTTTTAGGCATTTATCTTAGATCGGTGCTTTGCGCTCTTTTTTGTTTCAACAATAACCATTCACGACATACCTTTACCTTTATCTGCGCAAAGGCATAGACGATGCCGAAGGAGCATGCTACAGTCGTCAGATAAACCAAAAGCAGTGCCACAAATAAAGGAAGCTGACTTACCAAATCACCGACCAAGCGCAGCACGATGACCAAAATAAATACGTTCGCTGTAAAGGCCCGGTACGCATAAGTAGATAACCATTTGTAATAGGGAAGTGAACGGGAATTTACGCTGATCAAATGTCTTGCCAGCATGTAAATCAGGAAAATCACTACCAAGCTGTACAAGGTCATGGACGGCTTCAGATAAATCAGATTTCCGAAGGACATATCCTCAAATCCAAAACCGAAAAATTCGTGATTTGTCCAAATGAGAATAAGAAGCATTACCGGAATGAGTATGAACTGAATCCGGCGAAGCACTCCGTCGAACTGTTTCTTATATACCCAAGCGATTCCACCTAGTAAAGCATAAATAAAATAACTAACGAAAAAGCGGTCAAGGTAACGCAGACTAATCGCATATGCTCCTTGGAATACGAAGGTATCGTACATCCATAGCCACGCTCCGAAGATCACGAAGCTCACAATAAGCAGCGGAATGACCCGCTTAGGCTTAGCCAAGTATTTGTAGCAGATGAAAATAAGGACTGGCATCAGCAATTGAAATTGCAACATCATCACCGTGTACCAAAACTGTGATGATGCATTACCGAGCACAAATGACTCGATGAGCGTCCGGAATGATGCAACGTGCTGATTAACCTGAATTTCCGGGAAGAAAATTAAGCCAGCCGCTGCCCACAGTAAATAAGGGATCACGAGCTCCCCGAATTTTTCCTTGTAAAAATGGGATACCTTCGTATGCTGATTATTTTTCACCATCCCATATACAATGGCAAAAATAAAGACTGGCGCAGTATACTTTACTATATTGAAAATGACGCCTAATAAGGCTAGGTTATCGTTAGTGTGTGCATACTTCAGAAACATCCCCAGAACGCTTTGCAAGATCGCTCCGCTGACGGCAAACACCTTTAAGATGTCGCTCTCATTAATATTAATATTCCGCTCTTCAGTGTTTTCCATAATACGCACTTCCCCTTTGACAGCTTGCCTGAAGCCAAATGGTCGTGCATTCCTCCCTTTTGCCGTTGATTATAGCTCCTTATTGCCAAGGATTACGAACGAGCTTGGGACCCGAAGAAGTTCGCAGCACCACAGTGCTGGCCCGTCTCTCAAGAATTTCGCGCAGGACGTAGGCACCGTCTCTTGTCTCCAATTGAATGTCAATTCGAACACCCAGATGCTCCAACTTGTGCACAAGTCTTTCAACTACTGCATAATCAATAACCTCTGAACCATCTATAACAAGGTCAAGATCACTCGTTTCCTTCACAGTCGGGTATTGCGTTACTATTTCGAATCCTGCGCTCCCCGCTGGCCCCCAGCGCCAATCCGCCATCATTTCTGCTAACAAGTCCATCAACTGAAGGACAGGCTGCTGCCGTCTCTCTGTAGGCAAGGAGTTCCACATCTGACGTTTCACTATCGCATAGGGAGACACGAGCTGGGACACCCCCTTCGGGTCCAGGAATGCAGCTTCCCGTTGATTTCGCTCCTGTCCACGTACTCCGACGGGAATACAACCATCCGCCGACGGATCGGCTCGGCGAACGACCACAAAGGGGGTCCGCCTCAGCGAGGCGGTTACCCACTCCTTGTCTTCATATAAGGAGAGATATTTCAAATTGGACACTTCAATCAGATCATGTGGATGGATTACCATTGCTCCAAAAGCGCATCTCGAACGCCACGGGTTGCAGTCCGCCCACCCGCCATAGCTTCCTTAGTCTGCAATCGGAAGCTAAGGTCGCGGGGCGCTCCTTTTGTACTCTCGATTGCCTCGGAAACGGTCTTTTCCACGATGGCTACATCACTACTCTGTGGATCGTCTGCATGGATACCGCTCAGCATCTGATATAATGCCCCCAGAGTACTGTAGCTACGAACATCGTAGGCCATAGCTGGAACTTTCTTGGTAGCTTCTTCAAGCTCGGCAATCGTCCGCTTGGTAATCCGAGCAGCAGAAGCCTTGGACATGGCCTGAATATTGACCTTGCTGTCATCCAGTGCGATCAAACGATTCGATTGCAGCCCATGCGCGAGGAAGCCCCCGGAAATCGCGTTACCGACAATCACACCGATAACTGGATGGCCTTCTAATCTAGCGGTTGCGTAAGCATCTGCACTTGCAGCCAGGGCAAGACTGATACCGACCATTTCTTCCTTATAGCCATAGGCTTGACTGGGTACATCAATGATGGCAATGATCGGACGTTTGGTTTCTTTTTTCTCATCTTGACGGATTGCGTCCCTGATGATTTGAGCCACCGTCCAGCCTTCAAGCATACCAACCTCACCGTTTCTGACACGCGGGAATCGGTTGGAGGCATTCGGAACAATGGCGATATATCTGCACAGTTGTCCGTGCTTATCCACGTCTGCCGCAAGCACTGAAGGAACATCGCTGATTGGGTGAGCAATGCCCGTCAAGCGGGAGAACCAGCGATAACCTCTACTATCCGACATGTCGGCCGCACCCTCTTTTGCCAGCGGGACAGGCTGCTGCACAGGCTGTATCTGCGTGTAAAATTCGCGATAGCGCTCAGGTGTCCAAGCTTCTGTAGGATCAAGAGTGTTTAACAGGGTCAGATAGAAATCGATTTGCTCTGTTTTAGCAGGCTTCGCCGGTGCCTTGAGCGCAGTATCAATCGCTTCGACAACTGCATCCGTCGTATCTTCCACCATTTCGTCAATCAATCCGGTTTGGAAGCGCTGGTTAGCTCCGATTGTGTTCCAAATCAAGGCTTTGTCGCTTGCATCGAACTCCATGACCCCTGCTTCCTGCTCAATGACCTCCGGCCCGTTCAGACCGAGGCGCGCTTTCTTCGTAGCAATCAGAGTGGTAAACAATTCTGCAGTAATGGACATTCCCCCAAATGCCCCTACGCGGCCCGGGATCAGTCCGATAACAGGAACGTATTTACGCAGGGCAACGATCTGGGTAGCAATCTCCGAAATCGACAACAATCCATAGTTCGCTTCCTGTAGCCGAACACCCCCTGTATCGAAGATCATGACGGGATATAGTTTGTTCCCTCTCTTATTCTCTTCCAGTGCCAGTTCGAGCGCTCCGGAAATTTTGGCCCCGCTGACTTCTCCAATCCCCCCTCCTTGAAAAGCGCCTTCCATCGAAATGATCAAGACCTTCTGTTTGTGTATTTCGCCAAGAGCCAGAATAATCCCGTCGTCGCTCTGAGGAACAATGCCTTGCGGCTCTAGGTGGGGGGATTGGATTTTGTCTAACGGCCCAAGTATCTCACGGAAAGTCCCTTCGTCCAGCAGCGCTTTAGCTCTCTCGCGTCCATTCAGCTCCACAAAACTATTCTGCATAATCCAGCACCTCCAGCACTTGCGTAAATCTAAGCATTACTACACCCGGAGTAGCTCCGAAGTCATGAACTGTAATATTGGCAGTAATCGGATAACGGTTAAAAAAACGGGTCAGAACATTCTCCCATACTTGTTCAAATCCTTCACTGCCTGTTAAAATGCTGACGTTGGTGGTCTGGCCTTTTACAGGCTCTACAATAATCTCCAAATCTCCCGAACCGACAACACCTATATGTGCCGGCTTACAGATGGGCTTCGTAGTCTGGTATTGAAACTGTAATTTTTCCATCCTTCAGAAACACCTCCAATTAAAGTATCAATCGATTAGAAATAATGTGGCAGCTAGCAGATCGGCACTACCTCCGGGTGAGAGTTGTCTAACATTACAATACTCGGACAAGCGGTAGAGCAGCTTTCTGCCCGACTGGGTTCTTAATCCATCTGCTGCAAGGAAGGCTGCGGCCATACTCTGAATCGCCATCAGATCCGTCAACTGACCGCGGTGTAGGATGCAGGTATCATCCACACATGCCACCAAGGCCAATAAAGCTTCTAAGCGTGCTTCGACCTCTGTCTTCCCACAAGCCCTAGCGCGCAGCAAAGCAGGTAAAGCTTCGTCCCGGATGTGCGGAAAGCCTAGCTTCGCTTCTTCCTCTGCCCCCACTACCGCGTATTTCTTCTTAACCGTTCGTCCATTCGTCTGCTGCATCGGACGGTACCGGTCATGGAACGATGCAATTCTTCCTGCAATGCTCATAATCTGATGTGGGTCCCGCTCCCTTGGAAAGGCTGCCCGTGCACTTGTTAAAAGCCCAAGGGCCCAAATGGCACCCTTATGTGTATTGACACCGTTCGTTGCACTGAGCATCACCTTCTCGCCCTCCCGCCCGATTAGAGCGATCTGCTCACGCAAAGTCTGGTCCACCGGGTGAAGGTATGACACAATGGCTATTTCCCGAAACGTATCCTCCAATGCTCTTGCGGATGCAAGCATAAGATCGATGGACATATCAGTATGAGAGCCATTGTCTCTGGCATCGACAAGTCCAGGCTTGGGCGTAAGAAGAGCCTCTTCCATCAGTGCCTTTACAGCTTTGGCAGCCAGAGAAGCCGCGAAAGCTGAATGATTCATCGTGAGCATGGCTTTAAGACCAGCTCCGGAATTTAGCCGGTGGATCATACAATCCGTCTGACCAATCTACGAGATCGTTAATCGTCTGTGCTGCCAGCATCGAGCGCTTGGCTTGTCTGCGCATGATCCCAAGATCCTCCGGATAGGCCACGATCCCTCTGTCACGCAACAGGCTTGCATCGCTTTCATTACTTTCCATTCCTAAAGGTGTTACGCCTCCGATTGCCGCGAGAGCCTTCTTTCTCTCCTCTATACTGTCCGTCTTGTAGAGGTATGCAATGCCTTCCTCGGTAAGGACGTGGGTGACATCATCCCCGTAAATCATGATTGGCGTAATGGCGAGACCAGATTCATCCTTCACCTTGATGGCATCTAGCGAATCTACAAATACTGGCTTTTTGTTGGCACCGTATGTTTCAACCATCTGCACGACCAATTTCCGGCCTTTGGAGAGTTCCGTCGGGCGCTCGATCATGTCAAGCCAGGCAGGAGTCGCATGTCGCCGCCCCCGAGGATCATGCCCCATATTCGGCGCTCCTCCAAAACCGGACAATCTGCCGGAAGTAACGGTAGACGAATTACCTGCACAGTCCATTTGTAGCGTTGATCCGATAAACATATCTACAGCGAACTGGCCTGCAACCTGACACATCGCGCGGTTGGAGCGCATAGATCCGTCCTTGCCGACGAAGAACACATCTGAACGAGCCGCAATGTATTTCTCCATACCGACCTCGCCTCCAAAGCTGTGAATGCTTTCGACCCAACCCGATTCAATCGCCGGAATCAAAGTTGGATGCGGATTCAGGGCCCAGTGCTTGGCAATCTTCCCTTTCAGGCCAAGCTGTTCACCATAGGTCGGAAGCAAAAGCTCAATCGCTGCAGTATTAAAGCCAATGCCGTGATTAAGCGACTGCACCTGATGTTTTCCATAAATACCCTTGATCGCCATCATGCCCATCAGGATTTGCAGTTCAGTAATATTCTGCGGATCACGGGTAAACAGTGCTTCCAGTGCGTACGGTTTTTCGGCCTGTACAATGACGTCGACCCAGGAAGCTGGAATATCGGTTCGCGGTAGCTCATCCACGATTTCGTTAACCTGCACGATTACGATCCCATCCTTGAAAGCCGCCGCTTCCACGATCGTCGGAGTTTCTTCCGTATTGTTTCCGGTATACAGATTGCCCTCGCGATCTGATTTGTCTGCCGCTACCAGCACCACATCTGGAATAAGGTCAATGAAGAGACGTCCGAACAATTCCAAATACGTATGGATGTCACCGAGCTTAAGTATCCCGTCATCAATCATTTGCGCAACACGCAGGCTTTGGGAGCCACTGTAGGAGAAGTCCAGCTTCCCGGCGATGCCCTTCTCGAAAATATCCAAATGTTCGGGTCTTGAAATGCTGGACATAATCATATGCAAATCATGCACTTTGCCAGGATCGACTTCCAGCAGCTTCTGGGAAAGGAAAGACGCTTGCTTCTGGTTATCTCCTTCCAGGACGACCTTCGCGCCTGGATCAATTAACGCCTCCATCAGGTCGACAATTCGGGAGGAGTCGATGTATTTTCCGTCGAGCCACTTTTCCACCTTTCCTAACTTTTCCTGCTTTTTATCACGTTTTTGTGACCAGGATCGCAGTACTTTATTCATTCTTCTTGCTCCTTCCATTTTCTAATCAGATACTGAGTCGCTTCCAGACCGATCTCGTCCACGGCCATTTGCCGGGTATCCTTGTGGGCTTGCTTGACAAGTCTGGAAAGAGTATGACCCGGCGGCATCTCGATGAAACAGTCAGCTCCCGATTCGACGCAGACAGCCGCCATATCCATCCACCGAACGGGATATGCTACGTTTAGTGCAAGGTCCTCCGCGATTTTTTCCTTGGCTTTCGTCTTTCTGCCCGTATGATTCACCAAATATGGTATTTGAGCGTCCCGCAAAGAAAAAGTGTGTATTTTCAGCAATAGCTTATTGGCTACCTCTGACATCAGCGGGGAGTGTGAAGGAATCGGAACCTTCAGAAGCGCCGTTTTAGCGGTCCCAAGCTCTTTCACATGCATAAATGCTTTATTTAACCCTACCAATGATCCGGATACGACGATTTGCTGCTCTGCGTTTATATTCGAGAGGTAGACTGGCGTTGCCTCACTATGGGAGAGAAGCACGGCTTGTTGAACCTCGGCCTGCGTAAGCCCAATAATCACACCCATTCCATAGCCTTCAGGAAAGGTTTCTTCCATCAACCGGGCACGGAGCCATACGATCCGAAGCGCATCCTCGAACGAGAGAACTCCCGCGATGACCGCCGCAGGAAATGCACCAATGGAATGCCCTGCCACGAATTGGGGCCGGATACCCTGCTCGATCAACCGGTAGGCTATTGCCGTCTCCTTAACGAAGAGTGCCATCTGAATCCAGACCGTTGAGCCCATAGCCTCCTCATCATCACGCAGTTCAGTTCCGATGATACTTGTTGCCTTTTTCACATACTCGGGTACATCTTGGAGCATTCCAGGAACCTGTGACCCCTGGCCGGGAAATGTAAAAACGATGTTCAGAATCTCACCACCTTTAGCGGATTCATTTTCTTTACATTGTTAATTGTAAGAAGTGAGTAAATACCTGTAAAATATATATATTCACATATGATCGATAACCTAGTGGTTATAAAGGAGATTTTTCACTATGGATTATTTGCAGCTTAAGTATTTTCAAGTGACCTCGAAGTATGAGCATGTCACACGTGCCGCGAACGAGTTGTTTATCTCACAGCCTGCCTTAAGTAAAATGATTAGAAACCTGGAGACGGAATTGGGTGTGCAGCTATTTGACCGCGAAGGAAAACATATCGTGCTGAATGAATATGGCAAGAAGTTCCTGAAAAGAGTGAACCAGTCGCTATCAGCGCTAGAGCAAGGCGTATCCGAAGTCAAAGAAATGAAGAACGAAAAGGTAGAGGTCATCACGTTATACGTCGCTGTCGGCTCTATGCTATTGCCCAACCTTGTCGGCAAGTTTCGCGATCTCTATCCTCAAATTAGATTCAACCTGACCCAGCACCCTGCGAAGATGAAGAAAGGACCGGCGTACGATTTTGCGATTACGTCCGAAGAGTTGGCGGACAACGAGCATGCGATCCTGCTGGAGGAGGAAATTTTGCTTGGCGTACCAAAATCTCACCCTCTGAGCGTTCAGGACACCGTATTCCTGAAAGATCTAGAGCATGAGAAGTTTATCAGCCTTACACCTGGTAATTCGCTTAGGAAAACAACGGACCTCTTTTTTACTCACATCCCTTTTGAACCCAACATCGTCTTTGAAAGTGATGATCCGGCTACGGTAAGAGGGTTGATTCAAACAGGACTTGGCATCTCCTTTATTCCTTCTATCCTGTGGAGGAACGTCGTAACCGAAGACATTAAGCTGCTTCAAATCAGGGAGCCTCGATGTACGCGAACAATCTATCTGTCCTTTCCTACTGGGGAACTGCACACCGATATAGAGAAATCGTTCTTCGAATTCATCATTAGATTTTTCCAAGATATTGCTCAGCATTGACGATTTAGATACCTTTTGACATAATATCTGCCTTATTGTTTTATCATTCTTCGGATTAGTAAGATCAATATCTTTAGAGTATTTAATTTCTATACATGCTTTGTTTCAATTTTTTTGTTTTTGGTTAAGTCAATGCACATAAATGGGTAACAGCTTCATATGATGGAGCTAAACCATTTACAACTTGTTTAGCAGGCAGATTATCTCAGACAGCAAGGAGGGAAATGATGTGAAAACAGTACAATGGCTGGTATTATGTCTTGCTTTTCTCACGATGTTCAGTGCTTGTAGTGGACCCTCGTTCTCTGAAAGTCAATCATCTGAAACTAATTTGTCAAACGGAAAAAAGATAACGCTTACATTGTGGTACTGGAACCGTTCCATTGACGATGAACTACTCGCCCAGGCGGAAAAACAATTTCCCAACATTGAATTAAAAACTCAAAAAATAGGCGGTGACTTCAAAGCCAAACTGAAGACAACGCTCGCAGCTCGTTCCGGTGAACCAGACATCGTAGCTCTGAACGATTGGATGGTGGAGCTGTTCCCCAGTGCGGATCGTTTTTATGACTTAAGGGAACTCGGAGCAGACCGCTTAAAGGATCAATATTTGGAATGGAAATGGAATCAGGGGATCACTCCTGATGGTAAAATGATCGCATTTCCCATGGATACAGGACCTACCGCCCTCTTCTACCGAAGTGATCTGTTTGAACAAGCAGGCTTGCCTAGTGATCCTGAAAAGGTTAGTGCCTCCATTCGCACATGGGATGATTACATGGCGGCCGGAGAACAACTTCGCCAGAAATTCGGAAGCCGTTCATTTTTGGCTGACAATATTGTAAACGTTTACAATCAGGTACTCGCTCAGCATACAAACCTTTACTTCAAGCCAGATGGCAGCTATATCGGCAATCAATCTCCTGACATCCGTCTGGGCTGGAAAACCGCTGTCGATTTCCACAAGAAGCATCTGCTCGCCAATGCGGATGGCTGGACTCCCGAATGGAACGCTTCAGTCAATAACGGCAAAATCGCCTCTTTTGTAGGGGCTATCTGGATGAAGCAAGTTCTCACAGAGGCCGCGCCGGATACAGCGGGTAAATGGAGAGTCGCCCGTGCTCCTGGAGGAGACGGCAACCTGGGTGGTTCTTTCATTTCTATCCTCAAATCCAGCAAACATCCCAAAGAAGCCTTTGAAGTGCTGACCTGGCTGCAAAACCCGGAACACCAGCTGGAAGCCTACCACAAAATCGGACTGTTCCCGTCCACTCCCGGCGTCTATAACGATCCTATCATGGGGACACCCGAGCCTTTCTTTGGTGGTCAGGCCACCGGACTCATCTTTGCCACCTCCGCACGTAATGTGAAAAGCAGCTATTTCGGCGAGCGCTATCCTGTCATCCACGGCATTGTGACCCGTCGTCTTGCTAATGTCGCCAAGCAGGATGCCAATTCCGATGCATTATGGACGGAAACAATGGATCGAATCGAACGGGAATTACAGCGGTAAAAACAAAATTCAAAAAAGGCGTGTGGACATTATGCTGAGAGAAATCTGGAAGCACCGTGCCGTTTATGCTGCGATCTCGCCGTTTTATCTACTGTTTGGCATCTTTGGACTGTTTCCGATTGGTTTTTCATTATATCTAGCGTTTCACAAATGGGACGGGATCGGAGACATGACCTACAACGGCTGGGGCAACTTTCGCTACCTTGTAACAGATCATGAATTTTGGCAGGCTGTAGGCAACACCTTTGTGATCTGGGTGTATGCAACGATTCCGATGCTATTCTTCGCACTGATTATTGCCTTTCTGCTTTATGCCCCTTTTGTGAAAATGCGTACCTTATGGCGAGTCGGATTCTTCCTGCCAAATGTGACGTCTATTGTAGCTGTTGCCATCATATTCGGTGCCTTATTTGCCAACAATTTTGGATTTCTTAACTACCTTCTGCAACTCATGGGGCTACCCATGGTTCAATGGCTGAATGTGCCCTGGGGTATCCAAATCGCCATTTCTTCTATGGTCGTATGGAGATGGATGGGCTATAACTCAATCATCTATCTGGCTGGACTCCAGAGTATTCCGCATGTGCTGTATGAGGCCGCCAAAATAGACGGGGCAACCGGAGCGCAAGCTTTTTTCCGCATCACTATCCCCATGCTACGCCCAGTCATTCTGTTTACGGTGATTACGTCCACCATCGGCGGTATGCAGCTCTTCACCGAGCCACAGGTCCTGGTCGGTAATGACGGCGGTTCCGGGGCAAGTGGCATGACCATCGTTTTATACCTGTATCGCGAGTCGTTCATTAACAACTATTTTGGATATGGTGCAGCCGTCGGATGGGGCATGTTCCTCATCATTGCTCTATTCTCCATCATAAACTGGAAACTCGTTCAAGGTAAAAAATAACGATGGGAAGGAGCTTCACAACATGATGCAGACACGCGCAAAATCCTTTGTTTTATATGCCGGATTGTTGGTGGGAATCATTCTGTCGATGTTTCCATTTTACTGGCTGATCGTCATGGCAACCCGTACAACCTCAGACATCTATCGTTTTCCACCACAATTGTGGTTTGGCAGCCACTTCTTGGATAACATAACGAGAGTATTACAACAGATTAATTTTGCCGGAGCCTTTTTTAATACCCTTTTTGTAGCCGGTTCTGTTACCCTATTGGTTCTGTTTTTCGATTCACTAGCAGGTTTTGCATTCGCCAAGTTTGATTTTCCGGGCAAAAAAGTGCTATTTATCGTTCTGCTAGCTACGATGATGGTCCCTTCACAACTTTCGCTTGTCCCCTCCTTTGTCATGATGGCCTCCTTTGGATGGGTAGGTACGTTCAAAGCGCTTATCATCCCGGGGATGGTAAATGCCTTCGGCATTTTCTGGATTCGTCAATATGCGGAAGAATCCATTCCAAAGGAACTGCTGGATGCGGGCCGGATGGACGGATGCAGCTTTTTTCGACTGTACTTGAATGTAGCACTGCCTATTCTACGTCCTGCGTTCGCTTTTCTCGGCGCATTTACCTTTATAGGAGCCTGGAATGATTATTTATGGCCGCTAATCGTCTTAACGGATGAACGTAAATTCACGCTCCAGATTGCACTGTCACAATTGAACGGGATTTACAATACGGATTATGCGATGGTCATTGCGGGCACCCTGCTGGCTGTACTGCCACTTATTATTTTATTTCTTTTCATTAGCCGCCAGTTTATTTCCGATCTTGCCGCCGGAGCGGTCAAAGATTAGATTTACTTGAATTCCCTTATTCATTTCATGTATAATAGCTAATCGTCATTTCAAATAGCTTACATTATGAAGTTAGGTATCCAACAGGCAATCAGGTTAAGCGATTTACGATTTGAACATGAACTATGAACTGAGGGAAACTTACCAGATGAACAAATTCACATATTATAACCCCACCAAATTAATTTTTGGAGACAATCAAATTGAAGAACTCCAGCAGGAACTGCTGAATTACGGCAAAAACATTTTGCTGGTATATGGAGGCGGAAGTGTCAAACGAAATGGTCTATATGACCAGGTATTAAACGCGTTAGAACCGCTACATCTGAACATTCATGAATTGTCCGGCGTAGAACCGAATCCGCGCTTGTCCACCGTTAAGAAGGGTATCGACATTTGCCGAAATGAAAAAATCGACTTCTTACTTGCTGTAGGCGGTGGAAGCGTTATTGATTGCACCAAAGCCATCGCAGCAGGGGCTGAATATGACGGCGATGTGTGGGATATTATCAACAAAAAGCACATGCCGACCGAGGCTCTTCCATTCGGCACCATCCTCACACTCGCCGCCACCGGTTCAGAAATGAATCCGGATTCTGTTATCACCAACTGGGAAACGAACGAAAAATACGTATGGGGCAGCGCGGTGACGCATCCGAAATTCTCGATTCTGGACCCAAAAAACACCTTCTCTGTGCCACGTGATCAGACGGTATATGGCATGGTGGATATGATGAGCCATGTGTTTGAACAATATTTTCACAATGTTAAAAATACACCGTTGCAAGATCGTATGTGCTTTTCCGTGCTGCAAACCGTGATCGAAACTGCACCTAAGCTGCTGGAAGATTTGCACAACTACGAGCATCGTGAAACGATTTTATATGCCGGAACGATTGCCCTTAACGGAACACTACAAATGGGCTACTTCGGGGACTGGGCTTCGCATACGATTGAACATGCATTATCCGCTGTATATGATATTCCTCATGCTGGCGGTCTGGCGATCCTCTTCCCCAACTGGATGAGACATACGGTGGATCAGGATGCTGCACGCATGAAGCGGCTGATGCTCAGCATGTTTGATTTAGATACCACTGGTAAAACGGATAAGGAAATTGCTTTGGAGGGGATTGATCGCCTGAGTGCATTCTGGACAAGTCTCGGTGCCCCTTCCACCCTGGCCGATTACAATATTAATGATGAGCAATTGGAAAATGTCGCAAACATTGCAGCCCGTGAAATGGAATACGGAGGCTTCGGTAATTATAAAAAGCTGAATCAAGAAGATATTTCAGCTATTTTGCACGCATCGTTATAACATTCAAAAGGGAGTGTCCTCAAGCCTGTGATGACTGAGGGCACTCCCTTTTGGAATTTATGAATTAACCGTTTGTCCTTTTTCTTCTACTTGGATAGCTGCCCCTACACTGGCACCTGCAAGAATGCCCTTTTTCTTACTAGAATTCAGAGAATCCATATAGGTTCGGGTTTCTGCGACTACAATTCCTGATAAGCCGAGCAGGGCAATCAGGTTTGGGAAAGCCATCATTGCGTTAAAGATATCTGCCAGCAGCCAAATCGCATCCAGTTTAATGAACGCGCCCCCGGCAACCAGTAGGATGAACAGATAGCGGTATGGCTTAATCCACTTGACCCCAAGCAAATATTCAACACAGCGTTCCCCGTAATAGTTCCAGCCGAGCATGGTGGTGAACGCGAACATAATCAGAATGATTGTGAGCAGTTCTGCCCCCAGCGGGAATGCGCTGGAAAATGCTTGCTGAGTCATCAAGCCCGCATCGGTAGGCCCGCTCCACACACCACTAACCAGTAGCGTCAACCCGGTCATCACACAAATAACCATCGTATCAATAAACACGCCTGTCATGGAAATTAGCCCTTGCTCCGCAGGCCATTTGGTTTTGGCAGCTGCAGCTGCAATCGGTGCGCTTCCCAATCCGGCCTCATTGGCAAAAATACCTCTGGCTACCCCACTTCGCATCGCCAGCATAATCGTAGCTCCGGCAAATCCGCCCGTTGCAGATGTAGTTGAAAATGCCGAATGGAGCACCAGCGCAATTGCGGCAGGAAGTTGGTCAGCAAACCGAATCAGTACGATGAGACAGATCAGTACATACAAGCCTGTTTTAAAAGGAACGACCTTCGTCGATACCTTGGCAATGCTTTTGAGTCCTCCAATAGTAACAAGTCCTGTAAGGATAGCAATAATCAGTGCCGTTACAATGGGCGGAACGCCAAAACTGTTTTCGGTCGAAGATACAATCGCTTTGACCTGCGGAAACGTTCCAATCCCGAACAACGCTACCAGCATGCCCGAAAAAGCAAACAGCATCGCCAGCGGTTTAAAACGGCGTCCCAGACCTTTCTCAATATAATACATCGGGCCGCCGGAAAATTGCCCATTCCGATCCTTCACCCGGTATTTTACCGCAAGTACACCTTCCGCATATTTCGTCGCCATCCCAAAAAAGGCTGCAACGACCATCCAGAACAAGGCACCCGGCCCGCCCAGCTTAATGGCTGTCGCTACGCCGACAATACTTCCTGTGCCAACTGTAGCCGCCAACGCTGTACTTAAAGCCGCAAAACTACTTACATCCCCGCTGCCTTCATTCGGGGCCTTACCGATCAGCTTGATCGCCAGGGGCAGGCGGAATACCTGCAGCATCTTCAAACGTATGGTCAGCCACAACCCCGTTCCCATGACAAGAATGATGAGAGGCGCCCCCCATATCCAACTGCTAATCGCTTCTAACACATGTACCAAATTCATTTCAACCCGCTCCTCCAGCATATTAGAAAACAAAAAAGAGTCAAATCCGCTGATTCGACTCCTGGAGAGGTTAAAGGCACGAAAAAATACAACCATCTTGCGCAGGTTTCTGCCTCTAATAGCTTATAAAAAAGCCTAGGGCATTCCCTGTCACAGGTTATTCGCGTCTCTGTCCTTTTGCCTGAGAGTTTAAGCAGATGTTCTCTGCGGTGCACCTTCGGCGCCCAATTAAGGGTCTCTCCAGAGTTCTGTCCGTTTACGGTCCCCGCTTGTTGCTGTAATCAGCCTAAGCACCTGAGAGTTTTGCCCCTTCGGTCGGAACTTTCGTTCCATCTCCCGCAAACATCAACCAGACATATGAAATTTTTATTTATTATACAGAAAACTTTCAGCTTATTACAAGTGAAAAGTTTGTGAAGCCCTCTGAAATATTATTATTATGTCTATCAAAAAAAGCGGGTACAGCAGATTGCATCCTTAGGATGTCCTCTGCTATACCCGCCCGAGAAAATTTGGAATTACAATTCTTCACCATTGGTTGCTATCACATTTTTATACCAGTTAAATGAGTCCTTTTTGGAGCGTTTGAGCGTTCCGTTACCGTCATCATCCAGATCAACGTAAATAAATCCGTAGCGCTTGGACATTTCGGAAGTAGACATGCTCACAAGGTCGATAGGACCCCAGCTGGTGTAACCAATCAGATCAACACCGTCGGCAATCGCTTCCTTCATTTGGGCAATATGCTGACGCAAGTAATCAATGCGATACGTATCATGCACAGAGCCGTCTTCTTCCACCTTATCATACGCACCCAAACCATTTTCCACGATGAACAGCGGCTTTTGGTAGCGGTCATAAAACGTGTTCAGCGTAACACGCAGGCCGATCGGATCGATCTGCCATCCCCAGTCAGAGGACTGTAAATATGGATTTTTCACGCCGCCAATCAGGTTTCCTGCTGCTTTTTCGCCTTCTGGACCTGCAGATACGGTCAAGGTCATGTAGTAGCTGAATGAGATATAATCGACCGTGTTATTTTTTAAAATTTCGGCATCGCCTGGTTCTGTGTGTATAACAACATTATTTTCTTCAAAATAACGATTCATGTAGTTGGAATATTCCCCACGGGCATGCACATCCGTAAAGAACAGGTTCATCTGATTTTCATGCTGGGCTTTCAGTATATCCTCTGGGTTACACGTATGTGGATAGCTTTCCAAACGAGCCAGCATACAGCCGATTTGAGAGCCCGGGATGATCTCATGTCCTCGTTTTGTCGCCAGTGCACTAGCTACAAATTGATGATGCAGTGCTTGGTATATCGCTTGCTGCTTGTTTTCTACGCGGTCAATGACCACCCCGCCACCGGTAAACGGACTCATGGTCATTACATTGATTTCATTAAAGGTCAGCCAGTATTTTACTTTATCCTTATAACGCGTGAACACAGTTTCGGCATAATTTACGTAGTGCTGTATAACTTCACGACCCAGCCAGCCATTATACTTCTGAGTCAAACCCAGCGGTGTCTCATAATGTGACAATGTTACCAGCGGTTCAATACCATATTTGCGCAGCTCATCAAATACATTGTCGTAGAATTGCAGTCCCGCTTCATTCGGCTCGGCATCATAGCCATTCGGGAAAATCCGCGACCAGTTGATGGACATACGAAATACCTTAAAGCCCATTTCCGCGAACAATGCAATATCTTCTTTGTAGTGGTGGAAGAAGTCCACACCTTCACGTTTTGGAAAACGGGCATTGACTTTGCCTGCCAAAATGTCTTCGAGTCGCTCGGACGAAATCTCCATAGCATGATCGTTCTTGCGCTCTGCTTTGGGTACATAGGCAACCATGTCCGCACTGGACAATCCTTTTCCATCTACGTCAAAAGCACCTTCCAATTGGTTGGCTGCGGTTGCCCCGCCCCACAAGAAGTTTTTCGGAAATCCTTTTAGCGTCTTCGTCATGGTATAAAAACCTCTTTCCGTATTTAAGATTTTTACTTTGGTCAAGTAATCCCATCAAGTGCTGCAAATGTGAATCAATACCTAACGGTAACCGTTCTTCCTTTGAAAAGGATTGACAGATGCTTTAAAATAGACGTAATGCCTTCATAAGCATCCTAATCGTTGTAACGCGTTTCATGTCAAGTATTTTTTTCTTATGTGAGGAGAAGCATCATGTCGAATCTTGATCAAATTGCAAAACTGGCGGGCTTTTCCAAAGCTACGGTATCCAGAGTATTAAATCAGTCACCCCATGTCAGTCACGAAACAAGAACTAAGATTTTGAAAATCATGCAGGAATTGGATTATGTTCCTAATCGGAATGCCATTTCTCTATCCAAGGGTCAGACGCTTCAGATCGGTATCATTACTTCAACTATTAATGAAATTGTTCTCGCTTTTCTGGACAGCTTTGTGGAAGTAGCCGGCCAGTATGAATTCCAAACCATTATTTATACTTCGGGAGAAGACAAAAAGAAAGAGCTTCAAGCCTTTGAGGATTTAAAAAGAAAAAGAGTCGATGCGCTGGTCATCATTTCCTGCGTGAATGACACTGATTTTTTGAGTACCTATTGCAAATATGGCCCGATCGTTTCGTGGCAACGAATGGAGCATACCGATATTCGCTCCGTCGCTATGGATCAGTATGAAGGATATATGTTAGCGCTAAAACATTTGATACAAAAAGGCTATACTCGTATAGCCAATGCTTTTGGTCGTCCGAGCAGCATCAATACCCATAGCAGACAACGAGCCTACGAACAGATCATGAGTGAGCACAATCTGCCAGTGTTGCAACACTGGAATCACTCTTCTATTTATAATATCCGTGATGGCGAACAGGTCGTACGGGATTTGTTACAGCGTCGGGAAGAATTTCCAGAGGCTATTTTATGTGCTAACGATTATGTAGCAGTGGGCATTCTCTGCGAAGCACGCAGACAACGGCTGAACGTACCGGAAGATCTGGCGATTGTCGGATTCGATAACACGGAGCTGGCGCATACGATGGGGATTACAACGATTCAAAATCCCATCATGGCTCAAGCACAAAATGCTTTTTTCATGCTTTCCCCTCAGCTGATTGGACGCCAAATGGAGCTTCATTCGCTAGAGTACTGCCTCATTGAACGTACGACCACGTAAGGTAACGATTTACTTGCAAATTAGGCAAAAGGGCCTTGATATGAAATATTTTTTGTCGAATCAGAATAAAATATGTTGAAATCGCTTTTTTTTGTGCTACAATAGCACTATATCGAAGGATTGTGACCGGTGATGCGGGCAATGCCTGAGTTCAATTGAGTGCTATTGCTAACAATAGTGTTGAATTGTGCTTAGGCATTTTTTATTGGTAAAGGATGGGAGGGGGAACTTCAATGATTATTGAGAAGGTGCTCAATAACAACGTCCTATTGACTAAAAACGATAAAGGCAAAGAGGTCATCGTGATGGGAAGAGGTATTTCCTTCAAAAAGGTGGCTGGCGATCAAGTCGATGATGATAAAATAGATAAGATTTTCATGTTAAATGAAAACGAGTTCACGGCTAAACTAACTGAACTGCTGAACGATATTCCAGTGTCTCATCTGGAGGTCGTGAATGAAATCGTAACCCATGCAACGGAAGTGCTGGATACGGAGTTAAGCGATAATATTTATTTAACATTGACCGACCATATTCATTTTGCCATACAACGGCAAGAAAAAGGACTGGCACTCCAAAACGCGATGCTGTATGAAATTAAACGCTTTTACAAAAAAGAATTTGCAGTTGGACTGGATGCTCTCCAAAAAATTGAAAATACGCTCGGAGTAAAATTGGGCGAAGATGAAGCGGGATTTATTGCATTGCATATGGTGAATGCACGGATCGACGGTAACGAAATGAAATCTACACTGAAAATGACCGAGATTGTCCAACATATATTGAACATTATTACGTATCATTACGGAATTGTGCTGGATGAGTCTTCTTTTAGCTATTCGAGATTTTTGACACATTTGCAATATTTTGCGATGCGAGTGATTCGCAAAGAAGTCATTCACAGTGGTGAAGAATTTTTGTACAACCAGGTGAAGCAGACGTATACCGAAGCTTTTGCTTGTGCCCAAAAGATCAATGAGTATCTGGAAAAAACATACGATCAATATTTAAGCAAGGATGAATACGTATATCTAACTATCCATATTCATCGGGTAACTGAGCGTAATAACATATAAGATTAACAACTTCATATCCTCATCGTTCATGGATTGTGACTGGTAAGGCAGGCAAAACCTAAACTGATGGTGAAATCGACGTTCCTCTATAGGAGAGTGCGTAGTTTTCACCACGAGTTTAGGTTTTTCTTGTTTACAAGTTTAAAAAGGTGCACGCCGGCGCATCTTAGCAACAGATGTAAACAGTAAATCCTATCAGTAGCAAGAATAACCCATAAGGAGTTCTGAACATGAGTGATAAAGAACTATCTAAAAAAATAGTGACCCTCGTTGGTGGCGAAGAGAATGTCAATTCGGTATTCCATTGCGCTACACGCTTGAGATTTAAATTAAATGATCGTACAAAAGCAGACAAAGCCGCACTGGAAGCAACCCCTGGTGTCATTACAGTAGTGGAAAGCAGCGGCCAGTTTCAAGTGGTCATCGGTAACAATGTAGGTCAAGTGTTTGAGCATATGATGGCAGAAACGAATTTGCAGGATGCAGACAATCCTAATGCCAAAAAAGAAGAATCTTCTGAAAAAACGAATTTTCTTGGCAAAGCGGTCGATATCATTTCCAGCATTTTTTCTCCCATTCTCGGTGCTCTTGCCGGGGCAGGTTTGCTTAAAGGGCTACTGGCGTTAATTTTATCTTTTCAATGGATTAATGATAAAAGCGGTACGTACCTGATCCTAAGTGCAGCTTCCGACAGTGTTTTCTATTTTCTACCTGTGTTTTTGGCTATTACATCGTCCCGTAAATTTAAGACAAACACCTTTGTATCGGTGGCAATCGCTGGAGCTCTGGTCTATCCAGCAGTTATAACGGCGGTAAGCAACCCAGAAAGATTGGCGTTTTTAGGTATTCCGATCATTCTGATTAATTACAGTTCCAGTGTCATTCCAATTATTCTCGCGGTCTGGGTTCAGTCCTATGTGGAGCGCTGGTTCAATTCCTTTATCCATCAATCGGTTAAAAACATTATCGTGCCGATGCTTTCGCTCCTGGTCGTTATTCCGTTAACATTTCTGGCCTTTGGTCCAGTAGGTAACCTGATCAGTCAGGGCTTGGCAAACGGTTTTACATGGGTATACAATTTAAGCCCACTAATTGCCGGGGCTGTTGCCGGGGCATTCTGGCAAGTGTTTGTTATTTTCGGCGTACACTGGGGCTTCGTTCCGGTCATGCTGTCGAATATTGCAACATTGGGCTATGACACGATGCTTCCGATGCTTACAGCAGCCGTACTTTCTCAGGCTGGTGCAACATTGGGGGTATTCCTGAAATCCCGGAACACTCAGATGAAGGCTTTGGCAGGTTCCTCTACGCTGGCCGCTATTTTCGGGATTACAGAACCAACAATTTATGGCATAACTTTAAAATTGAAAAAACCGTTCATTTATGCTTGTATTTCCGGGGCAATCGGCGGGGCGATTATCGCTTCTGGCGGAGCGCACGCACAATCCTTTGCATTACCGGGTCTACTGGCGTTGCCGACTTATTTCGGACCTGGATTCTTGTGGGTAGTCATCGGTTTGCTCGTTGCCTTTGTACTTGCAGTTGTATTGGTTATGATTTTGGGCTTTGATGATCCAAAAGAAGAAACTGCAAAAACAGAAGCTGCACCCGTAAAGAAAGAAGTGGCAATCGAGAAAGAAATTCTCGTAAGCCCACTGCAAGGTAAAGTATTGCCTTTGGAACAATCTTCTGATGTTGCTTTTGCTTCAGGTGCTATGGGGAAAGGAATCCTCATTGATCCTACAGAGGGTGTGCTGACATCTCCTGTCAATGGAACGATTACGACAGTATTCCCGACCGGACATGCCATCGGTATTACTTCCAATGACGGAGCAGAAATTCTGATTCACGTGGGTGTTAATACAGTGAAGCTGAAAGGACAATTCTTTGACAAGCGCGTCAAGGAAGGCGATATAGTTAAGCAAGGACAACTGTTGCTTGAATTTGATATCGAGCAAATTAAGGCAGCAGGCTATACTACGGCTACGCCGATTATCGTAACAAATTCCGCTCAATACCTGGATGTGTTGAACACAATGGAAACTGAAGTGAAGCGTGAGGATTACTTGTTGACTGTTGTGGTCTAACGTTTAACTTTCAGACTAGAGCATTTTGCATAAATCCCAGGAGCGTTTTCAAATCAGCAGTATATAGATCGAAACGCTTTAGTTCGTCTATATACTGTACTTACAAGCGTTGGGAATCGAATTATGCAAAATGCTGATTAAAGAAGCTTTCCCCATGGAAAGCTTCTTTTTTTATACATAATGAGACAAGTGTTACAGCGAAAAATGGAAATATCATTTATTGTAAGTGTAAGAATGTAAAAAAAGGAGGATTTCTGTGAAAAAAGGATATATCGCCGGGTTAAGTGTCATTGTGTTGCTTATCATTGGTATCGCTATTTCAGCTGTAGTTAAATTTCAAGACCTAGAGCAGGTTGTTCTACAAAAAGACAAAGAAATCCAAGCGAGCAAAAGCAATTACCCAGAAATATATGACCACTTGAATGCGGTTACATTTGATGGTTTTAAGAGTTTGATTCAACAGGATCAAAGTGTATTTGTCTATGTCGGCAGACCGAGTTGTGGCGACTGCAATCGGTTTGAGCCTAACTTTAACAAGATGATCGAACAGTATAATCTAGGCTCTAAAATTACTTTTTTGAACGTTCACAAAATCCATAAGGACAAGCCCCAATGGAATAAATTCAAAGAGGATTACAACGTTAAATACACCCCCACCATTGCAGAATTCAGAAACGGCAAGCTGGTTGATAAAATAGAATGGACGCCTAAAAGAGATCTCAGTACAGACGCTGTAAAAGAGTGGCTGACCTCCAAGAAACTTATTTTATAAGTCTCTTTTCTATCCATTTCATTACGCACACAAAGAACTGTTTATGCAAAAAAAGGTATTCATTCGTGTAGCGCATGAATACCTTTTTTAGGAATGTACAGGTCATCTAAGCTCTAATAAAAAATAGTTCCTACTACTCTTCACTGCCTTCTGATAAACCTCGTTCGTATCTATCAGTCCCTATATTGTAGACACTTCATAGAGTATGATCGTCAATCGAATCAGGAAATTCATATCGGATAATATCCGTTTCGGATACGATATGTCCGATTTGTGACTCAATGAATTCTAAATCTCCCTCTACTGCCCCTATAAAATGCTTTGTACCGGGTTCTATGACGATGACCTCACCAGGGCTGACTGTCTGTGTCACGCCATTGATAGAGACACTCCCGGTTCCAGAAACTATAGTCCAAACTTCTTTACGAAACTGATGCTCATGATAGCTGATAAATCTCCCATTTGAAATGACCACGCGTTTGGTCACTGTCTGCAATCCACTTGCCGCCTGTTGATGGGATAATACGGTTTGCTTTCCCCAGAAGCGCTCCTCAAAACGCGGGCCGATTTCAATTTCTGCCACCATATCCTTAATTCCTGTTGACGACTGTCGATCCGTAACCAGCACGCCATCTGGACCAGCAACGACAATAATGTCTGGAACATTCCAGATGCTAACCGGAATCTCCAGTTCATTGATGATATGCGAGTCATGTGAAGCTTCTGAAATATATCCCGGGCCACTCAGCTTCGAACTTACTTCCCGTACCAAAGAATCCCATGTGCCCAAGTCTCTCCACTCTCCATGATAGGGAAGCACGGAGAGCTTATGAGTATGCTCTACTACCGCAATATCGAAGCTAGTTTTAGGTAAGTCTGCGTAATTTGTCGAAAGAGATTCATAGTCGGCTGGTAAACCCATTTGCTCCAGAATATCCAACAAAAAGCCCAGTCTAAAAGCAAACACCCCGCAATTCCATAAGGCCCCTTCACGGATCAACGCTTCTGAACGGATCAGATCCGGCTTTTCAACAAATGAACTAACCCTGTAATATGGCTGGTCAAGTGAAGGAGAGGCTGAAGGCACAATATATCCGTATTTATCTGAGGGCTCCGTTGGGGCAGCCCCCATTAATGCGATATGGCTTCCTGATTGCTCTAATATCGAAGGAAGCCTACGCAGATGCTCGAAAAATTCATCCCCCGCATACCCGTCCACAGGCATGACCCCTACGATCTCATCGCGTGATGCACCTGCAACGTCATGCAAGTAGGCCGTAGCCAGGGAAATGGCCGGGAAGGTATCCCGTTGAGTCGGCTCCTCAATAACTACAGCATCTCCGCCAATTTGCCCCCGAATCAGCTCGGCCTGAGTTCCACTCGTTGAAAAATAGGCCTCATCTGCCAAATTCGCCTCATCTAACTGCCTCCATATTCGTTGCAGCATGCTTTCTGGACGTTCATCATGACGTAAAATAGAAAGAAACTGCTTGGGGCGGTTCACATTGGATAAGGGCCATAGACGTTTACCCGAACCTCCAGATAATAAAATCATTCGCAAAGATGCAACCTTCTTCCTCTAAATTAATATTTTTCTTTCATTATAGGACTGTTCGATTTTCGCATTTCTGCCGAATACATAAGTATGTATTATCGTGGAAAATACATACTTATGCAATGTAATTGTATCTTTATCCGTACAGGAGATGTCAGTCATGCCCATAAAAATACTCATCATTGAAGATCAAAAAAGTTTGGCAGATATGATTGCTCTTCATCTGCAGGAGGAAGGCTATCATACCGAGCTTATTTATGACTCTAAACTTGCAATTCCTACACTTATGCGTTTTAAGCCCGATATTATTGTGACCGCTCTAATGTTTTCCGGTAAAGTCGAATGTGCGCTGATCAGCCAAATCCGTCAATTTACTACGGTCCCTATGCTGGTCATCTCTAATAACACCCTGCTGAATATAAGAATAAAGGCTCTGGACGACGGAGCAGATGACTTCTTATGCAAACCATTCAGCCTGATAGAGTTAAATGCCCGCATCAAAGCCCTGCTGCGCCGCTGCGGCCCCAACATGCCCATTGAATCGCAAACGGTAACTCAAAAGCTTAAAAAGGTAAGAGTGTGGGTGAATGATTACCGTCATAGCCTGTTAGTCGATGACCAAGAAATAGAAGTCACTCAAATTGAATTTTCCATTATAAAAGAGATGTCCTGCAATCCAGGTAAAGTCTTTACCCGCAGCGAGCTGATGGATCGGATCAAAGGCGGAGATGGCGCTTATCTGGATCGTACCATCGACGTACATATTTCCAGCCTTCGCAAAAAAATAGAACGTGACCCTAAAAATCCTCAGCATATCCGTACCGTCTGGGGCAGAGGCTACAAATATGAGATGTAGCCGTATCATGGCTACCCATTTCCCCACTGAGCAGCTTGCTTTTTATGGAAGATTTCGCTTCTTCCATCGCCGATAAGGAAGAAAACAAGCTGCTCCACCCAGTATCCCTATGAGGAACAGTACCCAGCCGAAACGGTAGGCGGAAGCCAGAATAACGACGACTTTCCCGTTCCCGTTACCATTGGTAATGAATCCGGTAGTCACTCCATTGACGGACAGACGGGCTCGCTGATTTTCGCTACCTAGCCTGAACTCCCACAGTGGATTGGGTGATTCGGTCTCCCGGATCAGCACCTGTTCATGCGTTGGATTATATAGCGTAAAACTGCGTTCCATGGAATTTTCACGAGTTGCCTGAATGCTCTCCGATGCATGTGGAGCCATAAAAAAGGTATCCATATCCGATCCCTCAAACAACGTAAACTGATCCACTGTAATCATGGCTTGATAAGGGATGATGGAATATTGCTTCATTTGAAATAAGCCTGACTGCTTCTTGTGCGCATGCGCCAAAATCTGAAACTGCATCAAGGCAGTTCCTGCCGGAGCCTTCACAATTTGATCATAATGATTCCATTGTTCCTTATCTCTCTCCTCCACCTCATCAATATAGGAGGTTTGGAGAACCTGGGACGCTTTATTCAAAAAAATGACCTTCATATGCCGACTTCCAATTTGTTCTGATCGCGCATCCAACTGAACGGCATACTCTTGCAGCGGCTCTGCCTTCATTTTCTTGGACGCATAAATATTCCAGTCACAGGAATAGCTAGGTGCGTAACGGATAGAGAGTCCTTCGTCCTTGATTGACAGATTCGTCTGCCCAGGTCGAATATCCGCCACACATCCGACATCCGTCGTGCTCAATGATTCCTTCGTATCCTCCCCCGGCATCACCGTCACTTCCTGCGCAGCCATTCGATGAATATCTCCAAAACGGCTCAATGACGGCACCTGACTATCCAGCACAAGGGTTAAGCGATACTTCCCCTTGGTTAGGAACAGATTTTTAAATTCGACTCGGCCGTAGTCATTCAGCAGACCGGGAATTTGTATGATTTTCTTGGCAAAACCATCCTGATCGGGCACCGTTTCAATAACCTGCTTTTCGGATAAAGAGGTCGCGGGTAGCCGCTTATACGACTCCTTCGTACGAATCGTTCTGGTCAGCACCTTTCCCGTCTCTTCATTCGTCCACTTCATCGTTAATGACCCCTGGTACCCAGCGGGGAGATTAGCCAAAATAGCTGTGGCATAGGTTCCCGTTTTGGCGACTTCCACATCCCTGCTTAACGTCCCCTTCTGATAGCTGATCCCCCGCCCCATACTAAGTCTTGGTAAAGCACGTTCCGTCTGTACATTCCCTTGTGCGTTAAAATCGCTCTCTGCCTCCAAGGTGAAAAAAAGCTTGCCCCGCTTCAATGCCTGCTCCACTGGAAAAGATAGCTGATCTAGCTGATCCACAGGGACAATCGCAAATTGATTGATCGCATTAAAGCCTTGCAGGTTATTAACCGTGACTGGAGTATCTCCTTTTGGAAAAACATGTTCTCCCAGATCCACCCATTGAAATTGGTTTAAACCATCATCCTGAGTCTTGATACTAACCACTTTGTCCGGCAGTGTGACTTGTAATTTTCCGCCTGCCTTATTCATAAACACTCTAGCATATACATGCGAGGTTTGAGGTTGATCCAGTTTTTTGTGCATCGTAAACGTATTAGGCTTGCTATATTGCCCCAAATCACGCAGCTGGATATCATGAATCCACCAGTAATTTTTTTGCTGTGGACGCTGTAGGGTTAACAAATCCATTCGCATCCAATAGCTACCGGGCGGCGACACGTATTCCCCGTAAAATTTCACACTGTCAAAATTATATCCCTCCGAAGGCGCCACGACATAGCTAACCCCCAGTTCACGCATTTGCTTATCATAAAATCTCATTTTCACATGCATTTTGTTCGCTCCGCGACCGGAAACAGTAATTTGGAACTGATACGGATTATTTTCCTTGGCTTCCAGCAAACCCGATCTAGCGACCTGCCATATATTACTCGGGTCTCCCTTCATAATTTCGCCGTGCAGAGTTGGCACATCATTCAATTCCTCACGGGGATTAGCCTGCACACTGAACAACTGCGGATTATCCGGCTTGAAGAAGGTTTCGGTCCGCAACATGGAATCAAAGTCCACGACCGTCTTCCCTTCGATACTGCTCATCTGATACGGGGCCACATCCAGCTTCTTACTGGCAAAGGTGACCGCAATCCCTGCATCCATTTCCATATCGAACGGAAAGTTCCGTATATTTTGGGAGGATAAATACCATAACCAATCGTTAGTCGAGGCAAAGGTTTTGGACCATTTTAAAAAGGCATTACCATCCTCAATGGCATCAAAAGGGCGTAAGTAATCCTCGGCTGGAAGCTGTGACAACAACAAGTCATTAAAGGACGCCGCTTCCACATAATCCCCTTTGTTAATCATCTGGATGGTTTTTAGCTCAGGCTTTAACGCACTGAACAGCACCCCAAAGCGGCTAAAATCAAAACCAGGCAGATGACTGTAGCTCTCCAGTCGGCTAAAACCGTAAGGTGTTACAATTTTACTCGCAAGGATGTTCATATAGGGCGGTGTCTGATCGAGATTGAATATGGAAAATAGCCCGTTCTGGTACGTACGTTTCAGCCCGGTCTGACCTTCCAGCTGAGACAGGTGGAAATCCTGCCGCTTCTCCTGCCCCACATATTCATCATGGTAGACCAACTGATTGACCCCAAAGGTAGAGAACAGCCAGCCTAATCGGGAGCTTAATCCGTTGTCCATGACATACTGCAGAAAATTCATATAGTATGTAATGCCGGGATCATTCCCCTCATGATGAAAGATCGTATTTTTAGGAGAAGAGTATACCTGAAAATCTCCGGTTGCCTTTTCGTTTGCGGTCTTCCCTTTATTCCATTTGGGCGTGGCTACTCCGTTATAGCTCTGAATCATATTGTCAGCAATCGGAAAGTATAATGCCTTGCTATCGAAACGATCCGGGTCAGTCAGCTTTTCAGCCATTTGACCATAAGCCTCCGGCACTTGTACCGGCTTGTAGTACCCCTCAATGAACTGAGTACGCAAGGGAGCAAAATATATCCCCAGGCACAAAACGACAATAACTACCGCCAGCTTTTTATATACCCGCTGCAACGGGGATGATCCGAACCATTCCATAAATTGAATAACACCGAAGGTCAGCAACACCCCGAAATTAAGGGCAATCAGTCCAATAAATTTGTTAGGATCACGGAAAACCGAACCAATCACAGGGGTTTTCGTAACCAAAATGACAAACCACTTGGCAATGGATGGAAACGTCGTCCCAGTAGCTGCAACCAGAAACAGCAACGTAAGTAGCGAGAAGATCAGAATGATCGGATTTTTATGTGAACGTGTCACCATCGCATACCCGATCAATAGCAACAAAAACCCCCCTCCTACATAAAACATGACAGGCAGTGAGGACAAGGAAAACATGGGCCACCAATAGCTCAGTAAATAACCCACATTATATAAACTGCTGTTGCGGCTGAACAGAGACAACGTATCCACGACGTTAATATTATGCTGAGACGCTTGAGCGTCCATCAACATGCTACCGACATATAGAGACAACCAATAAAAACTGAGCAGACCGAAAAACACGCCAAAAATGATCCCTTTACGCAAAAAATTGCCGTATAACGGCTGCAAATAGGTGCGACCGGCCTTACGATGGGTCCAGGTCAACTTGATCAATAGCAACATGGTGAACAATCCCAAATAAATCATACCGAAGAAAAAATAATGAATTGCCGCAGCACTAACGGTGAATACCGCAGCCAACAGGAACAGGTCGATCCAGTTTCGCTGATACAACTTGTGGGGATGATAGTTTTTAATTTGTTGAATTTGAAACTTGGGGTCCACCGCACTGAAAAAGAATCGCAGCATTAACGGAAACAAGCTATATCCACAGAGCAAATAAATATGCTGAATGCGGAAAATAACCCACGGATTCAGCGCATAAAACAACGAGCCGACCATGATGGCAAAAATACGGGTCTTCGTAAAGCTTGGTGAATAATACACGCTGACCAGTCGCTTGGCAAAGGCATACATCGAAAATGCCGAAACAAATAATAAGCCTGTAATAAACGACTTGAGCAAGACCGGGCCGCTTTCGTCAAATAAGAGTGACAGTCCATAGAAGGGCAAGATGTACAGGATACGTGGAGCATTGAACAAGGTCGAGGTAGACCATCGCTCGTTCCATACTCCGGTTATTTCCTCCAGATACCGATGAGAGGTGGCTCCAAAAGCAATGTCGCTAAACACAATTTGCCCTGGTCCATAGATGGGTGCAAGATATGCAACAATCGCAATCAGCATCAACATCATTGCCGCCATATCGTAGCGGTAGCGAAATATCCATTTTTTCATGCTTGTCCCCCTCTCTTGAACTTCTCGTATATCTGTCGGTTATCTTGGGCCTATCTCCTCAAACGAACGATTGCCTGCAAGCCCTGATCGGTATTACGCAGCTTTAAACGACCGCCTATGGTCTTCAGGTATGCATCCATATGATACAGGCTGAACGCATGCTCCTGGGAGTTTTGGGAATAGTCTGGCTGGAAATAGCTCCAACGCATTTTATCATCAATCCCGCCGCCCGTGTCTTCAATGTTAATAATAATTTCTCCTTCTTCCAGCCGTGAACTAACCTTAAGCACTTGAGATTGCCGCTTGGACCGCAGACCTGTTCGGCCCTTTTCCTGATTCTCAGGCTGCTCTTCACCTTGGCCCATGGCCTGAACTGCATTTTCCAGCAGCCCCTGAATCGTTTTGTACAGCATGGGTGCTTGTGCTGCAATCGATGGAACAGGCTCTTGCCGCAAGATCACTTGAATGTTCTTCATGTTCAATGAACGGTTCGCCCATTTCAGCGACTCAGACAATACTTCATTCATATCTGTAAAGCTAATTCCACTATTATCATGCATCTTCTCTTCCAGCTCATCGCGCAAGCTACGGACTCCCGTCAGTAACTCTCCCAGTGAGGATTCCTGTCTGAGACGACCCTGGATGAAATTTTCATTCAACTCGCGAAAATACTCCAGTTCCTCATGAGAGGCTCCTTTTCCCTGACTGGAAGCCGCTTCAAAACGGTTTGCTAGATCATGATAAAATCCCAGCAGCTTCAAATCATCACCGCCTGTGAGACGGCTAGTCTGCTCTTGCAGCTCTTGTAGCTGCTGCTCAATCGTCTGCATTAACGGCAAATAATATGTGTCCTGCTGCTGTCGCATATCTTCATCGCGCCGTTGGTCACGCACCTGATTGTTCACGATGGCATCCTTTACAATCCTTTTGCGGAACTGTACGAGCATGGCCCACAGAATGAACAATATCAGAACCATGACCATCCACAATTGTTTGCGAAAGGAGCTGATTCGCTGTGCTGTATCCTCGCTGACATCCTTAACCGATATGTAAAGGGCCTCTTCACCAATCCGGCTGAATCCTATTCCGTGTTTCTCACCGTCATCTTCAATGACACCTGTATTGCCCTCCAGCAGCCTACGGGTTACGCCCGTGATGTCCGTTCGGTTAATATCCGGAGTACTTCGGGAAGCTACGACCTTAAATTGACCGTTATAAAATAAAGTCTCATGCTGGTTAACTGGTTTACTTTTAATAATCCCGCTGAGCATATCAGCGTCAACCGTGCGCACCATAAAACCGCCCATCTGCGCTCCTTGAATCCTGCATGCTATATACTGGGCAGGCTGATGATCCTCTGTCACAAAAGAGCTTACTGCACAACCATTTTGCAGCCATTTAATCTGCTGGACCGCACTTTTCATCTCACGATTGTCTCGCCCGACCATCACATGATACTGCTCATCCAGCACATAAAAGGCCCCGCCGCTTTCACGCTTAAACCCCTCAGGATACTGGCGTGTTCCCTGATTCAGCATATCTCTGCCCAGACTGGACGACAGCTCCTTCAGTTCAGTCTGCCATGCGGCATAACGCTCGGTTATGCTGCTGGAAAGTTCCTGTACCTCATACTGGAGCTGCTCGTTCTGAATCTCCGCCAAGTGACCACTGAATTGCCGCACAACAAACCATTGAAGCACAGCGGCCAAGAACAATGTCACACCCAGAACGATCAGGTACAGGATCAGCTTTTGCCAACCTGGTTTCAACAAAGCCCATTGCTTCATGCTTCCCTGTCCCCTCCATTCTGTTCAAGACGGCTCAAAATAGCCTGCATCAGGCATTCCAGCTCGTAGCTGACCAGCGGTAGCCGTGCGCACAGCAACCGGGGAGTACGGCGCTGGAGTGCAGCAAACCTCGCAGCGGTTTCCGTTGCCCCGTCCGTCAGTAGGATCAACTCGCATGTTTTTGCGATATATAAGCGATCCAGCTCTTCCTCGCCGTATTCTCGCAGATCAACAACGTAAATATCATGACGATCGTCCATATGCTGAAGTGCGCTGGAGACAGCCAGGGTCACTCCTGTATGCCGTGCAGCATGATACTGATGAAGGAGACGCATACCTTTTTCCCAGAGGGCATGTTCAGCCGAATCAAATCGTTCACAAAAAAGACGCAACGCCCGTTCTGTATTGACATCTTTCAAAAATGCCAAAACGCTGATATTATACATGTAGTTCCTCATTTCTTACTTCCTGATTGGAGTTGCGCAGTTCTTATGACACCCCAAAACATTCTATTTGTTGACGACAGCCCTATGGTTCTGTCCCTGCTTGAACGGACCTTGACGCAAGAAGCATTCACCTTACATACCGCTCACACGCCCAAAGAAGCCTTACAAGTGCTGGAACAGCACCCGATTGATGTGGTAGTTTCCGATCTGCTCATGCCTGGTCTGGATGGGATTACCTTCCTTCGCATGATTAAGAAGGATTATCCACATATCGTACGAATTATTTTGTCTGGTCACCTGCATACGCAGTCCATTTTATCGGCGATTAACCAAGTCGGTGTGTTCCGTTTTTTGACGAAACCGCTGGAGCTGGATGATGATACGCTAAAAAAAATACTGTATGAGGCGCTTGATCAGGCCAAACTCAACCGAAACAGCCTACATGCAGACCAGAACGTAGCTTCCAACCTGTCAGTTTTTATAGACAGCATTTTGAATGCACCGTACCGACCCTATGTGCTGCTGAATGAACAAGATATCGTAACCGCTGTACACATTGCACTCGCTGAGCTGTATCCTGTCGGCTGCTCACTACGTCATCCTGACGGGGAAGGTATTCAGTTAACCACGCATTCATTATATATACCGTATGAGGAGTCGGAATCTTCCGATCCCGACTTATACACGCTGGATACACTGACCCTCGGCCATTCATCGTTACGCCTTATCCGCCTTAGCGAGATCGCCTGAGTGACGGGTGCCGCCCTTTAACACGGCGGCTACCCCAATCACAGTCAGGCATACATACATCCACAACATCCCCATCGTCAGCAAGGGGTGACGGATATAGTTTTTCAAATTCCCCCATGTATACAGCACCGGACGGAAGAAGTACCAACGTTCCAGCGCTTTTCGCAATCCGCCCTCTTCAGATGACATCGTACGATCCATCACCGAAAAGTAGTAGGCTTTTTTACGTAATACATCGTGCAGATACACCTGTTTTTCATCATGGTATACCCGTGTAAATACCGCCCGGCGAATGACTCCACCAGACTCTATATAACGCAAGGTTGGCTGTATTTCTTCAAAAGCAATCTGCTCCGCATTAAACCCACCCGTCGATTCGTAAGCGCTCATTCGCCAGAAACGTGCGGCTTCAATGGAGCGTTTTCCCAAGGTTTCACCCGCATTGTTAATCACATTTCGCTCAAAAACCTTTACTTTGGAAAAAAAATTGTTTGCTTCCGAATACGCCTCCTCCGGAACGACCAAGGCGCCAATATCCTGATGATCGTCAAAAAAGTCAATGCTCTGCTGAATCAGATGTTCGGCTAAAATCATATCGGAATCCAATACAAATATGTATTCGGCACCCAAGCGTTTCGCTTCCTCAACCGCCCTGACCCTAGCGACTCCCCGCTCCCCATGGGGAAGCTCCAATACCGTTACGGGTACTGAACTCCCTACCGACAGCATACGAATCGTCTCAACGGTCCGGTCATTGGAGCCATCATCAGCAATTACAATATGCAGATCCCTGTAATTTTGCCCCATACAGCTTCGCAAACAAGGCTCTATCGTCCGTTCATTGTTGTACGTGGAGAAGAGAATGACCACTTTGTCCACTCTGTTCCGCCTCCTCTACCCAATCTTCCATCAACTGCTCAAACGCAGCAGCCGTATGATCAAAATGGAATCTTAACGCATATTGATACGCCCGCTCACGGATGGCCATGTAATCTTCGCCGCCCTTTGCTGCTCTTTCCATTTGTTCAGATAATCCTCGGATGTCTCCGTGAAAGCATAGATACCCGCTTTTTCCGAAATCCGTTGCATCCACCAGACCCGGTGAATTGCTGACAATGCTAGGGGTTCCAACGGCTGCAGCTTCGGTAATCGTCAAACCCCAGCCTTCACGTAAGGAAGGAAATACGAGCGCGTGGGCACGACTCATCAGCTCCAGCTTATGCTCTGCTGAAACAAATCCGTAAAAGGTAATATCGGCTTGCGATTGCCCCTGTTCATCCGGTTCTCCGTATGTCAAACCATACTGTTTCATAATCGGCACTAATTGTTCTGCCACATAGGTTTTATCGGTTTTTCCGGCAATCCATAACATAGCCTGAGGGAACTTTTCCTTGAGCTGCCCAAAGGCTTCAACAACCAGATCAATGCCTTTATATTTGACGAAGCGCCCAGCATACATGAAGGTCGGATTAGGCTCCTTCGTTAAAAATTGTTCACGCGGCCAATGATCAAACTCAATGCCTTCCGGTAAAAGATGAACACGATCCGGGTGAAAGCCCAGCTTAAGCAGATCATATCGGGTAGACGGAGATACCGTAAGCGTCCGATCCTTACGAGCCAGCTTAAGCATCAAGGGCTCCATATGAAACCCAATAACATTTAGCGGGAATTTGGCGTTCTCAAACCATATTTCCCTTGTTAGCTGATGTATGAAAAAGATCCGCTTGGATGCCTCCACCCAAAATCGGGTAAAGAATTGATGCGTATTCGCCTGGTTAATCACATAATCGATCTTCCCTCGATGACGACGGTAATAGCGCATCGCATAATAAATAACACTGTATATGTTCCCTTTTCGAATATACGTAATACCGTCAATAATTTCATGCTCAGGCATCCCCTCAAATTGGGGTGAAAAATGAATGAACTGGAAACGTCCTTGCTGTGAGCGTTTAAGCATTTCATGGGTAAAAATTTCTGCTCCCCCGCTTTTAGGTGAACGAATGTCACGCCAGGAAAGCAATAGAACTACGGTTTTACCGTCCTGTTCATGTATGGTATTCATGGGGTAAATCCCCCTTTATCTTTATTTTGAACAAATGCACATAGGCGTCTATCACAAAGTAGAGAGCCATAGCCCCGTAAACTATGAACTCAGATAGCAAAAAATCTACCGGATCTGTGTGGGCAATATGAAAGGCTACTAATAAAGCCGCGGCTCCTGCCATCAGACTGAACATAAATTTGCGTCTGCCCACCAATACGTGCACATGCACAAAAAACAGCACGATGGAAAATAGCCAGTACACCCATCCTCCCCATGGAATATAGGCCTCGGCCGATTGGTAAGAGGCTCCGAATAATATGGGAATAGAGGAAGGGAACACAAAGGTCGTGCCCACATATACACAGATTGCAGCTATAGCCATTAAACCGGCATAGACGGCAATCAACTTGCCCAAAGCTTGGCGGTCATGCCCCTGCGCACCGATCTTTGGAATAAAGGCAGCAATTAGACTATACGAAACGTAATAGACCAACTGGCTGTACTTCAGCGCAATGGCATAGCTGCTGGCCTGCTCAGGAAAGTAATGCTGTACATACAACATGTCGATGGAGATACAAAACAAAATGAATAAATTCGTCATAAGGCTATCGGTGAAATCCTGACCCAATGATTTCCATAGCCCAGAAGGGATATGTTCTCCACTGTATGTGAATAAGGACAAGCCACGAGCCGAAACGATCCAGCCGTGGAGCAGCGACAGCAACATTCCTCCACAGCTTGCTAACAGTAGGGCTTCCAGCTTTAACCCCAGTGCAGCCAGAACAAAAAACAGGCTCAGCTTCCCTAATACCTCAATGTAATAGTTCACATTGAGCGCCAACATGCGTTCCCTGCCCTGTAAATCTCCGCGGCACGAACTTACAAGAATATGCAGTCCGATCAAGCCATACAGCATGAACAGCGGGCCGGATTCGACGCCTAATAGCGAACGCAGTAACGGATGAAAGATGAGTAAAATGATCATGGCAAGCACGGTTAGCACCAGAGGTGCTTTGAGTAATAAAGAACCGAGCGGTAAGCTTCGTAGCGCAAGCTTTTGGTCTCCCTTAGAGACCAGTTTGGCGGTTAATAGCTGGATGGATAAACCCAAAACGGATAAAAGTGCAAAAAGTGCCAGCAGCGCATTCGCCTGGCCATAAGCTTGTCCGGTAAGATACCAGCTCGCTGCAATGTGGAAGAAAAAATTAAATCCGTTAAGCAGCACATTAAAGAGAGGGAACATCAACGATCGCAATCGGTTGTTCACGTTGTTATCTCACCCGCCGATCCAGTCGCCAAATATCAATGATGGAGCGTAAAAAACGAATAGAATCCTTCCAGACATGAATGTGCGATCCATCGCGGTCAATACATTTGACGGGTAATTGCAGCACACGAAGCTGGAGTCGCTTGGCAATAAACATCATTTCTAGATCCAGCGCCAGTCCGAGCTGTTCCTTTAAATGCGGAAACATCCGTTTCACTGCAACCGAACTCATCACTTTAAGCCCAGTCTGCGAATCTACCACACCTGTTGGTAAAAAAGGACGGGAAATGACCCGCTTACCAAAGCTGACAACAGATCGCAATAAAGATCGATTCTCGGCGGTCATATCCTTGGTTCCGATCACGACATCATAATAGCCCTGCTGAACAACATTAATCATTCTGGCAATATCCTCAATAAAAAAGGAGTCGTCCGCATCCACAAATACGTAGTAATCCGCACCTATGGTCCGCATCCCTTCCAGATACGTCCCTGCCTTACGTGTATTGCGTCCCAATTCCCTTGTTTGAAGCAGCGGGCTAAGATTCTGATTAATCCTGTTTACGGACAAGTCCGTTGCTGCCTCCAGCGCTTTAATCAAGGCATTGGTACCATCGTGACTGCCATCATCAATGAGATAAATCGAACCTTCAATAATATGGCTGCGGATAAAGGCTTGCAGTCGTTCAGCAAAGGTTTTGACATGAACAAAACGTTGCTCTTCGTTATATACAGACAAGATAAATGCAATATGTTGGCTTTTGGTCGAATACTCGGGATAGAGCAAGCTTTGTATTTCCGAAAGCATTTCTTCGGTGTCATTGGCTTGCCAAAATAGCAGGCGCAAACGGCCTACTCCGGTGATTTGCACCATATGCTGATCACTGAACGGAATTGTTACATCCGTCACCAGTAACAATGGCATTTGCGGAAATTGGCTACGGATCTGATTGGCTTTCCGCACCGCCTGCCCCGGCTCCCTATAATCAATCAGGCAACAACATGCGTTCTCGTAGACTGAAGCTGCCTCCGTGTCCTCGCACTGTATATATTGGTAAAAACAAATCACATTGGGATAATCAATAGCCCTGTCGTTATCGCTAAAAATGGCTATAGGTCCCTGCACACAAACCTCTCCTTTTCCTCCGAATAGTTCTATTTTGTTGAAAAAGAATTAAGAATGTTTGCTTATAGGAGTTAAATTAATGTCCAAATACTTCATATTTCCTTAACAAAATAGCTGACACTCCATGATATATAAGGATATAAGAGAAGAAAAACTGATTTTCATATTTGATAAAAATAGAGTATTTAGACCTGATTCATTAGAACCAAAACCATCAGAATTAGTTAGCGCATCTATATCTAAAATTAGTTCTTTTAGATCAACAGAAGGAAATATATATGGTTATTTTGTCATAGATAAATAGAAGAATAAAACAGATTCGCACGTCCATACTATGGACAACATGTCATCTTGAAAATTTTGCAAAAATCCGATAAGCGACTTTCAATGAACAAGATATAGATCGAAATGGTTTAGTTCGTCTATATCTTGCACTTCGGAGCGACTGGAATCGAATTTTGTGAAATCCTTACAATATGTAAATGAAGAGAAGGAAGGTCTTTCTATGGAAGCATTTTATGTCAATCGCGATGGGTCATTATCTACTCCATTACGGGGAAAGGATGTGTTGGCAAATCCCCTTTTGAACAAAGGTGTCGCTTTTACAGAAGAAGAACGCAAGGAGCTGGGTTTGGAAGGAATCCTTCCTCCAACCGTCCTTTCATTGGAGAAACAGAGCGTACGGGCATATCAGCAGTTTCTGGCACAACCCACCATGCTGCGAAAAAATGCTTCTCTCAACGACCTTCACAACCGAAATGTCGTACTCTACTACCGGCTGCTAACCGATCATTTGAGTGAAATGCTGCCCGTAGTCTACACGCCGACCGTAGGAACCGCGATTCAAGAATATAGTCACGAGTACAACCGCCCTGGAGGCATATATTTGTCGATAGATAACCCGAACGGTATTGGACAAGCATTCCATAATTCTGGTTTGAGTGGCCATGATGTGGATCTGATCGTCGTGACAGATTCCGAAAGTATTTTAGGGATTGGTGACTGGGGCGTCGGGGGGATTAACATTGCTATCGGCAAGCTTGCAGTGTATACGGCTGCGGCAGGCATTCATCCTGGGCGGGTGCTGCCAATTGTACTGGATGTAGGCACGAATAATGAAAAGCTGCTGAATGATCCACTGTACATCGGAAACCGCCATAAACGAGTTCGCGGAGAAGCCTATAACCAGTTTATTGATACTTTTATCAGCAAAACGTTAGCGCAATTCCCGAAGGCGCTTTTACATTGGGAAGATGTGGGTAGCGTTAATGCGCGCCATATTATAGGAAAATACGGTCAAAGCATACTCACCTTCAACGATGATATACAAGGTACAGGAGCAGTGACCCTGGCTGCGATTCTTTCGGCGGTGGGTGTCACCAAGACTCCGCTGCGTGAACAAAAAATACTTGTTTTCGGCCCAGGGGCTGCAGGGATCGGTAACGCTGATCAAATTCGGGGCGCTATGATCGAGGATGGCCTTTCCGTAGATGATTCATTCAAGTCCTTTTGGGCCTTTGATTATCGCGGGCTGTTAACGGAAGATATGGAAGACGTATTGGAGTATCAGAAACCGTATGTGCGCAAAAAGGATGAAGTCAGCTCATGGACCCGGTCGGGTGACGGCAAAATACCGCTACTGGAGGTCATCCGTCAGGTGAAGCCTACGATATTGATTGGAACTTCCGGTGTAGCAGGTGCCTTTTCTGAAGAGATCATCAAGGAGATGGCAAAGCATGTAGAACGCCCGATCATTATGCCCATGTCCAATCCTACAAACCTTGCAGAAGCAGTACCCGAGGATTTGATCCGGTGGACAGATGGCAGAGCACTGATCGCAACCGGAAGTCCTTTTGAGCCCGTTACCTATAACGATACAAATTTTGAGATTGGACAGGCGAACAATGCCTTTGTTTTTCCGGGACTGGGTCTGGGTGCGATTGTGGTTAAAGCCAAAAGGATTACCCCTGCGATGTTTACAGCGGCAGCAGTTGCTGTTGCCAATGGTGTAGATTCGAATACGCCTGGCGGTGCGCTACTCCCTCATATCCGAAAATTACGCGAAGTTTCGTACGCTGTTGCGATTGCGGTTGCAAAAGCCGCGATTCAGGATCAGGTAGCGCAGGCGCACATTTCAGATGTGGAACAAGCTATACAAGATGCAATGTGGAAACCGAAATATGCCAAGGTCAAAGCAGTGGAAAGTGTAATTCATCACCCTCACTAAGCCCAAAACACCTAACTAGAGGAAATTTAATATTTTGTACACTATGTTTGACATAGCATATGAACGAATGTACAGTAATAGTCAAAAGAATAGAAGTCCACTAGGGGAGCCACTATGGCTGAGACAAGAGCGTATCTTGGACCCTTTGAACCTGATCTAGTTCGTACTAGCGTAGGAAAGTGGAGCCTTCGTATATAAGGTTTCAAGCGTTTTTTGCGTATTGGGCCTATTGTTGAAGCCGCTCCATTTTTCCGGGGCGGCTTTTTAGCGTTGTTCCGGAATTATATTCTTACAGGACTTCTTGCTCTTCAATTTAATGGAGGTGGGGAAATTGAGTTTTACACAAGAACTCCGTCGGCAGGCGGACGGCATTTTTCAAGCGATTTTTGAGCATCCCTTTGTGAGAGGTATTGCTGAAGGAAGTTTGACAAGGGGACAGCTGATTCACTATGTAAAACAGGACTTTGAATATTTGAACGCCTACATGCGGATATACGGCATCGCAATCTCCAAATGCACGAATCGGGAGGACATGGCTGTATTTAATGAACAAATCTCTTTTATTCTCCACAGCGAGGTTCATCCGCATCAAAATTTCTGTGCTGTCGCAGGGGTGAGCTATGAAGAGTTGCAGGGATATCCGCTCGCTCCGTCGGCTCATCACTATATCCGTCACATGCTGACGGTTGCGCATGAGGGCAGCCTGGGCGAGATCTTGGCTGTGCTGCTGCCATGTATGTGGACGTATGCCGAGATTGGTCGCAGGCTGCTGGATGAAGTAAAGCCGGATGAGTCTCATCCGTTCTATGAATGGATGGGCTTCTATGGAGACCAGCTTGATGATACAACACTCAAGTTCCGAGAACGTGTAGATGCTTGGGCGGAAGGCGCAACGGCTGCTGAGCGAGAGCGGATGATTGAGCATTTTATACTGAGCTGCCAGCTGGAATATAAGTTCTGGGACATGGCCTATAAGCAGGAAGAATGGCCGGTCCAGATACAGGCAGCGGTCTTGGAATAGTCAGCTTGGCAATTCGATGCGTGAAGTACAGTTAATGCCCTGTTGAACCACCAACTATAGAGAGGATAATCATTATGAGTACATGGGAAAAAAGTTATTCGGATCTCCTGACGAAGGTACAAAACAGCAAACCCCTCGTTCACAATATGACCAATGTGGTAGTCACTAACTTTACGGCCAACGGCCTGTATGCATTGGGCGCCTCCCCGGTGATGGCCTATGCACCCGAGGAAGTAGCAGACATGGCAAAAATAGCGGGAGCCGTCGTGTTAAACATCGGTACGCTGAACCGCGAACTGGTGGATGCCATGATCATTGCTGGACAATCGGCGAATGCACACGGTGTTCCGGTCCTGCTAGATCCGGTCGGTGCGGGAGCAACGAGCTTTAGAACTGAGTCGGCACTGCGAATCCTGAGAAAAGTCAAAATCTCATTGGTGCGGGGCAATGCAGCCGAAGTCGCGCATCTTGTTGGAGAAGCGCGTGAGATTAAAGGCGTAGATGCTGGTGACAGTGCTGACAGCGGAAATGTCGATCTGGCAATTCGGGCTGCTCGAACGCTCAATACAATGGTTGTCATTACTGGAAAAGAGGACGTCATCACCGATGGGGCCGAAGTACGAATGATTAGCGGTGGAGACGCGCTGCTCACGAAGGTAACCGGAGCAGGCTGCCTGCTGACCTCTGTGTTAGGTGCCTTTGCAGCTGTTGAACCCAACCTGCTGCTCGCAGGTACAGCAGGCTTGGCATTTTACGGTGCAGCAGCTTCCCGAGCCGCAGCACGTACCGCAGAGCTGGGGCCCGGCAGCTTCCAGATTGCCTTTCTCGACGAGCTCGCCAAACTACATACAGGTTCGCTAGAGGGGCATGTCACTGTCCGTGAAGCCGGAACAACCACAGCAGGTGGTGCGCGATGACAGACGTTCGTGTACCCAGAGCGCTGACGATTGCCGGTTCGGACAGTGGCGGCGGGGCCGGAATTCAAGCCGATCTCAAAACCTTTCAGGAGCTTGGCGTTTACGGCATGTCGGCTATTACGGCCATTACCGTACAGAATACTTTAGGGGTCCACGGCGTATATCCGCTGCCACAGGAAGCAACAGCGGAACAGATCGAAGCTGTAGGATTAGACCTTGGAGTGGATGCCCTGAAGACTGGCATGCTGTTTAATGCGGGCATCATCCGTCTTGTGAGCAAGCAGATTCGAAAGTTCGGCTGGAAAAAGGTTGTCGTCGATCCCGTGATGATTGCCAAGGGAGGCGCAAAGCTGCTGCAGCCAGAAGCGATGCAGGCTCTGAAGGACGACCTGCTCCCCTTGGCCCTGGTCGTTACACCGAATATCCCGGAGGCGGAAGCCCTGACAGGGATCAGTATCCATACGATGGAGGATCGCCGCGAGGCTGCGAGACATATTAGCAGTATGGGATCAAAATTCGTTGTGATCAAGGGTGGCCACGCTGACGAGAGCGAGAGCAGCGAACAGATTGTGGACCTGCTCTTTGACGGAACCGCCTTTACAGAGCTGAGCGGCAAGCGAGTACGGACTGTTCATACACACGGAACAGGATGCACCTTCTCAGCAGCGATTACCGCGGAATTAGGGAAAGGGATGTCTGTACCGGAGGCTATCTCGAATGGCAAAGCCTTCATCCAGGCAGCGATTGAGGAACCTTTGCAGCTTGGACAAGGACATGGACCCACCAATCATTGGGCCTACCGACGTCGTCAGGAGGTGCTGCTATGAGCGGTAGAATGTTGTCAGAGGTGGTGCGCCGCCAGCTACAGATGTACCTGGTGCTTGGAAGCGTGAATTGCCTCGCGGAACCAGGCTGGGTCGTGCAAGAGGCTCTGGCTGGCGGCGCAACCATGGTCCAGTTCCGGGAAAAGGGTCTCGGCGCGTTAACGGGCGTTCCTATGTTCGAACTTGCGTGCCAGCTACAGGAACTGTGCCGTCACGCTGGTGTCCCCTTCATCATCAATGACGATGTGGAGCTGGCTCTTGAACTCGACGCCGACGGTGTTCACATCGGTCAGGACGATGAATCCGCCGAATCCGTCCGCGAGCGAATCGGAAATCGAATTCTAGGCGTCTCTGCCCATACCATTGAGGAAGCACGTCGAGCCATCCTGCAAGGTGCTGATTATCTCGGCGTCGGACCCATCTATCCCACCATCTCGAAAGATGATGCCCATGCCGTACAGGGACCGGCAATTTTATATGAGATGCGTAAAGCGGGAATTGATGTGCCGATTGTTGGGATCGGAGGTATTACAGTGGACCGTGTTGAGGAAGTCGCACGTGCAGGTGCAGATGGTGTGGCGGTGATTTCAGCCGTGACACAGTCAGAACAGGTTAGAGGTGCGGTCAAGGAATTAAAGAAAAATATGGTATCATTTCTCAATGATCCGATCTACATGTTTGATAATGATTCAACAGATCATCCAGCTTTTTAGATTGTTCTATTACTTTGGGATGTGTTAAAAATCCATACTTTTTCTGGACCTGGTACAGTTTCTTCCTAGCTCGTTCGACACAAAGTAAAGTCACACCTTGGTTCATCAGCATGATCCCTCCTATATGTCATATTTTATGACAAAAAGACGTTTTTTGGATTTTCAAATGATGCGCCTAACAAAAAAAGAACATCCCAAAAGTTTGCATAAACAAAGATGTCCCTAAATCCACGTTAAAAGAGCCTCCGTTTCCACTAATTAAGTGGAACAGAGGCCCTTTTCATAAAGAAATCCAATGAATATAGAGCATACATGCCAATTCTGACCTAGAGATTAACCTTATTTTGTTGGCTCTCTAATAGTCGCTGAACTCCCCAAACTTGAACTAGTCGGTGAGAATTGTCTTTGTTTCTAGCCGTTTAAGCACCTCCAATTTGTACGTGAGGCGTTATTCTTTGATTTTGGTTATGCGACTGAACAGGCATTGCTAAAATAAACAAGAAGCTAGCTGCGATGACCAGCAGAATCATTTTTTTCAACATTGTCTAACCACACCTTTTCTAATAGTTTGAAATACTCTTCCCTTGTTTCGGGAAGCGCATGTGCTTGGAAATGTGCAAAAAGCCCTGTACAGTTTATAAAATAAGTCTCATTGTTTAGGAGGTGGGCTTTTACCAGTGCATATATTAAGTGTTTAAAGCCATCATTGTACATTCCCCGCCTTAAATAGTAATAAGCCAGTTCGTAACCAAACCATGCAAAATAATCCGGCATCACTTGTTGGGTGTACATATCAGTAGATTGTGATAGCAGAGCAAAAGAATTAATCTCCACTTCAAAACGTGAAAGGATATCATTGATATCTATTGCATATCGGTTAGCAGCAATCATAACGTTCAGCAACTTGGATAGCTTTTCATTCTCGGTAGTGATTGATGTGGATGCAATATATTCAACATAATGAGGAAGCACATTGGTATCTCCAGATAGGAGTTTATTTACAAACGTATTACCTTCTGCCCAATGCTTGAACAAGTTGACCCAGTGTTGGGTTTCCTGGTCTGTCTCGATCACCCAATCTAAATCAGTGTAGGCGTACGTAAATTGTAATGCTTGCTGATAATCGCCTTGCGCTTCACAGACACTCGCACACAGTAAATCAGCATAGGTAATGTACACAAACATCGGGCGACTCAGCCTCTGTTCAGACTCCTCCCACTCTCGCTTTTTCTGTTGATGTTTCAAAGAATATTGGATCTCCGCTTTGGCTCTCATTTTTCGAGCAGTTGCATCGAGCTTGTCCCATTCACGCAGAGAACGATACACATTCGCCAAATCTTTTAACGCATCGAGTTGATCTATTTCATTCAGACGTTCCACAAAGGGTTCAAATCGTGTAGCCGCCTTGAGATTTCGGATCTGATTGTTCCCTACCTGAATGGTAAACAGACGATACTGACAGACAGCCAAGCGTTCAGAGTGCTGGTACTTCTCGCCTTCCGCAATCCCTTCGTAGAGCAACAATGCAGCATTGTGCTGACCTTGTGCGAATAATTTTTCTGCTGCATCAAATAACTTTGGGGAATATAGAAGATTGTCCATAATATGTCCCACTACAAGCTGGATAGCATCCAACTTGTCCAGTTCCGCACAGCGAAACAACAACGGCTCAATTCGCCTCCAATCCGGGGAACGCTCAATGATGTAGTTATCTATGTATAATTCGTAAAAAAAACCTTCTGGTAGTCCCATAGCCCAAGTGATTCGATCTAACTGATGTATCGCAACAGGACGATGCTTGGCAATCCAATTATTAAGTGTTCTTTGATGAACACCTGAATATTCGGCAAATTGTGCCAGCGTCAAATTATTTTCCCCTAAATAATCCTCTAACTTCGCCAAAATCGTAGGTGTATGTCCCAAGTCATAACCACCCTTCATACAAAAAATCCAAATTTTATACTTTCACCTCAAATTATTCACCAATTATTAACATGTGTCAACATTTTTCTTCCATTATTCCTACTATATAAACTTGAATATGGTAATTAATAACCACTAACATGAAGTTCCTTTTGGAATCAGGTGGTCGCTCGTTCTACTAATTTGAATTCCAGATGATGTATCGTTTCATCCAACCCTTCAAGGGCATTGCAAATCATAATGAACGCATTCTCCGCTTGCTTGTCTATCGGATAATGAATCGTAGTTAAATCAAGCAAATGCGAGATTTCGGTGTTATCAAAGCCTACTACTGCAAAATCGCTTGGTACAGAAACACCGAGTCTCCGTGCTTCAGTCAAAAGACCTGCTGCCAAATAATCGGTAGAACAGGCAAAAGCATCCGGTCTATCTGTTTGTTCTCGTTCTGCCCACCAATGAGCTATTTGTTCACCAGCTTCTATTGAATTTAAATCATAAAAATGCGGGAAGGCCTCAGCATCCAAATCGTATTTTTCGCAAAAGTCATGATAAGCTCGAATGCGTTCTTTTGTGTTCAACCCCCGCATGCTGCCGTACACATTCACAATTTTCCGATATCCTCGGGCGTACAAATGTTCCAACGCCAGCGTATAGCCCTGATACTGATCCATAAATACAGACGGGATTGCCTCAATGTTTACACGCTGCCAGGTCACAATCGGACCATATTTTGTATAATGCTCAATCACACTCCACTCATTAACACGAATCATACAGACCAAGGCGTCCAGTTGCTTTCTCCGCAACATTTCCAGCGCTTCAAGTTCTCGCCCCTTCTCCCCATTCGTAATAAACAGCGCTATATTAAAGCCATGCTCCTGAGCATACATTGTAAATCCACGCACAAATAAACCCAATGAATCATTAAAAGAAAGTGAAATAATCCCTATGAGCTTGGTCATGCCTTTTTTTAAAGATACCGCATTTAGATTAGGAACATAATCCAGTCGGTCTATGACCTCCTGCACACGCTGTCTTGTCGGTTCACTTACATACGGATGGTTGTTAATGACACGGGACACCGTAGCCGAGGATACACCTGCCAGCTTTGCAATTTCATGAATATTCGCCATTTTTCTCACCTCGTTCTTCCTATTTTAGCATGTTCGTGTTTAGCATGTTCGTAGTGCCCGCCCTATAATTGTCACCTTCCCAAAATAAGTTTTTTAAAAGCGCTTGACCTGTAATGCATTACAGGGATTACAGTGAATTTGTGCTTAAGAAAGCGGTTAAAAAAACATACTTAGGAGGCACTAACCATGAAAAAAGGCATAAAGATTGCAACCATTGGCGGAGGTTCCAGTTATACACCAGAATTAGTAGAAGGCTTCATCAAACGTTATGCAGAGCTTCCCATTCGGGAATTGTGGCTGGTAGATATTGAGGCAGGACGTGAAAAACTGGAGATTGTAGGCGCTATGGCCAAACGGATGGTGAAGGCCGCAGGCATTGATTGTGAGGTACATTTGACCCTGGATCGTCGGGAAGCGTTGAAGGACGCCGATTTTGTAACGACCCAATTTCGGGTAGGCTTGCTGGAAGCCCGGATTAAGGATGAAAGTATTCCGTTAAAACATGGCATGATCGGTCAGGAGACCAATGGTGCCGGCGGAATGTTCAAAGCGTTTCGCACCATACCCGTTATCCTCAGTATCGTCGAAGATATGAAAGAACTGTGTCCGAATGCATGGTTGATTAATTTTACCAACCCTGCGGGTATGGTCACCGAAGCTGTGCTTCGTTATGGTCAGTGGGATAAAGTCATTGGATTATGTAATGTTCCAATCGGCGCGATCAAGAGTGCATCGGCTGTGCTGGACAAACCGGAAGAAGAGTTGTTCTTTAAATTTGCAGGGATTAACCACCTTCATTGGCACAAAGTTTATGACAAAACAGGAGCAGAATTAACAGAGCAAGTCATTGAAGGACTGTACGCTCCTGGCGCAAAACCGGAGAAGGTCGTTGAAAATATTAGAAACATGCGCTTCCTGTATGATCAAGTTCGTCAATTGAAAATGCTGCCTTGTCCTTACCATCGGTATTACTATATGACGGATAACATGCTCAAGGAAGAATTAGAGGAAGCCAAAAACGAAGGAACTCGGGGCCAAGTCGTCAAACGTCTGGAAGATAGTCTGTTTGAATTGTATAAAGATCCGAATCTGGATTACAAACCAGAGGAACTATCCAAACGCGGCGGTGCGCATTACAGCGATGCAGCCTGTGAGATCATTAATTCCATTTATAACAACAAAGGCACATTGATGGTGGTTAGTACACGTAACAATGGTGCGATTGATGATGTTCCTTATGATAGCGCCATCGAAGTGACCAGTGTCATTCGCGCCCATGGCGCCGAACCTGTCAACTTTGGCAAATTCCCACCTGCACAGCGGGGCTTGCTGCAAGTGATGAAGGCAATGGAAGAGCTGACGATTGAAGCGGCGGTCACCGGTGACTATGCGACCGCACTGCAAGCCTTCACCCTGAATCCGCTCGTACCAAGCGGGGACATTGCTCAAACCGTACTGGATGAATTGCTGGAAGCACACAAAGAGCATCTACCTCAATTCTTTGCTCATAAGGAGAAGGCGACGGTATAAATTTATAAAACAGATTGTTCATGCTGGACGTATGAAAAAACGGTCGTCTCCCTCATTTCGGTTGGGATCACGGCCGTTTATAATGACATTAACTTTTAAACTTCAAACTTAGTCATCTTAGATATTGTTTCATGGTATCCTTCTAATACATCATTTATGATATCTTTTACACTCTTAATCTCAGTTATTAGTGGTACTATTTGTCCCACCATAACAGCGCCCTTCTCTTCAACGTCGCCTTCCAGCATCGCCTTTTTCAAAGAACTTTCAGCAACTTCTTTTAGTTTTACTGCTGCTTCTTTTTTGCTGTAATTGTTTTCAATTTCCGTCATTTCCTCTGAAAGCTTGTTCTTCAATTGTCTGCATGGCTCATCAGTAGAATATCCTGTTATCACAGTCTCCATGTCACCAGCTTTTAACATGGCATCTTTTACATTTGCATGTACTACTGTTTCCTCTGCGCACATAAAAATGGTTCCCATTTCAATGCCTTCAGCACCAAGAGCGATAGCTGCTGCCATTCCTCTTCCATCTGCAATACCGCCAGAGGCTATCACTGGTACAGATAAGCAGTTCGCTGCTTGTGGAACAAGAACCGTTGTTGCTTCATAAGTAGTATGTCCGCCACCTTCCCAGCCTTTTACAATAACTGCATCAGCCCCCGCTTTCTCCGCAGTCATTGCATCTTGAATTGTACTTGCTTTTACGATTACTTTTATTCCTAATTCATGCCATATAGAAAAGTATTTTCGGGATAACTCAAAATCAAGTCCCACTAGCGTATCTGCATAAATTACTGGTGGTTTTTCCTCCGAAGCAACTTTAGTTACATGATCTAATAATTCAGAGTTCATAATTACATTGATTCCAAACGGTTTACTCGTAAGATTTCTTGTAGCAATAATCTGGTCCCTAATAAAATCTAAAGGAGCAAATCCTACTCCTAATACACCAAGACCTCCACTTTCAGAAACTGCTGCAACTAATGGTGCTGTTGAAACCCAAGCCATAGGTCCTTGAATAATTGGTTTTTCAATTCCTAAAACTTTACATAAACGATTGTTAGACATAAAAGATTCTCCTTTTCATATTGAACAAAATGGATACCATTTATACAAATATTCTTTTATATTAAGATTATAATAAAGAAAAAAGATCCAGAATATCAGTAAGGCTTACCCTGAATGTTGCTTAAACAACAGTTCTGATAGCTTTTGTTGTTTTTAATATGTAGAATTAGTGAATTGGAGTGTGACACATATTGAATGAGATAACAGACTTACGTGTTGTGAAAACACTTGAAAATATAAAACATGGGTTTGCTAAATGTATTAGTCAAAAAAACTTTTCATCTATTTCCGTAAAAGATATTACTACAACTGCAAGAATTAATCGTTCTACATTCTACAAATATTATGAAGATAAATATCAGCTAAGAGAATCATTGGTAAAATCAACATTAGAAGAACTTTCAAACAATATTAATCTAGCATCTTTTAATCTGGAGAATAATGACATCGAATCCTTGAATGCTTTAAGAAAACAACTCCAATTTATGTATGATCATAAAGATTGGTACCTTATATTGTGGAATAAAAATATGGAGTTATATGTCTATGAAGATATGACACGCATATTTGAAAGGAGAACCGGGGAATGTCTTCGTGAAAATAGCAATGGAACAGAAATTACGAAGAAGGAACTTTCAGAAAAGCAGGAGTTATTAACTCGTTTGTTTGCAGCATCTGCAATGACAACGGTTAAATGGTGGTATGAATATTCACCAAATATGACTCCAAAGGATGTGGCAAATATTATTATGGATAATATCAAATTTGGAATGCATCATACCTTTTTTCAAGCTCCATGAACATGGAATACCCTCTCCATTAGCTTCACCGGATAAAATCCACCATGTGCGCAGGTAGCGCAGCGCTTTGGCAGCACTGAAAAACAAAAAAGCTTCCTACATGTAGGAAGCTTTTTGCTATACGTCCCAGGAGGGATTCGAACCCCCGACCGACGGCTTAGAAGGCCGTTGCTCTATCCAGCTGAGCTACTGGGACAAGATGGTAATCAATAAAACCTTATGTATTCAACGCATTGATTATTATATCACATTTCGGGCAACTGTCAAAAGCATTTTTTTATGATATAGGGAAGCTGGCTGCAAAAGGAATCATTTGGACGCTAACGGGGTATTATGTACAAAGAACCATGCATAAAGGAGGGGTTAATCCGTGAGAGGTCTTTTGTCGTCACTTTGTTATTTCAGCATTTTCTTCGCACCTTTTCTAGTGCCTGTCATTGTGTGGATTGCAGTACGGGACGAATATGTTCAGGGACATGCAAAAAAGGCTATTTTATCGCATATTTTTCCCATTATTGCGGCAATTCCGCTAGTGTATTTTATTATTACGGCGAATCATGCAGGTTCAGTGATCGGGTTTGTACTGCTATTCGTAGTGGTCTATCTCGGGGTTTTTGTTTATAACATCTACAAAGGGATTATGACGCTGCGTGAAGCGGCTTAGTTCAAAAAGAAGCCTCCTGCATACCGCAAATTTGGCGGGATACGGAGGCTTCTTTAGGGTCATTTTTGATGAGTTGCTGTTGCTATTTAGTTCAATGGCTGCTTATTTATTCCCAAAGCGTTTAGGACTTTTCCGTACTTCATGTCTTACGTTTTTCTCCAATACTTCTTCCGCGAACTCATTGTTATGAATATAACTGCTGCCTTTGTTTTTCTTATACTTCGCTTTGCCGTCTATGATTTCCCCCTCCTTTCACGCTGATCCGGCGATGGCGCCGGAGCCCAAATCAACAAAAGCCGAGGCATAGCACACCATATCCTCATGCCCCGAACTCCTTGGCGAACTCTGTACTGAGCTGCCCATAGGAGAGCAATTCTTTTTTAAACTTCTCTCGCTCCTCACCAGCAGTAATGTGTGTAGAGTCGGTAAAAGCCTTGTCTGTCACTTCCTCAAATGCCGAATGCAGATTATTGTCGTACCAATCCAGCTCCAGATCGGCGTCATTGCGGATGATCCGTACCATGTCATAGTCATGCTGACCATCCGTCTGATCCTTGGCCGTGATATAGACCAGCAATTCCGGGTCATCTGCGGCACCGGGCCGCACCTCTACCTCAGCGCAGCGCACTCCGTCAAGTTCAGTGAAGCGGCGTATTTTGGCATCCTTGATGTAGTACATGGTCTCCCTCCTTCCTTGCGAGTAGACGGGTTTCCCCATCTGTAGTTTTCGGAACGGACAGACATTTTATGCTTCTTTTCGGCATATATACTGATGAACTGGGGATTTAGTTTTTGATTCATTCCAACACTGGATGAACACGACAAAGAGAGGATGAACAGACATGTGCGGAATTACAGGTTTCATACAGTGGAACGGAGACTTAATGCATCAATCTGAGCTGCTGCTGAATATGACACAAACGCTCTCCGATCGCGGACCGGATGCTGCGGGTACCTGGATATCCAACCCGTGTGCCTTCGGACACCGAAGACTGAGCGTAATGGACCCGGAAAATGGCGCTCAGCCCATGATCCGGCAGCTGGAGGATATCACTTATACGATTGTATATAACGGGGAAATATATAACGCGCCTGAGCTGAAAAAAGAGCTCCAACAGCGCGGGCATTTTTTCCGTACACAATGCGACACGGAGGTGCTGCTCGAATCCTATATCGAATGGGGCCCCGAATGTGTGGATCGGTTAAACGGCATTTTTGCGTTTGCGGTCTGGGATAGTGAGCGGGAGCAGGTATTTCTGGCACGGGATCGGCTGGGAGTGAAGCCGTTATTTTATAGCCAAACCGAAGAAGTATTCGTATTTGGCTCAGAACCCAAAGCACTGCTTCAGCATCCAGCAGTAGAAGCAGCAGTGGACGCCGAGGGATTGGCCGAAATTTTTATCATTGGGCCTGCACGTACCCCCGGACACGGCGTCTATTCGTCCATGAAGGAGCTACGTCCCGGGCATACGCTAACCTACACCCGCGACGGCGTGCGCATTCAAGCCTACTGGAAGTTGGAAAGCATTGCGCATGAGGATAACACCGAAGAAACGGCGCTCAAGGTACGAGAACTGTTGCTGGATACGGTGGAGCGGCAGCTCATTTCGGATGTTCCAGTGTGCACCTTATTGTCTGGCGGGCTGGATTCAAGCGCTCTATCCGCATTAGCTGTCGATTATTATAACCGTACCGGGCAAGGACAAGTTCATACGTATTCGGTCGATTATGTGGATAACGACAAGCATTTTAAAGCCCATGCGTTTCAACCCGGAGCCGATGCCCCCTGGATTCAGCGGATGGTGGATGAATTAGGGACAAATCATCACTGGATTGAATTCGATACGCCAGAAGTCGTAGCAGCTCTGAACAACTCCACACTAACGCGGGATTTACCCGGCATGGCGGACGTGGATTCGTCGCTGTATCTCTTTTGCCGGGAGATTAAAAAAGGAGCTACGGTCGCTATTTCCGGCGAGGCTGCGGATGAAGTTTTTGGCGGATATCCATGGTTCCACCGGGAAGATATGCTGAATTCGGGTACATTCCCGTGGGCAGTTGCACCCGATATGAGAGCCAGTCTGTTGTCTCCCGAGGTACGGGACTGGATCAAGCCGCTGGAGTATTTGAACGATCGCTACTCAGAAGCGGTAGGAGAAGTGCCGAAGCTACCGGGGGAAACAGGAAAAGCTGCGCAAATGCGCGTCATGTCCTATTTGAACATCACCCGCTTTATGCCTACTCTACTGGATCGCAAGGATCGGATGAGTATGGGTGCCGGACTCGAAGTGCGGGTGCCGTATTGCGATCATCGACTGGTACAATATGTATGGAACATTCCGTGGAGTATCAAGATGACAGGCGGACGTGAAAAAGGTATTTTGCGCAAGGCGCTAGAGGGCGTATTGCCGGATGATGTGCTGTATCGCAAAAAAAGCCCATATCCCAAAACTCATAACCCTTCCTATCTTGAGGCTGTGAAAAAGCAGGCGTTGCAGCTGCTGGATGATTCCTCTTCCCCACTGCTCAAGCTGATCGATGCGCAAAAGGTACGCGATATTGCCGCCTCACCGGAGGCATCCACCAATCTGCCTTGGTTTGGTCAGCTGATGTCGGGTCCCCAGTTGTTTGCCTACTTGGCTCAAGTGGATAACTGGTTGCGCACTTACAAGGTAGCTATTCGATAAGCTACACTGAATGCTGGAGCAATAGAGCTTCTAAGCGGCAGCGGCAATTTTTCGCTGTGTACTATATGGGGAACAGAAAGTACCAAAAAGGCTATCCGCAGCTCATGACTGACGGATAGCCTTTTTTTTCGTTATGTGAATGGGGGGATGATTTCTCCCCTGTTACCAAGCTATGCCTGTGGATTACCCAGCTTTGTTGCCAAATCACGCAGAGCTATCCCTCGGTGACTGATAGCCTGCTTTTGTTCCAACGTCAGCTCGGCCATTGTCTTTTCAAACTCTGGCAAATAAAACAGCGGATCATACCCAAACCCGCCGCTGCCGGCGGTTTCAGTAGTAATCCAGCCTTCCACGGAGCCTGTCGATTCCAACGTCTCGCCAGTCTGCGGATTATATAGAATCAAGGTACAGACGAATTGAGCCGGGCTTAGCAAAGGCTGTCCCGTATCATCACCCAGCTGCTTCGATTCCAGAACGTCGAGCAGCTTAATATTGTTTTCGTGATCGCTGGCACCTTCTCCAGCATAACGGGCAGAGTATACCCCCGGCGCACCGTCCAGCAAGTCCACGCAGAGGCCGGAATCATCGGCCAGCACGGGCAATCCGAGCACATCTCCAACCGCTTTAGCTTTTTTCAGTGCATTTTCGGCAAAGGTTTTGCCATCTTCAACGACATCAGGAATGTCGGGATAATCGTACATGCTTCTGACTTCCTTGCCAAACGGCGCAAAAGCATGGGCAAATTCCCGCACCTTTCCTTTATTTTTCGTAGCGACAATGACGACCGGGCCATCCAGCCGCATTAGGCGCCAGCTCCTGTACGTCCAGCACCGATCTTATCAGCAATCGGTCCAAGTACTTCTTTTTGGCGCTCAATCATTTGCAGAATCCCTTGTTCGCCCAAGCTAAGCAGTTGATCCAATTCGTTACGGTCAAATGGGCTTTCTTCACCTGTACCTTGCAGCTCAACATATTTTCCGCTGCCAGTCATGACAAGATTCATGTCCACTTTGGCCTTGGAATCCTCTTCATAGTTCAGATCCAGCAACGCTTTTTCACCAACAACCCCTACGCTGACGGAAGCCAGGAAATCGGTAATTGGAAAAACAGGCAGCTTGTGCTGGGTGGCAATTTTATTGACCGCAATCGCCAACGCTACGAAAGAACCGGTAATTGAGGTTGTGCGTGTTCCGCCGTCCGCCTGAATGACGTCACAATCCAACGTAATCGTCCGTTCACCAAGCGCCTGCAAATTGACCACCGAACGCAACGCTCTTCCAATCAGACGCTGAATTTCCATGGTACGGCCTGTCAGCTTGCCACGCGCAGCTTCACGCTGATTACGGCTATGAGTCGCACGCGGAAGCATGGAATACTCTGCGGTTACCCAGCCTTTTCCTTGTCCCTTCATAAAGGGTGGTACGCGTTCTTCTACAGTAGCCGTGCAAATGACTTTCGTCTCGCCAACCTCTATAAAAACAGAGCCCTCCGCGTATTTATTTACTCCTGCTGTCAATTTCATCGGGCGCAGCTCATCACCGTTTCGTCCGTTAGATCTACTCATGCTTTTTCCTCCTACGTCGTATGCAACCTGTTCTTATATGTTTATTTTACCAAAGTGTGCAGGCAAAAGCACCCCAAGGACGATTCCCGCCCTTAAAGAGGGATTTCGTTAATATGTTGCGGCTTGGCTACAGGCTCTCCATAATTTTGATTATTTTGTCCAATCACGCTTTTTTCACCATTTAGTTCAATCCGAATTTTTGTTTTGACCGCATCATCTGAATTGTCTGCCGCTGTCAGCACAACCGATTCCAAAAATTCAGCAGGCACGGCTTCTCCCTTAGCAAACATATCATCTGAAAGAGATACCGTAATTACGTTGTCTTTGGAGCGTTCTACCGATTTCAGCGCCGTCTCCCCTGTCATCACTTCTTGTAGCCCATCCTTGGTCTGCGGCCCTTGAATCAATTGATGCAGCGCTGACTGGACACGATCTTTTTCAGGGCTGACCAACCGTGTTACAGGTACGTAGTATTGAACTCCAGCAGGAGAAGATGAAGAGAAATACACGGTGACTGGACTGGAATCCAGTGGTGTTACGCCATGACCAATCTCCAAATTAATACCTACTGCACGCGTCAACGGATGATCCAGCGGTGTGCCGCCAACAGGCATTTCGTTCAGCTTTTTGCCCTCCACCCAGATCTGTACGCTCTCAATATCGGGACGGTCGGTCAGGGTCCAGGTCAAACTCTCCATTAATTTTCGTTCTTCCTGTGGCTTATAGTTGGCGAAAGATTTATTGAACTCGACAACAGCCAGCTTGTTGTTCTTGTCCACCGTCACACTTTTCACTTCTGTACCCTGGGGTATTACCCCTTTAAATCCCTCTGGTAATAATCCAGCATACGGCCCGCCCTCAACCAATGTTTCCAGCGCTGACTTGGCATCTGCCTGCACATCACCTGTAGCAATCGGTAAAGATACCGGGGCCAGCAAACCGTTATGATCTTGCAAAAAAACAGCTCTCAGTTGACCTGTACTGGCAGGTGCTTTTCCGGTTACAGCCTTAATCATGGACTGCTCTGTCGTGGACGGCGGGGGGTCAATGGATGCCGATTCGTTGCCGAAAAGGCTGCAGCCCGACAACAACAGGGGTAGGGATAGCAGTCCAGCTACAGAGGTCATACGCCATGGGTGTTTTATATTCATAAGTGAAGTTCCTCCCTAACAATTTTGTACAGATTGTACTAATATGTATACGAGCCTCGCGTAAAAAATAACTACTTTTTCAGCAGACTGGACACACTGGTCATAATTGCGTAGAAATCAGGAGCTATACGAGGAGGGGAACTTCAACTTTATGGACAAGAAAAAAGCACCTTACAGCCTGAATAGTAAAAAGGTAGCCGATGCCACCCGCGAGTGGCTGCACAAGCGTGGTGTGAACCTGACTGAAATTGCAGAACTGGTCATGCTTTTACAAAAAAAATATTACCCGACCCTAACGATGGAAGAATGTATGGAGAATGTGGACAAGGTACTGATGAAGCGCGAGGTTCAAAATGCCGTGCTCACGGGCATCCAACTGGATATCCTTGCTGAACAGGGCGCTCTTCTTCCCCCATTGCAGGACATGATTGAGAATGATGAGGGATTATACGGTGTGGATGAAATTCTGGCCTTTTCCATCGTAAATGTGTACGGCAGCATTGGATTTACCAATTACGGTTATGTCGATAAGCTCAAACCGGGTGTGCTGGAACGCCTGAATGATAAAAACCTCGGGCCGATCCATACGTTCCTGGACGACATTGTGGGCGCTATCGCAGCTTCGGCCAGCAGCCGCATCGCCCATCGCAAACAGGCAGAGCGCGAGCAGGAGCTTGGGGAAGAAAGTGCACCGAATACAACACGTTAAATAACAAACAACGCTTGGAATACAACAGATATATACAGGGTTAGAGGAGAACTAGACATGGCAAACGTAACTGAAGGATATACATTCCGTACGATGCAGGCTGACGATTATGATCAGGCCATTGACCTTTGGAATGGCTTAGACGGATTGGGATTAAGCGAGGCCGACTCACCGGAGCGGATTGCACGCTTTTTACAACGGAACGAAGGACTTAGCTTTGTCTGTGAGCATGATGGAAGCATCATAGGCACGATTTTGGCGGGTCACGATAGTCGCAGGGGGTTTCTGTATCATCTGGGTGTAGCCACAGCACATCGTGGTCAAGGGATCGCGCCCAGACTGGTGGATAAAGCGTTATCTGCTTTGCTGAGAGAAGGCATTGATAAATGTCATCTGTTTGTGATGGAGCATAACGCAGGGGGTCAACGCTTCTGGTCAGCTAACGGCTGGGAGAAACGGGATGGAATTTTACTATATTCCCGAGGACTAGAACTAGGATCTAACGCTTGATCTATACAAATAGGAGCACCGGGTCTGATTCAAGTCGAGCTATAAACGTCAGACACGGTGCATAAAACTCACAGCTTATTCATTGGCAATTCTAACATTTCAAGCTCAGACTACCTTCATTCATAAATTACAATCCATTTTGTGGACGCAGTGCACGTTCTACAATTCCCAGCGTGGATTGACGAGAGAAGAACCGGGACACCTGAGCTACCCAATAGTTTTGGCGACCGGAAATGATGTGACTACGCCCCTTTTCAAATGCTCTCAACGCGTTCTTCACAACGGTTTGGGGAGTTTCCCTAATTCCAATTGACGCTTCACTTGCGCCAACAATATCAAAAAACGGCGTTTCCGTTGAGCCTGGACAAAGGGCCAGAACTCTAAGCCCCCGTTTCCGATTTTCGGCCCATAGCGCTTCAGTAAAAGAAAGCACAAATGCTTTGGTTGCTCCATACACCGCCATATAAGGATCGGGCTGAAATGCAGCTGTGGAAGAAACATTGATTAATCCACCATCCCGCTTACGCAATAAATCAGGCATAAATGCATGTGTGATGTCGACTAAAGCAGCCACATTGAGCATCACTTCCTCATGCTGTCGTTCTCCTGAAACCTGCTCAAAGTATCCATAGGTGGCAAAACCCGCGTTGTTAATCAAGAGATCTACCTTTAGCTGTTGCTTTTGAACCTCCTGATGCAATGCTTGGGGTGCTCCTGGTGTGGAAAGATCCAACGCAATCACCGTTGCTTTTACGTTATATTTAGCTGAGAGTTCTTTAGCCAGTGTCTTTAATTTGGTTTCATTGCGTGCTACCAAAATGAGATTACATTTCTTAGCTGCGAGCGAATAGGCAAAGGCCTCGCCAATACCGGATGAAGCCCCTGTGATCAGAGCTATTTTATTTGCGTACATAAACATGATGACAACCTCCATAGTATTGTTGTTTTATTTAAGAAACATTGTTACCACTACTCTATAATGAACTGAAGTCATCTACTATGACGACCTCAGTACACTTCATATTTACGATGGAGATGAGGATGTTTTAAATGCTACGAGCGCATTCTTCAGTGTAAATGCATACACTCCTTGAGCCATATCTACATCTGAAAAATGACCTGCAAACTGAAGATGTATGACTCCATGTAAAGCAGACCAAAACATCCGGACAACCAGCAGCGGATCATGTTCTTTCAATGCTCCCTGCTCCATAGCGTGTATGACGGTTTGCAGGATTTGAGACAGGGCCGTTGTGGTACCCTCCAAGCTCTGTTCATCCGGCTTGAAATCAGATAATGCCCCGCCAAACATCATTTTGTAATAGGCTGAATGAAGCTGCGCAAATTCCCAGTACGCCCAGCATAGAGCTTCAAGATCAGCGAGTACGCTTTCGGTAACGGGTACTTGCTGAAAGGATTCAGCCAATAGCCGACATCCATCCAGGTACATCTCATTGGCAAGACCATCCTTACTGCCGAAAATACTGTAAATAATTTTGGTGGAACAGCTTAATTTCTGCGCAACTCGCCGCACGGTCACGGCCTCTGGCCCTTCTTCCGCAAGAAGGATACATGCGGCGTCAATGACATTTTTACGGAGCAATTGCTGCTGCTGTAGCTTCACTTCCGAATAGGTTTTATAGGGATGCGATGGCTCGGTCATGATTGAATGCACTTCCTTTTGCTTATTAAAAACTGTTGCTTGATGCTACTATAATAAATTAAAGATCTACACAAGATCTCAGGAAACATTGTTTCTGTTAAGAACCATAGTATTCTAAGCCTGAGTGTTTGTCAAATAAAAAAGAACGCAATGAGTAGGTACACTTACCGCGCTCTGGTTGAATGTTTAAAAATGATGCTATGTTTGGCGTTCCACGATCAGTAGGCAATGCCTACCCGTGTACGGACAAATTCGTAACTCTTGCATTGACGATAGGTAAAATCAGCCGTATCCGCGGTGGTAATTTGTGAGCCACCTTCAGGCAAAAAATCTTTTTCCACGCGATAAATACCTGTCCGCGCTCCATCCGGCAGATAGGTTGGACATACGATTGTCCAGTCTAGTGGCGATTCATGCAGCAATTCGTACACTCGCCGATGTTCCTCGGCTGCACGAGTGCTGCGTCGCCGGGTCTCGGAGGACTCGTACCGATACAGGTCCGGTTCGGTCCGGCTTTGCAAAATCCCTGCCGTTCCTACTGTAATGAGCCGGGAAATGGACTGCTCCTGCATGAGCCGGACCAGCAGGGCTATATTAACGGATAAGGTAGTCGTCCCATCCGTATTCAGCGCACTGATTACAGCCGTCGCCCCACCCTTCAGCGCTTGTGCTACGTCCTCTGCATTAGTGGCATCGCCTTGTACGATTTGCAGCTGATTCCCGTACCCGGGTGCGTAATCCTCCAGCTTATCCGGTGAACGAACAAGGACAGTAACGACATGACCGTCCTCTAATGCATAATCTAATATGTACCGTCCTACGCGTCCAGTAGCTCCCAGCAGCAGCAAATTCATAAAATCCTCTTTTCCGGCATGCATGCCGCTTGTCATGTTGCTTCGTCATGTCACTTGTTGGGTAGTTTTCCGCGACTATTGACGGCAAAGGGGATAGAAGCGCGTGATTGAGTCCGTCTCGCTCATAGAGGCCCGTTCACGGCGTACCAGCTCCACCAGATGAGCCAGCGTCTCGGACATGGCAAACCTTAGCTGGTGAATACCCAGCTTGCCACCAAACATGGCAATGCACAGCTCATAGGCTGTGCTGCCCTCCGGTTGGATCAGCTGCTGGAATTTATCCAGCCGTTCTTCATGATGCGCCAGCAACGCTTGCGTCCGCTCCCGAAAATAACCAAACGGATTGCGGTGCCCCGGATATGCCCACGCTACCTCCAGCTCGCCTAGACGCTGCAAGCCGTCTACATAAGACCTCAACGGCTGGGCATCGCTGCCCGGCAGCAGACTGATATTAGGAGAAATCTGCGGCAAAACTGCGTCACCGCAGAGGATAACGCCGCTATTCGGGTCATATAAGGACACATGTCCAGGCGCATGCCCTCCTGTCTCGACGGGCAGCCAACTGCGTCCACCCCATTCCAGACGAGCGTCCATTCCGGTAGGAATAACGGTAATCTCAGGCTGTGGATTCACTTGCAAATAAGCCTGCCGTATATGTAATTCCAATGCCGACACTTGCTCCAAAGGAAAGCCATGCTGGACAAAAAAGCTAGGAAGCCTGTTCTCCATTGCGACCGTCGATTCTGGAGCGTCCCACATCATCATCGCTTCCTTATGGCTTCGAGCTGACATATGTACACGAGCCTGACTTTGCTGCTGCATCCAGCCCGCCAATCCGTAATGATCGGGGTGATGATGAGTGACCACAATGTCAGAGATATCCTCAAAGGACATCCCCAGCTGTTGGAAGACATGCGCCCATTCTGCCTCGGTATCCATATTGCGCGGCCCCGGGTCTACAATCGTAAAACCGTGCTGTCCCTTGAGCACATAGCTATTCACCCAGCGCAGCGGAAAGGACATGGATATTTTGACCTGAAAGCCTCCGTCTATTCGCTCACACGGTGTAAGCTCTGGCATTTTCATGGCTTCCCATCCGCCTTTCTGTTTTAAGCCCGCACGCCGACAAAAATCATTCGAGGCGAAGCATCTTCGATATATTGATCTTCATTATAGCTTCCGTGCACCTGCTCTACGGATAGTCCGGCTTGCTCTAGCAATCCACGGAACTTTTCATACGGATATAGCTTCACTCGTTCATGATACACGCGCGCGGGTTCTCCCTCAGTAGGAGTCGTACCCAGAGCAGAGGCTGCCTCAGTGGCCGTAACAGATGCGGCTGACCGAATCGCAATTTGCTTTTTCACAAAGCCATCTTCAATGACCCGATGCTCCTCAATCCAATTTCCTTCATCCTCCCGTGACGAATGCGGTACCAAATGAGCGGTTACGTAAGCAGGGTTCAAATAATCTATGATAAAGCGTCCTCCCGGCTTCAACAACCGATATATTTCCCTTAGTACTTTAAGCTGCTCCTCATCCTTTTCAAAATAACCGAAGGAGGTGAACAAATTCATCACCGCGTCATAGCTTTCATCCAGCGGCACCTCTCTCATATCCCCTTGATGCCAACTTACCCGCCCTTCGGAATCAGCTGCACGAGCCTCTCTCAGCAGCACATTGGAAAGGTCCACACCTGTCACCTTATAACCTGCATCTGCGAGCGCAAGCGAATGACGTCCCATCCCACAGCATAAATCCAATACGCTGGAGCCTTGCGGTAATTTGAGCCAGGAGATCATTTTTTGCACTTCCTGATAGGCCCCCTGAAAGTCGCGATGCTTGTATACCAATAAATAATCTTCCCCAAAGCTTTGCTCGTACCATTCTGCCATATCGTTTCTCCTCCATGAACTCATTTCGCTCTATTACATACTATATTAGCTTTTTCAAACTGGAAACTCAAAAGCATTACGAATAAGGGTTTTACAAAATCCTGAACAACAAACATGTTACAATAATCGTTATTTGAATCCATTTCATAATACCTTCAGTAGCTTTAATAAAGAGTACATGATCCACCCCATTTTATCATTAAAATGATTCATGGGAACGCTTTTAGAAGTATTCATAAGAGAAAGGAGCGGGGAAGTTATGATTCAAATTGGACTTACGGGTTGGGGCGATCACGATGACTTGTATCCAACGGGCACCAAAGCTAACCAAAAACTAAGCGTCTATGGAAGCCATTTTCCGGTAGTAGAGATGGATAGTTCTTTCTATGCGGTGCAGCCCACAGATCGTATGGCACGCTGGGCGGCGGAAACCCCAGACTCTTTTTCATTTCTCGTCAAAGCCTATCAAGGCATGACTGGACATACCCGCGGCAAGCAGCCTTACTTCAAAACAATAGATGCCATGTACGAAGCACTGCATGCATCCATACAGCCTCTTCGCGAAGCGGGCAAGCTCAAAGCCGTGCTGTTTCAGTACCCGCCCTGGTTCGACTGTACACGTGAGAATGTCGCTGTACTGCGAGACACGAAAAAAAGGATGGGAGAGGTCCCATCTGTACTTGAATTCAGACATCAAAGCTGGTTCACACCCGATTTTCGGAAACAAACGCTGGCATTCATGCGTGAAGAAGGCTGGATACACAGCGTATGCGACGAGCCGCAGGCGGGACTGGGGTCAGTTCCCATTGTGCCGTTGGCTACAGACGGTAATCTGACAATCGTACGTCTCCACGGACGGAACATATCGGGCTGGAATCAAAGCTCCGCGCCTAATTGGCGGGAGGTTCGTTATCTGTATCGGTACAATGAACAAGAGTTGACCGAATGGAGAGACAGATTGCTGGAGCTGGAGCAGCAAAGCCGTGAGGTGTGCGTTATTTTCAACAACAACTCAGGTGGAGACGCCGCTGCTAACGCCAAGCAGCTCATGACCATGCTTGGCATGGACCCTAAACCTTTTCCACCTCGCAAGCCACCCGAAGAGGATAACGGGCCGGAACAGCTTGAACTATTTTGAGGAACGGGCTGAGGGTGAGGAGTTGGAAATAGCCTCCCTGAGCTTGCGTTCGTTATCCAGTAAATGCGGGTCGTCAGGTAAATAGCGTAAAGCGGTTTGGTTATGCTCATACGAAGCGTCCAGCTTACCTGCATGGGCGTAGCAATGGCTGAGCCGCACATGAGGTAACCAGGAGTAGCATGGCAGCGGAACAGGTCGCATACCCGGAAGGTGATGCTGTTGCTCCAATGCCTTTTCATACCAGTATGCGGCAGTGCTCCATTCGTTTCGTGTGAAAAACCAGTCACCGATCATGCAGCACAAGTCTGATTGCGGTACACCGTATCGAAAGGAGCGTAACAGACTATCCAGCTGTTGCTCCGGCTTCCCGAGGTGAAGATAGCATTCCGCCGAGCGCGCACAAGCGGTAATCCTCTCCTCCCGGTAGCCGCTCGGCTCCTCCAACAGATGATTGAACGCCTCTGCCGCCTCGGCATATTCTTTACGGTCAAAACATTCATTGGCATGCAAATACAGCAGACGCCCCTCCAGCTTGCCGCTTTCGCTGATCCACCTGGCGAGAATACGTTGATTACGGAGCGTGTGGTCTTGCATTCGGCGGTGTGTGACTGCCACATCTGAATGAACGATTTGCCCTTGAGGTATCACCAAATCCTCATGCAGACGTCCCTCCAAGCGATATTGTCGCTCACGCTTCACGAGACGGATACGGCGTGAGGTGAACAACAGTTCACCCTGCTCCCCCTCTGCCAAATGAAGTGGCATTACCACTGCGTCGATATCCATAGACAAACGCTGCTTCAAGGCACGCAGGCGCTCACGCTCCGGCTCCAGCAGCACATCGTCCGCATCCAGCCACATGATGTAGGAACACGTCGCCTTATCAAACGATTCATTACGGGCGGCTGCAAAATCATCCTTCCATTCAAACGTATAAAGCCGATCCGTATAGCGGGCTGCTATCGTCTTCGTCTGATCCGTCGATCCCGTGTCCACAATGATGATTTCATCCATCAGGTCTGCGACCGAATCCAGACAGCGTGCAAGTGTCTGCTCCTCGTTCTTTACGATCATGCACAAGCTGATGGTCATTGGATGCTCAGTCATGACTTCACGTCATCCCCTTTACCTTTGGCTGAATCTGCCTTCGTTTTTCCGGTAGACTCGCCATCAGTATATGCACCTCTCCTTTCAGCCTGCGTCTTGACTAGCTGTTCGGCACGTACATACCTTTCCATCGGCAAAAGTTGTTCCTCCATATGCCGGATTCGCTGTACCGCCTTGTCGAGTGCGGCCTTTCGCTGATTCATTTTGCGAACATGCTGCTGCTCCACCAGTCGAAATTGTTCCTCGTCCAGTTTCATCCACTCATTCAGATGCGCTACCTCTGGTTTGACCTCACGCAGTTCTTTCGACTTCTTGCGGCCGGCAAAGCACAAATATTTGTGATGTACCTCCAGCGCTTGTTCATCAAAATAAGGATACAACACACGGGAGAGGCTCCCAGCATAGTAAGTCCGCTTGTGATCATGGAAAGGATGGTATCCATAAGGTACAGACAAGACGAGCGTTCCCTTTTTATTCAACAAGCGGTAAGCATGAGCCAGCAGGGTGTCGGGATGCGCAAAATGTTCCAAAATCTCCCCTAAAATAATGGTATCAAATCCACCGGGAGGACGCTCAAATTGTGAAATGTCCTTTAACTGAAAGTGGACTCTTCCCCGGACTGGTGCAGATTCCTGACGAAGTTCTTTTTTTGCATAAGAAATGCTGCCCTCTTCCAAATCAATAGCCGTTACCTCAAAGCCTTCCCGTCCAAGCAAAATGGACGTTATCCCCTGACTGCACCCAACATCCAGCACGGTACGCCCCTGTACATGGCGGCAAATCCAGTGAATTCTATTGCGGGTGGCTTCATGAGATTCCTCCGAATTGATCTGCCCGTAATAACGTTCGTTTACCTGATCACGGTTAGCCAACAGCGGCGCCCCCTCCATCACCGGGATGCCCCAAGATCACGACATGTCCACCTGTGCAATGTGCGGTCGCATTACGTGTATCGAAGACCAGCGGGGCATGGTCGACCAGCTGTTGGTAATCCACCACAGAATGGTCTGTCGTGATGACTACGATATCTGCACTTTCCCATAGCTGAGCATTTGTCGTTCGAGATGGGATTGCTTCACCGTTCAGCTTAAAGCTCGATACATATGGGTCGGTGAAGCTCACCGAAGCTCCCATTTTTATTAGATGTTCAAACAGGACAAGAGCTGGGGATTCCCGAACATCATCAATGTCCTTTTTGTAGGCCACACCTGCCAGAATGATTTTGGCTTTGTTTATGGCTTTACCTTTCTGAGCGAGCATGGCTTCAATTCGCTCCGCAATATACAGCGGCATACGCCGATTCATGCGATCTGCCAAGTCCACGAATTCCAGTGGAAAACCATGCTGCTCGGATTTCCATGACAAGTATAGCGGATCAACCGGGATACAGTGCCCCCCGATGCCAGGTCCCGGATAAAAAGGCATATAGCCGAATGGCTTGGTTGCCGCTGCATCCAGTACCTCCCATATATTGATGCCAATTTTCTCGCAGGCGGCTGTCAGCTCATTGACCATTCCAATGTTGACGCTGCGGAACGTATTCTCGAACAGCTTGGCGGCTTCCGCCACGGTTGTCGAGCTGACTGGAACAATCTGGTCCAAAAAGGAGCCATAAAAACCCACTCCCGCTGCCAGACAATCCGGCGTGCAACCGCCGATCACCTTGGGTGTGTTGCGAATATTAAAATGAATGCTGCCCGGATCAACACGTTCCGGTGAAAAGCACACATAGAAATCCTTACCTACCGTCCAGCCCCTGCGCTGCTCTATCACCGGCCGAATCAGTTCCTCGGTCGTTCCCGGATAGGTGGTGCTTTCCAGAATCAACAGTGTTTGTCTACGCAAATGAGGTATGGCCTGATCAATAGCCGTTTCAATATAGGACGTATCCGGCTGATGTCCGTCTGTCAGCGGCGTAGGCACACAAATCACGACGATATCCGCATGCTCCAGCACCTTGATATCCGTAACTGGATGCAATTGCTGCCCGATCAGACCTTCCAATGCATCATCGCCAATGTCTATGATGTACGACTTTCCTTGAAGCAGCTTGGCTACTTTGACAGGATCGGAATCTACACCATATACATCATAACCAGCCTGTGCCATTTCCACTGCCATGGGCAGCCCTACATAACCGAGGCCGATTACCGCAACCTTTACAGTTCCTTTAGTTATTTTTTCCATAAGCTGCAAAATACCCACCTCTTTCATCGTTACTCCATGCCTCGCAGTAGCTCAGCAATTCCAACGCGATCCATTAACTCATCGTCCGAGCGATATTGATCGAAGCTCACTCGTTCCAATCCACCATATTGGCTCAGTAAGCGCTCGTCTGCTTGCTGGGGAAGAATAACAAAATAACGGTCATCATAGCGATACGTATGCGGCACCTCATAGGGCGAAATCAGCACCTCATGCAGCTTTTCCCCACCACGTATACCAATCTCCTTCACTTTCAACGCAGGCTGTCCCGCCTGTTCTTTCATCACTTCTGCCAGATCTGCAATATTGCAGCCCTTCATTTTCATCACAAGGGTCTCTCCCCCAATTGCCGTGACAGAAGCCTTCAGCAGCAAGCCAATCGCCTCTCCGAGCGTGAGGAAGAAGCGTGTCATATCTGGGCTCGTCAGCGTTAATTCCTGCCCTTCCGCGATCTGGCGCTTGAACAGGGGCACGACACTTCCACTCGTCCCCAACACGTTGCCGCCGCGAATACACACAAAGCGAGTACGCTCACTTAAAGTGTTGGCGCGGATCATCAGTCTTTCACCGATCGCCTTCGTCATGCCATATACATTCACCGGGTCTACCGCCTTGTCTGTAGAGACATCAATTACCTTGGCGACTCCCTGCTCTATGCTGGCCCGGATCACATTTTCCGTACCGTGTACGTTCGTCTTGAAAGCCTCCTCTGGCTGTCTCTCACACACAGGGACATGCTTTAATGCCGCCAAATGGAACACATAGTCCACTCCGCGACATGCCTCCTGCAATGCCTGAAGATCGCGAATATCTCCAATCATGAAATTCAGGCGAGGATCAGATTGAAATTGCCGCTGCATGGCAATCTGTGCAAATTCACCGCGTGAGAATATCCGGATTTCCGCCGGTCCCTCCTTCAGCAATTCAGCCGTTAGGCGTTGCCCCCAAGATCCCGTGCCTCCGGTCACTAGCAGTTTTTTTCCTTTAAACAATATAATCTCCTCCTGACCGTTACGAATTGGCAATGTCTGTTCCCAGAAATTCAGCCAGCACAGCATTCATTTCATTCTCTGACAGCCGATCCTTCGCCGGCACTTTTTTTACCGAAGTATTTGCGGCATGAATGACGTTCACATAGTTGCGAAGTGGAATGACCTCATGCGGCAGCTCCGTTACATATCCGTGCGTACCCTTCCCAGGAATGACGACACGGTAATCATTTAGAAAATCCTCCACTTGATAGCGAAACACATAAAAAGAAGGCGAACGGTGAAACACCGGTGCCATCTGCCCCTCAACCGCATCCCACAGGTAACCCATCTGGTTCACCAGCGCAACCGTCTCCGGTTGAAACTTGTAATCATGTAACTGTTGTACAAATGACTGGTGGTATAAATCGTCGGAATCTATTCGAGCAATGAGCAGTTCGTCCGCGCCTTCGATGTACGCATGAATTCGACGTTTACTTTCGATGCTCGTACCAAAACGGATGTGGTCGGGAATGGGCTCATGTCGGGCTAGTTCCTCTTCCACAATGTCACTGCATCCGCCCGCCAGCTTGACGACAGATAAGAAATCCGTATTTGTCTGACTGAGTAAACTACGCAGCGTAAAGGTTCTGAATATATCCAGTCGCTCGCTGATCCACTCACGTGTCAGGCGGTTGGGATTCATCCCATAGTTATTAAAATTAATTTCAATTACAATCTTGCGATTCATTGATCTTCCTCCCTTTCAACCGTCTTCTCTCAAGTTATGAAGACGCCTCTGAAACGGCACGTACAGATGCAACGAATCTTGTAAAAATAGGTAGAATCCAAAAATAATAGCCGTTCATACAAAAACCTTTTTGCTTTCGACATATGATAGAATACAAAGTTTTTTGCTCCATCTGAAAAGTTGAACAAGCAGGAACGACAGGGAGGTAACATGTTATGACGAATCCAAGGTATCTGGAGATTGACGAGGTACTGAAACGATTGAAGCTGGCACTCGATCAGCACCAGTCCTTTTCGCTCATTCGTATTGGGGATGGTGAAAATTTGGTGTTGTCGCAGGACACCGTCTGGCCGATGGAAAAGGTATTACAGGAACGTTGGGCGGTCAAAGCCAATCTCGGTCAAAAGGGACTGTTTCTACCGAATACGGAACTACGGGACGCGGTGGCTGAGGCAGTGAGCAAAGCTAGCATTGCTGGCATTTTGCCATATGATGACGAATCTATTAAAGCACCATCCTATATGAAGCGGGAGCTGACCGATCAGGTCTTTGCTCACTATGCTCTTTCCCCCGCGCTGACCTGCCACGCCTGCCTGAATCGGTATTTGGCTAAGACACCCGCTTTCTGGGACATGCTGAAAAATCGACGCATTCTGCTGGTCACCCGGACGGCCACTGAAGTAAAGCCTGTTCTTGAGGCCGATCCGTACAGGCTGAATATCGCGCACACGCTGGCATTTCATCAATATGAACAAATGCCTGAAACACTCCAATGGATCGCAGCACACAAAGATGACTTTGATATTGCGCTATTCTCTTGTGGTGTCAATGCAGTCGTGTTAGCACAAAAAACAGCAGAGCTAACTGGCAAAGTAGGTATAGACTTCGGCAAGGCGATTAATATCGTCATGTTCGGCAAAGCTAATTAATGAATAAAGATAATTTGTGAAAAAATCCACTTAACAAGTAATCTTTGCTCCGTATATCAAAAAAGCACTAGCAAATTTCAGTTTGCTGGTGCTTTTTGCTATCATACATTTTCCTAAAGTCCGTGATCGAAAAGAATAATCCATATAAAGCCTTGGGCCCTTGCTTGTTTAGAAATAGAATTTGAGATTTCCTGTCACTTCTTTTACAATATTACAGAAACTAGCATTCATTTAGAAATTATGAGGAGGATGTTGAAATGTCACATAACAAGAGATTGAAGACATATCCACTTACAAAAGCAAAGCATGTAAAGGTTCATGGTCGAACTACGCAAACACGTACACCTCTTACTCTGTTTTGGACAGGCAGTGGCATTGAATTGAATATCAAAGGCTCAGAGCTGTGGATTGAAATTGAGGCCGATTACCAGGTGTTTGAACCCTGGATCAGTATTGTCATCAATGGGGTTCCGATGAGTCGCCTGATGGTGACCGCAGGACGACATTGGATCTGTCTTTTGAGAGGGTTGAACCCTGACACGGTCAAAAATGTCCGTGTGGTCAAGGATGTCCAGCCTATGAGTTCGGACTCGCGCTGCTTGTTGCAAATTCATGCCCTGAAGGTTGATGGGGAATTGCTGCCAGTCACTGATAAGCCCCTCAAGGTGGAATTTATCGGTGACAGCATTACCTCGGGAGAAGGAACGATTGGAGCGAAGGAGGAGACAGACTGGGTTCCCATGCTGTTCACAGCACTACGCAATTATACAGCCATAACAGCCGAAGCACTAAATGCGGACTACCGAGTGTTATCACAAAGCGGATGGGGTGTCCTAACAAGCTGGGATAATAATCCGCATGCGAACATACCGGCATATTATGAGCAGATATGTGGTGTGCTGACCGGTGAGAGAAATGAAGCATTAGGGGCATTTTCAGATTATGATTTTACCTCATGGCAGCCGGACGTGGTCGTAGTGAATTTGGGGACTAATGACGGGGGAGCCTTTTATTCTCCTGCATGGACGGACCCAGCAAGCGGGAAAGTGTACAAGCAACGCTTGAACGAGGACGGCACATTCAATGAAGAAGATTTACAATCTTTTGAAAGCGCTATCGTACGTTTTCTTGTCAAGCTTCGGACCTGCAATCCTGCTGCCCATATTGTGTGGGCCTATGGGATGCTGGGTACTCCGATGATGCCCTCAATCTACCGAGCGGTAGACGCGTACAAGAAAAAAACGAGGGATCGGAATGTGTCTGTATTCCAACTGCCTAACACGACGGAAGAAACGATAGGATCTCGCAGCCATCCCGGGCTCTCCGCCCATGCCAAAGCAGCAGATGAGTTGACAGTGTATTTGCGAGAGATTCTAAAGAAATAGAATCCGAGAAGCACAATCAACTCTGTAGAACACGCTCATAAAGGAAATTACAACAACTAGGTCATTTGTGCTCTGGGTGTTGTTGTTGAGAATTATAGCCACGAGTCTGCAGCAGATGTCTGTCTATGCTCGTGGCTAGTTAGCGCAGCGGACTATCCTAGGAGAACCACGAACAGGCAGCGAGCATTTACTATAGAAATAATCACCTGATATATTTACAAAAACGGAGTCGAAGCAATGCCCGTGAATACCTCTGGACCATTACGAACAGTGGTCGATACACCAGAAATATAAGAAGAATATACTGTTTGTATTGCCCAGGGAGCAGATAGATCCTGTGCATTAAAAGCTTGCGTTTCATTAGCCCCAGTCACGCCCAGTACCCCCTCGGCGCGGTAGACTACCTCACTCGGATCATAGTCGGCTCCACGCACGATTTCAACCGCATACGTATCGCCAAGCTCACCGATTAGGCCAATGGAACCACTAAAAGTTACAATCGGACCCGGCACAAGAAAGGTCCGCAGGGTGATCAAACCGAACCGCTCCGGTATAGGACCCAGCTGTATATCGGGACCCTCACCTGTTTTTGATGAATTGGTGGAGCTTCTCATATCCAGAAAAAAACCCATACCTTATCCCTCCAAATTGCAAGATACTCCATGCTATGCAAGAAATTCTTTAGCGTATTGGACAAATTAGTAATAAATCTATCAATTCAGCTCAAAATAACCGATAGTAAATACATATGGTATAAATATTAGAAATGAATATGTAGATAGAAAGCAGGGGTTTGATGAAACAACTGAGACGACTCAAAACATTAACACTACGCAAGAAATTGACAGCAGCATTTCTACTGGTCATGCTTGTTCCAAGCATTATTGTAAGTTCTTTTTCTTATCAAGCAGCATATAAACAGACGGACCGCCAATTACTCGATAGTGCGACAACTAGCGTTACCGCATCCGATCGTGCAGTTACTCAAACGATTCAAGCCAAAATCGCTGATCTCGAATATTACTCTACGACGATGACGGCTAGTGATAACAGTGCCGAAGCAGATGAAGACATCCTGAAAAGGTTACAAGTGTATTTAAAAATGCATGCGGAAGCTGTTGATATGTTTGTAGGAACTCCCGAAGGAAAACTCATTATTGGCAAAGCCGTAGGCTCCACAAACGACCCTCGTGAACGTCCGTGGTACAAACAGGCCATGGAGAAACCCGGACAAACCGTAATCAGCCCTGTCGGACTCAATACGGCTAAGGTCCCCGTTGTATATATTTCACGTACACTTCCTGACAACAGTGGTGTTCTCGGTCTTTCGCTGAACCTAAATAATTTAAAAGAAATCACAAATTTAAAAATCGGACAAAATGGCTATATTATGATATTAGATGGTACCAAACGTATCGTTACCCACCCGACAGAAGTCAGCGGAAGTACCAAAATGGGGGAAACGATACCCGAATTATTTGCCTCCAAAGAAGGTAGCTTTAGTTACGATATTAATGGCGTAGATAAACACCTGATTTTCAAAACCAATACGCTGACAGGCTGGAGAATTGCTGGAACGATGGACAAAGCAGAAACCAGTGCCTCCGCCCAACCGATTCTTATCACGACGATCATCGTGTTGGTGATTGCAGCCATCATCATTGGTGTGCTCGCAATGTGGCTAATCAGCAGTATACTTAAGCCCATCCAAAGATTACGTAATTCTATGGATGCCATCAGCCAAGGTAATCTTTCGATAAACGTGGCTACGACCAGTACAGATGAAATTGGTGAATTATCAAGATATTTTCAACAAATGGTAGATAACCTGCGTAACATGATTAAAGAAATTCAAGCGATGACAGGCAATTTGTCGGCATCCTCGCAAGAGCTTGCAGCAGGTGCAGAACAAACGACCCGTGCCATTGAGCATGTGACCATAGCCATTCAAGATGTGGCTGCAGGCAGCGAACGCCAAGTGGGCAGCGCTAAAGCTAATCAGACACGGGTTAGCGGCATGGCAACAGACATTACCGCTATGACTGAAACCATGGCTGAAATGACCACTTACTCCGCACAGGCCATTCAGGCGTCGGATGCAGGCAGCGAGCATATCGGCAACAGCGTCGTTTCCATTGATGGCATTCGCACTACCGTGGAAGAACTGGATACCATCATCAGTGCTTTGAGTGACCGCTCTGGACGAATCGGAACGATTGTCACCGTCATTACGGAAATCGCCAGCCAGACTAATCTGCTCGCATTGAACGCTTCTATTGAGGCAGCACGCGCAGGGGAGCATGGCAAAGGTTTTGCTGTCGTGGCGACAGAGGTCCGCAAGCTGGCTGAAAACTCAGCTTATTCCGCACAACAAATTCGTGAACAGATTCAAGGGATACAGAGCGGTGTATCTGAAGCCCTGATCGCTATGGAATCCGCCAAGGAACGCGTAAGTGATGGTATTAATTCCATTGACCTATCCGGTCGCTCCTTCTCTCGCATCCGTAGAGCGGTAGCCAAATCAGCGAAGCAGCTCGATAACGTCGCAGCTTCTACCGCTGGAGTCGCAGATGGAACGAGTTCAGTCGTCAGCAGCATGGAGGAAATTACACGCATCGCTGAAGAAGCGGCATCCCATACGGAGACCGTGTCCGCAGCCGCAGAGGAGCAGCTCGCCTCCATGGAAGAGATCGGTTCGTCTGCCGCAGATTTGACCCGTCTGGCGGAGCAGCTTCAAGATTTACTGACACAATTCCAATTAGATGAAACAAAATAACCGTTCCAACCGATAAATACAGAGAAAGAGTCTTCACAATGAGGGAGGGTTGGAACATGGATATCGCAGCATTATCAACAGGTATGAGTCAGGCCAGCTTAGCTCAAGCCGTAAGTGTGAAGGTATTAAGTATGGCTAAGGATCAGGCCAATGAACAAGGACAGGCTTTAGTGCAGATGATGGAAAAAAGCGTACAGCCTCATCTTGGCGGTCAACTGGACATTCGCGCATAAGTACATCCATATGCTTGGTTAAGGGCGATTCTGCTCAGGTCTGGACAGACCCGGGTAGAATCGTTTTTTTATCTCCCTATTTTTCGTTCAGCACAAAACGTAGTAAACTAGAAATATCGTCCACGACCTCGGTTCGGAGGATAGCGCAACATTCACACGATTTACATTGAAAAAGGAGGATACATAGTCTATGAGTTATTCTGATTATTTTGAAAAAGCCAGAGAGCAACAACTGGGCGAGTTACAGGAGTGGTTGTCCATTCCGAGTATCTCAGCATTATCGGAGCACAAAAAGGACATTAACCAAGCAGCTGATTGGCTCGCTGCCAAACTGACTGCTGCCGGTCTGGAAAACGTTGAAATCATTCCAACCAAAGGGCACCCGCTGGTATATGCGGATCATTTGCACGCACCTGGTAAACCAACGATCCTCGTGTATGGACACTATGATGTACAACCCGTAGACCCGCTTCACCTGTGGGAAACGCCACCGTTTGAGCCATCCATCCGTGATGGAAAATTGTATGCGCGCGGAGCGACAGATGATAAAGGGCAGGTTTTCTTGCACATTAAGGCAGTTGAGGCCATTTTGAAGCAGGAAGGCACATTGCCGCTGAACATCAAATTCTGCATTGAAGGCGAGGAAGAAGTGTCCAGTCCGAACCTGCTTGAGTTTTTGCAAACTGGAGCTGAACGTCTGGCTGCGGATGCTGTACTGGTGTCCGACACTTCCTTGATCGAAAAAGGGAAGCCTGCCATTTGCACTGGTTTGCGTGGACTATGTTCACTGGAAGTCGCCATTCACACGGCGAACACAGATCTACATTCCGGCTCTTTCGGTGGCGGCGTGCCGAATGCCCTGCATGCTCTGGTGTCCTTGCTGGCAACCCTGCATGACGACAAAGGCGGCGTAAGCGTCGAAGGATTCTACGACGATGTTGCTCCATTATCGGCAGAGATGAGAGAAGAATTCGTGAAGCAAGGCTTCAATGAGAGCAAGCTGCAACAAGATCTTGCACTTGATTCTCTCTATGGCGAAGAAGGATTCAGCTTCGTTGAGCGTGTTGGGGCACGTCCGACACTGGAGCTGAACGGCGTATACGGTGGCTTCCAAGGGGAAGGCACGAAAACGGTCATTCCAAAAGAAGCTCATGCTAAAATCACGTGCCGCTTGGTGGCTAACCAGAATCCGCAAGACATTCTGGACAAAATCGAGCGCCATTTGCGCGCCCATGTTCAGGCAGGAGCTACCCTGGATATTCAACAGGGTGAAAAAGCGAACGCCTTTAACATCGACCCGTCACACGCGTTTCTGCAAGCGGCGGCCGATGCTTTTGAGAAGGTATACGGTGTGCGTGCCCTCTTTACCAAGGATGGAGGCTCTATCCCAATCGTGGAGACCTTCTCCCGTGTGCTGACTGCCCCAGTCGTGCTGATGGGCTTCGGCTTGCCAGATGAGAACCTGCATGCGCCAAACGAGCATTTTAACTTGGACAATTTTGACAAGGGTCTGCTGACGATTGTAGAGTTTTTGAAATCGGTGTAAGCACATGACAACTTCTTATGACTAAGTTACAATAGAGAGGGCGAAAGCCCTTTCTATTTTTTTTTGAGGAGCGCTACATAATATGATTATTCAGTTTATTCGTTTACGGTAATGTGAGGTACAGTTCATGAAAACTCAACCATTTTTCCGAAAATGGGTTGGGTCTATTTGGCTGTGCCTTTTTTCATTCACCAAATACGAATGAACGGGGTGCTTTTCTGTGTCCAAATGGAATAAACACGAGATGAAGGCTGACCTAATTGGAAAGCATCAACATCTCTTTAGGTGTCCTCTATGCTCTCAACCGATGCGTATGGTGGAAGGTAAAAGCCTCCTATGTACGAATCAGCATTGCTATGATCTCTCAAAATACGGGTATTTACATTTAGCCGCCCGGTCCTATAAGACTAAATATGATAAACAACTATTTTCCTCCAGAAGAATGATGTGCAATAACGGATTTTTCGATCCCTTAAATGAAGCGATAAGCAGCACTATAATGAAATTTATGAAGCCACTGTTTGATCAAAAATCACACCTTTACTTGCTCGATGCAGGTTGCGGGGAAGGCACTCATTTGAGCCACATTCAGGATAAGCTGACCTGGAAGGGAATCACTGAGCTTACAAGCGTAGGTATGGATCTGTCTAAAGAAGGTATTGTGGCCGCAGCCAAAGAATATCCTTATACCCTCTGGTGTGTTGCGGATCTGGCTCATTGTCCGTTTTCAAATCAACAATTTGACGGTGTATTCAATATTTTATCCCCTTCTAATTATGCTGAATTTACAAGAATCCTTTCGGAGGACGGCTGCGTCCTGAAGGTCATTCCCGAACAATATTATCTTCGGGAATTGAGATGCTTGTATGAACAGAAAAAGAATAAGCCTGCTTATTCGAATGACAATATATTAAGCCGATTTAAAGATCATTTTAAACTTCTATCCGCCGAACGGTTAACCTATCGTTTTATGTTAAATGCCGACCTCATGAAACCTTTGCTCCATATGACTCCCTTATCGTGGGGAGCTACGGAAGCAGACTGGCAGCAAGTGCAGGAAATAAATTTACCGTATGTCACAGTAGATTTGCTCATCTTATGCGGTAAAAAATAGAATACTAAAAAGCATTCACAGCATGGAACCATCCATGCTTCGTGAATGCTTTTTTTTACGTTAGTCCCGTCGCTTAAGAAAAACGGGTGTAGCGCAACAGGTGAGCTAGCCGATTGAGCCGTTCTATCTCCCGATCCAACTCATGCAGCGGCTGTCCAGCCAAAGCAGCGTTTGCTCTCAGATCCCGTAGCGGGTTCATTTTCCGACCCATGAGTTTGAGCACCGTTGCCTTCCCCATGTTATTCACCACCACATATTGCGTTAGCGGATCAAGCTCAATCCACAATACATGATGCTGTTGAAAAAACGATAATAGTTGCTTTTTTAACGCCTCCAGCTCATCAATCTCACCTGTGATTTGCGGATGATGATGAAAAGCCACATAGCCCATCACCCGCAGGTCACTTATGATTTGTTCCAAATGAAGCGTTTCGTTTATGTACACATGGTTCGTGCTCATGCGGTTTCTTGTACCATTCGTATGATCTTCCCGGATGACGTTCACCACCTGACTATCGTTATATTAAGATTTATCTTTCCCCTTTTCCAATAGCTGCACAAGCCAGTAACCTCCAAACAACAATGCTCCTACTGCAAAAATAACGGTATACACCGTATATAACGTTGTCAGTTCAAACAAACTATTGTACCGATTAAGCAAGATCCCCCACAAGCATAGCAGAAAATTGCTACCATTTTGCTGATGAAAGCGATGCTTGTAAATCCGTTGAATCAAAACAGCCAGGAATCCTATCAACAAAACGTGATTCAGCAAAATACTCCACATTTCCATAAGCCCCCTTTTTCACTATAGCGCAATCGGCTTTGAAAAGTCAGGACATGTACAAACCTTACGAACAAAAAAACAACCGGCTTATACGCCAGTTGTTTCCCGTTCCACAAAATACTTATTGGTCATATAATGGGCCTTGCCTCTGGAGGTATCCACCATTCCCTTTTTGTTGTCGAGAAAAACAATCTCCCGGCATTTGGTGCAGTACCACTTGGTCCGCTTAAAGGGAGATTCTGTTACATACGATGTACCACATTTGCAATCTACTTTAATTAAGGTTTCTGTTGATTTGTAAGCCTGGGACAACTCTTTTAGGCCAGTGTCCGGCTGTTGAATCGGGATAATAACCTCCTGATAGCTTGAATACTGATTATGAACTTTAAAATCAGCCACCAGTTCCGCATGCAGTCCAAAGTACTCTTTGCCGATCTCGGTTACGAATTTTTTGCCAATTCTGTAACACTCAAGCCATTCCTGTATCTGTTGATTAGACAAAGGCACTGTGCCCTTGATACCACTATTTAATGTGTAAGTCATGATGTATAAAGTATCATCTTGTCTATGTCCGTACATGAGAAGCCTCCTTATAATACACTTGATAATGTACTACAAAGCGCAAAAAACATCAATTTTATTATTTGGCAAAAGACTTAATATATCTCGGTAAGCACATAAGAGGTGTGAGTGTATGGCTAGAAAGCAACTGACAATCTGTCAGTTGCTTTGTCTTTCCACATAGTATTTGTTGGTCATGTACCACGCCTTGCCTTTATCCGTATCCACCATGCCCTTTTTACGATCTAGGAACACAATGTTATTACACTCCTTGCATGACCACTTGGTTCTTTTATGCGGTGACTCTTCTATATAGGAAGCACCACATTTACATTCTACCTGAATTAATGTTTTATACTGGCTGTACGCCTCTACCAGGGGGTCCAGCTCTACAGCTTTGCGTTCCATTACAGGCTGTATTATGGATATGTGTTCTCGCTGCTCCGAGTATTCATTATGTACCTTGAAATCTGCTACCAACTCAGGGTTTAAACCAAAATACTGTTTCCCCACAACCGTTACAAACTTGCTGCCAATTCGATATGCTTTGATCCATTCCTGCACCTGCTTACTGGTTAGGTCGACAGTTCCCTTTATACCGCTGTTCAGCGTATAAGTCATCAAGTGTTGGTTGGGTGTCATATGTCTTAACGTTCACCTCCGATCAAGAATATACCACAGGTAGCTCTAGGCAAAAGCTACTTCCTGCTACCTGAAGCAATGAGCTTTTTCTGCCTTGTGATTCTTCTTCAACACCTATATATAAAAGTATAGCTCAAAACCTGATCCATCTTCCATCCTGTCGTCATGCTGAATACTGCTTTGTAGGGATTTATATTCTTAGACTATCACCAGATGCATTTCTATCTTAGTATAACTTTGTGGTACAGTCTTATGTTTTGATCACTCCTGTTAGTTGCACTATGATCTCTAATGGTAGTTTCTTCCTTCTATATATAGTACATCATTTACACGCAAATTCCCACATATTTCAGCGGTTATTCTGTAAAACAAAAGCCTTCATCCTTTTTAAAAGGGTTACGGGACTGATCACATGGTAGAGGTTACTGCTTCCTTGCCGTCCCCCCGATTATGTTATAATAAAATAAAGCAAAAAGAGCGAGGTGAAGTCGATGAAATGGGAAGAAATTGCCGAATCACATCCGAGGCGATTTGTGTTGGTTGAGGCTATAAAAGCCAGTTCCAATAATCGCGTGCGCAATCTTGAAGACATGGCGGTTATTCAGGATTACGACAACCCGAAAGATGCTTGGAGCGGGTATAAACATTTTCACAAACTGTATCCGTCACGCGAACTGTATGTGTTCCATACCAGTCGATCCGATGTCGAGGTTGTAGAAGAGTTTTTCTCAGGAGTACGGCAGCGTACATGAAGATTAACCTCCATAATGGTTTGCCAATTGTTTCCTTAACTTTGAGACATCACAACCAAACTGCTCTATTACCAAACGTATTGTTCGATACAGGGTGCGCTGCAACAGTGTTTGATACGGATTTACTAGCCCAAATCGGCATTCACATTGATTTCATTAACGGGAGAGCAAAGCGGATGTACGGGGTGGGCGGCACAAAATTTGCTACGAACAGGTAATTCCTCATCTAAAACTCGGGCATATTCAATTAGATACATTTCCAATTCAACTAAGCTCTATTCAAGAGCCGTATGGATTTGATGGCATATTAGGCATTGATTTTATGCTAAAAACAAAATTAATTGTTGACTTTGATTTAATGAACATCCACTCCCCACTTTCACCTTTAAAATAATTCCAAGCAGGTGGCCACATGTCTCTTCCTTTAAATCTGATTACCATCATGCTCAGCCCGTAGAAGTATTACTTATACCCTTGGTTTCTCCTGCGGGCTGAGCCTTTGCCCAAGGGAGCGTGATGGTAATGAAACCTAATCAAAAAAATCGGTATCGAGCTTATTTTAGGCACCACAGAAAACGTGTTATTCAGCGTAAAAAACGGCTTTCAGCACACCGGGGATGGGCCGTCAAATTTGATGGTGTATTCTCCAAAGGAAAAATCCATTGTTCCTGCTGGATGTGCAGTAATAAAACAAAACGACTGGGCTATCCCAAATCAGAGCTAGCAAGAATAGATAACTGCCAGGAACAGCTTCAGGATTATCGTTTCTAAACTAAAAAACGATCAAAACAAGCGAATGTCCATTGCTATGACACTCGCTTGTTTTACGTTTACAATAGATTTCCCAGCTTCTCTCCTCAATTTGAAATATAGAATAAACTTACTAGGTTTGATCAGCTAACATACCACAAAACAAAAGCCTTCCCGACCACCCTTCACTGTCGAAGGATCATCGAGAAGACTTTGTACCCCGCAAGGAACGAGAGGTCAGATTTTTAATTCGCCAAGCCTGATTAATTCCACGACCGCCTGTGAACGACCTTTTACGTTCAATTTTTGCATCACATTGGAAATATGGTTTCGGACCGTTTTTTCGCTAATAAATAGCTGTCCGGCGATGTCACGTGTTGTTTTGTCCTGCACTAGCAGTTCAAATACTTCACGTTCACGGTGAGTTAACAAAAACTTGTTTTTGTGGTCGTTACCCTTCGTCAATTTCACCCCTCCTTGCTCGGGTTTTGTGTGGTGTAACAAGGTTAAGGGATACAGTCAACACATTTTATGTCATGTGCTCAGGTATGGTTCAATATACGGATAAAAATGGGCATAGGCACCTTACTTGCTGTTTTAATGATGGGTTGGACTTTGTGTCTAAATTATGTATTGACAGGCATATGGGCCAGCCTTATGATAAGAAAAACCGCGACTGATAATCATTATCAAAATAAAAATTCGATATAGATATCGCGCAACAGACTATGGTTCAGGGCCAGTTTGGCCAGAAAGGGTGTTCATTGATTATGAAACTACGTTATGCCGTACCGGCCGGAGTGCTGGTCTCTTCTATTCTGTTCGCAGGTTGCGGACAAACCGGAACTGCTACTCAGCAGCCTGCCGCAACGACCAAAGATGCAGGAGCCACAACACAGACAACGACTCCTGCCGCTTCTGCCCCCAATTTTGATCAAGCGGTAACAGCTTACCGCACCTATGCCATCGAGCAATGCGATACATTTGTGAAGAAGACAGAAGAATTCACGAACGCGGTCAAAGCTGGCGAACTGGATAAAGCCAAGGCGCTATATGCCCCTGCACGTATGTACTATGAACGGATTGAACCGATTGCAGAAGCGCTGGGTGATCTTGACCCGAATATTGATGCACGTGACGGTGATGTGGATGCAGCGGATTGGCGCGGCTTTCACCGTATTGAAAAAACATTATGGGAAGAAAACACAACCAAAGGAATGGACGAGTTTTCCGACCGACTGCTGAGTGATGCCAAGCTGCTGCGTGCCAAAGTAGAAACAGTTAATATTGACGCCAGCCTGATGGTAACGGGTGCAGTCGAGTTGTTGAATGAAGTATCTACCTCGAAGGTGACGGGTGAAGAGGAGCGATATTCTCATACGGATTTGTACGATTTTGCTGCCAATGTAGAAGGCGCGCAAAAGATATATGACATTTTGAAAACAGATCTGAACCAAAAAGATGCGGCATTGGAAAAACAAATCGGTGAGCGCTTTGCGGCCTTACAGCAGGAGTTGGCTCCTTTTAAAGACGGAGAAGGCTATGTATCGTATACAAAACTGAAACCGGAAGAAGTTAAAAAGCTGAGCCAAAACCTCGATGCCTTGGCAGAACCGTTGTCCCAAATGGGGAAATTGTTAGGAGTGTAATGATATGAAAGGCTTTAAGCGGCAAAAAGGGCAAGAAAAGCCGCAGTATGCGGAATCCCATAATGAACAGGCTGATCTGGTAAAAAAGGATGCGAAGCTAGTGGAAGATGAGTCGTCAGGAAAAAGCAAATCCGTATCACGCCGAGACCTATTGAAGCTGGCCGGGGTAGGTGGACTAGGCCTCCTGCTTGGCGGCGGGGGCGTGGGAGCCGTGCTGTCAGCCGGTCAACGCCTCGAAAGCATGATGACGGATGCGGATACCAAAGATGTAATCCCTTTTTACGGTAAGCATCAGGCAGGTATTGTGACTCCGGCGCAGGATTTCATCTGCTTCGCCGCTTTCGATCTAACAACCAGCGACAAGAAACAGATGCGTAGCCTCTTCAAAGCCTGGACGGAAGCAAGCGCTACAATGACTTCTGGCGTGCTCCTTGGCAACGATAATGAAAATCTCAACCTCCCTCCTTCCGATACGGGCGAGGCGGCAGGATTGTCGCCATCCCGCACGACGATCACCTTTGGTGTGGGCCCATCCTTTTTTGATGGACGATACGGCCTGGCAGGGCTTAAACCTGCCGAGTTCCGTGAGCTGCCCCGTTTTCAAGGGGATGCCCTGGAGGAGCAATGGTGCGGCGGCGATATCGGAGTGCAGGTATGTGCCAATGACTTGCAGGTAGCTTTCCATGCCCTGCGTAATTTGGCGCGTATCGCCAGAGGAACGGCGGTGCTTCGCTGGACGCAGGAAGGCTTCCAGCGAACAGCACAGGCCGATCCTGCGGGAAGCACACCACGCAATTTGCTGGGCTTCAAGGACGGTACGGGGAACCCGGACACCTCCAAGGCAGACGAGATGAATCGGCTGGTGTGGACTCAGACCAGTGACGGACCAGCATGGATGGGTAACGGCAGTTATATGGCTGTACGCCGTGTACGCATGCGGGTAGAGGTGTGGGATCGCTCAACATTGGGCGACCAGGAGGATACTTTTGGACGTCATCGCAGCAGCGGGGCCCCACTCGGCAAGGTCAAGGAGTTCGACAAGCTTGATCTGGCGGCCAAAAATCCGGAAGGCAAGCCAGTTACACCTCCCACCTCTCATGTGGCTTTGGCTCATGGGGACGGGAGCATTAATATTTTGCGGAGGTCTTATTCGTATTCAAGCGGATTGGACAAGCAAACAGGGCAGCTGGATGCCGGGCTGCTGTTCATCAGCTACCAGCGTGATCTGTTCAAGCAGTTCGTTCATATTCAGGAGAAGCTTGCACGCAATGACAAGCTGAACGAATACATTGTACACAAAGGCAGTGCGGTGTTCGCCTGCTTCCCGGGTGTATCGCAAGGCGGCTACATCGGGGATACGTTATTTTAGCAGCAGGCAAGGAAGGGGATTTATATGAATCGGCGCAATAAAAGCTTGGGATGGGTGTTTGTGCTGGTGACAGCTCTGCTGCTGACCGTCACTCCGTTCATGTCCGGCTCCGGGTCGGTCGCTTTTGCACAAACGGATGCCAAAGCTGTCACCAATGATCAGCTAATGCCTGTGGTGGGCGGAGCGCTGGTGGAGGCGGGACAAGCTCAATGGACGGAAGCCTCCAAGGATCTGAAAGAATTCCGCACGCTGTGGGAGGCCGCCAAAACGAATGGCGGAGATTCAGCTCACATCGCGGCTGTAGATCAAGCACTCACCGATGCGGAGCAGACACTCGCCAGTGGCGGCGGGGAACCAGCGAAAGCTGCCTTATCCGTGCTGGCGCGCTCGGTCAATGAGTACGTCACTGCTGCCGAAGGGGACAAACCAGCCCCGGCTGGAGCCAAAGCAGCGGAAAAATTGCTTCCCATGGCGAAGGGCAGTCTGGCCGCCATGCAAAAAGGTGATTGGGCTGCTGCCCGGGTGGATTACGATCGAATCGTCAAAGCCTGGTATCAGGTAGAAACACCGATTCGTTTGGACAATTTTCCGGTATACAGTTCGCTCGAAACTAAAATCAGTCTCATCCGCATCTCTATGCAAGCTGAGCCTATTCGCCAAGAACAGGCTCTTAAGGAAATGCAGGAATTAACGACTCTGCTGTCTGATTATAGTCAGGGCAAGTCTGCGAACACAGGCCAAGGAACAGATACAGGCAATACGGCTACGGGAACGGCGAATGGTTCGGCAGCTTCTCTGACCGATGCAGTCACCTTGCTCGAATCCGCACGCCAAGATGCTGTAGCTAATCAATCAGAGCAAGCGGCTGATAAGGTAGTGCAGTTTATCGCTCTGTGGCCTTCCGTCGAAGGACATGTACAAATTTCCGATCCGACGTCTTACACTGCGATTGAAAATGAAATGACCGAAACTTCCGGATATCTGCTGTCTTCTCCACCGAATACGGACAAAGCCATTCAGACTCTTGATCAGATGCTGAACAGGCTCCGTCCGTTGACGGAAGAACGTTCTTACACTGCGTGGGATGCCGCGCTGATTTTGCTGCGTGAGGGCCTGGAGGCCATCCTCGTGCTCGCAGCTCTGCTGGCGTATGCCAAAAAAAGCGGCGAAGCCGTGGCTGGACGTTGGATATGGGCAGGAGCCGGAACGGGGCTGGTGCTGAGCGGAATTCTGGCAGTGCTGTTCACCACACTGGTGGCAGCTGCCGCATCAGGCAGCATGCGTGAGCTGCTGGAAGGTGTCACCGGGCTGGTGGCGGTCGTGCTGATGCTGACCGTGGGTAGCTGGTTGCATAGCAAATCCAACGCTGCCGCATGGAACCGCTTTGTGGAAAACAGCGTGGGCAACGCGCTGGCACGAGGAAGCCTGTGGTCGCTATTTGCGGTTTCTGCGCTCGCAATTCTGCGTGAAGGAGCCGAGACAGCTATCTTTTATGTCGGTATGGCTCCAGCCATCGAAACTTCACAATTGCTGATCGGCATTGGCTCAGCGACGATTATTCTGGTCATTCTGGCGTTTGCGATCATTAAATTCAGTGTACGATTGCCAATTCGCGCCTTTTTCCTGACTGCCACTGTACTGATTTACTATCTCGTATTCCGATTCCTGGGCGAAAGTATTCATTCGCTTCAGGTGGCCGGTAAGCTTCCGGGGCACACTGCCTCCTCGCTTCCGTCCATTAGCTGGCTGGGAATGTATCCAACTTGGGAAACATTTGTCCCACAAATCGCTGTACTGATCTTTATGGTATGGCAGCTTGTGCGTCAGGAAATGCGCAGCTCCAAGCAACAATAAGTCGATGCTACCCTACTCATCATGTAAAAAACGCCAAATCACAGGTCCGATTTGTATCGGTTCCCATGAGTTTGGCGTTTTTTTACATACTTACTGCACATCCTCAGGCAACGGAATCATGCGCTGATGATGCAGCAGGTCTGTGCGGTCACCGTGTTCACGAATGACATGCACCTCCCCACGAAAATCGAGCAGTTCCGTCGGGGTAGCATGTCCCAAAAATTGTAGTGGGCTATAGCTTAATCCATAGGCACCTGCATTCGGAAAGGCAATGTAATCGCCCTCGTGAATCGGAGGAAGCTGCGCTTTTTTCACAATACAATCCTCGGGTGTACAAAGCGGACCGACAATGCTTACCGTCTCAAGCTCCATGGATGCCTCTTCCAGAGGCCCTCCTATTCGGTTTGCAACCTCTTCTAATGATTGTTCGACAGCCACAGCCGTTTGAGCAGAAGCGTCTCTCTGCCCCATCCATAGGGTTGCTTCCACTTCTCGTTCTTTGGGCTCTTTCAATTCTCCCGCTTGCCTGCGCATAATTCGCACCGGGTAGTTGTCCCTAATTCGGCGTCCTCGAAAAGTAGCTGCGGCGTAGTGATTCATGCCACCATCAGCCACGACAAACTTCTCCCCCTTGGATTCCTTTGTATACAATGCTCGGCAGACATACATGCCCGATTGAGCAACCAGATACCTGCCGCTTTCGATGATTAGCTTAACCCCGGGCATGCGGGTTCGGGTCTGCTCCGCGAGTGCGTTCAGTCCGTCAATGACGTGATCCATATCGAGCGGTTGCTCATGAGCAAAATAAGGTACACCAAACCCGCCGCCCAAATTGACCGTATGCATTGCCACACCATACTGAGCCTGTACCCGTTCTGCCAACTGCAGCGTATTCGCAAATGAAGCTAAAATCTGATCCGATTTCAACATTTGCGTACCTGTATATACCTGAATACCTTGAAAATTGACGTGCGGGCAATCTTCCAGCACCTTAAAAAAGTGATCCAGCTGCCCTTCATCCACTCCAAAGGGGCGCGGAACACCGCCCATTTTAATCGTTGCTCCAGACAAGTCGTTATCGGGATTGATGCGAACCGCTGCCCTGACAAGCTGGCCCGCTTGGGCAGCAATGTCCTCCAGCAGACGCAGCTCCCTCACCGATTCGACATGAATACAGCCGATTCCACAGGCTACCGCCTCGTTCAGCTCGGCTACTGTTTTTCCTGGTCCGGCGTACAGCACGTCTTCCGCAGCATACCCGGCCTCCATAGCGACGAACATTTCTCCAGCCGAAGCAATCTCAACACCACAACCTAACGAGCGCAGCAACCCAGCCAAGGCTACGTTACCATTAGCCTTGAGCGCGTAATGTACACGCACGGCCGGGTGCAATCGGGATAGTAACGAGCTGACGTGAGCATGCAGCGCGTCCCCATCATAATAGTAAAATGGCGTCGGATGCTCGCCGAAACGCTCCAGTAGGGCTTCGTCCTTTTTATCCATCTACTGAATTCCCCTCCTCTCTTTGCCTTGATACTCAGTATTTTGCATCATTCGCTCCCCACCGCTCGAAAACACAATCATACTCATACTGCATAGATCGTCTCGCCCGAGCGTGCTGCTTCATGAATGGCTGCCAGCAGTCTGACGCGTTCAGCAGCCTCGCGAAATGGAATGGGCTCCGCTTCTCCCCGGATGATGCTGCAAAAGGTATTCAACTGATTGACATAATAGTTCATAGGCTCGAAAACCGTTTTGGTATGCGAGGATGTCTGTGATAACACAGGCAGTGCGTCCGCATCCGTTATATTCGGCATGATATCCTTCTTTATTTCCGTCTTGAGTGTCATTTTATAAAAACCTAAATTTGCCCGAAAGCAGTCCTTTAAAGTGACTACTGCCGAATCAAAGGTCAGTACATGAGCACAGTGATAAGGGCGCTCAAATGAAAAGAGGGCAGATGCCTTCAATCCGCTCGGATAACGGGCTTGCGCACGAAATGTCCAGTCACAGCCATGAGGACCATCAAAATCCGATTGACTGTGGAATTCAGCCTGCTCCAATCCAACGACGGCTTGAAGCAGCTGTAGCCAGTACACGCCCAGATCCCAAAAGCATCCCCCACCCTGCTCCGGACGAGATCTGTAATTGTCCGCATGTCCTTCTTTTGCCGGAATGCATAGACTCGTCTCTATGGAGCATAAGCGACCATAACGCCCCGATTCTACGATCCTCCGTAGCTCATGCTGCCAAGGATGGTGCTGCACCATGACTCCCTCCAGCAGGTAAGCGCTACTCTGTTCGACTGTCGCTGCCAAGGGAGCAAGATCAGCCGTATTCAGGCATAACGGTTTTTCCACCAGCACATGCTTATGAGCCCGTAGTGCTTTGCCAATCCACTCGGCATGCAAGTCGTTGCTGAGCGCAATATATACAGCGTCGATCTCCGGGTCCTTTAGCATATCCTCAGCATGACGATAAACGACACTGACGCCAAAACGATCTGCCATTTCTCCTGCCTTGGCAACCGTGCGGTTCGCAAGCGCGGTCACGCGTGCCCCTGCTACATGTCGGATCGGTTCCAGCAAGGCACGCGGAGCAATAGCAGAACAGCCAATGATCCCAAAGCGAATATCTCGCATCGCAGGTTCTTGCGCAGCCGCGGCAGCGTTCATGACCCCTGCTCCATTCCCAGTGAGCTTGCTGACATTTGGATGCTATTCACATAGGACTCTATATAACGCGGCGTTCGACTGCGCAGCTCTACGATCCTGCGATGCATATCCTCCAGTATCTGAGCACTGCCGTCATAGGTTTGTATCCACGTATCGTACCGCATACCCAGTCCAAGCCGTTCCCATAGATCCGCATTATGCTTCTCATGCACACCAAATGGCTCCAGCATAATGAGCGGAGTAGCTGTAGCGAACGAATCGGTTAGGCTGCCACCACCGGGCTTGCTGACAATGGCCTGGACACGACATGCTTGGTCCAGCATGCTATGGTAATCCGGTCCAACCTGATACACTGTCTTCTCGCCTCTTTTCACCTCTCCGAAAGGTGGAAATGTATGCTCTCCGGCTTCATTTCGCTGCCATGTCCTCCACTGCGGGTCCATCTGAAAATAGCGTATACTGTCCCGCTGTTCATCCGGTTGATCCTGATCATACAACAGCAGGTCCAGCTCCCAGCCCGCTTCTTCCAACCGTCCAACCTTGTCGCGGTAGGTGCCCATCCCCCAACCGCCGCCATGTACGAATAAGCGGGATTGCCGTGCTTCAAACGGTACATACTCCACGGCCGGCACATCAATATAGTGGCTGACTCTATTGTTATCATTTTCAAAAAAGGTCGTTTCTCCACAGCCATCCGCAAAACGTGGGTTATGCTTGGCTAGATTTTTCCAGGAAGGAGAAGGTGTCGAATCCATATACACAATGTCCACATGAACCGACTTCGGTTCTCTGCGCTTGCGATACTCCTCCAGTACATACATCCAATGACCGGATAAGCATATAAAATACCGCCGATCTTCCTCTATCCATTGGTTCAGCAGTACTTCCATCGCTGCGAGATCCAGTGAATTACGCATATCCTGCGGAACCTTCTGTGACATTAAGGCCACCGCAAAATTGTCATGGTAAGCTTTGCGGCTTTTGTCGACCTTGAGACGGGCCGATTCTGGCAGCACATTTTCAAATACATGAATCGCCGTATCCACGCCCAGCCTGCGAAGACCCGCTTGCAACAACAAGCCAGGGGTATAAAAGCCCAATCCGAAACCGGAACACAAAATCGTTACCTTCACAAGCTTATCCGTATTCTTACGCATGCTCATACGCCTCCCGTTTAATTCAGCACTGTAAAATGATGCTCTGCCAAAAAACGCTCCAGCTTTGTAGTCAATCGCATTTTTTCCTCATCGCTCGCAGCAACCAGTTCCAAATAAAGACGACCCTTGCCTCGTGCCCGTTCGCTTCCAGCGGTTTCTTTTTTACCATTCAAGTCCGGCTTACCCAAGCCGTTCCCTTCCGATCCGCCATCGCTGGCCCCAATCCCGCTCACACGAACCTGCTTGGCAGATGATCTGCCTCCGCGCCCAGTTGCATTTCTGCTTGGCGTGCTTGTTTGGCCCACAATCTTGTTCTCGCCATCTCGTCCACCTGTGTTCACATATAACGTATTGGCACCCAGAGGCATGACGCCTTCTTCACGTTCACCTGTGAACAACAATCCTTCACCTTTCAGCCCTTCCAGCAGTTCTTCATAGGATAGACTGCCATCATGGGACAGCGAATAATTCGTCAGCGTGCCACGCATATTTTTCCCGGCCAGAAAGGTATCGAGCTGATGTTTGATCAAACTCATCGACTTTCTAGCATTAATTTCGATAATTGGCTCCAGCTTCCCACCACGAAGTGTCATGGAATCAATGCAAACATCGCCATAATAACCGTCTTGATACAATTGCCGTCCCACATCCTGCATCAAGCTAAAATAGCCCTCGCGCTCCAGCCGCTCCAAAAATGCCCCGTCCGGCGACAAGGATTCCCGATAGGAGAATTGAGTGTTAGCCAGCCATTGTACAGATAAGATATCGACACTTCCATCATCACCAATCGTAAATTGGCATGAAAAATCCTGCTCTTTCTCCAGAAAAGGCTCCAAAAGGAAAAGCACCTGTTTGCCTTTACGCTCCTGTCCACGCAAATACGATACGATCCGGTCCAGCATTTGTGTCGAGGTAATGTGCAGGTTTCCTTTGCCCGATACGCCAAAATCATCCTTGATTAAAAAGCTTCCATCCCGTAGCAGCTTACGCCCCGCCTCAGCAACATCTGCAAACGAAGTCACAATATAGCCCGGGTTGCGCAGACCAAGACTGCGTTTCAGATCAGAGGAATACGTTTTGGCATTTACCTTGCGAATCGTTTCCAGCGGCGGCTGATGCAGTGTTATTCCCCAAGCACGTGCAGCCTCCTCCACATGCGGTAAACCCGCAAACGGGCTAAGCACACAGCCTTCCAGTTGAGGAAACCCCTCTCCGGCATCGGCCTTGCGACTGCCCAGCAGTTCAAATACTGATGCGGTCGACACATTGCCTGCACGCTCCATGCCATCGGTCAAGTCCCGTTCGTTGACAGCCGGATGAAAGCCCAACTGCGCGATATACTGACGCTGTACGGGCGAAATGGCATAACGGGTCAATAACGCATCTCCCGGTTGGCAAAAGCTGAACAGCAGTTCATCCATGGCTGCTACAATCGCAGAAGAAGCCCGGTCAGGCAGGGCTGGCAAGGAAGCTAACTGGGCATCCCGCCAGTAAACCTCCGCTTCGAACGTTCCCATATACAAATGACGCTGATTCGGTATCGCATTCATATGATTCGCTTCCTTTCCTGCTTCATTATTGGCCTACTACACGGTAGCGCTACTGGCTCGCGCTCGTATAATCACGTAGAGCAAACTGCCATATCAGGCGGATGATCGCCAGCAGCCAGAGAGGTGCGAGAAATGCCCATACCACTAACCCGGTTTCCATTTTGCCGAGAATGAACATGGGCGGAAAATTACAAATGACAAACACCGGAAGCACGAACAAACCGATACGCTGAATCAGATTACTGTACACGGCCATCGGCACATAGTTTGTCTCGAAAATGCTGTTGGACAGCTCCGTAACGCCGTTCGTGCGGATGATCCAGAAGGCTAGCAGTTGAGGGAGCAAAAATACGGAGTATGTCGTAAGCACCCCGCATCCAAGCAGCACAGAGAACCCTCCTACAGTTTCAAAATTAAACGGCAATCCGAGTCGTTGCCAGCCGACCCCTGTCATAATTCCGCCGCCAATTACATTCGGCACGGTATAGCCCAATTCAAATTGACGCAGTGTTACCATAAATTGCAGCGATACGGGTTTAGTCATGAGCACGTCCAGTGAGCCGGTACGAATTTTGTCAGGCAGGCTTGTAAAATTACTGTAGAATAATCCACTATAAAATCCGCTCATCATCGTAAATACGCCGATATATAACAATATGGCGTCAGGAGACCAGCCATTAATATCCGTCCCAGCGCGGTATGGAACCGATGCGTACAGCAGCTTGATGAGCAAATAAGCCGTTTCAACCAGAAATGCAGTTATAAAATTAATGCGGTATTCCATCTGCGACATGACGGAAAACTGGACAAACTTCCAGTACAGTCTGATGTAGCGCCTAACGTTTCGGAAAACATTTTTCATGTTAACCCCCCACCGAGACAAAGCGTTTGACCCCGGCTTGCCACACCCAGCGTGATAGGGCCGCCAGCACTACAATCCAGAGCCATTGCACGCCAATGCCTTTAGCGGCTTCCAGCACAGTCAGCTTGCCCGTCAACGCATTCACCGGAAAAAATACGGTGTAGCTGAACGGTAGCAGACTGAACAGACGGGCCAAAACATCTCCAAAAATCGTCAGCGGAAACACGGTACCGCTAGCTACGTAAATGACAAGCGACAGCGTATAAAATAGTCCCGCCGATTCCGTCACCCAAAAGGCTATGCCGCTCAGCGCATAATAGACCACAAAATTAAGCACAAGCGCTCCCGGCAACGCCAATATGTAAAGCAGGATGTACGATAGCCCGAAGCTGATTTGTCCTTCCAGGCTAAGACATAACAGCAAAATAGCAGCCGCCAGCAGCACGACCGCAGACTGTATGACTTTGCCTCCGATAAACCGGCAAAAACGGTAAGCAAAATAATGCACAGGCTGTACCATGAATTTTGCCAGTCCACCTTCCTTGATATCTGTAGCAATTTCGTATTCAAAGCCCGTAGCAATCAGTTTTCCAGTTACTCCCGCCATGACCACATACACCAGCATTTCTGGCAGAGAATAGCCCAGCACTCTTGCTTGTCCCGAAGAACCGAATACAGCTAGCCAGAGAAAAATTTGCGTCATGATCGGCAACATAAATCCCGCCATTTGGAGCCAATAATTAGCCCGATACTCCATTTCGTTTTGCATACCAAGCTGGAGTACCTTCACATATTTGTTATTTCGCATCGGCCAGCCTGCCCCCATCGTACAAATTGGCTATCCCCTCTTCCAGCGGGACGTCCTCAATCGTAAAATCAACGACAGGCAGTGCGTCCAAAATCTTTTTGGACCAAGCCAAGGTATCTTCTGCATCCAGCTCAAATACCGCCTCCAGCTCCGAGTTGGAGCGAAGTTTGCCGAGGCTCGCCAACGTTAGGCTGGATACGGGGGTCTCCAGTCGAACCTTGAGTAATTTACGGGCACCGATGACCTCATTCACCTTGTGTAAGTCTCCGTCATAGACCAATCTGCCCCCGCTGATAATGATGGATCTACTGCACAAATCCTCAATATCCTTCATGTAGTGGCTTGTCAGCAGGATGGTTGTCCGGTGCGTGCGGTTATAGGCTTTGAAAAACTCTCGAATCCGCCGCTGAGAAACAAGGTCCAGTCCGATGGTCGGCTCATCCAGCAAAATGACCCGTGGACGATGCAGCAGCGCGGCGATCAGTTCCATTTTCATACGCTCGCCGAGAGACAGCCGCCGAACCTGCACATGAAGCTGCTCCTCCACCCCAAGCAGAGTGATCAGTTCTTCTAGTGCCTCTTTATAACGGTTTTCATCGATTTCATAGATAAGCTTGTTCAGCTCGAATGACTCGCTTGCAGGCAAATCCCACCAGAGCTGGTTTTTCTGTCCCATTACAATGGAAAACTGGCGTTTAAACTCTTTTTGTCGTTTCCACGGGGTAAAGCCGAGTACCGATGCCTCCCCGTCCGTGGGATGGAGAATGCCAGACAGCATTTTGAGCGTCGTTGTTTTGCCCGCCCCGTTTGGACCGAGAAATCCGACAATTTCGCCTTCCTCAATGCTAAAGCTGACATTTTGCACAGCCTCTTTGGTCAGCTGCTCACGCCTGAACAAGTTTTGTAACGATTTGCGCACGCCCGGCTCCTTTTTGTAGTACGTAAATGTTTTCGACAATTGCTTTAATGTAATGGACGGCAATCAATTCCCCTCCTCTTTCCTCTGTGCAGGACACCTGATGAACGTTTCTTATGCGGCCGAATGCTTGGACTACTCGGCTGCTTTCTCTGCTAAAATCATCAGTTCCTCCAGCATATGCCGCTGTCTTTCAATTAAGTGCAAAGCTCGTTCCGTAATTTCAGGCATCCGATGCTTGCGCAGTTGAAGCCCTGTTTTGTAAATATGCAGATTAAGCTTGTGCCAATCCGCGTACAGCGCCTGTGCCAATTCAATTACATGCTGTGTTTGTGGTCCCAGCGTAGCTTGATGCAGCAGGCAATAATCAGCTGTATAATCCGTCAAATGAAGGGCACTGCCCAATCGCAGATTGTAATAGATTTCATGACAGTACGTCCGAAAATCCTGATCCTCCATGTCTGCCAACAGATGGAAGTCACCGACAAATGCCCGGTACCCCTCATCTCCCCGCTTGACCTGCTTGCCTGTCACAGCTTTCCCCGTTTGACTTTCCGACTCATTAGACGTAGGTACGCCTCTCCAGATGGCTTCGTGTCCAGTCAAATACTGTCGAATATGATGAGCACACGCAGCATGCATCTCACTTGGCGAAAGCGGGGCAGGCTGCTCCACCAGCCATGCATACTCAATAATGCCCTGCATCAGATCGTCGAGCCGGGCTGAGCCCACATAAGTCATGGCATGTCCCGAGGAATCGAGCAGGAAGCTGTCATTCACCTGTGCTGTCCGTTCTTGCAAGTCCAACCCGCACAACTCAATCACGTGGCCCCTTGGGTAATTTTTCACATATACATCGTGATAGGTTAAAGCGGTGCTCGACGTATGCAGCATGGTACCGTAGCCCGATGTGAGCACCTGCAACAGGTTGGTTTCATCGCTGACACCAGCGACCCACGGTTCCACCCGAATAACAGGTCCACCACTGGCTGCCATTTCTTGAAGCTGCTCCGGATATTTCTCAGGTCCGAAGCGCTTCAAATCTCCACCGTACTCTGCGCACATACTTCCACACAGCATGAATAGCTCGGATTCGGCCATGTTCACCCCGTACCTCCGCAATGAGGTACGCAGGGAAGAATATACACAATGTTTCCCTGGAAGAGCGTTTGCGACTTCTTCTGCACCATAGTCCACAACGGAATCATGACGAGTCTCCATATCGGATTCCTGCATCAACCTTGTCTTTTCAGCGCCCTTATGCATATTTGCCCAGCAGACGCTCGATGCCTTGCAGTGTAGATAGATGCTCCAGCACTAGATCGTCGTCCTCCATCGTAATATCAAGCTCATTTTCCAACTCTACAATTAATTCCACAGCGGATAAGGAATTCAGCCCCAAGGTTCGCAGATCCTGATCCGGAGTCAACTGTTCCAGTTCTCCCGGAGCCAGTTTCAAAATCTTTTCCAGCAAGGGTACTACATGGTATACATCTGTTTTCATTTTTGATTCCCTCCAATTTATGAGCATCCTAATCCAGCAATAATACCTTCCAATTTGTGCGCATAAGCATCAGCTTCCTGCCAGCTGTCTGCCAAAATAAGTGTGAAAATCCGGTTCACATAGCCCCGCTTCACAGGAATACCAGACAATGTACCCGCCGTATACACAAACACCCCTTCTGGACGTTCGGGCGTATAGAGCAAGCCCTCCTCCGCGAGCAACCCGCACAAGCGGCTGTAGGTGAGAGGTGTAGCGGTAACGTTGCGGTAATAACGGGATAATGTTTTATGCTGTTCTCCCAGGACGGATGACAGGAACGAAATATAGGTAGACAACGTAAATCTACCATTTATCTCAATGACTGGAACCAGCAAACCTTCTTCGTCGACAAAACCGTCAATAGAGGCCATTCCCGTATACCCAATGGAATAGAGATGCGTACCCAGCTGATAGGCGCAGCGTCTCACTTCTTCCTCCAGCGCATCGCCAATCTCAGCCGGCACTTGAGATCCGATATATACGGTGCCATCCACGTTTTGCCTTTTTAGCGAAAACATCGTCACACCACCGCCCTCGTCAATGCAGAGCTGGTAGTTCAGATCCATCTGCTTATTGTGCCAGCGCTCCACCAGCCAACCGCCGGAAGATGGCGACGAGCCGCCAAAACGCTTCATCACACTCAGCAGTGTGTCCAGCTTGGACAGCTCGTCCAGCATATACATGCCTTGTCCTGAGGCACCGTGCGGTTGCTTGATAATCAGCTTCACAGGTCCATCCGATAAGTCAGCCAGTCTGGCACACTCCCTGCGGATCGCCGATTCGTCTGCACATACAGCGCCTTCGCTGACGGCAAAACCAAGCTTTTGCGCGGTCAGGCGGCTGAATATTTTATCATTCACCTGAGCACTGACCGCGGATGGAGCACCGATCAGCTCTAGCCCGCAAAGCTCCGCAATCGCTTCCTCCTGCGGTGTGACCGCATAGGGGACGAGCCACGCTTTGGCTCCGCCGCTGCTGTGGCCTGCATCTGCAACCGTGCGCAGTCGTGCCAAAAGCGCCTCATCCGCCAGCACCAGCTCTGAAATCGGCGTTAGCGGATCAGAAGGCTCCGGCACCTCAATACGCGGCAGGCTAAAGCCCAACCGTTGGAGCATGTCCAGAAACGCCTCATCCGGCTGTTCCCGAAGTACAATGACATCCTGACTTCGACATAGCAGGAGATTCATTTCCTCCATCCGGTTTACGACTTGCTGTTCATCCCGGTCTACCATGCCCCCCTTGCGGGGGGATGGATGCCACACTTGCTCTGCGCCGATATTAAACAGCCAAATCAGGACTCCATGGTCCCGTTCATGCGCAAGCGCTTCCACAAGGTTAATAGTTTTAGTCGTCACGTCTTGTCATCATCCCTCTCTCTTCCATCCAGTAACAAACAACATCCATAGAAAACTAAATGTATTTCAGAGAGCCTGCCCCGTGCAGATACAATACGCTGCATTTGGAGCACACCGGAGTCAATCCTTCATGATTAATCTTTTGACGAGTTTTCTCATACGCATCCGAGTTCCATATCTCCTTCAGACTGTGCTCACGCATGCTTCCAATCGTGAACTCACTGAAAAATTTGCAAGGCATGACCTTCCCGTCTGGTAAAATATCTGTTCTGGAGGTGAGCGCCAAACAATGATTGGAACAACGGCTGACCATTTCCTCGCCATGTATAAATTTATCAATTTCCTCATAATCCAAACCGGGCTGATAGCGCACGCGAATGTTCCATACTCGCTCATTGATCCGCTGTAGTTCCTGCATCAGAGGATCGATGTTATCCGGGTTGATTTTATATTTGAAAGCATGCCAGCTACTAATATTTTTTTCTTCAAGTTGTCGGAGCCAGGAGAAATTATGTGTGAAATATTCATCCATTTTGAGGGAGGTCTCTTTGGAAATGTACCAGGGGAACGTCAGCAGCACCAGATCCAGCCTTTTGTCCTCCAGCATTTGCAGAAATTCGTACATCCGTCCGATCATGTTATCGTTAATGACCGCATGGACAGTTACCCGTCCCTTGTACAATCCCTGGTCGCGCAGTTCAATCAGCTTATCCATCTGCCGCATTGTTTTTTGAAAGGTGCCTTTACCGCGAATTAGATCGTGTTCTCTTTCAAAACCTTCAATCGCTATTAATAACTCCAGATTTTCGGACAAATCCAAAATCCGGTCCAAATATTTATCAATAAGTAATCCATTTGTACAAAAGGTCATTTCGCGCCGATCTTCCGCCAGCACGTCCAAAATTTCATCAAAACGCCGGTGAAACATCGGTTCGCCGCCCCACATGTACAGTCTGGACTTGGCTTCCTTGGTTTCGCTCAAAATCTGCCGGAGCATGTCCGGAGCAAGATCCATGTTTTGTTCTTCTTTATCCATTTGGTGATGGTAGCCTTCCTCGTTCCATTCAAAACAGTGTGTACATCTCAGGTTGCAGCGGTTGGTCAGCTTAATGCCGATCGTCTGGGGCATGTCCGTTTTGAAAGTAGGGTCCTGTGTGGCGTTACGGTAAGATACAGAAGCGTTTTTCAGGTTACGCTTGATGAGCTTGAACGCTTTCTCATCAATCAGCACATTGCTTTTGGGCTGCATGCTAACACCTCGTTTAATGGATTTTCAGGCACATGTACCAAGCTGTACGTCAGACCGTCTCCATTCCCTCCAGGTGCGGCGCTTGTTCCGCATCGCTGATCCCCTGAATGTAGCTGCAAAACGCATCTACCGAGCTCAAATGCTCTAGCTCAAAGGAATCAAAATCAATCTCCACATCAAACGCATCCTCCACTTGCAGCATGAAATGAACCAACTGCAACGAATCCAGTCCGGCATCATGAATAATGTCCGAATGTCCATCCAGCTTAGCGACCAGTTCAGGATCTTCCTTAACCGCGCTGATCATTTCAATCACTTGGCTTTGCATAGCAAACTCCTCCTTGTGAATGAGATTCTGTTCGTTCCACCCAACGATGCCCTCTGCAAAGAAAGCTCCTAGAAAAATTCCTTCACTGGAACTTTATTCAATTATACTCCTCCAATGAAGAGACAAGTCAATAGGTTGTTTTGTAAGTAAAACTCGCAATATGTAAATTAATGTATGATAACTTCTACAATTTTCGCCGGCTATTTTTTCGCAAAATCTAATAAAAATTCTCCTCACATCTCTTGCATGAGCGGCAGAATTATTTTACAATACACATGAAAATGTTTTTCCTTATATTCTTCTTGTATACGATACTTTTTTTCACACAAACATTCTACAGCCAAAGGAGCACAGCTCATGTCCCCCATTCTTCATACATTAGCCCATAGACTGGAGCAGCTTCCCGTACAGGAACGCAAGCTGGCGGAATCCATCCTGCAATCCCCGGAAGATGTGCTGCATTTGGGTATTCGGGAGCTGTCAGAGCGTTGTGGTGTGAGCGCGGCGACCGTTACGCGGTTTTGCAAATCACTACATTTTAAAGGCTATCCCGATTTCAAAATGAAGCTGGCCGCCGAGTTGTCCCACTCCAACCGTAATGGTGAAGAATCCTATCAGGATATTGTCGCCGGAAATTCACTTTCCCGAATCGTGCAGGCTATTCAGGCGAACCATACCGCATCCATTGCGGACACGACCCGACTGCTGGATTACGACAAGCTGGAGCAGGCCATTGCATGGCTGTCAGCCACGAGCCGCATTGATCTCTATGGGATGGCGACATCGTCGATTGTGGCACAGGATTTTTACCAGAAGCTCATCCGTATTGGCAAGAACAGCACTGCCTTTGCAGATTCGCATATGCAGATTACCTCTGCCTCCTCGCTCGGAGCAGGAGATGTCGCCTTTGCCGTCTCTTATTCAGGAGAAACCCAGGAGACCATTGCGGCTCTACGTTGTGCAAAGGAACAGGGGGCTAAGACATTATCCCTGACCTCCTTCGGAAACAATACGCTGGCAGGTCTTGCGGATATTGCGCTATTTTCCTCCTCATTGGAGGAAGGAATGCGACGTGGGGATATGGCCTCCCGCATTGCCCAGCTTCATATCATAGATATTCTGTTTACAGGTATGGTGAGCGCAGATTTTGACAAATATATTCCGAGATTGGAAGGTTCATATCAACAAGTGAGCAAGCTCAAAAAACAACCAGGGGGTCACTAAGATGAACATACGCATTTTGAACAGCCGTGAGGACCTGAACGCTACTGCCGCCGCTGTGATCGCCAGCTTGCTGCTATCCAAACCACAGGCCATGCTTGGCCTGGCCACCGGTAGTACGCCGATTGGCATTTACCAACATCTTGCAGATATGTACCGCAAGGGACAGGTCAGTTTTGCACGAGCCTATTCCGTGAATCTTGATGAGTATGTTGGTCTTCCCCCAGAACATCCGCAGAGCTATCGAAGCTTTATGAATGAGCACTTGTTCCAGCATATCGATATTCCGATATCCCATACACGTGTCCCTGACGGGAATGCACTGGATCTGGCAGCAGAATGTGCAGCGCACGAGCAGGCCATTTTGGACCATGGACCCGTGGATCTGCAATTGCTTGGCATTGGTCATAATGGTCATATCGGCTTTAACGAACCTGGTCACCGCTTGACTGGAACCACACATGTTGTAGATTTGAAAGAAAGTACGCGCTCGGCGAATGCTCGATTTTTTGGCGATATAGAAGCTGTACCCAGGCAAGCAGTTACGATGGGAGTAGGCACGATTCTTAAGGCGAAGCAAATTATACTGGTGGCTTTTGGTGCGGATAAGGCCGACATTATAAAGCAGGCTTTAACTGGACCTGTCACGACTGAGTGTCCGGCTTCTCTGCTGCAATGTCACCCCAACGTACTTATTTTACTAGATCAGAAAGCAGGAGGATGGTTCAATTGAAGTCAAATGAAATGAGTGGTAACGTACCCCAGCTACTGTATGGGCAAGTTGTCGTTGGAAATGACATTATTGAAAAAGGGGTTGTCGTCATTGAGGGGCAATCCATTGTATTCGCTGGTTCAGAAGAGCATTTACCCGCCGATTGGACAGCGGTAGTCTTGGCAAATCAGGAAGAAACCGCAGCGAAAACCGCAAACATTGTGCGTTTGGAAGGAGGATATCTGCTACCAGGCTTTATTGATATTCATGTTCACGGCGGTAACGGTGAGGACTTTATGGACTCCAGTTCAAGGGTGCTGGATACGATCACCTCCTTTCACGGTTCACAAGGAACGACGGCTATGCTGGCTACCACCATGACCGCGCCCAAGGAACAGATTGACCGGGTATTGAGTGAAGTTCACGCATACATGGCACTACCTATGCCCTATGCTCAGTTGGAGGGCGTACATCTGGAAGGGCCGTTCATCAGTCCGAACTGGCCTGGAGCGCAAAACCCAGAACATATCGTGCCACCGAATCTCTCATGGGTGGCAGAATGGGAGCAGCGCTATCCAGGCCTTGTTCGCCAGCTCACGCTTGCGCCCGAACGGGAAGGAGCGCTGGAACTGATTGCATGGCTGCGTAGCCATGGCATTACCGCGGCTCTCGGTCATACGGATGCTACGTATGAAGAGGTTGAACAGGCAGCGACGGCGGGGCTGAATCATGCGGTGCATGCGTTTAATGCTATGACTCCGCTGCATCATCGCAAGCCGGGAGCCGCCGGAGCCGTACTCGCTGATCCGCGCATTGAAGCAGAAATCATCGCGGACGGCATTCATGTGCATCCCGCCGCCATTTCCCTGCTCGCTAGATTAAAGCAGGATCATAATCTCATTCTCATCACAGATGCCATGTCTGCTACTGGTCTGGAAGACGGTCATTATACGCTCGGCGATTTGCCGGTGATCGTGCAGGGCGGTGTAGCACGACTGGAGGATGGCGTCACTTTGGCAGGAAGCACACTAACGATGATTGAAGGCTTCCGCTACTTGGTTCAACATGTGGGTATAAGTATTCCCGCGGCATCACAAATGGCCAGCCTGAATCCGGCTCGATCCTTGCACATTGCTGATCGTACAGGTTCGCTTGAAGCAGGTAAACAAGCAGACATCCTGTTACTGGATAGAGACTTAAAGCTGCAAGGCGTATGGATTAAAGGATTGCGCAAATAATTCAGTTATAGTTATCATTCCCCAAAACTAAAGAGCTATCCACCAGCGTATTCGCTGAGATGGATAGCTCTTTCTTTGGCATTGCACACACTTATAGGGTTTGAATTAGCGATGATTCATCGGCGCGGGCGTATGATTTTGTGGGCGTGTGGGTGCTGTATTTTCCATTGGACGGTTTGTACCAGCCGCCGGAGTTGGGAATACACGTTCAATCACGTCCACCATTTCATTGCTCAAGCCTCTAATCGGATGACCATTTTGCACACTGTGTGTAAAGTCAGTGGCTTGTTTGACAAAATCCGGGTTAGCCGATACATACACCTGTTCAATCGAAGGTGCAAATTGCTTAACTTTATTCGCGATTCGGCTCTTGACTGCATCACTTGGTTCATATGCAGTTCTTGCTCCCTCGATGGTGGTGTTTCCGGTATTTGCGCGATTGTTGTCCGTCAAGCCACGCAACATACCGTACGAGCCTGTACCCATCGTACCGAATAAACCGTCATCACGACGCGCAGGTGTTCCATTCCCGGTTACTCCATTGTCTGTCATTCCAGGCGTTGTAGTATCCGTAGTACGGTTTCCTCTAGTACCATTAACGCCATTCACACTCGGTACATTCCCGTTACGTCCAATACTATTTGCACTTGGAGTACCGTCAACACTTGGAGCACCGACACCTGTTCCGTTGGCTTGGTCTTTCAAGGAAACGGCTACATAGGCATGTCGTTCACCGACCAGCACAGTCGCAGACTTTACATCCGGCATCTCGGATATACGTTTGGACAAATTGCGATCGACTTGCAGATTACGGACTGGATGTCCGGTTCGGTTGGCATTTTCATTCAATGCCATCCCATCCATACCATTGGACTTAACCCCATAACGATTCACACCATCCATACCATAACGGTTCACACCATCCATGTGATGTGTGCTTTGCGCGTTATAGCGTGTACTGTTCGTACGAACGTTATGATCGGCATTTCCGCACCCGGTCAAAGCAGCCATACTGGCGAGTAAAGCAGCAGAAATCGTAAAACTGATGACCTTCTTAGTTCCTGGCATGAACTCATCCTCCATACATTATAAAATGTGTGACGAGATTATCATGCGCTATGAATCATAGGGATATCCTGACTAAAAAATGACTAAAAAAATAAAATTTTAATGTAAATATGAAATACAATTGATGATTTACCACAAGATGGCATGTATAATAAGCTTGAAAAATACTTTATTTTACAAAGGAGGATTTTCAGTTTGAAAAAGATCACCGTTTTGATGCTCATTTTTTTGTTATCAGTTACTCTTGTCCCCGTTGGCGCTTTTGCAGGCTCCACTACACCCCAACCCCCAAAAGATCCCGCCGGAAGCTGGGCAGAAGGTCCACCACCTAATCGCGTTGATCCAGCCAAGCCCGCACTATTGTTCGTACATGGTTTGAACAGTAGCGCTGAAGTCTGGACCAAGAATGATAACGATATGCTTCAGCGCGCACGTGACGCCGGATACCAGACAGCCACCATTAATCTGTACGATACAACTGGCACATCCCAAGATATGTGGGACAATGGTAAGCTTCTGGCCGACAAAATTAAGGTCATCAGCAATCACTTTGGAAAAAAGCTTATCGTCATCGCCCACAGCAAAGGTGGAGTGGATACTCAAACCGCTCTCGTATATAACGGAGCCGCTCCTTATGTACAACGTGTCATCACCCTCAGCAGTCCTCATCATGGTTCACAACTTGCAGATCTCGCCTACAGTAGCTGGGCCGGATGGCTGGCAGATATCGTCGGGTCACAAAATCCCGGTACCTCCACTTTACAAACATCTTATATGAAGTATTTCCGAACCAAGACCGATTCACTTAGTAATGCGACTACAGTTCCATTCTTCACGTTTGCTGGTGATAACTGGTCTGGCGGCACTGCTTCCTACATACTGGGCGGACTTTACCTCTCCTCCTTTGGTAAGAATGATGGAGTGGTCACAGTCGACAACGCTAAGCTTCCCGGCGGACGTGTAGTTAAAGTCGGATCTTGGGATCATGCCAAGGTTCGCACCGGTTCTTACGTCTTCTCCCTGATCCAACCCTACCTCCAAGCGAATACTCCAGCATTGAATCAGGAAACTGAGGCACTTTCAGCATCTTCCCTGACTGCTTCTGCTTCACAATCCACCTATAGCGAGATCGATAATTCATATTTTATCCGAGGCGGCGATTATAATGGAAAAGCCTCAGAAACCCTCACTGTTGAAAATGGTGTAAAATCCATTGATCTGGACTGGATCAGCGATAAACGTGTGAGTAAACTGGAACTAACCAAGCCTGACGGTACTAGTGAAATTATTAATCTGAAAGCAGGCTATGATGACGATATTTTTGCTGGTGCCTGGCATCATAACGCCGTCATTCAAAATCCAAAACCGGGCACCTATAAACTGAACGTCACGGTTCCTGATAATGGAGCGTATCTCCTGATTGCACGTTACCAGGCTGTTCAAGTTCCTGAGCTGAAATACAATTTAAATGCAGTGGGCCCGAAGCTAAATCTGAAACCACAGGATTCCCCGAACAGTGTTACACAAGTTACCTACCAAGTTCAATATTATGGTGATCCGCAGCAAGGAGTCACTTCTACATCCAAAGGTTTGACGGTACAGCAAAAAAACGTTAACCCTACCGGACAAATTGAGCTATCCAAAGCGGACAAGCCCGGCATCTATTCTGTAACCTATGAAATTAGCGGCACCACAGAGGCTGGATATCCGTACCGCCGCACAGCTGTTCAATCCATTTATATTGATGCTGACGGCAACAAGTATGTTGACTAAATAAATCTACAACCTAAAAAGCCTGCAAACCCCCATTATAGTTGGGGCGTTTGCAGGCTTTTTTTCATTACAAAACATCTTGATAGAAATAATACTTTGTAAGGCATTCGTTGTGTTCAATCCGTTGTCTGATTCCTCAGCTTATGAAGCCAATAGTAGCGGTGTATATCCATAATAAAATGAAAAAGAACACATGCCAGCATCGAGTATACACTTATCAATACTGTGGCAACTAATTGTTGTGTAGCGAATCCGAGGGAAACATTAGCTATCAGATAACCAGCCCCAGTAAATGTGGTGATAGTTACTACAGGCGCTCTTTTGTTTTTTTCCTTAAACTTTGGTTTCTTCCTATGATTTGAAGGATCTTTGAATTTCGTTAAATTATATTTTATAAAGTAATACAAGGCCACTCCATAAAGGGCAAAAGAACCTACAAAATACCATGGAGTATCCAGATCCAACATGCCATAAGCAAACTTTTGTGTCATGATCATGAAGCCAATAGAACAAACCAAACCAAATACACCACGGAATAAAACGTAATTCAACTGCAATTTGCGTGGCATGATGACCAGTACAAGGGCCCAAATGTTTATCATAACAATCGGTGGCAACAATACATAAACGTAAACTGCAATGTATGGATTTCCCACTAAGGGGATAACTAGAAACAGATCTAACAGTAATAAAACAAGAATGATGACATTGGAACGAATACTGTTGACTGGGTACATCTTCATACTTTTTTCAAAAGAAGCCCTGTTATCACTCATAAACTTATAAGCCCTCCGTTAAATAAGTAAACCTACGGATAAGGATAGCCAAGGCTATATCCATTGTCCACTTTTTACTGTCTTTAACTCTTGTTGCAGTTCTTCTATAAAATCAGTCACAATGCTTTGGACAGCATCTTCACGGGACATACGAATATACCGACTGGTCTTTTGAATGTCTTCCTCGAACAATTGAAGTATCCTACACATGGCCTCCTGATCTCCACTTCGTACTAATTTTAGCAATTGGACGAACTCAGCATCCGAAATAACTCTTTGAGCATTTTCTTTTTCCATTTATTCACCGCCTGTTGGGATAGCTTTAACTCTTTTGCAATCTGTGCTTCGGTTTTGTCTAGTATGTAAAGGTCAAAGATGATCATTTTTCCGATCTCAGAAGGTAGAGAGTTGATAAGCTGTAGTGTGTACATATTAGAGTTTGAAGATTCTGTAAAAGATGGGGCGCTGACGGCTTCGTTCTTTTCCATTACAAATTCATGATTGGTTTGTACCCGAGCACGATACTGGATTCTCCAGGCAATGCGGTACAGCTTCTTTCGATATTGTTCCACCAATGTTAGCTGAGACTTATCCATTGTAAATTACCCTTTCTCTTTGGATTTGACTTTTTCTAAATCCTCATACTATAGGGTAATTTGCAAACCTATTTTACAACCAAAACAGAACATTTGTTCTTATTTATTATACTATTTTTACATGCAGTTGTATATGGTTCTTTTAATTTACCTTCCTTTATATATGGCTAAAAAGGAGGGAATACATTGCAAATGGATGATGCTCTTTCTCTGGTTACCAACGTAGGCTTTCCGGCTGGACTTTGTTTTATTTTGTTGCGGCACATCCTGCACACGATGGAAGAAAAGCTGGATAAGCTGGATCTCTCACTTCATGAGCTGATTCAGGTTATCCAAGATTTAAACGACAATAACAGCTCTTCTTCCAAAAGCAGCAAACCTGACGAATAACGAACACAAAGAAGCTCCAGACGACGATCATCCGCCGTTGGAGCCTCTTTGTGCGCTAATTTAATTTCTAATGATTATTTTCCAGTCTGAGCTTGGTCGTGGCCATTCTGTTCAGTACGGTTCACGTCAGATACTGACAGACCATAAGCCCAGTTACTTTGTGGCGGCACAACCCATACGGTATCTGGATCATCGTTAAGCGTCCAGCCCTGATAGACCAGCTGGGAATCATCCTTACCCAGCGATATACTCAGCGTAAAGCGGTGAACAGGCTTGCTCAGCTCGGAGGCTTTGCGCAAGGCCTGACTGCTAGCCAGGTTTTTGATTTGCTGCGAGAGGGAAGTCGCCGTGTCATTGGCTACTGACTTTCCGTTCAGCGTCCAAGATGTGGAAGCACTGTCTCCGGTTCCGCTGTTACCGGAGGATTTGAGCATCCATGAAGAATTTTGGCCTTCCCACTCTATTCCGCTCAGCTTGGTATCGTCCCAATCGAACGGCGTTGTATCTATAAAATCATCAGCACCCAGCAACAACCCTGAAAGTGTATCTATAGGTACAGAAGCTATCTCTTTTTTGTCTGATAATACATAAACAGCATCTCCGGAAGGCAACGTTTCACCGAAGGCAAAGGTACGAACGTCGCCCTTCTTGGTCTTAATCTCAATCTGATCATGGGTAGCGCTGATCCCATATTTGGCTACGTCTGTAGGGGAAGATTCCACCACTTCACCCAACTTTACATTTTGAATCGCTGCTAGCCAATTGTCTATTGTATATTGGTTTAGCGGGTAAGTCCGTGGCTTGCTCATACTCCATTGACCATCATGTTGTTCAAGTTCCACCGACTTGCCGTCCTTTCCTGTGATCGCGAAAGACGTAATATTCTCTTGCGTAAGCTGAACCAGCTGGCGAGCCGCCGGCGCTTGTTCACGAAAGAAGTTTTGGCTCTTTGCATAGATTATACCCGCTCCCAATACAACTAACAGTAGCACTGTGGGTATCCATTTTCTCATGCTCTTCTTCGCCTCCACCATAATAAGATTCCGATGACCGCGAATAGCAACGGCAATCCGATGACAGATATGGTCAATATCGTTTTTGCTTGTGCAGGAGTCAAGTAAGCTACCTTATAATCCTGCTCCTGACGAGGACGAATGGTAAGCCCATCAGAATGTTCCTGCACATAATTCAGACTGTTCAGCACAAAGTCTCGATTGCCTCCTGTGTTGATCTCAGTGTCGCTTAAAAGGGCAGACGTTCCGAGAATAACGGCTTTGGGCTTGCCGTCTTTCCCTTCTACCGCATAACCGAGATTCAGCGGCCCCTGCGGGTCCTTGTCATCCTTCTGCGTTTCGTTGTTCAGCAGCCCTTGGATATTCGTTTCGCCATAGCTGGCTGCAGAAGATTTCATCAAAAGCGTCGTCTTCCAATCCTTCTGCTCTCCTGCCTGCAAAGCAATAGACAGTGAAAGAACCGGGTACAGATTGGAAGCCGCCAACTTGTCGGTGATCGCATGACTGCCGAAGGTAGGAACCGTCCATAGAGGTCCAAGTGTATTCGTCTGTTCCTGATCCACCACGATGGCATGAGTGTCCTTCACTCCATAATCAGCCGCTAATGCATCAAGGTTTTTCCAATCGGACCCCATGTTCGGGTGAAAGCCTAGTGCCATAAAAAGCTTTCCGCCATCATTCAGATACGTACGAATACTCTTCAGTTCCGTTGCACTGATATCACGTTCTGGTCCGACAATAGCCAATACAGACGCATCTTTGGGCACGCTCCCCGCCTGATTGAGCTGAACTTCCTCTGTTTTCACATTATCTTGTGACAGTGAGCTACTTAATTCAGTCATTTGGGACAATGGGATTTCCTCATGTCCAGTTAGAAAGGCTACTTTCCCTTGACGGGTAGATGATAATCCCAGCAGTCCACTAGTCAGCTTTTCTTCCCCAGTAAATTGGTATGCCCCTTCACCACTCCCCTGAGCTTGCGTAAATAGACTCCCAATATCTATAACCCGCTTCTTCTCCCCCTGCACCAACACAATAGACGCTGCAGTAACACCATATTGCTTGGCCAGTATCGGTTCCTGATTCAGATCGTATTGCTCGACCTTGAGCTTGTTGTTACGCTTGGCGTATTCATTCAGCATATCCGTAACATCCCGGTTCAGCTTCTGATTTTGTGAAGTGGATACGGTAAAAGCAATGAGCCGTACGTTTTCCTTTACACCCTGGATGGTCGTCAACGTTTGGTCAGACAGCGTATACTGCTTGCCTGCCGTCAGATCCAGTTGAAAGCCACCTAACGACCGCAGAAATAACGTCAATAAAATAAAAATCCCTACAGCAGCAATCGATAGTACCACACTATTGGTATGACCCAGCCATTTTTTCATATTCATTACCTCCACCGTTTCCGTTCAACCACTTGGATGCTGAATAGCAAAAAGAGCACCGCCACCGTCACGTAGTACATCACATCGGCTCCATTCAGCAATCCTTTGGTGAAACTGTCAAACCGTGCGGTTAGTGAAAAAGGTTCCAGCCATTGCTGTACCGCCGCAGATGCACCCGTCTGTCCACCAAACGAATCCAGCATCCAGAACACAAGTAAAATAATAAAACTGACGACCGCCGACATCATCTGATGCTGTGAAAGCGTCGAAGCGAATAAGCCGATCGCCATCATGGCTGCGCCAAGCATGAACAGACCGATCACAGATGTTAATACCAGCGTCCAATCCAGCTTCCCATAAAAGGACATCACGACCGGATACGCTAGACTGCACAGCACCAATATGAGCAACATGCCCAGCGACGCCAAAAATTTACCTACGATCATTTCCGTCACACTCACAGGTGAGGTAAGCAGCAGTTCATCCGTACCTTGCCTGAATTCCTCCGCAACCAGCCTCATCGTGAGCAATGGGACGACGAACACCAGCATGGACAAGGTGTCACCGAGTACCAGTCGATAGTCCAGAATGCTAGGCTGATACATAACAAAATTTGTGTAAAAAAGTAACCCCGTCAGCAGCATGTACACTGCAAGCGCAAAATACGTCGTTGGTGTCCACAGATAGGCTTGCAGCTCTTTTTGACAGACCGCGAACAAACGCCTCATGACCGATTACCTCCTGTATCCTTATCTTTTTCAGCCTTATCGTCGCTGGACGCAGCTTCTCCGTGCTCCACCGTGATGGCCGTAGGTGCTGCAGTATCCGAGGAATGTAGGTCTTGTACTGCTGGATCGCTGACCTGACCTTCTTCCGTCTCGCGGGTCGTTAACTGCTGGAAGATATTTTCCAAGCTAAGGTTTTCTTTTTTCATCTCCAAAATTGGAAGCTTCGCATCAGACAACACATAAAATAGTTCTTCGCGAAAATCCTCACCGGAGGCTCCTGTGAGTAGCAATCCGGTCATATCTGGCTCTGCGGCAGTCAGATTCGTGTTCGCTGAAGGCAGCGTGGTCGCCATAGATTCAACCTCTACTTTTCCCCAAGTACGCAGGACATCCAGCACCTGCTCACGCTTGCCTTTAACCTCCACCTTCACCTTGAATCCATCTTCCATCGAACCGCCGAGCGCGTCAGGACGCCCATCCATGACCAGTTTCCCTTCATGGATGATGAGAACACGATTGCACAAAGCATCCACCTCAGGCAATATATGCGTACTTAGCAATACCGTATGATTTTCGCCAATCTCCTGAATGAGCTGACGAATCTCCAAAATCTGATTGGGGTCCAAACCTGAGGTCGGTTCATCCAGTACCAATAAATCCGGGTTATGAATAATCGCACCTGCCAGTCCCAAGCGCTGTTTATACCCTTTGGACAAACTGCGGACTAATTGTTTTTCCCGCCCATTCAGTCCTAGCCTGGAAATCATCTCCGAAATACGCAGCTTCTGCTCTCTCGCAGGCACGTCCCGAATACTAGCTACAAACTTTAAATAGGATCTTACGGACATATCCTCATACAAAGGGGGAGTCTCCGGCAGATAACCGATTTTGGAACGGGCCTGTCTGCCCTTATCCTGAATCGGGATACCGTCAATCGTAATCACTCCCTCGTTGGGTTGAAGATACCCTGTAATCATGCGCATCGTCGTCGTTTTACCCGCACCATTCGGCCCCAGGAAACCAACAATTTCACCGCGCTGCATTTCAAAATCCAGCTTATGTACACCCCGGTTGCCCTCATACCACTTGCTCACCTGCTGCACTTTGAGCACATGTTCCACCCTTTCTTTTATCGTAATCTTCTCCCTGCTGCTCCCCTACTTCCCTCCCACCTAAAATGTTGCATGAGTAGCGGGTAGCAGCGAAGCAGAGGATTTGAAGCTGGAGAAGCGCCAGCGTTCGCCTTTGCTGTAGGATTCTTACCTTTATATGTCTTATCTAATCAAAGAAGAATCCTACAGCAACAGCGATCGGAAGCTCAAAGCCTTCGCGGAGCGGTCTCCCCGCACCTTATGCTACACTTTTAAATTCTAATGATAATCCCCCACATATAACTCCAGCTTAACGTCACTTAAATAGAAGCTTAAAATAATGTGTCTGAAATGTGAACACAAAAATACACATCTGCCCTCGGAAACTTGTACGGTTCGCTAGGATATGGATTCGCATCTACTATCATTACAACGTGTGAAGGGAGTGTATAAAAGCGATGAGTGTATTGTTTACCAATCTAGTTTCTAACGGCGACTTCGAGATCGGATCAACCCTTTTTTGGAGCTCTGTCAATGTGACTGTCACTAACTTATCTGTAAAAAAGACAAACTTTTATAGTGCGATCCTGGCAGGAGGCGCAGTAGATGCATCTCTTTCCCAGGTCGTTTTTGCTGCACCAGGCGAAAGCTATACATTAAGCCTTTCAGCTGCAAAAGTAGGAAGCCTGTCCAGTCCTCAAGTTAACATATTTCTGTATTACTATGACGCAGCCTTTAGCTTCCTTGGCACAGGGCTAACTACCTATTTGAGCTCAGGCACATTGCCAGACGCTGTGAACGGAACATGGCAAAGCCTATATGAAGTAACAGCTCCTGTTCCAGCCAACGCAGCCTATGCCTTTTTGGTTATTAGTAAAAATGCCTTGGCTAACACTGCTGATGTAGCCATTGATTCTATTGCTCTTGTTAAAGCAAGTGCAGCTGGAGCTGTAGGACCAGCCGGACCTGTCGGGCCCACGGGCGCTACGGGTGACACTGGTGTTACTGGACCTGTCGGACCTACTGGTGCCACGGGGGACACTGGTGTTACTGGACCTGTCGGACCTACTGGCGCTACGGGCGACACTGGTGTTACTGGACCTGTCGGACCTACTGGTGCCACGGGTGACACTGGTGTTACTGGACCTGTCGGACCTACTGGTGCCACGGGCGACACTGGTGTTACCGGACCTGTCGGACCTACTGGCGCTACGGGCGACACTGGTGTTACTGGACCTGTCGGACCTACTGGTGCCACGGGCGACACTGGTGTTACCGGACCTGTCGGACCTACTGGTGCCACGGGCGACACTGGTGTTACTGGACCTGTTGGGCCTACGGGCGCCACGGGTGACACTGGTGTTACTGGACCTGTCGGACCTACTGGTGCCACGGGTGACACAGGTGCTACCGGACCTGTCGGACCTACTGGTGCCACGGGTGACACAGGTGCTACCGGACCTATCGGGCCTACTGGCGATACCGGGCCTACGGGGCCGACTGGACCGACTGGACCATTCGGCCTTGGATTTACCGGACCTGTCGGGCCTACGGGAGCCACGGGCGACACTGGTGTTACCGGACCTGCTGGACCAATCGGACCGATCGGGCCTATTGGCGACACAGGCGCTACTGGACCTGTCGGACCTACGGGCGACACGGGACCTACAGGGCCGACTGGACCTACCGGACCATTCGGCCTTGGATTTACCGGACCTGTCGGGCCTACTGGCGCCACAGGCGACACTGGTGCTACTGGCCCTGTCGGACCTACAGGAGCCACGGGTGATACAGGTGCTACCGGACCTGCTGGACCTACTGGTGCCACGGGCGACATTGGCGTTACCGGATCTATCGGGCCTACTGGCGCTACAGGCGACACTGGTGTTACTGGACCTATCGGACCTACTGGCGCCACGGGGGACACTGGCGTTACCGGATCTATCGGGCCTACTGGCGCTACAGGCGACACTGGCGTTACCGGACCTGTCGGGCCTACTGGCGCCACGGGGGACACTGGTGTTACTGGACCTACAGGGCCGACTGGACCGATTGGACCAACAGGAGACACAGGCCCAGAAGGACCGATTGGACCTACCGGACCTACAGGGCCGACTGGACCTACGGGGCCTACCGGACTCTAACCTCCTTTTTCTGTCACATCATTTTTAAGCGATGTACCATACCTTATCGACAAAGCCGCACAGCATGTTAAGGCTTTGTCATCCATGCCCTGCCGCAGTTGCGGCAGGGCTTCTATAACTCAGGCCTCTTTTAAAAATCCAACTTTATGTTTGACCTGAATCCTTAGATGGTTCCCAAAGGAGTGATGCTCAATTGATCAGTATCAGCCTGTGCATGATCGTCAAAAATGATCAACATACCATTGGCCGTTGCCTGGAATCGGTCCATCCTATTGTGGATGAGATCAATATCGTGGACACAGGTTCACAGGATCGGACCATTGACATATGTCGCAACTTTACAGATCGAATTTTTCCATTTGAATGGGTAGATCATTTTGCCCTTGCACGTAACTATTCGTTTGAGCAAGCTACGCAGGAGTACATTCTCTGGCTTGATGCCGATGATATTTTGAAGGAGCAGGATGCCGTTAAGCTGCTTGAGCTAAAGCAAACCCTTGATTCCTCAGCTGTACCAACCGTCGATTCCGTGTCTATGAATTATCATTATGCCTTTGATGATCACGGCAATGTCACCCTACATTTTCGCCGAAACCGCTTGATCAGAAGGTCAGCCGGGTTCCGTTGGCATGGAGCCGTGCATGAGTACCTCGCCGTTGACGGGAATATTCAACATGCCGATATCGCCATAACTCACACTAGAACACACACGGCCTCTCCAGGGCGAAACCTGCGAATTTATGAGAAGTTGCTCGCCCAAGGTCATGCCTTCTCTCCTCGTGACCTCTACTATTACGCTAACGAGTTAAGAGATAATGAAAGATATGAGCAGGCCGTGCAGGCTTACCGGAATTTTCTGGATACCGGACAATGCTGGGTAGAGGATGCGATTAGTGCATGTAGCAAAATGGCCGACTGCCTGCAACAACTGGGCAAGCTGGAGCAAAGTATTACCGCGGCTCTCCATAGTTTGACCTTCGATACACCCAGGGCAGATCTATGCTGTCGGATAGGTCATTATTTTTTGCATAAAAATGAGATTACCAAAGCTATTTATTGGTACGACATGGCTACCACTCTCAATCCTCCCGACACGATGGGCCCAGTACAGGACGCGTACCAAACGTGGTTTCCTCATATCCAGCTATGCATTTGCCATTTTCGGCTGAAGGATTACACACGTGCGAATTGGCACAACGAGCAAGCTGCCACGTATATTCCCAACGACCCGCATGTCCTGCATAATCGACAATTTTTCAGCTCAATCCTGAATCCTCCCCAATAGAGATGTCCCCCATACTCAACCCTCAATCTTTAAGTAAGTCAAAGGAGGAGCAAGCGGAATGCAACAATCGAATCGGTACAAGATAGCTGTCTATGCCATTAGCAAAAATGAAGCCCGATTCGCCAAACGATGGATGCACACCATGCGTGAAGCCGATGTTGTCATTGTAGCGGACACCGGCTCTACAGACGATACCGTTTCTCTGCTACGCGAAGCGGGTGCAGAGGTGCATCGTATCCAGGTAACTCCTTGGCGTTTTGACAAGGCTCGCAATGAGTCCCTACGGCTGGTCCCTGACGATATAGATATTTGTGTCTGTACGGATCTGGACGAAGTCTGGGAGGAAGGTTGGCGGTCGCGGCTGGAACGCAACTGGAGGGAAGGAACTACCCGGATGCTATATGCCTTTACACATGGACAGCCTGGGCAAGATACCGTTTATACATGGTTCTGGAAAGAAAAAATACACACTCGTCACGGTTACCGCTGGGTACGCCCGGTTCACGAGGTGCTTGAATATATCGGGAAGGGTGAAGAACGCAGCATCCGATCCGACCAGCTACGCTTGTATCATGATCCCGATCCGAACAAGTCCCGCAGCCAATACCTTCCACTGCTGGAGCAGTCTGTGCGCGAGTTTCCTGAGGATGACCGCAACATGCATTACTTGGGGCGGGAATATATGTATCATGGCCGTTGGGACGAGTGCATTGCTACACTGCAACAACATCTTGCCATGCCGCAGGCACGCTGGGCAGATGAACGCAGCGCTTCGATGCGCTTTATTTCTAGAGCCTATAAGGCAAGTGAACAATGGCAGGAGGCAACGCGTTGGTTATACCGGGCTATTGCGGAAGCGCCGTATTTACGTGAACCTTACACGGAAATGGCTCAGCTTGCCTATCATACACGGAACTGGCCCGCCGTCTATCATATGGTCGAAGAAGCGCTGCGTATTTCAACACGACCGGATACGTACATGCAAGAGGATTTTTGCTGGGACGCCACACTGTATGATCTTGGTGCCCTCGCTTGCTACGAGTTAGGCCTTTTACACAAAGCTTGTGAATTTGCGAGAGAAGCAACAGAGCGCTCCCCGGAAGACCCTCGCCTTAGCCATAATTATGCGCTGATTCAATCCAGGCTTCCATAGAAACCCACACCCCGTCCTGTGGGTTGAATAACTTGGTATAGGAGCTTGCGTTTGGCAAAGGAGGTTATTGAGATCAAAGTTCTATTTACTTTTTATATACCCAGCGGCGGTGTGGAAACCTTGAACCGCCAACGCTGTAAAGTGCTCATGCAGGACGGGATTGAGTGTCACCTTCTCTATTATCAGCAGGGGACCGGGATGCAAAACCTACACGGCGATATTCCAGTGTTCATGACCTCTTCTGAAGAAGAAATTCGAAAACTGGTGGAGGCTCATCGCTATGATGCAATTATCGTCTCTTCGGACTATCCCATGCTCCCCAGACTGCGAATGTTGGGCTATCAGGGGGTATTAATCTATGAATCGCAAGGCTTTGGCCCACACGAGGAAGCGGCATGGGTAGTGGCGGATGCGGCTCCGTATCTTCAAAAGTACGCCGATGCGGTGCTCCTGCCAGATACGACTCATTTAGTGAATTTATTCTCCAGCATGTGTCCATGGCTTAATCGCTACGTGTTTCCAAACGTACTGGATACCAGCGTATTTAATTATGTTTCTAACACTCCTCCAAACAATCCGATTATTGCCTGGGTTGGGCGATTGGAGCCCAACAAGAACTGGAGGCATTTTGTCGACATTTCTTACTGGATGCTGCAAAACCGTGCGGATCTTCGAATCTGGATGTTTTATGATGACACCTTGTCTCAGCCGGAGGATAAAATACAATTCGAGAACATGCTTGCTCAGCTTGGCATGTCCTCCATTATCGAGCGCTTTAAAAGCGTGCCTCATGCCCAAATGCCCCTGTATTACTCCATGATTGGCGACTCAGGCGGCTACCTGCTATCGACCTCGCTGGTGGAGGGCTTCGGCTATGCGGTTGCTGAGGCGATGGCCTGTCGTTGCCCGGTATTAAGCTCTGATTCAGACGGAGTACGAGCATTCATTGACCATAACGAAACCGGTAAATTTTATCAGCAGGGAGACATCTTGCAGGCGATACTGCAAGGACTAGACCTGATGAACAACGTACCTCAACGCGAATCTATCCGCAGAAAAGGGCTGGAGCGAATCGTTAACCTGTTGGCACCAGACAAATATGTGCGCTCCTTCCGGCAGATGATGAACACGCTGGGTGTGAGGTAACTAAAAAAACAGCTGACGACAACCCTTTTTATATACGGGCCATCGTCAGCTTTAACTTGCCTTTTATTCTTGAATATTGGAATCTATCTAATCTTTAGTAAGCGGTCTCCTGCATGAATATCCTTGGAATCTTCAACTAAGATATCCGTGTACACAGCTGTATTGATTACAATGACGGATGTGGTAATATCATATCCTTCATCCTCTATAGCTTTGGGATCGAATTCAACCAGCTTGTCCCCTTTTTGAATCGTATCCCCTTCAGACACAAAGGAAGTGAAATGTTTTCCTTTCAAGCTGACCGTATTAATTCCAATGTGAATGAGCAGTTCAACTCCATCCTCAGAAATAAGCCCGATGGCATGCTTTGTTTTGAAAACGGTAACAACAGTTCCGTTAAACGGCGCATAGGCTACTCCTTCTTTCGGAATAATTGCGGCCCCCTGGCCCATCGCACCACTGGAAAAAGCTTCATCTTTTACTTCGGTTAAACGAATTAATTCACCGTGTAGAGGACTGAATACCGTCTTTTCTTCCTCTTTGTTTTCATCTGCAACCTTAATTTCAGACGCAGGTTTTGCATTTTTATAACCGAAAAGATAGGTCAGAATAAATGCGACTACAAAAGCTACAACCAAAGATATGATAAAGCCGATGAAGCCTGCATCCATGCCTTTTGGATTAATGAATAGAGGGATACCAAAAATGCCGCCCGAAGCAAATCCATATGCCGTTGAGCCGAGTAAGCCTGCTGCAGCTCCTCCTATACCTCCAGCGATCGAGGCTAAAATAAACGGTTTCTTGGCGGGTAGCGTAACCCCGTAAATAGCTGGTTCAGTAACCCCCATCAAACCCGCAATTGTGGCAGAAGTGGCAATGGGTTTTAATTTAGGGTCCCGTGATTTCAAAGCGATGGCAAATGCCGCACCTGTTTGCGCAAAAGTCGTACAGAAAAGCATACCGTTAATCGGATCAAAACCATTCGTAACTACATTATTCAGGAGAATTGGAATGAATGCCCAATGCAGACCGAAGATAATGATGCCCTGCCAGAACCCGGCCAGAACGAGGCCAGCTACAGCCGGACTTAACTGATAAATCCACATAGAGCCTTTGGCTAACCCATCGCTGATTATAGTTGCTATCGGACCGACAACCAGAAAAACAAGCGGTGATATGATGACCAAAGTCAGAAAAGGCACTATGAACATTTTAATGGAGGCAGGTGCATACTTACTTATCATTTTTTCGACCTTAGCTGCCAAGAACGCTCCAATAATGATCGGTATAACAGAAGAAGTATAATTAATCAGAACGACAGGTATGGTCAAAAAGGACAGCGCCGTTTTATCCGTAAAGGCGGAAGTAATGGTCGGGTACACCATCGCTGCTCCCAAAACGGCAGACAGATACGGGTTTCCTCCAAATTTTTTACCTGCTGAAAACCCTAGAATCACCGGAAAGAAATAAAACATAGCATCTGCTGTCGCATATAAAATTTTATACGTGCCCATCTGATCAGTCATCCAGCCCAGGGATGTGCATAAAGCCAATAGTCCTTTTAGAATCCCCACAGCAGCGAGCACACCCACAACGGGCATGAACACACCTGAAATTACATCGACAAAGCGGCTAAATAGGCTCGCTTTTTCATTTTTTTGATCGTCTTCAACTATTTGATCTCCATGCTTTACTCCCATTGTATCCAAAAGAGCTTCGTATACTTTGGGAACCTCATTTCCGATGACCACCTGAAATTGGCCACCACTTTCCACAACGGTAATGACACCGTCAATCTGCTTGATCTTTTCTTTATCTGGCAATAGATTATCCTTCAGTTTAAATCTCAATCGAGTGACACAGTGAATGACACTGTTCACATTTTCATTTCCGCCCACGGCACTTAATACTTCTTTGGCTGTTTTTTTATGATCCATCATGTTCACTCCTTCTTGGATGCGCTTTCTATTTTTCTATCCGTAGTAGCTGGATGTGCTATAACTGCGACAATTACGGCACTGATCCCAATTCAGTAGGTATATGGAATTGAGCTGCTTTTTGAAAAAGTAAATCTTAATTTCGATCACAAAATCCTTTGATTTCTGCATCCGAGATAAACTGCCATGCTTTTACATGTTTTTCCGACCAATATCCCGATCCAATAACGCCGATTTTCCACATGTTGCTTCACTCCATCCACATTCTTCTCTGTTTTTATTTCGTTCCGATGATGACAACATCACTTTCAAAGCTGTGCATGTCTAGCACCGATTGATCCTTTTGGACGGACACGTCGGTTTGGGCAAACCGCTTCCCGGCTAAATCAATCGTTGTAAACTTGTAATCCTGCACGTTGGTACTTAGTCGCACCTTCGTGTTAACCGGGACATACAAGATAAGGGTATTCTCGTTCCCCGCAGCTCTAATTTCCTCTGTCTTGTTTAAAACAATATCTAGCGGCTTTATGCCGATAAGGTTATACATTTCAAACAAATATTTAATAAAGGAATAATCCCACGCACCTTCAAATCGCAATGCGGTTCTCCAATCGTAGGGACTATCGAATCCTTCCCCTTCTACAATGCCGAATTTCTTTCCTTTCTTGTGCCAGCTCCAAATGCCATGCGCCCCGTAGGTAATTCCCGCTCCCCCGCCTGCAAGGAGACTTTGCCATGCTGCTTTTCTGGCATCCAGTGCAGTGTATCTGCCATACACATTGCGGCTGTAACTAATTTGTTCATAACATGGCTCCCCATTAATGACAGGCCGTATATCTGATTTATGATAGAAATGTTGAGCAATCTCATGGGCTACATGTTGAAACTGGGAGTTATGTCCTGATTGATACATATAGAATCCAAGTCCCTTGTGTTTCTCAAAGGCTGGAGGAATTTCTCTCAATCTCCCTTGAATATGCAGCGTAGTTAAGCTTGCAGGGCTTAATTGTTGTACAATGTCCAGTGCTTTTAAATAATAGGAATTGGCGCGTTCAGTCGGAAAATCACTATCCCCGCTAACCAGAAAAATAGGATCAAATGGAGAAAAACGGTTTACGACGTACGTTACATAAGGTTCAACGCATTCAAATGGCATTTTGTTACCCTTTTGGAACATTTCGGCCCATGTATCCGGTACATAGTTACACCACAACAGAACCAGTGCCGGAACAAATCCACGCTCTACAGCCATTTTCAACATGATTTCTGCCCGGTCAAAATAAGCTTCGTTTAATGTATGGTAGTCGAAATCCCCATTTTCCAGTAATGCAAACGGCTGTAGATTCAGATCCGATTCACTTGCGTCCCATTGTCGGAGCATGTTGATTTGCAACACATTGAAACCTTGCATCTTCCGATAGTCAAGATAATCGCTCCACTCCTCTATCGTCGCGTTGGTAAATACACTCCAAACCGTATCTGCCAAATAAAAAAAAGGTTTGTCCTCTTTTGTAAAACTTCTTTGATTTTCAGCAATGTTTAAACTCAAATGAATCACCTTTCCTTTTTTGCAACATTCACAAATCTTCCTAAACAAAAAACTAAAATAAATAACTAAATTTATATGTTTTTTCGCAAATAAACTAAATTAAAGCGCTTTACACTTGCATATTAACACTATAAATAATAAAAGGTCAACATTTTTTTCTTTTCATTTATTTAGTTTAGTTTAGTTTATAATCTAAACTTTCTTGTAGAGTAATGATATAATTTATGTAGTTTAGTTCAATAGGGGGTTCCACATTGAAAATTGATGATATTGCAAGGCTTGCAGGTGTTTCGAAATCTGCTGTCTCTCTTGCTTTTAATAACAAACCCGGAGTCAGTGAAGAAACCAAGGAGCAAATTCTAAAAATAGCCCAAGAGCATGGATATAAACCACGCACCATGAAGACAAGTAAGGAAGTCATTAAAAATCATCATGTGATACGCTTTGTGGCCTGTAAAAATACAGACATTGTAACAGAGCATTATGATTCACTTCCATTTTTCAATGAATTAATTCATCATATTACCAATCAGGTGAGAGAACATGGAAACACCTTGATTTTTTCGTCTTTTGATAGCCATAGCCTCGAAGAAGAATTATCTGCTTTGGAAAAAGATCAGCCTTCTTCAGGCATACTTCTGCTTGGCACCAATTTAACTTCCGAGATTATTCATTCTATACAATCCATTCATTCCAATATCGTGATTTTAGATACCTACTTTGAACACGTCGACGCCAGTTTCGTATCTATTAACAACTATCTTGGTGGGTATCAGGCAGGCCAATATTTAATTCAGTCAGGACACAGAAAGATAGGATACGTACAATCCAGTACCAGAATTCTTAACTTTAAAAAACGAAAGGAAGGGTTTATGGCAGCTTTAGAGGAGCACAATCTTTCCATAGAAAATGGGCTTATATTTGATATGCATCCCATGCTTGTAATGTCACAGGACGCATTTAAAACAGCTATTCATGAATTGAATGAGCTACCTTCGGCCCTATTTTGCGAAAATGATTATATGGCGATCAGTGCAATTAAAACGTTTCAGGAAATGAACATTCGAGTGCCTGAACAAATTTCCGTCATGGGATTTGATAATATTCATGAGGCCAAGGTCATTAGCCCGGAACTCACAACCATTCATGTGAAAAAGGATATTTTGGCCCGAACTGCTGTAAATTTGCTTATGGAGAGGCATAACAATCATCAGGGGCATCATACTCAGGTTCTTGTGAATACAGAGGTTATTGAAAGAAGATCTTGTTTAGCCACAGAATGACCTATAATCATTGGCTTATTATTGCTTGTTCTCTCTATGATTTTAGAATAAAGCCGCCGTGTTGGCGGCCTTTTCTATCATCGGATTCCATATTAGACATTCCAATTTCTCGTCATTCGCTGAAATCTTCCTCTGTCAAATCCATATTTACGCTCGCAGCGGTTCGACTGCCGTCGGCCGCGGCAAAAATCAACTGAGAAGGCATGAAGTACGATGAATCCCCGGCAGCATATACACCGGGTATGGAGGTTCTCCCCGCTTCATCCGTCTTGATCCCGCCCGACTCCGTTCTTTCACAGCCCAAACGTTCTCCAAACGGTGCACTTTGTACAAACTGGGGAGTCACGAAGCCGCCGACCCTCGGGACTTGAGTGCCATCCGTAAATCGCACATGCTCCAGCTTTCCATTGTGACCGATGAACGCCGCAACAGGTTGCTCCATTACCACAATTCCCTTGGATTGAAGCCGTTCTTTTTGCTCATCCGACAGGGATGCATGACCGTTCGTACATACGATCAAATCCTTACTCCAGTTAAGGAGTAGTTTGGCTGTATGAAATATAGCCGCCGATTCAGAGACAAGGACAAGCGGTTGATCCCGCAACTCCCAGCCGTCGCAATAAGGGCAATTAAACAGACTTTTCCCGTATAACGGATAAAAACCTTCGATCTCGGGGAATATCTCCTTTACGCCCGTCGCTAATATCAATTTTCGCGCTTGAACGCGAAGGCCTGACGAATCAAGCACCTCAAATCCGGATTCGTTTTTCGTAATCGAAACAACCTCGGTTTGCAGATGATGGACAGACGGATAACGCAGCACTTCCTCATAAGCTACACGGCGGAACTCGGCTGGCGTTACGCCGTCTCTCGTAATAAAACCATGCGACGCATGCGTAACCGCATTTCTGGGCCGATTATTATCAATCAAAGCCACATTTCTTCTTGCCCTGCCCAGCACGAGGGCTGCATTCAATCCGGCGGGCCCTCCACCAATAATAGCGCAATCGTACAGCATAACACCCAACTCCTTTTCGAAGATATTAAAGACTCTTTATATCTGTAATAAAACCAAAAAAAACGCTTTACATAACTGGCAACCACCCTCTTTCTATATAAAGTCGCTTACTTTTAAACTTGCGTTTGCTTTTGCGCCAAATCGACCAATTTCGTATTTTTAAGATGTCGTTCCATTTTCTCCTCTGCTTCCCTCATTACAGTTTGAATCAGGCACTCAGATCCGTGGACAAAATCACATTCAAACAAAGAATTCGTACCTTCAATGGCATGGATAATATCCAAAAAAGTAAGATCATCTTTATGACGGGATAGGCGATAGCCTCCATTGGCTCCAGAAACGGATTCGATCATTCCAGCCTTCACAAGCCTCGTCAAAATTTTTGAAAGATAAGTTGGTGAAACATTTTGGGATTCGGCCAATTGCTGAACACCTACCGGCTTAACCGACGAATCAGCAACGAGCATGAGCATGGTGTGCAGTGCATAATTTGTAGCTTTTGTAAATTTCATAACTACACCTCAATCAAAGACTTATTGTGTCTACTATATCTCTGAATCTGCTGGTGTGTCAAGGTCATCTAGGATTTACGCTGTTGTCAACCCTTCTTTTGGTTACGCTCTAACCGTTGTATACTGTTCATCAGAACAGCTAAGAAAGGGGGCTCGTTGTGCGTATTTTTGATATTCTTCGTATATTGGTTGCTGAACAGATGGTCAATGGAGAACACTTGGCAAATGCATTGAAGGTATCTTCTCGAACGATACGAACGGATTTAAAGGAATTGGGTGCGCTGTTGTCAAAGCATGGAGCAGCAGTTAAACCCCTTAAAGGAACGGGCTACAAGTTAGAGGTTCGGGACGAACAAGCATTTCATCATCTGCTGAAGCAATTAAAGGATTATGAAAATAATGTACCCTATCCATTAGCGAATTCTTCTGAAGCCAGAAATCGTTTTTTAATGAAAAAGCTGTTGCTTACCAATGCATATGTCAAACTTGATGATTTAGCCGAGATCCTGTATGTTAGTCGATCTACTTTACAGAATGACCTCAAAGAACTACGCAAGTTATTGGCAACTTACGGACTTTCCCTGGAGAATAGACCCTATCATGGTATTCGAGTCAAAGGTAATGAGGCCAGGCTGCGTTATTGCATTTCCGACTATATATTTAATAGGATAGATGAGATAGGCGACCAGCAGATGTCCCCCCCTCCTCTGATCTCTAACGAAGAGATGGGATTCATAAGAGAAGTGATTCTGGATCGTATTGAGATCAATGATATTCAGCTGTCGGACATTGCCCTGAACAATCTGGTCATTCATATTGCTATAGCATGTAAGCGTATTCGCGAAGAAAGGTATGTTTCGTATTATCCTCAAGAGATGAAAAAAATCGAAGCGCAAAAAGAGTTTAGGGTGGCGACTGAGATCGTATCCGCCTTGGAACAAAACATGAAGTACTCCTTTCCACTTGTTGAAGTTGCGTACATTGCTGTTCACCTGTTGGGTATAAGGACCGTCGTTAGTGCCCATATGGATGAAGTGGAGATTAAAAAGATCATTGATAAAGATATCTACGAACTGACTATTGAAATACTGGACCAAATTGATCAGCAGTTGAAAATGAACATTCAAAACGATCAAGAATTGCTGATTGCTTTTTGCCTTCACCTCAAACCAGTGATTAACCGCTATCAATACGGAATGAATTTGCGTAATCCTATGCTGGATGAAATCAAAGCCAATTACCCGCTTGCCTTTGAAGCAGGTATCATTGCTGCGGAAGTCATCAAGCAGCGGCTTCATATACACATCGAGGAAAATGAAATTGGGTATTTAGCCATTCATATCGGAGTCGCGATGGAAAGAAAGAAAATGGAGGACGCGCCCAAAAGATGTATGATCGTATGTGCTTCTGGACTCGGTAGCGCTAAGCTGCTGTATTACAAGCTTCAATCGGTCTTCGGTTCCAGGTTGGATATCGTGGGAACCACTGAATTTTATAAGCTGAAACAAATGCCGTTGGATACACTGGACTTTGTTATTAGCACGATCCCCATTTCAGAACCGCTTTCTATCCCCATGATCCATGTGAATACATTTTTAGGCGGTTCCGATATTACTAAAATTGAGCAAGCCATTTCTGAGACCAGACTTCCTGCTGTGCAGTATGTACGAAAAAAATTGGTCTTTCTTCAGCAGAAGTTTGAGAACAAACTCCAAGTGCTTGAATTTATAGCCGAAAAAATACACGAAGCAGATCTTGTAAAAGGCCCCCTGCTGCAATCTGTAATAGAGCGTGAAGCCGTTTCCCCCACTTCATTTGGCAACTTTGTCGCGATCCCGCATCCGATGGAACCTTTCGCAGATTCTACGTTTTGGGCCATCTGTACATTACAAAAAGCTATCGACTGGGACGGCAAGCCGGTACAATTTATTTGTATGCTCTGCATACAGCGTACTAAATCAGAAGATTTACAGACTATGTATCATATTTTGCTTGATATTTTAAATAATGAACAGCTCGTCCAGCAGCTTATTCGCTGCAAATCGTATACAGAATTCATAGAAGTGTTGCATAAAAATTGTTGAACATGAGGAGTATGAAGAACGATTTATTTCCGTTAAGAAGAGGAAATAATGTGCGTTATGTTGAAAGCGATTCCAAATTATAATAGCTATACGAAGGGAAGATTGAAAGGAGAGAAGATCACGTGAATAATGATGAATCTACAGAGCACGACGTGAACATGGAGGACATGGATGATACAGAGATTGTATTCCAAATTATATTATACGCAGGGAATGCACGCAGCTCGGCCATGGAGGCGATTGAGCTTGCAAAGGCGGGGAAATTCCGTGAAGCCAAAGAAGAATTAGCCTCAGCAAAAAAAGAACTGGTGTCCTCCCACAAAATTCAAACCAGAATCATCCGTAAGGAAGCAGCGGGTGAAAAAACAGAGATGTCCGTCATGATGGTGCATGCTCAAGATCATTTGATGAATGCCATCACCATACGTGATATGGCCTCAGAGTTTGTAGACCTGTATGAACGCATTGATCAATTCGTACCGAAATCGTAGAGGGAGGGACGCTATCCCATGGCATTCAAAGACAAACTGGTCGATGGCCTCACATCGGTAGCAAATGCAATCAATAATTTTAAATATATTATAGCGATCAAATCAGCTTTTATCACATTGATGCCTGTTATTATTGTCGGTGCCTTTGCTGTATTGATTTCTAATATGGTCATGGACCCGGTCAATGGCCTTGCGCATTTTAAGCCGTTCTCATTCCTGGCTGAGTACAAACCGATTTTCTCGGGCATTAACTATGCCAGCTTGAATATCCTTACCATTCTGGCTATTTTCATGATTGGTCTGGAGCTAGGAAAAATTAACGGTGAGAAAAATCTCTTCCCCGGTTTGCTTGCTTTAATCTGTTTTATCTCTGTGACACCAACCACGATAGAGTTGATGGTTAACGGTGACATGCAAAAAGTAACAGACGTCATAGCCCGTCAATTTACGGATACCAAGAGCTTGTTTTTAGGTATTTTCATAAGCATCCTATCCGTTGAGCTATACAGCAAACTGGGCAAGTCCGATAAACTAAAAATTAAAATGCCTGAAAGTGTTCCCAGCAATGTGGCCGTTTCTTTCTCGGCACTCATTCCTACCATTATTACGGTGACTGTCTTCTCAATGTTTGGATTCTTTTTTCATAAGTTTACGGGACTCTATCTGTACGATGCCGTCTATAATGTGGTGCAAAAACCTCTGGAGACCGTAGTACAGGGACTACCAGGTATACTGGTGCTGATGCTGGTTGCGCAAATCTTCTGGGTGATCGGTATTCACGGGAACCAAATGGTAAAGCCCATTCGTGAACCCCTACTGCTTGGCGCGATTACCGTCAACATGACTGCTTATGAGCAAGGACTGCCCATTCCGAACATTATTACGATGCCTTTCTGGGACGTATACATGAGTATCGGTGGTTCAGGAATTACGCTGGCCCTCTTGATTTGTATTATGATCGCTTCCAAGCGTGAAGATATGAAGGAAATAACAAAGCTTTCATTGGGTCCAGGTCTGTTTAATATTAATGAGCCTGTCATTTTTGGACTTCCGATTATGTTGAATCCATTGATGGCTATCCCTTTCATTATTACTCCGCTCATCACAGGAACGATTGGTTACTTCTCGACGTTGCTTGGATTTGCAGGTAAAGCCGTCGTCATGGTTCCATGGACTACTCCGCCTATTATTAATGCCTACCTGTCTACAGGTGGAAGCATTGGCGCCGTCGTAACTCAGATCATTTGTATTGTGGTAGCCATTATCATTTATTTCCCATTCGTCAAAATTGCCAACAAGCGAACGGCTGAATAATGCGTTACTATAGAAATACATCAATTAATTGAAAACGCATTCTTTATTCAATGAAAAGGAGAAACATGTCATGGCTAAACATACGATACAAATTCCGTCGAATTTCATCATGGGTGCAGCGGCTTCCGCTTGGCAGACAGAGGGCTGGAGCGGTAAAAAAGAAGGTCAGGACTCATACCTAGACCAATGGTACAAATATGACCGCTATGTCTGGCACAATGGATATGGACCCGCGGTTGCAACCGACTTTTATAATCGCTATGCCGAAGATATTGCGCTGATGAAACAGATTGGTTTAACCCATTATCGGACTTCTATTAATTGGTCCCGCTTCTTAACGGATTATGAGAACATAGTGGTGGATGAAACATATGCGGATTATATGGGCCGGGTCATTGATGAGCTGATTGCGAGCGGAGTCGAGCCGATGATTTGTCTGGAACACTATGAGGTACCCGCCTACTTGCTGAACAAATATGAGGGTTGGTCTTCCAAGCATGTGGTGGAGCTGTTTGTAAAATATGCGGAAAAAGTGTTTGAACGGTACGGCGATCGGGTCAAGCACTGGTTTACGTTTAATGAGCCCATTGTTGTACAGACTCGTGTCTATCTAGATGCCCTTCGCTATCCCTATGAACAAAATACGCGGAAGTGGATGCAATGGAACTATAATAAAACGCTGGCTACCGCGAAATGCGTACAGCTTTTCAAAGCAAAAAACTATAGTCAGCACGGGGCTAAAATAGGCGTTATTCTGAATCCCGAAGTCACTTATGCCCGATCAAGCGCCCCTCATGACCAGTATGCGGCACATGTGTATGATTTATTTTACAATCGAGTATTTCTGGACCCGCTTATTAAAGGCGAATACCCGCAAGAATTGTTCGATCTCATGGGCAAGCATGATATTACATTTGAAGCTACAGCGGAAGAACTGGCAGTCATTAAGGAAAATACCGTTGACTACGTCGGGATCAATCTCTATTATCCCCATCGGGTAAAAGCACAGAGTAAAGCGTGGAACGAAAACACCCCCTTTCACCCCTCTTACTACTATGAGCATTTTGATCTTCCGGGTAAAAGAATGAACAAGTCACGGGGCTGGGAGATTTATCCGAAAATCATTTACGATATGGGAATGCGTATCAAGAACGAATATCACAATATCGAGTGGTTTGTCGCGGAAAATGGTATGGGCATTGAGAATGAAGCTGCTTTCAAAAATGAGGAACACATTATTCAGGACGACTATCGTATTGACTTTATAACTGAGCATTTATACTACACATTACAAGCTGTAGAAGCGGGCTCCAACTGTACAGGTTATATGCTGTGGGCCTTTACAGACAACGTTTCTCCCATGAATGCTTTTAAAAATCGCTATGGACTGGTGGAAATTAACCTTGACAATGATCGAAGTCGGCATTTGAAGAAATCCGGCTACTGGTATCAAGCCGCGATCAAGGAACGCTCATTTATTGCTGATCTGGATGAAGAGTATAAATAGTTAAAAATGAATTCTGGAGGCGCTCAAATATGAAAAAAATTATTTTGGCATGTGCTGCGGGTATGTCCACATCCATTTTGGTTTCTAAAATGAAAAAAGAAGCAACAGCAAGATCCATAGAGCTGAACATCGAAGCCATCCCCGAAAGCACCATCAAGGAAGAGCTAGAAGCCGTTACAGATTCTGTGATTGCTATTTTGCTCGGACCTCAAGTGCGGATGCGTAAAAAGGCAGTAACCGAAATTGCAGCTCCCTATGGTATCCCTGTAGATGTCATTGACACGTTGGCTTATGGTAGAGGAAACGGTGCAGCTGTCCTAGATCAAGCCTTGAAGCTGGCTGGCGAGAACATCTAATTGCTATTCAAATGAAAAAGAGGCTGAGAGTTACCTCAGTCTCTTTCTTGAGTTGCGCGCTCTTTATCAAGACATACCTTCTTTGCCTGAACCCATACTGCTCACATACGTTTCCTGTAAACCGGCAGAAATGCCGTATAGCGGTTCCCAACGAAGCCAATGTCTGGCGACTGCGTTACTAAGACAGCTATGGTGAATGTCTCCCGCTCGCGCTGGTGAATACACAGGGCGGACAGACGAACCGTGCAGCTTTAGTAAATCGTAGGCCAGTCGATTAATGGACGTCGTTCGTCCTGTACTTACATGTACTGTGCGTTGGTCCGCTGCATGGATAGCCGCCATATTCGCTCGAACTACATCCTTGACGTACACAAAGTCTCGGGTTTGTGTCCCATCGCCGTGAATGAGCAAGGGACTTCCTTTTTTCAGCCGCTCCATAAAGAGAGCGACTACACCACCCTCTCCCTTCGCGGCCTGACCGGGACCATACACATTTCCATAACGCAAAATCGTATAGTTCATACCGTACAGCCGATAAAAAAGTCGAATATACGATTCTGCGGTCAGCTTGGACAGTCCGTAGCCTGAAATGGGCTCCACGGGATCGTCTTCCTGTATACATTGCTTTTGCAACTCTCCATATACACCGGACGTGGATGCAAATATAAATTTCGACACACCCGCTTCATGACAAGCCTGCAACAAATGAATCGTCCCCAGCACATTCACATCCGCGTCCTCATCGGGTCGATGGATGGATTGCTGCACATCCGCCTGTGCGGCCAAGTGAAACACAATATCCGGGCTTTCCCGAATCAGCAGCGTCCTAGCTTCAGAGCTGCGAATATCCGCAATATGCATGACCGCGCGCGGGTCCACATTTGCCATATTCCCGGTCGTCAGATTATCCAGCACATGCACTCTGATGCCCGAATCAGCAAGCGCACGTACCAGCTGAGAACCAATAAATCCGGCTCCCCCGGTGACCAAAGCCTTCACTAGCTCACCCTCCTTTTGTACCGAAGCATATGACTTCCCTTCGCATCATGTTATGCGACTCCCTATAGCTTGGCGCAGGCACAAGCACAGTCCGAAGACAATCTATAATGTGTCTCTAGAATCTCAGCACCTCAGACATGCAGTCTCACGTTTTCCAGCATATAACGCCACATCTCATCCTGACCGTTCCATATATCCTCAGGTGGCAGCTCCACTGAAACCAGCCGCTCCAACCCCCAGTCCAGCTCCGTCACACCATCAGTCCCTGTATAATCCACGTATAACAAGCGAAAATCATGTGTAATCCTCTGTAATAACACATCATGTAGTTCCACCGCTTGCTCCCGACTACCCCCGAGACGAACCAGTAGCAGACGGGACGCAAGCGCGAATTGGTCCAGTAGACGTGCAATGCGGCGATCAAGCGTCGTTTTGAATGCAGGGTAGGAAGTCAGCTGCTCCGATGTATTCTGGCTAACCGGAAAATGGTGTGCTGCTGTAATCCCATAGGATGCATCCTCAACCATGAAGTTATGCTCGCCGTAATCATGCCCCGTGACACGTAGACTATCAACATCCATAAAATCGGCAAAACGGGCGTCCAGCAAGCGACTGATCTGTGACAAGTTACCGGAAATCATCCAGTCCAGCGGACCCGCATAGGGACGCAGTCCGTTTTTATCCAGCTGAATGGAAGGTAAGCAATGTCCACCCAGACTGAATACAGCATCATAATCCCCCTGCAACCGCTCAAGCACGACGCCCTCCCCTTTCCGAAGACAAGGTCATCCCTTTAAAAAGAGTACGCCAGTGCGGATCACTCTTGTAATTCCATACATCGGCAAAAGGCATTTCCACCGAGCATACATGCGGAAGCTGCCAATCCACCTCCGTCAACTCCGTTACGCCGGAACAATTCACCACCAACAAACGAAATTCATTCGCTACCATGCCCGACAAAATACGTTCCAGTTCCTCTACTTCTTCATAGGTTCCCAGCATACGGACGAACAAGCTGCGCTTCGCCATCTGTGTTTTTGCAAAAAAACGTTCAATACGACGGTCTATCTTTTCCTTGAACTCGGGATAGGTCACCAGATCTGAGGACGTATTGCGTTCCTGCGGAAAATCATGTACCGAGATCACATTATAAGCGATATCTCTGACCATATAATTCAGTTGGCTCGTACCAACGACACTTAAATTAGGCAAATCCATAAATCCGGCAAACCGATTTTCAAGCAAGCGGTTCACATCGGACAGCGTGTCAGACATCATCCAATCCAGTACCCCGGCAAACGGCCGCAAACGGTTCTTTTCCAATTGAATGGCAGGTGTACAGTTTTGTCCCAGACTGAAGACCGCTTCATATTCCCCTGCCAGCTGTGCGAGTCTCATAGCCGCGCCTCCTTTTTTAATACGACCCTTCCCTCAGATCCTGCTTGGCCCTTCTTCTGTAGTCGAAAAGGGACTTCAGGCCGTAGTTTGTTCCACTCTACATTACATGCACAGCACGGCGAAAAGGGTTGGACACCGATGCGCTTTTTGTCAAAGAGGCGTACAACTATCCAGTCCAATCCCGGCTATTTTTCATATCATATTAAGGCTGGTAACCTAACGGAATTCAAGGAGGCATCATCATATGTCCGTGTTTCTTTTAACCGTCGATCACCATCTCGCTTACCACAGCGCCCACATACAAAGCTGCCATGTGACCCTTTTCAATCGTGAAAAGAGAGCCGTCGATGTGTTGCTGGAAATGGGAAATGACAGTGGCGTTTTCCGACGGCAGCTCCTTCGATTGAACCCTTCTCCCGAAGCTGGCTCCGTGCTAGAACTCAAGGATATGGAGACCGCCCAAAATCCTTTTTACCTGCGAGTGGTAACGAGTATTTACAATCCGGAAACGCTGTTTATCCTGGCTGAATTTTTGGAAAACGGGAACATTGTCGCTAAGCGTACAGCCAGTCATTTTACCGTGACACCCTAATGAACGGGCAGAGGAGGAAGAAGGTATGTTGAAATATTCAGTTCAAAACAAAGCTGAGCCAGACACATATGCACTGCCTTTTCAGGTCACCGAACAGGAGAGCGTGCTCTCTACATTAATCATTCCTGCAAGTGAATCTGAAGGACGTATTGTCATTGAAGTCTCTCTGGCATGGGAAAATCCGCTGCTCAACTGGGATATCGGGGAGTTGGACATTCGATTGCGTCGCAATGATGAGCGGGGACCTATGCTGGATTGGTTGCAGGATTCCTGTTATCAGGAGGGATTTGCAGAATTAAGCTATGAGGAAATGGGAGAACAGGCAGAGCCTTATGTATACTGCTTGACCGTACAATCAGCTGACCGCCGTGCTGTTGTTACGGGGCCGCTCATAATTCGAGGCTCAGTTTATGAAGATTGACAAAAACCTGTTGGACAATGAACTGGAATAAACTAAAGGCAGGTGGGAGTTTTAAGCCCGACCTGCCTTTTTATAGGGTCTGTGCCTTCATGGTGCGGATTGTTTCAGACGTTCCAAAATGTCAGCGTCTGGCAGCTTATAATCTTCCGGCAACGAGGTGTTAATTCGGTTCCATATTGCGTAATCGACCTTCAGATCCGGGTGCGACTGCTGGATTTCAAAAATACGGTTGTACAAGTCTCCAACGACAGGAAAAGTCATGCTCTGCCTCCTAACTGTTGAATCAACATACTCAACGTACTTGATTCAGCGCTTGCCCATAAATATTCACGAGTCGCTCAATCATAACATCCAGAGACCAATGCGCGGTCCCCCATGCTTTGGCATGTTTTCCCATAGCTATCCGCACTTCATCCTGAGCCAGCAAATGCTGCAAATGAGCTGCCAGTGCCTCCACATCGCCAACCGGGGAGACCAGTCCGGTGTGTTCATGCTTCACCATTTCCGGCAGTCCGCCCGCATCCGATACCACTGCCGGAAGCCCCATAATCTGCGCCTCCATGACCGAAAACGGCTGATTATCCTGTATGCTCGGATGGACAAAAAGGTCCGCCAATTGTAAAAGAGCAGGTACATCTTCACGATGCCCCAAAAAAAACACGTCTTCCTCCAACCCTAGCTCCTTCGCCTGTGTTTGAAGCTCTTCCCTTTTATCTCCCTCCCCGACAATCCAGCAAACCCAATCCGTACGACTTGCTTTCAGCAGGCCAAGAGCGCTCATTAAATAATGCAGCCCTTTGATATAGACCAGCCGTGAAGGACAAATCATAACTTTTTTCCCCTCAGGTCGTACTATGTCCGTTCCCCGGGCGTGGACTTCCCAGAAGTGCTCGGTATCCAATCCGTATTGGAAAGTAGCAATCTGCTGCTCAGGCACTTCGAACTCACGCACAAGCGTCTGTTTCATCCATTCTGTAGACGTAATGGTAATATCCGCGGATAGAGCGCCATAGTGCTCCAGCGCCCAATAATATTTCCACATCAACGTCTCACGGTAACCCTCCTCATGATCCCTCTCCAGAGCCATCATGACTTCACGAGCCAGCGAGCCATGAATATTCGCTACCAACGCACTGTCCTTACGTTTGACCCGACTTAGAGCACGCGTCGCAATGACATCTTGCGTGTGAATAACATCATACTGCTCAACCCCGAAATACGCCGCTGCCAGCTCCATACAGTATCGATCCTTTTCCACCGTCTGCACCCATGAATCCAAATGTAATACAGGGACAGCCGATTCATTCAGCTTCGTATGCAACAGGGGCAGCAGTTGATCCTTCAGCAGCTCCCTATCTTCAAAAACAATATGGTATTTAGGTGTATCCGGTCCGTTCCCCATCAAGTCTACTGTGTGACCCAGTAGCTCCAGCCTCCGTTTAATTTGCAGCATAAAGGGCCATACGCCACCCAAATGAGGAATCGGCCAGTACGTAGCCAACAAAATTTTCAAAACAGCCTCACCTCCTCTGTCTCGTACGCTGAGCTACATTCCGTTGCTTCCGTAAATTTGCTGGAAACCCGATAACGCATCTGTCCAGACCGCAAAAAATCCATTATTCGGCACGATCGTTACATCAATAAAATTACCGATCGTAACGACTGGAACGGGACTAATCCCGTTAGGATTAAAGGAGCTGTCTGTTATTCTGAGGTTCGTAAATGTATTTCCTCCGTTCGTTGATTCGGCCACAAATACGTCTAATAAAGAGGTCGTTATTTGATTGGTATAATATACGATCTTAATCACACCGGTCACAGGCGAAACATCAATAGCCGGGAAAAAATGCTGTGCCCCTGCACTAGCCCCTGTCACAGATTGCGGCGCAGTCCAGCTTAATCCGCCATCCACCGAACGGGCGAGCAGCACATCCGCATACCCTGCCCGATTATCCTGCCAGACCGCATAAAGTGTTCCCTGATTCGGGCTAGTAGAGCGATCCACCGCAATGTTGGCCATCGGCAGCACATTGAAGCCAAACCCGGCCACGGGCAACGGACTCGGAACCGGGACAACAGAAGATACAGGCAGCGAAGAACTGAATGCTGTCCCCCCATTGAAGGACACAATGACCTGATATTGGTTAACCGGATTAGTTACAATGTACCCGACATAAATCACCCCAGTAATGCTCACGGTGATTTCCCCCCGCGTGATCTGATTAGAGCCAGCGGTGAGCACCACGGGTGTATCCCACGTGATCCCTCCATCCTGCGAACGCTGGAAAAACATGACTGATCCGCCAAAAAAGTCTGGATTGTACTGATGCGTATAACATAAATAGATGTTTCCGGTATAGGAGCTGACCTGAGAAGTATCAAATTTCACGCCGACCTCAACATTATTGACAAATGTCCCATACCCCCGCTGGGCAATCACGGGCGGATCAAATGTATTACCGTTGTCTCTGGATACATAGGTAGCGATAGTACCGCTCAAGCCGTCTGCGGTAAATACGTGACAGGCTATGACAAACAAGTTGGGAAAACCGTAGCTGACGCTATGGGATTCCGCCCCTACATAGCCGGCTGGCAGCGGTAAAATCTGCTGTGTGAAGGAGACACCGCCGTTACCTGAACGGTATACTGCTGTCAACGGCGGCCCAGTCGTAAAATCGATAGCCGCAGACACAATGGTACCGTCAAGCAGGTTGAAAGCTACACTCGGCTCCTGCGCCAGCCTTCCATTAGGCGTGAGCTGTACGTTCGGCATCAGGCTTCACCTCCCGGTACACCAGCAAAAATCGTCAGGCTGCCTGTACGCGTATCCGTCCAGACGGAAATGTAACTATTCGGCGGTACGATGGCGACATCAATATAGTCGCCGATCAGCTCTGATTCGCCTCCACCGACATTCGGATTAAAGGAGGTCGTTGTGAGACGACTGTTCGTAAAGGTGTTGCCTCCATCTGACGATTGGGCGGTGAACACATCCAGATTAAAGCCGTCCAGGCGATTGGTATAGTACACGACAACGACCAATCCCGTCTTAGGCGACACCGAAATCGCAGGAAAGAAATTTTGCGAGCCGGGCGGGCTGTCCGTCACGATGATCGGAGCACTCCAGGTACCGCCAAAATCGCTTGATTTGGACAATAAAATATTACTGTATCCCTGACCAAAATCCTGCCAAACGGCATATAGCGTATTTGTTGTGGAAGGCACACCCGAGCAGTCCGCGGCCAAGCTAGGGAAATTCAATATCCGAAAGTCATAACCAGGAACGGGCAAAGGATTGGGCACCAGCGTTATATTGGACACAAGAATATCCCCGCTGAAAGTTGCCCCTCCATCAAAGGAGCGCCGGATAAAGAAAGCCGGTGTCTGCGGCCCTGTACGAATCCAACTGACATATACACTGCCATATTTGTCGACCGCAGGCTCAGGCCGCTCCGTGGAGGATTGGATATTGGAAAGCAATAACGGTCGATCCCAGGTCAATCCTCCATCCGTAGAACGCTGGTAAAAGGCCGCAGACCGGGCATTAAACTCTACGTTGTATTGGCGGTTATACGTAACGTAGACGTGCCCTAAATAGGGACTTGCTCCTGCATTATCCGTCGTAATATTGGTCCAGTCATTATTAATGTAATCTCCATAGCCCGGGTTAATGACCACTGGAGGATCAAAGGTGGCACCATCGTCCGTAGAGCGATAGATCACAACAGCCCCGTTCTCATTTCCTGGAAACACATGTGCGGATATGATGAAAATATTCGGGAACAGATAGGCTACCATTCCTGCCTCGGCTCCTGTATATCCCGGTGGAATTGGCAGTAAAGTATCAGTCCAGTTCGCCCCGGCGTCCAAGGAACGATACAGTCCAATCAGCGGAGGCCCGCTACTAAAGTCAACAGCTACAGCTACAACGATATTCGGATTCAACAAATTAACGGCGACACTGGGCTCAAATTTGGGCAAACCGCTGGGTGTTACCTGAAAATTCAAAGGCATCGCAAGCATTCCCTTCATTATATAAATGGACATGCCTGAAGTATTTCTATTAAAATGTACTTTTTTCAGCACAGTCTACAGACAACCATACAAGCTTTCTTTTCAATAGATTCATAGTATAGAAGCATCCCTTCAGGGGTTTTCCAATATTCTGTTTTTTGAGAGGATGATTCGATTGGCTTTTACAACCGGATATATGACCAACACTAGAGATTTCGGTACTGCCTGCTCCAATGTCGTTGTAAATTTGGTCAACGAGGATACAGTGAACGCGGCAACCGTGACCATCCAAATTTTTTTCTCGCTTGTACCGGATACCAAGATCCCCTTATACGTGACATCGGTTAACTTACCTGTAAACTCTGTTGCCCGACGTACCTTCTTTGTGCAAGGGGTCCTTGCCTACGAGGTACAATACAACGTAGTCTCCGCTGCACCTTCCAATGTTGTGCTCTCCAACTTTGGACTGGATCAGTTTGGTAATGTTGTACAGGAGCATCGTGTTCTTCAGTCGGAACTGACCACAATCCCGGCGCTGTCTCCTGTTATTTAAAGTTGCCCTGCTCCAGTGCTTGATGCAATCTGTGGGTGTAATACACGTAATTCCATTCCGGCGGTACGGACTGAACCCCTCGGCCGCTACCGATGGTTGAGTGGTCATCTGTATAGTAGGAAAAGGCATGTGTATCCTGTAATGGGCGCAACAAATCCGTCAGATACAGCAAATCCGTCACGGCAATATATGGTTTGACACCGAAGCATACAACAAAGCGTGTCGTTGTTTCACCAATAGCCTGAACCAGTGCTTCCTGGACCGAATAATGCTGACGTGGCGTTACGATTAACCGAGGATCGAGCATCATCGACAGGAAAGCGGCGGCTCCCTGTTCTGGCGTTAAATCCAGCAACCGTACCACGCAATTGCTGTAGTGCTGCTCCAGCAGATTATCCAGCAATGGTTCAGCTTGAGCCATAGCCGTGACAGGCATTAAAATCGTCATTTCAAGTGGGATGCCCCGACGTGCTCTCGCCTCATGCTTGGCGATTTGGAATGCGTGCCGCCAGCGTCGGTGCTCCTTCTGGCTGTGCAGGCCGGCCGATACACTAAATGTGGAATTCACCCGGTAATCCATCAGGATCTCCGGGATGAATTTCATGCTGCACGTCTCGGTCAGCCGCAGCCAGTAATCATAATCCTCAACTGGTTGCAGCCGATAGCCGCCAATCAGGCGGGCATATTTGCTTTTGTACATAAATGAAACCCCGACAATGCTGGCATTCAGCAATTCATGATGCGGCTGGCCTTGGTACCGGATCAAAGCTTGCTGATGCTGCTCGTCATACAACGGGTTCCCACATGCGTCAACCTGACGGAAAGTAGAGAACACAAGGCCGAGTGAGTCCGGTCCCTGCTCCAGCTCCTGCCGCAATCGTTCAATAAAGTAAAAATTATAAACATTGTCGCTGGATACCCAGGTCACATACTTGATCGCAGGATCTTTAAACAACTCATCGAATCCTCGATTAAGGGCGTGGGATACTCCTTTGTTCTGAGGGAGTGTAACCAACTGAACGCGCGGGTCTCCCATTGCTGCGTGGAGCGCTGGTCCCACCATTTCCGGCGCTCCGTCAATAACAATGATGAAGCGAAATGCCCTGTAGCTCTGGGCTAGTACGGATGAGATCGCAGCTTGCAGATAGCCGATATCCTGTTTGTACAGTGGCATAACAATCCCCGTATCTACCATATCAATCCCCCCTGACAGACTTTCGGCTTCATGAGGATAAACCGCTCAATACCTGACTGAAGCGATCTCGATAACGCGCTTGGGTTATGTTGTACTCCCGCTCCACAGCGGGCCAATGTTTTTTGGTTCCCATTTCATCATGCCAGCGGTAGTTAACCAAGGACTCGTTCAGAAAAGGAAATGGATATCCCGCTATCATTACTCGGTACCACATATCCAGATCATGTGTGTACGGTAGCAGTTCATCAAACAAACCGATATGTGCAAACAGCTCCTTTTTAAACATAACCGTGCATCCATTAACCGGATTTCCTTGCTGAAAAAAACGGTAAAACTCCGTCATAGACGGAAACACGGCGGCTGCCTGATAACTTGTGACTTGGCTGTATTGATTGATGAAATTGAAATTGGTGTGGGAGATGTACGCACCGTTTTCCACCATAAAAGAAACCTGATTATTAATTTTGTCCCTATGATAGGTATCGTCGGAGCTGAGCCAGGCAATATATTCCCCGCTGGCATGTCGGATACCATGATTCAGGGCGCTGGCTGTTCCACCGTTGGATTTGCCCAAATAATGTATATACGGAAGATAGGCCTGAAGCATATCAACATGTTCCGTGGACCCGTCATCGACGACAATAATCTCGAGGGGCCCATAAGTTTGCTCTAGTGCACTTTGCAAAGCCTGATCCACATAGGCACAGTTATAAAAGGGAATGACGATTGTTACTTTTGGTCTCATATCGTTCCTTCCTTTCCAGCTCGGCGGTATTGAATCATATCCTCCAGAGATTGCCCCAGCTGTATGGTCGGCTTCCAGCCCATATCCTCCAGCTCTTTCGCACGATATGCCTCGGTGGATGCTGACTCTTCCACATCCCCCCATTGTATGGGAATAGATGTTTTGGCCAGCGCAACCATACGTTCCACGATATTGCCCAGTTCCACAATGCGGCCTGTGCAGACCGAGTAAACTTGGCCTGGCACCCCCTGTTCCAATAGCACACCGTATGCGCGAACGGCATCACGAACGTCGAGGAAATCACGTTGCGCATGTCGGGAAGATACCCGGAACGGGGCAGTTTCAGTTACGGACTGCCCCTCCAGACGTTCCGTCTGAACGATATACCCCGCGAGTAATGCACAAAATCCGGTAGATGGACCCGGACCGATCAAGTTGCAAGGCTCTGCTAGCATGACGGATTGTTCGAACAGCGCGCCCCACGAGAGCGCGACTGCCTCTTGAAGGCTTTTGCTAAGGCTGTATGGATGAGTTGGATGATACGGAGCCTGCAAAGCCGTCTTTAGCCGAGAGCCCGCCACGACAATTCTGGCTTTGGGGAAAGGTCGCAGTACATCGAGCAGATACAGGGTGGACAGTACATTGGATTCCATGTATAGCAAGGGACTCTGCCAAGATTCAGGGACGGAATTTTTACCACCCAGGTGAAGCACATAATCCGGTGCAATCTGTCTAATGACTTCGCCCAGACGTTTCTTGTCGAGCAAGTCACACACATAAGGCGTAATACAGTTACGGGTCTCCGCCTCTGGACTGTTATTTTCATCATCGCGAGCCAATAAGATCAGTTCTGAGACTGAAGCGACAGTGCGAGTCAGCGCCGCTACCTCCCAGCCGAGCTTTGCAAAATGGCGGCAGGCATGCATCCCGGTATAGCCCGCCGCTCCGGTAATGACTATGACAGGCCGACGTTGTTCCGCTGTGCTTCCGTCCATTCCAGCAGCTCCTTCAGCATGATGCTGTAGTGAGGAACATCGTAGAGCAGATCGGCCCGGGTAGAACGAAGCGTCCGGTCCTGCACCGGCTCATCTTTCGGCACGATCCGAATATCCTCCCTATTCCAGATGTCTTTGAACAGCAGCAGCAAATCATGCTTGCTGATCGGTTCAGGGTGAACCAGATGAATGAGTCCGTCCAGCGGCTCATTCATCTGCACCTGTATCGCCTTCGCTAATTCCAGCGTCGTAACCCCGTTCCAAAAGACCCGGCGATACCCGTTAACGTCTCCGCTCTGTTGCAAGAACCAGTGCAGCAGACCAATGCCTCCCGGCCGAATTTCCGGCCCGATAATGGAGGTACGGATGGTCAGATGCCCTACGGCCTTTACTTCTCCGAGTATTTTCGTCAAAGCATAGGCACTTGTCCCATCGGGTTGATCCGTCTCTTTATATAAACCTGGTACCCGATTTCCCTCGAATACGCAATCCGTGCTGATATGAATCAGTCGGGCACCGATACTGTCCGCTGTTCGCCGGAGAAGATGTGGCAGCAATCCATTGATTTGGTATGCTGCGATCTGATTCTCCCCGGCATGCTGATTCAGTACGCCTACCGCGTTAATAATAACGTCTGGCCGTACACTCCGTACCAGCTGCTCCACCATAAAGCTGTCCTTTACATCCAGCAGCAGACCGCCTTTATTTTCGGGATCACGGGTGGTGTAGAACACGTTATACCCGCTCTGGTTTTGGAAATACTTAACCAGAACATGGCCCGCCATGCCGTTACCACCCAAAATAAGCAGCTTCATTTGATGAACCCCCCGCTTTGGAGAATGCTGCGAATCTCCTCTTTGGACATCAAATTGAACTCCGAGCTAAAGCTGCTGAACGACACCGGAGGGCACTGAGTATAGCGGTCCTTTAATTGAGGAATATTCAGCGTTGGGAGAATAACCAAATATTGCTCGTCATAGACTACCGTCGTCAGGCTTTCAAAGTCACTCATCAGAATTTCATGAATTTTCTCGCCGGGACGCACACCTTTTTCTACAATTTCTACGTTTTCCACACCTGAATCCTCAATGAGCACCTCAGCCAAATCCACAATACGGCAGGTTGGCATGGTCATAATAAAAATTTCCCCGCCGACACTTTCCACCGAGGCTTTGAACAGGAGACTGATCGCATCACGCAAGGTCAGGAAGAAGCGGGTCATGTTCATGTCTGTGATCGAAACCTTGCCCTTTTGGCGAATCTGGCTTTGGAACAGATGCACCACGCTTCCGTTTGTGCCCAAAACATTACCGCCGCGCACCGTCACGAAACGTGTATCGCTATTCAGCAGATTGGCGTAAACAATCAGTTTTTCTCCAATCGCCTTCGTCATGCCGTAAAAATTAGACGGATTTGCGGCCTTGTCAGTCGATATATAAATGACTTTCTTTACCTGATTGGCAACAGCGGCCTCGATCACGTTTTGGGTGCCTACGACATTGGTTTTGAGTGCCTCATAGGGCTGATCCTCACAGACGGGAACGTGCTTGAGCGCTGCCAAATGAAATACATAGTCCACTCCTTGACAAGCGGTAGTCAGCGCATCCTTATCCCGAATATCTCCAATACAGAAGCTGAGTCGTTCATCCTCAAACTGCCTGTTCATGGCAACCTGACTGGATTCTCCACGTGAAAAGATAATGACCTCTTTGGGGTTACGCGGCAGTAACTGGGCAACCAGCTCATGCCCCCAGGAGCCGGTACCGCCGGTAACCAAGATACGTTGGTTTTCAAACATGCCGTTTCCCTCCAAGCAGAAATTTAACTACCTTATCCGACACATCTTCCGCCAGATAGCCCGCAGGACATTGCCACTTATGGGTCATCCCGGTCATTATGGCTACCGCGTTTGCTATAACCTCGCCATCAAGACCAGACACGATATTGCTGCCGCAATCTACCGTTTCCGGCCGTTCGGTCGTCCGGCGCATCGTAACCGTCGGTACCCCCATGACACAGCATTCTTCCTGTACGGTACCACTGTCCGTCAAAGCGCAGCGGGCATGCCGCTCCAGCAGAACGAAGTCAAAAAAACCGAACGGTTCGTGAAATTCCACTAGCGGGTCAAGCTGGATCGGCGGATGGCTTGCGATTCGGGCGGCAGTGCGGGGATGAATACTGCAAATGACCCGCTGCCCGAACTGCTGGGCTACCCGGTTAAGACCATCTAAAATAGCCAGCAAATGCGGTGGATGGTCCACATTTTCAGCTCTGTGGGCAGTGACCAGGAAATATTCTCCCGGCGACAGTCCCAACTTTTTCAAAATTCCACTGCCCGATACCTCTTTCTTATAGTGCTGCATCACTTCGTAGATCGGATTTCCAGTCAGTATAATTCGTTGACTTGGAAAGCCTTCGCGTAGTAGGTGCTGCTTGCTTTGCTCCGTATAAGGCATATTAATGCTGGATATTGCATCAATGACACGTCGATTCTTCTCCTCCGGCACATCCAGATCATAACAGCGGTTCCCCGCCTCCATATGCACGACCGGGTAACCCATACGTTCCGCAAGCAAGGCACATAAGGCGCTGTTCGTATCACCGAGCAATAACACATGATCAGGGCGTTCCTTGTTTAAAATATCCTCCATCTGCGAGTACATGACGGACAACTGTTTGCCCAGTGTCCCCGCTTTCTCCTGAAGTACATAATCCGGGGCACGCAGTCCCAGCTCGCGAAAGAACTGCCCGCTCAGGCTTTCGGTGTAATTTTGGCCCGTATGCACAAGCACATGTTCATCTGCATGGCGGTCCAGCTTCGGAATGATCAGGCTGAGCCGTATAATTTCCGGTCTTGTGCCGAGCACGGTCAATATTTTCATGGTTTTGGAACCCACCTTTGCTGTCGTTGTTTCATTGAATTGTGGCGTTCAATGAATGATAGCCATCCAGCAGACTGGCTGTGCTCCAGCTTAACGTTCATCTCAACGGTCCGGCGTAGATTCACCCGGACCGTTGTTTTGTATGCTGTCCAGCCTTGAGTGTGACTCGCTTCTGCTTGTGCGCGTTGTGCCGTCGTGACCGGTGCTTGAATTTCCGCTTGAGCTTCTGTCTGGACTTGGTTTTCGGATAAAGCCCCTTCGACAACGGGGACCCGAGAATTTTCTTGAGGCGACTCTTGCCGCCGCTTCTCTTATACCTGCGATTCCGCAATCTGGTACGCTTGCGGCCCTTTGGCCATCTCGCCCGAACACTACGCTTGCCGCGGAGCAATTCGGGCGGTGACTCAGGTAAAGGGGATGGTGGTTGTGGCAAGCCCTGAATGGCTGCATATTCGATTGGCGGCAGACCCAGCACAGGCAGTTGACACACCACCGATTCGGGAAATTCTCGAATCGTGCTGGTATATCCCTCCGGTATAGCAGTGACCTGACGCAGTCCTTCGCCTTCCCTCGTCCATACTGGTCCACCTGGCTGCTGAATCAACGGGAACCAATGCGGATGATGACATACCCATTGACTGACCATGAGGTGTAGACTGCTTCGGTAGGAATCAGGTCCGTATACACGTGTAGCCGCACTGTTGTTACGCACACCAATCCGTTCCACTTCCTCGGGATGATCGAGCAGATAGCTCACTTTTTGCGCCAGCATGTCGCTGTTGCCCGGCTCAACCAAAAAATCTGTATTTCCCGTCGCCTCCATCAATTCCACAAGTCCACCCTGCGCAAAGGCTACCACGGGCTTACCGTAAACTAGCCCTTCCAGGGCGGTCAGGCCAAAGCCTTCCTCCACCATACTTGGGATCACAACAATATCCATTGCGCTATAGGCCGTTGACACGGATTCCTCGAATGAATTGAACTGGAAGCGGCGGCTATAACGAGATTGGCGGATTAAAGAGACACATTTTACGTAATATTCCGAGTCCACCGAGCTGCCGATGATCCAGAAACGACACCGCGAATTGGTTTCGCACAGCTTTAGAGCCATTTGGACAAAAGGTAACAGCCCTTTGGCTTCGTAGATAAAGGAAGAAATATAACCAATGCAAATATGAAAATCCCGCAGCCCCAGTTTTTCACGTTTCCTTCTCCGTTCCAGCACATGCTCTTTGGGAGACGGCATATCCATATCCCGGCAGGGAGACAACACCGTATGCGGACGTGTCAGTCCCCCACCATGCAAAGGACGCATTACAGCTTGCGAAATGCCAATGACCCATTGGCTATAGCGCTCTATGATAGAAACAGAAACGGGCGTATGCGCATTCTGGTTAATGACCTCGGTTATTTTCCAGATCACTGGAATATTAAGCTCTTGGGCAGCCATTGCAGGCATGACGTTCACACAGGTATTGACCAGCACCACATCAGGTCGAGCATGCCGAAGCATTTGGAACAATGGTGCATACGCCACATGGGTCCGCAGATTCTCCGCATCTTGCGCCAATCCCTCATATGGGGTATACATGCCATGCAGCATGAACAGGTTCTGTGTCAGAACGGTGATTCCGCGCTTGCGGGCCATTGAGGTCAGCCGCCCTTCACCAGGCGTTACGAGAATACAATCGAAGTACGTACGCATGTCTAGACAAAATTGCAATAACAGTTTCTCTGCCCCCGTAATACTTCGGACGTTGCTAACATGGCTGAATAGCATCATTTTCGGCTTGATCGGAGTTCACCTCCTTTAAAATAGCAACCATCGGACGTGTGAATCACCTTATGGAAATATGACCGATAACAGTTGGTCAATCCGGTGACCATAGGTGTGCTCCCGCAGGGTTCGTTCCAGAGCACGCAGGGCAATCTCATGGCGCTCTTTTTCATGCGTTAAATAAAACTCAACCTTCTCCAGCAGTTCCTGCTGAGAGCTGTAGGTCTCTATCTCTTCCCCCGGCTTGTAAAAACGAGCCAGATCATCTCTTGTATCTGTCAGTTGCAACGTGCCACTGGCAGAAATTTCAAACGTGCGCGGGTTGGGCGAAGCCCCCGGAATTTTCAGTGAGTTGTTGTTCACCGAATCATCCTGATGGGAACGATGAAGATTAATTACGATTTTGCTGCCGTTATACGAATCATTGGTCTCGACCGGAGACATCCAGCGACCCAGCTCAATTTTGTCACCATACGACTGATAATCCGGGAGACGATCCCACCAGATTCCGTTGATTTTAATGTTACGGGCCATGAGCTGAGGCATAATCGGATTGAAGAAATAGATGCGGTTCCAGTAGGCTGAGCCTGTAAACCCAATCTCACGTCGTACCGAAGCGGGCGAGCTGAGTGGGAAATAGTGAGTCAGAAATGCCCCAAAGGGCAAATAGTGCACAGACGTGCAACCCAACTGGCGGTACAGCTCCAGGCAGTTCATTTCTAACGTGAACACATAATCATAATTCGTAACGATTTTGGTCGTCGTGTCGGTGTAATACGGATCGTCCGTTAGCCAGATGGCGGTGGGGATGCCCAACTGGCGTACCGCAGTAACCTGCTCCAACGGAAGATCCATTCCATCCAGTGCCAGCATCAGATTCGGACGGAGCTGAGCGGCAATATCTCCTACCGGCTGACGTGGGTCTGTTACGGTAACCTGAGCCGTCATGCTTTGCAACGTGGTAATGACCGCCTCATCCAGCGGAGAATACGGAAGGCCTTTGCCGGAGACGACATACAGTACATGGATTTGTCGAAAAGGGAAAACTGCTTTCATCCGCCCAACAATTGCGTTAGCACGTCCGCGCAGATATCCTTCGTCGTATCCGTCATGCACTCCCGCAATTCTCCCCCTTTCCCAGGAGGCTGCCGCCGTCTGGTGAACAGCCGGGTCATACGGTCCTGTCGTAGATATCGTCATCACTTTCACTCCTCACTGTTTATGGTGTTTACTTTAGGCCATCGCCTTGTCCAGCAGTTCTTCCATACGATTGGAGTACATATGCTTTTGCATAGTCGTGTACAATGCGCGCCAGGCCATGCGTTCGCGTTCCCAGTCATGCTTGAGATAGTAGTCCAGCTTCACTTTCAGCTCCTCTGCTCCAGAGAAGGTTTCAATGTCATAGCCTGGTCGGTAATAACGGCTCAAATCCTTCCGAATATCCGTCATTTGAAGCGTGCCGCAAGCAGAAATTTCGTATGTCCGAGGATTGATGGACTCCGCTGAAAGCTGGTGTGTATTCCGATTATCCAGTCCGGGGTCTGTCGGGCGGTGCATATTGATGACAATTTTGGAGCCGTTATAATACTGAGCGGTCTCTTCCGGCTCCATAAAACCTGGACGGATAAAGCGTTCCAGCACATCCCGCCGGGTCAGCCGATCCCAGTGCCCACCTACGATCAGCACTCTTTTGTCCGCCAAGAAGGGAGCAAGGTAGTCGAACAGCTTCACACGGTTCCAGAAGGCATTTCCAATGAAGCAAATATCATGCTGATGTTCCCGCTCTACCCGCCGGGGATAAAAGATACGAGTTGACGCAGCCAGCGGCAAATAGTGAACCCTCGTTACTCCCTGATCGCGATAAAACGGCAGGCAAGAAATTTCGTGCGTAAATACGACATCGTAGGATTGACAGATCAACGCCGTATCCTCCGTAAAGTAAGGATCATCTACAAACCATATGGCCGTCCGAATGCCTAGGGCTCGTATTTGCTGTACCTGCTCCAGATGATCCGCCGGAAAAACATGCAGCCCGTTCATGACCAGCACGAGGTCTGGACGTTGAGCCTCGGCGTCAGCTAGCATCGTAGCAGGCGTACCGATGGCGCATGAGCTGCATATTTGGCCTAATGCCTCTTGCACACCTGTGTCTATAGCTGCGAAACCTTGCGGAATATATAACACTTTCAAATGACGAACAGCAGGCTGTATTGCCACGACCTGTGACAGAGCAGCCGTGCAACCGCCCATTCTGCGTCCTTCCCGATAGCCGCATCGGTACGCTTCGCGTTCATTTCCGCTTTGTTGATCGTTCACATCCTTCACCCTGTCCTGTTGTGGGATAAACTTCTGTCACTCCTAAACTATATGCGGAGGGGTCAAACGCATCATGGACGACTGCCACTGCCCGGACAAAATTGGCGTTTGCCCGTCCAACTGCCGAACCGCAAATAACCCCAAAGCTGTTAGCTTCGGGGGAGAACAGTAATAGATGATTTGCACAGTTTACTGAGCTTTGTAAGCGAGCTGGTGTCCATCTTCATAACCTTTGGCAAAGCCTGAATTGAAACCCTCGTTGTAAGCTGCATCATATCCCTGCTGAAATGCCTGCGGATCATGCTCCAATACAACAGTCCCGGGCTGTGGATTGTCCGCAGAAGGGGCTGCCGCCGGGTTAGCTTGAGGTTTTTTCCGCCGCCGCAAAAGAGGATGTCTTCTACGTGCAGAATGAAGTCCTCTTTTACGGCGTCTTAGAGCAAGGAGACGTCTTCTTCTCCGTTTTAATCTCCGCATGCTGGAACGCCGGGCATCTTTACGTCTTTTGCGGGCTTTGTCCCGAGTGGCGCGTTCCCACCTTGTACTCATTTTCATTCCTCCTTTGCTTTCTCGTGGTGGTTTCATTTTTCTGAACAGGCACATGGAGCCACGGCTTAGCCGGTTTCCCATATACCTGTCGTCTTAATGGAATACCCGCCAACATTTGCGTGATTTCTCCCTGGTAGTTGCTGAGTATACGAATGGTTTCTTCCAGACGGGTAGCCGACATATCCGCATGGGGCGTCAAGTCCGCAAGACTGGTCAGCATCCGAGCAACGGCGTGCTGGCTGGCAGCAATAGACTCCATCATATCCAGCTTGATCTCACGTTCACGCCTCATGCTCATTAGTTCATATCCCCCGAGCCCATTCCTCCCATCATCCCTTCCATGCCGCCACCCTGCTGCTCATCCTGATCCAGCAATGCTTTGAGATTGCTGCAAAGTCCAGTCTGAAGCCGCGTTAATCCCTCCAGCATTTCCACCATTTGCTCGTGAATCTCCAAAGGTCGTCCCAGCTGTTCTTCATCGGTTTCAAAGGCGTGGGGCGCCAGATGGTTCAGCGCCCAATTACGCACTTTTTCTGCTTCGACCGCCTTGGCCTCCAGAATCATAGACACATTCCGCTGCATTTTGGAGGCTGCGTCCAGCATGTGAATCATTGCTTGTTCCCTACTCATGTGTTCACTCCCTGCCCTCGGTTGTTACGTTACTCCTCTTCCGGGTATGCCGTTTCCTTCACGACACGAACGAGCATTTCAGCCATTGCTTCCTGAAGATCGGCAATACCGTTCAGATAGGCCACAATGCTTTTGTTTACTTGTCCCGAGCTGTCGAGAATGCCCGGAATTCCATCAAAACGCGGCTCCTCATCTGGCAGTTCATGTATGATCTGCGCCATGCGCACAACCACCTGACGTTCCGCATCCAACAACCTTGACATCTGCTGCTGCGAGTGCGAAATGTGGATCAGCAAATCATCTAACTCGTTATGCATAAGCCCCTCCTTTATGTGCTCCGCCGTGCGGAACGCACGAATTACCTACGGGCTTTCCGCTACTACAGCGTATGCCGCAGCGAGTAGTCGGTTCCGCCTAAAAGCGCCTATTCAGATCATTACAGATGCCCGTGCAGCACTGGTGGAGCAATAATAGGCTGCTTCTCCACCAAAGCCGACAAATCTCCGGGAGACAAAAACTGAATTCGGTAGTCCTCTGCCCGCCAGCTCATCGCAGCGTACAGGGTAAGGAACGGCCTTTTCCAGCCGTTACCGATTTGATACAGTTGCCCGCCCTCAGCATACAATACCTCGATCCATCGCTTGCGTTGAGCCGGTATATTCAGTGTGGGCAGCATGGACATGTTCTCCAGATCGGGAGCCGCCAGTACAGGAATAGGTTCCTCTGGCGGCTCAGCTACAGGTGCATCAATGCTGCCGGAAACTGTGGCCTCCGGCTTCCCTACCAAGGGAAGCACCAACAAATCCAGCTGAGACACTCTAACAGGGCGCACATTTTCACCTCCCGCAGCACTGACTCCATGCAGATACCGCCTTCTTCCCGGCTCTAACCGAAATACTGCTCCAGACGGTCCCTGAACAACCGCTCCGATGGGATAAAAGCTTGCCGCTGATACGTGTGTTTCCTTACCTGTTGATATCTGGCCGTCCGTCTCCGCTGTACTGAATTTCAGGTTGTGGAACAGCTTATCCGCGTCCCCCCACTTTTGTACAAAAAAGGATCGGTTCCGGCTGCTTTCCTCCATTGAACCGCTTTTTTCGGTCGTTTGAGGAAAACCATACACCGTATCCCGATCTCTTTCCTCATAATGGATAAAAGCATCGCCGGCAATTGCCATACGTATCCCCAACAAACGCACACGCAGCAGCCAATCTGCATGGGCTTCCTGAGTACTGTGGCAGCCTTCGTCCCAGTAGCCCGTTTTTTCCAGTGTCTCTCTGCGCAGCAATAAACAAAATCCGGCTAAGCTTTCGGTCTCTCGCCATGCATCCGGGTTAGGCATATTGTAGGTCATGGCAAATTGACGTGCTCCATTTTCGTTCATATAAGGAACCTCAATCTGCTGTTCTTCGAATGGACCATTCGTTACAGGCCCAACAACACCGATACGCGGATCGCTGTATAAACACGCTAACAACCGATCCAACCAGCCGGGGGTCACCATGGAGTTTTGATCCAGTACCACAATAGTTGTGCCTTTTGCCATCATCAGCCCCTGATTCAGGCTACCTATCATTTGAACATCCTTTTTTAACAGCGCATAACGCACAGCGATGCTTTTACGGAGCAAATAGGTGGATGTCCCGTCCGTCGAGCCGCAGTCCACCACAATAATTTCGTGAGGATGGCTCGTATTCTCCTCAATACGGTGAATGCATGCACGGAGCTGTTGAAGCTGATTGCAGGACGGAATGATAATACTGACGCCTTCAAAAACCTTGCCGAACGAAGCCTGGCCCAACCTGTTGCCTTGCTCCTGGCCCCTTTTAAATCCTGACCAATAGCCTTTCTTTCCGAGCCGCTTGCTGTGTTTCCTTTGCATATTCAGGCGTTTCATGCCGTTCACTCCTCCGGGTGGCATTATGCCTATACTATATGCCTGGCCCGGCCGGATGGTGTTTCATTGAGATCAGGGTAGAAGTCCTTTCATTTTCACTCCAGCTTCCTGGAGGGAATCGAAGGTTCCTGCGTCGCTCCAATAGCGCCGTAAAATATCATATTCCAGCTTGCCTTCAGCGGCATAACAGTTGTTAACATCCGTGATCTCAAGCTCACCGCGTGCCGAAGGTGTAATTTGCCGGATCTTATCGAACACGGCAGTATCGTACATATAGATACCCGTAACGCAATATTTGGATTGGGGATGCTGTGGCTTTTCTTCAATCCGCATAATGCTCTCCGGGCGCTCAGGATCAAATACGGGTACCCCGTAACGACGAGCATCTGCCACCTTTTTCAACAACACTCTGGCGCTCCCCGGGGGCTGTTGCTTGAACCGTTCGATCACAGGTCCCAAGTCTTCCTTGAACAAATTATCACCTAACAAAACAGTGAATTTCTCTTCTGCCTGCATATAGCTTCTTGCCAGTTCGAGTGCTTCCGCAATGCCGCCCGCCTTTTCTTGAATCCGGTATGTCAGTTGGACACCATAATCGCTGCCACTGCCCAAAAAATCGGTATACAGTCCGGCCGATTGTTTACCAATAATAATAAGCATATCGGTGATCCCCGCCTGTCGCAGCCTCTCGATACCATATACGATCATGGGATACTTGCCGACCGGAAGCAGATGCTTGTTGAGTAATGTAGTCAACGGATGAAGGCGCGATCCGGTTCCTCCTGCGAGAATAACCCCTTTCATATCTTCCTTCCTCCTTCGACAACATGTTCAGTGCATACAACCCCAGCGTTTCCAGTTTCGATGAACATTCTGGGATCTATACTCCATTTCTCTATAAACAAACGATAGTTCCGCTCGATCAGCTCTTCCATCCAGGAAGTTTCCGAGCGTGAGAAGCTCGCATTTCCCTCGTGATAGACAAAACAGTCGTTGCACATGAGCAGCTTGTAGCCATGCACGCGTGCGCGTAGACAATAATCGTCATCCTCATAATGTCCGGGGCTGAACCGTTCATCCAGCAATCCGATCCGTTCCATCAGATCGCGCCGGAACAACAAACAAAATCCGACCAACCGCTTGACCTCCTGCCATCTGGAGGGATTACTTGCATTATTCTGCTCCGCATATCTCAGACAACTGGCCAAATCTCCTTCTAATCCGTGTATCTGCTGAATACCGCTGACGTAATTCGTCACCGGTCCCACCAATCCCACTATGCTTTCGCTCTGCAATGCAGCCAACATATTCGATAGCCATCCCCGCGTAACCGTCACATCATTGTTTAAAATAACGAACTGGTCACCGGAAGCCAGCCGGAGCCCCGTATTACATGCTGCTGGAAAGCCTCTGTTTTCAGGAAGACGTATGCTGATCAGCCGCTCGGATGCGCAAAAATCATCCGTTCCGTCATTCGAAGCGTTGTCCACAACAATGATTTCATACGGTACATCTATCGTATGTGTCCGAATCGCCTCAATGCACGGCTTTAACAGATGCAGGCCGTTATAAGTCGGAATAATGATGCTCGTCAGACTCATTGTGCATTCCTCCCTTTGGCAACGTCTACCCGTGTTGGAACAGGCCCGAGCGGGGAATACCCGGCTACCTGAAACACCGCCGTCAGTGCCTCTGCATGATCACCGACGATCAACTGTTCCATAGCGTTCCCTTTGCCAACATTGAAGGTCCGCTTACGGTTTGTTTTAATGACATCGACAGCATGTACTGCCGCCACGATCATGCCATGCAGAATTGCCATGGCGTGGGCTTTTGGCGGTACGGCAAGCACGGCTGAGCCAAGCTGATCCAGTAAACGCCGAGATAAGGCATGCGGTACGGCAGTCAATGAGCTTGCTCCCAGATCCGGCCTGCGTAGTACGCGATTCAGGAATGCTTTGCACCGTGTCACGCTGTCCTGCTGGGCATAGGGCGGCAAATGTCTGCCCAGATCATTAAGCGCAACATCCGTTCCCTGATCCACCGCGTGGAGAAAAGGTAACAAATCAGATGCTGGAATCGGCAAATCTCCGTCCACGAACAGCACAATATCAGCCTGCGTCATACGCGCGCCTACTGCACGGCCAACATCATGCCCCAGTCGATCCGGCACGTTGACGAGAGTCACACTGGGATGATGTTTGGCTACGGTGGAGCGCGTGCCGTCCGTGCAGCCGTTCAATACGACAATGATATCCGTAAACGGAAGTTTTTCCAGCTCGCCCAGTACCCGGTCAATCGTTGACTCTTCATTACAGGCGCTGACCACGGCCGCTGCCGTTCCCTGTAACACAATATCTCCCGGAACTTCGCGTTCCACAGGCGGAGTCACTTCGGTCATTCCTTTCGCCCGAGGTGTGGGCTTTCTCACCCTACGGCTATGCATTGAAGTCGTCGTTCCTCGTTTTCGCTGAACACGTCTGATCCCCCAGCTCGGTTCTTCACGCTTCCCTCTGCGATACTGTCTACTCACAGTTTCACCTCGTCTCTGATCCGTTTGCGCCCCAAATCCGTATATCCCGCACGCGTTCCCAGACGCGATGTAAGCCAGGCAATGGCATCCAGATGATCCTGAACAATTACATCTGCCAGCGGGTCCTTGCCGTTCTGTTTTTTACGTGTCGCATTTATTTTACCGACAGCTATTCCATATACAGTCACCACTCGTAACCCGGAGGCGATGGACATAGCTTGAAATAAAGGAGGTTTCTCCAAGGGCTTTAGACCTATTTCCTTTAGAGCCTTTTGACTTATGGCGTGTGGAATGCCAGTCATAGATGCTCCCCCTAAATCAGCACGATTCGACAAGATATTCAATACATGCTTTGCCTCCACTACAGGATGTACGGGCGTACGATTCACAGGTCCATGGTAATCATTCAGCACCACATCCGCCCCTGCACATATGGCGTGTATAAACGGCCGGAGTCTAACGCAGGGAATGACGATATCCCCATCCAGGAAAAGCAGGATCTGTCCGGATGCCGCCTCCGCTCCAATACGACGGCCAACATCATGTCCGAGCGGTTCCGGGAAAGAAAGTACACGAGCTCCCGCCGCTGCTGCCACCTTCGCCGTTCTATCGTGTGATCCGTTCTCAACGACGATAACCTCTGTATGTGGATGGACACGGCGCGCTTCGCGAATCACAGCTCCGATTTTTTTTTGCTCATTCATGGCCGGGATAATGACAGATACGAAAAACTTTCCCACTGATGACAGTTCAGATGGTCGCTCTTCTCCGCTCTGTGCCCCTCTCTCCGTGTCGAGTACCTCCCTCATGGCAGGGGCTACCGGATTCTTATGCATGTTCGGCATTCGTAACGGCAGCCACATCTTGGAATGATAGTAAGCGCCGGAATGCCGCCTCCGTTTGATCTTGTATCCAGCTCTTCCCTGCTTCTTCATGCTCCCGTCTCACCTCCCTTCCTGCTGTATAGATGGACAGCATGATTAGGACAGTTCAACATAACCTATGCGGTCCAAAAGCCGTGTGTAACGGCAATCGTGGAGTCTTTTCGACACAGCAATTTTCGACTTTATTTTACAAAACTTATTAATCCTATTAAATAAATCAGTTATTAGGGTCTAAAGAATCATTTTGGATAAATTTGTGACATAGATCTTCTCGTCCGTCATTCTCTGTGCTAATATCAGAGCCAGATGATGGGAGTTCAAAAAATCAACATTTGTTTTTTTTGCATAAGTCATTTTTTCCATTATCCACCATTATTCTATTTTCTTTATATACGACAGGAAAGGAGGAGTTTGTCACCTTTTTAGGCTACATGCTTCATATTGCAGTACCCTCTTTTCACGTACGCTTCATGAAAAACACTTCGGTATTTCTCTTCATGTTCCATTTTCTTCTATTCCAGACGACAACACGACCTACATAAATGGCGCAATGCCCTATTCAAGACAGGATGATTCATCCTGACATTAATCGAGGAGAGTGAATTTTTAATGAAAAAAGTATGGGTTTCGCTTCTTGGAGGAGCTATGTTATTAGGGTCTGTCGCGTCTGGTGCATCAGCGGAGAGTTCCGTTTCGGGGCCAACTCAGCTTACACCGACCTTTCACGCCGAGCAATGGAAAGCCCCTTCCTCGGTATCGGGGGACGACATTGTATGGAGCTATTTGAATCGGCAAAAGAAATCGTTACTGGGTGCGGACGACTCTAGTGTACGTGAACAATTCCGAATCGTTGATCGCACAAGCGACAAGTCCGGTGTGAGCCATTATCGGCTGAAACAGTATGTAAACGGGATTCCCGTATATGGAGCTGAACAGACTATTCATGTGGGCAAATCTGGTGAGGTCACCTCTTACTTAGGAGCGGTGGTTACTGAGGATCAGCAAGCTGAAGCTACGCAAGGTACAACTCCAAAAATCAGCGCTTCTGAAGCGGTCTACACTGCATATAAAGAAGCAGCTGCACGGATTGAAGCCCTCCCTACCTCCGACGATACGATTTCTAAAGATGTTGAGGAACAAAGCAGTGTAAGCAAAGACACTTACGCCGAAGCAGCTAACAACGAAAAAACGCTATCTACTGATAAGGACGAGCTGAGTCTTGATAAAGCATCTGCCCTGAAAGATAGCAAAATTGAAGCGGTGGAAGCAGAAAAAAGTTCCATTGCCAAAATCGCTAATCTGCAGCCAGAAGTAGATCCTAAAGCCGATCTGTACTTCTATCCTAAAGGGGATGACCTGCAGCTGGTTTATGTAACAGAAGTCAATGTTTTAGAACCTGCCCCACTGCGTACTCGCTACATTATTGATGCCAATGATGGCAGCATCGTATTCCAGTATGACATCATTAATGAAGCGACAGGCACAGGTAAAGGTGTGCTTGGTGATACCAAATCATTCACCACAACTGCTTCCGGCAGTAGCTACCAGTTAAAAGATACAACACGCGGTAACGGGGTTGTGACCTACACGGCCTCCAACCGTCAAAGCATCCCAGGTACCATTCTGACCGATGCCGATAATGTATGGAATGATCCAGCCGGCGTGGATGCCCATACGTATGCTGCCAAAACATATGATTACTATAAGGCCAAATTTGGACGCAACAGCATTGACGGACGCGGGCTGCAACTCCGTTCGACAGTCCATTACGGTAGCCGTTACAACAACGCCTTCTGGAATGGCTCCCAAATGACTTATGGAGACGGGGACGGTAGCACATTTATCGCATTCAGCGGGGACCCCGATGTGGTAGGTCATGAACTTACGCACGGTGTCACAGAGTATACTTCGAATTTGGAATATTACGGAGAGTCCGGTGCATTGAATGAGGCTTTCTCGGACGTCATCGGTAATGACATTCAGCGTAAAAATTGGCTTGTAGGCGATGATATTTATACGCCAAACATTGCAGGCGATGCTCTGCGCTCTATGTCCAATCCTACCCTGTACGATCAACCAGATCACTATTCCAACTTGTATACAGGCAGCTCCGATAACGGCGGCGTTCATACGAACAGCGGTATTATCAATAAAGCCTACTATCTGTTAGCACAAGGTGGTACTTTCCATGGCGTAACTGTAAATGGAATTGGCCGCGATGCAGCGGTTCAAATTTACTATAGTGCCTTTACGAACTACCTGACTTCTTCTTCCGACTTCTCCAACGCACGCGCTGCTGTGATCCAAGCAGCAAAAGATCAGTACGGTGCGAACTCAGCAGAAGCAACTGCAGCTGCCAAATCTTTTGACGCTGTAGGCGTAAACTAAATCATATACGCTATAATCCTCATATCCCGTCCATAGACCTTTGCCGTTGTGCAACTGTCACTTGGCCCTGACTCATACAATGGACGAAAAAATAGGGGTGCAGTGTACAAGTCTGCGCCCCTTCCCCCCTTATTTATGGCGTCCCCTCAAAGGGGCGCCCTTTTCTTGTTCATCGGGTCCCTTCGATCATTTTCGACTAAATAAGACAAATAAACAGTAAATCAGGGACTAAAGATTCATTTTGGGGTATTTTGTAAAATTAACCTTCTCGTTCGACAACCTCTGTGCTAATATCAGAGCCAAGACGATGAGATTGCAAAAAAATAAACCTTAATATTTTACATAAGGTAATTTTTTTCAATCCTCTTCACGTTTCAAAGGAGCAACAAGACTTACATATATGACGAATAGCTTCTGCAAACAGGGTGTTTTTCACCCCAACATTAATTAGGGAGAGTGAGTATGAATTGAAAAAAGTATGGGTTTCACTTCTTGGAGGGGCTATGTTATTAGGATCTATAGCGCCGGGGGCCTCCGCAGCTGAAAATTCTGTTCCCGATCCGACTCAGTTTACGCCAACATTCCAAACGGTGAACTGGAAGTCCCCTTCAACGGTAACAGGCGACAATCTGGTCTGGAGCTTTTTAAATCGACAACAAAAAACATTATTGAGTCTGGACAATACCCACATCGGTTCCCATGTGCGCGAGCAATTTCGTATCGTGGATCGTACCAGTGACAAATTTGGTACAAAGCATTATCGGTTAAAACAATACGTAGACGGAATTCCCGTATTTGGAGCCGAACAGACCATCCATGTAAACAAGTCTGGTCAAATCACCTCTTATTTGGGAGCGGTCATTTCAGAAGATCAACAAGCCGATGCTAAAGAAAATACAACTCCAAAAATCAGTGCTACTGAGGCTGTATATACCGCATATGAAGATGCAGCTATACGGGTTCAATCTCTCTCTTCCTCCGTCCAAATCGTTCCTGAACCTTACGAGGATACAAGTAGTGTAAGTAAAGACACTTACGAAAAAGCATCTAACAATGAATTATCAATCTCTCTTGAAAAGGACTCCTTGGATTTGGATAAAGCAGCTGAACTGGAGGACAGTAAATTGGAAGCGGTAGAGCCTGCATCCTCTATCCCCAAAATTGCCAATCTGGAACCAAGCGTGGACCCTAAAGCAGAACTGTATATCTATCCCGATGGAGACTCAACACGTCTAGTCTATGTAACCGAAGTTAATACTTTACAACCCACTCTGCTGCGCACACGTTACTTTATTGACGCTAATGATGGAAAAATCGTATTCAAGTATGACATCCTTAACGAAGTGATCGGCACAGGGCGCGGTGTATTCGGTGATACCAAAACATTTGAAACAACAGCTTCGGGCAAGAAGTATCAACTAAAGGATACGACTCGTGGTAAAGGAATCCTAACTTATAACGTCCACAACACCGAGACGCTCCCCGGCACCCTGTATACAGATTCAGATAACGTATGGGAAGATCCGGCTGCGGTGGATGCCCACGCTTACGCTATCCGCACTTACGATTATTACAAGGATAGATTTGGACGCGACAGCATTGACGGGCATGGCATGGCCATCGCTTCGGCAGTCCATTACGGCGCAAAGAACTACAATAATGCCCACTGGGGCGGCACTCATATGCTTTACGGAGACGGAGACGGCACGTTATTTGCCCCTTTCAGCAGCGACCTTGAAATTGTTGCCCATGAGCTGACACACGGTGTGACCGAGCATTCATCAGGGCTCGTGTATTTCGCTGAATCTGGTGCATTAAGTGAAGCCATCTCAGATATTATAGGCAACGACATTGAGCGTACCAATTGGGACTTCGGCAAAGTCGCTTATACCCCTAATATTAAGGGCGACGCCATTCGCTCCCTTTCCGATCCTGTCAAATACGGTCAAGTCGATCACTACAGCAATCTCTATCCTGATCCTAACAACGAGGATTATGGTGGAGCCCATATTAATAGTGGCATTATTAATAAAGCCTACTATCTACTGGCACAAGGAGGCACCTTCCATGGTGTCAAGGTAGATGGAATCGGACGTGATGCAGCCGTATATATTTATTATAATGCCTTCACCAATTATCTGACTTCCACGTCTAACTTCTCCACCGCGCGTGCCGCTGTTATCCAAGCGGCCAAAGATAGTTATGGTGAAAATTCAATAGCCCTAACCTCTGCTATTAAGTCTTTTGACGCTGTAGGTGTGAGATAAGTAATAAATACAAACTTCCCCGATATTACAAGTTTTCCCCCTTCCCTCTTATGTATACGGCGTCCCACTGTGGGACGCCTTTTTCTAGTATGAAGTTGATTATTGGCAACTTATATTCCTGGCTTCTTATTATTGCCCCATCGCAATCCAAAGGACCAACCCTTCACATATCGGACCTGAGTGTATGCGTTCCACAGTAAGTACTGCTGAATACCTCTGACGTTGTGTGACGGATACCAGCACTCCCGGTATACTCGCACTGGCAGTGATTACATATTGTGTATCTATAAAAGGCTTCTCAAATATAACGCTCACTTCGCCCCTATCCGCTCGTGCGGGGAGATGAAAAGAAATGCTCCCATATTGAGATGAAGCTATATGATCGTCAGAAGCCTCGTCACTGGTCGCTGATTCGTCGTGAATGGCATTCAAGTCTAATTCTTTCTCCGTATCGAAAGCTGGATCGATATCTTGCTCAGGCAAGACCACGCGTTGCTTTGGGCGGTGTCTTCCTTCCGCAATGTGAATACTGGTTATGGAACAATCCAGTAATGAATCTTGCTCTGCCTGATCTTCCGTCGTAATAGACGGTTTATCGTTATCCATCCTGCCTTCCGTATCTGACTCAGGCACAGACAACAGCAGTACAGATGCTCGATTCATCTGCATCGCTTCCTCTAGCGTTTTGGGAAGCTTATGCTTCTTCCATGCCGCTTCCTCTATAGCTTGAACCGAGGTATCCTTCTCTACGGGGGCAGGGACCGTTGCCGTCCCGCGCTGGCTCAGTCTATGACTGCCGGAAGTCGAAGCCGCTTTCTCCTTGTTAACACGGGGTGAGGGAACTGCATTGGAAAGGTTACGCCGCGCTGTTCTTTTATCCTTAGGGCTATGGTTCGTACGATGGTTCATGGTGATCGCTCCTTTGGCACAGGAGTGAACCAGCGGTCGCCCCGCTTCATTCACCCGGCTGGAAATCATGGCTAATGCCTATAAGATAGCCTATGCGCGTAACAGCGCCTACGTCACTCCGTTGCGCAGTCCGTTATGATTTGTGCCCAGCGTTGTGCTGAGTGCTGCCATAAAAATCGTCTTCGTACCTCGCCAAGTCCGGCTTCTCCCATCCGTCGTCGCAAGCCAGGTTGCTGGAGTAGCCTGATGATGGCATCGGCCATTTCCTGCTCACCGTGAGACGAATACACAAGCCAGCCTGTCTCGCCGTGTTGTACAACTTCCGGAATACCGCCGATTCGTGAAGCGACCACAGGCACTCCTGCTGCCATGGCTTCCAGATTGACCAGCCCGAAGGCCTCATCCTTCACTGAAGGAACAACGGTCACATCGGCTAGCTGATATAGCGAGGCCAATGCTGGATGCGGAACATAATCTAGGAATTGCACATGCTTCCCCAACCTTAGTTTACGCATCTGCCGATGCAACGACGCCGTGTACGGCGTGAGGCGGTCATGCCCGTAATAGGCACTACCTGCAATGAGCAGCAGTATGTCCGGGCAGGCGCGGACGACATGCCGCAGGGCCTTGAGCAGTCGGTGAACGCCCTTTCCTGGCATCAGTCTGCCCGCGAATAACACGATTTGACGGCCTGACCAGCCGAAATCGTCCAATCGCGCCGATCTGGCCGCTTCTGCTGCAGGAGTCCACCTTGGTAGGAAATCACCGGGATGGATACCCAGCTTGTTTATGACGATGCGTTCCCTGACCGCGTCGGGACAGTCAGAAGCTACGATTGCCCCCAAATACGCACTGTTCACGATAATGCGATCCATCGATGCCAGCAGCCTACCCATCTCCTCCCGTTTGAGGTGGGGCTCCCGGATGAACGTGGTCGAATGCAAAGTCAGCACAACCCGACTATCGGGTAAAGCCTCGCGAATTGCATACGCAACTGCCGGACGGTTGTGTACATCTACTACCGCTGGTAACCATCTCTTTAAATCAGCAATCACCTCAGAAATATAACCTGCTCCCCGCTTATAACGCATGCAGGGAATTCCGTCGACATCGCCATGATCAGGTGCCTCTGCTCCCTTTATGCCATAGATCTGCGCTTGGAGCTCATGACTAGCCAGCGGTACCATGTGGGCAATTACCCGCTCCACAGAACTGCTGCGGGGCGAAGGTATAACAAAGGAGCCCGGTGTAACGACTGCTACCTTCGGCCTCTGCATCACCTCACCTACTTTCTGACCCTATTCCAACACTCTTCAACAATCATCTTGTATCATATCGTCCGCCTCCCTGAAAGGTGCCTCGCTTCTAACTTTGGGCTTACCGCAAGGCTAGCGTCCATGCCTGGCCGATCTTTGATACATATGATGGACTAGAATCACAGTATGATCAGTTGGAGTGACTACAAGGAGGGCGGACATACTCATGTTGCATGTCGGCGTCATGCTCAACCCGGCAACCTACCGGGGCATTCCCGCCATGAGGACGCGATATGAATCTATCGCCAATTACGAGGACGCCGGGTTAAGCTACGAGCTCATCCCCTGCTTTCTTCGTCTGGAGGATATTCATATAGCGACCGGAACATGCCGGGCTTTTGTTAAACACGGCAACGAGTATCGGCAGATGACTCTTCCGTTGCCGCCGGTCATCCACAATCGGACTCTCTATCGGCAAAATGAAAATGCTAGCGATATCAACAAGCTTGTACAAAAGGGATTCTATATTTTTAATGAACAAAACCGTTTCCACAAAGACCATATACATGCAATTCTGCAAGAAGACCCTTTGCTACGCATCCACCTCCCCAAAACATTGCAAGGCAACCTTTCCTCCATCCATACCTTGATGGAGGAAACCGGAGATGTTGTAATTAAACCCAGTAGCGGTAGCGTAGGTAGAGGAATTATGCGTCTGCGGCATTCCCGCGGAGGCTGGACTTTGCAATGTGCTCATCCGGCTATACCTGAGCGTTGGTCCACACTACGTTTGAATGTTGGGGAACTCCCATTATTTCTACACAAACGACTGCTGCATGTGCCTCATATCGTACAGGAAACCATACCGCTTGCTTTGAACAATAATCGTCCGTTTGATGTCCGTGTGTCGGTTCAGCGCGGATATGGCGGTATCTGGGGTGTGACAGGCATGTATGCTAAAATTGCTCCTTCCCACACCTTCGTTTCCAATGTTGCACAGGGCGGTACGGCCCGTTCCCTACTGGAGGTATTATCACAAACCGAGACGGTTCAGACTTCGAACGCAGTCCGGCTGATGAATGAATTGGAGCGACTCTCGTTACAAATCGTGCACCGACTGGCACAAACCCTTCCCCGTCTCGCCGACGTCGGTCTGGATCTGGGAATTACCCATGAGGGCAAGATTGTTTTTATCGAATGCAACGGTCGTGATCAGCGCTATGGCTTCAGCCAGGCGGGCATGCACAATGTCTGGAAAGAAACATACACTCAGCCGATGGCTTACGCTCGTTGGCTTCTCGAACGGATGCCTTCGTCAGACACCGAACGTTCACCAGGCCGTCCACTGTATTGATTTACGTCACATTCTGTGTCAATATAGTTCAGAGCGGCCGGACAGGTTCCGGCCAAGACGGCTCGGAAATGAACAAGGGGGATCTGTAATGGCAAAACAGTGGCTGCGGCTCATGACGGAGCTATCATCGCGCAAGTGGGTGTGCCGGATTGTAGGCTCCTTCGCGCAAAGCGGTGCAAGCCGACTTTTTATCCCCACCTTTATACGTACGTACCAGATCCAGACGCATGAGGCGGAACAGGAATGGAAGGAATACCGTTCCCTAAACGCCTATTTTACACGCAAATTAAAAGCGGGCATGCGCCCGATTGATACGAACGCCGAGGTGATGACCAGTCCGGTGGATGCACGGATTACTTTCACTGGCCCAATTACGTCCGGCACTCTTTTGGATGTCAAAGGGCAGGACTATACGCTGGAAGAGCTTCTTAACCGCTCTCCGCGTCTTGAAAAATACACACACGGCTATGCTTTTGTACTCTATCTCAGCCCGACGGATTATCATCGCATTCATGCACCAGTATCCGGTACGCTGGTAGAAAAAGAACATCTGCGCGGCAAGGTATACCCAGTGAATGACTTCGGCTTGCAACATATGCGAGCAGTTCTTAGCCGCAATGAACGACAGATTACGTACATTGCCCATGAATATGGTGAGGTGGCGGTCGTCAAGGTTGGCGCAATGAATGTGAGTAGCATCAAATATACGGATGATAAAGCCGTCTCATGGACAAAAGGAGACGATCTCGCCTATTTCGAATTTGGATCAACTGTCGTTTTGCTAACTGAAAACGGCACGTTTGATCCAGACCCCGCATTGAAGCCGGGGGATGCGGTGAAAATGGGACAACGTCTGGGTTGCTTTCGACATGATCCCAAAGCATAAGTGAATTTACCGTAACCGTATTATAGCTACACATATGAGCATCGGGATCGGATGATGCTAAATTGCTCATAAAAAAAGGACCCGGCGTAACTGCTCGGGTCCTTTTTGGAATTTATCCTTTATATTCGTTATTCGTTAATCCCATTACGCCTAAATCCGAAACAGCTTGTCCACTGTCCATAGCATTACCGGATCTCAGACGGACTTTTCCCCGTATACTGCTTGAATTGGCGGCTGAAAAAAAAGATGTCACGATACCCCAGAGCCTCTGCCACCTCGGTCACATTCATTCCGGCATGTAGTAATAGATGCTGTGCACGCTCAATCCGCATGCTGATAATATGAGATTGCGCGGACACACCCAGCAGCTCCTTGAATTTAATCGAAAAATAACGCGGTGACAGCCCCGCCCGTGCAGCCAAATCCTCGACGCGATGAGGAAGTCCCGGATGCTGACGCACATAGTTGGCCGTTTCCCGAATGACCTCGGTGAGCTGGTTACTGGCCTGTTGCTCCTGAGGCTCCTTGCGGTCCGCACGCAGCAGATGAATCATCAGTTGTTTCAGGATTAGCTTGCCTTCCTCGTCAGCTCCGTAAGCACGCTCCAGACGTAGTCGAACGTATCTGGCAAGCATATGCTCTACCTCGAACGTTTCCTCCAGCATACGGTAGCTTGCAGGGATAAGCTTTGGCTGTTCGATAAGATCAAAATGAATATAGGTAAGTATGAGCGGCTTTTGCGGGTTATGTGTGGCACGGGTATCATCCCCCGGCTTGAACAGGAAGCAACTCCCCTTGCTTACCGGATACGACGTCCCGTTTAAGATCACTGTTCCTTCTCCGCTCCATACATAAAATAAATCATAGTTTGGCATCGGCTTCTCGCGTACCTGCCACTTCCAGCCCGGCTCGCACACAATTTTGGCGAAAGCCGACAACAGGATAAACGATGACGCAGATGTATCCAGCAAAATCTGCACCTCCTCTTGTTCATCTTTGGTTGTCCTTTATCCCGTTAATTTATAATATAAGCTCAGCGCCGTCATTAAGCAAAAAAATGCGCTTTTATATTCCAGAGGCTTTTGCGTGACGCTTACCGTGTGTAATGCTATAATATGTAATCAAAATGACTTGGAAGGATGAAACGGGAATGAATCCACTGGCAGCGCAGTTAAACCAAAACATTCAGACAGGCAACGAGCATGTATATCAAATGCTTTCTCTTTTAGGGAAAGAAATTTATTTCCCAAAAGAAGGGATTTTGAGTCAATCCGCAGAAGCAGGGAAGCTTGCTAAAAAGTACAACGCCACGATTGGCATTGCTACTGAAGGCAATGGTCCTATGCATTTGGAGGTCATTCAGGAGAAGTTGTCCGCTTACAATCCCAAGGATTTATACCCTTACGCTCCCCCTGCGGGCAAACCTGAACTTCGTAGTGTATGGCGTGACAAAATGCTGAAGGAAAACCCTTCATTGGCTGGGAAAAATTACGGCCTTCCCGTAGTTACGAACGCGCTGACCCACGGTTTGAGCATCGTTGCCGACCTGTTCACGGATGAAGGGGACGCTGTCATTTATCCAGACAAAAACTGGGAAAACTATGAGCTGACTTTCGGTATTCGCCGTCATGGACGTTTGGTGAATTTCCCGTTGTTCACAGAGGATCAACGTTTTAATAGTGAAGGATTACGCGACGCGCTACTGGCACAGAAAGAATACGGCAAAGCGATCGTTGTGCTGAACTTCCCGAATAACCCAACAGGCTACACACCGGGAGTGGAAGAGGGTAAAGCAATTGTTGCTGCCATCCAGGAAGCCGCGGAAGCGGGCATCAATGTCGTAGTTGTGACGGATGACGCTTATTTTGGTCTGTTCTTCGAGGACTCCCTGCATGAATCACTATTCGGTCAGTTAGCTGGACTTCATCCGAGAATTCTACCAGTCAAAATTGACGGAGCTACCAAGGAAGAATTCGTTTGGGGCTTCCGTGTCGGATTTATTACCTTTGCTTCGGAACATCAGGATGTACTGAGCGCACTGGAACAAAAAACATTAGGGATTATTCGGGCAACGATTTCGAGCGGTCCTCACCCATCTCAAACCTTCGTCCTGGATGCCCTCAAGTCAACGGACTTTGAACAACAGAAGAAAGAAAAGTTCCAGATTATGAAGGGACGGGCTAACAAAGTCAAAGCGTTGCTCGATAGTGGAAAATACGGAGATGTATGGAGCTACTATCCTTTCAATTCGGGTTATTTTATGTGTCTCAAGCTGAACGGCTTGTCCGCTGAACGACTGCGCACACATTTGCTGGAACAATATGGGGTAGGAACAATTGCGCTGGGTGAATATGACCTCCGAATCGCATTCTCATGTATCGAGGAAGAGTATCTGGAAGACCTGTATGACATTGTTTACCGTGGCGCACAAGATTTGTTGAACACCTAATATGTAACAGATTAAATATAGCATCATTAGCGGTATGCCAGATGTTGCGCATACCGCTTTTTAATGGGCTGAACCATTGTGAATGACACTTCGAAACAAACTATCCTTCAGCAGCGAGCAAAGATTTCTGTGCGAGTGGCAGCAGGATGACTACCTCAGTTCCGACTCCGGGCTCACTCTCATAGTGTATACTTCCGTTCATGGCTTCAATGATTCGAAAGGAGACGACCGTTCCCAGTCCTGTTCCTACCTCTTTGGTTGAAAAAAACAAAGTCCCCACTCGCTCCAGGTGCTCCTGACTCATGCCTTTTCCCGTATCCCTAATATGCAGACATGCCTTCTCTTCCTGAATCGCCAGCTTTATGTATACCCTGCCTCCATCATCCGCAGCTTCGATCGCATTTTTCGTCACATGTATTAACGCCTGTAACAGCTGATTACGATCCATATGTACGTATATTTCATTCCTTAGCTCAGTATACAGTCTTACGCCTTGCTTGGTCGCCATCGGTTTCAAAAGCAAAACAATCTGTTGAACCATGCCAGACAGATCCATCAGCTCTGTGTTCCCAATCTGCGGTCTGGATAAGTTCAGATAGTCGCTAATAATTCTTTCAGCCCGATCGACCTCTGCTAGTGCCAAAGCAATATATCTGCGATTTTTCCCTTCTAGCCCTGACTGAACCATTTGCAGGAACCCTTTAACCACGGTCAACGGATTCCTTACTTCATGAGCCATAGAGGCAGCCAGTTCACCTAAGGTATTCAGATGCTCAGCATATTTAATCTTTCTTCTCATTTCTTCCCGTTCCAAACTAAACTCCATCCAGAAAGAGGAGGCTCCAATGCTTAGGAATTGAATCACACCGAACCAGAGTATTGCCCGGATCAGCTCGACCTCATCCTTATCCAGCCTGCCATTGGCCCAGGAATGTATTAACAAAAATATAAGCATGGCAATATTGGTCCATATACTCATTAGCATATTCATGCCCACCCGAAGCAACATACTATTGAGCTGCATAAACTTTTTTCTTACCAAGAGAGGGCCCAAATAACACAACATCATGCTGGGAAAGCTCACCACCATAGACTCAGGATCTATATACATACGAGCCATCACTATCAGCGTTATATTCAGAAGTCCTGCCTTAGGACCAAAATATAAAACAGAAAGGATCAGAGGAACATATCGAAGATCCCAATATAATCCATACCAGATGTACGAAAACATAAGGCAAAGCACAGAAGACACACCCAACACCCCTCCCATAAGCAACGGGGTATGTTTCCTATGCCGATGATCTGACAAAGAGCTATATACTAATAATGGTACAAACACAAGAAATATGTTCACGAGCAGCTTATCTACCAGCATCTCGTCTTTCCCACTTTCCAAGTGATAATGACTACGTACTTCTTCTATTCTCGATAATACGTGCCTTTTCCTCTCTCCTCCCCTACATCTGATGAAAAATATAAGGCGATTCGGCAACACAACTGAGCATTGGCCCACGCAATCTGAAAATCCACTTCATAAGATACGATGTATCCTTTATCACAATGACCGAGAGGAGAATGAGCATGGGAGCAGAAGAAACAAGAGGCGGTTACGGTGGTTACGGCGCATTTACAAGCACAGGAACAATTCTGGTACTGTTCATTTTATTAGTTATCATCAGCAAAACGATCTTCATATAAGCAGACGATTATCTGCACCCACAGCTACGATAGCAGTGAGCATACAAAAAAAGGCTAATTCGCAGACAGCTCTTGCTGCTTGCGAATTAGCCTTTACTTTATTCACATAGATACACATTACACTTCTTCTTCATCCTGCCCGTCCAAACGCCATTTTTTGGCTTGAGCGCCTCGTAACAGGAACACTACTGCAACTCCCCCAAGCAGCGTGAGCAGTGTAGACAGTAGATCTTCCGTTCCTTTTGCCAGAAAAGGAAGCCACAGAACCACAGCAGCCGGCAACGTCAACCGAACAACAAAGTCGAGAAAAGACGCACGACGACTATGCGCAGGAATCGGATATAACTGAAGCCATAACGAATCCTTGTGATACTGCCTTAGTGAAGTAACCTGTACACCAATGAGGAATATGAAAAATAAATATACTGCAATCCCAATCCAGCTAGCATGGGTGATATATATAATTAACAACCCCAGAATTCCAAGCCGAATGACAATACCTGCTGGCTCTGTACGCAGGAACGTCTTAAACAGCAGGTAACGATACGCTCCCCTTCTGTTCCAAGGTATGTTACCTCCCAACCAGGACAGCCAACGACGTGGCGTCACTCTCTGCGTAAGGGCGGGCACATCGACAAACCAGCCCAAAGTGCGCATCACCCGAGCAGCCTGCATACCCTCTGTACGAATCAGCTTTTCCCAAGCCACTAGCAGCTTGACCGGAAAACGCAGAACAAGCACGTACACCACACCGACCAATATGATAAATGGCACGCTGTGTAGTGGAGGCTGCCATAGCCATGCGGCTACCATCAGCACAGCCAACACCCACCGAAGCAGACGATAGCCTACACTCCCGCCAATCGATACCATGCGAAGCTCTTGCCAGCCGCCGTAGCTGAATAGCAGCTTTAACAGCACGAACAGTAGCAGGGTCAGTAGCAGCGGCTTAGGCGCGGTATCACTGCGAATATACAGCGGCCACACGATAATAGACAGCAATAGCAAACCGAATATTTTATACACCACACCCCGAATCCGGCTGGCCTTAAAATAATCGTGCATCGCGTGCTCCTGTGGACGGAGGAAAACAATATCCGCCGCGTTTAAATACGTACGAAAGCTCGCATGAGCAATCGGAATAGCCACAATAAGCATGATCCAGCGGATGGGCAAATCCGGTGGAGTATGCATCAGCAGCGACGTGTACCATGCGGCAAAGGCAATCAGTGCAAAGCCGAAGACCACCGCCAGACCGCTCTGAATGACATAGCCCAGATAGGGCAGCACCTGTCCCCAGAACGCTACACGTCTTTCTTTATGCAAACGCTGCAAATCCATGCTCATTCCCTGCCCTGTACCAGCTCATAAAATGCATCTTCCAGCGGCATGCCCGGCTTACCCGCCTGTGCTGTCACTTCGTCCAGCGTACCCTGTGCAATGATGGCACCCTGATGAAGTACAATGAAACGATCGCAATAATTTTCAATCGTGGACAAAATATGAGAACTGAGCAGAATGGACGAACCCGAACGCTTCATCTCTAACATAAAGTCAAGCAGGGAACGAATACCAAGCGGGTCCAAACCCAAAAAAGGCTCATCTATGACATACAACGGCGGTCCCGCTAAAAATGCGCACATAATCATCACTTTCTGGCGCATCCCTTTAGACAGGTGCATCGACATACTTCCACTTTTATCCCGCATACGGAACAAGTCCAGCATTTGATCACTCCGTGTGCGGAAATCTGCTTCGCTAACTCCGTACGCTCTGGCCGTGAATTCCATATGCTCCATCACCGTCATTTCAGGATACAGCTCTGGAGATTCAGGTACAAAAGCAATGGCTCCCTGATACTCCTCGGGATTTTCATCCTGCTTATGACCCTGCACACGAATTTCTCCGGCCTGCGGTGTCATCAGGCCCAAAATATGCTTCATGGTCGTACTTTTCCCGGCCCCGTTCAGACCGATCAATCCTACCATTTCGCCCGGTTTCACATCCAGCGAAATCTGATGCAGCACCGGGCGCTTGGCGCTATATCCGCCGGTCAGTCCGTTAATTTGCAACACAGGCTGTTGTTCCATGGCTCCCCCTCTTCTCCCTTACTCGTTCGGTTTTGATCCTTTTTCCTTCAGCCATCTTGGTGCACCCTTGTTTTTGCGATCACGCTCACGCTGTGCTTTTCCTGCTTTGGACAAGGCTGCTCCTTTGCTCTTGCCTGGAGCTGAACCGTTCGCGGAATTCCTGCCAGGACGTCCGTTTTCGGTACGAACAGGTGCCTTACGGTTTTCCGTCTGTGCTCCGTCAGATATGGATCTGGCCTCGGATGGTCTTACAGATGCACGCTTAGCATCCGCCGGACGCGGCACAACTACTCGACCTCCATGCAACGCACGCTCTGCGATGTCAATGCCCAGTTCACGGGAGAACTTACGCATGATGAACGTTTCACGGTCGGTAACAACCGACGCCACCAATCCTTTGCGTCCCATCCGTCCTGTCCGTCCTGCACGGTGAACATAAGCTTGACTATCCGTAGCCGGGTCAAAATGAATGACCATTTCAAGGCCCTCAATATCCAGACCACGGGCTGCCACATCCGAAGCGACCAGCACTTTGAGCTTGTCCTCGCGGAATCGGGCCAACACGTTGCTACGCGTGACTTTATCCGCATCTCCATACAAGGATGCCGTAGTCAGCCCCATATGCTTGAGCTTGGCTTCAATCTCCCCGATGGCATTGGTTGTATTCACGAACACCAGCGCTTTTCTTGGATTAAAATGACGCACCAGACGGCGCAGCATATCCACTTTATCCCGTTCTTCAGATACAAAGTAATAGTGTTCCAGTCCACTGGCCGTCTTCTGGTCGGGATCAATCCCAATTTCTACATATTCACGCATCTCTCGTTTCGCCAGCGACTGAATCTCATCGTTCAGCGTTGCGGACAGGAATACCAATTGACGATCACGTTGGGCGGTGCCCAATATGTTTGTTACATCGCCTGCTCCGCCGAGCTGGAACATCTGATCCACCTCATCAATAACAATGGCTGTAATATTGTGCATTTTCAACTTTTTCGAAGCGATGAGTTCCCGTACACGTCCTGGTGTGCCCACGACAAGCTGTGGATGATCCTTGAGCTTTTCGATTTGACGTTTGATAGCCGCCCCACCAATCAGACCGAGTACACGGATTCCGCGATGCTCTCCGTAGCGCTGACCCTCACGTACAATTTGCATGGCCAGTTCCTGGCTTGGAGCTAGTATCAGCTTTTGCGTAGCCTTTTTCTGTGGATCAATCGCTTGCAACAGCGGCAACAAATAAGCCAGTGTCTTGCCTGTGCCAGTTTGTGAACGCGCCAAAACATGCTTTCCCTTCATTATTTCCGGTATAGCCTCTGCCTGAACTGGCGAAGGCTGTGTAATTTCATGCTCAGTCAGTTTGTCCAACAGATCTTGTTCAACGCCGAGCGATTCAAAATTCAATGTCATGAAAAGGTCCAACCCCTATACGTAAATTCGTTACTCTCCATTATATGCGAAAATAGCCCTGTTACCAAATCACAAAAATAAAAGATGTCCCTCACCATAGCTAATGGCTTACGGGACATCTTTTATTTCTTATTCATCACACCATGACCCAGCCTATCGGTTAGTCTGGGAGCTAACTGATACAGCTTGAGAAAAGGAGATACCCACCGTGGCAGATTAACCTCCTCTTTGCCAAGCTCCATCGCTCTCACGATATGCCGTGCTACCTTATCAGGTTGTAGCATAAACCAGCTTACATTTCGAACATATCCTCCTGAAGGATCTGCCAGCTCAAAAAACGGTGTGTCGATCGGCCCCGGGTTAATCGTCGTTACAGTCACTCCACTCCCGCGCAGCTCTTGCCTGAGCGCATTGCTGAAACCCAGCAATGCATGCTTCGTCGCCGTGTAAGAAGACGATTTGGCTGTCCCGATTTTCCCAGCCATTGATGCTACATTGACAATCTGTCCATGGCCCCGCTCTGTCATTTGCGGCAGAAACGCCTTGATGCAGCGAACAACACCCATGTAGTTCACGTCCATCATTTGTTCAAACTCCGTCAGGTCGGTTTCATTAAAATACTCAAACTTTCCGTAGCCCGCATTGTTAAGCAATATATCGACCCGTCCGTACTGTTCCAATACTCGTGCAGCAACAGCCTCTACCTGCTCCTGGCGGGTGACGTCCAGTTGGATAAGCTCATGCCTGCCGCTGATTCCCGCAGATACTTGCTTCAGTCGCTCCTGCGAGCGTGCTGTTAAAATAGGAATCGCGCCCTTTTCGCTTAACAACTGAGCGCAAAGGGCGCCAATTCCACTAGATGCACCTGTAATCACAACTATCTTGTCCTGTAGTATACTCACGGTCATCCCTCCACATTAAGGAAACTTGCTCCTTTAATATTAAGAGATCATCACCTGAATATCCAGCTCGCCGATTCCTTCCACCGTGAGCGGAATATAAAGGGCACGCTGAGGCACAAAAGTGGTCAAGTTTTCTGATTTCATGACCTGCGGAGGCGTAATATCCACGACAATTCCCTGATTGGACAAAATCGTACTGGCATTACCACTAATCATATTGCCCAATTCTGAAATTGCGCTTTTTCCCATCTCATCAATTTCAGTCAACACAAATCCGCCCATCATCGCTGATACCATACGTAGCGCCACCTGTTCATTCAGGCCGAACACAATATTTCCGCTAAGCTGTCCGGTCATCCCGATCATAATCCAGATGTGGTCGTCCACCAGCTCGACATTTTTCACACCAAGATTTCCGGGTGAAGGAGATACTTGGATCAATTGTTCAATGACCCGTCGCGCCGACTCCAAAAAAGGATTTATCACTTCTGCCTTCACGATCAAAGCGCCCCTTTACGATGGGCTTTTAGACATACAACAAAAGTCCCATTTAAATTAGAATTTTTTAATTAAATATTACTGTAAAACGCATCGATCCTCAACAAAATGCTCTCTCTATCACTTATCGACAGCTGCCCGGTAATTTTTTATAGCTAAACCACAAAAAATGTGAATAATGTCCTATATCTTTGCTTCTTACCGATTTTAGACTGATTATTTTTGAAGGATATCAGGACTTTAGTCTTTATTTCCCAATATACCACACTTTAAGGTGCTCTGCTTCGATTCATTGCCCTTCCTGCTCGAATAACCTATAATTTAATGAAATAAAGCATAACGACGGTTTTACATATGAACCTATGGATTGGCTAAAAATATTCATTCTATACAGCTGCGACAAGATTAAGAAAAGAGAGGAGGAACTTCATGAACATCAGTCAACTTGAAACACTTATCATGATTTCCAAAACAATGAGCTTCCGCAAAGCCGGAGAACTTCTCAATTTGACGCAGCCGGCGGTGTCCGCCCAAATTAAAAGTCTAGAGGATGAGTTCAAAACCATTCTAATTGACCGCAACCAGCCCGTCACCCTGACCGACCGGGGAGCTGTTTTTTTGGAACACGCCGAGCGCATATTGGAGGTTGTTGAGGAATTAAGACAAAAATTGTACGATCTAAACGAAACACCGCAGGGTCACATTGCGCTGGGTACCACAACATCCATCGCTATTCAAATTTTACCGCGCGTGCTTTCCTACTTTCAGGATCAGTTCCCTCTCATCAAAACCTCCATTCAATCCATGGCTTCCTCAATGATTTATCAGCAGGTGGAGAACGGACTTATTGATGTTGGCATCGGCTATCTGATCGAACGTAATCCCAATTTAAGCACTTCGGTTCTGTATTACGATTCCTTCGAGCTAGTCGTGTCTCCTACTCATCCGCTGGCCTCACAACCACATGCTACCATTGAAGCCCTTCGGGAAATTCCGCTTATTCTGCTCTCTCCCGATACGGTGGGACGAAAATTCGTGGACGATGTATTTAAAAAGCACCAAATCGTACCTCATGTCGTGATCGAGTTGTCCAGCAGTGAGGAAGTCAAACGGATGGTCGAAATTAATCTCGGTGCTGCCATTATTTCCAGACTGTCGGTCACTTCGGAACTGCGTGCAGGCACATTAAAAATGATCCATATTCCCGAGCTGGAAGTTAGTCATCCGGTAGGAGTGATTTATAAATCCGGCCGATATCTAAACTCAGCCATGCAGCAATTTTTAAGTGATCTGAAGGGGATGCCGGAGACGAATTTTACCAGTTCTGAATAACGTAATTCACTATGAACAACATACGCAATATAAACTTGGTTACGAAAGGAAGACAGGCTATGAAATTTGATCTGCACACCCATCATTTCCGCTGCGGTCATGCAGACGGCAACATTCGGGATTATATTGAAGCAGGTATTCAATCTGGCTTACAAGCTATTGGCATTTCGGATCATTCCCCCTTTCTATGTAGCGAACAGGATCAGGCTTTTCCTAAAATTTATATGGCTAAGTCACAGCTTGCTGAATACGTAGAAGAGGTACAACAGCTCAAAAAGGAATACGAAGGCCGTATTGACGTGCTGCTCGGATTGGAAACAGATTATTTTCCTGATTTCGCTGAATTATATCGTTCCACTCTGGCTCCTTATCCATTTGATTACCTCATTGGGTCGATTCACAATGTCGAAGGGGACAGCATTTTTAACCGTAACCGTTGGAACAAATTAAGCGACGCTCGTAAAATCGAAGTCAAACAAGCCTACTATGCGCTCATTCAGGAATCTGCGCGAAGCGGCATGTTTCAGATATTAGGTCATATTGACGCAATGAAGGGGAACTTCCCTGCCTTTTCAGACATTCCTGCCGATACAGCCATTGATGAAACCTTGCGGGTAATTGCGGAATCCAATGTGGCGATTGAAATTAACACTTCGGGTAAAACCAAGCTGAGTGGCGGATGGTACCCGTCTGCTTCTATTTTAGAAAGAGCGCACCATTTTGGTGTGGAGGTCACTTTTGGTTCGGATGCCCATAAGCCTTCGCGGGTAGGCGATGATTGGGAAGAAGTAAAGGCAATGCTGAAGGATATCGGCTTCCGGGAATGGGTCTATTTTAAAGAAAAACGTAAAATTCCTGTGGCGCTTTAAAATTTAAGGTGGGAATTGCCGCTCCGCAAATCATTTGATCTTACGAACGCTGCTGCAATGGGATTGTTGGGGATTGTAATTTATAAGGTGATAATCCCATTGCAAAGGCGAATGCTTAGCAAGATTATGACATCTATGTGTGAGGAGAATTACATATGCACTTGGAAGATCCTATGGACAAGATCAAAAAGCTAAAGCATGACATCACGCGGTTTATGCTAATCTATAAATTTGCGCTCGACGAAATGGAAACCAAGATTGAAATATTAAAACAGGAATTTCAAGCATTACACGATTACAGCCCTATTGAGCATACCAAATCACGCCTTAAATCTCCTGAGAGCATCATGAACAAAATGCTTCGTAAAAATAGCGAGTTATCCCTGGATGCTGTCAAAAATCATATTAAGGATATCGCTGGCTTACGTATTACTTGCTCTTTTATTTCTGACATTTACGATGTCAGTAACATGCTTCAGAGACAGAGTGACTTGAAGGTGCTGGAAATTAAGGATTACATCAAGAATCCCAAGCCGAACGGTTACCAGAGCCTGCATTTGCTGGTTCAAGTTCCTGTATTCATGTCGGATTGTGAGGAGCTAGTCTGCGTAGAGGTGCAAATTCGAACCATTGCCATGGATTTCTGGGCCAGCCTGGAGCATAAAATCTTTTATAAGTACAACCAGTCCGTTCCCGAAAGTCTGACACGTGAATTAAAGAGCGCAGCGGATTCCGCTAATGCGCTAGATCTCCAAATGGAGCGTCTACATCGTGAGATCAAGGAAATTAAAGACGCTAGAGGTGAAGAGGACTCCATAGAGGAGCTTCGGAAGATTATGATAAATAATCAGCAAATTACGGTGCCGGCCAATTTCTTGAAGCTTCTAGGAGAGTAAGATTAGGCGTTGCTCCACCGCTATGCGAATAATTTGATCTTATGATCAACGGATTGCATGCTTGTTCAAAAATGAAAGAATAGAATCATTGATTAAGATCGGCTTCTCTCTAAGCATGTGCGGTCGATGACTACAACCCGGAGCAATTAGATAACGTGAGTCTTGGACCCATAAGCATAATTCCAGAAGCTGCTCTTCAGTGGCAAAATCATCATGTTCACCCGCGATAAATAATGCAGGGCACGTAATGCTGCTTAGCTCGTTACGTGCCAATTGCGGATATTGGCGCCAATCCTGTGCGCTCTGTCGCATAAACTCTTGCCAATTCCCCTGATGTGCCTCCTCATGCCGTTCCATCATTTGATGGATCATTTCATAACGTTCGTTTTTTGATGAGCCACTCCGGTTCAAATTCATCTGCCCCCACAGGACATGCGACTCCACTACAGCCTATGATCCTCCTCTTTTTACTTAATTGTTAGATGAACTATGTAAATAAACTAAGTATATGATAGATTGCAAAATGGCTCCGCACTAAGAGCACTTCATCAAAGTATGTTAAGCTCTTTTCATTCGCTCTGTACCCTTTACAGTCATTATTTCGTCTACCTTAATATCTGAGGATTTTGCAAAAAAAAACAATAAGCGACTGGAATCGAATTTTGCAAAATCCTGATCTATGAAAACCATTCCGAAGGAGTGATAAAGTATGAGAAAGGTACTTGTATTGGGTGGAACGCGCTTTTTTGGCAAGAGACTGGTGGAACGTCTGCTGGAGAGTTCCGAGAACTCGGTTACCATCCTCACACGAGGCCAAACAAACGATTCGTTTGGTGACCGCGTTCAGCGGATCTGTGCAGACCGTACCGACCGGCAAGCGCTCGCTGAAGCGGTAGGTGAGCAAGTGTGGGATGTTGTTTATGATAATATTTGCTTTTCTCCAGATGAAGCCAGCGAAGCCTGCCGCATTTTTGATGCTAAAGCCAAGAGGTATATTGTGACCTCCAGCCTATCCGTCTATGATTCGAGCCCGGAAGTGCTGACAGAGAGCATCTTTGATCCTCAAACTTACCCGGTTCGCAAGGGCGGGAAAGACGATTTTACATATCAGGAGGCTAAACGGCAGGCAGAAGCAGTTTTTATGCAACAAGCTACATTCCCTGTAGTCGCTGTTCGTTTTCCGATTGTATTGGGAACAGATGATTATACGAAAAGGCTTCATTTTCATATCGAACATGTTCGTGAAGGAACAGAAATCGGAATACCTAATTCCACAGCACAAATCTCATTTATTCGTTCCGATGAAGCCGCAGATTTTCTGCTTTGGCTCGGTCACACTTATTTAACAGGTCCTGTAAATGCTTGCTCCGACGGTACAGTGAGGATTGGGGAGATCATTTCGATCATTGAGCAGGCAACGGGAAAACAAGCTGTGGTGAAAGAAAAAACAGCAGACGAGCACATGTCTCCATTCGGTATTACACAATCGTGGTACATGGATACGTCCAAAGCTCAGTCAGAGGGGTACTCATTTCTCTCCCTAAATGAATGGCTTCCAGAGCTGATAACCAGCCTGAACCGTTCCTAAAATCATAAAAAAAGAGGACCCGAAGCTTCGGGTCCCAGCAATATATATAATTCAAAGGGGGTCATATCTATGTTGTACCCACTCTATGTTAAAGTAACTTTGCAGTTATGTTTCATCTTTGTAACAAAATGAAATGCAAATGAGTCCAGCCAAGGCAAGAACTCCACTCACTGCCACAGAAATAGAGAATGCTCTGATATAATCTGACAGATTAGCTTCTGAAAGTGTGTGATTGAGCGAGGAAGAGAACAAGATACCGATCAAAGCGACACCCAACGAATTAGCCAAGTACATAAAGGTCGTAAACAAGCCTGAACCCGTTCCTGCCTCTTCAGCCGATACAGCCCCAAGGACAACATGGGCCAGTGGCGTTGTGGCCATCCCGAGACCCAGACCATATACACCTAGTATCGTGATATTTTGAATATGACATAAATGGATTGCATCTAGATGTAACGATCCAATGAGCAGAAAGCTACAAATCCCCATGATTAGCATACCTGATTTCAACACCTTGCTCCCCCACTTCTTTACTAGCCTGGACGACCATAATGAGGTGAGGAAAAAGCCAACACCAAGCGGCAAAAAGACCATGCTTGTGGATCGAACACTGTATTTCAAACCGGATTGTACATAATAATTTAAAATAAAGAAGAACGAAAACATACTAAGATAGATGACAATTACCGTCAATATCCCTGCGCCGAATGAACTCTTTCTAAATATAGATAGACGAATAAAAGGCGAGCCTTCCCTCTTTTCTTTTCCCATTTGCGTAACTATAAAAGCAACCAAAACCAGAATGGACAACAGCAGACACCCCCATGTCCATAAAGCCCAGCCCTGCTTTTGCCCGGTTGTCAACGGATAGACAAACAGCATTAAACCAAGAAGCAACAGAAAAGCCCCACCCCAATCCATATTCGGCACGGATCTGCCATAGGATTCCGTAATAATAGGACAAAAGAGTAACACTAACAGCCCAAAGGGGACATTAAAAAAGAAAATGATGTGCCAGCCCAGGCCGAAAAGGTTCCAGTCTACCAAAAATCCACCCAGAATTAAACCAAGTGTAAATCCAACCCCAATGATAGCTCCGTAAATTGCAAATACCAGTCCCTTCTCTTTGGGAAGAAAGCTGCTTTGCATGATAGATAGAACCTGGGGTTGAATCATGGCAGCTGATATCCCTTGAAGCACACGAATCATAATGATTAACGTAGGCTGCGATACGATCCCCCCTAACAGAGCCATCAATGTAAACCCCAACACCCCGATACATAACATGCGTCTTCTACCATACATATCTCCAAGTTTGCCGCCCAATATCAAGGCCACAGCCAATCCCAGAGAATATCCCGTAAATATGAGCTGTGCCTCTGAAAAACTGGCATGCAGGTCCGCCTGCATCATCGGAAGGGCAACCTGCATCATATAGTTGTTCAGTGAAATTAATAAAGTAGGAAGTAAAATCAGAGCTAATGCGTACCAGCGACGCGAATCTACCTGCTGTACTGCTTGAGGATTAGTCATGGCTATGGCAAAACGATCTTTCATTGTAGTTCCTCCAACCTATAATGGGCATCTTTAATCTTTTCATTTCTCATCTCAACTGATAACCATTATCATCTATAAAGCAAGGGGGTCTCTACCTGCAAAGGTATTTTCTATCCCTATAGAAGGAGCACCAATAAAAAATCCTCCAAACATGATGGACATGCTTGAAGGATTGTTTCATTAAAATTTATTCGTAAATGTATCTGGATTACGTATTTTTTTGATATATTCGCTAGGATTACAACCATAATACTTTCGAAAGGTTGTCGTAAAATTACTGGCGTTGCTGTACCCGATTGAAAATGCCGTCTCTCCAATGTTTAATTGTTCAACTTCCAAGTACCAGAGAGCTTTTTCCATTCTTTGCTTACGCACCATTTCAAAAATAGTCATTCCGAATAAATGGGGGAATCCTTTCTTTAGCTTGAATTCATTAAGCCCAACCTTTCGGGCCAACGCTTGAATCGACAGGGGGTGCTCAAAATGAAGAATGACGAATTCACGAGCCTTATGGAGCTTTGAAATATCTTCACGACTTATAAAATGGCTTGTCCCCCTTGTTACATGTCCATCCATCTCCCCAAACAATGCAATAAACTCCATTGCCTTACTTTCCATGTATAACCGTTTCATCGTCCCATTGTAGTTACAATGTATCATGTCATAAACACACCTGTGCATGGCGGGCGTATCCGCGTAGGCGTCAATATTCCCTTTGTAACGTTGTAACCATGTTTCTATGCTATGCTTTTCTGCAATATCTCCGGCGTAAGAAAATAGTTCTTGGGGAGAACACCTTATTTCCACCATTTGGTGGTGAACGCCTGCCTTCTTTTCCTCATAAACCAGTTCATCCTCTAAATATAAAACATTCCCGGTCAACCGATTGGTATGACTTTCTTTGCCGTTCCATTCACAGTATATTTCACCATTTAAGCAATAGCTGAGTTCAAAGAGCGGACAAGCCTCCTGAATATGAAGCTTCATATTCTGTTCAAAGGTGAGATCCGTGACCACGATTTCCATACCTGGACGAATCCGTGTGCGAGTCATACTTCCCTTACCTATATGCGGGGGAATCGTGAGTTGTTGCTCCGATTTTTTATGATGAATATGACCATCCACAAGCTCAGTGAATTGGTCAAATAAATGATGAATGTCTGCACTCCATATATTCAAAGCCAATGCCAGCCCTTCTTTCCTGTTCGGTTCTAACTATAGGATAACAAAAAAAGAGGACCCGAATCATCGGGCCCAGCAACATATATTATTCAAAAGGGGGTCATGTCTGTATTGTACCCGTCCTGTGTTAGAGTTGTTTTGCAGTTATATTTCATCTTTGTAACAAAATATTCCACTGCCATTTCTACGCATAATCCCCTTGGGTCATCGAAAATACCAATACACTCGGTACCTCGCCTGAGGGATCATAAGCACCAATTGTACGCAGCAGGCGCATCTTATTTTTAATAAGCACGCGCATGGAAGCCTGATTATCCTCTTGGCAACGACTTTCGATCCGCTTGAGCTTCAAAGATCCGAAACCAAAATTCAGCATTTCTCCTACCATTTCTGTAGCCAGCCCCTGTCCCCAAAAAGGACGATCCAAAATATAGCCCAATTGCGCCTCACCCGTTCTTTCATTCCATTGCTGAAAAGAGACGATACCGAGCAACGGTGAGGAGGTAGGCTCATTGGACTCACCAAGTAAATTGCTTTCTCCTGTATTTCTCTGATGCCATTCCACCGCAAAATGCAGGGAATCTAGTGAATCAGCAGATACTTTAATTTGCGCAACCAGACGCCGCATTCGTGTATAGACTGGCTTGCGAATTCGATTCACATATTGGATCACCAATGGATCGGATAGGATCCGTTCCAGCGCGGGATAATCCTCTGCTCTTAGCTGGCGCAATCGGACTCGACGGGCGTAAAGCTCCGGTAGCCCAAGACGAAGCATTTCTCTGGTCAGCACAATGTCCCCTCCTGCGGATGGATTGGCTTTTAGAAATGAATGTTTCCATACTTAATCCAGGTCCTGAATCCCCCGGTAAATTCCTGTGCGCAGCTCTCGAATATAATACGGCAAAGAAGGTACAGCAGCTTCCTCCGCTTGTTTTACCGCCAGTTCTATATCATAAGGTACACGTACAAAATGAATGGAGAAGGACGTAGGCTGCTCCTCTCCCATCTCCCCCTCTAAAATGCAGTAGGAAGCCTGCGTAACATCCAACGGATTCCCGACACTACCGACGTTAAAAAGTGTTTTTCCCTGAAAATGCTGGATAAAAGCATTGTGCACATCACCATATCCCACGACATCCGGAGCAAAAACAACTTTTCCATTTTCTTCTGCTAACGGATCGAACATGGCAAGCCGTTTTTCCGGCTCATCCCATGGCTGCACACGGTGATATACACTTTGCGGCGAGGCATGCACCAGACGGATACGGCGTCCGCTCATTCTGAAATCATAATGAAACGGTAACTGTGCCAAATACTGCACTCGTTCTGCCCCCAAGCGTTCGGCTTGCCAGCTAAAATTGAGATCATCCGTAATACTAACCAGCTCATCCCAATTCCCCCGCACGACCACTTCACAACGTTGACGGACAGCATCCAGAACCTCGCACGGGCTAGGCCCTTTGCCGATCAGATCCCCCAAACAAAACACACGGCTAATGCCTCGGGAAGCAATATCCTCCAGCACCGCCTCACAGGCAGGCCAATTGCCATGAATATCTGAAATGACAGCAATACGATCCATCTGAACCTCACTCCTTTGTCCGAAACGACTACACTCTACACTACATTCGAGCCATCTTTATGTAGTTCCAACATATATGATAAAGATGAAAAAAAGATCATGGCCTATTGGCCGGATTTTAACGTAATGACACTAAGCTCCGGTCTGCACAGCACGCGAATCGGCAGATGTGTCATGCCAATGCCTCGGCTGACATACAGCGGCATTCTCTCCGTTCCCACATGAAATAATCCCTGGATGTACTTGCGTCCACCCGGAGGCGGCATCGGCGCTCCAATGACCGGCAAGCGTACCTGTCCTCCATGCGTATGCCCTGACAGTTGAAGATCAAAGGACATTTGCGCCGCCACATCTGCATAGTCCGGCTCATGCATCAGCAGGAGCTTGCACATCTCATCAGGTAGTCCGTGAATGGCGCGCTGCGGATTGGGCTTGCCCATGATGTTATCCTCTAAACCGACCAAGGCTACACGCTGTCCCGCAAGCTCTACAATCGCATGCTCGTTTCTCAGCAACGTAAACCCGGTTTTCGGATACAATTCCTGTACTCCGGCTGGTAAGCCTCTATAATCATGATTGCCCAGAATAGCAAATTTGCCAAGTGTGGCGTGCATAGAAGCCATAACTGGAACAGCAGCCTTCATGGATACTGCATAGTCATCCACAATATCGCCTGTAAAACAGAGCAAATCTGGCTTCAGACCTGCTATACGGTCCGCAAGCTCGCGTAGATCCTGCTCATCCATGTGAAAACCCAAGTGCACATCACTAAAATGTACGACCCTGATTCCGTCAAAAGCAGACGGAAGACGAGGGAGAAACAAGTTGAAGCGTGTAATTTCCAAATGATTAGGCTCCCATAAGGAAGCATATCCTCCAGCCAGAAGCGCGGTTCCGGCTGTGGCTAAAGCCGCTTTTTTCAAAAAATGGCGGCGCGAAGGATTGGCTGGTTCATTTGAAATGGAACGCCGCGAAGAACCGGGAGGGATAGCGGACCCCTGATGCGGGCCATCCTGACTCTCGCGGCGGGTGTGCGGCGTCTTCTCCATATGCATTCCCCCCTGCAATCTATTCCTTGATCTCACTTTTTAGAAATTCTTACTGTCCAGAAGCTTTAGCGGTAGTTGGACAACCACTGCTCCGCATAGTCTACCAAATCACGTTGCCTCGCGAAAAAACATGAAGCCTCCCCAATGTTCACCCGCGTAAAGGCTGAGGGACAGTCCCGTTCAAAATCAAGTCCCAGCTTCTCAAAGTCATCTGAGGTAATATTAAAATCCTGAAAAGATACCCACGCTTTTGCTCCATCCACCATCATAGGAGCTTGATGCGTGATCACTTCTCGTCCATTATAGGCTGTTCGATATTCCGCCAAATGCAAGGACGTGTTGCTGTCATGTTCGCAGCCCAACAGCAGTACATAGGCATCTGCATCATACAGCTTTGCCAAGGGCGAATGCTCACCCAGCCCAAAATCAAGCTCATGCGCTTCCAGCAAGTCTGAAGCAGCAGGTCCACGTGCCGCCAGAGAAACATGCGGATGTCCGCTGCGCTTGGTTCCTGGCAGACCACGGAACGTTTCTACAATGACGCCCATCCCTCCGGTCAGCGTCCAGGCCGGATCATAAGCGGGCATTTCCTCGCGTACCAGTTCCCACCATGACTCATCCAGAGGCGGGTTCATCCAAGTCGAGGGATCAGTCATGTCATGAGACTGTGTCGGCATTACCAGCGTCCCTTCCGTGCCAACCGCTTCGGTTAGCGCGGCAAGAATGGCCGAGGCCCCGCCTGGAACAAAGCGTCCAAAGCTGCGCATCGACGAGTGAACAAGCAATGTCATGCCGCTCCGAACTCCCAGATCCTGTAATCCCTTCATTACATCCGACCTAGTGACAGGTCGATTCGTTATCGGTTGCACAGTCACCTGTCCAGCCTCCTTTTCACCAAAAACGATACACAATACCATAATTATACCATAACTGCTATCCCGCGCTCCTTTCTCCATGTTACCCTCCATCATTCCTGAGCGCAAAAAAACAGGCTTTCTCCAGTTTGAGAAAAAGCCTGTTTGTGCATAACCTATTCGCTGTCTAGTGCTATACAGTCAGCCAGCGCTTGAACATATGCTTGGTCGTTTCCTTGTTCATTTCGGCAATAGAAGTTGTCAACGGAATGCCTTTCGGGCAAGAGCGTACGCAGTTTTGCGAGTTCCCGCACCCTTCCAGCCCGTCGTCCGTCATCAACGCCTCCAGCCGCTCTTCCTGATTCATTTCCCCTGTCGGATGGCTGTTGAACAGGCGAACCTGAGAAATCGCCGCAGGTCCGATGAACGTCGTCTTCTCGTTGACGTTCGGGCAAGCTTCCAGGCAGACACCGCAGGTCATGCACTTGGACAGCTCATACGCCCACTGACGCTTTTTCTCTGCCATTCTAGGACCAGGACCCAGATCGTAGGTACCGTCAATCGGAATCCACGCTTTGACCTTCTTGAGCGCATTAAACATCCGGCTGCGGTCGATGACCAAATCCCGAACTACCGGGAACGTGCTCATCGGCGCGATCGTAATTGGCTGCTCCAGCTTATCGACGAGCGCTGCACAGGCCTGACGCGGCTTGCCGTTAATCACCATGGAGCATGCTCCGCATACTTCCTCCAGGCAATTCGACTCCCAGCACACCGGAGCCGTCTCTTTACCGTGGCTGTCCACCGGGTTACGCTGAATTTCCATCAGCGCGCTAATCACATTCATCCCCGGACGATAAGCCAATTCGAATTCTTCCGTATAGGAACTGGCTTTAGGATCAGCTTGACGGGTCACAACGAACTTCACTGTTTTATTCGACTTCACTGCTTGCTCCGACATCTAAATACACTCCCTTCCGTTATTTGTTCTTGGAATAATCCCGAATACGCGGCTTGATCAGCGAAACATCCACCGCTTCATACGAGATTTGTGGTCCTTCCGGTGTCCAGTCCGCAATCGTCGTTTTCAGGAAATCCTCATCGTTGCGATCCGGGAAGTCTGGTTTGTAATGGGCCCCGCGGCTTTCGTTGCGCAATAGCGCACCTTTGGTCATCGCTTCGGCCAGCTCCATCATATTCCACAGTTGCCGTGTAAACGCCGCACCCGCATTGTTCCAGCGCGAAGCGTCATTGATGTTAATGTTAGAGTAACGCTCCTTCAGCTCCTTGATCTTGTGGATCGTAGCTTCCAGCTTGTCATTATAACGAACCACAGTCATGTTGTTCGTCATCCACTCGCCCAGCTCTTTATGAAGAACATAAGCATTTTCTTTTCCGTCCATATGCAAAATACGCTCATACTTCTCCGTCTGCTGATTCACTGCCGCATCAAATACGGAAGTAGCTATATCCTGTGCAGATTTTTTCAAGCCTTTGATATATTCCACAGCCTTAGGTCCAGCTACCATCCCGCCGTAAATGGCTGACAGCAACGAGTTCGCACCCAAACGGTTCGCACCGTGATATTGGAATTCACACTCACCAGCCGCGAACAAGCCCGGTATATTCGTCATCTGATTGTAATCGACCCACATGCCGCCCATTGAATAATGAACAGCCGGGAATATTTTCATCGGGATTTTGCGCGGATCGTCACCGACGAATTTTTCATAGATTTCAATAATGCCGCCCAGCTTTACATCCAGCTCTTTCGGGTCCTTGTGGGACAGATCGAGGTAGACCATGTTCTCGCCATTAATACCCAGTCCATCATCAACGCATACACTGAATATTTCACGTGTTGCAATATCGCGAGGGACCAGATTTCCGTAAGCCGGATACTTTTCTTCGAGGAAATACCATGGCTTACCGTCCTTATACGTCCAAATACGACCGCCCTCTCCCCGTGCCGACTCGGACATGAGACGCAGCTTGTCATCCCCTGGTATAGCCGTCGGATGAATCTGGATAAACTCACCGTTCGCATAGCGTACGCCTTGCTGATACACCGCACCAGCAGCTGTGCCCGTATTAATGACGGAATTCGTGGTTTTACCGAAAATAATCCCGGGGCCACCAGACGCCAAAATAACTGCATCCGCTGCAAAAGTCTTCACTTCCATCGTACGCAAATCCTGCCCGCAAATCCCTCGACAGATGCCTTCATCATCCAGTACAGCCTGTAAAAACTCCCAATTTTCATACTTGGTCACCAAACCAGCAGATTCCCAGCGCCGTACCTGCTCATCGAGAGCGTACAGAAGCTGCTGTCCTGTCGTCGCGCCAGCAAAGGCGGTCCGATGATGCTGGGTACCGCCGAAGCGACGGAAGTCCAGCAGTCCTTCCGGTGTCCGGTTAAACATGACGCCCATGCGGTCCATGAGATGAATGATCCCTGGAGCCGCTTCGCACATCGCTTTTACCGGAGGCTGGTTGGCCAGAAAGTCCCCGCCATAGACCGAATCATCAAAGTGAATCCAGGGTGAGTCTCCCTCACCCTTGGTATTTACCGCACCATTGATGCCGCCTTGAGCACAAACGGAGTGGGACCTTTTGACCGGAACCAAAGAAAATAAATGAACGTGAACTCCCGCCTCTGCCGCCTTGATCGTAGCCATTAGACCTGCCAGACCGCCGCCCACGACAATAATGTTGGATGCTGCCATTTCTGCTCACTCCTTTTTTTCAGGATTTTAACCAAATCCCCTTTTACGTTTAAAAATAGAATCTCAACACGATGTATAATGGATATGACTCATTTACAGTAGCTGTTTAAAAGCGCTGCATTGCACCAAGGCAGTTGCCGTTTCCTGAAATTCCGCGCTGCGGAATGCAAGCAGGGAAGCGATGAAGCCGATAGACACCACCACGAACAGGGTCATACAGATATAAGAAGATACTTTTTGCGCACGCGGTCCCACAGTAATCCCCCAACTGACCATAAATGCCCACAGTCCGTTAGCAAAGTGAAAGGATGCCGAAACGACACTGATTAAATACAAAATGAAATAAACCGGGTTCGTCACAATGCCATGCATAACGCCGCCTAGCTCCTCATGAGTTACTTTACCCAGAGCTACCTGAAAGCGTGTGTCGTATACGTGCCAGATAATAAATACAAATGTAATGACGCCAGAAATACGCTGGAACAGAAAGCGCCAGTTACGTGAATAGCCGAACCTTTTGACATTCGGGTCAGCCTGATAAGCGATATACAAGCCATAAATCCCGTGGAACAGTAATGGCAAGTAGATGAATAACGTTTCTAGCACAATAACCAGCGGCAAACCATTCAGGAAGGCCACGCTGCGATTAAATCCTTCCTTGCCGCCCTCCACCGCTGTGAAGTTCGTCACCAAATGCTCAACAAAAAATAGAGCCAACGGAATGACGCCAAGAAGCGAATGCAGCTTTCTGGAATAAAATCCTCTCATCTAGGTCATGCTCCCTTCTCCCAATAATAGCGTTTTCAATAGTAATATAACATATAAAATGACAGTTCCCGACAGGAAATGTCCAACAAGGTGTCCCTTATAAGGAAAAACAAAAGTGTGAACATCTTGTGTCGCTTTCATGTTACTCCTTTTCGGCTTATAATGGAATTGCAATATACGTATTAATTATTATGTCTTTTTTGCATATAGAGAGGAAGTGGATGATTTGTTTGAGGATTTGAACGCTTTTGCCGTCATTGTCGAGCAGTCCAGCCTGAATAAAGCCTCCAAACTGCTGAATCTGTCCCAACCTGCCCTGTCTCGCAAAATTGCCAAGCTGGAGGAACAGCTGGGTGTGAATCTCTTTGATCGTCGGGGCAAACGGCTCGAAATTACGTCCACTGGCCGATTTGTTTATACATTCGCACTAGAGCAACGGCAACGACAGCTTCGCTTTTTACAAAAGCTGTCCCAGCACAAAAATGAAGCCCAGAGTATGCTTACACTCGGCGCAAGCCTCACGACACTCCAAACGACGCTGCCTACCCTCGTCGAAGCTTTCATGAGCAAGCATCCTCAAACCGAGCTGAAGCTGCTCACCGGTAAAACCCATGAAATCGTCGCCTTTGTACGTGATAAAAAAGCAGACGCCGGTATTGTCGGGTCTGCCATTCATGAAGCCGGACTGCGTTGCATTCCGCTATTTGATGATCATTTGGAGCTTGTTGTTCCCATTGGACATGAATTAACCGTCAAGACAGAAACGGCCTCGATGAAAGACCTGCAAGGATTGCCGATGATTATTTTCTCCAAAGGAACCTGGTATCGCAGTCTGACGGATGACTTATTCCAGCGCAGCGGCATCATGCCGGATATCCGCATGGAAATCGACTCCTTCGAGGCAATTGTACGCCTGCTTCCAACCTGTAAGGCTTCCGCCTTGCTACCCAAATCCTATTTGCGCAGCGAACTATTACGGGATAATGGACTCACTGCATTGTACTTGCCCGATTTGAAGGAGACACGCCGAACGACCTCCCTCATTTACTCGGAGACGACCGATCTCGGTCCGACAGCACGACGCTGGATTAGCGAGACACGTGCGTCGTTTGCAGGCTATCGTATGGTGTAGAGGGTTTAGCCCTCTTCATTGACATTAACAACCTCATCCTCAAAGCGACCGATATTGTCATTCGAGCCGATGATGACCATAATATCGTCTGCTTTTAGCCGATCCATAGCCGTCGGTGCGATCAGGATACCGTTCGCCGTATGAAGCGCCACGACACTACAACCAAAGCGAGTACGGGCATTTAGCTCTGCTAGCGTTTTGCCATTCAGACATGCAGGTACATTGAGTTCCACAATACTGTATTCTTTGGACAACTCCAAATAATCGAGCAAATTAGGCGTGACTAGCTGATGAGCCACCCGGATACCCATATCCCGTTCTGGATAAATGATCCGGTCCACACCGAGCTTCTCTAACGCACGCCCGTGCAGCACAGATATGGCTTTGGCTACGACTTTTTTCACACCCAGCTCCTTCAGCAAAATGGCGGTCAGGATGCTTACCTGAATGTCATCACCAATAGCAACAATGCCGCAATCGAAATTACGGATGCCCAGTGATCGCAATGAGTCTTCATCGGTAGCGTCCGCAACGACAGTATGTGTCAACATCTCACTCATACTGTCCACAACATCCTCATTCCGGTCAATGCCTAGCACCTCGCACCCCATATCCACCAATTGCAAAGCCAGGCTTGAGCCAAACCGTCCCAAGCCAATAACTACAAACTGCTGCGTTTTCATATCTACTCGAAAACTCCCTTATCTGAATCAATTTCATAAATGAGGATTTTACAAAAATCCTGAAATAATTAAACCCACGAAATGTATACTACATATCATGAAATGATTCATCCTATAATCATTTTGCCTTCCGGATGACGATATAATTCTTTACCCTTTTTCGGCCCCAGTGCATAAGCTAGCGTGAGTGGCCCCAGTCTACCTGCAAACATCGTCAGGGTAATCACCAGCTTGCCTATGACTGTCAAATCAGGTGTAAGCCCTATCGACAGCCCCACTGTACCAAACGCAGACACCGTCTCGAACAAGATCATCAGAAAATGATGATCTTCGGTTGCCGACAAAATCATGGTCACCCCGATCACGAACAGCAGCCCCAGCAGTGTAATGGTCAAAGCCTTGTAAATTCGTCCCTGCGCAAGTCGGTACCTGAACAGCACAATATCTTCACGCCCCCGTAGCATCGAAATCACTGCTCCAATGAGCAGCGCGAATGTTGTGGTCTTAATCCCGCCTCCAGTAGAGCCAGGAGAAGCCCCGATAAACATGAGTATGATGATAAAAAACTGCGTAGCCTGCCGCAAGCCTGCAATGTCCAGTGTATTGGCACCTGCGGTACGAGGGGTTACGGACTGGAATAAAGATCCCAGCAGTTTCCCCCCCCAATCAAGCGAGCCAAGAGTCTTTGGATTCGTAAACTCAAATACAAAAATCACGAGCGTGCCGACTACAATCATAGCGCCCGTCATGCTGAGTACCACCTTAGTATGCAAGGAAAGTCTCTTGCGCTTGCGATATTCTGCCAGGTCCGACATCACTACAAAACCAATGCCGCCTGAAATAATCAGGAACATAGCTGTAAAATTAACAATCGGATCATATACATAATCTGTCAGGCTGCGAAAGTGCCCGAATAAGTCAAAACCAGCATTGTTAAACATGGAGATGGCATGCCAAATCCCAAAATAAATCGCCCTGCCTACAGGCATATCAAACGACCAGCGAATCGCAAATATTGCAGCACATACGCCCTCAATGACCAGCGAGTACAGCAGCACCTTACGAATCAATCCGACAATTCCTTCGACAGAGGTCTGATTCATCGCTTCCTGTAAAATGAGGCGCTCCCGTAAGGAAATCCGACGTTTGAACACCAGCGCGATCAAGGTAGCCATAGTCATAAAGCCCAGGCCGCCGATCTGAATGAGCGCAGCGATAACAACTTGACCAAAGGTTGTAAAAAAGGTCCCCGTATCCTTTACGACAAGCCCTGTAACACAGGTCGCGGAAGCGGCAGTAAACAAAGCGTCTATAAACGCAAGTGGCTTTCCTGTTGTATTGGAGATCGGCAGCATTAACAATAAACTACCTATTAGAATGATAATGGCAAAACCCGCAACGAATATCTGCGGTGGAGAAAGCCGGAGCCAGCTTGCATTGGGATTCATCTATTCATCACTTCTCTCCTAATCCTTAAAACTATAAAAACAGTGATTTAAAACGGTGTAAGCCCGCTACGCGTTCCATTTGATCTTCCGATCGTCGTTGCCCCTAATTTTTTTGATTTTTCCAAACCTTTAGTAACTATAATTAGCATTCCCTGAATACAGGAAGAATGCATGTCAAGCACTACTCTGCCCCCTGTGCTATTGGCGGGCAGCAGCGAAGGGAGCAGAATTGTTCTGAAGAAGCGAAGCGTTTGCCTTTATCTCCGGATTTTAACCATTAAAGGGGTTATACAATCAAAAAATCCGGGGATAACAGCAATCGGAAGAATAATCTGCACCCGCAGCGGTCTAACCAATCCAAACACTTTTATACGCACAAAAATAGACACCGGAAAACCGAGTGCCTGACTTGGTTCCTGCTCATAGCCTACGAGGTTAGCTGACGGATTCGGGCAGCACAGTATGCCCTATTTACACATCCAATCCAGCAGGATCGGCTGTAAAATTCACCCCAGTAACATGGTTCCCCCGTTTTCTCATAGAAATTCGGCTCAACTGTATATCATTACCTATGTATTTTATAGGCATTGCCTCAAGATTATAATCCTTCTATATCCAGATCACAAAACCGATTTCGCCGAAAAAACGTGAAATTGGCTTTATTTTGCGAATGGGCATCGTTTAATCGCAGCTTATCTTATTTTATTGGAACTTTAAAGTGCTTTCACTCTATTTTCATGAATATCGCTGGTCTGTTGGCGGGAACCTGTGCAGTATGATATCTTTAATGGATGTTCTTATTTACAGATTAAGGAGGAAACTCATGAATCCTATCGGGAAACCGGTCGTGCTCACGGCCAACTTCAAAAAATTAGGCTTGCTGGGCGGGATTGGCCTGATTTGCTTTTTTATCTTTCAATTGCTTATTCCCTCGCTTAGCAATCCGAGTCCAGAATCAGTAATGAACGCAAAGGTCATCAGCAAACAAGAAGCGGTCATACACGCATTGGACTTTGCCCGCTCCGAGTTGGGCTATACTGAATCACAGTCAGAGGAGCCTGTCGTGACCTATCAGGCCGAAACAGATTTGTACGGTTATTTATCTAGAGAAAAACTGCTTCAACAGTACGACCGTACATGGAAGAAAAATTACCCTTACGAAACCTTTCGGGTTGATCTGCCTGAATCCTCAGCGAAAAGCAAACTGCAAATTCATGTGGATTTATCCACTGGGAAGGTCGTTAGCTTTAAACGGATCACCTCCAGTACCAATTACACACAGGCTGATATTTCTACGGATGAAGAAGCACGTAACAGGCTTATACGTGTAGCTGAGGACGGCATGACGCTTGAAGCCAAGGAGCAGGCGGCCGCAGTATGGGTTAAGCGCTTTGGTTTTAAGCCGTCGGACTTGAAGCTCGCCACCACTGAAAAAGAAGGTGGATTAAAGTATACCGTAGACGATAAAAAAATCGGCGCCTCGGTACTTACATTGGCTTTTACTTTCGAAGACGGTGATGTTCGCTCCTTCTCTCAAAGCTTTTCGGCCCCGTCGTCCTATACCGATTATATCGAAAAGCAAACATTTTGGGCGAATTGGATGACCTATGCGGGTTATGCCCTATTTAGCTTTGTGCTGGGTGTTCTTGCCATTGTGTATGCGTCACTCACCCGACGACATACTTCATTTGTACGCGGCATTGTTCTGTCCGTTATATACTTTATTGCAAGTATAGCTGGGACAATGAACATGCTACCTTTATTGCAAGCAGAAGCAGGCGGTAAGGGCATGCTTATATTTCTTATGGTGTTCCAGATTGGTGTTACCTTCTTCATGGCAGTAGCGCTCTACTTCTCCTTGGTCGGCGGTGACGGACTTATGCGTCAGGTTGGACTGAATGCATGGCCGCGTGCGAAAGAGCCGGGCTACGGGCTGTATGTGCTTCGCAGTATGTATGTTGGCTACTTGTGGGCCTTTATTTTACTCGGGGTACAATCCATCTTATTCTTTATACTGGAGCGCACATTTAATACATTCTCCACAACAGATGCCACGCAATCCCCTTACAATATGGCTTATCCATGGTTACTGCCGATTATGGCCTGGATGGCAGGTATTGGAGAAGAGACTGTCTACCGTCTGTTTGGTATTCCGATGGTCAAAAAAATAGTGAAAAACACTTTTGTTGCTTGTCTGATCACCACGCTGATTTGGGCACTGGGACATACACTTTATCCAATCTATCCGGTGATTTCCAGACCTATTGAGCTGACTTTTCTTGGCTTGCTGTTCAGTTTTGTGTTCCTGCGTTACGGTTTTATTGCCGCCATGTTCAGCCACGTTATTTTTGACAGCATTCTAATGGGGCTTAGTGTAATGAGTCTGGGAGACACTGTGAATGTGAGCGCTGGTCTATTCTGGATCTTACTTCCAGCCATTGTGGGTTACATCATTTATTGGTTTAGTCCTAAAAAGCCAAATCGAATTATGTTTGAACCTATTAAAAAAGAGGAGCCGTATTCTACGACTCCTCCTCCCGAAGGGCAGCTATAATCTGACGCGCAAGCTTATCCCCAATAGAGAGAGGCCGGAATTCTTCAACGCTGGCCTCTCTTATTTTTTTGAGTGATCCAAAATGCTTGAGCAGTAACTTACGCCGTTTCTCGCCGATGCCTGGAATAGAGTCCAACCGAGAAGTCACCATAGATTTGCCGCGTTGCTCGCGGTGGAACGTGATGGCAAAACGGTGAACCTCGTCCTGAATCCGTTGCAGCAGATAAAATTCTTCGCTATTGCGTGCAAGTGTCACGGCCTCAGAGGACTCTCCCACTAATAGTTGGGAAGTTCTATGTTTGGCATCCTTCACCAGACCACACACAGGAATGAACAAACCCAGCTCATTTTGCAGTACATCGGTCGCCGCCTTAATTTGTCCACGTCCACCATCCACAACGATCAAGTCGGGACGTTCCAGATTTTCCTTAAGCACACGTTCATATCTACGCCGAATAACCTCACGCATCGTTTCATAATCATCGGGTCCCTGCACAGAACGGATCTTATATTTTCGATACTCCTTCTTGGCAGGCTTGCCATCAATAAACACGATCATGGCGGAGACTGGATCGGAACCCTGGATGTTGGAGTTATCAAACGCCTCCACCCGGTGCAAGCTATCCAGCCCAATGGCACGTCCGAGATTGCTTGCAGCTTTGGATGTCCGTTCCTCATCCCGCTCGATCAGCTTAAACTTCTCATCCAAAGCAACACGTGCATTTTCCGTCGCCATGCCTGTCATTTGCTTTTTCAGTCCACGCTGCGGTACAAGTACCTTAACATCCAACCATTCAGCCAGAGCGAGAGCCGCCGTAGCTGGGTCCTCCAGTCCACCGGATAGTTGGGTTTCTGTTTCCTTTATCTCTGCATCTTGGTCACCAACTTGACCTTGATTCGTTGCTGCTGCATAAGCTGCTCGTTCTTCAGCCACCAGCAATGAGTCAGCAGAATGCTCTGTCTCCGTTTGTATCGCTTTGTCATCTGTCTGTCCGGTAGCATCGGCTGTAGGTGCACTGTGAAGTGCAGTTTCTGCCGCAACCGGTTGATCGACATTGACCTGTTCCGCCTGCATCAGCTTAGGAGAATCCGGCAGCAATATTTCCTGCGGCACTGCTGGGTTGTCACTATAATATTGCGTCACATAGGACATAAAATCACTGTAAGCCTCACCGTAGAAAGGAAAAGTCGACATATGGCGCTCGATCATTTTACCTTTGCGGACATATAGGATTTGTACACACATCCAGCCCTTATCTACTGAAAAACCGAATACATCTCGATCTTTCGCATCCGATGTGGTGATTTTCTGCTTTTCCATCATCGCGTCGATGCTGATAATCTGATCTCGCAGCTCCTTGGCCCGCTCAAAATACAATTCCTCTGCGGCCTCCTGCATTTTACGCTGAAGATCCTTTTTAATTTCCTCATGTCCCCCGCTCAAAAAGGAACCAATCTCCTGACCAATCTGCTCATACGTTTCCTTCTTCACCTCTTTCACACAAGGCCCCAAACATTGATGCATGTGATAATACAGGCACACTTCCTTGGGCATCACACCACACTTGCGTAACGGATACATACGATCCAGCAGCTTCTTCGTCTGATGTGCCGCGTAGGAATTGGGGTACGGTCCAAAATATTTTGCTTTATCTTTCAGAACGCGACGGGTCACCTCCAGCTTAGGGTGTGCCTCGTTCGTAATTTTCAAATACGGAAAGGTTTTATCATCCTTCAATAGCACGTTATAGCGCGGCTGGTACTTTTTAATGAGGTTGCACTCCAAAATGAGCGCCTCCATATTACTGCCTGTAACGATATATTCAAAATCACGGATATCGGAAACCAGTCGCTGCGTCTTGCCGTTATGGCTACCTGTAAAATAGGAACGGACCCGGTTTTTCAACACTTTGGCCTTGCCGACATAAATAATGGTGCCTTCGCTATTCTTCATCAGGTAACAGCCTGATGCATCCGGCAGTAACGCTAATTTGTGCCGTATGTTCTCCAGCGCCTTCTCCTGATTTTGCAAGTCCTCCGCATAAGGTTTCATTCGCCCGGTTCCTCCTTCCATTCTTAATGATTACTCAACTAACTACTTATAATATATAGGAATAATACACAAAAACGCCCCCGGTATTTACAACCGGAGGCATTGACCTTTCATGGCCGCTCCACCAAGCCCCCGCGGGAGCATGGGTCACATGCGATGATTATTGGTGTTTAGTAAGCATGCTTTTCAGCGCTTCTTTGGAGTTCAGACCTACCACTTTATCAACAGGCTGTCCGTCTTTGAAAACGATCAGGGTAGGAATACTCATCACGCCGAAACGGGAAGCAGACTCTGGATTTTCATCCACGTTCACCTTCGCGATTTTGACGCTGTCGCCAACTTCTGTGGACAGATCCTCCAGAATGGGAGCGATCATTTTGCAAGGACCGCACCATGGCGCCCAAAAATCAACCAAAACGGTTCCTGTGCCTTCGACTTCTGCGTTGAAGGATTGATCGGACACGTTAACAATTGCCATTGTATGTTCCTCCTTTATAGAAAAGTCAAGATTATTATAACCTGTAATGTCTGTTTCGACACCTTTTAATTATATCACAATAGTCTTTTAATTGTAAGATATCAAAATAGCAGACGGATAAACGCTTACCCCCGCTGATTTTTTCCCTTTACGGTAATGACATCTACAAAAGGACGAATCCGGTCCATCAAGCGTTGTCCTTTGTACATTTCCTCTCCGTCCTTGCTCGTAAAGCTGAGATGCTTCTCCAGCCCCTGCAACGAATAATTGGAAGTATAAAAAGTAGGTTTGCGGTTCATTCGGTAATTCAAAATGGAACCCATCACATGGTCCCGTACCCACGGGCTTAAATTTTCGGCACCAATATCGTCAAATACGAGCAGATCACAATTTTTGAGCATTTCGGTCGTTTCCTTCAGCTTCTGTCCATCCTGAATCATGGACTTTAAGTCCTCCACAAAATCAGGCATATACACGATCACACCGTTCAGACCCGACAGAGCCAGCTCGTGCAATAGATAGCCCATCAAAAAAGTTTTACCCGTACCAAACGTACCTTCCAGATACAGTCCTTTTTTGGATAGACCCTGACTTTTCGTTTCTTCAATGTAACGGAATAGCTGTGTGACGGCAGGCATACGTTGTGAATCTTTGCGCGCAATCTCAAGAGCGTTATATCCCTCCAGAAGTGCCCGTTCATCCACATAAAAGCTTTTAATTCTCTGACGCACCCGTTGTTCATGTTGGGAAGCAACCAACTTCGCACATGGGGTCCGAATGTCCACGATTTCGGCTGTTCCATTCGGATATTCCACGCCCAGCTTACAAAAGTGGCCCTGAAAATCGTTAGGACACCGTTCCAGCCCCGGACAATTGTCGCAATTTCGACGATCCCGGGCATACTGAAAGAGCATGCTCATGTTGAGTCGCAATTGTGTTTCGTCCACATCAGGATGCGCAGCACAAAACTCCTGCACGAGCGGATCATTTAGAACTTGATCGGCTACATTGCGAGTGCGCTGGCGAAACGAAGGGTTCTGCATCTGCTGTAGCAAATCGCCCAGTGATTCCAAGAACGCTCCTCCTTTCTAAAATGTGCAGAGTTATGGGGGGAGACGCTTCGCGGATGGATCATTCTTACGATCGCTGTTGCCACCAGATTTTTTCTATCGTAATAGAAATTTAAAGGTGAAAATCCGGTGGCAAAGGCGAACGCTATCGCTTCTCCAGAACGATTCCATCCGCTCCGCTACTGACCGGCATAAAGTCGACATCTATTTGAATTGGCTTCGCTTAATAGTTTTATAAAACCTAAAATCCACTAGACTTTTTTCTGTTTTCCGGATTGCATTCGTTCGGCCAGACGCATCAGTTCATCCAATTCTTCCTCAGATACAGACTCCTCGGAAGGGTGATCCTGAACGATTGGAATGGATGGCTTGGCTGGCCCGTTATTTTTGGCATATGCGCGGGATCGGCCGCCGGAAGGAGAAGCAGAGGACTGTTTTCCTTTTACCTTGGCTTGATCCCTTATATATTGAACGGCTTTTTCGTAAGTGTTTACCTGCTTAAGCAGCATGTTGGAAGCAACGGCCTCGACAAAGTTTCGGTTAATTCGCTGATCGCTCCCCGATACGAGCAGTGACATCAAATAATGGATCAGCACATTGATGACTTCACCGGGCAGCTTATAGCTGATATCAATTTTCTCAAATATATCCAGCAGGTTACCGGGAACCGTGCCGGGGAAAAAGGTTTGCAGCAAACGGCGATAAGGCTCGTTGCGCAACATCATATTATATTGGTGAATGTCACACTTGGCTGTGAATTGTGGTGGAACCTCCACATAAAATTCCATTTCCACAGCCTGTTCTGCAGGCGGCTCTTCAGGTGTGGAAGCTTCTCTTTGGCGCAAGGCGACCACTTTGGCGGCCTGTACCTGCTGTTCCTCCTGACGCTTCCGATCCTGTCTGGAGTGCTGACTAGCCCGAAGCTGAAGCTCGTCAAGCAACAAGTCGCCTGCTTCGGTAAAAATACCATCCTCATCCAGCAAGCGACTAATATCCTGTACAGAAAGGTCAAATTTGCGAACAACGTAATTGACCATGCCTAACTGCTCGTGTTCAAACCGGAGACGCTCCACGTGCTTGCGATTGGCAGATTCACGCGGAAAACGGAGAATAATATCTGCATAATTCAATGCTTCCTCCGATTCTGACGCTAGTGGTCCAGTCTGACGGCTAGTGGACACCTCGGACAGCGCCTGTTCCAGTTCGTAATCTATAACATGGGTATTCAATTCAAATAACTCGTAGAAAGGAATCGAAATATTTTCTTTATTATAGGAAGATTGCGACCATTCGCTAGATTCCCTACTCCACAACGATTCTCTCAGAGAAAGCACTGCAAACTTACCGATTTTGTCTCTCAACAAAAGGGTGAGATGCTGCGTTCTGAAAAATTCAGCAGGTGCGAGCGGCGGCTGCATCTCATATTCATACATATAGTCGTCCGTTTCGGGTGCATACAGCCTGGACGTCTGTAACAGACCGACGGCCTCCAGCTTGGAGGTCTGTTCAATCAAATACTTGCGTCCCTTCTCACTCGGCTCCAGTCCCAGTGTCAGAAAAAGGCGACGCTGCTGTTCCAACGGCGAATAACCGATTTGTCCGACTGGCACATGCTGGAACAACAGTCGATACAGACTGACCGCAAATGCGCCTACCATCGGCTGATAGACGCTTCCCAGCATCAATTCATCCAGTGCGCTCAAGCCAAATTCCCGATAAACGCAGTAGCGGTGGTTCTCAGTATAGTGCAGCAGGTTTTTCATCCGCATTCCAACATTCTTCCTTTCCTGACATAACGGTCTCCAAGATGTTTTTCTATTCTATCATACTTGCCTTCTCGTGGGACCAACAAAATAAGGGCAATTGTTCTCCTTTTTGGCAGCCGTATTCGTCTGACTTCTACTTTTTTCGAGAATACTAACTATTTTAAGACTTTGTGACCTGTATCATGGTAAAAATAAAATTCTTCACACTTCTTTCATTGGTGAAAAGCTTTACTTTGAGCTACAATATAATGGTTAAGCATCACGTATTGGATACAGGAATGATATAAGGAAGTACACATATTTCGGCTAAGCTGATTATCATTTACAGACGTAAAGGAGTGTAGATCGTGAGTCAACATCAACCTCAACAAACCCCAGCAACTCCCAACGAAGTAGCCTCCACACTGGAAGGCTGGTATGCGCTTCACGATTTCCGGTCCATCAACTGGACAGCATGGAAGACCGCAGACGATGAAGAGCGCGCCGGAGCACTGGACGAGCTTCAAGAGTTTATGAAGGAATGGAACGTTACCGAGGAAGCGGGTCTGGGCAGTTCAGCTGTCTATACTGTTGTCGGACAAAAGGCTGATTTTGTCATGATGCACCTGCGCGAAACGCTGGAAGACCTCAATAAACTGGAAAATGATTTTAACAAAACAACCTTCGCCAAATATACAACCAAAACCTATTCTTATGTGAGTGTGGTGGAACTAAGTAATTATTTGAGCAAAGATGAAGATCCAATGCAAAATCCACAAATCGTCGCACGCTTGAAGCCTGTATTAAACAAGGCCCGTTATATTTGTTTCTATCCAATGAACAAAAAACGTGACCTGGACGACAACTGGTATATGCTTTCGATGGACGAGCGTCGCACCTTGATGCGCAGCCACGGTTTAATTGGACGCAGCTATGCTGGCAAAGTAAAGCAAATTATTTCCGGTTCCGTCGGCTTTGACGATTGGGAATGGGGCGTAACACTGTTCTCCGATGACGCACTTCAGTTCAAGAAGCTAATCTACGAAATGCGTTTTGATGAAGTCAGTGCCCGTTACGGTGAATTCGGCTCCTTCTATGTCGGCAGTGTGTTAAATGAAGAGACATTTGAAGACATGTTGAAGCTGTAAACCATAAGCGTCGGAACTATGTCGCAACATACAATCAAGGATTCCGCGAACTCCCACTTTCGGGACGACGGAATCCTTTTTTATATATCTTGATGCGCCAGCTTTCTTTTCTCCAAAGCGATCAGGATAAAGATAATAAGCAGCAAACCACTTAGTAAGATCAAAAATCCCCCCAATTCGGGAATAAAATATTTTAAGCTTCCACCTTTAAAGCCCATACCTCTTAAAAACTTGAAATGCCAGGTCAATGGGAGAATGTTACTTATATATTGCAGCGATGGAGGCAGCATAGCCACTGGCAATTGAGCGCCGCTCAGTAAAAACGAAGGCAGTATAATTAGCATGAGGCGTGGGGAAGCTTTTCCAGGATTGGCCGCATTCCACCCTAAAGCCATCGCAAACAAACCCAACGTAATCGTGTACAGGAGAAATGGAATACTGAGCTGCCATACATTCGCTTCAAAGCGTAGTCCGCCAATTTGCTTGAGCAAACCAATGGACAGGTAAAAGGACACACATCCTACTAACGCATACGGCAACACCCTAAGAATCAAGCTATACGAATGCTGAAGCTCCTCTTTTAATCTTCCTTGCTCCCGCAATCGCGGGACAATTGTCAGTACAGTAGCACCAATCAGTGAAATCATGACCGTATTAATGAACCCCATAACCGAGGTCATCAAAGTAGCATTGGTAGGATTATATAACAGGCGCTGCTGAAGCAGCATATTGGAAGTAAGCCCTGTAACCTGACTGTCACTCATTCCCATACCCTTTAATCCACCACCAGCCAGCATCGCATTTTCCGTCGCCATGATCTCTGTGACTGCCGAGCGTAGATTTCCAGTAGCCTGACCTACCGTATTATCTACATAAAAACCGATGTTGCTCTGAACTCCTTTAATCCTATTTTCCTCCAACCCAGCTGGAAGGTAAATCACCGCAAAAAACTTTTCATTATATAAAAGTAAATTCGGATCGGTTTCGTTCTCTTGCACATGGCGTACATCAATATACTGCGATGCATCTAATTTATTAATAAGCTGTCGGCTATAACTGCTATGATCTAAATCGACTACAGCTACAGAGGCATCGTTAAGCTGATTATTTTTAAAAACAAATCCAAAGGCAACAGCTACAACGATAGGAACGAGCAGCATAATAAAAACCATTTTGCCGCTGATCATCAGCTTCCATTCTTCTATAAACGCCTTCATTTCGTCACAACCTCTACCGTCATTCCAGGTAATAATTCAGATGTTCGCTGGACATCCACCCGTATTTGGAAGGAGCTGATATCCGACAGACCTTTGTCCCGACTCATTCTCATGTTGGTATACTGAGGGGCAGAAGTAATGTACCTCACCTTGCCTTGGACATCTTTATCTAAAGCTACAACGTGCGAAGTCACATTTCCCCCAGCTTTAAACTGTGATATGGAATCCTCGCCCACATAAATATCGTAGTATAGCTGATTGGTTTCAATAACGGCGCCCGTTGCCCCCGTAGAAACGATCTCTCCCATTTTAGGTACAATACGTGCCACCTTACCATCTGTAGATGCCTTCAGCACCATACGTCCGCGCTGCAATTCCAAAGTTTTGAGTTGAACACTCAATGCCTGCTTTTGTTGAGCCAGAAGATCCACATTGTATTCGCTATTCTTAACATCTTTTCGTGTTTGCGAGGTTTGAGTCAAGGCTTCCTTGGCTTTTTCTGTTTTGATACGAGCCTGCTGGCGTTCCTCAGCAGTCGCGCCAGCCTCCATTTTATCCAAAGCGGTTTGCTGCTGAGCGATCCCATTTTTAGCAATGTCCGATTGTTTGCTAGCCGCTGTAATCTGGTTATTGGCAATTTCAACCTGATCCTTAGCTGTATCTAACGCGATTTGGGCATTATCCAGTTGGTTTTTGGCGTTATCCAGTTCTGCTTTGGTTCCAGCTCCGGCATCATATAACGCTTTGATACGGTTGTAATTCACTTTAGCCAAGTCCAGAGCCTGTTGTCTGGATGATACTGTTTTTTGTGCGATTTCCGCATTTCTTTTGGCTGTCTCTACTCCTGTCAGAGCTGCGTCCAACGATTGCTGTGCTGCTTCAATAGCCAGCTTTTGTCTTACAATATCCTCCGCACGTGTGCCTTGGTTTAATAAGGACTCTCCCGCTTGCGCGGCTTGAATGTCCAATTGCCCCTGTTTTTCTGAATTCGAAATTTTCTCCGACTGATTTTGCAACCCGTCTTTAGCCTGTTTTATTTTCACATCAGCCTGTGCGATATCCGTTTTTAATTTCTCAATTTGCAAATCAAGGTCTACAGGATCGAGGGTCATGAGCACATCCCCTTTTTTCACCTGTTGTTCTTCCTTCACCTCAATCGTGTTTACTCTTCCCCCTACGCCCTGAAAAGCAACATTCACGGTATCTGCCGTAAGCAGTGTATTTTTTTGTTGGGCTGCCATACTCACAGCATCCTTGCCGCTCATTGCCATTAGCGTACCCCCGGTACCTAACGCGACAACAAGTAAAACGTACACGATGATCTTTTTGTTCATTACAATAAACTCTCCTTCATGATGATTTAGCCAATGATAGTTAAAAATAATAGTCAAAAACAAATAAGGAGCCTGATAGTACGACGTCTAACTATTTAAGCCGGGAAATTTGATTATTCCTGTTTTATCCGTTCAACACCTGAGGAAAGCTTCTGTAAGAGTGTTGCAAAAAGATCATGATCCTCCTGCGTAAATTCATTCATCAAATCCGAAAAAAGCTGAATGAACAGTGGAATTCTTTCCGTCATTAACTGTTTTCCTTCATCAGTCAAAGAAATCGCGGTCATACGTCGATCCGTTAGCGTACTTCTTCGGATGATCCCGTCCCGTTCCAGCTTGTCAATTACGCTGGTTACTGTTGAACGTGTAACTCCGGAATACTCAGCCAACTCGGACGGAGTTAATGAACGGTCATACAAATACAAAGGCATTAGAATTTTAAGATTTCCAATAGATACCCCATACTCAGACAGTCTGGAAGACACCCCATTGTACACCTCGTGAGCTGTCTGCACGAAAAGTACTAACGTATTCAACGATCGGGAATCCACATTTGGAAACTTTTCAGTCAATAAATTTATTTTCCTGGGATCAGCATTGATGTTAAAATCAGAATTCAATGTGAAGCTCCCCCTCTGTAATTAGTAATCATACTATACGTCGTCTAATAGTTATGAGTCAATATCTTTTTTTGTTCACCTAAATAAAAAAGGTCTCCAAGCTCCTTTAGAGGAGTCATGGAAACCTTTTGGCCTTAGAAAAACCGTCCTTTTTTCAGTACCAGTGGAATTCCGCCAATGATGAACAGATAGCGGAGATCCACAATTTTTTTCAATTGTGCGGCCACCCAACCTTTTATTTTGCGTTTGCCCACCACGGCGACGGCTTCCCCTTTTCCAAGAGAAGCAACCGTCCCTTTGTTGGAAAATATGAACTTGTGCAGCTCCTTTTTGCGAAGAGTAGCGGCCAGATTCTTGGCACAAAGAACCCCTTGCTGCATCGCAATTTGGGCAGTCGGTGGATAAGGGCGTCCTTCAGGATTAAACATCAGGGAGCTGTCCCCGATAATAAAAATATCATCGTGGCCCGGTGCACGCAGAAAATCGTCGATTTTCACCCTTCCGCGCATCACTTCGAATCCGGCTTTCTCGATTAATCCGTTCCCACGGATCCCTCCCGTCCAGACCACCGTGCACGCTTCGATTTTCTCCCCCTCACCAACGATTACACCATCCTGCAAGCATTCCTTAATCGGAATTCCAATGCGGAAGGTGACCCCTTTATGCTTAAGGACGTTCATCGCATACTCCACCAGCTCAGGATCGAACCCTGGCAGCGCCGTAGGAGCTGCCTCGACGTTAATGATTTGAATCCGGTTAAAATCGATGTCATAGGCTCTGGCCAGCTGTGGCAATCGATCCGCCAATTCTGCTACAAACTCAATGCCGCTAAAACCAGCGCCTCCTACGACGAAATTGAGGCGACCTGGTTTACCGTCATTTTTATACAGGGCCAGCTGGTATTCAATATGCTCACGAATCAGGCGAACCGAGTTAATACTGCGAATCGTCAGCGCGAACTTATCCATTCCCGGAATACCGAATGTTTCTGGCTCGCCGCCTAATCCAATGACCAAATAGTCATAGGAGAGTGATCCATCCTCCAGCACGATTTTTTTCTCCTTCGGTATGATTTCCTTAACCGTTCCTTTGACTAAATCCACCTTGAACTCATCGATTAGCTGGGCAATCGGAATCCTTGAATGCTCAATCGTATCCGTACCTGCCGCAGGCATATGAAGATGTGTCGTAATATAGTGGTAATCATGTCGATTGATCAGTGTGACATCCGCCTCATTGTGCTTGAGCTCCTTTTGCAATTGCTGAGCCGTCAATATACCGCCATATCCGGCGCCCACAATGACAATTTTGGGAATACTGCTCATGCTTCTACCCCTTCCGATATACATAATCATTAATTATTCACAGCTGTTCTCTCAAAACGGTTAATTTATACTCACAGAAAAGTCTTCATCAAATATTAACCGCTTTAACTTTGCAAGCGGAACCCAGCAGTTTATAATGATAAACAGTGAATCATGCGTTCGGCGGCTATCTGAACCTCTATGCGGCTGATTCAATATCTACAAATCCCATACTATCCCTTTCGGAGGTGTTTTAGAGTGACAGCTCAATCCACAGGTGCGGAAATCCGCGATCTGATTATTATCGGAGGCGGTCCAGCCGGTATTTTCGCCGCTTTTTACGGGGGAATGCGTCAGGCGTCCGTCACCTTAATTGAAAGTATGCCCCAACTGGGCGGCCAGCTTGCAGCCCTTTATCCTGAAAAATATATCTATGACGTCGCTGGCTTTCCTAAAGTGACTGCACAGGAACTGGTTAACAATTTGGTTCAACAAATGAACCACTTTAATCCAGAGGTGCAGCTAGAAGAGAAAGTCGTATCATTAGAGAAAAAGGAAGAACGCCACTTCATCGTAAAAACAGACAAAGGTGGCGAGTATCATGGTAAAGCGGTTATTATTACCGCTGGTGTGGGTGCTTTCGAGCCGCGCAGACTGGAGCTTCCAGGTGCCGAACGTTTTGAAAAAACGAACCTGCATTACTTTGTCAGCGACCTGAGCAAATTTGCAGGCCGAAAAGTGCTAATTAGCGGTGGTGGTGACTCTGCTGTAGACTGGGCACTTATGCTGGAACCGATTGCAGAACAGGTTACATTGATTCACCGCCGTGACAAATTCCGTGCGCATGAACACAGTGTCGAAAACCTCCTCGCTTCCAAAGTAAACGTTATTACACCAACGGAAATTACAGAATTGCATGGAGAAGACACAATTACGAAAGTCACTCTTGCTCATGTAAAAACCAAAGAAACACAGGAAATCGAAGTGGACGATGTGATCGTTAACTTTGGATTTGTATCCACACTTGGCCCAATTGCTGAATGGGGAATTGAAATCGAAAGTAACTCTATCGTGGTCGATTCTCGCCAGGAAACTAATATTCCCGGCATTTTCGCCGCTGGGGACATTACGACCTATCCAGGCAAGCTCAAGCTGATTGCGGTCGGCTTTGGTGAAGCTCCTACGGCAGTCAACAACGCCAAGGTCTATGTAGATCCAGATGCCAAGTTATCTCCTGGTCACAGCAGTAACATGAAATTGTAGTCTAGTTTAGACTATGACAAAAAAGGGTATTTTACTCCAAATTTGAATCTTTGGAGTGAAATACCCTTTTTTACGGTGTGCCTATTCGTTGCAGTGATTGTCCGTAAAGTCATCCGAACCCTGAATGACTTCACAGTCGCAGTACGAGAGCTTGTCCGGTCTAATGAAGGACTACGGCTGTATTCATCTCTAACTTTCTTTTGTGAATCTCAGCCAGCAACAGTGCAATGAAGTCACATTCAAGTTTAAGCTCGATTGCCATCTGATAGGAATCCAAAAGCATTTCATCCGTCAGCATAGCCATCCTCGACACAACCTTTCCTTTTATTTCAAAATCTATTCTATCAAAATACCAAAATCGGAACAAGCGTTCTGTTATCCACAGTCAATTGTGGAAATCCTGTGTATAAATTGTTGGTAAGTGTCGTTAACCCATATGTGTGACAGGGGATAATGTGGACAATATTTATACACAGAATTTTGACGCTCGAACACAAAAAAAATATTTTTATTATTTATATAAATATATTATATTTAGCGTCTTGTTAATAGATTATATTGGAATTTTTTTAAAGAAATCAGAAATTTATTGAGGTCTTGTATTAACCTCTAAAATCCATACCCGTCCACTCTGATCAAGCCCGTAATCAAATCCCAGTTGTCCGATCCCAGGAAATCTTCTTTCCAGTACAGGAATACAGCGCTGTGTAAGTTGAATGATTTCTCGCCGCTTTTGAATAGCAAGCCGCCGGGGATATATCATCCGAAGCGCCTCTGTTCCCTTCAGCAAAGTTCCCCCTTTGCACAGATTTGTAATGACCAGTCCGGGACGAGCATGACGTGCAACCACCGCACGAAAATCCCATCTCTGCCCTTCCTTCACGACTTTGACTCGATAGTCGACAGGTCTACCTTGAATACTTGCCAGTTGGATGCCTTGTTGAATGAGATATGGACGTTGGATTCGGAGCTTATTGATTCCGAATACAAGTGCTCTAAAATGACTGAACCGATGTGTATGCTCCATACGCGTACAGGCGTATCCTCTACGCTCCTTTGCCACACGCATGACTCCGATTCCTCCGCCTCCTTTTACAGGTTTTATAAATACAAAAGCATGCCGCCGCAGCATCATGCGCAATTGATCTTCACTATATAGACAGGTTTCCGGTATATAAACGGCGGTATGTGGATGGTGCAGCAGCGCCTTCGTCTTTAGCCATTTGCTTGCAAGTTGTCTCATCTAACCCTCTCCTTTCGCCGTCAGGTATACTTATACATACTCAACAGGAAGGTTCTATTCTTGGATGATTGTCGGTGGCATGTGTCTATTTCGACAAGATCATGGCGAACGGTAGCATGCACCGAACATCACTGGTACAATGACAATAATCTACTACCATTTGCACGGAGCAGCGGAAATTACCGGCAAATCGTTTTTTTCAACAAGGAGGTCAACTCATGAATAGCAAAATTGGCATCATGGACATTGGCTCAAACTCCATACGTCTGGTGATCTATGAAATGACAGAGACAGGAGCCTATCGAATTGTGCAGGAATGCAAAGAAGCTGCCCGACTGAGCGAAAAGGTTGGGGCCAACGGCCGTATGGAACGAGAGGCGATTCGAAGCATCGCTCCATTGCTGCGCCAATTTATGGCGGTATGCCATATGCACGGGGTTGTCCGTATGCGTGCAGCAGCAACAGCAGCCATCCGCAATGCCACGAATTCGGACGAAATCGTCCAATGGATCGCGGAGGAGACAAATTTAACACTGGAAATACTGAGCGGAGAGCAAGAAGGCTATGCCGGTTTTCTGGGAGTAGTGAACACTATGAATGTGAGTGACGGAATCATTATTGACATCGGGGGTGGCAGTACCGAAATTACGTTGTTCCGCGATCGAGAACGACTGCATACTGTGTCATTTCCCTTTGGCGCCGTCAATATGAATTGGCGCTTTGGACGTGAGGTCAAGAATGGCGAATGGTCTCCTCAGCAGATTGAGGAAATGGAGAGCTTTGTCCGTTCTTCCCTGCAAAATCATGATTGGATCTTCTCCAATCCGGGTCTGCCATTCATCGGGCTAGGTGGAACCCTGCGTACTTTGGCTAAAATCAATCAGAAACGATTGGATTACTCACTTCCTGTGACGCACCATTACGAAATGACGATAGAAGATGTCAATTACTTCTATGGAAGTCTGCCCCATCTGCCCTATGAAAAACGCAAAAAAACAGCCGGCCTGTCCAAGGACAGAGCCGACATCATTGTACCGGGTCTTATTATATTGAAAACGATATTTGAAGCTGCTCAAGGCTCCGCGTATTTGGTCAGTGGAGCGGGTCTGCGAGACGGCCTATTTCATGAGCTGGTCAACGCTGAACAGCCCGTGGTAGCTAATCCGCTTATCACATCCATTCGCAATATCCTTTCGTTTGCTGTCCCGGTTAGCGAAGCGCATGTCAAGCGAGTTAACGAGTACGCCGTCCGGCTCTATGACACATTAGCTAGCGGAACCTCAGCTGCTATGGACAAACGCTTGTTACTGACCGCAGCAACTCTTTACAAAACGGGAGCTGCCTTGAATTACTATCATTTCCGCCAGAATTCCGTATTCTGGATCTTACATGCAGGCATTGGCGGTTTATCCCATAGGGAAACGGTACTAGCCGCGTTGATCGCGGATTACCATCCCAAGAACCGGACACCCCGTTTGCTACGCACACATGCGGATATTTTGGAGCCTTCCGACGAGGAACGTGTACATCGGCTCGGCTCGCTGCTCCAGCTCGCGATTGGCATGGATCGGAGTGAGTCCGGAATGATTAGCAGCATCAATCCCACTACAGGGGATGATGCACTGCATCTTCGTCTGGAAAGCAAGAGTGAACCCATATTAGAACAACGGGAGCTGGAATCAGTTGCCAAGGATTTCCAAAAGGCATGGAATCTTACATTGTCGTGGTCCATTCTACCTTCTTCCAATTTCTAACCTTCATCGCTTCAGATTGGCTCCTGATGGGAGCCTCTTTGTCGTTTCTGGACACAAATTGATAGCTGCCGTTAGGCATAAGCTGGCGTGCCTTCACATTATCTCTTAACGATAAATGCAGAATATCTGCCAGCATTTCTTTGATCCCGTCATCATAAATCGGGCACATCAGTTCAATTCGGCGGGTCAAATTTCGCGTCATCCAATCCGCACTGGACAGAAACAACTCGGAATTGCCTCCATTTTCAAAATAAAACAATCTGGAATGTTCCAGGAAGCGGTCTACAATACTGATGACACGTATGTTCTCGCTGAATCCTTCCACACCCGGACGCAAACAGCAGACCCCTCTAATGATAAGATCAATCTTCACACCTGCTTGGGAAGCCGCATATAGTTCATCGATCATCTCCTGATTGGATAAGGAGTTGATCTTGGCAATAATCCGGGCGGGCTTACCTGCCAATGCTTGCTCAGCTTCCCTACGGATGAGTTCAAACAGCTTGTTCTTCATTCCCGTTGGAGCCACCGTAAAAGCTTGCAAAGTCTTGAGCGCAGAGAATCCCGTAATTTCATTAAACAGTTCGGAGGCATCCTCGCCAAGTACCGGATCCGACGTAAACAATCCGATATCTGTATACACGCGCGCCGTGCTTTCATTATAATTGCCTGTGCCTACGTGCACATATCGTTTGAGTGCGTTGCGCTCATGGCGTATGACAAGAATGATTTTGGCGTGCGTCTTCAAGCCAACCAGCCCATACACTACGTGACAGCCTGCTTTTTCAAGCGTACGCGCCCAGGCAATATTACGTTCCTCGTCAAAACGGGCTTTCAGCTCCACCACCACCGTTACCTGCTTGCCCGATTCGGCCGCACGTGCCAATGCCGGAATCAGCTTCGATTCCCCGTTGACACGGTACAGGGTCATTTTGATTGCCATCACATCCGGGTCCTCTGATGCCTCAATGATAAAATCAGTTACCGCATCGAATGATTCATACGGATGGTACACGAGCACGTCCCGTTTGCGAAGCACGTTGAAAATATCCTCTTGCGGGGGCAGTTCTTCCGGATACAGTGGTTTGATTGCCGGAAATTTCAAATGCGAATACCCCTCCAAATGATCGGCAAAAGACGACAAAAACGTCAGATCCAACGGCCCGTCCATCTCAAACACATGATCGAACAGCTTGAATTCGCGTTGAAGCTCCATCAGGGCATAGGGATGAATCCCTTTTTCTACTTCCAGTCTTACCGGCGCCCCCCGTCGTCTTCGACGCAGCTCTTTTTCAATCTCTTCGAGCAAATCTTCGATCTCTTCTTCATTAATGGACAAATCGGAGTTACGCGTAACACGAAAGGCATGAACCGCCTCCGGAACATATCCGGTGAACAGCGTTTGAATGTGATGCTTGATTAGTTCCTCAATTAAAATAAATGATTTCTTCTTGCTGTTCGACCGCAAAGGCACCGTAACAACACGTGGAATATTCGAAGGCACCTGCACAATGGCAAAAAGTGGTTTATCCTCCTCTGTATCCCCGGGACGTCTCAAGACGACCGCTAAATATACGTATTTATTGTGAACGAGTGGAAAAGGACGGCTCTGATCGACCGCCATCGGCGTGAGCACCGGAAATATAATTTCATGAAAATATGCATCCAGCGACTTGCGCTGTGTCGTATTTAAGCCTTCATATTCGAGCAGTAAAAGACCCTTTTTCGTCAAGAGGCGAGAAATATCACGATAGGTCCGGTATTGTTCCGATACCATCGAGACGGTACGCTTGATCAGGCGTTTGTACAAACCGGAGGGGGTATATCCCGTAAAATCCTTTTGCATAAAACCCGCCTTGATCTTCTCGCGCGTCTCTGCAACACGTACAGCCATAAACTCATCCAAATTGCTAGATACAATCGCCAAAAATTTGGCTCTCTCCAGCAACGGTGTATCTGCATCCTGAGCTTCCTGAAGCACACGGCGATTAAATTCAATCCAGCTTAAATCTCGGTTAAAGTAACGTTCTGACCCGGCTTTATCCTTATTCTGACTCTCTATCAACATATGGCCTCCATCAATTCATGCAGTATAGTTACCCTTTATTGTACTATTAGATGAAACGCACTAGCATCACAGCAGTGTAAACGCAATGTAAAATGTGTGTAAACACAAACTGGATGTTTGAAAAGGTCAATCGGATGCTTTACAAAAATAGCATTAAGCGGTACAGTGTTTACGTCTGTTTCATAGAGTAGATTGACGAACCGTTCCTTTTTCAGTTGTTTATGTTCATTATGATGTGTAGTAACCACTTAGAAGCCACGTTCAATTGCTGATTTTCAAATGGCATGATATAGGGAGGATTTACGTTATGGAACCCAAGAAAACGCCACGCGTACTGCAAAAAAACATCGAATTTTTCACCGCGGCGCTATCTCAACACCTCGTTTCGGTCTGGCAAGAGGACCCTACAGGTGTATACTGTGAGATTGGCTGTGGATATATCGAGTTATTCAGTAGCGAGATGATTCGGGTGCGCAATCAAGATGGAACCCCAAGCCATTATGACCGCAATATTACCATGTTTCAGTTAATCACGAAGGATCAGCCGATATAATTATTATATGCTATGCCTGCGCTGTTCTTCCAGATTAGAATTGTTTTATGTTACAATTACCGATTTTCATATCTGCTGAATCCTGCAGTTTTTCCAAAAAGCGCCTCAGAGCGCTTTTTTTGTCGACTTTTTTTGAACATCGTTTCGAAAAGCAGTATGATAAGGGAGCATATTACCTAAATTTAAAGGGGAATCAACCGATGGAGCATACAACATCAGATGGACGCATCCTGGTTATGACCGCGGTTGAAGGCGAACGGGAAGCTGTACTGCGGGGCCTGAAAGGCGATACCCGTTTTGTGGTCGAGCTGGCTGGCGTGGGCGCACCGTCCGCAGCGGCTTCAACCGCGCTAGCACTGGCGGCGGCTGGTGACTACCGACTGGTTATCAGCGCCGGAATTGGTGGCGGCTTCGTGGAGGTCGCTGAACTGGAAAGCGTCGTTGTTGCTGACGCGATCATTGCCGCCGACCTGGGTGCCGAGACGGCAGAGGGCTTCAGCAGCGTGGACGAGCTGGGTTTCGGCTCAAGCCGAATTGCCGTGAATGTTGCCACCGCGCAGCGATTCGTTCAGGCGTTGCGTGCCGTTGGACAGACAGCTGTCGCGGGGCCGATCCTGACCGTCTCCACGGCCACCGGTACGGCGGCAACAGCGGAACGACTGGCCAAGCGCGTTCCCGGAGCCGCTGCCGAAGCGATGGAAGGCTACGGCGTAGCCGTGGCGGCAAATAGGCTGGAACTGCCGACGATGGAAATCCGTACGATTTCCAATGCTGTCGGTCCACGTGACCGTGTAGCCTGGCGGATCAAAGAGGCTTTGCAAGCGTTGGAAGCCGCATTTTCTACATTAACGGAGGTTATATAGATGCAAATTGCTTTTTCACCTTGTCCTAACGACACTTTTGTCTTCCATGCCCTGGCGCATGGATTGATTCCGGGCGCACCCGCGCTGGACATTACATTTGCCGATATCGACATCACCAACAATCTGGCGATCACACCAGACGGACTCGATATCATGAAAATTTCGTATGCTGCACTCCCTTGGGTGCTAGATGAATATGCCCTGTTGCCTTGCGGGGGCGCACTGGGCCGGGGTTGTGGGCCGCTCGTGCTGACCAGGGAAGGTTCCACGATCGAAGGCCCGGAAGCCCTGTCTGGCAAGCGTGTAGCCGTTCCGAGTGAACGTTCCACTGCCTATCTGCTGTTCCGCCTGTGGGCAGCCAAGCATGTGCCTGGGGGTGTCGGCGAGATCGTCGTGATGCCGTTCGACCAAATCATGCCTGCTGTCCGTGACGGGGAGATAGATGCCGGACTGGTTATTCATGAAGCACGGTTCACGTATCCGTCCTACGGACTTAGTAAGCAAGTCGATCTGGGGAACTGGTGGGAAGAAGATACAGGGCTGCCGATCCCGCTCGGAGCTATCATTGCCCGCCGTACGCTGGATCTGGATGCGATCACAAACTGGATACGCGCCTCTGTCGAATATGCTTGGAAGCATCCTGAAGCTTCGCGTGAATATGTATTGTCTCATGCGCAGGAACTTTCACCCGATGTCGCCCAATCGCATATCGACCTTTACGTAAACGATTTTACCGCCAATCTGGGCGACAGCGGATATGCCGCCATCGAAGCTTTGCTTGGTCGCGCTGCGCAGGCAGGGCTGGTACCTTCGTTTGATTTAGCCCAACTGCGCCCTACTTCCACAACAACACGTTAAAAGGGACAGACATGCCATGCATGTTTTCATGCTGAATAGAGTAGTTTAAACATATAAAACCTCCCGAACGAGCACATGGCCTAGCCAGGCGCCCCATTCGGGAGGTTTTATCATTTCATATGGCGAATCCTCATTCGGACTCGCTTGATCCTTATTCTTAGTTCTGTTCCTGCTCCACAACCTCGGTCTTAAATACGTTATCCAGTTTGGTACCCAATCTTTTGACCAGCGGCACCTTGATATCCCGGCTCAGCTCCTTGAAAAAAGCGTCCATGTCACAATTAATCTTATCCAACACGACCTTCACGGTACCCTCTTCCAAGATCTGCTCATTCAGATCCTCCGGTACGGTAACCGAGATATCATACTTCTTGCTTAACGTTTTAATGTAGCGGGTAAAGATTTCGATAAGCTCCTCATTGTTGAACTTCTCAACTGCAACTTGCCCTTTGTTAGTAAATTTCAAATTCACTCTCACGTTAGCATTTCCCCTTTTCCTTTTGACCATTTATTTTGGATAAACGTTGAACCTTTCAGAGGCTCTTCAAAGAAAGGGCCTTACCGGTCGTTTTAGACTCTTGTCCTTTGATATACTAAGTATAACACATTAAGGCCGTTTTCATTTCCCAACTTGTCGTTTTATGATAAAAAATGATACAATTTGCGCATTTTCAGCATAAATTCTTTCTTTTCATGCCAATCATTAGAAATAGTTTATACACAAATACACAAAAAAACGCCTATCTCGCAAAAGAAAGACGTTTCCGTATAGATGCCTAAGTGGTATGCATTTACAGAGGTTTCGTACATTCCCAACCGTGTGAACGATACTCACGCACAGCGTCTCGTATATCCTCAATATCATCAGAATGCAGCAAAACGGCAGGTAGAATTACCCAATATTCATTCTCCGCTAGATCAATAAATACGTCCTCGACATCGTAATATTGCATATCGCCAAATGCCGTATCCCTAATTTTCTGTCCAACCAAAGGTGTAAACTGGGAATCAAATGTTTTCATCACCTTCGTATATTCCTTCACGCCCGTTGCCGAGATCTGCTGTGAAATAATGACGCTCAATGCTGTTACCTCCCTGACCTAATAATGCTCATTATACCCTTCTCTCAGACCTTCTACAAAACCTTGTGCAAAAAAAATCATAAAAATCAATAGGCCGATGCCAATAGCTACGGAGCTGATTACGATAATGAAGATCCCCTGCGTGTCTCTTTGTTCCATCTTTTTAGTCAAAATTCCGAAAACAAGACCTATGATCCCCAACAAGCCTCCAACGACAAAAAAACTAAATACGAACCCCAAACCTGCAAAAATCCAGCCAAATAGAGCGAGCACCCAGCCCTGCGGCTGTGGCTCACTCTGTTTCATCTGCCAGCGTTCCCTCGCTGTAGGTGTATATCTGTCCATTCCTTAGCTCCCCCGCTCATTGCATCTCTTAAGAAAAAAATTCGCTCGCCTTCTCCCGATGGACAGGCTTGATATGCATGTCCAACACTTTCAAAGCTGCCAGCACAATCCCCGCATCATCTGTAAAACCCAACATTGGAATAACATCTGATATAGCATCTAATGGAGAAATAAAATACGCTAAGGCTCCGAATGCTACCCCTTTGGCATACAGAGGCGTTTCAGGATCTATCGCACAATAGTACATAGCCACCGCATCCTTCACAAAGGGAACTTTTCCAGCCGTGGACTTTACCTTATTGAAAAATCCCTTTTTCACCTGTTCTTCCTGTTTTGGATCATACTTGGCTTTGGTTACGTCAAAATCCTTCATAGGTTCCTCCTCTTGCTGACTGGTGAGTTTGAAAGTGCCACCTTCCCGCTTACCAAGCGGATAATTTTGAACCGTCATTTTCACTAACTCAACAGACTTATAGTCATATTTTACTATGACCTCCTTTGATATTCTAGTATATTTTTCCTATTCCTTGCTCCTATGTATTTGTACATGCTTTTGCTTACGATTCCAGAACAAACTAAACGACCTTTCCCATTAGAATTTCGAGAAAAGGCCGTTACTAAAACAATATGAATCTTTTACTGTTTACCGTTGCTATAAATCGTGCTTAACTTGGATGTTGCTCTGATGCCATTCGGACCTTCAATAATGGCATGTCCTTGTTCAGTATAGCTCGATCCTGCCCAGTCGTTTGACATATCCAAATATTCTAGACCTGATCCATTTCCTTTCCAAGACCATCCAAGATAACCTACACCTTTTTGTTGGGCATAACTCATAATGGTGGCCTCGTCAACATCACCATTTGTATGCTTGATTCCGAATTCTCCAATGATGAGAGCTAGATTTTTGTTTAATACATTGTCAATATTGCTTTTTACTGTTTCGGCATTTCCCCCAGCGTATTCGTACATATGAATGGAGAACATCGTATTTTTAAGCGGATCGGCATCAAACACTTGCGTTCCGTAGTCAAAAATCGACTTCGGATATTGCCCCCACCCAGCGGCGTCAACCATAATGGTATTTTTGATGCCAGCATTTCTTAGCTTTGGAATAACTGATTTATACCCCTGTGCCCAGCCGTTCCCATCCCAAGTACCAAACCATTCATTCGCGATGTTGAGAATGACTGTATTTTCTTTTCCAATCAGTGCACTTTTCATTTCAATCCAGTAATCTGCGATTTTATTCAACACAGCAGCATTATCATTTCCCGTACCATCATGTACTTCAAGGATAACAACCAATTTGTTTTGTTCTGATAAAGTGATCAGGTTTTGCAACGCTGACAAATCATCTTTCGTCCATTGTTGACCGTCAGACAGCACGATTCTAATCGTGTTCGCTCCGGTTTGGGCAATTGCAGGTATCGCAACCGACTCTTGACCTTTGTACCAAGTGTAAGCGTGATTAACTCCTCTCATGACAAAGGGATTTCCGTTGCCATCATAAAGCGTCGTACCTTTAACATAAAATCCTGTATTTTGAGAGGAGTCGGAACTTGTTGTTACTTTTAAGACATTACTTGGTTCCGAAATATTGCCTGCTGCATCTTTCGCTTTTACAGTGAAGTTGTAGGATGTGTTCGCAGTGAGACCCGTCACTGTATAACTTGTTGTGGTGCTCGTGCCTACCAGATCTGTTCCGTTATAAATAACGTAGCCAGTTACACCTACATTGTCTATTGAGGTCGTCCATGTAAGAGTGACAGATGTGCTCGTCTTGGATGAGCTTTGGAGGTTTGTTGGGGCGGTTGGAGGTGTCGTATCTGTTGTCGTATCAATCTGTGTGAATCTCCACCTTTGCTGAGCGCTACCGTTGTCGGCCCATTGTTGAACGTTTGCACCGTCATGGGTATAACCACCGACAACATCCAATGCTTTACCACTAGATTGCGAGATCAGCTTATAATATCCACCACCAACGTCAATGATTTTCCATTTTTGCTGAGCGTTCCCATTGTCTGTCCATTGTTGAACGTTCGCTCCGTCATGGGTATTACCACCGGCTACATCCAATGCTTTGCCACTAGATTGCGAGATCAGCTTATAATATCCACCACCGACGTCAACCACTCTCCACTTCTGTTGCTCCTTTCCGTTATCGGTCCATTGTTGAACATTCGCTCCGTCATCCTTTGATCCCCCTTCAACTTCCAGGCTTTTTCCGCTATGCTGTGCAGTAATTTTGTAAACAGCATCTGAAATAATATCCGATTGGGCAGACGGTGTTGAATCAAGCGCTAGATTAGTAACTCCATCATTGTTAGCGCTTACAATCATGGTCGGCAATATATAAACAAGCATACTCAACGAGATCAAACACGACAATAACTTCTTCATTTTGTAACCTCCAGGTAACCAGCGTTACAATTCACCGTTTGCTCGAAGTTTCCAACATTTCTATTTAACTGCATCTCGACTTACCCCTCTCCTTAGCTTATATATTCAAATTTCCATCCCTTAGGCACGTACTACGATCTCTCCCTTCCGGCCATAATTCGGAAAAGAAAAAAGAACCAAAAAGAGCTCTATCCTAATATTAGGTAAACGCTTTCAATTATTCCAAACTAATTATGTGATTGGGAAATGAATTCTTACTCATTCTAGTTTACGTTATACTAAATGTCAATTGTTAGCATAACAAAAATACGCAAAATACAATCATTACAAAAAAACAAACACCATATAAACATAACAAATTAGTGATATTGAGTATCACGTTTCTTTTATCACCTCTTTTTTTGCTCTAAAATATTATATTCATTGAATTCTTTACATAAGAACGAAAACTAGAAAAAAACAAAAAACCTTTAACGTAATTTTGTTAGTTTAATGTTTTTTATAACAGTACATCTTGTTAGCTAATTTGGTACGACAAACCTCTTTGAAAATCATAGTCAAAAAAAGCACGCTATATTGGTACTACCAATATGCGTGCATGAAAGAAGTTATTGAAGTTCTTCTTGATCCATCGCCCCCCGTTAATCCTCAAATGTCTCACCGTTCTGATACTTGGTGGATAACTCTATTCTTTCTTTAATATTTACCAGATACACACTGCCTGCAATCAGCACCAGTCCCATAACAAACGTCAAAGTAAGTGATTCCTTGAGCATTACCATACTAAAGACCGTGGACAACACCGGTATCATAAACGTATAGGAGCCGACGGTTCCTGCATCTCCGTTATCGATCAGTTTAAAATAAATCATCCAGCCCATCGCAATCACGAATATCGAAATAAACAATAAAATCGCGATAAAGGAGGTAGTCCAGTGAATATCGCTCCATTTCTCGGTCGTAAATCCAATCCCATTGAGTATGATCCCCCCAAAAATGAGCTGCATCGTCACCGCCCAAATGGAGTCCAATTGATTGCTTTTTTTCTTCATATAAATCGTTCCAAGCGCCCAGCACAGTCCTGAAGCTAGTCCCAACACAATGCCCAGTACCGACAAATGCCCTGCCATCCCACCAGAGCTAATCACGATCACCCCGCCAAAACCCAGTACCAGTCCAATGACCTTCAGGGGAAACATACGCTCCCCCAACCACATCCAAGAGAATAATCCCAACAAGATCGGCTGAAGGAACACTAAAGTGGAAAATAACCCAGCAGGCAAATAACGTAGCCCTACCGTCTGCAAGCCATAGTAGCCTGCAATATTAAATATGGCCAGCACAAGATAAGTCCACGCATTCTGTCTAAAGCGCAAGGTTTCCCGGTGACGCATAGCGAACAATAGCAGAATCACACCACCCAGTAGGGTACGGATTCCTGAAAAAAATATCGGCGGTGTATCTGGCAAAGCCAGCTTGGTCAACGGCCAGTTGATCCCCCATACCATCACTAATATCAAGACAAGCCACAGTGTAGCTTTAGGTGTTAATTTTTTCATAGATGTCTTCTCTCCCTTAGATTTTCATCGCTCATTGCTACCGACTAAAATCTGAATAGCCGTTTGCAAAGTTTTGCTTTACTAGCGTATACTGTGATCACTAATAAATAAAATGAATGTTTTCAATAAGGGAGATAACTTTTCACTTATGACCATTACTCAAATTATGATCTTCGTTCGCGTAGCTGAAACGCTAAGCTTCACCCAAACTGCTCATGAGCTGCATATGACGCAGCCCGCGGTCAGCCATGCCATCGCCAGCATCGAAAACGAGCTGGATGTCCAGCTATTGCTGCGCGACCGAAAAAAAGGAGTGCTGCTGACAGACATCGGGCACAAGGTACTGCTGCAATTCCGTATGATGCTGCAAAGCATGGAAAAGGTACAGCAGCAGGTGGCTGCTGAAAAAGGTCTAGACGTGGGCACGATCACGATCGGTGCCTTTCCTTCTGCCTCAGCCTATTTTCTGCCCCCGATTATTCATCATATTCGTCAGCATTATCCGAACCTTGTTTTCGACCTACATGAAGGCTCCACGAATGAAGTCAAGGAGTGGGTTCATACCAGAGAAATCGAAGCGGGTATCATCCTGCTACCAGACCCTCAGGTAGATGTCATCCCTTTATGTCAGGATGACATGGTTATTCTCCTGCCAGACGGTCACCCTCTACAATCGCACAACAAAATCGCCATTCGAGACTTGAATGAGCAGGATATGATCTTTTGTAAAGGTGGACATGAGGTCGCCATTATGGAAGGTTTTGAACGCGAACAAAGTCAGTTGCAGGCACAATTCATTACTCATAATATCAGCACCTTGGTCAGCATGGTTCGACAAGGACTGGGTATGGGCATTGTTTCTTCACTCGCCTTGTCCACGTTCCCCCATGATCTGACCGTCAAGGAGACTTCACCTCTGATCACACGCCAAATCGGTATCGCTGTACCATCCCTGCATAATGCTTCACTTGCTGTACAGTTATTTGTGCGAACCGCGCAGGAGCTATTTACGGATTCGAAGCAGTAGAAGCATTGGATCATGATCATAAGGAGGTCTATTCATATGCAGAGAAATCAAATCATTCGACCAAATAGCTAAATTTCTAACCCATTTCAGGTGGTTTTAGGGAAAGACGGAAACAATTCGTGGGGCCGAAACAATTGGTTGCCTATGCTGGACTACGACAAAGAGCAAATCAAAAATTAAAGGTCTATTAAGAAAAGAAAAAGAAAGAAGGCAAGCCTTACAAGGTAGCTGGGATCGCCTGCGCCAACAAGCTTATACATCACATATAATGCATTAATTCCACTGGTATATTATTCTAGCGCAGCGGGTAACCTATACTGAATACCTGCAATTTTTAAACTAGGAGGGTTTTGCATGGACCATCTCGCTATTTTGATCAGAAGTTTCTCTGCATTCGTTATCCTCATGCTAATTGGGAGAATACTGGGGAAGCAAACCCTCTCCAATATGAACTTTCACGAATTCGTGACGGCGGTCATATTAGGGGCTATAGCAGCCAACTTTGCCTTTAACGAAAAAATAGAAGTTGTCCACCTATTAATAGCCCTGTCTGTTTTTACAATTACTTCTTATGTTTTATCCAAGTTTTTTTTGAAATTCAGAAACTTTAAGATGTGGACAGAGGGAGCACCCACCGTTCTCATAGAAGGAGGGTTCATTCTCGAAGATAACTTAAAAAAAAATAATATGACATTAGATTCTTTAAATCAACAGCTTCGCCAGAAAGAAATTTTTAATATAGAAGAAGTGGAGTACGCCCTCCTTGAGATTAACGGAAAACTATCTGTTCAAAAGAAAAAGGAACTGCAAGCCGTGACATTAAAAGACCTGCAGTTGAATGCAGGTAATGCCACACAGTTCCCAATTGAGCTTGTAATCGACGGACAGCTTTTACATGGCAATTTAAACTCCAATCATATTCCCGAATCATGGCTGCTGTCTCAACTGAAGGCACGCGACAAAAAGTTAGAGGACGTATTCTATGCCGTTAAAGGCAGCAACGGCCAACTCTATGTGGATGAATATAAGGATAAAATCCAGCATCCAATTGATGTGGAGTAGTATTGACTTTCGATCAATAGTTACCTGAGATTCAACGTAATCAGATAATTGTATTTGGCAGCGTGCTTAAGCTCATCCAATATGATACCGTACACCGTGTCCTTATAGATGCCAGCAGGCAATCCAAACCAGATGTTGCGGTATCGTTCCACCGCACCCAACTCTCCCATCAAGGCGCGCTGTAAACCTTCTGTATAAGATTGCACCCTCTCATATTGCTCACTACTGATGCCTGCAATTTCTTGTCCTGTCAAAGCCCGATACATCTCTCTGAACATTTTATTGTGGCCGCGCTCATCGTTACGGATGCTTTCAATAATAGCCACCTGCTCTTGTGAGGGAGCCAAATTGATCAATTCATCGTAGAACAACTCATCGTTACGCTCCCCTTGTACCGCTTCCTTTATCATTTGTACTGCTTTCGGAAATCCTGTGTTCCAGATAGGTACAAAATTGGCCCGCATATAGTATGAATTTCCCCAGTAAGAAGGTACTTGATACAAGTTTATCTCCTCCCGATGTTAGTTTTTAGAAAGTATATGCGCATCTGCCCATGTCGGTTCCTAGCATTAGGAAAATATACTGATGATAGCTAACACCGGGGAAGAACTCACTAAAAAATCAATTACAATTTGTGTCCTAGTTGAAAGTGCTGCATCTATTGCTTCCAGATAATAAAAAGCACCTATTAATGTCCATACTGCTTGTTTCAAGGTTGATACGGGTATGCAAGCTATAAGTTATAGAGAAATAGACGAGGGACTATTTGACAAACATTAGCTGGTTTTCTTGTCTTAATATGGTCTACTAAAAAATAAAAAAGAGTTTTCCATAAACGGAAAACTCTTTCGCGCTTTAAACAATCTGCTTCTATATTTTCTTCAATGTCGGACCAATCCACCAGCCAAATCATCCCATCGCCAAGAAACCTCATGTCCATGGAGATGCAGCCCCCCAAACCACTCGTCGATCCCTTGAACTGCAATGCGGTCCGCTGATCCATTCAGTACCTCATTACCCAACTCTGTCAGAATTACCTTTCGGTTAAGAAAATCCGGAATTTGTCTGAAATCCAAGCCGGCCTCATCCCCGTCAATGATCAGCAAAGGATGTTCGCCTTGCGCCAAAGCACGAATAAATTTCCAGTATTCGAGATCACCCATCCCAAGCACATGCAGGACGTCAGTTACCTGACGAAACAATTCCAATGGCGTATTCACTCCATTATGAACGGCCTGAAGCGTGGTCTGTTCCACAATGCCAAGACCATTCTGCTCCGAGGGCAGCCGCTTGAGATGCGCTGTGAAGGCTTCATAGGCAAAAGGCAGGCCGGATGCTGCCAGTTCTGCCTTCTTGTCTTCCAGCAGATTAGCCATTTGAACAGGATCAGGAGAAGCATACGCCTGCCAAAGCTCGCTTCCAAGCTCCATTTCTTGCCGCCCAATAGTCCGCCAGGTCCCGGATAATGTTTGAAGCTGTGCCGGAGTGAGCTGTCCCAGACCATGAAACCGTTCGATTCCCGGAAACTCCCCAATACAGAGCAGGCTCAGCTTCGTGCGGCCCAGTTTCTGTCTTTTGAACCAGTGGAGCAGATAGGCGAGCATGCTCTGATCAAACAGGTCATGCTCAAACCACAACACGACTTCATCATACTTAATAAACTCACGAAGTTTCTGCTCTTGTTCCTCACAGCTCGTAATATATTTGCTGGCCGGAATACCCATCGTTTCTTCCAGGACCTGGGCCCGCAGTGCCCGTTCTTCCGCCCCCGCTGGATTTGCAAATATCGGTCCTGCCGGATATACCTCTCTCCATACAAGCACATCACCCTGTACAACACCCTGCTTCAACATCTCGCCTACAACATCACCGTTAACAATATGCAGCATGTTTTGCCCTCCCTCATACAAATGATTGAATACGGAAACAAGGTCGGCTACCGGGAGTGTACCTTTCAACTTTCGGCGGGCATCGTGCAGCCGCTTCTTAAGCGTCGGGACCGGAGTGCCCAGATAATCCGAAATTTCCTGCAGAGAGTAGCCGTAAAAATAAAACAATCGCAGAGGCACGCGCAGCTTGGCAGACAGTGCCTTCACCGATTGTTGCAGAACTTGGCTCTCCTCCCTACGCTCCGCAATTTCTGCTAAACCCGGTACTCCTCCGGAAACCTGCACAGCCTCATCCAGAGGAAGCATCGAATGATGCTTGCGCCGCAGCATCCGCTGGCACTGTCTTACGACAATGGTCTTGAACCAGCCTGGAAAAGCGGACGGGGTCTGCAGTTTCTCCAGATTCTGATAAGCCTCTATGAACGCATCCTGCACGGCATCTTCCGCGAGATGAACATCCTTCAGCATGTCATAGGACACCGCATAGGCCATCCCGCGAAAATGCAGCATCAGCTGACCGAACGCTTCCGCATCCCCTAGCCGCGCCTTTTCAACCCACTCCCTCATACGTCCCTAGCCTCTTTTCTTTCGTGTTCTTATTCTTAAGTGCCAACTCCGTGGAGGAAGGTTACAAATCATATTGATGGAAAAATGAATTGATTGATAAAGAGCTTCACTGAACACAGCAACCATATTAACAGATTCTTTCTCAATAGAAGCATAATGTAGTTACAGGCTGTTGGTTTTCAACAGAAATATATCATCCTTTATTTTTTACGAGGTTAAGTTCAATATGACTTCGACCATGTAGCCATAGCAGTTCATCCAGTAAAAACGCCAATCCATCCTTACTACGCAAACGCTCAATCATTTCTGTAACGACCTCCATTATCTCACGCTGTACATTGTTCGCTAGTTGGAGGCCCCCACTTTCCCCATCCACATAAAGATGTGGATGATCCGGTTGATCTACCTTTCGTACATGCCGCAGACACAATATCCCATGTTCAAGATAAAAGAAATAGCTACGATCATACAGAACTCCCTCAAATAATTCATACATATGAGGGTCATCATCAGTTCCATATGTCATAGTAACTCTTTTTAAGCCAACTGGATTGCTCATATATACTTTCACTCCCTCAGAATTCAATTGTAAGTTCCTATACTTGAAATTTTAGTGAAGTAAAACTCTAATTCAAATAATGTGAATTTTTTATTCGATAAGTCCTGGAGGTTTGTATGCAATACTGTAATTTATGTATAAGAAGTCGTTCATTAAATACATTCGCATATATTCTCTCTCACAAATCATCAGCAATATGGTATATATACCAAGTTAACTTCTATTTTGTTAATGAGGTACTTATACTATATGTTTTGAATTCTTATAATTAAAAGGGAGAGTGATACAATGGATTTTATAAAATCTATTTACACAAAACAAAACGTAAATAGCTCAGTACTCTTTTTTGCATTTTTAGTTCTATATAGTGTTTTTTCTGAGATTGAAATTAAACCCGTAGTTCTCTTACTTTTTACAGTTGTATTTGCCTTTTTTAATGCCCTGAGTAAATTGGTCCAATCCATACATAGTGATAATGATCCTAAGTAAGTAATCTCTACACATTAAAAAGACCTCCGGGACGAATATAGTACGTGACTATACCGTTCTGGAGGTCTTGATTTACATTTTCGAATTGTTAACACCCCATCATGCAGGTTTGCAGACAATTCATTTCATTGTACCCTTTTAAACTATCTTAACAAGGCTCTTCGTTCGGTTTCCCGGCATCTGTAGCCGTACGGAAGCTTGAACCACAGCCACATGTCGCTACAGCATTCGGGTTATGAATCGTGAACCCGCCTGACATTCCAGACTCTTCAAAGTCGATTTCCAGACCGTCTAGGTAGCGGATGCTTTCCTTTTCCACTACAATCTTCATATCCTGTACGTTCATATATATATCCTGATCCGTCTCGTTGTCGTCAAAGCCCATTGCATACGAGAATCCAGTGCAACCACCCGGCGTAACACCCAGACGTAAAAACATATTCGGCGTTTCCTGCTGCTCCAGCATATCTTTCAAACGCTCAGCAGCGGAATCGGTGATGTTAATCATAGCTCCATCCTCCTCTTTTACTTCATGTTCTCCTTCAGTATACTCCACTATTAGCAGGTGCTCAAGTCATGGAATGTCCTTCCCTTACAGGCTTAAAGACCTGTTTTTCTATTCGTTTGTATTGAACACCGGTGGTGTGAGGTTTATAATAGGTGAAGAGTGTGTAAAAGAAACTGTCGGAAATTTGTCATTTCAAAGGCGATATTTTGAGACATTCATCATTGTAGCCTGGCATTGTAACATTTTTCACATATCGTATATCCGCGCTGCCGGATTCTTACCGACGGAACGGGACATCCTGTGCGCACCTAGCGCTTGTGCCGCTGATTTAGCGGACAGCCTCGCACAGAGCAACTTGAAGGAGGAATAGGCATGTCCACATTAGTTACACCTTTTACAGACCGCAGAATGGCGGAAATTGTAGAAAAGGTACAGAACGGTATTCGTTTAAACCTTGAAGACGGTATATATTTGTATGAAACTGACGATATCCTCACACTGGGTCAGTTGGCTAACGAAGCTAATTTACGCAAGAACGGAAAAAAGGTTTATTTTATCGAAAACATGAGCCTGTACTTCACCAATGTATGCGAAGCGCGCTGCGCGTTCTGCAATTTCCGCAAGGATCAGGGGGAGGACGGCTCTTATACGTTGTCCGGGCAGGAAATGATTGATTATGTAGAGCAACACATCCATCCGGGGGTAAGAGAATTTCATATCGTCGGTGGTCATAATAATCATGTGCCTTTCCAATACTATGTAGACTCATTGAAGGCGCTGAATGAAAAGTATCCCCACGTTACACTGAAAGCTTACACTGCAGCGGAAATTGACTTTTTCACACGCATAAGCGGCTTGAGTATTAAAGAAGTGCTTCAGGAGCTGCAAAAGGCTGGACTTCAATCCCTGACTGGTGGTGGCGCGGAAATCTTGTCCGACGAATATCGGAAGAAGATGCGTGTTACGAAAGCCAACGTGGACCGCTATCTCGAAGTACATCGCACGGCCCACAATCTCGGCATGAAAACTCATACGACTATGCTGTACGGTTCGGTCGAATCGTATCAGGATCGTATTGAACATATGCTGCAAATTCGCGAATTGCAGGACGAAACGAACGGATTTATGGTATTTATTCCACTGTCCATGCAGCCGAAAAGCAAAAACGCCAACATCATGCGTCGTAACTCCGCTTACGAGGATCTCAAAACCATTGCGATCAGCCGCCTGATGCTGGACAATATCGACCATGTCAAAGCTTACTTCATTAATATTGGCCCGCAATTGACGCAGGTCGCTCTCACCTTTGGCGCATCAGACGTCCATGGCACGATTGTGCGTGAGCAGATCAGCCATGCCGCAGGTGCGTTAACCCCTGCCGGATTGACCCGTAAAGAGCTAATCTGGCTGGTCAAAGGTGCAGGACGCATACCTGTAGAACGGGACACCTTCTATAACGAAATCGAAGTTTTCGAATAAATGTAATATCGGATTCAGATTTCCCGCGAGCATTTCATCCCCATTACTCACACCATGCAGCATCATGCTGCCTCGGAATACGCTGGTCTGCCTGACAAAGGCAGGCCCGATTCTCGGGTTTTATAACAACAAAAACTTGTGTTTGATCGATAAGACACCAGACCATTTGCCGGGGACACGGTAGCGAAAGGAAGGCGGATTTTGATGAAAAATTTCGTTATTCTGGGGGGCGGCTATGGCGGCCTTACCATTGCCAAAGAATTGCTGGATAAACACATTCCCGACGATGTTCAAGTTATTTTAGTGGATCGAATGCCCTTTCAGGGGTTGAAAACAGAGTACTATTCCCTAGCGGCAGGTACGGTTTCTGATTTTGATTTGCGGGTGCATTTTCCAGATGAACAACGTCTTATTCGCAAATATGGAGAGGTCACCTCGATGGATCTGGAGAATAAGATTGTCCATTTTCAAGACGGTGAACCCTTGCCCTATGACCAGCTTGTCATTGCGTTGGGTTGTACCGACCGCTTTCACAATACACCAGGGGCTGAGGAACACAGCTGTACGATCCAGTCATTTAACCATACTCGCCAAACCTATCTGCGCTTGAACGAAATCAAGCCATATGGACATGTTCATATTGTAGGCGGCGGTCTTAGCGGTGTTGAGATTGCTGCGGAGTTACGTGAAAGCCGCACGGATTTGAATATTACCATTATGGATCGGGGCGAGCGGGTGCTATCGGCATTCCCGCAACGTTTGTCTGCCTATGTACATGCTTGGTTCAAGGAGCATCAGGTAAATGCGCTGAATCATGTTGCGGTTTCCCGTATTGAGCCGGGGGCTATTTATAACCGTGACGAGCAAATTGTAACGGATGCAGTGGTATGGACGGCTGGGATTCAGCCAGTAAAAATCGTGCAGGATTTAGCCGTCCCTAAAGACCCTCAGGGTCGCATCGTGCTCAACGAGTATTATCAAATACCGGATCATCCTGAGGTGTATGTGGTCGGAGACTGTGCGAGCCTTCCCTACTCTCCAAGCGCTCAAGCGGCAGAAGTGCAAGGGGAGCAAATCGCACACATTGTACGTGACCTGTGGAAGGGCCAAACGCCTCATCCGCATCCTTTAAAGCTGCGCGGTACATTAGGCGCACTTGGCAAGAAGGCCGGGTTCGGCTATGGCTTTATGGGCAGTACCTCATTGCGCGGACGAGTACCACGCCTGCTTAAAAGCGGTGTGCTCTGGAAGTCCAAACGCCATTTTGGATAAACGTATGCTAAACAAACAAAGATGACCCGCTCTCAGAGCAGGTCTTCTTTGTTTGTTTAGTGTTTGCATCATGTATATTCTCTACAAAAAGGAGCTGTCTAACAGAGCCTTTCAATCCAAATCTAGGTTATCCCATGCTTCAGCTTCCTTAATTTTGTCCATAATCACTTCGTACAGAAGCTCTGCTGAATCTGCGGATACAATCTCGCCGTTGACCATCGCATAGGGTTCGGCGTTGCACTGACCGCAATTGCTTAGGCAGCCGTATTCAATCACATCATAATCTGGATTCTGTTCCAGCTTGGACATGATCTCATCGGTACCCCAATGCATATTACTGGTGCAAAACTCAATAATAGGTCTTAACATTTTTTCACCTGCTTTGGATGACGGGCATTTTAATTTGGCCCGCTTTGTAATATAATAATAAAGGTATAGGAAAGGAGTTGAATTCTAATGAGCGAAACACAAAGCGTTCAAATGTATGACGAAGTAGCAGATGTACTGGATAAGCTCCGTCCGTTCCTGCAACGCGATGGTGGCGACGTTGAGCTGGTTGACGTTGAAGACGGCATCGTTAAGCTGAAGCTGGTAGGCGCTTGCGGCAGTTGCCCAAGTTCCACAATCACGCTGAAAGCAGGGATTGAACGCGCTCTTCTCGAAGAAGTCGACGGCGTCCAAGAAGTGGTACAAGTATTCTAATGCTTGATGCATAATGATCATGAGAGTCTTGACTTCGGTAACGAAGCTCAAGACTCTTTTTTGTATTACAGCGTCTGAAGGATCACTTAAGCTTATATGGTTGGCCGAATGGGATCTAAACCTCCCGATACATCCATAATATTGCCTGTTATAAAATCCGAATGCTCCTCACATAAATAGGCGATCACTCGTGCAATGTCCTCTCCGCTCCCCGGACGTCCACGCGGTGTCTCTTTATCCTGCATGCCGATGACATCGGCGATTGACATTTCCTTATTTGCTCCTCGGATGTCCCCTGGACAGATCATATTGACCGTAATGCCATAAGGAGCTTCCTCCACAGCCAGTGACTTCGTAAAAGACACCAGCCCCACCTTGGCGGCTGCGTAGACGGCACGATGCGGCCAAGCCCTTGCTTCTCCAGCATGACCAAAGCCAAAATGAATAATACGTCCCCAATGCTGGCTACGCATGTGGGGCAATACCAAATGATCCAGCAGCATGGTACCAACCAGATTTCCTTGTATCATGGCATGAATCTCAGCTACACTGTAATCCGCAAACAGACGGCGTTCCCGGATGAACGGTCCGGCATTGTTCACCATAATATCGACTCCACCCAGCCGATCCTGTACTTCACCAATCAGCCTCGTGATATCTTCCTGAACAGAGATATCCCCTTGTAAAGACAGGCAGCGTACTCCCTTAGACTCAATCACCCGCTTAAGCGCTTCGGCTTCTGCTTGGCTATGCACATAATTTAGCGCAATATTACAGCCTTCATCCGCCAGACGCAAAGCGGTCGTTTTACCTAAACCTTTGGCACTGCCGGTTATGAATGCGACTTTATCTCTCAACAATTTTCCTCCTGTTCACAGAGAACGGTCACCCCCAAGTATAAAATATTTGAGCTTCCCCTACAACTCCATCCAAAAAGAAACCCCAGTCCTCTTGTTCAAGAGAATCTGGGGTTTGCGTGCAATGCGTTCTCGTTCCCTGCTTAAAATGCTGGAATAATCGCGCCTTGGTATTTATCTTCGATGAATTTTTTAGTTTCTGGAGATTGCAAAGCTTTGATCAGCTTCTGAATCGCTTCGGAATCTTTATTATCAGGACGTGCTACCAGAACGTTAGCATAAGGAGAATCTTTATCTTCCAGTGCCAGTGCATCCTTCGTTGGATTCAGCTTCGCTTCCAGAGCGTAGTTCGTGTTGATCAACGCAATATCCACTTCAGGCAACTGACGTGGCAGCATAGCCGCTTCCAAAGTCTTGAATTCCAAATTTTTCGGATTCTCTGTAATATCTTTCACCGTGGATTCAATGTTTCCTTCGTCTTTCAACTTAATCAGACCTTGCTTGGATAACAGCAGCAAAGCACGGCCTCCGTTTGTCGCATCGTTCGGAATGGCTACAGTTGCGCCATCTGGGATTTCATCAAGCTTTTTATATTTTTGGGAGTAGATACCGAATGGCTCCAAATGAACTGCGCCCACAGAAACCAGATCCATTTTGCGCTCTTTGTTCATCACATCCAAGTAAGGTACATGTTGAAAGAAGTTAGCATCCAGTTGCTTGTCAAACAATTGTACGTTCGGCTGTACATAGTCGTTAAACTGAACGACTTGGAGACGAACCCCTTCTTTTTCCAACTGAGGCTTGATCGCTTCCAAAATTTCCGCATGCGGCACAGGAGAAGCTCCAATTTTCAGCTCCACTTCACGTGGTGATCCGCCTGTATTTTGGTTCGCATTGTTTGTATCCGATGTTGTGCTCTTTGTACCGCAAGCCGCCAGCACCGCAATTAATGTCAAGCTTAATACAGCCAATACCCATTTCTTCATGTTATTACCCCTCCAATAATTTGTAATATTCAGGAGCAGACGTCCTGATCAATAAGGATATCTATATGTTTTCCCTATTTTCGAGTATAATGCCGCACAAGACGATCTCCCGCCATTTGCAGCAATTGTACCAATACGACCATCAGCACGACCGCAACGATCATGACAGCCGTTTCATAACGATAATAGCCGTAGTTGATAGCCAGTGTACCCAGTCCACCGCCCCCGATCATCCCGGACATTGCCGTGTAGGATACGAGTGTAACGACGGTAATGGTTAATGCAGCGAGCAGACCCGGAAGTGCCTCACGTAACAGCACACGCCGGATAATTTGTCCTGTCGAGGCACCCATCGCTTGTGCGGCTTCAATGACGCCCTTGTCCACTTCACGCAGAGACGTTTCGACAAGACGTGCGAAGAATGGGGCAGCCCCAATAACCAATGGTGGAATGGTTCCCAACACCCCGGTCGAGGTACCTACCAGCGATCGTGTAAAAGGAATAAGTGCAACGATCAAAATGATAAATGGTACGGAACGTAAAATGTTAACGATGAATGATAATACAATGTATATCACCTTCATCAGAGTTAACGAGGAGCGACTCGCCAGAAACAATAATATGCCAAGCGGCAAACCAATAATGAGGGTGAACAATGCGGATGCTCCGAGCATCTGAAGGGTTTCCAGAGTAGAATTCCCTAGCTCATCCCAACTCACTTGTGAAAAATCAAGTTCGCTCATTGTCCGATCACCTCCACATCAAGTCCTTGCCCAGACACTTCGCGCAGCGTATGCTCTATATCTTCATGGTTTCCTTCAAAACGAACGATCAGCTGTCCATAGGGTACATTTTTAATCGTAGATATGGTTCCCTGCAAGATCGCAAAATCAACACCAGTGCTTCGAGCCGTACGCGACAGAATCGCATCATATGTTTTACTGCCCAAGAAGGAGATACGTACCACCTGCGCCGACTCACCGCCACCTGCTGCCGCAATCGCTGCTTGCAACTCCTCGGGATGTTCTGACTCCCGTTGGATAAAGTCCTTGGTTACCTGGTGCTGTGGCTTCAAAAATACTTCCGCCACTGGGCCTTGCTCCACGATGTCGCCCTGATGAATGACGCCAACTCGATCACAAATGCTTTGAATGACATGCATTTCATGTGTAATCAGCACGATGGTTAAATTAAAGCGCTGATTAATATCCAACAGCAATTTCAGGATAGACCCCGTCGTTTGCGGATCAAGCGCAGAAGTCGCTTCGTCACACAGCAATACATGAGGATCACTAGCCAGCGCCCGTGCAATTCCTACCCGCTGTTTCTGTCCACCTGAGAGCTGTGACGGATACTTTCCACTGTGTTCTTCCAGACCCACCAGTTCCAGCAGCTCACGAACTTTCATGTCCAGCTTTTCCCTGGGAGTGTTTACCAACCGCAAAGGAAATGCAATATTGTCATACACCGTTGCCGAAGATAACAAATTAAAATGCTGAAAAATCATTCCGATTTTTCGACGTTGCTTCTGTAACTGGGATTGACTCACAGTAGCGAGGTTTACCCCGTCTACCCATACTTCACCTGAAGTAGGGCGTTCCAATAAATTAATACAGCGGATCAATGTACTTTTCCCCGCCCCGGAGTGACCAATCACTCCGAATATTTCTCCACGCTTTATAGAAAGATTCAACCCAGATAGCGCATTAACGCGTCGGTTGCCTTTGCCATAATGCTTGGTTAACTGCTTAAGCTCTATCAACGTGCTGCGACCCCCTTCACTTCTTCCTTACCCTTTTAACCAATTGTCATCTCTCAGGATTGTATAAAATCGCTATTTATTTATACAAAAAAGAGCCCCTTTCACAGAATGAAAAGGGCCCCACCTTGCGAACCTTTTCTCATCTGCCAAAATCGCTATAACTCTAGCGGTTTTGTAGGAATTAGCACCATCATGTTCCCTCCCAGTGTATTACACCGGGAAAGAACGGGTTGCCGGGCTTCATCGGGCCAGTCCCTCCACCTCTCTGGATAAGAAAAATATGTTAAACTCCAGCTTTAGCTGTCCGTTAAGTTTATATAAAAAAACATAATTCAAGCATTTTTCTGAAACTAGGTTTCAGTATAGATAGTTTACATTGCTTTGTCAAAGGATATTTTCTATCATATTTTTGGGCGTACTGCCCGATTCTCCCATTGTTTCGCAGTATAAGTAAAGGCGTTTGACAGCGACCGACATACCATTTCCAAGCCCTGCTGCAAATCTTCCAAATGGTGATCGAGGTCCTCCAGTTGGATTTTTCCATACAAAGCTCGGTGTCGTTGCCAGAGATCATCCTGCATTTCCGTATTCATATAGTGTATCTCCGTATTCCGACGCTTACGCAGCCGATTGATGGCATCGTTGTAAGTATCCTTGATATCAATTAAATTATCGGTCAATACAGGATGCATTTTGAGATACTTGAGCTGCCGCAACACGGTAAAATACGAATAGTGCGCCTTATACTGCCCTGTTTTTAAATCATACAGATCATTTAGCCAGTTACCCAGCTTATCCAAAATAGAGAAAACCCGAACAAACCCATCTTTATAAAAGAAAACATATAATGCATAATCGGATTTTTCATCCTCACTCATATCTTCAGCATATCCGGCTTTCACTTTCATACGGAAAAAGGCGGAAGCATGATGGCTCTGCTCCAGTTCATCCAGAGATGACATTAGACCGCGTGTTAAAATATCCGCCTTCCGAAAATCGTGGGTCGGATCTCCACCAGCCTGAATTTGCCGCTCCAGCAGGTTCAACATAGCTGACATGCTATTCATGGCATCTAGCAGGATGCCTTTGTTCACACGTGGTGGCTCACCCAGTAGCTTGCGTATCATGCTTACGCCTCCTTATAAATGTAGAATCCGGCTGTAGGTTTAATTAGGGCGTCAAGCGAAATAACTCGTCCATCGTTGATCTACAAGCTTAACAATATCCTCACGCGGTAACACCTCATCCGGATACCCCGGCTTCATACGCGCATCCACTACAATCGGCAGCTTATAGTTCAGATGATGCAAACGCACTTCGCTGTCCGCGTACATATCCGTAGCCGGGTTAAAGCGTGTGAATACCGTCCACAGGAACGAGGCTTGAGAGCGAACGACTTCTTTGGCATCGTCCACAATGAAAACGAGCGGCCACTCTTGCTCACCCGCTGCTAATCGCTCCAAAACACGTGCCGCCAGCTCAGGCTCCTGCTCAAAGGGCGCACCCGATACGACGAGGCAACCTCCGCAATAGGGCTCAATTTCACGAATTCCCGGCAGATCGCCTCCCTCATAAGCACGAGGCAATTCACGTACAGGCTCACCTATCCCCATCAGAATCGCCTTACTGCCATGATTCAGCTTGCGGCCTGTGTAATCGAGTGTATCGTGTGACGTGTGATTGAAAATAAATAAATCCCTTGCTGGATTAAATCGCTCCAGAATGGTTTCCAGCAGTAGGTTAAAGTCAGATAAATCAATTACTCGATCCGTCAGCATCAGGAACTTGGTCAACGACAATTGACCTTGACCCAAAATAGTAAAACCGGATACAAGCGCTTCACGGGAGTAGCTTTCACGTACCACTGCCGCTGCCAGCGCATGTACGCCCGTTTCCGCATACGCCCACAGGGACTTGACGGAAGGCATCACAAGCGGATAGGCAGGCGACAGCAAACGTTGCAAAAACTCACCGAGATAGTAGTCTTCTTGCCGAGGCTTACCTACAATGGTTGCCGGATAAATGGCATCCTTGCGGTGATGCATATGTTTGACATGAAATACAGGGAAATCATGCTGTAATGAATAATAGCCAAAATGATCACCAAACGGGCCTTCCGGACGGCGTTCATGAGGCGGTACATAACCGCTGATTGCAAATTCTGCTTCTGCTGGAATCCGGTGACCCCCGAGCGGGTCTTCTGTCATGGGCAGCTTGCCTCCCATAATAAGCGAAGCCAGCAACAGCTCAGGCAAGTTTTCCGGTGCTGGCGCAATGGCAGACGCAATCAGGGCAGGCGGGCCACCGATGATAATCGTCGTAGGCAATGGCTCATTACGCAGTTCCGCTTCATGATAATGGAAACCGCCGCCTTTATGAATTTGCCAGTGAATGCCCGTCGTCTGATCATCATAAATCTGAATGCGGTACATCCCCAAATTATGATCCTTGGGCTGACCTGGCTTCTCAGTATACACGAGTGGAAGCGTAATAAACGGCCCTCCATCCTCATGCCAACTGGTCACTTTAGGCAGTGGTGCCAGCGGAGCCTCTGTACGGCGAACTCCCAATACAGGGGCCTCGCTATGAGATACTGTTTTTAGCCCTACTTTTAGCATGTCCTTAATCAGGCCACGTTCATTCCACAATGCTTTGGGTGTAGGTGGAAACAATGTTTTGGTCGCTCCTACAATCGCATCCATCAGCTGCTCTGGTCGCGGGCCAAAAGCCATGTCCACACGGCGATTTGTGCCAAACAGATTACTGGCTACAGGAAACGGGGTTCCTTTTACATTCGTGAACAGCAGTGCCGGCCCTTCTTCCTCAATGACTCTTCGATGAATCTCAGCCAGCTCCAGGTAAGGATCGACAGGTGCCTCTATAATTTTAAGATGATTTTCTTTACGCAGCGCTTCAATAAATTGGCGCAAATTCTGGTAGATCAACTGGACGACTCCTCCTAAGCAAATCAAGCCCTCGAGAAACTCGCGGGCCTGGTTTGTTTCTTATATGCTATTATACGTGTTTAAACGCCTCTTGGGCAAAAATCCGCTTGACTATGATCTATGAAACGCTTAGGTACGTTGTGCTTGGGTCGGAACAAGCTTGCGGTCCGGTGACAATTGCCATACACGATAGCTCAGATAAGCCAAGATGGAGAACAACGATGCAATCACCAGCATATGTCCCAGCACGATAAACATGTAGATTTCAGGTTTGTTGACGTACAACAAGATAATTCCAATCACCACTTGAAGCAAGATTAACAAGACCGATACGACACCCAATATACGGATATCCCGGTGGTTCGGGTGATAACGGTATGAGTAGTGACCCACAGCCAAGATAATGACGAACAGCAGACCAGCTGAAATCTGATGAAGCAGCAGTGGAGATATGAAGCCCCCAATATTTACAACCTTCTGGATGACCGAGTGACTAAGCAACGCCCCTGAATAGACAGCAATATAGGTATAGATCGTCGATAACCATATAAAGTTACGAAAGCCCCGACTGACAGGCCCAGGAATCAGACGCGGGGTGTGGCGTGAATCTGCATGCTCCTGCCAGGCCCCCAGCGTCATCATAGTCGCACTGGCAAAGGCGATAAGCGCAAAGCCAAAATGCAGTCCCATGACTGCAGCCGATTGGGAAAAGACGACAGCCAACGCCCCCATTGCACCTTGTATGATGACAAACATGAGCGTGAGCAGCGAGAATAGCTGCAAATCCTTCCGATGCTTCATAAACAGCAAAAAGCCAACAAATGAGGCGATAGAAAGAATCCCGGCCATGGCACTGACGGAGCGATGAGAGAACTCAATAAGGGATGCAATCGTATGTGCCGGAACCAGCTTGCCATTGCACAGCGGGAATTCCCGGCCACAGCCGAGACCCGAATCCGTCCGCGTCACGACACCTCCACCGAAGGTAGCCAAAAACATGACAATACATGTTACGAGTGCCAGCCATTTTAATATTCTGATTTTGTTATTCAAAGAATTCACCCGTATCCTTCCAAATATAATATTTATTCACTTTATATGTTGTGAAATGATCACTTAAAGTAATTATAACTGATATATCGTTCCTTGACATACGAGCTTTGTTGACAAAATGTGAACGTGTCCGTGAGAAAGCCGCCCCCTGAGAAGGAAGCGGCTTTCTGAATGTCTTGATGTTATTTTGCTAAGCTCGCGTGGACTTCAACAGCCCGATCCAAAAATTGCTCAATCTCTTCGCGGGATTTGCGCAGTCTGTTCACCAGACGTACCAGTTCTCGCCCTTCACTGTAAGCGATAAAGCTAGGAATCCCCAATACATTTTGCTCTTGACTGACGCTTTCGGCCTGTTCTACATCAATCTCAATTAATGTAAGCTTATCTGCATATTGTTGTTCCACATCAGGCATGAACGGATCGATGAAATGACAATCCTTACACCAGTCCGCCTTAAACACAGCCACCGTAACGCCCGGAGTGGATATTGCCTTATTAAAGTCTTCATGAGAGACGATTTTTTGCATGGATGATTCCTCCTTAAATTCTTTTTGTGCTGAAAAGATTGCACTTTCTATTGTAACGCCAAGTGAAGCTTTTGCACACTACCCCATTCTACTCACATGCCGATTGGAAGCCCTCTCATTGAGGCATACTAAAGATATACTTAAGAATCCACATAAGCGTCGACATCCTAACAGCATACCCAACATACTTGGCAGGATACGGGGATGCTTGCAGTTGGAAAGGAGGTTAATTTAGTCATGTCTCTTACCGAATGGCTCCATACAGCATCTCGACAGCTTCAAGGAGGGCTAAAGTTACTGGGTTCCGTTCCCCGTGTTGCAGAGGAAGCTTGGGAGGGCAAACGGGCGGCTTGGACCGAATCCCGCAAATTACGCTCCCCCTTGCGTGAACTAGCGTGGGATTATCATACGGCACAGGCCGCTATGAATGAAGCTGAAGCGATAATGTTGGTGAACGGACCCGCTACGCGTCCCTCTTCTCTGAATATGCCCTTATGCGAAACAGACTGTGAGCTACTGGAGAGGATCAAGAACGATACAGCACAGGAGAATCGCAGCAACGTCACCCGCACTGCCGCTTACCTTGAATGCTATCGTGGCTACCCGGAGTTACACTGGGCATTACTGGCCCACCTGGTTTCTCGTAATGGCGGCTATAATATGACCGATCTGAAAGGGGGACTGATTGGCAACCTGTTCGGCGAACAGGAAAAGGAATGGCTGTATCGGCTACTGGAGCGCTGTAACGCCCTTATTTTTCAAGACGCTTATCCGCAGTTGCAACTTTACATGCACAGCCGTCATTTGGGTCGGAGTTGCTTTCACTTGTTGCCTTATTTTCACGTTTCGCCATTCATGAAGCCCTTTTGGGAACGTTTCTGGGCTTGGCGGGATAGCTCTCTGTTGACTGTGGCGCTCATCATTAATGAACAAAACTATATTGAAGGACGTGTGGTAAAAGATCCGTATTTCCAAAAATTTGTGACACACAAGCCGGGCTTTTATTTGCATGACTGGCTCCAGCTAAATCAGGTTATATTTCCACTTGGACTGAACGGTGGACTTGCTGGACTAGTAATGGAGCGTTTCGGCCATTTGGACGAGCGGATCGGCTTTGGCAAAAGTCTCTATGCTATGCTCTTTGGCCATCAGCAGGTGCTGGACCAGGTATCCGCATTCGCTAACAGTGTGCCGCATACAGGTTCACGCAGCGACTATTGGCCCGGATTGTTCACACCGAATGAACAAAAAGCGCTGCACTCTCCAGATGAAAGTGCAACGCTTTTAGCACATGAATGGCTACCGCCAGGACAACGTCTGTACAGTCCGGAGCTGAACGCCGTCTGGTCCGATACAGCTTATGATCCAATCCCCCGGTATGACTGGTTTCAGGACGGCTCCACACTTGGACATCTCAGCGAACCAAGGCGACCGCTGTTATTTGCCATGCGCCATGAGCATCGTCATGGCATTCAAAAAACAGCAATGGCCCACGTTGCCCATAACAGCTTGCAACCTTTCCACTGAAAGACTGGGGGGCTCTTTTAGCCTCGTTGTCCTGTGGACTCACGCTGTAGACGCATTAACGGACGCAGTACCTTTTGCAACATACGCGGATAGTTGCCAAGCTCGTCCCTGCGCAATACGCGCAGTACAACCAGCAACAACAAGTAGCATACCAGTACAGCTGCCCCGGCAATGCAGCACGCGATCAAGAAGGCCACACGCGCAGGCATCAGATGCACCAGCAGAATACAGGCTTCATTTACACCGTATCCGATAGCTCCCGAGACGACGACTGCGGTTAAGAACCCTGCCCAGCGACGGCCCATGATGGAAAAGGAGACAATCCCTTTAAGCACACGCAAATTTAGCAATGTGATCACGAGGAAACATAATCCGGTTGCAGCAATGATCCCATAAATTCCAAGCCAACCAGCCAGCAGCCAGCTCGCTGCAAACTTGACGACGATACCGACCATGACATTAACCATTGAAATACGCGGCTTGCCCATACCGATCAGTATCGAATTAGAAGTCATCATCGTAATTTGGAATATCGTTCCGAGTGTCAGAACAGCAATGATACCACTGCCTCCAAGCGAGCTAAACAGTAAACCATTAATAGAATAGGCGGTTACACATAAAGCCAGCACAATCGGCATTCCAGTCAAAATAGAGATACGCAAAGCCAACGTCATCTGATTTTGTAAATGCTGCTCATCCTTACGGGCAAATGCCGCTGAAATGATCGGAATGAGCGATTGGCTGAGCGCAATGGCCAAAATCGGCGGAATTCCCGCCACACTCTGTGCCCGAGAGCCTAGATAACCCAACTGAGTAGTCGCCTGATCCAATCCCACTTGACCAGACAGCAGTCTCACCACAATCGACGTATCAATAAAGTTGACCGCCGGAACCGTCAGAGACGACAATACAATGGGAATGGAAAGCTTGAAAATATCTTTGTAAATGCGCATCATCGGTAGCGCGGAGCTTTCCTCTTGGAATTGATCTTGACGATCCTGTCGATCCTGGCGACGCAATTTCACCGTGTAGTACAACATGACCGCTAGAGCGCCAAGACTTCCCATGACACCTCCAAAGGAAGCCCCAGCCGCAACCTCGCGATCTCCATAACCTAGCTTCAAAATAATAAAAGCGAGTACAATAGCGGTCGCTACCCGTGCAACCTGCTCCACAATTTGTGAAATACCGCCTGCGGTCATATTACCGCGCCCTTGGAAGTATCCACGCATCATGGCAATGGCAGGGAACAGCAGTAATGCTGGTGCCAAAGCCTGAATGGCCAAAGCGGATTGCGGAACCCCTGCTACATGCTCGGCAAAGTAAGGCGCTCCAAAATACAGCAGCGCTGTAATGATAATGCCTGCCGCGGCCGCGAATATCAAAGCCGCACGATACACACGTCGCGCTTCCGAAGGCCGATCCAGTGCATAACGTTCTGAAACCATTTTGCTCAACGTGCTTGGAATGCCGGCCGTAGCGACCGTGAGCAGCATCAAATAAGCGTTGTTCGCAATAGTAAACGAGGCGTTCCCGACGGAACCGAGCAGATGCTCCAATGGAACACGCTGTACCAGACCAAGTACTCTGGCCACCAAGGCGGCAGCGGCTAAAATAAGCGTACCTTTAAGGAATGTTTCTTTATTGGACAAAATGCGTTCCCTTCTTTCTTGCTGTTCACACGCATGCAAAAGCCCCGCACAAACAGTCATGGCCTGAGCCATCACCGGTGCGGAGCCGCATGTCGATTCTGTCTCTGCAAATCATAATAAACCAAAACGAATCTCGGGTCATAACACCCAAATCAAGAATACAATAATCATGGCAAGCTGCAAAATCACTTTCATCACGGTGCTGGTAAAAAGGCCTAATACAGAGCCAAAGCCCACTTTAATAGCTCGGTCCAGCGGGGCTTTGCCAATTAGTTCACCCAGCACAGCGCCGATAAATGGTCCCAAAATCAGGCCAAATGCCGGAATAACGAAGGGGCCGATAATAATCCCGATGGTACTCAGTATCGCCGACAGACGCGAGCCGCCAAATCGCTTGACACCCCACGCATTCACAGCATAATCCGCAACAAAAAGGGCAACGACGATTAGTGTTTGTATAATCCAAAACAATGCATTGTATGGAGCAAACGAGAAAAACCAGCCGTATACAAAAAATGCAAAATAGATGGCGAGCGCCCCCGGCAATACGGGATATACCGCCCCGGCCATGCCCACAATGAACAGCACAATAACAACAATCCAGCCTACAACGTCCATGGGCCTCCTCCTTCTCGTCCATTCATCCGGTCTGCTGCATTATTCATTTTATTACACAAGCACATAATCACGGATCACTTCTACAATGCCGTCGTCATTATTCGAAGCCACGACCAAATCAGCGGCTTCTTTAACCGTATCCTGAGCATTCCCCATTGCTACGCCCAGTCCAACCGCTTGAATCACAGCCAGGTCATTCAGACTGTCGCCAACGGCAACCACCTGCTCCAGAGTAATGCCAAGCAGATCGCACACTTCAGCGATTCCACTGGCTTTGGATATACCAGCTGGGTTAATTTCCAGATTTGTCATCGAAGAATTGGAAATTTCAAGTCCACCCATATCCTGAAGCTTAAGTAAAATTTGGTGGCGAATTTCGTCATTTTCCGTATTATAACCGAATTTGAGCCACTCCTGTGTGTCCAATGTATCCGGCCAACGATCCCTATTATATAATTCCTCCGTTGAGTAAGCCCAGAACCAAGAGCCTGTTTCTACAGCAATTTGGTGCATCTTACGAACGAGCTCCTTATCAAGTAAATAACGGCGCCACAACTCGTGGGGTGATTTCCACACCTCACTGCCGTTTACGGTTACCATTGGCGTCTCCAGGCCGAGTTGCTGACCGTAGGGAAGAGCATGCATCGCTGCACGTCCGGTGGACAAGCATACATGAATCCCTTCCTGAATCGCCTTGTTAATCCAGTTAATCGTTTCCAGGGAAATTTCATGATTATCATTCAGTAAAGTTCCATCCATGTCGAGCGCAAGCAGTTTGTATTTATATTGGTTTTCTCCCATAGTCTCTCTTCCTCCTGTATGTCCCTTATGTCCAACGACATTTTACCATGAAAAAGAGAAGCCCACAAAAGTATTCAAGTTCTCACTTTGCTGCCAGAGGCTTTTTAGGAGTACCATCTAGCCCATATACTTCGTCATACGCATCAAATATTTTACGCGCAACCGGTCCTGCGCTCGTCGCACCAAAGCCCCCTTCAGGAATGATGACCGCTACTGCCAGCTTCGGATTTTGACGCGGAGCAAAAGCGATGAACACCCCGTTATCTTTAACCGTACGTCCCACCAGCTGCTGGGAAGTCCCCGTTTTGCGGGCATAATCATAAGGAAATCCATTAAAGGCTTTAACATCCGTGGCCATACCTCGAATCACTGTATTCCAGTACGTATCTGAAAAAGCGACCTCATTCAGCACCTTCGGCTTAAATTCACGTACAAGATTCCCCTGATCATCTACAATTTTGCTGACCAAATGAGGTTGCATACGCTTGCCCTTTGTTGCCAACACAGTCGTATACTGGGCCAGCTGCATCGCCGTATACTTTCCCTGCTGACCAAAGGATGCCTGCACCAATCGTGTCAACGCACTTTCATGCTTGCTCGTATACTCAAGTCTACCTGCCCACTCGCCCGGCAGATCTACTTCTGTCGGAACGCCTAATCCAAATTCCTTCATATACTTGTCCCATACGTCAATTCCCTGATGTACCCCTGCATTACTTCCGTATTTGCCATACAGCGGCTTGCCGATCATATCCACCATAAACGTATTCGACGAGACCTCAATTGCCCTGCTAGGTGTCAAAGAACCATACACATGTCCGCTAGAATTCCCAACCCGGCTGGAGCGATTTTTGCCGTAGTACGCACTTCCCGTATCCAGATAAGTTTGTCCGGGAGAAAACAGGTTTTCCTTCAACCCGATCAGCACGGATAGCGGTTTAATGGTTGAACCCAGAAGCACCGAGGATTCTGGATGTGGACCCGCTTTTCCGCTAGGCACGGATTTAATGGTTCCATTTCCCATTTTATGCTGAATTTCGTCATATACCGAAGGCGAGGTACTTCCACTTTTCCATACATTAGAGTCATAATCCGGCATACTGGCCATTGCCACGATATTTCCGGTCTCTACCTCCATCGCTACAGCGAAGCCAGTGGTAGCGTCTTGATGAAGCTTCCCCGATACGGCATGAGTATGAAGCCAGCGAAGCTGATCCATAATGGCCTGTTCGGTTTTCTGCTGAATTTCCTTGTTAATGGTGGAATATAAATGATGTCCTTTTTCAGGAGGAGTAATGGATTCAATGCCCTCCGGCATGCTGCGCGGATTGACTTCTACCGTTTTATATCCGTTTTTTCCTCTCAGCTCATCCTGGTACTGAAGCTCCAAGCCATCATATCCGACCGTTTCACTTTCCGAATACACCTGTGTCGGTTTTAAAACCTCCGAATTAGCTTCATAGAGCTCTTTATATTTGGGCCGGTTCGTTCGAGCTCCTTTGAACTTGTACATATATCCAATCGTTTGTACCGCCACCCGATCCGGGTCATAATGGCGTATACTTTCTTCTACAACCTCTACACCAGGGAACTCTGTCCGATGTTCCAGAAAATAAGCGATTTCCTCCCGACTCAGGTCGGATTTGACCAAACGTGGGGTAAATCCCCTATATTGATTATAGTCCGGGTCCAGTCGCTTTTTTATTTCCTCTGCATTAAGCTGCTCTCCTTCGGTACGACCCAGTTCGTTTAATTTGGCAGCAAGCTTGGCAGCAAAAGCATCGAGCTCAGGGAGCAGCTTTTCCCCCGGCTTGCGATCTTTCTCCGTACGTTTGCTATAATCCTTAGATAAAGTTACATACAAGGACTGTACTGGAGTCGAATACGCCAGCTTAACCGTACCTGTGGAGTCATAAATCGTGCCGCGACTCGGGGCTAACGGGACATTTTTCGTATTTACGGATTGCTGCTGGCCTTTCAGCTCCTCCGATTGTACAAACTGCAATACAGCTAGTCTGGTAATGATCAGGGCAAACAGCACAAAAGCACTAAAAAACAGTAGGTTGGTTCGTAAAACCGTCCGTTTTTTTCGTGACTCTTCATTCTCTCCAACATTTTTCTTTTTAAATGAAAACTTTTTATCCAAACTTCCTCTGTCCATATTAGCTGGTCATTACTCCTTCCATTAGGGTTTCATATTCCTGATCCTACCATATCCAAAGCAATAAACGATGAATTCCAAGATGACAATTTTGTAAGAAAACGTAGAAAAAGCATAAAAAAGCTTCCCTCAGCCCTAAGGCTAAGGAAAGCTTTCATGAAATGACATCGTATAAAATGATTATGGCTGTTTGATTGCGTTAGAATCGGTTGCTGTTTCAACCTTTTTCTTAGGTACCCCGTCCAAACCATATACTTCATCGTAGGCATCAAATATTTTGCGTGCTACAGGTCCGGCACTAAAAGCCCCGAAACCTCCTTCAGGAATGACAACCGCTACTGCAAGTTTGGGATTCTGACGTGGCGCAAAGGCAATAAATACCCCGTTATCCTTCAGTTTACCGCCTACGCTTTGCTGCGATGTCCCCGTTTTACGAGCAAAGTCATAAGGAAAACCATTAAATGCGCTGACATCTGTTGCCATCCCGCGTATGACCTCATTCCAGTATGCATCTGGGAATTTCACTTCGTTCAGCACCTTCGGCTTAATCGTTTGTACTACATTGCCGTTGGTGTCTTTAATCTGACTGACCAAATGCGGCTCCATCCGTTTGCCCTTGGTAGCCAGTACAGTGGTATATTGTGCAAGCTGGAGCGTTGTATACTTACCCTGCTGTCCAAAAGAAGCATACGCTAATTTGGACAAGGCCGATTCCTTACTTTTAGGTCCATACTCTCTCAAACCAGGATATTCCGTAGGTAAATCTACACCCGTAGACACACCTAGTCCAAATTCCTTCATGTAGCGGTCCCATACATTCACACCTTGATCTTCCTTGGCATTATTAATGTACTTGTTGTACAATCTTTTGCCCACCATATCAACCATGAATGCATTGGAGGAATGCCGTATGGCAGAAGCTGGGTCTAACCCCCCGTACACATGACCGGAAGAGTTTCGAACTCGTGACGAATTGTTACGCCCAAAATAAGCCGCTCCTGTATCCTGATAGTAGGATGAGGTACTGAATAGATTTTCCTCCAGACCTATCAACACAGAAAGGGGTTTAATGGTGGAGCCCAGAAGAACAACTGACTCTGGATGTTGACCCGATTGGCCCGATCCGAACGAACGAATAGTACCATTTAAGTATACATTTTGTATTTTCTTATAATTATCACTGGATATATTTCCAGTCTGCCAGTAATTCGCATCATAATCCGGCATGCTAGCCATCGCTACCACATTTCCTGTGTCCACTTCCATAGCCACTGCGAAGCCTGTTTTGGCATAAGGATGAGTCTTGCCAGATACAGCGTGTGAATGGAGCCATCTCAATTGATCCGCAATGGCTTCTTCTGTTTTGACCTGAATCTCTTTATTAATGGTGGAATAAATGTTATTCCCTTTTTGCGGAGGAGTAACAGAATCTACACCTTCCGGCATATTCCGTGGATCAATTGGAACTGTTTTATATCCGTTTTTCCCTCGTAACTGTTCCTGATATTGAAATTCCAGTCCATCAAAGCCAACAGATTCGTTATCCATATAAATGAGGCCCGGATCATTTTCAGCTGACATGGATTTTTGGATGTTTTTATATTTATCTAACGTTTCACGCGCACTTTTATAGCTTTTAATGTAGCCAACCGTTTGGACAGCTACCGTATCGGGATCATAATGACGTACCGTTTCCTCTACGACATCTAACCCGGGGAACTCACTCTTATGCTGCATAAAATAGGCGACTTCATCTTTATTAAGATTGGTTTTAATCAGACGCGGCGTAAAACCGCTAAACCGTTGATAGTTTCGGTCCATAGCGTCCATAATTTGTTCTGCCGTCATTTTCGGCTCATCTTTATTACCATATTGAGCAAACCGATTTGCCAGCTTTTGTGTCATGTTTTCCAGCTCAGGCAACAGCTTTTTATCAGGTTTACGCGAATTCTCCACGCTGTCACTATAGTTCTTGGAGAGCGTGATATACAGCGATTGTACAGGTGTAGAATACGCCAGTCTGTTCTGCCCGGTTGAATCATAAATTGTTCCGCGAATCGGTGTAAGCGGTACGTTTTTGGTAACATTACTGGCCTCCTGCTGTTTGAGCTGAGGTCCATCTACAAATTGAAGTATCGCCAGTCTGACAATAATGACCGTAAATATAATGAACGAGCTGAAAAAGAACAGATTGATCCGAAAGCTGAATCTTTTTCGATCAGACGTCTCGTTGTCTTTTCCCTGCTCGTTGTCTATCTTTCTCATGTGCCCTTTTCCACTCCTTATTAAATCACTTTATCCTTGATATGTGTTTGGGCAAAACCAGGCGGATTAAACCAGTCCCCACTTTGCGCCCAGGTCGGGTCTAACGGTACCCACTGATCCTGCGCGCTCAAATACACTTCATTCCATGCATGGGAACCATATCCTCCCTGTCCGTTATATCCAAGCCCTGTCACCACCTTGACCTGTAGTCCCTGCGACCGAGCCATCATCGCATACAGGCGGGCATAATCAATGCAGACTCCTTTACGTGTATCAAACGTATCTCTGGGGGTCTGTTCATGCCAGTCACCACGCTGCTCATAGGCTTCTACCTTACCGAAATCATAGCTAATACGGGTACCTACCCATTCATACAACGCTCTGGCCTTTTGCTCATCACCGCTCATCCCCTGTGTAATCTTGGCCGCAGCCTGACCGATATCGTTCGGAATTTCCCGGTCAATCATTTCGTATTTTCGCTGCAGGATACCATTTAATTCCTTGGTAACGGCCTGCGTAAATACGGGCAATTTATCCTTAATCAGTGTACCGGATAACGGCTCAATGACCGATTGCGCTCCCTGCTTATAAATCGGTGAAGCTTGGACGTAGCTGCTAAACCCGCTGTCTGGATACAGACTTACGCCGATGAATAGCAGGGCTATAACCATGATAGCGCGTGCTCCACCAATAAGAGTACCTATTCCAGCCCCTGCCACCCTGCTGAAAAAGCCTGATTTTTTTTCATGCTCATGGAAAGAAGAATCTGACTTGCCCCCTACCATCAACACATAAATTGCACGTAGTACAAATTGGGCGATCGCATAACTGAGCATAAACAATACGGCGAACCGCAGCAGCGGAAACCCCTCTAAGCCCGCCACCAACGTATAATAAAATTGCTCAATCCCGCTTAGTTCTCGCTGAGGCAAATGTTCCATGTAAGCCGCCAGCCATTGTTGTACCTTCGGTGAAAGCCACATGGCTAATCCGAGCGAGCACAAAATACCCGCCACAGTCAGTATGCCATCCACAATAAGACTGAACAGCGCCCCTACAGATCTGGAAGCTCCTCGTCTCCAGCCCTGAATCAACGACAGCAGTACAATGAAAATCAAAAACACCGTCACGCCATTCCAATGAAGAATAGGCTCCAGCCAGGATGGTTTCATTGTGTTCCTCCTGTCTCTACGGCGACTGTGGCGACTGTGTTACAGCCGAGCCTTTCGCACCTTCGATATATTTCTTGACGGTATCGCCCATACTCCACTCGCCCAGCGACATCCCCTGAAACCATACCTTGACCTTGTCCCCATCAAATGGACCTTTCACTTCCAGGTTGGAGCTGGTTACCGAAAACGTACCATCCGCGTTAGATGTGTATTTGGCGTCCCGTCCCTCCTTGATCATCATGTTCAAAGCCTCGCTCTGAACCTTGTTGATCGCATCATCCTTTGCCTGAGTAACGACCTTGCCGACCTGTTCAAAGGAAATGCCACTGTAGATAAGCAAGCCTGCAATTACGACAATGACAATCAGCCATTTTATGAGAGTTCTTACAACCTTCAATATGACTAACAATAGGACAAGCCCAATTAATATATACAGCCAGTTATCCTGAACAATATGCCAATTATGTTCCAAAAACTCTGTCCAGACGCCCTTATCCATTTCGCTACACTCCCGTTTTCAACTACATCATTCAAATCACAAAATTGTCTCTGTAATTATACATGATTACGTGATGCCCTGTCAGCTTAGCTCTTTTACATACCTTGTTATTCAATTCTTGTCCATACAAAGTGGTCTATGTTCGTCCACTCCAGCGTACAACTTAGGAAGGGCCGATACGTAGTGCAACATGAAAGTTTACATTAGGGAAGGGGGGTCATCCCATGAAAACAGCCCTCTGGCTGTATCTTTTTTTATTCATTGCCTTTTTCGATCTGCATGCACAATATCCTATTTTGACACCATTCGCTATCTCCCTGGGTGCAGCACCTACTTTTATTGGCTGGATGATGGGGATTTACTCTCTAACTCACCTGCCTGGTAATTTGATGGCCGGCCCCAAGGTCGACAAACACGGCAGCCGCCGATATATTATGTTCAGCCTAACAGCCGCAGGCATTATTCTTATCATTCAATCGTACATCCACACACCGTGGGAATTACTTTTTCTTCGGGCGATTAGCGGTTTTGTGTTGGCCTTTTTATCTCCAGCCTGTCTGGCCATGTTGGCACAGCTATCCGATCATCCAGTTACGCAGGGCAAATATATGTCGGGACATGGTGTCGTTCACACATTGGCCTCTGTCCTGTCTCCAGCCGCCGGTGCATTTATCGTAGCCAGTTTCGGCTTTAGTGAGACGTTTAGTTCCCTTGGCATCATTCTCGTAGTCACGGGACTCATGGCTTATTTCACCTTGCCCAAAACAGCACCCGCTCCACAGGCCCAATTATCAGATGGTCATGCGACACCTGCTCCACTATCCGGGGTACAGAAGACGCGTTTACCATTCAATTGGCGCTACCTGCTCCTTCCTTTTGTTTTGGCGTGTGCACAAGGCATTTTATTTTACGAAATCCCATTACGAAATAACGGTTCTGCGTCCATGATGTCCACCGGATTGCTCTTTTCCATCATCAGTTTGGGAGCACTTTGTACGCTCAGCCTGCTGTTTCTGAACAAATATTCACCCATGGCGCGACTACTTTGTGGCATTATTTTGATGTCTCTAAGTTTCTACGCACTCGCCACCACGCCCGAAGCGGCGATTGGTATCATACTTTTTATTTTGGGAACAGCCAAAGGCATCATTTTCCCAGCATTAGCCTCTCTTTTCATACGAATTGGAGGTGCGCGACTGGGCAAAACCTTTGCACTACAGTCTATTGCAACATCTATCGGCTCCTTTGCCGGACCTGTACTGGCAGGTCAGCTACCCGATCACATTTCTCCTTTTTTTATCGCATTTCTGATTCTGATGGCTGGCCTGCTATTCGTTCCCGTTAAGCGCTTATCTCCGACGCCGCCACTGTCTGCCTCAGGACCTTATCATTCCTAGCTAGTCTGAGGCAGTGGTTTGCTAATATGCTACCTTTAAAGCCCAAAATGCCGTTCAAGAGGGCAAATGCACAGTACACCATCCCCCTATCCACATAGACTATTTTGACTGAACATTCACTAACAAAGGGAGGTGCAGCCTGTGAGCCACTGTCATCCTTGCCCTATTGGAACTTCAACTGGCACCATTCTTGTTCTTTATATTTTGCTCGTCATCATTCTCCGTACTTGCTGGATTTAATGTCCGAATTGCCCTAACATGTTGCCCCTTGTGCCATGCCTGCCACTTCTGGCAGGCTGTTTTGTTATTTTTTGCATGAGAACCCTATTTGGAGCTACACTATACACATATTCTTCATTTCCCGGGGAATTTCGAGCATATGTATCAGACAAGGGGTGAGCTTAAATGGCGATAACCGTGATCGTCGAAGGGAAAAATGACCGCAGCAAACTTCGCCGATTACTTGACCCGGAGGTCCACATTTTATGCACCTTCGGCACACTAAACTCTATAAAACTGGAATCCCTCCACAAGCGGGCCAAGCACGACGAAATATATTTGTTTATGGACAATGACAGCTCAGGGAAAAAAATAAGGGGTGTACTTGCAGACTCTTTTCCGGATGCCTACCATATGTATACCCGCAAAGGATACGCTGGCGTAGAAGGCACTCCAGACGAATATGTGATCGCTCAATTGGAAAAAGCAGGGTTGGAAGAATACATTATATACCCGCCACCTGTTCTTTAGTCTTTAAAATAACAAAAAGCTGTCCTCAGGCCGCTTTCAATGCCTGTTGGACAGCTATATGGTGCACTATAAAATGCCTCTAAAATGACATTAGAACTTATGAACCGTATCGACGATCATCAGCAAGAAACTGAGTGTCAGATGGTTAATGGAAAAGAAAAATACTTTCTTCGCCCAGGAATCCGTTTCTTCTTCCTTTATCGTAAAACCTTTAAAGGCATAGAATGCCCACAGCACGGACAGTAACACGGACACGATCATAAAAATCATACCGGCATATCCATAAGCATACATAAGGATGGGTACCGGAATCAGCAATACAATATAAGGAATCATCTGAATCTTCGTCCGATGGATACCTTTTACGACTGGCAACAACGGAAATCCTGCTGCGCGATATTCCTCAACTCTGCGAATAGCAAGTGCCCAAAAGTGAGGAGGCTGCCATAAGAACAGGAGAGCGAATAAGAGCCAAGCGCCCATATCAATACGACCCGAAGCGGCCACATAACCAATCACCGGAGGCATTGCACCAGAAATACCGCCGATGGATGTGCTCCATGTAGACGAACGTTTTAACCAAAGTGTATAAATACCGACGTAGACGAACATACCAAGTAATCCCAGTAATCCTGCCGTTACACCAGAGAAGGAGAATAGAACAGCTAACCCAACAACGCCCAAAATAATAGCGTATGACAACACCGTTGTAGGGGTCAGACGCCCTGTTGGCAGTGAGCGATTACGTGTACGCTCCATTTTCAAATCCAGCTCACGGTCAAAATAGTTGTTAAAAACACAAGAAGACGCCATAACCAGCATTGTACCTAAAAGTGTAAGAATTAGCTTTATATAGTCAACATCCCATTGCGATGCTAACCAAAAACCACCAAAGGCTGCAACCAGATTGGTACGAAGGATGCCTGGCTTGGTAACTGTAATAAAATCTTTCCAAGTGCCCGCTTTACCGGGTGGTTTAGATTTTACAGAATAGGTAGCCGCATCCGAAGAAGTCTTATAACTTATATTATCCATTGTGAGTAACTCCCCCTTAGAGATGTATGAATTCGGGAGTAAGTTGAACTCCGATATAAATTTTATCATATACCTACCCCAAAAAGTTTGACAGAAAACGCACAAAACGTTCACAATTCCGATGGCAAATCGCCCCTGCTGATCGTTTACAGTAAATTTGGGTAGTAATAAGTACAGGAAACAATACAAAAGGAGCGACAGATATGGATACAGCCACACACTTTGTCATGGGAATCGGATTGGCCGGGCTGGCCTACACTGATCCTGTCGTCGCCGGAGATCCAAAGTTGGCCGCAGTCATACTGCTCGCTACAGTCGTAGGGTCACAAGCTCCGGATTTTGACACTTTGCTTCGGTTGAAAAACAATGCAGCCTACATTCGCAATCACCGTGGACTGTCGCATTCAATTCCCTTCTGGTTGATATGGATCTTGTCCATAACAGGACTGATTTGCCTGATCTTCAGAGATGTGCCCCCAGGTCATGTAGCATTATGGGTAACGATTGCCGTCTGCCTGCATGTATTCACAGATTTATTTAATACGTACGGAACACAGGCATTCCGGCCATTTACAAACAAGTGGATATCTTGGAATATCATCCATATTTTTGATCCCTTTATTTTTGGCACCCATGTTGCTGCGATTATGCTGTGGATCACCGGATTGACTCCACCCGCTCCCTTATTTATTACGCTGTACGTTATTATTGGCCTATATTACATTTGGCGAACCTGGAGTCATTTTATAACCAGAAAAGCGGTACGTAATATGGACAATGAGCGTCAGGAGGGCGACATCTATTATATCATTCCCACCGTATCATGGAATCGGTGGCATGTGGTAAAAGCTCATCAGAATGGAAGTTATGACATTGGCGGATTAAATGGCAAACACTTATTTTGGACGAAACATGCAATTCCATCCACACATCCTGCCGTAGAAGCCTCCAAATCCTATCGCGATGTGCAGGCATTTCGCTATTTTTCCTCCTTTGCCGTTGCCGAGGTGGAGGAACTGGAATGGGGCTACATTGTGCGATGGGGAGACGTAAGGTATCGACACCGGAGACAATATCCATTTGTGGCTGTGGTCGCGATGGATAAGCAGTTCGGACTGATCAACAGCTATATTGGATGGCTCAGTGACGAAAAGATGCAAAAACGCCTCTCCCTGCATACGAATTAAAACCTGCTTACAAGCTAACAACAAGCCGTATGAACAACAGACAGCAAGTTCCCCTTAATCTGGGAGCTTGCTTTTTTTGGTCATTCCCGCAAAAAATCAGATCTCATGAAAGCGCCCTCTTGACGAAGCGGACTTGCGTGATTCACAATGGTCATAAGCCATGCGTAAAAAAATCCGGAGCATGATCGCTCCGGATTTTCTTCATCACAGTTGCTCATAATACAGCTTCCAAGATGGAGTGTTTATGTGTATTACTGCAAACGGCTGCTGCCCGACAAGGATTGTTCTGCTTGTTGGACCAGCTTTTTCGTGATATATCCCCCAAGCGAACCTGTTTCGCGGGAAACAACATTACCGAAGTAACCGTCCTGAGGGATGGTGATGCCAAGTTCTTGAGCTGCCTCATATTTTAATTGTTGTAAAGCGGCGTTGGCCTGCGGTACTTGCAGGTTGTTTGAACGACGTCTGCTCATATTTGAATCTCCTTTCAGTTCTTTGTGAGTGAGGTTCATTGCAAGCTTGCAAGATTATTATGGCTCGCTTACAACTACTTATTCCTGAAATTCAACATTCGAACACTGGAGGTTTTTACCAATGAGCAAAGGTTTATCCCTGTGGTTCGCCGTTTCATCCATTGTCCTGCTGACCGCAGCCGCTATATCCATCAGTTATTCCGCATGGCTTGCCATTCTACTTGGGCTATTATCTGTCGGCAATATCGGCTGGGGTTTCGTGGTCAAAGCTCGACAACGCCGCTCCTAATCCAATCTTATAAAAGGCCTAATCCGTTCGCCTCAATATGCTTTAGCGTAGACGTGGCAGAAAGCCCATGCGCTCTTTGACCGCAGACAACGTGACTTCAGCCGCTTCTTGTGCGCGCTCTGCGGATTGGGCCAAAATACGTCCAATCTCACCGGATTCCCGGATGTCGCGATAGCGCTGCTGAATCGGTTCAAGCATAGCTACAACGGTCTCTGCCAGTTCTTTTTTAAATGTTCCGTACATTTGACCTTCATAGCGATCCTGCACTTCTTGGAGCGACAAACCGGAACACTGACTGTAGATGCCCATCAGATTACTAATTTCTGGTTTATTGGCCGGATCATATCTAACCTCACTACCAGAATCGGTCGTAGCGCGGCTAATTTTCTTGCGTATGACTTTCGGTTCGTCCAGCAGGGCAATAAAGCTGCCTGCATTCGGATTGCTCTTACTCATTTTTTTAGATACATCATCCAGGGACATAATTCTCGCCCCTACTTCAGGGATATACGGTTCGGGAACAGTAAAATAATCTCCGTAACGGTGATTAAAGCGACCCGCCAAATCGCGTGTCAGCTCCAGATGCTGTTTCTGATCGTCGCCTACCGGAACGAGATCCGCGTTGTAGAGCAAAATGTCAGCTGCCATCAACGATGGATATACGAACAGCCCTGCTCCTACGGAGTCCTTGCCTGCCGCTTTGTCCTTAAACTGAGTCATACGTTCCAGCTCGCCCATATTCGTCAGTGTTGTCATCAACCATCCCAGCTCAGCGTGCTGAGGAACATGGGATTGTAAAAAGACATTGGATTTATCCGGGTTAATACCTGCTGCGATAAATAATGCCGCTACCGCCTCCGACTGCTCACGTAATTGGGCCGGTTCCTGCGGTACGGTAATTGCATGAAGGTCCACGACCATAAAGTAGCATTGATGATCCTCTTGCAATTTGACAAAGTTTTTCATTGCACCAATGTAATTGCCCAAAGTAAGTTGTCCGCTAGGCTGAATACCTGAAAGTACAGTTTTCATATTCTTCCTCCTCAGTTTATTTCAAAATTAGAACGCAAAAAGGCCCCGCATCCTCAAGGGACGCGAGACCGTGGTACCACCCTTATTCATTGCCGTCAGCCTATTACTTGTCAGAGCTATGCTCCGTGGCTGCCTGCAATCTTAAAGCTCCGTTAACGGGGAGCAATCGGCCGTCATACTGAGGACAGTAGAATCCTGTTCTGTGCGGCACTCCAAGGTCCATTCAGCAGTGCAGGCTCACCGGTTCCCATCCACCACCGGCTTTCTGAAGAGCTTATGCGAAAGCTTACTTGTCCTCATCATCGTGTTATCCATGTCATTACTTTCTAAACTACATTAATGATAATTCCGCATAATGTTATTGTCAAATGACGATTGTGCCCTACGATCAAAAATCTGTTATCATAATGACACGAAGCTTCAACCGATTATAGTGGACAAAGGAGCATGGATATGAAACAAGTGACCAAAGAACACTGGAACGGTTACGACACGTATGTTTTACATAGTGGTGAACTCGAAGTTACGATGATCCCTCGCCTCGGGAATAATATTATCTCAGTGCGTGATCTGAAGCTCGACCGGGATATCGTACGTCGGCCTGGTGAGGAAGAATTGGCTTTCTATTTACAAAAGCCTTATCATTTTGGCTTGCCCATTTTGATTCCTCCAGGCCGAATTCGCAAGGGACAATTTGAGTTTGACGGTGTTCCTTATCAGTTCGACCGAAATACTGCCAATGACAATCATATACACGGTCTGCATCGTAATCAGTCCTGGCGCTGCAGTGATATTGAAGAGGATGAAGAAGGTTGCAGTGTTACTACTGAGCTTTTGACAGAAAGTGATCCGCACTGGATGGAACAATTCCCCATTCCTTTACGTTTGGAGATGACGTATCGCTTGCAGGGTGCTGTATTAAGTCAAACGCTGCGCGTAACGAATTTAGGTGAAAAAGCAGCCCCATTTGGCTTGGGATATCACACTTGGTTTATGGTGGACGGAGAACCTGAGCGCTGGCGCCTAAAGCTGCCTGTGAACGGCGTATATGAGCAGGATGCTGAACAGCTACCTACAGGTATCATTACTTCGTTAGATGACTTGGAGCAGCTCTCTTCGGGTCTTTCTTTGAAAGGAACAAATCTAGATACTTTGCTGCGGGCAACGGAAGGCCCTGCTGAAGCTCTTTTGACCCGTGACGACGGTTATCAAATCCGCTACACAGCAGATGAGCAATACTATAAGTATTGGGTTTTATATACCAAAGGTGAATGCGACCAGTATCTTTGCATTGAGCCTTATACATGGCTGCCTGATGCACCCAATTCACCTGATCCTGTCGGGGAAGCCGGGCTGATCCGTCTGGAGCCTCAGCAATCCATCGACCTCAAAACTCAGATTCATATCATATATCCTTAATTTTCCTCTAGTCACTTTTCTTCCTTCGGCGCATATTTTCATAACTCTGTCGCATACTAACCTCATCACAGCCGAAGGAGGTGACTACACATGAATGAAGCTAATCAAGGCAGAAGCCGTCGCAGTAACAACCTAGTTGTTCCTCAAGCCAACAACGCATTGCAACAATTGAAATATGAAGCTGCACAAGAGCTGGGCATCACCATTCCGGCAGATGGTTACTACGGTGACATGCCATCCCGTGAAGCTGGTTCTCTGGGAGGCTATATCACTAAACGCTTGGTACAGCTGGCCGAACAGCAATTATCAGGTCGTTCAGGTCAATAAGCGTCATTATTCCGCGTGAGCATTCCGTTCATCGTAATTTACCAAAATGCGTTATAACGGGCATATAACAAAGGCGGTCTTCCCTAGGAAGGCCGCCTTTTCTTTACTCTTTTTTATCAGGATTTTGCAAAATTCGATTCCAGTCGCTCCGAAGTGCAAGATATAGACGAACTAACCATTTCGATCTATATCTTGTTCATTGGAAGTCGCTTATGGGATTTTTGCAAAATTCTCATATAAATGTTTATTCCGAATTAGCCGCTCGGTATGTAGGCTTGTTGTAGCGGATCATGAGATTCGCCATGTTGTAGTTGGACTCCAGTGTTGCATCTACCAAAATCGTTCCTTGTCTGATGGCAAAATCGAAAGCAATCTCACCATGAGTCCAGCTACGCTTATGATTTAGCGTTTCTAGGGCCATACGCCGAAAATCCTCCCGATGCTTTACTGATAACCCCGGTTCTACTGCTGCAAATGTGCCACCTTTACCTGCAAGCGGATTATGACGAATCCCAAATTTCCCAACTACATTGTTACGTATTTGTACAAATACGATACCTGACGACAAACCCGCCAGTTCATTATCCAGTTCTTTTAAAACGATATCCATCTGCCTTGCCAACGACAATTGACCTACTTCATCCATTACAAAAACCCTCCTATATACCTTATCCAAAAATATTTAATAGGTCTTACGGCTCAATTATATGCGAAGATTTTTAACCTTACAATCAAAACCAACATAATTGGGTATTTATAACTATTTTCTAAGTATATCCATCATTTTAAATTTCGCCAACAGGTAATGTTAATTACACTTCGACATTTTGCGACTTTATTCATCATCTTCTGCAAAAATTACAAAAAAGGCCTCCCTCGTGGGAGACCTCTAAAGTGTAAATCCGTTATTTTGTCATTTGTAAAAATTGCTCAATATCCTGAACAGTAACTTGCGCAGCATTACGCCAGAAGTCAGCCTGTGTTAAATCGGTACCTAAGTGCTTGGAAGCCAATTCTTCGACTGTCATGCGACCTGTATCACGCAGCAAGGCATCATATTGGTCGGCGAAGCCGTCAGGATTTTCCTTCGCAAAAGCGTAAATTCCTGCACTGAACATATACCCGAATGTGTACGGGAAGTTGTAGAATGGAGTATTCGTAATATAGAAATGCAGCTTGGATGCCCAAAAATGAGGATGAGCCTCATCCAGGACACCACTAAACGCTTCACGCTGCGCTTGTTCCATCAACTCGCTTAATTGTTGTGCTCCTACGACTCCTTTTTTCCGCAGCTCGTAAAAACGGGTTTCAAACAGGAAACGGGCATGAATGTTCATAAAGAAGGCTACACCACGCTGAATTTTATCCTCCAGCAAAGCTACCTTTTCCTGACCCTCGGCAGCTTCCAGCAACGCATCTGATACAATTAGTTCTGCCAGCGTCGATGCCGTCTCAGCTACGTTCATGGCATAATTTTGATTCAATGGGTGCAATTCATTCATCACATGCTGATGATAACCATGTCCGAGCTCATGGGCCAGTGTCGAAACATTGGATGGGGATCCGGCATAGGTCATAAAAATACGGGTCTCTTTGCTCAGACGCAGAGATGTACAGAAACCACCCGGACGTTTGCCTGGACGATCTTCTGCTTCGATCCAGCTTTTCTCAAAAGCCATTTGGGCAAAGTCAGCCATTCTCGAGCTAAATTTACCAAATTGCTCAACAATCGTTACAGCAGCATCGTCGTAAGGGATTTTAGTGGTTGACGTCCCCAGCGGAGCTTCAACGTCATGCCAGGACAACTTCTCTAAGCCCAGCAGTTTTGCTTTCCGCTCCAAGTATTTGACTACAATAGGCTTTGTTTCATTAATAACCTGCCACATCGTATCCAGCGTTTGTGCAGACATACGGCTGATTTCCAGCGGTTCCTTAAGCACATCTGTCCAGCCTCGTTTTTCATATAGCTTCAGACGGAAGCCTGCCAAATGATTCAATGTATCCGCGCAATAGTCCTCTACCTGAGTCCATGCCTCTTCCCAACGTGCAAACACGTCTTTACGTACGCTGCGATCTGCTTCATCCAGCTTATTAGCTGCCTGACCTACAGACAGGTTTACGATCTCGCCATTTTCTGGCACAGGGATCGTCATATTTTTGACAATGGTATCATAAAAGTCGCCCCAGCCATGGTAGCCATCCACTGCCAGATCCAATGCAAGGCTTTCCAGCTCAGGAGCCATTTTTTCACGTGCTTCGTTCCGATATTCGGTCAGGACAAAAGAAATCGGCTGGATAGCTTCGCGCTCCATCCATTTCTGCCAAATGTCTTCACTGGTTTGTGCCAGCAAGTTCTGGAAAGATACTAAAGCACTTTTTCCTTGGGCATATAGCGTATTGACACGCGCCCCCAGTTGAACAGCCAGCTTGTCGTGCTGGTTTTGAGCAGTTAGACAAGAGACAAAGGAACCCGCCTGCGACGCACCATTAAACAGCTCCTGTATGCTATTCAGTACACTATCCAGACGCTCGGTATCCAATACCGTTTGTGGTACTTTGGCTGCTTTAAGCTGAGCTTGCAGTTGTTGGACCTTGCTTTCCATTTCTTCCAAAAATGCAAGAAATGAGGCAGAGGAAGATCCTCCGCTAAAAATAGATTCCAGATCCCATGTTTGCTTTAACGGTGTTTTCATAATAGTTCCACCTTTCTTTTTTGGCGAATTCATGTGGTTTCATATACAATAAAGCTACATCGTGATAGTAAATCACTACAATTGGGAGGAAAACAGGATGAGACCCTTACAAATTTCGCCGGAAACGGCTGTGAAATTATCCGAAAAGCTCGGCATTCCGCTGGAACACCTTATGCATACACCCCAGCACATTTTGATGCAAAAGCTAGCCGAACTGGCTAAAGAAGAAACCGCTGACCCGAACGGCGGAGAATCGGACAAATCATGATCCCTTTTCATAAAACCTGGCCTTATGACATCGTCATGGGAGACGTTTATGTACAGTCTTGTCCGTTTTGCGACCATGATAATGTTTTGCTGCCCCTGAAGCCAAAAGAACTTAAGCTCATACACGAAGGTATGAAAAAGCTGCTTGTGTTTCCATGCTGCCATAACAAGGTTACTTTAGTGGATTGTGATGACGATTATTTGCTGTCAGATACCACATTGCGTCATCATTAATTCATGAGGCAGTTGTAAGATAAGATAACCCGTTTTACAAACAAGGTGTGAACCATGAGCCTAAATCGGCCATAGTGCACACCTTTATTTCTTCAGGAGGAGCTTGCGTCTTGCATTTCCTCCGGCAGTTGGTAATTTTTAGCCAGCATTTGTTCTCGCAGTACAGACCACTGTTCACGGGAAGCCCGGATCATGGCTGCATCCATAATCTTTTTGTCATTAATGACACGCGAAAACCAGCGTACCGCTTCGTTAAAGTTGCCTGTACGTCGATGCAATTCACCAATCAGATAAAGCAGTTTGGCATTATTCGCCCCGACACCCTCCAGCTCATAGACCCGAACATAAGAATCCAGGCTAAATTTGAGAAAGCGAAGCTCCTGCTCCTCATTTCCCTGGTATCTGTACATCCAAGCGATATGCTGTAATAGACTAGCTACTACGCGTTCCTTTTCTCCGATGACCTGGGCACATAGTAAACCCAGTTTATACGTTTCTAATGCCTCTTCCCAGCTACGATGCCCGCCATATTCGCGAGACTGCCAGCGATTACCGATTTTATCCTTGAATATGTTGGTTTGCTGTTCGCTTAACTGAACGGTAGAGTGCTCTGTCGAGGTAAATCCACAATGAGGACAGACCCTTACGACATAAAAATCCGGATTTTCATTCTTATAATAAGCACAAAAATCTGAATCCGTACGAATGGCCTTCTTTAGGCTTGGTCTTACACGGGATGTCTGAAATTCTTCTTCGCAATGTGGGCAAATGATTTTGATCTGATATAACGGTTCAAGTTCCAATGTTTTTACAACCCTCTCCAAAATTCGGCAATCCCCGAAAGCTTACGGGGTATTTACAAAATGATGCGCAGGACCAGACAAACGGTTAAGTATGATTGAACGAAGCGGCTCCTCAATGCCCGTATCCGTTAACGCACCTGCCATACAAGACAACCATGCCTCTGCTCGCTCCTCCGTTACGGGAAACTTCATATGTCTGGCACGTAACATCGGATGACCATATGCATCAGAAAAAAGGGACGGTCCTCCAAAAAACTGGCTCAGGAACATATACTGCTTTTCCTTAACCGGTTCCATGTCTTTAGGAAACAGGGGACTTAACAACGGATCTTTATAAACTCTCGGGTAGAAGGCCTCAATAATAGCACGAACACCTTCCGCACCCCCAAGGTTGTCATAAATGCTCAGGCTAGGGTTCACTTTTCCTCCAACTTTCTGTGCTATGGTAATAAATATACACCCGTATTATAACAAAAAACAAAAAATGACGCTAAAAATAAGCGTCATTTTATCAATTTAACATATGAAGAGGGTGTGCTTCGTTGCACACAGCTTCGTCATTCTATAAATACCACTAATAACTCCGCCAATCCTCTTCACCGGGATGGACGAGAGAGGCACGAATAACATACACAAAAGCACATACGAACAGACCAGCAACGATACTCATCCTGATCACTCCATCCTTAAGGTTATGGATCGTTGTTTTCCTATTTTAACATACTATTTACAAAAATACAGCAATAAAAGTAACCGTTTTCTTTGATTTTTTTGTACTCTTTGTCCATCCCCGACATAGGAATATTAGTACAACTCCAAAGGAGGGGCCTCTATGTCGCTATACCGTCGTTACTCGCTTCCTCTGCTCATCCTTACACTGCTATTCCTGTTTATGCTTATGGCTGTATACCCGCAATCTTCTCTGAATGCCGGGCTTCGGGGGCTTGCCATCTGGTGGGACGTGCTGTTTCCGTCTTTATTCCCGTTTTTCGTTATTTCCGAGCTTCTCCTCGGTTTCGGAATTGTTCATTTCATAGGTGCGCTGTTGGATCCGCTGATGCAGCCTCTATTCCGTGTACCTGGCTGTGGGGGTTTTGTCGCTGCGGTCAGCTGTGCATCCGGTTACCCGATTGGAGCTAAACTAACAGCCAAGCTGTGGGAGCAAAAATGGATCACACGCATTGAAGGAGAGCGTTTGGTCGCGTTTACCACTTCCTCTGATCCGATATTTTTGATCGGTGCGGTTTCCGTTGGCTTCTTCCATCAACCAGAAATTGCACTCGTACTAGGCGCGGCCCATTATGGTGGCGTGCTCATCATCGGGCTGCTTATGCGCTTCCACGGTTCCCGTTCAGGGGAAACAGGTACTCGCAGCGACCGCCAACCTACTCAAAAAGCCTGGTCGAAGTCCAAGAATACAAAAGCAGCAGATCGCAATAGGCAGCCTGGACCCCTACGCCAAGCATTATATGCCATGCATACAGCTCGTTTGGAAGATGGTCGCCCATTGGGTGAGTTACTTCGTCAGGCGATTACTTCCTCCCTACGCCTTATTATTGTCGTAGGAGGGCTAGTTGTATTCTTCTGCGTCATTTTAGAAGCTTTGACGAACTCCGGTTTAATGAGCGGGCTTCATCTGCTTACAGCAAGCCTATTGACTGCATGTGGTCTTCCTCCTACGTTAACGGAGTCCATTGTGGGTGGTATTTTCGAAGTCACTTTAGGAGCGCAAGCCGCAGGTAAAGCCACGGCAGCGGCGTTACCATTCAAGGTAGCCGCAGCCGCTTTTGTTCTCTCCTGGGGCGGGCTGTCGGTTCATGCGCAGGTTGCAAGTATTTTAAATATGACGGATCTTCGTTATTTGCCATTTTTGTTGGCCCGGGCTGCGCACGGCATCATCTCAGCACTGCTAGCTCTCGTGTTATGGCGGCCTCTTATGGGACAGGGAAGCTCTCCAGTCTTTTCTCCGATATACGACATCGCGTGGTCTCCTGGCTTCTCGTCCGTCATGTTGTTGCAAAGTCTGCTGTTTCTTGCCTTTATACTGGCTGGAATGCTTAGTCTCTCATGGTTGAGTGTGGGTACAAGTCGCTTATATGTACGTTTGAGAAGAACACACAGGCAATGAACGATTGTGTTCTTGCTCATAATTGATTATGATCGATATATACCCATGACAAAGGAGCTTTTCATCTTGAGATATTATGTTCTGGATCGCGGGGATCAGCACTCCATGGACTTGAGTCAGCAATTTCACCGTCTTGCCCAAGAAAAGAATTTCAAGCTGGATGCCGAATCGCCGGAAATCGTCGTGTCTATTGGAGGCGATGGTACGATGCTTCATGCGTTTCATACCTTCATCGACCGCATTCCGGATATTGCCTTTGTTGGTGTACATACCGGTCATCTAGGCTTTTACGCTGATTGGCGTGCGGACGAGCTGGAGGAGCTAATCCACCTGATGAGCCAAAGCGGATCTGAAGGACCGCTTAACCCGAGAATCGTTAAGTATCCACTGATTGAGTTGGAAATTCACAAGAAGTCAGGCAATGCTTCTTTTATTGCCTTGAATGAATTTACATTAAAAGGGGTGGATGGCACTGTCGTTGCCCAAGTAGATATTAACGATATCACCTTTGAAATGTTTCGCGGTGATGGTATATGTGTTTCTACCCCCTCAGGAACGACCGCCTATAATAAAGCACTTGGCGGAGCTATGGTTCATCCCACCATTGAAGCATTGCAATTGACTGAGATCGCTTCCATTAATAACCGTGTGTATCGGACACTGGGATCGCCATTGCTACTGCCCAAACACCATCATTGTGATATTTTTTCACGGAAAGATCAGCGTCTTTTATTGACAGTAGATCACCTCAACTTTCCTGTGGATGACTTAATCTCTGTTCGATGTCAGGTCGCAAGTCAGAAGATCAGCTTCGCTCGTTACCGTCCTTTCCCATTTTGGGATCGAGTACGCAACGCTTTTCTCAATTAGAACCTATAAAAGAGCCGAATCTGGCTCTTTTTTTAATTGAGTAGGTGATGCTAACCCCAATGAGTTTTTGTAGATTTGCTACCGTTATACCGTCCACACTGGTCATACCCCTTAGAAAAGAGTAACGGCAGAATAGATAAGTAACAGACACATGATTGTATTAATGATTTTATCGTATTTTGTAAATATCTTTTTAAAAGCTGAACCAAATATCGCCCACAGTAATAATGCCGCGCAACCTATGAGGATGGTTAGACATATTAAAAAGAGCATAGATCCTTTTGAATTCTGATATGGAAGTATGAAGCTGGACGTCGCTGTTAAAAAATATAAGATACTTTTTATATTGATAATTTGAAAAAACAAACCTGAAGAAAAGGAAAACTGGCGATACATATCCTGATCATTACTTTTCTTAGGCAAAGCAATTTTCCATGCCAGATACAATAAATATGCCGCACCAACAACTTTAAAGTAAGGTTCTACTATAGGTAACCACTCATATAGTCGTGTAGTTAACAAGGATGTCACGACACCAAGAATAATAAATCCGGAAATAATTCCAATGAAGAAATGGATCGATCCTTTGAATCCAAATCTTCTTGCTTCATTCATCACCAACATATTACTGGGTCCCGGAGTAAAAGATGTAATAATGACATAGGAAAGGAATGCTGCAAAAATCATTTAGTTAATCTCTCCTCAGAATAAAAGATAGTTGAATAAGTTCCGTTATTCATTGTAATATAGGCCTATCTATCGGTAAAATTGAAATACATGAATTAATTCATTGATTTTTATGATGTCAATAGCAATAGGGATAACTATTCGATTAAAGTGGGTGAGTTATGGAAATACGTCATTTTGTCACATTCAAAAAAGTCATTGAATGGGGAAGTTTCACACAGGCAGCAGAATTTTTAGGTTACACTCAATCTACAGTGACTTCTCATATTCAGGCACTAGAAAAACATATTGGTGCCCCCCTGTTTGATCGAATGGGTCGAAAGGTAAAGTTGACGGATGTTGGGAAAAGGTTGCTGGGGTATACAGAAGAAATTTTAAGTACTTATAGCAAGATTGAAAACATTGCAAACGATGAGAAGGCTGTGCGAGGAGAGTTGAAAATAGCGGCTCCTGAGTCTTTAACGGTCTATCGCTTAGAACCTATACTAAGTGAATATAGGAAAAAATATCCTCACGTGAGTATTAAACTTAGTAATGCTACCTGTGGAGATAATCAAAAAGCGCTACTAAATGGGAGTGCGGATGTCTCGTTTGTCATGTTGCCGGAATTACGTGATTCTAATTTAACTGTCCATTTATTAAATAAAGAACCTATTGTCGTTGTAGGAAGCCCTGACTCTACGATGAATGTTTTAAATAAAAAGCTTACTGAGGCCTTGATTTCCAATGGGAAAGATTGTATTTACCGTACAATGTTTGAAAAATACTTAGAAGAGCGTGAAATTACTTCTTCTCAAATTATGGAGCTATGGAGTATTGAAGCGATCAAACAATGTGTAATGAGTGGGCTAGGTATTACTTGTTTACCTTTCATGACAGTTATAGAGGAACTTCATCAAGAAAAGTTAAAGATCATTCCCTGTGAGGGTGGCTTTCAAGAAATTTTCTCTCAAGTGGCTTATCACAAAAATAAGTGGATTTCTCCAGCCTTATCGGAATTCATTGCTATTACTTTAAAACATGCAAAAAGTTGGTCATAAGCCCTTGGCGACTTCGGAGGTACTTACAAAACAAAACGGCCCCTGAAAATTCAGGAACCGTTTTGTTGTGGAGCTGTAAATGTTTTATTCTTTTTACTACCCTCAGCTCTTTCGGCTTTAGCAGCTGGCTGGGTCTGACGCTGGCCCTCAGGTTCACGAGAGACACGAACTTGCCGTCCCTCCCGATTTTCCTTTGATTGACGCTCATAGCGTGGTCCACGCGATTCCTTTTTATCGAAACTCCCTTGCTGATTGCGCTGTCTACGTGGTTCCCGAGCTTGCTGCCCTTCACCCGGATTACGTCCATCCTTTGCTTCACGTGGTTCTCTTGGCTGGCGCGAATCGCGTGCTTCACGTGGCTCACGCTGCCGATTTCCTTCACGTCCTTCTCTGGATGGACGACTTTCGCGAGCTTCACGCGGCTGTCGCTCACGTACTTCCTGGGCATCCTTCGATTCCCGACGTTGCAACTCGCGTGGTTCCCGGGATTCTCGAGGCTGCTCCACTCGCGATTCCTCCGTAGCTGTGGAATCCTGCTGTGATTGCGGCCACTCCTGTTCTCCAACTGTATGTTGCAATACTTCTTGCTGCTCTTCGGGTTCTAGCGTTCCCGCTTGTTCCCTTTGAGCATCTACCAACTGCTGAATATCTGGAGCAATAATTTCATCATTGACCCCGTTTTTATTAACCACTTCACGACTTTTTTGCAACACAAAATAGGCACAGCCAAAATTGCAGTATTCATTAATGTAATCGTCCAGTATCACTATAGATGTATCCTTATTTGCTTTGGGATGACCGTCTCGATAAAAGCCCTTCAGACGTAGCTGATTGTAACCCCAATCACCAATAATGTAATCATAGCGATCCAGCACTTCACTATACCGATCACGAAACGCTTCGGGATTCCACCCGTTCTTGTGATCCTGCAACAATTCATAATTTTTACCACCGATTTGAAACAAGCTATTCTGACCGCCTTTCCCGGATCAAGCCTGCGAAAGGGCGCCTTCTTCCTTATGCTGAGCGGCTGACTTCACCTGCTCATGCGCTTGGTAGGAGCTGCGGACCAACGGTCCGGATTCGACGTGGCTGAATCCCCGCTGTAATCCCTCTTCCTTTAACTTCGCAAAATCTTCCGGTGGATAATATTTTTGCACATATAAATGTTTCTCGGACGGCTGCAAATATTGACCAATTGTCATAATGTCACAATCGACTTTACGCAGATCATCCATGGTTTGTAAGATCTCGTCCCACTCTTCCCCGACACCTAGCATGATGCTTGATTTCGTTGGAATAGCCGGATTTAATTGCTTCGCACGTTGAAGCAGCTCCAGAGATCGACGGTATTTCGCTTTAGCCCGAACTTTGTCGGACATTCGCTCCACCGTTTCAATATTATGATTCAGAATATCTGGCTTGGCATCCATGACGATTCGTAGCGATTCAATATCGCCCATAAAATCGGGAATCAATACTTCTACACTGCAAAAAGGTAACCGGCGGCGAATCGCACGAACCGTTTCTGCAAATATAGTAGCACCTCCATCTTTCAAATCGTCGCGAGCCACACTGGTTACGACACAGTGCTTCAAATTCATGTTTTCAGCCGCTTCAGCGACGCGTTCAGGCTCCTGCAAGTCCAGTTCCGTAGGCATTCCCGTATTTACTGCGCAAAAACGACACGCACGCGTACAAGTATCACCCAAAATCATAAATGTAGCTGTCCTATTGGCCCAGCATTCATATATATTAGGGCATCGTGCCTCCTCACATACGGTATGTAATGTCTTGGAACGCATCATGCTCTTGATTTCCTGATAGTTATCGCCTGTCGTAAGTTTAATACGAATCCAGTCGGGCTTAGCTTCCTTCACTTTTCTAGACAATGGCATAGACCTTCTTTCTGATAAGCTTAAGCTGTCATTGCCATACATTATAACATGAAAGCCATGGAAAAACCTCCATTCATTGTTCCCTTTTTGATATGACATTGATGCCGGAAAAAGTAAACTCTTTACATGGATAAAAGCGGCGGATATGGCTCAATCTAAACAAAAGCGCCCTATTCACGCTATTGAATACGGGGCCTAGAATTTACCGGGCGATTAAGCCCTTCTATAGGAGGTCGGTTCACGTGCCTTACCCTACGCGGACAGCCCGAGCTGTTCGTTTGTTATCGCTGCTGTTATGCGCTACTACACTGACAACGGCCTGTCCGCTTCCTGCCCATGCCTTTGCCAATCACTTACAGTCCTCGTCCGCCAGAAGCAGCCTGACCGCAAATGTAGATGCTTCACATGTTCAGTCTTCGTCGTATACGTCCAGGCTGGCTCTATATCATTCCATCGAAGCCCTGACTGGAGTTCCTTGGTACAGGCTGGCCGCCATCGACCAGTATGAACGCACACTTACAGTGGCCCATCCCAGGGATCGCAAGCATGCGGAACGGATCATAGGTATTTTCATCACGGGACCAGTCTGGTCCGGCCTGATGAACCCTGATTCGGAGGATCAAAATCCGCGTTCCATTGAACTATTTTCCGGGCTGGGACAAGACGGTTCGGGTGATGGAATCGCTGACCGTAATAATGACAAGGATCTGCTATTCAGCATCGCATCTTATCTCGGAAAGTATGGAAACAACGAGGATGAATTTGGTATTGCCGTTTGGGAATATTACCATAACAGCCGCGCAGTTCAAAGAGTTCAGCAGTTTGCCAAGCTGTATCGGACGTATGGCAAGCTGGATCTGGTCAGTCAAGCTTTCCCCCTTCCTTTAGGCAGCATCTATAGCTACCGCAGCACATGGGGAAGCCGTCGTAGCTGGGGCGGTTACCGTATACATGAAGGAACTGATCTGTTTGCTGGCTATGGAGTTCCAGTTCGCAGTACCTGCTACGGTGTAGTTGAAATGAAGGGCTGGAATCCCTTCGGCGGATGGCGAATCGGAATCCGAGATCTCAACAACCGCTATCACTACTATGCGCATCTTTCCGGCTTTGACAAAACCGTCCACAACGGAGACATCGTTACACCCGGTCAGACGGTTGGCTGGGTCGGAAGCTCAGGCTATGGAAAACCCGGTACCCAAGGCAAGTTTCCACCGCATCTGCACTATGGTATATATCGGGACAATGGCTGGGCAGATTGGTCCTTTGACCCGTATCCGTTATTAAGACAGTGGGAACAGACCGAACGCAAAGCGCTAGAAACAGGAAAAACAAAAGGGACCTCCTCATAGGGTCCCTTTTGTTTTTCCTGAGCGTCTCACGTCAGTCCCCCTCTGCTCTATGGCGTTGGGGACTGACTGGAGGTGTTTTGGTCTTCCTGTACCTCTGGAACACTTACTGTGCTGGGATCTACAGCGCCGCTACTCTCTATGGAATGGGGAGGCAACGCCAACTGCGGAGCGGCTGCACCATTTTTACCCACTGGTTTCCCCTGATTGTCATAGTAGTACATCGGAACGTTGCCTACCACTAATAAATAAGAAACCGGAATTTCCGTCTCCACAATCTGAGGTTGCATCTCAAACGGTATAACCACGGACACTTCCGTCGTAATCCGAATGTACACTTCCACCAAGATCATGTTTATGCCCGCATCCTGTTGACGGGTATTTAAATCCACCTTGATTGCTCCATGCGGCTCCACCTTTAGGGGGACCGTTGGTCCATAAGCTGCCAACAGTGGACTGCCCAATGCCTGACCAATCGGAACACTCTCATCAAAATGGCTCATGCTGTCCATCGTTGCCTTGACTGCTTTGAGCGTGTCTGACGTAATTCTCATATGCTCTGCATAATTCAGAACAAAGCCGGAGGTTCTTCCTTGTGCATCCGTTCTCCATTCGATCAAATTATCAGCCGTCTTACCCTGCTCTACCTGTGCTGTAATTGCTGAATTAATAGCCTCCGTCGCCATTTGTTTGACCCGTACTTTTGCCAGGTGCATCATAGGCGGCTTCAAATGCTGCTCCACATAAGCAGCCACCTGTATGATTCCCACCAGCAGCGCCAGTACCACAATCAAAAATACTCTACGTCTGCCGCGTCGCCTTCTATTGGGTGCGCTGTGCCATTGCGGTCTTCTCATCATCCGATCCCCCCGCAGCGTTGGACTTACCCTACAAGGATATGCAAGGGAGGGACGAAAAAGAAGCCGCCCGTCCGGCAGCTTCTCTAGATGGAATACATATACAATTGCAAATTTCAGGTACACTTATTATTTGAAAATGTGGTCAATCTTTTCGATATCAGCCTGACTCAATTGGACATTTAGCGTCTTCAAATTCGCCAGCACCTGCTCCGGCCCCTTCGCCCCTGGAATGAGGGCATCAATCGAATCGCGGGTCAAATACCATGCGAGCACAACATGAGCAACCTCTGCATTCAACGCATTGGCAATCTCCCTTACCTGCTCCACTTTGTCCAAATTACGAGCAAATGCATCTCCCTGAAACAGTGGATTTTTTGCTCTGATGTCCGTGAAGGTCATGTCTTTCGTATACTTACCACCCAGCAATCCTGAGGCTAGCGGGAAATAAGGCACAAACGAAATGCCATTTTCCTTGGTATAAGGCAGCAGATCCTTCTCAGCTTCCCGTTGAAACAAATTATATTGGGATTGGAGCACATCTACATAACCGTCGCTATTCGCATCCTTAAGTTGTTCAATGGAAAAGTTAGATACGCCAATAGCCTTGATTTTGCCTTCGTCCTTAAGCTTCTTCAGTTCTCCGACCGCTTCTGCCTTCGGCGTTGCTTCGTCCGGGAAATGGATATAAAACAGATCGATATAATCGGTCTGCAATCTTTTCAGGCTGGATTCAACGGATTCACGTAAAAAAGCAGGCGAGTTGTCAAAAACGACCTCTCCGTTCACAAATTTGTGTGCACCCTTCGTGGCAATAACAGCTTTATCACGCTGACCACGCTCTTTCAATACCTCACCAATCAACCGTTCCGAGTGCTCAGGTCCATAAATAAAAGCCGTATCCAGAAAATTGATGCCGTTGTCCAAAGCTGTGCGAACGACTTCTTTACCCGTTTCATCATTCAAACCGGAAAAGAGATTATGTCCTCCCACCTTATTTGCACCCAAACCAATTGGTTTTACATATAGATCTGTTTTGCCAATACGCACTTGCTCTGCCAATTCACGTCATCTCCTTTTCGAAAGTTACTTCCATTTTAATATTAAATTCCAAAAAAATCAAAGTGCGTACCTGGCAGTTGTTCTCATCCTTTAATCCCCGTCAAGGCAATCCCTTCCATAAAATACTTCTGTCCTATGGCAAACAGAATAATAGCAGGCAAGACTACAATTAAAGATGCGGCCATCAAAACGCCCCATTGAGCCGAATATATTCCCTGAAATTGCTGCAGCCCAATCGCCAACGTAAATTTGCTCTCATCATTAAGGTAAACCAGCGGCCCCATAAAATCATTCCATGTATTCAAAAACGTAAACAATCCAATGACCAAAATCGCCGACCTCGACAAAGGCAAAATAATACGGGTGAAAATCGTAAAATGATTGCCTCCATCCACAAATACAGCTTCATCCAGTTCTCGCGGTAGCGTCATGTAGAATTGTCTTAGCAAAAAAATATTAAAAACGCCTCCACCAAAAAACGAAGGTAATACCAATGGAACGTACGAATTAACCATGCCTAATGCCTGCCAACCAATAAATGACGGAATCAGCGTGACTGCAAACGGCAGCATCATGCTGCTTAATAACAAGGCAAATACCTTATCTCTTCCCTTCCATCTCATTCGCGCAAAGCTATAGGCAGAAATGGTACTCGACAGAAGTACACCCGCCAAAGTACCCGCAACGACGATAAATGTATTCACAAAATAGCGCCCAAAGGATAACTCTTCAAACGGCTGTAAAAAATTCTCGAATACAAAAGGCTCTGGAATCCATTTCGGCGGGATCAAAAAAATCTGACTTAAATCCATCATAGAGCTTCGCACTAGCCAGTAAAAAGGAAACATACAAAACAGTGAGCCCACTATGAGAACTGCGTAGAGCAAAACCCTGCTCCAACTCCAACCGCGTTTTTTCATGTTCATGCCCCCCCGCCTTCGTAATACACCCATTTTCGGGCCGTCTTGAACAGAAAGGCAGTGAATACCAAAACGACAATAAAGAGCACCCAAGCAATAGCACAGGCATAACCCATATTCGAAAAAGTAAATGCCTCGCGGAACAAATAAAAGGTATAAAACAAGCTGGAGTTATTGGGTCCACCCTGAGTCATGACGTAAGGTTGAACAAACACTTGAAACCCACCGATGAAGCCCATAATCGTATTAAAAAAAATAGTGGGCGATGTCAATGGAATTGTAATATACATAAGCTTATGAAGAGCGTTTCCACCGTCAATTTCAATGGCTTCATAATAATGTCTAGGGATATCTTGCAAGCCTGCCAGAAAAATAATCATGGTTCCTCCAACGGTCCACAAACTCATTAAAACCAGAGTAGGAACTACTGACCCTTCGCTATATATCCACTGACTTTCAGGCAAATGCAGCGCACGCAATACCACATTTAGCAAACCAAGATCCGGATCAAACAGCCACATCCAGATCATAGACGATGCTATGAGTGGCACAATGGTAGGGAGATAGAAAACAGTTCTGAAAAAAGCCAGACCTTTTACCTTTTGATTAAGCAATATCGCCAAAAAGAAAGCTACAATAATTTGCAAGGGCACACTCAGGAACACATAATAAAACGTAACCCCGAGTGATTTATAAAAAAATTGATCCGTACCGTCAAATAAGTGAACGTAATTATCCAGACCGATAAAATGGGCCTGTGAAGCAACCTTGTAATCGGTAAGACTGAACCAGAGACTAGCGATCATCGGTCCCAGAACAAAAATGACAAAGCCGAGAATAGCAGGGGCGGCAAAAAGCCACCCCAACCAATTTTCCTTCTTACGAATAGAAGATAATGATTGCATTCTATCCCTCTCTTTCTGTCAAAACACTCACCCTATTCTTTTGGATACGTCCCTTTAAATTCCGCGTTAGCCTTTGCGGAAACCTCCTTGAATGCTTGCTCCACCGTTTTCTTGCCCAGCCATACCTGATCCAGCGCCGGGTTAATGATAGCATTGATTTTTTCCGAGTTTTTCAGATAATAGTCGTAAGAATTGACACCGTTATGCAGCGTTTGGTTCATGACAGCATCACGGTAACCATCGGCATGACCTGGTTTGACATCGGCCCATTTGCTAATCAAGTCTGGTTCGGTGTACCACTTTTTCATGACAGGCATCCACAATCCGCTGGAATGCATGTCAAGTCCGCTTTCAGCATCCAGCAAGAATTTATAAAACATCCATGCTTCTTTAGGATGTTTGGTTTTGGCAGAAATCACTTCCGGTTCGCCAAACAGGATCGTTTTGCTGCTCTTCAGCTTGGGTAACACGCCTACACCAAAATTCACCTTCGATTCTCCAAGATCCAATTGAACCCACTGTCCATCCAAATCCATCGCTACACGCTTACTTTGTAGTGCTACGGCCGGGGAAGGTATATTTTTGGACTGCGTTGGCGACGGTGCCACATGATAAACGTTGATCAGATCAGCCATTTTCTGAACAGCTTCAATCACATCAGGGCTCTCAAGATTAAGCGAGTCCCCTTTGTCTGAAATGACACTTGCGTTATTGGAAGGCACAAGCAAATGCCACATCCATGTATCAAACCGAACTCCATACTGTTTAATGTTACTTGCATCGAAATTGGGACTGAGCGCATTATTTCCCGCTTTATCAATGGTCAGCTTTTGTGCTGTCTCTAAAAACTGCTCCCATGTCCAAGCCTCCTCAGCCTTTACTGGCGGCAAAGCAACACCAGCCTCATCAAACAAATCTTTATTGTAATAAAGCGCGAAAGCTTCCTCAGTTACCTTGATCCCAGCCACTTTGTCCTTATCCCAATAGATGACTGAATTAGGAATAAGACTTTCCTTCGTTAGCTCCTTATCCTCCTTCAAAAATTCATTTAAATTATATAGTTTGCCTTGTTCAGCCCATTGCAGAGCCTGTGCTTTATAAATGGGAAATACATCGGGTGCCTGATTGGCGGCAAACATCGTCGTTAATTTGGTTACGTAATCCCCGGGGATATGCATATAGTTAATTTTGATCCACGGATATTTCTCTGTAAATTTTTTAGCGATTTCCTGCTGAACCTTCTTTTCATTGGTGCTACCCCAACTGGCATAGGTCAGTGTCACTTGCTCGTGACCCTGCAAATCAACTGGTTTGCTGCTGCTCTCATTTGAACTACAGGCTGACATAAGCCCAACGATCAAGCACATGCAGACGATCCATAATTTTCGTTTTAACAAGAGTAACGCCCCCAAACCGTTTATTTTTTTATCTTTTCGTTTGTTGTTTCGTCACTAAACTCATTTTAGCAAACGCTTACATTTTTAAAAGTCGTACTCTCATTGGATTGGTGTCATTTGATTAGATCTATGAATTTCTCCGATGCGAATCAGGACGAATGTCCCTTTACCTGCTGGCGAGTGGAGCGTAACGCCATAATCCATTCCATATAATAGCCGTACTCTTCTGTCTACATTTTTAATGCCCGTTGATCTGATTTCTCCAGCTTGAATTCGGCGTATATGTTCTTCTTGAATTCCTAATCCATTATCCTCCACTTTAAAACACACCAATTGCTTCTCGATCCAGGCTGTGATCCTAATCAGACCCCCTGATTCCATTTCGGCGAAGCCGTGAATAATTGAATTCTCCACAAAAGGCTGCAAGAAAAGTTTGGGAACCTCCACCTGAAGCAAAATGGGATCAATATCATATTCCACCGTGAACTTGTCCTCAAAGCGATTCTGCATAATATAAATGTATTTTTCCAGCCAATTCAGATCGGTTTCCAAACTCCATGTATCGTTTTTATTTCGAGTAGTAATTTGCAGCATTTCCGCCAGACTAATGATCAATTGGCCTAGTTCCTGCTGTTTATGTTCTAAGGCGATCCAATACATGGTCGTTAAAGTGTTATACAAAAAATGGGGATTCAGCTGTAAATTAAGTGCCATTAACTCCGACTCTTTGGCTCGTAGACGTGACTTGTAATTTTCCTCGATTAAATCTTTAATTTTTTCATTCATTTGATTAAACCGAATCACCAGGTCTCCCAATTCATCATAGCCACGTACAGGAATTCGAATATCAAAATGTCCCTTCTCCATTACTCTCATCGCCTGTTTCATATCCGTGATGGGCTTACTGATATAAACAGACAGTAAATATGCAAGAATAACAGCAACGAGCATCATAAAACCTAAAAAAAACACCGTGTAGGTGCGAATCGTTGACAGATGTCCCAATACATCTTCCATGGGAATGGCTATATAAGATACCCAGCCCGTCGTCTTCATCGCTTCGTAAACCAGTAATATGCTTTGACCTTTAACGTTTACCATTTTCATCCCTTGTTCCGAAGTAATGGCATCCTTAAGCCAATCCGCCACGGGCTCCCCCACTTGTTGCTGTCCATTCGAACTCATGACCATCCCATTTTTATCATGAATCATGCCATAGGATAGATGTGCAAATCCGCTGCGGGCTGCATAATCTTCAAAGCCCCCTTTTAACAAGTCAGGACGAAAATTCAATATAAGTATAGGTTTTTCCTTTCCCTCCGGAAGCGTATGAAAGGTTCCAGCATCATCTAATGCAGTCAAATGGAGCTGCTTTACCACAGCAAATAAAGAACTAAACTCATAGGAGCCTCGTTTTAAATCCTGCTGATGGAATGTATCGGCATACGAATAAGCGGGAATCCATTGGGTAGCCCCTTCTGCTTCCACCGCCGTTGTTGCCAACGGAGAAGAATAGAACGGCTGAACGGGAATATACATCCGATCAGTGCTTCCATATGCATAATTTTGCGTCATAATTTGGGAAGCATACACTTCCTCCATATTGCCAAAGTATCTGTACAAAATTTTTGTAATGCTGCGATCAGCTCGTAACAGCGATGAAGAATCCGTAGTATCCACGTTCATAATGGTCTGAAGAAGATCATGGTCGATCGGAATCATATCTACGGTTTTTTGAATAGCTGTCAGCTTGTTATCCAGCAGCTGGTTATTACTACGCAGAACGCTTGTAACGCTATCTGTTACATTTGTAGTAATATTCCGTGCGCTCGTTTCAAAGTAAACGAAACCTAGGATCAAAACGATAAAACCAGACAACAAAAAATAGGACAGCATCAATTTCGTACGAAAGCTACTGTCCAAAAATTTTTGATACATATATTTAACTTGGCGCATCGTATCTTCCTTTCACCTAACAATCAGTTGAATTTCCTACGAAATTCTTCCGGCGTGTGCATTACGTTTTTTTTGAACACTTTAAAAAAGTATTTGATATCTTTATAACCAACCTGTCTACTAATTTCTGCGACCTTGGCGTCTGTATGCAGCAGTAAGTGCTGAGCCTTTTGCATTCTGAGCTTCACCATATATTCCGTGAACGAGAGCCCAAAATAATTTTTGAACAGAATGCTAAAATAGGACGCATTATAGTGGAAGCGCCGGGCCACGATCTCCAGACTTAGGTCTTCATGTAGATGCGCATCTAGAAATTCCTTGCACTTGTTCATAATGGGTTCGCCTTTGGAGCCGCTATGAAGCTCAAGAATCAGCTCTTTTAACCATGTTGCAACACCATCCTCAAGATTCCGAAGACAGGTGGCCCCTTCGACAGCTTTGTTCAAACGTTCCGAGAAACGTGAGTAGACTTCCTCACTCCACCCTATATTTAACCGTTGTAAACTAACCAACAGAAGGCGTACCAATTTAGCTTTAAGCGCTTCAGGTGCAGGATACCCTTGTGTCATTTGTCCAATGAAATTTTTCACCTGACCCAATAGCTGATCGGGCTCTCCATTAGAGATAGCGCTTTCAATGAATTTAAAAAAGGCCCTTTGTTCGTGTGCGCTCATTTCCTGTACTGGCTGCTCATCATCTGAAACGACAAGGTTCAAACATCTGATGTGAGGTGTATAAAAACGCATGGAGATCAGGCCAACGGCCTTTTCGTGAGATTGGTTTATTTGCATTTCATCAAAATCAAAAGACTGACCCCAAGCAAACCAGATTGAAATCGCTTGCTGTTGCTCCAACTTTTTCAGCCCAGCTTGAAGGGCGCTTTTGGCCTCCTTGCTTTCAGCCCTATCCTTCCAATTCACTACTGCAACCACATGGTCTTTACGGGATTCGAGTGGAAACACGACAGAAGACGCCCAAGGTCGCAATATTTCAACAACCGTATTACGGAGCTGAGAATCCCACATATGTATATCATCCGGGTGGGCTGCCGATGCTCCCAACGCGAGAACTTCTCCTACCCCATGCCATCCAAAGTGACTCTTTAATAGGATTTTCTCATTAGGCTGTAATTTGTCTGTCACGCATCTGCTAAACAAATGCTCCACAAATGCAGGCATACTCTGCTCAATCTGATTCAACGCTGTTTGATTCCCAATCAGTGCTTCTTGTTCCTCTACAATGATCTTCTCCATGTGTTGAATCACTTCAATGAGCTGTTGCGATTGCACTGGTTTCACCAAATAATCATTCGCCCCGTACCTCACCGCCTGCTGTGCATAGCTAAATTCCTGGTAGACTGTCACTAAAATAACTTTGGTCTCATGCTGACCGGATGTTCTCAATTGTTGAAGATATTCAAGTCCATTCATGATCGGCATTTGAATATCTGTAAAAACGATTTGGATCGGTTTGGATAACGAAATGGTCAGAGCATCTTTCCCGTTCTTGGCTTCCCATACCTCGTATTCGGGACGTAGATCCCTGACCATGGCAGCCAAACCTCGACGCTGTCTAGTTTCATCATCCACAACAAGTACTCCCAGCGGGATCGAATTCACTGACTCCCCTCCTGTTCGTTTTCATACACGCATTTTTTTTCAGTATAACACTTACAGGTGGGAGCCGATCCTATTTTCTTTTTCGCTTCATACCGCGGATAGTCGTTTTCGTTGCCTGATCCACCCGATATGATTCCGTGATTTTTTGCAGTGCTTTGTTGAAGGTAAAATCATCCAATGTATTATGACTTAAATACGCCATTGTTACCTCGGGCAGCTTGATATAACAGATCGATATCGCCCATGCTACTGCCATTTGTACATAATAATCCTCACGATGGGTCTGATCCAGTAAAGTAAATACCCGGTTCATATACTGTTCCTCAATATAAAAATTTAGAAGCATAACCACACCAAACCGAATTTCATATTCTTTCTTGGAGAATAGATAGGGCTGAATAAACTCCCATACCCGTTCTTTATGATGTTTCGTGATTTTCAATCCGGCACAGAAGCTGTCACATACGGACCAATTATCAATTTTAGGAACAAACTTGGCGGTATAACTCAAAACTTCCTCTATATCTGTTTTTACAGAACCAATCACCATACCTTGCAGCATTACTTCTTCGAAGTGTTCACTTTCAGCGGTCTCCAGGTAGAGACGCCAATCTCCTTTGGCAATATTTTGAGCTAGCTTACGCAGCACTGGCAGACGTACACCCAGCACATTATTAATCGTCGGAAGCAATGCAGCCGTAAATTTCTGAAAATCCGCATCCACGTATGACAGTATCTGTTCTCTGATTGTTTTCTCCATCGTTTCCACTCCCTGATTCTTAACGAAATGAAATACTCCACAAATAAATAGAGGCCACCGAACCATAAGGCGAATAAACTCGGCGGTACTCCTCAAATTGCTGCTTGGTCAATGTATCTAGATGGTACAACTTCATCATTCCCCGTCGAATAGCCATATCGCCCCAACTGACGACATCTGGACGCTCCATACAATTAATCAGCATCATTTCAGCCGTCCAAGGTCCTATCCCTTGCAGCGAGGACAATTTCTGGATCACCAGTGCATCGGAAAGCTCATATAATTCCTGTAAATCCAACAGGCCCTGCTCGATCGTTTGGGCTATATTTAGAATACATGTGGCCTTTTTCATGGTGATGCCACAGCTTTGAATTTCTAAAGCCGTCTGAACGGCTATATTTTGTGGAGTAATCACCCCTAACTTCTCCTGTATCCTTGCCCATATGGTTTGAACCGCCTTGGCCGATATAAGCTGTCCCACAATCGCATGAACGAGCGCCGCGAACAGGTCGGGAATGATGATCCGTTCTACCTTGCCCATTTGCGTCATCGCTGCACCAAGTACGGTGTCTACGTTTTTTAGATAATTGATTTCCTTTTCTCCATAATCAAAGTTTTTGGTCATTACGGTTTGCATTCGTTCTCCCGCTGCCCCCTTATATGTTCACTCATGATTCAATGGCATGGACTGCTTTTACATCAAGGTTCGAATCCTTCTTTGCTCACATAGAGCTGCTCTTTCGGGAAAACATGGAGAAAACGTTCATAAACCGCCTTATAGGCAGCAGGATGATACCATTCTTCCAGCCCCAATGACTCGTACAACGCACCAATTTTTAAGCTACGCGTTCGTCTTCCCCCACTGCCGTCTCCCATAAAATAATCATCAATACAGACACGGTTGACCAGAGGCAACAGCTTATCTGCAAAATGTTCACTGCTTGGAAGCATCGGAGCAATCGTAGCTTGCGTCGGTACACCTGCCTCCCTTAAAAGATGCAGCGTTTGGAGACGAGCCTGGATGGGAGGAGCCTCCGGGGTAAAATGTTTGCGTATATCTTCTCGATCTGTTTCTACAGTCATACTCACACGAACACGATTCCCCAATCGAAGCAGTAAATCGGTATCCCGCTGTACCAGTGGACTGCGCGTCTGTAAAAAGAGAAAATCAGGTGGATCCTCCACCATCACCTCCAGCAGAGACCGGGTCACCTCTTCCTTGTACTCGGCAGGCTGATAAGGATCTGTGCTTGATGACATAAAAATCGTGACTTTACCTTTCGATTTGGCTCTGCGAAGCTCCTTGCGAAGAATATCTGCCGCCTGTTTTTTAATATCAACCCATGTCCCCCAAGCTTCCTTCCGAAATGTGGAGACTGGCAATTGGCGTACATAGCAATACGAGCAACCAAAGGTACAACCTGTAAACGGGTTCAACGAATGTGTATACCCTGACAAGAAGCCAGTCCCTTTATTCAGAAGAGTCTTGGGGGATTTGTAATACTCATTTTTCATACTGAACCGATGCCACACTTTCCTTTTCGAGCTGCAAAAGCTTCACCTTCATGTCCAACCCACCCCGATATCCGGTCATAGCTCCATTTTTACCAATGACCCGATGACAAGGGACGGTGACCAAAATCGGATTAGCACCGATGGCAGCCCCCACCGCACGAACAGAGGCTGGCTTTTGAATAGCGTTGGCAATGTCTGAATAGGATACTGTTTCCCCATACGGAATATCACACAACGCATTCCAAACCGCCATCTGGAACGCAGTCCCATGAAAGTCAAAGGGCAATGTAAATTGGGTCCGCTCCCCTTGGAGATATTCAATCAGCTCCTTGGCATAGGGCTGTAAAGCAGCATCCTCTTCAACTAAAGGACTGCCGGGAAATCGCCTTCCCGCCCATGAAAATAATTCCTCTACAGGTTGATTGGGCGAACCTACATAACATAGTCCTTCCGATGTAGCTGCAATATATAAATTCCAATCCTCATGTGTCAACAATGACCAATAGATCGTTTTATTTATTTGCTGTGCCATGCTGTGTACCTCCATTTTGTGTTGCTTTCGATTTGAGTTGGCGATATTGCAATGGGGTGTAGCCTGTATTCTTTTTAAATAACGTAATAAAGTAAGGTGCATTGGACAGACCTACGTTCTCCCCCACTTCCGCAACAGATATATCTGAGCAAATGAGCAGCTTCTTCGCTTGTTCCAACCTGGTCTGCTGTATATATTCCATTGGAGTTAGATGCATAATCCGCTTGAAGGTACGATGTAAATGATACGGACTTCCATGACTTATCTCAGCCAGGATGTGCAATGTTAAGTCCTTCATATAGTTAGAATTCACGTATTCTGTAACCAGTGCGATCCATTCATGATCAGGCAATCGTTGTCCTGTCGGTTTACATCTTTTGCATGGACGAAAATGCTGGGCCAATGCCTGCTCTGCTGTTTTAAAAATACGGATGTTCTCTCTTTTGGGAGGTCTGGATTTGCAGGAGGGGCGACAAAATATTCCCGTTGTCTTCACAGCGTACAAAAATACCCCATCATATGACTTGTCGTTTTCTACAATAGCTCTCCACTTGTCGTCAGTTATGGATAAATCGGATGTGCTCATTCAAATCACCTCTCTTGTGCAATGTGGCCTCCCCACATATCTATGGCAGAATTTTTCTAAATCCGTCTGTCTAAATTATAGACTAAATAGTGAACATATGTACCCCTCTTGGAATGTAAAGGCAAGATAACGAAAAAAAGATGACTCCCCGCGGAGCCACCTTTGATCTTACTTATCTATCTTATTTAGGCTTGCAGCTTGCTCGGTTTGGCGGTAATCGTCAACTCATCTGAAGGAGGCTGATATTCCTTTGACCAATACTCGGCATTTGAAATACCTGCCTTCTCCGGGTCAAACACCGGGTCCAGCCCTTGCCTCTGCTGCTGTTCGTAATCCTTAAGCACAAGAAGAGCAGGCTTGGCTAACAGAATCATAGCAATCAGATTCACCCAGAGCATAATACCGACCCCCATATCCCCCAGTGTCCACGCCAACGCCGATTCCTTGACGACCGTTCCATAGAACGTCGAACCCAGGATAACCAGCTTTAGAACGAACATGGGCCATTTGGCTTTACGGTCGGCAACCAGGTAGGCCATATTCGTTTCTGCGATGTAATAATAGGCGATAATGGTCGTAAATGCGAAAAAGAACAAGGTAATGGACAGCAGACTCGATCCAAAACCGGGAAATACTGATTCAATAGCAGCCTGTGTATATTGGGTTCCCTCTTCAACACCCGGGAGATGCTGTACAATAAAATCGCCACCAGGTCCCTTCACGTTGTACATACCTGTGAATAAGACCATAAAAGCCGTAGACGTACAGACTAAAAAGGTATCCACATACACGGAAAATGCCTGAACTAGCCCCTGTTTTGCGGGATGAGACACTTCCGCGGCTGCTGCCGGATGCGCACCTGAGCCTTGCCCGGCTTCGTTGGAGTAAATGCCCCGTTTTACGCCCCAGGCAATCGCCGTCCCTGCCATACCGCCGAACACAGAATCCACGCCAAAAGCACTGCGAAAAATCAGCGAAAATACATCGGGAAGCGCAGTAATATTCGTCATCATAATATAAAAAGAGACAAGGATGTAGCCAAGTGCCATAAACGGAATGACAACCTGAGCCACATTGGCAATCCTTTTTACACCACCAAAAATGATAAGCGCCAGCAACACGACTACTACTATCCCAGAAACCTTCATATCCATGCCAAACGAGCTATGAAAAGCTACGGCAATAGAGTTCGATTGAGTTCCCGGCATCAGTAAACACATCGCGACCAACGCAGCAACCGCAAAAATGACGGCAAACCATTTAAAGCCTGTCCCTTTTTCAATATAAAAGGCCGGGCCGCCTCGGTACTGTCCATCGCGCTTTACCTTATATACCTGAGCCAGTGTGGATTCAACAAACGCAGTAGCCGATCCGATAAAAGCCATGACCCACATCCAAAATATCGCCCCGGGTCCACCCATACCGACTGCCAATGCAATCCCAGCAATATTTCCCGTCCCAACACGCCCCGATAGCGCCATCGTAAAGGCCTGAAAAGAGGATACACCTGCCTCTGAACTTTTCCCTTTAAATACTAGACGGATCATCTCTTTGAAATGCCTGATTTGTAGGAATCGAGTCATGATCGAAAATAATAGTCCCACACCCAAACAGACATATACCACAGGATTGCTCCAAATGACGCCGTTTACTGCCTCTGCCCACTGCTCTAACATTCCTTGTATTTCCCCCTGATCAATCAATTGATTTTCTAGTCTATGTTTTCAGAAAATTTGCATAATTACAAAAAATTATAGATTAGTTTTTACCACCATACAAGTTAATTTAATTGACATATTGTCAATTACAAGTGAGCTTACCGGCTACATAAAATGACGACAAAAAAGCTCTGATGATCCGGGAATGTGGACCATCAGAGCTTTATTCTTAAGACTTCAGGCGATGCCCTCTTTCTCATTTGAAGCACTAGACAATTTCAACAGTGGGGACTGCTCCGTTACCTCTCCTTGAGCGATTGGAAGGATCTCGACATATTGGGAAGAGTTTGTAATGATAACTGGCGTAATCGTAGGATAACCCTCTGCCCTGATTTGCTCAACATCAAACTCAAGCAGTAGATCCCCAGCTTTTACCTCGTCGCCTTCTTTGATATGGGAAGTAAAATATTTACCGTCAAGCTTGACTGTATCTACTCCAACATGAATCAAAACCTCTGCGCCATGGGGTGAAACAATCGCAAGCGCATGTTTTTTCTTGAACGCCACAGTGATGGTTCCATCGAAAGGGGCCACGACTCTGCCCGTTGTCGGTTGGATGGCGATACCTTTGCCCATAGCCTCTGAAGCAAATGCAGGATCTGGAACTTCTGTTAGAGCTACCACAGTTCCTTCAATCGGGCTAAGTACCTCTTCATTGGAAACATCGGTTGGTGAGGTTGATTCATTAGCCGAATTGTCGGTGGTTTCTTCCGCTTCGACCGGGTCCTCAAATCCTAAAATATAGGTCAAAATTGCCGACACCAGAAATGAAACCGTAATCCCTAAAATCAATCCCGGGAATCCTTGTCCACCGGGGCCGTAAAAGATCGGCAAGGTCAGCAATCCAGGTGCGCCGGAGGCAAATGCTTGCGTTCCCGCTTGACCGATAATGGCACCACCGGCGGCGCCGCCGATAATACCTGCAATAAACGGACGTTTCAGTGGCAACGTAACCCCATAAACTGCTGGCTCCGTGATGCCGAATAAAGCGGTAAGTGTAGCGGAACCCGCCAGCGTTTTCAGCTTTTTATTTTTCGTTTTCAGCATAACACCGAACGCTGCGCCGGTTTGAGCAAAGACGGAAGCCGAAGCAGCGGGCTTAATGCCATCCCGGCCGTTGACAGCAATGTTATTAATAAATACAGGTATAAGCCCCCAGTGAACACCAAAAATAACGAGCAGCTGCCAGCAAGCACCAAGGATTGCTCCAGCCAGCAACGGACTAAAGCTGAACGCAGCAACGAGTGCGGTAGCGATTGCGTTGCCCACATACACCCCGACTGGACCAAAGACCATCAGGGTCAGAGGAAGCATAATTACAAGTAGAATCAAAGGTGTAATAAAGTTTTTAACGCTCTCGTGGATCACTCGATTGCACCATTTTTCCAGCTTACTCATGACGATGACGGCTAAAATGATCGGAATAACGGTAGATGAATAACTCATCATAACAATAGGAATACCGAAAAAGTCCGTAGGTGTACCTTCCGTTTTTAGCGTGACAATGGTCGGGTAAAGCAACCCTCCGGCAATGGTCAGGGCAACGAAGATATTACCACCGAATTTCCGTGCCGTTGTAACCGCTAACAAGAGAGGAAGAAAATAAAACAAACTGTCGGCCGCAGCATACAAAATCATATAGGTAGTGTCTTTCGGTAGCAACCAGCCGAGGTTGCTCGCAATCAGCAGCAGACCTTTCAGAATACCGGACCCCGCCATAACTCCGAGCAACGGTGCAAAAATGCTGGAAATTACGTCGATTACGGCGCCAAATCCTTTGTTGCCTTTAGCAGAATGATCTTCTTTTCCAGTTTCATTCAAAATATTGGATACTTTGCCGATTGCATTATATACCTCTGGTACTTTGTTGCCGACTACAACCTGGAACTGACCACCGCTTTGCTTTACCGTGATAATTCCATCGGTTTTTTCCAGCTTTCCCTTGTCTGCTTTTGCCTCATCTTTTAGCACAAAACGCAGGCGAGTGGCGCAGTGAACGAGCGATATTACATTTTTTTCGCCACCTACCAGGTGTACAATTTCCTTAGCCAGTTTTTCATTACTCATGATGGACACCTCCATGTTCTAAGGGGCTTTTTACATATTTAGGCACACAAAAAACCTAAGCCTTGAAAAATGGTGGGCACTTTAGTCCCGCAATTTTTCATGACTTAGGTTTTGCCTGCATAACCAGTAACAATCCCAGTTAAAACTTATTAAATTCCTGTTACTCTCATAATATAACCAATCTACCATATTTGTCAACAAAAACTTTTAATCGTCTATTCTTGGTCTTTTTTCGTTGAAAACGTTCGACTTATCTATTCACCACCCGTTCAATATGCACGGTCAGATACAATTTTTCTTCGTTCGTCAATTCGTGGTTGTATTCTTTTTGCACAAAAGCTCCGATTTTCTCTGTACAAGCAGCCGCTTCCTTATGCTTTTCCTTAATCATGTCATACAAATGATCATAGTTATTTTCGTAGTGATTTCCCTTAAATACGCGCTGAGCGAAAAATTTCAGATGCGTAATAAAGCGGAAATAGCTCAGAGAGTCCTCGTCAAAATCGACCTTAAAGTGATATTTTGCAATATTGATAATTTGCTGGATAAACTTCGTGATACTCATGGTCGTAATGACTTCCTCGTTCATTTCAGCATTCACGATGTGAATCGCAATATAAGCTGCTTCGTCCACAGGCAGTTCAATACCGAGCCTTTGTTTGATTTGCTCCAACGTTTTCAGACCAATTACGAATTCTTCTTTATATAGCTGCTTGACTTCCCACAATAACGCGTTTTTGATTTCCAATCCTTCCCGGTATCTTTCAACAGCGAAATTAATATGATCGGTCAGCGAAACATAAATATTTTCGTTCAGCTTTCTGTTCAGATTATGCTTGGCATCATTAATGACTTCCTCCACAATCACGATCAAATCAAGCGGTACCTCACGCAACAACATTTTAAAGTTATCGGACGTCTGCTTGTTTTTCAGGGCAAATACCTTCTGAATTCTGGTTTCGTCTACTTTGTCTCCAGGCTTTTTCTTAAAAGCAATCCCCCGACCCATTACCACGAGTTCGGTACCGTCCGTCTGGTAGACGCTGATTACATTGTTGTTGATGACCTTTGCTATGTTCATCTCGATCCCCCGTTCCATATGCCAGCAAGAGCCACACTTGCTCCATCCTCTTTATTGTAAACAGAAAAAAAACCGAAGCACGCCAAATAAACAAGACTGTAACATCTTCTTATTTGTGGCTTAGGTTTTGCCTGCTACGCAGTAACAATCCTAAAAATGATGGAATTGCGTCAAGTATAGCCCGAAGAGGAACGATTGTCAACGCTTTCAATGAAGAAACGAAGATCGGAAATCCCCGTGGGCCCGGGACGTCCGATCCTATTTTCTTGTGGTACGATTATTCGCCCAGATTTTCGCCGTCGGAATGAATTACGTTTTTGTACCAGTGGAAGCTTTTCTTTTTAATACGTTTCAACGAACCGCTTCCTTCGTTGTCGCGGTCCACATAAATATAACCGTAGCGTTTTTTCATCTCTCCTGAGGAAGCACTGACAATGTCAATAGGTCCCCAACTTGTGTAACCGATAATTTCGACTCCGTCTTGAAGAGCCTCACCCATTTCGGCAATATGCCGCTTGAGATAGTCGATCCGGTAATCGTCGTTAACTTCTCCTTCAGGCGAAACCACATCATTGGCACCAAAACCGTTTTCCACTACGAACAGAGGCTTTTGGTAACGATCATGCAATTGGTTGGCTGTGATGCGGAATCCTTTTGGATCGATCGTCCAGCCCCATTCGGACTTGTCCAAATATGGATTGGCCACGGAGCCAAATACATTACCACTGGTCATGTTCTTCACGATTTCCGGGTCTGTGCTGGTCGTCCGGCTCGAATAGTAGCTGAATCCGATATAGTCAACGGTATGATCTTTCAGAATGGCTGCGTCGCCTGATTCCATCTCAATGTTTAATCCATGATCCTTGAAGAAGCGCTTCGCATAACCAGGATATTCGCCGCGTGACTGTACATCAATGAAGAAGTAGGACTCGCGGTCTTTTTCCATGCCCTGATACACATCTTCGGGATTACACGTATACGGATAGAAGCTACCGGCAGCAAGCATACAACCAATCTTGGCATCCGGGATAATCTCGTGACACGCTTTTACAGCCAGCGCGCTTGCCACAAGCTGATGATGTGCAGCCTGATACTGAATCTGTTTAACGTTTTCACCTTCTTGAAAAACAAGACCGGCGCCGAGAAACGGCAAATGGAGAAGCATGTTAATCTCGTTGAATGTCATCCAGTATTTCACTTTATCCTTATAGCGGGTGAATACTGTTTTAGCATAGGTTTCAAACAGGCCTACCAGCTTCCGGCTCCGCCAGCTTCCATATTTCTCGACTAGATCCACTGGCACGTCAAAATGAGCGAGGGTAACGACTGGCTGAATGCCATGTTTATGCAACTCGTCGAACAAGTCATCGTAGAATTGCAAACCTGCTTCATTTGGAGTAGCGTCTTCTCCTGTTGGAAAAATACGAGCCCAGGCAATGGAAACACGTAGCGCCTTAAATCCCATTTCTGCAAATAGCGCGATATCCTCGCGATAGTGGTGATAGAAATCAATGGCTTCGTGGGAAGGATAGAATTCGCTATCAAGTGGAGTCAGCGAGGGAACATTCCCTTTCATTATGCTTCTTCTCTTCTCTCCGGTAGGCAACAGATCCACCAGACTCAATCCTTTACCGTCTTCCAAATAAGCGCCCTCGGCCTGATTGGCAGCAAGAGCACCGCCCCATAAAAAGTCTTTAGGAAAAATATAACTGGACATAAACGTTCTCCTTCCAAATGTGTGATAAAGGGGTTCCTAGAGGGTGGTGATGGATATAAAAAAACCCAAACCAGCCTGTATACACTTGCAGTGTAAACAAGCCAATTCAGGTTATGCCCTATCGGTAACATCCCATGAAAAGGTTATACGTATTTGATTGAAACTCTAACAAAGATTTGGGAACCTGTCAAATTCATTTGATATAATAACACGCAATTAACAAACCAACAGCATTACGTCAATCGCCTATTGGGTAATGAGTAGAACCATGAAAGAAACCCCAGATAAACGACTTTACGAAAGATACCTGGCTGTTCGCCTTCGTCTGGAAGGGCACATGTTTTCGGAGATCGGTGATCTACTCAGTCGCTAATTTAAAATATTTTGTTGCAAGAAATTTAGAAAATCCCTTTGCATAGAGCCAAGAGGTATAATTTTTTTGATTATCTTGAACCTCCAATGCTGTCCTTTACTGTTAAATGACCATATTGCAGAAGACAGATATATGGAATGATATTTTTGTTCTTGTAAATCAGCTACTTCAAATTCAACTTTTTGTACTACTTTAGTGGAAAATAGATTCAGGAAAAGGATAATAATTTTATCATTATTTAGGAGTAATATAGCTCGACTTGTCCAAGCCGAAAGGCTTTGAGGAGTTGAATAGCAGATAAGCATGTTAGGTTCTCTATGCGATTCAGTTAGCTTATCAATAGTTTTTTTGTTAATGAATATCATAATCAAATACCTTTCTATTTGTTACTATATAAACCGCAATTAAGATCATAACCTAACCAGTAGCCGACCAATTGTTTCTAGCGGTTGTTCATTGATTCGTTTCATAAACCGGCCGGCATGAACTTAATCTTATAAAACCTCTAAAAAAACACGTTATTCGCCACATTGGATTTAAGCCATAGCCCCTCGACTGGATCAGGTTGGGACTATAGGGCGGAAGAAAGGCCAGGTGCAGGCGTGGATGTTCCTAGTCTCAATTGACAATATAAATAGTCCCATTTGATGTTATAAACCACACCAGCAGCCCCGTGTTTATTCTCTTAGTTTCGTTGTCTCATCGCCTCAAATAATAGCACCGTAGAAGCCATCGCTGCGTTCAGTGATTCCGCTTGCCCCTGCATCGGAATGAATACCGACTCATCCACCATGCGCGCGGTAGCAGCAGAAATACCTTGGCCTTCGTTTCCGATCACAAGCCAAGTGGAAACACGCAAATCTATGGTATAGCATGACAAGCTCGCATCCAGTGAGGTGCTGAGCAAGCGGGCACCTTTACTTTTGGCCTCCGGTAAAAGCTCCTCCAGACTGCCTTCAATCACTGGCAGGTGAAACAACGATCCCATCGTGGAGCGGATCGTTTTGGGATTGTAAAGGTCGGCGCAGCCATGACCCAATATTACGCCTGCGGCTCCAGCAGCGTCCGCGCTGCGGATGATGGTGCCTACATTGCCGGGGTCCTGCACCCCGTCCAGCACCATCACCAGTGCATCCGGCTGCTCCAGCAATGCCGGGAATGCGCTGCGCTCCTCCTTACGTACGATGGCAAAGACCGACTGCGGCGTCTTCGTATCGGTGCATTTTGCAATGACCGCCGCTGACACGGGAACCCATTCCACCGGCTGGTCGGCTGGATCCAGGCCATTCAGCTCGGCGGGAATGCCCTTGTCCAAATCATAGGCGACGGTTTCGACAGCCGCGTCTGAACGCAGCGCTTCCTGCACCAGATGAATACCCTCGACAATATATTTATGCTGCCGTGTGCGATGCTTTTTCTCCAGCAGTTGCGCCCACTCTTTTACACGCGCATTATTCGGTGAAATGATTTCCATTCGTTTAACCTTCCATTTCTTTGTCCGTTTCTTAAAAATAAATAATGTATCACTTCACTTGTACTTGAACATCAAGCCTTCATTAGGCTACAAATGCCAGCTCCAGCTTGGTCAGATCATCCTTGTGGCCCACAATGACCAGTACATCACCCGGCTCCAGACGATCTTCGGCATAAGGTGAAATATTCATTTCCTGATTTCTACGAATCGCCATCACATTGCAGCCGAAGCGTGCACGTATGTCTAGCTCCTTCAGGTTTTTGCCAATCATGGAATCGGCGGCTCTCATCTCCAAAATACTGTAGTCCTTGGACAGCTCGATATAATCCAAAATGTTGGGAGATGTCAAATGATGGGCTACCCGTAACCCCATATCCCGTTCAGGATAAACGACTTTATCCGCACCTATTTTTTGCAGCACTTTCCCGTGCAATTCATTTTGTGCCTTGACCACAAGAGCTGGTACGCCCATGTCCTTGAGAATCAATGTCGTCAGAATACTGGCCTGTATATCTTCGCCAATCGCAACTACAATTACATCAAAATTACGGATACCTAGCGCTCGTAGCGCTTCCTCATCCGTCGAGTCGGCAGACACCGCATGCGTCACAATATTCGACATTTCCTGTGTACGCTGCTCGTCCGAGTCAATAGCCAGCACATCAAAACCCATCTCACTCAGCGCACTGGCAACACTGGAACCAAAACGGCCCATGCCAATGACCGCATACTGTTTTTTTGCCATTCCTTCTTTACCTCCCGATCACCATACTGTCCGTCATAGTATAGCATATCATGCTACAAACATAAATTTTGACATACTTATGCCAAATGCTTCTTCATGTATACTGGACAACAGCCCAAGCCATAATACATTCGACCACTACTACAACATACGGGAGGTTCACATGCCCATTACAATGGATTTACGACAAGCAATTGTTCACAAAGTACACGGCAAATCAGAAGCTGATCTTACGGACATGATTATTGGGTCAGTGGACGGACCGGAGGCCGCTTTGCCTGGATTGGGTGTCATTCTTGAAATTGCTTGGAAGCATATGAGTCCAAACCAGCAGCACGATTTCGTCCATTTGGCACATGAACAAATCGATAAAATCAAACCCGTACCTTTAACCTAGCTCTAGCTATTTAACTTTTTGTTCCGATTTAATTGTGCTCATTATTTTACCCGTATTCGAAAATGAGAATAGTCCACTCGCATTAACATCGAGTGGACTATTCGTTGTATACACTAAATGACTGAGATCTAACGGTTCTGCATACTCAATCTTATGGAGCCATTTCCAAAAACTTAGCTGTCGGGTTTTTCTCCATAGCCGTACGCATGGCATACTCGTTTTCGAACAAGGCAACATAATTGCCCTTCTTATCCTTTACCAGCGTAGAGTTAATACGGAACTTGCTCGGATCAATCTGATCATCCACAATCCAACGTGCAAATTGGAATGGCATACGCTGAAGCTGTACATCAACGCCATATTCACCCTTCATGCGGTACTCAAATACTTCAAATTGCAGTTGACCGACAACACCTAGTAGCGTATCGTCAAAGCTTACCGTACGGAACACCTGAATCATACCTTCCTCGGTCAACTGGTCAATACCCTTCAGATACTGCTTGTGCTTCAAGGCATTTTTCACCGTTACCTTGGCAAAAATCTCAGGCGAAAAGGTCGGCAATTCATCAAACACAACCTCGCTACCTTGGCTGAGTGAATCACCAATACGGAAAATACCCGGGTCAAACAATCCTATAATATCGCCAGGAAAAGCCTCCTCGACAATATCACGGTCCTGTGCCAGGAACTGCTGTGGCTGAGACAGCTTAATCTCCTTGCCCATCCGTACATGCTTAACACTCATCCCGCGTTGAAACTTACCGGAGACAATACGCAAAAATGCAATACGGTCACGGTGAGCCGGGTTCATGTTCGCTTGAATTTTAAATACATAGCCGGTAAACTTTTCGTTTGTTGGCTCAATTTCCCCAGCTGTACTACGGCGCGGCTCCGGTTTAGGAGCAAGCTGAAGGAAGTTTTCCAAAAATGTTTGTACACCAAAATTATTAATCGCACTGCCGAAGAATACAGGTGTTAATTCTCCACGCTGTACTTTTTCCATGTCAAAAGGGTCACCCGCGACGTCAAGCAACTCCAAGTCTTGGCATAATTGGTCATGCAAATATTCGCCCGCCATCTCACGAATGATTGGATCATTGTAATCTTCCACTTTTTGTACTTTGATCGTGGAATGGTCATCTCCCTGAAACAGCTCGACCTGATTTTTGACACGGTCATAGACACCACACAACTCGCGTCCTGTACCAATCGGCCAATTCATAGGCACCGAACGGATGCCAAGCACCTGCTCCAGCTCCTCCATCAAATCAAAAGGACTGCGTCCCTCACGATCCAGTTTGTTAATGAAGGTGAAAATCGGAATTCCACGCTTCGCACAAACTTGAAACAGCTTAATCGTTTGCGCTTCCACACCTTTCGCTACGTCAATCAGCATGACTGCACTATCTGCTGCTGTTAATGTACGATACGTGTCTTCACTGAAATCCTGGTGACCTGGGGTGTCCAGAATATTGATGCGGTGACCATTATAATCAAATTGCATTACTGAGGATGTTACAGAGATCCCCCGCTGTTTTTCAATCTCCATCCAGTCACTCGTGGCGTGTTTGCTTGCTTTACGCGCTTTAACTGAACCAGCAAGACGAATCGCGCCCCCGAACAGCAGCAGCTTTTCCGTCAGTGTCGTTTTACCCGCATCCGGGTGAGAAATAATCGCAAACGTACGCCGTTTGTCGACTTCCTGTTGAAGTATATCTGTTGTTTTACTCATTTCACATATCCCTTCATGATCAAATCCATTGCATTACTGCTCAAGCTATTCATAAAAAGGCCATGACGCACGCCTGTTTTCATAAGTTCATCGGCTCTATGGGCTATATTGCCATTAGCTCCAGTATTCGGCGCACTCCGTTACCATATTCATTATAAATACGATCAATTTACATGTTTTAGCCTGCCTTTAACTTATAATCAGTTGCAAACCGAAAACCTGAGACTAAGCTATTATAGCACACTCCGAACGCAAAGCATCCCCTTACGTCCTGAACAGGACATAGGGGGATGCAGGACAAATCGGGATTACTGAACGCCGCCTACTCGCCAGATGACATTATCTTCATCCTGACCGCTAACCGGCCACCACTTGAAGCCATCCTGCTCCAATAGCTTGTGAGCACCTTCCGGTCCCCATGAGCCTGCAGCATAGGTTTCCAGCGTATCTGGGGTCTGCTGCCATGCCTTGGCGATTCGATCGACGAATCCCCATGCCGTGGCAACCTCATCCCAACGCGTGAAGTACGTCGAATCACCCTCAATCGCATCCATCAGCAATCGTTCATAAGCCTCCGGTGAGTTGATACCCACCATACAGCTTTGGCAAAAATCCATAGCCAGCGGTTCAATATCTGATTCGGAACCAGGTTTCTTGGCATTAATTTTAATGTAAATGCCCTCCATTGGATTGACCCGAATCACGAGCAAGTTCGGTTCTAGCTTATGCTTTTGACCGAGATACACGTTCGTTGGCATGCTCTTAAATTCCACAACAATCTCCGTTGTTTTTACTGGGAGACGTTTGCCCGTACGAATATAGAACGGTACGCCAGCCCAACGGAAATTATCAACAAACACGCGTGAAGCAAAATAAGTCTCTGTGTTCGACTGTGGATCTACCTTGTCTTCTTGGCGATACCCCGGCAACTGCTGGCCGCGATAACTGCCTTCGGTGTATTGGCCACGTACCACATTGGTTTTCACATCCTCAGACGTTTCAAAAGGGCGCAGCGAACGCAGCACTTTTACCTTTTCATCACGGATATCCTCAGGCAACAAACGACTAGGTGGTTCCATCGCAATCATCGTTAGCATTTGCAACATATGGTTCTGTCCCATATCCCGCAAAGCGCCGGAATGATCGTAGTAACCTCCGCGTTCCTCCACCCCTACCGTTTCACTAAGCGTAATTTGCACATTGGCAATATGCTTATTATTCCACAGTGGTTCAAAGAAGGCGTTCGCGAAGCGGATCACCTCAATATTTTGTACCATTTCCTTACCAAGATAGTGATCAATCCGATAAATTTCTTCTTCGGCAAATACTTCTCGTATTTCAACGTTCAATTCTTGTGCAGATTCGAGGTTATAACCGAATGGCTTCTCAATTACTAGGCGATTCCAGCCTTTTCCATCCATCATGCCGCCATCTTTCAAGCTCTTCGACACGCTTCCGAATAATTCAGGAGCCAAGGCCAAATAAAACAACCGATTTCCCGGTATGTTAAACTTGCTTTCTATAGACTCCGTCTGCTGTCTCAGCTCATGGAACCCTTCGACATTGTTTATATCCAGCGATTTATATTCAAAATGCTCGGCAAATGCCTGCCATTCTTGATCATTTTCTGCTTTGTAGCGACTAAACTCCTGTATGGAAGCATACAGGTCATTACGGAATTCTTCCTCTGTGCGCGGACGCCTTGCTACACCAATAACGGCAAAATCTTCAGCAAGCTTGCCTTCGCGGTACAAGCTGTAAATAGCAGGAAAAAGCTTGCGACGAGCCAAATCGCCCGTAGCGCCAAAAATAAACAGAACTGCGCCTTGCGTCACAACAGATTCTTTAGCAGGTATGTCAGCCATGAAGTACCTCATTCTTCCCATGTCAAGATTCCGCAATCCACAATCCCCGAAATCCGCATGTAGTATTGTGTATATTTATACAAGATCATACTTGATTTTCGAAAAACATGGAACTAAAGATTTGATGATATTTTATCATATCCTACATGGATAAGCTATCCGATGAATCATAAATTTACCTTATAAGTCAGTATTCAATCGTGATGAGCGGGAAACCGAGCGTTATACGTGTATTCTGCTGCTCCCTATCTTCATGTACAGCCATCTGCATCTGGACCTGATGCTCACCGCTTTGAATCATTAACGGCAGCTCTGGAGCTTCATAGGATATAGCCACAGTAGTCGCATCCGTATATCTTTCTTTGGCCTGCATGGAGATGTTCTCTGCTAAGCTCGCCTCTGTCAGTTTCAACAGTTGATCTTTGGATTCCTTTGTATGCAGCGAACGCTGAAGGGCTGTGTTCCACTGCGCTTGAATCCCCATAGATTTTAATTGCTCAGCACAAAGCTTATGAAGCTGAATCAACCGCTCACGTCCTGCATTATTACTCTCCAGTTGAACAACTACATACCATTGTCCAGTTTGACGTTCCATCACATTTAAGCGGATTCTTAGATCCTCACTATGACGAACAGAACGATAAACCGTGTGTCCATTTTCTACGAGTTTGTTTACTGTGGGTATATTCAGCTGATCGGCTATCTGTGCCGCCACATCTGCCGGCTCTTCATGGTTAGAAATCCAATCGCCTTGCCACTTCACAACCAGCTTATCCAACGTACCCGGGGCCTGGTCCGAGATGATTAACAATGAACGTAAAGCCGTTTCTGCTTCGCGGGAATCATATCGGTTTGTCTGAAGGGTTCCGTAGCGCCAGCCAGCCAGTACCAGCACCGTTCCTAATACCAAAATTGCAATAATCCCTTTTTTAATCAGCTCTGCTTTTAACATTATCGTTCCCCCCCGCTCCACAACCATCCGATTCCCACACCTACGCTCTGGTTACTTTCTTTTTCGGCTGGATTGAAATCTATGAATCTATCAATAGCATTCCCGTTGTCAGAGGTTTTATACACACAGCAATACGACAAAGCCCTTATAAAATATTCATCTGCCTACTGGGTGTTCGACCATACATCGTAGGCACCGTAAGAATAGACTATGATCACAATGCATCTTACACCAAAAGAGGTGAAATCATGTTTCCGATTTATCCTGTAAATGAAGCCAATGTGGCACCTCATGGTGGACGTCTGGTCTGTGCCGTTATGCGTGATGGTACACGACACATCGGCATCTTAAGTGGGTGTAGCAAAGGCAAGCTGATGTTGAACGGATATCCACCCTCCTTTCCTGGCAGTCTCTACGCCGGAAGCTACAATAACAAAGGAAAACAATCCCCAAAAAAGAATTCCTCTAAAAAGAAAAAAAGGAATCCTAAAAACAAAGCTCGTACCTCTGCCAAACTAAATGCCTTAATTAAGCCACCTAACGAACCTCTGAGTCCATCCTTTCCTTATGACGCAGGCGGATTTGCTGGAAATGGTTATAGTAGTTATGGAAATGGCAGACCAGGCTATCACGGTGGGTACGGCGGATATGGATACGGTGCAGGGCTTGCACTAGATCTGGCTTTAATCGCCTTTTTATTCCTCCTGATCTAAACACCTTGTTATGGAATACAAAAAACCGGAGGACTATTGTCGTCTCCGGTTCTTTGTATTCGTTTATTCTACATTCTACTCTGCTAATCCGTTCTTATAGGCATAGATCGCCGCCTGTGTACGGTCTTCTACTCCTAATTTAGCGAGAAGGTTCGTGACATGGAATTTTACCGTCTTAATCCCGATAATCAGCTCATCTGCGATATCCTGATTAGACTTCCCTTGTGCCAACAGGCGAAGCACCTCCATCTCACGATCAGTCAGTTCCGTATGCGCGGGTGCCTCAGCCTGTGGCTGGCGAAATCGATTCATCATCTTGGAGGCCACCTGTGACTCTAGTACGGACTGTCCGCGTGCAGCTGCACGGATCGCATCCGCTATCTCGGAAGCACGAGACGTTTTGAGCAAATAGCTGAATGCCCCTGCCTCAATGACCGGATACATTTTCTCATCGTCCAAATAACTCGTCAGCACAATCACCTTTGTCTCTGGAAGCAGACGAGTTACTTGGCGTGTCGTTTCGATGCCATCCATGCCATCCATGACCAGATCCATCAAAATGACATTTGGCTTGTATTCGGAAGCCAACCGTATGCCTTCTTCTCCGCTTCCAGCCTCGCCGACCACTTCAATACCTTCTTCCGTCCCCAGCACCGCCGCAAGACCAATCCGTACCATTTCATGGTCGTCTACCAGCAGTACGCTAATCGGTAATTCCGTTTCCATGATCATCGTTCCTTCCGCTTTCATCATTAATAACTGGCACGGAAACCTCGATCCGTGTTCCTTTTCCCGGTGCCGTTATATATTGAATAGCTCCCCCAATTTCACTGACCCGCTCCTGCATTGTGGATAATCCATATGAAGTCTGCTTTTTCTCATCCAGTTCAAAACCAATACCGTTATCCCGAATCGTCAGCCTGATGGAATCCGGGCGTTGCACGATACGAATTTCCATGCGGGTTGCTTTGGCATGACGCAATGTATTAGACATCGCTTCCTGAACAATACGAAACAAGTGGTTCTCAATGCCTTTAACCAACTGTACTCCGCTTTCAATCTCAAAATCAATCTCCATCGGTACCTTTGCCTGCAACTCCTGTACCAAATCACGCAAACCCTGCTCAAGCCGTTTTCCTTCCAGATAGACAGGCCGCAGATGAAGTAGTAACGCCCGCATTTCGGATTGTGCCACGGAAGACATTTCTTCAATTAGCGCAACTTGACGCTGCGCTTTATCAAAATCCTTATCCAGCGTCCTCCCCACAGCCGTCGCCGTCATTGAAATAGCAAATAATTGCTGTGATACGGCGTCATGCAACTCTCTGGCCAGCCGCTGCCGCTCTTCCACAATCGCAGTCATCCGTGCCTGTTCTGCCAACTGAGCGTTATCCGTGGATAAGCGTTGTAAAGACGTAACTTGTTCCTGCCATTTACGCCCGATCCGTTCCAGCTGCTCTCCCAGCCTGCCAAGCTCATCATGCCCTAGGGGAGGCAACTCACGTGCAGGGGTTCCCTTTTCCCACATCAGCAACGTCTCTCTCAACATTTCCAATCTGCTTTTAAAGCGGTAGCTCTCATAAAATCCGTACATTGCCCCTGTACCAATTAACACCAGTATAACGGCTCCTGCAACTTTCAATATCATGCCCCAGGTTGGGAACGACTTCACATATCCATATGTATACAGCATATAAAAGACAACTACGCCCACAACAACACACAGGAGGATACCTTCACCCATACTGCGGGTTACCATGTTGGACGTTTTTTTATGATTCATCCCGGCTCCTCCTGATTCAATAAAATCGGACGCGGACATCGCCCGCCAAGTACGAAACGACAAACTTCACTTTATACTCACTCTGCTCAAAATGGGGAGACTTCCAAACCAGTCGATTGAGCATCCCCGCCTCATGATCCCGGTCAAACTGAATCTGTCCGAACAATACGAGCATCTCCACCTCTACACCGTAATTATCCGGTAACGTGATGTCAATGTCACCGAAGATCCCTTGTAGAAATATGACGGACTCACGTTCCTCTGGGAGAGCCAACGTCAGGTCAGCATCCACGTCCCCAACCACATGCCATATGCTTGTGCTGCGCAGACTCCAAGGCACTTCATCCCATTTATGATTGGATATAAAATTGTGCTTGAATATGGAGCTTTGACCTTTATGCAGCTTCCTTGAACGTGAATAGAATACAGCTAATGATGCTAGTGTAACTACCACAAACAGGAACAAATGATCCAGCACTAACAGTCCAGCACCAATCGCGAGCATCGTGTAACCTTTTTTGATTTTGGAATTACGGATCTTATATATTCCGGCCAACATTAGGATCAGTGCAACCACGGAGAGGAACCCAATCCACTGACCGAATAAAATGATAACCCCGATGCCAATCCCTGCCAGTGCCAAGGCTGATTTTTTTCTCTCCATGCTGCACCCCCTTTTTGTTTATACAGGACGGAAAAGCCATAGTGGCGCGACATTCCGCCATATGGCTTTCCCGGACCATACAGATTGAGCACGATCATCGACCAATGTCCATTCCATACAGCATATCATAATGTCTTGTTTCCGAGTAGTCAGTCCTTCTTCATATCGACTGGTTTAGCACCTGTCTGAATTTTGGACTTAAGCTGTTGAAGCTGCTCATCCACTTTAAACTGTTTTTCAGCCTCAGCTGGATTAATATATGCTTCTCCTGGAGCTTGACGGTAAGGAGCACGCAGTACGTCAGCTTCAGCTTCCATTTGCATGATTTTTTCTTCCATACGGTGGAAGCCCAATGAAGCAGACCCACTTTCAATCGTGTGCAAACTATTGATTTGAGACATTTGCTTTTTGGCTTTCGCCATTTGAGCACGGGATACCAACTCATTGCGCTTGTTGCGCATTTTATAAAATTCATCTTTCATGTCGTGAAGCTGCTGTACCAATTCTTTTGCTTGAAGCTCAGCTTGTGTGTGCAAGTCGCGGTATTCGTCCTGCTTTTGCACAAAATAAATCTTCTCTCCCAACAGCTTTCGTGCTACTTCTTCCTGACCATTTCGTAATGCGGATTCGGCTTGCTTCTCACGCTCATTGGATACACGTACCGCTTCCTCCAAACGCTGTTTCATACGTCGTTCATTCGCCATTTGCTTGGCAACCGTTACCTCAGCCTCGTGAATTTCCGCCTCCATATCGCGCAAATATTGATTCAACATAATAATCGGATCTTCCACTTTATCCAACACTTCATTCACCGATGCTCTTGTCATATCCTTCATTCTTTTAAAGATCCCCATTATTTACGATCTCCCTTCTCGAATTGCTCTACTTTTTTGCGTAACTCTGCCAATTCTTTTTTCATTGCCTTTTTCTCAATATCTTCCATCATGGAATCCAAGTCGTTGTTCTGACCTGTGTTAAATTTGGATGAGTTGCGGGCATCTTGACCAAAAAACGGGTTCGAATTGCCGTATGCGCCGCCCTGATTGTAACCAGTTCCCTGCCCATACTGCGATCTTGTATTGTTACTGCCATAATAGCGCGGGTCCTGTTGATTATAGGGTCCGCTGTCAGGGCCAAATCCTCCATCGAAAGGAGATCTCGGCTCCTTGGAGATAACCAGTGCCGCAATCACATAAATCATAAATGTGGTTCCTGCTGTAATAAAGAAACTGATCACAACCAGAATACGAATCCATGTTGAGTCCATTCCTGTTGCGTCAGAAAGACCGCCACATACACCTGTTATTACTCTATCCCGGCTTGATCTGTAAATTCGGGTCATTATCAATTTACTCCTTCCCGCTGTTGTTCAGCTTGCTTTTCAGTCTCTCCCACTCTTGTTCAAGCAACGATCCACCGCCTTGGGCATCCTGTACATGGTCGCCCTCACCCCGACGTAAATCACGCAGACTCATCGTTTCTGCTTCCATATCGGCTACTCGGTCTTCCAAGCGGTTGAACATTCGGGGAACATTTCGTCCACCGTATGTACCAGCCCGTTCGTTCATTTGCTGCTGGAGTCTCAACGTCTGTACACGTGCCGCATAATACTGACGCTTGCTGTGTACCGTTTGATATTCTGTCTTTAACGTATCTAGCTGTTGTTCTAGCTCACGTAGTGATTCACGGCTCTGCTCCCACAGTTCTCTATACTGCTCTTCTTTTTCTGCATATAGCATTTTCTCCTGAAGGGCCAGCTTCGCGATATGTTCTTCATCAGCCTTCAAAGCCAGTAGCGCCTGTTCCTCCCGTTTGGTCTGCATGGACAATGCATGATCCAACTGCTGCTTCATCTGTCTTGTGTGCATCGCATACTGTTGATGGAGTTTTTCCGCTTCGGCAATTTCCTGGCGGGTATTATACAAGAACTGGTCAATTAGTTGCACCGGGTCTTGGCTTTGTTCCAAATGCTCATTGAAGGTCGCTACCGTGATATCTCGCATTCTTCGAAAAACACTCATTTGCGTCTGCTCCTTTCACAATTCGTATTGCCATAATTTATCACTTCGTTGCTACAATCTTTTTTCATTCGTCAAACTGCTAAAATCAGTAACGTCTTCTGCGGTCACTCAGCAGGGAAACACCAAATATGATCAACCCGATTGCCAGTAGCGGTCCCAGAAGCCAGGACAGTTTGCCAAGCAAAATCAGTACCCCGAGTACAAGTACGATCCAGCCGAAGAGCGCATTTCCTTTTTTCACACCGTAGTAGCCTAGCATGACCATAGCTATCGGAATTAAGTAACCAATCAGATGTCCTAAAAAGTGACCGAAAAACGGAGTAAACTTACCGAGCAGCATAATCGAACCCAACACGATCAGTACAATGGCTAACCCATTCCCTTTGTTAACTCTCATCATCTCTCACCGCCTTTCACTGTGTCTTGCTTATGTTCTTATTGTACGCTGACTTAGCGTTCGACAAAACGGACCCCAGACGGTTTTTGAACCTAGACCTAAGTCGGGGATGAATATAGACCTGCGGCTATCACCCTCTATGCTGTTCTGCTGCACGGGCTATCGAGTGTTGCTCACCCGCTTGCTTGGAGCGTAGTGACAGGACAAGACAAGCCAGTAACGCTATAGCTGCAACCATATAAGGCAGGTTAATATGAACATCGAACAACAGTCCTGCAATTAACGGTCCAATCACATTACCCAAGCTTGTATAGGACGAGTTCATTCCTGCCACAAAGCCTTGCTCATCTCCGGCCTGCCGCGATAGAGAAGTGCTTACTGCTGGACGAAGGATATCCATAGCCAGAAAAATGATAAAGGTCGTCAGCATAATCATCACATACTGTTCAGCAAATAGGGTTAGAAAAATGAAAACGCCCCCAATAGCCAAACAGAGGTGAATTACTTTTTTCTCTCCAAAACGATTAATGATCCATCCAAATATAGTTGCTTGGACAACTGCTCCCATAATGGAGCCTGTCGTTATAATGATGGCAATATCCATTGGTGTAAAACCATATTTATGGTCAACAAACAGTCCAAACACTGTTTCAAAGTTCGCTAACCCAAAAGCAACGACAAATACAATGAGTAAACCCATGAAATATGGAGATTGATATGACTTGGCAAATTGCTGCAAAAGATTTTCTTTTTGACGTGGAAGCTCTCTATTAAATTGTTGCTTTTCCTTGCTTAAAGACTCAGGCAGCACTAACAGAGACAAAATAGCCGCTATTCCCGCAGCTCCTGCTGCCGCAAAGAAGGGAATGCGTATTCCATATGTGGCAAGCAAACCGCCAATCCCTGGTCCTATTATGAAGCCTGTGTTGATCGCTGCATTGATCATTCCCATTCCCTTGCCTCTTTCCTCAAACGAGGTCACATCAGCGACATAGGCCATAATAGAAGGAGTAAGCAATGCTGCCCCTGCTCCACCCATGATTCGTGCTATGAACAGGGTAGGAATGGAATTTGCCAGTCCAAAAACAAGCTCTGATAACATGAAGATGAACATCCCAGAAACAATCAACTTTTTACGTCCATAACGATCAGACAACTTTCCTGACAATGGTGATAACAAAAGCTGTGTCAACGCAAAAGCTGCAACCATCAGCCCCATCGAGGAACCATTCATCCCTAGCTCACTTATAAACTTAGGTAACACAGGGACAACTAAGCCAATCCCCATGAATGCCAAAAAAATGTTAAGCATCAATAACAGCATTGCTCCTCGATTTCTTGTGAGTATAGACATATTTCCACCCTTCCTTTTCCGTATCTCTTTATTCAACATCAGGTAAACTTCATTATTCTTTTTCAAAAACAATTGAAACTAAAATTGTTTTATTAGTTTTCATATAAAAAAATGGCCTCTTCAAATATGCAGCATATTGTTGAGGCTATTTTTTTATTTTTCGACCAATCCGAACAACAGAATATCTACAATAGAATAAGTTGCTTCCTCTACCGTCACACTGTTATCCAGAAAGAAACGCTGATCAAGCGTTAAATTTACAGATTCAATAATAAGCTTCATGATCAGAGCCTCATTTTTGTTCACTATTATTCCTTCTCGAATGCCTTCCTGAATTAATGTTCTAATCGGAGACCAGTCATTTAAATCGGCATGTACCCTTTTCCATTGCTCAGGATAATACTTTTTCATCTGGTCCAATATTCTTAAATCGTAAAACTTATAATACAGAGGCATGACCCTAATCGACTGCTTAATCTTGTCTAACAAAGATAACTCATTATTTTCGATAATTTGCTCAGTTTTACGAATCATATCATCATTAGTACGCTCAATAAGTGTTTCTAAAATAAGCGTCTTAGACGAAAAATGTTCATACAACGTACGCTTACTAATGGCGAGTCTTTTCGCAAGATCATCCATCGTAAATTTCAAACCATTTTCATGAACTTCCTCTACAAAAGCCTCCAAAATTCTTTCCTGCATATTCGTCCTCATTTCTTTCGTGCTCAGTAAACTAGAAAAGTTTTTTCAGTACCATCATCTTACGATAAGATCAAAGCGCTGGTCAAATCCATGTTAACCTTGTTGCCAAAATCATGAATATATAATAAAAAGGATGATAAAATGCCTTTAAGCATTTTATCATCCTTTTGTGTATACCGGCGAGAGGACTCGAACCTCCACGGTTTCCCACTCGATACCGAATACAATCTTGATAATACCTTGTTTAATGAAGTAAAATAAGCGCTGCTCGTCGATTTCGACCCGCAAGGTAATCTGTCGATGTACTTTGGTATTGAGCAGCGGGATCAACTTCCGTAGCTATGGTCTGCGACAGGACTAACTCAGTTGCTCAGTATCAAGGAATTTAGAATACTTGTACAACTTCTTTAATATCATCAATTTCCTCAAGAATTGCGCGCTCAATAGCAACCTTTAACGTAATCGTAGCACTTGGGCAACCATTGCAAGCTCCCAAAAATCTTAATTTTGCTATACCGTTCTCAACTTCGACCAGTTCAGCATCTCCACCGTCACGCAGTAAGAAAGGACGTAGTTTGAGAAGAACTTCCGATACTTCATCGAATAAAACTCCATTTTCATCCATTATGTCAACTCCTCCCATTTTTTTACCAACCGTCAATTCAGACCTTTTTTCACCCTAGATCGTCTGAGTGATCCTTTGCTTTTTGCCTAAGAGTGACCTCTTGATCCGAAAGTTCCCTTATAAGCGTATGAATAGAGTCTAAAGGTATCATCACACCACAACTTGCGCTCAATCCTGACAGCATATTGAAGCAGAACTGAAGTTTTCGTATCTCTCGGGTAATTTGAGCTAGTTCTGAATCGTCCGAATTATTTTTCTTCATTACTAGCACCTCTTTAAAGAATGATAAAGGTTTGATCTATTAAATTAATGAATCAACCGATGCTTCCTTCCATCTCAAATTGAATCAACCGATTCATTTCAACGGCATATTCCATTGGCAATTCTTTGGTAAACGGTTCAATAAAGCCCATTACAATCATTTGTGTAGCATCTTGTTCTGTAAGCCCGCGGCTCATTAAGTAAAACAATTGTTCCTCGGACACTTTGGATACTGTTGCCTCGTGCTCCAAAGTAATCTGATCGTTTTTAATTTCATTGTACGGAATCGTATCTGATGTTGACATGTTGTCCAATATCAACGTATCGCACTTAATATTGGACTTGGACCCTGCGGAATCGCGGCTGAAGCTGGACAACCCTCGGTAGTTTACTTTTCCGCCCTGCTTGCTGATGGATTTGGATATAATCGTAGATGTTGTCTCGGGAGCAAGGTGAATTACCTTCGCGCCAGCATCTTGATGCTGATCTTTACCGGCTACGGCAATAGACAGGATGGACCCCTTGGCTCCCCGTCCTTTCAATAATACTGCCGGATACTTCATTGTTACCTTGGAGCCGATGTTGCCGTCCACCCATTCCATTGTGGCATTTTCTTCTGCCACAGCCCTTTGGGTTACCAAGTTGTAGATATTAGGAGCCCAATTCTGAATGGTCGTGTAACGGACACGGGAATCTTTCCGGCAAATAATTTCAATAACTCCACTATGCAGAGAACTGGTACTATAAATAGGTGCTGTACATCCTTCAACATAATGGACAAAGCTGCCCTCTTCGGCAATAATTAATGTCCGCTCGAATTGACCCATATTTTCAGAATTAATACGGAAATAACCTTGTATAGGAACCTCGCACTGAACACCCTTCGGAATGTATACAAAGCTACCGCCTGACCAAACCGCACTATTAAGCGCCGCAAATTTATTGTCGGCAGGAGGGATGATCGTCCCAAAGTGTTGCTTAAACACTTCGGGGTATTGCTTTAATGCACTATCCGTATCAAGGAAAATAACGCCCTGATCCTCCAGTTCTTTCCGCATGCTGTGATAAACTACTTCCGACTCATATTGAGCGGATACGCCCGCCAGGAACTTTTGCTCCGCTTCAGGGATTCCCAGCTTGTCAAAGGTTGCTTTGATCTCGGAAGGAACCTCCTCCCAGGTCTTTCCCTGTTTTTCAGAAGGGCGAACGTAATACTGGATGTCATCAAGATTTAGCCCGGTCAAATCCGCTCCCCATTCAGGCATCGGCATTTTGTAGAATTGATTCAAAGCTTTCAACCGAAAATTGAGCATCCACTCCGGCTCTTCCTTGATCCGGGAAATTTCCCGGACAATCTCTTCCGTCAGACCTTTTCCAGATTGAAAAATAGACTGGTGCTTGTCGCGAAACCCATATTTATATTCGCCCATATCTGGTGCTTTTTTAGCCATTAGTATCACTCCTTTTTAACCTTTCAAGATTCATTTTGATTTGCTATGATCTGCCGAGCTTGCTTTCCACTAAATCTTTTAGGCGACTACGAACACCTTCCAGCGGGATCTCCGAAATGACAGGAGCGAGAAATCCGAAAATAACAAGATGTTCGGCTTCACTCCGTGATATCCCGCGCGACATCAGATAATAGATTTGCTCTGCATTTACTTGCCCCACGGATGCAGCATGACCCGCGGTTACATCATCCTCATCTATCAGCAGGATCGGATTGGCATCGCCGCGAGCTTTAGGACTTAGCATAAGCACGCGTTCTGTTTGCTGACCATCACAATGGGTTGCACCTTTTTCAATCTTTGTAATGCCGTTGATAATGGCCGTAGCTTCTTCAAGCATGACTGCACGCGTAATCATCTGGCTTACCGAGCTTCTGCCAAAATGCTGAGCTTGAGTTGTATAGCTCGATTTTTGATTGCCCGTGCCAATAGCAATCACCTTATTGTCGGAGACCGCCCCGTTGCCTTGTAGCAAAGTCTTGGTATCGCTGGCGGTATAACCATTGTTCATCTCACCAATAATCCATTCCACACCCCCATCAGCAAGAACGACCGCCCGTCGCTGGGTGAAATCTGTTGTAGTTGCAGCAAGCTGATGAACCGAAGCTACTTGCACCTTTGAGCCCGCTCCCGCGAAGACCTCCGTCACACCGTTATGCAATACCTTGACATCATCACCACTCGATACACAATTATCCACATAAGTGATCTTGCTGTTGCTCCCTGCCACAATTAAGACGTGAGGAGCAAAACACACACCGCTTGTATCGTTAAGAAAGATCGCTTGAATAGGTGCTTCAACCTCTACACCGTCTGGGACATATAGAAAAACGCCACCACTCCATAAGGCACTGTGTGCAGCAGATAAACGATGTTCTTCTGGCTTTACTGCCTGAAAGAGATAACGTTGAACCAGCTCCTCATGCTCTTTTGCCGCAGTATGCAGATCCGTTAAAATGACTCCCTGGGCGGCTAAGCTCTCGGACAATTTCGTATACACTACATCCGAGTTGAACTGAAGGATTAGTCCGCCTTTCACCGGAGAAGCAACCAAACCTCGAACAACCTCCGGCGCTTCCTCCAAACTAGACCACGCATTCTCAGCCTTGTAATCTCCACTTTCGTAGATATCCCATTTTTCGAGATTGATTTTCTCCACTTTAGGCAACTCCAGCGTCCCTGCCAGTTCGAGTGCGTGAACGCGGCGTTCAATCAGCCAACGAGGTTCATCCTTAGCGCTTGACCATGCGCGTAAATCGTCCACATTCATTGAAACTCTAGCTTGTATATCCACGTGCTGTTCCTCCTCTCCGGCTTTTAAGCTTCCCTTACCGTCTCATCCGTAATCCCAAGTTCCTCCTTCACCCAATCGTACCCTTCAGCCTCCAAACGGTGGGCAAGCTCCGGACCGCCAGATTTAACTATCCGGCCTTGCATCATGACATGCACAAAATCCGGGGTAATATAATTCAACAGTCGTTGATAATGGGTGATGATTAAAAAGCCTCTATCCGGGCTGCGCATCTCATTTACGCCATTGGCCACAATACGCAGTGCATCAATATCAAGCCCTGAGTCCACTTCATCCAGGATCACAAACTTGGGTTCAAGTAGCATCATTTGCAAAATCTCATTCCGCTTTTTTTCACCGCCAGAGAATCCCTCATTCAAATAACGATGCACAAATTCCGGGTTCATCTCCAGCCCCTTCATTTTGCTCTCCATTTCACGGATAAAACGGATTAAGGATATCTCATCGCCTTCTTCACGCCGTGCATTGATGGCACTTCTGAGAAAGTCCGAGTTGGTCACGCCAGCAATTTCACTTGGGTATTGCATAGCGAGGAACAAGCCTGCCTGGGCACGCTCATCCACCTCCATCTCCAGAAGGTCTTCATTGTCCAATGTCACCTTACCGCCAGTAACCTCATATTTGGGATGGCCCATTAAAGCTGAAGCCAATGTACTTTTTCCCGTCCCATTAGGCCCCATAATCGCATGAATCTCTCCGCCATGAATCTCCAGTGTGAGCCCTTTTAAAATTTCTTTCCCTTCAATCTTGGATCTTAATTCCTCAATCTTTAATGTCGTCATTTATCGTAAACTTCCCTTCGGAGTATTCTTCGGCACGCGCCACCAAATCACTCATAAATTTTCCAATAGTCTGCAGCTCAACCTCTGAATAGGATTCAATGAATTGGTAAAACCTTTCTTCTTTTTCTTTGTGCAGTTCTTTATGCAAATGATAAACGTGTCTTCCCTTATCCGTTAAACTAAAGTAAATCTCCTTACGATTGCTGTTCAGTTGACTTCTCATAATGAAGCCCATTTCCAGCAGCTTTGCACTAATTTTAGTAATGCTAGCTTTGGACAACCCCATCTTCTCCACAATCCCGGTATGATTTATCGGTTCATAATCACCAATGCAATCAATAACGTGTACACTAGTAATATTGTTGGAGAGCATGTCAATCTGGTACTTTCTGGCCTGTTGCCGAAACGAGTTAAATTCTTGTTCAGTATACAGCTCATTCAGATGTAGCATTTTAATATATTGCTCGTAAAGATGACCTTTAAAATGATTTTGAAACTCCAATTTCCCAATCTCCCCTCTCTTGTAGTAGTTGCAGACCAAGTTCAGTGTCACCATTAGATTATTTTTTGTTCACTAGTGAACAAAATTATATTAACACAATTGATATTGATAATCAATATCAATTGTGTTAAATGTGACGCAATTTTGGAGGCGCTTTTCATGGGTTTGTTGTCATTGTCATCGGCCTCATGCTGTGTTTTGACTAGGGCACGTCCCGGAAATGGTTTTGCCTACCTCTGATCAATTCGGCAGCACCCGGATGGATATGGTAACCGAAGCCAAGTCCAATACCGTTGCCTATGAACGTCATGGTACACCTGCCACAGACCGGGGTCGCTACCGTAAAAAGAGGACAAAGGTGGTGCTTGGCCGAGCTGTTTTAAAGCCGTACCGCAGCGTTTGAGTACGCTATCGTGAGCATGTATGGCAATGAATAATCCGTCAGTTACCTGTGTCTGGATATGTTATGGGGCCAAAGAGTATACCAAAAACTGTGGTTTTTGCTGGTGAATCCGAACAGGCGATGCTCCATTCTAGCCAGCACCGATCTGACACTGGAGGCGACCTAGATCATCGAACTTTATACCGCCCGGTTCAAAATAAATGCACCTTCTGGGCGCTAAAGCAATCCATCGGCGGATTCAGCTACCACTTTTGTAGCAAATCCATTCCGAAGCTCAACCGGTATTTGAAAAAAGGATCGGGTTCACCCTCTGGAGTTGTTGGAAGAGGAGAAAGCGCAACGGGACATCCGCCTAACTGTAAAGATGAGAATGGTAAACGATAACCAAAATGGATCCCTACGGGGCTTAAGATAAAAGGAACCAAGAAAAGAGCCGAAATCTTGCTTCAGGAAGCCAGGAAGAATTATCATATGGAAGGACAAGCACTCGCGGTTGAAAACGAAGATATGCTGTAAGAGTAAAAGCGGCTACTCCATCCGGTAATAGCAAAAGGCTGTTCGCAGACTTTATGCTTCAATGGCTAGAGATGATGAAAAACAGTATCGGGCTTATCTCATCTCCTATATCTCCTATTCCGACACTGTAAAAGGCCGCGTAGATCCTTTTTCCGAGAGAAAGGGATGTATTGCTTGATGATTTAACTACAGAGGATTTTCAGACCTTGTATACCCATGAAATGAATGTGCAAGGTGTCAGCGCCAATACCGTTATTCATTACCACGCGAACATTTGCAGAGCCCTTCAGTATGCCGTGAAAATAAAGCTGATTGTGGCGAATCTCCCTGACTTAGTTGAAAGCCCAAAAAAGAACAATTACGTCGTGAGCTTCTACAATGCCGAGGAGCTGAATCAACTCCTCGCAGTAATTCGAGGCGAAAGAATTGAAATTGAAAAGGACCGAACCAAGAATAAAGCCAGTCGCCGTATACTGCCACTGGTGGACACGTTCTATGAGCTTCTGATTCGTATGAAGAAATAACAGGAATCCTATCGCTTATCTTCTGACAATTCTTATTGTCTTGAATACCTGGAGTATATTTATGTAGATGTATTAGGGGTAAGCATGAAAGAAGTTCAGGAATGGTTAGGCCACAGCGATTATGCAACAACGGCAAATATTTATTCGCATTTCGAATACAACTCAAAGGTGTCTTCAGCTCAAGCAATGAGTGGGGTACTAAAGCTCAAATAAAAAAAGCCCACTAGAGATTATCTCTAATGAACTCTTTTAGTTAATACCGGCGAGAGGACTCGAACCTCCACGGTTTCCCACTCGATTTTGAGTCGAGCGCGTCTGCCATTCCGCCACGCCGGCATATTCAATTATGGAGGCGCCACCCAGATTTGAACTGGGGAATAAAGCTTTTGCAGAGCTTTGCCTTACCACTTGGCTATGGCGCCAGAGTGTAACAAAGCGGACGACGGGAATCGAACCCGCGACCCTCGCCTTGGCAAGGCGATGCTCTACCGCTGAGCCACGTCCGCATAAAGATGGCTGGGGATATAGGATTTGAACCTATGCATGACGGAGTCAAAGTCCGTTGCCTTACCGCTTGGCTAATCCCCAATAAGTAAAGGGCGGCCGATGGGGCTTGAACCCACGAATGCCGGAGTCACAGTCCGGTGCGTTAACCACTTCGCCACGACCGCCGCAAGTAATGAATAATTGGCAGGGGCAGCAGGAATTGAACCCACACCAACGGTTTTGGAGACCGTTGTTCTACCTTTAAACTATGCCCCTATAAAACTGGTGGAGGATGATGGATTCGAACCACCGAACCCGTAAGGGAGCAGATTTACAGTCTGATGCGTTTGGCCACTTCGCTAATCCTCCAAAAATGGTGCCGGCGAGAGGACTTGAACCCCCAACCTACTGATTACAAGTCAGTTGCTCTACCAGTTGAGCTACACCGGCACATAAAATATTCAATTAAAAGTGGCTCGGGACGGAATCGAACCGCCGACACGAGGATTTTCAGTCCTCTGCTCTACCGACTGAGCTACCGAGCCTTATTATAAGGCTCTTCATTAAACGTTGTATTACTAATGGCGGAACTGACGGGATTCGAACCCGCGATCTCCTGCGTGACAGGCAGGCATGTTAGGCCTCTACACCACAGTTCCATAATAAATTTTAATTGGTTGCGGGGGCAGGATTTGAACCTGCGACCTTCGGGTTATGAGCCCGACGAGCTACCGAACTGCTCCACCCCGCGACAATAATAAATATTTAATTTTCAAATGGTGGAGGCTGAGGGGCTCGAACCCCCGACCCTCTGCTTGTAAGGCAGATGCTCTCCCAGCTGAGCTAAGCCTCCACAATTAAGCACTTCTCATATTATACCATAATGAACTTTTTATTGCAAGTTCTTTTATGATATTTTTTATGACCCGTAGGGGATTCGAACCCCTGTTACCTCCGTGAAAGGGAGGTGTCTTAACCCCTTGACCAACGGGCCATGCAATAAAATAATTATGGCGGAGAGAGAGGGATTCGAACCCTCGAGACGCTTTTGGCGCCTACACGATTTCCAATCGTGCTCCTTCGGCCAACTCGGACACCTCTCCATATGGCTCCCCGAACAGGACTCGAACCTGTGACAACTCGATTAACAGTCGAGTGCTCTACCAACTGAGCTATCAGGGAATATTAAGCATTTGTTTCAAGGTTACACCCTGAAAACTGGATCCGAAACTCATTGCGTTTTATTTTTAGGATAAGCCCTCGACCGATTAGTATTGGTCAGCTCCATGCATTACTGCACTTCCACCCCCAACCTATCTACCTCGTCGTCTTCAAGGGGTCTTACATACTGGGAAATCTCATCTTGAGGGGGGCTTCACGCTTAGATGCTTTCAGCGCTTATCCCTTCCGTACATAGCTACCCAGCGGTGCTCCTGGCGGAACAACTGGTACACCAGCGGTACGTCCATCCCGGTCCTCTCGTACTAAGGACAGCTCCTCTCAAATTTCCTACGCCCACGACAGATAGGGACCGAACTGTCTCACGACGTTCTGAACCCAGCTCGCGTACCGCTTTAATGGGCGAACAGCCCAACCCTTGGGACCTACTTCAGCCCCAGGATGCGATGAGCCGACATCGAGGTGCCAAACCTCCCCGTCGATGTGGACTCTTGGGGGAGATAAGCCTGTTATCCCCAGGGTAGCTTTTATCCGTTGAGCGATGGCCCTTCCATGCGGTACCACCGGATCACTAAGCCCGACTTTCGTCCCTGCTCGACTTGTAGGTCTCGCAGTCAAGCTCCCTTCTGCCTTTGCACTCTTCGAATGATTTCCAACCATTCTGAGGGAACCTTGGGGCGCCTCCGTTACTCTTTAGGAGGCGACCGCCCCAGTCAAACTGCCCACCTGACACTGTCCTCGCACCGGATCACGGTACCAAGTTAGAACCTAGATACGATCAGGGTGGTATCCCAAGGATGCCTCCCTTCAAGCTGGCGCTCAAAGTTCTACGGCTCCCACCTATCCTGTACAGATCGTACCCAAATTCAATATCAAGCTGCAGTAAAGCTCCATGGGGTCTTTCCGTCTTGTCGCGGGTAACCTGCATCTTCACAGGTATTAAAATTTCACCGGATCTCTCGTTGAGACAGCGCCCAAGTCGTTACGCCATTCGTGCGGGTCAGAATTTACCTGACAAGGAATTTCGCTACCTTAGGACCGTTATAGTTACGGCCGCCGTTTACTGGGGCTTCGGTTCATAGCTTCGCCCGAAGGCTTACCACTCCCCTTAACCTTCCAGCACCGGGCAGGCGTCAGCCCGTATACTTCGCCTTGCGGCTTCGCACAGACCTGTGTTTTTGCTAAACAGTCGCTTGGGCCTTTTCACTGCGGCCCCCTCGGGCTATTCACCCTACCGAGGCACCCCTTCTCCCGAAGTTACGGGGTCATTTTGCCGAGTTCCTTAACGAGAGTTCTTCCGCGCGCCTTAGAATTCTCTTCTCGCCTACCTGTGTCGGTTTGCGGTACGGGCACCTTCTCCTGGCTAGAGGCTTTTCTTGGCAGTCTGAGATCATGACCTTCGCTACTATAATTTTCGCTCCCCATCACAGCCCAGCCTTAACGATGTGCGGATTTGCCTACACACCAGCCTCACTGCTTAGACGGACATCCATCAGTCCGCGTCACTACCCTACTGCGTCACCCCATTGCTCATAACGGATTACGGTGGTACAGGAATTTCGACCTGTTGTCCTTCGACTACGCCTATCGGCCTCGCCTTAGGTCCCGACTTACCCTGAGCGGACGAACCTTCCTCAGGAACCCTTAGGCTTTCGGCGGATCTGATTCTCACAGATCTTTTCGTTACTCATACCGGCATTCTCACTTGAATGCAGTCCAGCGCTCCTTACGGTACACCTTCAACCCGCATTCAACGCTCCCCTACCCCTGATGCATTGCATCAAGCCATAGCTTCGGTGGTGTGTTTAGCCCCGTTACATTTTCGGCGCAGAGTCACTCGACCAGTGAGCTATTACGCACTCTTTCAATGGTGGCTGCTTCTAAGCCAACATCCTGGTTGTCTGTGCAACTCCACATCCTTTCCCACTTAACACACACTTGGGGACCTTAGCTGATGGTCTGGGCTGTTTCCCTTTCGACAATGGATCTTAGCACTCACTGTCTGACTCCCGGAACTAAATCTATGGCATTCGGAGTTTGACTGAGCTTGGTAACCCTTGCGGGCCCCGCACCCAATCAGTGCTCTACCTCCACGATTCTATTTCCGAGGCTAGCCCTAAAGCTATTTCGGGGAGAACCAGCTATCTCCGGGTTCGATTGGAATTTCTCCGCTACCCCCACCTCATCCCCGCATTTTTCAACATGCGTGGGTTCGGGCCTCCAGTGCGTGTTACCGCACCTTCACCCTGGACAGGGGTAGATCACCCGGTTTCGGGTCTACGTCCACGTACTCAAGATCGCCCTATTCAGACTCGCTTTCGCTGCGGCTTCAGCTCTTCACCTTAACCTTGCACGGGAACGTAACTCGCCGGTTCATTCTACAAAAGGCACGCCATCACCCATAGATCGGGCTCTGACTTCTTGTAAGCACACGGTTTCAGGATCTATTTCACTCCCCTTCCGGGGTGCTTTTCACCTTTCCCTCACGGTACTGCTTCACTATCGGTCGCCAGGGAGTATTTAGCCTTGGCAGATGGTCCTGCCGGATTCATACGGGGTTTCACGTGCCCCGCACTACTCGGGATCCGTCTCGGAGAGAACAAGTTTTGAACTACAGGGCTTTTACCTTCTCTGGCGGGCCTTTCCAGACCTCTTCATCTAACCGGTTCCTTTGTAACTCCATGTGAGACGTCCCACAACCCCAAGGAGCAAGCTCCTTGGTTTGGGCTAATCCGCGTTCGCTCGCCGCTAC
>NZ_JBBOXV010000001.1:1127500-1567500 GCF_038007865.1 Paenibacillus sp. FSL M7-0134 | reverse complement strand
TAGCAAGCACTTTTTTTGTTTTTTTATTTTAGAATAAATCCGTTCATCTTTCAGCTCATTTAAATCAGTCGAGGGGCTAGTTGCCCCTTCATTAGCTGATGACTCCCTCTGGCTCGAATACCTCTGCAGGCCAGTGTAGTTCCACACCTTGGCGAAGAAGAACATTTTGAAAACATCCAAGATGCTCTGCTGATCGGCTCACTTCAATGGGATATACTTCGTTGGAGACACAGTAAGCCGCTAGGCTTCCCGCTGATTCTCCTATATTCCATTCTGTAGGATGCAATCGATAGCAGCCATTGGCTATTTGGGTCATCCCTATATTTTTGCAGGCAGGAAGTAAATTGCGCATTCTCACCGGAATAAGTGATCTCAATGGAATTTCATAAGGATAGTTAGGGATGTAGAACGTTCGCTGAGATACCGTAGTTGGATGAAGATCCAAATGATAGCTACCTACACCTACACTGTCTATATATCGCTTGGGTCCCTCTTCTCCCCGAAGCTCACGACTTACATCAAACTCAGATATCATATACTTGGCCTGAATTCGGCGTGACTCACGAATATAAGCCGTTTTAGCCAGACCGTCAGATGTGCCGAGAATATCACCCCGTGGTCGAATGCCCGGATAGCCGAACCCTCCATCTAATCGGGGCGCTTCGGTTTGAAGCCAATATATTAATGAACGAGTCAACTCACGCGCTCCTTCTCGATGTTTTGCCTGCTCCTGAGCGGTGACACCGATCAATGGCCCTAGGTAATAATCATTTTGCGCCCAGTTTAAAAGAGTTACCTCACCATCATTTAGCGGTTCGCTCCATATCGAGGGATCTACAATACGACGATAATCCCATAAGGATACAATGCCCTGATCGTTAGGAAACAATGTGAACTGTTTTAGTTTACTGGTATCATCCGCGTCAGTAGCAAACCAGCTCAAAATCGGAAAACGGGAAAAGGAAGGAATATAATTTCTCCAGAAATCATATTGTTGCGGGCGCTCTATAATGAAGCTTTCCTGGGGAATATAGTCTACGGCAGCCACATGTGTGATAGATTGCATATCAAAAGGGTTAGCACACTCCAGTGCATGAGGTTCACCCGTAGCAGCCCGCGACTCCGCTCCACTCGTATGCTCCACGCCCGCCATTGGAAGGAGATCACCACACTCTGTCGCATCCAGATAAAACGTTCCGTGCAGCACTCTAAATCCACACTTATGATCAGAGCTATTCGAGGTACGGACAGTTACAGAAGTAATACAGTCCCCATCCGTCTGAACCGCAATAGGCACGGTGTGATAGTATACATGAACGCGCCCCGTATTCAAATAGGGAGCGAGCATATCTTCAAGCACCCGCAGAGCTACCCGTGGTTCATGGGCCAGACGGCTTACCCAACCATTCCCAGGGTTGAGAATGGGATTATTCCGTGCTTCTTCGGTTAACGGATAGTTCTGACGGTAGTAGTCACGCACACGATTACGGAACTCACGGTATGTTGCTGTGCAGCCAAATTGTTCGATCCATCGATGCTCATCTGGGGGAACCGCCTGTGAAGTTAACTGCCCCCCTAACCAATCCGTCTCCTCCGTCACGATGACTCTCATGCCAGCCTTCGCCGCCGCAAGAGCTGCCGATGTCCCCCCCAGACCTCCGCCAATCACAACAATGTCGGTATCAAGCCGTTTTTGCGTCATGGTTCGTTCCCCTTTCATTCTTGTACTAGGACTCGGTCATTTCAAAAGCAAGCCGTGCAGCGCCGATGATTCCAGCGCGGTTGCCCAACAATGCCCGACTTACTTCCGTTTGAACTCCAAGTTGGTGCAGATGCTTTTCCAGCATGGGCCACCAGACCTCTCCCGCGTCCGCTACTCCTCCGCCTACAATGATTGCCTCAGGATCAAGAGGCACCGAGATATTAGATAGAAGCACAGCTAAATCTGCGGTGTAATCATCCAGCACCTGGATTGCTTCCTGGTTACCGTGAGCGGCCTCTTTCACAATCTCGTTCCCTGAGCGGTACAATTTACCGACGTGTTCCCTACCTCGACGTAACAAGGCGCTCCCCGATACATATTGCTCGGCGCACCCTTTTTTTCCACAATTGCAGGGATGTCCCCCCGGGAATAGAATACTGTGCCCCCAATCACCGCCGCTCCAATGAGCCCCTCTGCACAAGAGGTCATTTTCCATATATGCACCTCCGACACCTGTTCCCAACGTGAGCATCACCAAGCGTCGCTTGCCCTTCCCCGCTCCCTGCCACGCTTCTCCAAGTAAAGCGGCGTTCGCATCATTATCAGCAACCGCTCGTAAAGCCAGTTTTTCTCTAGCCCACGTTACCAAGGATGTACCTTGCCAGCCAGGTAGGTTATCTGTGGCATACACAACTTCGCCGCTCTCCACATTTACTCGGCCAGCAGTAGCAATGCCTAGAGCGCCTACATCTATATGGGCACCGATGCTGGTATCTCCAAAAGAACGCAACAATCCGAGCACAGATTCTGACACCCGCGACAACACCCATTCACGTCCACGGGAAGCGTCCGTATCCAGCCGGATTTCATCAAGCACCGATCCGTCCCGTGCCACTATGGCGGCCTTCACCGATGTGCCCCCAATGTCGATTCCAATGACTCTGTTCACAGCAGCTGCCACCACACCAACCTCCTTGTTGCCCCACATAAAAGCTTACTAGCTCTTTTTACAAACCTTCTATTTAGTAGCAATACATGAAATAGCCATTCATATGCACCACAAACACAAGTCATTGAACTGTCAGAGCGCACAGTTTTCAATTCACAACTGAAAAATCTCAATAGCTTCGTTCAATAACGGCCCTCGCTGTTTTTTCCTTCATCTGTTTGGTGTGACTCGTGTGCTTGCGAGCAAGCCCTTCGCAGATGAGGTCAATCACGAATAGCTGTGAAATTTTAGCACCGATTGAACCACCTTCTATCGGGGCTTCTTTGCCTGCGGTCAGTAACACGATATCTGCAATGGAGGTGATGGGTGATTTCGCATAATTCGTAATTGCGATAACAGTTGCACCGTTTTGCTTGGCTTTGTGCAGCATATCGTTCGTATCCAGCGTACTTCCTGATACACTGATGCCGATAGCGACATCACCCGGGTTCATGGACACCGCCATCATCGACTGAATATGACCGTCTGCCACGGCCTCGGCGCGCCGCCCGATCCGTAAGAAACGATTTTTAGCATCCTGCGCGGAAATTCCCGAAGCGCCTACGCCGAAAAATTGAACATAGCCCGCTTGATCGAGACACGCAATCGCACGACCAAGCTCTGAATGGTCCAGCAGTCCCATACTGGAGTGCAAAATATCGAGCATGTTGTGATACACCGTACGCGTAATATCTTGTTCGTTATCTGGGTCGATGTTCTCCTCGCCCATATCGGTTTTACGATAAGTCTGGTTTTGTGCCAGGGACAGTCGGAAATCCTGATAACCTTTGAAACCAATTTTCCGACAAAAGCGCATCACCGTCGTTTCGCCTGTACCTGCAAAATCCGCCAGCTCCGTCACGGAGAAATATATGATATCTGCGGGATGCTCCAGTACGCATAAGGCGACTTTCTGCTCCGATTTCGTTAATGAAGGATAATACGTGTTAATTCGGTCGTTCATCTCCATAGATGCATTTCACTGCCTTCCTTGCGGCATCGGCAAACCGCTGCGTAATCAATTGGGGTCTGGTAATCGCCGAGCCTACAACCACTGCATGTGCTCCCATTCGGAATGCTTCCTCAACCTGCGCTGGATCATAGATTTTGCCCTCTGCAATTAAAGGAACAGGAACCAGTTCCGACGCTCTCCGAACCAGCTCCAGATCAGGACCCTCAATCTGAGTAGAGTACGGCGTATACCCGGATAACGTGGTGGATACGCAGTCTGCGCCAAGGGAGGCCGCATGAAGCGCCTCCTCCAGTGTCGATATGTCTGCCATGGAAGTGACTCCCTGCTCATGGGCATAATCTAGGAGCCTCTTCAGCTTACATCCCGCTGGGCGCGGTCGTAATGTGGCATCCAGCGCAATGATATCCGCCCCTGCCTCCACCAGTTCCTCCATTTCACGAAGGGTGGGCGTAATGTAAATATCAGAATCATCATAATCCCGCTTAATCAAGCCAATCACTGGTAGAGAAATCGCCTGTTTAATCGCACGTACATCCGATGCGCCATTGGCGCGAATCGCTACAGCTCCACCCTGCTGTGCGGCACGCGCCATTTTGACCATAGAATCTGCTCCATGTAACGGTTCGCCTGGTAGCGCCTGACAGGATACGATCAGTCCGTGCTGAACTTTGGATAATACACCTTCCATTCCCATAGGAATCACCCTCTCTTCTCGGCATGATGCCGTACGGTTAATCCGACTTCAAAGGTGCGGTTCCACGGCATGTAGCAATCTATAATTTCCACGCAGCCTTCCGGCCCGTTCACATATTCATTGAGTGCCTGCTCCAGCCGTCCGCGAATAACCGCAGCTACCGAGCCTCTCGGTCCATCGAGCATAAACTTGGTAAAACCCATCTGCTCCACAATTTCGTTATTCATAGCCGTACGTACCACAGCGCAATAACAGGCATCCTCGGCGTAGCGCAGCGACAGAAAATCCAAATGTTCCTCCGTAGAGCCATAGTGGGTATACAGCATGGACTGAGCAATGACGGTGCCCAGCGTGTTAGAACTGGTATTCCAGCCTGCATAACCTGCCAGCTTAAAAAGCAGTCCTTTTTGCTTTAATAGTCTAAGTAGCTTGAGATCTGCGCCGTTGGCGTAGCCCACATCAGCAACTGCAACATTTTGACCTGCATATTGCAGCATATAAGAACCGTACTCAACCAGCTCTACTACATTCCGATGTACATCATATCCGGTCATTGCACGCTGCTGGGATGAAGCCTCTGCCATCGTGTCACCGGGTGTGTTAGCCAACAAAATCCAATCAGCCTCCGTTGCCGAGGAAGCTATCAGCCCACCTGCCGCCATAATCTGATATTTTAAGGTTTCGTAAAAATAGCGATCTTCAAAAAGCGGAACTACGAATGCCCCCTGCAAAGCAGACAATCGGGGATACACCAGTGGGACTACATTATTCATCTTGTTAACCCAACGAGCCAGCAACGTACAACCCACTTCATCTGCCCCCGGGTACATGTATACATTCAAATCCAGCCCAAGCTCAGAAATACGACTTCTTAGCCGCTGCTGATCCTTGGCGGTATAGCCGTAGGGAGCCGAATCATCCTGTGGGATAATCATAAAATCAATGATACCTTCTGCTACGAGATCCAGTGCAACTTCATTAGCCTCCAAATTCACATGGCGACGCCCCAGGTAATCATCCAGTATTTCTATTGGCAAACGCTCTTTAATATCAGTTAATTCGAGCAACTCTTCTGCGGTAGCGATCCCCAGCTCCTGACGATGCTCAATGAAGCCCTTTCGGAATATCTCACGACCCCAATCGGCATAGTAATCCGGTTCTTCATCAGCCAAAGAGTATTGCGGACAACGCATAATTAGTTGAAATGCATACAGAGTCAGTTGCGGATATAGTTGCTTTAGCCTGCGAAGCCGATTCACTCTATCTCTGACCTGCTCGCTCGACATACCGTGTAGTCGAGAAGGTACGATTCCTCCGTACAGCAACGTATCCATCGCAACAATAGCTCCATCAGCAGTAGCCGCGCGTTCCTCGAGCCATGCCCATAGTCTGGTCGTATCGCCAGGGGTTTTCTTTTGTCCCATCCATTCTAATGGGGGTCGCTCCATTTCCAAGTCTGTACCCTGTGCCAGTAAATAAGGAAATTGATAATTACAGGGCCGCTCATCCAGCGGTATAAAAAGTAATCGGGTGCTTGACTTCACCGTACGTTCCACCTCTCCTGAAAATTACCGTTATCCTAACGGCAAATGATTATTTTCAGGGCAGCTATGCTGCCTTGGTTTCATAATCCATCGCAAACACTCACAAGATCAGTCGATATTTGCCTTGTTCGTCCTGATCGACATAACCCCACTGCGCGGCAGCACGGATCGCCGGATTGCTACCCAGCCGAGCCTCCGCTTCTAAGCAAGCAGTGATACCGCGTCGCAGTTCTCCTGTAATTTCGTCCGTCAGAGGCGACGGCTCTTGCCCGTCAACTGCTTCGCTCGGCGTGCTGCTCTCCCCGGACTGTGCATCGTCCTGTCGCTCGCCACTGAGCGCAGCTTGGCGCAGCACATGCCACAGGCCTGCGTCCAGCTCGGCACGTTCCAGCCACGGCGCGGCCTGGGACACGAAACCTGCTGCCGGATCATCAGCAGGCACGTTCCGTAGGACGCTCACGGTCTGAAGCAGCCGCTCAAAGTACATATCCAGCGCAGGGATATCGCGCATTTGCAAAGCAAGATCCACGTCCTCATACGCGCTGCCGCCCAGTCGGCTGTTCCTGTTTTGACGACAGAAAAACATCAGTTCATCCGCACGCTCTCCCGCTAACTCCCGCACAGCCCATTGCCAAGATAGCTCAGGCATATACCGTTCACTGTTCCACATATAGTGGGACATCGTAATGAGCGTTACTTTGGAGCATTCCCACTGATTCATCGGGTTGGCCACCATACCGGTATGTCCGCAGTCTGGTAGCCCGGAATACCGTCCGCGCAGCGGATCAAGGAATAACCGATCATGGTCACAATCATTCACCGGGATGTTATCCCACAGCCACAGCTCATGTCCGAAGAACGCATGATTATTGGCGGCGTGCTCGCGACTAATCTGTGGGGCAAAAACAAAGTACCCCGTCCAGAACACCTTAATCTCCGGATGCAGCCGCTCACGGAAGTCCTTTTTGTATTCGGTATCCCAATACGACCAATATTCCGAAGGACAGACTGTCAGTGTAAACTCAGGCAGCCGTTCAGCCAGCCATGTGTGAACCTTGTTCGTCAAAAAGACATGAGCGTGACCCGAGCGGCCCAGCAAATGTCGATTTTCCCCTTTGAGTACATAATCAATATCATCCATTAATACAGAAAAATGACGTACGCCAATCGCAATCACGGCCGCCAGCTTTTCCGTCAATTTAAGGAAATCTTCATCGCTGCCAAAGCTTAGGTCGTTCCCTGGACTGATACAGTAATGAAAATCAATCTCATGCCGTTCACAGGCTTCCTTTAATTCGCGGATCTGGTCAAACGTATCCTCAGGGTACGGCTCTCTCCATAGCTCACGATGATATGGATCATCCTTGGGGGCATACATGAACGTGTTCATCCGATGCGCAGCCATAAAACGGACAGCATCCATCCGATCCGCGAAACTCCACGGTTTCCCATAGAAGCCCTCAATAATTCCTCTGACCGGGAAGGAAGGCTCATCCCGAATAGACATCACCGGCAGAGTACATCGCTCCTGTTCCACTTGAAGCAGGAGATGCAGGGCATCCATGCCGTATTTGAGCCCTCTTTTATTGGAAGCATGGACTTCAATCCGCCCGTCCTTCTGAATGTCCAACCGATATCCGTCTGCAGCAAGCGTTCCGTCATATTCGAGCACCAACTGCACGCTTCCCCGTGTTTCAGTCGGTACACCCGGTCCTGGAGGCACAATAAGCTTGATCGGTCCCTCGGGGTCCAGCACACCTTCATACTCCTGATTCATTGCAAAGCGAGAGGACAGTTCACAGACCAGACGCGGTTCGGAGATAACCAGCCTTTCCCCGCTGTCATACACATCACGAAAATAATATTGTATCTCCTGCGGTGATAACCCTACACCCGAATGAGGCCCCATTCCTTTGGACAATTTCATCGCAATCATCTCCTTCCATTCACAGGCTCTTCGTAGCCATGACTACTGGCTTATCCTTTTACCGCTCCCGCCAAACCTTCCATATAGTAGCGCTGTGTAAACAGGAACAATATAATGATCGGCAGTACCGAAATCATTGTGCCTGCAGCAATCCAACCGAAGTTATAGGCAAATTGACCGTTGAGATACGTGAGCGCAGCTGCCAGCGGATATAGCTCCGTATCATTTAAAATAACGATAGGCCACAGAAAGCTGTTCCAGAACGACATCGCCTCCAACAGAGAAATTACAGCGAGCGCCGGCTTGACCAGCGGAAGCACCAGCTGCCACCAAATTCGAAACTCCGAAGCGCCGTCCATTTTACCGGAATCACGCACATCAGTGGGAATATGAATAAACGTCTGTCGCATTAGAAAAATGTTGAACACGGAGACTGCCCCGGGCAACACCACACCCAAATATGTATTGCCCAGATGGAGCCCTTGAATGGTCAGATAATGCACAATAAATGCGGTGTAGGAAGGAATAATCATCGTGGCAATCAGCAGCGTAAACACCAGATTTTTACCCTTAAAACGAAATACAGCCAAGGGATATCCCGTCAGACTGGCGAGTACCACATTGAGCACAACGCCCAACACCGTAATGATGACCGTATTCAGCATATACTTTGGAAAATTCATGAACTGCCACACCTGAACATAGTTGTCGAAATCGATAAAGGTCGGAAAAATAGCGGGCGGCGTTGAAAAAATGTTGCGACCTGGCATGAGGGATACGCTGAGCAGCCATAGGAACGGTCCCATTAAAAAGAGGGCGAGTAGCACTAGAAGCACGTAGATGACCGTCATTCTCAGCATTCGAGCAAGACTGCGCATGATGCGGCTGCTTTCCTTTTTAGGAAGAGATGAGCGTAGCATTTTGTCATCCTTTAGATTCATCAATAGGGATTGACACCGCCTTTCCTATTGAATCGGAATACGATAATACTAAGTACGGCAATCATTGCACCGACAATTAAGCCAAGCGCAGAAGCATATCCAAAATTGAACTGCTCCATGCCCTTTTGAAAAATATACAAGCTGGATGTCAACGTGGCCGTTCCCGGTCCACCCTTGGTTAGTACATATACTTCATCAAATACACGAATAGCTGACATGAGTGATATAAGGGTACAGAACAAAATGTAAGGTCTTAACAGTGGAAGAGTAATATGAACAATCAGACGCCAGCGGCTTGCTCCGTCGACTCTAGCGGCTTCGTACAGATCTTGAGGAATATTTTGTAATCCAGCCAGATAGAGCATCATATAATACCCGAGTCCCTTCCACATTGTGATGAACATCAGTACATACAAGGCCAAGTTGCTGTCCGATAACCAGTGTATGTCTTTGCTAATCAAGCCGACCTGCATGAGCAAGTAGTTCACTACGCTGTTATTGCCCAATAGCCAGCTCCAAATTAAGGCTACAGCTACCATCGAAGTCACAACAGGGATGTAGTAGGACGTACGAAATATTTTAATTCCCGGGATACGGCTGTTCACAAGCACAGCCATCAGGATGGAGAAAATTTGGAGAAAGGGGACAATGAGCACGTACAACAATGAGTTCCAAATTGAAATAAGAAAGTTACGGTCCTTAAACGCCGCTTCAAAATTATCCAAGCCGACAAAATGGGTATCTGATATGACAGAGTAGTCTGTCAATGCCAGCGGGATGCTGTAAATAATAGGCCAAAATACAAAGACGGCAAGCAATAACAGTCCTGGCGTCATAAAGGCCCAGGCCGTAAAGGACTCCGACCTTAACCATTTGATCATGCTGCATCACCACCTGATTTTGATAAATGAACAGGGGAGTATTCATTTACTCCCCTGTCAAACCTATTGCTTTAAAATATCGTTCACTTCCTGCTCCAGGGCAGTAAGCGTCTGCTTCGTATCCGTGCCGTTCAATACAATATTTTGCAAAGCTCGCGCGATGGCACTGTTCACATCTTTGGCATTAGGCACACCGACCATATAATCTGTCGCCTTATCCAAGCTTTGCGCGGATACTACCTTGGCTTGTGCTTCTAATGATTTATCAGACTGAGTAAAATATGGATCTTTAATGGAGTCTTTCGTGGAAGGTAGTGTATTCGCCGCTTTAGAAAAAGCTGTTTGACTCTCTGCGTTTGTCAAGAAAACAGCAAATTTCACTGCTTCGTCCACATGTGCAGACTTAGCAGGTACGACCAGGTCCATGGAGTTGGAGAGCCGCACATCAGCTTTACCGGTTGGGACAGGAACAGCAATTGTGTTCTTATAAACATCCGGCGCAGCCGTTTTGATAAAATTGATGAACGTCGGGCCTGCCAGCTCGAAAGCAACCTGCTCGCCGGCATAATATTTCACTTGTTGTGAGAAGTCAGCGTCTTCCTTGAGTACAACGCCATCTTCCATCTGTTTTTTTAGATTATCAATCATGGTGACTGCTTCTGGTGTATTGAACGCCGCTGATGTCTTTTCTTTATTTAGAATAGGAATGCCGTCCACAGCGAAAAGCTTGGATACAAGTTGCTGAGCATAGCCTGCTTTGCCAATTTTTCTATTGATCTGACGGCCCCACTCAGACAATTCCTCCCGGGTTTTGGGCGGATGAGCAGGGTCCAATCCGGCGGCTTTGACCAGCTTTGTATTCATGTAAAGCACTTCTGTACCGGTATACCAGGGTAGCGCATAAGCTTTACCGTTAATGACTGTGGAATTATAAATACCCTCGAAATAAGCAGCCTTTTCCTCGGGCGACAAATGCTCATTCATATCAACAACAGCACCCTTGGAGCCCATTTGGCTAGCAAATTCTGTATTGAGATTGACTACATCCGGACTGCTGTTGCTAGCGATACTTGTCAACAGCTTGTTGGTCACTGCATCATAAGGGTAATCCTTCCAGTCAATTTTGACATTGGGGTTCTTCTGCTCATAATCGGCAATCACCCGATTGAAATACGGGGTAAATGTAGGTTGTAGTGCAATGGTCCAAAATTGCAGTGTTACTTTCCCTCCGTCAACCTTTTCCGACTTTGATCCTCCACCACCGCAGCTGCTCAGCAGTACAACCAGCGCCAGCATAGATACAAGCAACCGTAACCTGCCTTTCGCTTTCTTTGTCACATGGTGACCCCCTTGTTCTTAGTTGATTAAGGCAAATTATAGCAGAAATACCGCTAAAGAAGGAACGTTTTTTCAATAAAATAAATTTAGAAGGAATAATTTTTCTTTTATTGGATACAAAAAAGACGCCTCTTCAGCAGAGACGCCATTTTCCTAAATCAACCCGCAAAGGGTTCACATCTATTAATAGTATGGGGCCATGAAAACGTACACCAGTACCCCTGTCAAGCTCACATATAGCCAAATTGGCATCGTCCAGCGCGCAATCTTACGATGTTTTGCTACCTGCATCGTCCATCCCCATACAACTGTGAACAGTGCTAGCGGTACAATAATCGCAGCCAGTATGCTATGCGAAATCAACAGCGTAAAGTAGATCGGCCGAAGGATACCCACCCCACCATATTTTGCAGTTTCCGGCGAAATGTAGTGAAAGGTCAGATAGGAAAATAAAAATAAAACGGTACTGGCGAAGGCCAGCAAAACAAAGGTTTTATGAAGCTTAATGTTCTTTTTGAAAATAGCAACCAGTGCAGCCACCAGAAAAATAAACGTGAAGCTGTTAAAAATCGCATTCAGCCTTGGGAAAATAGTGAGATCAAAACTCACACTACCCTGGTATCCGATCGGCGAAAAGAACAGCAGCAAAATAATCACGTTGGCTATAATGGAAACGGTGATAATCAAGGCTGTAAAATTACGATTGCTCGTTGGAACGTACTGCTTGTCCTCACTCGCTTTATTCATCATGAGCGTCTCCTTCGTTAAATTCAGGTTTTCGTTACTGTTGTAGTCATAACCATAATATATTATATAGAACTCATGGACAGCCTGTGAAGTGACAACAGTATGAACAATTTCACAGCCATCTGTCAGAAAATATGCTTCAACATTTGAAAATAGCCCTTTACTTCCCTATATCAACGGTAGAATGCATTGATTTTACAAGCTTTATACACACAAAAAAACACCGGGAAGGTCTGATTACCCGCTCCGGTGTTGTATCGGTTATGCAATTAAGCAGCCTTGATGATCCATATTCATTGCTGCCATACGTCACTGTATTCCTGATGGCGCTTGAACAGAGCAAGCGCGTACGAGCAAGCAGGAATAACCTTTTTATGCTGATTCCTTGCCATATCAACCACTCGGTCGATGAGCTCCTTGCCGATTTTTTGACCCCGTAACTGCTCGGATACAAATGTATGGTCAATGACCAATGAGTGGTCATCTATGGATTTATAGCCTACTTCTGCAACTACCTGTCCATCATCCACCATGACTACTGCATGGTCCTCCTCGCGAATTTGTCTCATGAAACCAATCTCCTTTCTGACTGAAGAAAATCCCGTTACAACTCCATGCTAACGTATTACTGCAATCACTTCATGCCGACGCTAGATATCCTTATCATTCCCCTATTTAGGAATCAGCGAAACATTACATACGAGGATTTTGCAAAAATCCCATAAGCGACTTCCAATGAACAAGATATAGATCGAAATGGTTTAGTTCGTCTATATCTTGCACTTCGGAGCGACTGGAATCGAATTTTTCAAAATCCTGACACATAAAATAGGATCTATCGTCGACACTATATTTATTCCAATGAAGGCAAGGGAGGTGCTGCGTTGCGTACGGAATTAAAACCTGTAATCCCGTTTGAACCGGAACTGAGCGAAAAAGTACCTGTAGATCCGGGCCTTTGGCGTTACGAAATAAAATGGGACGGTACGAGAATTTTGACGTATCACGACCAGGGCAGCACACGCCTGTTTAACCGCAAGCAGCATGAACGAACGCTTTTATACCCGGAGCTTGCTCTCTTCCCCTCCTACTGTAAGGCTGATTCGGTCATATTGGACGGGGAAATGATCGCACTCGGTGCCGACGGTAAGCCATCGTTCCATGAAATTATGCGACGGGATCTGATTCGTCGGACGGATCGAGTTCAGTCAGCCTATGAAGCTGTACCCGCTACTTACATGTTGTTTGATATTGTTTATCTGAACGGGGAGTGGGTTCATCTTAAACCGTTACAGGAAAGGCTTGAACTGCTGCATCAGATCATCATACCGAATGAACGGATTCAACTAGCTCCCGCTCATCCTGATGGACAAGCTCTATTTCAGGTTATGTGCAGCCAAGGAATGGAAGGCATTGTGTGTAAAAAGCTGGATAGTCCGTACACATTGGGCGGAAAGGACGGACGATGGCTCAAGGTCAAAAATTATGGCGATATTATTGCCGTTATCGGTGGCTATACCCTAAACGGAGGCATTATCAATGCTGTGTTGCTGGGCCAATATGATAAACAAGGAATGCTGCGCTATATCGGGCATGTGGGGACGGGTAAGCTGACTCGGGAAGATTGGCGTCAGCTTACCGAGCGCCTGCTACCACATATCATATCGGAGCGACCTTTTAGCAATAAACCGGATCGGCATCAAGACGCATTTTGGGTGAAACCCATGTATACCGCCAAGGTTCAATATAGTGAATGGCGGTGGCAAGAAGGACGTACCCTGCGTCAGCCCTCCATACAAGCCTTTGTGAATCAGGGCCCCGATCAGTGTATCGGCCCCTGGATGTGACGTTTTACAGATATATTTTCAAAAAAATGCGGAACAAAGTTTGTATAAATCATTGCAACCAGTGGTTAATTAAATTACAGTTAACTAATTAACTACATCGAGGTGGATCGCATGTTCTTTTTTTTGGACTCCGAAATTCGTCAACTGGCCTATAATCTCTTTCCAGGTGGCAATAAACCGATTGGTGTTTTGGTAGATTTATTTTCCATAACGTATGAAATACGTAAAAACATGGAAAAACGTTCGCGTGAATTTGGTCTGTCCTACGGGCAATATATCGCGCTTTGTGTACTTTCAGCGCAAAGAGATGAAATGTCATCTCCTTCTGCTTTGGCTGAAAAGATGGGGGTAAGCCGGGCAGCAATCAGTTCTATGGTTATTTCTCTCGAACAAGAGGGATTCATTAATAAATATGACGATCCCAATGACAAGCGGGGAGTGTTCGTGTCCCTGAACGATAAAGGAAGAAGTAAAATTCAACAGATGGACCCCTTTTTCGTAGGGCTAGCTTCACGTCTGATGTCAGACTTTAGTGAGTCGGAAATCTGTCAGTTCCAAACCTATTTGTCACGCGTACGTTCTGCGTTTGAAGATGTCAAAGGTTCACGTCTAACCGACTCCAGAGAGGAGAGAGAAAAATGGTGCGAAGACTGAGACAAAAACTGTTCGTCAAACTTGCCCGCATATCGGCTGGCAGAATGGTAGCTGCGTCCGATTTCAAACCTTCGCATTCTCCCAAAGTACATCGGAAAGAAAGGATCATTCCCACCTCTGTTGGTGACTCCAGGGTGATTGTATATGAACCTTCTCACCGGTCTGCTGATCCACTCCCTGTATTTGTAAATTTCCATGGCAGCGGCTTTGTAATGGGCAGCGCCGAAATGGATGATCCCTGGTGTCCGGTCATTACTGAACGTGCGAATTGCGTTGTCGTTAATGTCGATTATCGCTTGGCCCCGGAGTATAAATTCCCTATCCCGCTACAGGAAAGCTATGATGTAACCCAATGGTTGTACGAGCATCCTGATGTGCTCAACGTAGATCCTCAACGCATTGCGGTCGGGGGACACAGTGCAGGTGGTAATCTAGCGGCAGCGCTGTGTCTTATGGCCCGGGATCGCAAGGAATTTCCGATTATATATCAGGTACTGGATTACCCACCATTAGATATTGCTACAGATCCCAAATTGAAGCCCCAATTCGAGAAAGCCATTCCGCCACTAGTAGCAAAGATCTTTAATGAAAGCTACCTGCACTCACCAGAGGAGGCGCGGAATCCGTTAGTTTCCCCCATTTTTGCAGAATCACTACATAATCTCCCTCCTGCTTTGATCATAACCGCGGAGTTGGACTCCTTGGCTGACGAAGCCGAGTTGTACGCCAAACGGCTGATTGAAGCAGATGTGCCCGTGACGTATAAAAAATACATGGGTGCCGCACATGCATTTACCCATAGCGGCGATCTCGCTGTAGCTGAAAACGCCTGGCACCTGATGAGCGATCAGTTGAAATTGGCATTTGAATTCCGCATCGGAGACGTCCTGGCAGAACTGAAGAAATAGAAATAAGCCTCCTGCTTCCACTGCCATTATGCAGGGGTTCAGGAGGCTTATTTTTTATCCTTACAAACTGTTAAAAGCGTCAGTCAATACAGGCACAATTTGCGATTTTCGCGATACAACGCCTTTTAGAACAGCCTTGTTGTCATCCAACTGTACATTATAGGCTTTCTCAACCGCTTGTGCTTGGCTTCCCAGGGCAATACCAATGGAATCACTGTTCACAATGTCTGTTACAACGAACAGGAACAGATCGAGATTTTTGGCCTCAATGGTTTGGGATAATGCAACTTCTAGGTCAGCTTGACGCGATAGCACATCGTTGACGTCTACTGCGTTCACTTGAGCAATTTCCACTTTGCGACCATTCATCTGAAATTCTTTGGCATCCAGACTTACTAACTGTTCAATGGTGTGACCACTCAAATCAGCCCCCGCTTTAAGCAAGTCAAATCCGTAACGATCTGCATCCACACCAGCAATTTCAGCCAGTTCACGAGCAGCAGCTACGTCTTGATCCGTGCAGGTTGGGGATTTGAACAACAGGGAATCGGAAATAATCGCGGACAACATTAGACCTGCGATTTCTTTCGGAATCGCTACACCATTTTCCTTGTAGAGCTTGTTCAAAATGGTGGCTGTGCAACCCACTGGCTCAGCGCGGAAGTATAACGGCTGGCTTGTTTCAAAGTTAGCGATCCGGTGATGGTCGATGACTTCAGTTACACGTACCTTGTCAATATCAGCGGCGCTTTGCTGGCGCTCATTATGATCGACCAGAATGACGTTGTCCGTTTCAGCAGCAACCTGCTCAACTAGACGTGGCGCGCTCACTTTGAAATAATCCAGTGCATACTGCGTTTCCCCGTTCACCTCGCCCAGACGAACCGGCTCTACGTCCGCACCCAGTTTGGTTTTTAAGTCTGCATAAGCAATAGCTGAGCAAATGGTATCCGTATCCGGATTTTTATGCCCGAAAATCAATGTTTTTGCCAACATAATCGACTCCTTTGCCTTAGGCATTTTACATGATTGTGAAACCTCAACAATTCCAATGCAGATTATATCATTAAATCTCGCATTCTCCCATTCCCCTTCGAGTATTTTCAAAAATAATCTAGTAAATTCATAACATTTCCATGGAATCTATATGTGATGTTACCCTTATTTTTTCTAAAAATATAAAAAACATATAGTAATATATCCCACCAATATGGTAAGATATGCCTCAAAACTGGCAAGTTAGTCACCAGTGGTCAATTCTATTATTTTAGATATTAAGGGAGGCGTGAGAACAACGGCAGTGGCTTCAAATCCTAGTATGTAGACATATCATATTTTGATTGAAAAGAGGGAAATCTTTGAAAAAGCCGATCATTTTGCAAAAAATACCTGTCGTATCACTCGCTCTTGCCTTGACGGTAAGCTTGTCTCTGCCGTCTGTCAGTTCTGCTGCTACCGCAGATCTGCAAATCAACTCATTTTTGGAAGCTCAGCAAGCATTGACTATTGAGACGGCTCCGGCCTTCATTTCGCCAGAGCTAAGCACAGATTCTTCCCGCCAGGTCAGAGTCATCGTACAGCTTGATGGTGAGCCCTTAGCCGTGGACAAATATGCGGCACGTTCAGGCTTCCAAGCTTTCACAGCTCAATCTGAGCAAAAAGCGGAATCCGCGATTGCCACCGAGCAAACTACGTTCGTAGACCAAGCCGCTGAGCATGGTATTTCTCTTCAGGTGAATTACCAGTACAACACGGTGCTTAACGGCTTGGAGGTCACACTACCAGCCAATAAGATTCCAGAACTGGCTAAACTGCCAGGTGTAAAATCCATTCATGAAAACAAAACGTATTATTCCATCCCCGTACAGGACCCGCCAACACTTACAGCCAGTGAAGCCACTTATGATAACGCACCGCTGGACCAGATTGGTGTTCCTGGAGCCTGGGCCAAAGGATTGAATGGCGAGGGAATCAAGGTCGGGGTTATTGATACTGGTATCGATTATGAGCATCCGGATTTAAAAGAAGCCTATAAAGGCGGATATGACTCTTTTGAACAAGACAACGACCCTTACGAGGAACCGTTCCTTGAAAAAGAAAATGACCCATACGGCACAGGTTTTAGCGGAACGACACATGGTACTCACGTCTCCGGCACAATTGCCGGTAAAGCCGCAAATAAATCCTCGGATATTGTGCAAAAGGGTATTGCCTATAAATCGGACTTATACGTGTATAAAGTGCTTGGACGCAATACCAAGACGGGACGCTCCTCCGGTTCCTCCGCACAGGTCATTGATGGCATTGAACGCGCTGTCAAAGATGGTATGAACGTCATTAACCTGTCGCTGGGCTCGGATTCCGAAAAGGACCCGAACTCCCCCGACTCCATTGCTATTAATAATGCTGTACTTTCCGGCGTAGTCGCGGTCATAGCGAATGGTAATGCGGCACAGGAAGGCCCCTATTTTTATTCCATGGGTTCTCCCGCAACATCACAGTTGGCGATTTCCGTCGGTGCAGCCACTTCGCCGAGCAAAAGCTTCTCGGGTACAGCTTCGGTCACCCGTGACTCCTATTGGGAGGCTAACGGTGAATTAAAAAAGACCGTAACTGATGATGCTTATGCACATTATGATTTTAATTTGATGGGCTGGGAGACAGGCAGAGAAGACTTTGCCTCCATTTTGGGAACTGCCCCTTATGAGCTCGTATATGCGAATCTGGGGCAACCTGATGATTTTGAAGGGAAAGACGTAGCAGGAAAAATCGTCCTCGTTTCACGCGGCAACTTGGCATTCGTGGATAAAATCGCAAATGCGAAAAAAAACGGTGCGAAGGCTGTTATCGTTTTTAATGGGAATACGAAAGCGGGTGACATCACCAAAGCTGATTTAGGGGAAAGTATTTCAGGTCGTAATGACTACGTAAATTCCAATTTGGGTGACAGCTTTGACTTTATTCCGACCTTTGACATGAAAGGTAAGGAAGGGCGCGCGCTGGCTAAACAACTTGTGGACAATGCTGGAGAGAAGTTCTCCGTCTCCTTTGGGGCAGATTATATTCGTACAGATAATGCAGGCGATACGATGGCCGGTTTCAGCTCCCGTGGACCGAACGGAGATGAACTACTCAGCATCAAGCCGGATGTGAGCGCACCGGGTGTGGGCATTTTATCAACCTACCCTGCCTTCGCCAAGTTCTATCCGGATGCATCTTATGAGCAAGCCTACAAACGCAGCAACGGTACAAGTATGGCGTCTCCGCATGTGGCTGGACTTGCTGTGCTGCTGAAGCAACAGCATCCAAACTGGACACCGTTTGATATCCGCGCTGCTCTGGCAAACACTTCGGTTACACTCTTTGATGAGGATAAAATCCAATATGATGTGTATTCCCAAGGTGCAGGCCTTGTAAACATCGCTAATGCGATTCAGACGCCAGCCCTGCTGGAAACCGTCGAAAAGATTACGATTCTCGACAAAAACTTTAATCGGCAGGAGGTTGTGAATTACAATCCTTCCGCCAGCTTCGGGGTGTTACGACCTGGTAGTGATGCGAAGCAGATTCAGCTTCAACTCAAAAACTTGTCGGCTAACACTGTGCAATATGAAGCCAGCACCGTTTTACATGATAATGTAACTTCTGATCCAACTAAGCCGATTGCTACACCTGACGTGAGCAATATTGCCGTTCAGTTGCAAGGTGTGGGCGCGAATGGAGCAATCTCGGCAGAACCGGGTAAATCGCAACCGTTCTTCCTGTCTGTACAACCAAATTCAGGTGCAGCCACAGGTGTATATGAAGGGGAAGTTATTCTGAAAAGCGCCGGACTGCCAACACTTCATCTGCCGTTCGTCGTTCATGTAGGCAAAGAAAATCCAACAACTGGCTTCGGCTTGCAGGACTTGAGTGTCACCAACCCGATTATTTATCCGAGTCGTACAGGTGCTCAACGCTCAACAGATTTGGCATTCCGCCTGACCACAGATAAAACCAACCAGATCGCGCTTTATGTATACGGCGTTGATGATAAATTAATTGGTCTTATTGACGGCATTACGACTTCAAAAGAACAAGGAGTCAACGCTCGCCTCAAACAAGGCGCATATTCCTTCAAGGATATTGACGGAAGTTACGTCGAATTAGATGACAATGGAAAACCTGTTCTGGATGCTAACGGTCAGCCCGTTATTCAGCATTTGAAGGACGGCGTATACAAGCTGGAAGTCAGTTCTCCAGAACTGAATAAAGACGGCGAAGTCGTACGCAATACCGACGGTCCTAAACTCTTCACCGCCACTAAAGCTATCCGTGTGGATAATAGCGCCGCATCCAGCGGTAGTGTTGGAGGCAGCGGTGGTGGAGGTGGCGGCAGAAGCAATACTACACCTTCTGCTGCAACGAACACATCCACTCCTGTCTCTACATCTGCACCTTCACTTCAAAGCGTTGTGAAACAAGGGCAGGCTGTTAAAACTGTCACTACAGCCGTTGCATTGAACAATAATGTACAGTCGCTGACAGTAACCGAGGCAGATTTACAGGCTGCCGTGACAGCGGCAGGTTCCAGCCCGACAGCTATTGTACTGTCGGCTACTAGCCAAGCAGGCCAAACGACAAAAGCATCGCTCACTTCCACACAACTGGTAACGTTAGGCAAGGCTGCAGCAGGAAGCAGCTTGATTGTAAGCAATACAGGTTCTTCTTTGGCTTTGCCAGTATCCGCTCTGAAAAATGTTCCTGCTGGTGCAGGCATTGAAGTGATAATCAGCAGCCAGACAGAGGCGAGTGGCACTTTTACAAGTAAGCTAAAAGGCTCCAATGTGATCGGCATCCCGGTAGGGTTTGAAGCTAACGTTGTCACTGGTGGCAAGAGTCAATCGCTCAAAGTTGCTCCAGGACAGTTCATTAGCAGATCCTTTACCGTACCTGGTCAAATTGATTCCAATACAGCCGGTGTACTCTATACGGCAAACGGAAATGTCTATCCCGTTCCATCCGTCTTCGCCAAGCAGGCTGATGGATCTACTGTCGTCAAGGTAAGCCGTCCGGGCTTCTCGACGTATGCAGCGGCGACACGTCCCGTTAGCTTTGAAGATATTTCATCGTCGTATGCCCAATCGGAAATTCAATCGCTGGCGAACAAGTTGCTGATTAACGGCACGACCGACACGACTTTCTCACCGAAGAAGAACGTGACACGTGCAGAATTTGCAGCCCTGGTAACTCGGGCACTCGGCCTGACACCGGGTACTGCTGCACCATTCAGTGACATCCCGGCAGGTAGTTGGTACTCCGGCGATGTAGCAGCCGCTTATGAAGCTGGTTTGATTACGGGTCGCAACAGCGACAAGTTTGATCCGAACGCTAATATCAGTCGTCAAGAAATTGCTGTCGTGCTGGGTAAAGCTGTAGATCTGCTTCAAATCAAAGCAGCAGTCGATGGCCCTGCACGTACACCGTACCATGATGCTTCATCCTTTGCAGGCTATGCCAAGGACAGTATTGAAAAAGTAAGTGCAGCAGGTATCATCAACGGAGAAGCGATTAAAGGCTCCTCCTACTTCCAGCCGAATGCACCTACAACCCGTGAGGCATCTGCCAAGGTGCTGCATGTGCTTTTACAGAAAGCTTCGCTGATTAACTAACAATAGAAAAACCTCCCGAGCCGTGTTATAACCAAAGCTGCGGTTCGGGGGGCTATTTTTATGTTACGCCATAATCTTAAATACTATACTGTTCCCGCTAAAGGTAGCGTTACTTTGAATACACTTCCCGTTCCCGGTGTGCTTTCGGCCGTAATGTTCCCGCCGTGTGCTTCTACGATAGACTGTGTAATGGCCAGACCAAGGCCCGCTCCGCCTGAGCTACGTGTACGCGATTCATCTCCACGATAAAAACGCTCAAATATCCGCTCCAGCTGTTCTTTACTCATGCCTGGTCCGTTATCACGAATTTGGATATCCACCAACTTCTTACCTGCAGACAGGTTTACCTGGATCACACCTATTTCCATATCGGTATGCTGAACAGCATTGTGAAACAAGTTGAGCACTACCTGCTTGATTTTATCCCCCTCTGCCAATACCCGTATACCTGCCGTCATATCAAAAACCACTTTACGTGTACCTGCCAGCATAAGGAGCTGCGGTTTCATTTCCAGCAGCAACGCATCTAGTGATATGTCTTCCAGCTTCAACTCCGGTGTTCGATCCAGCTTAGCCAACAATAGTAAATCAGAGACAAGTTTATTCATCCGCTTGGATTCACCATACATACTTTCTAGTGCCGACAGAAGCTGCTTCGGATTAGATGCCGCCCCACGAAGCAGCACTTCCAAGAAGCCGTGAATAGACGTGAGCGGGGTGCGCAGTTCATGGGAAGCATCCGCAATAAATCGTCTCATCTGCATCTGCAATTCTCGTTCGGCAGCAAAAGAATGCTCCAGCCGTTCCAGCATCCCGTTAAATGAAACCGCCAAACGATCCACCTCATACTGCCCTTGCTCTGCGTCAAAGCGTTCGGCCAGATTGCCCGCATCAATACGTTTGACTGCCTCGACCATCCTGGAAAGGGGCACCAACGTGCGGCGCAGCACAGGAAGCATAAGCGCCAACCCAATCGCAAGCGCAATCAGAGACAATAAAATAAAGGTGCGGAGCTGGTTAATCAATTGCTCTTGCATAGAAGTCGTGGATACGCCCATTTGAAGTAAACCGGACGAACGGTCAGGTGGACCGAGCGGACGGAATACAACCAGTTGCTCTTTCCCCTGAGCATCCGTGATTAATTGATAGCCGTGACGCATGCGTTTGCTCTGCTGCATTGCATGATATTGCTCAGTGGTGAGACGTGGCGGCTTAAGTCCGTTTTCGTTGGACAAGCTCTGGAAAGTGCCGTCTGTATCTATAGAAGCGAGCGACATATCCGGCCAGAACAAAAACGGCCCCGGTCGATTATTCCTCCGATTGGTTTGTTCTTGGGGAGCGGTTACCCCACTCTGCTCCTGCGAATCCTTAATCAATAAATCGGCAGGAATTGAATTCAACTGCGTATCCATAGCTTCTGCCCGACTGCGATACAGAAAATCTTTCATCAGAAAATATTGTAGAAAACCAATCAATACGAGCAGCAAAGCCAAAATGAGTAACGTTCTGGCCAAAAGCTGGGACCGGAGAGAACGAAGCGCATATTTTCTCCGACTTTTCCCGCCCGCCTTCATAGCAGATCCACCCGGTATCCCACACCGCGTAGCGTACGAATGACCCGGTGCTCCTTGTCTTTGAGTTTTTCACGTAAGGAGCGAATGTACACCTCAACAATATTATCCTCGCCCCCAAAATCGTACCCCCATACCCGGTCCAGAATACGACTTTTACTCAGCACAATCCCGTGATTAAGCACCAGAAACTTCAATAGTTCATATTCGGTAGGCGACAGCTCCAGCACCTGACTCTGATAACGAATTTCCTTGCGTCGATCATCCACTTGAAAGGGGCCGTGAACAACCTCCCCCAGCAGATCGGGGAACTGATTGCGCAAGCGTGCTTCAATGCGAGCCAGCAGCTCATTAAAACTGAAGGGCTTTACGACATAATCATCCGCGCCGAGTTTTAATCCCTTTACCCGATCGTCTACATCATCCTTGGCGGTCAGCATAATGACCGCGATGTTATCCTCCGTCTCCTTGAGACTTTGGCACACCTCAAAACCGTTCATTTCCGGCATCATCACATCCAGCACCGCTACATGCGGACGAAACTCTCTTGCCAAATCGAGTGCTTTACTCCCGTTCTCGGCGGTTCTGACTTCATATCCTTCATTAATCAGTCCAAGCTCTAAAAATTGCAAAATATGAGGCTCATCATCTGCCAGCATAATTTTAACTCCGTGTATTGGATTCATTATTAATCTTCCCTTTCATGTTGCCGCATTTTTCTCATAAAAAAGTCAGTTCATTTTTACCTGTATCTAATATACCTGAATCCTGTCGCAAAAAAAGTACCTCTGCTCAGCTTTCAGCTAACGTTCAGGGAGCGCTCAGAACCCATTAAGGTACGTATGGCATGATAATAGCAAGCCGGTAGTTCACCGGGCCAAGATCAGAAGCGACTGGTCATTCCGCAGTCCTGAAGATAGCGGCTAGAACAACGGAATAAATACAAAGAATTTTCACAGGGAGTGGAATGAACATGATTAAGAAATGGTTTAAGACCAGGGCGGACATCCCCCTGATCATCATTATGCTGATATCCGCATTTTTGAACGGATACAACATCTGGCAAGACAAATATGTAAACACCTATTACACGACGGCCGTAGCAAGCATGCTACAGAGCTTTCACAACTTCTTTTTCGCCTCACTTGATTCTGCCGGATCGGTAACGGTAGACAAACCGCCTGTGGTTTTCTGGATTCAGACACTGAGCGCCTATATATTCGGGCTTCACGGATGGAGCGTTATCTTGCCACAGGCGCTGGCTCAGGTCGGATCAGTCTTGCTCGTTTACTTACTCGTCAAACCGAGCTTTGGTACGATGGCCGCACGATTGGCCGCCTTCGCTATGGCAACGACACCGATAGCCGTAGCGGTTAGCCGCACGAATAACATCGACGCTATGTTGGTTTTCACACTGTTGCTCGCAACATGGCTATTGTTCAGAGGCATTAGAAATAGCAAAACCGGGCTGATCCTTGCTGCTTTCGCAGTCGTAGGCATCGCCTTTAACGAAAAAATGTTGCAAGCCTATATGATCGTTCCGGCATTGGGTCTGTTCTATCTGCTGGCCTCCAAGTTTAACTGGAAGCGAAAAGCAGTAACACTGGTAGGATCAGCAGTTGTCCTCCTGATCGTATCGCTCTCCTGGGCAGTCGTAGTGGACTCCACTCCGGCAGATGAACGCCCTTATATGGGAAGTAGCGGTACGAACTCTGTGCTGAATTTGGCCTTTGGTTATAACGGCCTGTCCCGTCTGACAGGAGATCAGGGTACAGATGGCAATCGTGGCGGTGAACGCACGGATCGGAACAATAACGCTACAACGAATAGCAGCGATACGAACACAGATCAAGCTCAGACGACTACAACATCGGACAGCACTACCACTACGGATGACTCTGGTGCCAACAACATGGCAGCAGGCGGATTCGGTGCAGGTGGTCAAATGCCACCGGGTGGATTTGGCGGCAACGGACAAGGTGGTCCTGGAGACGGGCAAAATGGCCAGGGTGGTCCAGGCGGTGGACCGGGAGGAAATTCCGGTGGCGGCATGTTCGGCACTGGCGAAAAAGGACCTTTGCGGTTGTTCCAATCTTCCCTGTCAGGTCAAGCCAGCTGGCTGCTTCCATTCGCATTGATTGCTTCCATCGGTCTGCTTGCAAGCATTCGACGTCGTAATATCACACAAAAACACAAAGAGGTCATCTTCTGGCTGGCCTGGTTGATTCCCGTAGCTGCGTTTTTCAGCGTAGCAGGATTCTTTCATCATTATTACCTGATTATGCTCGCGCCACCAATTGCAGCGCTCTTTGGAGCAGGATTCGTAGAATTGTGGAAGCAGTATCGTGAGCGTTCCAACTGGCTCTCCTGGCTGTTACCCGCAGCAGTATTGGCAACCTCGGTATTTAGCTGGTTTGTTTTGCAAAATTACAACGATACCATTGGCAGCGGCTGGTCCATCGCGGTATTGATCCTAGGGATCATCGGCACGGTGCTGCTGATAGTAGCACGAATGAAATCTGAGAAGTTCACAAGATTCGCCATCATTGCAAGTGTACTCGCTATGTTTATCGGTCCTGCATACTGGGCATTGACACCGATCATCTACGGGGGGAACAGCATGATTCCACAAGCCGGACCCACTCAATTTGGCGGTGGTGGTGGCGGAATGCCGGGCGGCAATGATCGCAATAGAGGTCAGAGCGCCAATGGACAACAAGCCGAAGGAACTCAAACGAATAACCAGACCAATAATGCAGAGAATTCCAGTCCTGATGGAAATACTTCAAGCACACAAACAAGTACAGACACGGAACAAAAATCTTCTACCCGTTCCAGAGGAATGGGGGGACCCAACGGTAGCCAAAGTTTAGATCAAAAAACGTTGAGCTACTTGCAAAAAAATAACACAGGTGAAACCTACCTTTTCGCAGCAAGTAATTATTCAACGGCTGCTCCTTACCTGGTCGAGGCCGGACAAAAAGTAATTATTATGAACGGTTTTGTATCTTCCGATCCAGTCTATACCGTCGATAAAATCAAGGCGCTGGTCGAAAGCGGCCAAGTGAAGTACTTCATGATTTCTGGTGGAGGTGGCGGACCAGACGGCGGTAACTCTGAAGTCACTGCATGGATCAAAGAACACGGCAAAGTGATTCCTACAGATGAATGGAAAACAACAACAGGCGAAACAAGTACAGACGTTAAAGCAACCGAGAGCGGAAGAGACACCACGAACAGCAATGCGAACGCCCAGGATGGTCAAGGTGGCCCTGGCGGAGACGAACGTGGCGGAAGCGGTACTTTATACGAAATCACATTATAAATGAGGAGGAACTACGAATGAGTGAACCCATCCGTTATTCCATTGTTATTCCGATGTACAACGAGGAAGCCGTTATTACGGAAACCTACCGGAGGCTGAAACAAGTTATGGGCTCGATGGGTGAGCCCTACGAGCTGATCTTCGTAAATGATGGAAGTTCGGACCGCAGCGTCCAATTGATCAAGGAATTCAGTCTCAGAGATGACACCATTGTATTGATTGATTTCTCTCGCAATTTTGGTCATCAGCTAGCGATTACTGCCGGGATGGATTATGCGGTGGGGGAGGCGGTCGTCGTCATTGACGCCGACCTCCAGGACCCGCCGGAACTGATTGTTGAGATGGCTAACAAGTGGAAGGAAGGCTATGAAGTGGTCTACGCCAAACGACTCAAACGCAATGGCGAGACTCGCTTCAAGAAATGGTCTGCCAGCCTCTTCTACCGTGTACTTAAAGCATCAACGGATATTAATATCCCGGTCGACACCGGGGACTTCCGCCTAATGGATCGCAAGGTCATAGAAGAATTGAAACGGCTACCGGAAAATAACCGATTCGTTCGTGGACTGGTCAGCTGGATCGGTTTCAAACAAACTGCTGTAGAATATGAGCGCGACGAGCGGCTCGCAGGCGAAACCAAATATCCGTTGAAACGAATGATCAAGCTCAGTCTGGACGGGATCACATCCTTTTCGATTAAACCGCTCAAGCTGGCAGGGTATATCGGTGCACTTCTATCCATGTCCGGCTTCCTGTATCTGATGTACGTACTGTTTCTCAACTTTTTCACCGACTCCTATGTGATGAAGGGCTGGTCGTCTATGATTAGCATCAGCCTGATCTTCGACGGGGTGATCCTGATCATTCTCGGTATTATGGGTGAATATGTTGGACGCATTTATGACGAAACCAAAGCACGTCCGCTTTACATTGTCCGTGAGCATCTGGGTGGACAATGCGAAAACGGTCCGACGCATGCTATGAAAGTCCCTGAACCCCGTGACTCCCTGTACATGAAAGGAGCCCGTGAGAGCCTGATTTCGACAGGACGCACAGTGCGCGGCAACAGTGCGGTATATACCGGACCCAAATCCGGTCATGGAGCCTAACCCATGAAAAGTCGCATGGCCCAGCTGCTTCCTATGATCCGATTTGGCATCGTAGGTCTGGTGAATACGGGTGTAGATTATATCATTTTTATGCTGCTGGCTTGGGGCGGAGTGCCGGTCATTGTAGCGCAGGTCATTTCGTACAGCTGCGGCACAGCCAACAGTTATATTTTGAACAGCAAATGGACATTCAACAAACAACTATCAAACAACACTAATAAGGGTCAATTACCTAAATTCATCATCATTAACCTCATCGTATTGGGGATAACCTCCTTATTACTGCAAGTGCTTCACACTGGAACCGAGTTGCCACTTGCTTTAAGCAAGCTGATCGCGACTGCAGCCGGAATGATCATCAATTATATCGGGAGCCGATACTGGGTATTCGGTTCCCCATCCCGAAAGGAAAGTGAGTTTCTATGAGAAAAATTACAAAAGCTGTTATTCCAGCCGCCGGATTAGGAACCCGTTTTCTACCAGCTACGAAAGCTTTACCGAAAGAGATGCTTCCCATCGTAGACAAGCCGGCTATTCAATATATCGTAGAAGAAGCCATCAAGTCCGGAATTGAGAGCATCATTATCGTAACGGGGCGTAATAAAAAAGCCATCGAGGATCATTTTGACAAGTCTGTGGAGTTGGAGCAGGTACTGGAGAGCAAGGGTAAATATGATCTCCTACGTGAAGTTCAAAGCATCGGGGGTAAAGCAGTCATTCACTATATCCGTCAAAAAGAACCCCTCGGCTTGGGACACGCGGTAAGCTGCGCTCGTCAGTTCATTGGCGATGAGCCCTTTGCCGTGTTGCTGGGCGATGATATTATGAATTCCTCCATCCCGGCGATTCGTCAAATGATGGATGTTTACGAAGCGACTGGCAAGCAAGTGGTCGGCGTGCGCACAGTGGAAGAACAAGATGTGAGTAAATACGGCATTATTGACTCCACTCACCAGAACGGTCTCATTCACGAAGTCGGCGGACTTGTTGAAAAACCATCTCCGGCAGATGCCCCTTCGCGGCAGGCAGTCATTGGTCGGTATGTATTGGAGCCTTCCATTTTCTCCATATTGGAAAACCTGTCCACTGGAGCGGGCGGTGAATACCAATTGACGGATGCTCTTCATCAAGTAGCGTTGCAGAACCAACTGCTCGCATTAGAACTGGAAGGCACACGTTATGATATTGGAGATAAAGCTGGATATCTGGAAGCCGTGCTCCACATGGGTATGCAACGCGAAGATTTGCGTCCAATGCTTGACTCCATGATGCGCGAGTGGGCGCTTGCTTCAATGATAAAATAGGGGGATTTCCTCCCTCCGAAATCCGACGGGTGCTGTGAAATCACGAGAGTAGATGGATGAACATGTAAAATTGTACACTATAGGAGTACAGCAGCATTTGAGTCTACACGGCCGCCCGGTCGATACTAAGGAGGAAAAGAACCTATGATCCCTGAAGGAAATCTGCAAAGTAATGTGGATCGTTTCAACGGTTTTGCCGACAACTACGATCAGCACCGCCCGGAAGCACCGTCACTCGTCGTGGAAATCATCAGCCGCTATCTGGAGCGAAACGTAGAGCTAGTTGCCGATATTGGCTGCGGTACAGGACTTTCAACTTTCATATGGGAAAACGCCGCTCGGCAAATCGTCGGTATCGAGCCTAACCCGGACATGAGAGGAAAAGCCCTGCACAAGCTGGAGACAGCAGGAACGACAAGGGCAGGAACCATTTCCTTCAAAAGCGGGTTCTCCAACAACCTGCCCTTTGAGGACGGAACTGTAGACGTCATCACCTGCTCTCAATCCTTTCACTGGATGGACCCCGAGAGCACGCTTCAGGAAGCGGGCAGGGTCTTGGCTCAGGGCGGCGTGTTCGCGGCCTTTGACTGTGACTGGCCTCCGGTGCTGCAATGGCAGATAGAGCAAGCTTATACAGAGCTTATCACCAAAGCGGATACCCTTTTGGAGCAGGAAGCCCCAGTAGAGCAACAAGCTCATAAATGGAGCAAGAATCAGCATTTGGCTAATCTGCACCGCAGCGGACAATTCCGATATACCCGGGAGATTGTCTTCCATAACCGTGAGCAGTGTGACGCAGCTCGTTATACAGGGCTCGCTCTCAGCCAAGGGGGTATTCAAAGTCTCTTCAAACTTGGCAATCGAGCGCTTGACGTCGATATAGCCCGCTTCGTGAAGCTGGTAGAGAATCATTTTCAGAGCAGAACACTAGACATCCTGTTCAGCTATCGTATGCGGCTCGGCATCAAGTAGAAAGGAATCAAGGTCATCGTGGATGATACGCTCTTCGGCTTAGGGCAAAAAAGACTCTCCCTCGCCTCGTAAAAACGAGTGCGTACAGGAGAGTCTTTTTTGCTTCAATAGATAGCCACAGTCATATCCTTGCAAACCCTTAGTCACAGTTCCAATGTGTCTTCGACTTAGGAAGAGCGAACAGCCAATAAGTGCGCCAACCGGTCAGGATAGTCCGTGATGATGCCGTTCACCCCGGCCTCCAGCAGACGCTTCATTTCTTCTGGCTCATTCACCGTCCATGGGTGGTATACGACGCCTAATGCCAAAGCCTCTGATACAGCTTCTGGCGTAACAACTTGTTTGTAGGCATGGAGTGCTGTTACCCCGAATTGGGTTGCATACTCGGATGGACGAACCATAATTTCGATATACAGCGCCCCCGTCTTGATTTCAGGAGCAAGCTGCGCACAGAGCGCCAGCGATTCGTGATTGAAGCTGGATATGATTACCCTCTGTTCCAACCCAAAACGCTTCACGGCAGCAATGACCTCTTCCTCCATACCCGGATAGAGATAAATGCTGTTTTTCAACTCTAAATTAATAATTGTATTCGAGGACTGGGCTAGTTCCAGTAGCTCATCCAACATCGGGACCCGCTCACCTCGGAATTTCTCATCAAACCAACCGCCCGCATCCAGTTTATTTAATTCTTCCAGCGTAATATCCCTTACATCCAGTGAGCAACCTGTCGTACGCTCCAGCGACTCATCGTGAATCAGCACCAGATGCCCATCTTGGGTACGCTGCACATCCGTTTCTATACCTGTTGCTCCCAGTTCCAAGGCGTGGCGGAATGCCGCCATCGTATTCTCAGGACATACACCTGAAGCTCCGCGGTGTGCGAAATTAATCACCTTTTCGGTTACAGTCACAACATAACCCCTCCTGTCATTTCACAGGAACATTATACCTGCTCATTGTTTGGGCTGTATAAAATATTCGTCACAGCTAACACTTCTTCTATGCCGTTTGAACAATTTTCCCGAGCCAATCGGAATAAAACGTATTCCCGTTCCGTCGATCAAAATCAGCCGCCGCTGACTCTGCCAGTGGCCTAAAATACGCAATGATTTCTGTCAATGTGCGATCCTCTTTACCCCATTCCAAGGAAGCCGGCAACCGGATCAATCGTTTTTCTCCCGAAGTATCCAACTTTTGTAGCAGACTCACCATCGTCGCGTAAAAATACATCTGCTCCAGCCCGCTCTCATAGTCCAGCGCCATATGTAGATGACGCTCTACCACTTCGATTCCTTGAATCGGATCAGCAACCGCCAGATATTCGATATGCTCCGCTATCGTTTTTAGGAAGTCGCGGTCATCCCGAATTAGGCGATAGCCTTTGCGATGATTGTCCTTTGCCTGATCAACCTCTCCTTGACGATAAAGCGGCAATAGCACCTGCGAGAGCGTCACATGTGGTACTTCTGCACATTTCATGCGACCCGACAAAATCGGTTTTGCCACGGCAAGCGCCTGCTCGTTTTCTCCAGTCAAGTAATAGAACCGCACCATCTGGCTCTGCTCACAGGCCTCACAATCACTCATACTGTCCGACTCAATCAAGCGGAAGGTATCCAGATACCGCCGTGCTTCATCCAGTTCACCCATGTCCATCGCGATGCGGAACTTATAATAGTAATATGGACGCTCATTATACCCGTATTCGGCATAACGTCTGCGCATATCCTCCGCCAGATCTTCTATTTGAGTCTTCGATATATTGGAAAAGCTGCATACCTTACCGAGTATCCATTTGTAATTCCACAACAGCTCATCTGCGTCGTATTCCTCTGGATTTTGATCAAATTGGCCCAACTGCCACGAAAAAGCAATCAGCGACTTCAATGGATATCCGTTAAAAATAGCGCAGTCTACAATCTCTCCCCGGATTTCATAAGCGAGTTCCTTCAATCCGGAAGTATCTGCCAAGCGGACTGCTTCTTCCAGAAGCGCCAGCTTTGCCGCCCCTCCTGGCAGATCCTGCGCCTGCTCCATCAAATCATATATCGTATCTTCCATTTGGCTCCCCCTATAATTACGTAATTACGAATTTTGTCCGTTCCCTAATCCCCAATTGATAAAATGTAGTACACTCCGATTCATCAGTCCCAACTCACTGCGGTTCATCGGGTAGTGCCCCATCATAAGCGCATTCACATACATCATTTCTGTAGCAGCCGTGACCATCTGCGTATCGGTAGCTTCAAGAATCCGCGCCACCACCGGGTTGTTCAGATTAAAGTATAAGGTGGAATAACCCGAATTCTGCTGGACTCCTGCTTTCAGACTATCAAGCACATTGGAAAAAAGTGAGGTTGTCTCCTCAACCGTGTTTTCCATGGAGCGTAAGGTCAGTGCATCCTGAGAAATGGTATACAACACTGGCAAACTCGCAGGCTCAAAACGCTTCAACTCAGCGCGGCAACGCATCGGCTGCAAAGCAGCATCCATGACACGTAGCACACCGTAATAATTCTCGCGCTCTTCCTGTGTTAGCCCGGTAAATGAAAGAGATACTTCCTCAGGGCTAAGACGCTCTGTTTGTAGGTTAGAGTCAATCCAATGCAGCTTTTCCAAAATATCTGAATCATAAATATAGCCGCCATTGATCACCAACATGGATTGCGCCGCCGCCACATGCGTAATCTGACGATACTCATCTACTGTCGATGTGTAATGCAGTGGACGTCCGTCCGCCTCTCGGATCAGTTCTTTCAGCTCACGCCGCCCAAATGTACTTTCGAAGGAAAACCAACGGTACATTATCCGCAAAAATTCATCATCCTCCACGGCGAGCGCCTTCATGGACAGCTCATGCAAACGAATCCAGTGCTGCAAGCGGTCTGGCTCATACTGCGCCATGCGTAGCAGTTCTTCCCGAATACAGGTACCCAGTTCAGAACGAACATCGTCAAGCTGCTCATTTTCATAAAAATACTCACGTGATGCCGTTGGTTGCAATTCATCTGTCCAAATTAGGCTTTTAATGAAGAATGCCCATTCCGGCAAAACATTTTCCGCCTTGTCCGACACCAGCATATGCTTCAGGTACACCCGATGCAGCCGCTTGCTGTTCAGATTAACACTGCGAGGCAAAATGAATGCAATCCCGCCTGTTCTGCCCGATGCCGTCCGCAACGGTATAAAATCACTGAAGCGCTCCCCCATCAGGCGATAGCCTAAATCCAGCACCTCACTACGGCGACTCCGTAATTGCTCTGGGTCCTGCATCCAGCTCGTCGATGGAAGATTGACGCGCTTGGTCTCCCCGTCTACAGACAGCATGACCGGATACGGCAGCAACGCCCCATAATAGATTAAAGACTCCTCTACGTGCGCTGGCTCATAATAAAACTCACTTCCCGGCTTGCAGCGTAAATAAATTTGCGTCCCTACAGGCAGCTCGGTCTCCAATCGACGAATCGTATACGTCCCATCCGGCTTCCCTCTCCATTCCATGGAGATGCCTTCCTTCACCGAGCGGGTCAGCACTACAATTTCATCGCTCACCATAAAGCAGGATAGTAACCCAATCCCAAAGCGTCCGATAAACGAAGTCTCAGAAGCTAGCAAATCGGCTCCCTTCTTGGAAGACTGACCGATAATCGACAAAAAACGGTGAATGTCTTCTTCTGACAATCCAATGCCGTTATCCTGAATCATCAATACCTGATGCTCCCCAGAACCAGATAACTCCACGATGACTTTACCTTCATAGTCGTTACTCTCAGAAGCTGTATCTCCAAGAGCCTTGTCTTCTTTCAGTACTTTACTTTCAGCAACAACCTTCCGCAGCTCCTTGCGAGCCGTGATCGCATCTGTTGCATTTTGCAGAACCTCACGTATAAACACTCGTGGACTGCTATATAAATGATTGGCCAAAATATCAATCATACCGCCCAAGTTCACTTGAAAACGATATTGGTCTGTCTGACTCATACAGATCATTCCTTTCTCGAAATGCTACAACCACCATTTGGATTTAAATAGACTATCTTTTAAAGTATAACGTGGATTTAAGTCGGATTACACACCCTGCATTTCAGATATCAATACGTTGACAACGATATAACAGGGTCTTTTTTCACCTAGGAAGTCTGGAACTGGGTCTAATTAACTTCATAAAAATGTACGGAGTACGAGCACTTAGTGAATAAAGGTCATCTTTGTCTAGTTAAATTTAGTAATAAACATAATATTTATTTAAAATCCATCCTTCTCTTAAAAACCTATATCTATGGAGGGACAAATGGCTCATTTTACGCAAAAAGCTCGCATTGCCGCTCTTGTAATACTCTTACAAGAGAGAATGCGAGCTTATTTAGATACAGTCGAAGCTGTACCTTTTACAGAAAGGAATTAATGAGACTTAGCGAGACGGATAACGTTCCACGATGCTTTGCCCAAATGAGCTTTTACAATTCCGTCTTCAAGCTTGGCGTTGCCGCCGTTGTGAGGCGTAACTTTTTCACCGGCTGGACTGTTGGTCGCTTTAAGATCATCATGCTCCAATACAGTATGCTCGACAATGCGGTAGCCTTCAAAACTGCGTACATCTACTGTCAACTCCAGCGATTCAGACAAATGACGGTTCACTGCAAAGACAGTCAGTGCGTCTCCCTCTTCATCATAAACCACAGCGCTATCCAGATAAGGAATGTCTGTGAAGTCCTTGGAATCGTATTTTTCCGAATCTACGACAGGCATCAGCGATACCCCACGACCATAACGGGAGGCATGCAGATACGGATAGAAAATCGTTTGTTTCCACGCCTTTCCGTTATTCTCGGTCATGATTGGCGCAATAACATTGACCAGTTGGGCGAGGCAAGCCATTTTTACACGATCCGCGTGGCGCAGGAACGTAATCAACATGCTGCCTACCAACAATGCATCCTCAAAGTTATAGATATCCTCAAGCTGCGGTGGTGCCACAGACCACGGATCAATTTTTTTGTCCGCATCATTGGAGTGATACCACACGTTCCATTCGTCAAAGCTGAGCATCATTTTTTTCTTGCTGCGTTTCTTTGCTTTGATATAGTCACAAGTCGAAATGACCGTATGAATAAAATGATCCATATCCATAGAGCGTGCCAGATAATTAGCCGTATCATTGTCATGATTTCCGTAGTATTGGTGCAAGGAAATATAGTCGGCTACCTCATAGGTATGATCCAGCGTGGTTGCTTCCCATTCCGGGAACGTTGGCATCGTAGAACTGGAGCTGCCACAGGATACAAGCTCAATGTCAGGATCGATCAGCTTCATGGCTTTTGCAGATTCTACAGCTAGACGACCATATTCTTCTGCTGTCTTGTGGCCAATTTGCCATGGGCCATCCATCTCGTTACCAAGACACCAGGTTTTAATCTTATGTGGTTGCTCTACACCGTGACTACGACGTAGATCACTCCAATAGGAGCCACCTGTGTGGTTGCAATATTCCACCAGATTACGCGCAGCATCAATTCCGCGCGTACCCAGATTAACCGCCATCATGACTTCGGAACCTACATCCTTGGCCCACTTGAAAAATTCATTCGTACCCACTTCATTCGGCTCGACCGTTCTCCAAGCCAGCTCCAACTGTCTAGGTCTGGACGCGACAGGGCCGACACCGTCCTCCCAATTGTAACCGGATACAAAGTTGCCTCCCGGATAGCGTATAATAGGAACATCAAGCTGTTTTACCAACTCTTTAACATCATTTCGGAAACCGCTTTCATCACTAGTTGAATGAGTAGGCTCGTAAATGCCGCCATATACGGCACGCCCGAGATGCTCTACAAAAGAGCCATAAATGCGTTTATCGACTTCAGCAATACGAAAAGATTTGTCTACAATCATCTTTGCTTTTACAGCTGCTGCCACCTAAACCATCCTCTCTGAATGCGAAAATAAAATCCGTTGTACCACCAAGACTAAGAAGCCGTTTTATTTACGGTTTTAATATAACACACCATATTTATTATAGTCAACATTATTATTAAATACTTAATATATTTATTAACATTAATGATAAACGATAAGCAATTGGTTACGTACTTCAAAATATTTCGTTTTATAAACAAACTTATTGAGTGAATAACCACTTTGCTAAATAGTAATAACGGATTACTGATGCGTTCAAAGTAGTGCCTACTGCCATATCTTGCAGTCTGTTTTAAATAGTGAATATCAGTCTACCAACAGTTGTTCTAAATATGTATAAATACCACCTATATCACCCACGTTTAAATTCGAGAGGACCCCTTCTTTCAAATATCCCTGCTCTGTCCGTATAGATATATAAATGCGTTCAGTTTCCGCTTTCACCAGGATAGAAAGCTCAATATCAACGTCTAATAAAACTCGTTCTTTGGTGCAATGCGTAATATTCGTAGCCTCTACACACAAAATAGCAATATCCGTATAAGCGTTATATGCCATTGTACCCGCATTATATAACAGTTCCTGTAATCCATTGCTTGCATCCGAAGGGAGCGTATACTCCATATCATGCAACACTGCCGCGGACTGGTCCACCGCGATCCAGCTTTGATATCCATCCCGGGCAAATTCCCCTCTCAACTCATGCAAAAAATAAATAATGTCAATGCCCTTGTCATAATAAATACAAATAAGCGGAATGCGAGAATCCTCTATTGCGATTGCCTTCTCCCGCGTCATAAAGAGCCCCCCCTCTTGCTGCCACCAGCGCAAATAGCAAGATGAAAAATTCAGTGCGGGGATATGTCGTTGATTTTTAGAAATATGGACGACATTTTTTCCATAACGTGAAGCCAATTGCTCCACTTCCTGCAAACTCACTGGCTCCATTTCCCCTAGCAAGACAATCGTATCTGTAAGGCCGTATACCCGTTGTTCTCGCTCCCGCAGGATGGCTTGTTCGAAGATCGCAGCAATTTTGTCGCCAGGGAGTTGAGCTTCACATTGGGTCTGAAAATAATAGGGTGCTTTCGAACTAATTGCACAATCCTCTATAAACACATAGGCGCGCCGTATCCAATCCGGATGTCCGTAACGCATTACGGGGATTATGGTATCCTGTAGCGGATGATAACTATACTTATGTAAAATATGTTTTAGCTTTTCTATGGAAGGAACACGCTTGGACTTCTGCAAAACTTTACATACCTGTGCTGTAACGAATGGAGTGGCATAGCTATTGCTGTTGGGACATTGTACAGCCTCTCCAGCTGCACCTATCAGCTCATGCTTGGCAAAAGCGGTAAAATCGATACCACTTGAGAATGCTTTCTCAGCATCATATGTATATTGCCCTGCTGTGAGTATACCGCTATGATCGCAGCGCACACCAATCACATTAGCAAAAGAGGCCGGATAAGTAATAAGTCCTCCGTTTTGTGCAGCACATACCATAACTAATCCTGCCATAGCTGCATCATTTACAGCTTCCCGCAGCATGCTTCGATCTCGATAATTTATACTCCCCAGGCTGATATTGGCTACCTGCACATCATGCTTTACACACCAATCCAGCGCGGCACAAAGCTGAGTTGCATTTCCTTTTCTATCGTTCATTATTTTCACACTGCTAATGATCGCATCTGGAAAATACGTTTGTACAATAGCAGCACATAGCGTACCGTGATTTAAGGTACGTCCATCTTCTACGTCTCCATGAGCTATTTCGACGTTATATAATAATTGGGTGTTTAAAAAGCCAGCATTAACCCCGTCGTCAATAATGGCTACATGGATCTTGCCATTCATTTTTTCTCCCCCTGTCTCTTCGGATTGTGAAATGAATCTCACGGCTCTGTTCCGTTCCATTAGAGTAAGCGGAGGGTGCCTCTGCGAACGATAGCGTTCGTCTGAAAGCACCCTCCTAATTTAGCGAACCATGTACATGATAGCCGGATCAGACTGCAATATTTACCTTCGTGCCTGCAGTCTTCGCCCCGTCTTTAGCCGAGTCTAGATAGGCATTGAGCTCTTGTTCAGTCCACACCCTGTCTGCCTCTGCATTCGCCTCCTGCTCATCCTTAGGTTCAACCCGATCTGTAATCATCGGTTCGTTATTCACCGCTTCGCTGATACGCTCATTAATATTCGCAGCGATTTCCATGATCTTTCCATTAAGTCCTTCTGCCTTTTCACGCAAAGCCGCTGATTTTGCAGGGTTAGCGTTTTCCCACCCCTTAGCCTCGCTTCCCAATGTGATTTGTGCCGTTTTGGCTATTTTGGCACTCTTCAACTCATTGTTTGCAGATACAACACTATGCATTGTATAGGTGATCAATCTTTGCTGCTGCTCCTCAGCAGTCTTAGGCGTATATTCTTCCTTTTTGCCTTTCTGAGCTTCTTTTTTACTTTCCTCATCCATGCCTAAAGCCTTTTTTTGCTCTTCCAGTGACTGCTTTTGAATGTTCTCGTCAATTTGCTGAATCTGCTTATCTATCTCTTCCATTTCAGCTTTTACAGCTTCCGGACCGAGACCACGCTTGAGAGCATTACTTAAATAGTCCGAACGCCTCTCCATCAAACTTTGCTTTTGCTCTGTCAATTGTTGAATAACCTTGTTTTGTGGCTTGCCTATACCCTTCCTTTCAGCCTGAGCGGAAAGGGAATGCCGTAGTTCAAGTCGGTTGTTATCTGCGGTGCGGAACGGCGATTGGTGAGATGATGTAAATGATACATTCATCCTAAAACCTCCAATTCTCTTCTAAATGAGGATTTTTCAAAAATCCTGAAATAAGTGATTCTAGAGGTATATCGGATTTTTTTGTATGTTTTTGTATGTTTTATCATCATTTTCACAAATCCTTCATCCCTTTTCCACTGTTAAGCAGTCCTTTATCGTCTCATACAAGCTGTTATATGTAAGCAACCCCCCTCCCACTATACGCTCTTCCGGAATTAGGATAGCAAAGCTTTTTTCCACTTCAAATAATAGATATACCAGATCTCTGGGGAACAACCCCATATCAGGACCCAGTAATGTAGCCTCTTTATTTATCTCACCCGCTTTTATTTTAAAAAGCTTCCAAAATATATTTTCCAGTTTCATTCCTGTTCCCGTTACATCCTGAGTAAAGTTCATGTTCTTCCCTCCATTACAACTGAACTACGTGATGATCAACCGAAAAATAATGTAAAATATCCTTCGTCAGCCTATTCATATCTTCATCGTTGGACAGATGGAGTACAGGCACGGAATAATTGGAAAACTCCTGCTTTTTCTCTTCCACGAAACGATGATCAACAGATGCATATTGCATATTGACTGTGGAAGAAGAGTAACTGTCGAATACATTGTTACATATGGCATATCCTAATAATGAAGAGGAAAAACGGTTTTCCATGTACTGTTTCACATGCTCCAAATATTTTATATTGTATTCATCATAGTGAAGACAACAGATTAGGCCATCCGCTCTAACAGCGCGGGATACCAAAAATGAGGTTACTCCAAAATAATTCGTGAACGTATTGTTAAAGGGAACAATCCCACCTGGAATGCCCACGAGTATTAGATCAGGCTTTTCGCTCTGCTCTATTTTTTTCAAATACCGATTAAACATGATAATCTTCTGGGTTTCCGTCATACCGCTCTCAAACATAAACTGTGGAAAAGAATGTGCACCAATCAGCTCCCCGCATCCATTAGATGTGATTTGCGACACCCGATATCCTTGTGCTTCAAGCTTCTGCCGAAGGTTAAGCTGCAAATTAAGCTTATGCGTTCGCTCGTTCAGCCCTAATACAAACAGAACCGGTGTAAAAAAATCATGAATAACAGAGCCCGGGTCAGGCGGTAAAATATCTTTCGTGCGTACATCAAATGTATTTTTTAAAATCAGCTTGTCATCTTGCTCCTCACAGGGTTCGATGAATTCCATACATGAGTCTGGCAAAGTGAAATTACACATGACTTTTTTGCCAAGTTGTCCAGCCTTCTTGATCACGGGAAGATACACCTCAGCTACATCCAGCTTGAAATTGGATTTCACCAGTAATATGGCATCACAACGCTCCATTTCTTGCTCCAAACAAGACTCTGGCTTCACTATGAAGCCTGTCACTTCCCCCTTGTCCGTTACACAGGCATCTTTCCCGATCATACCCGACCCTTGAAAAGAAATAAGTACAACTTCCTCATAACTTCCTAATAGATTCAAGTTCCTAACCAGGGCTATCGTTTCATAATCAAACGGAAAAATGATTAATTTATTGGTCATGGAGACACCCCTCATGCTTTTTCAAAATCGAGAATCGTATCCTCGGAGAAATCATAGCCCAGCTCATTCATCATGCAATAATCAAGTAAGGTGTGCCTAATATCATTTTTGACTACCGAACAATGACTCAGCTTCTTTTCTTTGGACAAGGTATGCAAATCATCTGCTACAGCAACACACAGCGTACAAAAACGGAAATTCCAACAGTTTTTACATGCATCCTCCGTGATTGTCCCTACATTCAAAATCTGGCTGATTTTATCCACTTCAAAGCCTGTGTCCACTTTTCCAATCTGCACCACCTCCGACTGCTCACTGACCCGTTCACATGGATACAGATTTCCATGCACATCCGCAAACAATCGCTGTACACCAGGCACACAGGGTCCACCATGATGCGCTTCTATCGGCATTCCCGCAGAAGGCTTTCTATAATGAAACATTCGGAAATACATCTGAATATAATAGTCCTTAATCAGCTTGGAGACATGATTTTCATCTACTCTTCCAAACTTGGAAAGCATCATTTTAACTACCTCATAGCCTCTCTGCTCAATAAATTCATTTCTGTACAAAATTTCATCCTTCACATAAGCATCGTTAATGTAGGACGACCGTACACTGTACAGACTTTCGAAGGTTTCATAATTCGTATAAAAATCATTGATACATCCAAAATCATTACGGGTATCCAGCACCACATTAAAATTAATCCATTCAAAGAGGTCCGGGTAATTTCTCTTAATTTTATCCACATTGGCAATAATCGTATCGAAGGTCCCCCGCCCGTTAACAGCAAATCGTCTGTTTCTGTCATGATTCTCTTGATCTCCGTCCAGACTGATCGTAAGCACAAAACGATGTTCATCCAGAAAGGCCAAAATATCGTCATTAAGCAGCGTACCATTGGTCGTCAAATGAAAGCCTACATCTCTATACGCTACCTGCTCCTTGATATATTCCACACACTTCTTGACCAACGGAAAATTAATAAGCGGCTCTCCCCCATAAAAACCAAAATCCAAACGGTCACTGTCTACTGACCTATCAATGACAAAATCAATACACTTGCGCGCCGTCTCAAAATCCATCATCAGACTCGTATGACCTCGATTGTCATATCCTCCTGAATAAACGCAGTAAGAGCATCTAAGATTGCAATTTTGAGTTACCTGTAAGGTGAGGGTCTTCAGCTGATGCTGAAGCATATGCTCCAGGTGCTTTGTCTTGGGATGATTCATAATCTGCGGACGCTGTGAAGATAAAAATCCGTTATCCAACAAGTCACGGATATACTGCTGCAATTCCGGTGTAGCCTCCATCTGATCCAGGTCGAAGCTGGAATGCGAATTCAGGAAATGGTAAGCCTCCTCTTTAATCCGCAAGATCAAGTTGGTATTTACATCATATGCATAATGGTGGAGTCTCGTCTGAAATGTGTATATAAAGGGTTGGCACATGTTCATGATTCACACCTACTCTGTTTTGATGTGGACAGAAGCCTGGAATGCCCAGGCTCCTCCATACAGATACAAGCTTAATAATTACCAATTCCAGTTCCGTTATCTCTGCGATAAGAACCGTCACTTTCACGCTGAGTATTGGAGCTTCGAGTCAAACTGCCTGCGCAATAACAGGAGCAAGGACAATAACAGGAACAACCACAGCCAAATGCCTCAATCGTGTCGCCTACATTCGTGCTTCTTTTCACAAGCTTACGCATGTTAAACTACTCCTCCCATTCATGATATGATTTAAAAAGGTGTTCACCTATACTAATTCCGTACATGGTGTTAAATCACACTATGAAAGCGTTTGTTTTTTTCATCATTTTATGGAGACCTCTTCTTCCCCTAATACCCATCCTCTGTATTCTGCATGACAGGTCATAAAATGGGAGTGTGATCCTATTTGGGCTGGTTCGCCGTTCTCCAACAAAATAACTCTATCGACATGCGCTAATATCTCGCTGCGATGTGTAACGATGATTACGGTCTTGTCACGCAACCGGGTCTTCAACAATTGCTGAACATTTAGCCTAGCTGCTGTGTCTAGATTGGAGGTCACCTCATCGAGAATAAACAAGGGCGCTTCCCTGATCAATGCCCGGGCCATAGCAATTTTCTGTCTTTGCCCACCCGACAATCTGGAGCCATTCGAGCCTATGGGGAAGTCATCTGCCGAGTTCCGAACCAATTCTTCCAGACCAACCTCCGCGATAATGGCCTCTATTGCATCATTAGTGACTTCTGTGCCTATGCGGATATTGCCAAAAATAGTAGTATCAAATAAATACACCTGCTGACTGACCAAAGCTATTTGACTTCGATACTCATCTATTTCATAGCTTTGAATGTCAATGCCGTCATAAGTGATTATCCCTTGATCAGGCTGGCTGAATCTCATAATCAGATCCAGCAACGTAGACTTCCCTGCCCCATTTGCTCCAATGATAGCTACTTTTTCCCCTCGGGCAATCCTAAAGCTCACGTGGGGCAGTACGGGTTCGTCCTTGGTATAGGAAAAAGAAACATTATGAAATGCAATGTGATCTTCGAATGGCGGCTCAGTTAGTAAAGACGCTGGAGTGAATGAATTAGATGTTTCTTCCTCTGCCCAATCCAAGAACTGATAATATCGAATGGCGGAGGGAACGACTTCAGCCAGCATATAGCCAATGTTTAAAATAGCGAATACAGGAGTGGTAACATAAGCACTGTAAGAAACAAAGGCAAAAATCCCACCTACAGTAAGCTGTAAACGAAAGATAAGATTAGCACCCACAACGTACAAAAGCATCATTAGAAGCTGAATTAGAATAGATTCCGAAGCGATATTCCAGGCGTCCAGAAGTGATAATTTTCGTTCTGATTCTACAATTCGACGCTGCTTGGATGAGAACTGCTGATGCTTATGTGGAATAAGACCAAACATTCGCTGCTCCTTCATGCCCCCGACAGATTCCCCAAACCACTGAGCAAAATCACTACTGCCTTCAATTAAATCCCCCACCAGTTTTTTTCTACGCTTCACAAAATACTTCACCACAACATATTTGATGGGTAAAAAGCACAGTACGATTACAGTCATTTTCCAGTTAATGAGCAGCAAACCACATAAACCACCAATCATGCTGAACGCCTGCATAATGACAAAAAATACTCCACTATCTGTGATCCTCGATACATTGCCTACATCCGTGCCAATTTGGTTCAGCAGCTCCGCTTCATTGGTTCGGTTAAAATAACTCATTCGTACTCTTGTCAGATGCAGATACGCCTTTTCAAATAATGAAAAGGTAACCTGTGCGCTTAAGCCTGCCCGAAAGGTTTCTTTACACACATTCAGCAGCTTATCCAAGCAAACGATTAAAAACGCAGCAGAAGTGTACAGGATTACAGCCTGCATATTCCCTTTCAGGAGACCTTGATCCACAATAATCTTGCTTGTTAAAGGCAATAATATATTCAAGCCCGCTGATAGGATGAGACATATCAAAATGATAGTGACCGTCTTCAGATAAGGTCTAAATGTTGCTGCCAAACGTTTATATACTATGGATTCTTTCATCCTTTCCCCCCTTTCACCAGGTGCACCCTCTCCCCCTATTAACTAATTCCGTATCAGAATCAAAATCACCCTAAAATATCTTTTAACTGTTCTAGTAATTCCACATTTACGAGATTAAATATGATTTATGTCATTCTTGAAAATTGGAATTAATGTATATGATTGGCACATACAAAAATCATTTATTTTTTTATCCGTCCAAAGGGGGCTTGAACAAATGCCGACTACGATGGTTATCGACTGTTGCAAAGAGGATCAGTGCAGAGGTAGTTCCAGATGCTTTTACAGAAAAATTTGTGAACTTTATCTGAGTGAGGTATATCGTTTCTGTATGCATTTAATCAAGAATCAGTCTTGCTTTACATTTATGGCAGAAGAATGTACACAAGATACTTTTGTAGCGGCAAGACAGCAATTGGTCAAGCTCAAACATCACCCCAATGTAAAGGGTTGGCTATACCTTACGGCTAAAAATCTTATATATAAATCATTTAGGTGCTACTATACACAAAAAAAGCATGAAACTACGCTTGAATGTGAGAAGATCTGTAGTTTTTCAAATTCGGTAGAGGAGGAGTGGGAAAATCGTAGATTGGGAGATGTGGATACGGTTATCGTTAATATTCTAATGCAGCTTTCCAACATTGAATATACACTCTATGAAGACTACTTTTGTCGACAACTGGCTGTGCCCCTGCTCGCTACCAAATATAATATTTCGGTTACGGCTACAACGACTCGAATCTACAGACTGAAAAGAAAACTTCGTACATTATCCCATCAATATTGTCTAACTCATATATAAATATATCTATGTAAAGTAAAAACAGCGGAGCCCCTCTCCCAAAGAGAAGCTCCGCTGTTCGTTCTTGTGACTATGACTTGTATTCATACTACACTATTACTTAATCCCCGAAATCGTGTAGTTCTCAATAATATACTTTTGGAAAACAATGAAGATAATCATGATCGGAACGACCATGAAGGTCGAGCCTGCCATTTGAAGAGCAAATTGACTTTCGTTCTGCCCCTTGAGCAGTGACAGCCCGACGGACAAGGTGTACAGCTTCTCATCGTTCGCAATAATGAGCGGCCACAGGAAGCTATTCCATCCACCAATAAAGGTTAAAATGGCCTGTACTGCCAGAATTGGTGTCGAGATAGGCAATACGATTTGCAGAAAAGTACGGAACTCCCCTGCTCCATCGAGACGTGTCGCCTCCAGCAGTTCTTCCGGGATATCGGACATGAACTGCCGGAACAGGAAGATCGCGAACGCACCTACCAATCCAGGAAGGACAATCCCTAGCATGGAATTGGTCAATCCCATCTGGTTCAGGATCAAGTAGACGGGAATCATCGTCACTTGACCTGGAATCATCATCGTTGCCAGTACCAGGTAGAATAGAAACCCTTTGCCTTTAAATTGGAATTTGGCAAAGCCATAACCTGCCATGGCATTCAGGAATAATCCGAAGAAGGAAGCTAAAACAATGATCAGCGTATTCGTCAGATAGGTTCCAAAAGCCATGCTATCGAATAGTAATTTAAAATTATCCAGTGTAAAATGCTGCGGCCAGATGGTCGGAGGAATTTTGGTTACCTCACTCTCTGTCTTAAAGGAGGATAAAATCATCCACGCAAAAGGCAGCACCATCAACAGACCTCCCACGGTCAGGAGAATCGCCACGAACCATTGAAATGTTTTTTCACCACTGCGCGTATTGGCGCGGGCTTGCTGAACAGCTGTTTTCACGTTCATCACCTCTCTCTATCAGGACTCCGCTTTATTTTGCAAACGGAACTGAATCAGCGTCACCGCGATGATCGCGAAGAACAGAATGAACGATCCCGCCGCGGCATACCCGAATTTACTAAATTGGAAGCCGTTATTGTAAATGAACAGGGATGCTGTCAGCGTGCCATCGAGCGGTTTCCCTTTAGTCATGACAAACGGTTCCTCGAAAAATTGCAGCCAGCCAATCATCGTCGTGATGGACACGAAGAAAATAGCGTAACGAAGCTGCGGAAGCGTAATATAACGAATTTGCTGCCATGTATTGGCACCGTCAAGCTGAGCCGCTTCATAATAAGAACCCGGAATCCCTTTAATAGCCGCAATAAAAATAATCATGTTTAAGCCGATGCCCCGCCAAACTGCCAACACAATCAACGAAACCTTCGCTACTGTTGGATCGGTCAGCCATGGGACGGGACCTAAATTCATCAGACCAAGTACGTAGTTGAATAATCCAAGCGTCGGATTATACAGATAACTCCAAACCACTGCGACCGCAACCACATTCGTTACGGACGGCAGATAGAACACGACGCGGAATACTTTGAAAGCACGTGATTTCCCCATGTTAATCAGAATCGCGATGCTAAGCGAAAATATCAGCACCAACGGAACACCGATGATGACGAAGAACAGGGTATTACCAAGGGACTTTATAAAGGAAGGGTCCATTAGTACGTTTGTATAATTTTCCAGACCTATAAAGCGAATACTATCATAATTAACGAGTCCTGACAGATCCATATCCGTGAAGCTGATTACGAGCGCCAGTAGAATCGGCAACAGCGAAAACAGCGTCAACAGGATGATGGAGGGACCGATAAACAAGTATGGCGCAAGCTTCTGCGAGCTTCCTTTCATGCCTTCACTCCCTTTGACAATGGCGGATATGGATCATTATTTTTTCATAATACTTGCAGCCTGCTGATTAAAGTCATCCATTTCCTTCTGTACGTCCGCTTGACCACGGTAAACACGCTCAAAGCTCTTGATGAATTGTTGAGAAACCTCTTCCCATGCTGCCAGTTGCGGCAATGCTGCGGAATGGTCCAGCTGTTTACGAATCGTTTGAAGCATCGGATCACTCTTAAGCTTGGCATCTTCCCACGATTTAGTAGCCGCAGGCAAGTTGCTGGACAGTTCCATCCATTTTAGCTGCGTTTCTGGTTTGCTCATGTAAGCCATGAATTTGGCCGACTCCTCTGGGTGCTTGCTGAATTGCATAATTGAAAGGTTCGCTCCACCCAAAACGGACAGGTTGTTTACTTTGCCAGGAAGCTCTGCTATATTCCATTTACCTTCCAGTTCTGGTGCCTTGCTCTTGATTTCTTTAATCATAAAAGGACCACTGATAAACATTGGAACGATACCATCACCTTGTAAACCTTGAACAGAGTCAATTCCAATATCCACTGCGTTAGAGCCGTTTTGGAAAAAAGTATTCAAATACTTCACAGCATCTACAAACGGTGGTTGGTTGAACAACGGATTGCCCTGCTCGTCAACCAGTTTGGAACCGTTCTGGAGAGCAAACATAAAGCCCATAGACTGCTCCTTTGCACTAAAGGAGATACCATATTTGCCTTTGCCCCGAGCCGCCAGCTTTTGGGCAGCATCGGAAAGCTCTTCCCACGTTTTAGGTGCTTCATTATATCCGACTTGTTTCAGTAGGTCGGAACGATAGAACAAAACTCTCGTTTCAGTGTACCAAGGCACACCGACCGGTTTCCCTTCAAATTTTGTCGTACCTACAGCACCCTCGAAGAAATTCTTCGATTCCAGTTCAGGATACTTGCTGATATAAGGGGTAATATCCGTCAATGCACCCGCAGACGCAAGTTCGGGAACCCATGATGTACCTAACTGAACCACGTCAGGACCGGATTTTGAAGCAACTGCTGTCAGCAGCTTATCGTGAGCGTTATCCCAAGGCAATGCCTGTACATCAACGTGAATATCTGGATTTTCTTTCTCAAAATCTTTTACAATTTCAGGAAGCAGTTTTCCTTCTGCTCCCATGCCCCACATGGTGATGGTCGTCTTGCCGTTCGCATCTTTGCCAGACGAATCATCCTTGGACGAGCAGCCTGCCAGCGCGCCCCCCAGTAATAAGGTACTTGCCAAAATGATCCCCAACGTTCTTTTCATCATACGAATTCCTCCCGAGATGATCGGTTTACCGATCATGCAATATGATAACGGATTCAAATACGAGGATTTTGCAAAAATACAATTAGCGACTTTCATTGAACAATATATAAAACGAAATGGTCTAGTTCATCTATATATTGCACTTTGGAGCGACTGGAATCGAATTTTGCAAAATCCTGATGCATGTAAATACATAGCGATTAAAGCATACCGCTATAACACTTATGTTCAAAGCACAAGGACCATACCCGTCAATAGAAACGTTTCGATAGTCATTATAGAACAAATTGAAACCGTATTCAATAGCAATATTATTTTTTATTTGCTCGGAATCCTGACTTTTTTTCGTTTTTATCATCTTTATTACGCTATTTAGCCTATAAGAACCCGCTGAATTGGATTTGACTCTCCATTTGAAAGCGTATATAATCCAACTGAGTTCAACAATAGAAACGTTTCGATTAATAATACGACAGAATATTATGCTTCTATACTAGCTATTAGCCTGTTCAGCACTTTTTTGAATCATCTTTATCCAAAAAATCTCATGAATCTGAAAAAGAGAGCTGTCCACCAACAATACAGCTTATGGAGGATTATGATGGAACAACACCTGAATTCCTATTTAGAAAACATGACGCTTGAAGAAAAAGTCGATCAACTGCTACAGCTTGTAGGTGCCTTCTTTGAAGAAGCGGGAACAGATAGTCAAATTACCGGTCCTATGGCTTCTCTCGGCATCACAGAAGAAAATGTCCATAACGTCGGTTCCGTGCTTGGCCTCGCAGGGGCTAAAGAAGCGATTCGTGTTCAGCAGGCTCATTTGAGTAAAAACCGTCTGGGTATTCCGCTTTTAATTATGGCAGATATTGTACACGGCTTCAAAACGATTTTCCCTATACCGCTGGCTATTGGTTGCTCATGGGATATGCAGCTGGCAGAAGAGAGCGCTACCATTGCCGCCCGAGAAGCGGCTGTATCCGGTGTTCACGTCACATTCGCCCCTATGGTCGATTTGGTGCGTGACCCGCGCTGGGGCCGTGTGATGGAATCTACAGGGGAAGACCCTTACCTCAACAGCGAATTTGCTCGTGCGTTTGTGCGCGGATTTCAGGGTAAAGATCTGACGAATGATACCGAGCGGGTAGCCGCATGCGTGAAGCACTTTGCTGCATATGGAGCCGGTGAAGGCGGACGTGATTACAATACCGTAGATGTATCCGCATGGCAGCTGCGAGAGTATTATCTCCCCTCCTACAAAGCTGCTTTAGATGAAGGCTGCGAAATGGTGATGACGTCCTTCAATACCGTAGAAGGCGTAGCCGCAACGGGCAATAAGCGCCTGATGCGTGATCTGCTTCGTGATGAATGGGGCTTTGATGGTGTACTCATCTCGGATTGGGCCGCCATCAAGGAGCTTATCCCTCACGGCATCGCCGAGGATGAGCGCGAGGCCGCGAAGAAAGCACTGCTGGCTGGCGTAGATATCGAAATGATGACCTCCTGCTATAACGGGCATCTGCCTGAGCTGGTTCGCAGCGGACAGCTGGATGAAGCGCTCATTGATGAAGCAGTGATGCGTATATTGAAACTCAAGCAAAAGCTGGGCTTGTTCGAAAATCCGCTACGCGGCGCAGACCCTGAGCGTGAACGTAAAGTTGTGTTCTGCGACGCTCATCGCACAGTTGCCAAAGAATTAGCTATTAAATCTTGCGTGTTGCTCAAAAATGATTCCGTTCTTCCATTGAATCGCAATCAGCATATTGCGTTGATCGGACCTTTTGCAGAGAGCGGTGATATCCTAGGCTCTTGGTCGTGGAGCGGTTCACAGGAGGAAGCTATTCGCGTTGTCGACGGGTTCCAATCGAAAATATCCTCCTCGCTGCTCACGGTTGCGGCAGGTTGCTCTATCGACGATATAACTGAGGAGCAATATGCGGAAGCTCTGCAAGCAGCCAGCCAAGCAGAGGTTATCGTGTTGGCGCTTGGTGAGCGCTCCGATATGAGTGGTGAAGCAGGCAGCCGTTCCAATATTCGCCTGCCACAAGCCCAGTTGGAACTGGTGAAGCGCCTGAAGACGCTGAACAAGCCTATGGTAGCCGTATTATTTAATGGTCGTCCGTTGGATCTGCACGGTGTTATTGAAGAAGCAGACGCCGTATTGGAAGCCTGGTTCCCTGGTGGTGAAGGCGGCGCGGCGATTGCCGATTTGTTGTACGGTGATGCCGAACCTACGGGTCGTCTGACCATGTCCTTCCCGCAATCGGTGGGACAGGTGCCCGTGTATTACAATCATTTTAATACGGGACGCCCGCAGTTAGATCCGAATACAAAAGAACGCTACGTGTCCCAATATCTAGACGTACCAAACGAACCTTTATTCCCGTTCGGCTATGGACTGAGCTACACCGATGTAGCCTATGACAGCGTACAGCTTTCCGGCGATACCCTTATACCTGGTCAGGAACTGACCATTAAAGTGCAGGTAACGAACACAGGAACACGTCCGGTCGAGGAAACCGTCCAGTTCTATGTTCGTGATATCAGCGGCGATACGGTTCGTCCAATGAAAGAACTGAAAGATTTCTGCAAAGTCCTTCTTGCCCCAGGCGAAAGCCGGGAGGTGGAATTTGCATTGACCGAGCCTCAGCTGCGCTATCATCATGCAGATTTGAGCTTCAGCAGTGATAGCGGTGAATTTGCCGTCTTTACAGGACCTAACAGCCGAGATACTAGTGAAATCCGTTTTCGGTTAGTGAAATAAACAGGAAAGTGAGGCGTTCCCTTTGATGAATACAAGTCTGGATCAAAATATTTTGCTGCGGGCCGGCGACCTGTCTTTTACCTTCTTAAGCAGTGGTGATGTGTATAAGATCGCCCACGGCTCAACGATGATCAACCAGCTGTTGACCAATTCAGTCGACGGTTCCTTGAACAATCTGTACTTAAGATTGTACCGTCCGTCCGGTGTAAGTATCACTCCCCTGCTTGGAGTTCGCTCACCGGGAGTCATCCGACAAACGGATCAGCAGATTATTTGGGAGGGTTTCACCGCTGGTGTAGGCTATCAGGTGACCTTCACGCTAAGCCGCCTGGGAGTATGGTTCTGGGATGTAACCCTACAGGGCGATGACGTGGAAGCAGATATCGTGTACGGTCAGGATATCGGCATTGCCGATACCGCCGCTGTGCGCAGTAATGAAGCTTATTTGTCTCAATATATTGACCACACCGTCTACCATGATGAACAAAGAGGCTACACCGTTTGCTCACGTCAAAACCAGCCTCAAAGTCAGGCGTTCCCATACATCCAACAAGGCTCGTTAACCCGCACTGTTGGTTACTCGACTGACGGATTTCAGTTCTTTGGACTTTCGTACAAAGAAACGAATGAGCCGGAAGCACTCCATCGTGACTCGCTCGCCAATGAAGTGTACCAATACGAATTCGCCTATACCGCGTTGCAATCTGAGCGGGTGAAACTTGCAGGGGAAGCTCGCTTTACTTTTTACGGTCTGTTCCAGCCCAATCATCCAGCCGCAGTGACAAAGCTGGAGTATCAGGAGCTGGTGACAAAGGCACGTGACGAAGTAGCTGCCGTTCTAGCGGACACTTCCGAGACCAGCATACCGGCACACGCGACAAGTGATCTTCAGGCAGGGCGTGTGGCTCCAGCTCAAACCATCGGTGAGCCGCTGCGCACGCTGGACTTAACCGCTGCCGAAGTGAATCAACTTTTCCCGAAACGGCAGGAAGAAGAACGGGATGGAGATGAACTACTTTCCTTTTTCACGGACAGCTATGAGCATGTCGTACTCAAATCCAAAGAGCTTCGTGTAGAGCGTCCCCATGGGCACATTTTAATGGGCGGGCATTACGCAGGAGGCAAGGAAGAAACCATTACAACCACCTCCTATATGTACGGGGTGTTCAACTCCCAGCTCGTGATCGGCAATACAAACTTCAACAAAATGATCACCAACGCGCGTAATGCGCTCAATATTCCCAAGACATCCGGCCAGCGTATCTATGTCGGAGTCCAAGGGAAATACCGCCTGCTCACGATGCCTTCCCTGTTCGAGATTGGCTTTAATTATGTGCGCTGGTACTACAAAACGGCTGACGATACATTCATTATTACAAACCATACAAATGCCGATAGCCCAGAAGTACGGCTTCATATGCGTGCGGTAAGCGGCAAAACCTATCCGTTCCTCATCACTCAGCAAATGTCTATGCATGTGAACGAATATGAGCTTCCGTTTCATATGGAACATGAAGGTGACGCCCTGCTCTTCCGGGCAGACTCTGCTTCCCTGAGTGCCGAAGCCTATCCAGACCTGCTGTACCGAATGCACGTCGAGGGCGCTCCATTACAGCAGGTGAGCGACGCTCACGTACTGCTACAGGGTACAGCTTCCGCTGATGCGTCCCTAGTCGTGCTGGAGCTGGGTGACAGCAGCGAATGGACCTGCACCGTGCAGGGTTGGCTGAATGGGCTTTCAGCCGGGCAAGAATCAGCGCACAAAGAGCGTCACGCTTCCTTTGAAGATGAGCGCGAGCGCTATCGGGAATATTTTGCCGAGCTTATGAACGGTTTCCATCTGTCGCTGGGTCAACATGAAACGAGTGAGCTATTCCGTGTGAACGCAGTGGCTTGGTGGTACACCCACAATATGCTCGTTCACTACTCTGTGCCTCACGGTCTGGAGCAATACGGCGGTGCAGCCTGGGGAACACGTGATGTGTGTCAGGGGCCTGTGGAATATTTCTCAGCTACGCAAAAGTTCGACGAGGTTCGTTCCATTCTGCTGACTGTTTTCAGCCATCAGTACGAGGACAGCGGAAACTGGCCGCAATGGTTTATGTTTGACAACTATACTCACGTGCAGCAAGAAGAAAGCCATGGGGATATTATCGTCTGGCCGCTCAAGGTACTGGGCGACTATTTGACCGCTACCCGTGATTACAGTATTCTGGGAGAAAATGTACCTTACACCCATCGGCATACTTTCGATTATACCAAGCAGACCGCGACTCTCATGGAACATGCCCTGAAGGAAATCGAATATATTCGGGAGAATTTCCTTCATGATACGTACTTGTCGGCCTATGGCGACGGCGATTGGGATGATACCCTCCAGCCAGCCAATGCTCAGCTGAAGCAATACATGGCGAGCAGCTGGACGGTTGCACTCACCTACCAAGTTATTAGTAACTTTGCTGCTGCTTTGGAGCAGGCCCCCGCGGGTGTAGTAAGCGAAGCCGACAAGATTGCACAAGATCTACATCAAATGGCCAATGGCATCCGTAAAGACTTTAACCGCTACATGCTGGAGAGCGGAATTATTCCGGGCTTCGTGTATATGGAAGAGCCCGGTCAACCTAAGCTGATGCTCCATCCGTCTGACACCGAGACAGGAATCCATTATCGGTTGCTGCCAATGACACGCAGCATGATCAGTCAGCTGCTCACGCCTGAGCAAGCATTGGCTCATGAGCAGCTCATCCGTGAGCAGTTCCTCTGCCCGGATGGTGTGCGTCTGATGAACCGCCCTGCACAGTATGATGGCGGTGTGAGCTCGCACTTCAAGCGTGCAGAGCAAGCGGCCAACTTTGGACGTGAGGTCGGGCTGCAATATGTGCATGCCCATATCCGCTTTGCGGAAGCGATGGCCAAGTTGGGACGCAAGGATGACGCTTGGCACAGCTTGAAGCTCATCAATCCGGTCGGCATCCGTGCGTCCGTACCGAATGCCGAATGGCGTCAAAGCAACGCCTATTTCAGTAGCTCGGACGGTAAATTTAACACCCGCTATGAAGCCCAGGAACGGTTTGGTGAACTGCGTGAAGGAGCCATACCCGTCAAAGGCGGCTGGAGAATCTATTCCAGCGGTCCGGGAATCTACATGAATCAGCTCATATCGAATGTCCTTGGTATTCGTCAATCGGGCGAAGACCTGATCCTGGACCCTGTGCTGCCGGATCATCTCGACGGATTGGAATTTGAATTTTCCTTTGCAGGAAAACCAATTACCTTCGTCTACCGCATGCTGCAAGAGCGTACTGGTAGTGAGCAAGGCCGTGCAGTATTGAACGGGACACCACTGGAAAGCGTGCCAGCCGATGATAATCGCTACCGCTCTGGTGCCTTGCGCATCAAACGTGAGATTTTCGAGCAGGCCTTAGCAGAACATGACGGTGTACACCGTCTGGAGATTATTTTATAAAGAGTTTTTGATGCTAAATCTGGTATAGGCAACAAAGGGATGGCGATCTTGCGGGATCGCCCTTTGCTGCTTATGTGTAGAACTACGACATTTGGAATAGATATGTGGTTAATAATGAATATACAATAGCAATTATAAGACGGACGACAAGGAGGTGACGATGTGGTCAGCATTAAAGATATCGCCAAACAGGCGGGCGTTTCCATATCTACCGTTTCATATGCCTTGAATGGTAGCGATAAGGTAACAGAAGAAACTTGCGCACGTATTTTAGCGATTGCCAAAGAGCTTAACTATGTGCCCAATGCCGCCGCACGTAATCTCAAGAAAAGGCAGACCAAAATTATTGGCGTTTTCCTGACTGATTTTCGTGGAGACGTTTATGGAGATTTACTGTACGGCATCAAGGAAATTTTGAACCGCAAGGGTTATGATCTCATCGTATGCAGCGGTAAGCAATCTCACCGAATGCTGCCGGAACGCATGATCGACGGCGCCATTGTGCTGGATCAGACGTTTGAAAGTCAGGAGCTACTGAACTATGCCGAGCGAGGACATAAAATTGTCGTATTGGACCGTGAACTGAATCATCCTAACATTAACCAGGTGCTGCTGGATAACAAAGCGGGCGCCGCTCTCGCAATCGAACATTTATTGGAATTGGGACACCGTAAGCTATATGTGGTTACCGGACCAGAAGGTTCTTACGATTCATGGCAACGGATGCAGGCGGTCAAGCAGACCATTGAGCGTAGCGGCGTCGCTGAAATGATCGAAATTGACGGCGATTTTGAGAAATCGGGTGGCGAACAGGCGGCTGAAATCATTTTGCGGCAACAAGATGGCCCGGGTTCGGAACCTGTAGCCGTATTTTGTCTCAATGATGAAATGGCAGTGGGCTTTTACAATCGAATGGCTCAATCAGAACTGACAATTGGCAAGGATATTCATATCGTCGGCTTTGATAATATCGAGCTGGCGCAATATATTCAGCCCCGTCTGACAACGATTGACTATTCCAAACGTAAATGGGGCGCTGTAGCTGCCGAACAAGTTCTCAAAATCATTGCGGGGGAAGACGTGGAGCATGAACGTTTATACGTTACGCTTGTCCAAAGAGAATCGGCAGGCGCAGCATTCATCACCCCAGATCAACAGAATCTGTGATGAACAACGCAGAAGTAACCCGCTCGCCAGCCTCAAAAAAAGAACTTCCATAGTCCCAGAACACGGGTTGGAAGTTCTTTTAGTTATACTTTTTTAACCTAACAAATCCTCAATTAAATTCGTCAACGACCGTAAGGGATTGTCAATCATTTCCCCCGTCTCCAGTTCCACCTGTAACGCAGCATCAACCATAGACAACTGTGCTACAGCCAGACCTCTGCTTGGATCAGCCTTCCTCAGCTCATACAGCGAACGGACCAGCAATTCCTTATACTCGTCTTCACGTCCCTGCATAATCAGTTGAAAAGCGTCCTCCACCACCTTAACCTCTATCCAAGAAGAGATATCTGGTTTGCCTAACAGAGCAGCCGTATGATAAAGACGCTTCATCGTTCCCTCTACAGTAGCCGGATTCGTGAATACCAAGGTCCGTGGCAGCAAATCATCGCATATCTCATGAAAAAAGGGCTCATCCAGCGCAATTACTGGTGTAGACATGGTCAATTGAGCCTTTTCTGCCAAAACGATATAATTCGTGCACGTTATCAAAATAACGTCTATGTCGCTTGGGGCAATCCAGCTTAGTTGCTCTTCTACCTTGCGACTGGCATCGTCCGCAGAAAAATGCGGGTCTGACGAGATCCGGCGCATAAGCCCAGGGTCCACAAAATGTATCAGCTCCACCTCATAAGAAGCAAAAGCTCGTTCCACATAGGCTATGTTCGAGTGATGTGCATGCAGGCAGCCCACACGCCGCTTCAAGCCTTCCATCGTTCAACCCCCTGTTATATGTTTGCATCATTTTAACAGGAACAGGACGGTTGGGAAAGCGTGCCAATCAGGCCATACCCCAAACTCACTTTTTTTAAAACTTGCCGTTTGTATTTTTCCACTCTGTTTTAGCTGGAACCTCCTGAACTACGTCCCAATGTTCTGCTACCTTACCGTTCTCTACCCGGAACAGATCATAGACAGCGGCTGAAGTTCCCTTAGATGATGTCAATTCACTCACAACCAGCACGAAGTTGCCTTCTCCAATAACCATGTGAACCTGACCATATCCAAAAGAAGCTCCTTGGCTTCCCGCTGCGGAAAATGCTTGCTTCAAATTGGATACACCGTCACCAAAAAGAGGATTATGCTGGATGTAATGATCACCGTTATAGTAGCTTTCCAATGCAGCACGATTTTTGCCAACCAGGACATCATCCACAAACTTGCGGATCAGTGTTTTGTTCGTCTCAGTTTGGTTGAGATCCGTGATCTGTGTTGTTCCGTCAATCATTGTACGTCCGCTTGGATTAGCTGGAGCCGAGTCCTGAATATTGTCCCAATGCTCAACGATTTTACCATTGCTATCGAAGCGGAAAATATCAAAGACAATGCTTGATTTACCTGCAATTGTCGTTTTATAATGAACAGCTACAAAATTCCCATCCTGAAGCACACGATGGATTTCAACCTTTGTACCAGCTTGCTTCAATTGGCTAATTCCTTGCAGCAAGGCATCTCTTCCGCTGGCAAAGCTCAGATTGTGCTGAATGTACTGATCCTTGCTGATCCAGGTCTCGGCCGCTTTCGTATCTCCGGTTTCAAAGCTTTTCACGATTTCAACGACCTTATCCTTATTACTCACCCCGATTTGCACCGTTTGGCTGGCCGGGTCCCAAATCACTTGCTTGCCCCATGCTTCTTTGACGACATCAACCGGTACATAAGTTACCCCTTGTTTGGTCAATAGGGTCGAGGTGGATAGCGGTACCTTAATCCCGTTGATTTGCGCTTCCGGACTGCCTGACACCAGTACAACCGTCGCCTGATCATATCGGATAGTCGTGCTTTGTCGCGCCGTATTGAACGTAATATGCTTGGCATCCATTGGAATTCCCAAACTGGAGGCCAATTGTCTCAAGGGAATTAAGACCTGCTTATTTCTCACGATAGGCGCAATTTTGTAAGCCTCCTTCTTGCCATCTACCCAAACCTGAATACCCGTAGTAGGTTTTACCTCGGCTGCTAAAGCCGGTACAGCAGAAGACAGAACAAGCAAACCAGCGAGTGCAGCAGTAACCGTATGTTTTTTCATGAATGTGAACCCCTCTCAACCTATAAAATAGAATATGGAAGACAATTTCCTTTTATGTAACTTATATAGTTACACCTAATCGCAAAAAGCAACTTTTCCCCGCCTATCTAACTTTAAACCCCATTTAAATCTTTTGAAACCTCAATAACCCTCCTTTCAAAAATTTATACTTATACTGCTACAATGCAAGCCACAAGCCTTAGAATAAAGGATATGGGGAGCAATAACAATGTGTGATAAATTGCTAATGCCGAAACTCAAAAAAAGCGGCTCCTATCGCCAAGCGAATGAACGCTTTTTGAATAGTAAGCCGCTGTTAACCCCATTGCTATTGTTATACGGATAACGTTCTCCGAAACTTGATAAAGCTTCCAATTCGCCAGATTGAGATATACACCAGCGCCATCGTAATCGCCAGCATACTAACTTCAGACGTACCCAGACTACTGAGGTACTGGGTCAAAACAACGCGAATCAAGATAATAGCGATAATAATATATTTAAAATATTGGTTTGGCTTCGGATAAATACGACCGTCATCCCGTCTTTCATACGCCGTATGCAGCAAAATAACATAGCCAAACAGAGCCCCTAATAGCCCGGCAACCAGCAGTTCCCAAAAGGCAGGGGGCGCATACGTTTGACCAGGAATATGCATTAATTGGTACACAGATATCATCATAAGCGGGAACGCGATAAACAAGGGGAGCAGAATCCGGATTCCGTTTCCTTTTACTGGCCCCCCTCGTCTTTTGGTTCTCAACCAGATCATCAGCCCCACCAAAACAGCCAACAATGCATATATAAATATCGTCGTCATGGTGAAACTCCTTCCTCATAGATCCTATAGATACGCTAGCCTAAATCGACAGTTTTTTCTCCAGTAGATAAGCGCTCAAGCGGATTAATACATATGCAGCAACCCAACTGATCAACACCGCAATCGGGAAATGCCAGGTAAAAGAAAACCATTGTCCTGTTTGAACATGGTCAAACTGCTCATAAAGCCCCTGATCGCCTGACCAATAAAAGACACTCCCGCCACCCATCAAAAGAATCCAGAGTATCGGGCTAATCGGCCGCAAGGTGCTGTATTTGGTACTGGCCGTCAGCAGACCCAGCGCAATAACCAACGGTGTGAAAGCGATAATCATCACAAACCAGTTCAATCCAGCTATAATAAAAGACGCTGCATCCGCAAACGTATAAGGCTGGATGGTTGATGAGATGAACAGCGCGTACAGAGAACCTACCACAAACAGGGACAAGGTCACGACCACGGCTTGTAAAATAGCAGCAATCCATTTGGCGCTAATCAGCCACATGCGCGGATAGGGCAGAGTCAGCCACCATCCGTAGGTGTCATTCTCCCATTCTCTTCTCAGACTTCCCACACCCATGAAAATGATCATGTAGGGCAAGCCCAAGGTGACATACCACAGCCTTGTCAATTCGAGTTGGTTGTGAAGCGCGAAATACAAGGAAATAACGAACGCCACAATTAGAAATAGTGAGAAATATACAAGTCTCCACGATCTGGGCAGTCGATTGCGGCTCTGCTTTCTCCAGCTTCCTTTATTTCGAAATTCATGGCGTATCAAATCTTTGAACAGCCCTGATGAATTCACGCCTTCCACTCCTTTTTGTACAAATTGCGGAACACCTGATTCAGCGAGCCATGCTCTGCACGCAGATCGTCCGAATCACCAGACCATATAACCCGTCCGCGGTCCATCATGACCGTGTAGTCAAACAAGCCTTCCACTTCCTGAATATCATGCGTGCTAATGAGTATAGACTGCTGGCGACCCTCCAAATAATCAATAATCCCAGCCACAATCGCCTCTCTGGAGAGGACATCAATGCCCGCAAACGGTTCATCCAGGATCATGAGCGGAACCTCACGCGCCAGACATAAAATCAGTAGCACACGTGCCTCCTGTCCGCGACTCAACCCGGCCATTTTCAACTCCAACTCCACGTCCATATGATCAGCAAGTTTATAAGCATCTTTTATATTGAAGCCAGGCAAAAAGGATTCCCCCCACTCCAGTGTCTGCTGCACCGTATGATTGGGGTACCAGCGAGCCCGGTCAGGCAGGTAGGATATACCACGATTGGTTTCCCAACCCGGCTTTTGCCCCAACACCTGAAGCTCGCCCCCATCTGGCCGAATTAATCCGGTGATTGCTCGAAAAAAGCTGGACTTCCCACAGCCATTGGGTCCAAGCACCCCTACAATGCGTCCCGCCGGAATGACGACATCCAAGTGGTCCAGCGCTTTTTTACTTTCATATTGCTTCGTCAGATGACTCGCAACCACAATAGATTCCGTCATGCCCCTTCGCCTCCTCCCTCGTCATTTCCGTCCTGTTTGCTTCGTATATACTGCTGTACATCTTCCCACGATAACCCCAGGCTGCTCATCTGTCCGAGAAACTGATCTATATACGTTATAGCCAATTGTTCCCTAAAGCTGGCAATCCGTTCACTGGACGAAGTAACATAAGTGCCTAACCCGCGCCGCTTCTCAGTCAATCCGTCCCGCTCCAGCTCCTGATACGCCCGCATCACAGTATTCGGATTCATGCGTAGTTCCTGCGCCAGATCACGAACAGATGGCATTTTGCTTCCCATTTCGATCTCCCCTTTAGCAATGGAGCTTCGTACTTGATTTAATATTTGCTCATATAATGGCTGGCTGAAGTCAATTAAAAATCGGAACGAGCCAACCCGTTGTTCTTCCATGGGTGTTTCCCCCTAATCGGCTGTATCTATCGTGCCTGTAGTGTATTATATCACTTAATACACATAATACAAGTACCATCTTACTAAAATGTTAGTCATGCTCTCCAAATTTCATTCAGTAAATGCTCAGCTTGCGCTCAGATAGCATTCAAGTTGATCCCTTATGATGTATCACGTACCAAACAAACCATAACCGAAAGGTGGAAAATGAAGATGAAGAGCACCAAGAAAGCAATTTTGGCCGGAACGATGGCCTTGGCATTTTTAGGAGGCGGGGCACTGTACTCCACAAGCGCAGCCCATGCTGCTTCAACTACACCTGAGAAGGCTCCCATTGCAGACAAAGCACAGGCACCTAAGGGTAACCCCGGAGATGCTAACGGCCCTAAAATCGCAGGAGGAAACTATGCTGAGAACAAAGCTCTCCTGAAATTATTGAAATTGTCCTCCAGTCAGTTGGATACACAATTGAAAGCAGGTAAATCCCTTGCTACAATCGCCAAAGCACAAGGTGTGAGCGTAAATTCCGTTATTGATGTGATGGTTTCAGATATGAAAGCGAAACTGGCTACGGAAAAACAAAACGGCAAGATTACGGCAACTGAATATAACCAACGTGTCTCTAATCTAAAAAAAATGATGACAGATATGGTGAATGGCGTAAAACCCTCCAAACCACCAGTAGATGGCGGTAAAGCGGATGCAGGTAAAGCTCCTGCTCAAGGTGATGCAGCCAAGGCTCCTGCTAAAACCAATGCAGCTAAAGCCTCTGCTAAGCAGAAATAGCTAAAGCCACCCATGTATAATAAATCTCTATCCGGCTTCCCTGTACGGATAGAGAAATCAATAAGCCTGTCCCCTGCTGCGATACAACATAAGGAGACAGGCTTATTTGTCATGTAAACAAGATAATATGTGGTAGACTAACATGATCCAGAGGTCATTTTTCACTAAAATTCATAATAAGGAGAATGTAATGAAAATAAATAAACAGGAATTTGATATACGAGGAATGAGCTATACGATCAGATCTGCCATGATTCAAGATGCGAAGAATTTGTCTGAAATCCGTTTGCTGATTGATGGAGAGACTGAAAATTTAGACAGAGAGAAGGGAGAAGCGTTTATAAGTACATCCGGTTTTGAACAGCTCATTGAATCAGATACAGAGAATAACAGAAACCTATTTTTAGTTGCGGTAGTTCATGATAAAATCGTCGGCTTTTCAAGATGTGAGGGCCATGTTCTGAGCAGATTCTCTCATAAAGTTGAATTTGGCGTATGCGTACTAAAGGATTTTTGGGGTTATGGGATCGGGACGAATCTTTTAAAAAAATCTATTTCTTGGGCTGACTCCAATGGCATCAAGAAAATAACTCTACAAGTTTTGGAAACGAATGATAAAGCCATTGAGCTCTATAAAAAACATGGATTTGAGATCGAAGGGTTATTAAAAAACGATAAGGTTCTTTCAGATGGCAAATACTACAACACCATAATCATGGGGAGATTTCATAAATAAAAAAAGACCCTGTTCAACAGGATCTTTCATCTTTGTATCGCCACACATCCCCTAGTAGCGATAATCATCATAAGGATTGCGATTACGATACTGATCACGCGGCTGCTGGGCTGCGGTAATCATCAAAAATATGCCTGAGATCAAATGCATCAACCAGCCCACAATCGGAATCCATCCAATAACCGAGGTCACGATCCCTAAAATAGATCCATAATAAGACTCTCTATTCGTCACCGATAGCACCAACGTAACAATGTGGAAAATCAGCATAAAGAACAATATAGTATACGCGGAATTTACGACGAGCAGCCCGCCCAAAACGGGAATAGCTAAAAACAGCTCCAATCCGCCTGTAATCCATTTTAATGTTTTTGATGGTGTCATTGTTCCACTCTCCCGATGCTGTTTCATTCCATAATTATATCCCATCCCTATCTAGGATGACATACATTTTTTAACATAATATATGCTTATATCGTGACAGTCTCATCCCTTTTTCGAATGAGCTAAGCCCTGGCTACATATATGTGAGAGAGAATGAAATTTCGTGATTTCTAAAGGGGTGAACACGATGGGATATTATATTGAGGTGGAACGCGGCGTGAAGCTGTATGTCGAGGATATTGGAGAAGGCATCCCTGTTCTGATGGTTCACGGCTGGCCGCTGGATCACCGAATGTACGAATATCAGGCCGCCTTGTTGCCTGCTTGCGGGTATCGCTGTATTCAGGTTGATCTTAGGGGGTTCGGCAAGTCTGATCGACCATGGCATGGATACAATTATGATCGATTGGCGGACGATCTGCTGGCTGTTATGCAGGCGCTTCAGTTAAACCAGGTACGGCTGATCGGTTTTTCGATGGGGGGAGCTGTGGTCACACGCTACATGAGCAGGCACCGGGGATTTGGCGTCAATCAGTTGATCTTGATCGGAGCAGCTACGCCCCGATTCACCCCAACCAGCGACTTCCCTTACGGTACTCCTGTCACAGAGGTAGATAAACTCATCAAACAAGCCTATACAGATCGTCCACAACTGGTAACTTCTTTTGGCGAGATGTTGTTTGCCAATCCCGTTAGCCAGAGCTTACGCGATTGGTTACGTGATCAGGGTTTCGCGGCTACAGTTCATAGCATGGCTTGTACTTTGTATTCACTGCGTGACTCTGATTTGCGCGCTGACCTACCATGTATACACGTGCCTACTTGGATTCTACACGGCAAGCTGGATCGGGTCTGTCCTTTCCCCCTGGCTGTCCAAACTCAAAAAGGAATTGCCGGATCAAAGCTTATTCCTTTCGAACGAAGCGGGCACGGTGTATTTTACGAAGCGCTACCCGAATTTAATTCTATCTTACTGAGCATACTAGCCCCATCCTCCACACCATAATTGAAAACCTGTTCATTCTTATGTATAATTCATATTTATAAAAAACAAAAAAGACGCCTCAGCGCCGTTAATGGCTATGGGGCATCTTTCACTACAAACATTTATCCGTTTAGGATTGTTTGGTATGATTAAAGCTCGTATTATTTAAAACAGCCAGCTTTTTCTCGCCCTTCACCATGGCAGAACCGCAAATGGGGCATGTCGGCTCGACAGAAAAAGCGAAGTTATCCCGCATCCAGCCGTTACATGTATCGCTGGCGCAATTCCAGACAGTTGTAATTTCCTCAGGAATCTCATCCATTGGCTTTTTCCGTGAATTGTACATAAACATCCCTCTTTCTTCATGATTTATAAAGCGATAAGATGTAATCAGTTCAAAAACGGTCTTGTGAACAGATAAAAACAAATGCCCCAAACGCTATGTTCGGGGCATCTGAAGTAGGCTGTAATTTTAAATTACAGTTTTACAACGTTCTCAGCTTGTGGTCCACGGTTTCCTTCAACTACGTTGAATTCTACGCGTTGGCCTTCGTCCAAAGATTTGAAACCTTCGCCTTGGATTGCGGAGAAATGTACGAATACGTCGCTTCCACCTTCAACCTCGATGAAACCGAAACCTTTTTCTGCGTTAAACCATTTAACTGTACCTGTTTGCATGGAATTACCTCCAAAATGTATTTATATGACCTTTATTTTTGACAAATAAAAATTCACATATTGCACAAGGTTATTTCAACCTAAAACAATAACCCTCTACAATATGTGAATCTCAGGTCACAATTTCAATATACTCATATTACCATAAGTGTATTGAAAACGCAAGCACTGGTGAATTTAATTTATGCAGAGTGCTTATGTTCTCTATTGCTGCTTCAAAGCTGTGTTCATTCGGCGGGAGTGAGTCATTAACGCCTACTTAAAACATTATATCCGCAGTTGCTTCCTATTATACCAGCAATCAAGAAATAAATATACAAAACATTGTGCAGGAGACGAACTTCTTACTAAAAGCTCATCTCCTGCGTTTATTTGCTCATTTTGAATTACAATTCTGCCAGTGCTTTAATTTCCTCTGCTGTCAGCGCTTTGTTATACAATTGAACTTCATCCAGGCTGCCATTGAAGTAAGCATCGGCGGCAAAACGGCTTTTGCCAAGATAAGCTTCGCTCGTCAGCAACTCATTGGGATTAAAGGTAATGCTGTCATTAACGGCTACTTCCTCACCATTTACATACAGCTTTCCTGTATTCCCTTCCAGTGTAACCGCTACATGCGTCCACTGGTTTAGAGGTAATGATGATTTGGAAAGCAAGCTTTGATCCGTACCCTCATGGATTGTAAACTGGAGCACACCGTTTCCTTGGGAAGGGGTAAGAAACATATGCCGGGCTTGGCCGTTGCCGAAGTCAAAAATCCGTTGCCAAGCTGCACCGCCCTTCCAGTTCACCCAAGCGGAAAAGGTAAAATCCTTCGCATCTGTTACTGTATTTGGTAGTTGCACGTAACCATCCTTACCGTTTAGGACAAGCGCACCGCCAAGCTTCCCGTCTTTATCCCATGCAGCACCACCATAGGTCTTACCATCGAATTGATTGTATGTGCTGTCGACAACCGAAGTTCCTTGATCTTCACTCCACGAATAGCGTGCGAGCTGAGGACCTCGGGCCTGCCCGGGAACAATGACTGTAAAGTTTTTCTTAGCTGTGGCTTTGTCCTTTTTGATGGTCGCTGTCAATGTAACTGTTACAGGCTGAGAGCCGGCTTCTGGACGGTATACTTCACCTGTCACAGAAATATTCTCCGGGTGGGTGGATTCCCATGAAATAGTGGTATCTTGTGCTGCTTGAGTAGGTAGCGTCAGATTATAAAGAACATTGCTCGTATCGCCCAGGCTCAGATCCTTCTGCACAGCAGCTACAATTTTGCTGGCCTTCAGGTCAGGCTTTAGCGAACCCCATACCGCAACACCCTTGGAGGACAACGCGGTAAAAGCAAGCGTCTTGGCACCTGTGTCTGGATCACGGTGCCGCAGGAATACACCTTTGTACTTCGTGCCCTCTGCTGTAATTTCCAGCTGATTGCCTGCCCCCAACTTCCATGTACCGTTCACTCCACCAGACAGCTTGCCGCCACTATCCAGACTGACGTTAACGGCTTGCTTAATATTTGCCGAAATTTCCTTCCCGTGATTTACATACGAATATTGACCGAGGACATCCTTTTCTGACAGCTTTTTCAGTGAATCTTCATCTCCCGAATAACGATAAGGAGCAACCACAGGCCAACCGTCAGCGTTCATGAACATTTCATGTACCCGCACTTCAAACTGTTCGCCTCTCCCCGGGAAACGGGAATGGAAAATGACAAAATGCTTTTTCATCTTGGGATCATAATAAGCCGAGTTGTGTCCGGGTGACACATAACCTGCACCCAGTCCAGTACCCGGATCACCAATTTCTCTTGGAATCAGGTAATTACCTATCAGTTTGACACCGTATGGTTCAATGGAAGCGTCATCAAAAAGTGGTTTATCAGGATTCGCCTTGACCTTGATCATATCATTGCCTTCAGCATCGTAGAAAGGACCATCCGGTGTTTTGGACCGAGCCACCCGCAGGTTGTATCCGCCATCCGCTGACAATCCACCATAGGACAGGAACAAGTAATAGTAGTCCGTTTGCGGACTGTATTGTATGTACGGCCCTTCCATACGAGCATGATTACCGCCTGTCAGCTTTTTACCGTAGCCTTGACCAGGGAGCGGCTTCCCTGTCTTTTCATCCATCTGCATAATGAAGATGCCTCCTGAGTAGGAGCCATATACCATCCACAGTTTGCCGTTCTTATCATAAAAGGTGTCCGGGTCTACGGCATTTGGATGCTTGGTTGCGTCATAGATCGTCCCATCCTCACTCGGTTGGTCCCACATGCCGGATTTTAGAAAAATGCCTTTATTCTTATAAGGCCCTTCAATTTTATCAGCAACTGCTAGGCCCATTGCTGAACGCGGTGAGTCACCCTTGCAAGCGTTATAATACATATAGAACTTGCCATCTGCCAGTTGAATGACATCAGCTGCCCACAGGGTGTCTGTCTGTGCCCAATCCAGTGCTTCCTTTAATTCTTCTTTGACGTTGGGAATCAATGTATTACCATTCGCCACTCCTGTAGCAATCGTATCCCAATTCATGAGGTCTTTGGACTTGGCAGCCGCCAGATGTGAGCCGAAAATGTAAAATGTGTCTTTCACTTTCAGGATGGATGGATCATGTACGGAAGTCTCCTTGAAAGAGACAGCCTTTTTACTTTGAATTGAAAAGTTTTCTAGGTCTTGAGCTTGAAGGGAAGTTTGCCCCACATTTTGAATTCCATCTGTATCTGAATTGAGTGTTTGCTCGGCGCCTACCAAAGAAGCAGGCAACAACAGCGCACCTGCCAGTGAAGCTGCCGTTACTTTACGAACAAATGATTGCTTCATAAATCAATCTCCTCTCGTTTTGAACATCCCTGATAACATAAAAAATATTGAGAAAGCGGTCAGGATTATGTTTGTATTAACTTCTTCAGCCTCGAATTTAATGTTGCTCATCCCTCCTTTTCATTATTAAAGCGCTTTCACTTGATTTGAAAATAAAAGCACCTTCTGTTAAGAAGGACGTTTCAAACCTGGCGGTTAACCGTACCTCTATATTATTCAATGGATATGGAAAATTCAATATGTAATTTTATATTTTTATAAATTATTCATCGAATTATTAACATTAATAAATGTATTGCGTAAATTTCTAGTTTAAAGTTATAATTTTACAAGTAAAATTTTATATGTTTCCTGCCGATATACCTAAAAGGACAATTTTACGGATACTGTAAAGAACCGTTTAGATTTTATAAGGAGGTGAAAAATATATGCAATGGTATTTAAATGCATTAAAAAACTATGTAGGATTTCAAGGTAGAGCAAGACGTACAGAGTATTGGATGTTTATCCTATTTAGTGTAATCGTTAGCTTTGTAATCAGTCTGATCGATAGTCTTGTTGGCTTATCACCGATATTGACTTACATTTATTCTTTGGCTGTCCTGCTGCCATCCTTGGCCGTCCTGGCCCGTAGACTGCATGATACAGGCAGAAGCGGATGGTGGATTCTAATCGCTCTGATTCCTCTGGTAGGGTCAATTATTTTGATTGTATTCACATGCCAAGACAGTCAGCCTGGCGACAATAAGTATGGGAAAAACCCTAAATTGTAATGGTTGTAGATGTCTAAAACCTCTTTCACTTTTGTGAAGGAGGTTTTTTTCATATCTGTATCTCCCCCATCGAAATTTCAGCAGTAAGTTTATCTGGAGACCCCTGCGTCCATACTGGATTAAAAAGTATCCTCAAAGAGAGGGAGAACGTTCATGCGTTTTCGGAAAAGAACCCCCCCTAACAAAGTTAAAAAGCCGCCAGTCCAGCACAGCGAAAGTAAGTCTGAGCATTCAGGAGAGCAGCTCAGTGCGAATATCGGAAGCAATCTTCAGCAAATCAGACAAGCACTCGGTAACAGCACTGACATCATCATAAGAGAAGTTCGTATCGGCAAAGATGGTGACCAGCTCATTGCAATTCTCTATACGGACGGTTTGGCGGACAAAAATATAGTCTCCGACTTCATTATGGAATCGATGATGCTGGATAGTAGCTTGTCCAGAGACGTAGAGTGCAGGCTCCAGAACTCCTCTAGTGTCATGCAAGTATTGAAAGATTATGCCCTAACCATTGGAAGCATCCGGGAGATTATCGACTTTGAAACCTTATATAACGCGCTGTTGTCCGGGGATGCTGTCATTTTGATTGACGGTGAGACACAGGGAATAGTAGCCAGCGCACGTGGATGGAAGGATCGCGGTGTCACCGAGCCTGCCTCGGAAAATGTCGTCCGTGGGCCGCGGGAAGGATTTTCTGAGACACTGCGCACGAATACGGCATTGATTCGGCGTAAGATTAAAGATCCGAATTTGTGGCTGGAAACCAAACAAATCGGTCGTGTAACCCAGACCGAAGTCGCTGTCATGTATATCAAAGGGATCGTGAACCCTAAATTGGTCGAGGAAGTGCATGAGCGATTGAATCGCATTGATGTAGACGGCATTCTCGAAAGCGGTTATATCGAAGAGTTAATCCAGGACGAAACTTTCACCCCTTTTCCAACAGTATATAACTCCGAACGTCCAGACGTCATCGCCGCCGAGCTGTTGGAAGGAAAAATCGCGATCCTGGTGGATGGGACCCCGTTTGTGCTTGTCGTACCTGCGCTGTTTGTTTCCTTCCTGCATGCGGCGGAGGATTATTATCAGCGTGCGGACATCAGCAGCTTCATCCGGGTTCTTCGTTACACCGGAGTTTTTATCTCCCTGTTAGGTCCGTCCCTATATATTGCCATCACTACGTTTCATCAGGAAATGCTGCCGACCTCACTGCTGATCGGTCTGGCAGCACAGCGGGAGGCCGTTCCCTTCCCCGCCTTTATCGAAGCACTCATGATGGAATTAACTTTTGAAATATTGCGGGAAGCTGGAGTTCGTATGCCGAAGTACATCGGGGCAGCCGTCTCTATCGTAGGCACACTCGTCATCGGGCAAGCTGCCGTCGAGGCGGGCATCATATCTGCAGCAATGGTTATTGTCGTATCGATTACGGCGATTTCAAGCTTTGTTCTCCCTGCCTATAATATGTCCATCGCTTTTCGTATGCTGCGGTTCCCCTTGATGGGACTTGCCGCTTCCTTTGGGCTGTTCGGGATTATCGTTGGAGGCATTGCCCTGGTCCTGCATATGTGCAGCCTTCGTTCGTTCGGTGTTCCCTATATGACTCCTTTTGCACCTCTAATACCGACGGACACCAAAGACACCATATTTCGGTTTCCTCACTGGATGATGACTTCACGTCCACGGTTAGTCGATCAGAAGAATGTCAAACGTCGAAACAGCGCTCCACCTCGCAAATCAAGGGAATAAAAGAAAAGAGAAACAGTCGGAAAGGAGTGGATAATCATGAAGCGGAAGATAGCGATTCTGTGCCTGATTCTTGCACTCGTTTTACTTCTGACGGGCTGTTGGAATCGCAGGGAGTTGAATGAACTTGCCATCGCCGTTGGTATGGGGATTGATAAACAAGGAGATCAATTCCGGGTCTCTCTCCAAGTGGTGGACCCTGGAAAAGCATCGGCCAAAAAAGGAGCAGGCGGTGGTGCTCCAGCCACCTTGTATACAGAAGAAGCGGATACCATATTTGAAGCGATCCGAAAAATAACAACGATTAGCCCCCGGAGAATGTATTTTTCTCATCTGCGTATATGTGTAATCGGTGAATCGATGGCCACCGAAGGAATGGCGAAATCTTTAGATTTACTCTCCAGATATCATCAGTTCCGAACCGATTTTTATATTGTAGTGTCCAAGGGCACTAGTGCGGAGGATACGTTAAAAATTATGACACCTTTAGATCCGATTCCCGCAAACGACCTTTTCTCCTCTCTGGAAACATCACAAAAAAACTGGTCACCCAGTACGACAGTAACTTTGGATGAATTGGTATCAGCACTCACCAGTGAAGGAATGCAGCCTGTCTTGACAGGACTCCGAATCGTTGGCAATAAAGAAACGGGAGAAACAAGCGGCAATGTGCAAGAGATCGCCCCATCCGCCCGATTACAGTATTCCGGACTTGCTGTATTTAGAAAAGATCGATTAATCGGGTGGTTAAATGAAACTGAAAGTAGAGGCTACAATTTCATCCGCGGCAAAGTGCAGAGCTCTGTCGGCTTTGTAGCTTGCCCCAGAGGCGGCAAAGTCGTTTCGGAAATCATTCGTACCCAAACAACTATAAAAGGGAACGTTTATAGGGGGGAGCCCCAGGTCAATATAAAAATGCAGGTTGAGGCCAACGTGGGAGAAGTCGAGTGTAATGACCTGGATCTGACCCAGGTGGGGACGATTTATGACATTGAGAAGAAAGAGGAAGAAAAGATAGAAGAGATTATGAAAATGGCTGTCAGAAAAGCTCAAAAATCATACAAAGCTGACATTTTCGGATTCGGTGAAGCCATTCACCGCGCTGACCCGAGAACCTGGAAATCCATTAAAAAAAATTGGGATTATGAGCACTTTGCAGAATTACCCGTAAATATCAAGGTCAATTTCAAGATTCGGCGCTTGGGCACGATTGGCAGCTCATTTTTGAATGATATTAAGGAGTAAATCCCTTGTCAGATACGGCGGGGGATCTGGCTCCTGTATAGAACCTTACCCTACAAAAGAAGGTGTTTCCCAAGATGCTATCTCATATGGTGAAAGTTCTGGGCATATTACTAACCGCTGCTGCAATCAGCTTGATCGAGGTCCCCTACATGTGGAAAAAGGGGTTAAAAAAAGAGCTTTGGTTATTCTCCATCCTTCTCCTTTTTGCCGTCGGAATTTGCTGCGCCAAGGCATTAAACTGGCTTATTCCAACTCCTCTGGATTGGATAACAGCGGTATATAGACCTTTCAGTGATTTCCTGACCCATATCGGTCTAATAAAATAAGACGAGGTGAAATAGGTGCCCGCACAGATCAAAATCTCAGCACGCCAAATTATGATATTAACGGCTCTATTTACGATCGGGAGTGCAATCCTCATCATTCCTTCAGGCATGGCGTTGGTAGCCAAACAAGATGCGTGGATTGCCGCGCTCGTCGGGGTCGGGGCCGGGCTCCTTGTCTTGTATTTGTACAGCAAGATTGCAGCTCTGTATCCAGAGATGACTCTGATTGGGATTATGGAAACCCTGCTCGGAAAATGGTTAGGCAAAGCCGTCGGTCTTCTGTTTTTCACCACACTTTTCATCAATGCTCCCGCTCCCGTTTTATTTTATTTAGGGAATTTTATGACTACTCAAATGATACCAGAAACACCAATTCTAGCGGTAAATATCCTTTTTGCGCTTATTATATTGTTGGCTGTTCGGCTGGGCCTGGAAGTGCTGGTCCGTTCTGCCGAACTGATGTTTCCGTTATTTACTCTTCTTTATATTTCTTTTACAGGTTTAGTGGTGTCCAATATTAAATTAGAAAACATTCAACCTGTATTAGAGGCGGGATTGGGACCTATTTGGCCTGCTGCCCTGTCCTTTGTTAGCACTGTGTTTATACCTCATATTATTCTGCTCATGATCTTCCCGGCTTCTGTAAATCGTTCCGATCAAACCCGTAAAGCTTTTTTCATAGGCAGCCTAATTGGCGGATTAATGTTGGTCGTGGTGGTTGCACTGGCAGTTTTTGTATTAGGTCCTGATTTAACGGCAAGAAATATTTATCCTAGCTATGCGTTAGCCAAAAAAATTAACATCGGCAATTTTTTACAGCGTATCGAAGCAATTATGGCTACCATGTGGTTTATTTCACTCTTTTTCAGAATCACGCTGTACATGCACACTACTGTGACAGCAATAGCCCAAATCTTTCGTTTGAAAAACGACCGGCAACTGGTGCTTCCTCTCGGGATGATTTTAGTCATCATGTCCGTCATCGTGTATCCCAATGTCCCATATCAACAAATCTATGATACAAAGACGTGGGTTCCTTATTCACTATCAATCGGGTTGTTTCTTCCCTTACTGCTGCTCAGTATACATGCCCTGAAAAGGTTGGGGACAAAGAAGAATAACAAGCCGGATGATAAACGTGAAGATAGAGGTGAAGATGGTGCCTAAGCAAGTTAAAATCTCCACACGGCAATTGTTGATCTTAACGATATTATTTACAATCGGCACTGCAATCCTCGTCATCCCTTCCGTTATGGCCGCCACTGCTAAACAGGATGCATGGATCGCAGCACTCGTCGGAGTGGGCTCCGGGCTGCTGTTGATATGGCTGTACAACACGATTACCATCCTGTATCCACAGATGACCCTGATTGAAATCATGGAGACCCTTTTGGGCAAGTGGTTGGGGAAGTCTGTTGCTCTGCTGTTTATGGTTATGTTTTTTCTGGGGGGTCCTGCTGCGGTGTTGTATGATTCGGGGAATTTTTTGACTACTCAAATGATGCCGGAAACGCCGATGCAAGCGGTCAACATCCTCTTTGCGCTCATTGTATTGATGGGCGTGCGCCTGGGACTGGAAACGGTAGCCCGTTCTGCTGAACTATTGTTTCCCTTGTTCATTTTGCTGTATACAGCTTTTGTCATTTTAGTCGTATCCAATATCAAACTGGAGAACGCCCAACCGATGCTGGAGAAGGGAGGCGGACCCGTTTGGTCTGCCGCCTTGTCCTTTATTAGTATTGCGTTTCTGACCCATATTGTTTTTCTAATGATTTTTCCGTTTGTCGATCAGCCCGATCAAGCGCGCAGGGCTTTTTTAACAGGGGGACTGATTGGCGGGTTGATTCTGGTTGTGGTCATTGTATTGGCCGTTTTGGTTTTCGGCCATGAATTAACAGCAAGAAGTATGTATCCGAGCTATTCATTAGCCCAAAAAATAAACATTGGAAATTTTCTTCAGCGTATTGAAGCGATCATGGCCGCTATGTGGTTTATTTCGCTCTTTTTCAGGCTGGCTCTGTATATGCAATCGATTATGATAGCCATTAGCCAAATCTTTAATCTAAAAGATGATCGTCCGCTGATCTTCCCTATCGGAATGATCCTGATCGTCATGTCGGTGATCATATACCCAAATGTCCCATACCAGCAATCCTGGGATGCAAAAATATGGACACCTTTTTCCTTATCTATGGGCCTTTTTCTGCCTCTGCTGCTGCTCTGTATGCATGGGATACGAAAAATCTGGTCAAAGAAAAAAATAGGGACCGAAGGATAGATCACATCCATCGTACGAGCCCTCCTACGAGCATCGATGAAATTTTTTTGCTGTTACCTGTTTACATCCTCCTCTTTTAGTTTATTTTAAACGAGTATTAAGCTGGCGCTAAGATTGGGTGTGTATGATGTATATTAGAATCTGGTAATTACATAAAGCCGGATCGGCTAAAGGCATAAACATTACTCCCGTTGGATATCCATATAAGGCTCCACCCTGGCAGAAATTGAATGAAACACAAAGGAGATTTACACTTATGAATCGAAAACGAATTATGGTCATTTGTACACTGTTGCTGGCGTTATCTATTGGGCAGTCTTCTACTTGGGGAAGTCGGGCTAATGCTGCTACACTGGCTCCAGAGAGAGCCCCTCAGGTACAGGATAATGAAGCTTCCAAGGATGATGAACTTTTGAAAACACTGGGCGCATCCTCGGATGAGCAATTGTATGATGCGTTATATAACGGTCAAACCTTGGCAGATATTGCACAATCCAATAAACAGGACGCACAGGCTGTTGTTGATTTACAGGTAGCTCAGTTAACGGAGCAGTTGGATCAACGACTGGCCAATAAGAGCATTACGCCTGAGCAATACGAAGCCCATAAGGCAGAATTGACACAGGTCGTTGCTAAAAGTGTGTTCGGGCTGTAAGCAGTGACACACTTGGCCCGCTTTACGCCGTAGTCCATGACCCCTCAGAGGTGCTTCCGAATTCATGTCAAAAAGGCGCTCCCCGATGGGATGAGCGCCTTTTGGCTTGTCTATATTTTGTTTTAACTTACACTTGATATACTCGGATCAAGTTCGTAGTACCTGCCTCAGCGACTGGAACACCTGCCGACAGAACTACAGTATCCCCTTTATGGATATAACCTGCATTCAGCGCGTTACGGATGGAGGATTCGAACATTTCATCCGTTGTAGCTACTTTATCCCCTTTGATCGGGAACACACCGGATAACAGGCAAATTTTAGCGAATACCGTGTTATTCGGAGTAACCGCAATAATAGGTGCCTTCGGACGATATTTGGATACCATACGTGCCGTGAATCCGCTGGCAGTCGACGTAATAATCGCTTTCGCATCCAGTTCCAGGGACGAACTCACCGCTCCCTGACTAATCACTTCCGTAATGTTGGTGCTTTGACGTGCTCTGCGCTTATCGAACTGCTCCTGATAATCGAATTGTGATTCTGCTCTGGCAGCTACAGCGGCCATGGTCCGTACAGACTCGACAGGATATTTACCTGCAGCAGATTCGCCCGACAGCATAACAACATCGGCTCCTTGCATAACAGCATTAAACACGTCACTAACTTCGGCTCTCGTCGGACGTGGGTTCACCTGCATGGATTCCAGCATGTGGGTAGCTACGATAACGGGCTTGCCGACCAGATTACACTTGTCTATCATTTCTTTTTGCATCACAGGCACATCTTGAATCGGCACTTCGACGCCCAGATCGCCACGGGCTACCATAATGCCATCGGAAGCTTCGATAATATCATCCAGGTTTTCCATGCCTTCAGCATTTTCGATTTTGGAATAAATTTGTACATGCTCAGCATGATGTCCCTTCAAAATCTCACGGATTTCACGGATATCGTCGCCTTTACGCACAAAAGAAGCCGCAATAAGCTCAACGCGCTGCTCCACCCCAAATTGGATGTGCCTCACATCTCGCTCCGTCACGCCTGGAAGGGTTGTATGAATCCCTGGCAGGTTTACACCTTTTCTCGGCTTCAAAATACCGCCGCTTACAATATTACAAATCATTTCCGTACCCTCGATGGAGGTTACAGTCAGATCAACCAAACCGTCGTCAATGAGAATGCGGTCGCCTGGTTTGATGTCCTTCGGCATATCCGGGTAATTCACTGAAATACGATGCTCGTCCCCTAGAATCTCTTCTGTGGTCAGAATGAGCTGGCTACCTGGTTTCAACAGACAAGATGCCTCTCTCAGCTTGCCAATCCGTATTTCTGGTCCTTTAATATCCATCATGACAGGTATAAAGGTATTCATTTCCTTCGCAGCCTGCCGCACATTTTCGATACGTTTAACGTGATCTTCCAGTTCACCGTGAGCCATATTCAAGCGGGCTACAGTCATACCAGCCTGAATCATTTCTTTTAACAAATGAATGGAGTCACAGGCAGGTCCCATAGTACAAATAATTTTCGTTTTAAGCATAGTAATGTCATCCTCCTGAATGTCTTTACTGTATGGTTTTCTATTCCACTTTGCTTCTCTATCTACATTAAACTTATATGGCTCTATTCTACCTGTACCCGTGCACCAAGACTATGAACTATAGTATGATGAATGTACTACAGTATAATGAATATTGAAGACATCGGGGAGTGAGTTTCGTGATTACATTGGTGGATATACGGCAGGACAACGGTGTGGACTGGTATGAAAAGGCTAGTGCAAATAGCGACAACGATGACTTACTGTTCATTTTGGTCACCTTTGGCAAATGTGTATATTGGGTGAACGATTGCAAATTCATTCTCGGTAAGGGTGAAACACTGCTTTTACCCGGTCATCTGGATTACTATGGCAAGAGCATTCCTACGCTTTTTCATACCAAGTATGTGATACATTGCCGCAAAACATGTACGAACAGCACACTTCCTATACTGAATACTGACAAGCCGTTGTTGATCAAACCTGGATGCTACGATATGCTGCATGAACGGATCAAGTCGATGTACTATCAATGGACTGAACACCCAAGCTACTACACCATGATGGCTGACTGTCTGCTGACCGAGGCCATGATATATATGAATCAGGAATGGGACAAAGGCGCCATTTCTTGCGATCGAGAGCGACATGTAGAACATATGAAACAGTATATCCAGAACCATTACCGGGAAAAGGTAACCAAGGAGGAGCTTGGCGACGCCATCCGTAAAACCCCCAATTATGCCGCGACGCTGCTGCGTGAGGTAACACGCCAAACGATCAGTGAGCATGTACATACACAACGTATTAAAACCGCCATCTACATGCTGACCGAGTCCCGGCTAACGATTCGTGAAATTTCGGAGTATGTGGGATATAGTGATGTTTCCTATTTTCATCGAATCTTCAAACGGTTGACAGGCTGCTCGCCGTCCGAATTTCTGGATGAACGTTCCTCAATCGTTTAGAACTACAGAAATAGGATTATGGGAAGATGATACGAAGCAATTTTAAATTTGAAGCTAGAAAAAAGAACGCTCATTTTTTCGAGCGTTCTCTGGGAAAATTAGTTTTCTTCCTCTTTTTTTTCGTAGGTGAAATTTCTTAAAATGACCTGCTTTGTTTTAGTAGTTATTTCTTCCCCCTTATTATCCAAATTTGCAACCTGATCGCTTTGAAACTTGTTTGGGACCTTAACGGGATAAAAATCTCCGTGCTCAGTTAACAGGACATGGGGGTGTTTAGATTGAGCTAGATGCGTTAGTTCTTTCTTTCTCTCTGGTGAGAGCCAGTTAGAATCATCGGTTGCCTTAGTCTCAGTTTTGGTTACACTGGTTTTAGAATCGCCGGTTACTTTAACCTCAGTTTTGGTTACACTGGTTTTAGAATCGCCGGTTACTTTAACCTCAGTTTTAATTTCATTAGCAAAAGTTTGGCTTTGAATGACGGTTATAACCCCTCCGATAAGAACAGTTAGACCTAAGACAACAACACTTGTTCTTAGTCGCTTGTTCACACGCACACACCTCCCTTCCCAAAAGATGTATTACGTATTTTAAAAAATATTAGTATTACAACGAGTTCATAAAAAAACATAATAATCGTTAAATAAAATAGTATTAAAACGTAACGTATCCATTTCCTGAAATCGTATAATCATTGAGGTTAAGTACCATTACCTGATATTGTCCAAAACCTGGAGCTTTAATTTGAAAATCCCTATTTTCATCTGTATATCTTCCATAAACGGCAAAAACCTCTCCCAGATAATTTTTGTTCACGAGCAGGTAACCTACTTCAGGGCTAGACCAAGAACTACCATCTGCCCATTGTACTACATGGAAATTCAGGATAGCTGCGTTATTAACCGAAAACTTATTAGAGTAAATAGCCCCATCGTCTCGAGAATGGTGACTAAATGACCATGCTCCCAATGACATAGGAGAAATCTTTTGATCGAGTTGAGTCTTTTCTTTTTCAACAGCAATTGATTCTATGGGTTTCGCATTTTTGATAACTTCATTATATTCTTCAAGCGTCAAACCGCTCAATAGTGAATCCGAATTAGCAATTGAAGAATATGCTGGAAAAAAAGACTGTGGGGAAGATTCTTTAGCCGATGAAGAGGAATCTGCATAGGAGCTTGCTGGGGTCAATCCGATGGCTACCAGCATGACAACTAATCATAGTTACAAGAAATTTTTTTCACGAATAATTGAATCCCAAATACTAAATTTTAACAACATTTATATAATAACACGCAAAATACTCATAGTGTGCATACTATTTGTAATTTTTACCTCATTGACACAATATTTTGTCTCCTTCCAGAAGTCTGACAGATAAAAATGGACAACCATTCAGCATAAGGGAACATTTTCAGTCTATTGAGCGTTTGAAAACGGACTAACGTCCAAAGTCCATTTCATTGAGATGCTCTGAAACTCATTGCGTTATGAGCCGACTGTTGGCCAAAGTCAAATTACGTAACCGGATACGTAATGATAAAGTCTATAAAAAACGGTCTCCCCACCTGGAAGCTTCTCTAGCATCCCTTTTCAACAAGGGCCAAGAGCGCTCCAAAGTAGGGCGACCGTTATAGTTCATTCATATGCGTATCCGTGCTTATTTTGAAATGATATTAAGTTGAAGAACCCGCTGTTTTGACCTCTTCCAACATTTTATCGTTATAGCCAAACATCCAGGTCAGGACAAACGCTACAACCATAGCAGCCAAGTTCGCCAAAATGTAAAGCGGAAGCTGATGATTCATGTAGAGCAACGTGCCCGGAATGACCGTAACTGCCATACCTGTAGCCGCCAAATGGAAGACTGAAGCGATAAAACCGCCAACCGCACCACCGATGAGGCCCATGACAAAAGGCTTCATGTATCTCAGGTTGACCCCGAAAATAGCCGGCTCCGTAATCCCTAGAAAAGCAGACAACGAGGAAGGAAGTGCTAACGCTTTCAGCTTGCTATTCTTCGTTTTCAGTCCAACCGCCAGACAGGCAGCACCTTGAGCAGCCATAGCGCAGGTAATGATGGCGTTAAAGGCGTTTACGCCGTTCTTTTCAAGCAGTTGAATCTCCAAGAAATTAAATATATGATGCACACCTGTAACGACGATAATCTGATGCAAGAAACCGATGACAATCCCTGCAATACCGAAAGGCAAATCCAGCACAAACGTTGTTCCGTGCAGCACCCATTCTTCGAGTGAATGGAAAATCGGACCGATGGCAAACAATCCCAAAGTGATCATGATTAACAGTGTTAAAAACGGTGTAAGAATCAGATCTAGCGCTTCAGGCACCCGTTTGCGCAGCGCCCGCTCCAGCTTGGCTCCGATCAAGCCCACGAAGAAAGCTGGCAATACTGAGCCTTGATAGCCCACCACAGGAATGAATCCGAACATCGTCAACGGGTGAGCTGAGCCGTCCGCAACACTATAAGCGTTGGGCAAGGCCGGGTTTACCAGCATCAGACCAAGAACGATACCCAGTACTGGACTGCCACCAAATACTCTAAAGGCTGACCATGCGACTAACGCTGGCAGAAAAGCAAAGGCCGTATCCGTTAATACTTGTGTGTATAATAGAAAATTGGGTGAAATGTCCTGTGGCGTCATGCCGAGTAGAGCGAGAATTTGCGGCTGAGTGAGCAAGCCACGTAGCCCCATGAACAGCCCCGTAGCAACCAGTACAGGAATAATCGGTACAAACACATCGCCAAAGGTACGAATGGAGCGTTGGAAGACGTTTCCTTCTTTTTTCGCCTGACTCTTCACCTCTTCTTTAGATGAACCGGTTACGCCAAGCTTTTCGACCTCTTCAAAAATTCGATTTACCGTACCCGTACCAAAAATAATCTGATATTGCCCGGAATTGAAAAAAGCACCCTTGACCTTGTCGATCTCCTCAACTTTTTTCTGATCAATCTTCTCCTTGTCATGCACCATAATTCGCAAGCGCGTCGCACAATGAGCAAAAGATGCAATATTTTCTTGCCCCCCGATTGCCTGGATCACTTCTTTAGCTATTTCTCTGTTTTCCGCCATGATGTTCATCCTCTCGTTCATTCCGTTATGTTTGATGATTAACGAACCACTTGATGTTTTAGCCTACTCATGTAAAATCCCATTTTACCGCCTGGAAGAGAGCCTCTCCCTTGTCGGCAAAAAAGCGTATTTCGTCACTCTCTGGATGCGGAAAAATACGACTGGTGAACACCTCTTCCCCATCATTGACGAAAATCTCAACTGAAGACGTATCTACAAACAAATGTAGTTTGATATGATCTTTATCCCATGAACACTGCCGTACCTCACCATACGAAGTGGCTACAGGCTCACCTGATTGCGAACGGTCCAATATTAGTTTGCGGCTGACGGCATTATATTTAATCACCGTTTTCTCAGTCTCACTCGCACGGAATTCAATACCAAACACCTTAGCGCTCAAAAGATCTACCTCACAGATCAGCTCATAGGCCGTACCTGTAAATCCTTCATAGGTTTTGCTCTCTGAGAATAACGTGTCAGCTACCCGATCCTCACGATTTCTACGTAGCGTAGTTAGCTCAGGGATCGGCCGCTGCAAGAGTTTGCCCTCATGAAGCGTAAGCTCCCTTGGTAATGTCAGACAATGAGCCCATCCGTTCGGATCTGTGGGATATTCGATATCCGGCAGGCCCATCCATGCCACCATAATACGCCGCCCCTGTGGGTCAATCATCGTCTGTGGCGCATAGAAGTCAAAGCCTCTATCGAGCTCGTGGAATGCGCCGTGCTCCAGTCTTCTTGTTCCGGTATCTAACGGCTTGCCGATTACGTAGCCCGATTGATAAATATTGTGATTTTCATCCCCAGAAGGCTCCAAGCCCTGAGGAGAAAAGACCAAGACCCCCGCTTCGTTCAGTTCAAAATAATCTGGACATTCCCACATGTAGCCAAACGATTCCAGGCCTGTGCACAATTCTCCCTCAAACTGCCACGTACGAAGGTCGGTTGATCGGTAGAGGACGGCGCAGCCTGTTAAATTCGTTCTCTGGGCACCAATCACACAGTAAAAGCTATCGCCGTCTTTCCATAGCTTGGGATCACGAAAATGGTCTGTATACCCTTCTGGCACATTGGAAATAACGGGGTGCTCCCATTTAGTAATGTGACCTTTATCGTCCATAACAGCCATGCATTGATAAGGATGTCTGATCCAATCTTCATCTCGTGCATTTCCCGTATACAGCATATATAACTTGCCCTCATGCTCCAGTGCGCTGCCCGAATAAGCCCCATGCGAATCAAAATAATCCCCAGGTGCGATGCCAATGCCCGCACTATTCCATGTGACCAAATCTTTGGATTTCAGGTGATACCAATATTTCATCCCATGATCCGTTCCGAGCGGAAACCACTGATAAAATAAGTGGTATTCACCTTGGTAATATGAAAAGCCATTGGGGTCATTGAGCAAACCTGTCGGTGGCTGGATATGAAACACCTGCCGCCAGTGACATTGCTCCACTTTCTCCTCCAAGCTGGCTATTTCACCGGGCTCTGCCTGCTCGATCATTCGATACTTTTGTTCTCTTGTCATTTTCATAGGTGTACCTCATTTTTATTAAAACTTTCGCCTCAGGAACCGGTTCCAAACCAATGAAAAAAATATTCTATCGGAACCGGTTCCCTTGCGATTAAAAATATATACTCATCCATGGATTTGCAACCGATTCCATTTGTGCCCGAATGCTATGGAACCGGTTTCGAAGAAATTATAATCCACTTGTTCAGCGTTTGTCAACGCTTTCTCTTTCGATAAGGGAATAATTCATGACCGTCACTTTTTCTACCGATTTATGCTCTACCAACCGCATAATATTTTGCGCTGCTACACGTCCAGCCTCCATATACGGATATTGAACGGTTGTCAGGGCAGGGTGAATGACCTCCGTAATATCGTATCCCCCAAAGCCAGTTACCGACAAATCCGACGGGATGACAATCCCTCTGGAATAAGCCGCATTGATTACGCCCAGCGCGATATTATCCGTAGCACACACCATTAACGATGGCTTGAAATGGTCCAAAATGGCGGATGCAGCAATCCGTGCATCGGACATTTTAAATCCGGTCTCATAGTATCTGATATCATACCCTGCTGCTCGCATCGCATCGTCCGTATGAGACTCAGCAGGCAATGCATCGCGAACAGCCTGCCTAAAGCCCTCCTTGCGCTGCACACCGACGGCAACATCCTTTTCAGTAACACCAACGTAGGCAATTTCGCGGTGTCCCTGTGACAAAACGTACGTGCCGATATCATATCCTGCACGATAGTCATCATGGATAAGGCTATGAAGCTGCTCGTGCTGCTGGCCCACCAGCAACACCGGAATACCGATGTCACGAATCGCGGTCAGATGGTCGTCTGTGATTTGAGCAGCCAGCAAAATGATACCCGAAATCTTTTGTCGGCCCAGCTCATAAATAGCTTCAATTTCACGCTGTACATCCTGGCTCGTATTGGAGATTAGCATCTGATAATGCTGAGAACGCAGCTCCTCATCAATCCCCATCAACGTATGGGATGTCGCAAAAGAATCCAGACGCGGCACAACGGTGCCGATAATGTTGGTCCGCTTCGCCTTAAGACTCTGGGCAAAGGCATTGGGCACATACCCCGTGGCTTTAACCACTTTTTCAATTTTACGTTTCGTATCCACGCTGACAGACCCGCCGTTCAAAAAACGGGATACCGTGCTCTTGGATACACCAGCCATTTGGGCTATATCTGCAATCGTCTTATTCATGAAGTCCCCCGGAGATTTTTCATATTCATATGCTTCCAAAACGTCTCTTTTCACATAACCCTATAATACCATATGGCGGGATTGGATTGCTGTGGCTCCAGACCCATCATGCACAAAACGCCGTCCCTTCTAAAGAAGGAAACGGCGTATCATAATGAACGTAATTTTAAAAATCAAAGTTATCCGGATCTGGACCTACTCGAAGATCGGCATTTAACGCCTGAATTCGATCCATATCCTCGCGCGTCAGTTCGAAGTCAAAAATGTCGGCATTTTCGACGATCCGATGCGCCTTGGTAGACTTGGGAATGGTGACAACTCCCTGCTGCACATCCCAGCGTAAAATCACTTGCGCCACCGATTTGCCGTACTTGGTCGCTATGTCTTGCAGTACCGGATGATCGAGCAATTGGCCTTGCATTAACGGAGACCAGGCTTCCATTTGAATGTCGTTCTTTTGACAGAATTGCAACAGCTCGGCTTGGGTTAATTGTGGATGGAACTCCACCTGATTGATCATTGGCTTAATTTCAGCATCCTTCATGAGATCTTCCAAATGATGAATCTGGAAGTTGCTGACTCCAATCGCCTTAATCCGTCCTTCTTTATACAAGGATTCCAAAGCTCTCCAAGCTTCTTTATACTTTCCTTGAACTGGCCAATGAATCAGATATAGATCCAGATATTCCAGACCCAGCTTGTCCAGACTGGCTTCATAAGCTGCTCGTGACTCTTCATAGCCTAAATCTGCATTCCACACTTTGGACGTGACGAACAGTTCTTCTCTGGACAGATTATTTTCCTGAAGGGCTTCCTGAATAGCCTGCCCTACACTGCTTTCATTCGCATAGATTGCAGCTGTATCTATACTGCGGTAGCCATGCTTTACAGCAGCCTTTATAGCATCGACCAGCTCCGAACCTTCTTCCACTTTAAATACCCCAATGCCAAACCAAGGCATGTGAACTCCATTGTTTAACAATGTTGTGCTTTGTAAGTTTTGTGTCATTTTGTATCTTCCTCTCTATTTTTTAAAAGCTTTAACCTGTAATGGTGGTTGTATCCCTTTTTTCGAGCATACGACTCCAGCCTGTGAGCAAAACCGCAACGAAAACCATAATGCTCCCGATCCAGGCCGTATGAATGAGACCGAGTGAATCCGTTACAATCCCGCCTACATAAGCTCCGATGGCTATCCCTGCGTTGAAAGCTGCAATATTAACAGCAGAGGCAACATCGACAGCTTTGGGTGCAAACCTTTCGGCCAACATGACTACATATACCTGTAACCCGGGCACGTTCATAAACGCAAGCAATCCCATAAAGAAGATCGTAATCAGTCCTGCCGTTTTAAAAGGTGCCGTGAACAACAGGAGAAAAAGGATCACTGCTTGAATCAAAAACATGTAAAACAAAGCTGAAAGCGGCTTGCGGTTGGCTGCTTTTCCGCCAATGACATTCCCGATGGCAATCGCAATTCCATACAGCAAAAGTATAAACGTTACCGTACTTTGTTGAAATCCGGTTATGTCGTGAAGTAATGGAGATAAATAAGTAAACACCACAAATGTGCCTCCATACCCCAAAGCTGTAATGATAAATGCGAGTAGCAAGCGACCATTGGTAACCAGTTTGACCTGCTCGCGGAAAGGAGTCTTGTTCCCTTTGCGCAGCGTAGATGGCAGCAGAATCAGATTGGCGATGAGTGCCACTACACCGACGACCACAATCGCCATAAATGCAGCCCGCCAACCCCATTGCTGCCCAATGTAGGTACCCAAAGGTACACCTGTGACTGTGGCTACGGTCAACCCGGAGAACATAATGGAAATAGCACTCGCTCGCCGATCATCCGGCACAAGATCGGCCGCGATGGTGGAACCGATAGACATGAACACCCCATGGGCGAACGCTGAGATCACACGCGCAATCAGCAGCAAGGCTATTCCGCTAGAGACCGCAGCGAGGCTATTACCTGCAATAAATATAATCATGATCCACAGCAGCAACGTTTTACGGGGAACACTTGATGTTAATGAGGTCAAGACAGGTGCCCCGATGGTAACCCCTAATGCATATAGCGTTACAGTTAGTGCAGACATCGTTACAGATATATGCAAGTCTTCAGCAATCAGGGGAAGTAGTCCCACGCTGATGAACTCGGTTGTTCCAATCGCAAAGGCGCTTACGGCTAGAGCCAGTAATGGCCAGATACTTCGTTTTGATTCTGGCGACATGTTTTTCACTCCTATCTATAGAAATCTTCGACCAGCAGATGTTATTATGAGTTATTCAAGCAAATATGAACAGTACGTACTTTTTAGTGATATAGGTACTAAAAAGTACCCTAGATAAAGTTCTTTTTGATTAAAACAGGCTGTTAAGGTATGTATAACAGAAGCGATACACATGGGGGGATCTGCATTGGGGAAGAAAAAATACAACATCTCTGTTGAGGCGACGTTAGAGGTGATCGGGGGAAAATGGAAATGCGTGATTCTGTGTCATTTGACACATGGAAAGATGCGGACAAGCGAATTAAAACGGATGATGCCTTCCATAACACAAAAAATGCTGACTCAGCAGCTTCGTGAATTAGAGGAAGACGGCATTGTCAATCGGATTAGCTATAATCAGGTTCCACCCAAAGTGGAGTACGAGCTTAGTGAATATGGATGTAGTCTGAAAGGCATTTTAGATTCTCTTTGTGCTTGGGGAGAAAGACATATTATTAAAGAATACGGGGATAAGTCTGCGGTTTTGGAAGATAACATTCTGAATAAGCTGTAAAGCCAAAAAGAGCGCCTGCAATACATCAGCAGGCGCTTCTCTCTCCGAATTCCAAGGGTTACGAATTGGACATCATTTTAATTTGTGAAATCGATGACCATGCGTCCTTGGATTTTGCCCTGCTCCATCTCCTCGAAGATCTCATTAATGTCTTCGATCGGACGTTTTTGTACAAGAGGGACGACTTTACCTTCTGCAGCGAACTGGAACGCTTCTTTAAGGTCTTCACGAGTGCCGACCAAGGAGCCAATAACTTGAATGCCGTCCAGAACCAGACGTGGAATGTCCAGATCCATCTTATCAGTTGGAAGACCTACAGCTACAACACGCGCGCCAGCCTTTACAACGTCGATGGCCTGGTTGAAAGGTGTTTTGGCAACAGCAGTAACCACGGTTGCATCCAGACCAGCACCGTTTGTTAGCTCCTTAGCTCGGGCGACCGGATCTTCTTTCATGCTGTTAACGATATAGTCAGCACCAATTTGTTTAGCCAGTTCTAGTTTTTCATCACTGATGTCAAAGGCTACAACTTTAGCATTGAATACATTTTTGGCGTATTGCACAGCCAGGTTACCCAAGCCGCCAATGCCGAAGATACCGATCCATTGTCCTGGTTTGATTTCACTTACTTTAACTGCTTTATATGTTGTAACCCCTGCGCAAGTTACACTACTTGCAGCAGCAGGGTCAAGACTATCTGGTACTTTGACTGCGTAGTCAGCTGTGACAATACATTGCTCTGCCATTGCACCGTCTACCGTATATCCGGCATTTTTAACTTCACGACACAGCGTTTCCCGCCCGGTTAGGCAATATTCGCAGTGACCGCAGCTTTCGAACATCCAGGCAATACTTACGCGATCACCAATCTTAAGACTGGTTACTCCTTCGCCTAATTCAATGACTTTTCCAATACCTTCATGCCCCAGAACTCTGCCTGTGACATCACCGAAATCTGCATTTTTCACATGTAAATCTGTGTGGCAAACTCCACAGTATTCGACTTGGACTAACGCTTCCCCATGCTTCAGGGAGCGTAAAGGTTTCTCTTCTACACTGACTTTCTTGTCTTTTGTAACAATTGCTGCTTTCATGTAGATCTCTCCTTTAATTAGATATGGAATTATTTTGTAATGCACACTTCATTATTATAGTAATTTTTGCCCAAAAAGGACAAATATAAATCTAACTTAAAACTATTTAATCGAAAAACGCTTCTTTCTAAGTCCTTGGACCCTTGTAGGAACTTTGTATAATAATTTACAATGTAAAAAGTTTCACATACTCTATTTGGAAGAAGGATAAAGAAACATGAAAAAAAACTGGAAAGGTTGCCTGTTCAGCATATTTGCCATTATCTTGGTCGTGTCGGTAACAGGATGCAATTCACAGCCCGCCATTTCTAGTACCACCAGCACTTCATCCTCATCGGCTAACAACGCTCATGCAGTTGTTCAGAAAGGCCCACACTGGTCCTATGCAGGAGAAGAGGGACCCGAGCATTGGGGAGAGCTGGAAAAAGATTTTGTTGCTTGTGGTAACGGCCACGAACAATCTCCTGTCAATATAGAGCATACCCATCTTGAAGCATCGCAAACGCAGCAACCTCTGCAAGTTCATTACACCAATACGAAAGCATCCATTTTAAATAATGGGCACACTGTGCAAATCAGTGTTGCCGATGCCAACAATAACATCGTGCTGGACGGTACTAAATTCACTTTAAAGCAGTTTCATTTTCATCACCCGAGCGAACACCAAATAGATGGTAAAAATGCTGAAATGGAGCTTCATTTTGTCCATCAAAGCGACAACGGAAGCACAGCAGTCTTAGGGGTCCTTATCCAAAGTGGCAAAGAAAACAAGGCTTTCAACCGCATCTGGTCCAAACTGCCGAAAGATATTTCCCAAGAAGCAGCTCTGGATGAAGAAATAAATCTCGCTACGCTGCTGCCAAAAGACCTGCACTCCGTTCGTTACAACGGATCGCTGACTACCCCGCCATGCACAGAACATGTCAATTGGACAGTGCTGGAGCAGCCTATTGAAATGTCCGCAGACCAAATCAACCAGTTTGCTGCCATTTTCCCCGATAACCATCGTCCTGTACAACAGCTGGGAACCCGGGAACTGACTGCCGATAAATAATAAAATAAAGTGCCGTAAGATGTAAGGTGCATTCTATATATAAATACAACCCAAAAGCCCCCTCTATTCATCTAGTTAGAGGGGGCTTTTCGGTATTAAATTTACTGCTCATTACAAGCGCACCAGTTCCTCCACCTTCACCGGCTGACCTGTACGCATAGAACGGTTGGCGGCGATGCCTGTTAAAATGGACCATGCACCGTCGATATGTGAGGCCGCACGATGAAACCGATCCTCTGCCGGCTTATCAAAAATATCACGCAGCATAACTGGATCTCCTCCGCCATGCCCCCCCTGGCCTTCCTCCACTTCGACCTCATAAGGTGCTGCAAAGTGGGGATAGATGGTGATGGTCTTCTCTTTTAGTGCACCCTCATCTGCCTTGCTGCCGCCGGAATTAACATAGGATTGCTCGGATACCCGAACCTCCATCCGTCCCTTTGTGCCGTTAAATACGATGATAAAGCCCTCCCAAGGCATGTAAGCATTCAGTGAATAGTTCATCACCGTCTTGTTCTGATACTTCACCATGACACTCAGCGTATCTTCAATGCTGATATTGTCGCCAAATACGCTTTGATCCCGCACATAGCCATCCTCATGCTCAGCATCCAGATACATGCTTTTTAGATGTTCGTTACGGTCCAGATGTAGCGCAAAGGGGTCATTTTCCGCTGCCTTGCTGCCGTAAGCCCGTTGATAAAACTCCGTCACGCCACGCTGCTCCGCATTTTCCCGTCCGTAAAATTTCAGATCCCCCATCGCATACACCGTCTCCGGTTTTGAGCCAAGCCAGAAGTTCATCAGATCAAAATGATGCGTCGACTTGTGCACCAGCAAACCGCCGCTATTGCGCTTGTCCCGGTGCCACCGACGGAAATAATCGGCGCCATGCTGTGTATTCAGCAGCCATTCGAAATTGACCGACAGCACCTCTCCGAGCGTCCCGTCCATGATCAGCTCACGGATTTTCGTATTATGTGGCGCATAGCGGTAGTTAAAGGTGACGCGCAGTTTCCGTCCCGTGCGGTCTATGGCATCCAAAATGTCTTGGCATTTATCTTCATCCACCGTCATCGGCTTCTCGGAAATGACATCACAGCCCAGCTCCATCGCCCGGATAATATACCGATGATGCACCCGGTCAATGGTCGTGACAATGACGATATCTGGCTTCGTCTCCGCGATCATCCGATCAAACTCGTGAGCTTTATAGGTCGGAATCGGCTCATGCTCGTATTTCTCCTGCAACAGCCGATTGGCATAATCCATTCTCGTCTGATTGACGTCACAGAACGCGATCAGCTCCGAGGTATCTTTGAAAACGGTAACAACTTCACCGTAAAAAAATTCGGCTCTTCCTCCGGTACCCACAAGTGCATATTTGATTTTAGGCAATTGGTTCACACCCTTTACATGAATTGCTTTTATTTTATAGTATAAGAAAGAGCAAAATCTTCGCTTTTATTATGATTTTTCCCGTAAAGTGTACATATATTATCCTTATGCATTTTTTATTAAAGGAGACTATCGATATGATCGCTACACCCCGTTTTGCCATCGAGCAAGCACTGCGGAAGGTGCCATTCAGCATGTCTGCCGACCATGTCCACCAAGCGCACGAAATCTATTATTTGCTGGCAGGAGAGCGCTACTACTACATTAATCAGCGGGTATACGCGCTCCAGAAGGGCGATCTGATTTGGATCAGCAAACATGATTTTCACCGTACGAGTAACAAGGGTAGTGGTAGCCATGAACGGATTTTGATTAACTTTGATGAAGAATTTGCAGCCTCGTCAATGAATGTCTCTCCCTCCAGCGATCAGAACCAGCTTCTTCTGCCAGAAAAAAGCTTTCTGCTTCGCCCCTCCGCGGAAGAACAATGCGAGCTGGAGCATCTATTCCGGCAAATGCTAGATGAATACCACCAAGAACATGCCTACCGCCAACTATATCTCCAAAGCTTGCTACTCCAGCTCCTTATCCGCATCCGGCGCATACAATCGGCCACTGCCGATACCATTGCACCGGAACGTAGCGAAAAGCAGCAGCGCGTGTACTCGGTCATTGCATACCTGCATGCTCATTATGACGAGAGCCTGTCGCTAGATCAGCTGGCTGAGCATTTTTATATTAGCAGCACATATTTGTGCCGTATTTTCAAGCAGACAACAGGTTTTACTTTAGTAGAATATCTTCAGGATGTGCGGGTGCAGCAGGCTCGTGCGTATTTGAGAGAAACGAGCTGGAAAGTAACCTCCATTGCTGAAAAAACGGGCTTTGACAGCATTGCTCACTTTGGTCGTGTATTCAAGCATCTTACCGGGCACACCCCGCTACAGTACCGAAAAAAATACAAAAAGGAGTAGAGGAATGCCCCTACTCCTTAACTCCCATCAAGGTGATGCCTTCAATAATTTGCTTTTGGACAATGATGAAGATTTCGATTTAAGATATTTTTTGTAGCTTGGTAAGCGAATAGGTGCGGCCACCATCTGAAGTATAAAAATAATTGAATGGACTTAAGAACTCGCAAACCTGGAATGTGTCCAAATTAATAACGATGTAATTAGGACCATACGAAAAATCGGCTTCCCCTGTTCCAAAGGTTCTCGGAGTTTGAAGACCCGAAGGATCGGTGTAATCCATAATATGGGTTACATCTCCTTTTACATTACGATAATAGCTGTTACTATACAGCCATGACCCCTTATTGATTTCAATCAGTAATGCATTTGGAGCAGAATAGGGTGCACTACTGGAGAACGACCCCAAATATACGCCCTTTACTTCAGCTACTGAAATGCTCATATCTCTAGCGGAATACCCATTTGGGGTATACCAGGTTTCGTGGTTTTCCCAATTGAGTCCCGTTAAGATATTATCTCCGTTGCTGCGGATCGTTGAAAGATCATAATACAATACGACTCTGGAAAGGTCAGCTGTACAATTGATAATGGCAGAGGCACCCGATGGATTGGAAGCATTCCACATCAATTTATAGCTGCCTTTTTCTTCACCTGTCGCAGAACCAATTACAATCGCATATTTACCTGCCGGGATATTAATGTATGCTTGACCTCCGTTTGCTTTAACACCCCATCCAGTAGAACTGCCTAACGAGCCGTTGGCATTGACATTGTACAGAATAGCCAACAGATTTGGATTGCTGGAATCCAGCTTTAGGAATGATAGCTGCTTTGCAGTGAGAGAAACCGCGTAGCTATCAAATGAATCACTGAGAGTGCCATCTCCTACAAATACAGGTTCAGAGATACCCCATGCGCTTTGCGGTTTAACGGTTCTGCTCTGGGTTGAATCTGTGGAAATCTTTTTCGCTTCGTCCGGAGATATTTCATCTAGATTTTCAAATTTTTGAGTATCCATTGCAGAATACGGTATCGAGGACATGGATTGAATTTCTGCCTTCTTCGTCTCTTCCTTAGCCGCTTGCGACGTTGTTTCACTTGCCGCGAAAGAGGGAACTACTGAAACACTGTACATGAGCAGTATTGCCAAAATAAAACTAACACTTTTTCTGACAAATTTCATAATGTACTCCTTTCACGATTGAGATACTTATTTTCAAAAAATTAGTAAGCTTCGTTCTAGGAAGTCATCTACATGATCATCTCTAAGATGCATAACGTAAAAGTCTATATCACTCGCATTCTCCTTTCGTAGTTTTGAATATGAGTCAATCGTTTCTTCTGTTGTGTCTAGATTATTAAATAGTACAGAAGAAATTTCAATGGACTGGCGTAGATAGTATGTTGATGTCGTAAACAGCATGAAATACGAGTAAATTTCCGTCCGGACAACTAAAAGAGGGTGTCGCAAACCAGCTGTAAATTAGCTGTTTCGCGGCACCCTTCATTAATTTGGGCATGCCTTTCTGATGATAGGACTGATTACGCCAAGGGTATCAGTACGACGCTACATTTCGTTCAAAAGACTTCAAGGAAGCATACTGTATTTATAATATTCACTGCAATACATCATCTGAATATACCTCAAGCAGGTTAGTAATATAATTCCTGCTCACAGGGAGATTGGTAATCTCATGACCATTAAAAATATCGACGGAATATGGATAAGTTATTTTTACTCTGTAGATTTTAGATTTTGCAATTACATACGACCTATGTATCTGGATAAAATTTTCACAGCCTAATAACTGCATCACTTTGTTTAAGGTTCCTCTAAGATAGATTTCCTCTTTTGTTGTATGATAGATTATCGTATGATTATTCACTTCCACAAAAACTATATCACTTTGACGAACACTATTTATGGTGGACTCTGCTATGATAGTGAACACTCGCTCCGGTTTTTTTTGCTTCACTACTCTATCCAAAAATAGCGAAAGTCGCTTCTCGTCAATAGGTTTTTTCAAGAAGCCCATTGCTTCCACTAAATATCCGTCAATAGCACGAGCAGAATCAACGGTAACAAAAATGATAGGTACCCGATTGCCCATTTTTCGGATATGCTTTGCTGTAGTCATCCCATCAATATCTTCTTCACTACTTAGCGAAATATCGAGCAAAACTACGTCTATATCTATGTGAGCATTAAGATATTGAATTAATTTCTGGGACGAATAAAAATCAGCACATTGCAGCTCTATATTTTTATTTAAAGCCCACCGAGATATAGACGCTTTTAACGCATCGCGCCAATAACATTCGTCTTCACAAATTACGACCTTCACGGCATACCACTTCCTTCATTTGTACAGTTAAGATACAAGTGTTGAAAATTTATGGTCGGTGGCTACAGCCTGCGGCGCTTTACCGAATTGCTTGATATGTGATTCTATGACGGGGACGGGCAATTCATCTTCAGACGGGTTTCCTTCATAATACGGCGTAGCACGAGACGACTTATTTGGAATCTTTTTTCCCTCGACAACAACAACTTCTACATGGGCGACTCGAATTCCTTGCTTGTTTTTAAGGCGAAACTCTGACTTTTTAAGGGGTAACTAATCAGAACCTGGAAAACAATTTTTAACAAAAGCTTAACAGACCCAGAAGCTGGGGGCCAATGAAAAGGCAGCCCCACAGCGCTTGATGCTTTTTCTGCATCTTGTCACCTTCCTCCCCGGTCACAGCCCATCCCGTGCCTACTTGACCGCCTTGGATATGATCTGATTCAACTTTTCAATGGTTGCCGCAGCATCCTGCTTGCCCAGGAACATCCGGTCGATGGTTTCCGTGATATCCGAGTTCAACCCCGGCACCTGAGCATCATAGGCCAGTGCAGATCCATGAGCATGCCCTATGTTACGTCCCTCAGTCAAATAGCTTGAATGCTCAATTGTCGCCTTTTTCATAATGCTCTCATCGGCCGCAGCAAGTGTACCCATGGCATTTCCGCCTTCAACTAGCCGCGCCTCCTGCCCCTTCACAGAGACGTAGAATGCTGCCAGCTTCATGGCCTCTTGCACATGCGGACTATTTTTGTTTACAGCTACATAGGCAACCGGAATGGCGACGGGCTCATTCTTACCGGTATTGGATGGCCAGTAGATATAATCGAAGTTGAGGCTTTTATTTTGACTAAACAAGGGCTCCAGCCATCTTCCCGCCGCCAGCATGCCGACTTGATTGGACATGAACATCGCGTCAGCCCCTTGCCCTTTGGGAAGCGAGCCGAGATATACCGCATTTCCCTTTTTCACCATATCGTACATAAAACTGAAGGCTTCCTTGCCCTTTTCATTGTGGTCCAGCACATATTTGCCTTGTTCATCAAAGATCTGACCGCCATTCGACCACACCCATGAATACCAGTGAGCCCACCAGTTTTCCGCAATATAACCCTGCTTTCCAGCTGCCTTCAGCTTGGATGTAACCTCCTCAAAAGCATCCCAGTTCCACCTGCCTTCGTCATAGTATTCTTGCGGCGTCTTCACGCCTGCTTCCTTAAATACCTTTTTGTTGTAATACATGACCATCGGGTTGGAGTCGGGAGTGACCCCATAGATTTCCCCGTCACGCTTTGCCGGTCCCCACAATCCTTTTGGAAAATCCTCAGCCTTCACATCACTCGCATCACTATTTAAAAACTCACCCAAAGGCTGCACCTGCTTCGCCCCGATCAAACGCGCAATCGTTGGTTCATACGCATAAAACACATCCGGTCCGCGACTTTCCTGAAGCTGTGTCAGCAGCTTTTGCTCATATTGGTCTCCCGGCACAGGCACCAGCTTAACCTCGATATATGGGTTTTCCTTTTCAAATGCATCCAGCGCCCGCTGATACACCTTCACCTCCGCAGGATTACCCCAAGCCAGCATCGTAAGCCGCACTTTTTGCCCGTCTGTGTTCTTTATTTTGGGAGAGGTACTGCATGCCGCTGCAAGCAAAAACAGAACGCTGAGGAAAAATCCAATCTTTATCCAGCTCATGTAATTGTCCACCTTAACCGCCTCCTGTAGCTTCACTTGGTTGTATGTCTTCTTTTTTTGAAACGCTTACAAAACTTTCCCTATCATCATATGTAGGAGGGCGAGACACGATATCCCCATTTTCATTTCTATATAAAATTTATTGTTCTCGACGAGATCTGCATATCAATGTTGCTGTAAAACGAACAAGGCAGCCTTTGAAGCAAGGCTGCCTTGAATATGCTAATAAGCTACAAAGCGGACAACGATCCCTCAGGTTGCTCCGCTCTGACAAGCAAAGCTGCTTGGGCAGCGGCAATGCGGGCAAATGGCACCCGGTACGGTGAGCAACTGACATAGTCCAGTCCGCTGCGGTGACAAAAGAGAATAGACTCACTATCCCCGCCATGCTCGCCGCAGATACCTGTCTCCAGAAAAGGCTTTTTTGCCCTGCCTTTGACAACAGCCCATTCGATCAGCTTGCCTACGCCATCCTGATCCAACACCTGAAAAGGGTTCGTTTCCAGTATGTTTTTTTCCATATAGGAGCCGAGGAATTTACCTTCAGCATCATCTCGACTGTAACCAAAGGTCATTTGCGTCAGATCATTGGTTCCAAAGGAGAAAAAGTCCGCGTACTGGGCCACGCTATCTGCCAGCAGGGCTGCTCTTGGAACCTCAATCATGGTGCCCACCCGATACTTGAACCACTTAAATTCCTCGCTAAGCACCTGAACGGCTACCTTATCAACCAGTTCCCTCATTTGCTTGAGTTCATTGGAGTGACCGACCAGCGGAATCATAATCCCCGGTCTCACATCCACGCCCCTGCGTAGTGCCGCTTCCGCGGCCTTAAAGATCGCTTCAATCTGCATGTCGTATATCTCTGGAAACAGAATGCCCAGCCGAACACCGCGCAGACCCAGCATAGGGTTAATTTCCCGTAGTTCATGAACCTTGGAGATAGTGCTTTTAAGACGCTGGAGCTCCTCTGCATGGCCGCCGGAAAGCACAAGCTCCCGATGTCGCTCCTGAAGCTGTTCCAGATTCGGCAGGAACTCATGTAACGGCGGGTCCAGCAGGCGAATCGTCATCGGTAAACCGTCCATCGCACTGAACATAGCCTCAAAGTCAAATTGTTGCATTTGGAGCAGACGATTCAAATGAAGAATCCGCTCCTCCTGATCATCGGCCAAAATCATCGCCTGAACGATAGGTAGACGATTGCCAGAGAAAAACATATGCTCCGTCCGACATAGCCCGATGCCTTCGGCTCCAAATTCACGGGCTTTGACTGCGTCGAGTGGCGTATCCGCATTAGTGTAGACCTTCAACGTCCGAATGCCGTCCGCAATCTCCAGCAGCTTCAGTAACTCCGGTGTAATAATCGGCTCATTGAGCGACAGACTGCCTTGGTACACCTGTCCGGTGGTCGAATCGAGTGAAATATCCTCCCCTTCCTGAAAGGTCAGGGTACCGATACTGACGCTCCGACTGCTCAGATCAATGCTCAGCGCGTCACAGCCGCAAATGCAGGGTTTACCCATGCCCCTTGCAACCACAGCAGCATGGCTGGTCATCCCACCTCGACTCGTCAGCACCCCTTCGGCGGCAATGATTCCGTGAACATCATCGGGTGAGGTCTCCACACTGACCAGGATGACTTTTTGCCCATCCTTCGTCCAGTTCACTGCCGTATCCGCGTCGAATACAATACGCCCACTCGCTGCGCCAGGCGAGGCTGGCAAACCTTGGGTAATTGCCTCCAGCGGTGTGGAAGTATCAATGGAGCGATGCAGCAGCTGGTCCATGTGGGACGGTTCGATCCGCTGGATAGCCTCCTCTTTGCTGATAATCCCTTCCTCCACCAGATCCACAGCTATTTTTACAGCCGCCTGCCCCGTTCTTTTGCCGCTGCGCGTCTGTAGCAGATACAAATTGCCTTTTTCAATCGTAAATTCGATATCCTGCATATCCCGGTAATGACACTCCAGCAATGAGGCCAGCTCTTCCAGATGATCATAGACTAGCGGCAGCTCTTCCAAAAGTTGTGGAATAGGGTTAGGCGTTCTTATTCCTGCCACGACGTCCTCTCCCTGAGCATTTACCATATACTCACCGTACAGTTCCTTCACACCTGTGGAGGGATTGCGGGTGAAGAGCACTCCGGTTCCGCTATCGTTGCCGAGATTGCCAAACACCATGGCCTGAATGCTCACTGCTGTTCCTTGTTCATCTGGAATGCCGAAAGCCTTCCGGTAAACCTTGGCACGCATATTGTTCCAACTGCGGAATACAGCCTCCACCGCCAGTTGCAGTTGCTGATACACATCCTGTGGAAACGGCTGTCCACTCCGCTCTGCGACAAGATCTTTATAATTTGCGATCAGTTCCTTCCATTCTCCTGCGCTAACCTCTTGGTCACTGACACGCCCGTTGGTTTGCTTGCTCTGCTCCTGAAGCTGATTAAAATGGATGGAGTCTATCCCTAGCACGACCTCGCCGAACATTTGAATAAATCTGCGGTAACAGTCATAGGCGAAGGTTTCATTTCTCGACTGTTCTGCCAATCCACGCACGGTTTCATCATTCAGACCCAGATTCAGAATCGTATCCATCATACCGGGCATTGAGGTTACCGAGCCTGAACGGACAGATACCAGCAAAGGCCGCTCCGTATCTCCGAATATAGCCGACTGCGCTTCCTCAATGTCGTGCAGGGCGATTACGATCTCCCCCAATAAGCCCTCCGGAAGCTTGCCGCCTGAAGCAAAGTAGGCTCGGCACGCCTCGGTGGTCACCGTGAAGCCGGGAGGGATCGGGAGACCCAGTGTCGTCATTTCCGCGAGATTAGCGCCTTTTCCTCCTAGTAGCGCTTTCATCCCCAACTTACCTTCGTTAAATGAGTACACTCTTTTCAGCATTAAATTCATTCCCTCCACTTATCGAGATACATGCCTGAATTAATCTATATGTCTATTTAAAGTTGTAACACAAATCAGGAGGAAATTTCAATATATATGACGTAATATATACCTATAACATTCATTTATGATGTTTTAATTAATGAATAAACTTATTTATAAAACACTTTAATTCGGAATTAGACGTATATCGGGATAGAATGACACGACTTAAAAAAACAAAAAGGACATCTGTTTAGACGTCCCTTTGCTCAGCTCAGATTTTATTTTTCTACATCTCTGTTAGCATCTTTTCAAAAATATTATAGCCGTTCGTTTCGCCTATATACGTATAACCGCATTGTCTGTAAAACTCGCTAAGCTTGTCATTGCCCGCAATACAGTCTAAACGGATTCGATCCTTGCCTGTGAAGTGGATGCCTTGTCCAATCCATTGCATCAGCTCACGGCCTAGCCCTTTCCCAGTGCTATCGCGATCCACAACCAAACGATGCAGATATACTGAGGTTCCTCCTTCAGAATCCGTTTCGTCTAGTCCCCACAACTTACGGTCCCATGCACTGGGCTGCTGCTGCAAGATCACTGCGCCTGCCAGGCTATGATCCTCTGATGCTCGGAAAATAACCACTTCTCCGCGTGCAATAGCGCCGCCCAAGTTGTGATCATCTTTTCCTTTTAGTAAGCGTCCCCATTGTGTGGAGCCTTTGCTGTGCAGCCATCTGGCCGTCTTTAAAATTAACTCCTGAACCTCAGCCTGATCTTCAGTGCTTGCCTGAAAAGCCATTAATTCTGGTGTGACGGATGATTTGACAATAGTCATTGATGTCATGCTGCACCTCAACTCTCAAATTTTCCTTATGTATAAAATATAGCATAAAAAATGAGCGTCTGACTTCACCTGTTCTTTTTTGCAACAGCGGTTCCTTCCGCTTGCCAGACATGATTCTTTTTGCTCCTGCTCGTCATCCATACCAGCATACACTTGGTCTTCTAGTAGCTTCCCATATCGCCCATACCCTTCACAGAATTTTAGAGGCTCTCTATAAGGAAATTTCAAATAGTTCCAAAATAATTCAAAATTTTATTATATTCGCCAAAAAAAGAAAATTGATTCTACAAATTGGTTGTTATATTGATTTTGAGAACTCCTACCTTATATGTACGTATTTGAACAAGGGGAGGAAATTTTGATGGGTGCTATCGAAGATTACCGACGCGAGCTTTATAGAATTGCTTGGAGAATGCAGTATCATACAAAACGCAATCGGAAACGTGAAATTTCTTTAGAATCCAAGCCTAATCTCTTTCAAACCTCGTTTTCGGAAGAGTCTGATAACAAAATAATGATGCAATCATATATTAATAGACTAAGGTCTGAGGTAGGCAAAAAGGTCATCTATGAAATTTACATAAACGATAAAACGGAAGGCCAAGTTGCCAAGGAACTACATATTACACAACAGGCGGTGAACAAATGGAAAAAGAAGGCACTTCACGATTTATGTCAGATGATGAGTTTATGAAATTAGTAGAACTTGCCCAAACCAAATCCGATGTAGAGGCTATGAATGCAATTTTTCAATATTTCGATCCAGATATTAAACGATTAAGTAAATTTATCCGTATGCCAAAAGAAGATGCCATCCAGAGTATGAAAACCGAACTTCTTGAGTTTATCATGAAAAAATAAGAGTCCTTGGCGATAAGCTGCTTCCGGTTACTCTACTGGAGGCAGCTTATTTAGCTTTTGCTGTGGTTGAGGTCTGTTGTAAAATAAATCCAACACACTCCTCAACTCTTATTTTTCCTTGCCCATATTTCGGATATTATATTGGATAAACCAGCGGGGTATTCCAATATATATTCTAAGGGGCTCAGAAGGGGAATTTCTTTATCCAGAAAAAAATGCATGTTCAGGTTGTGTAGTTACAGCCCCCAACTCCTACATATGTGTAGGGGATAATCGGAGCAAAGCACATGAATAAGAGAAGATTCATGTCTTCGTAATTTTCACGATTTGGTTGTAATTCACAGCCTTAAATCACCTACATAAGTGAATGAGAATTGAAGACTGATATCAAATAAATGTGGAGCCATTTAGATGTCAGCGACTCCATCAATTCCTCACAAAAAATCAGGAGGTTGATATATTATGGCAAGATCACGAGAGTATGCAGCAACAGTAACGGCAAGTCCGTATCAATTACTAAAAATGAGTGAAGCACAACGTGTCGCATTAGAGAGCGGTAATTTCAGAGGTGGTTCTGCCAACACAGCTGCAATCGTAGCAGGGCTGACAGGAATAACAGCTACGGTTCTGGGGCTGGTCTTCGTTGCAAGTACACCAGTAGGGGTAGCAATGGGAATTGCTTCCCTCGCCTCTACGCTATTTGCCTCAGGCACGGGTTCGACAGTCGAAAATGTCATTAGCGACGGTATTGCGGGCATTGATAAAATCAACACTCAAATTGCCCTTTACGGTGGAAGATACGATCTTTATCAGATTAAATTCCCGTTCCTTGAGTACACTCTACAAGACGGTACCGTTATCCGTTTTATTTCGGGTAATGGCGTTGTGCAAAAAGCACACTCCGGAAATGGATGGGAAGTTTTCTAAGACTGATTCCTAAATAACTGAGAAAAAGGTCGGTTGAGTTTGACAACCGACCTTTTTTCATACAAACTAACTACTCCTTCTGGAAAAGTTTATCGATTGAATTTTTGAACGAGTGGTAGTCGAATTCGTTTGTTATCATATATTCCTGCCTATAATTTTTTTCCTGATTAAAGATAGATACTAACTTATTATTCTTAAATGTAATTTCATACTTCAATGTTGAATCCTGATTGCTTTTCGGGCGGATGATAATAGTATAGTAAAAAGGAACTTTATCCCCGTTATTCATTCCGCTTGTTTTTTTAAGCTCAATGCCAGATAATTGATCCAAAATTGCTTTAACTCCACTCTTTTCCATCACATGCACGTTATAATCGACTGGTTCATTAGTAATTTTAGTGTGCGTTCTTATAATCTGAAGATAGACATTATCCATATCGACCTGATCCAACACAGCTTTTTGAATAGAGGTATTTAAATTCAAAAAATAATAAGTGCCATAAATGCCCCATGCTAGTACTAAAACAATAACAACTGCAATCTTAATAGTTCGATTCTTCATCAATTCACTTCCTTATTTTTTAGTATGATTTCTTTAAAAAGTATAAAATGAGAAAATAGGATTCTCCGATTAAAAAAAGCAACTTATGCATCCATGTTTCTTGTGACATAAATAAAAATAGAACAATTTCGACTGAAATCATAACCATAATCACTTCTACAATCGTATCGGTTACATTACTGGTCCTATGATTATTCTGGTATTTTTCGTACAACGTCCGGCCAATCAAACGGATAGCGTATATACCCATCAACCAGTCATAAATATAATGGGTGGATTATTATATACAATTCACACTGTTAATGTAGCCAAGAAAATTATTAAAATAAGGAAATTTGGATTCTTTAGCATGTTCTCTCCTCTCACTGTATTTACAATTATTATACAATAACTACATACATATTCCATACTCTGGTATTTAGATTGTCTAGGTTTTTTGGGGCTTGTTTTACTTGTTAATATCGGCATTGGTTTGCGGCATAAAGATTTTAAATATTTCCCTTACCTTGTATGACACTTACTCTATCGCCAAAAAGGAAAAAATTATAATGAATATACTAAGGACTTTCGTGATATATTCACAAGAACAAATGTTCTATATTGAGAGGGGGTACAGCATGATTGACTACTCAAAACTTCCCCATCACGAGGTCGCCTGTATTTATTGCCAGTCTTTTATGCTTCCATTGAAGCTGTAGACAGAGGGCTCGGCCCACTTACTACCCTCTTAGCAGTTGTAGGCGATAAAAATCGCCCCGGCTCCGTAATTCTTGTGGCTTCTCCAGCTTTAAAAAACAATTCGGTATCCGGACAGGAAACCGACTATATGAAATCCCTCCCGATCCGCGTATCCAGATGGTAAATGCTCAGATGGGACTGTACCTGGACACATCTATGACTGTTACTAAATTACTAAACCAGTACGTACCGACTGAAGCTATTTCTACATATTCCGTTGATGAGAGTTGGATTACCTTAGATGCCACAGCACACCTACACGGGACAACACTCGAAGCAGTTCAACGTATCCAGAAAGATATTCTTATGCAGCTTAGATTACCGTCCGCAGCTGGAATCGGTCCGAACAAGCTCCTTGCAAAATTGGAGTTGGACAATTACTCCAAGAAAACAGGGATCGCAGAATGCACGTACCAGGATATTCCCCACCTGCTGTGGCCGCCGCTGGTGAAAGACATATGGGGGATTGAAAGAAAGATGAAGAAAAGGATTAATTCAACAGGGATTTATCAGCAAGAATATACAATTCGCTTAGCCCTTCTACAGAGCTACTCAATTTGTCTAAATGTAAAAAGCGACCTTCTATGGTCGCTTTTATATATTCGGCGTTACTCCCTTGTTTTATGCAGTACAGACCTTTGTACTATTCTTTTTTTAAGTCACTCCGTATGTACGAAATAGGAATCTTTTTTATCAGTCTTCCACATGGGTGATGTGGTACATTTTAAGGTTAATATAGGAAGACCATCGTTGCTGGAGAAACCTAGTTTATAAGTTTGATGGTAGTGATTCCCTAAAATATCTCTAAACGAAACGACTAGATTGAAGTTTTTATACACTATGTTTCGAACCGGCAATATCAATAACACCTTCATAGCTTCAGCAGCGGTAAACTTTGGACTCGCTTATTTTCACTATTCGTCTTCCGATTTTCTCTAAGTGTTTCGTTAAAAATAAATATGGTCACCGATCCGCTGAGGAATGCCCCGAACATACTTCCATAAAATCCAATCCAGTTGCTTGGTGGCAGTGGCTTTATCCAATTCGGTAGATCTATTGATAAGATCCCGTAAACAGCCATAGCTAAAGAAACACTTAAAGCTAGTAACAAGATAACCATCCATCGAATTAAAGAAAAACACTCTCCCTTTCCAATGGATTGTCTCAATTTTTTTGAAAAATGATGTTTTAACATAATTACCTCTTTCTAACATAAATTTTTAAATATATCTTACTGGAATGTACAATTAGATGCTACTTTAATATCATACCATTCAGAGAGACAGCCCCTGCCTCTCTTTTTGATCTCAGCAAATCAAATTGTGTAAATTTAGCCTATTAGCAAAGGCAAAATTAAAGATATATTGGTATTATTGGATCAAATAACGGAGGTGGACAGGGTGAAAACCACGGGAATCATTAGACCCTTGGATAGTTTGGGTCGTATCGTAATCCTTTAAAAGTATCCTGACTCTTCACAAAATTTTTATGCCGATTGGCGTAAAAATATCTAATTCTAAATAATAACCAATGAAAGACGGTATTTATAATGGATGAAATCATATCAGTTAAAGATCTCACCTACCTGTTGTCCGATCATCATACAATGGACAAAAATGTGGAGCTGCTACATCTCAAATTTACACAGCATGTATGGGACGAAATACTTCTTCTGTCTGATTACCTAAACGACACGGCACAAGTTATATACCAACAGCTGCAAGATGCTCGCTTTTTTTTAATGAACCTTTTGAATTAAGCCTAGAAAAGAAAAAATATATATCATTTTATACATAAATATACCTACATAACCAGCACTGCTGGATTCAATGAAGAATCTTTTCTTTCACTCTTCACAACTAAACGTGAGATTGATACCTACTGTTGATCCGCATGGTTGACCCACTATAATCAACATCAACTATAGTAACTTCCTGAATGGTCAAGTCAATTTTTCGTTTTTACGCCCTCTGCTAACCATCCCATGATATATCCCCCTGCAACCACCAGTTTTTCTGAGCCAGATGGATGATACACCCCACTTTTCCAACAAAAAAAGAACCAACACAAGCCGATATAATCGCCCGGGTTCTTCACGGAATTTTAGGGGTTTCTGCACGGCAATTTCAGATAATTCCAAAATAATTCAAAATTTTATTATATTCGCTAAAAAAAGAAAATTGATTCTATAAATTGGTTGTTATATTGATTTTGAGAACTCCTACCTTATATGTACGTATATGAACATAAGGGAGGAAATTTCCGATGGGTGCTATCGAAGATTACCGACGCGAGCTTTATAGAATTGCTTGGAGAATGCAGTATCGTACAAAACGAAATCGGAAACGTGAAATTTCTTTAGAATCCAAGCCTAATCTCTTTCAAACCTCGTTTTCGGAAGAATATGATAACAAAATAATGATGAAATCATACATTAATAGACTAAGGTCTGAGGTAGGCAAAAAGGTCATCTATGAAATTTACATAAACGATAAAAAGGAAGGCCAAGTTGCCAAGGAACTACATATTACACAACAGGCGGTGAACAAATGGAAAAAGAAGGTGCTTCACGATTTATGTCAGATGATGAGTTTATGAAATTAGTAGAACTTGCCCAAACCAAATCCGATGTAGAGGCTATGAATGCAATTTTCCAATATTTCGATCCAGATATTAAACGATTAAGTAAATTTATCCTTATGCCAAAAGAGGATGCCATCCAGAGTATGAAAACCGAACTTCTTGAGTTTATCATGAAAAAATAAGAGTCCTTAGCGATAAGCTGCTTCCAGTTACTCTACCGGAGGCAGCTTATTTAGTTTTTGCTGTGGTCGAGTTGGAATATACTCCTCAACTCTTCTCACATCTTGAGCATAATTTTAAATTATACAGGATAATCCAAAGGTTTATCCCAGGATCTATTCTAGCTAGAGGGGCTATTCAAATTTAGAGAGGGATTTTCTCGATCTAGAAAAAGTTCATATTCAGGTTGTGTAGTTACAGTCCCCAACTCCTATATAAGTGTAGGGGATAATCGAGCAAAGTACATGAATTGAAAAAATTTTATGTATTCGCATTTTTCACGATTGGTTGTAATTCACAGCCTTAAATCACCTACATAAGTGAGAGGGAATTGAAGACTAACATCAAAGAATGTGGAGCCATTTAGATGTTAGCGACTCCATCAAATCCACTCTCAACTAAACTAATGGAGGCGTTTAACAATGGGTTATCACATTATTGCTAATTTTCCATCTAATCGAGATTACAAAGGAACACTGAAAGTTTATAATGATAGTGGCAGTTTGGTATTTGGACCTGTAGAAGCTTTAGGCCGTGGATCAAATGATGCAAAAAACGGTCAGGATCATACGAACTGGAGACTTAAATATGCAGACATTCCTACGGGTGTCGCGAAAACAATTGTTTATGCTAAAGGTGATTCTGACTACTCTTATGGTCCTTATAAGCGTGTGTGGCTGAATCAAGCGGTAAGTGGAAACTTCCTGACTGCTACAAATAATGGCCGCGACGAAATTATGATTCATGGCGGAGACCCTGCTAAGAGCACATCTTTAACATGGTATCCTTTGCGTCCAACATACGGTTGCATTAGACTTACTAACAGCGATCAAAGAGCACTAATTCAAGTTCTTGAGCAAAACGGTAGTTCTGGTAAGATCACAATAAGCGAAAGCTAAAAAATTAAGAGCGGAGGTAAAACTCCGCCCTTTTTTGTATTAATTTGATTTGTATTTATCAAGTTTGAACCATTGTTGAAATTCTCTCTGGCTAATTTTTTTAACAGGTTTCACTTTTTTGCTGTCCATTGAGTATCTGTATAATTTCTTTTGGTCAGATGGATACTCACTTATATAGTCTAAATTTTTCCCATTTTTATGCCATAAAATCAGACTTGTGCTGATGTAATCCGTTTCCCTAGGAAGATATATAAAGGCATCCTTATTTGTGTTATATATAGCTATGGAGCTGCTTGATGTATCACCGTACGAAAAGGCAATTTGATCTTCTTTAGGTGACCAGTTATAAGCAGTAATTGATTCTATATTTTTTTTGCCTTTAGCCTTTAAAAGATCATTTACAATGGTAGATTTTCCGGTTTTAAGATTGATCAGTAGTAACGTATCTCCTGCACTCCGCTGTGCCTGTATAGCCAACCATGTATTAGAAGGAGATAATACTGCGCTCGATATATCACGCAGTTTATCATTATATCCATCTGTTTTAATGGTATAACTCTTTTCTCCTTTTTTGATCGTTATTGATGTAATAACACTTTTCTCAGAACTTGGTGCATTTTCTAGCTCAATTTTTTTTGCCACTAACGAAATGTTGTTCTCCTTCCAAATCAACTGATTTGGGGTCTCGCTCTTTTTAAACTTAGTTATGGACTGATACACAGATGGATTTACAGCATTAACTGAACTTTGAACATACGTATTAGGGCGTAATGTACTATTAGCATTGGCAATAGAAAAACCACTTACACTTCCCACAAGCACTACACTCGACAGGAAAGCAGTAGCGTATTTTAATCTTAGATTTTTCATTTTAATTGCTCCTTTGTAAAAAAATTATTGTTCTACAGGTCTTGATCCAAGGTTTTCCTAAAACTATATCTATATACATAGACGTGAAAATCGTGAATTTGTTTCTTGTTTATTGAAAATAATTACATAACAATTGGAAAACGTTAAGGCAAGGGTGATACTTTCGCCCGCTCTAGCAGACCATCCCAAGTCAAACATTCCGCCATAAGGTTGGACGACATTGGGGCTGGCAAGCGCGCTTTCACGGGATTACAGACATACCGACTCCATGCGTAAAGAAAAAAGCTGAGCAACCGCCCAGCCTTACCGTTACTTATCTAGTTTAGTAAAATCCATATCCACAATCACAATCTGTTTAACACAATCAGGAAAAGCACATTGACTCCCTGACTTCAAATAAAGTTCTCTAAGTACACCAGTTATCGGCTGTAGCCTTTTCACCTTGGACATTTTCCACTTCTGTTGATTTTGCAGAACGAGCCCTACAAAGTCAACTTTTAATCTGTGCAGCAGGTACAATTCGGTATAATCCTGAAGTCTCGCCAGCCGCGGGACGTAATTCCTGGATGAACCAGCCTAACGACAGCACTCCCTCCAGCCGATCATACTCAGCCTTCGTCAGTTCGGATGTAACAGCTTCGCTTCCTTCCTCCAGTGACAGCTCAGGCTCCCGCCCGAACGCAACGGCAATCCACGAACGGATGCCCCGGATCGTATTGTACTTGATCTGATATCCGTCCGTTACCGCGCTGACAAACACTTCCGGCTCTTTGGACGCCAGCCCGGTGACAAGCTCTGTATAATCAAAATCGGATGGTCCGTCCGTTGGCAGCTCATTTTGCTGCACCCGACGGATTAATTCGTCTTGGGACCAGCCTAAAGAGCGTAATGATTCCAGCAAGAGTGCGTCCCATTGGGAAATACGTACTCTTTTCGTCAATTCAGTCATCGTTTTTTACCTCCTTTGGGTCATGCACATCGTACAACCGCTCTTAACCCTAACGGTTAACCGGGTATGCTACATAATGGCCGGGACTGATTTCTCTCAGCTCGGTTGCACTGTTGTTATCCTTGTCCCATACTAATGAGCCGTCTGGTTGGGCCAAGCCCCCCTCCAGTCCCTCCCGCTCTCCGACTGCTCTCGGATCAGGCACAGGGATGGAGGACAGCAGCGCCTGCGTATAAGGGTGAGCGGGCTGCTCATACAACTCATCTGCATCAGCTACTTCTACCAGTCGCCCATGGTACATCACACCGATTCGGTCTGAAATATGCCGCACCATCGACAAGTCATGGGCGATGAACAGGTACGTCAGCCCGAACTCCTGCTGGAGATCCTCCAGCGTGTTAATGACCTGCGCCTGGATGGACACATCGAGTGCCGAAATCGGCTCGTCACAGACGATGAACTCGGGGTTCACGGAGAGAGCACGAGCGATGGAAATCCGCTGGCGCTGCCCGCCGCTGAACTCGTGCGAGTAGCGATACAGATGTTCCCGCTTCAGCCCTACCTTTTCAAGCAAAGCCACTACAGCATCCTTACGCTCACTCCCCTGATGCAATCTGTGAATATCCATCGGCTCACCGATCAGGTCAAGCACGTTCATACCCGGATTAAGAGAGGAATATGGGTCCTGAAAAATGCTCTGAATGCGCCGACGCAGCGGCTTGAGCTGTTTGTCGTTCAGCTTGGAAATATCCTGACCGTCAAAGCGTACCATACCTTCTGTATAATCGTATAACCGTGTCAGACAGCGTCCAACCGTTGATTTCCCACTACCTGACTCACCGACCAGTCCGAACGTCTCACCACGCTTGATTTGAAAGCTCACGCCATCCACCGCCTTGAGCACCTCAGAGCTACGCCCTAACAAATCCTTTGCGGTCACAAAATGCTTCTTAAGCTGGTGTACCTCTACCAAGGGCTGATGCTCACCCAATACATCGTTTGCTTCACTCACCGTTATTCCCCCCTTCCGCTTGCCCCGCTTCGGGCGTCTCGTAGACTCCAGCAGGCACTGCGTCCGGCTCGTTCAACCAGCAGGCTGCTCGCTGATCCGGGCGCAGCTCCACCATCGGCGGCCGCTCCACACAGCGGGCAAACGCATGCGGGCACCGTTCCATGAACGGACAGCCCGATGGCGGGTTCAGCAGGTCTGGCGGCGTGCCCTCAATCGGCACCAGCCGCTCGCGGAAGCCGTTCGTGCGCTGGGGCACAGAACGCAGCAGGCCCTGCGTATACGGGTGGCCCGGACGATAAAAGATATCGTCCACGCGCCCCTCCTCCATCACCATACCGCCGTACATGACGATGACACGGCTACACACCTGGGCGACGACGCCCAGATCATGGGTGATCAGAGCAATCGACATGTCGGATTGCTGCTTCAGCGTCTTGAGCAGCTCCAAGATTTGCGCCTGAATCGTCACGTCCAGCGCTGTAGTCGGCTCATCTGCAATCAGCAGCTCCGGGCTGCACGAGAGCGCCATGGCAATCATCACCCGCTGGCGCATCCCGCCACTGAATTGATGCGGGTATTGGTTCATTCGGCGCTCCGGCTCGGTAATGCCTACTTGTCGCAGCAGTTCTACAGCTGCTTGCGTAGCCGCTTCCTTGCTCAGTCTTCGATGTCTGCGGATCACCTCAACCAGGTGATAGCCAACCTTTTTGACCGGATTCAGTGAGGTCATCGGGTCCTGAAAGACCATCGCAATCTGGTTTCCGCGTATTTTGCGCCATTGCTTTTCCGTCAGAGCGGTCAGACTTTGTCCCCGATAACGGATATCGCCGCTCAGCCGCTTGCCCGGCGGGGCGATCATCGACATGATCGCTTTCGCTGTAACACTTTTGCCGCTGCCGGATTCTCCTACGATTCCTACCGTTTCTCCAGCATCAATATGAAAACTAACCCCTCGAACTGCCTGATTTTCCCCTTCACGAGTGAAAAAGGAGACCTCCAGCTGTTCGACGGACAGTAGATGTTCCGTCATTGTGTTTCGCTCCTTCCTGTCGCTCCTGGAGCCATTTGTAATGGATCTGTGCTATGAATCATCGTTTTACTAATTTGGGTTCAAAGCCTACACGCAACACATCTCCCAAAACATTAAAGCTCAACACAGTCAGTAAAATAAGTAGACCTGGGAATAATGCCATATATGGGGCCTGTGCAATATATCCTTGGGCATTATTCAGCATACTGCCCCACGTAGCGTTCGGTAGCTGAACACCAAAGCCGAGGAAGCTCAGTGACGATTCCATCATAATCGCTGAAGCGATATTGTTCGTCGCCCCTACGATAATTACCGGAATCAGATTCGGTACGATGTGCTTCATAATAATACCAAACGTACTTTGTCCCGAAGCTTTGGCGTATAGTACATACTCCCGTTCGCGCAACGTCATTGTCTCTGCACGAACCACCCGGGCAATGTTCATCCACATGAGCAGGGCGATAATGACAATGATATTGCCGACGCCCGGCTTCAAAAACACACTCAGCAGCAAAATAACCAAGAAAGACGGAATCGACATGATCAGCTCCAAAACCCGCATAAGCAGATTGTCGATCCATCCTCCAAAATATCCGCTCACAATACCTACCACTGCACCGATACTGGTCGCAATAATCATGGACGCGAAGCCTACCAGCAATGATACACGTCCACCGTACAGTGCTCTTGTAAAATAGTCCCGCCCATAATCATCCGTCCCAAACCAGTGTGCCGCTCCCGGCGGTTGGAGACGCTCTAGCACGTTCAACTTATTTGGGTCCTGCGGCGATAAAAATGCGAAAATCGCCCCCAGCGAGAATACGATCAATAGTATGAGGGCGACGGCGCCCATTTTGCTCGTCATCAGCTCGATCCCGATGTTGCGCCATTTGCTCCGATTCATGAATTCACCTCGTTGATTTAATTCTCGGGTCCGCAATGCTGTATAAGATATCTGCAAGCAGATTACCCAGGATCAGCAGCAGAGCGGAAAATAAAGTAATCCCCATGATGACGGGATAATCCATCCCTTTCACCGCCGTCATACCCAGCGAGCCAATGCCCGGCCAGGAAAATACCGTCTCCGTCACAATGGCTCCAGCCACCAGGTCCGCAACCGACATTCCGAGCAGTGTAATGATGGGCAATAGCACATGCTTGAGCACATGTCGAAACAAAACCAGTCTTTTTCCAGACCCGAACGCGTATTGAATCTGCACATACTCTTCCTTGAGCTGCGTAATCGTGCTGGAACGGATGTACCTCACATACACAGACAGAAAGCCGAAAGCCAGTACAAAACATGGTAAAATTCCATGCTTAATCACATCCAGCACCGAGTCCGTACCGATGGTACGCATCCCTGTACTCGGAAGCCAGTGCAGATAAATCGCAAACAAATAAATAAGTAAAATACCGAGCCAAAACAGCGGAACAGATATCCCGATGTACGACATCAGATTAATGAGCTTGTCGATCCAGCGATTCCGATTAGCCGCAGCCGTCAAACCGAGTGGAATTGCAATCAGCACAGCCAGTATGATAGATGCGCCCATTAACCCGGCTGTAGCCGGTAGACGATCGAGAATCTGATCCAGCACAGGCTGGTGATTAATTAGCGAGTAGCCGAGATCACCCGTTAGGCTCTTTTTAAGCCATAATATGTACTGCACATAAGCGGGCTGGTCCAGCCCCAAGCTATGCCTCATTCGTTCAATGTCTTCCAGATGCATATTCGGTGTAACAAAAGAGAGAACCGGATCACCTGGAGCCAGCTTGATCAAGCCGAAGCAGACGATGGACACAAAAAATAGCATCGGTATAACTTGCAGCAACCTTCTGGCGATGAGTTGTCTCATACGTTTCCCTTCCCCTTGCTGTTTTCGAAAAAAATAAGCTGGTTAGCCCAGCTTATTTTTGAAAACCCTGTCTTATTTGTGATAAATTTTGGACAAATCCTCGAAAATCACGACCGGCTTCAACACAGCCTGATCAATACCGCCATACTGCTTGTCGAAGGCTACAATAGTCTTGGTGTAAGCAATCGGGTAGATGACAGCATCCTCAGCCAGCAGCTCCTGTACCTTTTTATAAATTTCTCCACGTTTAGTCGTATCCGACTCACCCGCGCCCTCTTCCAGCAGCTTATCCACTTCTTTATTTGAATAATGCGAATAATTGGAGGACGATCCGGTGCTATACAAAATACGATACGCGTCAGGGTCATACCCCATGATATAGCCGCTGATCGCCAGATCGAAGTCCTTGGCATTCGTATCGACGAACTTTTGTGACCATGCTGAGGAATCCATGCTGTTCACGTCCAGCTGAACGCCTATGTCCTTTAACTTCTGCTGGATATAGAGCGCTTGTGCTTCCTGTACCTTGTTGCCGCCCGGAATGATAATGCGCAGTTTCAGTCCTTCAGCTCCAGCCGATTTCAGCAGCTCCTTCGCCTTGTTCACATCATTATTGAAAAATGCAACGTCGTTCGTGTGATACAGTACATCCTGTGTCAGAGCAGATTTCGCAGTATCTGCATAATCCTTGGAACCATAGGAGACTTGAATCAATTCATCCTGATTCAATGCATAAGAAAGCGCCTGACGCACTTCTTTTTTGTTCAACTGCTTCGTATCACTGTTTTCATTAAACATCAGATAAGCCAAGCGACCTTCGCTGTAAGGGAAAATGTCAAACTTATCTGTTGCTTTAATGGTCTCTACATTTTGCGGATCGAGATAGTTTACATTGATCTCACCATTTTGAAGGGCCAAATTCGCAGCATTCGAATCTTTAACAATCCGGTATGTTACTGAATCCAGATGCGGCTTGCCGCCAACATAGTTATCGAACCGTTCGAGTGTAACGTACTCACCAGTTTTGTACTCTTTAAATTTGAAAGGACCTGATCCAATCGGAGAGTCGTTTTTCGTGCTTTTCTCAATATCCGCTTCATTCTCGAAAATGTGCTTCGGAATCGGGGATACCTGTACCAGTGCTGCCTCAAAAGCAGGAGCTGGCTGAGGAAGCTTGAAATCGACCGTTGTATCATCAACCTTGCTCGCCTGTACCGGTTTGCCATTAACCATAAAATTACTTCTCAAAAAGCTGTGCTGCTTCTCGTCCAAAATTTTGTTAATGGTGAAAACGACATCGTCAGCTGTCAGCTTCTCGCCATCATGCCAAGTCAGATCTTTTTTCAGTTTTAGTGTATAAGTCAGCTTGTCTGCTGAAGGAGTCAGACTGTCTGCCAAATAAAATGTCTTTTTGCCATTGTTCACTTGAAACAATGGTGCGAATATCGCCTGGTCTATCGTCAGACTTACCCGATCACCCGCATAGTTTGGATTCAGCACCACCGGATCAGCTTGTACGCCAATGATCAGGCTGCCGCCATCTTTAGGCTGTCCGTTATCAGCTGTTGTGGTAGCTGTACCAGGCGTATTCCCATTCGTCTCAGACGTAGATCCAGAATTCCCGCCGGAGCATGCACTTACAACCAACATTAATACAATTAATACCAATACACCAGTCAAATTACGACGCATCGCTCTAGCCCCCGTGTCCTCTTAGTATGTAATAAATTTATTATAAATCGGAATAGTCGGATTTACAATCGATCAAAAACTGTTTATTCCCCTTGTCATTAGCATTCCAGACATTATGTGATCGAATCTAGAAAAAAACACCCGGTAAGGGTGTCTTCAGAGTATCCACAAACTGATCAGTGCCAGGATGGCAGGCAGGCCTTGCTTTAATAAAATAGACTTATTAGCAGTTAATGCACCATACAACGCAGCCACTACCACACAAATGACAAAGAATAATTGGATTTGCCGCCCGATCACAGTATCTGGATAGAACAAGCCCCACACCAATCCGGCTGCCAAAAAGCCGTTGTACAGCCCCTGATTTGCAGCCAGGGATTTGCTTGCTTCTGCCAGCTCCTTCGAGGTGCCGAACGTACGCATCGCCCGCGGAGTCGTCCACAGAAACATTTCCAATATTAGAATGTACACATGCTCCAGAGCTACAATTCCGACCAATATTGAACTAAGTAAGCTCAAGTATATTCCTCTTTTCCACATAAAGTTACTATGAGGTGATTTTTAGATCTATCCTCGAAAAGTATAGTTCATCTTCCAAAAACAGTAAAGAGACCGAGCCTAAGGCCCGGCCTCATTTCTACATGAAGCCTTACATCGTTCTTGCAAAATCCAACAAAGATTTGGACATGCTGTTGATCTCGTCCGTAGACGCATTCACTTGCTGCGTTAGCGCGGCTTGTGTCTGTGTCAGCGTAGACATGTTACCGATATTGTGCAAAATCCGCTCGATGAGTGTCTTCATTTCGTCCAGACTGGTCTCGATATTTCCGGTTGCATCAGCACTGTGAATGGCGAGTTTTCTCACTTCATCTGCGACTACCGCAAAACCCCGCCCCTGCTCGCCCGCACGCGATGCTTCAATGGCAGCATTCAGACCCAGCAGATTTGTTTGATTCGCAATCTCTTTAATGAAGTTGGAAATATTTTGGGTTTCTTCTGCACTGACTTTGGCTTGATTCGCTGCCTCTGTCGATTGCTCCTGAGCTGTTGCCAGCTCCTGCGCCTGGTTACTAACCGAGTTAACGCCGTTCACCATTTCCGTAATGGAATCGGAGAGATGCTGGATTTTGAGCGTAAGCTCATCCGCGACAGCCTGCTTTTCCTTTTCCACTGTGATATCACGAATGGTCCCGGCAATACGAATAGGCACTCCCTTGCTATCGCGTATGCTTCTTCCACTGTTTTGATACCAGCGATATTCGCCATTTTTACTTTGCAAGCGACACACCATGTCATATGGCGTACGATCTGAATAGTCATTTAAATGATCAACTACAGCCTTAAACGCATGCTCGGCATCGTCAGGATGTATACGCGAACTCCAACTGCTTAGTACACTCGGGAAGTCCTGCTCATCCTTAAAGCCCAAGGTGTGGCGGAATTGCTGGGACCACCAAAATATATTATCCGGGTTCTCAATGTCTCCATCAGCCAGAATGACATCATATGGAGCCTCCACCAAAACACGATTGATGAGATCATATCTTGTAACTAGAGCCTGCAACTCCTCGGACTTAATCTTCTGGTCGTGCACATCCAATAGAGCACCCGCAATTCGAAGCGGCACTCCCTGCTGATCGCGGATCGTCGTTCCGGTAGCCCGGAACCAGCGGTATTCTCCATGCTTCAGCTTCAAACGATACTGTACGTCATAAGGCGTCTTTCCCGTAAAATCCAGCAAATGATCTGACAAAGCCGCCAATGACCTGTCATGATCTTCGGGGTGCAGCCGGGATGCCCAGCTGTTTAATACATTGGGGAAGTCCTTTTCGCTCTGATACCCCAGCATAGCACGAAATTCTTCTGACCATGTGAACGTATTACTTGGATTGACGGGATCACCCGCAACCACCTCCATGTCCCATAAGCCAATCTCTATAGCCTTGGTAACAAGCTTCAGACGGATGTCAACATGTTGAGCATCCTTTTTCATGGACTCAAGCGCTTGGTTGACATTGTTTGCGATTTCTTGAACCTCGGAAGATTTGGTTGAAACTTGTATTGCGGCGGAATAATCCTTCTGCTGTATTCTTTGTGAAAGTTTGCGGCTTTCTTCTACTAAAGGAGCAAGTGAGTCGGTCTCATTTTTTTTAAAAAACATATATGCTCTTCCCTTCTAAGCCAATATATAAAACGATATAGTTTAATATCGGAATTTTATTAAGAATCATTATAAATAAATCTAAAATTGCATAGGTAATAAGAATCATTTTTATGTCCATATACCTATATATTCATACAAAAAACATCGAAAAATGTCGAAAAAGGAAAGGTCTTAATAAGTCTGGAAACGAAAAGAGCACCTTCGCAATACTTCACAAAGGTGCTCTTTCTGTCAACTATTCAGTTCGTCGCATCTTATTTAATTGAAGCAACGTATTCTTCGCCCTTTTCTTTATCATATTGGCCTTCCCATTTGGACATGACCACAGCGGCAAGCGAGTTGCCTAATACATTGACTACCGTACGCGCCATATCCAGAATGCGATCAATACCAGCGATAAAAGCCAAACCTTCCAGCGGGAGATTCACTGCTCCAAGTGTAGCAAGCAAAACGACAAAGGAAGCACCCGGCACCCCTGCAATACCTTTGGATGAAATAATCAAAACTAGCACCAGCGTGATTTGTGTCGTGATTGGCAGGTCAATACCATACATTTGGGCAATAAAAATCGCAGCCAGTGCCTGATACAGGGTGGAACCGTCCAGATTAAAAGAATACCCTATCGGAATGACAAAGGAAGTAATTCCTTTAGGACATCCGAACTTCTCCATCTTCTCCATGATCTTAGGCAGAACACTTTCCGAACTGGCCGTCGAATATGCAAGCAACAGCTCACTTTTCAAAATTTTAATCATGGTCCAGAGTCGGGTACCGCAAAGCTTGGCAATTATTCCAAAAACAATCACAATGAACAGCGCCATGGAGCCGTACACCGACAAAACAAGCTTCAATAATGGCCATAACGAGGCCAATCCAAACTTGGCCACTGTCGTTCCAATAAGTGCGAATACTCCGAACGGAGCCAGGCGCATGACCTGATTGGTTACCCAGAACATGGCGTCGGCTACGCCTTCAAAGAAATTCAGCACGGGCTTGCCCTTGTCACCAATCGCCGCTACCCCTAGTCCAAACAGTACGGAGAAGAATATAATAGCCAGCATATCTCCCTCGCCCAGAGCTTGAATAATATTGGTAGGAACAATATGCACAATCGTATCTATAAAGCTATGGCCTGACTTCTCTGCAGTCTCCACATAGGAATGAATATCACTCTTGGCCAGGTGGGACATATCCACGCCGTCACCCGGTCGAACCAAGTTGGCAACAAGCAGTCCGAAAAGGATGGCGATTGTCGTTACAATCTCAAAGTACAGAATAGACTTGCCGCCAAGTTTACCTAGTTTTTTCATGTCTCCCACGCCGGCAACGCCGATAATGAGCGTCGAGATCACAATAGGCACGACAATCATCTTGATCAAGCGGATGAAAATATCGCCGATTGGCTTTAAGTAGACTTCCACCCCTGAATTGCCGTAAAATAAGGCACCAATAATAATACCTAAAGCCAGACCGATAAAGATTTGCATCGTCAAATTAATCTTTTTCACTTCGTGTCCCCCCTGGCTGATTTGTATATTTTTGCAGTATGCTGTTCTTAATATTCAAATGATGTTATTTATACTACAATCTGATCTATAAAAAACGACAATTATCTACAGCCACATTTATTTTTTTCTATAAATTCACAAACTTTAACGGCGAGCCTGTGAATTTAGCTCACATTGCCTTTCTGACTGAATACCCAGGAGGTGAATATGGATGAAGTTAAATACACTCCTTTTCCTACTCATGCTTGTATTTGTACCGCTCGCAGGTGAGCTGAATATTCACCCGTTCGCTAATACATTCCGTCTTAGCTTTGGTACGCCTGTATTTTTTTTCTTTCTGTTATCTATTCGTCATATTCCGCCTGCATTATCGGGAGTGCTTGCAGGGATAGCTGTAGTGGCCTTTCGCATCTTACTCAATCATTACACTCAGCCCGGTCTTCCCTTCGAAGAGTTGTTGACACTACATGGCCCTACCTTTTTTTATTACATGGTCTACGGTCTGCTCTTCCAGGTCCTTAACATTAATGCTGAGCCTTACCGCGCACTCCGCGTGGGCATCCTCTCTGTAGGGATTGAGGTTGCCGCAAGTGTGTCGGAACTTAGCGTCCGGTGGAGCATGGACGGCGATTTCTGGGACATCATTAAGATCAGCAAAGTAGCTTTCATGGCTATGATCCGCAGCTTCTTCGTGCTTGGGTTTTATAATATGATTCGGTTAAATCAATCGGTTCAGCATGAAGAGGCACAAAGGCAGCAGACAGAGCGAATTTTACTCCTTGTATCGGACTTGTATGAGGAGTCGGTCCAGTTAGGCAAAACACTATCACATGCAGAACAAATCACTCGTGAAAGCTACGAGCTGTACCGTGAGCTACAGCAGGATGAATCTCTGAAGGATAGAGAACATTACGCCAGACAGGCACTTCGTATTTCCGGACAGGTTCACGAGATCAAAAAAGATAGCCAGCGGATTTTTGCTGGTTTGTCCAAGCTGATTGATGCCGAAAGCGGAGTCCATTACATGGCTTCTCAAGAGCTTGGGGAGCTAATCATCCGAACGAACAGCAAATATGCGCAATCGCTGGACAAGTCTATTCGTTTTACCCTAGATGTCGATCCTTTGTTACCCAAGCTGCATGTTTATACCGTTTTGACACTTATTAATAACCTGACAGCCAATGCGGTTGAAGCAATGAAGGACAACGGAAGGATCGACGTTTCCATTCGTTGTCTCCCGGGAAAAGAGGATATAGCTTCCTTTAGTGTTACCGACAACGGTCCGGGTATTCCTCAGCGGAAACGGGAAACGGTCTTCACACCGGGGTATACGACCAAGTATGATGAGGAAGGACAGCCGTCGACCGGTATGGGATTGTTTTATGTGCGTGAGGTCGCGGAGAGCCTTGAAGGAACGATTGAACTGCAACAGGATGAAGAAGAGAATACAGATAGATTACAGACCACTTTTAGAATTACATTGCCTTTACGGAAACTGACGGAGAAAGGAAGATAGCCCGGATGCGTTTTTATATTGTGGATGACGATCAGGGAATTCGTTCTATGCTGGCAGATATTATTGAAGACGAAGGTCTAGGGGAAGTCATCGGGGAAGCAGAGGATGGTACCTACGTGAATAGCGGCCTCCTGGAGTTGAACCGGATTGATGTATTGCTGATTGACCTGCTGATGCCGCTTCGTGACGGCATTCAGACCGTGCGTGCACTCGGCGATCAATTCAGCGGCAAAATCATTATGATTTCTCGCATCGAATCCAAAAACATGATCGGCGAGGCGTACTCGCTCGGTATTGAATATTATGTGGCCAAGCCTTTGAATCGACTGGAGATTATTGCAGTTATTCATAAGGTGGCTGAGCGTCTGCGCATGCAGCAATCGATTACGGATATCCAGCGCACGCTTCAAGGGTTGTCGATGTTCACATCGAATAACCCAACGGCAACAATTGAACCGACCCGAAACATCGTAACTTCCGGGCAGTTTCTGCTCTCTGAAATGGGGATGATCGGGGAAGCCGGGAGTATGGATCTACTGGACATGCTGGAATTTCTGGACCAGTATGAGGAGGAAACAGGCAATCTATCTCCCTATCTGTTCCCGCCGTTGAAGGATATATTTGCCAATGTGGCGTCCAAACGGTTGGGGGCTTCAGCCTCAGCAGTAGAGCTGAGTAAGGAAATCAAAGCATCGGAGCAACGTGTCCGCCGCGCTATTTTCCAGACGCTAAGCCATATAGTATCGCTCGGATTGACCGACTATACGCATCCTAAATTTGAAAATTATGCATCCAAATTTTTTGATTTTACAGAAATCCGCAAAAAAATGCTGGAGCTGCAAAACAATGTGGAGCCTTCACTGTCCCAAGCCCGCATTAATACGAAAAAGTTCGTACAGGTGCTCTATATGGAAGCAAAACGGCTATTACACTAAGCATTTTGCATAAATCCCAAGAGTATTCACAAATCAGCAATATATAGATCGGAACGGGTTAGTCCGTCTAAATATTGTACCTTCGAGCGTTGGGAATCGAATTATGCAAACTGCTGACATTAAAAGAAAAGCACCTGCATCTCCCCATGTATCTATTACTTGGAGATTAACAGGTGCCCATCGTTGATGATTCGATATCCCTTTAGTCCAGACTCTTGTCCTGCCACTCCATAGCTTCCAAGAGATCTACACCATCGGACAGCAGACGTTTCAAGACATTCAGTTCTTCCGAGCTATAACGATTTAAAAATTGAAATAACTGCTGCTGTACCTTAACATGCAGTCGTTCATGCACAAGAAAGAGTCTTTTCCCCAACGGGGTTAACCGAAAATAAATTTCTTTCTTGTTGTCGTTAAGCTGGGTTCTGCGAATCCAGCCTTCCTTGAGCAGCTTGGTGCTGACTTTCGAAACTGTACCCTTGCTCAGCTCAATTCGATCCGCTAATGTCGTAACATTAATCGGCTCATGCCTCCCGATACAGTCAATGACGTGCACATCCGTCAGATTGAGCGAAGCAATTCCATCAAAATGCTCGTGGATTTCTTCGAGAATAGTCATGCTCTCTCTCTGCTGATGCTGCTCCAGCTGGTGATTCATCTTAATGAGCAAATCATAAACATGCTGAACTGATGTCGCTTTCTCCATACGAACAAATGGTCACTCCTTTGGCATACTCCTCCTTTCATTATAGCCCATTTTTGTTTCATAGAAAACAATATATGTATACGGAAAGCTCCCCTTTAACATTTCCGTATATATACAAAATATATCTAGTGTAGATACTTTGTTTCCCTTGAAACAATTTTATTTTAGTGAAATTGAGAATGATTATCAACCCTTTTTTAAAAGTTATTTCTGTTTCACTCCAAACTAAGTAGGTATTTTCATTTTGAAAAATATAATTGTATAATCGTAAAATGAGAATAAGCTAGAAACAAGTTCTCCATAGAAGGGATGATGATACATGTCGGATGCAAACCAATTATTCGGTCAAGCACTGGTTAAATCACTGGTCGGGGAACGTGGACATATTCGAGTAGCTCGGGCTTTACCAGACATCGACGTCGAGCTGGCAGGGAAGAAAAATGCAGAAATGCCTTACAGCATTTACCAACTGCTGAAGCATATGATTTACTGGCAGCAATTTATGTTGGAGCATTTGGAAGGACGGAAGCCCCAGCTTCCGGGGAATGTCATGGAAAGCTGGCCCGAAGAGACTGGACCGCAAAGCGAAGAGGCATGGCAGGCTGTTATTAATGAATTTTTACAGGGCGTGGATCAGGCTGTGCAGATTGCCGAAACCGCGCAACTGGATGATTCACTAGCTCATTTCCCAGGTGAAACGAAAGCAGGACTTCTGCGGAATATCGCTTCCCACAATTCATATCATTTGGGTGAAATCGTACTGCTACGCCGGATTTATGGAGCTTGGCCACCACCAGGAGGCGGCTTTCCCGCTTAAGGCAACACCACGCTCTAATCAAGATTTCCCCCATCCGCTGCTTCATACCTCCATCATTGCATTGGGATTTAGGCACCACGAGGAACTCGCTTGCGTACCCTATATGGGAACCCGCTAACTCGACCTGAAGCCGTTTATCCGTAATCAGGTGCAATCCGAATAACGGTTCCCATGATGCAAGATCAAAGAGAGGTTTCGAGGTTATGGTGAGACACTTATATTTAAATCGTAATATCGCCTGTATGATCGTGATCAGCCTTATTGCTAACATGAGTGGGAGTATGATCCTTCCACTCTTTGCTATTTATGTAGAGCAATTCGGGATATCTACACTCGGCATGAGTATTTTATTTTCTCTGTTTTATGTGGGAAGATTTCTTGGTGGAGGCATGGCAGGACGAATTTATGAAAAGATTGGCGCAAAACGCTTGGGGTTGAGCCTACTCATTGCCGAAATCGCTTGTATGCTCCTGTTTCCGATTGCAACAAGCTTCATCATTCTATCCATACTGAGACTCCTCCAAGGCTTGGTAGCTATAGGGCTAACCGTCTTTGTAAGAGTCACGATCAACCATATGAGCACCGCAGAGAATCGAGGCACGCTCAATGGATATATCAGCAGCAGTGAAGGTGCCGGTATGATTTTAGGGCCTCTTATGAGTGGAGCTATTGTTTCTTATTTTTCTTTATCCATTCCGTTTTATTTCGTTGCTATTTTCTCATGTATATCCTTCGTTGCCGTTTCAAGAATGACTTTCCTCAGTTCTCCCTTAAAGCCACAAGAACAGCATTCGCCCCCTCTGAAACCCAAAGGAAAAACCATGTTAACGAAACCGTTACTTGTCTATTCTACCGTTCATTTTCTTGAAATGAGTGCATTCGCTATATTTTTAACGTACTTCTCTGTATATGCAACCTACAAGCTCCATTGGAGTCCCGCAGAAATTAGCTTAGCTTTTACAATTATCGGCATATCAACCTTCATATCAGCACCCTTTATTGGCAAAATATCTGATCTACTTAAGGATCGCTTGATGCTTTGTATCATCGGTCTATTGTTGATCATGGTGGAAATCATCTTATTTCTTTGGTTCACAGAACCATGGATCGTATACTTAGCGATGTTCATCGGAGGTATAGGAGGAGCCAGCTATCTGGATTCCTTTTACTCGCAACTAGGGGATGTTATTCCTGAGGAAAATAGAAGCTCATTTATCGGCAACGTCGTATCTTTGTCCGAATTGGGGGCCATTGTGTCTCCGATCATCGCAGGTGCACTCATGGAACGGTTTAGCATCAACACTCCCTTTTACTACAATTTGATTTTGGTGTTGATCGCTATAGTTATCCAATATGTCATTCGATTTAAGTCGAAATCTATAAGAAAAAGGCCAATTGCATAAGCAACTGGCCTCCTTTCTTCTCATCACAGCTCCAACTCAACTGCAACTCCAAAATGATCCGATACAACTGGTCCTGTTTTTCCGTTCAGTACAACGGTTGAGGATTGTACCTGTGCAGCCTTATTGGAGAAGATAAAGTCAATGCGGAGCGGCTCCGCGTTACTTTCCCAGCCAGCAATAGCTTTAATCACCGTGTGGCCTTCGTCACGTACTGCTGCATTCGGATAGGTGTCCGACCAGCCGGATTGCAGTACATAGTCATATCCTTCTCCGCGTACTTCAGCCGCGTTGTTGAAATCACCCATCATGAACACAGGAGTCGGAGCAAAAGAATTTAGCACTTTTGTTGTACGATCCCATAGTCCACGGAAGGATTCTTCATCATTCCACCAGTTATAATGTCCACTTACAAACCAGGTCTGCACTCCGCCCACCACAGTTTGAATGCCGACAATTTTACGCGAGCGGTAGTTGTCATAATCCTGTAGCGAGGAAACATATTCGTTCACCGTAGCTGTAATTGGTGTTTTGGACAGAATCGCCAAACCCTCGTCGTATTTGGCAAAACCAACATGCGCGGGAGCCCACGTCCAATGATAGGCGTTGGACAATAGCCCGTTCAGCACATAAGCATAGTTATCACGCTTAATGACAACCTCAGGATCTGCGCTATAGTAAGCGCCCAAATCGTCCGGCGACAAAGGAGTCTCTTCCATGGACTGGTTCACTTCCTGCAAAGCAATGACATCAAACTGCTGTTCATTAATAAAAGCAGCCAGTTGCTTTAGCTTATCGTGCTGGTTTTCTTCCATCCAAGCATGTGCATTTAAGGTTAACAACTTCAAAGTAATCACCTGTTGAGTATGTCTTGTATATCTGATTTAAGCACATCGGCCTTCGGTCCGTAAACCGCCTGCACCCCATTATCTACTTTTATCAAGCCCAAGGCACCCAGCGCTTTCCACGTCTTTTCGTCCCCAACGGCATCTGTATCCTTCACCGTCACACGCAGACGGGTCATGCAAGCGTCCACCTCGACAATGTTCTGCTCACCCCCAAGCGTCTTGATGATATCCGTAGCCAGTTGATTTTGAGTGGAAACAGCTGCCACACCTTCTGTCTTCGTATTCCCCACCTCGGAAGTGCCCTGAGGCTCCTCATCCGTATAGTTCCCCAGTCTTCCCGGCGTAGCCATTTTGAATTTACCGATCATAAAATAAGCGATAAAGTAGGTTGCTACCGCAAACACCACACAAGTCAGCACGAAGTTAATAATATCCTGCACCAAACCCGCATTTATAGACAACGGCAATCGGGTCAGCAGTTCAATCATACCAAACGAATGTAAACGCAAATGTATGATGTCGGCCATTCCGAACGCAATACCGGTAAGAACAGCATAAACCACATACAGCACAGGTGCTACGAACATAAACATGAATTCCAGTGGCTCCGTTACCCCTGTTAAAAAGACAGCTGCGGCTGCCGAAAAGATCATCGACTTGTACTTGCTGCGTTTATCTTTGTCTACACGGCGATACATAGCCACCGCTAGTCCCATAAGGATTCCTGCTCCACCGATCATTTGTCCTACCTTGAAGCGGGCAGGCGTCACGCCTTCCAACAAGCTATTGTAGGCTGTCGGATCGGTACCACGAAGCGCACTCAGGTCACTTGCCCAAGCCAGCCACAGCGGGTCTTGCCCGGCAACGACGCTTCCTGCCCCGGAACCCGTAAGTGTCGTGTAAACGCCACCAAGTTGAGTATAGTTAATAGGAACAGTCAGCATATGGTGAAGTCCAAAAGGAATCAGTAGTCTTTCCAGTGTACCATAGACAAATGGCGCTACAAAAGGAGCCGACTCTCCCGAAGTCGCCAACCAAATACCGAACTGATTAATCCCCCCCTGAACAAATGGCCAGATGGCAGACATGATCAAACTTACGATGACAGACCATAAAATCACGACAAAAGGAACAAACCGTTTACCGTTAAAAAAGGCTAAAGCGTCTGGCAGCTTACGGTAATTGTAGTACTTGTTAAATACCACGGCCCCGACAAATCCGGAGATGATACCGACAAACACACCCATATTAAGTGCAGGCGCCCCTAAGACAGAGGTAAAATAGCCACTAACCGGAATGGATGCACCAAAAAGAGTGTGGGTGGTGGCACCTTCCTGGGTTAGCATTTTCGAGGACACACCCAAAATCGTTCCTGTTGAAATATTAATGAGAATAAAGGCAATTAAGGCAGCAAAAGCCCCGCCCGCTCGTTCCTTAGCCCAGGAACCACCAATCGCCACTGCAAATAGAATGTGTAAATTATTGATAATACCCCAACCCAAATTCTCCATGACCCCGCCGACAGTCAACCAGAAATGGATATCGCCAGCCAACATCGCCACTACTTTACCGAGCGAAATCATAATCCCTGCTGCCGGCATGACAGCAACAACCACTAGCAGTGCTTTCCCGAGCTTTTGCCAAAAATCAAATGATAGAAGTTTTTTCATGCTCCTTCAATCTCCATCCCTTATAGTATGTACAGCGTTGTTCGTACCCTATAAACATTATGCAATCGGTTGCACAATTATTATAATGATATCGCTTTCTATTGGCAATACCCTAATTGTAAATATCTTGGTTAATGATGATGTAAAAACTCGAAAAAGCCGCGAATTTGTTGATTTTCGAGCAATATCGTATGATAGAACATAATATTTCCTGCTTGAGATAGCAAAAGGAGACGAAGACGATGGCAGTAACCATCAAAGATGTCGCAAAACGTGCTAATGTTGCTACTTCCACCGTATCCCGTGTCATTCAAGACAGCCCCAAAATCAGCGAAGCCACCAAGGCACGTGTCCGTAAAGAAATGAAGGCGCTTGGCTATGAACCCAACTATTCAGCTCAGAGTCTAGCTAACCGTGTCACACAGTCGATTGGCATTATTATGCCTGAATCGGATGTGGCAATCTTTCAAAATCCCTTCTTTCCGGAAAGCCTTCGCGGGATCAGCGAATGGGTGAATGAGCACAACTATACACTGTCCATTGTCACAGGAAAAACGAGTGATGAATTGCTATCCCGCGTGAGGCTGATGAGCCGGACCGGACGTGTTGACGGCTATATTGTTCTGTACTCCAAGCAAAAAGATAGCATCGTGGAGTATCTTCATCAAGAAAAAATACCTTACACCGTAATCGGTAAGCCTCAGCAATTTGTCAGTGAAACTACCCATGTAGACAACGATAACTACCAGGCTGCTAAGGATGTGGTCACTTATTTGACTGGGCTGAATCATCAGCGCATTGCTTATGTTGGCGGTGATCATGAACAGATCGTGAATATTGAAAGACTCCGAGGCTACCAGGATGCGCTGCGAGAGGCGGGCTTGCCTCTACCCAAGGAATACGTGGTCAGGGAGCCATTTAATCTGGAGGACATGCGCACATTATTGCAGGCTACACCGCCGCCTACCGCGATGATCGTTAGCGACGACCTTGTAGCCATGGCAGTACAGAAAATGCTCTCTCAGCTCGGCGTGTCCATGCCAGAGCAGTTATCCATGGTGAGCTTCAATAATCTAATGCTGGCTGAGCTGATGAATCCCCCTCTCACTTCCGTGGATATTGATATCTTCACTCTAGGTTATCAGGCAGCCAAAAGCCTGATTGAAAAAATCGAAGACCCCAAAGAGTTGACCAAACACATCATTGTTCCCCACCGAATTGTGGAACGCGAGTCCAGCCAGGTACTATGATTCTCTGAGGAATGAACAAGAACTGATTTTGTGGAAACCCATAAAATCAGTTTTTTTGCGTTGACAGGGCAAACGGTTGCACTATATACTGAACTCGCTCATATACTGGTTTCGTTAAAACAACGATCTCATTTTCCGAGAGGGGTACACAATCATGGTTTACAACCGATTATTTGACGTAGATAGCTGGAAGCTGACAACACACACTCTACATAGCACACACATGCGATTACAGGAAAGCATAACGTCCATAGGCAACGGTTATATGGGCATGCGCGGCAATTTTGAAGAAGCTTATTCAGGTGATCATCATCAGGGAACGTATATCTCCGGTGTATGGTTCCCCGACAAAACAAAGGTCGGCTGGTGGAAAAACGGCTATCCTGAATATTTTGGCAAGGTCATCAATGCCATGAACTTCATCGGCATCCGTCTGATCGTAAACCAAGAGGAAGTAGACTTATTTACGGCACACGTCAGCGATTTTGTGCAGGAATTGGACATGAAGCAGGGTATCCTGCGACGCACCTGCACCGTGAACGACCAGGTTCGTATCACTACGGAGCGTTTTCTGAGCCTCACCACTCGTGAGCTATGCCTGATTGATTACCAAGCAACGAATATAAGCGAGCAGCCTCTAACCATAGAGCTTGTCCCCTATTTGGACGGCAATACGAAGAATGAAGACACGAACTATGATGAGGTTTTTTGGTTGGAGGAGGCCCGAGAGGTTCAAGAACAATTCATCAGCCTGTCCACAACAACTATAGATAATCCCTTCGGTATTCCGCGCTTTACCGTAAACGCTACCATGGGTATTGTGACCGAGGGGCAGGATCAGCAGACGACGGAAGAGAGCTTTTTGTATGCTGCACGCCACTATCAATACAGCGTCGCTCCGGGCGACAGTATCCAGCTGCAAAAAATTGTGGCGGTTACCACCTCACGGGATATGGAAAAGGATGCACTGATTCCACAAGCTGAACGCATCGCTGTGGAGGCTGTGAACAAAGGCTACACCTCCCTCAAGCAGGAGCATGTCGCAGCTTGGGCTCGACGTTGGGACAAAGCAGATGTAGAAATCGAGGGAGATACAGAGGCCCAGCAGGGAATACGCTTTAATATTTTTCAGCTGTTCTCTACGTACTACGGCGAAGATGCCCGTCTAAATATTGGTCCCAAGGGCTTTACAGGTGAAAAATATGGCGGTGCCACCTATTGGGACACAGAAGCATATGCCGTACCTATGTACCTGGCGCTTGCAGACCCGGATGTAACCCGAAATCTGCTGCTGTACCGCTACCAACAACTTGAGGGTGCCAAGCATAACGCAGCCCAGCAAGGGCTACGGGGTGCACTATACCCTATGGTCACTTTTACAGGTGTGGAGTGCCATAACGAATGGGAGATTACCTTTGAGGAGATTCACCGTAACGGAGCCATCGCGTATGCCATTTACAACTACACCAACTATACGGGCGACCTGAGCTATTTACGGGAATATGGAATAGATGTACTGGTCGAAATTAGCCGCTTCTGGGCCGACCGGGTTCATTTTTCCAAAAGCCAGCAGCAGTATATGATCCACGGGGTTACCGGGCCGAACGAATACGAAAATAACGTCAATAACAACTGGTATACCAACACGCTGGCTGCATGGGTTTTGAAATATACATTATCGGTCTTACCTCAAATTTCAGCAGAAAAATCGGAGCATCTAGCAGTTACGGCTGATGAGCTTGCACATTGGCAGGATATCATCACTCACATGTATTATCCCTATGATGAGGAGCGGGAAGTCTTCGTACAGCACGATACCTTTATGGATAAGGATTTGCAGCCTGTATCCTCCCTTGATCCCAGCAACCTTCCACTAAATCAGAAATGGTCATGGGATAAAATCCTTCGTTCCTGCTTCATTAAGCAGGCAGATGTGCTACAAGGGCTGTATTTCTTTGGAGACCAGTTCACGCTGGAAGAAAAAGCGCGCAATTTTGCATTTTACGAGCCAATGACTGTTCATGAATCCAGTCTGTCCCCGTCCATTCACGCTGTGCTGGCTGCCGAACTCAAAATGGAGGAAAAGGCAGTCGAGATGTATAAGCGGACGGCCCGTCTGGATCTGGATAACTACAATAACGATACCGAAGACGGACTTCATATCACTTCCATGACAGGAAGCTGGCTGGCGATTGTACAGGGATTTGCCGGGATGAGAACGTATCGTGAAACATTAAGCTTTTCCCCCTTCCTGCCTCAAGGCTGGAACAAATATACGTTTAAAATCAACTATCGCGGTCGCTTGTTAAGTATTCTCGTACAAGAAAATGAAGTGATCATTACCCTGTTGGACGGAGAACCGCTGACGCTGGAGCTGTATGGAGAGCCAACGCACATTACCAGTGGGCAGTCGTTAATGACGAACAGCGTTTCATAAATCGGGCAGACAGGGGGAAACCAAATGAAAGCAGTCATTTTTGATCTGGACGGAGTCATTACAGATACAGCTGAATATCATTTTCAGGCATGGGGCAGCTTGGCGGCAGCGCTGAGCATCCCTTTTGATCGGGAATTTAATGAACAGTTAAAAGGAATCAGCCGTACGGAATCGCTCGACAAAATACTGGCGCGCGGTAACCTGTCCGATACGTTTTCAGAAGAAGGCAAGCAAGAACTGGCCACACGGAAAAATACGGAGTATCAGCGGCTCATTTCAGCTGTAACGCCCTCGGACATTCTTCCAGGCATTAAAGCGCTACTGACAGAACTTCGTGAAGCCCGAATCGGCATCGCGCTGGCCTCTGCAAGCAAAAATGCAGCGTTTATCCTGGAGCGACTGGAGCTAGCTTACTATTTTGACAGTGTGGTGGATGTTACCGCCATTCGGCATGGCAAGCCTGACCCGGAAATTTTCCTCACCGGAGCCGCAAATCTAGGCGTTCAGCCTGCCGAATGTATCGGTATAGAGGACGCACAGGCTGGCATACAGGCGATCAAGGGTGCCGGGATGTTTGCGGTCGGTGTAGGAACACCTTCGCAAATGCAAGGTGCGGATATCGTGGTAGCCACTACTGCCGAGCTTTCTCTGAGCATGTTGGAGTCACATTTTATCAGAGGATGAAAAAGAAAAAAAAGATTATAAGGATCATAAAGACCGACTCTTAATGAATCGGTCTTTTTTGTCTGCTCCAAAAACCAGATGAGATCCGCCGCTAGGTCACCGTCTATTTTCTGTCTGTAAAGGTATACTCTTTTTAACAAACAATTAATGGTTGCTTGGTGAAGATGAATAGCAAATATCATTTTCTTCAGTAGCATCACTATCTTGGAGTTTAATTGACAAAAGTGTGTCAGTAGCTATTTGTATATTTCTTCAGAAATAATATCGCCTGTTAAAAATTGATTGGTAATGTTGTAATAGCCCGTCAGGCTAACTGCATCGGGATTAATTTGTAAATCAACTTGCCAGATTTCAACTCCATTTTTGATGGAATTTTGAACGGTTTGCATAACATAACCGCTGTGTTTCCCAGAATTCCCAACTTTGAATCCATTGTTTTCATAAACTAAACAAACAATCAAAATCGCACGTTCATTTATAGATAAACTTCCACTGAGTTCACCCATGTGCTTGATAAAACGTTCAAAAGAATTAAATTCAGCGTTTTTTTTGATTACAATATGATCGCCCATCTCGACATGTAAAGTGGTTAATGGCGTTTTGACCTCTACATAAGTTTGATCCACCAGAAAATCCAGTTTTGAATTACCAAGCTTCGTTTCCCGGATGACTGTCTGGAAATCGCCAATCATATCTTTAAATTGACCACTTGTGATGAAATGTTCGATATACCGATTGGCCGCATTTTGGTTAATCCCAATCCATGACTTCGATTCAACGGATGGTAGATCCAGTGAAATGGCTTCAATGGTGAACTGTGTTTTTCTTTTAGGGTCATTACTACGCGAAACAAGACATGGGATATCATGAAAGACAATGTTTCCTATACTGCCTGTAGCAGGACAATGGCAATCGTGTAGCTCCCCATCCAGTTCAACCATCATAACAAATCGATTTTTCTTTTTTCGAATTACACCCTCAAGAAGAGGAGAAGCAAAATGAAAATGACTGCCCATATTCTCCATTACAGTTAAGCTCCTTCATTTCAGCGATTTTGGATCGTCTACAGAAACCACATGGAACTGTGCACCCCTCATAAAACTATACTGCTCGTCTCCTGACAACAGTGTGTCAGGAGGGTGATGGTAGGACGTATTTTCCGGCGGTGAGGACTGCACTATTGTTACCTTTGATGTTCAATACCGTTTTAATTATCTTTCCGTTTAAAAAGCGCGGGGCAATAATAATCTAGGATGACAACCGGGAATCATTACTTTCTATAGACCAAATTCTGATGGAGAGAACACTACTGACATACAAGTGTCAGTAGTGTTTTTTTATAGTGATTAAAAATAATTAGGTTTATAAATACAACTGAAACACAGGAGGGATGGAAATTGAATAAAACCGAACGGCAATTAGCGATTTTATTGGAGCTACAGCGTAGGAAGGTTCTAAAGGGAGAAGAACTAGCGGAGAAGTTAGAAACCAGTGTACGTACGATTTATCGAGACATTCAGGCTCTTAGTGAATTTGGCGTTCCGATTATCGGTGCACCTGGACACGGCTACTCTTTAATTGAAGGGTATTTCCTACCCCCGATTAGCTTTACGGTGGAGGAAGCGGTCTCCCTTTTACTTGGAGCCGAATTCATTGAACAGCGATTTGATAATCAATATAGTCAAAGTGCTCAGTCCTCTCGGGGAAAAATTGAAGTGATCTTACCTGACCCCATTCGTCATGAAACTGATCGAATCCGCAGTGGTATCCGTTTTCGACTTCAATCTGAAGACCCTGAATTAGGTGAAAGGGAAAAATCCAATATAAAAACGATTCGTATTGCCATGATGGAGGGAAAGAAAATACATTTCAAATATACGAAGCGAATATCGGAATCGGAGAATAGTCGTGAAACGATAAGAACAGCCGCACCTTTAGGATTAGTTCTTGTGCAAGGAGGGTGGCTGCTTGTGGCTCAGTGTGATCTCAGAGGAGAGCATCGACATTTTAAAATATCTCGCATGAGTGATGTGAGTACAATGATCGAAAGTTTCGAATTACCTCGGGACTTCAATTTGCATACGTATCGTCCGGCAGATGATCGACATGTAACCATTCGAACCGTATTTAAGCCCGAGGTTGCAGATAAAGTCGATGAATCAAAAATATATTTTATGGAACATGCTGAGCTTCTTCCGAATGGCTATTATGTAGATTTCCGTGTTCGATATGCTGAGGAATTATTGCATTGGATTTTGAGCTGGGGATCTAATGTTAAAGTATTGGAACCTGAATCCTTTCGAAGTCGTGTCAAAAAAGAAGTGGAAAGTATGTTGAAGAACTACTGACAAACTGTTGTCAGTAGAAGGCTTGTATATTGTAATTATTCCAACTGAAAGCGAGGTATTCAACATGAATACAAATGAAAACAACAATGCACTGGTGATCGCAAAAGCTTATTTTGAAGCGATGGCAAATAAAGATATCGAAAAGCTGATGACGCTGGTTTCGGACAAAGTCACTACGACCTCTCCCTTAGGTAACCTTGAAGGTAGAGAATCATTCCAAAATTTTGCAGAAGGATTTGCCCGGATGATTAACAAGCTAACACTCATTACAGCATTTGGAGATAATAAGGAGGCTGTGATCGTATATCATTCCAACACTATTCCAGTTCCGGATGCAACGGTTGCCGAATACATCGTCGTAGAGGATAACAAGATTTCCTCCGTTCAAGTGATCTACGATGGAACACCTTTTGCTGCTTACGCTGCAACTCAATCCAAACACTAAACCATTGGATCTATATAAATAATAAGCTTTGATACTTGAAAGGAAGAACCTACTGTGAACCAAAATAATACATCTAATTTTGAGAACGCGGAAGAAGTTATTGAGAAAATATTGCGTGAACGACATGCTACTAAAGAGTATAAAACAAACGTAATCATCCCAGAAGAAACGTTGAATGAAATTTTTGAACTTGCCGCGACAGCTCCTTCAGCCTGGAATCTTCAACACTGGCGCTTTCTGGTTATCCAGAATCAAGAACAAAAAGATCGAATCAAACCGATCGCCTATGGACAGCAACAGATTTCAGATGCTTCTGCTGTTGTTGTCATTCTCGGTGATCTTGAGGCAAACCGAACTGGCAGAGAAATGTATAACCGTCTTTATGAGTCAGAATTCATCTCGAAAGCAGTGCGAGACATCTTGTTCTCCCAAATCGAAGGAGGCTATCAAAGCCCTCAATTCGCTAGGGATGAAGCAAACAAAAATGCAGCTCTCGCAGCTATGCAACTCATGTTAGCTGCCAAGTCGAAAGGCTACGATAGTGGTCCAATAGGTGGATTTAATCCTGCAGGACTGCTTGAAGCTCTGAATATTCCTGGGCGGTTTATCCCTGTCATGATTGTCACCCTTGGTGTAGCCGCAACCCCTGCACGTCCAACAACACGTTTCTCCCTTAATGAATTAGTTATTCATGAATCCTTTTAAGTATTCGCGACAAAGAACCATCTGTCTCAAGATGGTTCTTTTTAGTTCATTCTGCAAGAAGGCAACCAGCCTAATATCCTATTACAACAAAAAAACGAATACCAAGGCTGGTTACTACATCTTCGAGCTTATCCCCGCATCCTCACGCAGCCACTGAAGCACATCTCGCTGGTTATCTGGTGAGACACCGTGATCCGTCGGGTATGTTTTGAATGTGGAGTGAGAAGTCCTGGTCTGGAAATATGCCGCCGTCTCATGGCCGATGCTCACTGGAAATACAGAATCGTATTCGCCGTGGGAAATAAATACGGACACGTCCTCTGTGCTTTGCAGCGCGTATTCCGTTTTCACAAAGTCAGGCACATAGCCGTTCAACGCTACAATCCCCTTCAACTGATTGCCAAGGGTAAGCGCAAGTGACATCGACAAAATCGCTCCCTGACTGAAGCCGAGGAAATACCGTTTGCTAGGATCAACCGGATATTTATCTGTGGCATACTGTACGAACGCCTGAAGCTGTTCAATAGACCGATCAAACTGCTCACGCAGCGGATTACCCAGACTTTTCAGCTCATAATATTGGAATCCTCCACTCATGGGAAGGTCTCCACGAATGCCGATGATAATAAATTCCTCTGACAACGGCCCTACAACTCCGAACATATCCTGCTCATTGGACCCTTTCCCATGCAGTGTAAAAATGGTTGGATACGTACAGTCGGGATCAAGCTGGCTGGGCAGGTGATTATCATAGCTATATAAAGACGACATATTATTTCCCCCTCTTAACAATAAGTTTATTGCATACCTCCACGGATACAGTTCACTACAAACCATTCCTATACAAAATCATCAACACTAAAATATTAGTAATATTTATTTTATATTTATAATAGAAATGTACTCTTCAAAAGGAAACATGTCAACCCGTATGAAAACTTTCCAACTGCTCCCTCCACTCAATTTATATTCGTGAACTGATATAATGGAAGAGTTAAGCTACTACCCGATCAACTATTCTCTCTTAGGAGACTAATGCATATGAAACCAACCTATCTTATGGATGATATACAGTGGCAACAGCTTATTCAAAATGTGGCTGACCATTTTAATGACGTGACGATCAAACGAGGTTTCCAGTATTTTAAGCAAGGAAAGGTAAAAGAGTTCGCAATGCCTGATGCCGATCATATTGCAGCTGTCGTGGATGGAAGCGAGCTATACGAGGTGGATCTCCACTTAAGCGCTTTTGCTGCCAGCAGATGTACGTGCCCTGTCCACACCAACTGCAAGCATATGATCGCCGTACTACTGAATTACGCGAATGAACAAGAACGTTCTGTACATGCTTTAGTGAACGCTCATTCGGCGGGATTCACTCGATTGGCGGCAAAAGCTGACACGGGTACTGTACCTCCTTCCCGGTCGAACCTTTCACCGGATCACAAGGAAACAACAAGAAACGCTCTCAGTAAAACTGCAAGCCAAATACCGGACATGCCCATTTCAGAGTGGCATGATCTGTTCGATCAGTGTATCGCACTTAACCATGTGAACACACAAAATTCCCAATATGTCCAAAGCGCTCTAGCCTCGATCTATGCTGTGAAGCCGCCACTTTCACCCGGCATGCAACAGCTATACGGACTGCATGCTCATCTGCGTGTGCTGGAAAAGCTGGTACCTCAGTCTCCCATGCCGGGCTATCCCTCTCATACCTATATGGGGTATTACACGCAAATCGCTGCCGATGAGCTTAAAGAAGCTATCGAGCGTGATTTTGAGAGTCCACTGGAGCTGACCGATGAACCGATGCAAGAAGCCCGTATGGCAGAAACCTTAGCCTATTTGCGCCGAAAAATGCTGACAGAATCGCGTAACGGTACTTATTTTTCAGACGCGTATTATCAGTTTTGGCTTCACTGGGTGCACAGGGTGCATCACGAAAGGCAGGACTCCAGCATATATACGGAGGAATTACAGCATTTACAGGCGGCTGAGGAGGAGCTCGGCACAACTTTAGCACGGCTTCCGTGGATGTTGGCTCGCAGCTGGATGCATATTTTCCAATCGCACGATAACGAAGCCTGGGTACTGCTTCAGGAGGCGGAAGGAGCTTTTCCACTAAAAGTCTCTTCCAGTCAGTTGCTTTTGTTCTTACAGGCGTTGCGTAAAGCCGAGGATTGGGCACGTCTCAAGGACGGACTGCGACATATCGGCCCCCTGCTTCACAGTCATCGGGATGACCATTTACAAGATTATATACATGATTGGGATCTGGTTTTACAGCACCTTCCAGAAGCGGAGCAGGACATGTGGGACACGCTGGTGGGTATGCTTCCATTTGCCGGGGGAATGTATGAAGAGGCGCTGCTTGCTCACGAAAAATGGCGGTCATGGATCGACTATCAGCTAAGCATACGCAGTGAGCCTTTGAGTTTTCGAGTGAGCGTGTTACAGCCCATTGAAAAGAACGCGCCTGAGTTACTACTCCCCTTTTACCATCAAGCGGTAGAACGCTATGTGTTGGAAAAAAACAGAGCCAGCTATAAAGCAGCAGTCAAGCTGTTAAAGCGACTGTTCAAGCTGTACAAGAAAATGAAGCAGGAATCACGCTGGGAGCTGTTCTTTACGACCTTCACCAGCCGTCATAGCCGCCTGCGGGCGCTACAGGAGGAATTGCGGAAAGGGAAATTGTTATCATGAATCAATATACGGAAACGATTACCATCCATATCCAATTAACTACCTATGGAGACGCGCTGATCTATGGCGATTCCTCCATGAACTATAGCATTTCCGGCCAAATTCTGAAGCAGCGTTTGTTTGCTTGGCATGAGGCTTCGTTTTATGGCACCGAGCTGGAGATTCAACATGTTCAAGACACGGATATTATCCTGCTGCCCTCGGAGCAGGTGATTCCTTTTCTGGCAGAGCGCGAGCTTCTGAAGCATATCGAATGGATCTGGGACGAGGCCAATGCCCCGTGGCTCCGGCTGATCCCTTTACTTGCTCACTGTATTGAGGCAAAAGCATATGTGCCCAGCTTCACAGCGTTCCAGGCGGGGAAGCTGCAATGGAAGTGGGATGCGGAAGCACTGGAAAACATCCAACCGGCAGAGCTTGCTTTGCTCGACCGCTTGGAGAAGGACGAGCAGGAAGGGCTGATAGCGGCGTTCTCGGCTGCCGTATTTCAGCGCTGGTACGGCACTGAAGCGGAAGCCGCCGATTTGCGAAGAGAATATCCGATTCTCTTCGCCCCCAATCGCCCGGCGGCGGGTCTGGACGCGCGGGCCTGGCTCATCGCCATCGGCTGGAAAGCCGATACCGCGCCATTTCGGCCACTTCTGCAACTGCTAGAGCCAGAGCTGGAGGACGACGAGCCGTCCTGGCAGCTCAAGCTTGTGTTGCAGGACAAGCAAGACCCGGCGTTGCTGGTGTCTGTACAGCTCGCCGATGATGGGTACGCATCCGGCTCATGGCCCGATGCCTGGACAGCACATGTCCGTGAGCGCTCTGCCGGGTGGCTAGAACGTTTGACCTCGATTTTGCCCGCCGGGCAGCGTGCCGGAAGCCGCGATGACGTGCTGAATCGCCCGCTCTCCGACGAAGCGGCGTGGCAATTCCTGACGACCGACAGCCAGCGTCTGCTGGAAAGCGGTTGGCAGGTGCTGCTCCCGGCTTGGTGGGAGGCAGCTACCCGCAAGAAGCCAAAACTGCGGGCCAAGGTACGCCCGGGCGAAGGGGCGGGAGAGCGCACGAAGGGTAGCTCGCTGTTCGGACTGGACTCGATTGTCCAGTTCGATTGGCGTGTTGCCATCGGTGATGCCGATCTCAGCGAGTCGGAATTCGCCGAGCTGGTCGCTCGCAACGAGCGCTTGGTGCGCTTCCGCGGGCAATGGATCGCGCTCGACCCCGCGTTGCTGGCGCAGATCCGCCGGGCCATGGCCGGGATCGACAACGCTCAGGGATTGTCCTTTCAGGACATCCTGCAGCTACACCTGCTCGGCAACGCCGACGAGCCTGAAGGCGACGCCTCGGGCGAGCAGCCGGAGGATGCGGCACGCTTCCGACTGGAAGTCGAGCTGAATGCCCATCTGCTGAAGCTGATCAGCCAGCTCGGACGGCAGTCGGAATGGCCTGCATTGGACGTGCCGGACGGGCTGCAAGCCGAGCTGCGGACGTATCAGCGGGACGGGTATGCATGGCTTGCCTTTTTACGGCGTTTTGGACTGGGTGCCTGTCTCGCCGATGACATGGGACTCGGTAAAACAGTGCAGTTTATTACTTATTTACTGCACCTACAGGATATTGCCGCCGAGACGGGCGTCCGCTCCAGTTCGCTGCTGATTTGCCCGACTTCGGTGCTGGGCAACTGGCAGAAGGAACTCAGCCGCTTCGCCCCTTCATTGAAGGTGATGCTGCACTATGGAAGCAAGCGGGAGCAGGGAGACTTGTTCCGCGAAGAAGTCGAGCAGGCCGATGTCATCCTGACCTCCTTCGCTACGGCAACCCTGGATCAAGAGCTGCTACAAAGCATGACCTGGGATTCAGTCTGCCTGGATGAAGCGCAAAACATTAAAAATGCGCAAACCAAGCAATCCACAGCCGTGCGCAGCTTTCCTGCACGTCATCGGATTGCGTTGACCGGGACACCTATTGAAAATCGGTTATCCGAGCTATGGTCCATTTATGATTTTATCAATCCAGGTTACCTGGGCAGCTCACGCGCCTTTAGCAATCGCTTCATTAATGCTATTGAGAAGGAACATAACGAGCAGCGCACGTTAGATTTGCAAAAGCTGGTTCAGCCCTTCATGCTGCGGCGCAAGAAGAAGGACCCTGCTATACAGCTTGATTTGCCTGACAAGAATGAGATGAAAACCTACATTCATCTGACCTCTGAGCAGGGCGCGCTCTATGACCAGATTGTCAAAGAGTTGATGGAACGGATGCAGAAGCTGGAAGGGATTGAGCGGAAAGGAGCCATTTTATCCGCCCTTACCCAGTTGAAGCAGCTTTGTGACCATCCTGCCCTCTTAACCAAGGAGGCGCACCCAGATACCGCGGCTTCCGGTTATAGTCAGGCCGATCTTGAAGCGGTCATTAGCCGTTCATCCAAGCTGGAGCGCATTCTGGCTATGGTCAAGGAACTGCGGGAGGAGGGCGAGCGCTGCCTTATTTTTACACAGTATATTGGTATGGGGCAAATGCTCCAACGGGTACTCGCTCAGGAGCTGCAAGAGCCCGTGCTCTATCTGAACGGCAGCACATCCAAAACGGCCCGTGACCGAATGATTGATCAATTCCAATCTCACACGCTCCCCCCTGCCGAGCAGCCATCCGTGTTTATTTTGTCGCTCAAAGCCGGAGGGGTAGGTCTGAATCTGACGGCCGCCAACCACGTCTTTCACTTTGATCGCTGGTGGAATCCGGCTGTTGAAAATCAGGCCACAGACCGAGCCTATCGGATGGGACAAACGAAGGATGTACAGGTGCACAAATTTATCTCGCTAGGCACGCTGGAGGAACGCATTGATGAAATGCTGGAGAGCAAGCAGCAGCTTAGCGACCAAATCATAACCAGTACCGAGGGCTGGATTACTGAGCTGTCTACAGACGCGTTAAAAGACCTCTTTACGCTACGACGCGATTGGGCATAAGGAGGTCCCAAATCGAACTATAATGTACATGAGTGCCATTTCGAGTTCGATATATACCTATTTATAAGAAGTCGTAGTTTATAGCACAGTCCAAAACTCCTTTGTGTGCATTTACTATCTCATCACAACAAAGGAGTTGATTTGAAGTGGCCATTCGTCCTCCACAAACATTGAAATCTACGGGCAGGAAGGTTCCTGTTACGAGATATCGCAATGTGAGTCCAACACAAACCCTGCGCCGATTTACGGTCATCTGGGCTAACACAAACGGTGTTCCTTTTAACACAACTGGATTTTTTGCTATACTCCGGCGTCTAGATGGAAGCTTTGTGCAAGCTGCAGGCTTCGATGGTTTTGGTACTGCCCGATTCAGCAGAGTCCGTACACCTACGAACCAGGCTTTTATTCTGCGTACCTTTAGAGACGATGGAACGCTATTCCGGGTTAGAACCGTACCTGCTGGCGTGTCCTCGTTTGTCGTTATTGGTTAAGTTCGTACCGAACGCAGCCTTAACGTAGGTAACCAAAAAAGCAGCCAGAAACAGAGCATATCTGTCCTGGCTGCTTTTTTATATGGCCTACCTATTCGGAATCTTCTTCCACTATTGCATTTTTCGTAACGGACGTATTGTACACCGTTTTGAGCCAGCTTTCACTCGACCAGTTCAGCTTGCCTGCACCCGCTCCATCCTTGGCCTGCAATTGAGCAACCAGGTTAGCAGGGTCTTCGGCAGTATAGCTGTATGGCAACGTTGTGAACCCATTCCAAGAGAAGTTCTTGGTCTTCGCAGGATAAGGGGCTAATGGGCTATTCGCTTCTTCGCTGCCTCCTCTGAATACGGTACCGTTGTCGGAGAAGATGACGTCTTCAGCCTTGATTTTTCCTGTGTAGTCATCTTTTTTAGGATCTTTTTGATTATTACGCACTGGAGAAAACACATCAATTAAATAAGACTTTTCTAGCAATACCGCACCGTTTTCTGTTGAAATCGCACCGTTACCCACGACGTCAAAATGGTATCCTTTTGCGGCAATTGCTTTAGCCATGTCAGAAGTGATTCTTTTTTTGGCTCTGGCCAATCCAGCATCGTCCATAACGATGTTATATGCATGAGCATTACCAGCACGCAGACGAGGCATACGATCCTGAATATCCAGGTAGTAATTATGATGCAGCGTCACCTCAAGGTCTGCATTGTCGGAAGCCATTTCCGTAGCACCGATCAGATGAGCCTTCTTTTGTCCTGCTGCAATATCAATGATATCTTCTTTACTCATGCCTACTGCACTGCTTCTCAGATAAGCGTACATAGGATAGGAAGACTTGTCTGCTTCCATCGCGTTGACTTGTTGAGTTACCCAGCTGTTGGAGCTGCGGTCATCTCCTTTGAACAAAGACCAAGAAATCGTAACTCCGTTACTACCTTTTTTCACATCTACCAGACCATCATAGGCTTTGTTAAATGTGCAATGATCAATCCATACCTTGGAACTTGTACCTTCGATGGTAACATAATCCCAGTCATTCTTATCATAGTTCCCTTTGGTTGCTTCATCCCACTCCCAAAGTTCATCAAATTCGAGGTTACGGAAAATCAAATTGGAGCTTCTTTTGATAACAAAGCCGGCATGTTTGATTTTCGCACCATTGGCAGAGAAAATCGTAACGCCATTCATATTTTCGATATAGACTTTGCTCACACCTGTCTTTTTCAGAACAGGATGCGTCTGTACAGGGTTGTTGGCACTAAAAGGCATTACTTTGGCAGCACTAGGAATTTCATTCCAACCGAGATCAAGATCATTCATAATCTCAATCACTTTGACTTTGCTGCCTTTCTTCAGTGCTTCGTTGAGATCTACAGCGTTGTAAACCTTTTTGTAGTTGGCATCTGTATCCGCAATGTTGCCACCACCTGTATTACCATACGAAAAGCCAGTCAAATTATAGTTATTTTTGGAGGTTGCGTTATGATCCACTCCAGGAGTCGGTTTCTCTGTACCTGGTGTCGGATTCACAGGCGGTGTTCCTGGTTCTCCCTCAGAAGAAGCACCGGATACAATCACATTATCGAATTGGGCAGCTGTTTTAGAAGTTACCAAACCAATGGCTCCAGCAGTGAGGCTGGTGTCTGTTGCGGACAGCTCCAGTTGATCATTGACATACATTTTGATTTCCGAACCGGATAGTTCCAGCTTGACTCTGTACCATGTATTCGTGTCCAGTTTGTATTTTTTATTGGTAGCCAGTGTCTTCATAGAGCCTTTGACTTTTTTTCGAATCTCAAGAGCTCCGTCTTTCTTGTTGTACAACGATGCTGCATAGAAGTTGTTGGAATCTGTGTATCTACCTGCAACGTAGACTCGATTAGAGCCATTAAAATCATTTACATATACATCTGCTTGCACGCTATAGTTCGTCCATGAGGCATTACCTTTGACGGAATGGCTTTCGCTTCGACTAGATTGTTGGTATGTAGAACCATTCCCATCCTTGACCACAGACCAGTTCCCCGAACCTGCGGTCCAGCCTTGAGCTTCTCCTTGCTCAAAATCGTCACTTATCTGTAAATTTCCATCTGCATGTGCATGACCTAGCAACGGTAATGATAAAGACAGTACCAACGTACTGCTTAACATTACACTTGCACATTTTTTTAACAAACTCGACTTCATATAACAATCCCCTTCTTGATTAGATTCATGAATACTAAAGCAAAGGTTGCACCGTTCATCAGACATGACATGTCCAAACGGTATATAACGTACTGTTGAAGGGAATAATATCCCAACACCAATGAGGGGCCCCAAGCGCTATACTCCAATAATTATAGGCTTTTAAATAAATATTAAAATATGTCTAATTACTTATCTTTTGTCTTAATTTTTCTATTAATTTTGCATCCTGTTTCGTGAACACGCCAAATGCTGTTTCATAAAATCACAAAAAACGATATTTTTTTATTTTTGTATAAGACATACAGCTGTCATATTGAGAATGGTACATATAAAGGAGTGAGTATCATCCATATCATTTAAAGGAGCGATTAGATGTCCAGCTACGACTACGCTTCCAAATTGGAGTTAAAAGAAGCCATTCATGCCTCCTACTTACGATTTGACGGTGAGTTCCAGGAGATCGACGAGAGCCAAAAGGATATTCGTATCCCCGAAGTAGATAAAACACCTGCAGAAATGATCGCCTACCAGCTCGGATGGCTTCATCTTGTCATGACATGGGACAGGGACGAACGGGAAGGAAAAACTGTCATCATGCCCGCTCCCAATTATAAATGGAATAGACTAGGCGAACTATATCAATCATTTTACAAGACCTATTCCCACCAATCTTTACGTGAATTACGTGATATGTTCAAGTTGACTGAGCAAAAGTGGCTGGATTGGATCGACACACTTAGCCATGAAGAGCTCTTCACTCAAGGCGTTCACAACTGGACGGGTACTAACCCGAACTGGCCCATGGCAAGATGGATTCACATCAACTCGGTGGCACCGTTTAAAACATTCAGAGCCAAGATACGGAAATGGAAGAAATACAAAGTCCAACAGTGATGAAAAAAAGTGTGCATTGTGCTACAATACTTGAGTTGTATCGGGATACATTTAGGGAAGGGTAAGTGAAACGCCATGCTTATTATTGGTATTGCCGGCGGTACAGGTTCCGGTAAATCGACGGTAGCACGCGCCGTCGTTGAGCGTCTGGGATCTAATAAAGTGACTTTCATATCTCAGGATAACTATTATAAAGACCATTCACATCTGAGTTATGATGAACGTGCTTTGGTCAATTATGATCATCCGTTTGCCTTTGACAACGAATTGCTTATTGAGCATCTCCAATGTCTGAAAAAAGGACAAGCGACACAAGCGCCAGTGTATGACTTTACGGTTCATGCACGCTCCACGGACGAGACGGTAGAGCTTCTGCCAAATCACATCGTTATGTTGGAGGGTCTGCATGTGCTGTCAGACGAAAAGCTCCGCAGCCTGCTTGACATCAAAGTATTTGTGGATACTGACCCTGATGTGCGCATTCTCCGTCGGGTTCTTCGCGATATTGAGGAACGCGGCCGCACCATCCATTCGATTCACGATCACTATTTGACTACGGTTAAGCCGATGCATGAGGCATTTATTGAGCCTTCCAAGAAATACGCTGACCTGATCCTTCCTGAGGGAGGACACAATGAGGTTGGTATTCAACTGCTGTCTATTTTGACTGAAAAATATTTGGCAGGAGATCGGACATGGGGTACTGTATAAGGTAATCCTGGTCGTTTAGGCTGTCGAGATTTTCTCGGCTGCCTTTTTTGTTGTTTTATATGCCATTTGGACTAAATTATTTTGGAATCCCCGTGTGGTTTATGTTAGCATGTAAAGATTAAATGCTTTAGATTTAAGCCAAGTTGGAAGCGTTGTCAAATATGTGCCTCAGATGATATGACGTCCACGTGATGGGGGTCTTTTTTGAATCAGGATTTTTGCAAAATCCTCGAATAGGTATAATTACGGAGAGTGCTGCCATGAATGAGCTATGCAACATTTTGATTGTCGATGATGAGATATTGGTACGGCAAGGGATTAAACACCATTTATCGTGGGAACAGTATGGATTTCGAATTGTAGGTGAGGCTTCTAACGGGAAAGAAGCATTGGAGCTGATTGAAACCTTGCGCCCTCATATTGTCATTACAGATATCGTAATGCCGATCATGGATGGCGAGGAGCTGACGCGCATAGTCAGACAGAACTATCCAGATATCGAAGTCATCGTGCTTAGCAGTTACGGTGAATTTAATTACGTGCGATCCACCTTTCAGCAAGGGGTTGCTGACTATATTTTAAAGCCCAAGCTGGACACGGATGAGTTGCTCCAAGTACTCCAGAGAACCGCTCGCAAAATTCCATCCATTCAATATCAGGCAGATGCTAATAATAGTCAAATTACAATAGATCATGTGATCGAAAAGCTGATCTCCGGGTATAGCATGGACTATGACGCTGAGTTGCTGAAGCAAGCATTTCCTTATAGCCGTTTTGCGCTCATAGGCGTGGAACAGTCAGCACCGCAGAATAAAGGACGCTCTATCTCTGCCTCGGACCTATTTTCCAAGCTATCAGATCAAGTGTCCTCTGCCTGTGAGCACATCGTACTGCGACAACTGCCGTCCGATGTCTATGCGGCTGTGTTTTTAGCCAATCTTGATCCTCGTGAAGTAGACGCCTGGATGGCTGCGATTAGGGAAGTTGCTCAGGAGACAAAGCGGGTCGATCCACAGACAGGCTGGGCAGTTAGCCATTTATTTGATGACTTCAATCAGATTAGTGACGTCTATCAGGATGAACTGCCAAAACTGCTGAGTTACCGCTTTTATTTCCCAGGAACAGCGCTGCTAATAGAAGACGAACTCCCTCCGCCTGTACAGGTGAACAGCTCGTTCAACTTAAAACAGTTTACAGAAGAGATGAAGCGTGAGCATTTTGATACAGCTTTTCAGGATTTGAGATCCTATGTAGCCGCCATGTCCGGCAACTATACCTCTACCGCTTTTGAATTCAAATCGCTTCTCGGAAATATCGTGTTCAACATTACGATTTTGCTTGGGAATCAGGGGTATGATATGAAGGAGCTGGATGCGGCGAAATATTCCTATTTCAAAACAATTAATGATGCCCCTCATGTACATGAAGCCGTGCGCCTTCTGGAGACTTTTTTGGAGGAAGCGAACAGACAGATCATGGCTAAAACGCAGCAAGGAAGTAGCGCAAGCATGAAAAAACTGCTGGAGTATATTGAGGAGCATCATGCTGAAACACTCAATTTGACGACACTTGGGCAATATTTTCATTTTAACCCTTCCTACTTGTCCAGTTATTTTACAGCACACCATACAGAGGGTTTTAGCGAGTATCTAAACAAAATTCGGGTCGAAAAAGCCGCGGAGTTACTACGGTCGGGGACGATGTCCATTTCGGATATTAGCAGCACGGTAGGCTATTCGGACCCCAGCTATTTTACCAAAGTGTTCAAAAAAGTGAAGGGCTACTCGCCCAGTCAGTACCGCCGGGAGCATCTCTATTAGGGAGTAAGCCACATCTGCCAGCAGAAAAGAGATTGATTATGAAAAGGTATATCCATAAGATCAAATATCAAGGTCTGTTCTTCAAAATCTTTATTGTTATGGTGGTCAGCATCACTGCGGTGTCCTTGCTGACCTCTTTGGTGACGATTCGGATGTCTGAACGACTTTTTGCTGAGACATTCAGTATTACAAATGCCAAGGTACTCAGCCAGATTCAATCCAGCTTTGAATCCTTCAATGATTCTATCGTGAATGCCGTAACCCATGCTTCGGAAAATGGAACGGTCAAAAACTATCTGACTGGCGGTCAATCTGACTCGATTAACTCGGCAAGAATTTACTTCGGAATGGCACAGCAAATGAAGCAAATTAAATCGAACGTCGATGCCTATGATGTCGGTGTCGCTGTAACAGGTCTGAACGGCCGGAGCTTTTACTCCGACTCGTCCTATTGGCCTGTAACTGCGGAAGAACTTAAAAGCAATGCTATTACAGCCCGAAGTGTAGCACGACCGGCACAGCTTATGTATCAATTGGATACTGAATTATTTCAGCAACAAATGAATAATACCGCGCAAAAGCCAACACCCTATATTATCGCCTCCAAACCATTTATGGAGCGGACCAGCGGCACCCTGTACGGCATGATCTACATCGCTATCCGGGAACCTGAATTTCGCCGTTTCTACAACAATTTCACAAGCAACGGTAATGATGTGCTTATTTTGGACAAGTCGGGACTGATTGTATCGAGCAACCGCCAGGACCTGATCGGACAACGCTCCAGTGAGCTGCTAGGCTATGCCACAAAAATCAATGAACAGGGGCTTAACTACATTAATGCGGATGTGATGAATAAGGAAAGTATCCTCCTTTCCAACTACATCCCTTCATTTGATTTTTATCTGGTGAACATGATCGACAGACAAGCGGCGATTGGGCAAATTATTGACGTTAAATCCGTTGTATGGATCTGCATTGCCATCGTACTGATTGCTTTGGTGATCGTTTTTCTCATATCCCGTCGACTGATTCGTTCCCTGACTCGACTGGTCAAGCAAATGTCGACCATACGCGAGAAAAATTTTGATAATTATATCCCGGTAACGGGCAGCTATGAGGTTAGACAATTAAGTCATGCTTACAACTACATGCTGGATGAACTAAATGACTATATCCGTAAGCTTTTAGAGACGCAAAAGGGTCAACGAAACGCAGAGCTTGCTGCACTACAACGGCAGATCAATCCGCATTTTCTGTACAATACACTGGCTTCGATCAAAATGCTGGTGCTCAAAGGAAATAAGGAAACAGCCGCCGAGACGATCAATGCACTCATTTCCTTACTGCAAAATACAATCAGCAATGTGAGTGAAACGATCACCATTGAGCAGGAAATGGCCAACATGCAAAATTATGTGTTCATTAACCATGTGCGCTACGGGCAGCGGGTACAAGTGAATTATTTTGTATCACCCGATTGTCTGGAGTACCATGTGCCCAAGCTCATCATTCAGCCTTTTATCGAAAACTCTTTTTTCCATGCGTTTAATGAAAAAAACGTAGGGCACATCTATATATTGGTGTCCAAAACGGAGGATACATTGATCTGTGAGGTGGTCGATGATGGAGACGGTATGGATTTGGACGGGCATACGGCGCAAGACGGACTTCCGAATCCCAAGAGCAAGCGCCAACTGTTCACAGGCATCGGCATCCAGAATGTGCACAACCGCATTACCCTTTTATATGGAGAAGAATACGGCGTGACCATCTCCAGTAAAAAGGGCGAGGGCACCAAAGTAAGAATGACCCTCCCCCTGATTTTGAAATCAAACGACTCCAGCAAATAATATATACACTGAGCTTCAACCTAAAAAAAGTACCTAAATCAAAATAAAACACAAATGTAAGCGGTACCTTTTTTGATAAATCATAATAATAAGACCAATCCGTATAAAGATATTCCTAACACCGACAAAGTATGGATGGTACACTAGATTTATAAATAAGGTAACCGCTTTCATTTAAGAGGTTTAGAACTAGCAAGCAACATATAAAAAAAGAGTAGGGGTTGAACAAAATGAAAAAAATGACTTTCCTTCTGCTGATTGCAAGCTTGATCTTGCTATCCGCATGCTCCAGCAATTCCGAGAAAGCAGCGACTACCACAGATTCAGGCAAAAAAGAAATCACCGTCTGGGCTTGGGACCCGAACTTTAATATCGCAGCCCTGAAGCTGGCAAAAGATCGCTACGTTGCCAAACATCCAGATGTAACCGTAAACATTGTTGAATATGCTCAAAACGATATCGTACAAAAAATGAATGCCGGTCTTAACTCCGGTTCTACCAAAGGACTGCCGAACGTGGTTCTGATCGAGGATTATCGGGCACAGAACTTCCTGCAAGCCTATCCCGATTCTTTCCATGATATGAGCAGCACGATCAAAGCAACCGACTTCGCTGATTATAAAATCGGACCGACTAGCTACAACGGCAAACAGTATGGTGTTCCATTCGACTCCGGTGTTATGGGACTGTATGTAAGAACGGATTATCTGGAACAAGCCGGCTACAAAGTATCGGACCTGACTAATATTGATTGGGACAAATTTATTGAAATTGGTAAAGCCGTAAAACAAAAAACAGGCAAAGAAATGCTGACTCAAGATCCAAATGACCTCGGTCTGATCCGTGGTATGATCCAAACTGCAGGTTCATGGTACCTGAAAGAAGACGGTAAAACACCAAACCTGGCTGGTAATCCAGCTCTGAAAGAAGCGCTCTTGACGTACAAATCCTTGTTCGACGCTAACATTGTCAAAATGAATGCCGACTGGAGTCAGTTCCTGGCCGCATTCAACAGCGGTGCAGTTGCTTCCGTACCTACAGGTAACTGGATTACACCTTCGATTAAAGCAGAAGCTTCGCAATCGGGTAAATGGGCCGTTGTTCCTTTCCCTAAGCTGAAAAATATACCTGAATCCGTGAATGCTTCCAGCCTCGGCGGCAGCTCCTGGTATGTCCTTAACTCGGACGGTCAAGATACCGCTGCTGATTTCCTGAAAGAGACATTCGGAACAGATCAAGAGCTGTATCAAGATATGCTGAGCAAAATTGGAATTGTCGGTTCATTGAACGCAGCTTCCAGCGGTAAAGCTTATGACGTGGAAGATCCGTACTTCGGAGGCGACAAAGTATATAAGAAATTTGCAGAATGGACTAAGCAAGTTCCAAAAGTCAATTATGGCCTGCACACGTATGCCATTGAGGATATCATGACCGTTGAAATTCAAAACTATCTGAACGGAAAAGATGTAGACGCAGTTCTGAAAGATGCTCAAGGACAGGCGGAAGCACAGCTTAAATAAGACAGTCCATCTAGCCAAGGCTAAACAATAAAACGATAAGCACTTAAAACCTTGGGCTTGCGAGTTCAAGGTTTTATTGCTGCACAGGGAGTTGACATGGTATGAAGACAGCCGCGCCCAAAATAACTACAACACGTCTCAAAGCAGGTATGACAGGATGGTTGTTCATATCCATCGCAGTGATCATGATCGCCGCTTTTTATTTCTATCCGATGATTCAGGCGCTTATCTTGTCCTTTAAGACAGGTACAGGGTCTAATCTGAGCTTTAACGGCATTGATAACTACAAGCGACTCTTCACCGATAAAATGTTTATAACCGCCGTGAAGAATACGTTTATCTATTTAATTTTCCAGGTACCTTTGATGGTCATTCTGGCTCTGTTCATTTCGGTATTGTTGAATGATAAAAACCTGAAATTCAAGGGCTTTTTCCGCACAGCTATCTTCTTGCCGTGTATCACATCCCTTGTAGCATATTCGGTTGTCTTCAAGTACTTGTTCTCGTCTGACGGTCTGGTAAACTCCTTATTGCTGAATCTGCACGTGATTGGCACGCCCATCCAATGGATTACAGATCCTTTCTGGGCCAAGGTTACAATTATTATCGCGATCACATGGCGCTGGACTGGTTATAATATGATCTTTTACCTATCCGGTCTTCAGAACATTGACAGTTCCATCTACGAAGCGGCCCGTATTGACGGAGCTTCCCCTATCCGACAGTTTTTCAGCATTACGGTTCCACTGCTTAAGCCGATTATCCTGTTCACTTCGATTACATCAACGATTGGTACACTCCAACTCTTCGATGAAATTATGAATATTACCAAGGGTGGGCCAGGGAACGCGACATCTTCAATTTCGCAATATATTTACAATCTGTCCTTCAAATATTCATCCGACTTTGGTTATGCGGCGACCGTATCTTATTCCATCGTCATTATGATCATTATCTTGTCGATTATCCAGTTCAAAGTGGCAGGTGAGAAAAAATGATGAAAACAAAAAGAGCATTTACGTACGCCTTTCTGATCCTTGTGTCGTTCGTTTCGATTTTCCCGTTCCTCTGGATGCTATCCAGCTCCACGAACCTGTCGGTCGATGTGACCAAAGGCAAGCTTCTGCCTGGCTCCCATTTGATGGATAACATGCACAATTTGCTTGAAAAAGTAGACATCGTTACCGCACTAAGTAACTCTGCAAAAGTCTCCATCTCAACTACGCTGCTGGCTATGCTAATCGCATCACTGGCCGGTTATGGCTTTGAAATTTACAGAAGTAAAGCGAAAGACGTTGTCTTCAATATCCTGCTGATGTCTATGATGATTCCGTTTGCGGCGATCATGATCCCGCTCTACCGGATGTTCGGCAGTATTTCTAATGTCATACCGTGGATCGGTATTGATACACTCTCTTCTGTCGTCATTCCGACCGTAACTACGGCGTTCCTGATCTTCTTTTTCCGTCAAAGCACCAAGATGTTTCCAAAGGATCTACTGGAAGCAGGTCGTATGGATGGATTATCCGAGCTGGGTCTGTTCTTCCGGGTGTATATGCCTACGATGAAAACAACCTATGCCGCTGCCGCGATCATCACATTCATGTCCAGCTGGAACAACTACCTCTGGCCTCTGATTGTGCTGCAAACGCCGGAGAATCAAACGATTCCGCTGTTGATCTCGAACCTTGGCTCCAGCTATGCACCGGATTACGGTGTCATCATGATCGCCATTGTCCTGTCCACACTGCCGACTGCACTGGTATTCTTCCTGATGCAGAAACACTTTGTAGCGGGCATGGTGGGTTCGGTTAAATAACAGACTTCTGTGTACGATCTTCATTTCATTTTAAAAATAAGGAGTGTTCGCCTTGACCATCCATACCCCTAGTCTGGACTGGCTGACCGACGTAACCAAATTTGCTGTACATCGGCTGCCCGCCTATTCCGATCACAAATATTACGCTACGCTTCAGGAAGCGGAGCAGCATGCTGATATGGCTTGGCGTCATAGCCTGAATGGGAGCTGGAAGTTTAACTATGCAACGAATCCAGCCAGCCGTCCGGTAGAGTTCTATGCGCCCGGCTTTGAGTATGGCGGCTGGAGCGATATTCAGGTACCGGGTCACATTCAGACGCAAGGCTTTGGCCAAATGCAGTACGTGAATACGATGTATCCATGGGACGGACATTCGGACGTTCGTCCACCCCATATTCCGGAGGACCACAACCCGGTCGGGAGCTATATCAAAAGCTTTGTTTTGCCGGAAAATATGGCTTCGGGCGCGCAGCCTGTGTTCATTTCCTTCCAAGGCGTCGAGTCGGCTTTCTATGTATGGCTGAACGGACAATTTGTCGGTTACAGCGAGGACAGCTTTACACCGTCTGATTTTGAACTGACACCGTTCCTGCAAGCAGGCGAAAACAAGCTGGCAGTAGAGGTATATCAAAGAAGTACGGGAGCGTGGCTGGAGGATCAGGACTTTTGGCGTTTTTCCGGTATTTTCAGAGACGTATATCTCTATACCATCCCTACTCTTCACGTACGTGACCTACATGCCAAAGCGGATCTGGATGCTTCCTACACGCAGGGCCTTCTGGAGCTGAAATTGACCTTGGAAAAGCCGGCAACGGCCTATGCAACTGTCGATGTGAAAGATGCTGCCGGCCATGTTGTAGCTTCTTTGAAAGCTAACTTTACTGATGGCACAGCTTCGCTGTCAGCAGCCTTGGAGCAAGTGCAGCGCTGGAGCGCGGAGAAACCTTATTTGTACACGTTGTTCATTCAAATTTATGATGCCAGTGGATCGCTCGTGGAAGTCATTCCACAAAAAATTGGCTTCCGTAAATTTGAGCTGATAAACAAGGTCATGCATTTGAACGGCAAACGCATCGTCTTTAAAGGTGTGAACCGCCATGAATTTAACGCTCGCACCGGACGTGCGATTTCCCGTGAAGATATGCTGTGGGATATCCGGACGCTCAAGCAGAACAATATGAACGCTGTTCGCACCTCTCATTATCCAAATCAGACTCTGTGGTATGAGCTATGCGATGAGTACGGGGTCTATGTAATTGATGAAATGAACTTGGAAACACACGGTTCCTGGCAAAAACTCGGCGCCGTCGAGCCATCGTGGAATATTCCCGCCAATCTGCCTGAGTGGCAGGATATCGTCATGGATCGCGCCATTTCCATGCTGGAACGGGACAAAAACCATGCGTCCATTCTGATTTGGTCCTGCGGCAATGAGTCGTATGCAGGTGAAGTGCTGCGCAATGTAGCCAACTATTTCCGAACCACCGACCCGAGCCGTTTGGTACACTACGAAGGCGTGTTTCACAACCGTACGTACGATGATACCAGCGATATGGAGAGCCGGATGTACGCCAAACCCGCAGATATCGAGCAATATCTGAACGACAATCCGCAAAAGCCGTATATCAGTTGCGAATACATGCATGCGATGGGTAATTCCGTAGGCGGCATGCACAAGTATACCGAGCTGGAGAACAAATACGAGCTGTACCAGGGCGGTTTTATATGGGATTATATTGATCAGGCTGTTATGAAAAAAGATCGCTACGGACGCGAGTACCTCGCGATCGGCGGCGACTTTGACGACCGTGCCACAGACTATGGCTTCTGTACGGACGGAATTGTCTATGCGGACCGGAAGGTTTCGCCGAAGATGCAGGAGGTCAAATTCCTGTATCAAAATCTGAAGCTCATCCCGGATACCAAAGGTGTAACCATTCGCAACGAAAACCTGTTCGAGGGAACGGACGACTATGAGCTAGTATACAGTCTATTGCATGAAGGCAAAGAAATTTCACGTAATGCCATTCATGTAGATGTGGCGGCTCAGACCGAAGCCTATATTCCACTGACGTTCCCCATTACGGACGGAAAGCCCGGTGAGTACGTCATTCACACCGCTCTAGTTCTGAAAGAATCCACGCTCTGGGCTGAGGCTGGACACGAAGTGGCCTTCGGACAGCATATTTTCATCGTGGAAGATCCAAATCCGCTGAAGATCCCTACGGGCGGTGCCTTACGAGTGGTGCATGGTGATGTTAACATTGGCGTTCACGGTGCAGATTTCAGTATGATGTTCTCCAAAGGAGCAGGCAGCCTGACTTCACTTCGCTACGCCGGACGTGAGATGATTGCCATGCCTCCTGCCCCATTGTTCTGGCGGGCGACCACAGACAATGATCGGGGAACTGCTCTGGGCTTCGAAGCCGGTGGCTGGTTCGCTGCAAGTCTGACACGTAAATGCGTGGACATTCAGGTCACGGAAGAGCAGACAGACCGTGTAACCGTTACATTCCGCTACACGCTTAGCATCCATGCAGACGTACAGGTAACGGTAGCCTACACCGTCTTAGCGGATGGCAGTCTGAACGTAAAATCGACTTATGAAGGCGTCTCAGGACTGCCTAATCTGCCGATCTTTGCCCTTTCGTTCAAGGTTCCGGCAGACTACCGCCATCTGGACTGGTACGCGATGGGACCGGAAGAGAATTACATCGACCGTGCCTTTGGCGCGAGACTAGGCGTATTCCGTAACGAAGCTGCGGATAACGTATCCGGGTATGTCGTACCGCAGGAATCCGGCAACCGTACAGGCGTGCGCCGTGTCGATATTACCGACGATTCTCAGCGTGGTATTCGCATTACTGCTCCTGCCACCGCACCTGTGGAATGCAATATTTCGCCGTTTACAGCGTTTGAGCTGGAAAGTGCCTACCATCTGTATGAGCTACCAAACGTGTATTACACCGTTGTCACCATAGCCGGTAAACAAATGGGCGTAGGCGGCGACGATAGCTGGGGAGCTCCGGTACATGAAGAATACCAAATTACAGCCGATCAAAAGCTGGAATTCGAATTTACCGTGCAACGAGTATAAATAAGCACGCTCACTGTATAGACAAGTAGATATAACAAAAGCCCTTCCGCTGCTTCCCTCATGAGAAGCTAAAGCTGGAAGGGCTTTTGTATTTTATCATTCCAATCATACTGTCAGCAGAAAATAAAGTCCTAGGTTGTCGTTGTTTCATTGAATCAACGTCTCCCGTTAGTTCCATGGATTAATATAAAACTAAAATCCAAACTCTGTTACTCTTTCAAGCCACTCACGCATAAGTGACTCAAATAATAGAGCCTGTTCAATCTGAAGATTATGCCCTGCTCGATCTAAAACGGCGAAGGTTGCTCTAGGATAATTTTCTAAAATTCTAAAAGCATCTATGTAACCAACGACTGCATCTTGTCGCCCAAGGGTAAATACTGTTGGTTTATCAAAAACTAATTTATCTATATTGGTAGAAAATCCATAGTTTCTTTGAATCTTGCTAAGAAAATCGTAGTCAGCGATCTTACAACCTGCCACTATCTCTTCAGAATACCTTTTCCAATTATATTCATTGAGAACGACTTGATTTGCGTTAAAATCACTTATTTGCTCTTCACTTAAGGTGCCCATAAACTCGCGATCACAATGAACAACAAAATGCTCGGGCAGTATTCTTCTTTTGTGTTCAGGAATAATTAATGGACAAATCAGAGCAGCTCCACCAATACGATCTTTATGTCTATTAATTATTCCCCTTGTAATATATCCACCGTACGATTCGCCTGCTATGAGATAATCTTGGTTTGGGACAAGAGTTTCAATAAAATTTATAACTGCTTCTAGCATATCATCTGAATTACATATTTGATCGTAGTCCTTTGTTTGTCCCATTCCAGGCAGGTCAAGATAGATACGACGCCAATCGGGATTATCTTCAAATATCGGTTCCATGCACCCACTCATTAACCGATGGTCTGGTGTAAAACCATGGATCATTACAATTGGTTTGCCTTTACCAATTTCCTCGTAATATATATTGGCATTCTTGACTTTACAATATGGCATACAGACCCTCCAAAATTGATTTATTTATAATATTCTTACACTAAAGAAGAATCTACATTGTTTTATCAAGCAAACCAGATCTCCGGTTCGTTTTGATTATATACTCATATATAATACATGTAAAGAACACTTGTTCCCTATTCTTGTTTCTGGAGTTAAACTAACCTGCCCGTTAGCTTAATAAAACAACGTCGCTTTAATACTTTATTTTCCCAGTCTAGAACTTTAGCTAGCTCGTTGCCAAATTAACATACGTTCGCGTGAAATCAAGGTTCTTCAAGTCTCTTTGATCGATCAAAAATTCCAAATACCCTGCGTCCCACCAGCACATACCAACCTCGTCCAAAGAAGAGACCGAGAGCAGAACATGCCAATTTTCCGAAGCCTGATCGTGCTTTTCCCGATTCGTCTGATATTCTTGCAGCTGAGGCAACACCTCGGATCGTAAATGCTCCGCATAATCCGTACTTCCCCTATGCATAGCTTGCTCGATTTCCTTATGGATCTGACTCTCACTCTTATGCCAGTTAAACAGAAGACCCTCCAGCCCGTTTCGGCGTAGATAAGCATCCCGCCGGGTGTTCCCTGCAAAAGATTGATGCTGACCCCACACCGTGTCACTTTGTTCACAAACAAGCTCATACAGCTCTTCATACTGATCTACAAGAACATCTCCTAGCTCACCCTCCGACCGCAGGGTAACAATCGGCTGAAAAGAAATTGCATAAGATGTGAAACCCCTGTTCTCAGCACATACTTCAACCTTCCCGGTCGGTGGCAAGGTTTTCTTCAAAGCGCTGCTGTCACCGTTATAGTAAAAGATTTTATGGTCAATATCATAGGCGGGCTCATCCAGCCCAAGAAAAAAGTAAAGTATACCCTGATGAGGCAACCCCTCGTATGGGGAAAAAGGCATTTCACCCAAATTGATTTGAGCAATAAACGTATAATATTCTCCGTCTGAATCACACGGCCACTCGATCGAGGGCGGCAAATCCGGGTAGCCGGCGATCCGACTATTTCCAATGTGTTCGTAATTTTCCTCATGCTCCACATGGAATTGTATAGCAGCTTGAGCTTCCTGATGAATCTCTTCTTTTAATTCTTCATCCAGTGAATGCCCTTCCAGTATTCGAGTCAGTTCATCCTTTAATGGTGGTTGTAGCATCTCGCTCGCCCCTTTTTCATGAAGTAATAAAATAGCCTGCAACCATTTAAACCCTTACCTCAGATTACCAAATAAAAGCCTGACTATCTATTTTTCTAGCAGATATAAGTTGAATTAAAAAGTATATGTTTATATACCCTGAAACCATGTATAATTGTTATAACAGTTGAATAGTATAATAAGGAGGATAAAGAGATGGGTAAGGTGATTGGAATGGAACGTAAAATTACTAAATTCGGAAATAGCTTAGGGATTACTATGACAGAAGCCATTAAGCAGCTCGGACTGGGCCAAGGAGATACAGTTCAGGTTGAAGTAGATCACAAGAGCGGACAAATCATTATACAAAAATCGAACAAAATAACTCTGCCCTCAGGGTTAAGTGATGATTTTCTTGAAAATCTTTCTCAAGTAATGGATTCATATGACGAAACCCTTAAAGGACTTAAGGATAGATGAGCAGCATTCGTTTCTTAACCATTCAAGAAGTTATAGCTATTAATGTCGCTATGATTGAAAGATACAGCAAAGGCGAACAAATCGGCGTCAAAGATACCAGTCTACTTGAGTCTGCTGTTCTACGTCCTCAATCATCAGCTTTTAGTGAAGATGCGTACCCCACAATATTCAGCAAAGCCGCTGCATTATTCGAATCCCTAGGGCAAAACCATCCTTTTCACAATGCAAACAAGCGAACAGCTTTTACTGCATTACTCATTTTTTTGCGCTACAATGGCTTTCAATTTAAAATGGATCAGAAAGCAGCCGAAGACTTTACTGTAGATATGGTTAATCATAAATTTTCGTTGAATCAGCTGGCTTTATTAATCGAGCTCCACTCTTCCAAACTACATGTGTGAACCTAAAAAAGAGATCACGAATGATCTCTTTTTTAGGTTCAATGGTAATCATTGCTCTTGACTGCAAGCACCTGACGGGCGATTAGCATAAAGGCATCAAAGGAGTGGCAATGCTTTAATCGTTCCAGCGTCTCTTCCTGGCGGATCAGTTCTACAAACAAATCATAAATCCCCATGGCCTGTTCGTAGTCCTCTTTGCAGATTGAAAGCAGGAATACCACATGAACCTCATGGTTGGCATCCCAAGGAATTGGATTTTCCAGCAAGCACACGCTTACGACCGTTCGGTTAGAGCTTAGCTCCAGGGGATGGGGGATGGCCATCCCTCGATCCAATGCAGTAGAGCCCAGCTTCTCTCTTTCTTTGACTGCTGGCAAAAACTTGTCAGTCACCACTCCTTTTTGCTTTAAAATACCACTCATTTCTTCAATCAGGGCATCTTTGCTCGGCTGATCGGATCGGGTCATAAACCATTGCTTGTCAAAATACCGTAGCAGTGAAGTTTCCTGTTCCTCATCGCTGGCCCGTACCATCCGCGTCATTGTCTCCATATCCCGTTCCGAAGGAATCGGGCTAATCACCGCGGACGGCTTATCCTTACGCTGCTGTAAGTGAATGGTCGAAACGACGAGGTCCTCCTCGACGGTGGACATCTCCTCGTATTCCCGAAGTGAAACCACTCGGGATACATCCAGCTCAGCGAACAGCGAACGCAGCCTGGATTCTAGAATCCGGGCGGTTCCGTAGCCGGAGCCGCACACCAGCAACACGGTTTTGCGACGCCGATGAGGGATATTGTATTTGCGTTCCAATGCAGCCCCGATATGAAGTGCCAAATAACCGATTTCGTTATCGTTGATGTCGTACGGAAACGATTTTTGTAGTTCTTTTACCGCACCCACTGTGATTTCATAGGCAAGCGGATAATACTTGCGAATATGTCCAAGCAGTGGATTACGCATGTTCATACCATGCTCCAGCCGGGTCAGCATTGGCTTCAAATGTACAAATAAATCCTTGGACAGCCGTTCATCGTCACGCAAGTCATAGGTAAAGCGTTCGTAGACGAATGTCAGCATCCCGCGCACTGCCAAGAAGAGACGGTCAGACTGGAGGCGTTCCCACTCGGTTTCGGCCATCTTTTTGCTGACGACATGCAGCAGAACATAATCGAACTCTCCTTCAGGACAGGTGATGCCAAAGGCCTCTTCCATCTCCCTCAGCATGGCGCTAGCCAATTCAATATCCCGCGGACTGCCCACCACCGCCTCAAAGCGTTCTAAACCATGACCTTCCTTCACTCGCAGCACCATGACCGCCAAATGAGTGATGAGATCTTTGAGCGCCAAATCAGCCATTTTGGTCCCAACGCTCCGCAAATGCTTTAGAATAATTGTCCGGATTTGCGGTAGATCCAATCCTTGAAACAGCTGTTGTTGTTCCAAGGGCATGTCGCTGCGTTGTCCCTCTTCATCGCGGACGTCAGCATATTCAGCCAGGCAGTAACGAATACTCTTTTCTTCCCCAATCACCTTTACACCATGTCCCGGCTTGGTGCGCAGAGTGAGGCTATAATCCTCCAGAATCCGACGGATGATTTTAGAATCATTATTCATCGTGGCCCGGCTAATATACAGCTCATCGGCGAGATCCTCCATCTTCACGTATTCCCTCGCATTCAGCAGCTTGAACAGCTCATACCGTATGCGCTCTTCTGGAGCCCCCGGTAGCTGCTGACTTACTTCTGTTTCTTCCTGACTTTCATCCGCAAAAAAATGGTATTTCTCACGGTCATCAACCCTAATCGTATAGCCGCTACCCCTCTTGGATTCCAGATATGCTCCATATTCATTCAGCATACTGTCCAGCTTCTTAAGATCATCGCGGATGGTCCGCTCTGTTACCTCCAGCCGCTCAGCGAGCGCTTTGGTGGTCCAAGACCAGCCTTGATCATTTCCACTGACGAGCTGGTACAGCTTTTTCAAGCGTTTGTAGGGAAAAATCATGTAGATATAAGACCTCCTTTCCGATAAACCGTATTTTACTTCCACGTTAGTTCAATTCCGGGGTTACCAGTACCGTTAACAGCTTGCAATGCTGCAATTCCGGCAATTGTGCACCTTCCGTATCGGACGAAACCAATGTTTCTCCCTTGGAACGCTCATCCAGCGAAACCAACTCGTAATGGGCCGATTCACTGTATGTGATATGTGCAGTCGCATTTTTCTCTAAATAAGGATTAAATACACGGACGATATAACCATCACTATGCTCTGCTTTCTTGAATGCACTCAAGATTACATTGGAATCCTTGCTAAAAGATAACAGGCTATAGTTTTGCTCAAATATTCTTTCTTCGTCTCGGAAGGCAAAAATTAAACGGCCGTTCAGAAAATCAGACAACTGGTAGCTGGATAATGGTGTTAAATATTCCTTGGCCGCTTGAGCGATGCCCGCCTCGTCAAACCCGGACTCGTGGACATGTAGAGCAAACGTAAATGAAAGCTCACCGAGCAGCTGTGCATCTGGCGTTTCTACGATCTTTTCTCCTGAGGCACGACCCGGGCGGTATAGCAGATTCTCCTTGCCCATATAACCAAAAGTGCGGAATAACGTCAGCGCTATTGTATCATGTTCCTGTCCAATGATTTCATATTCCCTTACTCCTTCAGTCATCACGGCTACTCCATGGGAACCATTGTTTAATGCAACATAGCTTTGCATAGCTTCAATGGTGATCGGCTTTTCCGTCCACTGCTCCCGTTCCCATACCTTTACTTCCTCCAGCGTAGTTGGACGGGCAATGACTCCGAACGGCTGATCTGCAATAGATAGCTTAGAGGCAATCCCAGTATCAAATAGCACCCGCAGACGGTGACTCAGCACTCGGTTGTCCACATCCACCGAGAAGCGTATCAGGCGTTCACCTTTCCGCAAGGACACCGATGCCTGGAGTGGCAACTCAGCTGAAGTCCCAGCAGCGGAACGCTCATTTAAATCATACGGAACCTTCAGTTTCATCCGAAGGGACAATTCTTCGGATACCGTACTTTTGGATGTTATCGTCTCCACATCAGCACCAAGCGAAGAAACTGTAAGATCACGTTCCGGTGGAGAATAGTTGTAGGAATCTCCGTCATCTCCGTTTTCCTCGAACACCATCTGATCTGAGTACACACGTCCCGAAATTTTATCCGTGATGCTTAATGCCCCGTTCTCCTGTACGGCTATGCTATAGAATTCATTTTCAATATGTTTTCCGTTGCTACGTTCTGCTGTTGCATCCCCTGTTGCACTAAAATCAAATATAATTTGTGTGTACCCCATAGCAGGTACTTCCTGAAGCTCCACCAACAGCTTGGCACGGAATACACGCTCAGGCAGGTACACCTTTTTGCTCGGATTCAGATCAATATGCTGACCGAGCACGTAGTCTGTTTGTTCCACTTTCTCGGTAATCGTATACAAAAGCTGCTGACCGTTCGTATCCCGAATGACAAAGCTTCCTTCCGGCAAGTAAGCATCAATTTCTGTCACTCCCTTGCGCGGGTAAGGCAACGTATTAAAGATGGTGAAGGCAAAAGTCTCCTCCTGCTTAATCTTCGACGCGATCAGTCGCTTGTGCAGCTCCAATACATTCTCCGCGATATCCCGCGCCTGTTTATAACGAAAAGCCACATCCCGATTCGTCGTATCACTATTGCATCCACCAATGCTGTCGTGGGCTGCATTTTCAAACAAGAGCTTCCATATATCCTTCACGATATAATGTGGATATTCATGCCCAAGTGCATGGCTGATCGACAGTACAGGCTCCAGCGTGTTCACGATTAAATGTTCAATCTCGTTATTTTGCTGCTTAAGGTCAGCTCGTGTGGAAAAAATCGACTTATGAATACGCATATGCTTGGCTTCCATAAGCTCTCCTTCCAGTACAGGAAGGTCGTTGCTGTCCTTTTCAATCTCTTCAAGGAAACGTTCCGGCTCATTCATCACATATTCCCGTTCCGGGTCCAGCTCGTTGAATGTGCGAATCAATTCTGGCAAGTTCAGGCGGATAGGTGCTTGGTCGAAGCCGTTGGGAAAATAAACATGGCGGGTAGACGCTTTTTCTTCCAGCGCACCGATCTGGCTGTCGAGATACGCCTCAAGTTCTCCCGCTTCCTCTGGAATATTCCCACCATAGTAGTAGCCAAACGGCATCTGTACCGCAAACACCTGACTGCCATCCGACCCCTTCCACAAAAACTCGGTTTTAGGATTCGTATTATCGGCTACCCCGCGCCAGAATAGAAAATGCCGAATACCGAACTCCTGATAAATCTGCGGCATCTGCGCCGACTGGCCGAAGGCATCCGGCACATAACCGACCTTCATGGCATGACCATATTTCTGCGCCGTTTCCATACCGTAATACAGATTACGGACCATCGATTCACCGGAAATCACCAATTGATCCGTCTGCGTATACCACGGCCCGATCATCAGGCGTTTATCGCTTACCAGACGGCGAATGCGCTCTTCATCCTCCGGGCACCAGCGGGTATAATCGTCAAGCAAGGACCCTTGGGCATCCAAAAGATAGTATTTAAAACCGTCCCCATTCTCCAACGCATCCAATACTTCTTTCACATGCTTCACCAAGTAGACTTTGGATCTGGAAGTGGTAAAATACCATTCCCGATCCCAGTGAGTATGTGGTATGACATGCACTTTCGTACGGCTCATATCTCGTTCTCCCTCCATGCTGTCTATTCTTTATCTAGTGATATTTAGTCAAATACAAGCTCAATGTCTTCTCCATTTTTCTTAACAGAGGCCTCTTTCGTTTCAGCCTGCTGCTGTTCTTCCTCACGGAAATTGACGAGCAAGGTTCCTGCCACAATGATTAATGCGCCTGTAACCCCTCCAGCCAGATATGCAAACGGAGTACCTACGGAGATGGCGCCATACAAACCGCCAATTGGAGGCATGATGACATGTGCGCCCAGCAAAGCCGTCAATGCTGCACCTGCTGCGCAGGCAATCATATTCAATGGAATCAGCTTGGCAGGGTTACGCAGTGTAAACGGGATAGCCCCTTCCGTAATTCCGATAATGCCCATGATCACGGAGCCTTTTCCAGCTTCCCGATATGTTTTGGAAAAGCGATGTTTCAGAATTAGGGTTGCAATTCCATAGCCTAGCGGTGGAATACAGATGGCAATGTTTACGAAAATATTGGGTAAATACACACCCGACAGGAATAACGCATTTCCCGCCATCCAGGCTGCTTTATTGACGGGACCCCCAAGATCGAACCCAATCATGGCTCCCAAAATTAAGGCTAGCGCCAAGGTGCTGGTTCCGCTCTCACTCATATGCTTAATCCAGTTGACCAGTCCTTCATTAATCGCGCTCAACGGCCCACCCAGGATGACGGACATGAGAATCCCGGTTAAGCCTACCGTAATGAGCGGCAAAATAATTAGCGGAACAGAACCTGCGGCCGGACCTGTGATTTTCACTTTGTTTTTCACCCAGAGGGTGACATACCCCGCGAAAAAACCTGCAACAAGAGCGCCCAAAAATCCCGCATTCGTCTCCTGTGCCAGCACGCCGCCAATCAGCCCTGCAGCAAGTGCAGGCTTGTCGGCAATTGAATAGGCGATATACCCAGCCAGAACCATGTTTAGCAGTCCAATTCCGCGCCAGCCTACATTTTCGACTAAGTATAAAATATGAAGAAATCCACTTTTGTCAGCATATGGACCAAAGTCAGTGACACCCATTGTCAGACCGATAATTTTACACACGGCAACAATCAAGGAGCCTGCAATAATAACCGGAAGCAGGTAAGAAATGCCTGTCATCAGATGCTTTTTAGCTTCACTCAGCCATTTTTTCATCATGTTCTCCCCCATCATGAATACTACTGTTATTCAAAGGCTCATCGGATATCATTCAGATCATCTACGCTGCTGATTGTCCGTGTTGCCTTCCTAATCTTATTTTTGAGCAGAGATGGCCTCCACCGCTTTGGTAAGAACCGCTTCCGCATTGTTGACCGCATGACCGATTTTAACGCGAACGATTCTTTTATCTTCAAAACGCTCTGCATCCTTCACTGTCTGATCCGAGGCAATCAGTACAAAATCCGCCGCTGCAATGTCTTCCTCCGTAAGTTTGTTCACTTGGCCTAGTGCGCCTTGCTGCTCCACTTTAATATGGTGACCGAGCTGTGCCGCCGCTTTTTCCAGTGCTTTTGCCGCCATTGGAGTATGAGCCAACCCTGCGATACAGGATGTAACGCTTACAATTTTCATTATGACACCAACCCTTCTGTATACTGTTCCAGCAAATGATACACATCGCTGCTGCTATTGGCACCCGCTACCGCCTCTTTAAAGGAATCCTCTAAGAGCAGGGTTGCGAGCGAGGAAATAATTTGTAAATGGGATACATCCACGGACCCTTTAGGCACCAAAATACTAAAAATATACTGGACAGGCTTGCCATCATGAGAGGCCCAGTCAATGCTATGTTCCAATCGGATCACGAGGACTGCTGGTCTGGTGACCACTTCGCTCTGCGTATGAGGTATGGCAAACTGATCCTGGAGCCCTGTCGAATATACTTTTTCCCTCTCCCACAAATCCTGCACCAGTTGCTCCCTATGGACGGTGACACCCAGCTTTTCAGCCTCTTGAGCAATAAACTCAAACACAGCCGATTTGGTCTCCAGCTTCTCATCCAAATAAATCTGTTCTCTAGTAATCATGGTGGATGTCTCTCCTCCCTTCTATCTATAGGTGAAACGCTTACAAGTTTATTTTAGCCGACTCTTCCTCCATGTTTTATCTATAAAATTTCCCTATCCAAGCGGAAATGCACTAGACATTGTTCATAAAAGTTTTGTGATAGGCATTCCGGTATTGGGAAGGAGTCATGTGGGCTCTTTTTTTGAACAAACGCATAAAATACTTCTCATCGGTATATCCTGCCTCTTCGGCAACCTGCTTAATGCTCATATCTGTACGGGAAATCAACTCTTTGGCTTTGTTAATGCGAATACTATGAATGAACTCCAGGGGACGCATGCCTGTATTTTGCTTGAACAAACGAGAGATATAATCCTTGTTGTAATTGAATTTTCGGGCTAAATCCGTCACAGTCAACGGCTCTTCAGCATGAATTCGAGTCCACTCGATAATTTTGTTAAAACTCACATTCCCCTGTGAACTGACAGGATTGGAAAGCAAGCGGCTAAGCGCCAGTTCAGATATCTCGATCAGTAACGAGGTGAACAAATAATTTGCACTGTGATACGTAAGGTAATGTGAGTTGGCTACATGCAAAATCTGATTGACGATAATATGAATCCGATCTCCGTTGTCTGCCTGTACACATTGCGGTAAATAGATATCACGCATCACACCGTGACGCTGCAAAAGCCCATCCATAGCACTTGTTTCCTGCTTCATTTCTTCATTAGATAATACATTCGGGGTCGTGGGAACATCGAAATGAAACCAATAAAATTTCACGCCTGGCAATGACTCCTGGTATCCTTTATGCGTACGACCGGGGTAAAGCAATAGAATATCTCCCTCGCCTACTTCAAAATCTTCCCGTTCCTCCCGTATATATACCGTCTCTTGGACACCTAGGATCAGCTCAAAATTCTCAATGGAACGACTCATATGCTTCCAAGGTACCTCGTTAACAAACTCGCCTGCCGAGATCAGTTGAATCGGAGCATCTACATTTACTTTTAGATAGGTCATGTTATCGCCTCTTTAGGTTCATGTTCGGATTTGTCCACCCATTGTATGGTTAAGCTACTGACATACCGCGATTGCAATGCTAATGTAGTGGAGAAATATACACTTTCATCTTAGCTAAGGAGCGATGATTTTGAAAGCTAAAGCTTTTGACTTGCATAAAGTAAGAATTGATTCCGGCCCACTTTTACATGCGATGGAACTGAATACGGCCTACCTGCTGAGTTTGGAACCCGACCGTTTACTATCGCGCTTTCGTGAATATGCGGGACTGGAGCCCAAAGCGGCTCACTATGAAGGCTGGGAAGCGCGTGGCATCAGCGGACATACACTCGGTCACTACCTGTCCGGCTGTGCACTGATGTTTGCCTCCACAGGCGACGAAAGACTGTTGGAACGCGTGAACTATGTGGTCGACGAACTGGAAATATGCCAAAACAGTCATGGAAACGGATACATTTCCGGCATTCCACGTGGGAAAGAGATTTTTGAGGAAGTAAAAGCCGGAGATATCCGCTCCCAGGGCTTTGATCTGAACGGCGGCTGGGTGCCGCTATATACCATGCACAAACTTTTTGCTGGCTTGCGTGATGCACATCTGCTGGCGCATCATCCCAAGGCCCTGTCTATAGAAATCAAACTCGGCAACTGGCTGGAGGATGTACTTCAAGGGCTGGACGATGATCAGGTGCAGCAGGTGCTGCATTGCGAGTTTGGCGGTATGAACGAGGTGCTGACGGATCTGGCGGAACATTCGGGAGAAGAACGCTTTTTGAGCCTTGCGGAACGCTTTTATCACGGAGAGGTGCTCAATGATCTCGCAGATAGCCAAGATACGCTGGCAGGGCGACATGCCAATACGCAAATTCCCAAAATTATTGGCGCTGCACGGCAATTTGAAATGACGGGAAAACCGCAATATGCGGACCTGTCTCGCTTTTTCTGGGATCGGGTTGTTCACAAGCATTCCTACGTGATCGGCGGCAATAGCTATAATGAACATTTTGGTGAACCCGGGAAGCTGAATGACCGCTTGGGCGAAGGTACCTGTGAAACTTGTAACACCTACAATATGCTGAAATTAACAAGACATATGTTCGAGTGGGACACCTATGCAGCCTATGCCGACTACTATGAACGAGCGATGTTCAATCATATTCTGGCTTCACAGCAGCCTATAGATGGACGTGTGTGCTATTTTGTATCGCTGGAAATGGGAGGACACAAGTCCTTTAATTCTCAATATGAGGATTTTACATGCTGTGTCGGTTCCGGTATGGAAAGCCACTCCATGTACGGCACTGCGATTTATTTTCACACGCCAGAAACGATCTATGTCAATCAATATGTCCCTTCTACCGTGTCATGGGACGAGATGGGCGTACAGCTCAAACAAGACACTCTCTTTCCGCAAAATGGACGGGGAACGCTACGCGTCATCAGCAAGGAGCCCAAATCCTTCGCGATCAAGCTAAGATGCCCGCATTGGGCAGAGCAAGGGATGATGATTAAAATCAACGGGGAAGAGTACGTCACAGAGGCTTGTCCTACCAGCTACGTTGTAATTGAACGGGAATGGAACAATGGGGATACGATCGAGTATGACATTCCTATGACCGTGAGAGTCGAGGAAATGCCGGATAATCCACGCCGAATTGCTTTTATGCATGGGCCGCTAGTGCTGGCTGGGGACCTTGGTCCTGTTGAGCAGGAATCCAACGAAGAACGTCTGCTTGCGTCTGTTCTGATCGGAGCGACCGACTCATTGACAACGAAGCTGATTGCTGACGGGAACGAGCCTAATACATTCCATACGACCAACTTAGGCTATATCGGAGACTTGAAGCTTCGTCCGTTTTATCAAATGTATGATCGTTCATATACCGTCTATTGGGATCTCTTTTCCAAGGACGAATGGACAGCAACCGAGGCAGAATATCGTACCGCGTTAGCGTATCAGCTAGAGCTGGAACGACTTACAGTGGACGTTGTGCAGCCTGCCGAAATGCAGCCTGAACGGGATCATGCCTTTACTGGCGAGCATGTAGGTCTGGGGTCCATCTATAACCGCAAATATCGCGATACCTGGCCTGGGGGCTGGTTCTCTTTTGTCATGAAGGTGCTTTCGGATGAGCCTGTCCAATTGGCCGTCACTTATTTGAAGGACTTGAGCCGTCCTCATAGTGACTTTGACATCACTGCGGATGGTCAGATTTTAGGGGAAGGCAAGCTGGAGTCTGAGGAAATGAATAAATTCGAAACGTTCGCCTATGAGCTTCCTCTATCTGTGACGAACCACAAGAATGAAGTGACGATTCAATTCAAAGCCCACCCACAAGGTAAAGTGGCGAAAGTCGCCGGATTGCGAGTGATCAGACATTCTATTGTATGATCAAATTATCTATATAAATCTACTATTCCGCCTACTCCGTTTTGATGTTCGTTTTTTAAAGGAAGCTTATAAAACAACAAGCAGACGCTTCTATAAGCTGTCTGCTTGTTCCGCTTACTGCCTTATAACTTCGATTCATCGTTATTGCTCCATGTTCACTTCACAGCATGTTCATTTCACGGAAGCTGTCTCTAATCTTGCGTAGCTCTTGCTGTGCCCTGCTGTATCGGGAAGCGTAGGTCCAGGCAAGCACCTGATGATAATGTGAAGGCGTTTCAATCGTAGTCACGTTATACATGATCGGAGTCCCGTCTACTTCTCCTTTTAGGGTAAACTCAATGGCTGGGTATCCATTCACCACCAAGTCGGAGGCAATCCCCAATTCAGAGTCCGTAATTCCTGACACCAAATGTTCCTCAATGATTCCTTTATATTCTTGAAGAGTCATACTGCTGTCAAAATCGCTTTTCGGTTCAGATAATACAATCAAATATCTTTCGGTCAATTCATTTTTAATGGAAATATCCGCTTCCTCATTAATCATATTATCTCGTGACCAATTCCACGGAGCCGTAACCGCAAACTGGCTATCCTTACTGGTAAATACCTCAGGCTTCACGATTTGAGTAATGAGCGTAGAAATTAAAAATACAGCAAAGACAATCGAAATGATCGTCATCAGGATGATTGCTCCTGCAAAAATCCCGGTTTTCTTTCTGCCCGCCTTTCCCAAATCCCTTACCTTAACCACATATGTACTCGCAGCCATATCCCCAATCCGTTGTTTCCGAGGTGTCACCAGCACACATAACCCCGCGGGCAGTCCCAGAAAAAATAGAGGATTCGTATCTACCAGCTGTATAAGGGTGCGGATCAACGATTTCACAATGCCCGGCGGCCTTCCTTCTCCATTCACGACCTGAATTCGAAGTACAAATTTGCCCAGCGTATAGCCCGTAAGTCCTTCCAGTAACAGATAATAGCAGAAGGAGCCAATCAGGAAAAGCATCACTACCAGGCCCATATTTGGGGTTTCCGCTTCAGATACTTTTTTCGCTGTAAAATAAACCAGCCCTCCATACCCAAAGACGATAAGAATGAAGTCAACCATCCAAGCCGCCCATCTTCTGAAAAAAATAGAGGCTCCGTATGTTTCTGATAATACTGCCATCCTATCCGGTTCTCGTCGATGATAGCCGCCATTCGTCGCATATGGTCCCGGAGCGACTGTAGATGGATTGTTCGTTACACCATGTTCCTCCAAATGATACACCTCTGTTGTCAATTTAATCCCGGTTAAGTATAGCATCCTTTTTCATCCAGTGAAGCAAGCCTGACAGTGCACTGGAGTAAACCGAATCCCGCCGATGAACAAACCACACCTCTAATTTGCGATATTTTTTGGGCAAACGATGAGAAACAATACTTCCCGCCCCCTCTGCCTTTGCAATCGACGATTGTGGTAACATGGACACCCCTAGACCAGAGGCTACACCACCCAAAATGACTTCCAATGTCCCAAACTCCATAACCTGATACGCAGCGACACCTGCTTCGCTCAGAAAGCTTTCCGCTCTTGTACGATGCGTGCACCCTACGTCGAAAAACAGCATAGGCTTGGCAAGCAGCTCGTCCATGTCCTTTTTCCCTGGTTCCGAGATGAGCACCAACTCCTCCTCAAAAGCTGCAACATACTCTATATGCGGATCATCGACGGGGCCATAGACGAACGCTCCATCTAATTCGTAATTTAATACCTTTTGTACGAGATCATGGGTGCTGCCTGTCATAAGCGATAGATGGACATCAGGATATTGAGCGTGATATTCCGTCAATAAAGAAGTCAGATGTGTAACCGCCGTCGTCTCAATCGACCCCATTCGCAAAGGTCCCGCAGGCTGGTCTGAATATTGAGTGGACTTTACTGCCTCGTCCAGCAAGGTCAGTATGGTATCCGCATATTCCAGCAGATTCTCTCCTGCTGGCGTTAGCGTCATTCCCCGGTTAGATCGGCGAAATAGCGGTACGTTCAATTGTGCCTCAAGCTGCTGAATCCGCGAGGTCACATTGGACTGTACATAGTTCAAGGCTTGCGCAGCCTTTGTGATACTGCCCTCGCGAGCGACGGCCCGAAAAATTTTCAAATCACTGCTTTCCATGTATACGTCACCTGCTTGGTATGATCATTTGTGATACTCACGTTCGATTTTGTTCATTTTACCGGATGCTTGCCGCTCTGTACAATTCAATATACATGCAATTGCATCTAAATTCGCACCACGGGAGGTTTTAAAATGAAAGCCGTGATACATGCCAGCAAAAATGGCCCTGAGGGTCTGATGTATACAGACGTTACGGACAGACAGCCAGGGCACGATGAGGTGAGAGTAAAACTCAAAGCCGCAGGCTTGAACCATCGGGACCTATTCCTCATGGCAGATCGAGCTGCCAACGATGCTCCACTCATTCTCGGATCGGATGGAGCAGGTGTGATTGAGGCTGTGGGTGCTAGTGTCCCAACCTCGCTGGTAGGCACCGATGTAATTATCAATCCCTGTATCGGATGGGAGAATACGCATCATGTTCCCTTGGTTCCAGCCATTCTGGGCGGACCTTCGGACGGGACATTCGCTGAATCGGTTATCATCCCCGTCCAAAATGCCGTCAGCAAGCCAGCATACCTTTCATGGGAAGAAGCAGGGGTACTGCCTTTGTCTGCTTTGACCGCTTATCGCGCGCTCTTCACAAGAGGCCAGTTACAGCAGGGTGAGCACGTCCTCATTCCCGGTATTGGCGGTGGTGTAGCCACGTATGCCATGCTTATGGCTTTAGCGGCAGGTGCACGGGTCACCGTCACATCACGCAGCGAAGCAAAGAGTCAGGCTGCCCTCGCCCATGGCGCTAATCATGCATTCGACAGCCATAGCGAATGGAAAGAAAGTATGAACGGAGACACTGTGGATCTGGTTCTTGACAGTATCGGTCCTGCTACATTCGATAAATATTTTGATATCCTCAAGCCGAACGGTCGGATCGTTACATTTGGCGCAAGCTCAGGAGATCGAGTAGAGATTCCGCTGCGGTCTATATTTTTCCCTCAAATCAGCATCATCGGCACCTCTATGGGCAGTGGCGAGGAATTCGCAGCTATGCTTCAGTTTATGGAGCGCCATGCACTCCATCCGATTATAGATAGCGTATTTCCTCTACAAGACACACCGCAAGCCTTCCACCGTATGCAGCAGGGAGCGCAGTTAGGCAATATAGGAATCAGGATGGAGTAAGGGGTCTGAACGAAGTATAGGAATAGAAAAAAATCCACTACCGTAAAATGCCTTCATCCAGAAGTCAATTTTATGGTAGTGGACCTATTCAGTCGATCAAACGATGCTGGACCCATTTGTTGCCGCGGAAGCGCCAAAGGAAAACGATCCCTCGCACGCCCCATTCAATATCCATAGCCAACCAGACACCAACAATCCCCAGATTGAAGACTATGCCCAAAATATATCCAAGCACCACCCGACATAACCACATGGACAGCATCGAGGTGAGGGACGTAAATTTCGAATCACCTGCTGCTCTAAGCGCAGAGGGTGTAATAAAGGCTATGGACCAGAGCGGAATCTGGGCCAACGTATTAATCAGAATGACAACAAAAATGTCATCTACGATTTCGGCAGGCGGATGAAATAGCCCCACCATCGGCTCAAACAAAGGCATCAGTATGAGTCCCATTACAATAAACGAACAAGACGACAGCCAAATAAACGATTTGGTAAACTTCCGGGCATCCTCGACATTTCGACGCCCCATACATTGACCGACCACGGTTACAATCGTAAGAGCCAAAGCATTCGCAGGGATTTGAAACACGTTAGCTAGGGATGAGCAAATGGCATTCGTCGCCAACGCATTCGTCCCCAGGCTCACAATGAAAATTTGGGTTAAAATTTTGCCCCCATTAAAAAACATCTGTTCCGCTGCAAAGGGAAGCCCGATAAACAGAATCTTTTTAAGCATAGCCAGATTAAAATAAAGCATATCTCTAAGCTGAACACGCAAGTCATCATCTACCCTGACCAAATAGATCAGCGCGCATACTGCTCCTGCATATCTGGACACATTGACGGCAATCGTCATGCCCAGCACACCCATATCCAATACATTAATGAATACCACATTAAGAAGCACATACGAGAGGTTCATGATGAGCGAAAGAGCCAGCGATGCCCTCGTCTTCCCAATGCCCCTCAGCGCCCCACACACTGCCTCAACGATTGCAATCCCCACAAAAGACATACAGCTTCCCAGCAGATATACCTTACCGTTAGCTAATACATCAGGCGAGGCCGAACCAAACAGAACACTTAAAATCGGATTGTACAAAACCATCATAAACAAACTGATACATAAGGCCAGCAAGGAAACGGAGGAAATGGTGCCGGATGCAGCTTTAGAGACCATGAGGTCGTTACCGCTCCCCTTATACTGTGCCACGACAACCGTTCCCCCGGTAGACACTGCAACAAACACATTAATCAGAAAAATATTCAAAGAATCGATCATATTTACAGCACTGACTGCCGCCATCCCCGACGAGCTAATCATTGCCGTGTTCACCAAATTAAGACCCACAATAAAAGCCTGATCAATCAGAAGCGGGATAAACAGCGCAATAATCTGTCGATAATCGATAGACTCTCCTGAAAAATGCTTATTCAGAAAGCCATGTGTTCTCATCCTTACACTCAGTTGACTCATATCATCACATTCTTTTTCTCAAATTGAAAAAAACCCTTCAACAGAAGAGCCTTCATGGCGAAAAAATGTATAAAGTTGCAAGGCTAGATGTGTCTAGTTCTTGATTCTGTACACTTTTCTCTACATAGAAGTATTACTCCAAAAGAAAATCCTGTCAATGGCTTTACTCACATTTGAATAGAAAAAAACAAAAAAACCTGCTCAGCTCAGCGAACAGGTTTTGGAGCAGCATTATAATGCTTTAATATATCATTAAACCCTTGTTAAAAGAATGTCTATGATCTTCTCGCAATTAAATCTTGTTGAATAGAAGCTTCATTCTTTTCGAATTTTTTATAAAAAAACATAGGAATGATTCCGATCAAGAAGACGATAAATGGCAGCCAGATAAAGCTAAACTGAATGCCGGACAACGCCGTAGGGGTTTGAACTTTCCCAGCGATATAACCGGTGCTGCCCATGATCCATGCTGGCAATAATCCGCCGATTCCGCTACCTGCTTTAATACAGAATGCGCTTCCAATGGAGGTCAGGAAACCACTTGCCCGAATACCATTTTTCCATTCCCCATAATCGACTGTATCTGACAACATCGCGAACGGCATAGAACATGCAAAGCCTGATCCTAACGCACCAATAATCCAGCCGATAATAATGAGGGTTAAGTCTGTACTGCCCATTAAAATCACGACTTGACCCAGCGCAGCTAATATCAATCCGATAATCATAATCGCATTTTTACTTAATTTTCTGGCGAAAAACGGAATCAGAACCATCGAGATCAACTGCAAGGAGGTCAGTCCATTGATTAAAGGCACTAAGTCCTTACTGTCCAGATTGTATTGCAGATAAAAGATTAGCGTTGCTGAACGAATATTCAAACCAATCCAGTAACACAAGTTGGCAGCTACAACGAGCATCCAGGGCCAGTTTCGTTTGATGGCTGTAAAGCTTTTAGCAATGGGAACGGATTTCGTTTTCACTGCTGCATTTTCTCGCAAATCGGCAAACGCTATGAAAAACATAATAATCGCCATGATTCCAAATAAAACGAGCGTTAAGGAAAATCCTTTTTGATCATTCCCCTGTCCAAAGAAAGCGACCAAAGGTAACGTAAACGTCGTGGCGATGAAGAAACCCACATTCCCCCCGACCATGCGGAAGGAGTTCAAGACTACGCGTTCATTAGAATTGGTGCTCAGATTAGGCAGAATAGACGTAATCGGCGTACTGATTCCGGTATAAAGGATACCTGCTATGATATACGTAATGGCGGCATATGCAATTTTGCCCGACTCACTCCAATTGGGTGTCGTAAACGTAAGGACCATGAACACAGCGAACGGAATAGCTAACCATAGAAAATAGGGTCTGCTCTGGCCGTATTTCGACTTGGTTCGGTCAATCAGGATGCCCCAAATCGGGGCATCAATGGCATCGATAAAACGGGTGATAAATAGTAATGTCCCGGCAATCCCGATAGAAAGTCCGAATACATCTGTATAAAAATATAATAGATAACTGGAAATAACACAGTATAGTAAATTGCCTGCCGTATCCGTTAATGAATAGCTGATTTTACGATGAAAAGGAACGGTACTTGCTGCCTTTTCCGGTGGTTCCGTACTCACAATTCTCGTACTCATGATCTTTCCTCTCCCCATGCGAATGAATTATGATTCATAAACCCATACACGCATTTCCCCTTTTGCCCGATTGCACCAGGCATAGTAAGGAATGGCGGTAATTTGTTGAGGAACAAATTCAGGAGGCTCCGAGCTATATAATGCGTTCGAATTTTTTACCCGGTATCCCTCTATAGTCAACTTTACAATGCCACCCAGCAGGTTTTCGCTAAACTCTTCCGTAATGAGGCTATCCTTCGTCAATCTTAATCCTGCCAAATTCGCTCCATTATCCACTTCTTCCAGACAGAACACGACTGGGCCGCGTTGGAGAGCAATTTGCTGCTGGTTCATGGAGACAAGTGGATTGCTCCGAATGCGCTCAACTGGCATAGCCAAATGCAGAGTTACCACATCTCCGTCCTTCCAAGTACGCTGAATCTCGATATAGCCATTTTCCAGATGGTCTAATGATATAACTTCCCCATTCACCTTCACCTCTGCCTGCTTGCACCAACCCGGAATCCGTAGTGCCCATTTGAAGGAAGTCGGCTCTGTTACGTGGATCGAAAAGGTTAGATCCGCATCCCATGGATAATGATGAGTTTGTGTAATTTCAACCTCTTGACCAGATAAAGTCATGTTCACCTTGCTGGCAATATACAGATGCGTATACAACGTATCATCCGTTTGGGTGTACATATTGTCCTCAACCGATGCAATCATTCGTGCCAAATTGGGCGGACAGCAGGCGCAGAAAAACCATTTTTGCCGTTCTGTTTTTACATGCTCCTGATCTTTTCTGGATTTTTGAAAAGGATTAACCTCCAGCGGATTCACGTAGAAAAACCGTTTCCCGTCCAGGTCCATCCCACTAATCGTTCCGTTGTATAGCGCACGCTCCAAAACATCGGCATATTTCCGGTCTGGCGCTAAGCGCAGCATACGATTGGCCCAAAAGGCCAGCCCTACAGAGGCGCAGGTCTCACAGTACATGCTGTCATTGGGAAGATCGTGATGGCAAGTGAACGCTTCCGCGTTTACAGTAGAACCGATCCCTGCGGTGATGTACATTTTATGATTCGTTACATCATCCCACAGCGTTTCACAGGCTTGTAACAGGGAAGCATCCCCTGTTTTCGCGGCCAAGTCCGCCATCGCAATATACAGATACACCGCTCTCACCGCATGGCCGACTGCCTCTTTTTGTTCCCGCACAGGTTGGTGTGCTTGCTGGTATTCGAAGCCTAAGCCAAAATTAATGTTGTTATCATCATTCCAGGTAGGCTCTGTTTGAATATGTTTTCTCTTTTCTTGTTCCTCTGCAAAGTAAATAGGATGCTGTCCCCGCTGTTCAATAAAATATTGCGCTAATTTGAGATATTGATCCTTTGCAGTTACGTCGTATAATTTGATCAAGGCCAACTCAATTTCTTCATGTCCCGGGTAGCCTTTCCGTTTCCCTTCTTCCGTACCAAAAATCTGCTGAATCAGGTCTACGTATTTCTCCATAATGTGAAGAAACTTCGTTTTTCCCGTCGTTTCATAATAAGCAACAGCCGCTTCTATAAAATGCCCTGCACAATACAGCTCATGATTATCTCTTAGGTTCGTCCAGCGATTATTGGGTTCCTTCAGCAGATAGTACGTATTCAGATACCCATCCTCAGCTTGAGCTCTTCCCAACAATTCAATTACTTCATCAGCCCGCTCTTCAAGCGCAGGATTCGGATGATCCCTTAAGCTAAAGGCAACTGTCTCCAGCCATTTGGCAATGTCACTGTCCTGGAAAACGGTTCCATAATACTCCCCACTGGATTCCCCGGCTGCAATCCTAAAGTTTTCAATCGCATGACTAGGTTCTGTATCTGGTAATTCATCATTTAATGCTTTCCACTGATAAGGAATAACCTCTTCCGCCACAACCTGCTTATACTTTTTCCAAAATAAATCATCAACGATGACATGCTTAACTGGCTTTGCCGTTTTCATTGGATAAACATCCCTTCCTGGAAATAGAACGCTTTCATTTTTGAAAAAATAAGGATAAAGTAATGATAATATCGTACAAGCTAACCTGAGCTCCCCTTGCTACGTCCTTATTTTATCAACCTGAATTTATAAAAAAAATCGCGATCTTTAACTAAAACTTATACGATTTCACACACAAAGGAGCTGGCTTCCATGAGCAAAACAGACTTTCTATCATTCCTTGTCCCTCCGCTGCCTTATTTCATTGAGGGGAATTTTACTACATATCAAAAAGGGGATTGGCACCCGAATAGGTATAATCTGGGTTATTTTGACGTAATAATCATTAAAGAAGGATTGCTGCACATTGGCGAAGAGGACGAAGTGTGGAAGGTAACTGAAAATTACGCTCTCATTCTTGAACCGGATAAACATCATTTTCCCATTGAGGCATGTACAGAACAAACCTCCTTTTACTGGTTCCATTTTCAAACCAATAGCATGTGGTGCGCACAATCCTCGCCCAATCCTATTATACCCAGCACCCCCATTCCCGAGCTGCATTTTCATTCAGAACATACGACCATTCATTTGCCCAAAATTCAAAAAGTGGTGAATCCGCATGAGCTATTTTCGAAATTAGACTATTTACTAGCCTCTACTTTAAAACCTAGAAAGCTGGCACTATGGGAGGCCCAACAGACGTTTGTGAATGTTTTTCAGAGTTTGGAGTATGATCAGAATAATAAAGACAGCTCCTCTAAGTTGGCGGAACAGATCGAAATATACCTAAAACAGAATTACAAAAATACAATCACCAATAAGGATTTGGAGACCCATTTTCACGTACATCAGAACTATCTCGCCAGATGCATGAAGGTCGCCTTCCAGCGCACACCACTTGAGTATTTAATGGATTATCGCCTGGATCAAGGACGCAGTCTTTTGCTGCAAACTGACTGGTCTGTCCAACAAATTACCGAGGAAACAGGATTCTCCCAAGCAAGCTATTTCTCCAAATGCTTTAAAGAAAAGTTCGGAATGTCTCCAAAGAATTACAGACAACAATACTGGAAGCCAGTCCATTGAATGCTTACATCTCCTTTACATTCCTTTTACATTTTCATTGTATCCTTTTGATATTCTCGCTTTATACTGAGTCGGTTATATCATTTTCACTTCAGAAAAGGGGCATACATATGAAGTCAACTAAACTCGCATTATTAGCCATTTTAACGGGGGTTCTGGTATCACCAGAACTGACCCATGCGGCAGACATTCAGCCATCCGGGTATGCACCAATACGGACACAGGCAGATAAAATGGGGGCGACAATTACATGGGACAGTGATGACCACTCTGTTTTGGTCAAACTGAAAAATGGCATTGTCGGGACCTTTACAGTGGGTGAAAAGCAATATCGTCTAGCTGGACTAAGCGGAAAAGCGGACCGGGAAATTAAAATAGTGAATGGAAATGTATATCTTCCTACAAAACTTCTTACAGCGCTTGAAGCAGAGAACAACAAATATGCAGATCCAAAGGATGCAGTCCCCACCTATAAAGTAATCCCCTCTGCCGAAACAGAAGCTGTGGAGGATGGAGAAGACGCAGCCGACGACCCTGCAATCTGGCTCAACCCGGTCGATCCGGAGAAAAGTAGAATTTTAGCAACCAATAAAGGCGGCGGGATTTTAGTCTATGATCTGGAAGGCAAGCAACTGCAAAACATGAAGGTCGGAAAAATGAATAACGTGGATCTTCGTTACGGTTTCACGTTGGGCGGCAAAAAAATTGATATCGCAGGGGCAACCAATCGAACCAACAACACGATCGATATCTTTGCCATTGACGGTGCATCAGGAAAGCTGACCAACGTGGTTGGCAAACCCATTAAAGCATCTATGAAAGAAGTGTACGGATTCAGCTTATACCATAGCCTCAAGACAGATAAATTTTACGCGCTCGTGTTGGGCAAAGAGGGTGAATTTGAACAATATGAGCTGACTGATGACGGAAGTGGCAAAATTGCAGGTAAGCTTGTCCGCCAGTTCAAGCTGAATACGCAATCCGAAGGCATGGTTGCTGATGATGAATATGGTACGATCTACATCGCTGAAGAGGATTACGCCATTTGGAAGTATAGTGCCGAGCCAGACGGTTCATCCGAGCCGCTGCGACGTGTTGATATTGCAGATGGGCGTAGACTCCACGATGACATAGAAGGACTTACATTGTATTACGGTAAAGATGGCAAGGGGTATCTCATGGCCTCCAGTCAAGGAAACAGTAGCTATGCGATCTATGAACGACAAGGCGACAATGCATATATAAGCAACTTTACAATCAGCGCGAGCCCTACCGTTGACGGTACGTCTGTCACAGACGGTATTGATGTTCTTGGCTACGGATTAGGCAAGAATTTCCCTCATGGTATCTTCGTTGCACAAGATGACGAAAATCTTCAAAACGGCAAAAAGTTAAATCAGAACTTTAAAATGGTGCCTTGGGAGCGAATCGCTACGGGAGCCCCTACCCCGCTAACGATAGACGATGGCATCAACCCGCGTGAATTGGTAAACAGAAGCACGCAGTAATGCCCGTCGGGGAAATCAACTCAACATTCCGACTCTATTCATAGAAAAAAAGGGGTGTTCCAAAAGCCATAAAACGGCTGCTTGGGACACCCCTTTTTGTTTTTAAGCGGGAAAAGGTTTAATATCCAGCACCAGTACATTTACCGAGTTGGCCGGTAAGTCTAAGAGGACAGAATCTGTATCAAGCGTGATCTGCTGTTCGGTAGGCACTACCTTCTCGTCATTCTTCTTGTTCACGTTAGGTACATGAATAAGCGAGGAATCGCCGGTTAGTGTAACCAGCTTAGCGATGGACTCAACACTCAAATCTTGTAGATTCAGCTGTATTACCTTATCTACGTTTTCAGCATTCACCAGCTTCACGTATACATGCTCAGCATCTTGGGTTACCGAGTTGAACACGTCTCTGTTGTAAGCCTCCAGCTTGTAGTCCAGCACTTTGCTGGTTGTTTCGCCGTCGGTGTATGAGCAAATCAGATTACTGCCCGTTTCACCGCCGTAGTTCACTGTTATGGTGTAGTCCGTGTTGTCAGCCAACTCTTCATAGCTAGCTGCTCTCAAGTTACCTGCCGCTGTACTGGAAGAGTAGTCACCCAATGTGTAGCCTTCTATGCCTTGCTTGTAAACCTTCACGCCGGTAGCCTTGCCGCCATAACCGATCGCGTATTCGACAACGTCCTTTTTCTCCGCAGAAATATCCGTGAGACCCGCACCCACATAAAAACCGTCCGTGCCGGAAATACGGGAAGCGACCACCTCTACCTTGTAATTGCTCCAGCTGTCGTTCAAGATGTACAGACCATTCAAACCGCTATCCTGAGCTTTGAGGACAAGCCCCTTGCCTTCCTCCACTGTAGAGCCCACGGAACCGGGAATGACCTGCCAGGCCGAATTCAATTCCTGGGTAAAGTCTTGATCCAGCAAAACACTGCCGTCCTGGTTGGAAGTAACAGTCACACGCTTAATCATAACTTCGGCGTTGCCTGTCGCGATTTCAATTCCACCCTGAGGAATGAGATCCGTTGGCTTGCCGTTTTTGTAAGTAGAGAAAGAAGTGCTCAATACTTTATTCCCCAAATATTTAGCATACATTTGCTGTACATAGTAGTTCGGCGTAAACCACACCGTTTCGTCATCGAACCAGATGCAGTCTGGCGTCCATCTGTAGGTTCCATCTGTCAGCACCTTGTTAAACAGCGGTGCATAGGCAGCTAGCCGAACGACATCGGCATTATTTTCGAAGCCCGTCATCACCGCTGCCTCTGCTACAGCGCCTGCCAATGTATTTTTATCCGTTGAGGCGTACTCTCCGACAAAAACCTTTGATGTTGCTTTCCAATTTATACTGCCGTCCACGTTATAAGCTCTGTAGTAGTAGTTATAGCGGTCCACGTTATTCAGCAGGTACTCGTTAGAACGATAGTAGTGCTCGTCTGCAATGGTATCCATATAGTCCTTTTGCTTCTCATACCAGGTTACCGTTTCTTCCGTCACCTGGTCACCATCTGCAAAAGCAACCTTAGCCGAACCGGTCATATTACCGCTTAAGAACTTCCAGCCCTGTTGATATGCATCGTCGTCTGCTTGAGCGCCAACCGTGGAGATGATATGCAGCTCATAACCCGGATAGTTTTTCTCCATATACTCATCAATCGACGTTTTGAACACTTCAAAGTTGGCAAAGAATTCTGTGCCCCAGTTCTCGTTACCCACACCCAAATAACGCAGATCGAACGGAGCTTCATGGCCCATTTTTTTACGCATAGCAGCCCATTCATTATGTTCAAAATCCACACTGATCGCAAAGTCGATCAGATCTGTAAAGTTCTTAATATAGTATTCTCTTAATGCGCCTCCAGCCGGATGAGCGTAATCGGAACGGGCTTGGCAGAGAACGCCACAGGCCATAACCGGAAGCGGAGCTGCATTCAGGTCTTCTGCCAACTGGAAATACTCCATATAACCAAGGCCCATGGTCATCATATAGCCCCATACATTAAAGTTTTCCTTGCGCAGCTCGATATCCCCAATCGATTCCTTCCAATCGTATACGTTTTCCCATATAAACGAACCCTCGGAAATACAACCACCTGGAAACCGCAAAAACTTCGGATGCATGCCAACCAGTGCGTTCACCAAATCTTTTCTCAGTCGGTAGTTAGGATTTCCCTGGAAGTTAGCATGTGCCGATGGGGATTGCGCTTCCTCTCCTGCGCCCCATACATCTTGTGGGAATAAAGAAACCATATCAACCGAAATGTCCCCTTCAAATGTAAGCGCCAGCTGCCCGAGAACCGTAGCTGAGCCTGTCAGCACAAGTTTGGAATCGATGCCGTACTTCTTCCACGTGTTGCCACCTTCCACCTGTATCGTAACCGAATCACTAATAGCCTTTTCATTCGAGTCTTGCAGTTGCAGTGTGATTGCGCCAGCTGAATCGGCCTTCGCCCAGATGGTAAACTCATACTTGGCACCCTCTTGGATGGACATGGCACAATTCTGGTTAGAATCGGAAAAGCCCTTGTTCCGAATCGTTGCACCATCCGCTACCGTCACATAATAAGAGTTCACTTCTTTGTCTTTTGCGCCTAAAAACTCATTTAATCCACCGCTATGTTGTGGAGTCATCTTGTCCGTATCACCAGACCAGGCAAACAACGGGTTGCGGTTCCGTCCTGTAGAGCAGCCGCATTCACCGGAAGCATGGGAATACGTATCAAACTCGAAAGATTCAAAGGAGCGATTCTGAACGAGTTCTGCATAAATCCCGCCATCTGCCGCGTTATTGATATCTTCATAGAACAAGCCGTACATCACTTCGCTGACATCCAGTACTTCCTTATTTCCATGAATGGTCAGCGTGTACGGAGGCAGCTGTTCAGGAAGAACGGATACTTCAAAGCTTTCTTCAATCTGGCTTAAGCCCTTCGTTAATAAAGCTGTGACGGTAACCCCTTGTGCGGAGGTAATCGCCTGCACCTGCCCATTGTCAGAGAGTATACTAGGTTGGCTGGATTTCCAGGTCACTTCTACTCTACCGCCCATCAGAACGGTTGGCAGAGATAAGTCCTTGGTCACAATCGTCGTTGGAAAGGACAAATATTTATCTCTAGCAAGCTTCACGATCTCTTCATCTGTCAACGAATCGCACATGACCTCAATGACTTCATCTGCCGACAAGCCTGCTTTATAAATTCTAAAGTCTGAAACGGAGCCGGCAAAGTCTACATCCGCCGCATGCTGGGAGCGACCGATAAAATTGTTGCTGTAGTTGGACGAGTCTGTAAACGTTTCGAACCATTTACGCAGCTTGGCATAGTTACCGCTGGAAGTTTGGCTGATGGAACCATCCGCTACCACTTCACCATTGACATATATCACCGGACCGGCACTACTTAATGTGCCGCCTTCCGTGCCGATCACAGACAGGGCTATGTGCATCCACTCATCCCTGACAAAGCCTCTTCCCGGGTCTACGGACAAATCCGCCTCGGTGAAAAGGGTTCCGCGCAGATTCCGTGTCATGAACATATAGGGTCCTGTATGGGCTTTACCAAAGTCAAAGACACGTTCCCACATATCTGTGAATCTGCCGAAGTTGACCCACGCAGTAACCGTCACACCGGTGTTATCGCTTACATCTTTGAATAGATCGGAAGGAAGCTGGATATACGATGTACCGTTGGGGCCACCCTCAAGCGTCAAAGCTGCTCTACCGGTAGCATGGGAAATCGTAGGTGTTACTGTGCCTGAAGCAACCCCATCGTTACCTTGCCCTGAGCTATCTTTGCCGACGTTCTTTGCATCATCAAACTTGTAACGCGCAATGATTTGATCTTGGAATTTGGTCATCTTCGTTGCTCCTATACCCATAGTTTATTAATGTAATAACTAATTAGTTAATATAAATACATACTATATAGCTATAGTACCTTATCCTGAGTACCTTTTTCAATCCAATAAATCAGATTTATGAAGAAAATACTTGAACGAACTACATAAAAAAGCAGCCATCACAGAAGATACTCTGCGATAACTGCCTTTTGGCTTACAGGATTACTTGACCCAGTCGGAGCTTTTCTGAAATAAAGAAGTTTGACCGTAGCTATGTTATCCGTTCAATTTTTGTCCACAATTCGGACAGAAGTTAGCTCCTTCGTTTTTTGTACCGCAATTCGGACAAAAATTGGGCTTATTACCGTCTCCAGATGGAGCGGGGGCAGCAGGTGTAGGCTGAGTCTCAGCCGAAGGCTTTGGGTTCGGGTTAAAATTTTTCATCATTTCATTTGCTATATTCATCCCCATCATCATACTCGCCATATCCGAAGCAGCACCGCCGCCTTTTACATTACCCGATGCAATCCCGTCCGTCATCGTCACTTGTTGGTACTTTTGCAGATTACCGATCATTTCATGAGAGGCTGTCTTCGTGATCATATCTTGGATTTCTTGAGGATAATTGAAGCTCATCACATGAAAGCCAGTAATCGTCATACCGTTGTCCATCACTTGCATATCCAGATCTTCTTGAATACCTTTTGAAATGTCAGAGGCATTCGCCTGCAGATTGAACATGTCCTTTCCTTCTCTGCTGATCCACTTCATCAATAACTGATCCAACACCGAAGTAATCCGTATTTTCACATCCTCAACTAGATAACTGTCCTTCACTCCGGCAATCTTATCGATGAGCGTAACATAATCGTTCACTTTAAAATTAAATGTGCCATTGGCACGAATCGGCATACCGCCTGGCAGCTGGGGGGTCGGGATCAGCACTGGATTCTGCGTCCCCCATTTGACCGTAAACTCCTTCGTATTAACGAATAAGACCTCTACCCTCATGCCACTGTTAAAACCAAATTTAAACCCTTTTAGTGTGGATAGAAATGGAATAATGTCAGAGTCCATGTTATACGACCCTTCATTCTCGAAAATACCCTCTATTTTTCCGTTATTTACAAAAATCGCATCTTGACCGGAGCGGATGATTAATTTACTGCCTTTTTTAATTTCACGGTTGCTCCACTTCCAGAAAATCATATCATCTCTAAATTCTTCCCACTCTACAACATTTGCAAATTGATTTCTGAAGAACCCCATACTGTATCCATCCTTTCAGTTTAGGATTTTGCAAAATTCGATTCCAGTCGCTCCAAAGTGCAATATATAGACGAACTAGACCATTTCGATCTATATATTGTTCATTGAAAGTCGCTTATTGGATTTTTACAAAATCCTCAGTTAAAATGATCCTCTGCTGCCGCTATGCGAATGACCGCCGCTGGTCGTTCCGCCACCACCGCCTGAGCTGCTGCTACTGCTGCTCTTTTCAATCTTCCGTTTCGTTGTCGTTGTGTGAAGATACTGATCTCGATGCTCCAGAACTCCTGAAGCGTTCGCATCCTCGTAGGTCTGCCGATTTACCGTAACCCGACCGCCAGAATTGGAAACCATCTTGCCCACGATCATCGCCGCCAATCCCAGGGCAACCGCCAAATGAAGCCATCCTTTAAAAAATATACTGTCTGGATTCACCCCTGGACGGATGGCCAAATATTTGTGCGCACTCAGAATATACTTTTGAAATGCAAGCCCATAGTTGCCGTTCGTCAGGTCCGGGCTAATCTCATGGCGTATTTTAGTAAGCCTGTCATCATCCAGATACCGTTCTGCCTTATAAAATCCGGCCAAGTACACCTCTCTATTTCTCATATCCATCGTTAAAATGACCGCGTTCCCATGAGATCTGTCATACCCAGGGCCATGGTCATCATAAAAGTCCTGCGTCATTTTCATAACATCCATATTGTCGGGATTGAGAGTAGTATAAATAATAATGTCCGTTTCTCTTTCCGCTCCGTATTGATTAGCCATAGCGTTCAACACATCATACTCTTCCTGATTGAGCAGACCCGCTTCATCATAAATCAATGGCTTCATTTCTGTCGTTGCTGGTTCGCCCTTCATTTCCATAGGAACTGCCAGAAAAGCAGCAAAGAACAACAAGACGGCTATAATCGCTCTATGCTTTTTCAATAAAATCCCCCTCCCATCATCAACCAAGTGATTAACCTCAATGAAAAGAGAGTAATGCCGAAAATGCCTGCAAACCAAGCCGTCACTTTGAACTTGCTAATCGGAGGCTTACCGACTACCTTGCCCGTCTGTCCGTTCATAGCAAACGTATGCTCCAATTGATTATAGTCATAGTGTATGACCCACACCGGGAGCAGGACATAATCCGCTTGTTTTAATGTAGTATCAATTTGCTTTTCCGTATAACTCACGGCCGTATACTCTGACACCGTAGAATGAATATAAGCATCAATATATTCCTTCACTTTTTCTTTAACTCGCGGGAAAAGCTCTTCTTCGTTATAACTGTACTTCTCCGCAATATAACCTGCTAGATATGGCGTTTTAAAGGGTTTTAGCTGATCGTATGGAAAAGGCTCCAATTTATCCATCAGCTCATCGTTCATTTTCTCCGCAGCATCAATTGGAACCTTTACATAATTCAAACGAATTTTCCGATATACATCGAAATGCTTCGTTTCCGTATATTCGTAGTCTCCGCTCGTATAGGTTCTCACTTGGGTACCTTCACCTTGAACCTCAATTTTATTATGTAATTCATATAACCAGAAGGGCACATACATCCCGGTTATTCCCTTGATTCGGTCTGCTATCATGAACCGGTTCGGCGTCAGACGGCCATTCTTGCACCATTTTTTGAAAGCAGCTATGGCTTCTTCCTTACTGATTGAAAAAGGAATAACCTGCGCTGGAGCCAGCTTCCCAGTCAGTCGATCCCCGAGAACCACGGCAGAACCACAAAAGCTGCACACCGTTGCACTCGTCTCCACTTCGGTCATAATCACTGCTCCGCAGTTATTACAATGATACTCATGGGCCTCATCTTCTGAAAAAATACGATTTATCAGAGGATCAGGAATAGATTCGATATTGTCCTCTCTTCCGCAACTATGACAGGATAACATCCCTGTCTCACCGTCAAAGACCATGCCGCTGCCGCAGTTTGGGCATTTGTATTCGATAACCGGCATCTGCTCACCTCTTCATGTAGATACTGTTATGATTCCTTATGGTTGATTTTTTCTTTGATCGCAGCCAGTTCATCCTCTGCATTCGTACTCTTCTCGTATTGTGCAAATAAAGCATCCAGGTCGTCCTTCGTTCCTGCCCGAAGCTCGGCTATAGCCATCGCTTCATCATACGCTCTGTTCACCTGTTCTTCCATAACTTCGAAAGCAGAATTCTTGCTGCCCATAGAGTTCAAGGTTTGCTGTGCTTTGGCAACCGCCATCTTCCCTTTAAGTTCAGCGCGCCGCGCTTCTAGTTGCCCCATATCGGACACCAACTTCTCCTGCATTTGTTTCATATTTACGGCGTTTGTCGAAGCTAAATCATAGGACGTTTGTAATTGTTCCAATTTATCCGCCTGCAAACCTTTTCTCTCCAGAAACTTTCGAGCTTCCTCTTCATTACCAGCTTCCACAGACTTACTGGCATAATGCTGGAGCTTTTTGATTTCGGCTTTGCATTCATCCAGTGCTCTTTTTGCCCTTCTCTCATCAGCCAACACTGAGGCCGTCTCCGCTTTCACCTTGCCTAGATCACTGTTTAAATTCCGCATATAATCGTCAATGGTTCTCTCCGGGTCTCCCACCTTATCCACTAAGGCGTTAACATTCATTTTCATAATATCCCTAAACCTCGACAAAATTCCCATGATGACCTCCTTCGAAAGGACTACATTCCACCATATCATACATCAAATCCGGTAAAAAATGTTCATCATAGCTCTATATACTGGCCCACTGATCACTTTCGGATGTGTGTTCGTTTTATTATAAAAGCAAAGGGTCCAAAAACCCGCGACAGATTTTTGAACCCTTCTATTTATTGTTCCTGATTATAGTTCTTCATAGGACTTGGGGTCCTGACCCCATATCCGCCCATCCTCACTGCTAAATGCCGAAATCACGTTCATTTCCTCTGGAGACAACTCAAAATCAAAAATATCCAGATTCTCCGTTTGGTGTTTTAAAGAAGAGGCCTTAGGGATCGGGATCGCTCCAAGTTGGATATGCCAACGTAAAATCGCTTGTGTAGTCGTTTTACCATGAGCAGCAGCAATTTCCCCAATCTTTTCATTCTCCAGTATGCTGTGACCACGCCCCAAGGGGCTCCACGATTCGGTCACGATGCCCTGTTCAGCATCTTTTGCACGCTGGTGCTCCTGATTAAACAATGGATGCAATTCAACTTGATTGATGCTCGGGGCGACACCTGTTTCCCGAATTAAACGTTCATTATGCTCGGGCAGAAAATTGCAGACCCCGATGGAACGAATATAGCCCCTTTTCTTCGCCTCAATCAACGCCTGCCAGGCTTCAACATATCGATCAATTTGGGGATTCGGCCAATGGATCAGATAAAGATCATAATAGTCCAGACCTCCTCTATATAATGACTCTTCGATCGTTACAATGGCTTCTTGGTAAGCATGTCGGCGACCCGGTAGTTTGGAGCAAATCAACAATTCTTCTCTGGGCACAGAGCTCTGTCGGACCGCTTTCCCGACAGCCCCCTCATTTTCATAGTTGAACGCTGTGTCGATCAGACGGTAACCTGCATCAACTGCGCCGGTAATCGCCTGTACTCCATCTGCACCCTTAAATCCAACAGTCCCAAATCCAATGACGGGCACTTTAGTGCCATCATTCAATACCTTCTCCGGAATTTGATGGTTCATATTAACAGCCTCCTTTACTATTCTCATATACCATAACACCTCTTTAATCCTCAGGCAAAATATAGAAATTCATTTCGTTCCCTATATATGTATATACCCACTAGCTTGTAAATTCTCTACCAAGTTCTCTGTGTGCTAAATCAAAAAGCGCCTGATCCCCATTGAAATCATACTTGAAGTCAAGGGGTCAGGCACTTGTACCACTACCAAATCATATATTCCACTTCATGCTTGATGGCTTGGTTGTCCAACACAAAGTTGAAGTGTCTGTGTTTTTATTTCAAGCCTTTCCATACCCAGTTCTCTACCTCTGGCAAATCAATACCCTCTTCGCGAATGAATTGATGATGTTTCTTAACCGTAGCATCCATTTCATCCACAATGTTGGTGTACTTCTCAGCGTCAGGTAAGTTGAGGACAGCTTCCTTCACTAGATCGAAGCGATCCATCTGATTCAATACGCGCATATCAAATGGTGTCGTAATATCGCCATTCTCACGGTAACCATGTACATGCAAGTTATGGTTGTGACGATCAAAGAACAGATCTTTGATCAGACCTTCGTAACCATGGAAAGCGAAAACAACTGGCTTGTCTTTTGTGAAAAAATGATCAAACTCGGCGTCGGATAATCCACGCGGGTCTAGTTTTTGACTTCTCAGTTTCAGCAAATCTACCACGTTGATGTACCGAATCTTCAAGTCAGGCAGTTTTTCATGCAAAATGGAAATCGCAGCTAAACTTTCAATAGTTGGCTCTGTACCAGCAGAAGCAATGACAAGGTCAGGTTCTCCACCTTGATCTGTACTTGCCCAATCAATAATCTTCAACCCTTTGTCCACCAATTCTTTCGCTTCATCAGCACTAAACCATTGTGGACGTGGGTGTTTAGACGAAACAATCAAATTGATCTTTTGACGGTCATTTAAAATGGTGTCGAAAACAGCCAACAATGAATTGGCATCCGCTGGCAGATACTCCCGAATAAATTCTGGTTTTTTATCAGCCAAATGACCTAACAAACCTGGATCTTGGTGTGTATACCCATTATGATCCTGTTGGAACACTGTTGAGGTTGCTACGACATTCAATGATGGGATATCTGCACGCCATCCTTGATCCGTTGCTTTACGCAGCCACTTAAAGTGTTGGGTGATCATCGAGTCAACCACACGCAGGAAGGCTTCGTAACTTGCAAAGAAACCATGACGACCTGTTAATACATAACCTTCCAGCAGTCCTTCAGCTTGGTGTTCGGATAATTGAGAATCAATTACGCGGCCATAGGATGATAAGAATTCATCATTAGGTTCAATAATTTGGTCCATCCATTGGCGTTTGGTTACTTCAAAAACAGGAGCCAAGCGGTTAGACATCGTTTCATCCGGTCCGAAGATTCTGAAATTACGATTTTCTTCATTTAAAAGAACCACATCTTTAACGTATTTCCCTAAAACCGACATATCTTGCGCAATCACTTTACCAGGTACGGAATTATCCAGCGCATAGTTACGGAAATCCGGTAATTTCAAGTCTTTAATGAGGTTACCCGCATTCGCAACAGGGTTCATTCCCATACGTTTATCGCCTGTAGGCAGAATTTCAGCAAGCTCAGAGTTTAAACGACCGTTTTCGTCGAACAATTCCTCTGGTCTATAGCTATTCAGCCATTCTAACAAAGCAGGTGCGTGTTGCATATTCTTTTGATCAACCGGAATTGGAACCTGATGGGCACGGAATGAATTTTCATTCGGCACGTTGTCCCATTCCTTCGGACCTGTCCAGCCTTTAGGTGAACGGAATACAATCATCGGCCACGCCGGACGAGTAAGGTCATTATTTTCACGTGCATTCTTTTGAATAGCTTCAATCTTCTCGATGGCCGTATCCAATACTTTCGCCATTTCTGGATGCATGTGATCCGGATTTTCACCTTCAACAAAGAACGGCTCCCAACCCAAACCTTTAAAGTAGGAGGTCAATTCTTCTTTCGATTGACGAGACATAATCGTTGGGTTACTAATCTTAAAGCCATTCAAGTGCAAGATTGGCAGCACTGCACCATCCGTGATGGGGTTGATAAATCTGTTAGAGAACCACGAAGCGGCTAATGGGCCCGTTTCAGCTTCGCCATCACCAATAACAACAGCCGAAATCAGATCAGGATTATCCAGAATGGCACCTACACCATGAGAAAGGGAGTAACCTAATTCTCCACCTTCATGGATAGATCCAGGTGTTTCAGGAGCAGCATGTGAAGCAATACCGCCAGGGAAAGAGAATTGTTTGAACAATTTCTTCATACCTGGGATATCTTGCGTAATTTGTGGATAGATTTCAGTGTAACTACCATCCAGATAAGAATTTGAAACCATAACCTGGCCGCCGTGACCAGGACCTTCAATGTAAAGCATGCTCAAATCATATTTATTAATAACACGATTTAGATGTGCATAAATAAAGTTTTGACCCGGAATTGTGCCCCAGTGTCCAATAGGCTTAACTTTCACATCTGAATCTTTTAAAGGCTCTCTCAACAAAGGATTATCTTTTAAATAAAGCTGACCTACCGAAATGTAGTTCGTTGCACGCCAATATGCATCAAGTTTTTCCAAATATGTTTTAGATGAATAATCTGCTAACACGGGTGATAATGACATTGTGTCCACTCCCTAAGTAGTTTTGTTTGTAATTTATTTCCGGAAATTTCATCTACATGTCCATCATAACGCTACGCCAATTTAATTCAACCTTTTTCACAAGTGATACGGTCCAATTTTGTGAAATTTTGAACATACTATGAAATATAAATTAAAAAGACAGTAAAAAAGCTCTTACATTAAAATATATAGAAGTATAAACCAATAAAATTTGTAATAAACGAGGTAATTGCAGGCTTCAATCCTTTTTTCAAAACCATAAAAAAAAGACCGGAGAATTCTCCAGTCTTATCATTAGTGAACCGATACAAAGGTATTAAATTTCAAATATTTGTAATGAAATCGCATATGAGAAAACTCAAATGGCGTACCGTTATCTAAAAAGAACACACCTTCCATAATACCTACAGGCTCATTTTCATTTAAATGTAGCAGCTTTTGATCAGTCTCTTGAGACGGTTCTGCAAAAATGGATAAAAAAGATTTGGTGACGGCCAAGTTCCGCGAGTCTTCCAAATAATTAAAAATGGACCCCTCGATAATTGTCTGATTTAAATTCTGGACAATTTTAATGGGGATATAGCCCGTTTCAATCATAAAAGGATCATCATCAAACAGACGTAAGCGAACAATTTTGTAAACAAAATCATGAGTCTCCAAGAACAAATCGCGCTGTAACTCTTCTGTTGGCGGAATGACCTCAAAACTCAATACTTTGATCTTAGGCTTTTTACCATGCATTTGAAAATTATCAGTGACCCCTAGATTAGAGCCTTCGTAGTTAAAGATAGATTCATTTCTTATGTATAATGGATTAATAAATGTCCCGGAACCTTGTTTTTTGAAAATAATTCCGACATTCTCCATTTTAGTCAGAGCACGTTTAATTGAACTACGACTAACCTGGTACGTCTCACTAAGACTACGTTCATCTGGCAATCTCATATCCGCAAACTTTCCCGCAAAAATTTTCATCTTGAGATCGTCAATAATTTGCTTATAGACAAATTGTGTCATAAAGTACTCCTCTTTCAGGTCTTCTATAACTCTATATAGTTTACCATAACTTGCCCATTTCATCTCATGTTTGTTTCTGTTTGCTGAGCGGGCTTTCAGCGGATAGGAAGCGCCGTCGCTTTTACTTTACATCTCTATGCATAATACCATGATTACACATATATAACACCACTGAACGTACCTGCAAAACAGCAGAAAATACAGAACCCCCACCTTAGCATCAGTAATAAGACCAAGCCTGTTTCGAACCTTGAGGGATGTTTGACTAGACCAGGCTAAAATCCTTGAATACATTGTTATTATTCATCTTGTTCAAACGTTTTCTAATAAGAATGGTGGGGGGAGATCATATTGGCTATCCGCTACAGCGTCATCATTCCAACCTATAATCGAGCCCAGCAATTGTTGCTCACACTCGCTTCATTTGAGACACAAACCTATCCAAAGCAACTATTCGAAGTCATTGTAGCTGATGACGGTTCTACAGACGGAACGAAAGAAATGGTCGAAGGCTTCAAAGCATCCTATCCTCTTATCTATGTGTCACATCAGGAACAACGCGGTCGATCTGCCGTTCGAAATTTGGGACTGCGCCGTGCAAAAGGGCTATACATCATCTTCTGCGACGCTGACTTTGTAGTATTACCGGAATTCATTAGGATCGTGAGCCGTTATCACCGTAAATATCCCAAGTCTGTGCTCTCAGGCATTCCTCACTCATGGGACGATGCTTTTACCCATTATTACCCTGACTTTTCTCCTGAAGAAAAAGAACAATGTCGCAACATACTTACGCAGTCCAACTTATGGAATGCTGACTATGAAGCAGCGAACGAAATTACTCCAATCATAACCCCTGAAGATATCCTTCACCAAACGGGTGCACTGTCTAAAGTAGTTAGTCCCACAAGAGTCCCCCCCAATACGCAGAAACAATTTGCCACAACGGATGTCGCCCCCTGGATGCTGCTGGTTACTCGTTGTGTAGCCATCAGACGCAGTCACTTGATTCGTATTGGAGGTTTTAATGAACGGTTTGTGCTGTATGGACTCGAAGACTGGGACCTTGGCTATAGACTGCATCGCTTGAAGATCCCTTTTTATTGCATCAAAGAGGTGGTCGGATATCATCAGGAACATCCAACCTATCTCAGAGGTAACGTTTTAAATACAGAAAATCTGAGAATCATGTATGAAACCTACGGATTCAATGACTCCTCGTTAAATTTATTTGCCCTTATCCCTCCATCCGAGGATTTTGAGACCTACAAAAATACGTTGCGGGTATTGCGCAGGGGATTCCGCTCTAGGTTAACACGCTCATCAGCACTGTTATTAAGAAGAACATTACGCATTGCAGCCAAACAGTTCTACGATCAAAGCCATACTCATGCATACAAAAAATCATTACACTTGATAAAAAAGAAAGCAGAGAACCGGAAAAGTCGAGTCGCTCACGTGTTACGAGAAATGCTGGTGAAGTCTGAAAAGCTGGTGGAATAATAGTTACTCATTTACAGCGTACAAAATCGTGTGTATTGCATCCTCCTTACGGGATAAAAAAACTCCTCCATAAAGGTGCGAGCCCAACTTGGCAAGCAGCTTTATGAAGGAGGAGTCGCCATGTCCGGAGATAACGACAAGAATTGTCGTTACTAGTTTACTATTCCTCTGATAGTCCAGCATGCTTTCTGATTATTCATTACATATGAATTTTACCAACTGCTAAGAACTCAATATTTTAATGCTATCATCGCACCAGCTAATTAAACTGCTAAACTGACTTTTACCATAGCTCATTGTGATCATCCAATATTTGTGATTATGGTCTTTATGCTCTACGTTGATAAGCCAACGTTCAAGTTCTTCAAAAATATGCAAGCTTTCCACTAGCTTTTCTTTATACTCCTGTATGTGCTTTATAATCGTTTCAGGCGAAGAATTCCCGCCAAAAAACACCCTCAACAGCAGCTCATTTTTTTTAAGCATCACCACATGCTCCATGGGCTGAGAAAGCCAGTCTGACAACGTCTGCCTTCCCTGATCGGTAATGCTGTAGAGTTTCTTGTCAGGCTTTCCTTTCTGTCGAATAACCTCGACTGCAATATCTTTTCGATCCAGTAGCTCTGCCAGGCTGGGATAGATCTGACCATAGTTCTCATTCCAAAAGTAACTAGTGCTTTGCTCCATATGTTGCTTTATATCATAACCGGTATGAGGACCCAGACTCAGAATGCCTAATACCGCAAACATTGTATTGGTTTTTCCTGACTGTCTCGCCATTATATATTGTGCCTCCTGTTACCTCTAGCAAATCTCCGTAGTATGTCATGCTTTCATTAGACTAGACATAATTATAGCCCATTTAAACTAGCTTCACATCTCTCTATATATTATTTAAATATATATTATTATAATAATTAGTGTTGACAGGGGTTTATCATCGTTTTATATTAACGATATCAACAAAATACCAATGAGCTTGCCAAGCTGAAGCCTTGGATACAGATATCATAAAGAATTCCAAGACATCGCTTGGTTAAATCTTAATAAGGAGATATCAGACCATGACCATGATCAGTGTAAATTATCCCGCAGGCCGCATAACGCTTGAACAGCGCCGTCTTTTGGCAGAAGGTTTGACGGATGCAGTTCTCGTTCCAGAGGTAGGTCAATATTGTCCGCCAGCAAGAGAAGGGTTTCAGGTCCATTTCAACGAACGTCCAATAGATTACATGGCAATTGGTGGGCAATTGCTGTCGGATCAGCCAGAACGTGATGTAATTACTGTCAATGTTCTGGTGATGGATGGTGACTGGCCTAACGACGTTCGCAAAAAAGTGCTTGAGAATATTCTTGGCAGTTTGACTAAAGTACTTGGTGTACCGGAACCATCCCCAACTTGGTGGGTATCCTTCCAGGTCATTGAAGAAGGCAGCTGGGGTTCTCGCGGCAGCGTGCTCTCCATTCTAGACCTGCTGGATTCAGGAGTCTTTACTGAGGAGAAAATTAAGGCTATCAAGCAAAATATTACACGGTAATGCGTGGAATTTGGCATTTCTAAAGATTGGAGGAACATTCATATCTTGTCGGCTAGAGGATACGGGAAACACCGGGAAATCTCCTGACGTGGTGGCTAAGGCAATTTACAAACCGGCAACTGACGTCTTAAACCTTCTGCGGTATCCAGTAGGAGAACCATCCAAAAGGTTATATCTTTAGCAGTAACAAGCTTATAACTTAGCACAGTGTAATATGTCCATATGTCCAAACGAAAGAACACCCATAAGGGTGTTCTTTATTTTTCCAAAGAAACATCCTGCAGTTTACGTAATCTTAATGGCTAGCCAAATCATGCTCCAAAGCTTGAAGAGAAAGGCTATCCCTCGTACTGCCTCCCTCTCCCGGTCTCATATCAAAAATACGATCGACAAATCGATTGACATCCAGCAGCATTGCTTTTCGTTCCTCCAAGGTTACACGCGGCACCGAGTAAAGAAGCTTAATCTCGGCATCCGAAAACTTGGCGAACCCAAACAAATTATCGTTAGCCGCGTAGAGCATATCTTTCTGACGTGATATGCGAATATAATCTTCTGAAGATCCTGTTGTAAAAATCGAGTAGGCTCTCTTGCCCTCAAGCCCATATACACCATCAGAAGAGCGTATGAGTCCTGTTGTGAACACTCTATCTATATATCCTTTAATAACAGCGGGAAATCCGCCCCACCATACCGGTGAAATAATAATCAAGGCATCTGCCCACAATAAATCCTCCTGTTCTTTTACTATCTCCTCTGGCAATGCGTTAGTGACCTTAGCCTCTAAATCCTTTAAGCCTGCCATCGGATTAAATGACATTTGAATTAAATCTTTTACCTTAACATTCGCCCCTCGTACGTTTAAATGAGCGATCACCTGCTCCAAAATCGCTTTGTTAAAGCTCTTAGCATAAGGGTGACCGTATAAAATATTAATGTTCATCTTCTTCGCCCCCAGAATATTTTCAGATGGCTTGTCAAAGCTTTAATGCTAATGTAATGTTAAGCCAATGGTATCGAAACAACAAGTAGGCATATTTATAGTATATACTATCAAAAATCATACTAATTGATTTCATAGGACTTTCTGGAATACAAACGATAAGGAGATGGCACAAATGAGTGAAAATCTGAATTATTTTACAGATTGCCCCTTAACAAAGGTTCAGAAAATCATTGGCGGCAAATGGAAAATAGTGATTTTATGGTTTCTGTCCCGTGGTACCCGAAGATTCGGTGAAATTAAACGCGCCTTTCCTGATATCACACAAGCGATGTTAACCAAGCAGCTAAGAGAATTAGAAGAAGACGGGTTTGTGCATCGCGAAATATTCAGAGAAATCCCTCCCCGGGTTGAATACTCGCTAACAGCTCACGGAGCAAATTTCGTCCCCATATTGCGCAGTATGTATGATTGGGGGGAGGTTCATCTGGAGCACTCGAAAATTAGATGCGTTGAAAAATAGCGATTAAATATACATCCCTTCCTGCCTAGCGTGATCAGACTTTCATCCCTATGTTATAAGTCCATACCAAGTGCATAATGAAAACCCACTATGACCAATTTTGTCAAAGTGGGTTTAATCCTGTTGATATTCATCTTGTCATGTTTATATTCAGTCATGTACCGTTTTTCTAAACCTGGCAGTTCCCATCAACGTGGCTTCACCTTTTCCTCTGGAGGCAAAACAGCTGCCGTTTCGTTTACTGTTGTTTTCCAGTTAATGTTCTCACTTCAATAGGATGCAGATTCGCCTCAATTTGAGCCCGCTGCGGTTCATACCACTCTGGCAGCATTAATTTCTGCCCCAAAGATTCAGCAGGTTCATTATTAGCAAATCCCGGTGGATCTGTAGCAATTTCAAATAGTATGCCGCCCGCTTCTCTGAAATATATCGCATTAAAATATTGGCGGTCTATGATTGGAGTCGGCTGATAGCCATAATGCTGGACTGCGCTTCTCCATTCTTCATGTTGTTCGAAATCTTTTGCACGCCACGCAATGTGATGTACCGTGCCTGCTCCACCAAAGCCTAGACCCATTTTGGCGAGCGGAACATCTACGATGTTGCCGATTTCTCCTACGGACTGATAACGGGCATATTCGGCGTCTTCAGCGATTTTTGTAAATCCGAGTATGGTCTCCAATGCATCCATCGTTTTCTGTGGGTTAACGCTAAATAGCACAGCACCTCCAAACCCCTTAATTGCTTTATCAGCCGAAATGCCACCGTAAGACCAAGTACTATTCGCTCCCGCTTCACGTTCAACAAGCTCAAGTCGTAAGCCCTCATTATCCTCGAATTGAAGATATTGTTCAGAAAAACGGCTCGTTTTCGTAACTTGAATATCAAAGCTTTCTAAACGATGCCGCCAAAAATCAAGTGAACCTGGTGGGACCACATACGAGGTTATGCCCACCTGGCCACCTCCGATTCGCCCTTTGGGAGTTCCTGGTGCAGGAAAAAAAGTAATGATCGTTCCAGGACTTCCTGCCTCGTTACCAAAGTACAAGTGGTAAACCTCAGGAGCATCGAAGTTGATTGTTTTCTTCACTAACCGAAGTCCCAGGACGCCGGCATAGAAGTCGACATTTTCCTGTGGATTACCGGCAAAAGCTGTAATATGATGGATACCTGTAGTTTGCAGTGACATATGAAACCCTCCTTTAATCGTAAGAACCTTTATTTTTTGTTGTTGATGACTTTAATGACCTAAACATCATGTTTTATCTAAGTAATGCGTCGATAGAATATGAACCTGCTCCTGTCAACGCAATACCAATTGCGACTGCAATAAGAACTAGTGGATATTCATAGCCGTTAGCTGTTGCCCAGATCCCGTTTGGGCCATGTACTTTGAAAATTGCTCCGAGCATAGTCACCGTAATCAACAATGCAGCCAGTGGAGTGAATAGTCCTAAAGCAAATAGAGCTCCTCCCAACAATTCCATCAACCCAGCAGACACTGCCATGAACACTCCGGGCTTAATGCCAATCGATTCCATCCAACCGGCCGTACCCTTTGGACCATAGCCGCCAAACCAACCAAAAAGCTTCTGTGCTCCGTGCCCCACCAATAACAATCCAACCACCAAACGTATCATTAACAATCCACTTGCCAACATAAAAATCACCCTCCATATTATATTTACTTAAAGATTATTAAATTAGAGATATTAGATAAAATTAAATTCATCGTTTAGCGATTTGAGCCTGTTCTTTTTTTAGTTTCTCAGGCGTAACATCGTCTCCATTCGGATCATAAATCGTAGCATTCAAGAGAAGGCTTTGTACAGAACCCCGAAAGATTTGAAGGTATTCTTTGCGAAGATCCGTTTGTTCCGTTTTTTCGATTTCAGTCAACCCAACTTCTTTTGTTTTTTTTGCAAGCTGATTAATTCTTTCTAAAATGGTGATCACGTGTATACCTCCCTATTCAAAATTTTCTGGTTGTTTTATCTTTAATTTATTTATCTTGATATAAAGATATAATATTTTTTTATCCATGTCAATACTTTTTCGAAAAGAAAATCAATGCTTGGGTTGCTTACGGAGAAAAAGCAGCAGGAACACTTAGAGATACCTTTAAGCTACAAGTTGTGTAAAACCTCTTCAAGTCAATTACTAGAGCCATAATAAAAAGCCACCAACCAGAATCACTGGCTGATGGCTTTCTTGTCTTACTTAAATGGAGGCGAGGGGAGTCGAACCCCTGTCCCAGACTTTCTACCATACATTAAATAATATCATGCAGTCTTATAAAGCCTTATATAGCAAGGCTTTATAAGACTGAATTTATTATGTTTTATTATAGAGAACCAACGTAAATTACGATGTTTTATACCTCTTGTCTACAACTGGTCTACAGAATCGGACAGGATAATTGATCAAAGCATTGTACGTTTTAGTCCGTCTCAAGTACTCCTTCCTGTTGCCCTGAAGCCACAGTCTTTACTTAATAGGATTATAATACGCTGTTTCATACCTTAATAACGCATCAGTAAAATCCCTGTCGTTATTGCTAACCAAGGTCGCTTTCAGATGGATTGCTGTTGCCGCAATAAGCGCATCAGGGAGCTTAATCTTTTTTCCTAAATTTTGATGGAAGTATGCTCTAATCTCTCCAGCGGTGTAAGCAATTTCTCGTGTAATTTCCTTTACTTCATCTGCACTATTGATAAATGAGGATATTTCAGCTTTCAAAGAAGGATTATTATATATCTTTATGGATGAAAATAACTCTGCTTCGGTAATCACTGACAAAATCAGTTCATTATGAGGATTTCGGATGATATCACCCAAGTAGTTAATGATTTTTGGATTTCCGTCCAAACAATAAATACATACATTTGTATCAAGCAAAAACCTACTCAAAGTGACTACCGTCCCGATCATCCTCTTCTTCACGTCTCGCAATCGCATGAAGTTCCTCAGAAACACCCGGATAACGCTTTAACACCCCACCAGGTTGCTCAAGTGCCTTTAACAGACGTTCTCTCTTTTGCATTCTTTCTGACCCATCTTGTTTTCTCAAACGAATCACCGTCTCATTTTTATCTTCATTTATATCCATAAAATCGAATTTTTGCGATCTAATTAATTTTTGAAATTCAGGTAAAAACATCGATTGATCTCCAACTTGTTTCATTAGTATCGCCTCACGGTTCATACTGGTATGCTCCTCCTAATTATAACAAATATGATATCCAAAATACATAAAAACTCTTGCTTTGAGCTTGTTGTTTAACTCCCTCATGTAAATTTCCCATTTAGAGCCTCACTCATGGCATTTATAGTATTTTTATGTGTCTTATCGAAACGGTGCGTATAAATCTTATTTGTTGTTCCAATATCGGAATGCCCTAATGCTTCAGATATTGCTTTCAAATCCATACCTTGGTTGTATAATACGCTTGCAAACGAATGCCTTAGGTCGTGTAACCTTATCTTGGGTAGCTGTTGCTTTTCAAGGAACGTTTTGAACTGTTCTGTAACAGAGTTAACTCTATATGGTTTCCCATTATCATGAGAATAGACATATCCAGCATTATCATAGGTAGAACCTAACATATTTTTGAGTTCCTCCTGTTTTTCCTTATGCATCTTAAGCAGGCTATATAGATCATCATTGATGTGAAGGGATCGTCTACTTTTTTCTGTTTTAGGCGCTTTGGTTATAATCGCTTTCCCTGCACTCGTTCTGACTTCATAAATGTGAAGAGTCCGGCTTTCAAAATCCACGTATTTCCATTTTAATCCAATGATCTCTTCACGTCTCAGTCCCAAATAAACAGCGAGATAAATGGGGACCTCTAATTTAGTATCTTTAACTTTTCCCAAAAGTTCAATTAGCTGTTCTTTCGTGTACGATTTACCTTCATATCTTTTTCTTTTAGGAAGGACTACCGCATCCGCTACATTTCTGTGCACAAGCTGTTGTTTCAAACCGTAGTCCAACGCTTTACGTATAAGTGCATGGTGTTTATGAACAGTATTGGGCGATAGATTTTTCTCATCCATAAGATGCTTATAATATTGCTGGATATGCCCCGGCTGAAGTTTTTGAAGCTCTATCCCACCGAAAAAATTAGAAATGTGCTTGTTAAGAATATTTTTGTACCCGTATGTTGTAGTCTCTTCGCAATTGTACTTCACATAGTTATCCATCCAAAGATTCAGAAATTCTATCAAGCTCATTGCATTTGACTGCACTAATAAATTCCTACTTTGATTATAGTCAAATTCGGCAAGCAACTTTTTAGCCTCTGCTTCGGAATGCACGGTAGCATAATCACGCAGTCGTTTCCCGTTTAAATCCTTGCCTAGTTCAAAAGTTACTCTGTACTTAGTGCCTACCTTCTTAATACTCCCCGCCATAATCTCTACACCTCGTTGTTAAATGATATTATATACTATAAACCATGCGAAAATAAGTTTCGATTCCATACGGGAGACGGGGGGGGGGATATACTATCTAATTAGCATTCAAAGTCCGTAATCATTCACGACTTTGCGAATATTCATACCCGAACCCCCATATAAAATCACTCTAATAAGTAAGTAAATACCGCTTCTTTTCTATTGCAGTAGATCCCCCTGTTATTGAACTTGTTTTTCCAGCCACAGTTTAAGCCCTTTGGCAGGTACGATGATTTTCTTGCCTACCTTAATTTTGGGGAAGTCCTCCCTGTTCACCAACTTGTAAAGAGAATTCATCCCTAAAGGTAGAATGTCGTGCAATTCCGCAACTGTATAGCAAAGCTTTTCAGTGTTAGACATTGTGTCCCTCCATCATGTGTATAATATATAAATGAAACTTTTTAAAAAACTTGGGTGTAGTTTTCTTGTAGCTATTCTGTAGCAGGAAAGTTCTCCGATAATGAGTCTCCATAATTCCCATTACAACAAGGTTTATTGGTAGATCATTTCAGAATGTAGCCAATGTAGCCTGTTTTTATGACTGTTTATTCATGTATGCGTGTATTCATCTGGCGAAAGTAGACGTATGCCTCTATACCCCATTAATGGAGTAGATCCTTCTACTCTGATCTTTCCACTTCGCACTCTAAATTTCTCGATTTCACGCCAGAACTCCGTCTTCTTCACTGAAGTCAACCCATTTGCTTTGCAATAGATGATATAAGCGTCATACAACCTTGTTCTATGAACCCTTGATTTATCATTTTCTGGTTCCACAACACACATATCATTCACAAACTCTGTTACATTGTTTATCTCAACCATGTACTTCTTCTTGAACTGAATTGCTTCATCACATTCCGTAAATATAAAATTATTATCAATCAGTTGATACAAGCCCTCTAATGCCCACTTGATGATAATATGTCGCTCTTCTAAAAGTTTTTGCAGCAAAAAACGGTCACGTTGTTCCTCTGGTATCGAATTATTGAAGGTAATAAACAACAGTCTATCAATAAAGGCTGTGGTTCCATCGTGTTTGGCAAGCTTAGGCATATGGTTCCCTGCTGCCACCAGTTTTGTTCTGCCGTAAAAGTCGATTGCTGTTTCACCTTTACGGTCGCCTGTAATTAAATCTCCACCAGTAACAGCCTTAATGAACTCTACTCCCTTTAAATCACCATCATCACTCATCTCGGGTGATATATTAAGTTTAGAGTGAGCTAAACGCGTCTGCATAAACCTGTTAACCCCTAGTTGCTTGAGCGTCATAGAAGTTGTATGCTCCTTACCAATCAATATCTGTAACAAACTCAACCACACACTTTTGCCTGTATGCGGTTCACCAATGAGTACAAACATCTTTTTGGCATTAAAATGATTCGATATGATGTAACCTACCATTTGCTGGAGAGAAGCCTGTTTAGCTTCATCCCCTTCAGTACAATCTGTTAGAAAACGTTCAAAAACACTTGAGTATGAATAATTTCGATTGTTCGCCTTTTGTTTGGGTATAACTTTGCAATCTGCATCAATGAAACCGGTAAAGCAGTACTTTGGATCATGTGGAAGCACCCTCCGTTCTCTTAGGTCTAACACTCCATCACGGAAATTGATAAGATTTACATCAGCATTTAAATCGTTGAAATAAGTTTGTATTAACGGTTGTGTTTTTAATCGGTATATAACCTCATCAATCTTGCGCCTGCTCAATTTCCAATCCTGCTCAATGGTTATATTCCTTCTAATAGCAACTGCTAATTCATTGTCTGTAAATAACTTGTAATAACCACGTTCCCTGTTATACAGCATGATTCTGTCACCTGAACTAAGCATTTCAAATTGTTCAAGCATTGATTGTTCAAGTTTGGCTTCAAAACTCTTTTCCCTTAACTCATTCTTTTTTAAGGGATTACTATCGTCGTATATATATATTTCTTCCAGTTCCTCGGTATTGTCATTTTCTAGTAATTTACTCACCTGCTGAATTGCGGAAAATTTAGTCGACCTCTTAGGTAACTGATTATCATCCAAATTCTCCCCTAAAAACATCTGATTATCTGTAATTTCATCAGCAATTAGTGAACTGAAATCTGGAGACCTATCAAACTCAAATGATTTTCTTCCCTGAATATTGTAAGAACTATTTTCATTTCCAGAAAAATCATAAACTTTATCCACTCGACTATCGTCCATTAAGGTTTGGCTATGACCCGAACTATCATCCAGTCGTATTATAATTTTTTCATCCTCAGACATTACACTTCCCTCCCGTAAAAAACATCAGTACTGATCTCAGGATACAAGCGTTTCAAAAAAGAGAATGCTATTGCACGTATAATAGGCTTTCTTTCCTCTTCATTCATGTAAATGACCAAAATTTTCTTTTCTGAAATCCCTTCGTACAAGCAGAGCTGGGCATAGTGTTTTGTTTCAACGTATGAGAAAACAAAGTTTTCGTTAAAATTGTCCTTATTGGAATACTCAGTAGTTTCCCCTTTGAAGTGCAGATAGAATTTCTCTTTTCCTTCTTTTGAATCAAGGATGACCCTTATATAATCCTCCTCCGATAGTTTCTCGCCGATTGTTATTGAACCTGTACCCAGGTTCGCAAAACAATACTTACTTTCTTCGTGCATCCAACCAACAATTGATATATATGGTTTAGAATTAAATCCTCCCACTGAAGAATGTTGAAATTGGAGACTAAAAATATTCATACTTAAATCTGATCTATGGTTCAACATTCCTCGTATCTTCTGCATTTCATCATCCGATAATCCTTTAAGATAGTCCTTGAACATTCTTTCACCAATTTGTTTCTTCATGTTCACCAGTTCCCTTCGCTTATAGTGGTCTTTCGTGAAACCATCATAAGCGAAGATTAATAATGCCGCATTACACGGTAAACTGCGAGCTGAATTGATTTTTTGCTAAAAATATGCTATGTAGCCATTAAAAAAAGACCGCCATAAAAGGCAGCCTACAATTCACTAATTTCTCTTAAATAAATCATGATGGGCTTTTCCAACAAACTCAAAGATGTTTCTAGGCAATTCAAGAATTTTATCATTCAAAAGCTCAAGTTCGCTTGAATTGCTGAGAACACCAATGTCTCCAATTTCTGCTTCTTTATAATCTTCTATAAACTTCTCTAAAGAATACTCCTTTGATTCAATGATGGTTTTATAGCGTTCTACAGCTTGAGCAGTTTCAGAAAATGTTTCCTTGTCTACGTCCATATCTTTTGCTATAAGCACACTTTCATTTAAAGTCTTACCTTCAAGTGGAATAATACTACATTGATGTAAGAGCTCATAATAACAAACTTCCATTACCGGGAGAGATATCAAGGCGAACTCCAACATAACTTCTCTAGCTTCTTCATACCAATCTTCTGTTTTTTTAGAATTTATATATCTAGCATTTTCAACAGATGAATTTTTGATCAAATATTCACCAATCATACTAATATATTTATACCTACTATGAACATTTGGTAACAATCCAAAAAAACCAAAAAATTCTCTTAATTTGTTATTTTCTAAATTAGGTACAGCATTCGATAAAGCGACTATAGCCGTTGTCAAAAATAAGTTGTATTCCCTTTCGAAAAGAAATTTCCCAACTGCTTGTTGTTCTTCAGAATAATTTTTCAGAACCTGTTCAAATATAAGATATAGATTTTCTAATGTATCCTTATCATACTTATATTCATCATTTTTCTTATGACACTCGTTAACTAACCCCAAAAAATATACAAATGGTTGGATTAGATGTGGGACTACTATATCATCTCTCTGCTCTCCAGAACGTTTAATGGGCCTTTTAGATAGAGTAAGGTGAAATTCTTCCTTTAGAAACCCCACGAAATAATCATCTAACACTCTGGTTGTAATAATGGTTTTATTAAAAAGAGAAGTGTCAAATTCGATTTCTTCTTCATCTTCTACTCCTAAAAAACTAATTTCCTCCCACATCTTTTTTAATCCTGTAGTATTTGAGTATCCTTTTGTTTTCGCTTCTTCATTTGTCTCCAAGTTTGAAAGTATATATCCATATATTTTTAAGTGTTCTTTGATATCTTTTATGAAATCATCTTTTTTACCAATTTTCTCAAAAAACTTGATTAACCTGTCTGGTATAAGTTGTTCACAATTCTCATATATACAGGTAGCGAGTTCCTCTTCAGTCACTTTCTTAGCTTCAATAGGCTCATTTACAAATAAATTGAATTTTTTCAAAATCTTTATTCTATTCCCTTCATATAAACGAGTATACTTCATTTCCATTTCCCCTCTCCTAGTAATTTCCTTTATATTTATCGACAGAAAGGGAAAAACTATTAAATACAAGTTTCTTTTAATATCTGACCTTATATTCTATAACCTGATAAGTATCCTTTCTTCCTACTTTAGCCTTTTTCACGATAGCATCAGCAACTCCACGGGTGTCAAAGCCTACATCATTACCCTACGCCTGATCTTTGGGTTTATACAGAATGCTGTCTCCTTGATTTTCAAAGTCCGATGTTTAAATTTGGATTTTAGCTGTATATGTCCCATTCCCGTTATCGTAGAAATTCTCGACTTGGGAAAAGTCCATATACTGCTCTCCATCCGCTGTATCCCACTGATAACTGCTACGGATATGTTGATGTACTTTCCGGCTTTACATTAATATCAAAAAACCTTTTGATCGTTTGTACTACATACTTACTATTCAATTTATCTGTAAACTGCTGATTGTTTTCAACCGTGGTAATTCTATTGCTGTATTTAATTTGATTGTGTTTAACAGCAAAATCAATTAAAACCTCTTTATCGTAATCGTTAATATTAAAATTCCCCATATACGCTTCGCTAGTTGCTGAAGCGCGGTTTGGAAGTCCAGATCGCAAACCTCATCGGCAAAAAGAAAAAAGAGTCCACCCAGTGTCCGGTCATCACTGGTTTCGCGCCGTTCATATTCCATCGCTAAATAACGGCTGAATACAACCGTCGTGTGGCTAATCAGTTGGTCAAAGGAGCGCCCTTGAAATTCGGTTCCCAGTTTCAAATAGCTCTTGGTCACTTTAAAAAGGTCTGTCGGGTAAAAGACTGGCGCGGTGTGGTAAAGCTCTGATCTTGGTAACAAGAAAGGCAAAACTTCGATGGCTGACAATTCAAATGGCTCTAAAAACACGCCACGACTTCAAATCTGAAAGCGTTTTCGATATGTAGTCGACAGCTGGAGTGATTGGATTAACTACTCCGACAACCTTGTAGGTTCATCGAGCATAAAGCGCCTGTTTACCAGGGAGAGCTTCAAACGATCAGGGACCGACCTTGACACCGTCGGTCCCTTAATATATTTATTGCTTTAATCATTTGATTCTTTCTGCTAATGCTTACCCCAGGCGAGGAACTGATGCCAACCCTCTACAAAGCAGGCACTTTCTCGGGCACTTTACCATACTTGACCAAGCTTTCCTGAAGCAAGTTCACCACCTGCACCAGCCTATAGCCCTTTCCATCTCCTAGAGACTGAAGCAGTGCCGCATCCAAGTATTCAAACTTCTCATTCGTCCCTAGCTGATGGTTAAAGTGATGGTGGTGAGCTATAAACAGCTGATTCATGCCCTTGCTTGGCACCAGCTCTAATAATCTATCCAGTTCTGGCTGGATCAGACGCTCTTCAATGCGAACCTGTTCCGGCTCCTTCCCAAAAGCAGCCTCCGCCGTTTCTCGCGCCCGCCTGATCGGACTGCACAAGACCGGCATCTGCACAGGAATTTTCTTGCTTAGCAGCAATTTCCCCAAGCTTATAGCTTGCTCCCTTCCCAAAACGCTTATACCTATGTCATTATCATGCGTATTTTCCGGCTGCGCATGGCGAAAATACAGGTTATTTCCTCCTTGGCGCAGCAGTACAAACGGATCGTTGGCAGTATGCCCGGTATGCGCCAGCAAGCCAAGCGCCCAGGCCGTCTTGGACATCACTGGCTGGAATGGAAACAGGCTTCGCTGCTGCAAGCTTCGTTGCAACAGATCACGTTGACTTTTCGCCGCCGCTCCAGTTGCTTCTGTCGTGATCTCCACGATGGACCGCTCAGCTACCTTCCAAACCTCAACGTTGACCTTCAGTCCGCTCCATCCGCCTTTGTACTTGCGAGCAGCGATCGGACCATACAAAATCGTTTTCGAAATCAGCGCTGGCAAGTCACGTCCGTTCCACTGTCCCCGACGCAGCGGCTCTGGAGCATATTTCAGGAAGGTTGCCTGCCAGTCGGTAGGATTCTGTAGCTCGGATATATCAACCTTTACCTCATAAGAGAAGTTTAACGTTTGTCTTTCTCCACTCCAATCCACTTCCATGCGGAGCGAAGGATCATTCGGATCGAAACCGAGTCTCTTCATTTTTTCGATGGCTTCTTCCACAGTTTCGCCCGGAGATAGTTTCGCTCTATTCTTATACGTAATCTCCCATCGGTCCTTATTGGGTTTAAACCGTCCGCGCAAAATCCATCCACATTGATGAAAATCAAGTGCAGCCGTATCCAGAAATCGAATATCGAGCTGTTGGTGCTCTGGCTGATCCAGTTGCACCAAGTCAGCGAGCCATTCATGCTCGTCAGACAATACCTGGTTTGCATCAAGGTAGAATTTAATCTCATACGGCATTCCGTTAACACTCACAGCAGCCTCTGCTCCTTTCTACGATTAATTCTCATGACAAGAAAGATTCTTTGGGACAGAAAAGCTTATCATTGTAAAGTTATCTGCTTCCCGCAGGAACAGCTTCTTTAATCTTAGGAAAGAATGTTCTAGCATGCTTCTCCCGATCTTGCGTCCGGAACACCGTAATATCCAGCTTCTCTCCATTCAGCTCCGTAGGAATGTCCTGTCTTCCATCTAGGAAAGCCACCGTGCCGAGAGCCATCAAGCCTTCCGCGCTCGTGCCTACGAAGAAGCCCCCGACTTTTTTGTTCAGCTTCGTTTTCCTTCCGGATTGATCCTCTTCCTCCAACGAGTATTGAATCGTGATGACTTCTGCCAATTGACTCGCTTCCATTTTATTGACCTCTACATGTCTGATGAACACGATAGAGTCTTCCTTTTTCAATTGCACGTATGGACCGTCATTAATCAGATAGTGATACCAGAAATGGTGTCCACCCAATTTTCTTCGTTGACCTCCCTGCTCGCCTAGGAACACATGTTCAAAATACGAAGTGCTTTTGCCTAAAATTAATTTGAACCAGAGTGCTTTGAGCATATCCATCCACTCTTCATCGGAGCTGCCTGCGGCCAGATGTCCGTTAGACTCCGCATACTCACGAGCTAGCTGCATCGGCTTCGTTCCAATCGCAAACCGCAAGAACGTGTTAACCTCTTCCTGTTCCTCCGGCGTATTATCCTCTTTGCCATTTCTTCTCCAATCATAGTTATCGTGCAGCTTGATGAATAAATCGTAGGATTGTTGCTTGGACTGCGGAATAAGAGATTCTTTAAACACGGAAATCTCATCCTTCTCGCTTCCTGGCGTCGTAGCCTCATTCAGCATTGGATCCATATCCACAATCACATAGCCTTGCGCAGCATCCTTCTTGTTGTCACTCAGCCCATCAATCAACGGAAGTATGCCATTCCCCTTCATGTCTGCGTCCCAAATTTGCTGAAATATCATCATTATCCGTCCTTTCCAAATTCGTTTTTTGAATCTGTATCATCTTTTACAAGTTAAATTGTATTTATGTAGAAACTTAGTGGGTATACGATAAATTTTTGTTTATAGAATTATTATTCACTCAACTTTCGCAGCTCAAATCTCCAAACAAACCCTTGATACAGCTGGGTAAACCAGAGATCCATTCTTGTAGTTGACAAAAAACAGACATTTTGTTCTTCTTCGTTTTGGCTTGAGACATGTCGAGAAATAAACTCATCAGTTGCTGAAGCGCGGTCTGGAAGTCCAGATCACGAACCTCATCAGCAAAAAGATAGAGGAGTCCACCGAGTGTCCGGTCATCACTGGATTCACGTCGTTCGTATTCCATCGCCAAATAACGGCTGAATACAACCGTCGTATGGCTAATCAATTGGTCGAAAGAACGCCCCTGGAACTCCGTTCCTAATTTCAAGTAGCTTTTGGTGACTTTAAAAAAGGTTTCAATACTCCAACGCATGCCGTAGATTCGTACGATTTCGGCAGCATCCAGCGTCACGTCTGTGCTTAAAATGGCAAGCCATTCCCGCTTTTTATTCCGGTTGCGCACAAAGACAAGCTTCACCGGCAGACCGCACGAAGTATGAACAACCACGGAGCCTTTGATGTCTTTGGCACTCGATTTTGGCAGGGTTTGAAACACTTCACTCAGTGTCATTCGTTGTCCCGAAATGAGATATCGCTGCTTCATTTCCTTAATCATCCCAATCACAGACAGACCTCTGTCCATTAGCACGTAATCAGCAGTGAAGCCAGCTTTTAAAGCCCGATCTAGCAAGCCCACAACCGCATCCGGTTTCCGGGAAAAAGACTCCATTCGGCGTTTGTACCCGTGGCTACGTCTCGAAAGATGGAAACCATTTCGCATAAGCGATTGGCGAATTTCGCGGAGGAGAGCATCACAAAATCCAGCGGAGCGAAGCTAAACCCATCGGACCAGCCGAGCGTAAGCATCGTGTACCCCCTCGTGAATATGCCTGTGGAATGGTCAAATACACGAGCCAGTAACTCCGCTTTTCTACTTCGGTTTCGGCTGAGTACCGAATCGTCAACAGAAATAGCTACGTTGAATTCTTCTTACACCCACAAGGGGTTAGGTCGATATTCTAGGTGCGAAAGTTGAGTTACTAAAGAATAGATTGAGTTTCTTTTTTTGATCATAGTCAAATGTAGAGAATATGTCTTTACGAGCGCTTCAAATTCGTCTTCTTTCCCGACAATAAATTGTAAGCGTGCTTTAACCTTCGTATCTCTGTACATCATATATCCAGTAAACTCGACTATGTCTTCTCCGGATTGCGCCTTGAAATACTTCCATGTATTATCACTGAAGAACTTTGAGAATGTTTCCCCAATAGGTTGATTCACGTAGGCTTTAAAATGGCCGTTCTTCACAGCCAATACATGCTCATTATCCTTATCACTCACGTTGCTGACCTGATCTTCTACTTCACCGTCTGCTCCGATTCAGTGCTGCAAGCAGAAAGCAACAATAAAAGAATAAGTGTCACTGTATATTTAATTTTCATTATGTTACCACCTAAAAATGATTTATTTAACAAAAAAACAAGCCCAACGGGCTTGTAGAAAGCTTATAAAACGGCTACATGGGGTTCAACAATGCAAGGGAAAAACCTCACCGTTTCACCTTTAAAGTAACCAATGCGTAGCTGATATTGTTCTGCACTTTCACTTTTTTGACCACAGCTTCAACTTCGCTTACCATCTCCGTCGAAGGACTGTCTGCATCATACAAAACTCCTCTCACTCTCAATTTATTTTGTCCTAAATCAAATACATCCTGAGCGCGAACATAGTATACCGGCATTCCATCCGCACCATCAAATATATATCCTTTACCATTAAATCCAAAGCCATTAACAGAACGGTGATTACGGAACTGGGTATTGAAATATTTCTGTATGGAAGTTTCCACGTGCGTCTTCGAAATAAATAGTTTACCGTTCGAAGTACTAATTCTGGAATTAAAATTATTGATGTAATTATGCCATACACCAAAACGAATCAACTCTGCATTATTAACTCGCTTAGCATCAAATTCATCAAGATTCAATTCAGTGAAGTTGCTAAGGAATGTTCCCAGCTTTTTCATTTCTGCGGCTCCGACATTTATTTTTTTGTACAGCTTAAAAGTACCTTGAGGAAACGAAAATTCAGAAACTTCTTTTCCTGTCCAAGTGATTTTCACACCGTCATTTTGCATTTGAATACTCATTTGACCGTTATTATACTCATTTTTATATTTGAAAGAAGCTTGTCCCTTGGAATTGAAAACTACGGTTCCATTGACCACACTGCTACGTATTCTTCCGACAGAACTTTTAAAGCTCTCTCTGCTGTCTTCGAATGGAATAAAATAATCATTAGAAACCTCAACAGTCACTTGGTTACCTTTGCTTTTCATGTCGAGCATCATCTGATCCATGCCGTATTGCCCAACATTGTTATGATCTTCCCAATGTCCGTTGTAGCTGCTTACCGCTATCACAACAGGAGTAACATTAAATGACACTGCGAGCACTATCAAACTGCACAACAAAAGTAGTGTCTTTTGCATTTCCATACGTCCCTTCAAATGAATTTATTACCCCACAGCAGAGTCAGCTTTAAACGTATTGTTCAACAGGTTCCCCCACTCTTTGGTAGCTTTATAATCTTCTGATGTCATATTTCGATTTAGTCTAATGCAAAAGACACCTACTTCGTCTTCTTTAAATATGACCAAATAGATATAAGAGTTCTCGCCGTCATTGATAAAGATATCATAGGCCTTATCAACAAAAGTACGCTTCTCTTTGATTTCTCCATCCAGAAAACCATGTCTGTCCAAATACTGCTCATAAGTTTCTTCCAACTTCAAACCTTCGTTTTCAGAATAAGAAGATAACATATGATCGGAGTAGGAGGATATTTTTACAAATGGGCTTTCATAGAAAATCGTCTCAACAGTTTCATCATTTTTTTGAATGACTAACGGATCACCCCATGACAATGGATAATTTACTTTATAACCTATGGACTGATCCGTATACCTGCCATATTTATTCGAAACTTTGCTTGTATAATTGTCTTCGTACCAACGCTCTCCCATGCTCCCATGATACAATATCGCTCTTTGCTGGACTTTATCCCACTTCATTTTCACATCAAGATGGTCTGTTAACACACGCAAAGGAACAAGCAATGTACCTTGAATATTAACGGGAGCAATGCTTAGCATTCTAACCTGTCCATCAACAATCGCTTGCTTGCTGTCTACACGCAATTGAACTGTTTTTCCGTCAAGTTGAATTTGGTATCTCTTAGCCAGTTTGCTGTATTCTAAAGAGCCTCCCAACAACTCAACCAAATTTTTAACTGGCAGAAATGTTGTACCCTTGTAGGAGATCGGCGCTGCACCTGTGGAAGGATCAAGCAGTTTTTCTTCTCCATTGACAAGAATGTTGGGATTAGCAACCTCCAAAATAATCTGCGTTCCAATTGCATCTATTTTCTCTTCGGCAAAAATAGTATCCGTATTCCAATTCATCAAACCTACAACCAATAAAGCCGTAATAAGTAACCTTTTCAATTGTATGATTCCTTCCCTTTTGTTACACTCATACTAATCTCAATAGAGCCTCCACTAACCTGTGTTAGCAGAGACTCTTTATCATTCTTTTATCGGTGTATATTATATTTTTTTGAAGTTTGGCTCCTTAATTATTTAACGTTCCACAGTAAGTTCGCTCGCATTACTTTAACTGCTTGATTTATATTTATTACCTATCGGAAGCAGTACACGACTATTTACCATTACTGGGGTAGCGTATACTTCTGGCGTAAAGTCGGATACTCCGCATCATCAACAAAAATACCTGTCTCATCTACTTTCAGTATGATCCTCTTCTGGATGCTTTCAGCCAATACTGTACTTGACGATGTAACTGCAATATAACCAACGCAATCAGACTGATCTACATGTATCTTTTCACTTTATTCTTTCCCTTCTCACTATGCTTAAACAAATTCATATTCCCATTTACGTATCCTTTTTGCCTGAACCTTTATCTGTATATTTATCGTTTAGTTCTTTAGCGGTTTGAATGACATTGAACTTATTATCCAAAGTCATGGTAACCGCGTCCTTAGCCGCATTTTTCATTTGTTCCCATTTATTATCCATCTGTTGTGCAGCCTCCTTTTATCAACGATTTTTTTACCTAAGCCATTTCCAATTAAAATTCCTGAACCAATACCGATTAAGTACCCGAATGCCGTTCCTACTCCAGGAAAAACCACTGTACCAATAGCCGCCCCTGCTCCCCCACTGCCAAGCGCAGTTCCTGCTGATAATGCAATTTTTCCAATTCGCTCTAAATATTCATCCGGCAATTTATCTCACCTCCTTCCTAAGCGGATGAGAATCGGACTACATTTTATCCAACAGTGCTTTCTTGGAGGTTTCAAATTCTTGAGGGCTTATCAGTTCTTCATCAACCAGCTTTTTCAACGTCTTTAATTTCTCGCTTATAGACTCATGACTTTCCTTGGTTATTGCTCCATTCATATGCCGGAATACATGAGCTTCATAGCTTTTATCAGGTAACAATCTGTAGAATGTATCGTAGTCCTCATATCCAAATTTCAAACTCCGGGTTTCCCCAGCATCATTGTAAAATAACGTAGTTACCCTGGTATCATGTAGCACCGTTTCAGATTTCACAACATTGACCTTCTTCCTGCTCCCGATGACCGCTCCCGCTGCTCCCACGGTTTTACCGCCCATAGTGCTTCCAAGCACGCCCCCTACAAGTGCTCCTGTAACTGATACTCCTCCCCCATCACCGCCGGATACTGTTGTTTCCGTATAGAAGTCTCCATAAGTAGTGTAATATTCAATATCAACCAGCGGAAACCGCACCAGTTCTATTTTACTTACATCACTCTTGGAGTAGCTTTTAGGGTATTCTTCTGGAAATATAAATAGAAATGCGTTATCACACCAGACATAGTGCTTCATGGAGCTGACCAGGGAACTGTGACCATCAACAAACGTAACCAGCTGCGCTTTTTGGGGGATTCGGGTTTGTACTACCATGTTGTGGTGTAAGACTCTGGCCTTTTCTTCTTTAGCAAATTTAAGAGTAGACCAAATTATAATAGGTATTAAAAAAGCTGTTATTAAAGGATGAATAAAGCCTGTTAGTAAAGCTAGCGTTATAAAGATAATGAAGACTACAAAGACACCAGCCCGATTATATTTTTCTTCATACATATTATGAAAAATCATTCCTCTCTTGAATTTATTGGACTCGTATAGCCTACTTATAAATTCTTCTTACCGTTTACTCCATTCAGGTTGTTTCATATCCTCTCCTTTAGAAGCATGTCTTTTGTCCTAATGATATCCAGTATAGTCGAATTGAAACATTCAGTAAATATTTTAATGCTTATAGTTAGTTAAATAATCCTCTTGAATTAACTACTGTTGAATATGGAGGGGATTCAGGAATGAACTACGCCGATTTAGGTACACGTATTCGTCAAGAACGCCAGCGATTAAATCTGACACAGGAAAGGCTTGCGGAGCGAGTTGATTTATCTCATGCCTATATTGGGCAAATAGAGCGAGGAGAACGTAGTCTTTCATTAGAGACACTTGTGAAGCTTGCAAATGAATTAGGGGCTACCGTGGATTACCTACTTTCAGAAGCAGTTGAGGTGAAAGATGAGGCTTTAATTAATAAAATCAAACAAACAATTATAAGCCGAACTTTGGAAGAACAGCAAATGGCTTTGGAGATGATAGAATTGATGTTTTCGCATATTGATAAGCTGGGGTCTTTCAAAGATAAGGTTTAAGTATACTCATTCGCCGTTTAAAAATGTCCGTGTTCTTTTATACTATAAAATGTACTCTCACCAATAATAACATGATCCAAAACATCTATTCCTACAATTTCTCCTGCCTTGGCCAATCGTTTGGTTGCCATAATATCTTGTTCAGAAGGCTTTGGGTCCCCACTAGGATGATTATGAACACATACAATGGACGCGCTACAATGTCGTATTGCCGCGCCGAAAACTTCTCTAGGATGAATCACTGTGCTGTTTAATGAACCGATTGAAACGGTCTCTTTATGGATTACTCGATTTTTGGTATTTAACAGAAGGCATACGAAATGCTCCTTGGTTGAAAATCTAAATTCCGACTCCAACAGATTATATACATCCCTAGGATGACTGATAAAATAGGGGTTAGTTTCTGGTAGAGTGAGGGTATTGGCTAGTTGGAGTAGGGCCATAATTTGTCTTGCTTTACTATGCTTGATGCCTTTTATGGATATTAGTTGCTGTTCCGTAGCATTCATTAGCTGTGTTAACGTCGGGAACTGAAATAATAACTCTTCTATTAAGTCGTCTTCCGCTCGCTTATTCACAAAGGTTGAGATTAGAGTTCTAAGCTTTTCATTATACATTTTTAGAGCCTCCTAAAATATACATTATATAAATGAATAATATATATTCAAAAGATTAGGATTCCCTAATATAATAAATGCTGCTGTCTATCGTGCAAATCTTAGTCTTATTTGCTCATTGTAAGTGATGGTTATTCATCAACACAAAGTAGGTCAATTGAGACACGTTTCAAAACTTGTTCTCGAACCTCTGCTATTTTCTAAGAACAATAATTTCCCAAGAGCTTCCCTATTATAATGATCAAGTTATTTTGCTCTTCTAAAACTAATGGGTACAAGTTTCCAAAATGGGAATGGTTTCAAGGTCTCGGAACATACAAAAAAACACAACGTTTAGCCACAATTAATGATTTTCGCCAAACTTCATATGTATTCATGGTACCTTCCATCCAAACATCAACACACTAAACAAAAAAATAATGGGTCTTTTGTGTATAGCATATGGATATTACTTATCCATTCACAAAGGTTTCCCATTATTTTTACTTATCCTTCAAACGTCCAAAGCAGTTGATACCTCCGAGTTTCATCATAGTTAAATCGTCAACTAAATAGAATAACATGTAAAAATTTATGATAAGTTCATTTCCTACCTGCACATGACTTCTCTTTTCCAATACAGCCTTACAAAATCATAATCACTTCAACACATATACTCTCACACTAAGCTAGTTTATTTTCTCGATGGGTGTTTTATGAATATGATCTAAGGGCAAACTTACAGACTTTCGTTTTGACGGATACGTTGTTCTATGCGTGACACAAGTTCTTTAAATGTTTTTTCAGTAACTGCCAACGGTACACCATTAATCATTTCCATAATCACTGCTTGAGCAATATCTCCTCCTTCTACTCGTACCATATACGAGTAATAAATTTTTCCATCCTTAATCGCACCACCATAAATTGTATATTCCCTGGAAACCTGCTTTAACGTAATTTCCATATGATTCATTTGCTCCTTCATGCGTTAAGTGTTATTAGGGTATACACGTAAATAATATATAACTCATTTTTATGAATATACGAATACATAAAGAAGATCTAATACAGTATATACTGTATTAGATCTTCTCATTTCTAGTTGTTTCTTAAAATGGTGCTGAAAGTCATATGCACTACATATTGATCCATTAGATTTAAAAATATTCATGGAATTCGTACTCATAATACCATAACGTTACTCTGAATAATGTATAATGCCTTTTTCCTTTTCTTCCTTATGTATATTAATAGGCAATGTCTTATATATCTCTTTAAAATAAGGTATTATAATGTTCCTAAATTCATGATATTTTCATAATCTCTTCGTGTCATTTCAATTACTTTAGATACATGAATGATTTCCTAAATCTTTACTATTAATCCTATCTTTCGATGCTTTCGAATACGTTGGATTTCCATATGATTAGCCTCCCATTAATATCGGACTATAATGTAGGGGGTCATCCCCCTACCGGGTTGGTCCCCTCTTCGGGGCCCTTCTCTTTCCCCTTGCTCTCTCTTCTTCTCTTCCCTACTTCCTCTGTCGCTTCCTTCTCTCGCTCCAATCAACCCCTTTTTTAACCCCTTCTTGTGTATGTTGTCCCTCCGGGACGGGTGTTCTGGATCTTTTGGCCTATCGGCAATTCCCCATCTCCCGCCCGACCTTTATTCCCATGTTTATTGATTTATATTTTATAATATTCATTTTTTATCATCGGACATTCTATTAATAGAATGTAGAGAGGTAAATAAAATGTAATTATTTATCAGTAAGCAAATTAGTAAAGAGATGGAAAAATTAGTGTATGCTGTGTTCGATAAACTATATCCTTCAAAAACAAATGGAGATAGGTTATCGTGATTTGACTAGTAAGATGAGCGACAACGAGTTCAGGGCTTATTTTGAATATGTATTTAATGATGAAAAACAATATCTAATTTTAGATACCGTAGATTACGAACGAGATATTCAAATGGAAAATATTGAAGCTGAATCCAAGGTATTAGTAGTTCCTCTATTTGAGAAAGTGATCATACATCATATTAATATGGATACCAATGAACCCGTATTAACTAAGTATGAGGTTTCCGTAGGTTATGTTTCCAGTAAAACGGTCACACCATACAATAGTCTCTAAGCTAATCTGACTTACGATTAGCTTTCTTTCTGGAACCTTAAATGAAGTTGCCGCGCTATTAAAATCAAACCTCTTAAAACGCTCCTCGCCAATATCTTTTTTTGATAAATCCGATTACCTTTTATAACACAATTATATTCAATGATTCTGTGTTCTGGCCAAATTCGATTACTTTAGATTGCGTCACATTACCCCACAAACTTGCAAAACTTCGCCATACCCATTCCTAGAACCTGCCTTTAGCCATATGAAAGACTACTTAACGACTCTATTGAGGATTACAAGCAATTGAAACCATATCCGGATAACTTACCTATTAACATAAAAGAGAAAGTACCGTCAATTCGTCATAATGACATAACTGACGGTACTGACACCAATTAATGGAGAGAAATAGGTTTGTGCATTAAGAACCCCTGTCCAGCATTAAACGTTGTGGTTTTATATGGACAGGGATTAGAAATTCCGATCCATGGAACGGCAAATCCACAATTCGACGTGTTGTGATGTTGAGATTGTTTGGGGATGTGGCTTAACACACACATTACAAAACAAATTAATTGTGAGATCATCTGCATTAATTACTACCCAATTAATTCCATGAAATCGGATTCAATTTTACCGTAAATATCCAAACTATAGTCCATACTGCCGATTTCAATTCGAAAATGACAATGAGGAACAAATTAATCATCAAAATGGACAGCATTTAGAAACATTGTGAGTACGTTCTACGCACCTACTCTTCGAGTAGTGTCCACAATATCGTTTTCTTCAATTTCTCGGACCAAATCAGTATTCAAGATTATGCTTAGTCAAAGTGTTTTTACTCTGAATGGTATTATCTCCTATCCGTATTCAGAGCAAAGAAAACGCCGAACCACTGTCCATAAAAAAAGATCCCTCACCAAGAAGAAGATTTATGCTTGTGATGCTTGACTATGTAAAATCACAAGTCAATTAACCTTGGGCTTAGAGCAACTTTTAAGTCACCGGCGAGGAAATAACAAAATTAAATACAATAGGATATTTTATGCATATCCTATTTAACTAAATCATATATAAAAGAAGAATGCTGACAGGAGTGATAGCACATATGGACTGGAATGCGTTAAGTAATAACGAAAGACTACATTTAATGAACAACTGGGTTATGGAAGAAAATAAATGCCTTTCAAAGCTAACAGATCGAGATAGCTTATGCATTCTTGAACAATTTAATACCTTCCAGCTTACTAAAACCTCTCCATGTAAATACCGGACAATCGTAGAAGCTAACAAGAATGTTGCTATTGCAGACACAATGATAGAATCCGTTTGCTTAGCCGCCCTAAAAGCAAAGGGTTTGATTGATTAAGATTATTAAAATGTAAGGCGCTTCACCTTCTCTTGTATAAGTGAGGGTGAATCAATCATGTACACTTGGATATTTTCTTTTTGATGTTCATTCTTCTTAACGAATAACTTCACAAAATCAAAATCATGGGTGGCAAATAGGATTTGTTTATTCATTTTACCAAGAACATCACATATTGAAAATTGATTAACGTCATCCATATTTTGAATTGGGTCATCAATTGCTACAAAATCGAGTATACTAACTCGTTGAGACTCATTGATTGCTAAAAAGATTGAAATTGCTAATACATTTAATTGTCCGGAGCTTAGTGTATACTGCGCGTTTGTTAAAGTTTTACCTTCTTCACTTGGCATTTGAACCATAATTTTAAGCTCGTCGTGACCCCCGTCAAATTTAATAGAAAGGCTACTAGGCAGAGGATTAAGATATCGAAAATATTTTTGAATGGATGAGTGCGATTGGTTAAGATGCTCTAATGCTGTAGACCCCAACTGGGATTTAGCCGATTTAAGAAAAACAGAAATATCCTCTATTTTCAATTTGTATTTCCCAACTTCCTGTTCCCTTGCTATTTTATCATTATTCAACATCTCTACATCTGCTTTAATACGTTTGTAGCTGTTCCAAAACTGAACAAAGGAAACCGTATCAGCATATTCATTTTGGACAGTTAATTTATCATGTTGGTACTGCTCCACAAGAGTATCCAGTTTCTGATTTAACTCTTCCTCATTATTTTCATCTGGCAACTGTAACAGCATTTTTTCTATCTCATTAAGATCTTTGTTGATTTTTTTGTACACCCCATCTTTCTGTTGAGCATAAAGTTGAAGCCGATACGATGCCCGTTGAAGTCTAGATAGGCGGATATCAACCTCTTCTTCCCCCCCCAGACGAAAAGCCCCAAACTCTTCTTTTAAACGAGTAAATTCTTTACTGACTCGTTGCAAATTTATCAGATCCTGCCTGACTCTCTCTAGCAATTGTACCTGTGCCAAGATTGTTTCATTCTTGTGTTTAATTTCTTCAAAGGGTAGCATAAAAATATTCTCATCAAACATCTTAAGATTGGTTATTATTTCAAAACGTGCCTCACCATTTTGCAATCGGGTATGGTCCATTCTTCTATCCCCAACGGCTTGATCAAGTTGTTCCTTTGTCAGTCGTAGCTTGGTTTCCAACCTTTGATCTTGATCAAAAAGCTGCTTGGAAAGTGCAGAGTTCAGTTGTAATAGCTTCATTTTCTCCCCGATTGACATTTCTACCTTGGGGAGTAGTTCATCACCATGATACGACGCGCATACAGGACAAATTCCTTCATGTTCATGATTGGTTAGATATTCGTAAATACCACGAACATCTGAAAGCAATTTGGTAACCACCCCGTCCGTTTGATTATTCATTCGGCTTACAATCGCTTGTCTCAATATATCAATCCGCTTATAACGTCTCTCCAGTCGCTTTATCCGTTTATCCAAACTTGTTAGGTATGAAGGAATAAGTAATATATCTTGCGTAATTTCTTGATATTCTAACGCATAAGCTAGAGCAGTTTCCAAACGGTTCTGTGATTGTCTATTTAAGTTGATCTCCTCTAGAATTTGCGATATCTCTACAACCTCTGAAATATCAACCTCTTTGAGATTCTCACGAATTGTTCTATCTTCTTCTTCTAATAGTAATAACTTATTTAAGACATCTTTTCTTTGGCTTAAAGTGGTGATAGTCGAATTTACTCGGCTTTGAAGAAGGTTGGCTTGTTCCTTTTGCGTTGAAAGAAGATTCATCTCTTCTTTTATTAATCCGATCTGAATCTTAGCATCGTTAATGGTTGTATAACCAAGTTTAAATATATTTTCATAAAATATAATTTTTGTATTCAAAATTTGTGATTGGGACAACAGCCTTTCCTGTAAAAGATTAATGGATTCATAGACTTTTGCATAATTTAATGGGATATGAAGTAAGTTAGCCCACTTCTTAACCTTGGATGCATCAAAAGTTGGAATGTCTTTTTTTCTTTGCTCAATCAATTGATTGTAATTAGCAGCAGCTTCGGTAACTTTTGTTTTTTGAGACAAGAGTTTTGCCTCTACTTCTTTCATGTTATCAAGTAGAAAAAGTACGCTTCTCAAACCCATAATATCAGCTAACGCTTCAAATCTTCCCTTTGCATCATCTCGCGAAATGAAATCTGTAATTTGATCCTGTGAAAGAATATGTGTTTGTTTAATCAAACCGCCCAACATACTTCTTCCTGAATTTTGGTAAAATTGTTTTCTTAAAAATATATCTACATTACCTTTTCCCCGAATAGACCGCCCTGAAGGCGTTTGAATCATAGCCGTTACATTCCCTGCTACCCCATCAATAACCTTAAATTTTCGTATTAAAGTATGCCCTTCAAATTCAATTTCCACCGAACAAACTGAATTCTGACTGTCGCATTGAAAACAAAGGACATCTTTTTCGTTAAAGTCCTTCTGCCTTGAGAATCTGCTAATTATACCGGATAAGCACCATTCGATAGCATCAAAAAAGGTACTCTTTCCAAATCCATTCGGGCCATATAATATAGTGATTCTCTTACTAATATCAAATTCATGTACCCCTAAGTATTTACGGAAGTTTTGTATACAGACTTTTTTTATTTCCATTTCATAACTCCTTTTCATTGAAGATAAAAAGGGCTGCTTCTTCAATTTTTTTCTGAGAGAATTTTGCACGCTCCCCATTATGCTGGCGAAGATATTCTACCAACCTCGTAACATTATCACCGTACTGGCTTGTATCTTCAACGATATTTAGTTCATTCCCCTCTGTATTCCCAATGTTGATATCAAGAAATGGGATTCTTTTCAAATCATTCTCTGTGCGAATCACATATTTTCGAAGAGCACTAGCTTCGCGTTCTATATAATAAACCATCTCATCATTAATCGCTTCAGTTCCAGCACAAAGTAAATAATATGCGTTCCACGCGTTTAAACGATTTCTCAATAATAGATCTCTCATTCTGCTTGCTTCATTCATAATTTGGTTTGTATTCATTTCGGTTTCCCATCGTTGTAAAATGGAAATCGTTTGCCCATTTGTAAAGCATTTAACTCCCCAGTCCTTCATATTAGCAATCTCTGTTTCTTGGAAATCTGCATCAATAAGCTGTTGAAATGTTCGATTATAAGCTTCCATCTGCCCCTCCTTTACTAAACTCGGCCCAAAATTCCCGAAGATGTTGCCGGAGTTCAGGCATGTTATTGAAATGAAATAAATTATTGTATTCCTCGGTTAGTTGCCCACCAGGCATAAAATCCAAAACGATACGCATGTTTTTAAGTGAATTATTCAAGGGAAGCCCCTCCACCTGTGGACTAGCTTCAAAAATTGTGATGGACTTAACTGCACCATTACTGCCTTTAAATTGTCCTTGTAACAATACATTTGACGGTGGATGTAGTATAATGTCCATTGATTTCTCGGGATCCTGAAACATTTGGCGAATTTTTTCAATTGCCTCTTCAACGGTGCCCCTTCGACTCAAGCTTAAAAAGGAAAAGTATTCAGAGTGAATCTCCTTTACAAGTAATGTCGAATGCTTGTCAGATATCCGCAAAAGGTCTTCATTTATTAAAATTAGTAATATTGAACAATTGAATAACTCTAATAATTTATTAGTTTGATCAATTTCAGTTATATCCATATATTTCTGTGAAACTTCTTTGCCGTCCAAGTATCGATTTAATAAACTTCGAATCGTTCCTCCACCCTGAATCCAATCAATGAGATGCACTTTGTATCTATGGATTTCACTTTCAAGTTCTGTGTAAAGGTCAATTTCTTTAATATCATGCAGCATTTGATCAAATACTGTATGTATGACCTCAATGCTATTATGTTTACGAATCGATTCACCGCTTGACTGTAGTGCTCGATCGTGGAGATTTTGACGAATTTCTTCTACTTCATCAGCAGACATATATAAAACAAGATTGTCTCCTATAGCTTGGCACTTCTCCATCATGAGGCCAACTAACCACTGGAGATCTTCAATACTAACACGCACGCCTGGCAAAATTTTATCACTAAGAAGGTACAAAATATGATTAATATACTGATTAATCTGAGATAAATCATTTTTCTTATGAATGTAGAATCTGGATAGAAGAGATGCGAGCTCCTCGCCGCAGATAGTGTTATATTCAACAGGTTCTTCGGTATCTTTATGATAAGCAGATTCAGAAAGTCGGGAAAACAAGTCATCATCATTGGGAACCGGGTTAGAAAACTTGCTATTTTTACTGTAAAATGATACGTCCATTTTTTTCGAACCAATTACAATGAAGCTCGTAACAAGCTCGAATTCAGTCTGAAATCCTTGAGAAGCGGGGAAATACTTAGCTTTCATCAGCAATTTATCTACCCAACTATCGGGCCTACGATGTGTCTGACCATCCACTTCTTTAGGAGTCCTACTATAAATACCAGTATTACTCACTTTTAAATCAGTTTCATAACTAGTTTTTACTTGGACAAATCTAACTCGGTTATTTTTTCCGACAATTATATCTTCATGAAGCTCTAGCGAGACAAAGTCCCACTTACCCTCCATAACTTCGATCATATACTCAATTGTTACTAGAAATTGGTAGTAAAATCCTGCCAGCGCTGTTCGTCCACCAATTTCTTCTGGTTCAATAGTCATCAGAAGTTCTTGAAGAACAGAAGCCTTATCAGATTTCGTGCGATTTATAAGTTGCATTCTAGAATTGTCTACCTTATCCCGAGGCTGAGATAAGATGTCTATTACTTTGTTCAATTTGAACCATTCCTTTTCATAGTGTACAATTAACGCCATTTCATTTTTATAGGTGTTCTAACATGGCTTTTCGTATATATGGTGTGTTATATAAGGGTTCATTATGATTCTCCCTTGAATAGATCCTCATTCGCTTCATACTTATCTTCATTGTTTGTTCTTTTTCTATAACTGCAAAAGTTCCCAAATAATACGATGTGATATTATGGATATAACCTACCTTATTATTTATAGAGCTAATTGATAAATTATACCTACTTTAGTATTACTCACTACCATGAAGAAAGGTACAAAAGTAATGATATCATTAGTCATATAAATAATTTGTCGTTTTTTGTCGTGGTAATTTACATACTTTCAAAAGGTAAAATCTATGTATGACGATAGACAAGGATACTGGAATTAAAAACATTATAAAAGAGGGTGGAGTACTTTCAGACAGTCCTATTTTTCATGGTGAGATATTTCCATTTTTTTGGAATTCGGTTAATGAGTTAGCCGATCCGTGTTACTTTCGCTGGAAAACCTATTACTAATGTCGGAACAGCAACAAATTATGTTCATGCAGAATACAATACAAGATATCCTTTTTCTCTTTAAAGGCAAATAATCATTCCCTTTGAACCTCAAAAAGCGACGATACCGACGAAAGCGTCAAACTACGCCAAAGTCAGTACCGTCGCTTATTTATACCTGAAACAATTAGAAGACCACTCATCTTTCTACTGTCGCTTATCACTCAGATAAAGCAGACAATAACATCTACTACCCAGCGTTAATTGCCCCAACGTATTCCAATTTCCCCAAAGGAAGTCTCGCTTTCATTCAATCCCTCAGGATCACTTGTTCCAATCGCTTCAATTTCTTTCTTGGTTAATATTATGTCATTACTTAAATCTTTAATCTTTCTCGTGTATATTGATTTAAGAAGATCAACTTGTTCATCCGTCATCTCATAATAATCCTTCCAAGATTCAACCGCTGAATCATATTCCATTAACTGGCTTTCTAAAAGATAGCCACCATTTAAAACGATTCTTACTACGTTATCTATAGAGATCATGTTATCCTGATCCCCCCAAAAAGCTGTTGTAATAGAGGGTATGGGCACACCATCTTCCCCTTCTTCCAGCAGATACTCCAAAGTTTCATTTTTCGCTAGCTCCAAGACTTCATTGGGTGCTCCTTTAAAAAAATCAATAGCAGTTGTAACATCAGAACGAGTAACATTGTCATTTCGGAATGCTGCAACACAATACTTTTCACTGAATGTAATTGTTGCTCTCCCACCTGTTCCGTCAATAACACTGTAGTTCATTCCATCCCAAGAATGTTCATAGGACAGTTCAGGGTAATGGGCCACCATAATTGCGTGCGCAATAGATGAAAGTATACATCCCTTCCAAAGATCGTGTTTATTCCATCCTTTAGTTATCATTATAGGCTTCATTATGGTCTCCCTTTTTTAGGTTTAGAAGGTGGATTCGCTTTATTGGCTTTCGATGAATCTGAAGGCAAAATATTTGATTTATCTCTGTTTTCTTTACGTGTTAGTACCTGGGCATTACTATAACTGTTACTTCCACCTTTATCTTTGGGGTAAATATGATCAATTTGCCATTCATTCTGATCGGGAGTAACACCTTTTTGGCTTTTTTGTGGCTTAGTAGCAATTTGACCAGATTGATCAGATTTCACCACGCCTCCGTTTTGTTTTCTATTTTCCTCTATAATTTTTTTCTTTTGGGCAGGTGTGAAATTTTTGCCTGGCCCAACATGTTTTGAATCCTCAAGATTGGAATAAGGACCTGATTCTGCGTCCTTGTTTCCTTTATTTTCAGGAACACTCTTTTTCGGTTTCTGTGGTGTTGGCGAGCCCTTACTCGACTTGGTATCAGTGGGCTTAGGAGGGGTCGAGCCCTGCTTGTTTTTTTCTTTAATCATTTTCCAGAGTTCAGCAGAATCTCCTCCTGTATTCGACGCCCCGTGATAGGACATCACACCTCCATGATATATCATACCAGCAGATGCAACGTTCACCAACACACCAGCCGGAGATAATACGACCGATCCATCAAGAAGAAAACCACCTACCTCTCCCCCCGTACCAATCATCATCTCTCCAACTCCAGCTACAGTGCTGAAAACATCTCCTATCACTTCACCTGTTTTACCTGCAATCGGATGTTTTGGGTTGTAGTCAATTTGATGTTTACCATGTGATACACTTCTTAAACCAGCTTGGTATGCTCCTTGAGTAGCATCCCATGCCATTTCACTGCTAATCCGGGTTCCTTCTAACTGTAGTTGTGCGTTCAGTAATTCAGCCTCACCTTGCTTCTCTAATGCTCGTTCCCACCAAGACTGAGATTTCTCTTCTTGCGTTGGCTTTTCTTGTTGTGCCATGTAACTGTCGTAGTTTGCCCTCCAGCGTTGTCTCAACTCGGCGGGAATTTGCTGATAGGCATGAGCCATAGCATTCGATTCTTTCAGTAAGTTTTGAACAAGCTCTAGGGGACCACCGGAATGGGCCACATGACGTGCACTCGTATATACCTTGCCTAAAATCCACTTGCTATAATAGGTTTGTTTCGCTTGCTCATGCTCATACTGACTAATCAATCCTTGAAGCGCCAAACCTGCCAAATGTTTCAACGGATGTACACCCGCTTCTTTAGACGCTCCCAAGGTAGGCGTTCCTTTGCTGCGAACAGGAATCGCTGCGGTTGCTTGTAAAACCGTTGCTGCTACCTTACCTGCTATTCCACCCGATGTATTCAACATCACGTTGGCTACTTTCCCGACTGCTGGAATGGAGCCTAATAGCTTGGATACTGTACCCAGCAAAGCGTTGGCCTGTTGAAGTGCCGCTGGACTTGTAACCTTTGCCGTAGGAGTAGAAGTTGCACTGCTGGAAGAAGCGTTGGCTGCTGCAGTTTGAGCCGCTTCATAGGCTTTAATACTCATCAATGGAGGCTCAGGTACAGGAGGGAGGTCAGCTACGAAAACTGGAGCTTTTACCGTACCTTCCTGATAAATCACTGGGGCTTTGGTATCTGTCTCACCATCCAGCACCATACTGCTGGCTCCACCTTTTAAGTATAGTGCGGTTCCAGCTTCAAGTGATAGTTCCTGACCTGCATCCAGCTTTACATGACCGCCCTGAATCTGTACATTCCCCGGACTGTTGACGGTGATGCCCGTATCCTCATGTAGTGTAATCAAAAACCCATCGGAAATGGACAGGACCAGCTCCTGCTCAGACATTTCTATACCGCTACCTTGTACGTGTTTCCATGTCTTCACATCTGGCTGTCCATTGGCGTGGCGATGCTGTCGCAAGGAATCGGTCACATAGGCTTCCTGTTCACGGTGTGTAGGCAGATACAGCTCCACTTGTTCCCCAACTTCAGGCATGTCGTACCAGCCACTATGTTCTTCCGCGACATAACGGGTAGCTACGGGAAACCAGCAGGCTTTAGCTGGGTCCTGCTTCGGATCAATTTCCAGTTGAAGTTGTACGAAATCCTGTTGTACCTTCAGCACCGTTCCCGTGAGCGAAATCCCGATAGCTTGATCGTTTTCATACCGAGCATACTGAATATCCTGTTCGGCTTGGAGATCATAACGAGTTTGGAGTAAACCGTCCTTTAACTCTGTCACTGCCCGAACAATGACCAGCTCTTTGCCTTGTCCGATAGGTAACGTGATAAAGTCACCCAGTGCATAGTATTGCAGATTTTCAATCGTATAGGTGACATACGCGCCAGCACGTTTCCCCGGGTTCCCTGTATCTAAATCATGAAATGTTTTCCGTACCCTATAAAATACATCTCGCTCCACCTTGTGCTGCTTGCCTTCTGGCATCCCAAAGAAAATCTTAGGTGATGCAGCCGTGATTTCCGGTACAAGTACCGAACCAAAGCGAGAGACAAGACGCTTTAAAAAAGCCCAATCGGTTTCTTCATATTGTAAAACAAAAGCACCTAACTGGGCATAGTTGGTTACGGTATCAATGGCATCTCCATACATGTACTTCCGAACCATTGTAGTGACTAGATCATCATAAGTACGGTGAATATCCTGATAGGAGCGCCTTTTCGTTTTGATATCCATTTGATAGGAATGCGAGGCCGCCTCCAGTTCAAAAGTGTATACTCCCCGTATGCAGTGCACAGACATGCGTGTAATTAACCCATGAAATAAACGTCTAAGCGACTGTCCTTGCTCATCCAACTGACGTATGACAATTGGTTCCTGCTCCATGTCCTGTCCAACACACGCGGCTCCCTGTTCTTCCGACAGCATGCCGCTCACATATAGGAATACATGATCGTTAACGGCCCTGGTAATTCGCAATTGTTCCATATGCTGAGGTTGAAAGGGAGCATATAATCGCAGACTTTCATATCCGATTCCGTTTTGCAATACGTCCAAATGATTTCATATCTCCTTTCCAGCGACACTAGGCACCGTTTCTCAGCTACCTTGTGTGTACATTTACTCGTAGCTACAACATAATTTAAATAGTAAGTTTAAGAGGTTATTTTTAACAGTAAGCCTTTCTTATGTATGTATCGGATAGAATAAAGATTTTGTTTACAGAAAGCCCACACGTTGTGTTATTTTGAATGGTGTGGATTGACAAATGAATCTATGAAGTACCTCAAAATCGTTTTGGCTAGGAAAGAAAATAGATATTATAACTCGGAAGGACCATTCATTACGATTGGTCTTATTTTATTTTAGGAGGTTACGTTGTGCGCATCATTCAAACCCAGCAAGACATCGACTCACTGCAATACTCTCCACTCCCCCCACTTTATTAAAGCACATCCAAGAATACCAGCTTCACAATTCATTCTGGATTGTCAACAGGAAACCTGGACAAGGATTATAAGGGGATCTTTCTTGCTGCTGCCGACGTAAGGCAACCTAACGTTCCGTGGATACGATGTGGTTAAACCAGTTCATGTAGTCACTAAGTTCCAATTCCAACTGCTCAGCGTTCTGAAAGTGCACATGGTTTGCAAACTCTGGTTTAAATACTTTGAACATGGCTTCGGCTACAGCATTGTCATGTTGGCACCCCTTCATGCTCTAAGATCGCTTAATTCCAAACGTACCCAAAACACTGGAGATCGGGGTATTATCAAATTCTTTTCCACGGTCACTGTGAAACATTTGAATTGTATCCAAGCGCAATGAAATACTGGCAATAGTTTTGTGGACCAAGCTGGCTGTCCTTTGAGGGCCACTGCTGTAACCAATAATCTCTCGGTTATAAAGGTTAACAAATAACCACACGTAGTGCCGCTTATTCTACATACGTACGTATGTCAAATCACTCACCCCTACGGCAAAAGGTTGTTTCTGCTCAAATTTGCACTGTAGGATGTTTGTTTCCTTCGACTCATTGGAATCCGTTTTGAAGGGTTTGTATTGAGCGGTGTAGTTCGAGGTAACCCATTTTTTTGTGATATTCCCAATTTTACTCCGTGAAGTTTGTGAACGCTCTCTTCAGCAACTCGAATTTAAAGTCATGATACCTTCTTCAGAGGGTTTAGGGACTCCACGAGGATGATTATGAGCACATATAAGGGAACGCACTGCATATGCTTTATTGTCGCTCCGAATACCTCTCTAGGATGGACGACAGTGCGGTTTAGAGAGCCAATAGAAATAACTTCTTTATGAATTACTTGATTTTTGGTATTTAATAAAAGACAAGTGAATTACTCCTTAGTGGAGAATCGAAATTCTGGTTCCAGCAGATTACAAGCGTCCTTAGGGATACTTATAAAATAAGGATCAGATTCCGGCAGTGTGAGGATGTTAGCTAGTTGAAGAATGAAAATATTTTATTTCGATTTATCGTAGACAATTCCATTAATATGTATTAATTCCCATTCATCAACATTCATAAGTTGGGACATTGTAGGGAATTGTCGAAATAGCTCTTTTATAATTTTCACTTCTTCTGAATCGCTTATGACTATAGATTTTAAATTCTTAACACTTCCCTTTTCCATTCTCTGCGCCTCCTGCTTTTTAATTGTTACAACAAATAGCCGAACTGAATCAAGATCAGTTCGGCTATTTGCTGTACTATATTGTACGAAAAAATAATATATAAATAATGATATTATTAAATACTAACAACAATTAATTCCTGATTTAGAGATGTGTCTTCTTTCATAGTATGCCTCTTTAGCAAATCACCCTATGCGTATTCCTCACCAAAATTACAACGTATCTATCAAAAAAATAAATCCAAAATCATACTACACAGTGATTCATTTATTGCTTTCTCTATATGGGGAGTGTTGAATTCACATTAAAATCAATGAACTATGACTTTTTTTTGCCGCGATTTATTCTTCTCTCACGCAACTTAATCCAAATCCCTCTGAATGATACTACAACTTTCTCAGGAACGTTTAAAAAATCAACTAATATTCTTCGATCCAGCTCAGGGAGCAACCCAGAAATATCATCATTATTACGAATAAATTCTTCTATTAATCCAATTAATTCATCAATTATAGTGTCAGGTATCATAAGATTGAATAGGTTAGGAAGTATAATTTTTTCTGCTTCTCCTGGCAATATCTCAAGCACACCTCCACCATAGCTTCTTCCTTCAATTTCAGTGAAAGCCAAAGCGATGCTATTATAGTGTGCTAAAACTGCCAACTTAGGATTAATGCCATTTTTAAATTTAATCCTATGCATAGTATCAGTACTAACAGCAGCTACCTTATTCAAAACAAATTTGGGATAAAGATAATTTCTTCTTAATAAAAATGCCTCTGGAATCCATATTGATGGCACACGGTACCATCTTTCTCTTATAGAACATTTATAACCTAAATGCTCTTTCCTCTCTTCACCTTCTAGTATATACCTTTTATGGCCCTCCGGGTAATCATCGAAGTTATCTGAGGGAAAGTCTAGTAGAAAGGCTTTGGCTCCCCTATCAATATTATATTTCCATTCAAGCTCATCATAATAAGTACCTCTGATGCTAACGCTTCTAGCAATTAACGGCCTTGTCACTTCCGATAGGTTATATCGCTCTACCGTATCCAAGCTTACACAAAAGAAATCGTTATTCCCGGTAGTTATACCAATATCTACATCCGCTACGTCATCAAATAGCACAAACCTAGAATCACCTTTAATCTGCTGAATCAGTTCATTTTCATTTGCAGTTAGAAAGTAACTTGTCCATTTTGAATTATTATACTCTACATCCATATAATTAATATTTTCAGCATTGAAGTTCTCTGTTAAATCATTAATATTGTTATATTCAAGAAGTTTAATTTGGTGTTCTCCTTCAAATGACGAAATCTTTTCACCTAGAAATACAACCACTTCTTGTTCAACATTAGGAAAAACAAGCTCTTTAAAAGTTATAACAGTTATTTTTTGCAATTTTTGCATCAAGTATGCTCTAAGGCCTTCCGAATATGCGACTTGTAACAGTTCTGCGGGAATTACTAAACCAATCCTTGAATTCTCACTTAGTAAATGGATACTTGCAACTACAAATGAAACCCAAGCATTAATCAATTTATTTGATTTCATGCCACTCGATGTTAATATCAAAGATTGTTCATTTCTTTGTTGCTCCGTAAGATACTGATAGCGAATATATGGGGGATTGCCTATAATCAAATCAAATTGCTGTTTATTCACCATTTCTTCATAAAACATATAAAAATCAGTATTAATTAATTTGAAGTTATTATGATTCAGTATTCTATTTTTAGCCTTTTCTAACTCTTCATTATTAATTTCAATTCCTATGCAATGAAAATCACCATCTATTTTAGAAAGACTCTCAATGAAATTCCCATCACCACAACTCGGTTCCAATACTGATATTGGATACCTACCATTAAAACCCCATCTAGCAATAAAGTCAGTTAATAATTTTGGAGTATAGTATCCTCCACGTAATTTCTCATTAGAAGCATTTTCTTTTAATAGCATCATTATCACCTTTGTGTATTGTAACATATATTCATTTAAAACACTTCAATTACAAGGAAACACACATTCCTATCAATGGAAATAAATTGTTTCTTGCTTTCTTAAGCTTCGATTAACTAAAATAGGAATATAATAATGAGGTGATTAAAATAGTTAAAGTATCTTTTATCATGCAGGGGTTATCAGAACACGTAAATCATTATGACAGTCTTATAAATTTACTCGAATTAGACAATATTACAAAAGTAATAATCAGTACGGCCTTTTTAAGAAGGGGCGGAGTTCTCCTTATAAAAGATAAACTCCTACCACTGATTGAAAAATTAGACTTTTACGTTGGAGTAAGAAATGATATCACATCAGCTCAAGCATTAACAGAGTTGATTAATATGGGAGTACATCCTTATATAGTGGACACAGGTTCGACTGACCTTATATTCCATCCCAAAGTATACCTAGCCATTAGTGATTCTGATGAAGTTGCACGTGCTATTATTGGGAGTGCCAATTTAACTACACGAGGTCTTGCTGGTAATATCGAAGCTAGTGTCATTGTAGATCTTGATCTAGCCGATCATTCTGGTAACACTGACTCTTTGAATGAGATCATTTCTTCTTTCGACAATTTAGTGTTGAATTATCCCAAAAATGTATTTAAGATAAGTAATTTAGACGAAGTTAATCTATTGTTATCTCAAAGCAGAGTTTCTGACGAAAACATTAAATCTCATATTTCGAAACAAGAAGATTTGGAAGCCAACCAAAAAGATGTAACTTCAGAAGTAGAAGACACCGAAATAAAACAAGCAGTCATACCAAGAATAAAACTCAATACGCCAAAAATTGAATTTCAAAGAAAGGGCGAAAAAAGTACTGTCCTACCTGAAGTAGATGATACAGATACTCAAAATGACCCTATCGCGAATGTGGCTCCTTCATTAGTTTTAAAATGGGAAAGCACACCCTTAAATGAGAGAGATCTAAATATTCCAAGTGGTGTTAACACAAATGCTACAGGATCAATGACCTTAAGAAGTGGATCATCAAAGATCTCCAATTTCCAAAGTTATTTTCGCCACGAAGTATTTAATAGTTTAAGTTGGCATCAAAATCCAAGAGCAAACTCTACACACTTACAAATAGCGCGGGCTGACTTCGAAATAATTATTTTGGGAGAAAACTATGGCGTGTTCAATTTGGAGATAAAACATGATCCTAGAACAAATACTTCTTCTTATAAACAAAGAAATGTTATGACACATTTGAAATGGGGGAATGCAAAACATCTTATTAGAAAGGAAAGCCTTCTTGGTTATACCTTAAAAATATATGAAAACCCTCTAGGCTCACCAAGCCCCTTTGTTCTTATAATTGATTAACGTTAAATCATGGGATCAAACTATAAATTGATTCAGTAGGATATTCATAGTCATATTGTCTACAACTATTAGCAAATTATCAACATTTATTAGCTAGTGTCTATACGCCGTCTACATTAAATCATTTTCTAAAGCAAAAACCCGCTCAATGAGCGGGTTTTTTAAATGGAGGCGAGGGGAGTCGAACCCCTGTCCGAAGATAACGACACATAAGCTTCTACGGGTGTAGTGACAGTTTTGATGTCACCCTAGAAACTCCCTGTCACCGGATTCCCTTCGGGTCAGCCTGATTATCTTCTTCAGCTCACCCCAGGCGGAGATGAGACAGCGTATTCCACTATTTGTTAGCCCCTATCCCAGTCACATGGACGATGCTGGGTAGAAGCACGCACACAGTTTCTTAGGCTGCGAAAGCGTAGTTGTTTTGTTGTTTGCCGTTTAATAGGCTTTAGCGTTGATGAAGCGGACGCGTCCCCACTACCCGCTACCCATGCTCGAACTATCCCCGTCGAATCCATAAACGCCCCCTTATTATAAAAGGGCTCCACGGATAAATCCGGAAATACCGGAGCATAAGCATGCATAATATCAAAAGCTGAATTCTAAGATTCAACACTCGAACAAAGTTAAAAGCTTTAAAACTGACTACTTCGTTAGTATAGCATATTACAGGTCATTACGAAACGAAATGAAGCCATTTAAGCCTTATAAAATAGCACCATTACAGGAACAAGTAACTTCTCCACGTAATTTGTACCATACAATAATACAGCAACTTATCTCGCAATTTTCTGTTTCTCACGCAAAGCGCGCTGGATATCACGCTGTGCATCACGTTTAGCGGCAGCATCACGTTTATCATACTGCTTTTTACCTCTACCCAGTCCGAGCAAAAGCTTGGCATAACCATTGCGAACATAAATCTTTAACGGAACAATCGTGTAGCCTTCCTGTTTGGACAATCCGATAAGTTTGCGAATCTGCTCTTTATGCAACAGCAGCTTACGCGTACGGGTCGGATCAGTAGGATTATTACGATTGCCTTGCTCAAAGGGACTGATATGCATATTGTGAATATGAATTTCGCCGTTACGGATCGTAGCAAATGCGTCACTTATATTAGAGCGACCATTCCGTAGAGACTTAATTTCTGTTCCCGTTAGCACCATGCCCGCCTCGTAAGTGTCCTCAATAAAATAGTCATGGGAAGCTTTTTTGTTCTGGGCGAGCACTTTCCCGTCTGCCTTCTTACCCATGAATACCACTCCTTATGAATAACGTAATTCACTCTTGAAACCCAGGCATCAAAATCCGGCTACAAAGAGCCACCTAGAAATATATTGTAACAAATTTCAGATGGTAAAAGCAAGAAAGGTCAAGCCTTATACATTTCTAACTGCACTTATATCACACTTAAAACCAAGCGGCTTCCATCCAATACAGCAGACAGAAACCGCACGTATACCTATGCTTCAAATCAGCTTCATACACTGCAATGAAAGCTCCAGCCTTCAAAGTAAGTAAGCTCTAGCTACCTACTTCTTCTTTTTCCGCACAAAGCCCGCGGTGCTATTGCCGCCACTTCCGCCCTTATTCTTCCGCTTGCGACGTGCTGCGCCTTCACTGTTTGGTCTGGCATCACTACCTGGTGTAGCTGCTCCGCCGATGAAAATACCGCTGGCAGACGTCTTCTTCCGTCGCTTGCTTGCCCCGGATGCTGGCGAGTTATACCCGCCCTTGCCACTGCCAAAGCCGAAGCTGCTAGCTGAGCCGGCTCCAGCTCCGTTTCCACCGCCGCGCCCTGAACGACCTGCGGTGCTAATACCTCCGCCACCTACGCCTGAACCGGCTTCTTTAGGCTTCCCGGCAGCATCACGACCGCCTTTACGCTCCCTGCCAGCCTTGTCTTTACCACCCTTACGTTCGCGCCCTTCATGGGGTTTGCCTTTACCTCGGCCCTCACCACCACGCGCAAAACCTCCGCCCTGTCCTGAACCGCCCGTCCGCTCACGGCGTTGCCGTTGCTTCATATCGACAAGTTCAAAGTCAATTGTGTAATCTTCCATGTTCACACGCGCGACGCGAACCTTAACCTCATCCCCAATGCGGAACACCTTGGAGGTGCGTTCGCCAATCAACGCCATATGCTGCTCGTCAAAGTGATAATAGTCGTCCGTAAGCGCACTCAGACGCGTCAGGCCCTCCACTGTATTGTCCAACTCAATGAACATCCCAAAGCTGGTTACACTGCTGATGATCCCCTCGAATTCCTCGCCGACCTTGTCCAGCATGTATTCAGCCTTTTTCATCTGCTCTGTATCACGTTCTGCATCCACAGCCACACGTTCACGCTCAGAAGATTGCTGCGCAATATCAGGCATACGTGCAGTCAAATATTCCTGACGCTCGGCTGTTAAAGCCCCGCCATTCTCCAATACCTCACGAATGACACGGTGAATCACCAAGTCAGGGTAACGACGAATCGGCGATGTAAAATGAGAGTAATACTCTGCTGCTAGCCCAAAATGTCCTGTCGTTTCCGCATCATACTTTGCCTGCTTCATCGAACGCAGCATCATCGTGCTAAGCACGGTTTGCTCCTTCGTACCCTGAATATCTTCCAGCAACGTTTGCAGTGCACGGGGATGAATGGAATTTCCTCTACCTTTGATCTGATGCCCAAAATTAGCCGCGAAAGCCATAAAGTTTTGCAGCTTCTCCGGATCTGGGTCCTCATGAATCCGGTACAAGAAAGGTACTTTGAGCCAATGGAAATGTTCGGCTACCGTTTCATTGGCCGCCAACATAAACTCTTCAATAATTTGTTCAGCTATCGTACGCTCTCTCTTCACAATATCTACAGCTTTTCCTTCATTATCCACAATCACTTTAGCTTCATCAAAATCAAAATCAACCGCACCTCGGCGCATTCGATTAGCACGCAGCTTCAATGCCAATTCCTTCATCGTGCCGAATACATCAACGAGATCCTTGTACCGTTCCATCAGTTCAGCATCTTCCTCTTCGAGGATTTTGCGAACGTTAGTGTACGTCATCCGTTCCTTCGTTTTAATCACACTGGTGAAAATATCATGCTTTACAACCTTCATATGCTCATTGAATTCCATCTCACAGGATAAAGTCAGTCGATCCACCTGTGGATTCAAAGAACATATTCCGTTCGAAAGTCGATGTGGAAGCATAGGAATGACACGGTCAACCAAATACACGCTACAACCGCGGTTATATGCCTCCTGATCCAGCTTAGAGTTCTCACGCACATAATACCCTACGTCGGCAATATGAACGCCCAGACGGTAGTTCCCGTTCGGCAAGCGCTCTACATTTACAGCATCATCCAGGTCTTTAGCATCCTCACCATCAATGGTAACAATGATCTTATCACGCAAATCGCGCCGTCCCTGACGTACAATCTCTTCTTCCGTAATCGCGTCGGGAGCATTCTCCGCTTCCTCTGTAACTTCATCTGGAAAAGCTTCCGGAAGCTGATGCTTGCGAATAACTGACAAAATGTCGACGCCCGGATCATCCTTATGACCCAAAACTTCCAACACTTCGCCTTCCGCCGCTGCTCGTCCTTCTGGATAGCTCACAATACGCACAACGACCTTTTGACCGTTTACGGCTCCATTGAAGCTTGTTTTTGGAATGAAAATATCCCGGTTAATACGCTTATCATCCGGCAGAACGAAACCATATGCTTCGTGGCTCTGAAACACGCCTACTACTTGAAGCACTGCACGCTTCACGATCCGTACAACTTCACCTTCTAATCGACCGCCCGCAGGTCCCTTCGAGGACACTCTTACCAGTACCGTATCTCCATTCATCGCACTTTTTAAGTCGTTCGCATGAATATATACATCCGGGTGCTCCCGGTCCTCTGGAATCAGAAAGGCAAATCCCTTGGCATGAGCCTGCAAACGCCCACGCTGCAAATCCATCCGTTCCGGCACGCCATAACGGTTTGTGCTGGTCAGCAGGATTTTCCCCTCTTCCTCCAAGGAATTCAAGAGCTTAAGAAATTCACGGAAATCCTCCGCATCCTTAATATCAAAGTGCTGCTCCAGCTCCTGGTAAGTCATGGGTTTGTATGCAGTCTCGCGCATAAAATCGAGTAGTTGTTGCTCTGTTATCATAATATTGTCCACCTCGGGTGACCTTTAATTTTCAGTAATAAATCCGCATGTCCTTGTTCCTGATACAAGGCTCTTAATATACTCATACCCTAGTATACACGAATTTAATCGACGGCATCCCTGCCTGTCCAAAATCTAAAAAAAGCCCCCGTTTCCCGCGAAACGAAGGCTTAAGGTACATATTTATCTTATTTTGCAAAAAATGCAACTAAAACAGAAACGATCATAAAACCCGCACCCAAAACAGCAGTTGCACGTTGTAAAATCAAATCCATACCGCGAGCTTTTGTTTTGCCGAACAGATGCTCAGCACCGCCAGAGATGGCACCGGACAAACCTGCGCTTTTCCCCTTTTGCAGTAAAACAACCGCAATAACAGCAATCGAGAACACAACGAGCAGCACTTTCAAAAAGATTTCCATGAAAAATCCCACCTCCTGAGCTTATACATCTGTTTTGCAAAACAACACAGCCTCTTTTATGAAAACATGTACATATCATGTTATAAATAGCCGGAAATTAACGCAAAACACTATTTTTATTCTACCACAGCTTCCAGTAGATAACAACAGTTATACAAGTCACTCAGCCATTAAGCCTTTGCAAAGTTATGTATTCTCATACACATCCATAATAACAAAAAAACAGACCTGCCCGCGGTGGCGAGTAGGTCTGTTTTTTAATGCGTAAAAGCTTTGAGCGTTCAGACTTCGTGATCATGAACCATGAGTCAGAGGCGCCATCAGCATTTTTGCGCAATATTATTTTTTCAGGTTGTAGAAAGATTTCAGGCCGTGGTATTGAGCCAGTTCACCCAGTTGATCCTCAATGCGGAGCAATTGGTTGTACTTCGCAATACGGTCAGTACGGGAAGGAGCACCTGTTTTAATTTGGCCTGCATTTGTTGCAACAGCGATATCAGCGATTGTGCTGTCTTCGGATTCACCGGAACGGTGAGAGATAACAGCTGTGTATCCTGCGCGTTTAGCCAATTCGATAGCATCGAAAGTTTCAGTCAGCGTACCGATTTGGTTTACTTTGATCAGGATGGAGTTACCGATGTTTTCATCGATACCTTTAGCCAGACGCTCTGTGTTTGTTACGAACAGGTCGTCACCAACCAATTGGATTTTGTTGCCCAATTTTTCAGTGAGCAATTTCCAACCTTCCCAGTCATCTTCGGAGCAACCATCTTCAATAGTGATGATTGGGTATTTATCAACCCAAGAAGCAAGCAGGTCAACGAACTCAGCAGAAGTGAAGGATTTGCCTTCGCCTTCCAAAGTGTATTTTCCATCTTTGAAGAACTCAGTGGAGGCAACGTCCATACCGAGGAATACGTCAACACCTGGTTTGTAACCAGCTTTTTCGATCGCTTCGATAATAGTGGACAGAGCTTCTTCGTTAGATTTGAAGTTAGGAGCAAAACCACCTTCATCACCAACAGCTGTGTTCAAACCTTTGGAGTTCAGTACGGATTTCAGGTTGTGGAAGATTTCTGCGCCTACACGCAGAGCTTCTTTGAATGTAGGAGCGCCTACAGGCAGAACCATGAACTCTTGTACGTCAACGTTATTGTCGGCATGAGCGCCACCGTTAACGATGTTCATCATTGGCACTGGCAATTGTTTAGCATTGAATCCGCCCAGGTAAGTGTACAGTGGCAAGCCCAGAGCTTCAGCAGCAGCGCGAGCTACAGCCATGGATACAGCCAGAATTGCGTTTGCACCCAATTTACCTTTGTTATGTGTACCGTCCAATTTGATCATCAGCGTGTCGATTTCTACTTGGTTCACAGCATCCAAGCCGATTACTTCAGGAGCAATAATTTCGTTCACGTTTTTAACAGCTTGCAGAACGCCTTTACCCAGGTAACGGGATTTATCGTTATCACGAAGCTCTACAGCTTCGTGAGCGCCTGTGGAGGCACCGGAAGGAACGATAGCACTACCGATAGCACCGGATTCCAGATATACTTCAACTTCAACCGTTGGGTTACCACGGGAGTCGAGGACTTCGCGAGCGTACACGTCAGAAATAATAGTCATTTGTACTTAATCTCCTTTGTGAATCATGATTTATTGGTCAAGCCTATACTTATTAAATCAAGCTTACTTGCGGGATGCAATCATAGATTTTCCTGTCATTTCCGCAGGTTGCGGAAGTTGCATCAAATCCAGAAGCGTTGGAGCTACGTCAGCCAGTATTCCATGCTCACGCAAAACGATATTTTCGTCAGTCAAAATGAACGGAACCGGATTAGTTGTGTGAGCTGTGAACGGACGTCCCTGCTCATCAATTTCCATATCCGCGTTACCATGGTCAGCAATGATAATAACCACGCCGCCTTTGGCTTTAACCGCATCTACAACACGTCCAACACATTCATCCGTCGTCTCTACCGCCTTAATTGTTGGCTCCAGCATACCGGAGTGTCCAACCATATCCGGATTGGCAAAGTTCAGGATAATCGCATCATGCTTGTCGGCTTCGATTTCCTTAACAGCAGCATCCGCTACTTCATACGCACTCATTTCCGGCTGCAAGTCATATGTAGCCACTTTAGGCGAGTTGATCAAAATACGAGTTTCGCCAGGAAGCTCCACATCACGTCCGCCACTGAAAAAGAAAGTAACGTGCGGATATTTTTCAGTCTCAGCAATACGCAATTGCTTTTTGTTGTTTTGAACCAACACTTCACCAAACGTGTTATCCAGGTTTTTCGGTTCGTAAGCTACAAAGCCTTCAACCGTTTCGCTGAACAACGTCAGGCAAACAAAGTGCAAATCTTTAGGCAATTTCGGGCCACGGTCAAAACCACGGAAGTCCGCGTTTGTAAATACCTGAGACAGTTGAATCGCACGGTCAGGACGGAAATTGAGGAAGATAACAGAGTCATTGCTTTCGACCAGCCCTACAGGACTTCCGTCAGCCTTCACAATAACCGTTGGCTCCACAAATTCGTCGAACACTGATTTTTCATACGATTCTTTCAATGCTTCCATTGGATCTGTGTATTGAGGGCCTTCTCCGTATACGATTGCACGGTAAGATTTCTCCACACGTTCCCAACGTTTGTCGCGGTCCATAGCATAATAGCGTCCTTGTACAGTCGCAATTTTGCCTACGCCCACTTCTTGAATTTTGGCGATCAGTTGCTGCATGAAGCCTACGCCGCTGTCAGGCATAACGTCGCGTCCATCCATGAAAGCATGAATGTACACTTCAGTTAAGCCTTCTTTTTTCGCCAAGTCCAGCATAGCGAACAGATGGCTGATATGGCTATGCACGCCGCCGTCAGACAACAGTCCGTACAGGTGAAGTTTCGTGTTGTTCTTCTTAGCATGTTGCACTGCTTTAACCAGTGTTTCATTGTCGTAGAACTCGCCGTCACGAATGGACTTCGAAATACGAGTCAAGTCTTGATATACAATTCGGCCTGCGCCGATGTTCAAGTGACCTACTTCGGAGTTACCCATTTGTCCTTCAGGCAGACCCACTGCTTCGCCAGAAGCCGTCAGCGTTGTATGAGGATACTGTTGTAAATACCGGTCGTAATTCGGTTTGTTGGCCTGCGCAACCGCATTACCTTCTACGGTGTCACGCAATCCGAACCCGTCCATAATAATTAAAGCTACCGGTTTTGGTGCTGTCATCTTACTTCGCCCCCTCAACAAGCGCGATGTACGACGCCGGTTGAAGACTGGCACCGCCCACAAGCGCGCCGTCGATATCGCTTTGACCCAGGTACTCAGTAACATTTTCAGGTTTTACACTGCCACCATACTGAATACGTACAGCATTTGCTGTATTTTCATCATACAGCTCTTTAATCAGACTACGGATATAGGAAATCACTTCATTCGCATCCTGCGAAGTGGAGGATTTGCCTGTTCCGATGGCCCAGATTGGCTCATAAGCAACAACTACTTGTGCAGCCTGATCCTTAGCCAAACCAGCAAAAGCTGCTACAGTTTGCACTTTTACAACCTCTTTAGTTTGTCCAGCTTCACGATCTTCCAGCTTTTCGCCTACACATACGATTGGAGTCAGGTCATGACGGAATGCCGCATGAACCTTTTTGTTCACCGTTTCGTCTGTTTCATTAAAATATTCACGACGCTCGGAGTGTCCGATCACAACGTAGTCTACGCCCAGATCTTTCAGCATTCCACCGCTAATTTCACCTGTAAATGCACCATCTTCTGCAAAATGCAGGTTTTGTGCGCCAATTTTAATAGACGTGCCTTTTACTGCTTCAACCAGAGCAGGAAGATTCGTAAATGGTGCGCAAATCACGCTTTCCACTCCTGCAACCTCTGCTTTGCCTTTGATCTCTTCGATGAAAGTTTTAGCTTCTGGTACGGTTTTAAACATCTTCCAGTTACCCGCGATAATCGGTGTTCTCAATGGTTTCAACTCCTAACTATTAGGTGCCCTAAAGCTTTATTCACGCATAGTGCGTTTGATTATTTATCGTTCAGTGCAACAACACCCGGAAGTGCTTTGCCTTCCATAAATTCCAGAGATGCGCCGCCGCCAGTGGAGATATGATCCATTTTGTCAGCCAAGTGGAATTTTTCAGCCGCAGCCGCAGAATCACCGCCACCAATGATGGTGTATGCTTCTGTTGTTGCGCAAGCTTCCGCTACTTCACGAGTACCACCAGCGAAAGGTTCGATTTCAAATACACCCATTGGTCCATTCCAAACAACCAATTTGGAGTTTTTGATCACATCTGCATAGATTTTACGTGTTTTCGGTCCGATATCCACGCCTTCCCAATCTGAAGGAATGCCGTCGATATCCACAATGTTTGTGTTCGCCGTAGCGCTGAAATCGTCAGATACAACAATATCAACCGGAAGGTAGAAGTTTTTGCCGAGCTTCTTCGCTTTTTCGATAAATCCAAGAGCTACGTCCAGTTTGGATTCATCCAGTAGGGATTGACCCACTTCATGACCTTGAGCTTTGAAGAATGTATAAGCCAAACCACCGCCAATGATTACGTTATCTGCAATGTTCAGCAGGTTGTCAATCACGTCGATTTTGTCTTTTACCTTGGAACCGCCGATAATGGCTGTAAAAGGACGATCTGGGTTTGAAAGAGCTTTACCGATTACAGACAATTCTTTCTCCATCAGCAAGCCGGAAACAGCCGGAAGAAGATGCGCGATACCTTCTGTGGAAGCATGAGCACGGTGTGCTGCACCAAATGCGTCATTCACGAAAACGTCGGCCAATTCAGCAAATTGCTTCGCCAATTCAGGATCATTCTTTTCTTCCCCTGCATAGAAACGTACATTTTCAAGCAACAGCACGTCGCCGTTTTGCAGTTCAGCCACTTTCGCTTTAACAGCTTCGCCTACCGATTCGTCCACTTTAACTACTGGTTTTTTCAGCAGCTCAGACAAACGTACGCCAACAGGAGTCAGACGCATGGATTCAACAACCTGACCTTTTGGACGTCCAAAGTGACTCGCCAAAATAACTTTTGCACCTTTTTCAATCAGGTAGTTAATGGTTGGCAAGGTTTCACGAATACGCTTGTCATCCGTAATTTTACCGTCCTCAACCGGAACGTTAAAATCTACACGAACAAACACCCGTTTTCCATTCAGTTCTATATCACGTACGCTCTTTTTGTTCATCTCCATATTCCTCCGCACCCTTATAATTTTACGAATCAGGAATTCAAGGCACATTTGATATATAAAGAGCGGAAACAATAACCTGTTTCCGCTCTATGATGTTGCTCAATAAGACTGTTCTTATTTAGCCAGTTTTGCGAAGTATTCCAACGTGCGGATCAATTGTGCAGTGTAAGACATTTCATTGTCATACCAAGCTACAGTTTTCACCAGTTGTTTGTCGCCAACAGTCAGAACTTTAGTTTGAGTTGCATCAAACAAAGAACCGAAAGTAAGACCTTTGATGTCGGAAGAAACGATTTGATCTTCAGTGTATCCATAAGTTTCAGGATCGGATGCTTCTTTCATCGCAGCGTTGATTTCTTCAGCAGTTACGTTTTTCTCCAGAACTGTTACCAGCTCAGTCAGGGAACCTGTAGGTACTGGAACACGTTGAGCCGCGCCATCCAATTTACCTTTCAACTCAGGGATAACCAAACCGATTGCTTTAGCAGCACCAGTTGTGTTAGGGATGATGTTTTCAGCTGCTGCACGAGCACGACGGAAGTCACCTTTAGCATGTGGAGCATCCAAAGTGTTTTGGTCGCCAGTGTAAGCATGAATTGTAGTCATCAAACCTTCAACGATACCAAATTTATCTTGCAGTGTTTTAGCCATAGGAGCCAGGCAGTTTGTTGTGCAAGAAGCACCGGAGATTACAGTTTCAGTTCCGTCCAGAATTTCATGGTTTACGTTGTAAACGACAGTTTTCATGTCGCCAGTAGCTGGAGCGGAGATAACAACTTTTTTAGCGCCGCCTTTCAAATGTTTCTCAGCAGCTTCTTTAGTTGTGAAGAAACCTGTACATTCCAGAACGATGTCTACACCCAGGTCTCCCCAAGGCAGTTCTTCAGGGTTGCGGTTAGCCAAAACTTTAACTTCTTTACCGTTTACTTTGAAGAAGCCGTCATGTACTTCTACTTGTCCTTGGAAATTACCTTGTGTTGTATCATATTTCAACAAATGTGCCAACATTTTGGAATCTGTCAAGTCATTGATTGCTACTACTTCAATACCTTCCACGTTTTGAATCCGGCGGAAAGCAAGGCGTCCAATACGTCCGAAACCGTTAATACCAACTTTAACTGTCATGAGTGAGTTCCTCCCAAAGTTCGTTTAGTTTAGTTTTATATATTCAAGACAGACCCGAAAGCCCGTCAAGACAACACTATTCATAAATCCTATATTAATCATTTAAATAACGACTTACAATCTCAACAGCAGCGCCTTCGTCGGTGACTAGAATGTCCTCTTGCCCGAAACGCAGTACCGCATGAATAGCGGCCGCCTTGTTTTTGCCTCCAGCTACACCTAGAACCGTATCGGTACGCCTAATGTCCTCCAATCGGAGTCCAAGCGTCAGCATTCTGTGAACAACGACGCCATCTTCGTTAAAGTAATAACCAAACGATTCGGCTACCGCTCCTTCACTGCTGATCTGGGCAAAGGTTTCGGGATCAAGTTTACGTCTATGTGCCATCGCTATGGCGTTGCCTATCCCGTGAATGATGATACGACTCTCGCGAATCAGGTTCAATATATCCTGAATGTTCGTATCTTCAAGCAAGGAGTTGTAAGCATGATTGCTGAGCAAATCCGGTACATGGAGCAGACGGTATTGAGCGCCTACCTTGCGAGCCATTGTGGAAGCAATTGTGTTGGCCTGCATTTCCATGCTTTCTCCCAAACCCCCGCGTGCCGGTACAAACCACCCACCCTTAAGTGGGCCATTAGAAGGTAGTGCCAGTTGTTCCGCCACGTCGGCAATTGTCGTGCCACCTGTTACAGCGACCACATCCTCGTCGTCCATAACACTCAGCAACGCTTTTGCTCCAGCGCGCCCCAGCTCCTGCTTTGTTAACGGAGAAGCATCCGAATCCCCTGGAACGACAACCACCTTCCTCAAACCATAGGCTTGACGAATCTGGTCCTCCAATTGGGACAGGCCGAACAAGTTGTTCGCAATCGGCTCCAGCTGTTCCAGCAGATCCAGTCCTGCTTTGCTCACCTTCATGCCTACACTCTCAATCTCAATTAGCCCCTGAGCTTTAAGAAGATCGGTTTCGGCGCGCAACACGCGCTCAGTCATGTTCAGTGAAGCTGCCAGTGTTCTGCGTCCAACAACATCGGACAGCATAATCTGATGCAGGATCGTGTACCTTTTTTTCAAAACATCCATGAGGTCGGGCAGAAGCTGCTTCTGTATTTCTAATATCTTTCGCATGCTTTCCACTCCCGCACACTTCTAAGTTCTGTCTCTAATGCTCTATCTCTAACTGGTCTCAAAACGTCCCGGGATAACTTTTTAAGTCCCACGTATATCTTAACCAATATTTGCTCCATATGCAAGTCTATCTGAACCTATATTTCTCAACCATTTATCTGAATATGCGCATTTAATAAAAGCTTGCAATTCACTGCTGTATATCATATAATCATCTTTGTTTCCAATTAGCTGTTTAATTAGTTAGTTGTTTGCATTGAATCAACTATGCGCCCGTGGTCCAACGGATATGACGTAGGCCTCCGGAGCCTGAGATCGAGGTTCGATTCCTCGCGGGCGCGCCATTTTAAATGAACGCTTAGATGCTTCTATATAATGTTTTAACCAATAAGAGCGCTGAGGGCTCTTTTTTTTAATCATTAGTTTGACTTTCTTTGACTTTTTGTTTGAAATTGTTTATCATGTGGTTATTACGGTAACAGTTTATAAATAAGGGACGTGTAATCGGCATGTCCACCAAATCCACTAACGATATTTAAGGGAGGTTTTTTGACGTGAGCTATGTTCCTATGGTAGTAGAACAAAGTAACCGCGGCGAACGCGCCTATGACATTTATTCCAGACTGTTAAAGGATCGCATTATTTTGTTAGGCTCGGACGTCAATGACGTTGTAGCCAACTCTATAATTGCGCAAATGCTGTTTTTGGCTGCCGAAGATCCTGAAAAAGATATTCACTTGTATATTAACAGCCCTGGCGGTTCCATTACAGCTGGTATGGCCATTTTCGATACGATGCAATACATTAAACCTGACGTATCTACGATTTGCGTAGGTATGGCGGCTTCCATGGGCGCGTTTTTGCTGAATGCAGGCGCCAAAGGTAAACGTTTCGCTTTGCCAAACAGTGAAATTATGATTCACCAACCCCTGGGTGGTGCACAAGGTCAGGCAACGGATATCGAAATCCGCGCACGCCGCATTCTGAAAATGCGTGATAAACTGAACCGCATTCTCGCAGATCGCACAGGCCAACCACTGGAGCGCATTGAAAAAGATACAGACCGTGACTACTTCATGTCTGCTGATGATGCCAAGGAATACGGTATTATTGATAAAGTGCTAACTAGCTCCTCTCCAGAAGGTGTATAAGAGAAGAAATTTACCTCTTTCGATAACTGGTAAATGAAAAAGCTGCTCCGGATGTCCTTATCCGGTAGGCAGCTTTTTTGCTTTATTGTTTTTTAGGTTATAGACAATTGGACTTATTTATTTCTACTATTCATTCTGTCCCGCAAAAGGCTTTCCACCTTGAGGCAGCAGTTGACCGAACGAGTAGGTGAACTCAGGAATTCCATACGCGTATGGCGCATAATCATACAAATCAAACACGATTGTTACTCCACTGTTCGTCACATAAAAATTCTGATCTGCCGCCAGCTCTTTAAATTTGCCGAATCCTTCGCCAGCCTGAAGTGCATCGATTTTTTTCTTCAAATCAGCATTGAGGAACTTTTTGTAGTTCGGATTTGCCTTCAATACGTCAGACAATTGCTGCAGTTTACCATCAGCTAGCGAAAACGTATATCCTTTACGTGCCGTCATGCCATGTGCGCCACCCGTATACGAGTAGTCCTGCATAATCACACTCAGAATACCATCTTTGTTATAGGCAATCGCAAAATCATTTCCAAACTCATACGGTCTTTCTGTTGTAGCCTCTCCCTCAGCCATCATCTTTTTGCCTGCTGCCAATATACCTTCTGCATGCTTTTTAAGCACATTGTTAATGGCCTGTTGAGCCTCAGAATTCAGCTGGCTACCGCTGATTTGCGGGTACTTAATCTTGTAGGACACCTTCGCACTACTCGAAGCTGGAAGTGTTTGAGACGCAATTGTAATCGGATTTAGCTGGCTTTTACTCAGCGTTACTGTTTTCTGAGCTGCATTCCATTGAGCATCTATGCCCAGATAGTCTTTCAGCAAACTCATAGGAATGTATAGCTTCCCAGCGATCTGTTTGGCATCCATACTACGTGTATTGATTCCATTGACGTTGACGTAGGCATCCGAGGAAGAAGCCATAATGTAAAGTTTATTGTACCCGCTACCTACGGTATATGTCGCTGTTTTCGCATCATAGCTTACTGGAATCCCCAAGCTGTCGCGCAGTGCGGCCACCGGAATCATTGTACTCCCGTTCACTTGGACACCTTTAGCGGGCAACGTTTTACCATTCCATTGGATGGTGATTCCTGGTTGCTGTGTTGTCGCTTGCTGCTGTTTCGTCGATGCTGCCTGGATATAGGAAACGGGAACAGCTGTGACTCCTGCGAAAATCCCTGCCGCCAGCAGTGCTGAACCCCATTTTTTTGCATGCTTACTCATATTAAATATTCCTCCTGTTAATGATCTGTATTGTCTATGTGTGATAACTACTTTTATTATTATATCTATACCCTATTGTATGTAGTTTACAATCTGTACACTCTCCGATTTCAATATGTACACCTAATAACCCTTAGCTATGACAGACTCATTACAAAAAGGTTTCGGTATACAAAAAAAGCCAGCAAGCCAGCCTGCACATGATGCAGGCCGCTTGTGGCTTCGTTTGATGATCTATATTAGTTCATTTCGTATTGAGCCGACACCTGAACTTTCACTGTTACTTGCCCCGATTGTATCTCTGTCCCGCCACCTGCTACGTCCAAGAGCGATTTTGACATGGCATTTTCACGTTGTGTAAAGATTTGTGCTTCTCCGCCATCTACCGTCACACTCACAAGGACACCTAACCCTCGTTTGGCTGCCTTAGCTACAGCACTGGCTTTAGATTGTGCGCTTCCCAATGCCTTAGTAATGGCTTCTTCTTCATAAGTCGAAGGATCTTCCACGGAAAAACGTACATTATCTACGTTATTGGCTCCGGACTTGGTCGCCTCATCCAACAACTGACCGATTTTATCCAAATCGCGGTATTTGACGGAAAGTGTATGGTTGGCAGTGTAGCCTTTGAGCTTCTGCCCTTCTTTTTCGTTATAGGTGTAGTTAGGCTGTACATAAAACTGGCTGGTCTGAATGTCATCTGCGCTAATGCTCCACTTTTCTTTCAGCAGTTGTGTAACCTTGTTCAATTTTGTAGCATTGGCTTTTTGAGCAGCAGCTGCCGTATTCCCTTCCGATTGTACACCGATAGAGAGATAAGCAATATCGGGCTTCGCCAATACTTCCCCGCTTCCAGTCACATTAATTACACCGTTTACCGTCGAAGCTGTTGACGCAGCATAAGCACGATCTGCCCCCGTCCATAATCCGCCTGCTACTCCCCCTGCCATTAATGCTCCTGCGAGAACTGCCGTGGCTACTGTTTTTGTCCAAAGTCTCATTGAATTCAACCTCTTTCTTGAAAATGTTTGTACCTTCCAGACGGAAAAGACGGAAAAAGGTTGCAGCCAAGCGTACAAATTTCCGAAACAGAGCATGACCACGGGGATTTTAATTATTTATAGTTTGAACTTAATACAGTCTCTATATTCAACAAATCCATCCATAAAACAGTTAACGGAGGAGTTTTCGAAGACTTTTTTCTGGATACAAAAAAAGCCCCAAAGGGGCTTTTCACTAAGAGCATACACCATATCACAAAGCAAATCTTTGTTTATTGATTTTCCAGCTCTACCTTACTAACCAGACTTACTAAAGCGTTTACAGCCTGTTCGGCGTCCGCACCTTCAGCACTAATATTGATTTCAGTACCTGTACTGATGGCAAGACTCATAATACCCATGATGCTCTTGGCATTAACCTTTTTGTCTTCTTTTTCCACAAAAATCTCAGATGAATATTTATTCGCTTCCTGTACGAACAACGCAGCAGGTCTGGCGTGCAGTCCTGTTTTCAAGCGTACGACTACCGGATGTTTTGACATGTCAGCTTACCCCCTCATCAAATAAATCTGGACACTACTTACTCCATTTTATTTATCACATTATAACATTAACCCGGGACAGACACTAGAAAAAAAACTAAAAAAACCGGGGCTGAAAGCCCCACGGACATTCTTTTTACGGAATCAGGCCATTTTCGCCCCTGATTTTGTCAGCCATCTCATCAATTTTGCGAAGCCGATGATTTACACCCGATTTACTCACGACCCCTTTGAGCATTTCCCCGACTTCTTTTAAATTCAAATCGGGATGAGCGAGACGAATTTCTGCCACTTCACGCAGTTTATCCGGCAAGGTCTCCAAACCAACTTCCCTCTCCAGCAACTTTATATTCTCAATTTGCCGGACAGCAGCTCCAATCGTCTTGTTCAAATTAGCCGTTTCACAATTGACAATGCGATTTACGGAATTGCGCATATCGCGCATAATGCGTACATCTTCAAATTTGAACAAGGCTTGATGCGCCCCAATGATGCTAAGCAGCTCAATGATCTTCTCGCCTTCCTTGATGTAGAGAATAAAACCTTTTTTTCGCTCAATACAGCGAGCATTTAGGTGAAACTCATTCGCAAGATCAACGAGTGCCTGACAATGCTCCTCATACATCGAAGAAATTTCAAGGTGGTAAGACGATCCTTCAGGATTGTTGACAGAGCCACCTGCCATAAAGGCGCCCCGCAAATAAGCCCTCTTACAACAGTTTTTCCGAACGATATCCCGATTAATCCCGTCAGTGAATAAGAAACCTTCTGTGACGATATAAAGATCCTTTAGCAGTTGCTGCACACCATTGGGAATACGGACAATGTACACATTATTTTTTTTCAAGCGCATTTTTTTCCGTACAAGCAGTTCGATATGGAGTTGAAAATGCTTCTTGATCAAGGAGTAAATCCGCCTTGCAATCGCGGCATTTTCTGTGGACACGTCCAATATCACCCTTTTATTCGACAGTTGTACGGATCCGAGCATACGTATAAGTGCAGATAGTTCCGCTTTCTCACAGCAGGACTGGCTTTCAATCATCGTAAGCTCTTTTTTCGTTTGTGCCGCAAAGGACAAGGGACTCACCTCCTTCTTAATATCCAGTTTTGTACCAATTGGTAAATATGCTGGCTCAATTTGTCGGCATCATGCCGTAAATACGTGCGGAACAGAACTAATGTATCTGCCACCACTTTATATCCCCGGTCGGTCAGCTCGCCCATGTCTACTTGAACTGGCTTGGCTCCCTGCTCGGCATACATTTCCTGTACTTGGGGTGGGATTTCTCCGTTATTTACAATGACATAGTCGAAGAGATGATGCCCTACATGCTCAAAAATAGCTTGCAGGTGATCTCCTACCGTATAACCATCGGTTTCGCCAGGCTGGGTCATAACGTTACAGACAAATATTTTGATAGCGTCTGATTTTACTACAGCTTCAGCGAGTTTAGGTACAAGCAAATTTGGTAATATGCTGGTATATAGACTGCCGGGGCCAATCAAAATCGCATCGGCTTCATTAATGGCCTCTACAGCCTCAGGCAACGGCTCCACGTGAGTCGGTTCAAGAAAGACGCGTTTGATGCGTCCGCCCGCTTCCGGGATCTTGGACTCCCCGGTAATCACCGTTCCATCCTCCATCTCAGCGCTTAACACAACGCCTTCCTCGGCTGCCGGTAGCACACGTCCCCGGACAGCAAATACACGGCTAAGCTCACGCACCGCCGTTACAAAATCTCCCGATATATCGGTCATCGCTGCTAAAATCAGATTACCCAGGCTGTGGCCTGACAATCCTGATCCCGCACCGAAACGGTATTTCAGCATATCTGACATCACTGGTTCCACGTCAGCCAAGGCAGTCAGCACATTGCGAATATCCCCTGGAGGGGGCATCTGCAGCTCACTGCGCAAAATCCCGGAGCTTCCGCCATCGTCAGCGACTGTAACAATAGCCGTAATATCTAGCGGCTTTTGCTTTAAGCCCCGCAGCATGACGGACAAGCCGGTTCCGCCGCCCATAACAACAATACGTGGGCGCTCCCGTTGTGATCCGGTCTCTTTCATGATTTCACCTCATTAATGCCGGTCCCGATCAGCATCCCGATGCGAAACAGAAACAGATTCTGTCTCGCTGGCACCCAGCATTTTTCCTAAATACTCCGATATTGCAACAGAACGATGCTTACCGCCAGTACAGCCAATGCCGATAATGACCTGGCTTTTGCCTTCTTTGCGATATTGCGGAATCAAAAAGTGTAACATATCCAGCAACTTGGTCAAGAATGCCTGAGTCTCGGGCCATTTCATGACATAATCATATACATCGCTATCCTGTCCCGTGTGGGGACGTAGTTGGTCCACATAGTGGGGATTAGGCAGGAAGCGCACATCGAATATAAGATCGGCATCAATGGGAATACCATACTTGAAGCCAAAAGAAGTAATGTTCACGGAAAGCATACTGCTCTCCAGATGAGAAAATCGTGAAATAATCCTCGCCTTTAAGGTTGCAGGCTTCATCACACTTGTATCAATAACCTGTGTAGCCGAGCTTTTTAATTCTTCCAACATCTTGCGCTCCAACCGAATCCCATCCAAAGGCATGCCGTCTGGAGCCAGCGGATGACGTCTACGGCTTTCCTTATACCGCTGTACGAGAACGCCATCATTCGCATTTAAGAATAAAATTTCACAATGAATCGTAAAATGATCTTTAATATAATTCAACGATTCAGACAAGGCGGTGAAAAATTCTCGTCCGCGTAAATCAATTACGAGTGCCACCTTGCCTATTTTACCGTTAGACTGCTCAATCAACTCGGCAAATTTGGGAATCAGTACAGGAGGCAAATTATCAACGCAGAAGAAGCCCAAGTCTTCCAGGCTCTGAACCGCAATGGTCTTCCCTGCGCCTGACATCCCCGTAATAATAATGAGCGTTGCCCACGGCGCAGCATTTTTTAGGTTATCTGTCATATGGACTTCCCTCTCCTTTTGCTTCTTCGCTCTATGCCAGTACCCGTATTATCAGTAACCTGTGGATCAGGATCAGGATCAGGAACGTAGCAACAAACCAGCTGCCCCTACGATACCTGCATCATTGCCCAGCACAGCTGGAACAATCGATACCCCTTTTTGAAGGGGCTCAGGTGCCAGTTTGGTGTACACGCGACGCATCTCTTCAAACAAAAAGTCGCCTGCTTTGGAAACACCGCCACCTATGATAAACAACTCTGGATTAAGCACAGCGGCAACTGCTGCCATAGATTTCCCCAAATAGAAAGCAGCACGGTTCACGATACGCAGAGCGACTTCATCCCCGGCTTTAGCAGCATCAAATACTTCCTTGGCAGCAATTTGATCTTCCAGCGCCAGAGAGGTCCGGTCGCCACGTTCCACAGCGTCCTTGGCCATACGAATGATGCCTGTTGCGGAAGATACAGTTTCCAAGCAACCCATTTTGCCGCATCCACACTGAATAGCCTCCAGATCAGGTACGACACTGATATGGCCAATTTCTCCGGCCATGCCCGAAGAACCTTGGTATATTTTACCGTTTATAATAATGCCGCCACCTACTCCTGTTCCCAGGGTATAGCATACGCAGTTTTCTATGCCTTTGCCTGCACCAGCCCAAGCCTCACCCAGCGCAGCAACATTCGCATCGTTGTCTATTTTCACAGGCTTGCCAATCCGGTTCTCTAGGAGCGCACGGATCGGTACGTCACGAAAGCCAATATTAGGAGCGAGGACAATAATACCATCACGAACATTCGTAAAACCTGCAACGCCTGCACCGACACCCTTTAGTTGATCCCACTCATAAGGAGATTGCTCAACAATATGCCGCACATATTTTTCGATATTACCGATGACAACGTCTACACCTTTATCGGTTTCGGTTGGTCCCTCATATGTGTGCAAAAGCTGTCCGTTTTCATTACAAATGCCGACTTTAATCGCGGTACCGCCCAAATCGACACCTACATAGATACTTTCAGACATGTTCCAAGCCACCTTTATGTTTACTTAAAAACCTGGTATGAAATATACGCTTACAATTCCTACTTCATAATAGTAATCCTACGTTCCAACTATAATTGAAGCCCCCGTTACGGTCAAGGACACTTCCTTGTTGAAAAGTGTACGATTAGCGGAATTTTTAACCTCATGCACCCATAAGAAAAACGTCTATTGACGTACTTTCAAGGAAGCCAGACCACGCTTAACGGAAATTTTTCTTGCGATTATAGATTGTTCAGCTCCGCTGAAAACTTATAAATTCTATAATCATAAAAAGGAGAAAGCCTGTGCAAACGCAGCAGGCTTTCTCTTCCTGAACAAAAGATGCGGCATAACAGAGGTTTCCTTCGCTCTCCCGTTAGCCTTTTTGTATACCATAGACACGCTTTTATTGATCCAGTGTTTCGCTCCAGTCGTGAACAGCACTGCCTTCGAGATACTTCTCGCAGTCCATAGCCGCCATACAGCCCGTTCCCGCAGCCGTAATAGCTTGACGGTAACGGTTATCCTGTACGTCCCCACAGGCAAAAACTCCGGGGATGTTCGTTTCCGTTGTGCCTGGCTTTACTACAATATAGCCGTGTTCATCGGTATGAATTTGTCCGTTCAGGAAACCTGTGTTCGGTGTATGCCCGATGGCTACGAACACGCCATCTACCTCAATCAGCTCATCCTGATTGGTCTCATTATTGTGTACCTTCAAACCTTTTAAGCCTGCTTCTCCCGTCACAACTTCAAGAGGAGTCCGGTTTAATGCCCAATGTACTTTTTCGTTCTCACGCGCACGATCTTGCATAATTTTGGATGCCCGCAACTCATCGCGACGATGGACCAAGGTTACACTGGAAGCAAAACGGGTCAAGAAGCTCGCTTCCTCCATGGCTGAATCGCCACCGCCAACCACGACAATCTTTTTCCCGCGGAAAAAGAAGCCATCGCAAGTTGCGCACGTGCTGACTCCGCGACCTACATTGTCCTGCTCACCCGGAATGCCTAGATATTTGGCGGACGCACCTGTAGCAATAATGACCGACTCCGCCTCAATGATACCTTTACCCTCTACCTTCACTTTAAAAGGGCGTTTGCTGAAATCTACTTCCTCTACCCATCCGGAAGTAAATTCAGCGCCAAAACGTTCAGCCTGCTTGCGCATATTATCCATCAGTTCAGGCCCGAGGATACCTTGCTCAAAACCCGGGAAATTTTCAATTTCGGTCGTTGTAGTAAGCTGCCCACCGGGCTGCATCCCTTCAATGATCAGCGGATTCATGTTAGCGCGTGCCAAATAAATAGCCGCTGTGTAGCCTGCAGGACCTGTACCAATAATTATGGATTTATACATACGTTTGTTGCCTCCTTTAAGTGATGTTTGGAGCAGGTCTCAGACCTGCTTTTTAAACGTGGAGAGCGGCTGCTTCAGCTTCTGTTTGATACCACACACGCTGTCAATCTGGCGTGCATAGCGGCTTACGGTCGATACGGAAATACCATAACGATCGGCTACTTCCTGATAGGTGACTGAATGATGATGCATTTTGGCTGTCAAATATTCCAGCGCCGCTGCCCATCCCTCAGTATGCTGAACCATCGGAACTTCCGGGGCGAGCCGATCCAAATACTCCAGCCAAAGCGATTTCAAATCGTGCTGCATGGCCGGATCTGATGACTTGCTCATGACGGTCAGTACCTTATCCAGCACTGCCTGCCATTGTGGATCGACTGGGGAAGCAGATACATCACCTTCAATTGTATGCGGATCGTTCTCAACCTCCGACTGATCAGAATGTTCCGTTTCCGGGTACATTTTCTGCTCACCCTGCTCCGCCAGCTCTTGCAATACTTGCAAGGCACGACGTTTCAGCTCATCCTCCTGGTCCGGGTCTTCTACGAAGGACTCCAGTGCCTGACGCACCTCATCATCACCGATCAGGCTTAACGCCTGAATGACCTGAAGCTGAGTCGCCCGGTCCCCGTGGCGCAAGGCCCAGAAGAAGGATGATCGGATTAGCGGGTCCTTCTTCATGCTGTCAGGCACCTGGTCAGCACCAAACTTCTCCCACATGCGGAATTGCTCCTCAAACGGGAGATGATAATGATAGCTGAGCACTTGCAGCGGTGTACCCTCCTGCTGGAGTTCCTCCAGTCGGGACAGGAAAAACCGCGGAACTTCCGAGGAAGCATCCTGCTTTTGCAAATGACTCCACAACCGCCGAGCTTCCGCATATCTTCCCGTATTGCTGGCAGCTACCGCCGTGTAATGGTACAAAGAAGCGTCCGCATTGTTCTCTCCATCGCCATGAAGCAACCTGCGGAAATGTCTGTAGGCCTCCTCGTGGCGTCCGAGAATCCCCATAGTGGTCGCCAGCTTGAATACCTGCTCCTCCTGAAACGGTATAGTAACCGCCAAAGTCTGCACCAGACGATCCAATTCCGGGCCGCCGCCCTCGTGCTGATAAAAGATCGCCAAGTTGCACAATGCGTGTAAATTACCCGGCTCATCTTCCAGCACTTGAATAATGGTAGCCTTAGCATTTTGGAACAATCCCATGTAGTAATACGCCAGCGCCAGATTATTCCGCGCAGCGAACATATCCGGTTGTTCCTCTGAAATTTGCTTGAGCAACTGGGCTGCCTGAGCAAATTTCCCCTCCTCCAGCAGGACACGAGCCTGATCATGCTCTACTACTCCCTGCCGGGCCTTAATGCGGTTCAGCTTCGTTGGACGGTCCAGCTCATAATAGAGCAGCTCCATCATTTCCTCCGCTTCATCAAGAAACTGGCCTTCTTCGTCCTCCTCCAGGTACGTGACCAATGCTTTCTCCGCTTCTTCAAACTGCTCCATATTAGCGTAATTATTCGCCATATAGAAATAACACTCTGTCATCGACGAGTCTACGTCACTTAGAACAGAGGACAGGATCTCATTCGAACCTGCATAATCCCCCATCTCTGATAATATACCCGCCATATTGCAATGATTCACCGGATTATCCGGTTCATATTCAACGGCTTTGCGAAAATATTTCAATGCCTTGTCATAATGATTGCGATCAAGCGAGCGCACAGCTTTCTCAAAAAAGAAAGATGCGTCGAAACGCAAAGCAATAATTTTAGGGCTAGGTTCCGATACTCGCAGATGTTTCCCTTTCATAAATAACCAAGGCACCTCCTTTAAAAGTAACTGGCATGTTCATACCCTTCAGTATACCACAACTTCAAAACGACTTGACAGTCGATCCTACCTCATTCCAAAAAACGGATATATGCTCGTATACCGATAGATATAGATACAAGAATACGCTAAATAGCCGAGCGCTTTTTCCCTGTATAAATAGGGAGCGTTCGGCTAGCCACTGGATATGATACTTAGACCCAATAAACGTAATAATTAAAGCGTCAGCGGCACCAGCGAGCGCTCGCGATGCTGAAATACGGCAAGCTCGCGATAGCCGACTTCATATAGAAGCGCGCGTGCCTTCTCCAAGTGCTCGGACAGCTTCGCCGGATCATGAGCATCCGATCCTACGGTCAGCGGGATGCCTAGCGTAAAAGCTTCTTCCAGCATGCGGCGGCTCGGGAACATCTCGGCACAGGGCTTCGAAAGCCCTGATGCATTCAGTTCCATCGCCCGACCGCTACGGGCAACGGCTGAGAGTGCGGAGCGCTCCAGTTCACGCAGCTCCTCCATTTCCTCCGGCTTCGGATGATAGCCGAAGCGCTTAATGACATCCAGATGACCCATGATGTCATACAAACCGGTAGCTGCCGCCTTGGAAACCGCATCATAATACGTGCGGTACACCTCAAGCACATTTTTGCCTTCCCAATGGTGTACCTGACGGAAGTCCGTGACATCCCATTCACCGAGAAAGTGGACGGAACCAATCACATAATCCCAGGGATACGCGGTGATGATGTCTTCGATTTCTCGTTCCCAGCCCTCGATGTAGTCGCCTTCCAAGCCAACACGAATATCAATTTGTCCTTTAAAACGTTCCTTCAGTTCCAAACATTCTTCCACGTAGCGGGGCAGCTCCTCCATAGGCATCGCCATTTCCGGGTAATAGTCAGCCGGTTTTACATGCAGTAGTGGCATGTGATCGGACAAGCCGAGCTGATCCAGACCCAGCCGAATTCCCTGCTGTACATACTCTTCCAGACTCCCTATGGCATGCCCGCAGCGGGCGTGATGCGTATGATAGTCGATTTTCATGCGACCCTCCCCCTTTCAACACTACAACAAACCGTACTAATCACGACGAGGACGTTCATGACGGCGATTCAGCTCAGCCAGCACGTCATCGAGCGGTAGCTTGCGCTCCTGCAACAGCACCAGCAGGTGATAAATCAAATCGCTGACCTCCAGGCGCAGTTCGTCATTATCTTTATTTTTGGCGGCAATGATTGTCTCGGATGCTTCCTCGCCAACCTTTTTCAAGATTTTGTCTACACCTTTATCAAAAAGATAAGTCGTATAGGCCCCTTCAGGACGTGTCTCTTCGCGCTCCTTAATAATCGCCTCCAGCTGGCCAAGCACCTCAAAGCGGTCTGCTGAAGCATTGGAAACATCATTTACCAGCGTGTGGTCTCCTGCATTTCCTGCAGCAGGTGCTACAGCCGTTCCTGGCGCGGAAATATCACGAAAAAAGCAGCTCGTTGCTCCTGTATGACAGGCAGGACCACTCGGAATGACACGTACCAACAGGGCATCACCGTCACAATCCAGCTGGATGGAGGTGATTTTTTGCGTATTCCCCGAAGTAGCCCCCTTATGCCACAGCTCCTGTCTGGAACGAGACCAGAACCAGGTCTCTCCCGACTCCAAAGATAGTTTCAGCGACTCGCGGTTCATATAGGCCAGCGTCAGCACCTGAAGCGTAGCATCATCCTGCACAATCGCCGAGACAAGACCTGCCTCATTCCAGCGGACATTATCCAATATCTGCTCCAGAGATAGCTGTTGGTTCAATTCGTTGCTCATCGTATCTCCACTCCTCTGCGCTTCAAATCCCGTTTTAGCTCAGGGATTCCTATTTCTTTATAGTGAAAAATCGTTGCTGCTAATCCAGCATCCGCTTTGCCCGCCGTAAACACGTCATAGAAATGCTCCTGTTTGCCTGCTCCGCCAGAAGCGATAACTGGAATCCCGACGGTATCCGACACCGCGGAAGTCAGTGGCAGGTCAAAGCCGTCCTTGGTTCCGTCCGCATTCATGCTGGTCAGCAGAATCTCACCGGCTCCCAACTGCTCAGCTTCCTTGGCCCAGGCCAAGGCGCGGATACCAGATGGCGTGCGGCCTCCGTGCGTATACACTTCCCACTCGCCCCACGCCTTGTTGTACTTGGCATCAATGGCAACAACGATACATTGTGAGCCAAAGCTGCGCGCACCCTCCGCAATCAGCTGAGGGTTACGGACAGCTGCCGTATTTACGCCGATTTTATCAGCTCCGGCACGCAAAATGCGTTTCATATCATCGACATGAGATATCCCGCCACCTACGGTGAAAGGAATGGCAATTTCCCCGGCTGTCTGACGAACTACTTCTTCCATGGTGGCACGCCCTTCAACTGAAGCAGAAATATCCAGAAATACGATTTCGTCTGCCCCTTCCCGGTCATAAAGCGCCGCCAATTCCACCGGATCGCCTGCATCGCGTAAGTTCACAAAATTAACGCCCTTAACCACCCTGCCATCCTTTACATCCAAGCAGGGAATAATACGTTTAGCCAGCATGCCTACTCCCCCTATGCCTTTGCTACAGCTTGTACGGCGACCTGTAAATCAATGCTGCCTGTATACAATGCCTTACCCACAATAGCACCGCCCACACCCTCTTTCGCATAGGTGCTCAGCGTGATTAGATCGTCCATCTTGCTGACACCGCCGGAAGCGATCACGGTTCGTCCACTGCTTTTCGCAAGCGCTACGATTGCCTCCACATTCGGGCCTTGCATCATTCCGTCGCGGGAAATGTCTGTGAAAATGAACGTTTCCGCTCCCTTGGAGGCCAACTCAGCAGCCAATTCGTCCGCTCGAACCTCCGAGGTTTCAAGCCATCCGCGCGTGGCCACATAGCCATTACGTGCATCCAGACCAATGGCGATCCGATCACCGTAGGTACCCAATACCGCTTCCGTAAAAGCACGATCCTCAATCGCTGCCGTGCCCAAGATCACACGGCTCACGCCCAGCGACAACAGCCGCTCCACATGTTCTCGTGTACGCAAGCCGCCACCCACTTGTACAGGCACTTGCACCGCAGAAGCGATGCGCCCAATGAGTTCATCGTTCACCGGTTGACCTGCTTTAGCACCGTCCAAATCAACCAAATGAATGTAGGAGCCGCCCAAACGCTCCCATTCTTGGGCAACCTCCACCGGGTTTTCGTTGTATATCGTCTCCTGGTTATAATCTCCTTGTACCAGTCGTACACATTTGCCATCGCGAATATCAATCGCCGGGTATATCGTGAACAAAGTATGACCCCCTTGTGAGCTATTCAACATCTATATGCCTTTACATCAATCAACGACCAAAGTTGGCGTACCTCCAACTGCAGACTCACGAATCGTTACGCTCGCTTTTCCGCTTCCGCTAGTTCCAAAAACTGACGAAGCAGTTGCATCCCCATTTCCCCGCTTTTCTCTGGGTGGAACTGCATGCCATATACATGGCCTCTGCCCACGATAGCCGTTACGGGCCCACCGTAGTCGGTCACCGCCAGCAGGTCACTTTCGACCTCCGGCTTCGCATGATAGGAATGCACAAAATACACATGTCCTTCCTCCAAGCCCTGTAACATCGGGTGATCCGGCTGAGTCATACGCAGACGATTCCAGCCCATATGCGGCACTTTAACCCCCAGATCAGGAGCAAACCGAATAACCTCGCCTGGTAAAATATTAAGCCCTTCGTGACTGCCGTATTCTTCACCACGAGTGAATAACAGTTGCATTCCTAGACAAACACCGAGCAGCGGTTGTCCAGCGCTTGCAACCTCCTGAATCACCCGATCCAATCCGCTGGAACGCAAATGCTCCATAGCGTCCCCGAATGCCCCTACACCCGGCAAAATCACACCGCTGGAGGAACGAATCACTTGGGCATCTCCCGTTACTACAGCCTCATAGCCAAGACGCTCAACCGCCTTGCTCACACTATGCAGATTGCCTCTGCCGTAATCCACAATGGCAATGGACATGGACTACAGCACTCCCTTCGTTGAAGGCACTCCCGTCACTCGCGGATCAATGGAGGTCGCTTCATCCAGTGCACGTCCCAGTGCTTTGAACACCGCCTCAATCATATGGTGGGTATTTTGCCCGTAGTGAACGATGACGTGTAGCGTCATGCGAGCCTCCAACGCAAATTTCCACAGAAATTCATGCACCAGCTCTGTCGAAAAGCTCCCTACCTGCTGTGATGGATACTCCGCACGATACTCAAAATGGGGTCGGTTACTCAGATCAATGACAACTTGCGCGAGCGCCTCATCCATCGGTACAAAGACGCTGGCATAGCGCTTAATTCCTTTTTTATCACCCAACGCTTCCAGTAAGGTTTGCCCCAAACAAATACCAATGTCCTCCACGGTATGATGATCGTCGATATCAACATCCCCTCTGGCCTGTACATTAAGATCAAATTGTCCGTGCTTGGTGAACAAATCCAGCATGTGATTCAGAAAAGGAACATCCGTTTCAATCTCAGCTTGCCCTGTGCCGTCTACTGCAAAAGATAGCTGAATATCCGTTTCGTTCGTCTTCCGGCTGACGCTGCCTGTACGTCCTGTTACGTTATTTTCGTTCCCCATCGCCATCCACCGCCTTCTTTTCATTGTCCAATCGAACTTGTATCGCCCGTGCGTGACCTTCCAGTCCTTCATGGCGGGCAAGCTGCATAATCGTCTCTCCATTGCGCAGCAGTGCTTCCTTGCTGTAATAGATCATACTCGACTTCTTGATAAAATCATCAATATCCACTGGCGAAGAAAACCGCGCCGTTCCATTCGTCGGGATAATGTGGTTAGGTCCAGCAAAATAATCGCCTACCGGCTCCGAGCTGTACGCTCCCAGGAAAATAGCTCCCGCGTTTTCGATCAGACCCACATGCTCCATCGGCTGCTCTGTCATAATTTCCAAATGTTCTGGTGCCAGTTGGTTTACAATATGGATACCCTCTTCCAAAGTGTCGACGACAATGATAGCCCCGTATGCCTCCACAGATGCAGCAGCAATATCTCTACGCGGCAGCTCTGCCAATTGGCGCTGTACTTCAGCTGATACTTCTTTGGCCAAGCGTTGCGAGGGCGTAACCAGTATGGCTGAGGCCATTTCATCATGTTCCGCCTGTGAAAGCAGGTCGGCCGCTACATAAGAGGCATTCGCCGTGTCGTCAGCCAACACGACAATTTCACTTGGTCCCGCTATACTGTCGATATCCACCGCGCCGTACACCTCTCGCTTCGCTAGCGCTACATAAATGTTGCCGGGACCGCAAATTTTATCGACTGGTTCAATGCTATGTGTTCCGTAAGCGAGAGAGGCAATCGCCTGCGCTCCGCCAACCCTATATATTTCCGTTACACCAGCCTCTGCCGCAGCTACCAGTGTATATGGATCTATCCCTGCCTTGCCGCCTGTAGCCGGGGGTGTCACCATGACAATCTCCGGTACACCAGCTACCTGAGCGGGAATGACATTCATCAGCACCGAGGATGGATAGGCTGCTTTACCGCCCGGAACATACACGCCTACACGTTTCAACGGTCGGATAATTTGGCCGAGCAAGCTACCATCCGGCTGTAAATCCATCCACGAATTACGTTTTTGCTTCATGTGAAAAGCACGGATATTATCCGCCGCCTCTCGAATCGCCTGTAAAAAAGAAGGCTCTACCTTGTCATATGCCGCCTTCAATTCTTCCTCCGTCACACGAAGTTGCTCTGCTACCAGCGATACACCATCAAACGATTGCGTATACCGCAGGACAGCCTCATCCCCCTCTTGGCGTACCGAATGAATAATGGTACGCACAGCCTCATTTTGCTCAGGTGTGCCGTAATCCACCTCCCGTTGGAGGCTGAAATCACGGGCTGATACGATCTTCATTTGTCCATTCCCCCTTACTTGCAGCTTGCAGAATGCCCTGTAACCATTGGCTTATTCCTTTAGTTCATTTATTCACGGGGTGCCACCGCATTTGGAATCACCTGATGCAATCGGTCACACAACGCCTGAATCGGGCCGTTTTTCATCCGGTAGCTGACCCGATTGGCAATCAGACGACTGGTAATATCCAGTATGCTGATCTGCTCGACTAATCCGTTCTCCCGCAAGGTTTGCCCCGTTTCCACCATATCAACAATACGGTCTGCCAGACCAATTAACGGCGCCAGTTCAATGGAGCCATTCAGCTTAATAACCTCCACCTGTTGACCTTGCTCCCGAAAATACTGGGAAGCCACGTTCGGATATTTTGTAGCGACCCGCTGACGAATACCTGGCTGCCAATCTGGTAAAGCAATCACCGACATCCGGCAACGAGCAATCCCGAGATCCAGCAGTTCATACACATCCTTGTTTTCTTCCAGCAAAACATCCTTGCCCACGATGCCGATGTCCGCCGCCCCATACTCTACGTACGTAGGAACATCGACGGGCTTCGCCATAATAAATTCCATGCCTAGCTCAGGCAGTGGAATGACCAGTTTACGCGTTTCGTCCACATCCAGTGGAATCGGAACCCCCGCTTGGCGAAACAGCTCGGAAGCCTGCTTATAAATCCGTCCCTTTGGCATGGCTACCTTCAACGTTTCCGTCATGGCAATTCTCTCCTTTGTACTGGCTGTCTTCCTTCGGCTGTATAGCTGTATACCTCTGCGTACAGGCCATGCTGTTCACGACGTCGATCTTCCGTTCCGCCCGTGAGCCCTGTCACTACCGTAAGGCCTATTGCGCGTAGCTGTGCCGCTGCGGATAACGCCTCTTGGCGTCCCTGTTCGTCATAACGGATAAGTACAGGAAGCTTCGTCTCCATTTGGATACCATCCACACCATCGACGATGCGGTTTGTCTTCAATGCAAATCCCGTTGCAGGTACGGATCGACCAAACTGCTGAAGCAGATTGTCATAGCGACCTCCGTTGCATACCGGGAACCCAATCTCCGCCGCATAGCCCTCAAAAGTCATTCCTGTATAATATGAAAAATCTCCGATCATGGTAAGGTCGATTAACACATGCTCAGATACGCCGTAAGCCTCCAGTACTTCCCACACCTCGCACAAATGTGCAATGGATCGAATCGTCTGCTGCTCCACACTAAGACGGGTAGCCTGGTCACAAATTTCTTTTCCACCGCGCAACCGAAGAATAGCTTCCAGCTTATCCCGATGTTCGGGAGCCAAGCCCAAAGCTTCAATCGCTGTTCGGTAGCCCACTACATCACGACTGAGCAACAGTTCCTTTAGCGCTTGTTGTTCAGCCTGACGGCCGGGAATGATTTCCTCAAATAAGCCGTTCAGGAATCCCACATGCCCCATGGCAATTTTAAAAGAGGTCACCCCTGCTGCCTGTAATGATGCAATTGCCAATGCTACAACTTCTGCATCAGCCTCAGGCGAATCATCACCCACCAGCTCCACACCCGTCTGAAAAAACTCCGCTTCTCTTCCTGCTTCTTCCTCAATCGCCCGAAATACATTTGCGTGATAGGAAAGTCGGAGTGGTACTTCCTCTTCCTTTAGCAACGAAGATACCACCCGTGCAATCGGAGCGGTCATATCCGATCGCAGCACCAACGTGGTTCCCCGGTTATTGAGCAATTTAAACAGCTTCCGATCGGAAGTAGAACTAGCCACTCCCACCGTATCGTAGTATTCCATCGTAGGCGTCATAATCTGGCGGTAACCCCAACGCTCCATGCATTCGAGTACATTCAGTTCAATGGCCCGCAGCTTCGACACTGCACGCGGAAGATAATCTCGAACCCCTACAGGGATCTCAAATCCTTTTGGCTTAGACATCTCTATCACCTCATGATTTCACAATATCTTTATCATGGTAAAGTGCTAACAAACTAAAGTATATTCGATATATTATCATGCCCTACTTGTGAACGTCAACCGAACAGCGCAGCCCTTTTTTTTACGGATTCGCCAAGTGGCTGCCCCTCTCTATATTTTATCCAATGCAAAATACATGAATCCTATATGAAAAACATCTATCAACGTATTCTCCGGAGCAAGACCGCGCTTACGGTAATTTTTGTGCATATAGAGTTGTTCAGCTCCACTGAAAACTTATAAATTCTGTACTCTAAAAAAAGACTGCCAGCTTTAAGCTAACAGTCCAAATCAAAATATTTAGCTATTTATCTGTTCTCTTTACTCCGGGAAGGAAACTTTGGAACCGTGCCCAAACCGATCCATGCAAATGGTACATATCGAAAACACAACGTCACAATCAGCCATGAGCCAAACAGCGCCAACAACCATCCACCCGCAACAGAGAAGATATATTCTACCGGCGTTCCTTGGAAATCTAACTTGCGATACACCCGCAATAACGCTGGGTGAAGTAAATAAATGCCGAATGAGCATGCCCCCAGCCAACTGATTAACATTCGCAACCTATCGTTAGTATGACGATATAATAAGACCGAGAACTGAAACAGCACCAGCGCAGAGACGAGGGCATATGCATTATGGAGCAGTTCATAGATCAGCGAGTCTGCATAGATGGCTTTGCGGTATGCTACAAACCATATTTGCACATAAGCTATACCCAGGAGTAGCCAAGCCACCCACAAGCCCCACCAACTGATCAACTGACTGCGACTAATTGCCGTACCTGACACCGGTAAAAGCCACTTTTTAAACCCTTCATATCCAATTGCTACAGCTGCACCCAAGGCAAAATAACTGATATACGTAATCGCAAGACTTCCTCTTTCCTCTTGCCAAACGTATTTGTTCAGCAATACAAACCCCCATTGAATGACTAACCCTACTATCAAAATGACAAAGGCTGCTCTCCGTGGACTCGATATCGAATGGCATAAACGCTGCACTCCCCACAGCAACAGCGGAAAGACCAAATAAAATTGGATGATGATGATGACATAATACAAATGCGTGTATGCCTTTCCCGTTAACAGCACGAGCGGAAGATCACTGAGCGGCATCAACCCACGTGTTACCAAGGTCAAATAATACACAAGAGAAAACAAAACGTACGGTAACACAATAAACATCAGTCTTTTTCGGAAAAATATAAGCATATACTTACCACGAAGCGGCCTATCAACATAATTGTAAAATAAAACAAACCCGCTCACAAAAATAAATACGGGCACTGCAAAGCTACTAAACACATTTAAAAATAAAAAAGGATAAAACAATAGAGAATGACGCGCATCAATTAAAGCCATTGAAGTCGCATGAATGGTAACAACGGCTGCAATTAATATTCCCCGGTAAATATCAAGCTCTGGTATACGTTCTTTTTTGACCAAATCAACACGCTCCCATATCGCCTTGCAAATATGTCTGTTATCAATTTTTAAACATAATTAACATGCATTACCCCACTTATTATACAGAAAAACAATGCAAGAAAGACCCCTTAATACATAAGGGGCCTTTCTATTGTGCTATTTACTGCTCATTCACACCAGAGCGTCTTAAATCACGTAACGGATTGCCACCCACAAATGCACCTGCGGGCACGTCTTTATGTACGACCGCTCCGGCCGCTACGATAGCTCCGTCACCGATGGTCACACCCGGCAAAATGGTTGTGTTGGCGCCGATCAACACATGATCACCAATCACCACTTTACCGATACGATACTCCTCTATGAGGTATTCGTGAGCCAGTATCGTCGTGTTATATCCAATGACCGAATTGTTCCCTATCGTAATATGCTCCGGAAAAAAAACATCTACCATCACCATCAGGCCGAAGGCCGCATGTTGCCCCACCTTCATCCCCAGCATTCTGCGGTAAATGACGTTTTTCAGAGAAAGCACAGGACAATACCGGGCAATCTGTATAAAAATAAAGTTCTTAATGCCTTTCCAGCGGCTCACCGTCCGATAAATCTGCCACAACGCATTGGGACCTTCTACAGGATAGCGGTTCACCTTTCTCACGATACATTGACACCTTGAAGCTCCAGCTTCAGCAAATCCCGCATATCATGCAACATGTAGTCTGGCCCATATCCGCGCAGAGTTTCCTCACCCTTGAGCGACCAAGCTACACCAGCCGATTTCACACCTGCTGCCTGAGCTGACAAAATATCAAAAGAACTGTCTCCGACCATCAATGTATGCTCTGCTTCAGCATTCAAACCTGCCAATGCCTTGAGCACTGGCTCAGCGTGTGGCTTTGGATGCTCCACATCGTCTACCGTCACAATATAGTCCATAGAGGAGGTCAGATTGAACAGGTTAAGTACACGTAACGTGGATGGTCGTATTTTGGTTGTCACAACCCCCAGCTTAATTCCTCGCGCACGCAACTCCTGAATAACCTCAATGACATATGGAAATGGCTTGACCATTTGATCATGATGAATCTGATTATAAGCACGATAGTCCTTAACTAACCCAGATACATCCGTTAATCCCGAAAAAGTACGGAGTTGATCGTCCAGCGTTCCACCCATATGAGGAATAATATGCTCCCGCGTCAGCGGATCAGCATCCGGATGATTCAAAATGTGTAGAAATGTGCTGATAATCAACTCATTCGTATCCATGATGGTGCCGTCTAAATCAAACAAAATCGTATTTATCATAGATGCTCCTTCTTGTCCTCGTCCATGTCTTCCTTAGGTAGCTTATCCGTCGTAGCTGTTGGAGGAACCGCGCCCTGTCCTGGACGGGATACCTGTTCTGGCGTCACGTCAGGTACCTGATCAATCCCCGCTTTGCTGGAGATAATCGGATCGCTATACCGAGCAACAGATGTGCCCTTCCGGCGACGAACCAAAATGAAAATCACAGCGGCTACCACAATGAAAATAGGCAGCAATTGCGAGATCCGTACATTACCGTAACTCGGGTCCAGATGCCCTGGTTCAAACCCTAACCACACCATAGGAGACCACAAAGCATTCACAAAGGAAGCCAGCCAATCTGGTCCCTGAAAAGCCAAACTATCCGTCCGTACACGCTCGATGAAAAAGCGGCCAATCGAGTACCAAATGAAGTAAAACGCAAACATTTCGCCTGCACGTACAAATTTCATACGACGAATGACGAGCAGCAAAATCACACCGACAATACTCCACAGTGATTCATATAAAAATGTAGGGTGATGGAACACCCCGTTAACGTTCATCTGATTCACAATGAAATCCGGCAGATGGAGCTGATTTCGCAAAAATGTTTCTTCCGTCGGTCCACCGTAGGCTTCCTGATTGACAAAATTACCCCAGCGTCCAATCGCTTGACCGATCAGTAGGCCTGGTGCACAAATATCAGCGATACGCCAGAAGTTATACCCTTTATACCGGAAATAAATGACCGCACATATAATGGCCCCGATCAAGGCACCGTATATCGCAATACCGCCGTTCCAAATTTTGAAAACATCCCATAGATTATCTCGGTAGTCTTCCCATTTGAAGGCTACATAATAAATACGCGCTCCAATAATAGCTGATGGAACACCCAGAAGCAGCATATCCATAAAAAAGTCCTGCGGAATACCGAATCTTTTTCCTTCACGGATGGCGAGATATAAACCCACAAGCGCCGCCAGCCCCAAAATAAGCCCATACCAGTGGACCTTGATTGCCCCGATTGAAAAAGCGATCGGATTCAGCAGTAATGTTGCCGTTGACATATGTTTCTCTCACTCCTCGTTCTTCCTTGCAAACGAACAAACCTTAATCCATCTCTTCCATATCTTCAGAAATCGTAGCAGTCAGCTTGTTTGTAAATTGCAGGGCTGCATTAACGCCCATTTGTTTCAAACGATAGTTCATCGCCGCCACCTCGATAATAACAGCCAAGTTTCGGCCCGGACGAACTGGGATTGTAACCAGTGGAACATCTGTATCAATAATGCGTGTCGTTTCCTCATCGAGACCAAGACGGTCATACTGCTTGTCCTGCTGCCATGCCTCCAGACGAACAACCAATGTAATCCGCTTGTTATTACGAACTGCGCCAGCACCAAACAGCGTCATCACATTAATAATGCCCACGCCACGAATTTCCAAGAGGTGACGGATCAGCTCAGGTGCCGTACCATGCAGCTGAAAATCGGACGTTTGCCGAATTTCTACCGCATCATCTGCTACCAAGCGATGTCCACGTTTAACCAGTTCCAGTGCCGTTTCACTTTTACCAATTCCGCTACTTCCTGTGATAAGCATTCCTACGCCATACACGTCACACAGTACACCATGAATAGTCGCCGTAGGAGCCAGCTTTCTTTCGAGAAAGCCTGTGATGCGGCTTGATAAAATCGTCGTCGCCATATTAGTGCGCAGTACAGGAATATCTCGCTCTGCGCTCGCCTCCACTAGCTCAGCAGGTACCTCCAGACCACGTGTGATAATAATGCATGGAGTCAGCTCTGTACACAGACGCTCCATCCGATCCCGACGCTCCTCAGGAGGAAGCATCCCCAGAAAAGCCAACTCAGACCTTCCCAGAAGCTGTACCCGCTCCTGTGTATGATATTCAAAATACCCGGCCATCTCCAGACCTGGGCGATTCAAATCATCCACTGTGATCAGTCTTCGCAGACCTTTTTCACCAGAAATAACTTCCATTTGAAACTGCTGTACAAGCTCGGATACCTTTACCTGTTTAGCCATTGTATTCTCCCCTTCATCTGCAACACCGGATTCTATACGTCATTTGATTTATGTAGCTTTACCCTATTAACCATACAGCCCAACGCCAGTCTATGCTGCACTGCACCAATCCACACTCCACTTGATTTAACACTATGGTTCCAGGCTAACTCTCTTCCGAAGCTGGATTGATCCCATCTAGGAACCTTGCCTGCATCTAGACCTGTACCATTTACCCATCGTATCGGAATTTTCCAATGAATGCAATGCCGAAGCTAGTAGCCGTATGCGATATACAAAAAGAGTCGCAGTTCTCCGCTTGGGGAAAACTGCGACTCTCTTCCAGAGGCAAATTTTATTCGCCAACCAGAATACTCAATTCTGATTCCTTATCAAAAATATGAACCTTGTTCATATCAACAGCCAACTTCGCTTTGACACCATCACGAGTATTGGAGCGTCCGTCTACACGGGCAATAATCGTATCATTTCCGGCACCGCTCAGGTACAACAGCATTTCATGACCGAGATTTTCTGTTACATCCACAGTGGATGTAAAGATTGTATTCGGAGAAGCCTCCAAGAATACAGGCTCTTCATGAATATCCTCAGGACGGATACCTAAGATCACATCTTTGCCGATATATCCCTTCGCTTTTAAAATCTGTCCTTTACCTTCTGGTACGAACAGATCCAGACCCGGCGCAGTAAAATGCAATGCACCTTCTTTTTCAACCAGCTGACCTGTGATAAAGTTCATCGTAGGAGAGCCGATAAAACCAGCAACGAACAGATTCACTGGACGGTTGTACAGTTCATCCGGGGATGCAGCTTGTTGAATGATACCATCCTTCATAACGACAATCCGATCACCCATCGTCATGGCTTCAATTTGGTCATGTGTTACATAGATACAAGTGGTTTCAAGGCGTTTAACCAGTTTAGTGATTTCAGCACGCATTTGACCACGAAGTTTAGCATCCAAGTTGGAGAGCGGCTCATCCATCAGGAAGACTTGAGGATCGCGGACAATCGCACGGCCCAGAGCGACACGTTGGCGTTGACCACCGGACAGCGCTTTAGGTTTACGTTCCAGCAAGTGCTCGATATCGAGTATTTTGGCAGCTTCGCGTACTTTCTTGTCGATTTCTTCTTTCTTAACTTTGCGCAGTTTCAGACCGAACGCCATGTTCTGGTACACGCTCATGTGCGGATACAGGGCGTAGGATTGGAATACCATCGCGATATCGCGGTCCTTTGGAGCCACGTCGTTCACAACACGATCCCCAATGTACAATTTACCATCTGAAATTTCCTCCAGACCAGCAATCATACGAAGTGTAGTAGACTTCCCGCAACCGGAGGGACCAACCAATACGAGGAATTCTTTATCTCGAATGTCCAAATTGACATCAACAACCGTAGCTTTATCTGCACCCGGATATTGCTTGAAAATATGCTCTAAACGTACACCAGCCATAGCTTTTGCCTCCTAAGATCGAGTTATGAAATCGAATACATTTCTTACTTGTATCTTACCCTAGTCCTTGTAGCGTGGCTATTCGCAAACTGCACAAAGATGCTATTTCCTTTTTGTCACTTTGTACAATAGGAGATAGAGCTTGACCAAAACCGCATCATTAAACGTCCGCACGTCCAATCCGGTCTCCTGTTTGATCTTATCCAAACGGTAAATCAACGTATTTCGATGCACATACAGACGCTTAGCTGTCTCACTCACATTACAATCCAATTGAAAAAAGATATCTAATGTAGCCATCGTTTCTGAGTCTTCCAGTATGACAGATGATTTCATTACCTGCTCTAAAAATAGTACGCGTTGTTCCTTGGGAATGCGGTTTAACAGCCTTTCTAAATGAAGCTCCCATGAAAAGTGGATGTGCTCTGTTACATGAAAAATCTTGCCCAGATGTATCGTCTCCCATAACAAATTCAGCTCTTGGGGAAGACTTTGCAAAGGGATCGAAGGCTTAGAAACCGCCAAATGGAATACACCCACCCACTCATTCGCAATAAGCTCATATAGGCCCAAGCTAAAAGCCGTAAGAACCTCCTCCAGCGATTCCGTAAAATCTGCATCCCTGGACTCAGTGTCTTTATCCCGTTCATCGTCAGCTCCTAATAAAAGCTCCTTTTTAGCCATAATCAGCCAAGACTGTTCGTCCAATGGAGTAAGTAACACATCCCCTCCAAAATAGCTCGCGAACAATCGATGAAGCTGCGTATAAGTAATAGCCCCCTCCTGTGTTCCCTCGCCATTCAGTAAAATCGGAACCATACACGCTGATAGCGAATCACGAAGCTGCAATTCATCAGGAACCTCTTCTTCCCTGTTTAAATTGGCAGCCTGCTGTATGAGCCATTGTCCAAAACGATTCATCCGCTCTTCCTCGCTATAAATCGGGTTGTCCGACAATTGTGGACCGTTCTGCCAGACCTGCTCCATGTTCCCCAATAGCGCTTCTACCAGTTTCCGTTCTCGATCCGTCAAATATCTGGCCTCTACCACAAAGGCAGCCAGTTCACCTGCCGACGCACGAAACGGAAAATATAACTTGTTGTCACGGACAAACGATCTATCCGGAATAACTGAATCGGCTGTCTCTCCCTCTGCCATCACTTCCGGGCACCAAGGCACTATGGTAAAAGGCGCTTGAATAATATTCTGAAGCTGTTGCTGAATCCATTCTGTATCCAGAGTCACGCGATCACCACTTCACTTTTTTTAGAATATAGAATAAGCACTGAGCGAACATAATGAACTCATTATAACCTGTCGATACCGTAAAATAAAAAAGCTATATAAAAACATAACTTAAAACAATACAAAAAAAGCCATCAACCTATAGTTGATGACTTCTGATGAGCCATGAAGGACTCGAACCTTCGACACCCTGATTAAAAGTCAGGTGCTCTACCAACTGAGCTAATGGCTCGTAAAACTGGTGGAGGATGATGGATTCGAACCACCGAACCCGTAAGGGAGCAGATTTACAGTCTGATGCGTTTGGCCACTTCGCTAATCCTCCATATAAAGGTGGCTCGGGACGGAATCGAACCGCCGACACGAGGATTTTCAGTCCTCTGCTCTACCGACTGAGCTACCGAGCCATACCCATTAACAAAAAAATAAAGTGCGGAGGGATACCCCTTCCCACTTTAGTACGGAAAAACTATTGAATTGAAAAATGGCGGAACTGACGGGATTCGAACCCGCGATCTCCTGCGTGACAGGCAGGCATGTTAGGCCTCTACACCACAGTTCCCTAGATTTTTCAAAATTCAAAAATGGTGCCGGCGAGAGGACTTGAACCCCCAACCTACTGATTACAAGTCAGTTGCTCTACCAGTTGAGCTACACCGGCACAATGGTGGAGGCTGAGGGGATCGAACCCCCGACCCTCTGCTTGTAAGGCAGATGCTCTCCCAGCTGAGCTAAGCCTCCTGGGTATGTATGGTAGCGGCGGAGGGGATCGAACCCCCGACCTCACGGGTATGAACCGTACGCTCTAGCCAGCTGAGCTACACCGCCATAACATAATATTTCGCTAGCTTGTCCTAAATGGCGGAGAGAGAGGGATTCGAACCCTCGCACCACTTTCGCAGTCTAACCCCTTAGCAGAGGGTCCCCTTATAGCCACTTGGGTATCTCTCCATATAAATGGACTCGCTTAGCAAAATTCCGCAAGTTATTCTTTAAATCAACAAAGTGATTTGGAATATCAAGCGCAATTTCAAGGTTACACCCTGAAAACTGGATCCGAAACTTATTTGCGTTTTATTTAGGATAAGCCCTCGACCGATTAGTATTGGTCAGCTCCATGCATTACTGCACTTCCACCCCCAACCTATCTACCTCGTCGTCTTCAAGGGGTCTTACTAATTGGGAAATCTCATCTTGAGGGGGGCTTCACGCTTAGATGCTTTCAGCGCTTATCCCTTCCGTACATAGCTACCCAGCGGTGCTCCTGGCGGAACAACTGGTACACCAGCGGTACGTCCATCCCGGTCCTCTCGTACTAAGGACAGCTCCTCTCAAATTTCCTACGCCCACGACAGATAGGGACCGAACTGTCTCACGACGTTCTGAACCCAGCTCGCGTACCGCTTTAATGGGCGAACAGCCCAACCCTTGGGACCTACTTCAGCCCCAGGATGCGATGAGCCGACATCGAGGTGCCAAACCTCCCCGTCGATGTGGACTCTTGGGGGAGATAAGCCTGTTATCCCCAGGGTAGCTTTTATCCGTTGAGCGATGGCCCTTCCATGCGGTACCACCGGATCACTAAGCCCGACTTTCGTCCCTGCTCGACTTGTAGGTCTCGCAGTCAAGCTCCCTTCTGCCTTTGCACTCTTCGAATGATTTCCAACCATTCTGAGGGAACCTTGGGGCGCCTCCGTTACTCTTTAGGAGGCGACCGCCCCAGTCAAACTGCCCACCTGACACTGTCCTCGCACCGGATCACGGTACCAAGTTAGAACCTAGATACGATCAGGGTGGTATCCCAAGGATGCCTCCCTTCAAGCTGGCGCTCAAAGTTCTACGGCTCCCACCTATCCTGTACAGATCGTACCCAAATTCAATATCAAGCTGCAGTAAAGCTCCATGGGGTCTTTCCGTCTTGTCGCGGGTAACCTGCATCTTCACAGGTATTAAAATTTCACCGGATCTCTCGTTGAGACAGCGCCCAAGTCGTTACGCCATTCGTGCGGGTCAGAATTTACCTGACAAGGAATTTCGCTACCTTAGGACCGTTATAGTTACGGCCGCCGTTTACTGGGGCTTCGGTTCATAGCTTCGCCCGAAGGCTTACCACTCCCCTTAACCTTCCAGCACCGGGCAGGCGTCAGCCCGTATACTTCGCCTTGCGGCTTCGCACAGACCTGTGTTTTTGCTAAACAGTCGCTTGGGCCTTTTCACTGCGGCCCCCTCGGGCTATTCACCCTACCGAGGCACCCCTTCTCCCGAAGTTACGGGGTCATTTTGCCGAGTTCCTTAACGAGAGTTCTTCCGCGCGCCTTAGAATTCTCTTCTCGCCTACCTGTGTCGGTTTGCGGTACGGGCACCTTCTCCTGGCTAGAGGCTTTTCTTGGCAGTCTGAGATCATGACCTTCGCTACTACAATTTTCGCTCCCCATCACAGCCCAGCCTTAACGATGTGCGGATTTGCCTACACACCAGCCTCACTGCTTAGACGGACATCCATCAGTCCGCGTCACTACCCTACTGCGTCACCCCATTGCTCATAACGGATTACGGTGGTACAGGAATTTCGACCTGTTGTCCTTCGACTACGCCTATCGGCCTCGCCTTAGGTCCCGACTTACCCTGAGCGGACGAACCTTCCTCAGGAACCCTTAGGCTTTCGGCGGATCTGATTCTCACAGATCTTTTCGTTACTCATACCGGCATTCTCACTTGAATGCAGTCCAGCGCTCCTTACGGTACACCTTCAACCCGCATTCAACGCTCCCCTACCCCTGATGCAAGCATCAAGCCATAGCTTCGGTGGTGTGTTTAGCCCCGTTACATTTTCGGCGCAGAGTCACTCGACCAGTGAGCTATTACGCACTCTTTCAATGGTGGCTGCTTCTAAGCCAACATCCTGGTTGTCTGTGCAACTCCACATCCTTTCCCACTTAACACACACTTGGGGACCTTAGCTGATGGTCTGGGCTGTTTCCCTTTCGACAATGGATCTTAGCACTCACTGTCTGACTCCCGGAACTAAATCTATGGCATTCGGAGTTTGACTGAGCTTGGTAACCCTTGCGGGCCCCGCACCCAATCAGTGCTCTACCTCCACGATTCTATTTCCGAGGCTAGCCCTAAAGCTATTTCGGGGAGAACCAGCTATCTCCGGGTTCGATTGGAATTTCTCCGCTACCCCCACCTCATCCCCGCATTTTTCAACATGCGTGGGTTCGGGCCTCCAGTGCGTGTTACCGCACCTTCACCCTGGACAGGGGTAGATCACCCGGTTTCGGGTCTACGTCCACGTACTCATTCGCCCTATTCAGACTCGCTTTCGCTGCGGCTTCAGCTCTTCACCTTAACCTTGCACGGGAACGTAACTCGCCGGTTCATTCTACAAAAGGCACGCCATCACCCATAGATCGGGCTCTGACTTCTTGTAAGCACACGGTTTCAGGATCTATTTCACTCCCCTTCCGGGGTGCTTTTCACCTTTCCCTCACGGTACTGCTTCACTATCGGTCGCCAGGGAGTATTTAGCCTTGGCAGATGGTCCTGCCGGATTCATACGGGGTTTCACGTGCCCCGCACTACTCGGGATCCGTCTCGGAGAGAACAAGTTTTGAACTACAGGGCTTTTACCTTCTCTGGCGGGCCTTTCCAGACCTCTTCATCTAACCGGTTCCTTTGTAACTCCATGTGAGACGTCCCACAACCCCAAGGAGCAAGCTCCTTGGTTTGGGCTAATCCGCGTTCGCTCGCCGCTACTGACGGAATCACTATTGTTTTCTCTTCCTCAGGGTACTTAGATGTTTCAGTTCCCCTGGTCTGCCTCTATTCTGCCTATGTATTCAGCAGAAAGTGACTGTCGATGAAGACAGCCGGGTTTCCCCATTCGGACATCCCCGGATCAAAGCTTGCTTACAGCTCCCCGAGGCCTTATCGTTGTTCGCCACGTCCTTCGTCGGCTCCTGGCGCCTAGGCATCCTCCGTGTGCTCTTTGTAGCTTAACCTAGTATTTACATGGTAAATACGATTTGCTTTGAATTTCGGTTCAACACTTACGTGTGAATGAAATTCAAGGCAGCTACCTTTATTTCACTTGTTTACACAAGATCAGCTTAAAGGAATATTCTAAAACGCAATTTCGTTTCGGTATCCAGTTTTCAAGGTGCAATGATAATAAATCTTTTTGGTGGAGCCAAGCGGGATCGAACCGCTGACCTCCTGCTTGCAAGGCAGGCGCTCTCCCAGCTGAGCTATGGCCCCAAAATAAAATATAAAGTTATATGGTGGGCCCTAGTGGACTCGAACCACCGACCTCACCCTTATCAGGGGTGCGCTCTAACCAGCTGAGCTAAGGGCCCATAATAAACCACCAAAGAAGTTCTTCTTTAGTGGTTGCGCTTGGCGACGTCCTACTCTCCCAGGACCCTGCGGTCCAAGTACCATCGGCGCTGGAGGGCTTAACGGTCGTGTTCGGGATGGGTACGTGTGGAACCCCTCCGCTATCGCCACCAAACGTTCGAGAGTTTGAGCTCTCAAAACTGAGCAACGAGTGAGTAACAGGCCTAAACCTGAGTTTTGAAGCTTACGCTTCATATTTGAATGTTTCCATTGCAGGAAACGATTCTCCATAGAAAGGAGGTGATCCAGCCGCACCTTCCGATACGGCTACCTTGTTACGACTTCACCCCAATCATCTACCCCACCTTCGGCGGCTGGCTCCCTTGCGGGTTACCCCACCGACTTCGGGTGTTGTAAACTCTCGTGGTGTGACGGGCGGTGTGTACAAGACCCGGGAACGTATTCACCGCGGCATGCTGATCCGCGATTACTAGCAATTCCGACTTCATGTAGGCGAGTTGCAGCCTACAATCCGAACTGAGACCGGCTTTTCTAGGATTGGCTCCACCTCGCGATTTCGCTTCCCGTTGTACCGGCCATTGTAGTACGTGTGTAGCCCAGGTCATAAGGGGCATGATGATTTGACGTCATCCCCACCTTCCTCCGGTTTGTCACCGGCAGTCTGCTTAGAGTGCCCAGCTTGACCTGCTGGCAACTAAGCATAAGGGTTGCGCTCGTTGCGGGACTTAACCCAACATCTCACGACACGAGCTGACGACAACCATGCACCACCTGTCTCCTCTGTCCCGAAGGAAAGGCCTATCTCTAGACCGGTCAGAGGGATGTCAAGACCTGGTAAGGTTCTTCGCGTTGCTTCGAATTAAACCACATACTCCACTGCTTGTGCGGGTCCCCGTCAATTCCTTTGAGTTTCAGTCTTGCGACCGTACTCCCCAGGCGGAATGCTTAATGTGTTAACTTCGGCACCAAGGGTATCGAAACCCCTAACACCTAGCATTCATCGTTTACGGCGTGGACTACCAGGGTATCTAATCCTGTTTGCTCCCCACGCTTTCGCGCCTCAGCGTCAGTTACAGCCCAGAGAGTCGCCTTCGCCACTGGTGTTCCTCCACATATCTACGCATTTCACCGCTACACGTGGAATTCCACTCTCCTCTTCTGCACTCAAGCTCCCCAGTTTCCAGTGCGACCCGAAGTTGAGCCTCGGGATTAAACACCAGACTTAAAGAGCCGCCTGCGCGCGCTTTACGCCCAATAATTCCGGACAACGCTTGCCCCCTACGTATTACCGCGGCTGCTGGCACGTAGTTAGCCGGGGCTTTCTTCTCAGGTACCGTCACTCTTGTAGCAGTTACTCTACAAGACGTTCTTCCCTGGCAACAGAGCTTTACGATCCGAAAACCTTCATCACTCACGCGGCGTTGCTCCGTCAGGCTTTCGCCCATTGCGGAAGATTCCCTACTGCTGCCTCCCGTAGGAGTCTGGGCCGTGTCTCAGTCCCAGTGTGGCCGATCACCCTCTCAGGTCGGCTACGCATCGTCGCCTTGGTAGGCCTTTACCCCACCAACTAGCTAATGCGCCGCAGGCCCATCCACAAGTGACAGATTGCTCCGTCTTTCCTCCTTCTCCCATGCAGGAAAAGGATGTATCGGGTATTAGCTACCGTTTCCGGTAGTTATCCCTGTCTTGTGGGCAGGTTGCCTACGTGTTACTCACCCGTCCGCCGCTAGGTTGTTTAGAAGCAAGCTTCTAAACACCCCCGCTCGACTTGCATGTATTAGGCACGCCGCCAGCGTTCGTCCTGAGCCAGGATCAAACTCTCCATTAAAGACCAACCGAAGCTGGTTTATAGAAAGAGCGATAAGCTCATTTTGAAACTGACGAGATAAAAATATCTCTTGTTTGATTTTGCGAACAAAATCGTTTTACTCACTCGTTGTTCAGTTTTCAAAGATCAAACCTGCATTATGTCTTACTTTGTTTCACCACCGCATCTCAGCGGCGACTTGATTAATATAACACACATTCAGGATTTAAGTCAACACTTTTTTAAAATTATTTTTTAATTTCATTCAAATGTTGTTCTCACAAAAAATTCCCGGGCTTTAAGGGCCGAGAATTAATGTATCACATTTTTGAATTCGCCGTCAACTATATTTTAAAAATAGAAACAATAACATTTAAGTTTTCATATGGCCTGTCCGAATAATACTATTTTCAATCCCAGTAAAAGGACAATCCCAGGCAAACCTAATATCGTTACCGCCCCCATTGTCACTGGATTGATCGGGATGTACACCTGCGTAATCCACCCTGAATAATTGATAACATACAATGCGATGGCTGCCAGGCCCATATGCGCCCCGAATACTACAAGCCAGCCGATACCCAAACGTTTTTTTAAGATTAGAAATAGTAGCATCCCGACACAGGCAATCAGAACAAGCCAGACCGCCCCTTTCATTCAGCTCTCCGCTTGTGAACACGATCCGTATCATTGGCATACCCAGGTTCATCTGCAGGCAGATGGAAACGATGCAGGCCTTGCTGTTTCGCGCTTTTTAAATGTATCTGATATTTACGTTCTGCAGCTTCTAGAACAAATATAGCGTAGTCGATCTCATCTTTACCCGTAGCTTCATGAAATAAACGATGCGCTCTTAGCCATTCCGCATGCGAAGCCCGAATCTGGGCAAACAACTCCTGCCGATACTCCGCTTCTGATTTGCCATTCTCCTGACGACGGAAATTTTGTTTCATCCGTTCCCACATCCGTTCATCCTCCTCACAAGCTGAATTATGTGCACAGTCTGCAAGACTACCTTATTCATACTTATTGAACTAAGGACAAACTTAGAACCAGGAACGATCTATACTGCCATCTATCACGGCAAATAAAAAAGGAGCCGTAGCGGCTCCCCCAAGTAAGTCGAGAATGCCCAAAGGACATTTCAGACTCCCTATTTATAACGTATAAATACACCTATTAATTGAGCTCTCTACGGCCTTCCAACGCTTTGGACAGGGTAACCTCGTCGGCATACTCCAAATCTCCACCCACTGGCAATCCATGAGCAATACGAGTAACCTTGATTTCAAAAGGACGCACTAGCCGAGAAATGTACATGGCCGTGGCCTCTCCTTCAATGTTCGGGTTCGTAGCTAAAATCAGCTCCTTGACGCGTTCATCACTGAGTCTGTTCAGCAATTCCTTGAGTTTGATATCCTCAGGACCAATTCCCTCCATAGGAGATATCGCCCCATGAAGCACATGGTAAAAACCATTAAACTCTTTGGTACGCTCCATAGCCACCAAATCCTTGGAATCCTGAACAACACAAATGACGGAGGTATCCCTCGTCTTATCCTGACAGATCCGACAAGGATCTGTGTCCGTAATGTTGCCGCAGACTGAACAGAAGTGAAGATTGCGTTTTACATTGACCAGCGCTTTGGCAAAGTCAATCACATCATCTTCCTTCATTTTCAGTACGTGAAAAGCCAACCGGGCAGCCGTCTTCGGCCCTACTCCCGGCAGGCGCGTAAAAGCATCAATTAGCTTTGCAATCGGCTCCGGATAATACAATAGCGTGTTTCTCCTTTATGCAGCAGACTAGAACAAGCCCGGAATTTTCATGCCGCCTGTAAATTTACCCATATCATCATTAGCCAGTTCATCTGCTTTGGACAAAGCATCATTGACAGCAGTCAGCACAAGATCTTGCAGCATTTCTACATCATCAGGATCTACAGCTTCCGGTTTGATCGTGATGGACAACACTTTTTTATGTCCATTTACCTCCACCGTCACAACACCGCCGCCAGAAGTTCCTTCGATTACTTTTCCGCCAAGCTCCTCTTGGGCTTTCAGCATTTGTTCCTGCATTTTTTTCACTTGCTTCATCATTTGGTTCATATTGTTCATTTCAATCATCTCCTTTAATGAAGTATACATCTAGAAACTTGATTCAATCTTTAATGACTACTAGGTCTTCCCCGAAAAGTTGAATAGCTTCATCAATCCAGGGCTCCTTGGACTTTCCCGGCGCATCATGCTCCGGCTCCAGTTGCAATTCTTCGGCAGGCTGGTCGGAAACTCCTTCAATCGCAGCATTCCAATCCTTTTGCATCATCGTTACTAAACGATAAGGATGACCCAACTGCTCATGCAATACCTTCTCGATGACCTGCTTATTGGCAGGCTTTTCGGTAGTTTCACGATGAATATTGTTCTTAAATGCAACCAGCACACTGTCCTCTAACACAGAAACTGGCTCACCATCCATAAACCAAGCATGAACCGTAACTTTTGCCTCTTTTACCCCTTGCAAAATCTGGCTCCACTTACGTCCTGCTGCTGCGAATGCTTCGCTCGACTTCTCAGCGATATAGCGATCCAACTGAGAAGGAAGCTTGGCTGGCGCTGAAATCCGCGGAGCAGGGGCACGCCCCCCGGAAGCCTGACGACCACCCGACGATGCTTCCTGTCCCGCTCCAGCGCCCAATCCACCTTGCAGCGCGCGCTCCAGTTTCTTTTCCAGCTCAGCAAGCTGACGCTTCAACATTACCACATCTTCCTGATCAGCTGCAGCGCCAGAGCGTTGTGCGGTCGGCTGAGCAACAGTTCCTGCTTCCCCCGGAATACTACACAGCTTCAATAGAGCTACCTCAAACAAGGTTTGTGGCTGTACGGCATATTTCATCTCGCTCTGATAACGATTAAGGGTGTCAATCATCGCAAAGAGTTGCTCCTTGGTAAAAGCATCTGCCACTTCCTTAAATCGCTCTGGATCCAGCACTCGCTCCGTCATTTTGGTCGCCTGAGGCACCATCTTGATCATTAGCAGATCTCGGAAATAGTACAGAAGATTCTCCATGCACTTATCCGCACTTTTACCTTCCTGCATAAAGTTCTCGATCATTTGGAGCACCGTGCCCACATCTTCTTTCAGCAATGCCAAGGCAAGCTTACCGAATTGCTCGGACGCAATACCTCCCGTCATATCCAGCACCTGCTGATAAGTAACCCGACCATCTGTAAACGAGGATATCTGATCTAAAACGCTAACCGCATCTCGCATCCCACCATCTGAAAGACGCGCAATGTACTGCAGTGCATCCGAATCAGCCTGTATGTTCTCCTGTTGACATATCAGGTCAAGCCGCTCTGTCTGTTCTTCCAGCGATACCCGCCGGAAGTCAAACCGCTGGCAACGTGAAATAATTGTTGCCGGAATCCGATGTGGTTCAGTCGTAGCCAATATGAACATCACGTGTGGCGGCGGCTCTTCCAGCGTCTTGAGCAGCGCATTGAACGCTTCCGTCGTCAGCATGTGCACTTCATCAATGATATAAACCTTGTGCCGCACTTCTGTGGGCGCATATTTGACTTTATCGCGCAAATCACGAATCTCTTCAACGCCCCGGTTGGAGGCTGCATCAATCTCCTGTACATCCATGACCGCTCCGGCCGTGATCCGTTTACAGGCTTCGCATTCGTTGCAAGGTTCCGGCGCAGGTCCATGCTCACAGTTGATTGCCTTGGCCAAAATTTTGGCTGCACTCGTCTTACCTGTTCCTCGTGGACCGCTGAACAGGTAGGCATGGGACGTGCGATTTTCGCGGATGGCATTCTGCAATGTCTGGATAATATGCTGTTGTCCTACCATGTCCTTGAAAGCCTGCGGCCGCCAAGCACGGTACAACGCTATATGTTCCAATGCGCGTTACCCTCTTTCCCATTCACTTTCATGACCATTCATGGTCACTTCATTATACTATACTCCCGTCCGAATCTAAACCAGACACCTTCCAATTTATAAAACACAAAAAAACATCTTCGCAATGATTGCCAAGATGTTCTAATTACCAATATATACCGTGCACCTGTTATTGATCGTTGTGATCCGAGCGGCAATCCTGAACAACAACTCGGGCTAGGCAACCCTCCGGCACAAGAGTGGACCTGCTTATGGCTGCTTCCTTCCGGACCTGACCAGGTTCACAAGTACTCATTGCGGAGGACCCAGCCGTCAACATTGTGCGCAGGGACCAGCCTCACATCAACAACACCTCTAACAGGAATTCAACCTCGCTATAGCGGATTGCGAGTTACAGGGCACCGCTACCTCCCCATCTAGCACGGTGAAAATAAGTATATCTTAAGGCCGCATAAAAAGCAAATACACATTATTACAAAAAGAGCCCTCTGCAGTTGCAGAAGGCTCTAATAACTTTATAACCTGCGGTAATCCATTAGATACCGTATTTCTTTTTGAAACGATCCACGCGTCCACCAGCATCAATAAATTTCTGCTTGCCTGTGAAGAATGGGTGGCAGGCGGAGCAAATCTCCACACGCAGAGATCCTTTCACAGAACCAGTTTCAAACGAATTTCCGCAAGCACAAGTGACATTAGTTACGTTAAAATTTGGTTGAATAGCTTGTTGCATTGAACTTTCACCTCTTTCCGCCCTGAACGTCCTATCAGTCCAGAGTTGTATGAACACATGTTCACATTATAGCACTTGAATATGAGCGTTTCAACAACTCTTTTCTGCATTCAAAGATGGCATAAAATAGGTGTGTTTCAAGTTACATCGACCATTTTAGGCCTTGGCAAATTTGGGACGTGCCAGCCCTTGTGGCGGTACATGAGTGTAAGAACCGATGACTACATCAGGCAGCTCCTCACGATAAATCTCAAGCATTTGCTTCATACCAAGAATCTCACCTTGAGCAGGTGGAATCAACTCCAGATAGCTTTCAGGATCGATATTCAAGTTACGCATTTGAATCAGCTTGAGCTTAGTACGTTTGGCAAATTCAATCATTGCCTCAATTTCTTCCTCTCGGTCAGTTACACCCGGAAAAATTAAATAGTTAATCGACGTATATACTCCCTGTTCGGAAGCATAACGAAGTGATTTTTCCACATTAGCCAACGTGTAACCGCGCGGCTTGTAATACGCATTGTAGTGATCGTCCAGTGCACTAATGGTACTAACGCGCATCAGATCAAGACCCGCATCCACGATTCCCCGGATATGATCGCTCAATCCCGCATTCGTATTGATATTGATGTATCCCATATCGGTAATGGAACGCACCTCTTTGATCGAATCAATAATCAGTTTGGCTTGTGTGGAAGGCTCACCTTCGCAACCTTGGCCAAAACTGATGATGGACTCCGGTGTCTTCAAATGTTCCAGCATAACTTCTACAATTTCTTCGACGCGAGGACGGAAGTTCATTCTTGTCTGCGGAGATACGAAACCACTGTCATCCGGCTGTTCAGATATACACCCAAAGCAACCCGCATTACAAGAATAAGATACCGGAACTCCTCCTTCCCAGCGATTCAGGAATGTGTTCGAGGAAGTAAGACATTCGTAGCCCAGCGCACAGTTAGACAAATGTTGGTACAGCCGATTTTCGGGATATTGCTCCGTCATCCGCTGCACACCCAATTTAACTTGATGACGGTCACAGTTTTCCGGATTCCACTTGGATGGACTGTCACTCTGCTCTGCCGTTACATAAAATGCCCCATCTTTCCAGACTACAGCCGAATAACCGAACAAGGGAAGTTTGTACTCCTTATCGGTCTTCACATATCCCGGCAGGCACAAGCGTGTAAAACCTTGCGGCAATAAAGCCCCTACTGCTTGCATATCTCCGGGAAGAGAAACCATTTCCCCTGTTTCAGGGTTCATACCGACCGGGCGAGTGCTGGGCAGGCTTACCAATGTAGCTCCTTCCGGTAACGGAATAAGCTCATCCTCCATGATTTCAACAATCATGTCTGCACTACGGGCAAGCCCATACAAAGAAGCATGATCATATACATTGCCTTTTTCGTCGGCATACACCAAATACATTATGGAGCTCCTTTCGCTCCGTTAAGCCTACGCCATTAACAAAATGAATGGTAACGACTGTGTGCTTACGGAACAGATAAAATACATGAAGGGTTTTAGTTGGTTGTGGCCGGGACTGACGCTGTGGTAGAACGCGCCGTTCTCCGTTGTTGCCCACCAGAACTGCTTTGCGAGCCACTGGAAGAAGGTGCCGTCAAATCAAACGAAGCCAAAAACTCAGCATTAGTTTTGCTATTACGCAGCTTTTTGAGGAAGCCTTCCACAAATTCATGGCTTTCCGTCATATTTTTACGAATGGCCCAGATGGTATCCAATTCTTCCTTATTCAACAACACTTCCTCACGGCGTGTGCCGGAACGACGAATATCAATCGCAGGAAAGATACGACGTTCTGCCAGCTTGCGGTCCAAATGCAGCTCCATATTGCCTGTACCTTTAAACTCCTCATAGATGATATCGTCCATGCGTGATCCTGTATCAATCAGCGCTGTAGCAAGAATCGTCAAGCTACCGCCTTCCTCCACATTCCGAGCCGCACCAAAAAAGCGCTTTGGACGGTGAAATGCCGCCGGATCAATACCCCCGCTCAAAGTACGACCAGAAGGAGGGATAACGAGATTGTACGCACGAGCCAAACGTGTGATGCTATCCAACAGGATGACAACATCCTTTTTATGTTCTACGAGACGCAGCGCACGCTCCAACACGAGTTCTGCCACTTTGATGTGATTTTCAGGAAGTTCGTCAAATGTAGAGGCCACAACTTCACCTTTAACAGAACGCTGCATATCGGTCACTTCTTCGGGGCGTTCATCAATCAACAAGACAAAAAGCTCGATCTCGGGATTGTTGGTAGAAATGCTATTGGCAATTTCTTTGAGGAGAAGCGTCTTCCCAGCTTTGGGAGGTGCTACAATGAGTCCGCGCTGTCCAAGTCCGACAGGGGCCAGTACATCCATAATTCTCGTAGACAAATGGTTGGGGGAAGTTTCAAGGACTAATTTGGTCTGCGGATACAGTGGAGTCAGTGCAGGAAAATGTAGCCGCTCAGCAGCTTGCTCAGGACTTCTTCCATTGACGGCGTTAACTTGAAGCAATCCAAAATATCGTTCATTCTCTTTTGGCGTTCGGCATTTACCGGAAACAAGATCGCCTGTCCTCAAGTCAAACTTGCGGATTTGTGAAGCAGAGATGTAAATATCTTCGGTACTCGGGAGATAATTGATCGGCCTCAGAAAGCCGTAACCTTCGGGAAGGATTTCCAGAACCCCCTGCATAAACATCAATCCGCTCTTCTCAGCTTGTGCGCGCAGGATAGCGAAAATTAATTCTTTCTTTTTGAGCGTTCCGTAGTACGGGATCTGGTATTGCTTGGCCAGCTTGTACAGGTCGGTCAGCTTCATTTCTTCCAGATCGGAAATTTGCAGATCCATATAATAACCACCTATTCAATTATTAAGTCCATTCATACATCTAAATGATAGACAATGATATCATAAACACCATTAACATAATTTTAACCAAAACAAATAAAGTTATGCAGCCATCTGCCTGGATTATACCGAATTATTCCGGTTTTCCGATAAAAGATTGTTAGGTATGAACCACAATCATTTATCAAGCAGCGGCTGCATAGGTGTTGCCCGTTCTATTACTTTCGTCCGGGAGTTCGAAAAAACTGCATGGTTTAATTATTCAGTTTGCCGCCATACATCCGCGCCCAAAAGACGCAGGTTGGAGACAAGGTGATCATAACCACGGTCAATGTACTCGACACCCGTCACCTCGGTTACGCCTTCGCTTACTGTAAGTCCAGCAATGACAAGGGCCGCTCCGGCGCGCAGATCTGCTGCTTTTACTTTAGCTGCATTCAGTTGACCACCCTCTATAATGGCGGACCGACCCTCTACGCGAATTTTAGCCCCCATTCGCACCAGCTCAGGAACGTGCTTAAAACGATTGCTGTACACAAAATCGCTCAATACACTGACACCCTGCGCTTGGGTAAGCAAGCTGGTCATGGGAGATTGTAAATCTGTGGCGAATCCGGGGTATATTAAGGCTTTAACGTCGACATGTTCATAGGAAGGTGCACCCAGTACGCGAATACTTTCATCATATTCCTCGATGCCGATGCCCATTTCCTGCATTTTTGCAGTGAGAGCCTCCATATGTTTGGGGATTACGTTGTCAATCAATACATTTCCACGGGTTGCCGCAGCGGCAATCATATATGTGCCCGCTTGTATACGGTCAGGTATGATCGAATGACGGCAGCCATGCAGCTCCGACACACCTTCAATTCGAATCGTTTCCGTACCGGCGCCTTTAATAATGGCCCCCATGGAGTTTAAAAGGGTTGCTACATCTATAATCTCAGGCTCTTTAGCCGCATTTTCGATAATTGTGGCGCCTTTGGCACGTGCTGCCGCCAGCATAATATTAATGGTAGCGCCTACGCTGCTAACATCCAAATAAATTTTGGTTCCGCGCAATTCTTTGGCGTGCAAATGAATAGCGCCATGCTCGTTCGTAACCGTGGCACCCAGCGCTTCAAAACCTTTGATATGCTGATCAATGGGCCGGGGTTCGAAATTGCACCCTCCTGGCAAACCGATGATCGCTTCCTTGAATCTGCCCAGCATGGCTCCCATCATATAATAAGAGGCTCGTAATTTCTTAACAGGCCCATTCGGCATAGGAATGGATTTAATAGAGGAAGGATCTATTTTCATCTGGCTACCTTCCCAGGTAACCGTTGCACCAAGTTCCTCCAGTATTTCGGAATACACCGCCACATCACTCAACAGTGGCAAATTGTCCAAAATGACTTCCGACTCTGCCAGAATGGCTGCGGGAATCAAGGCGATGGCACTGTTTTTGGCACCGCTGATGGAAACTGTACCTTGAAGCGGCCGTCCACCGGTGATCATCAATTTTTCCATAAGCTTGAGGGTCCCCCTACGTGTTTTGCAGTCGGTCAAACAATAATCTCAAACAATAATCTCAAATCATAAACTTTTAACTTTTTTAGTGGTGAAAATGGAAAGACACCGGCTAAGCGGTGTGCTTTCCATACCAAACTATTCAACTGTACAGATTTAAATATTTTGTGCAGCAGAACTACAGCTACAACTAAGAAATACATCTAGTCTGTGCAGACGCACGACCAGTTTAATTCATTATTACGCTTTGTTGTTGGAACCAAACTCACGAATTTTACCGATAACGGTTTGTTTAATCGCTTCACGACCTGGAGCGATGAATGTACGTGGGTCATAAGCATCCGGTTTCTCAGCAAGCACTTCACGAACCACTTTCGCAAATACGATTTGGTTCTCAGTGTTTACATTGATTTTGGAAGTTCCCAGGGAGATTGCTTTTTTAATGTCATGTGTTGGGATACCAGTACCACCGTGCAGAACGAGTGGAAGTTTGATTGCATTGCAGATCTCTTCCATTTCTTTGAATCCGAGGTTTGGCTCGCCTTTGTAAGGTCCGTGTACGGAACCCAGTGCAGGTGCCAGTGTATCGATACCTGTTTCGTTAACGATACGCAGACAGTCGTCCAACTTAGCGTACATTACGTCGCCGACAACATCATCCTCTTGACCGCCAACCATTCCAACTTCAGCTTCAACAGAAACGCCTTTGGAATGAGCATATTCTACCACTTTTTTCGTTGTAGCAATGTTTGTGTCGATCGGGCTGTGGGAATCGTCAATCATAACGGATGTGAAACCAGCGTCGATAGCTTCTTTACATTTTTCAAAGCTGGAACCGTGGTCCAAATGGATCGCAACTGGAACGGTGATTTTCATGTCATGAATAAGACCTTCTACCATTTTAACAACAGTGTAGAATCCGCCCATGTGACGTGCTGCGCCTTCAGAAACACCCAAGATTACTGGGGATTTTTCTTCTTCAGCAGCGCCCAAAATAGCTTGAGTCCACTCCAGGTTATTAATGTTGTATTGACCTACTGCATATTTTCCTTCGAGTGCTTTGTTCAACATGTCTTTCATAGATACCAATGGCATGGTTACAGTCCTCCTAAAGGTGTTTGGGTTTGTCTATATTTTAGCCGACATCACATACGGGCTTATTATACCACAACCCATGTTAAATACTAAACAAGCTTTTGCATATCAACACATACAAAAATCACGCCCAGGACGCCGTTTTTCCATAGAATTGTATAAGGAGAGGATTTACTTTCAGTATTTCCCATAATCACAAACAAAAAACCCTGTTGTGTTAACAGAGTTCTCAACCATAGTGACTCACCTAATCACCTCTGAGTTGTTTGTTCACAGCGATCCGCATTTCGTCAATATCAAAGGGCTTGGTAAAATGCATTAGCGCACCTAGCTCCGTCGCCTCTTTAATCATGTCCAGTTCTCCATATGCTGTCATCATAATAACCTTGATATCAGGATTCATGGTTTTTAGATGCTTCAGAATTTCGAGTCCGTCCATACCTGGAATTTTCATATCGAGCAGAACCAGATCAGGTGGTTCCTTCTCAACAATTTCAAGTGCAATTTTTCCGTTCGCCGCCTGAAAGGTCTCATAACCCTCACTTCCGAACACTTCCATCAATAAAATTCGTATTCCATTCTGGTCATCGACGATTAATACTTTCTTCTTTTCCAATGTTTTAACCTCCTAAGATCTTAAAACGAGGATCATGCAGCTATTGCCATAACAGCGTCCGATGACGTACAATATCCGTCCCATACCTAAAACTATATTCGCTCCTGCAAAAAGAAAATCCTGCTCTTATACATAATTGTGGAATATTCTTTCATAATCAGGAAGCACGGGATAAAAAAAGACCTCCCTGAGGAGGTCTTACAAGCCGTAGCATTAACCTTGAAGCTGCAATGCTGCCTTTACAAATTCACGGAACAAAGGCTGTGGACGATTCGGACGGGAAGTAAATTCTGGGTGGAATTGTACCGCCAGGAACCACGGATGCTCTGGGAGCTCCACAATTTCCACCAAGCGTCCATCTGGTGAAGTACCGGAAATACGAAGACCTGCTTTTTCAATAACTTCACGATATTCGTTATTGAATTCGTACCGATGACGGTGTCTTTCGTACACCAGCTCGTCGTTGTAGCAAGCCGAAGCCAGGGAACCTTCCGCCAGTTTGCATGGATACAAACCAAGACGCATCGTACCGCCCAAATCTTCGATGTCTTTTTGGTCAGGAAGCAAGTCAATGACAGGATAATCCGTAGCTGGGTTAATTTCCGAGCTGTTAGCTCCTTCGAGACCAGCCAGGGAACGGGCAACCTCAATGACAGATACCTGCATACCCAGACAAATGCCGAAGAACGGAATTTTTTGCTCCCGTGCATAACGAATGGTACTGATTTTGCCTTCAATTCCGCGATCGCCGAAGCCACCCGGTACGAGAATGCCGCCAATGCCGCCCAGCATGTCAGCTACGTTCTCGTCCGTCACTTCTTCAGCGTTCACCCAACGGATTTTTACGTCTGCATTCGCATCAAATCCAGCGTGGGAAAGTGATTCAACCACACTTAAATACGCATCATGTAATGCAACATATTTACCAACAATAGCAATCTCAACCGTTTTATCCAGCTTGCTGATTCGATCAACTAACCCTTCCCATTCGGTCATATCTGGTGCAGGTGTTGTCAGCTTGAGGTGGTTAACTACGATTTCATCCAAGCCTTCTTCACGCAGGTTCAACGGAACCTCGTAGAGGGTTGAAGCATCGCGGCATTCTACCACTGCATTCGCATCAATATCGCAGAATAATGCAATTTTTGCCTTCATATCGGAGGACAGTTCATGCTCTGTACGGCAAACAATGACATTCGGTTGGATACCGATACTGCGCAATTCTTTTACACTGTGCTGAGTTGGTTTGGTTTTAACCTCACCAGCAGCTTTAATATAAGGAATGAGCGTTACGTGAATGTACATTACATTCTCGCGCCCAACTTCGCTTTTGAGCTGACGAATAGCTTCCAAAAATGGCAAGCTTTCAATATCGCCCACAGTACCGCCGATTTCTGTAATAATTACGTCCGAACCTGCTTCACGGCCTGCACGGTACACGCGCTCCTTGATTTCGTTCGTAATATGAGGGATAACCTGCACCGTACCGCCTAAATATTCTCCGCGACGTTCTTTGCTGATTACGCTGGAATATACCTTGCCTGTTGTGACATTGCTGTTCTTGGACAGATTAATATCAATAAAGCGCTCATAGTGTCCCAAGTCAAGGTCCGTTTCCGCACCATCATCCGTTACAAACACTTCACCGTGCTGGTAAGGACTCATCGTACCCGGATCGACATTCAGGTAAGGATCAAATTTTTGAATCGTTACCTTCAGTCCCCTGTTCTTCAAAAGCCTCCCCAGTGAAGCTGCCGTAATCCCTTTGCCCAAGGAAGACACAACCCCGCCTGTCACAAAAATATACTTTGTCACTGTTCAAAACCCTCCTAGATAAGATGCAAAATTCAGGCGACATTATGATGTTATCGTAACCCGTTTGCACGGATTATCATCCATGAAGAAGGCAGCGGAATCATTTTCCATGTCCGCCGCCCTTAGCCCTCTTTCATGAGTGAAAACACCCCTATAAAAAACAAAAAAGCACTCCCGTAGTACGGGGCACTTTTATACAAAAAGCAAACATATAAGTGAATCAATCATAAGCCCAAGCAATAGTTTACCCCGTGTCCAATCCGCTGTCAAGGAAGTTATCTGTGTTAATTTGTCCATTGAACCAGATTGGAGAGAATCTACCTGAAAGCTTTAAATCAGAAGAGGTTTTCAAGAAAACGGTCATGAAAAAGGGGAGAACGCATCTCCCCTTACAGCCTGTTCCTAACGAAGCGAATCGTCGTCTTCCGTCGACTCATCGTCATTTTCATCTTCTGAATCTTCCTCATCACTGAGGTCTTCATCGTCTATAACCACGTCTTCATCACTATCATCATCATCTTCTTCTCCGTCGAACAGCTCATCTTCGCCATCCTCGTCTTCGCTATCTGCATCGAAGTCGTCATCAGAGTTGTATGTTTCTTCTTCCTCATGATAGTCATCTTCATCGTCATCGTCTTCGTCGTTAATAATGCGAGGACGCTTGGCGCCTGTCAGGGCATCTTCGGATTTATCTACCGGATACCAACGTTTCAAGCCCCACAGATTCGTACCGACACAGGCAAAACGCCCGTCAATGTTGATTTCAGTATATAGCTGAGCAATAACGTCATTAATTTCTTCGTCGGAAAAGCCACGCAATTTGGCGACTTCCTTCATCAGGTCACGGTAATAATACGGAGTATTGGCTGCTTTCAATACCATAAATGCCAAGTCCACCATTGGAGTCTCGTGGACTTTCTCCGGGTCAATCTTCAAGTTGAGTGGGGTACTCACCTAGGGACACTTCCTCTCACACGTAATTCACAAGAACATGTTTCAGAGCATACACGATACATGCAATACTAACATATCCATTATCAAAACTAAGTAAAACCTATTTGGAAGCAAATTGCAAGTTAAAGATGGGTATCGTCATAATTTCCAGTAATATCCCTCTAAACAAGACGGCACACATAAAAAGACGGGGTCCCCCCCGTCTTCGACTGTACCCGCTCCGGGAGAACCCCCCAAAGTTGTTGCACAAGAGCTTATGCCCTCCATGTATCGTATGTGTCCACAGCCACTTTGACACGACAAGCAGGCCTATTTCCATAAAAAAGGGGCAGGTTTCCCATGCCGCAGCTGACGCTTGCTCATACAATACCTCAGCATGGCTCATCGGAGGGGGACCGTCTCAAATGGACTATCCGGATTTTTTGCAGCGTTTGCATGAGGGTATTTCGGAGCCGTCCGGCAGTGGACGGAACAAACAGATCATCACGTTCGATAAGCCTCACCAATACCGGGAATGCCTGTCCTATCTCAGGAAGCTGAAACCCGAGCTTGCGGGATTACGGCAAGTACAACCGGCCCGACTAATCCGCGCTTTAATCGCTCCGCTTTCAGGGGGAGACAGGCTAGGCAAATATCACAACGGTGTTACCGTTGAAGAAGATACCCGCATGAAGGTCCACGCTGAAACTGCTCATATACCAAAAGCAGAAAAGAACCTTTCCATGCCATGGGGAGTCAAACAGGTACGTGCATACAAGGCTTGGCCTTCCTCGACAGGGAATCGGGTCAGAATCGGTGTGATTGACACAGGAGCGGATTTTCAACATCCTGATCTTCGTCATTCTCTCGCCAGAGGTATTAATTTGCTTAACCGAACCATGCTACCCTATGACGATAACGGCCATGGTACTCATATTGCTGGAACTATCGCGGCGTCCAACTATGACGAAGGTATGGTCGGCGTAGCACCACGGGCTTTAATTCATCCCGTAAAAGCATTTGATCATAATGGAGCTGCCTACGTCTCCGATATCATTCTTGGTATCGACTGGTGTGTATTAAATCGTGTCGATATCATCAATATGAGCTTTGGTATGAAGTCGCGCAGCAAGGCACTACTTGATATGGTGAATAAAGCATATCATAACGGCATCGTGATTGTAGCGTCCTCGGGAAATGAGGGCAAGCGCCGAAGTATTGACTATCCAGCCCGCTATTCCCAGACGATTTCAGTGGGTGCTACTGACAAATACAGACGCATCGCACCTTTCAGCAACCGAGGGCAATTTGTAGATGTGTACGCACCGGGCGAAAAGATCACCTCCTCCTGGATCCATGGCAAGCATCACGAAATGAGTGGTACCTCTATGGCTACTTCCCATGTGACCGGAAGCATCGCACTTCTCCTTTCACTGAGACCGGAACTGGAGCCTGGAGAAATCAAAGCGCTGCTTAAGCGTACCGCCACACCGCTACGCCTGCGTAAAAGCGCTGGACGCAGCTCTATCTCCACTAAACTTGGCGAAGTCGATGCCTTCCGATTGATGCAGGAGGGCACGAAGTAAATGATGATGTGATGCTAAACCTCTAGTGTAGCGCCCGGCTCCAAAGAATGAACTTTTCTGGCAGGACCTTCACACCCACGATTTCCTGCTCTTATCAACTCATCTCGTACCAGGTCAGTCTGCAGCTTTGGCGCATGAACGAGTACAACCTGTTTGCTAGGCAGCTCCTTCAACATTTGCCGCACATCTGATAATCCCTGATGCACCTTGTAAATCAAATGCCGAGCTACACAGCTGTCATTTTGATCTGCACGTTCCAACAGATGTTTGCCAAAAGAACCATGTGGAGCATGCCCGGTCAATATAACAATGTTGCTAATGCTTTCTCCGCTATCTTCACCCTCCCCCATGTTGCGGTTATCCGATAGAAACTGATAGTACCAGCGCGCCTGTGGGGAATCCATCATGCCGTCTCTTGTTATGATAATAGCCGTTGGGTTCTGTTCCAGCAGACTCACTCGTTCAGCAGCACCACGAGGCACGAAGACCCTGTCACTGTTTAGCACATGTTTTATTCGCGCTGGAGCTTCTGGACGCAGCCATTCTTTCCAGCGGTCTAACTGTTTCAATCCCTGCCATATATCGTGCTCTACAATCATTGCCTGTGTAGGGAATTGCTCGCTAGCCCATACGATCATGTCCTGTCCTCTGCCAAAGGCAGGCACCGGCAACAACACATGACCACCAGACCATAATATCCGCTCCATCTCGACCCTCAGCCGCTCCAGCTTAACAGGCTGCGGGTCTATATCCATGCCATAGGCATTGTCCATAATGGATATGTCCGCTAGATTGGGCTCTGACTTCCATTCAGGCAGGTCATGCAGCCCCTCCCCAACACCCAAGTCTGGCGCATCGGCAGCAAGAAGCTCAGATTCGCGGCTGTAATCTCCAGAAAAAAACAACCGCTTCCCTTCCATTTCTACCGCATACCACACTGCACCAGCCAAATGTCCACTGCGTCCCCACATGATTCTCACACCCGGACAAGCCTCAAGCCATTCTCCTGCTGGCGCTTCATCTTCTAGATAGCGATAAGCAATGGATTGGATATCCTGTACGTCGTATGGCAATTCGGCTCCTCTCGATTCAACATAAGTATGCCAGGAGCGAAAATAGGAGCCTAGCTGCTCAGCGGTGGCCTTGGTCGTCCAGACCTCCCCCTGGTATCCATACTTGTACAGTAAGGGGAGCGCCATGGAATGATCCTCATGTGCATGAGACAGCAATACAGTGGTCAGTCCCTCCGCCTTTTGCGGCGGAAAAATCGGATATTGTCCGGTTCCTTCCTTCTTCACGCCACAATCCAGCATGACGCGATGCTGCGTTCCTTCAAAAACATAGCAGGAGCGGCCATGTTCGCCCGCTCCTCCCCAAATCCTAAGCTTGGTCATGATCATTTCCACTTTCTTTGCGAGTTTAAGCTTTCCATTAAGATCAGCAGCAGTGTGGTCATTCCGACCGATATGACGGCCATCGCCATCCCAAGTGACACCTGGCCCTGCTCAAATTGTGCAAATATGTAGGTTGCAGACGTCTGAACGGATGGCGGCAAAATCAGCAACGATCCTACCAGCTCGCGTGAAGCAATGGTAAATGTCATCATCCAACCAGCGAGCATTCCCGGTACAATCAGCGGCAGCACAATCCGGCGGAATATGTAAGACGGTGGCCCGCCAAATACCTGTCCCGCCTGAAAAAGACCAGTGTCCACCTGCGTAAAGGCGCTTTTGACATACTGCACCGTATAAGGAACAAACAAGATAACATACGTCAGAATGACCATGCCGTATGTGTTATACAAAGGGATCGGCATCCATGGTGAGTTCCACCACAAAATCAGGCCGACCACCATAACAATTCCCGGCACCGTATTCGGAAGCAAGCTAAATGCATCAACCGTCCGTTGGATTCTTGTGCGTGAGCCGCCAATGACAAGCGCAAACCAAGTGCCCAGCACCACAGCAAGCGTCGAAGCGCCCAAAGAGAGAAATACGCTGTTCAGGAGCGCCTCCATGCTCTCTGATCCCCAAGACAGCAGTTCCTTGTAAGAGTCGAGCGTCAAATTATCCCAGGCGAGCCCAATTCCCCTCAGCTTCATCGTCGAGGCTGAAAGAATTGAAAAATAAGGAATGCCAATGGACGCAATGAGCAACAATAGAATGTATGCAACACTCAGCCCCGTAGTCCAGCCGGATATACGAAGACGGGACGGACGCGAACCTTTACCACCTACCAGCCTGTACGTAAACTTTCGGTTGATCACCGATTGCGCATACCACATGAGCAGGCAGGCGGTTAACAGCACCGAGGCCATTGACGTCGCTTTGCCAAAATCTATGGGCCAGCTGGAAATATATTTGTGAATTTCCGAAGTCATGACCTCATACCCGATACGTCGCCCAAAGGTAGCAGGGGTGCCAAACTCGGCAATCGTTTTAACGAAAATGAGCAACGCGCCCATTCCGTAAGCTGAAAGCAGCAGCGGTAAAATGATTCGACGGAATCTGTACAGAAAGCCGCCGCCCATTACGGCACCCGCCTCTTCCAGGCTCCCGCCAATCCTCACCAGCGCCCCGCGCAGCAGCAGGTACAGGAATGGAAACAGATGCAGGCTCATGATCATCACCATGCCACCAAGGCTGAAGAAGGACGGCGTTAAGAAATGCAGGTCCGGGAACAACTGCTCCAGATATCCGTTTTTTTGCATGAACAGAATCCAGCCCATGGAACCGATATAGGGCGGGGTCATAAACGGAATCAGCAACACGACATCCAACCAGCGCCAGTGTGCAAGACGAGTGTTGGACATGATCCAGGCTAGCGGAAGCGCAAGTACCGTCGTTCCTGCAATCACACAGATGCCTAGCCAAATCGAGCTGAATAGCACTCCTATAAATTGTGAAGCAGCTAACGTTCGAAAAGGCGCATCCCATTGAAATTTTTCATCAACATACACACTTTGGATAAAGATTTGCAGCAACGGCAACACAATCAGGAAAAGAAGCGCGATCAGAGCCAGCGTCAGACACCACACTCTGAGGTGTTTAACAGATAAGCCTCCCATCGGCTTACTTGAACATTTGCGTGAACTTCTCCGTCACGTCTGATCCATGCTCACCCATCCACTCCCAATTGGTTTTCAACAATGGAATCTCGTCCAGGTTGGCACGCTTGTCGGCTTTGATATCCGTGCGGCCCGGGAGTAAGGAGGCATCTGCTACTAGTTTCTGTGCCTCGTCCGACAACAGATAGTCAATGAATGCCTTCGCATTCTGCTCATGCTGCGTTGACTTGAGAATTGCGGCAGGACGTGGGCTGATGACCGTCCCCTCTGTCGGATAGACGATGTCAATCGGCTCGCCTTTGGCTTTTGCCTTGTAGGTCATGTAATCGACCGCAGCGACGACTATACCTTTAGCTCCGGTAATCACGGGGTCCAGCGCTTCCTGATTGGCACCAGCCATAGCAACACCGTTAGCCTTGTACTGCTCGAACAACGTCCAGCCTCCATCGCCCTTGGCGCTCAGATAGCCTGTCATAAAATCCAACGCTGAGCCGGACAGGGATGGATCGGGAATATTAACCTGATCCTTGTACTCAGGCTTCGCCAAATCAGCCCATGAAGTTGGTGGTGTTTTCACCAGCTTCGTGTTATACGCAATGCCCAGAGCAGAAGCACTGGTACTGAAGTAGTTGCCCTCCTTATCGGACCAGTCTGGATTTAGCTTGTCTGCGTTCTTGGCTTCCGGGTAAGGCAGCGTAAGTCCTTCCTTTTTCAAGCCTTGTACAGATGGAAGCGATGCCAGCACAACCACGTCCGCTACCGGATTCGTCTTCTCAGCTTCCATGCGGGCCAAAATTTTTCCTGTCGTTCCCTGGAACAACTCTACCTTAACTCCGCTCTGCGCCTCATACCCTGCTACCAGCTTTTTCGCCAGTCCATCCGGGCCTGCGCTGTAGACCACCAGCTTCTGATCGGTGGATGCCGCCTCAGCTTGTCCTGCTGATCCATTATCTGGCGCCCCATCCTTGGATGGCGTTGCTGTTCCGCAACCCGCCACAGCGAGTCCAAAAGTCAATGTTAATGCGAGCATCGTCCCTTTTTTCCATCCTGTACGAAAAACATGCCTATTCATCATCTTATATTTACCCCTTTTCCCTATGCTTCAAGTTGGTGGATGTGTTGCGGTGATACCCAAATGTGCATTTGTTGACCTATGGGCAAGCGGATGGAGTGATATGCAGTCCATTGTTCGCCGTTCTCGGCTAGTATACGAATTTCATAACGATCGCCGACATAGCTGACATGCAGGATCTTTACTGTAAAAGCGTGCTGATCCGCTTGCTCCTGTTCCCAACGGACATGTTCAGGACGAAATAGTGTTCGTTCCGACTCCAACCAGTTGGATTTGCCAATAAACCTCGCTACCTCTGTATGAGCTGGGCAACCGTAGATCACCTCTGGTGTTCCGGTCTGCAAAATATGTCCACTTTTCATAACAACTACTTCATCAGACATTGACATAGCCTCGATCTGATCATGGGTGACATATAGGGCGGTCAGCCCCAGATCGCGCACAAGCGATAGCATCTCAATGCGCATCTCCTCCCGTAGCACCGCATCCAGCGCACTGAGCGGCTCGTCGAACAAAACAAGTCGAGGCCGGATAGCAACCGCTCTTGCAAAGGCAACCCGCTGCTGCTGACCACCGGACAGCTGATGAGGATACCGATCCTCCATCCCTGACAATCTGACCATGTCGAGCGCCTCCAGCACCACTGTCCGCAGTTCCTTGTCTCGTACGCTGGCGAACCCTTTCCCACGCTTGCCCGCACGCAGGCCGAAGGCCACATTTTCAAACACCGTCATATGCGGCCACAACGCGAAATCCTGAAAGACCATGCCAAAGTGGCGGAGATGGGCGGGAATATCCTTTTTGCGTTCTGCCGAAAAAAGAATTTCCTCTCCCATCGTGATTGTGCCAGTATCCGGTATCTCCAGACCAGCAATCAAGCGCAAGAGCGTTGTTTTCCCACAGCCGGACGGTCCGAGCAGTGTTGTGAATTTGCCCCGTCGTACTACCAGATTCGTCTCATGCAGCGTTGTTATTTGGCTGAAGGTTTTACTTAATCCGTGAATATATAGATCCTGATTCATCGCATTACCTGCCTGTTCTTCTGACTGACCCCAGTGTAAAACTTGAATTCGCAACCTGTGTTATTGGAAAGTTAAAACAAAATTAATTATTTCAATGAATTGTGTTAACACTCATAGATTTAATCTATATAGAGGGGATTGATGCTGCTCCCCAAAGAAGTAGGCATGATTGTTCGATTAACCTGAAAGCGAGGCATTCTAAGTGAACTTAAGTCTTCTAAAGTTACATATTGTAGAGCTGCTGAATAAGCACCATAAAATTACCACGGTCGCCGAGCTTCTTGGCCTAAAGCAACCAACCGTTACTTTTCATATGAAAAATCTGGAGCGTGAATTCGGAGTAAAGCTGTTTGACACACGTATGGGCAAAATCATCCTGACGGATGCTGGAAATGCGCTGCTGCACTATGCCACTAAAATTAATGCACTGGCTGCTGAAGCTGAGCGAGTCGTCCGCGAATTCGATACGCTCCAGCGGGGAAGTATACGTATTGGCGCAAGCTATGTACCCGCTACCTACCTGCTTCCTGCTGTGCTGCACCGCTTTGCCCGTGAGCATCCGGGCATTCACATCGCCTTGTCCGTGAAAACAGCGCCCGTGATCAAGGACATGCTCGCTCGCCACGAAATTGACCTTGGCATCATTTCGGCAGAGCCGTTTCAATCCCCAACGCTACTCTCCGAATCCTTGGGCGAAGATGAATTGATGCTCATCTGCTCACCCACTCATCCGCTCGCCAACGAAACCGATTTGACACCCGAGCTTATCGCTTCTTCCTCCTTCGTATTACATGGCAAGGAATCCAGCACACGCCACGTGACCGACAAATGGCTGGAGCGTGGGAGTCGGCGACTTCCTTCCTATCTGGAGCTGGATTCACTGGAAGCCATCAAACAGGCGGTTATGCTGGGAGAACACATCTCCTTTGTCTCTCGCATTGCCGTTCAGTCAGAGGTTGAGCGGGGCTTACTGGTTGTAAGACCTATTCCGGGGCAGTCTGTTGAGCGGTACATCTATATGGTCAGCAACAAAGACCGCCATCGCTCGGCGCTCATTCACAGATTCACCGAATATTGTTCATGGAACCAAGATTAAATCTTACCTGTCATATAGAAATTATGTAATTTTTTAACCGGAGTACCCTCTTGCTTTGACATACGACTGACAATACACCCGTAAAGTGTAGCGTGTAACCTATTCGGACGAACAGGAGAGGATGAAATGAAAACAGGCCTTCGTATCACCAAATTGATGTCGGTAGTAACTCTAAGTGCAGTGCTGCTCGTAACAGGATGGAAAGGAGCAGAGCCGGTACAAGCTGCCGCCAATGCCACACCAAGCTATGAGGTGAAGCTGCTACTGGATACGGCTCAGGTCCTCAATGCGGATGGCTCATTAAAAAGTGGCATCGTGAACGAGTTTCAAATTAGCGAAGATGCACAACGATTGAGCGTCGAGTATTTTGATACAAATTCATTGCAATTGAATGACGAGGGCTGGAACGTGAGATTTCGCAAAAAAGAGGACAAAAAGAATTATGAATTAACCTACAAAAAGCGCTATACGGTCACAAACGAAAATATCGACGCTGCGCTCACCCAAGCGAATAAAGAAGGGTTCAGCGCATCTGATGATAATTATGAGGCTGAGGTGGATTGGGGATACAGCAAGCAAACACTAAGCTTTTCCAATGATAAGAAAACAAACGCCTCCAAAGGATTGGCTCTGCCTTCCCCAGATCAAGCATTAAAGCAATTGCAGGATAATCTTCCGGGCAAGCTGCAAAACTGGAAAAACAGCAATTGGGGTAAACAAACCTTGGCAAACTCCAGAGTACGCGGTCCTGTACAGGTCAGTAAATACGAGGGTAGCTTTCAGGGATTGGATGCCGACGTTGAAGTATGGCCTATTCGCAGCGCAAACGGATCAGGTATAGAAAATATTATCGAAATCTCCTTCAAAACCTCGGATTACAGTGTTGCCGCCAGCAACCGCACCAAGCTGATGAACCTGCTGCAATCCAAAGGATGGCTGGTTCCCGCGGATTCCCTGAAAACGAATTTGGTACTGGAACGCTACTAAGCTAATCCAACATAAAAAAGGAACCGAGGCGCCACCCTGTTGAGGGTGATACGAACGGTTCCTTTTATTATTATTTATATGACTACAAGGTCATGATGTTAAAGTTGCTTGCTTACATACGTTCCGGTGCAGACACGCCCACCAGCTTCAGTACGTTGGCAATGGTAGTGCGCACCGCACCAAACAACGCCAAGCGTGCCTGCGTTTGAGCGGCATCCTCTGTGATGACGCGCTCTGCCTTGTAGTAGCTGTGGAACAATGAAGCCAGCTCGTAGACATAGCGAATCATACGGTGTGGTGCAAAGTTTGCAGCCGCCACCGATACTTCTTCCGGCAGCTCGCCGATTTTGCGTAACAGATCGTATTCATGCTCAGCCGTCAGCTTGGACAAGTCAACTTCTGCCAACGGCAGCACAGCAATACCTTGCTCTTCGGCTTGACGATATACGCTGCATGCACGTGCGTGCGCATATTGCACGTAGAATACTGGATTCTCATTGGAGGTAGAAATCGCCAAATCCATGTCAAAATCCAGGTGCGAATCCATGCTGCGCATAGTGAAGAAGTAACGGATCGCGTCTACACCCACTTCTTCCATCAGATCTTCCATCGTCACGGCCTTGCCGGTACGTTTGGACATTTTTACTTTTTCCCCATTTTGGAACAAGCTGACCATTTGGGCAATCAGCACTTTAAGCTTATCCGGGTCATTGCCCAGTGCTTCCATTGCTGCCTTCATCCGTGGAATGTAGCCGTGGTGATCCGCTCCCCAAATGTTGATGATCGTGTCATACCCACGAGCATATTTATCGCGATGGTAAGCAATATCCGGGGTCAGGTACGTGTATGTACCGTCATTTTTGATCAAGACGCGGTCTTTATCGTCGCCGTACTTGGTCGTATTCAGCCATGTAGCTCCGTCCTTCTCGTAGATCTCCTCACGGTCACGCAGCTCATTCAGCGCTTTAAGCACTTCACCGTTTTCATACAACGACGTTTCGCTAAACCAGGAGTCAAAAGGTACACGGAACAGTTCCAGATCGCGCTTGATCTTGTTCAGTTCCTTTTCCAGACCGTAGTCACGGAAATAAGCAGCGCGATCTCCCGGTTCCATAGACAACAGAGAATCTCCCTTTTCGGCCACCAATTCCTTGGCAAACCCGATGATATCCTCACCATGGTAACCATCCTCCGGCATCTCCGCAGGCTGTCCCAGCTCCTGCAAATAACGCGCTTCAATAGAACGGCTCATGTTGTAAATCTGGTTACCCGCATCATTAATGTAGTATTCACGAGTTACTTTGTATCCAGCAAAATCAAGCACGTTGCAAAGAGCATCCCCTACGGCTGCACCACGCGCATGACCTAAGTGAAGGCTACCCGTCGGATTGGCGCTAACAAACTCGATTTGCACCTTTTTGCCCGCACCTTCCTGTATACGCCCGTAATCTGCCCCCTGCTCCTGCACCTGTCCAATAACAGCATAAAGGTAGCTCTTGTTCAGGCGGAAGTTAATAAAGCCCGGTCCAGCGATTTCCGCACTTTCAATAGAAGCAGAAGCTAAATCCATATTCGCGATCAAATCTTCAGCGATTTGCCGTGGGTTCTTCTTCGCAATGCGGGTGAGCTGCATCGCGGCGTTGGTAGCCAAATCACCGTGTGACTTGTCCTTCGGTACCTCCAGCGTAATGGTCGGCAACTCTTCGCGGCTCACGATTCCGGTAGCCAGCACCGCCGCCTCAATTGCTGAGGTCACCTTTTGATTAATAAGTTCCAGTGGATTGCTTGTCATGATTATTGCTCCTCCTGTATATGCAAACTGATGGCAAAATGCCCCGAGAAATCCTCAAATACGTACAGATCATAGGTCCAGCTCACATGTCCGGTGAATCCATCCATCCGAATATCGAGCTTCTGCGTATGCGCAGACATGTTCAGGTTTAAATAAGGCGAGCGGTAAAATCCAGGCAACCTGCGTCCCAGCGCAAACGACTGCTCTGATTGTACCTCACCGTGACGAATCAGCTTTAGCTCATCCGGTCCGATTTTGACTGTGTTCCGTGTCGTACCGCCCTCAGGACTTTCTTGCGGCTCATCGTACCTTATATATAGATGCTTCCCACGCACGATCGCTTCTCCGGGAAGTTCCTGTACCACATCTTCTCCGTCATGATGACTATGAAGACGGATTCGGACCTTTGCATTATGTGGCATGTATTCAAACTCCATTCTATTGCTATCCTACTGTACTACTATATCCAGTTCCCGATTGCAATTCAAATGAGTTTTTACAAAAAGATGCTTTCATCCAAAAAATTTAGCTACCTTAAGTCAGCTTCATCGGATGCTTGGCTAAAACTTTCAATGAATCGAGAGGCTAGAGAAGACATGTATTTATCCTTCAGCCAGACAGCTGCCACACGCGTATGTAATTCTTCACACATAATTTCCTTAACGATTAACTGGTTATTGCTTCCGAGTGACAACGCAGACCGCGAAATCATACCGATCCCTAGTCCTTCATTAGCCCAGTGAAGCGTGGTGCGAGCATCATCGTTTTTGCAAAAGAAATTTGGCTCAAAGCCATGCTTCATACAGGTATCGTGGATCAATTGTTCAAAGCGGCGATATACGATGAGCGGCCTATTTTTCAAATCAGACAACGGGATGGTCTTCTGTTCGGGGTTCCAGTCATGTTCTTCTGTCATCACTGCTATCATCGGCTCGGAGGACGCATATCTGCACCCTAAATCGGTGGTATTAAAAGGGGTTCTGACGATACCGACCTCTACAATTCCTTTGTTCAAAAGATCAAGAATCATGAAGGTATTTCCCTCATGAATTTCGAATTTTACACCCGCATAGGTTTTATGAAATTCGGAAAGCCTGTCTTTCATCAGGGCTGCGCCGGAAGAGGAGACCGTTCCAATGGTGAGCGTACCCTTCATCCCCAAGGCAAAATCGTTTATTTCTCTTGTTGTGGCATCTGTCAGCTCCAAGATCTGCTTGGCCCTGTTCTGTAAAATGATGCCGGCCTCCGTCAACTGGATACTTCGTGAGCCTCGATGCACGAGCTTTACACCAAGCTCTTCCTCTAGCTGCATGAGCTGCTGACTTAAAGGAGGCTGCGCGATTTGCAGCTTTTGGGCTGCCGCTGTAATCTGTCCGGCCTCTGCGATCGCCAAAAAATACTTGAGATGTCTCAATTCCATCCTTATGGACCTCCGGTACTGATATATGTAAAACCTATACCTCTAATATATATTAAATATTATTCATATGGTTGGGGATGTGCCATAATCAAATTCAGTTATGCTATTGCGGCATGAGGCTATATACATTATTTAGGTTAGGTGATGGTTTATTTGCTGAAATTTGCTGTTTTTTTGAAACCTTATAAAAAGGAAACGATTCTTGGGCCTCTGTTTAAATTGATTGAGGCCATCTTGGAACTATTGCTGCCTACTATGGTTGCTTTAATGATCAATCATGGCGTAGGTAAAGGAGACACCCATTATGTTTGGCAGATGGGTCTTTTGATGTTACTCATGACTATACTGGGCTTTGGCAGTTCATTAGTGTGTCAGTTTTACGCAGCCCGTGCCTCTCAAGGATTCGGAACTACACTGCGTAACACGATGTTTAAGCATATCTCATCGTTTTCTTATGCTGATCTCGATAAGTTCGGTACGCCCTCGCTCATTAACCGGATTACGAATGATGTCAATCAGCTCCAAACGGCTGTAGCGATGCTGATTCGTCTGGTCATTCGTGCTCCTTTTATTTGTATCGGGGCTATTATCATGTCAATGATTCTGGATTTCCGCCTGGCTTTGGTGCTGTTGGCGGCTACACCAGTTCTGGCTTTGATCCTATATGTGGTCATTACGAAGGCTTCACCACTGTATCGTCGGTATCAGAAAAAATTGGATAAAATCGCCCTGGTGCTAAGCGAAAATCTTACAGGCGTACGGGTCATACGCGCATTTGCCAAAAGAGGAGCTGAACGAGTTAAATTCAACACTGCTTCAGATGACCTGACTCAGACCGCTATTCGTGTCGGACGTATTTCTGCTTTGCTAAGCCCTGCCACCTTGCTGGTGGTAAACGGAGCTATTATTGCAATCCTGTGGATCGGCGGCATCCATATCCAATATGGATCTCTTACACAAGGGGAGATTATTGCCTTTATTAATTACATTACGCAAATTTTACTGGCTCTGATTGTGGTGACCAATTTAATTATTTTGTTCACCAAGGCTGCCACTTCAGCAGCGCGGATTCAGGAGGTCCTAGACATGCAAGCTTCGATTTCCGACACTGCTGCTACTTCTACACCTATAGACAGGGAGGGAACAACTGAGCATGGCGCTGTACCAGCCATCTCTTTTGATCATGTTTCCTTTGGATACAATACGACAGGGCAACTGGCACTTAGCGATGTAGTGGTAAACATCTATCCCGGTGAAACGGTCGGCATCATCGGAGGAACAGGTTCGGGGAAATCCACCTTTGTGAATCTCATTCCCCGCTTCTATGATGTAGTAGAAGGTCGTATAGAGGTTGATGGCATTGACGTACGGCAGTATAAGCTTGAGCAATTGCGGCAGAAAATCGGTATTGTTCCTCAGAAGGCGCTGCTGTTCACTGGAACTATAGCGGATAATATCCGTTGGGGGCATGAACACGCCACCGATGAGGAAGTCGCTCAAGCCGCAGCAATCGCGCAAGCAGATGAGTTCATTTCCAACTTGCCGGAGAAATTCGATGCTCCGATCACCCGAGGGGGGCTTAATCTGTCGGGAGGACAAAAGCAGCGACTTACCATTGCCAGAGCTATTGTCGGCAATCCGCAAATTCTCATTTTGGATGACTCCTCAAGCGCACTTGATTTTGCTACCGATGCCGCCCTCCGCAAATCGCTGCGTGAAAATAGCACCAGTATGACCGTCCTGTTGGTCTCGCAACGAGTAAGCAGCGTACAGCATGCTGATAAAATAATTGTGTTTGATGAGGGGCGGATTGTCGGTATCGGCACACATGAACAGTTGATGAGCAGCTCAGATGTGTATCAGGAAATTAATCATTCCCAGCTCTCAACGCAGGAGGTAGACCAATGAGCGGCAAGGAAACCTGGAGAAGATTGTTAACCTATGTGGGTCGATATAAAACAACAACATTTTGGGTCATCGTCAGTGCGTTTCTCAGCGTGCTTGCCAGTCTGATCGGACCCTACATGATTGGTCAAGCTATCGACCACATGGTGGATAAGGGAGCAGTGGATTTTAAAGGTATTGCGCAGATTCTAGCTGGATTAGGCATTGTATATGTAGTAGGAAGTCTATTTAGCTGGCTGCTCACGTATTTGACGAACCGGATTGCTTTTCAGACCGTAAATGATATGCGGCGGGAGTTATTTGATCATTTTAATATCCTTCCGTTAAGCTTTCATGACACTCATCCACAAGGAGACAGCATAAGCCGTTTTGTGAACGATATGGATGCTGTGTCGGATGGATTGCTGCAAGGATTTTCCACATTGATTACCGGGATTATTACAATTATAGGCTCCATTGTACTCATGCTGTATATCAGTCCGATCATGACGTTGGTCGTATTGGTGTCTGCCCCGATCACATATGGCGTGGCACGGTTCATTACTACAAGGTCGCAGCGTATGTTCCGCGAACAGGCCAAAATTTTAGGAAGCCTGAACGGTTACGTCGAAGAAATGATCGGCGGACAACGGGTAGTTACCGCTTTTCATTATGAAAACCGCTCGCTTGAGGAATTTTCCGCCAGAAACGAACAATTGTATCAAGCCGGGGTGAAATCGCAGTTTTACGGATCATTGTCCAACCCCTCCACCCGATTGGTGAACAACATGACTTTTTCAGTCACCGCCATGATTGGCTGTATCTCCATCATTTTGGGCGTGATCTCGGTAGGCGGATTGTCGAGCTTTCTAATTTATACCAATTTGTTCGCCAAGCCCTTTAATGAAATTACGGGTGTGCTGACTCAGTTCCAGGCAGCTACGGCTTCTGCTCAGCGCATATTTGCGATTTTAGACTCACCGCCTGAGCAGTCGGAAAAATCGAACGCCGTACAGCTGGAGCGCAGCAAAGGCACGATTCTTTTTGATCATGTCAAATTCTCCTATAACCCGGAACGTACGCTCATTACGAACTTTAGTCTGGAGGTTAAGCCAGGCACTCGTGTGGCCATTGTCGGGCAGACCGGAGCTGGTAAAACCACACTCGTCAATCTGCTCATGCGGTTTTACGATGTGGACAGCGGCTCGATATCCATCGACGGGGTGAATATCAACGACATGAGCCGGGACAGCCTGCGGACTAACTTTGGTATGGTACTTCAAGATACTTGGCTGTTCAGCGGGACCATTCGGGACAATATCGCTTACGGGAAGCCGGAGGCCACAGACGAAGAAGTCATCGCAGCTGCAACAGCTGCCAATGCGCATAGCTTCATCAAACGACTGCCTCATGGCTACGATACGGTCATCAGCGGATCAGGCGATAGCCTGTCGCAAGGCCAAAAACAGCTGCTTACCATCGCGAGGGTGATCCTGGTCGATCCACCTATGCTGATCCTGGATGAAGCGACCAGCAGCATAGACACCCTGACAGAAGCGCGTATCCAAAAAGCATTTATGAAAATGATTGCCGGACGCACCAGCTTTGTGATCGCCCACAGACTATCGACCATCCGCGAAGCGGATTTAATTTTATACATGAAAAACGGCGATGTCGTCGAAAGTGGTACCCATGAGGGACTTCTTGCCAGCGGCGGCCATTATGCCTCGCTCTATAACAGCCAGTTCACTACGGCTTAAAAGACTGACCAGATACGATCGCATCATTAAGGTCAACGTTCTTTAAAAAAGTCGGTTGCTTTTTAAGCAAACGGCTTTTTAAATTTTTCTTTGATAAATCCCCCCCTTATATTATATAATACAACACGAACAAATGTTTCTGTTTCATCTAAACCTTATGGTTTGTGTATAGCCAACACCTATGCATGGGTTTCAGTTGGGAGGCTGAATATGGATATTAATGAATTTCAAAAGTGGGTCAAGCAATATTATCAGGAGAGAAACTGGTCTGATTTGGATATCTTTGTCCGAATTGGTTTCTTGGCAGAGGAAACCGGGGAGGTTGCGAGAGCTATTCGCGCCCTGGAGATCGGCAGAGACCGGCCTGATGAGATCGATGGTTCATTCGAGGAGAACAAGGACCATTTAACTGAAGAACTTGGAGACGTACTGGGTAATCTCATCGTGATCGCCAACAAGTATGACATCACCTTGGAGGATATATTTCGAACACACCAGCAAAAACTTGCAAAAAGATATACATAAAGGAGAATCTCATATGAAAAGCATTGCTGTTTTTTGCGGTTCCAGTAATGGAGCGTCTGAGATTTATCGAGAGCATGCTGTTGCTCTGGGCAAGGCACTTGCCGAACAGGAAATAAGCCTGGTTTATGGAGGAGCAAGTGTTGGTTTAATGGGTGCAGTGGCTGACGCGGCACTTCATGCAGGAGGTTGCGTCATCGGTGTGCTCCCTCACTTTTTGCAAAGCCGTGAAATTGCACATAATGGCCTGAGCGAATTAATCATTGTTGATTCCATGCACGAACGAAAATCTAAAATGGCAGAGATTGCGGACGGATTCATTGTTTTACCAGGTGGCCCAGGTACAATGGAAGAATACTTTGAAATCTTCACATGGGCGCAATTAGGCTTGCATGAAAAGCCATGCGGTCTTTTAAACATTAACCATTATTACGATCCTCTTATTTCCTTGTTTGATCGTATGGCTGAGGAACAATTTATGCAGGAAAAATATCGTGCGATGGTAATTACGGATACTACTCCGCAAGGAATCCTACGGCAATTTACAAATTACACTCCTCCTGCCGTCAAAACATACCTCTCGAGCAAACGGACCTGATATTAGGAATGGCACATACTGCTCAACAGATATACCAATTAATTTAATAGTTATAAAAGGAACACCACCGTCAACGTTATTCCAGTGGTGTTCCTGTAAAATTGAGGAGAATTGCAGGCTTTTATTCTCCCCAATCGTCACGTTCACTTTCACAACTGCATTTAATTATGTAGTCATCCAATGAATGATGTCACGCCTAACGAGAACCCCAATTTTAAATCCCAGCGCCCGTAGCGGTTGGATGGTCCATTTGCTCACTTTCCTGAAAATCCCTGCGATACAACCAGCCGATCAAGATAGCAATGGTCGTCATAATCGCAGCCAACAAATACACCTGCACCATACCAAAACGGTCTGCATACCAGCCCATGAATAACAAGGACAGGCCGAAAGCGAGATTTGTAAGCACATCAATTCCCGCCATCACTTTGGGCAGCTGGGCTGCCGGTGCACTGGTTTGCAGCAAGGTACGGCGAATGATACCAGCCATTTGAACAGGTAAGCCTGATACAGCAAAAAGAATAAGTGCAGCAACGGGGATTGTATTCAGCGCAAATACAATTGTAATCAGTACATACACCAGTAACGCTCCGAGCATGTACAAAAAGCTGTTCTTTTGCAATCGCTTGACCAAGCCAACGACAATCAATCCACCCAAGATCGTGCCCGAGAAAAAGGACGCATTCATAAAGCCCCACCAGCTTGCATCCCGATGCAGCACTTGACTGACGTACGCCAAAATAAATACGCCGAGCCAGGAGACTCCCCCAATACTATCCACACTATCGACGATCATCAGAGAACGAATACGACGGTTGTGCCAAATGATTTTCCAGCCTTCCCCAAGCTCTTTCCAATGGGAGCCTTTTTCCTTTCCCTTTGCAGGTTCTACTAGATTTGTTGAGGAATCCGAAGCTTCAAGACTTAATTCCTTCTGATCCAGTGGATCGCGGACGAAGGACGTGACAGTTACAGCTACGAGATAACAACCGGATGCGATCACAAGCGTATTCAGGGAACCCAGCCAAGCTACAATAATTCCGCTCAACGCCCAGCCTGCACACCTGACCACCTGATCACTGACCGCTACCATGCCGTTGGCCCGCATTAGCCCTTCACCCGTAGCCAAACGGGGTACAAGCGCATTACGCGCAGGATTTGTCCAGCCATCCAGAAAAGACATACCAAACACCATCACAAAAATAAATAGAAACGACCTCTGCTCCGGTACGATCCACAAATAAAGCAGCAGCAGCGTAAAAATGACAAACTGCCCAAACTGGGAAAATAGCAACACGCGCGTCAGCCGAAATCGGCCGAGGACGATCGGTGCAACGAGCCCACTAAGCACTTGGGCAGACAATCGGAACAACGGGATTAAAATAGTCGTCATTAAGGAATTACTTGAACTGAACACCAATACCACTACACTCAACATATAGATGATATCTGCTACGTTGGAGATCGTCTGAGACCCCCACAGGTAATAAAAAGAGCGTCTGATCAAAAAAGTTTCCCCCTCTTTGGTACATCGCCAATTTATGTATTTCCATAACCAAACCTCCCTTGTTGATATTACAAATCTGTTAATTGTCTGGTTTTTTGTATATTCTACGTACACCCTTAAATTTCCTTCTTTTATCTTAAAAGGAAATCCGGTGTCCAGTATGCTTTCATAGCCTTTTCCAAATCTTATCCAACACAAAAAAGCGCCTATAGCGCTCTTTCCCACCCAAAAAAAGGTAATAAAGACCACTAAGACGCTTCTTAAAATGTTTACTTCGTTAAATCTTCCACAAATTTAGGTAATACAAACGCCGCTTTGTGTAGACGCGGACTGTAATATCGGGTGTCCATCTCTGGAATTCGGGTCTCGTCTACTTCGAGCGGATCATACTTCTTACTACCCAACGTGAATGTCCAAAAACCGCTAGGATAGGTCGGAATGTTCGCACCATACACACGCACAATCGGGAAAATTTCCTTCACATCTTTGTTGACCTTCTGAATCAGGTCTGCCTTGAACCAAGGATTATCCGTTTGCGCAACGAAAATGCCGTCTTCCTTCAACGCTTCAAAAATACCTTGGTAAAACCCTCGCTCGAACAGCGGGGCTGCCGGACCTACCGGCTCCGTCGAATCGACCATAATGACGTCGTATTCATTTTTGTGTTCAATAATGTGCATGTACCCGTCATTGACCAGCACTTCTACATTAGGCTCGTCCAGCTTTCCTGCGATTTCAGGCAAATATTTTTTGGAATATTCAATCACCTTACCGTCGATCTCAACCAATACAGCCTTCTCCACTTCAGGGTGCTTGATAACCTCACGAATAACGCCGCCATCGCCACCGCCCACAACCAAAACTTTTTTCGGATTCGGATGTGTATTCAAGGCCGGATGTGCTACCATTTCGTGATACACAAATTCATCCTTAACCGTTGTCATCACCATGCCATCCAGAACAAGCATATTGCCGAATTCCTCAGTCTCGATCATAGCCAGATCCTGAAAATCTGTTTTCTCAGAGACGTAGGTTTGTTTGATTTTTGCTGTAATGCCGAAAGAGGGAGTCTGCTTCTCCGTAAACCACAAGTCCATCATTCCAACCTTCTTTCTGATCAAAGTATGTGTCCGGCAATCCGGTAGCATAAACGTTGACTTTCCTTATATCAGCAACACGCAAACGCCGAGTTTGCTATATTTATTGTACCAAACGCATTGGAATTTCACACTTTTTGCATTATAAGTGATACCTGAATGGACTGCAAAAGCAATTTGGAGATTTAATCTTGTTTAAAATAGACACGTGTGTGTATCTGATGAATAGACGCTTTCGGATTGACTATACTGAGAACATCAACTATGGAAGGAGGTGGCATGATGACCGATACGACCGGGCGATCCCCCAAGCGTAAACCGCTTTGGCTTCGATGCTTTCAAGGACTGATGTCTCTCACTATTCTGACGGTCATCGCCGCCTGCATCCTGCTCGCCTATTTGTACACGACCAGCCTTCCGCTCGCGGATACGGATCGGAATTCACGTCTGCTCGATAGTCAAGGGCAAGTCATCGCCACTTTCTCTGCTGGAGGCAAAGAATCCATTCCGGTCCAGCTTGATCACATTTCACCCGATTTGATTGCAGCTACCCTGGCTGTGGAAGATCGGAAATTTTACGATCATTTCGGCTTTGATTTCAAAGGTCTGGGCCGGGCGGTAATCGTAAATCTGACCCGCTGGGATATGTCGCAAGGGGCCAGCACGCTGACTCAGCAGCTTGCACGCAATCTGTACTTATCTCATGAGAAAACGTGGACTCGCAAGGCCAAGGAGGCCATCTATACCGCACAGCTTGAAATGAAGTACACCAAGAATGAGCTGCTGCAAATGTATTTGAACGAAATTTACTATGGTCATGGCGCCTATGGCATTGAAGCAGCTTCGCAAATGTATTTCGGTAAATCCGCAAAGGATCTGGATTTGGCCGAAAGCGCCCTGTTAGCAGGTATTCCGAAAGGACCGACCTACTATTCACCGTATAATCATATGAAAAATGCAAAGGATCGGCAGAAAATTGTACTGGACTCCATGGCGCTCACCGGCAAAATTACTCCGGCCGAAGCCACCAAGGCCTATGAGGAAATGCTGGCCCTGCGGCCCGAGAGCCAGCGCCGGACAGTGGAAGCCGCTCCCTGGTTCCGCGATTACGTCCGCCAACTGGCGACTCATCAGCTTGGGATTAGCGAAGGGGTGCTTGAGCATGGTGGCCTGAGCATTTATACCACGCTGGATATGCACATGCAGCAAGCAGCCGAGGCGGCTGTAAACGAGGGCATGAAGAGCAGCAACGGACTGGAAACCGCGTTAATCTCCATGGACCCGCGCAACGGACATGTCAAGGCCATGGTCGGTGGAACGAACTATGTCGGGAATCAATATAATCATGCGCTGGCCACAACCCGGCAGCCAGGCTCCGCTTTCAAGCCGATTATGTATCTGAGCGCGCTGGATTCCGGCGAATTAACGAGTACGTCCAAGTTCGAAAGCCGACCGACGTTGTTCCACTACGATAACAATCGCAAGACCTATAAGCCCAAAAATTTTGGAGACAAATATTTGGGTGAAATAGATCTTCGGCGCGCAATTGCGGCGTCCGATAATATCTATGCCGTTAGCACCATTTTGAAGGTGGGAACGGATAAGGTCATGGACCTCGCCAGCAAAATGGGCATTACAAGCGAGCTCAAGCCCGTACCTTCGCTGGCGCTGGGCGTGTCGCCCGTCAGCCCGTTCGAGATGGCCTCGGCCTTCTCGGTCATCGGCAGCGGCGGGCAAAAGGTGGCTCCGGTGGCAGTGCTGCGCATCACCGATGCGGCCGGGCGGTCGCTGTACGAAGCGCCCCAAGCCGCGCCCGTGCAGGTGGTGAAGCCCGCCTCCGCCTACGTCCTCACACGCCTCATGGAAGGCGTGTTTGAAGAAGGCGGCACCGGCAACCGGGTCGCGAAGCTGATCAAGCGCCCGGTCGCCGGCAAGAGCGGCACGACCAACACCGATGCGTGGATGGTCGGCTTTACCCCCGAGCTGTCCACCGCTGTCTGGGTCGGCTACGACAAGGGCAAGGCCATCAGCACACAGGATGCCCGACGGGCGGCTCCGATTTTTGCGCAATATACGGAGAAAGCGCTGGAGAATGTGCCGCCCAAAATCTTCCCCATCCCTGACGGCGTAGTCAGCGCTTATATTGATCCGGCCAGCGGCAAGCTGGCTGCATCGGACAGCCCGGACAAGCGGCTGGAGGTATTCGTCAGCGGCACGGAGCCAAAGGATACGCTGTCGGGGCAAGATAACCCACCGGCAGCAACGCCAACTGACCAAGCGGAGCGACAAGCCGAAAAGAAATCGTGGTGGGGCAATTTTAAGCGTTGGTGGATGGATTAATAGCAAAAAAAGACTGGGAGAACGCGATGAGCGCTCTCTCAGTCTTTTTATTTTCGCTTCACTTACCTCATTTACCCATTTACCTCTCTTGCCAGTGCCATCAGCCATCATCCCGTTAAGCCCCGCTCTTCCCTAAAGCTGCGCGATTACCAATAACAGCTAAACGACTCAATACGGTTAGTGTCTACACCATAATAAAACCAAAAACGACCACTCCACCGGAAACCCGCTACGGATGTCCTGCCTACAAAGACAGGGTACATCCAGAAACGCTCCCCGTTCGTCAGCCATACAAACGTGTTGCGGAACAAACAACCGAAAATGGCTCCAGGGTCAACCGCATACGCCGAAACCAGCGGCTTCGGTGGCGTAAATTGCGGTGGTGGGGAAGTTGGTGCTTGAGTTTGCTGCCCACCTTGCGGACCGAATGGCCCCTGCGGCGGCGGTGAGAACGGCTGTGGCGAAAATGGCCCTGGGCCTGGTGGCGGACCTATCGGAGATGGGAAGGAATCCTGCATATCAGGAAATTGTGGAATCGAAGGACCTGACGGCGTGAATGGACCCGGAGTACCCGGTTGCGTTCCGAAAGGAACTTGTGGCAGTAAAGACATGTGTTTCACTCCTTGTGTTCTAGGCTGATGTATCCTATGCGGGACATCAGCCCGCGGACTGGGCGAATCCCCATATCGCCGCCAAACTCCGCTATTTCGTCCTTTTACATCAAAAATTCTTATTTCCTGTTACGATTAACTCCCTTTCTGAACATGCTCCAGCTCAATTTCATGCACCATTTTAATCTCGACTCGTTTCCTTAGCTCATAATACCGTTCCAGCAGTCGGTGCTCAACCCCCAACTGTTCATTCATCCAGCCTATAATAGAGTCATCGTGATGTTCGTTAGACCAGCTAAACAAATCGCTATATAGCTGACCAAATGATTCCTCATTGCTGCGAGCGAACCGGATCGGTCGGGCTGTATAGCTTAGCTTGAGTTCCAACATCTCATATAGCACGTCCAAACGATATTCCAATGCCTGTACATCTTCTTTGGATGCATCGTAGCTTTTTATATCCTGAACGAGCTCCCTAAAGGTTAGCCCTACATGCTGCATAGCAAAATAAGACCACACACAACTGCCTGTAGCCGTTCCATGAGCCTCCCAAAACGGATTCCACAGGATAGAGCGAATCGTATCCTTCTGCCCTTCTCCAAACAATGCTATTCCAGCAATAATTCCTGCATTACAGTCTACGGAAGCATGTTGCTCTCCCCAATGTACCAATCGCGGAATCATATCTTCAGTAGTGCATTTAAAGCTTAACAGAGGTAAGAATTCATTAAACAAATTCTGATCCAACACTTTTTCCAATTCAGCCGCTAGTTGTTCACGATACGGTTCGCATGGAAGATGTACCAGTCCCAAACAGGCATCCACAGACGCAACTCCATATGGCCCATTCACCAAAGCGACAAGATCAGCAGCAGCCTCCACATAACCCAAATAACCTAGCACATACAGCACACCGTCAGGTATATGTTCTGGGGATGCCTGATTTTGAACGTAACGCTCGTACATATCCTGCGCCAAAGTAACATCCCCGCATCTCATGATCGGCTGGAGGAGTAACCCCCGGATATAATGATGGGGATCTTCTACAAAAAGCCTGTATAACTCCCAAGCATCCTCCATGGTCCCATATTGGGCAACCACATCCGTATAAGCGGAAATGATGCTGGCGTCCAGCTTCTTGCCTGAGCCGAACATATCAATAAGCCCTGCTGTCGCGTCCATCATCCTGTTTTCCCCTTTCCCATGTTTGCATACCTTTCTTTATGAAGCACTTCTCCACTGTTGAATATTTCTATTAAAAAAGAGGAAAGATGTTATCATCTACGATCCAGTCTAGGGAGTTGATCTCATGCAAGATTCCAGTCCAAAAATTACAACATTTTTCATGTTCTCAGGTCAAGCAGAAGAAGCCATGCAATATTATACCTCTGTATTTAAGCCGTCTGGTATTATGAGCATTTTTCATCAGGAAGATGGAACCGTGTTACATGCCGTATTCAACCTCAAAGGGCAGACTTTTATGGCTATTGACCAAAATCATCACAACAAACACCCTTTTACCCCAGCTCTATCGCTACTCGTCACTTGTGATTCGGAAGAAGAAATCCATAGCGTGTTTGACCAGCTATCTCAGGAAGGCCGAGTTCTAATGCCCCTTGAAGCCTCTCCCGTAAGCCAACAATTTGGGTGGGTTGAAGATAAATACGGAGTCTCATGGCAATTGAACCTGGCAAAAGACTAAATTTCTTCTCTAAACGATCCAGCAGACTCTAGAAGTCTATGAAAAAACAATAGACCATGCTCCATCTTTTTTTGGTAATATTATATTTAATAGGTGCCAGTAAAAGGATGTGTGTTTATTGTATAGTGCAAATTGTGAACAATGTTTTGGTTTATGCTGTGTAGCCTTGCCTTATGCAAAATCAGCTGATTTTGCTTTTAATAAGGATGGAGGAACTCCTTGTCAAAACCTAAATGCGGATTATCGTTGTGATATTCATAAGAATCTAAGAAACAACGGCTTGCGAGGCTGTACGGTATATGATTGCTTTGGAGCAGGTCAAAAAATTTCCCAAGTTACATACAACGGAAAAAGCTGGCGAGACCACCCGGCAATAGCTGAGGAAATGTTCAGTATATTTCCCATCATGCAACAGCTTCATGAAATGCTTTATTACCTAAATGAAGCCCTTAACTTAAAAGAAACTCACCCCATCTATACAGACTTACAAAAAGCTATGGCGAAAACCGAGCAGCTTACGGATCAAGATCCAAAATCCCTCATAAATCTTCATGTACCAACCCATAGGGCGTTAGTCAATGATTTACTTTTACAAACAAGTGAGTTAGTACGAGAAAAAGGTAAGAAAAACTTAGAGCGCAATAAATATAATAAAAAAATCAGGAGTAGAGACCTTATCGGGGCAAATTTGAGAGGCGCCAATCTTAGGGGTGCCAATTTGAGAGGAGTTTTACTTATTGCTGCTGACCTCCGAGAAGCCGATATGAGAATGACCGACCTTATCGGTGCGGATTTTAGAGACGCTGATTTAAGTGGAGCTAATCTGGAAGGAAGTATTTTCCTTACACAAGCGCAATTAAATTCGGCTAAGGGCAATTGTAAAACCAAACTGCCCCCCTCTCTAAGCATTCCCGGCCATTGGCTGCATTAGTTTTTTTCTAAAGAAACATTGCTTACCTACATGAAAAAGAAATAGACCGCCCCCCACAAAGGTAACGGTCTATTGTTGGACCCTACTGCCGACTGCTCTTTAAGCAGTGGTTGTATACTGGAGTCGTGTTAGCGCACGACTCCTTTACTATTCTTACCTCAGTATAGCTCATTTTATAACGTAAATACAGCTTTTATCTTCAAAAATTTTACTGATTACTCAGCTCTTTAACGTATATTTGGCAACAAAAAGTACCTTCCATTGGATCAGGTTCAAAAATCACGTCTTTATGACTGCATCCAGATTTAAATCCCCTTATTCTTCTTCGTTCAGAAATTCCTTTAATCTCCGACTTAAAGCTGTATACTGCTCTGCATTGGTGTCCGAAAAAGCCTCCTCCCGGTTGGAGTATACATCCTGATACTGTGGAGGGATTGAAAATTGCGACCTCGTAAAATCTATAATGTCCTCACCAATGCGGTTGTAATAGTGCCAACCACTATCCAGCCATGTCCTCAAAATATCGCCGCCAAGCCTGTCCTGAACGACAAGCGCTGTGACACCACATTGTCCAGCCGCAGGATTATTTGCTATCCATTTAGAGCTAGACTCCAAAGACCAAGCTTGAAACAACGCCTTTTCTAATTCTAAAAAAACGGTTTGCATTCAACATGCGCCTCCCTCTTCGATTCCATTCTGCACTTATGGTGAACGTGCTTTATTTATTTCAACCCGTATTCCACACTCTATGAATCTTGGCTTCTGCTTCTTTCAGTTCTAGCAAATATATGTCTGGATTCGAAAGTTTTTTCCACTCCTCAAAACCAAACTGCGGATCGTAATGTCGAATGAGAAGAGATAGTAAAGCTCCATGAGTTACAATGATAACCGTTTTTTCCGCCCGCTCTATAAGCTCCTGGACAAGCTGGATTCCTCGATCTGCTGCTTCACGAGATGATTCTCCTCCCTCCAGCTTCAAGTCCTCGTCCAAATACGTCTGCTCCAGCACGTCCAGCCAATGATCCAGATGCTCACCGCTTAATACACGTTCCTGAAGACGTAGATCAGTATATACCTGCAACTGTCTACGCTCAGCCAAGGGCTGAATGGTTCGCACGGCCCGTTTCCATGGACTGGACACAATATATTCCACACCTACATTCTCCATAAAATCAGCCAACTGCTCAGCTTGCCGGGTACCTTCATCGGTGAGTCGGGCATCTGGTTCCTGTCCGGTTGCTTGGGCATGTCTGACAAAATAAATTTTCTTCACGTCATCACTCCTTAACTGTCACACAAATTTAAAATTGTGCATATTTACAAATAATTATTTTTATGTTATAATATTGGTTTACATATTTGGATTTCATGATACGATTCCTTTGTATTACATCAACTCTTATGGGAGGGATTCGATGCAATTAGACAAGGGAATACACATACTCCAGGTTTCTGCTAACATCATGGGAAGTATAGAGAGTATTCACCCCACTTTAATGTGGGACGAAGATAACATGATTTTAGTCGATACGACTTACCCCGGGCAACTCTCACTTTTACATGAGGCTATTCTAGACACCGGATTAGCAATCCATAAACTTACCTCCATATTAATAACACACCAGGATCTTGATCATATCGGCAGTTTAACAGATATAATCCGGGCTTCCTCATCCCCAGTTCAAGTATTAGCCAGTTCTATCGAAAGGCCTTATATACAAGGAGAAAAACAGCTTATAAAGCTGACTCCAGAAGCAATAGATCAAGCTGTAAGCTCCATGCCCGAATCCGTTCCGGTAGAATGGAGACATGCATTCCGGCGTACACTTGAAAATCCCCCAAAGGCTATTGTAAACTCCACCATCGTTGCCGGAGAGGAATTGTCCTTCTGTGGGGGGATCATAGTTATAGATACTGCTGGTCATACACCAGGACACCTAAGTTTCTATCATAAATCCAGTCAAACCCTGATTGCAGGAGATGCCCTACGCGTAGTAAGCAGCAAATTATTGGCTCCAGACCCGCAATACTGCTGTGATTTCAATATGGCCAAAGAATCTCTTAAAAACCTGCTGCCTTATGATATTAAAAAAGTGATCTGCTTTCATGGAGGGCTGTACGAAGGCAATTGTAATCAGCGGATATCTGAAATATGTGAATCCTAGCTTTTGATTACATGGTCATACCCGATCCTTGACCGATCAGATAATCATCTAAAGAAAAGACTAACCAGGAATTCCTGGTTAGTCTTTTCTGAATGAGAACTAGGCTTTTAAGTGGACTCTTAATACGGGTACTTCTGAAGAGGCAGATGTTCCTTCCAAGATTTCCACATGGCTGATCATCTCTTGCCCGTCTGGAACGATTACCGGAGTAATTACAGGCAATCCCCCCTGTTGAATCGCGTCTAGATCAAACTCCATCAGTAATTGCCCTGCTTTAATGTTATCTCCTGTTTGAACGTGAGGGTTAAACCCTTGTCCTTTGAGGGAAACTGTATTAATCCCGACATGTATCAAAATTTGTACACCAGATTCATGCTCAATGATCAGAGCATGCTTACTTTTCTCCATCACGTGGACGACTTTACCCGTAAAAGGAGCAGTCACTTTACCTTCAGTCGGATGAATAGCGATGCCTTCCCCCATAGCCTTCGTAGAGAACGCAGGATCTGGAACCTCTTCAAGGGAAACCACTTTTCCTTTGATTGGTGCTACCATGTCGAATTCTTCAATACGAGGAGCCGCCTTCTTTTTCAACCATTTAATCATAACGATGCCACCTTATTTAGAGATTACATTCATAAACAGTGAATAGGACTTAACTACATCTTTCAAGGAACCGGTTCCACAAAATGAATAAAAAAAGGAGTGGAAGCGATTTCTATCTGAATTATAGTGAATGCCTTTCCAGGATGTCAAGATGCTCCTCTCCGTTTCTAGAATCACTCCGTTTAAAGATACAGAAACATTTTATAGCGAGCATACTTTACATCCTTTCACTAAAATTGCATAATGATCAGTTGTAAAGTATGCACATTCATATTATATACTTACCTAAAGGAGAGTGTAATTTATGAGTGAACCCTGTGTTCCGTCTGGCGTGGTCCTAAAAGACACTGGCTTTGGATATACGTTGTCCTTAATAAGCGGTAAATATAAAATGATCATTATATATTGGCTTTTTGAAAATAAGGTTATGCGACATAACGAGCTGAAGCGAAGTATCGGTACCATTTCCTTCAAAACACTAAGCATCATGTTAAAAGAGCTAGAGGCAGATGGCCTTATCATACGCAAGGAATTTCCCCAGATCCCTCCAAAAGTTGAATATTCACTATCTAAACGTGGCCTTTCTCTCATTCCATTATTAAATATGATGTGCGAGTGGGGAGAGGAAAATGGTTTGCCAGCTCTGGAGGACGGACAGCAATAGACATTCCTATTACAGGCTGTCAATAAAATTCAAATAATCTCGTGCGCTTTTCTCCAATTCGCTTTCGGACGTACCAATCTCATTTTCGCCAGACTCTTTTTCTGTACCATAAAACGCAAAGAACGAACGATAATCTGCATTGCAATATAGGAAGGTTGTTTCAAAAGGAGATAATAGCTGCTCAAGTGTATGGCGATATCTTCCTTCTTCACTATAATCTTCTTTTTTACTTCCGGCAGATACTGCTAAAGCAACCTTACGATTCTTTAATTTGTCACCTCCATTTGAACCATGAGCCCAGCCATAAACAAAAACATCGTCAAGCCATTTTTTAAGGAGAGGCGGACTGTTAAACCAATAAACTGGGAACTGTAAAATGAGATTGCTATGTGATTCAATGAAGTGCTGCTCTTTTTCCACATCAATGTTCCCGTCAGGGTAAACCTTATGCAATTCGTGGATAGTATACTTTTCTGGATATTTTTTGAGTTCTTCTACCCATCGCCTATTTATGACAGATGCCTCGATGCTTGGATGTGTAACGATAACAAGAGTTTTCAAAGAATTGTCCTCCTTAAGTATTATTTATTTTTGAGTATAAAGTGAGCGCTACAAATATGTAAGTATGCACTTTCAGGACAACTACTTACTAAAAGGTTAGTGTCAACTCAGATAAATAAAAAAAGCAGCCCACAGAAGTGGCTGCTTTTTTTACTGCGTTAACGCTGGGCCTATCCTTCCAGCGCCTGCTTCAATTCCTCAGGCGAAGCGTCCCACCATTCCTCGTTATGCGAAATTAGCAGGCTTTTAAGCGCTGCTCTATCTTCGCTGCCGAGATCATCCAGCATGAAACGACGCTTGAGCGCGTAATCCATACGGTTGACGTGATCGGCGAGGATTTTCCAGCCGCGTTTGGCTTCGTCGTCAATCAGCATCTCGCAGGCGGTGGCGCCGCCGTACATACGTCCTTCGGGCGTACGATCCACGGCTACCCATACGAGCCATACCTGCCGTCCATTCGGTACATCCTCTTTATTCGTAGAGAACTTGATACCACGTTCTACTTTACTTTTGGCATGCATGGCACCGATATCAATTTTCGCTTCTCCTCGGTCAATGATGACCGGGGACATGCTGTTCAGGTCGATTGAGCCTGCGCCGAAACCCTTATGTTTACTCTTGCCACTGACAATGTTCAGTGCAATCTGTTTTTTGCCGTCCGGCTGATTTTCACTCATGCGTCACTAGACCTCCATTTTCCGTCTTCACACTCATTCTACACTATAAATATTTTAACTAATAATCTCCTGAAAGCAAACATATACATGCTGTAGATGCTTGTCAACGGGAGGTATCCATTGTATGACCCCAGCACGCACTAAAATCGTTTTATTGTCTACACTAGCCCTCGGTCTCCTCGCAGGGACGTTATGGTTTGCCTGGCAGCCCCAATCGCAATCAGACCCGCAGTCCATAGGCCAACCACTATACGGCTCCCTGTCTGAGTCTGCGCTTGCCCCAAATATGGGCAAGCCTCTAGGGGCAAACATCCTGCCTGACCTGCCCAAGAACCCTCCACAGCCCGCTACAGAAATCCTCAGCAAACGGGTGGTAGAGTACCACATTGATGTGTCTCTGGAAAAAGGACAGGTTTTGCGAGGCACTGAGACACTGACCTGGAGGCATCCGGGCAAGAAAACCGTGAATGATCTGTATCTTCATCTATACCCGAATGCCTTCTCTTCCATGGAAACCACCTTTATGAAGGAATCCGGTGGAAAGCTGCGCGGAGACACCATGCCCAAAGACGGCTTTGGCTCCATGACGCTGACTGAACTAAAAACAGAAGACGGTTTATCTCTCATGCACCGCATCCAATATGTGCAGCCAGATGACGGTAACGCAGGCGACCGTTCGCTCATGAAGGTGCGTCTACCCAAGCCGGTACGAGGTGGCGAAGAAATCACATTATATATGAAGTTTGAGGTAAAACTGCCCGCCATCTTCGCTCGTATGGGTGCGACAGATGATTTTGTAATGGCAGGACAGTGGTTCCCGAAGCTCAGCGTCTACGAGACTGCAGGACAACGTGGACGCGCCGAGGAGGGCTGGAACCTCCACCAGTATCATGGTAACTCCGAGTTTTATGCCGATTTTGGAATTTACAGCGTACGGATTCGGGTGCCTGAAACTCATATCGTAGCAGCGACCGGATTTCCCACCCGTGGTGCCGTCCGACAGAACGGCCAAAAAATATATCAATTTTATGCCGATGATGTACACGATTTTGCCTGGTCCGCTTCACCCAACTTTGTAACCGTAGAAGAACCCTTTTCTTCTGCTGAAGTCCCTGGTGTCAAAATCAAGCTCTACCTTGACCCGTCGCACAAGGAGCTCAAAGGGCGTTATATGAGCGCAGCGAAGGCCGCTCTTTCGTACTACAGCAAATGGTACGGGCCTTATCCATATTCCACCCTATCCATCGTGGTTCCACCCAAATCAGGCAATGGAGCCGGCGGTATGGAGTATCCGACACTCATCACAGCCGCTGCTGCGGGTAATCTAAATCCTGGCTATAGTCTGGAACGAACATTAGTTCATGAGATTGGACATCAATATTTCTACGGAATGGTAGCCAATAACGAATTTGAGGAGCCGTGGCTGGATGAAGGCTTCACCTCCTATGCAGAGGAGCGGCTTATGGAGCAAGAATATGGGCTTACCCCCAACTTGCCATTACAATCGGGACAGATAGCCTCCCCACAGCCGCTAAACCGCGAGTCATGGAAGTACGGCTCGGCTGCTGAGTACGCGCAAAACGCCTACTCTCGAGGCAAGCTGGTACTACGGGGCATTGAACGTCAGGTGGGTATGAAAAAAATGGATCGGATTATGCGGACCTACGTCCAGACGTACCGATTCAAGCATCCATCCTCCCAGGATTTTCAACGTATCGTGGAGAGAGCCACCGGACGCTCATGGAGCCACTATTTTGAACAGTATGTATATGACGGCCAGATGGCGGACTTTTCGGTGGATCATATCACGAACCACAAGCTGGAGAATGGATATGAAGCAGTCGTGACGGTCAGCAAAAAAGGGGCGGATTATCCCAAGATCCCTGTCCAATTTACCTTCAAGGATGGTACCACGATATTCAAGGCTTGGGACGGCGCGGGCAAAAGCACAACTTTTCGGATCAAAAGTACTTCTCCCGTTTCCTATGTAACCCTTGATCCTCTATATACCATTGCACTGGAGAACAAGCACATTAACAATAGCCTAAAAGCCGAATTGGACGAAAAGCAACAAACCCGTTGGAATGTAAGTGTAACCAAGCTGTTAGAAACACTGCTTGGAAGTCTGTCATGGTGAGGTGTCTATAGATGCGGACTGTTATAAAAGAGGGCTGGGCGCTGGTGCGCATACGATTCTATATCGTTATCATTTTATTTCTGTATCGACTACTGTGGGGGGTGTTTCTCTATCGGCTGGTGCAGTCTGCCGTTATCCCGCTACTGCTCCGTTATCCTGATCAGGGTCAAAACGAGCTGGGACAGACCTTGTTTTGGATGGAGAGCCAGATTGCTCTGATGGACAGCCGGGAAGTACATGTGTATTTGTGGATACTACTAGGGGCGACTGTACTACGCATACTGATCACTCCCTTCATTAGAGCCGGAATATATCAAAGCCTGCATACCGATGCGACTGAACCGCAAAGCCTGTCCTTTTTCAAGGGTATGAAACGCCATGGCATGTCGTCGCTGTTGTATTACACCATCGAGTTGGGACTGCTGCTGCTTCCCGCCATTTGGGTAGTACCGAGACTCTACCCTATTGTAGCAGGAGCACTTCAATCTTCCTCTTATCTGCTGCATTTGTTGCCCTATGTCATGGGATGGATGGCATACGGATGGTTCATTCGGCAGTGCATCCTGTATATGCAACTGGGGACTATCGGTGGTCACGCCATACTATCGTCCCTGCTCGCCTTCTTTCGCCAGCTCCTTCCAGCTGTCGGTATATCTCTTTTGCTTGGTGCTTGTGTGCTGCTGGTCTTCGGTCTATTTGGCACCGTGGCGATGATTTGGACTGGCATGCTGGCGCTCATTCTCCAGCAATCGTATCATTTTGTTACTAGTCTGGTCAGGCTGTGGCATATCAGTTCGCAGTACAGACTATGGCATACCGATATCTCCAGTAGAAGTTAAGCCCTGCCTTTATGTTTTTTACTTCATTTCCGTCTGTCGAAAAATCTTGATTCATATCCGCGCAAACGACACATAACTGAATACTGTTAACAACATCTGTTCCTTGGACATTAGGAGCAGATTTTTTTTGTAACTTTTTGCAATGAAACATTTGCCAAAGCCAGCCGTCTTTGTTACAATAATCGCAGTGAACTGATAGTAACAACTTTGTAATCTTTATTGTAACCTTTATCTCAAAAATAACGTTATTGTGAATACTGCTCTCCAAGGTGCACATCTTAAGTTAAGCCTAATTCCTGGCACCTAGGAAGCGGGGGAACCAGTTTGGGTGAATTGATCTCGCAACAGAGTGGTCATAGGGGAACCTTCTACCGAATCCTTAAGCTAACCTCGCAGGCATTGGAAGGGGTATATTTTTTTTGAAGAAGAAGCTAACGATCGCAGCTATGGGTCTTGCCATTGCCTTTACATCTTTTACATTCGGTGGCGGCAGTGCATATGCAGACTCTAAGATGGACCAGGTCATTCAAGATGCCAAAGGAACGAGCTACAGAAGCGGAGGCACTACACTCGAGGGATTCGATTGCTCCGGCTTCACAATGTATGTATTCAACAAACTGGGAATTAAACTTCCGCATCAATCCGGATCACAATTCAAAATGGGATCTTCTGTATCCCGCGATGAAATGAGACCTGGAGACCTGGTGTTCTTCAACACCACAGGAAGAGGCATTTCCCATGTAGGTATCTTCGTAGGTGAAGGGAAATTTGCCCACTCCTCGACTTCACGTGGTGTAGTAGTTAGCTCACTGAACGAAAATTATTACGCTAACCGCTATGTCGGTGCAAAAAGAATTATGAGCACAGACGCTTACCATTCTGTAGCTTCAGAAATTCCTGATGACGACAACGTAGAATAACTAACGCACAGCAAGCTAACCCTAGCCGCAATTTGATTCTGGCCGGAATCGAATTGCGGTTTTTTATGTCCACAACATCAGCAATTATTATCATTACTGACGAACTGAAGCCTCAAAAGGTTTCAATTTTAGCGAACATCGTCGGTTTTACCGTCAGCGCTGGGGGAGCATATGAGCAGTAATTCCTTCTTATTGAATGTATACCCGACTTGAGTATGAAATAAACACGCTTGCCATTCCCCTGCAACTTGTCTACAATCTGTTGTTAATGATTGAAGTACCTGTAAAAGGAGGATGGAACACATGCCGGCCTCAATATCCAACTATCGGATCGTACCGATGGACGAGCATCAAGCGGCTGCAATCTGTGAGTGGCGCTATGACCCACCTTATAATATATACGGTTGGCTCCCCTGGGAACAAATGAAGGCGCTTGAAGTCGAATTTGGAAGTCCCACGCTTCGCCAAGAGCAATATGTTGCCGTACTGGATGAAGAGAATAAGCTGACGGGATTTGCTCAATATTTTCCTATGATCGGTGTGACCCGGCTAGGTCTTGGAATGCATCCCGAAAGATGCGGACATGGCAAAGGCGCTGATTTTGTCCGTGCCATTGCAGAGGAAGCCCAACGACGCAACCCGAAGAATGAAATTGATCTAGAGGTACTCACTTGGAATGGGCGCGCTATCCGGGCTTACAAGGCGGCTGGATTTGAGCTTACAGATACCTATGAACGCCAGACTCCCGATGGCAAAAAACCGTTTTTTTGTATGGTATATCGTCCCGAGCACCAAACCCAGGTTCTATGATAAAAGCGCCTTCGGCATACAACCGCGATGTTGTATAGCGAAGGCGCTTTTATCATCATACGACAGATCATTACAAGCTCAATGACTGCTGCGCATTTTTTCAAAAGCTTCATTATATTGTTGGGCTTCCTTAATATCCACGGCCATAATACCGCCGTCGTCCCAAGAGGTCAAACGCAGAGTCACGGTCTTGTAATCAATCGTAATAAATGGATGATGATTGAATGCTTCAGATATAGCGGCAACTTCATCCACGAATGCAATCCCTTTCATAAAACTGGAAAAATTATATTTCCGAACGATCCAACGTCCTTCCTCCAGTTCCCAGCCCTCCAGTTTCTCCAGATGTGCTTCAATCTCTTCTTGTGTAAAAGGCATGTTACGAACTCCTCCCCGTTTATACGGAAGCCTTTCGACCGCTTAAATACGGCCAAAACTACGATATATTGGTGTACATATTACCACGGCCCCGTTGATAAATCCATAAGACGGACCTCAAATCAATGGGACTGACGTCAGCTCCTCGTCTCCAATGAGTACATAGATACGATGCTGCTCCGGCTCATAGATCACAACGCCACTGCCTACAGTGATTATGGGCTCTGTACCCAGTGCATAAAATAAGTCTTCTGCCAAAGCTTCATTGACTTCCTGGCGTCCCGCCGGGTCCAGCCTGTCCCAATCTTCTGCTTCCATCTCGAAAAATTCGTAGCTGTCTGGGATGCGTCCCACAGCCTCTGTCAAATCGTTCAAAATTTGTTCATACTCACGCCCATGCTTTACTCCCATGCCATTTCCTCCAATGGTTCCGCCATTCAATACATAATCACCTTATTATACCGGAAATTCGCACTTAACAAAAAAGAGAGTTTTGTCGATAAATACTATAATCCGTCTTGTAATGACGCGCTTGGGGCAAGGACGACCCCGGCGGCATGAAAGGATTCAAAATCTATTCTCATGGATGAGGTGTATCATGCAAATTTCAACCATTATCGGACTTGTGCTCGGGATTATGTCACTGGTCGTCGGGATGATCTTAAAAGGCGCTCCGGTCGTCAATCTGGTCAATAATCCCGCTGCTTACATGATTATTTTCGTCGGAACGGCAGCGAGTATATTTATGGCCTTCCCGATGGCAGAAATCAAACGGATTCCGAAGCTGTTCAAGGTTATTTTCACCGAACAAAAACTGTTAGACCGCAAAGAGCTCATCGGTACGTTTACCGAGTGGGCATCCATTACCCGTCGTGAAGGTCTGCTCGCCTTGGAATCTAAGGTAGAGGAAATCGACGATCCCTTTATGCGTGGCGGCATGCGAATGATTATTGACGGAAATGATCAGGAATTCGTACGGGACGTTCTGATGGAGGATATCAATGCTACCGAGGACCGACATCGCTCTGGCGCGCTGATCTTCTCTCAAGCTGGTATGTACGCTCCAACGCTCGGGGTACTCGGTGCGGTTGTAGGTCTGATCGCCGCTCTGGCCGACCTTAGTGACATGGAAAAGCTCTCTCATGCCATTGCAGCAGCCTTCATTGCGACGTTGCTCGGTATTTTTACAGGTTATGTCCTGTGGCATCCGATGTCCAACAAGCTCAAACGGTTATCCAAAAAAGAAGTGGAGCTTAAATTAATGATGGTCGAAGGTCTGCTTTCCATTCAATCGGGGATATCGACGATTGCCATCAGTCAGAAACTGACGATCTTCCTGACTCCGACCGAACGGGCTACGTTGACCCAGAAGGATGGCGATTCCAGTGAGTAAAAAGAGACATGAACCGCATGAAGAGCATGCTGACGAAAGCTGGCTGTTGCCATATTCCGACTTAATGACCCTTCTGTTGGCTCTTTTCATTGTCTTATTCGGTATGAGCTCGCTCGACGCCAAAAAATTTGAAACTATGGCTCAATCCCTGAGTGCAGCTTTTAGTGGCGGCACTGGCGTGCTGGATCACTCGGCCGCGAATCCGTCGTCACAATCCATGGATATGGGCAAAAATAAAGAACAAGTATCACAACCCTTAAAATCGAAGGCTACTTCTACCTCTGAACTGCAAAAACAGTTGGCCCAGCGGGAAGAAGAAGATTTAAAAAAACTTAAAAAACAAATGGATCAATACATTCAAAATAACGGCCTGACCCCGTTGCTGAATACCAAGCTGAACCAATCACAGCTGATGATCACCATTAGTGATAATGCCTTGTTTTCATCCGGGCAGGCCGAAGTAAAGCCGGAAGCAAGAAAGCTGGCCAAGTCTATTTCTAGTATGCTTCAGCAGTTCCCTGGCTATGATGTTATCGTATCGGGTCACACGGATAATGTACCGATCTCCAACAGCCAGTTCCCGTCCAACTTTGATTTGAGCGCCAAGCGCTCTCTGAATTTCTTGCGTATCTTGTTGCTCAATCCAGATCTCGATCCAACCAAGTTTGTATCCATCGGTTATGGCGAGTATCGTCCATTGGCAAGCAATCAAGATGGTCAAGGACGCTCCAAAAACCGTCGTGTTGAAATATCTGTTCTCCGCAAATATCAGAACGGGACACAAGTCATCAGTCCTACCTCAAGCTCGAGTGAAGGTTGATTATGCATATGTTATATGAACAAAGGCACCGCCGCATTTTTATGCAGCTGGTGCCTCTTTGTTTATGCTTCCTGTACTCTGGCCTTATCTGATAAGAGGATCATACGCTGTAGGCTATACAAAGCCCCTCTGGCATTAGCTAAGCGTATAATCGAGCATCTGGCCAAGCTCCTGCTTCTCAGCCTCTGTCAGATCACGCCAGGCACCTTTCTGAAGGGACCCCAACCGAATATTCATGATTCGCAGCCGTTGCAGTTTTTTTACTTCATAACCGAAGGCAGCACACATACGCCGGATCTGACGATTTTTCCCTTCAGTCAGGATAATACGGAATACATACTCAGATACACGCGTCACCTCACAAGGTAGCGTCCGCTGACCGAGTATTTTCACACCACTGGACATGCCCTGCACAAAAGATGGTATGACAGGGCGATCCACTGTTACGATATATTCTTTCTCATGCTTGCCTTCTGCCCGTAAAATCTTATTCACAATGTCTCCATCATTGGTAAGTAAAATGAGACCTTCCGAATCCTTATCCAGGCGTCCAATCGGGAATATCCGCTGCGGGTGCCCCACAAAATCAACAACATTGCCTCTAATGTGGCTCTCCGTTGTACTTGTAATGCCCACCGGCTTGTTCAATGCAATATAGACGTGATCGGACTTCTCGCGCAGCGGCTTGCCGTTCACGCGAACATCATCGCCTTCCTCCGCTTGACTACCCAGCACGGCCACTTCGCCGTTAATCGTCACGCTGCCGCTCTCTACCAGCTTGTCCGCCTCCCGGCGCGAGCAAAAACCGGTTTCGCTGATAAACTTGTTAATGCGCAACCTGTGTACCCTCCATTTCTACTAACACACTTCCTCCTGCGCCCCTGCCCGTTACTCCGGCTTGGCAATCGGAAGCTGCACCAGGGCTGTCGTTCCCTCTCCCTCTGTGCTTTCAATATCCAGTGTGCCTTTATGACTCTGTATAATACGCTGGCTGACCATAAGTCCTAGTCCTGTCCCTGTTTCTTTGTTTGTGAAAAAAGGTTCTCCTAGCTTGGACAGCATTTCTGCAGGAATACCCGTTCCCTGGTCCCGTATGAAGATTTTAACGCTTTCTCCCTCCAAGAACAAATGAATCGTGATGATACCACCTTTACTCATAGCCTCCATGCTATTTTTAAGTAAATTAATGAATACCTGTTTTAACTGATTTTCTTCGGCGTATACCAGGGCAGGCTCGTCCGTGACCTGAAGATTGAATACAATGCCCAGCAGATGCGCCTGACTATCTAGTAAAGAAATCACATCGCTCACAATATAGCGAACATCTTTTTTCTGAAAATGCACCGCCTGTGGCTTCGCCAGAATTAAAAACTCGCTTACGATCAAATTAATGCGATCCAGCTCAGACATCATAATATCGTTGTGTTTCATATTCAACACTTGATTTTGCTGCTGTAGTTGGAGAAAGCCACGTAGCGTGGTTAGCGGATTACGAATCTCATGCGCTACACCTGCCGCTAGTTGTCCGACGGTTGTCAGTTTCTCTGATCTGCGCAACAGCTCCTCCATCCGGTTGCGACCCGTGATATCACGGGACACGCAGATAAACCCCAAAATCTGGCCTTCTTCATCCAGAATAGGAGACGTGCTCATACTAATCTCTACCGTACTTCCATCCTTACGCATTCTAAGGGACTCACTTGATACGATGCTCTCTCCCTGAAGCAGACTCTTCTTCTGAAATTCATACTCCTCCTGTTGCTGCGGAGGTACAAACTCCAGCTTACGACCAACCAACTCTTTCTTGGTCCAGCCGTACAAAGCTTCGAAGGCATGATTGACCCGAACGACACGATCCTCCTCATCAGTCACATGAATCGCATCTGCTGTCTGATTAATAACCGATTCCAGATGCTCCTTTACAGAACGGTTCTCTTCATACATTTGTTCGAGTCTTCTCGTATACACCCCCAAATTGTAGGCCATCGCATTGATGCGCTCACCCAACTGTGCAAGCTCATGACCACCCTTGATTTCTAGCCGTGTATCAAAATGACCATCAGCCATCTCGTTCACTTTGCCCAGAATCGACTGAATTGGACGGACAAACAGACTGGCAAGCACATAGCTTCCAATGATCACAACCTCTAAAAGGACAATAGAAATGGCAATTAAACTAATCAATTGCTTGGAAATAACAGAAGTGATCGTATCATAATTCATAACAATACGGATAACATAGGCATCACGGTTAGCCGGATAAAAAGGTATGTAACTGACGAGAACCCGTTCGCCTTTAATATAGCAGTCTTGTACAATACTCTCCCCCGAGATGATAGCCCTGGACACGGCCAAACGATCCTCCTGCACTCTCGTTAGTTGATACGTGCCGAATTGGATCGGTTTGTTGTACATGTAATAGTATTTCCAGTCGTTCCCGTTCTTGTCCATCGTAGCGCCACCAAAGGTTGCAGGGTTAATTCCTGTAATCTCCATGATGCGATAATCCACTTGTTGGGTTTGCTTTACGATCTCATCGGGACTCAGGATGGTTATGAAATTTTGTACTGAAGTATCCTGAAAGGAAATTCGAATTAAGTAGTTACGTTTTTGGTCATAATAAAATCCCCATTTATTAATATGTGAGGAGTCTGAACCCGTGTAGTCAAATGATCCGGTCCAAAAATGATCCAGTTTCTGACCTTGCGCCATTGCAGCCTGTCCATGCTCATATAATTGGTCAACTGCATTTTTCCAATGCCCGGTCAATGGATCGGATGGCGTTACTTCTTTAGGATCGGAGGATTTGACAACCTTATACCCCTGCCCGTCTCGAATCATCAAAGAAATATTAATATCCCTGTGGAGTGTGGCTATCTGTTGAAGCTGTTCCTGCTGAATATTTCGGATGTCAGGATCGAGCTGATTGGCAGCCAACGTGGCAGAAAGCCACAGATTATATCCGAGCTGTTTGTCAACGGCCTCCCAGCTATGTTGGGTTTGTTCGATAGCTCCTCCGATAATTTTAGCGGTCAGAACCATTTTAGTTTCACTGTCACTTCTTAGATTTTCGTGGGTCGTGTAATAATTGAGTGCGATGTTTAACAACAGGATGAACAGGACGGACCCCGACAAAATGATCGTTATTCTGATTTTTATCGACACACTGATTTCTCACCTCTTGCCGTATGCTGGCGATTACTGGCAATTGCTAACTCAATGATACCGTAATAGCGCCTCTGATACCAGCATTTACATTTACCGGATATACATAAATACACACCTTGTGTACAGTATTGTCAATAGACGGGCGTTTGCCTACAATATAAGAAGATAATCATCCACAGGTAGTCCACAAATACACAGATTTTATTATAAACTGTGGATAAACCTGTGGACAAGTGCCGTGTTATCCACAATTTTATTCACATCATGTTAACAACGGAATATTTGTTCGTTGGATAATTCCGCGTTTGAAAGGAGCATTTTCCCAGTGACCACTATGGATCACGCCTATTGGATGAAAGAAGCCATTCAGGAAGCGTATAAGGCAGAAACGTTAGGTGAAGTCCCCATCGGAGCTGTCATCGTAAAAGATAATGAAATCATCGGCCGCGGTTACAATTTGCGCGAGACGGATGCTGACCCAACTGCACATGCAGAGATGGTTGCCATTCGTCAGGCCAGTGAGCATTTGGGTGCTTGGCGCCTGCTGGATTGCAGGCTGTATGTCACCCTGGAGCCGTGCCCGATGTGCGCCGGAGCCATTGTTCAATCACGAGTCCCTCATCTGATATACGGCACCACAGATCCCAAAGCAGGCTGTGCAGGCACGCTGATGAATTTATTACAGGAGCCTCGGTTCAATCATTGCACAGAGGTAACCAGTGGTGTACTTCAGGAGGAATGTGCCTCGTTGCTAACGAGCTTTTTTCGGCATCTCCGGCAAAAAAGAGCGGCCGCCAAATTGTCTCCTCCCCTATCTTCATCCTGAGGGGGAAAATTCCAAAACACTTCATCTCATTGCTAATTCCCCATGGAAGGAGATCACCTCATGCCTATGAGCTTGTATAATACGCCTCAAGGTATCTTTTTACGGCCATTTAGCTTAGCGGATAGCGAAGCCCTTCTCGCCCTTAGGCACCGAAATAGGGATTCCCATGCGCCTTATGAGCCGCTTTACGAGGATTCATTTTTCACATTAGAGAAACAGCAGGATTATATCCGTCAGAAATTGCATCAGGCCGAAGAGGATCGAGGTTACGTGTTCGGTATCTTTCTCTTAAAGGAAGAACGGCTCATCGGTTATATCTCTATTTCCAATCTAGTACGTGGAGTTGGACAATTCGCTGATATCGGCTACATGATGGATCATCATGAACAGGGTAAAGGGCATATGACCGCTGCCTTAAAGTTGATCATACAATATGCCTTTCGTGCCTTATCTCTACATCGTCTCCAAGCGGGTACCCTTTTGCATAATGATCCCTCACAACGTGTATTAAAAAAATGCGGCTTCCAGCCAGAAGGCATTGCTCGCAAGCTTATACAGATTCAGGGCGCATGGCAGGATCACCAGATGTTTGGACTTTTGGCTGAGGATGACGTGTGGCAGAGCTAAATGACTGCACAGGGACAACATTAACAGTAAACAAAAAACCGCCCGGCTTATGCCGAGCGGTTTTCTTACATCATATACGAAAAAAATGATGTTTTGCAATCATGTCATCCCATAATTAAGGAGCAACAGTTTGCATTTTTTGTTGCAGTTGTTCCATAGTCAGGACTTGATCACCTGTTGGAATACCCACTTTAAATGCTGCTTTAGCATTGATTTTGCTGTATTGCGTGTAGCCTGTTACGGACAATTTCACATTGTCTTTTGTAGCCGGATCATTCATCTCTACATTCGCATTCAGGTCTTGATACACAGGAATGTTATCCTTGTTCAAAGCTGTGTTAATGTCAAATTGTTTCACCGTCAAATAGTTTTTCAACTCGTCCAGCTTTTTGCTAACTTCGCTGGTGTTGGATTGCAGTTCTTTCTTCGCTTCAGCCAACTCTTCCTTCTTCACTTGAAGCATGCTAGCATATTCATCTTTAGACATCACATCAAGGACTTTAGGAAGCGCCTTAGTGATAAATGTATTGGTCGCTTGCTTCACATTGTCGTTCGTTATTTTAAACTGAACTACTTGTTTAGCTTCAACGCCTTGTGGCAATTTAGCGTCTTTAGGATCAATATCAAAGAAGTACGTAGCTTGATCATACTCGTTCATAATAGCAGCAATCACTTCATTCGCAAATTTCTGCGATTTTTCCTGATCCATGGCTGCAGGGTTAAATTCTTGTCCTGATTGTTTAGCCAGTTCTTGTGGATCAATGATCAGGAATTTACCTACAACATCCTGTGGAAGCGGGTAAAATGGAATATTAGGAATTTTAACGTACAGTTTATCTTTAGTCATTACCATTGGAATCGTGAAGCTGGTGGAAAGATCACCCTTCAAATGAATACCGAGCGTCATTTCAGATTGGAAAGGTTCTTTTTGGTATACACCATCCAACGTAATATCAGCATTTTTCAGCATGCTAGTTACCATTGCACTTTGCTCACTTGGAACAGAAGCGGATGTAATGGTCAGTTCCTTAATCGTGAATTGACTTTTGGATTCATAAGAGTTCAACTTCATTGCATTAGCTGTACCGGTCGTAACAGCTTCCTTCGGTTCTAACTTCTTGCTACAACCTACCAGGGCTACCGTCAAAAGCAACACCATAGTGAGTACCAAGACGGATAACTTTTTACTCATTGTGTAGATTCTCTCCTCTCGTATTTAACCCCTTTATTTATGCTAACAAAAAAAATACACACCTTCTATTTTAACTCATATTCTCAAACGGCGAAACACTTATTGGAAAATTTTCTTACAATAAGCACAAAGACACCCTGGCTCTCTAACCAGGGTGTCTTACACTATGCAATATATTTTAGGAGAAAGGTCTGCCTGCTTATGAGCCTTCTCTATTATGGTGATCCACGTGATTCCGCTGTTTCACCTTCTTGGAACCGGATAACGGCTCCTGCTGATGACTACGCTCACGCTTTTCGTTACTTCCACCAGAATCCTGTGCTTCGGGAACAGGAATGGCTTTAGGCTTGCTCATTTATGCATCCTCCATTCTCAGTCTATATTTTTGGTACATCAACGAATCCGTTTATTACCATTAAAAATAGGACTATAGATGGTGTAGATCTTCCGTTTTATCGTGATTTAGTGAATCCTGATGACGGCGATCATTACGATCCTGCTGCACTTGCTGTGCCTGATGACTATTAACTGGACGTTGCTCCAAATCATCAACAATGTTAGACAGGTTTTTATCCAGTCCGTTTTTGGCTTTTGTCATGTAGCCTTCCTCCTCATTCCTTCATGACCTACGAATGCGTCAACGACTGTAATGTTTGGGCACATTGGTGAATATGCCGAGTATAATCGGACACTAACTGCTGAATGATATCTGTTCGTTCATCCACAGACTGTCCGTCCCGCTCTACATCGACTAAGCTAACCTGTACTTCCCGGGAGTCTACATAAGTACATGCAAAATCAAAGGAGTACATTTGTCGGCCTTCAACCTCGATGTGGATTCGTATAGCCCGGTTATTGGCTTCATCTGCCTGTACCTGTGATTTGTCCCCTGAATTCAAAAGAATCGGCAGTTGTTCCTGCCAGGCCTCTACCAGCTTTTGCTGGTCTACTGTCATTTCTCGATTCATGCCAGCACCTCCACATCTGATAACGTGTGAAAAAAACGAGCTTTTTATACAACAAAAAAGCCATTCTCCACGATTCCTGATCATTAGCTTATAAAGGCCAATGTATCAGCTATCGTATTTGAATGACTTGGTTTATTTAAAATATGGCGGAGAGGATGGGATTCGAACCCATGTGAGCTTGCACTCTAACGGTTTTCAAGACCGCCCCGTTATGACCGCTTCGGTACCTCTCCAGGTGGTAAATGGATAAAGCTGCTTCCCTTTTAACATACTCAGGCGCAACAAAATTATTTTACCACAGGATTTCTAAGAATGCAACACTTACTGCTTAGGAGCAATAACCTCAACACCTCGCATGTATGAACGCAGGACTTCTGGGATCACGATGCTTCCGTCCTCTTGCTGATAGTTCTCCAAAATAGCAGCCACAGTCCGACCCACAGCCAATCCTGAACCGTTCAGCGTATGTACAAATTCAGGCTTCGCCTTCGAATCTGGACGGAAACGAATGTTTGCACGACGCGCTTGGAAGTCTTCTGTGTTTGAACAAGAAGAAATCTCGCGGTACATGCCACTCTCAGGCAACCATACTTCCAGATCGTACGTTTTGGCAGACGTAAAACCCATATCTCCAGTGCAAAGTGCCAGCACGCGATATGGAAGTCCGAGCAGCTGTAAAACACGCTCAGCGTTATTCGTCATTTTCTCCAATTCCTCATAGGAGGTATCCGGGTGAACCAGCTTAAGCATCTCTACCTTATTGAACTGATGCTGACGGATCAGGCCACGTGTATCACGTCCTGCTGATCCTGCCTCTGAGCGAAAGCAAGAGCTGTATGCCACATAATATTTCGGAAGCTGCTCCGCATTCATGATCTCTTCACGGTGGTAGTTGGTTACCGGAACTTCAGCCGTAGGAATGAGATAATACTCAGTATCACGCAGCTTAAACAAATCTTCTTCAAACTTCGGAAGTTGACCCGTTCCGTACAAGCTATCCCGATTTACAATGTATGGAGGAAGCATTTCTTCATAACCATGCTCACTGCTGTGCAGATCCATCATAAAGTTAATCAGCGCACGCTCTAATCTTGCTCCCAGTCCTTTGTAGAACGTAAAACGAGAACCTGTTACCTTGGCTGCTGCCTCAAAATCAAGAATATCTAGATCCTGAGCCAATTCCCAATGCGCTTTAGGTGTAAAAGAAAACTCGCGTGGCTCCGACCAGCGACGGATTTCTACATTATCCTCTTCCGATGCACCTACAGGTACTGTTCCATTAGGAATATTCGGAATAGACATCACCAGTTCGTCGATCTGTACTTCCAGTTCGCGTACTTGCTCATCTAATTCTTTAATACGATCGGAGACTTGACGCATTTCTGCAATCAGATCATCCGCATTTTCCTTATTCTTCTTCAACTTGGCTACTTCACCGGATACCACGTTCCGACGATTTTTGAGTCCTTCGCTTTCTTGTAGTAACTCACGACGGCTTACATCCAGATCTGTAAAACCATTAATCAGATCCAGAGATTTCCCCCTGTTCTGCAAAGCTTTCTCAACCCGACCAAGCTCATTACGTAAAATCTTTATATCTAACACAGGTAATCCCTCCTACACTACAAACCTGACTTTCCCCTATTCGCGGACCATATCCACAAAATACTGATGTAACCGGTAATCGTCTGTTAACTCCGGATGGAAGGATGAAGCCAGCAAATGACCCTGACGGGCTGCCACGATCTCGCCGTTATACTCAGACAGCACATCTACTCCCGTTCCAACAGACTGTATTAATGGCGCGCGTATAAATACAGCACGAACCGGTTCCTCAATCCCTTTAATGTTCAAGTCTGTTTCAAAGCTTTCTCTTTGGCGACCAAATGCATTACGCGATACTGTAATATCCATGAGTCCCAAATGTGCTTCTTCCTGTCCTTGAATCGTTTTAGCCAGTACAATCAATCCCGCGCAAGTACCGAATACAGGCTTGCCTTGATTGGAAAACTGACGTACAGCCTCTATAAAATTATACTTGCGCATTAGCTTACCGATAGTGGTACTTTCACCACCGGGAATGATAAGACCGGACAGCTCATCGAGCTGTTCGATCTTCTTCACCGCTATACCTTCCGCACCCGCACGTTCAACGCTTCGTATATGTTCAGCTACAGCGCCTTGCAGCGACAATACACCTATTTTCATGCCGGTCCCTTCTTTCTTACCAACCACGATCCTGCATGCGCTCATGCGGTGCCAGTTTGGAAATTTCAATGCCTTTCATAGGAGTTCCCAAATTCTTGGAGACTTCTGCGATTAGCTTGTAATCCGTATAATGAGTGGTCGCTTCCACGATTGCACGTGCAAACTTCTCAGGGCTATCCGATTTGAAAATACCAGAACCTACAAAGACGCCATCAGCGCCTAAATGCATCATTAACGCGGCATCGGCAGGTGTCGCTACACCACCCGCTGCAAAGTTGACCACAGGCAGCTTGCCAAGCTCATGCACTTCCAACAGCAGTTCATAAGCAACTCCGAGGTTTTTCGCTTCTGCATACAGCTCGTCCTTCGACAAGTTTTGCACCTTGCGAATTTGACCATTGATAAAACGCATATGCCGAACGGCCTCAACAATATTCCCAGTTCCCGGTTCGCCCTTCGTACGGATCATAGATGCACCCTCACCAATACGACGCAGCGCTTCTCCCAGATCCTTGGCTCCACAAACAAATGGAACGGTGAACTCCCGCTTATCAATATGGAAAACTTCATCCGCAGGTGTCAGCACTTCGCTCTCATCGAGATAGTCAACACCGAGAGATTCCAGTACCTTTGCCTCTACAAAGTGACCGATGCGAGCCTTAGCCATAACAGGAATAGAAACAACCTTCATAACTTCTTCCACAATCGTTGGATCAGCCATACGAGCAACCCCACCAGCTGCACGGATATCCGAAGGCACCCGTTCAAGAGCCATTACAGCTGTAGCTCCTGCTGCCTCTGCAATTTTAGCCTGCTCAGCGTTCATGACATCCATGATTACGCCGCCTTTTTGCATCTCTGCCATACCTCTTTTTACACGCGAAGTTCCCGTTTCCATATCGTTGCCTCCTGTAAGGGTTACGTTTAGATTCTAACTTAATATTTTACCGCACGAATGCCAAATACACAATCATTTCAAGCTGCAAAATAAGTAATGAAAAACAAGATAGGTCGCTTAGCTTTGCTTTTTTAGAAGAGGTTCTTAATTCCTTGGAACAGATCTCCGAAGAAATCACCGATTGCCCGGAAAAGCATTCGGAACCAGCCGCCCTCTTCTACTGCCGTCGTAGTAACCAGATCAACGGTTTTTGTCTGCCCTTTATCCACACCGTCTGTCTTGTACGTGTACGTAATTGTTCCGACTTTGGCCCCTTGCTTCAAAGGTGCCACCAGAGAGCTTGCTGGTGTAATGTTCGTTGTAAAGGTTACCTTAGGATTGCTCGCACCCTTAGGTACAATAAAGCTTACTGCATCCTTGGTGACGATCGGTACTTCTGTTTCCGTACCTTTGGTCACTGGCACATTCTCAACACCCTTAACCACCGTCTTTGGAGCAACAACCTGCTTCACTTCAAAGTTATCAAAACCATAGTTCAGTACTTTAGCTGTCTCTGTAAAACGGTGTGCATCTGAATCAGCTCCCATAACTACACTGATGAGACGCACTCCGTTGCGTTCAGCGGTTCCTGTAAAACAGTTGCCAGCATTAGCCGTATGGCCTGTTTTCATCCCGTCTAAACCTGGGTAAGCAAACTTTCTAAAGTTAGTAATATTTTTGTTTGCTTCTAGCATCCAGTTATAGTTAATAATCGGCGCCTTGTCGGTAGGACGGAATTTGTAAGATTGAATTGTGGTGAATCGCGTGTAATCCGGATGATCTTTAATGATGTAACCAGCCAGAGTAGCTGCATCTCTCGCTGTCATCACAGTTTCCCGGTCTGTATCCGGCTGGAAGCCCTTCGGCATATCACCACGGTCCAAACCAGTCGAGTTGATAAAGTACGTATTTTTCATGCCCATTTTCTGAGCTGTTTCATTCATTAGTTTTACAAAGTCCTGCTCGGTTCCGGATACGCGTTCAGCAAGGGCTACTGTGGCGTCATTAGCAGAACCTACCGCCATTGCAATATAAAGCTCTTCTACCGTATGTTGATCCCCTTGAGCCAAAAAAATACGTGATCCAATGCTCTTAGAAGCATTCTCGTTAACCGTAACCTTATCCGTCCACTTAAGTTTACCTTGCTTAACCTGTTCAGCCACGATGTATTCTGTCATCATTTTAGTCATACTTGCTGGTGGAAGTGGCTCATCCGGATTCATAGACAGCAACACTTGCCCGGTGGAAGGCTCGATCAAAATGGCAGAACGTAGTGCCAGACTAGGGGGGTTAATAGAACCTGTCCCCGTAATATTGGTTGCCTGTGTTGCCGCTCCAGCTGCAAAAGTAGCCACGCTAGAATCGAAATTGCCTACAACAGGCAATGCCGACATATACATCATATTAAGCACCATGACTGCAGTCACACTCTTTTTAATCATGCTGCGTTTTGTATTTTGCTTTAAATTGTTCGCTTTCAAATGAATACAAACTCCTCTCGTACCTCAACCCGATCCGCTATGTATAACGAGACGGTGGTTACAGCCTCTACTTGGCCAATGTAGTTAATGTTTTAACGTTATAAAATCCAGTTTTATTTCGTTTTCTTAGTTGTATCCTGTCATGAGCATTTCCTGCTCGAATCTTCTTCACTGGTAGGAATCGTCCAAAAGACCTACGTGCCCTAATTCATCACTAATTTCGTCATAAAGGCGGACACTTGTCTATTCTATCACAGGGGTATCTCTAAAAAAAGACAGGCAGAGCGAAATACGCTCTGCCTGTCGTCAAGTCTACTACAGCCGAACTTTATAGAGAGTAGTTTGGTGCTTCTTTCGTAATTTGCACATCATGCGGATGACTCTCACGCAGACCAGCACCTGTAATACGGATAAAGCTTGTATCGTTACGAAGCTCCTCAATATTAGCTGTACCGCAATAACCCATACCAGAACGAAGACCGCCCAACAGCTGATGAACAGTGTCGGAAAGTGGTCCTTTATAAGCAACGCGTCCTTCTATGCCTTCCGGTACCAATTTCTTGTCGTCATCTTGGAAATAACGATCTTTACTACCTTGCTTCATCGCAGCCATAGATCCCATGCCACGATATACTTTGAAGCGGCGTCCTTGATAAATTTCAGATTCGCCTGGGCTTTCTTCCGTACCTGCAAAAAGACTTCCCAACATTACCGCAGAAGCTCCTGCCGCAATAGCCTTTGTAATTTCACCGGAGTATTTAATACCGCCGTCTGCAATAATCGGAATATTATATTCACGTGCTACTGTTGCACAATCATAAATTGCTGTTACTTGTGGAACACCAATCCCTGCGATTACGCGTGTTGTACAGATGGAGCCTGGACCAATACCGACTTTTACGACCGATGCTCCAGCTTCAATCAATTCGCGCGTTCCGTCACCAGTAGCTACATTACCTGCTACAATCGTCAGATCAGGATAAGCTTCACGCAGCTTGCGGACTGCTTCAATAATGTTAATATGATGCCCGTGAGCAGAGTCCACAACAATCATATCCACACCAGCTTTTACAAGTGCTTCAGTCCGATCAAATGTATCTTTGGAAATGCCGACAGCCGCACCGACCAGAAGACGGCCTTGTGCATCTTTCGCTGCGTTCGGAAATTGAATAGCTTTCTCAATATCTTTAATGGTGATAAGGCCTTTGAGATAATTTTCATCATCGACCAAAGGGAGCTTTTCAATTTTATGCTTTTGCAAAATGACTTCCGCTTCCTGTAAAGTCGTACCTACAGGTGCAGTTACCAGTTCTTCCTTCGTCATGACTTCACTGATTTTAAGGTTAAAATCGTGAATAAAGCGAAGATCGCGGTTAGTAATAATACCCACCAGTTTGTTTTCTTCGTTTACAACAGGTACACCAGAAATACGGTATTTACCCATAACTGCTTCAGCATCGGATACCAAATGATCCGGAGTCAATGAGAATGGATTGGTGATAACACCGCTCTCCGAACGTTTAACCCGATCCACCTCTACCGCTTGCTGTTCAATCGACATATTTTTATGAATAATACCGATACCGCCCTCACGAGCCATCGCGATTGCCAACACTGCCTCAGTAACAGTATCCATACCAGCACTCATCAAAGGAATATTCAGCTTTACGTTATCACTCAAACGAGTCGCCACGCTTACTTCTTTGGGCAGAACCACCGACTTGCGAGGTACCAGCAAAACATCGTCAAAGGTAAGGCCTTCCTTACCGAATTTATCTTCCCACACCAAGATGATCCTCCTTCAAATTGTTTAGTCTGTATTGGTCTTGTTGTCTGTCCGACATGGACAAATCAAGGCTCTCTGAAAATATATTATTGCAATCTTAGCAAAGCGGTATAGGGGTGTCAAGCCTTCATCAATAGCCCTAACCTTTAGTATTTCCCTGTACAAACAACTGTACTCCTACGAAGGACAACCTTTAAAAATAAGCGTTTCCAAAGGTAATAACTATTTACAAGAGCATATCTCCTCTTTGAATGCGCAGCATAGAAGCAATTATATAAGTGGTTTGTACCGCAATATACCAAAGAGGACCATAATCTCAATGAGATCATGGTCCTCTTTACTTGTTGCTTGGCGACGTCCTACTCTCCCAGGACCCTGCGGTCCAAGTACCATCGGCGCTGGAGGGCTTAACGGTCGTGTTCGGGATGGGTACGTGTGGAACCCCTCCGCTATCGCCACCAAACATGAATTTACATCGTAAATTCTTCCGTATGGTTATTCGGTTCATCACTTATCGTGTGAATGAATAGCCATGCGCTTATCATATGTCACTTGTACATACTTTCAAGGTTACACCCTGAAAACTGGATCCGAAACTCATTGCGTTTTATTCTTAGGATAAGCCCTCGACCGATTAGTATTGGTCAGCTCCATGCATTACTGCACTTCCACCCCCAACCTATCTACCTCGTCGTCTTCAAGGGGTCTTACATACTGGGAAATCTCATCTTGAGGGGGGCTTCACGCTTAGATGCTTTCAGCGCTTATCCCTTCCGTACATAGCTACCCAGCGGTGCTCCTGGCGGAACAACTGGTACACCAGCGGTACGTCCATCCCGGTCCTCTCGTACTAAGGACAGCTCCTCTCAAATTTCCTACGCCCACGACAGATAGGGACCGAACTGTCTCACGACGTTCTGAACCCAGCTCGCGTACCGCTTTAATGGGCGAACAGCCCAACCCTTGGGACCTACTTCAGCCCCAGGATGCGATGAGCCGACATCGAGGTGCCAAACCTCCCCGTCGATGTGGACTCTTGGGGGAGATAAGCCTGTTATCCCCAGGGTAGCTTTTATCCGTTGAGCGATGGCCCTTCCATGCGGTACCACCGGATCACTAAGCCCGACTTTCGTCCCTGCTCGACTTGTAGGTCTCGCAGTCAAGCTCCCTTCTGCCTTTGCACTCTTCGAATGATTTCCAACCATTCTGAGGGAACCTTGGGGCGCCTCCGTTACTCTTTAGGAGGCGACCGCCCCAGTCAAACTGCCCACCTGACACTGTCCTCGCACCGGATCACGGTACCAAGTTAGAACCTAGATACGATCAGGGTGGTATCCCAAGGATGCCTCCCTTCAAGCTGGCGCTCAAAGTTCTACGGCTCCCACCTATCCTGTACAGATCGTACCCAAATTCAATATCAAGCTGCAGTAAAGCTCCATGGGGTCTTTCCGTCTTGTCGCGGGTAACCTGCATCTTCACAGGTATTAAAATTTCACCGGATCTCTCGTTGAGACAGCGCCCAAGTCGTTACGCCATTCGTGCGGGTCAGAATTTACCTGACAAGGAATTTCGCTACCTTAGGACCGTTATAGTTACGGCCGCCGTTTACTGGGGCTTCGGTTCATAGCTTCGCCCGAAGGCTTACCACTCCCCTTAACCTTCCAGCACCGGGCAGGCGTCAGCCCGTATACTTCGCCTTGCGGCTTCGCACAGACCTGTGTTTTTGCTAAACAGTCGCTTGGGCCTTTTCACTGCGGCCCCCTCGGGCTATTCACCCTACCGAGGCACCCCTTCTCCCGAAGTTACGGGGTCATTTTGCCGAGTTCCTTAACGAGAGTTCTTCCGCGCGCCTTAGAATTCTCTTCTCGCCTACCTGTGTCGGTTTGCGGTACGGGCACCTTCTCCTGGCTAGAGGCTTTTCTTGGCAGTCTGAGATCATGACCTTCGCTACTATAATTTTCGCTCCCCATCACAGCCCAGCCTTAACGATGTGCGGATTTGCCTACACACCAGCCTCACTGCTTAGACGGACATCCATCAGTCCGCGTCACTACCCTACTGCGTCACCCCATTGCTCATAACGGATTACGGTGGTACAGGAATTTCGACCTGTTGTCCTTCGACTACGCCTATCGGCCTCGCCTTAGGTCCCGACTTACCCTGAGCGGACGAACCTTCCTCAGGAACCCTTAGGCTTTCGGCGGATCTGATTCTCACAGATCTTTTCGTTACTCATACCGGCATTCTCACTTGAATGCAGTCCAGCGCTCCTTACGGTACACCTTCAACCCGCATTCAACGCTCCCCTACCCCTGATGCAAGCATCAAGCCATAGCTTCGGTGGTGTGTTTAGCCCCGTTACATTTTCGGCGCAGAGTCACTCGACCAGTGAGCTATTACGCACTCTTTCAATGGTGGCTGCTTCTAAGCCAACATCCTGGTTGTCTGTGCAACTCCACATCCTTTCCCACTTAACACACACTTGGGGACCTTAGCTGATGGTCTGGGCTGTTTCCCTTTCGACAATGGATCTTAGCACTCACTGTCTGACTCCCGGAACTAAATCTATGGCATTCGGAGTTTGACTGAGCTTGGTAACCCTTGCGGGCCCCGCACCCAATCAGTGCTCTACCTCCACGATTCTATTTCCGAGGCTAGCCCTAAAGCTATTTCGGGGAGAACCAGCTATCTCCGGGTTCGATTGGAATTTCTCCGCTACCCCCACCTCATCCCCGCATTTTTCAACATGCGTGGGTTCGGGCCTCCAGTGCGTGTTACCGCACCTTCACCCTGGACAGGGGTAGATCACCCGGTTTCGGGTCTACGTCCACGTACTCATTCGCCCTATTCAGACTCGCTTTCGCTGCGGCTTCAGCTCTTCACCTTAACCTTGCACGGGAACGTAACTCGCCGGTTCATTCTACAAAAGGCACGCCATCACCCATAGATCGGGCTCTGACTTCTTGTAAGCACACGGTTTCAGGATCTATTTCACTCCCCTTCCGGGGTGCTTTTCACCTTTCCCTCACGGTACTGCTTCACTATCGGTCGCCAGGGAGTATTTAGCCTTGGCAGATGGTCCTGCCGGATTCATACGGGGTTTCACGTGCCCCGCACTACTCGGGATCCGTCTCGGAGAGAACAAGTTTTGAACTACAGGGCTTTTACCTTCTCTGGCGGGCCTTTCCAGACCTCTTCATCTAACCGGTTCCTTTGTAACTCCATGTGAGACGTCCCACAACCCCAAGGAGCAAGCTCCTTGGTTTGGGCTAATCCGCGTTCGCTCGCCGCTACTGACGGAATCACTATTGTTTTCTCTTCCTCAGGGTACTTAGATGTTTCAGTTCCCCTGGTCTGCCTCTATTCTGCCTATGTATTCAGCAGAAAGTGACTGTCGATGAAGACAGCCGGGTTTCCCCATTCGGACATCCCCGGATCAAAGCTTGCTTACAGCTCCCCGAGGCCTTATCGTTGTTCGCCACGTCCTTCGTCGGCTCCTGGCGCCTAGGCATCCTCCGTGTGCTCTTTGTAGCTTAACCTAGACTTTTCTTTCAAAGAAAGAAAATGTCGATGTTCGATAAAGAATGATTTTTGCCAAAGGCAAAAGATCTTTCCTTACCTGCTACCTTTATTTCACTTGTTTACACAAGATCAGCTTAAAGGAATATTCTAAAACGCAATTTCGTTTCGGTATCCAGTTTTCAAGGTGCAATTCGCCTCTTCGAAGCGAAATCCGATGAATATTTCGATTCCACACGGATGTGTGAATGAAACATTCGTCGAAGCTTGAGAGTTTGAGCTCTCAAAACTGAGCAACGAGTGAGTAAGTTAAGGATATTCATTTCATTCACACAAACGCGATGAACCGAATTGAATATCCAGTCGCAGGTACATTGTACCTACTTATTTGAATGTTTCCATTTCAGGAAACGATTCTCCATAGAAAGGAGGTGATCCAGCCGCACCTTCCGATACGGCTACCTTGTTACGACTTCACCCCAATCATCTACCCCACCTTCGGCGGCTGGCTCCCTTGCGGGTTACCCCACCGACTTCGGGTGTTGTAAACTCTCGTGGTGTGACGGGCGGTGTGTACAAGACCCGGGAACGTATTCACCGCGGCATGCTGATCCGCGATTACTAGCAATTCCGACTTCATGTAGGCGAGTTGCAGCCTACAATCCGAACTGAGACCGGCTTTTCTAGGATTGGCTCCACCTCGCGATTTCGCTTCCCGTTGTACCGGCCATTGTAGTACGTGTGTAGCCCAGGTCATAAGGGGCATGATGATTTGACGTCATCCCCACCTTCCTCCGGTTTGTCACCGGCAGTCTGCTTAGAGTGCCCAGCTTGACCTGCTGGCAACTAAGCATAAGGGTTGCGCTCGTTGCGGGACTTAACCCAACATCTCACGACACGAGCTGACGACAACCATGCACCACCTGTCTCCTCTGTCCCGAAGGAAAGGCCTATCTCTAGACCGGTCAGAGGGATGTCAAGACCTGGTAAGGTTCTTCGCGTTGCTTCGAATTAAACCACATACTCCACTGCTTGTGCGGGTCCCCGTCAATTCCTTTGAGTTTCAGTCTTGCGACCGTACTCCCCAGGCGGAATGCTTAATGTGTTAACTTCGGCACCAAGGGTATCGAAACCCCTAACACCTAGCATTCATCGTTTACGGCGTGGACTACCAGGGTATCTAATCCTGTTTGCTCCCCACGCTTTCGCGCCTCAGCGTCAGTTACAGCCCAGAGAGTCGCCTTCGCCACTGGTGTTCCTCCACATATCTACGCATTTCACCGCTACACGTGGAATTCCACTCTCCTCTTCTGCACTCAAGCTCCCCAGTTTCCAGTGCGACCCGAAGTTGAGCCTCGGGATTAAACACCAGACTTAAAGAGCCGCCTGCGCGCGCTTTACGCCCAATAATTCCGGACAACGCTTGCCCCCTACGTATTACCGCGGCTGCTGGCACGTAGTTAGCCGGGGCTTTCTTCTCAGGTACCGTCACTCTTGTAGCAGTTACTCTACAAGACGTTCTTCCCTGGCAACAGAGCTTTACGATCCGAAAACCTTCATCACTCACGCGGCGTTGCTCCGTCAGGCTTTCGCCCATTGCGGAAGATTCCCTACTGCTGCCTCCCGTAGGAGTCTGGGCCGTGTCTCAGTCCCAGTGTGGCCGATCACCCTCTCAGGTCGGCTACGCATCGTCGCCTTGGTAGGCCTTTACCCCACCAACTAGCTAATGCGCCGCAGGCCCATCCACAAGTGACAGATTGCTCCGTCTTTCCTCCTTCTCCCATGCAGGAAAAGGATGTATCGGGTATTAGCTACCGTTTCCGGTAGTTATCCCTGTCTTGTGGGCAGGTTGCCTACGTGTTACTCACCCGTCCGCCGCTAGGTTGTTTAGAAGCAAGCTTCTAAACACCCCCGCTCGACTTGCATGTATTAGGCACGCCGCCAGCGTTCGTCCTGAGCCAGGATCAAACTCTCCATTAAAGACCAACCGAAGTTGGTTTATAGAAAGAGCGATAAGCTCATTTTGAAACTGACGAGATAAAAATATCTCTTGTTTGATTTTGCGAACAAAATCATTTTACTCACTCGTTGTTCAGTTTTCAAAGATCAAACATTCTTTTTCGTTGATTCAGTTTATCGCTTCATCAACTCTTATATCATATCATCTCCGAACCAACTTTGCAAGCACTTTTTCAAATCTTTTTTGTAACACTCGCTCGCAATATTGTATTTCTTGGCCGGAATTAGAGTATACCACTCCGCATATTTAAATGCAACCGTTTTTTAATAAATTGTTTTTACTATCTTTATTGTTGTAATGACATCCTGTGTACTCTGTACTTTTGCTAAATGGACTTAGTTATCTGCATCCAAGAACGACGTGAGATCCATTCAATGATCTCGAATACGCGTGTTGCTCATTACAACTCAAGTGCATATTCTGCTTTTTCTTTAATATTGATGATTTGACAAAGAAAGGATGGGTAAAAAAGATAAGGAGCTAGCAACAAACCATGCGATAGCAGCTTTGTTTCACGCAACTTTAGGTAATGATTAATTATAACTGTATAGAGGAGTAGATTTGCTAATGAAGCAACGAAGGCGAACATGGACGAGAATTGTGTTTCTTATCATCTCTTGCTTACTGCTTTTCGTGATCTCAGGATTTGTGTATGAGTGGATTGCATCCAAAAAGGATAAATCACAATACCCACCTCCGGGGGAATTGGTCGATGCCGGGGGTTATCGACTCCATATTCGTAAACTCGGTAACGGCTCTCCAACAATATTGCTTGAATCAGGGAGCGGGGAAAGTAGCCTGTCATGGAGAGATATTCCCGAAAAACTGTCATCATTCGCCACTGTTGTATCCTATGACCGGGCAGGCTATGCCTGGAGCGAGGAGGCTGCTACTCCACGAACCGGGGAAAACATCGTTCGAGAGCTTCATGTCGCCTTAAAAAACGCAGACATCCAAGCTCCTTATATTCTGGTAGGCCATTCCCTTGGAGGGATGTACTCAAGACTATACGCGCAGACATACAAAGACGAAGTGGCAGGATTGGTTCTGGTGGATGCCAGGCCTGAGAATGACGCTCGCCGGACAAATGAGATTTATGCCAAGGAACGGCCTAAAGTCAATCCCTCCCCGTTAATATCCATTCTCCTAGAAAAGTCAGGGGCTTTTCGCCTGTTCCCCAATTTAATGCTAACGGGTCGGGTCGAATATCAAGATAGAAAATCTTTTGTGAATATTGTCGCTTCCTCTAAATACTTTCGATCTGTTGCGGAGGAGGGTGATCTAGCAAGCACTACCGAAGATGCCATACGGGGACAGCATCTGGGTAATCTCCCTGTACGTGTAATTGCCCGGGGCATTCAACAAGATTTGACTCAGTTCGGTATTAGTAAACGCGGAAATGATCAGATCGAACAAAGCTGGCAAATGGGACAGCGCGAGATGCTTAACATCTCTACAAACAGCAAATTTATTGTTGCCAAGAAGAGCGAGCATATGATCATCCATGATCAACCGGAGCTTGTCATCCAAGTCATCCGTGAACTCATCACCGACACAAGACACTTTCAGTCAACCATGTCTAAAGCATACACAGATGATTAGGGACTTTATATGTTAAACAGCATAAAAAAATAAAAGACGCCCGAGTTCCTTCTATATAAAGGAATTCGGGCGTCTTTGCTGCCTAACACTTATTATGCTTGATTGAGCTTAGGACAAAATGGGCTTGTTTTTAGATGAGGCCTCTGTGACCTTGCCAAGTATCTGTCTCAGTACTTTAGCATTTTCCCCAATAAAACCGGAATCAAGCAGCACATCATGCGTTCCGATGACTTCGTATTCTTTGTATTGACCAAGTGTCGCCTGTTGCCATAACAATTTATCTAATGATGTATCCGGACCAATACTATCATCCTCTGCAATTAGAGCATGGATATTCGCATGAACTTCACCTGAGTTAATAAGCTCATCGCGGTAGACGGAGTAAACCAACATTTTGTCCATGACTCGCTCCCTGTCCACTGGATCGGCAAGGAACGCTTTGTACTGGTCCCTAATGCTGTCCAGTACCATCTCGACAATCTCTTCAAGCTCCTCCGGTGTCGATTCATCCTTGGACATCTTTCTCATAGCATCTACCATAATAAGGTCGCTAACATGGTGACCTCGGCTTTCCATGGCTTTAGCTACCTCGAAGGCGAGGTTTCCTCCAAGTGAGTATCCCAGGAATATATACGGACCCTCTGCTTGAATATCCACGATGGCATCGATGTATCGATCCAGCATATCTTGACCCTGGAAACGATCGCCGATAAATTCCATCCCGTACACCTCGCAAAGCCCTTCCAGCTCCTTGGCCATCTCATAGTATCCCAGAGAGTGGCCCACCCGTGGAGGGAAGCAAAACACTTTGAGCGTTCCTTTCCCTGGGAAGCGGATAATTTCCATTTCCTCTTCATTAGCAGCAGTTGTTGCCTGCAGCTTGGAAATTTCATGCGCCATTTCTTCCACAGTCGGCAGATTAAACACGACTTGGAGTGGGAGCTGGACGCCCATACCGGACGAGATCCTTTGGATCAAGCCCAATACTTTCAGGGAATGGCCCCCAAGTTCAAAGAAATGATCCCTGATCCCGATTTCCTGTACGCCGAGCACCTCGGACCAAATCTGAGCGAGCTCTACTTCTGTCTGCGTACGCGGCGCGATATACTCCGCTGTGCTCCGCAGAAGTGTTTCCGGTGCCGGTAGCGCTTTGCGATCCAATTTGCCATTCGGATTCAGCGGCATTTGTGCCAACTGTACGAAAGCAGTCGGAATCATGTAGCTTGGCAGCTCGCTGGCCAGTGCCTCGCGTAGTATGCCCGCTGTAAGCCCCTCTTCGGCCACAAAGTATGCACAAAGCTGAGTACTTCCAGTAGAATCAGCCAGTGCAAGAACAACCGCTTCCTGCACAGATGGCACTTTCAAAATTTGTGCTTCCACTTCTCCCAGCTCAATGCGGTAACCCCGGATTTTTACCTGGTGATCGATCCGTCCCAAATACTCAATATTCCCGTCCGGCAGCCATCGGGCTAAATCGCCCGTTCGGTAAATCCGTGCTCCCGGTTTGTACGGGTGAGGAATGAACTTCTCTGCCGTCAGGTCCGGCTGGTTGAAATACCCCCGCGCTACCCCTTCGCCCGCAATGCAGAGTTCTCCCGGTACCCCCACAGGTGATACCTGAGAAGCGCTGTCCATCATCCATACTTGGACGTTAGCGTACGGTTTGCCGATTGGCACATGCGTTAGAGCCGCAGTCTCAAGGCTCGTTGTATACCGAGTCGCATATACGGCTGCTTCCGTAGGACCGTAGATGTTTTCCAGTACTGCGTAAGGAGATACTTTATAATACTCTTCCACAAGTTTGGCAGGCAGCGTCTCGCCGCAGGCAAACAGATATTTCAGAGTAAGGAATCCTTGGGTGCCGCTTTCTTTCAAGTATTGAACGAGCACACTGAGCATCGACGGCACCAAATTGAGATGCGTGATACGGTTCGTATCCACGGCCCCTAGCAGTGCCATCGGGTCTTTGTCCACGCCTTGTGGCAGGATCACGAGCGTCCCCTGTCCAAAGAACCAACAGAACAGCTCCGGTACGGAGAAGTCAAAGGTGAATGTCGTTTTGAGCAGGAATCGGTCACCTGCCAACATCGGATATTCAGCTTCCAACTGACTCAGCGTATGGACGGCAGAGCGATGTTCAATCATTACCCCTTTCGGCTTGCCGGTTGAACCTGACGTGTAAATGATATACGCCAGATGCTCCGGCCCCGCAATTGGCTCCAGATTCGAGCTATCCGCATGATACGCCTGCGGATCATCAAGTGCCAGGATCGTGCCAGTGAACGGAAAACGATCTTTGAGATGGTTCTTCGTCAGCAGAAGCTTCGCTCCCGAATCCTCCAGCATGTGGCGAATACGATCTTCTGGGAACTCCGGATCAATCGGTACATAGGCCCCGCCAGCTTTTAGAATGGCATGAATGCCAATGATCATCTCAAGCGAACGCTCGACCATGATGCCGACTGGTTGGTCCGGTCTGACCCCTTGGGCACGCAGCGTACGTGCAAGGCGGTTCGCCTGCTGATGAAGTTCTCCATAGGTAAGCTCCGTTTCACCGTAAATAAGTGCTGTACAATCCGGTGTGAGTGCTGCTTTTTCCTCAAATATACCGTGAAGGGTCTGCTCACGCGGATAAGGAGCTGCTGTATCGCCCCACACCTCTATAATCTGCGATTTCTCTTCTGGCGTGATCAGCTCCAGCTCATCAATACGGATAGCAGGTTGAACAGCAACGCTTGTCAGAATTCTCGTCAAGTGTCCTTGAATTCGTTCCACGCTCTCCCGATCATAGACGCGGGCATTGTAACGGTACAAGAACTCCAGATTACGACCCGGCAGCACAATGAGGTTAAAATCATAATTCGTCTGTTCAAACATCTGAACATCCGTAATTTTGTATTCAGCCTCTTCACTGGCAATTTTCTCTTCCAAATGCTCTTCTACTGGGTAATTTTCGAACACCATAATATGAGAAATCAAATCTTGCTTTTGTTCGCTCTGTGCTTGAATCTCATAGAGCGGATAGGAATCATAAGCATGTCCTGCCAAATATAATTCCTGCTGTCTTTTCATCACATGGGAGAACGAATCGCTTCCCTCGGCCTGTACCCGAACCGGAACTGTATTAATGAAGAGACCGATCATGCTTTCGATACCCGGAATCTCGGCAGGTCTTCCCGATACCACACTTCCGAAGACGATATCCTGGCTTCTATTGTAACGCTGCAACACGATTCCCCAGGCTGCTTGCATCAGCGTATTCATCGTCACCTGATGCTGTTTGGCCACCTGTTCCAGGCGATCGGTCAGTTCCGCATCCAACGTGAATACCAGCTTCTCCGACACGTAGGCTTCTGCTTTTGCCGATGGCTGTGTGATGGCTTGTGGCAGCTTCGTCTGCTGCTCGTATCCTTCCAGGTACCCTCTCCAGTAAGAGGATGCCTCTTCCTCGCCTTGCTTCTCCAACCATTGAATATACTGGCTGTACGATACAGCTGCAGGAAGCTCAGGTTCCCTTTGCTCACGCAGAACCCCATACGTCTCAAACACTTCCTGGAGCACAAGCGGCATACACCAGCCATCCAAAATGATGTGATGAGAGCTCCACAGCAAATGGTAAGCCTCTTCTGCTGTACGTAGAATAGCAACACGCAGCAATGCTTCTTCAGCAAGATTAAAGCCTCTTGCTTTGTCCTGAGCAGTATAAGCTGCAAGACGCGCTTGAATTTCATCGGCTTCCAGCTCGTGCAGATCCTCGTACACGAAGTCACACGCTCTTTCTTTGAACACAATCTGAATAGGGAAATCGCCCCACCCGGCATGGAAATTGGTTCTCAATATGGCATGCCGTTTCATCAGATATTTTAAGCTGCGTTTGAAATCCTCAGGATAGAATGCTCCCTGAATTTCAAATTTGGCCTGCTCAAAGTAGACTTCCGAATGAGGCTCCAGCAAGCTGTGGAACAACATTCCTTTTTGCATCGGTGTCAGTTTATACATATTTTCAATACTACCGATATGTCGTGTCTGCTCTTCTAACTCCTCGATTTTTTCCAAGCTGATATCTTTGAGGAGTACATCGCTTGGTGTAAGTTCTGTTCTTTCCTTACTTACGCAATGTCCAATGACTTCGCTGAGACGGTTCTTCAGAATGCCAACAAACTTAGCCACAGACTCCCCGTGGAACTGATGACGGTTATAGCTAACCGAAAGTTGAAGCTGTCCTTCGGCAATCAGTCCATTAATGTTCAATGCCTGATGCTGCACCATCTGCTCACTGACCTCAGGTCCTACTGAGTAAGGCGATACTTCCATCGTCCCTCCTGCAAGATCCTGGTCGAACTGTCCCAAGTAGTTGAAGGTAATCTCCGGTTCAGCCGAGAAGGAGGAGACATCGGAACCGTTGCTTAAATATTTCAAAATACCATATCCGACACCTTTGTTCGGGATACGACGCAACCCTTCCTTGACGTGCTTGATTCTGGCGCCGATCTCCAATTCCCCTCCCATCTCAAGGGCGACAGGGTATTGACTTGTAAACCAGCCTATTGTACGAGTAATATCCAGTTCCGGCACAACAGGCTCCCGCCCATGTCCCTCCAGAAGGATGCCTACACGTTCGATTCCCGTCCACTCGTGAACAGCCATACCCAGAGCCGTCAGGAGCAGATCGTTGACCTCCGTATTGTAAGTGCGGTTCGCTTCTTTCAGGAACTGCTCTGTCTCTTCTGGTGACCATCTAACCGTGACAGCCTCACTGTCTTTGATGAGAAGAGCGCCGTCTACCTTGTCTTTTGGAAGAGGGGCAAAGCCATCTCCCTCTACCTCTGCCCAATAGCTGCGTTCTTGTTCAGCCGCCGGGCTGTTTGCAAATTGTGTGATTCCCTCAACCCATGCACGGTACGAATCCGTCTTCTGTGGAAGCTTGACCGCTTCTCCACGTACTGCCTGCTCGTAGCCTTCCTGCAGGTCCTCAAAGAGAATACGCCAGGATACGCCATCCACAGCCAGATGATGAATAACGATCAACAGATGTTCGCCTTCCACACAGCGGAACAGACCCAGTCTAAAGAGAGGTCCATCCTCCAGAGAGATGCTGCGCTGAATGGCTTCCGCACCTGCTTCTATTGCTGAAGCCGGGTCTGTTTCAGCCCGCAGGTCGTGGATTTGGAGGCTATAGAGTTCACCCTCACCCACGCTCCGGTTCCAGGCCTCCAACCCCTGCTCTCCTTGGCGGAACACCAGTCGTAAAGCATCATGATGCTCTGCAATTTTCCGAACAACCTCGGCGAGCGCATCGGTATTGAAGCCATCCCGTCGGTACAACATGACCGACTGATTAAAGTGATGCAGATCCATTGACTGTTCATCGAAGAATCTGTGCTGAGCAGGTCCCAGTCTTACCGCTCCGTGTACCTCGCTTTGGTCCGCAATTCGGCTGACCACACTAACGCGCTGTGCCAGCTCTGCAATTGTCGGATAACCGAACAAATCCTTCATTTCAAGCTTATAGCCTGCTTGAAGAAGCCTTGAGGATACTTGAATGGATTTGATCGAGTCACCTCCAAGCTCAAAGAAATTATCATGAATGCCGACAAGCGGCACGCCGAGTACACCTTGCCAGATTGAAGCCAAAATGTTCTCCACATCCGTCCGCGGAGCGGTAAAGTCTGCTCCCGCCTTTATACCCGAGTTCGGTTCAGGCAGTGCCTTGCGATCCAGCTTGCCATTCGGTGTCAGAGGCATCACGTCCAGTTGGACGAAGTAAGACGGAATCATATATGCAGGCAGTCCGGCAGACAGTTCGTCTCTCAGCTCGCTGACAGACATTTCGCGATCAGCTACGAAGTAAGCACACAGCGATTTCTGCCCATGAGCATCTGCCCACGCAACAACGAGAGCTTCCTCGACAAGTGGAATGTCCAGCAGCTTGGCCTCAATCTCACCAAGCTCAATACGATAGCCCCGTATTTTAACTTGATGGTCAATGCGTCCAATGTACTCAATGTCTCCATTAGGAAGGCGACGAGCCAAATCCCCAGTGCGATACATATTTCCTTCCGAAGCGAACGGATTTCTAATGAATTTATCTGCGGTAAGCTCAGGACGGTTCAGATATCCACGGGCTACCCCGTCCCCGGCGATGTACATTTCGCCCTCCACGCCTAACGGTACGAGACGAAGCTGATCATCCAGAATATGGATGAATATGTTGTCGGACGGCAACCCAATCGGTACGGATTCCCGTGTATCCTTCGCAGGATCGTACAGGTGAATCATGCAGCCGACGACGGTTTCGGTCGGACCGTATTCATTGTAGATTTTGATGTTGCCACCAAAGAGGTCGGTAATCGTTTTGGACAAATGTGTGGTCAGATTTTCTCCGCCCACAATGAGTTGCTGAATACGACTTTCCGCTGGAATGGTCATGTCTTTTATCAGACTGAGATGCGTTGGCGTCAGCTTGAGAATATCGACCGCATTTTCGCGCAAAATATGCTGAACAACCTCCGCTTTATCTATACCATCATAAATCCGCACTATTCCTCCGTTTATTAACGGAGTAAACATTGATGTCATCGTCAAGTCAAACGAAATGGATGAATACAACGGGAAATCCGTTGGTTTCCCAGCACAATAGACCTTATTGGCCCACCAGATGTAGTTCACGATCCCTTTGTGGTTAATCATGGTTCCCTTCGGATTTCCGGTTGTACCCGAGGTATAGATTAAGTACACCAGATCGTTTCCTCCAACAGGAATATTGGGATTATCCACCTCGGTTCCGTAGATGTGCGGGGAATCCAATTCCATAACCGTTCCCTCAAAAGAGGCCAACTCCGTCAGGTGGCTCTGTGTGAGCAGAATTTCAGCGCCAGAATCCTTCAGAATATACTGAATCCGCTCCTGCGGATATTCAGGATCAATAGGTACATAGGCTCCACCCGCTTTGAGTACACCCATGATGGCGACAAGCAGCTCTACAGACCGATCTGCCAACAGACCTACCACTTGTTCACTCCGTAGTCCTTGGTCTATCAAGGTGGAAGCTAGTCTGTTCGCCTGCTCGTTCAGCTCCCGATACGTGATCTGGATGTCGCCGTTTACTGCCGCAATCTTATCCGGCGTACGGACAACCTGTTCTTCAAACAAGGTATGCAGACCCTGATCACTTGGATAGGTATGGGCCTTGCCGCCCCAGTCAAGCAGGTTCATCCGTTCCTCAGATGTTACAATCTCCAGTTCCTGTATCGTCGCCTGCGGACGAGCAGCCACCTGATCGAGCATCTGCAACAAGTGTCCTCCGATTCGTGCAATGCTTTCTTGCTCGTAAACCGAAGCATTATAGCGAATGCAGACCTTGATGTCTTCGCCTGGAATTACAACCAGGTTAAAGTCATAGTTGGTTTGTTCAAACATGGTGAAGTTGGCGACTTCGAGATTGTCCTCCGTTTGATTCCCCGATTGCTCCACCTGCTCGTCGAGCGGGTAATTTTCAAAGATCATAATATGAGAAATCAGGTCCTGCTTTTGGGTTGTTTTCCCCTGAATCTCATACAGTGGATAGGTGTCGTAGGCACGACCAGCCAATGACTGTGCCTGTGTACGTTTCATCACCTCGACAAAGGCTTCGTCTTTGGATGACTGTATACGGATAGGTACTGTATTAATGAACAGACCCACCATATTTTCGATCCCTGCAATCTCAGCAGGTCTACCCGACACAACGCCGCCGAAAACGACATCCGAGCTGGCATTATAACGTTGGAGAATCAGTCCCCAAGCTGTCTGCATGAGTGTGTTGACTGTCACGTGATTGCGCTTCGCAACAACATCCATTTTACCGGTCAAGGATGCACCCAGATGGAGAACATGCTCATTCAGAACATAGCCCGCCTCTTTGGCTTGAGATTTCGTTTTACCTTCCGGCAATACAGTATTCCCGTCATAATCTTCGAGATATTGGCTCCAATACGTTGAAGCTTCTTGATCATCCTGTGCATCAAGCCACTCGATATAACGACTATAGGGCTGAGCTGGCGGCAGGACAGGCTGTATTTGCTGTTTCTTGGCAGAATAATAATCGAACAGCTCCTGTGTAATGATCGGGATACACCAGCCATCCATGACAATATGGTGGAAGCTCCACAATACAAGACAGCTTTGATCCTTCTGCAAGACGGTCACTCGCATCAGCGGATCTTCTGACAAGCTGAACCCCTTAACCATATCTTCAGCAATATAAGCCTTGATTCGGGCTTCTTGTTCCTGCATAGATGCGTCGCGCAAATCTACGTAGTGCAGAGGGATTAACCGTTGCTTAAAGACAACTTGCAGCGGTACATCAGCAATGTTGTTGTAAAAGCCGGTACGTAGTATGGCATGTCGTTGCACTAAAGCCTGGAAGCTCTCGAAGAAGATATCTACATCGAAGCTACCACGCAGCTCAAACGTTGCCTGTTCAAAGTATGAAGAGGAGTCCGGCTCCAGCAGGCTGTGAAACAGCATTCCCTTCTGCATTGGCGTCAGCTTGTACACATCCTCAATCTCTCCGATATGAGCCGTCTGCGCCGTGAGTCGATCAAGCTGCTCCAATGTTAATCCTTGGAACAGAACATCACTTGGTGTAAGCTGTGTACGCTCCTGAGCTACACAATGACGGATGACCTCACTAAGGCTTGACTGTAATAATTCAGCAAAATGACTCACCGTCTCCTTACGATACTGCCTGCTGCTGTACGTAATCGTCAGTGATAGCTGGCCTTCGGCAATCATGCCATTCACATCCAGAGCATATTGCTGTGGTGTGAGATCGCTGAGCGCTTTACCAACTGAATGTGTGGATAGGCTAAGGGCATTACCCTCCAAATCCTGATCAAACTGCCCAAGATAATTGAAGGAAATTTCCGGCTCCACGCCGAATCCAACACTTTTCTCCGGTGCCATATACTTCAGAAGACCGTAGCCGATTCCTTTATGCGGAACCTCTCGCAAATTCTCCTTGATGCGCTTGATTCGCGCAGATACTTCCTGTCTGCCTTGCAGGTTCAGCAGAACTGGATACTGGGTTGTGAACCAACCCACGGTACGGGTAATATCCAGGTCTGGTACGATCATTTCCCGTCCATGTCCTTCAAGATTGACCAAAATCTGCTCCATGCCTGTCCAGCGCTGAATGGCTGCCCCCAGAGCAGTCAAGAGCAAGTCATTCGTCTCCGTATGATACGCCCGGTTCGCTTGTCGCAACAGCAGGTCAGTTTCCTGCGCAGACCACGTTACCGTAACCGATTCAGTATCCCGAATGGTGCCCGGCTTCTGATCCTCATCCTTCGGCAGTGGGGCCAAAATCGCCTCCTCAATCAGCTGCCAGTATGCACGCTCCTTGCCCAGAGCAGGCCCTGCTGCATACTTCGTCGCTTGCTCAGACCATACAAGATACGAATCGGTCTTTTGTGGAAGGACGATTGCTTGTCCATTCCATGCCTGCTCGTACCCCGCTGCAATGTCCTCAAACAGGATGCGCCAGGATACGCCGTCAACCAAGAGGTGATGAATGACAATCAACAAATGATCGCCATCGTCACAATGGAACAGGCCTAGCTTGAACAGTGGGCCACCTTCCAAGTCAAAGCTTGCCTGAATGGCATCGGCTTGGGCCTGAACCGCAGCTGTCTGGTCTTCCGCCTGCCGCATATCGGCAATGTCCAATGTGTAGAGCTCGCCTTCGTCCGTTCCCCGATTCCAAGCTGCGTATCCAGCTTCTGTAGGCCGGAAAACCATGCGCAGCGCGTCATGATGGATCGCAATTTGGTCCATTGTCAACCGGAGTGCAGCCTCATCAAAGCCGTCTTTCCGATAGAGCATGACGGCATGATTATAATGGTGCGGCTCCGCTGTATGGCGTTCAAAGAACCAACGCTGAATTGGCATTAACTCTGCTGCACCTTTAATTTCGCCCTGTTCCGCTATACGTCCAGCTGCCTGAAGATACGGGCTTAGCTCGGCAATTGTCGGATATTTGAAGAGATCCTTCATCTCTAATTTATATCCAGCTTGGAACAATCTCGAGGACACTTGAATCGCCTTGATGGAGTCACCACCCAGATCGAAGAAATGATCATGGATGCCGACCTGCTGCGCTCCCAGCACACCTTGCCATACGGAAGCCAAAGCTTCCTCAGCTGCGTTTCTCGGCGCTTCATAAACCGCCCCAGTCTGCACATTGGCCTCAGGAGCCGGAAGCGCTTTGCGATCCAGCTTGCCATTGGGTGTCAAAGGCATCTGTTCCAATTGCATAAAGTAAGATGGAATCATATAAGTCGGCAGTTCGGCAGCCAAGGCTTTTCTCAACTCGCCTACCGTCAGCATCTGATCGGCAGTGAAATAGCCGACAAGCACTTTTTGTCCACTTCCATCCTCCCGGGCGAGCACAACGGCCTCCCTTACAGACGGAGCATGGAGCAGCTTCGCTTCCACTTCGCCCAGCTCAATACGGTAACCACGGATTTTTACCTGATGGTCAATCCGTCCCAAATACTCCATGCTTCCATCCGGCAACCAGCGTGCCAAGTCACCCGAGCGGTACATGCGCTCGCCCGCTTCAAACGGATGAGCGACAAACTTCTCTTCCGTCAATTCCGGTCGGTTCAGATAACCTCGCGCCAGGCCTACGCCCGCCACATAGAGTTCACCCGGAATGCCAATCGGCTGTGGACGACGTTGTTCATCCAAAATGTACGCCCGCAGCGTCGGAATCGTGGTGCCGATATTGCTGCGACCCTGTTCAATTTCCAACTCTGTAATTTCCTTGTAGGTTACATGCACGGTCGTTTCGGTAATGCCGTACATGTTAATGAGTTGTACTTGCGGATACTTCGTTCTCCATTCCTTGAGCAGGGCCGGGGCTAATGCCTCCCCACCGAAGATAATCATACGGAGGCTCAGTTCTGCCGCCTGATGACCAAGCTCTTCCTGTAGCAACTGGTAGAAGTACGTCGGTGTCTGGTTCAAAACGGTGACCTTCTGATCCTTAAGCAATTGCAAGAAACGATCTGGACTCTTCGCGGTAAGCGATGGAACGATGACCAACCGTCCTCCGTTCAGCAATGCTCCGTACATTTCCCATACAGAGAAGTCAAAACAGAATGAATGGAACAGTGTCCACGTATCCTGAGGACCAAAATCAAACATATTTTTATCATTAAAGAGCAAGCGAACTACATTTTTATGCTCGATCAGCGTTCCCTTTGGCTTGCCTGTCGTGCCCGATGTGTAGATGACGTAGGCAAGATGCTCCGGTCCGGCTGCAGGCTGCAGGTTTGAGACATCTTCCTTATAGGAAGCCGTTTTATCCAGACTTACGATGTCCCCAGCGAAGGAGACACGTTGCTCCAGATGCGCTTGTGTCAGCAGTAGCTTGGCTCCCGAATCCTCAAGCATAAAGCGAATGCGGTCCTCTGGATATTCAGGGTCTACAGGGACATAGGCTCCGCCTGCCTTCAAGATGGCTAAAATCCCGACCACCATTTCAAGGGAACGATCCGCCATAATTCCAGCCAAACCGTCTGGTTGCAAACCACGTTCCCTTAGCATTCTGGCAAGTCCATTGGCCCGCTCGTTCAGCTCGCTGTAGGACAGGGCTGTATTTTCACATACGACTGCCACTGCATTCGGAGTACGTGCAGCCTGTTCCTCGAACAGCGCATGGATCGTCTTGTCACGAGGATAATCTGCCTTGGCTTCGTCCGGCGCTTTCATCAGCCTTGATTTTTCCTGAGGTGTCACGATATCAAGGGATGACAACGGCATTCCCGGATTGGAGACGGCTTCCCGAATAAGCTGTACAAAGTGGCCTGCCATCCGCTGGGCAGTCTCTTGTTTGTAGATCGCAGTCGCGTACTCAAGCGTGCAGTTCAATACCCCGTCTGCTTCACTCACGGTCAGCGTGAGATCGAACTTGGCAGCCGGATGTACATTATCGTAAGGAGTGAAGCGCAATCCTTCTATTTCTTGTTCTCCCTGCTCGATATTTTGCAGGACAAACATGGTATCAAATAGCGGGTTACGGCTCAAATCACGCTGAAGCTCCAGCTTTTCTACCAGCTCCTCGAACGGGTAATCCTGGTTTTCATAGGCCCGCAGCGCTGTTTCCTTCACTTCCTGCAGATAAGCCTCGAAAGGCTTCTCTCCTTCTGGATAAGTACGAAGTGCCACTGTGCCGACGAACATACCGATGAGGCCTTCGAGTGTCGCATGGGATCTTCCTGCCACAGGTGAACCGACAATGACATCTTCCTGACCTGTGTACTTGTGCAAGAGCGCTGTATAGGCTGCCAACAGTACCATGAACAGAGTGGAACCCGTTCGGGTAGCCAGCTCCTGAAGTGAAGCACTCAGAGAAGAATCAATTTGGAAGTCGATTCGATCGCCCGCAAAGCTTCGCACCGCAGGACGAACTTCATCCCCTGGCAAATCCAGCACTGGCAAGCTTCCGCGGAAAGCATCCAGCCAGTAAGCTTCCTGGGCCTTAAGACGCTCGCTTCCGAGCTGCTCTTGCTGCCATACAGCATAGTCTGTGTACTGGATCTGTAGTTCAGGGAATACGTCCTCCTCTTGGTAGAAGCGGAGAAACTCTTCTATGAGAATATTCATAGAAACCCCATCTGAGACAATATGATGCATGTCAAACAATAGTAAATGGCGCTCATGTGCAATTCGAATAAGGCCGACCCGCAGCAATGGAGCTACACCTAAATCAAAAGGACGGACAAACTGCTGAAGGGTAGCTCCTGCCTCTTCCTCGCTCAACTCCGCATATTCCACAGTAAACGGAACATCCGTCAGGAGCTGCTGTACAGGTTCACCGTTCACGGTCACAAAACGAGTACGCAGCGAACCATGACGATGAATTAGACGACGGAATGCCTGCTCTAGCCGTTCCCGATCCAAAGCTCCCTCAACGGTAAGGATACCCGGCATATTGTAGCTCAGCTCTCCACCTTCCAGCTGACTTAGAATAAACAGTCGTTTTTGGGCCGAGGACAATGGATAATGCTCTCTCGCTCCCGCTGTAGGAATTTCTTCGAAATTCAGCGGTGTATAGCCCTCAATGGCACGAGCCAATCCTTCAATAGTAGGAGACTCGAACACTGCTCTCAGACTAATCTCGCGATTCATTTCCTTGCGAATTCGTGAGACTAGCAGGGCTGCACGCAGTGAATGACCTCCAAAATGGAAGAAATTATCCTTCACTCCCGCGCTCTCTACACCCAGCACCTCTTGCCAGATTTCGGCTAATTGAATTTCCACAGGTGTCCTTGGAGCCTCAGATGAAGCCGCTGCCCATCCACGCTCGCCCTGCAGCGCTTTTCGATCGATTTTTCCGTTCGACGTCAGAGGCATATCCTCCAGTTGTATGAAGCGGGAAGGGATCATATATCCAGGTAATATCTCCGACAGGACGGCCCGAAGCTCGGATACCTCAAGTTTCTGAGCAGCTACGAAATAAGCGACTAGATCTTTGTAGCCGTCATCGCCCTCTACAGCCATGGCTACGACTTCCTGAACGGACGGCACTCTGAGCATTTGTGCTTCTACCTCGCCTAGCTCGATACGGTAGCCGCGGATTTTGACTTGGTGATCTATTCGGCCTAAGTACTCGATGGTTCCATTCGGTAACCAGCGAACCAGGTCACCCGTCCGATACATACGCTCTCCTGGAGCAAACGGATTGTCCACGAACTTCTCATCCATTAACTCAGGCTGGTTATGATACCCCCGTGCTAATCCGATACTCGAAATGCATAGCTCTCCAGCTACACCGACAGGTTGCAATCTAAAATGGTCATCCAAGATGTACACACTATGGTTAGCAATAGGTCGTCCAATAGATACAATATCCGTTGCTTCCTCACTGTCCGGGACAGACCAGATTGTGGTGCATACGGAGTCCTCCGTTGGGCCATAGCCATTAGAGTAACGTACATGCTTCCTCCACTCTTCGATCAACTCGACCGATGCGGCCGATCCAGCGGTTAGCAGGCACCGCAGTGTTGGCAAACGCTCTGGATCAAGGTGGATAGCGTAAGCGGGTGGCAAAGTCGCTACCGTAATCCCCTTATCGTTCATGAACTGCTCGAACAGGGCATGATCTAAAATATCTTCTGTAGAAGGGATGCACAGAACACCCCCATGGCTCAGCGCCGTTAAAATTTCCGAAACCGATGCATCAAACGACAGGCTTGCAAACTGAACGATCCGATCCTGCGGTGTAACTTCAAAGTGTGCCCCATATACGTCCGAAAGATTTGGTAGTCCCCGATGCTCGACTAATACGCCCTTAGGCTGACCGGTCGTACCTGAAGTGTAGATCACGTAAGCCAGATCATCCGGGCCAGCAGTATCCTCCAAATTCGAGGTGTCGGCATCATAGGTCGATGATTCATCCAGCAGCAAAACATTTTCCGTCCATCCGAGATGCTCCAAGAAATGGGCCTGTGTAAGGATTAGCTTCGCCCCGGAATCTTCAAGCATGTAACTGATTCGTTCTTTCGGATACTCTGGATCGATTGGAACATAGGCACCCCCGGCTTTCATAATGCCGTAGATCCCAACGATCATTTCGAGCGACCGTTCAGCAATCAGTCCCACCAGATCTCCCGTCTTGATTCCCTGAGTACGGAGCCTTCTGGCCAGTCCATTGGCTTTTGCATTGAGCTCGGCATAGGTCAGACTCTCGTCCTCGAACCAAATGGCAGTCGCATCCGGCGTTCGTCCCGCCTGTTCCTCCAATAGCCCGTGGAACGTGTTACAGTGCTCGTAAATGCCTTTTGTATTTCCCCATACGTTCAGAATCTGTTCTCTCTCCTGCGGCGTGACTAATTCTAGTGCATCCACGGAAATAGCAGGGTTCTCTACAATTTGTTCCATAAGGTGAACCAGATGGCCCTTGATTTGCCCAATTGTCACTTGGTCATAAACAAGTGCATTGTACTGGAACAGCAATCTCATCTCTTCGCCAGGGAGGACAATTAAATTAAAATCATAATTCGTTTGCTCAAGAAGCTCCGCTTCCTCAATCTCAAAGGCAGCCTCGCCACCACCCAGACGCTCTACCTCCTCCTCCACAGGATAGTTCTCAAACACCATAATATGGGAGATTAGATCCTGCTTCTGATCCGTCTGAGCCTGAATCTCAAACAACGGGTAGGTGTCATACATATGAGAAGCCATATATTGTTCCTGCTGCTGCTTCATCAGAACGGTGAAGGGGAGATTCTCCTCTGTCTTCACACGAACGGGAATCGTATTGATGAACAAACCGATCATCCGGTCAATGCCCGGAATTTCTGCTGGTCGGCCTGATACTACACTTCCGTACACGACATCCCGGCTACCGTTGTAGCGTTGAAGCGCAATGCCCCAGAGGGACTGCAGCAATATATTCATCGTGACATGAGCATCCCTGGCCACCTTTTCAAGGCGCTCAGTCAATTCCCTGCTGAGAGGATAATTCAGCTTTTCTGCTACATAGCCTTCTCCCTTACTTGCTCCACCGACTTGAGGTAAAAGCGTCTGCTGCTCGTAACCGGCCAGATATCGGCTCCAATAGTTGGACGCAACTGCTTCATCCTGCTGTTCCAGCCATTCGATATATCGACTGTACGGATGGACCTCTGCCAGCTGCGGCTCTCTTCCTTCCAGGAGGGCAAAATAGTGTTCAAATACCTCCTGCGTAATTAACGGAACACACCACCCATCCATGACGATGTGGTGAAAGCTCCATAAGAGGCGGAAGCTCTCTTCATCTGTTTGTAAAATTGATACACGGAGAAGCTCGTCTTCAGCTAGGTTGAAGCCCTGTGCTTTGTCTTTAGCACCAAATGTCTTCAGGTAAGCTTCGCGCTGCGATGCATTCATCTCACGCAGGTCTTCGTACACCAATTTAGCGCCTCTGTGTCGAAATACAACCTGCAAAGGCTCGCTGCCCCATCCGCTGTAAAAGTTCGTGCGCAGGATGGCATGACGCTCCACCACGGCATCCAGACTGTGTCCGAATGCAGTCGGATCAAAGCTACCCTTAAAGTCAAAGGCAGCCTGCTCAAAATAAGCACCTGTATGCGGCTCAAACATATCATGGAACAGCATGCCCTTCTGCATCGGAGTCAGACTATATACATTCTCAATATCGCCTATGTGGCTGGTCTGCTTAGAAAGCTCCTCCAGATCGGCAATGCTTAGACCCTTCGCAAGCACGTCGCTTGGTGTCAATACGGTTTTCTCTTGGGTTACGCAATGCTGGAGAAGCTCTCGCAGGCTTTCTTCAATATATCCAGCGAGCTGTTCCATCGTAGATAACTTATACTGTTTTCCGTTATAAGTAATCGTCAGAGTCAGGGCTCCGTCCGTCACCATGCCATTGATATCTAGCGTATAGGCTGGTTCCTCCAACAAGCTTTGGGCGCTTCCGGTCGGATAAGGAGAAATCTGCAACGAGCTGCCTTGCAAATCCTGATCAAATTGCCCCAAATAGTTAAAAGAAATCTCAGGCTGCAAGCTGAAGCTGTCTTCATCCAACTGACTTGCCATCGTTTTAAGCAACCCGTAGCCAATACCTTTGTTCGGAATTCGGCGCAGCCCTTCTTTCACAGACTTGATCAAGGAGGCCACTTCTGGGTCATCCCCCAAGTCTAAAATCACCGGATATTGACTTGTAAACCAGCCTACGGTACGGGTGATGTCGATATTCGGTATAATCGGCTCACGACCGTGTCCTTCCAGATTCACAGCAACCTTTCCGATGCCAGACCATTTGGATACCGCCATGCCCAGAGCAGTCAATAGCAGATCATTCGTCTCTGTTTGATAAGCACGATGGGCTTTTCTCAACAATTGGTCGGTTTCTTCTATAGTCCATTGTGCTGTTATTACTTTGCTATCCTGTAAAAGAAGGCTTTCCACAGCCTCATCCTTCGGCAACTGTTCGAGTGGCTGATTCTCCAGCTCCCTCCAATACTCCCGATGAGTCTCCATTTCAGGACCTTCCGAATAACGAGCAAGGGCGTCTCCCCAGTCACGGAAGGAATCCGTCTTCTGCGGGAATGTCAGCGCTTGTCCTTGAATCACCTGCTCATAGCCTGCTGCAATATCCTCGAACAAAATCCGCCAGGATACTCCGTCCACCACCAAATGGTGGATCACGATCAGAAGATGGTCTCCATCCTGACAATGGAAAAGTCCTAACTTCAGCAGCGGACCTTCTGCCAGATTGATACTGCGCTGAATGTCATCCGACAGCGATGTAATGGCTGCAGCCGGATCGGATTCATTCCGTAAATCAGCGGTGAACAGGCTATAAAGCTCTCCTTCTTCAAGATCACGATTCCAAGCTTCGTAGCCATGCTCTGTCTGACGGAAAACCATGCGAAGGGCGTCATGATGCTCAGCGAGTTTTCTTAGCACCTGATGCAAGGCCTTTTCCTCAAATCCCTGTTCACGATACAGCATAACCGCTTGATTGAAGTGATGAGGCTCTGCCTGCTTCCGTCCAAAGAACCACTGTTGGACTGGAGTCAAGCGAGTCGTTCCACGCACAACTCCCTGTTCAGCCATATGCACAGCCGTTTGTATTTCAGCGCCTAGCTCGGCAATGGTTGGCGATTTGAACAGCTGTTTCATCTCTAACCGATAGCCGGCCTGCAGTAACCGTGACGACACCTGAATAGCTTTTATGGAGTCTCCACCCAATTCAAAGAAATTGTCATGGATACCCACCTGTTCGGCACCCAGTACCCCTTGCCAGACAGATGCCAAAGCTTCTTCAGCCGGTGTACGAGGAGCTGTATACTTCCGTCCTGTATGCGCGCCTACTTGAGGAGCCGGCAGAGACCTGCGGTCCACTTTTCCGTTTGACGTTAATGGCATACGGTCCATCTGGATAAAGTAGGATGGAATCATATAGCCCGGAAGTACCTGCGATAGGGAAAGACGTACTTCGCCTGCCGTGAGCGTACGATCCGCCACATAATAAGCGCAAAGCTGCTTCTCTCCAAGCTCATCCGCGCGAACGACCACTACGGCGTCGATTACCGACTCCACCTTGGCCAGTTGGGCCTCGATTTCAGGGAGTTCGATGCGGTAACCACGTATTTTGACCTGCTCATCAATTCTTCCTTTAAACTCCAAATTCCCATCTGGAAGCCAGCGTACCAAATCCCCAGTTCGGTAGCAGGGTTCTCCGTCCTTAACAGGACTAGGAACAAATTTCTCTGCTGTGAGATCAGGACGATTGAGATATCCGCGTGCTACACCTTCACCGCCGACAATGAGTTCACCCCAAGCACCAATAGGCTGTAATTGCAGCGATCCATTGACCACATAAGCGGTCGAATTACTAATTGGGCGACCAATCGGCACACCCCCTTCGGCACGACCTGGAATCTTGTAGGTGGTGGAGAAGGTCGTATTCTCTGTCGGACCATAGCAATTGATAGGGACAAGATCAGGATTAGCCTCGATTACACGATTCATATGAGATAGAGACAGTACGTCACCGCCGACTAACAATGCTTTTAGCCCTCTGAACAGGTACTCATCCTGCAGGGAAAGCTGATTGAAAAGGGGTGAAGTAAGCCACAATGTTGTAATCCCGTACTTGGCAATAGCCGCTTTGAGCCTATCAGCAATCAGAATGTCGTCATTCTCTACGAAATAGAGCTGCCCACCGTTAAGCAACGCTCCCCATATCTCAAATGTAGAAGCATCAAAGGCCACGGCTCCTGTTTGCAAAATTCGTGTGGATTCATTCAGCTCCACATAGTTGGTCTCTTTGACCAGACGGACCACGTTCCGGTGTTCAACCATAACGCCCTTCGGTCTACCCGTCGTACCCGATGTATAGATGACATAAGCAAGCCCCTGCGATCCCTGAGCCGTCTCCGGCTGGGCAGGCTCAGCAGCATAAGCCTCTTCACTGCTAAGATCGACAATCGGTATACCGTAGTCTACACTTATAAGCTCGCCCTTTTGCACCAATAATAGCTTGGCGTCGGAATCATCAAGCATATAACGTACCCGATCTTCCGGGTAATCAGGATCAATCGGCACATAGGCTCCACCTGCCTGAAGCACCGCGAGCATACCAATGACCATCTCGATGCTTCGTCCGCCCATTACGGCCACAGGCTGCTCCCTCAACGTTCCCAAACGACGCAGTGTTTGGGCCAGTCGGCTCGCCTTGTCTTGCAATTCAAGGTACGTTAGCTGGACATCGCCGAATACAAGCGCCGTCTGCTCTGGTGTACGCTTGACTTGTTCTGCGAACAGCTCATGAATGGTCTTGTCCCTTGGATAAGGAGCCGATGTCGCGTTAAATACTTCAACGATTTGTACTTTCTCCTCCGGTGTGATCATTTCAATCTCGGCCAGTTGCAACTGAGGATTGGCCGAGACTGCATGCAGAACCCGGAGCAAGTGCGTTGCAAGTCGCTCTACACTTTCACGCCGATATAAAGCCGTACTATACTCGAGGCCAAAGGCTAATTTTGATCCCTTCTCCTCTACATTGAGGGACAGGTCAAACTTGGCTGTGACGGTGTCCATCAAGTAAGGAGTAAAGTGCACTCCGTCCATATCCTGCTCTTCCTGCTCGGTATTTTGTAATACCAATAAGGTGTCAAAGAGCGGATTGCGGCTGACATCACGTCCTACGCCCAGCTTTTCGACCAATTTTTCAAAAGGGTAATCCTGATGCTCAAACGCCTTGAGCGCCGTTTCCTTGATTTCCAGAAGATAATCCTGAAAGGTTTTATCTCCTGCCGGGTAGCTGCGCAAGGCCAGTGTGTTGACAAACATTCCGATGATGCCCTCAAGCTCAGCCTGCGGTCTTCCGGCTACTGGAGAACCTACGACGATGTCCTCTTGTCCTGTATATTTGTGCAGTAGTACCGAATAAGCGGCCAGCAATACCATATACAGTGTAGTACCTGTACGGGATGCAAGTTCTTGTATCGCCTTATTTCCAGACTCATCCAATGTAAAATCAATTCGGCTACCCTCGAAGCTCCGAACCGAAGGTCGTTGGAAGTCTGTAGGCAAATCCAATACCGGCAACTCTCCTTCAAAGGATTGCAGCCAATATTTCTCAAGATCTTGCCATTGATTCTCTGACTGTTCCCGTTGCCATACGGCATAATCCTTGTATTGGATGTGCAGTTCTGGTAGCTGTTCTCCTTGATACAAATGAGTAAGTTCCTGTATCAATATTTGAATAGAAACCCCATCTGAAATGATGTGATGCATATCAAACAGCAACAGATGACGCTCCTCCTGGAGCTTCACCAAGCTAACACGCAGTAATGGAGCCTGGCTCAGATCAAAGGCACGAATAAAGTTGTGAATGAGCGTATCCGTCTCCTCCACCGAAGCCTCTGTGTAGTTCAACGCGAACGGCACATTCCTATGCACACGCTGAACAAGCTCTCCATCCTGCATATAAAAGCCGGTTCTCAGGGATTCATGACGCTGGATCAGTGCCTGGAACGCGGACTCCAGCCGCGTGCGATCCAATGGTCCATCCACTGTGAAGACCCCTGGCATATTGTAGCTAAGCTCTCCCCCGTCCATCTGTCTCAGCACGTATAACCGCTTTTGCGCTGAGGACACTGGGTAAGCTTCGCTTTCCGCTGCCCGCGGGATGGATTCGTACAGGGTCGGAATGTGTTTTTTCACAAGTTGCGCCAAGGATTCGACCGTAGGTGACTGAAACACCTCACGCAGCGAAATGCTACATCCCAATTCTTTGTGAATCCGTGAAACGAGCACTGTTGCCCGCAAAGAGTGACCCCCAATTTCAAAGAAATTATCTCTGACACCGACGCGAGTAACTCCCAAGATATCTTGCCAGATGAGTACCATCTGAGCTTCCACAGCAGTTCTCGGAGCCAAATAAGCCTCGCCGGATTGTACGCTGCTTTCAGGAGCCGGCAACGCACGGCGATCCAGTTTGCCATTTGGCGTAAGCGGCATTTGCTCCAGCCGGACAAAATAAGAAGGAATCATGTAAGCGGGGAGTTCCGCTGCCAGCTGAGACCGCAATTCCCCCGGCGAAAGATCACTGGAGGCTACATAGTAGGCGCACAGCAATTTTTGGCCCTGTTCGTCATCCCGTGCGAGGACAATCGTTTCTCGTACGTTCGGAGCCTTGAGAATTTGGGCTTCTACCTCGCCAAGCTCAATTCGGTAGCCGCGAATTTTGACCTGATGGTCGATCCGTCCCAAATATTCAATATTGCCATCAGGCAACCAACGAGCAAGATCCCCAGTTCGGTACAGCCGCTCTCCCGCCCGATACGGATGCTCAACGAATTTCTCAGACGTCAAATCCGGCCGATTCAAATACCCACGGGCAAGACCGTCCCCTGCAATGTATAGCTCTCCCGGAACCCCAACAGGCTGCAGCCGTCTTTGCTCATCGAGAATATAAGCGCTAAGTGTGGGGATCGTTCTGCCAATATTGCTTTTCCCCGCTTCAATCTCATGTTCCGTGATTTCCTTGTAGGTGACATGGACTGTTGTTTCCGTAATTCCGTACATATTAATCAGCTGCACATCAGGATACTTGACCCGCCAGTTTCTCAGAAGAGATGGACTTAAGGCCTCTCCACCAAAAATGATTTTCCTAAGGCCAAGCTCTGTCGAAGAGTGCGTTAACTCTTCCTGTAGCACCTGATAAAAATACGTTGGCGTCTGATTTAAAATGGTGACTTGGTTGTCTTTCAACAACTCCAGGAAAGCTGCTGGGCTCTTGGCTGTGAGAGATGGAACAATCACCAATTTCCCTCCATAAAGAAGCGCTCCGTACATCTCCCAAACGGAGAAATCGAAGCAGAACGAATGGAATAGCGTCCACGTATCCTGAGATGTAAAATCAAATAGATTTTTATCGTTAAAGAGCAGTCGAACTACATTTTTATGCTCAATCAGCGTGCCCTTCGGCTTGCCGGTTGTACCCGACGTGTAGATGACATAGGCCAGATGGCTTGGTCCTGAAATACTCTCCAGATTGGAGGCATCTCCTGTATACGTTGCAGAATCGTCCAGGCTCACAAGCTTTCCGTCAAAAGTGGTACTTTCCCACAGATGACTTTGGGTAAGCAACAGACGGACACCTGAATCCTCCAGCATATAATGGATACGTTCTTCGGGATAATCAGGGTCAATCGGTACATAGGAACCACCTGCTTTTAAAATGGCCAACATCCCGATGACCATCTCCAAGGAACGGTCAGCCATAATCCCTACGAGCGTATCTGCTCCTACACCCTCGGAGCGCAAATATCTCGCAAGCTGGTTAGCCTGCTCGTTTAGAGCTAGGTATGTAATGCTCTGTTCGTCCATCTGAACGGCTACGTGATCTGGCGTGCGCTCGGCTTGTTCCTCGAATAAGCCATGGATGGTCTTCTCACGTGGATAATCGACTGCAGCGCCTTCCGAAAGAGCCAAAATGGATTGCTCTTCTGGTTCACCCAATAAGTTTACCTCTGCGATAGAAAGCTGAGGTGAATGAATGATCTGCTCGGCGATCGTAAGCAACTGGGAAACCATGTCCTTAACTTCACTGCGTTCAAACAGCTCCGTCCGATAATCGACATCCAGTACCAGTTCGCCTTCATCCAGGATCTCCACGATATGAAGCACGAAATCGTTCACTTCGTCCCCGCAGAAATCATAATCCGTCAAAATGCGCACATCATCCAAATCAACCCAATTGATAAGACGATATTCCATTGAAACGCCAAAAAGCCGCTGAATATCCTTGTTACCATGCATTTCTCTAAGATCCTGAATTAACTGATTGTACGGATACTTCTGATGCCGCAGGACTGACATCTGATCTCTGGCTACATCCTGCAGGAAGCTCAACACATCCATATCCTTTTTGACGTATGTTCTGGCAGCAGCGGTGCTGACAAACATACCTATCTTTTGCTTCTCTTTTTTGTTCCCCCGGTTAGCGAACGAAGTGCCAATCACCACATCCGGCTGATTCGTCATTTTGTGTATGTAGATATACATCGCACCCATGAAGAACTGGAACAAAGAAATCCTGTTCTGTTGGCAAAATGCTTGCAGCTCGTGATATAGCACTTCTGGTACGGTAAAATGCTCCCGAACGGCGTGGGTGCTTAAAGATAACGGATTATATGACTTCCAACCCGTAAGCTCAGGCAAATCAGAAAATTTATCCAGCCAGTAAGCCTTATCCTTTTGGTATCTGTCAGAAAGTTCGTATGCATTCTCATCAGCAATATATTGAATATACGAGCAATCGTCGCCCAGCTTCGGTTCATTTCCTTGAATTAACTCCATGTAAAATGCTGTCAGCTGATTGCCATAGACCACCATTGATATTCCGTCAGAAATAATATGGTGCATCTTGATATTAATCCAATACTCTTCCTCGCTAATCTTCACAATTAAAAACTGGAAGAGCTCAGAATCCAGCAGGGGCAAGGGTTTGCTTTTGTGTTGCTCAAGTAAGGCTTCCACCTCAGATACACTTTCATAGTGGCTAAGATCCAGGCACTCCAGCTGTCTCTCTTCATAAGGAACGACGTACTGCTGAGGCACTCCATCCACTGAGGTAATACGGATGCGGAACGCATCATACTGTTTGATAATCAAATTAATGGACTGCATAAAGGCAGCAATATTGATATGCCCCTTCATCTTAGCTGTACCGGAAAGCTGTGACACTGACGTATCTGGGTAGAGTAATTCGGTATACCATATACGCTTCTGCGCATTTGTTAAATCATATAACTGCATGTCATTCATCTCATTCACTCCTATTCCATGATGTGAATATCCTCCCGCTGCACCTGGCAGTCAGGAGGACAAAAGGACAGTTTAACGTGCGCTTCCACCCTGTCATTGATCCAGTGAAACAATTTCTTCCGCCTCAACCACCAATCGATCCCCTACGGAAGCCCGACCGCTTCCAAGAATATAGCCCCGCCGACGCTTGATCACTTCAAAATAAAGATCAATTCGGTCCCCAGGCTTGGCCAAGCTGTGGAATCGAATTCCATTGAGGTTAGTCAGGTATGAAATTCCTTTTTTATCAATCGCAGCGAATGCCGCTAATTGTGCAAGCGACTCCACAATCAACATAGGAGGCATGTATGGGTTAGTGTCAGTAATGAACCACTCACTCCAGGTGACAAGCTTGTATCCCTTCGCCCATTGCGACGTTTCGTACCCGGTCACGCCATCCAACAGAAGAAATGGGTACCGGTGCGGAAGCACATCCGGGATATGGATCAGCTCTTCGCTCACAGGCTTATTCCCCTTCCCACTTGCGAACAGCAAGGCAGACGTTGTGCCCTCCGAAACCAAATGAATTGCTAATCGCCGCGCGGACCTCGCGTTCCTGATATACATGCGGCACAAAATTCAATTCAGGAGCTTCAGGATTGTCGCAATTGAGTGTCGGTGGTACTTTGCTGTGAATCATACTCTGCACAGTCGCAATTAATTCGACTGCCCCTGCACCGCCCATTAAATGGCCAGTCATGGATTTAATAGACGATATCGCCAATTGGGGGGCATGCTCCCCGAATACTTTTTGAATAGCGTTAATCTCCATACGATCATTAAATGGCGTACTCGTACCGTGGGCATTGACATAGTCGATTTCCTGCGGTGTTAAGCCGCCATCCTGCAGTGCGATGTTGATTGCTTCTGCCGGGCCGGAGCCAGAGGGATCTGGAGCCGTGATATGATACGCATCAGTTGTGCATCCGTAACCCACAACTTCGCCCAGAATGGTGGCTCCGCGGTTCAAAGCATACTCCAACTCCTCCAGCACCAAAACTCCTGCTCCTCCACCTATGACGAATCCATCACGATCCACATCAAACGGACGACTAGCCTTCTGCGGCTCTTCATTACGTCTGGAGAGAGCATGGATATTCGCAAAAGATGCCAGATCAAGCTGACTAAAATTGGCTTCTGCTCCACCAGCAACCACGACATCAGCCGTGCCGTACTGGATCGTACGTAATGCCTCACCAATGGCATTACTTCCTGTGGCACAAGCCGTAACCACAGCAAAAGAAGGCCCCTTGGCTCCAATAGCAATGGAGATTTCACCAGGTGCTGAATTAATCATCATCGAGGAAACAAAATAAGGAGAAACTCTTTTGGGACCAAGCTTTGTTAATTTCCCATAGTTCTCCTCTATAACGTCGAGGCCGCCTGCTCCAGAGCCGACAATAACCCCCACGCGACTTGCATTCCGCTCATCAATCACTAATTTTGATTGCTCCACTGCCTGCCGGGCAGCCGCCAAAGCAAACTGAGTGAACTGTGCGACTTTATTAGCTTCCTTCTTGCTCATATATTGCAATGGGTCAAAGCCCGTAACCTGTGCACCGATCTTTGTCGGAATGTCCGCTGTATCGAAAGCAGTGACAGGTCCGATTCCGCTTTTTCCTTCCAACAGTGAATTCCAGAAATCCGTAAGATTAAGCCCGACCGGCGTTACGACTCCCTGTCCAGTCACTACAACACGTCTTCTCACTGTATCCACGTCCTTCGTTGAAATTAATTCTTGGAAGCCTGTTGCTCGTAGAGAGGAAAGTCGCCATACACATGACTGATTTTTTCATGCACATCCGCAAGATCAGCATATACCTCGACGACCACAAGCTTGTTCTCCTGATACTTTTGCCAAGCAAGCTGAAGCTGTTCCCGTGCCTCTCCCTTACTCCGAATTGCAAGGCTTTCCACAAACTCATACTGAGGAATTTGAATTCCTGTCTTGGCCGCCTCAGAAACAAACGGGAGGGACTGCCCTGTGAGTTGTTTATAATTCATCTGATTCTGCAACCAACCATAGCCACCATTATTGAGTACGATATAGATTAACGGTATTTGATACTCCACCGCCGTCATAAAATCCGAACAGAAGAGATTGAACGCACCGTCACCTACAAGTGCCACTACTGGACGTTGTGTCGCCACGCTTGCTCCCAGAGCAGCCGCCGCACCGAATCCAAGACTCGTTTGATCACTAGGAACAATCGAAAGAGAACCGTGGGCAAAGCGAAAATATGGATAAAAATAGGACCACATATCCTGCAATCCATTCTCTTGAAGAAGCACCAGATTTTCAGGGAACTCCGTCTGAATCATGTCCAACAGCTCAGGAACGTGGATTCCAGGGGTCTTTTTCAGCTCTTCCAGATAAATAGCCCTGTGAGAAAAAGCCTCCTGTTTACAGCTCCTAATCGTTTCAAGCCACACTCCATCAGGCTCCTGCCCGCGCCGTTCAAGCCACTGCTCCACCGCTGCATATCCATCACCGAGCACCTTGATACCCTTGTACTCGTGTGCAAAATCCTCCAGATTTACATTGACTTGAATCAAAGGTGTATCCTGTAGCAAAATATCCCACTCAAAAGTAGCCGTTTCTTCCAATCGACTGCCCAGTGTGATTACCACATCAGATTCCTTCCAGATTTGTCTTAGACTGAGATCTGTATAGAGTCCTGCAACACCACAGAAGAGTTCGTGGTCTTCATCAACTACACCCCGTCCCGAGGCGGTTGCGAACAAGGCCGCTCCATGTTGGTTAGCGAACCGCTCAATCACATCACCTGTACCTGACTTCATGCCGCCTCCGACTAGAATGAGTGGTCTGCGGGCGTTCTCAATAATTTCCCACGATGCATCCAACTCCCGACGAGACGGAGAGCACGACAGCTTTTCTGGTGGGGTAAACTGAAGCCCTGTTGGCACAGGCTGGTCCATCAGGTTTTCAGGGAGTTCGATATAGACGGGACCCGGTGCTCCATTGATAGCCAAAAAGGCAGCCCGCTCCATCGCCCATACAAGCCGATCCACATGCTCGACACGATAAGCCCATTTTACGAGCGGCTTCACGAGTGAGATTTGATCGGCTTCCTGAAAGGATCGGGTACCCAGCTTGTCTCCGCCAGTGCCAAGCGCCAAAAGCAGGAGCGGAGCGCCCAGGTTCTTGGCCTCCAGTAGCCCTGTAAGTGTATTACTGAGCGCAGGGCCTTTCCCCACAACGCATACGGACATCTGGTTGGTGGTGAGCGCATAACCTGCTGCCATGAACACAGCATTACGTTGATCTTTGCACAGAATAAAATCCATACCGGATGAGGGGAGTGACGATACGATTTTGAGATCATCACTTGGTAATCCAAAGAGATGCTGAACCCCAGCCGATTTTAAGTAGCCAATGATGGCATCCCAAGGGAATAAACTCGCAGTCATACCAAACTCCTCTTTTCCGACAAATATTCTGCGACAATTTCTGAAATCAAGATCGGCTTCGAAATGAGCTTGAAATCGTAAAAAATATAGTTCGACATCGTGCCATAGCCACCAAAAGGCTTATTGCCTTGATCCACATCCTCAAGCGTCTGATTAATGGTCAGCGTGTGCTTCTTCCGCAGAACGTCCGCCAGGTGACTAGACCCGTATAAGCTGCAACCCATTGCTCGTTCACTGAAATAACTGGAGGAAATACGCTTGATCAGCTGCTCGTCGTCTCGGTAGCTAACCACGTTGAAGACCGGTGAAAAATACTCAATAATCTCCAAATCCTGATCTAGCTCGCTATATACAACCGTTGGCTCCATCTTTTTCGTACGGAAATCAATGCCACCGCCGTAAATAATAAACTTATCGTTCGTATTAAAATATTCAGAAACCGAGTTCAGCGCATCTTTATAGAAAATAGGGGAATAGTTTGCGTTCGGATCATCGTTGGCTCCAAACACAAGTTGGTCAAGCCGCATAATCAGCAGGTTTTTGAAGCTCTCTGTCACATCTTGATGTACCAGAATGATGTCGGGTCCCAGGCAGTCCTGTCCTGAGTTGAACAGTCTCATTCGGATTACATCGGTAACCGCCAGTTCCAGATCAGCATCGGGTCCGATGACGAAAGGATTGATCCCTTGTCCATAGAAGATGTAGAGTTGGTCTTTTCGGATTTGTTTTTTGATCTTCTCCGCATTGACATAGCTCCCGGTGAACACCACAATATCAGCTGGCATAACCGAATTTTCCATAAAAACCCTTTGACTGACCTTACGAATATAGATGGGTAATCCGTGTACAGCCTGAAGTTTTTCATGCAGCATGTTGACGTACTCGTTTACGTGAGAAGAAGGGCGAAAGTCTATATTTTCAACGTACAGGGACGGAATCAAGAGGTATAATGCATAGGAGTACAAAATGACGTTGGAAGGCATGAATACAGCCATAGATCGTTGCCAGCTTGGCTGATAGGTCTGCACTTCTTGCAGAGCACCTTGAAGTGTGAGGATCGTGGAGTCAATTTCTGCATTGGCGGCCCGATAGGATGAAAATTGCGTGAGAATATCCATCACTTCCTGCCGATTTTCAATCAAATAATTGAGGCACTTCAGAATAGATTCATGCCTTTCCAAAAACAGTGTGTTTTCTGCCAATTCTGGATTTATACTCATGGCACATTCTCCCTTTCCTATATGCGGTTTTGGTAAATATTTTGCTATACTTTGCGAGAAGCAACTTTCTCCAGGGCAATACGCTCCATCTCCAGCCGATCTACTTTTCCATTGCGATTTAAAGGAAAGTGGTCGAGCGGAAGCAAAAGATCGGGAAACATGTATGAAGGAAGTACACGATTTATTTCCTTACGGAGTACAGACAAGGCTTGCGAGGATTCGCCTTCGATGAATGCAACAAGCAATGTCCCTTTAGCCTCATCCTCCAAGGTGATCACGCAGGATCGGTAACCTAGCGAACCAATCCGATCCTCAATATAGACAGGAGATACCATATAGCCCATCCGGTTGACCGTCTTACCGCTGCGACCAATGACATACAGCATTCCGTCATCCAGATAGCCCAGATCCCCCGTCTTGAACCAGCCGTCCTGTAGAACCGATTGCGTCAAGTCTGGACGATTCAAGTAACCTTCCATGCGTCCAGCACTGTGTATCCACACTTCGCCTACGATACCATCCGCCTGCTGGTTGCCTGTAGAATCTAGTATTTTCAGATCCACACCAGGTAATGGTAGACCACAACCCTTCGGACATTCTAGCGTCCCCAGTGTAACGTTGCCCAGTTCAGAAAGGCCGTAACCATTCAGGAGGGGCTGTCCAAATATGTTGTTAAATTTCTCTTCAAGGTCTTGGGTAAGTGGGGAACCGCCTACGCACCACATGCGTACCGGAGCTTCCTTGACCATTTCCAGTTGTTCGGGTTTTCGGTTTAGCATACGCAACAAGGTGTAAAAAGCAGAGGGGTTAGCGTCTACGACCGTCGCCCGGTCTTTCGTAATACTTGCAATGACGCTCCAGAGGTTTTTGGGATTGCAGATGATGAGAGAACATGAGGTTAACCACCAGGAGAAAATAAGTGAGATTCCATAAAAATGAGAAAAAGGCACAACGGGGAGCATATGGTCAGACGGTAGGTAGTTCATGGCGTGTATGGAATGCCTGATATTCTCCATAAAAGCTGAACCAGCTTTCACGATTCCCTTGGGTTTTCCCGTCGTACCTGAAGAATACAGAATGAGCGCATCTGGCCTCTCGCACCACTTGTTAAAGTCGAGGGCTTCAAGCTTTGGCTCTCCCACCCAATCCGGGTGTACTGCTTCTTCTTGAATCAGATCTTGAATTAGAATAACGAGAGCATGAGGAAGTTCTAAATCGGAATCCGTAAGGATGCAACAGGCACCCGCTTCATCATAGATTTGAGCCACCTCATCGAGCACAGTCTGCTCGTCCACCACAGTCACCGAAACAGCGATATTACACAGGGAAAACAGAGACACAACAAACCAATAGGAATTGGCCGCTTTCAGAATCACTCTACCGTCTTCGGGAATTCCTCTGAGCGTCAACATCCGGGAGAAGATCGTAACGTCTCGCTCCAGACGCTCCCTAGTCATAATTCCTTCAGGTGAGATAATACGGCAATCCGTATGCGTAATAAGCACAACGTTCCCTCCTTACATCCCCGTAATATGGTATCCAGCATCTACATGGATAACTTCACCCGTAATGCCTCTCGATAAATGGGAAAATAGGAATAACGCCGTATCTCCGACTTCCGACGTATCAACCGTCTTGCGTAGGGGCGTAGTTTCTTCAATATGTTTGAGCATTGTGTTAAAATCTTTAATGCCATAGGCAGCCAAGGTCCGTATCGGACCAGCGGAAATCGCATTTACGCGAATGCCATATGTGCCCAGATCATTCGACAGATAGCGCATGCTGGCTTCCAGTGAAGCCTTCGCCACACCCATAACGTTGTAATTTTTGATCGCTCGTTCTGCGCCAATATACGTCATGGTGACGATACTTCCACCCTCTGTCATCAGTGGGTATACTCGACGGGAGACAGCAGCCAGAGAATAGGCACTGATTTCTTGTGCAACGGCGAATCCCTCACGAGAAGTGTCAACGAACAAGCCATCCAAATCCTCAGCCTTAGCATAGGCGACACTGTGAAAATAACCATGTAATACGCCTACTTTTTCTTTTAGAAAATCCGCCAATGCATCAAGCTCTTCATTGCTTTGAACATTACAAGGACAGACCAGTGCTCCTGGAATGGTTTCAACGAGCTTTAGTACCCGCTCTGCAACCCTCTCATTTTCGTAAGTAAAAATGAGCTGTGCTCCTTCAGCAGCTAAAGATTGAGCTGTCCCCCAGGCAATACTCCTGTTATTAGCCACGCCCATAATCAAAATGTTCTTACCGCTCAGTAGTACTGCCACAGAAACCACCTTTCTTTTTTACATTTTTAAACAAAATAACAACTTAACTGCGTATGTCTACATTTATAGACATATGTAATCTTTCCTGGAATATTATCGCGTTAATTGCCAAACTTGGATAAGCGACGTTTTAGGCAAATCACAAAATTTATTTTAAAATTTGTGGAACACATCTTGCATGCTGTCTGTCATCTCACAAAAAATAGTTGTGTTGCTTCCGTTGGTCTGTGTTCAAATCGAAAGGGATACATGTGTGTGAAAAAAGATAGCGAGGCAAAAATAAGGTGACTGTCAAAGTAAGTTAAACATAAAATCCTCATATTTTTGTAAATATTTACATTCCAACAACGGACTCACCCCATTTACCGGAAGTAACCACTTCATTTTCACCAACAATGAGTCTTCCGATTTGAACATCCTGAGTGACCAGCCAGATTTTATCTAATCTAAGTGTAAAGCTTAACCTCTATAGACTACGCTTTTGTTTTTTGGGAGCTAAAGTATAGCTAAAGGAGACAACAAAGTCGATTGCCAGAACGATCGCCCATGTTTGCATAATGCCCTCCAAAGACACCGTACGCTGCGGATCATCAACATACATAATGATGGCAAGCAACAAAGCATTACCTATAGCCCAGCCCAAAAGGTGAAGCAACCAACCTATCCGTTCCTCTTTTGCATGAGCAGCACCATACTTGCGTTCAGGCTTGGGTCCCTTACCAAACCAATGGGAGAACCGTACATCCGCCCACTTAATTAACCTATGACCAAATGCTACTGTAATACCAAAATAACAGGCCGCCAAGCCAGTAGCAGTCGTAATCTCCATGCCACTTTTCACCGTGATGAACACCGCAATCAGTAGCAGGATATCAATAATGGGGGTAAATAGTAAAAGAAGACCGCCTAATTTCTTCAAGCCAAACATATACCTTGCGATCAAGCCTGCAACAACAAAAACCCAAAATAAAACTTCAGCACTAATAATAAATAAATACATAATAGATGATTCCTTTCAAATTAGAAATTGGTATTCACCTCAACTATCCCCCTTTCATGCCCACTATCATACAATATTATACATAATATTCCTAGTATTTTGTCTATAATTACATAAAAGGAAACAAATAGCCGTTTTTTCTGCGAAAATCAGTATCTGTTCAGCCCATTTCGTCTTGTTCTCAAAATGGGCATTTTACATGATATGCTACCCATAAAGAATTATGATGATCTGAAATGAAAAAAGATGTACCTATGCTAATCAGCACGGGTACATCTTTTTTTACAGATACACTATCCAATTACAATATGACCTTCGGGACGACGGTACAATGTCTTGGTCGAGCGTGGACGAATGGCATAGGCAATCGTAAGAGGACCAATCCGACCAATAAACATAGTCACACAAATAATCAGCTTGCCTGCGTCAGACAATCCTGGCGTCACTCCTACAGACAACCCTACCGTTCCAATTGCGGAAGCAGCCTCAAATGCAAGGGAGAGAAATGGCGCATCCTCTGTCATTAAGAGCAGTATAACCACAATCGAGAATATAAATAGGGCCAGTACAATAATGGTCAGCGCCCGCATCATGATATCTTTGGGGACCCTATGACGGAAAAACACAATTTCCTTCTGTCCTCGCATGACGGCGATTAGCGCACCTACCATAAGCAGAAACGTAGTCGTTTTAATTCCTCCTCCCGTGGAGCCCGGAGAAGCACCGATAATCATCAGCAACATAATAAAAAACTGACTTGCCTGCCTTAACCCGCTGATATCGACTGTGCTCGTACCTGATGATCTCGTGGAGACCGATTGAAAGACAGCTCCATATACTTTGCCTTCCCAGTTCAGCGCACCCAAGGTTCGTGCATTGGTAAACTCAAAAACAAATAAAACCAGCGCACCAACCACAATGAGCACTCCCGACACGCTAAGCACCATTTTGGAGTGTAGAGACAGTCTCCGGGTACGGCGAAAATCGAACAGATCGCTAAGTACAAGGAAACCCAAGCCTCCTGATATAACGAGCACAGATGCAATCATATTGAAAACAAAATCTCCAGCGTACTGTTGGAAGCTAGTCCCGAACAGATCGAATCCCCCGTTATTAAAGAGGGATACGGAATGGAATATTCCATAATATATCGCTTGTCCGACAGGCATCTCTCGCATCCACCGCAAAGCTAAGACGACGGCAGCTATCGCCTCAATGGTAAAAGAAAAGATCAGCACCTTGCGAATAATACGCACGATCCCTTCCATGCTATCGGCATTAATAGCCTCCTTAAGCAGCAACCGATCCTTTAACGATAATCGCCGCCCCAACAACAGCGCAAACAAGGTCGCTAAGGTCATAAACCCCAGCCCGCCTAGCTGCATCAGCACCAAAATGACGGTTTCGCCAAACATCGTATACGTTGAATCGACGTCAACAACGACCAGTCCTGTGACGCAAGCGGCTGAGACGGACGTAAAAAGCGAATCAATCCAATGCGGAGCATGACCACTATGATTGGCAACAGGAAGCATCAGTAGCAAAGTACCCAATGCAATAATCAATAAATATCCGATGACCAATATAAAAGGAGGCGATGCGAACCGACTAAGCTTGACGCTGCGTTTCATTAGAGTATTCTCTCCATCCGTTCTTATGAAAAAGAGGAACAAGACACGGGAAGCCCGGCTGATCCTCTATATTCATAATGTTATGTTATTCTACTGTTGGTTACGCATATGCGGGAAAAGCAGCACATCGCGAATGGAAGGCGCATCTGTCAGCAACATAACCAAACGATCGATGCCGATGCCCAGTCCACCTGTTGGTGGCATCCCGTATTCCAAGGCGCGGATAAAGTCATCATCCATTTCATGCGCCTCGTCGTTACCGTGCTCACGTTCCAGCAATTGTGCTTCAAAACGTTGGCGCTGGTCGATTGGATCATTCAGCTCAGTGAACGCATTCGCATGCTCACGAGCAACCACGAACAGCTCGAAGCGATCCGTAAACCGCGGATCTTGTTCGTTTTTCTTGGCCAACGGCGAAATTTCAACCGGATGTCCAGTAATAAAGGTCGGTTGAATAAGCGTTTCCTCTACGAACTGCTCAAAGAATGCATTCAGGATATGGCCAAATGTCATATGCGGTTCAACCGAAACTTTATGCTCTTTCGCAAGGCGATGAGCTTCTTCATTACTCATCTGCACGCTAAAGTCTACGCCTGTTACTTCTTTAACAGCATCAACCATGGAGACTCTGCGCCATTGCGGCGTCAGATCCACTTCCTGGCCTTGATATTGAATATGCTGTGTGCCCAGTACTTCCTGCGCAATATGTGCAACCATGTTTTCCGTCAATTGCATGATATCTTTATAATCAGCATACGCTTCATACAGCTCAATCATCGTAAACTCAGGGTTATGGCGGGTCGAAATACCTTCATTACGGTAAACACGACCGATCTCATATACTTTCTCCATTCCGCCGACAATTAGTCGTTTCAAATGGAGTTCAATAGCAATACGCATATAAAGCTGCATGTCCAATGCATTATGGTGCGTAACAAATGGCTTCGCCGCCGCCCCGCCAGCAATGGAATGTAATGTTGGGGTTTCAACTTCCAAATAGCCGAGCGAATCGAGATAACGACGCATGGATTGAATAATACGGGACCGTGTAATGAACGTTTTTTGTACTTCAGGGTTCATAACCAAATCGACATACCGCTGACGGTAACGCAATTCAACATCCTTCAGGCCATGATATTTCTCTGGTAATGGATACAAGGATTTGGACAAGACCTCAATATCCAGCACTTTGATTGTCGTTTCGCCCGTTTTGGTCTTGAAGAGCACACCCTTAACACCAACAATATCACCCAGATCCAAAATACCAAATGCTTTATATTTGGATTCAGGTACCGTGTCTTGACGAACATAAATTTGAATACGTCCGCTAAGATCCTGTATATGAGCAAAGCTGGCTTTTCCCATAACACGTTTAGCCATAATACGGCCTGCTATGCTAACTTCAATATTCTTTTCTTCCAGTTCTTCCTTAGTCAAACTGTCATACTTGTTCAGTAGTACGCCCGCTTCAGCCGTGCGTATGTATTTGCGTCCAAAAGGATCAATGCCCAATGCGCGAAGCTCGTCCAATTTGGCACGACGAATTTGTAATAGTTCACTTAATTCCTCGCGATTTTCTTGTGTTTCCTGGTTAGTAGTTTCATCCGACATGGTGCTAAATCAGCTCCTTCAATATGAATAGACGGGCCGGGGTCCGTCCGGGTGTAGAGAAAAAAAGCTTCCACAAGGAAGCTTTTACATTAAATTCCAAAGTCCGTGTCTTATTTCTTGATATCCACGATTTTATATTGAATAACGCCTGCTGGAACGGTGACATCCACAACAGTTCCCTTTTTCTTACCGAGAATTGCCTTGCCAACCGGACTTTCATTCGAAATCTTATTCTGTAGCGGGTCGGATTCGGCGGAACCTACGATAGCATACTCTGTAATATCTCCGAATTCCAAATCTTCAACGGTCACAGTTGCACCTACTCCCACAACATCGGTGTCAATTTCATCACTATTGATAATGCGGGCATTGCGTAGCATCTTTTCCAACGTAATTACACGGCCTTCAATAAAGGCCTGCTCATTCTTCGCATCCTCATATTCGGAGTTTTCACTAATATCTCCGTATCCGATGGCTACCTTAATCCGTTCAGCCACTTCGCGGCGTTTGACAGACTTTAAGTTCTCAAGCTCATCTTCGAGCTTTCTAAGACCTTCCTGTGTCAGAATGACTTCTTTATCGCTCATCTTAACCGATTCTCCTGTCATGGGAAAAGTTTAAAAGTGCATCGGAATGCACGCTTTCAAAACATAATATGCCACTCTGAGGGAATGAGAACATTTCCTGCTGTTGTCTTGAGAGCTGCACACAATTTGTAGCATACATCAAGATTTTATACTGAACGATTATAGGGCAAGCAATTGGAAAAGTCAATCGCGTGCGCAGGCCGGAACAGCTTCCTTATTGCGCAACAGCAGCAGGAGAAGCAGCACTTGTAGAAGGCTCATCGTTTTCTACCATGTGCAATTGAGATACAAATTGATCCAAAATACGTACCATATCGTCGCGCTTTGTTTCTTCCATAATGACATCCTTAATACGTGCAGAACCTTTAAACCCCTTGAGGTACCAAGCCAGATGCTTGCGCATTTCACGGACAGCTACCGCTTCACCCTTCAATGCAACCAGACGATCCATATGCAGAATGGCAATGCGGATTTTTTCTTCCGGTGAAGGATCGGGCAACAGCTCACCTGATTGCAAGTACTCAATCGTACGGTAGAGCATCCACGGATTCCCCAGAGCACCGCGTCCGATCATAACGCCATCACAATTGGTCAGATCCAGCATGCGGCGGGCATCTTCCGGTGATGCCACATCACCGTTTCCAATTACAGGAATGGAAACTGCTTCTTTAACTTCTTTTATAATATCCCAATTCGCATGTCCCGTATACAGTTGCTCCCGTGTACGGCCATGTACGCTAACGGCCTGACCTCCGGCACGTTCAACAGCGCGAGCGTTCTCTACGGCATAAATATGCTCGCTATCCCAACCAATACGCATTTTCACGGTAACCGGCTTGCTTACCGATTCCACTACCGCCGATACCATTTCATAAATCTTGTTTGGATCGAGCAGCCAACGAGCACCTGCATCACATTTGGTCACTTTGGGAACCGGGCAGCCCATATTGATATCAATAATATCTGCATTCGTTTCCTGATCTACCACCTTCGCTGCTTCCACCAAAGATTCGCGGTCGCCTCCAAAAATTTGCAAGCTAAGCGGCTTCTCGCGCTCATCTACAAACAGCATCTCACGTGTACGCTTGTTGCCGTGAATGATGGCCTTATCACTAACCATCTCTGCACATACCAAGCCTGTACCGAACTCCTTGGCGATCAAGCGAAAAGCAGGATTGCACACGCCTGCCATGGGTGCCAAGACGACTTGGTTTTTCATTTCAATATCGCCGATTTTCAACATATCTGTTCACCCCTTTATTCCTTCTTTTATATCGTATACTTATCGTCATTCCGTCAGTTCCCGGACTTCAATTTCTAGCGTTTGGGCGATGATGTTCAGCATGTCTGGGTCTACTCTACGATTGCCTCGCTCCACAGCACCTAATACAGTCAAAGATATACCAGTACGTTCTGCCAACTCCTGCTGTGTGAACCCTTTTAGCTTCCGAAAGGCGCGGAGTCGTTGCGCCAGCTGCATGTTTTCCAAAGCTGTATGCCGTCCTTTCCATCCACAGAATTCAATGCAGTATGCACGATACTGTACAGACCGGACGGATCTTGGTTCGGAACGATATCAGCCAAAGGAACCAGCACAAAAGCACGCTCCAACATACGAGGGTGAGGAAGCTCCAAATCCGGTGTAGCCAGTTGCGCCGCTTCCATCCATAACAAATCCAGATCAATGGTTCGTGGCCCATTAGGAATGTGTCTTACTCTCCCTAGACGACTCTCCACCTCCAGCATATATACCAGAAGCTCCTCTGGAGCAAGTGTTGTAGATACGGCTACCGTCATGTTCAAAAAAGAAGGTTGATCCAGATACCCAACAGGCTCTGTTTCGTACAGGCTGGAGCACCGAAGCACCCGTATACCCGGATGTTCGTCCAGCGCCGTAATGGCTTCATACAGGGTATGCTCGCGCTCCCCCAAATTAGCCCCTAAAGCAATATAAGCCTCTGATGCCTCAGAGGTCGAATGTGCATTCATGTATCGTTCCTACTTTCTTGCGCGATAAAGCTCAACCGTCACGCCCTGAAAATGAATATCAAACGGCGGATGCGGCTTCGTGACTTTGACAGTCAGTGCATTGACACTAGTATAAGTGTCCAGTAGGGAAGATGCAATACGTTCGCCCAAAGCTTCAATCAATTGGTAAGATTCCTTTTCTACAATATCTTTAACGGTGTAATGCACCTCGGCGTAATTAACCGTTTTGTCCAAGGCATCCTGCTCACCCGCTTCACGCAGATCAAGCTCCAGTTCCAAATCAATATAGAAACGTTGTCCCAGCTTGCGCTCCTCTGGAAAAACGCCATGATATCCGTAATACTCCATACGATGCAAAACCATTTTATCCATCGTGGGTATCCCCCCCTGTTTTTTATTAGATTTTCTCAATAAGCTCAACTTAGAAGTTTCGTATCGTGCCATTGCGCAGTCGGATGGTGCTCCCCATCGCCACTGCCCCAGATTTCTTGAATAAAACCTATAATAAAGGTAGAAATTCGGGGAAGTGATGCTTCCGAAGCGAGCTTTCCTACGGAAAGCTTTTAAAGCGACCGCTTTGCTTGTACAGCACCATTCCGCCTACTCCGTTCTCGTTCTACTTGATCTATTCTTCTGTTCACCTTACACAATAAATAACTCCCTAAAAATACAGTGACTTTATGGCGCGTTGTAGCGGAATGAAGGATTTGAATCCGGAGAAGCGAAGCGCTCGCCTTTGCAACGGGATTCTAACAGTCATATGTTTACCAATTCAAAAGAATCCCATTGCAACAGCGATCGCAGGATCAAATCATTCATGAAGCGTCTTCTAACCACCATAACTCAGTGCATTTTTAGACCCGTACACCATCGCATCACACATACGTACGGTGCGCTTGATTTGCGCCACATCGTGTACACGCACAATCTGGCACCCTTGAGCAATGCCAAAGGCAACGGTAGCCGCCGTGCCCTCCACCACATCATTCACAGGCAAATCCAGTGCTGTACGAATAAACCTTTTGCGCGACGTAGCCAATAACAGCGGAAAGCCCAGCTGACTCAATGTATCGAGAGAAGTCATGGCATGAATATTTTCATCGTAATCCTTGGCAAAACCGATACCTGGGTCTAAAATGATCTGTTCCTCACGTACCCCCGCATCCAGCGCTAATCGGATACTTTCTTTTAAATCGGACAGCATATCAGAAACCAAATCACTATAGTTACGGTCATGACGATTATGCATCAAAATGACCGGGCAATCGAATTCCGAAGCTACACGTGCCATATCGGGGTCTGCCTTAAACCCCCACACATCATTAATGATATGTGCGCCAGCCTCAAGCGCCTGCCTGGCTACCTCGGCTTTGTAAGTATCTACAGATAACGGAATGTGCGGTGCGATACGATGGATGGCCTGAACGACCGGAATGACCCGAGCCAGCTCCTCTTCCACACCTACTGGATCATGACCCGGGCGAGTAGACTCCCCACCAATGTCAATGATATCCGCTCCATCTTCCACCAGCTTCAATGCATGTAAAACAGCAATCTCGGGACTATAATGTAATCCTCCATCGGAAAATGAATCCGGGGTCACATTCAGTATACCCATGATCTGTGTGGAATGTCCGAGCGTAAGCTCGGCATCCCCCATTCGGTAACTACGTTGATAAAGGGTCGGTATGTTCACTTGATCCCTGCTTTCTGTCTATAATCGTGCAACAGCAAAGCTGTTATGGACCTGGGCTGTGTCAAGGGAACCGATAAATGGTTCGTTGCTCCTCCCGGCTCCAACAACAAATCCACGGGCCGTATTTCTTGTATAGAGTTGGTCATAAAAATTTCATCAGCCTGTTTCAGCTCGTCCCAGCGGTACAGGCCTTGCTCACAAGGAATGTCTCGCAGATGCGCCAGCTCCAAAATGAACTCACGCGTAATGCCTGGCAGAATCCCTGTAGACAAGTCAGGGGTATACAACGTATTGTTCCGCACAAAGAACAGATTGCTGACCATTCCTTCTGCCAGAAAACCATCCGCCGTAAGCATCATTCCTTCAGCCTTATAACGGACAGCCTCGGCATACTGCTGAAGTTCCCGCTTTGCAAGAATATTATTCATATAATGGAGCGACTTTAAGCGAACCTCACCCTCTGGAGTATTTCTGGGAGTTCGCAACAACTGAAGCGCCGATGGGGAAGTGGATTGCCCGGTTTGTGTATTGGTAGAGGGCAACGGTTTAGCGAACAGAATATGATTAGGACGCGTATAGTCCCCTGTCGGCAATCCTAGCACCTCTTCGCCCGCTGATACGGTGTAACGGATATAGGCTTCATCCAGTCCATTCGCCACCATCAGATGTTGGATGTGTCTCGTAAGTTGCTCCTCATCCAGTTGAAAAGGAATGCCGAGCATTCGGCAACCTTCCTGCAGTCGATGTAGATGCCGATCCAGCAAGAATGGGACACCCTTGTAGGTGCGGAATGTTTCAAACAAGCCCATTCCGTATAAAAAGCCGTGATCACTTACGTGAATCACGGCTTTTGCGGCTTCCGTGAGGACGCCGTTGACTCCGATATATTTCATGAATCAGACGCCTACCTTGCGTTTTAGGAAATTGCGTAACAGTTGATGCCCATAATCCGTAATAATGGATTCTGGATGGAACTGAACTCCTTCTACGGCAAATTCTTTATGCCGCAAACCCATAATTTCACCTTCTGCGGTTTCCGCGGTAATCTCTAGACACTCAGGCAGACTCTCGCGCTCCACCAGCAATGAGTGATACCGGGTTGCTGTGAACGGAGAAGGCAAGCCTTCAAATACTGACGTATTGTGATGAAGAATCGGTGATGTTTTACCGTGCATGAGTCGTTCAGCCCGGATAACCTTACCGCCGAAAGCCTGTCCGATGGCCTGGTGGCCGAGGCAAACGCCAAAAATCGGAATGCGACCTTTAAAATGGCTGATCACATCCAGTGATATCCCTGCCTCATTCGGCGTGCATGGACCCGGCGAGATCAAAATATGCTCTGGTGCCAGCTCTTCTATGCCTTTCACATCAATCTCATCGTTCCGTTTTACGGTTACTTCTTCGCCAAGTTCACCTAAATATTGAACAAGATTGTACGTAAACGAATCATAATTATCAATCACCAAAATCATACGACTCACCCTCCTGTGATACCGCTTCTGCTCAAAGCGGCTTCTTCTTCACCACATTGTACCGCCTTCATGACAGCTCTAGCCTTGTTCCGACATTCCCGATATTCCCTGTACGGGTCTGAATCAATGACGATCCCCGCACCTGTCTGTAAATAGGCAGTGCTGCCTTTAACAGCTAGTGTTCTTATTATAATATTTAATTCCATATTGCCGTTATAGTCAATCCATCCAAGGGACCCTGTATAAGGCCCCCGACGAACGGGCTCTAATTCTTCAATAATTTCCATGGTGCGCACCTTGGGTGCCCCGGTAATGGTTCCGCCTGGAAAGGTAGCAGCAATTACATCTATAGCTGTACGACCCGAGGCTAATTTTCCTTCAACCTGAGAAACCAGGTGCATAACGTGCGAATAGTATTCGACCGTCAGCAGTTCAGGCACATGCACCGATCCGTATTCGGCAATCCGTCCGATATCGTTACGCTCCAGATCGACGAGCATAATATGCTCGGCGCGTTCCTTTTCGCTTGATAGAAGCTCTGCTGCCATAGCGGCATCTTCATCCGGTGTTAGCCCTCTTCTTCTCGTACCTGCAATTGGTCGGGCGCTCACACGTCCATCCTCCAGCTTCACCAACAATTCCGGCGAGCCACTAACGATCCGTAAATCTGGCATACGCAGCATACCCATATAAGGGGAAGGATTCAGCAGACGAAGCCATTCATATATATTTTCAGGGAGGGCTGTAAGCGCACGTTGCTGACGAATCGATAAGTTGACCTGGAATACATCCCCTTGGGCAATGTATTCCTGCACACGTTTCACGGCTTGTTCAAAATCTTGTTGGTTGAATGCCGCTGTCCAGCCTTCAGATTCAAGATGAGCAGCCTCTAACCCTTCTTCGGCGAGCCTAGCACAACGACGAGGGTACGCAGAATCAATCTCTCCTGCATTTATGATGTTATTCCACTGAGTCAGCATACGTTCTGCACGTTGGGCAGCTTCCGCGTAACGCTCGCAAAGTATAGGATTCGGCCCATCCTGCATAACGCGATTGGTCAAATCGGTATCACTACTGACTTTATCGGAATGCGCAGGAGCGGGCATATGAACAGCACAATATATGGAGGATTTTTCGTGATCGTAAATCCATAGCTCATCCACCCTCATCCATACATAATCAGGTATGTCCGTATCGTCTGCAGCTTGAGATGGCAAACGCTCCAACGAGCGAGCTACATCGTAGCCAAGATAACCCGCAAATCCTCCAGAGAAAAAAGGCATGCCAGGTACACGCGGCGCACGGTAAGGAGCGATCCAGTTGCTCATGACTTTCAAAGGTTGACCATGCATTTCTCCATGTTTCCCGCTTTGCAAATCAGTCCAAACTGCATGTTCTCCCTTGCCCTCCAATATAGCAACCGGATTTAAGGCCAGATAGGTGTACCTCCCACCTTTAGCGCTCTCCAGCAAAAAGGCATATGGAGACGAATCCTCCCAAGCCTTCCGCCACGATGACGGTAGCCCCCCCACGGGTAATGGGTACTCAGCAATATAGGGAAGTATGCTCCAGCCTTCCTCCTGCCAAACCTGCCACTGCGTCTCCGTCACTCTAGCTGTCGATTTCATCCGTGTGTGCTTCCCCTTCCCTACTTTTCAATAAGTCTATATTCTCTCCTTAAAAAGAAACCCCCACCCCCCTGCAACAGGGAAATGAGGGAATCCTTACGTATAGTATACACAATTACGACATAATTACAGCTCGAAATTGTATAGTGGTGTGCTCAGGTAACGTTCTCCATTACTTGGAACAATGACAACGATCCGTTTACCCTTGCCCAATTGCTTAGCAAGTTTCAAAGCCGCATGAACAGCCGCGCCAGATGAAATACCGGACAAAATGCCCTCTTCCTTGGCCACTCTACGTGCTACCTCGAAAGCTTCATCGTTTTCTACATGAATAATTTCATCATAGATATCGCGGTTTAAAATTTCAGGAATAAAGTTGGCACCAAGTCCTTGAATTTTGTGGGGTCCTGGCTTACCGCCTGCTAACAGTGGGGAAGAGGCAGGCTCTACAGCCACAACTTTAATATCAGGGAATTCTTTCTTAAGCACTTCTCCGGCACCAGAAATGGTTCCGCCAGTACCTATTCCAGCTATAAAAGCGTCCAGAGTTCCGCCAATGGAACGAATGGCTTCCACAATCTCAGGACCGGTCGTTTCACGGTGAATTTTGATATTAGCTTTGTTCTTGAACTGCTCAGCAGCAAAATATTCCGGATTTTCACTCAGCAATTCTTCCATTTTCTTAACGGACCCGTTCATGCCTTCTGATCCTGGTGTTAGCACAAGTTCGGCTCCATAAGCACGCAACAAATTACGACGCTCTATGCTCATCGTTTCTGGCATAACGATTACTGCCTTATAGCCCTTCGCAGCAGCAACCATAGCCAAGCCGATTCCTGTGTTACCGCTAGTTGCTTCAATAATCGTACCGCCTGGCTTAAGCAGACCTTCACGTTCAGCTTCTTCTACCATGCTAATCGCAATACGATCTTTTACACTGGAGCCTGGGTTCTGATATTCCAGTTTCAAATAAATTTCGGCGCTATCTTCCGGTACGATCCGGTTGAGCCGAACGAGGGGAGTTTCCCCGATAAGTTCGGTGATGTTATTAACAACTTTAGCCATGATAATTCCTCCCTGACTGTAGATGATGTATTAAAAATTGCGAAATCATTTTGTAGATCATTCTTAGTCAATCACTTTAATTCTGTACCGTTCATTTAATTTCCGATAAAAATAGTGGGTTTTATACGCTAATCATAACAATCTTCAATTCCAATGTCAATACGAGTGAGTAAGCCGCGATGCTGTCAACCCGCGTTATCAGCATCGTGCTTCCTTCAAACCAATATTCTTTCACTACGTTACAGAGCAGCGGAGGATGCATCTTTTCCAGATAAAATACGCGCTCCATATTTATCACGTAGACTCTTCTCGACCTCTTCCAAAGGAGCGGCCTGTGCAAGCGCAAGAGATCGGCGAATTTGCTGCCGGATCTGCTGCTTATCCGGAGAATTCTTCAACCGGACATCCTGTACATAAATGACAGCATAGCCATCGTTAACAGAGATCGGACCTGCAACATCCCCGGAGCTTAGCTCTCTCGCCGCCTTCATGATCGCCTCCGGTTGCAATGGATCATATTCATCCACCCATCCCAACTGCCCGCTGCTATCCTTGCCAAAAGGCTTACCTGAGTACTCTTGAATCAGCACATCGAAGCTCTCCCCCTGCTTGACCCGATCTAGCAACGCTTCTGCTTCCTCCGCATTATCCACATAAAGAGCTGCCAATTGGATCTGCTTACCGACGGCAAATTCCTCAGGGTGCTGTTCCCAATACTCGTCAATCTCAGCTTCCTGAACTTGAATACCCTGCGTGGCTATTTTCTCCAAACCAATCCGGTATTCCGCTTCATTCCGCAAGTCAACCGGATCTAAGCCAAACTGTCGCTGCATTTCATCAAAGTAGGCATGATCTGAGTCATACCCTTTACTATCCTGCTCCAGCACCTGCTGTAAATCCTCTTGGGTGATCTTGATACCGAGACGCTTGGTTTCAGCCTGCACGGCTTTACGATTCAACATTTGCAACAGCGTATTGGTTCCATATCGCTTTTTCAGTTCCGCTACCCACTGTTCCTCCGATATGCCTTCCTGACCCATCTCCGCCACAGTATGATCGCCGTCATCCTTGCTTACATCACCCGGCTTTGACAGCCCCCGAAGCATGATAAGACCACCCAAGGCGGCGACGCTAACGGTCAGAATAATGACAGCTGTCCATAATCCTTTTTCCCGTGTAGTCATCGCTTGCACCGCCCATCCGGTTAGGATTTGGCTTGATCTAACAGATTTTGCAATTCATCCTTATTAAACTGATAAGCCTCATTACAAAAGTGACATACGACCTCAGCCTGTCCTTCTTCCTCAATTAACTGCTCTAATTCGCTTTCTCCCAAACTGATCAATGTTTTTTCCACGCGCTCACGTGAACACTCACATTGAAAATGGATATCCAATTCATCGAGAATCCGAACGTCCGGCAGCATCCAGCGCAGCATTTCATCAAGTTCCAACCCTTGATCCAGCAAAGCAGTAACGGGTGGAATGGAGCTGACTGCATTTTCGATCGCAGTAATCTCATCATCATTCAAGCCTGGAAGCAACTGAATAATAAATCCACCGGCCACAATAACCGTGTTATCCGTATCTACCAGCACACCCAAGCCCACCGCTGACGGGGTCTGTTCCGATTTGGCAAAATAATAGGTAAAATCCTCACCCAGTTCACCGGAAATAATCGGAGTACTGCCGCGATACGGTTCTTTTAACCCCAAATCCTTGATGATATGAATGAACCCCTCTGTACCTACGGCACCCGCTACATCCAGTTTGCCCATACTATTGCTTGGCAAATGCACATGCGGTTCAGTAACATAACCTCGCACTTCCCCTACAGCATTGGCATCAACGACGATTTGCCCAATCGGTCCATCACCTTTAACTTGAATGGTCAATCGCTCTTTTCCTTTTAGCATAGAACCCATAATAGCACCTGCTGTGAGGGTTCGCCCCAAAGCAGCGGTAGCCGTTGGATACGTATCGTGTCTTCTCCGCAATTCCTCTACCAATTGAGTTGTCCGAACAGCAAAAGCTCTAACCCTCCCATCCATGGCTGTGCCACGAATAAGTCGATCCTGCTTATTTTCCATATTGATATCCTCCCCTATTCACCAGGACAGCTATGCTGCTTATTTTCGTTAGTATTGCTCATCATTGAAGCATAATTTCCTACTATATAAACAACCTGCATCTACAGATCACGCGAATTGTTCAAAAACGTAACATATTTCAGTATAGACGAAAAACGCCGCTAATCCAAACCGATAAAATCATTCGGTTGGACTCAGCGGCAGCTTATACCCACTTTTTTATTCGGCGTTACGTTGGTAAATGATGCGCAATCCTTCGAGCGTCAACATCGGCAACACTTTCTGAATGCTCTCCGCCTCTGATGCGATTAGCTCTGCAAGACCTCCGGTAGCAATAACTGTAGGCTCCGCCTGCATTTCTTCCTTAATGCGCCGCACAATGCCATCCACTTGCCCAGCATAACCGAAGATAATCCCAGCTTGCATGGCATGAACCGTATTACGACCAATAACCTTTTTGGGTTTCTCCAACTCGATGCGGGGTAGCTTGGAAGCCCGTTGATACAGTGCCTCCGTCGAAATCCCGATACCCGGCACAATGACACCGCCCAAGTAGTTTCCCTTATCGTCAATACAATCAAACGTCGTCGCTGTCCCAAAATCCACCACAACCAGCGGCCCGCCGAACCGTTCGACAGCCGCAACAGCGTTCACGATCCGATCCGCACCTACTTCACGCGGATTCTCATAACGCAGGTTAAGACCGGTCTTGATTCCCGGTCCGACGATTAAAGGCGTTTTGCCTATGTATTTATCGCACATTTCTTCTAATACACGGACCAACGGCGGAACGACAGAGGAAATAATAACTCCCTGGATGTCATCCTTTAATACGCCACCCATACTAAAAAGATTATGTATGAGTACGCCGTATTCATCTGCGGTTGCCTGTCTGGAGGTACTGATCCGGTAATGGTGCAACAGCTCCCGCCCTTCGTATATCCCCAGAACAATATTGGTATTACCTACATCCACTACAAGAATCAATGGGTGTCACCTATCTTTCTTTGCGTTAAGGTCAAGGCTGATATCCAGGTTATGAAAAGAGTATGTCAGCCTGCCTACAGAGATCACATCTACGCCACTCTCAGCCATCTCACGCACTGTATCCAGCGATACATTGCCCGAGGCTTCTGTTTTGACATGTGGTGCCCGTTCCCGAATGAACCGAACGGCTTCCTTCATATCTGGGGCAGACATGTTATCCAGCATAATGATATCCGCCCCAGCTTCCAGGGCTTCCTGAACTTGTTTCATGTTTTCCGTCTCTACTTCAATCGTCATCGTATGCGGTATATTAGCGCGCGCTCGACTCACAGCTTGTTCAATCCCACCTGCGCCCTTAATATGATTATCCTTAATCATAACAGCATCGTACAGACCAAAGCGATGATTCGAGCCACCGCCTACACGCACAGCATACTTCTCCAGCAGCCGATGTCCCGGTGTTGTTTTACGTGTATCCACCAAGCGAGTGGACAAACCATGCAATTGATCTATAAAAGCCCGAGTCCGCGTGGCAATGCCAGACATCCGTTGGAGCAAATTTAACGCCAGTCGTTCTCCAGTCAAAATTGCATGGGTACTACCCGTCACTTCCGCCAAAACGCTTCCCTTTTCAATCCACTGTCCGTCCTTCACCAGCGGAGTGAACGACAAGGAAGGGTCCACTACCTGAAATACAAGGGCAGCCACGGGTAAACCGGCAACCACGCCGCTCTCCTTGGCATGAATGACAGCCTTGGATTGGTGGCCCTGCTCAATCGTCCAGCGCGTGGTCACATCGCCAGAGCCCGTATCTTCTCGCAGCCAGCTGCGAATTTGTGCTGTCAGTTCTTCCTGATATCCACTAAACTCTCCATAAAGTTCGCTGTTAGATGTCATGAACGTACTCCTCCGTTATCCCTTGCTCACGTCTCTGCTGAACATGCTTTCGCCAGACGCTATCATCTGTCTCAGGAAAATCCTCGCGATAATGCGCTCCCCGGCTCTCCTCACGCAGCAGCGCACCATCTGTTACTAATAAAGCACAGGTGAGCAAATTGGCAAATTCGATCTCTTCCCGGCTAGCGATCACAGCCTCAAAAATAGGCATTTGCCCTTGCAGCTCGTCTAATGCTGCTTGCAGCCCCTCGCCGTGCCGACGAACTCCAGCATAACGAACCATTGCTTCTTGCAGCTTATGCCGCTGCTCCGTGACGGATGAAGCCGGGAACTCTGTACGGTTATCGCTATAAGATATCAATGTATGGCCGACCAGCGGTGGCAATGAATGCAGTCGCTCAATAATCCTGCTGGCAAATACAATAGCTTCAGATAACGAATTGCTCGCCAGACGATTAGCTCCGTGAACTCCTGTAGAAGAGGTCTCCCCGCAGGCGAACAAACGCGCAATGGAGCTTTCCCCGTGTAAATTGGTCTGGACACCACCCATCATATAATGGGCAGCAGGCGCAATGGGGATCCAGTCTGTCGTCATATCCAAACCAAATGAGAGACATGTCCGATAAATTGTTGGAAAACGTTGCATCACCCGCTCTGGCGGCTCGTGTGTAATATCCAGGTATACAAACGCAACTTGGGTGCGCTCCATCTCATGAATGATAGCACGAGCTACGATGTCTCTGGGTGCAAGCTCCTGCCGGGAATCATACTTGTCCATGAAGCGTTCTCCGTGAATATTGCGTAACACGGCTCCTTCTCCCCGTACGGCTTCGGAAATTAGAAACCTTGGAGCGCCCGGATGGCACAACGCCGTAGGATGAAACTGTATGAATTCCATATCCCGTACAATCGCCCCAGCACGATATGCCATAGCGATACCATCCCCGGTTGCAATATCCGGATTGGTCGTATACCGGTATAATTGCCCGCTACCTCCTGAGCACAAAATCGTTGCATTAGCGGTTATATACGACCTTTCCCCACCTGGCTTTTGGACGAGGGCCCCAATACACTCACCATGCTCCGTCAGCAGATCAATTACCATGCACTCTTCCCATACTTCGATACCGGGATGGGCAGCAACCTGCTTTGACAACGCACGAACAATTTCATAACCCGTAGCATCTCCATTTGCATGCAAAATACGCCGATGACTATGCGCTCCTTCCCGTGTCAACGCTAGTTCACCATCCACACGATCAAAAGCCGTTCCCAAACGTATTAACTCCTGAATGCCAACTGGACCTTCATGGACAAGCGTACTGACCGCCTCAGATTCACATAGACCTGCACCAGCAATCAGGGTATCTTCCATATGATAAGCTGGTGTATCCTCGTCCGATGTGACAGCAGCGATGCCGCCTTGAGCATAACGCGTGTTGCTTTCCATCAAAGTCTTCTTGGTAATCAGCAACACTTTCCGATTCTCCGCAGCCTTAATCGCCGTATATAAGCCCGCAATGCCCGAGCCGATTATTAACACGTCGGCCTCCAATCGGGTCAATTCCGCTACATCAAAATCAACTAGATACCTTGGAATCATGCCTTCACCTGATTTCACAGAAGAATAGCGCACACCATAGGTTCTACAGTATGCGCTCACGTATATGTTCAAAATGATAGAAAGTCGATTGCAGCGGCTGTTGGCTTTTATAAGCTAAGAAGACGACAGCCGTTTATTTAACAATAAATGTACACAACGTTCCGGTGTCTGTCAAATCACGTTAGCAATAATCTTCCATTTAAAAAGCTCCGGAAAACCCATAATACCTGGTTCCCCGGAGCTTACATATACGCTTATTCAACTATCCATCGGATGATTAGGTTGTTGTCGGTGGAGTACCACCGGAGTTGCCCGAATTGTTATCATCCTCTGGCTTTTGCAGATTAGGGATATCATTCGGTTGATCCGTTGTATTCTTAGGCTCGTCATCCTTACCTTGAATACGTACACGGACGTCTCCAATGTTGTCGATCACAGGCTCACCATTTTCCGGTGTTCCTTCTCCCTCAGTCGTGCCACCATCCAAAGAACCTGTCTCGATCAAACGTTTGATTTGTTCAAGTTCCAAGGTTTCTTCTACCAGCAAGGTTTGAGCAATCAAATGAACCTCTTTGGAATACTTGGTCAGGAGTTCTCTAGCACGCTCATAAGATTCAGTGATGAAGCGATTCATCTCCTGGTCAATCTGATAAGCGATCTGATCACTGTAGTTCTGCTCATGACCGATATCGCGTCCAAGGAATACTTGGCCTTGTGAAGTACCGAACTGCATTGGACCAAGCTTCTCACTCATACCATATTCTACGATCATGCTGCGTGCAATGCTTGTCGCTTGCTGGAAGTCGCTATAGGCTCCCGTTCCGATCTCACCAATGAACAGTTCCTCGGATACGCGTCCACCCAACAATCCAGTGATTTTGTCCAGCAATTCCTGCTTGGTAGTCAGCATGCGGTCTTCCTTCGGAAGCATGATGACATATCCGCCTGCACGTCCACGTGGAATAATCGTTACCTTGTGAACCATGTCGGCATTTTCCAAGAAGAAACCAATAATCGTATGGCCTGCTTCATGATAAGCAACAATTCGTTTTTCGCGGTCACTGATTACGCGGCTGCGTTTTTCTGTACCTACGATAACACGGTCGATAGCTTCATCTACTTCTCGCATCGAAATATCTCTGCGGTTACGACGAGCCGCCAACAAGGCAGCTTCGTTCAACAGATTTTCCAGATCAGCGCCCGTAAAGCCTGTTGTACGTTTCGCAATTACGTCCAGTTTAACATCCTTCGTTAATGGCTTGTTGCGAGCATGTACATACAATACTGCTTCACGGCCTTTAACATCTGGACGGTCAACCGTAATTTGACGGTCAAAACGTCCTGGACGAAGCAACGCCGGGTCCAAAATATCCGGACGGTTTGTAGCGGCTACGATGATGATACCTTCGTTTGCGCCGAATCCATCCATCTCTACGAGCAATTGGTTGAGCGTCTGCTCACGTTCATCATGTCCGCCACCCAATCCGGCGCCACGTTGACGTCCAACGGCATCAATCTCATCAATGAAAATGATACAAGGTGCGTTCTTCTTCGCGTTCTCGAACAAATCACGAACACGGGAAGCACCGACCCCGACAAACATTTCTACAAAATCAGAACCCGAGATGCTGAAAAACGGTACTCCGGCCTCGCCTGCAACAGCTCTCGCCAAGAGTGTTTTACCCGTACCTGGAGGGCCCACTAACAGAACACCTTTTGGAATACGAGCGCCCACAGCTGCAAACTTGCGTGGGTCCTTCAAGAATTCTACGACTTCGACAAGCTCCTGCTTCTCTTCGTCAGCCCCTGCCACGTCCTCGAACGTAACCTTCTTCTTCTCTTCGTTATACAGACGGGCTTTGCTCTTGCCGAAGTTCATAACTTTGCCGCCACCGCCCTGTGCCTGATTAAACAGGAAGAAGAACAACAGGAACATGATCACCAAAGGAATGATAGAAGTCAAAAACGTCAGCCAAATGCTTTCGCCTTCCATTTTCTTCTGCACGTATTCAAACCCGTTCGTTTCGCTGGCATTAACCAGTTCACTTAGTGCTTGATCCGTTGGTGGAACATATACGGAAAAATTGGTCGATTTAGCATTAGCCGGCTGCTTCTTATATGCACCGGTTACAAGATAGGCGTAACCGTCAAATTGGACCGTTACTTTAGAGATGTTATTAGCTTTAACCTCTTGCCGTAATTGGTCATATCTAGGGAGATCGGAGGCTTCGTTACTGTTGCTAACAAACTGAACGATACCCACCACAACTAAAAAAAGAATCAAATAAAAACCAGAATTCCGGATGAACCGATTCATCCCCTACCTCCTCTCGAGACACTTAAGTTATTTTACCATAGCCTGTAAGTCCTTCTCAACAAAGGGCCTTATTTAGTCCTAGGACTGGAGGCTGAGATTAGCTGGTGTAGATTTCCGGCTTTAAAACCCCTATGTATGGGAGGTTCCGGTAGTGCTCGGCATAGTCCAGACCGTAGCCGACAACAAACGCATCTGGAAGCGTAAATCCAGTATAATCTGCTTCAAGATTAACTGTCCGGCGTGCAGGCTTGTCGAACAAGGTTACGACACATACCGAATTGGCATTACGATTCTTAAGCAATTCAATCAAATGCGTCAGCGTCAGGCCGCTGTCGATAATATCTTCGACAATCAGAACGTCGCGTCCTTCCACAGATGCGTCCAAATCTTTAATGATTTTGATGATACCTGAGGATTTTGTGGATGCTCCATAACTTGATACAGCCATGAAATCAAGCTCCAACGGCACTGTAATGGATTTAACCAAATCAGCCATAAAGATAAACGCACCTTTCAGCACGCAAATCACCAATGGATTTTTCCCTTCATATTTTACGCTGAGCTGTGCACCCAATTCCTTAATTTTACTCTGAATTTCTTCTTCGCTGATCAATATTTCCTGAATATCATTCTGCAACGGTGTAAACCTCCTAAGTTTATACTATGAAAGCCGTTCCTGCGCAATTACCGGTGCCCCGGACTCTCTCGTCTTTGCCATGACATATATATAACCGAAGACGTGTGCTTTTGCACCGCGGCATGTACAGAACGTCGTACGCCCGGAATCCAGAGAATAGCCCCAGAGTGGTCGCAGACGATGGGAATAACGGAACGCATTGAAGGAGGTATTTTTTCATCAATAAAAATATCTTTAACCTTTTTTCTTCCGTTTAATCCCATTACATACATGGTATCTCCAGGTAATCGCGAGCGTACAGTCAAAGGCAGACTCAATTGATCTGCGTCGAACCACGCTTCCTCCTTATTCACCGGATGGTCCGCATCCGAATAGGAAGCCCTTCGCCACCGAAGTATACCACCTGCCTCAGGCAACTCTAGCTCACCGGAAATAGGCAATACACTTAGTCCATAGCACCATTCGCCCATAACGACTTGCGTACGGTCAAACAAAACCGCCTGGTCATATTCGCGGACTCCAACCGCACCGCCTCCCAAATCCAAACTCCATGTAGACGATGCCTCTTGGAGAAGTCTTAGTCGAACGGTCTCAATTTTACGAAAATCAAAATTTTCACTGTCCGAAGGCAGATAATTTAATATTAGTTTAATCAACCTCCGTTGTAAAGCAACGGATAGCTTACGGTATGAAGCGATGGGAAACATGTACCTGCCATTATCCAAGCGCACCATTTTCTCGTATGCCGACAGTGTGGATGCCTCCATAAAGTCATTTTCGTCAGCCATCGTTTCGGCCAGCCGGTTTAGGGACGGTGTCAGTCGCTCATTATATTGCCCCAAAAAAGGAAGCACATCCATGCGAATGGCGTTACGACGGTATTTGGAAGATGAATTAGTGCTGTCTATCACATAGGAAAGACCATAAAAGTTACAAAACTCAATCAGGTCAGCCTTGTACATACGTAGTAGCGGGCGAATGAGTTGCACATTTTTTTCCCTGCGCGCCAAACGCATACCCACTAAACCTGCTGGGCCGCTACCACGCAGCAAGTGCAAGAGAACCGTTTCGGCTTGATCGTCGCCGTGGTGGGCCATTGCAATATGCTGCGCTTCCCACTTTGTAGCCATATCATGTAAAAAGCTGTAGCGCAGCTCGCGGGCTGCTTCCTGTGGCCCCTTCCCGCTCTCCTTCATATAAGCGGGTACATCCACCCGAGCCATTTCAAATGGAAGTTCAAGCTTTCGGGCAATATTGCGTACCTCTTCAGCCTCCGCATCCGATTCCTCTGGTCTGAAGCCATGATGAACGTGAGCGCAGACGAGTTGTAAAGGCATATGTATAACGGATATTTCATGTAAAATGTGCAAAAGGGCCACCGAATCCGGCCCACCGGATACAGCAACCACAATGCGGTCTCCGGGGCTCCACAGTGAATGATCTCGCGCCAAGGCGAGCACTTCCTGTACAACACCGGTCGGTTTTGTTGTTCCCATTCACGACCCTCTTTTCTCCCGACCGTAAAAATGATGATCATCTGTTATCTTATGTAAGTCATGCTGCTACCTTAACGCAATCCAGAGCGCTCCGGCAAGCAGCAAAAGCGATACCGTAAAAGCATATCCCAGCCAGCGTGGGTTCCCTCTTTTGACCGACGATTGCCTGACATGTGCGGAGGCCAAACGTGACCAAGATCGGGCCGCTGCACGAGTATCGGAATATTCTCCACGCACTGCACCCAGTAGCCATTCGGCATAGGGGCGTAATACACGGCTGCGGCGAATGATGACCGTCAATTCTGCCGTATTACGCAACTGTGGCAGCCTGCTCGCAGCCGCCTTTAACGATTCGCTCTCCAATATATGAATCGTTAGAAGAGCGAAGGCAAACAGGTCATACTGGGAATCGGCATTTCGGCTGCCAGCATTCCAGAATCCCCTGTCATACCATTCTGTAAATTGTTTAACACTCCGACCAGCAAGAGACACCCCACCGTAGTCAATTAATTCAGCCTCTCCATAGGCATTGACCAAAATATTCTGCGGCTTCAGGTCGCCAAACACCCATCCTGCCTGATGGAGATCCGCCAGACGATTCAGTATACCGGTTCCAGCCACACCATACCATTCCGGCCCTTTGGCTGCCACAAAACGATGAAGCGGATCACCCTTAACATATCGCATAACATAAAAGGGGATTTCTCCGCTGCGTAACACTACATCATCCACCTCAAACAAAAAGGAAGGATTTCCATTTCGCTGAAGGGCGGCCTGAGTCCCCTGAGACTGCAATGTGGTTAGCACATTAATCTCTGATTGCAGATCAAGCGTGTTCTTCCCCATTTTCAGAGCAAATTGCCGATCGGCCTGTGCTTCTTTTACCAAATATACAGTTCCGTTCGCTCCCCGGCCCAGCAAGCGCTGGATGACATAGCTGCTCCGCTTCCACTTGCCCTTGATGACCGTTCCGGGTGCAAGAACGGGATCAGACGACGTAGTCACCGAGCATCCCTTCTCCTTTGCCATAGGATTCTTCCAGATCTTTCTGTTCTCCTAGTGTAACATATCGGTAATAATCAATCACTTGTAAAATGGCAGGACCTGTCGGTGTTGCCCCTTTCATCCGCAAGCGTCCAAATATCGATTTGATCTGGTTAAGCTCAGAGGTCCAACCGATATCCATGACTGCGTCTTCTCCCATTTTTCCGCCCGGAAAATGAAATACAGATATACGGCTGTGTCCGCTTCTGGACTGTAAACTGAGCAGCAAATCACGAATGCTGTCCTCTACAGCAGGCAGCTTGGGCTTCATGCTCGCACTTGCATCAATGAGCAAAGCAATCTCCAGGGTGCTTGTTTCTGTCAGCTCATCCATTACCTCAACCACTTGGGCTCGTTTTGCCGGAGGAAGTTCACCGATATGTTTGGCGCCACCCTCACCCAGAATGTGCGTTAACTCTCTATTAACCGCCTGCTGAATGGTTTGAACCACCGTTTTGCGCGTCATCATCTGCATGGTCTGAGCCAACTGCTTCGTCCCAACGATTTGGCTAAACCCTCCCCCTGCTTTAGCAATTTCTTGAATCTCCGCGCTGCCAAGCTCGCCAATAGTTCCATAATCTATGACTCCGGCGACGTTCACTGTAATACCTTCTCGTAAAGCTTGGGCAGCCGCCATGACTGGACTAACACCTACATTAGAGCATCCGTCTGTAATGATCAAAATTTGCTTCATCGTTTTTTGACCTCCGCTTCCTCTTAATCTATCCCGATAGATTCTATCTTTGCCTAATCCGGAACGATTCAAACGAAGGATGCGGATTTTTAAAAACGAATAAGGAATTTCCCGGGCAATGTCGGATTAGCTCACCGTCCGTGGACGTTCCAACCACCTCATGCCAGGTACATGGAGAGTTGCCCATTCTGGGCGGAAGTGATCTATTTTACTAACGACTACTGTCATATCATCATAGATTTGATTTTGTTGGTATCGAATAACCCTTTCTAGTAAGCAGTCGGCCAACTGCTGTGGATCTTCGCTTTCAATTTCCTGAATCATGCGTTTCATCCATATTTCCTTATTAACCGCATAACCCGGTGAGTCGTATATACCGTCTGTAATCATAATGAGAATATCACCCGGCTGGAGCTGCAGTGATACCAGATCAATTTCAATATCCTGTATAATGCCAATCGGCAAGTTGCTGGCAGATACGGGAATGACCTCCTCCCCTCTTTTAATAAAACTCGGCGTAGACCCAATCTTCATAAAGGTTGTCTGGGCCGTGTACTGATCAATCAGCGCCATATCGACCGTAGCATACATTTCCTCAGGTGATCGCAGCATCAGGACAGAGTTAACCGACTTGATCGCCAATTTTTCGTCCATACCCGACTGCAGTAATTCCTCCAAAATGTTAAGTGCTGCACTGCTCTCTTGCTGCGCGCGCTCTCCGTTCCCCATACCATCGCTTAAAGAGACTGCAAAAGTCCCGTTCCCTAGCTCCATCATGCTGTAGCTGTCTCCTGAGAAAAAATCGCCTCCTTTGGCGGCACTAGCTACTCCTGTAGCAATCTCATACGTTTTAGCAGAGCCGAACATGACTGTAGCCAAGCCTTGGCGGCGATCTGCCTCCGTTTCGCGCATCACAGCTATATGCTCGTCCAGTATGTCCGACAGAAGTGGAGCAATGATTTTCCGACATTCATCAAATCCCCTTGTATAGGCATGGACAATCTCAATTTCTACCTGACCTGCATCCAGGTTAATGATCTCAATGGATTGAATGGACAAGCCCAGTCTATCAAGAGCCTCCCGTATTTGCTCCTCCTGCCGATGCATGGTCTGCCCTTCCCGCTGAATTTCTCGCGCTAAATCCTCCATGATTTGTGATACACCCGATAGCTGGTCAGCAACAAGCTGACGACTATCGTATACTTGGCGCTTCCACTGCATATTATGTTGGTAGAGGCTATACTGCTGCTTCATCACTTGCAGGACAGCGCCCGTTTTAGCACATGCCTTGCTCCATTGCGGCGGGATCTGCTCTGGTTCCAAATCCGGGTTATCCTCAATGGCGCTCATCATTTCCGTCATATACTGATGAGTTTGCATAAACTTGCCGTCCCAGCACTGCTCACACTTGAAGCAGGAGGCACATGTCCCTTCCGCCACCGCATTCATAAAGTGTTCGATTTCACCATCCGACTTCGTGCTCTCACTCGCAGATATCTGATGAAAGCTGCGGGATAGCTGACTGAATACACGAGAAAACTTCGTTACCCGCTCTGCGGTGAGGTCGCGGACCCTTTTGGCATACTCATGCTGAGATTTGGCGTGGTCCTGCGTACCGGGAACATAGGTAGAAACCGCTTTAAAGAAACTTTTTGGGGTCATTAAGAATAATAGAATTGCCGCACAGCTCTCCCAGGTTGACGTCAGCACGTCTCCGGTCCCGTCCAAATAGATTGTCAGGATTGAGGAGCCTAGCAGCATCCCAAGCGCAACAGCACCTTTTTTTCCTTCACGCAGCATTCCTGCCAGCAAACCTGCAAAAGCGAGTAAACTCATCTGCACAATTGCAGACATATTGGCCAAGCTTAAAATTAAGCCAGTAATTACACCGACCGATGCACCCAGCGAAGCACCTCCCACCAAAGCAAACACCAAGACCAAATATCGCGACAGTACATGATCGACAGACAATGAATGAACAGTCCATCCTACTGCTCCCGTCATCACAGAGGCTAATAAAATAATAAGACATAAAATTTCCTCATTCTTGAGCTGGCTTGTCTTCTTGCGGTACGTAAACAACGGGATGGCCTGCGTGAACACCAGCGTAAGCATAAAGCTGAGAACCGCATCCGTCCCCACAATGATAAGTTCATACCATGTAAAAGTCGGAGCCATCACGGCGTTAAATAAATTGACCATAAACACAGACAAGAAAACCATAAGCGGGGCATAGGATAATTCCAGACGGTCGAAGGTTCGTAGTCCGCGATACAGGAGATAAAATACCAGTAACTCACCACCAATCATAAATAACGATGGGTAAGGAGCTAACAGGCTGCCTAACACAACGGATACAGCTACAGGCAGCATCAGATCACGCCGAAGAAACGTTATGACCGCAAAATAAGCGAGGGCAAAGGGAGAAAGCTCGTCCAAAATAGTGGCGCGTCCTAGTAGAACTCCCATAGCTGACAATAGCAGCATCCATCTTTGCGCCGTTACCCATTGCACCACTTTATGTGAATCCAGCCGTTTCTTGAGTCTGGAAGACCACCCTTCCGTACGCTCTTTGGATTTGGACTTTCTAGATTTTAACCCCGGAAAATGTACCACGTTCCATTTCTCCATCATGCGTCAGGCACCCCATTCATCAATTTGATGTTCCCATCTTAAACCGGAACGACTGAGAAAGTTTGTCAGAACCTCACGTCTTATTCCAAGAAATTTCCGACAAAAAAACGTTCTGCGCGAAAGGACAGAGCATCACTCTGAACATCAAGCTACGCCCGTATGGAAGCCGATGGAGGAAGCGTCCCGCTACTCTTTACATGACCTCTCGATGTCGTTCGTCCTGATGCCTAGACTAGCGATTTGCACAGAAGATAGACGGAAAACCGTTGGAGTTTGTCGGACGATTATGTCCTCACGACAAAAAAAACATCCACTTTCCAGCATCGTAGCTCTTATCTTCTTCGCCAAAATTGCGAATCTCATAAATGCCCGTACGACTAACCACTGGATTCAGCGCCGACAGCCGCTGCTTATCGCATCTGTTGTCGGCAGAACGCAAAAAAACCGTAGCAGTCTCTCGACTGTACGGTTTTCCGTGTATGATTGATACGGTTGTCAAAGTGAATTAAACACGCTTCGCGCCGCGTCCTCCGCGTTTACCTTCGGTGTTCTTTTTCAGCGACGAAATGCGTTCCTCACTATCTTTCAGGAAGCGTGACATTTTATCCTCAAATGAAGGTTTACCCGGTGCAGGCTTGAAAGAACGGCCTCCACGATCGCGGTTGAAACCACCGCCACCACCACCGCGTCCTTGACTTGGACCTGAACCTCCACCGCCGAAACGGTCGCCTCCGCCTGGTCCTCCTGTACGCTCCGGTCTTGGAGCTCTTGGGGGACGGGCTTCACTTGCCGGCTTGTCAATCGTTTGCTTAATGGAAAGTCCGATTTTGCCATCTTTGTCAACATTAATGACTTTCACCGTCACAACATCATTAATCTTCAGGTGGTCGTTAACATCCTTAACATAGTTATCGGCGATTTCCGAGATGTGAACGAGACCCGTGACACCTCCAGACAAATCCACAAATGCTCCAAAATGCGTGATGCCTGTCACTTTGCCCTCTAACTTGGTGCCCACTTCAATTGCCATAGAATAAAATGATCCTCCCTTAAAATATACAACCGATTTTTTTGCAAAAAAATCCCGCTGTGGTGATTTGATTATACAAAATGGCGGAACCAAGGTCAACTAAGCATTGGCCCGATAATGTTCCTATTTCTGATCTCCGATGATTGGCGTCTCTTCCGGTTTGTAAAGACCGTACTTGCTTCTGGCAATCTCGCCAATGTACTCAGGGTCCTTGAGACGATTCACTTCGGTTTGAAGCTGTTGTTCCGTTTGTGTAGCAGCTTGCTTCTGCTTTTCCTTCTGGGTGAGCTGTTCACTTCGATCGGCCATAATCATGCCTTGAGAAAAAAAGGTAAAAATTGCCCAACTACCAAAGGCGGCAAGCGATAGCAACCAAATCATGATTCGCCTGCGCCCGCCCGCGTTGGACTTGGACGTAGAAGATGAATGGCGATCTACAGACGAATTACGCATGATACTACCTCCTTCCAAACCATCTTTTCGCTGTGTTTTTCAGTCTGATACCCAGCTTTACGAGCAACTCTGGAGTCTTCCAGCGCGCTTTAAGCGGACCGATCAGCCATAGGATCGGCTTCCAAACCGGCATCAGGATGTATATCAGCATCCTTCCCAGGAACACAATAAGTGTCCATGTCCATCCGACCAGCTTGCGTAACAGCCGATACAGCGCTAACACCGGAAGAACAATCAGGATGCGCAGTATGCTGTTCACGATCAACGTCAGTCTGCGAACTATCTCTAATAACATTACCACAAAACGTTGGGTTGTAACACTAAAGGCCCAAAAATAGAGCCAAACCCCCAAAAGTAGTCCTAAAAAGACATAAAACCGCAGCTCACCGCGATTACTCGCGTATAGCACACGGAAAATAAACAAAGCCGAGGCCACCCAGTACAGCACGTCCAACATATGAACGCTCCAGCGGGCAAAATGAAAGCGGATGGACAGCACCCGGTAGCTGTCAAACACCACTCCCATGGCTATGCCCGACAACAGCATCCATGTCAATGTCAGCCATTGTGTGTAAGGGTTCATTTGAAGAGCTTGCCGAATAGGCTTTTTCCGTTTTTGGCCGGGGCCCCGGGCTCCAGGTAGACGAGGGAAGTAATCAAACCTTCAATGGACAACAGCCCCTCTTCTAGACTGAGGTTTTTGATATGTAAATGTTGTCCGCGAATGGTGAGATGGCCCAGCTCGGTCTGAAGCAAAAATTCTTCACTGTCAAAGCTCTCCACATTGCTGACGCCTGAAATATCGAGTTGCTTGCGGCTTTGCATGCGCAGATCATGGTGCTTGGACTTCCCTTGTTCAATCATGGCATGTACCCCTCCTTCTGTTCTTAGCTTATGAAGGGGGCCGTATGATTTAGAACCGCTTTTGCTGTTAATCAGCATATGATGGACGAAACCTCGTCATCTAAAGAAAAAAAAGCACTCCTTCATAAAATAATGAAGGAATGCTTTCATGTACAGTTGTGAGAAAATCAGATGTCTGCTTACCAGTTCAAACCATTGTCCCTGGCAATAGGCTCTTCCTTTACCAAAGTGTACATACTTGCAGCCTCGTCCTTGCGTGTAGTGTCGGCGAGCCGTTCCACTCGCACGGTCACCAGCTTCTGGCCAAACTGGACGGTAATTTCATCGCCTACTTTGACCGCACTGCTCGGCTTGGCTTCGCGTCCGTTCACCAGCACTCTCCCTTGTTCGGAGACGTCCTTGGCTACCGTACGCCGCTTAATCAGCCGCGAGACTTTCAAGAATTTATCAAGACGCATTAGTTAACGGCTTCTTTAAGCTTATTACCGGCTTTAAAAGCAGGAACGGTCGATTCTGGAATTTCAATCGTGTTACCGGTTTGTGGATTGCGGCCTGTACGGCTGGAACGCTTGCGTGTTTCGAAAGTACCAAAGCCGATCAGTTGCACTTTGTCACCGCTAGCAAGTGCATCTGTAATTTCACCAAGAACGCCATTCAATACAGCTTCAACGTCACGTTTGCTCAAACCGCTTTTGCTGGAAATATTGTTGATCAGATCTGTCTTGTTCATAAGATAAAAGCCTCCCAAATGTCAAAAAATAATCATCACGCTGCATGTCCATTTATGGAGCAGACGTGAGGTCCAACTGTGGCCGAAGCCCTCCTGAATGTCACTGTAACACGCTTAACTATAAGCTACAGTTATTTTCAGAATTACTACAAGTTATTCTGGCTTGTCCGTAAAAATCCTGCAATGACAGGCGTTTTTTTATTCGACCCCAGTTAAGCCAACATCCTACTACAAAACTCTGCCCATTGGCAAGTCTTCACAAACTGGGCCTTCTTTCAACCCTGCATATGTCTCATTTTACTGTTCTGTGCAGCCAAAAGCGAATATGTGGAATCACGCTTTGCCAAGGAGCTTTTTCGCTTCCTGCCAGTAAGCCTCCATTTCATCTACGCTGCTGTCTTCGGGACGGCGTCCCTGCTCGCGTAATTTCTGCTCAATATACTGGAAACGGTCGACAAATTTGCGATTGGTGGCGGACAATGCCTCTTCCGGATCTACTCCCATGAACCGGGCTGCATTCACTGCAACAAATAATACATCGCCTAACTCCAGCAACTGGGCCTCCACGGCATGCCCTTCACGAACCGCTTCCTTCAGCTCAGCCACTTCTTCGTCCAATTTATCGAATACGCCCTCAATGCTATCCCAGTTAAAGCCTACTTTAGCTGCTTTCTTCTGGAGCTTGTACGATTTCATAAGAGCAGGCAGATCACGTGGAACCCCATCCAGTACGGAAGGGTCTGCTGCCGTCGTGCCTTTAAGCCGTTTTTCCTCAGCCTTCATCTGCTCCCAGTTTTGCAGCGCTTCTTCCGCATCATTCGCTTGATTGTCACCAAATACATGTGGATGACGGAAAATAAGCTTATCATTCAGCCCCTGGATAACATCATACACATTGAAGGTTCCGACTTCCTCTTCCATTTGGGCATGCAGTAAAATTTGCAACAACAGATCGCCCAGCTCTTCCTTCATATGCTCAGGGTCGTCCTCATCTATCGTTTCAATGACTTCATACGTTTCTTCGATCAGATTTTTGCGGATCGACTGATGTGTCTGCTCACGATCCCATGGACAGCCTTCCGGACTGCGTAAAATATCGACAATCTCGTGTAAACGGTCAAAAGAACGCCGTTTCAGTGCCTCATCTTCACTGCGAGGTATGTATACCAAGGATAGGTTCCCGTAGCCCTCTACTCGATCTAGCTCGTACAGCGGCACCTTGTGCACCGCTTCCTCGCCTTCCACCCCAAGAGCGTGACCGACGTACACCTCATAATCGTCAGGATACCGCTCCATCAGGCACAGCTTCACATCAGAAGCCGTGAAGGTGTCATACACCTGTCCGATCAGCGTATGCAACTGAGGCTGGAGCCAGCTGGCATCCAGTGTACCTGCATCCAACAGTTGGAAACCCTCGATCGGATCAAAACCAAGACGCACAAAAGCTTCATCCAGGAAACTTTCGCCACCCAGAATGTTCAGTTCAATCCCTTGCGCAGGACAACGCTCCTTAAGCAACTGCACCGCTGCTTCTGCCACCATCGGATGACCGGGAACCGCATATACGATTTCGCTTCCGTCTACCGCCTTAGCAGCCATCGTAATCAATTGGCTGGTAATTTCCTCGTATACCTCTGGAAAAGACTCCTTTGTCTCATATACCTCGTCAAACGACTCAAAAGCCACTTCAAACTCATTCAGCACTTGAACCGCAGGATGCTCCTTGGTCCGCAGATACAGCGCTGAAGCGCCCCGCATTTTGTTCAATATCCCTATCGTAAGCTGATCCGGATCTCCCGAGCCCAAACCTACGACCGTTAATGTTACGCTCATATCCAATCCTCCGTTTCGCAGAAACAAGGTTCATGCTCGAAAAAATATACGGCCTACCCCCGCTTCCGCTTCCTTTGCTTTGGGACTTACTATACCACAAAGTTGTATAGGCTCATAAAATGGCTGTGCCACTTTCGCGCCCTAAGCCCTATGCCTGGGCTAAGCCAGTACACGCAGCCTGCGCAGCACGGCTGCCAGCGGGCGTCCGAGCTTGGGCACCGCCACAAGCTCGGCTTCCGTGATCAGCCTCAAGCGTGCGAGGCCGATCACGAACACAACGGCGCCTGCTGCTACGCCCAGCAGGCTCTCCGCGGCTGCCGTGGCGCGACCTCCGGCAGCCCATCCCAAGGCACCCAGCACAGCGCTGGTGCCCCACATCGCCGCCCCGGCCGCACCAGCCAGGGCGATAAGCAGTGCCGCCGGCTTGAGCACGCTGGCGGACCAGCTCCCACGCAGGCCTACCAAGCGAGCCAGCAGCACGATGTTGATCACCGCCGCCAGCAGATAGGCGACAGCCCCCGCAATGGCGGCTCCAGCCGTGCCTAGCTGCGGCACGAGCAGCCAGTTTAGCAGCGCCTTGGCTACTGCGGCCGCGAGCATCGCCAGAGCCGGCGCGCGAACCGCGCCAAGCCCTTGCAGCAGCGCAGCCGAGATGATGCTGAGCGTACCGCCTACGGCGGTTAGCGCCATCCAGCGCATGACCTCGCTGCCGGTGTCGTCCGCATACAGCATCACATTGACGGGCACAGCCAGCACGATCAGGCCTGTCGCAGCGGCTAGTCCCAGCAACCAAAACCAGCGCAGCGATTGCTCGCACTGGCGACGTGCCAGCTCCGTACCGCCGGTCACCCGCGCCTCAGCCAGCGATGGAATGAATAATGCCGACAGTGTGGTAGCAAACATCATGACTAGCTGTACCAGCGGCAGACCTCGGTTATACACGCCAAAGGCCACCATAACCGCAGTATCGTCCAAACCCTCCTGCTTTAACAAGCGAGGTACGGTAAAAGTGTCTACCAGGCTAATTAACGGAACGGCTAGCGCTCCAAGGCAAACAGGCAAGGCATAACACAGCAGCGCCTTTAGCAAGGCACCGTTGCTTTCCGCCGGGTGTAGCTCTCCAGTTTGTGCTTGCACTGTCGCCATGACCGTCCCTTGCCTTCTAAGCCTCTTCCTGTGATTTCGCCAATATAGCAACATGACGACCAATCCCGCTGCTCCACCTGCTGCTGAACCAAACACTGCTCCGGCGGCAATCATATCCGCCCCCGCTCCTTGCGACAGCATGAGCAGCAACAGCATAATCATCACGCTTACCCGGATCGCCTGCTCCGTCACTTGGGAGATAGCAGTCGGAAGCATATTTTGCAAACCTTGAAAATATCCTCTCAATCCCGCCATAACCGGCACGAACAAAAAGGCAAACGCCGCCGCCCTCACCGATGGAATAACGTGAGCATTGTCGATCCATTGACCAATGAGCGGCGCGCACGTATACATCAGCACGCCCAAGATCAATCCAAAGACACCCAAGACAAGCGAAGATAGCCGAGCAACACGTTGCCCCGCTGCCTGGTTTCCCACTGCCTCAAACTCAGCTACAAATTTGGATATTGCAGCCGGAAATCCAGCAGCTGCAATGGTAATGAACAGCGTATAAAAAGGATAAACCGTATTATAAATGCCAAACACGCCGTCGCCGCCGATATTCTGCAGCGGGATTTTTTGCACTGTGCCGATCAGCTTGCTCGCTACTGCTGCCAGTGTCAAAATGACAGCACCCCGTAGCAGCCGCGAAGCGGCGCGATTTTCCTGCATTCTCCGTCTTCACTCCCACCTGAAATATGCATCTTTCACGAGTCCTATTATACCGCCTCTTCTCCCGGAAAGAAAAAAAACCCTGTACAACGTAGGACGGCTTTCGCCATTCTGTACGTCATACAGGGGTGAAACGGGAGGTTACTGTTCCATTTGTTTGCCCAGGAAGCCAGCGGCTGTTTCAGCCATTTTGATCTCCATTTCGGACATTTTTACATTTTCGTCCTTGTTCAACAATACAACGGAACCAATGGGATCACCACCGGAAACAATGGGAGCCGCCACAAAGGACGAGAGTGTTTCTTCGTGGTCTCGCGTTAGCTCATAGGAGCCGCTGGCTGTCTCCAGCACAGTTTTGCGATTATCCATACTACCTTCGATAATGCTACCGATTGGCTTGTCCAGAAACTCTTTTTTAGAGCCTCCAGCCACCGTAATAATGGTGTCCCGATCGGTAATCATTGTAATATGGCCCGTGCTTTCAAACAGGGACTCAGCATATTCTTTGGCGAAATCACCAAGTTCACCAATAGGTGAATACTTTTTCAAAATGACTTCTCCGTCACGATCCACAAAAATCTCAAGCGGATCTCCTTCACGAATTCTCAAGGTGCGGCGAATTTCCTTTGGAATAACTACCCGCCCAAGGTCATCAATACGGCGAACTATACCAGTAGCTTTCATTTCACATGTTGCCCCACTTTCTCAAGAAGAATTTAGTAAACTACTGACGGTATCGAAAGACGCTTCCACTCCCCCAGAAGCGGTCACGAAGAACGTCACGGTCATGGTGTTTATGGTGATATCTGACCATAGTATTCATCTGTTCCCAATTCCTTATGCATGTTCAGTTATTTACCTTCGTTTGTAGCTCCATCTTTGGCTGTTCCTGCATTGGTATCGCTCGTACCGTTTGTTGCTGCGCCCGGTGTAGTTGTGCTACCGGCACCGGAAGTTGCACCGCTTTTCTCTTGCGTAGCTGGTACCTTCGGCAGATTGATTTTCAAATCAAGCTTCGTCAAATCATTTTCGGTAAAGTTTTGGATACTTTCCCCGGCCAATTTATTTTTCAGGGCAGCCTTTTCGTTGTCTTTCAATTTATCAAACGTTGGCTCATTGCGGGACTCCACTTTGATCACGTGATATCCGTATTCCGTTTCCACTGGCTCACCGATTTTGTTAATCGGCTGAGTCTCAGCGGCCTCTTTAAATGCAGGTACCCATTGCGCTACGGATGCATTCTCATACAGACCTCCGTTAGACGCAGAACCTGGGTCTTCTGAATACTTCTTGGCAATCGTCGCAAAATCCGCTCCTCCGTCCAGCTTCGCCTTCACTTCTTTAGCCAGCTTGAGGGTATCCTCTTTTTTGCGCTGTTTCTTCGTTTTAGGATCTTCGAAGTTAATCAATACATGACGCACGGTTGCTGTTGTGAATTGATCTTTATTTTTCTCAAATTCCTGTTTTAGCTGATCATCTGTTACTTTGTTGGTTTCGCTGTTGATTACCGTCATTACACGCGTGAAGTAATCTTTCACACCTTGTTCGGTCAGTTTTTTATCACTCAGAAATGTCTTGAACTTATCTTCTCCGACTGACTTTTTATACTGCTCCAGCTGTTCGTTCCCTTCTTTGGCACCCTGCTCCTTGGCTTTGTCGTCCGCTTTGGCCGCCAGAAGCTTGTACACCACTTCCTGCTTTACAATTTGCTCCCGTACCTGATCCGAAGCTAACGCAGCCTCATATTCCGGGTAAAGGAATTTCATCATGCTGATTTCTTGGTTGAACTCATTTTCGGTAATGGTTCCACCCTTATAGGTCACGACAACCTTGCTGTTGTCCTTCGGTTCATCCTTGACCTTGTTCTCATCCGCTTGCTTCGTACATGCTGCCAGCACGGATATAGCTAGCAGCGCTGCCATTCCCAAGGAGAGCATTCTCCAAGGTTTTCTTTTATTTAGTTGTGGCATTTTGCAGTTCCTCCTTCAATGTGAATGCTTCTTTCAATGCACTCAAAAATTGTTCCAGCAGTTCTAGCAACTGTGGATCATTTAGACCTTTGCCCTTTATGCGTGCGCTCATAGAAGTGCCCTGTTCAAATTGTACACGTCTTTCAAAGCGATTGCCAATCTCGGCAAGTTTGGCGGTCTGTACCGCCTGCTGGCGCCCTTCATGGAATTTCAGCACTATATTGTCATCCCGTTGCACCATGGACTCGATGCCATACATGCGTCCATATACCTTGAGGCGAGCCACGGCTAGCAAATGACGCACAGCCTCTGGCAGATCGCCAAATCGGTCGACCAGTTCATCCTCCAGTTCGGAAGCCTCGTCAAAGGTGCTGACCGCTGCAACCTTTTTATAAATCTCAATCTTCTGGATGCTGTCATAAATATAGTCTCCCGGCAAGTAAGCATCGACGCCTAAATCAATCGACGTACTCCAATTCCGATTGGACTGATCCTCTTCTCCAAGTACGCTGACTTTACGTTTATTAATTTCCTCAGCCAGCATCTGCGAGTAAAGATCAAAACCGACGGATGCGATGAATCCATGCTGCTCAGCGCCAAGCAAGTTACCCGCTCCACGGATGGACAAATCGCGCATTGCAATCTTGAACCCGGAGCCCAGCTCCGTAAATTCTTTAATCGACTGAAGGCGCTTCTCTGCCACTTCCGTGAGCACCTTATCCCGCTGGTACGTGAAGTAAGCATAGGCAATCCGATTGGAACGACCTACACGCCCACGTAGCTGATAAAGCTGGGATAGCCCCATTTTATCGGCATCATGCACAATGAGTGTATTCACATTTGGAATATCCACACCGGTTTCGATTATGCTGGTGCTGACCAGTACATCATATTCGCCATCCAGGAAATCCAAAATAGTTTTCTCCAGTTCGGTTTCGGACATCTGTCCGTGACCCACGCCCACCTTGGCCTCCGGTACGAGCGCATTGATCTCTGCAGCCATCTCCTGAATGCCCTGCACGCGATTATACAGATAGTACACCTGCCCTCCGCGTGCCATCTCGCGTTCAATGGCCTCACGAACTAGAGTCTGGCTGTGCTCAACCACATAGGTTTGCACTGGAAAACGGTTTTCCGGTGGCGTCTCAATGACTGACAAGTCACGCACACCCAGCATGGACATATGCAACGTACGCGGAATAGGTGTTGCCGTTAACGTCAGCACATCTACGTTCGTTTTCAGCTTCTTCAGCTTTTCCTTATGGGTTACGCCAAATCGCTGTTCTTCATCGACAATCAGCATTCCCAAGTCCTTAAACACCAGATCCTGCGACAACAGACGATGGGTACCAATGACAATATCGACCGTGCCTTGCCGGACCCCTTTAATCGTCTCATTCTGCTCTTTGCGCGAGCGGAAACGGCTCAATACCTGAATATTGAACGGATACCCTGAAAAACGTTCACGGAACGTCTCATAGTGTTGTTGTGCCAAAATTGTCGTCGGTACCAGCACCGCTACTTGTTTACCTTCAATAGCAGACTTAAAAGCAGCACGAATAGCAACTTCAGTTTTGCCGTAACCTACATCACCGCATAGCAAACGATCCATCGGGCGACTCTGCTCCATGTCCTTCTTAATCTCTTCAATGGCCCGAATCTGGTCACGTGTCTCATCATACGGGAACATATCTTCAAACTCTTGTTGCTCAGGTGAATCCTTTTCAAAAGCAAACCCTGGTGCCGACTGTCGTTCTGCATATAGCTTGATCAAGTCATCCGCAATATCCTGAACCGAGCTGCGCACCTTACTTTTAACCCGTGTCCACTCATTGCCACCCAGTTTATAAATCTTGGGTTCCTTGTCCTCTGAGCCGACATATTTCTGAATCAGATCAATTTGTTCAATCGGCACAGACAGCTTATCTCCACCCGCATAGAGGACATGCATGTAATCCTTATGGATACCGCCAACCTCCAGCGTGCCGATTCCCATGTACTTCCCGATCCCGTGATTTTGGTGTACGACGTAGTCGCCCACCTTCAGCTCGCTATAGCTCTTAATCCGTTCTGCATTGTCCACATGCCGACCCTGCTTACGAGCTTTCCGCTGCTTCTGGGAAAACATTTCACCCTCGGTAATGACTGCCAGATGAATAGACGGCATTTCAAAACCGCTTTGCAGATTGCCTATAGCCATCGTCGGCTCATCAATACCGTAATCTTCAAGCACTCTGCGCATCCGGTCCAGACGTTCATCTCCACTCGCCAGCATCATAACCTGTGTGCCTGCTTTGCGCCAACGATCCATCTCCGCCTTGAGCACATTCATTTGGCCATGGAAATCCTGCATGCCTCGGCAGATGAAGTTCAAAATATTTTGTGGCTGGGTATGAGGAACCTGACGGAGGAAAATCGACAGGAACAACGTCTGAAATCTCCGGTTGTACAGCAGATTGTCCGCGTCATCTGACAGTTCTAGCTGCGGTAACGTTTTACCGTTTTGAAGCAAATGCAGATTCCATTCTGACTCATCTCGTTCCAGTTGCTTGGCTGTTTCCAGCATACGTGCCGGTTCATCAATAATCAGAATCGTATCTTCCGGCATATAGTCTGCTAGGGTTTTACGTTCAGGATACAGCAGGGAGATATATTTATAGATTTCGTCAAAATACACATGCTCTCGCAGCAACTCAATTTCACGATGGATCTCTTCTTTCAGATGCTGCTTAGCTTGACGATCCGTCATTTTGCCCAGCTGCTCCTCCAACAAAATAGCAGCGGCATCCGCCGCCTGGTCCATACGCTGGTTATTCGCAATAACTTCCTTACACGGTGTTACGGTAACGTCCTGAACCTTCTCCACCGAACGCTGATCTTGCGGATCAAACTTACGGATCGAATCAATTTCATCGTCAAACAGCTCCACACGATAGCCCCAACGGGTTGTCATTGGATAAAAATCAATAATTCCTCCGCGTACGCTCATCTCTCCACGTGATTCCACACGCTCTACACGCTGGTATCCCATCTCGACCATATGTAGCAAAAACGCTTCCAGCTGAATCGTTTCGCCTTCTTTCAGCTCAATACGAGCCTCACGCCATGTTTCCGGAATTGGCAGTAAACGTCGGACACCAGAAAACGGCACGACAACAATCCCACGAAAACCCTGGGCGCAGCGTATCAATACATCAATTCGTTGGGACAATGTCTCTGGACTGGATATTGCTGCTTCAGCAGCTACCAGCTCATTAGCAGGATACAATAAAACCTGATCAGGAGAAAGCGCTTCCTGTAAGTCATCTGCTATTTTTTGAGCGGCAAACATATTGTGCGTCATGACCATTAACGGTCGTCCGGTATCTTCGGCAAGCGCGGCCATCAGTACCTGTCGGGAAGAGCCTGATAAACCTGATATCAGTTGTTCCTTCATTCCTGATGATATACCTGCTGCAATGGATGCATAATCAGCATCCTTCGTAAAAGCCTGAATAAGTGCTTGTAACAAAAAAGGCACCCCTTTATGCTTATAAATAGTTACATGTAAACCGAAAAAGAAGCCTCAGCAATGCTGCCAAGGCTCCATAAGCGGAATTGCCGCTTCACCTCTCAAGCTGGTACATCCTACCAGTTGAATACCTGTTATTGGAGCGGATTAACGAGCAGACTCAGCTCAGGATTATTCTCCAATGCCTGACTGCAATGCTCGCAAATGACTTTGACGGTCACTTCACCACCCGAATTATACGCTATTATATCTCTACGTTCGGCAGGGGTCAAGGAATGGAAGCCCAACCTTTCTTCGGTTATTGCCGCGGAATCAATTCGTCCCAAGAAAGTTCGACAATGTCTGCATACATAATTAACAATCATGTAATGTATATGCCTCCTGAAAGTTTTCTATACCTTTCAGTATGTCCAACAATCTTCCATTTAAGCCCGTCTGCCTGCGTCTGAACTTACTTGTTGAATTCAGCCATCGTCCGTTCAAACGGATGACTCAAGCTATGCTCTAAGGCGTTGCACGTGTCCTCGATCATTCCGGCCAGTAATTCTTTTTCCTTCTTGGGAAAGGTACCCAGAACATAATCGACAATAGCATGTCCAGGTTCCGGGCGGGAAATGCCCATACGTATCCGATTGAAGGACTGCGTGCCGGTATGCTGAATGATCGATTTAATGCCGTTATGACCGCCTGCGCTACCTTGATAACGCAATCTTATTTTACCGACTTCAGTATCCAGATCATCGTACACGACAACCAGATCTTCCATATCGGCCTTATAGTAGTCCATATAAGCACGTAGAGACTCGCCTGATAGATTCATATAGGTCATTGGCTTAATCAGTACGGTTTTTACGCCACCAATGTGGCCTTCTCCAATCAACGCCTTGCATTTGCTTTGGTTAATCTGGATGTTATGACGCGAGGCAAGAGCATCCAATGCCATAAATCCGACATTATGTCTCGTTTTCTCGTATTGGGGACCGGGGTTGCCCAATCCTACAATCCACTTCATAACCTTGACACCCTCTTTCGCAGTCTGTATTTTTTGGTAAAATAGTTGTATTGAATAGGAAGGTGCGTGCCGGTATGCTCAATCAAGGTGATATCCTCTTATATGACAGCCATTTTCTATATCATTTAAAACATTCCGTTCCTGTCCAGATATATGACGGGAATGTACATATTCAGATTGGCATCGTTGCGCGTTTTAATGAGCATTTCGTCGAAATAGAGGACACACTATACAATCGTCAACGCTTCACATTCATATCTCGCCCAGGCTTTTAGCCTGACATGCTGATAGGGGTTACCTTTTCCATATGGAAAAGGCAACCCCTTTTTTAATGAGCCAGCGCTTATTCGATTTCAAACAGTTTGCTGATCGACAATTCTTCATGCACACGGATGATAGCTTCTCCCATTAATGGAGCCACAGACAATACCTTCAGCTTGCTTGTCGGATTCGGGTGAACGATCGGGATCGTATCCGTCACAACCACCTCTTTTAATGGCGAATTCTCCAGTCTTTCCATAGCAGGACCAGAAAGCACAGCATGTGTACAACATGCATACACATCTTTTACGCCGCCTTCTTTAAGCGCATTTGCACCTAATACAATCGTTCCGGCTGTATCAATGATATCATCAATTAAAATAGCCGTTTTACCCTCAATGTTCCCGATGATATTCATCACTTCACTGACATTTGGCTCTGGACGACGCTTATCAATAATAGCGAGCGGCGCACTCAGGAAGTCCGCCAGCTTACGCGCACGAACAACCCCGCCATGATCGGGTGAGACGACAATCGGGTTCTCAATTTGCTTGGAACGGAAATATTGGGCCAGAATTGGCGCTCCCAGCATATGATCCACTGGAATATCAAAGAATCCCTGAATCTGCATCGCATGCAAATCCATGCTGATCACGCGGTGAGCTCCCGCTTTTTCAATCAAGTTAGCGACAAGTTTCGCTGTAATCGGATCGCGTGAACGAGCTTTACGATCCTGACGAGCGTAACCGTAATATGGCATAACGACATTGATACTTTTGGCAGAAGCGCGTTTAAGTGCATCAATCATAACCAATAACTCCATCAAGTTGTCGTTAACCGGCAGACAAGTTGACTGTACAATATACACATGGCAGCCGCGTACGCTTTCCGACAGCTTAACCTGGATTTCACCGTCACTAAACGATGTGGTATGGGATTCCCCCATTGGGATGCCGATGTAGTCCGCAATCTGGTGGGCTAACTTCGGATTGGAGTTACAAGTAAATATTTTGAGTTTGGAATCGCAATAAGTCATTAATAGAAACCCTCCGTGCTGGTTCATTCATTACAGATTCAACAGCTTGCTGATTAAGGTCATTCCGATCTTTTCTTCTTCGCTTTGGCACGTGCGCGGATTTTGTCCGCATATCCGGCTTTGTTCTCTTGACGTGGTCTGGCAATGGCCAGATCGTTATCAGGGACAGCATGTGTTACAGTGGAGCCTGCTACAACATAAGCACCTTTTCCAATCTTAATCGGGGCGATCAGATTCACGTTGCTGCCAATAAAGGCATCGTCTTCAATTTCTGTAATAGATTTATTATATCCATCATAATTGACCGTTATTGCCCCGCAGCCAATATTTACGTTTGTACCCACCTTGGCATCACCGACATAGCTCAAATGAGACACCTTGGAATGATCTCCAATGGTCGCATTTTTCACCTCAACAAAATCACCAATTTTCACATGTTCGCCAAGCTTCGCGCCTGGACGCAGATAAGCAAACGGCCCCACAGAGGTACTGCTTCCCACTTCCGCTTCGTTCAACACCGAATGTTTTACCGTTGCGCCTGAATGGATAATCGTATTCTGAATCTCAGCCTGCGGACCAATCACACAATCTTCTCCGATTTGTGTTTGACCATGCAGCCATGTGTTCGGGTACAGTACCGTATCGGAACCAATAACAACCTCGCTCCCGATATAGGTAGAAGACGGATCAATGACAGTGACACCATTCAGCATATGCTTGCGGACGATGCGCTCACGCATATAGCCCTCAGCTACCGACAAAGCGACTCTGTCGTTAACACCGATGGATTCAGACACATCATCTGTCAAATACGCCTCAACCTGCTCACCTTCACCATGCAAAATACCAATGACATCTGTCAGATAATATTCCTGCTGTGCATTGGTGTTCGTTACCTTGTCCAGCGCTGCAAACAGCTTGGCATTGTCAAAGCAGTACGTTCCCGTATTGATCTCCCGGACAGCATCTTCCTCAGGTGAACAATCTTTCTGTTCCACGATCTTGAGCACGGCCCCGGAAGCATCACGGATAACTCGTCCATATCCTTTCGGGTCGTCCAACTCAGCGGTCAGAATCGTCGCAGCCGCCCCACGGCTCTCGTGCAGTTGCACCAAGCCCTCTAGCGTTTCCGCTGTGATCAAAGGAGTATCCCCACAAATGACAATGGTTGTACCTTTTTCCTGACCGAGCAAGTCCTTGGCTTGCTTGACAGCATGGCCCGTTCCCAACTGCTCTGCCTGAAGCGCATATTCTGCCGACGGTCCCAAATAAGACTGTACCGCCTCTGCTCCATGACCCACGACGACTACACTTCGGGACACACCGATTTCACGAACCGTGTCGAGCACATGCCCGACCATCGGTTTTCCGCACACCGGATGCAGAACTTTATATAATTTGGATTTCATACGTTTTCCCTGCCCTGCGGCAAGAATGACTGCCAACCTTTCCAACAAGTCCAACCTCCTATCCTGAAAATAACAGTTACCCCTTGGCTAAAACGTTAATTCCCAGATCAGATTTTGCTTAACTTTTCACAATCCTCCTGAAAAATAACGGCGAACCTTTGGTTAATGGCTATTTTTTCAGGCCAGCTTGTGCTGGACATTCATCCCCGGGACGCATCGCTGCCTAGTCCCTGTCTTATGAAAAAGCCGCTTCGGCAGCCCGGATGGCTCCAAGTTGCCTTAAAACTGACTGTTAACTCACTAAAGAATATATCTCATTCCAGACAAAAAGAAAAGAGAGCCACAGTTAGTGGCTCTCTTTTTCTTTTGTACCCCAATCCTGCTTTAGGCGAATTAAGCGCCTTCTTCAATAGCAACTTCTTCATCCACAGCTGCACGTTCGTACTCAGTCAATACAGCAGCTTGGATCTTCTCACGGGTTCCTGAAGATATCGGGTGAGCGATATCGCGAAACTCTCCGTCTGGAGTTCGTTTGCTTGGCATAGCTACGAACATCCCGTTATTACCGTCGATAACTCGGATGTCATGAACAACAAACTCATTATCAATCGTAATGGATGCAATCGCCTTCATTCTTCCTTCTGAGTTCACTCGGCGGAGTCTAACATCCGTAATCTGCATGTGTGTTTCACCACCTTTTTCCAAATAGGACTTGGTGTATACATTCCACACAGCAGTTCGAAATCCTTCTTTTTTTCGGCAATTCGTATCCTAAATTCAGGTAATTTTTTTGAAAAGATTTCTTTTCGACATATTTAGGTATTTTATGATGGATTGTGACAATTTACTGCCCTGTTCACTCATCAAAATAATTGCCCAGCTTGACTGTAATTTGCTTGCTTCGAGAATCGACTGCGGTCAGATTCGCCAGTGAAATATAATCGTGCAGCAGGCGCTCTTCGTTCTCCACCTCGCCTGATTCTACCAGCACACCTACACCGGCCACCTCAGCATCGAACTCAGCCAACAAGTCGACCATCCCCTGAATCGTGCCACCGGCCTTCATAAAATCATCTACGATGAGCACACGCGATTTCTCACGCATCGCACGTCTGGATAAAGACATCGTATGCAGGCTCTTTTGTGATCCTGAAACATAATTAATACTTACAGCCGAACCTTCTGTCACCTGATGATCACGCCGTACGAGAACGACTGGCAAATTCAGCTGTGCTCCGGTTGCATAGGCAAGTGGAATACCCTTGGTCTCCACCGTCATAACCACATCAATCTGACGATTGGCAAAAGCGGTCGCGAATATTTTACCAGCTTCGTTCATCATCGCAGGTTGGCCCAGCAAATCGGACAAATACAGGTATCCTCCCGGTAATATGCGGTCAGGCTGCTCCAGTTGCGCACACAGGTCGTTCGCAAACGCAAGCGCATGCTGCTTGGAAAGCCTCGGGATCAGTTTCACGCCCCCTGCCGCTCCCGCCAGCGTCAGAAGCTCGCCAGTGCCCTCATCCTCAAATACTTCCTTGATGATGGCCAGATCCTCGCTTATGGACGACTTAGCTGCCCCGTAGCGATCCGCAAAATGAGTAAGAGGCACCAGCGTATGCGGCCGTGACAACAAAAATTGCGTCATTTCCACCAATCGTGAGCTTCTTTTAAGTTTTTTCACAACAATTCCTCGCGATCTATTCTCCTGCCGCCCGCTTTGTACAGTAAAGCACCGGCGGACTGGCCGGTTGCTGGCGGAATGTAAGTGATATAGTAAAATCCGAATATTTAATAGTAAATATATCATCTTCGTACGTATTTGTACAACAATTACCACTATAATAAGAAAAAATTATCTAAAATCAGGTCAAAAGTCGTACTGCATACACATCTTTACAAAACCCTCTTAGTCCATTGTAAATCCGTGGCACTTTGGCTTCCTTCGATACCAGTCCGAACACCGTAGGTCCACTACCTGACATCAGCACACCGTCTGCTCCTAAGCGGATCATGGAGCTTTTAAGATGCTCTACCTCTGGATACAGCTTTAGTGTTACATCCTCCAGTACATTCCCCAGCGCGTTGCATACATCGGTAAAAGAAGCGTTACGGATCGCATGCTCCATCTGGCGGGCAGACGGGTGGTGCGTAATCTGATCTGCTTTGACACGACCATACACTTCAGCCGTCGACACATTAATCGGCGGCTTCGCAAGGATCACCCAGCATTGTGGCGGATTCGGAAGTGGCTTGAGCAGTTCTCCGCGTCCGCTCGCTAAAGCTGTACCCCCTGTAATACAGAAAGGTACATCTGAGCCCAGCTCAGCACCCAGCACCCTTAACTCTGCATCCGAGATGCCAAGCTTCCATAGCTTGTTCAGTCCACGCAGCGCTGCGGCAGCATCACTACTTCCACCTGCCAACCCTGCCGCCACTGGGATATGCTTATCCAGATGGATGTGGACGCCCGTAGACACGTTATAACGTTCTTTGATCAGACGCGCAGCCTGAAAAGCCAAGTTCTTTTCATCCAATGGTATGTACCCGGCTTGACTTGAAATAATAATGGTATCACGCGGTAACTCAGACATCGTCAATCGGTCAGACAGATCGACCATGGTCATAATCATTTCGACCTCGTGATAACCATCGTCCCGCTTACGTAGAACATCAAGCATTAAATTGATTTTCGCCGGTGCTTTTTCATATATTTTCAAGGCGTTCACCCACCTTCAACTTTTCCCTCAAGACAGCTTAACATATTATATCAGACTCAGCGTGTCAAGTCATGAGGTTCAAAAAAGCGGAGATGACCCGGTCTAATCCCGGATATCCCCGCTTTTCATCAGCACCACCGATGGCTACGATTTGCGGGAAGCTGCCTGCTCGGCAAGTTGGATAGCCCGCTTGACCATATTGCCCGCATCCTTGGCTTTAATGCCTCCCCAGCCTTCTTCCTTGACCGTGTCGTAAAATCCAAGATCTTTGGCCAGCTCGTACTTTAGCTCCTCCGACATGACACTCCGTCTTCTTCGGCTCATACATACGCCTCCTTCGGCAATGGAATAAGGAAGATCATTCCCGGCTTAGTATGTGCAGAGATGTCATGCTTCATCCTGCTCTGTATATACAAAACGGCCCCGTCATTTGAAATGACGAAGCCGTCGTTAAACCTGCGAAGCTGGTATAAATCACGAAATTAATTAAGGTGTTTCAAAATATTCGACTACACTTGTATGGGAGTCGGGATCATATACGCTGACTTCCACCGACTCGGTAAGAATGTCAGCATAGCTGTAGGAGACACGTTTAAACGTCTGTTGCTCCTGATCCAGCTTGACGATAAAAACAGAAGGGTACGTTTCTTCCAAGACACCAGTTCGTTCGACGGTCTTACGGCGTCCGCCGTTAGCCCGCAGCAAAATTTTTTGCCCTACATGTGCGTCGAGACTGCGTTTGATTTCCAACAGCGTATTTTTAGCCATTGCCTAACGACCACCTCTTTCCTTGTCCATTATAACGAATTTTAGAGGGATTGTCAAATCAAGCTAAATATTATAACAACACGAAAAATAAGTTGTCAATTTAATTTTTTGCGAACAGGAATAATTTATATAAAAAATGACAAAAAGCCTCTGAAAGCAGAGGCTTTTTGTTCAGATTAATCCTATTGGCACATTTGAATCCTAGATTGCGGAAGGCGTTACTTTAAGCGTAGACAAATTTTCAAGCTTCGGCAGGCCGATGCGATAGCTTCCCCTAGTTTCAATTCCACCCACTCCGCGACTGCCACTGATTGTCTGGTGAAACAGGTCCCCCATGTTGACCGTATCACGGATCGAAGTAAAGGCCGCCTTGGCAGCCACGTAAACGGGGTCCAGCGCGTGAATCAGGATACGCCCTGGTGAGCTGGCGAAGTTCGCTCCCGCACGTAGCAGCGCCTCAAAATGGGACTGGCACGCCCCCGCTACAATCGTCAGCGAATCCAGATGACGTTCATATTGTCTTGCTACCTGAATCGCCGCCACAAAATTTTGCGAATTTTTATAACTTTTCAAGCTGTACAAATCGTAAGGCTGTGGCTGCTTCAGCACACCGTCATGTCCGGTAATGACTACGATATCCGGACGGATACGGGGAAGCAGTCGGTACAACGTGTCCGCCATTGCCGATTCGTGAACGTGATGTCCCTCTGCAGGAACACGGAGCTGTTCATATAAACTGAGACATTTTTTCAAATAGCCGGGATCTCCATCCAGATGAAGAACCTTTCCCGGCATTTCAAAATACGTTGACTCGACCGGATCACTCCAGTCCCCAACCAGAGCTGCCTGACTACGAGCAGCTTGCTGCTGGCGTGCCCGTTGCAACAGATTAAGAGACTCACCAGCCTTAATATGGGCCTGCTGAGTCTTACCGCTAATCTGGTCTGCAGGCACTCTGACCAGATCGTTCACTGGGGAATCGGCCAGCAGCCGAAATTCTATTCCCTTAATGATCGCTTTATCCCGCTGGATGTCCTCAACACGAAACGTGACATCTCCGCCGTACGATTTCCGAACGACCAAGTCTCCTAAACTCATCACACTGTATCACCCCTCCTATATCGTATGGGTGAATGCACAGTTTGGTTCCAGCTTAGGATATACCTGCCTCCAACAGCACAGCGCTGAGACGCGCAAATTCCTCAATACTTAGCGTTTCTCCTCGACGGGAGGGTTCAATACCAGCTTGTTGCAACAACGGCTCCAGCGTGTCCCTGTTCTCTTTGGTGAAGAAACGGCTTTTTAAGTTATTGGAAATGGTTTTACGACGCTGGGCAAAAGCAGCATGAACCACTTCAAAAAAATGCTTCTCATCCACCACTTCCACTGGAGGGGCTTCCCGTACACGCAACCGGATGACTGCAGACTCCACATTCGGCTGGGGAATAAATACTGTATTCGGCACAATACAGACTAATTCAGGTTCGCTGTAATATTGCACCGCAATGCTCAGGCTGCCGTAATCCTTCGTTCCAGGAGACGCAGCCATACGCTCAGCCACTTCTTTTTGGATCATAATGACGATATTCTCCAAAGGGAGCTTGTCCTCCAGCAGCCTCATCAGAATCGGTGTAGTAACGTAGTACGGCAGATTAGCCACGACACTTACTTTGCTCACGTCTGCAAAATCGGCTGCGAACACCTCGCGCAAATCCAGCTTCAACACATCTCCATGACGTACCTTCACATGCTCGTAAGGGGCCAACACTTCTTCGAGAATTGGCAGTAGCCGCTGGTCAATCTCGACAGCGGTAACTGCCTTGGCCGATTGGGCCAGCTTCTCGGTCAAAGCACCAATCCCAGGACCGATCTCAAGTGCGCCCTTCGTCTCATCCAATCCGGCAGCATTTACAATCTTATTGAGAATATTCTGATCAATCAGGAAATTTTGTCCCAAACTCTTTTTGAACGAAAAACCGTGCCGTTGAATAATTTCCTTCGTACGCCGCGGTGTTGCTATATCTTGAATCCCTGTCATACGGATATCACAATCCTTCACTTTCAATTTGTGCCAGCGCCCCGGCAAATTCCTCGCGGCTGATCTGAAATACAGAGAGCCGTTTATGTAGCTGCTTTCCGTTGCAATAACCAATACCCAGCACATTCCCTAAGGCCATACGGCGTGCAGCAGCATTGGGATGGGTGATGAGTCCAGCATCAATCAGGTCCGCCCACTCAATCAGCGGGTCGGCGCCTTCCACTGTCGTATGGACCCGTGCAAGAGCGTGTCTGATCGCTTCTGGTGAGGCATTCTCCACGCCAATATCTCCTTTGCGCGTCGCTTCTGCCTCGGGTATAAAGGCCTGCTTGCAGCCGGGTACCTTGGAAGCGATAATCTTACGGATGCGCTCCCCTGCATGATCGGGATCGGTTAAAATGATGACCCCCCGCCGCTCCTGCGCCAATGCAATTTTACGCAGCGTCATTTTATTAATGGCGGAGCCGCCAGTTTCTATCGTATCCGCATCAACAGCGCGGCGAATGGCCACCGTATCATCCCGGCCCTCTACCACGATCACTTCCTTGATCATTTGCGTTTCCCTCCACTGCTACACAGCAAGCTATATTTATCTTTCCCTGCTTTTGAAAACAAAATAAGAAGAGGATATCCTCTTCTTAGCATGGCATAACTATGTTGTTAATACTATCGCATTGCCCTCAACATACACAACCTGTTTTAGTTGATTTCAGGCTTTATCGGTCCGATAACATAAACGGTTTTACCGTGCTTACGACCAAATTGGTTGGCTCGGCTCAAACTCTCATAATACACATCGATTTTGTGGCCTTTAATCGCGCCACCGGTATCCTCCGCACGGCGGAAGCCCACCCCTTCGATATACACCCACCAGCCGATTGGAATTACACTCGGATCGACCGCGATGGTGCGTCCTTCCGTGACACGTGCGCCGGATGCAGTACGTGTACCGATACCTGGCTCCTGTGAGGAATACGCCGTCATGGAGACATTTTGTAAAACTTTGCTATATTTAAAATTGACGCCTGCTTTACGGACAGCACTGCCCGAACTAACCGTTGTTGCCTTAACCGCATCATTGGGACCGACGGAAGCAGCCAGAACGACCGGTTTTTTCTTCGTTCCTACTGCAATGACTTTATCCACACGGTTCTGTGCAACTTCCTTGTTAACCAGCTGTTTGGATACCAACTTTCCATCATGATATACCTTTTGAACGTGCTGGACGACCACACCCGATTTGCCGCTTTGAATGACCCGATTATCGCCTTTATAAAGACTCGGATCGGCCGTTTTGATGACCTGATAAGGCACCTGTTTTTTCTGTTCGACCTGCTGTTTCTTCACACGGACGATTTTTATGTCCATGTTAGACGAAACAGAGGCATCCAACGCAGGATAAACTTTATCCGTTGATGATAATTTATAGCCCGAGGTACGAATGGCACCTTCTACTGTATTTTCTGTTGTGTACAGCTTTTTCGTCTCATTGCCTGAAGATACTTTGACTTGATTGGCACGTTTAATGACTACGCGATCGCCATCCTGTATTGCTCCATTTAGCGGCATGGAAACTGTATCATGCGGCTGAAGTGAAATGGAATGCTCGCTCAGCAAATCTTGAAGCTTGGATTCCCGGGTTTCTACCGCAGACGCCTTGCCATCGATGACAAAAAAGACTTGTTTTTTAGATTGCGTGTACATCAGAATTGAAATCATAATCGTTAGCGCGATTAGAAAAATAGCAACCAAAGCAGCCTGGCGCACATTCTCTTGCTTCCAACGCAATACGTAAGACATGCTGGATGAGCGTGACTCATGGGTATCCTTTTTTTGGAAAATGCCCATTTCCTCCGTCCTCCTTACATAGCCCGCCGTCTGGAGTAAGACATAGTTGAGATTTGACGTGACTATAACAGATTTTCTACAAGACAAGCCCAAACTGCGACTGTCCTGCACCATGTACCCGTCTTCGCGGCATGCTGTCCTCCCCTGTTTAACCACAGTATGATGACAGATTTTCTTTTATTCACAACAAAAAAAGCCAGAGAAAGAGACTAGAGAGCTCTTTCGTGGCTTCCGGCATGTGTGAATATGCGGGAAAACTCATGCACGAGATGGCTTCTCTCTTGTTACGCTTACGGGGTTAGCTGTCGGGTTCGGACGTAGAGAGTCGCCCTAGCTTGGGTCAACCGCTCATGGCGGTCGCCTTCACATTCACCCCGAAGACCCAGAAAGAAATCGAAATACGGCTCCTCCACCTATTCAATCCCATCCGGGGAAAGAATTTCGGTCGAGCCGGCTGGCGGAAGAGACGTTCCCTTCTTGCACATATGCCGGACGTACTGTAAGCCATATCGGTTCCCCCGTTCCCTGTAAAAGGGACTCAGCGAGACTGGTTCATGAAATGACTTGTTGATGTTTACATTCAAACAACAATTCACTGAAAAGATGATATCCTGTTTCTATGCATGTTGTAAAGCAGGTTTCAAGTACATTTTTTAAAATATTCGGTTAAAATATTGTAATATTCTCGAGTTTCCTGCAACAAATTCATGATTAGCTTCGTCTATCTCTTTATTTTGATCGATTTCTTCACTTTTTCATTGAATGTCAAATCGTTCCAGGGCATTTTGGGTCGTTATTGACACTAATTCCTCCACTGTAATCCCTTTGATTTGGGCTGCAGCCTCTGCTACCAGTCTCACATGTGCAGACTCATTTCGCTTCCCACGAAACGGATGAGGCGTCAGATAGGGAGCATCAGTTTCAATGAGCAGACGGTCCAGCGGCACCTGTGCGAGCACCTCTTTTGGCTGCTTGGCATTTTTGAACGTTATTGGACCACCAAAGGAAAGGTGAAATCCCATATCCAGCACCATTTTGGCTGTCTCCCAGCTACCCGAAAAGGAGTGCATGACTCCTCCAATCTCACTCGCTTTTTCCTCGCGCAATATCCTAACAATATCTTCATGTGCATCCCGGTTATGAATAACAATGGGCATTTTGAGCTCACGAGCCAGACCAATTTGATTTCGAAACACCCGATGCTGAACATCCTTCGGTGATGTATCCCAATAATAATCCAGACCGATCTCTCCGATGGCTACAACCTTCTTATGACTGCATAACGATGCAATCCATTCTAAATCGCCCTCCTGCATTGTAATAGCATCCTGAGGGTGCCATCCGACTGCCGCATAAATAAAATCATACGTCTCGGCCAATTTCATGGTGGATGGAATGGTCTCACGATTAAATCCGATATTGATCATCCGTGTTACTCCTGATTCGACAGCACGTGCTATAACTTCTTCACGATCTTCGTCAAATTGTGGCGCATCCAAGTGAGTATGAGTGTCGAATAAATCCAAGGTTTACATCTCCTTTTTTTACTTACATTTCTATATAGTTGTCTATTCTTTGACAAAATAATTCCTTATTTCGGCAGGAAGCCTGTCTTTTACCGCGTTCAATTTATTCTGGGGAAAATACATATGATATTTTCCTCGGTGAATACCACTTATTGAGCGCACAATTTCCGAAACTTCGGATATTTCACTCACCTCGCCCTGACGTCCAAGCAGTAAAATCTGGTTGTCCGTCGAGCCACCCTGCCGAAACACATCATAAGGAAGATCTGTCGGAAAATCAATTTCAAAATCATATTCAGGGTGCAAACCAGCCTCTTTCAAAGCTTCTCTAATACTGTCAATGGTATCTGTATCCATATTTTCAATCTCTACATATTTATACAATCTACGGTCCATAAAACGGCTGCTCAAATCACTTAAAATCTCGTCCTTTTCTCGTTTCCACTGGCTAAATACGGTCTGGATTAATGACTCGTCGAGCATCAGATATTGCTCTACTGTAAGCTCTCCTTTCAACAGATCCGGCAGCGGGTCCAGCAGAAAACCAAACTCATATCCGTTTTTAAACAATTCCTTTGCTCGCTTGAAAATTTTACGTAAAAGGATTTCCGAGCTGCGTGTTACAGGATGAAAATAAATTTGCCAATACATCTGATAGCGTGACATTAAATAATCTTCTACTGCATGCATGCCTGATTCCTTCACAACAATTCTCCCATTATGAGGACGCAGCAGTCGTAAAATACGATCCAAATCAATCGTGCCGTAGTTGACACCTGTTGAATGAGCATCCCGCAACAAATAATCCATACGGTCGGCATCTAGCGGACTGGTTACCAAGTTGACAACGATTGGCTTATCATACGTTTTGGCTATAACCGCAGCCACCTTTTGTGGAAGCTTGTCGTCGACTTGCCGTAGCACGGCGTTGATCTTCGTGTCTCCCAGTACAATGCGGCATGTCCAATCCTCATGGTTCATATGAAAGGCTTCCTCAATTGAATGAGAAAATGGGCCATGCCCCACATCATGCAATAGGGCCGCACACAGAGCAACCAGCCTTTCCTCCTTCGGCCAATCTGGGAAATCTCCACGTTCAAATTGAGAAATAATACGTCTCGTAATCTCATATACGCCCAATGAATGTGAAAAACGGCTATGCTCCGCTCCATGAAACGTAAGATACGATGTGCCTAACTGCCGTATGCGCCGTAAACGTTGGAACTCCGGCGTGTTGATCAACCGCCATATCACAGTATCCTGAACATGGATGTAATTATGTACCGGGTCTTTAAAAACTTTTTCTTCACTGAGTGGCTGGTGCAAGATATCAGCTCCTTTAATATTCGGAATAATGGATTAAAATACAATAAAATCCTAAATGATTTCCTTCATTCGACATTCTTTGTCGTAATATGTCGAATTATAGTTTTTCGACATTTCCAAATCGACAAACTGAATAAATCATCAATAAGATAAGGCAATACACATGAGTAAAGGTCTTTAATCTAAATACTTTTGCATAATCAGACTGTTACTACATTTTTAAGGTTGACTGTTTTGGGAATCGTTGGTATAGTAAATATCAGAAAAGAGAAAATTTTGTCGAATCATGACACTTATATTATTTTAAACGGCGAGAGGAGCCTGATTTATTATGATGAAATCCACTGGTATTGTAAGAAAAGTTGACGAGCTCGGACGTGTTGTTATTCCAATCGAATTGCGTCGTACCCTGGGAATCGGAGAGAAAGACGCTTTGGAAATTTATGTTGATGGCGAACGCATCATGCTTAAAAAATACGAGCCTGCTTGTATCTTCTGCGGCAATGCTGAGAACGTAATTTACTTCAAAGGGAAAATTGTTTGCCAAGATTGCATTTCTGAAATCCCAACACCTGTGACAAACTGAGAATTTTAGTATATAATAGACTTATCAGATATTGTTAATTCTAACCTTTTTCATATATACTCCTTGTTGCCTTCCACGGTTTGAACCCAACCGTTGGAAGGCCCTTTTTTGTTCAGACAGATATTCATAAGAGTGCGTTGTAAACATCTCTCTTGGAGATTGAACGATCTGTGGCTGTACGCTTCATTGCATCCTTGCGTGTAAGTCCCTCTGCCTCGTAATGTGCGACGTGGGACTCCAAAGATAAGGACTGCCACCACGCCTGACGTTCCTGTTCCTCTTCCTCTTCGTCTTTTCCTTCAACCACCAGGCAATATTCACCAATCGGTGGATTTCCCTCTAGTCTAGCAAGGCATTGCTCCACGGTTCCCCGAACCCATTCCTCATGCAGCTTGGTCAGCTCACGCGCAAGCACCACTTTGCGTGAACCTAATGTTTCCTTCAACACCATCAATGTCTTCACAATGCGATGAGGCGATTCATAAAAAATAATTGTGCCGTGAGATACCTGAAACGATAGCAACAGCTTCTCTAGGTCCTTTTTCTCCCGTGGTGGAAAGCCAGCGAAGGTGAACCTTTCTGTATCCAGTCCTGAAGCAATTAAAGCCGATAGTGCCGCATTTGCTCCTGGGATAGGAATGACGCTAATTTCCGCTTCCAGTGCCAGCTTGACCAGATCCGAACCAGGGTCAGAAATGGCCGGTAGACCTGCATCGCTAACCAGTGCCAAATTTTTTCCTTCTATTATATAACGTATCAGTTCAGGCCCACTGGCAGCCTTATTATGTTCATGATAACTGAAGAGCATATCCGGTGTAATTTCGAAATGGGTGAGCAGTTTGCGTGTCTGCCGCGTATCTTCGGCAGCGATAATACTACATGATTTTAAGGTGTTAATCGCCCTAAAGGTCATATCGTCCAGATTCCCAATGGGTGTTGCAACAAGATACAACTTTCCCCGTTCTTCTTCGCTGGTACTAAAGCTTTTTTGTACAGCTGCTTTCACACAGAATCCCCCTTGCTTACTTCTCCATAAATATCTCTTATTTCCTGAGTATAATTCCCATTTTCCTGATATACAATGAGCGGAGGCAACAGACGAACCTCTGGTTTGCCGTCACGTAATGCTTCAACCAGTACCATATTGGCTTCCATATGAACTCGTGGGTGTACAAAACGTATTCGTTTGGGTTCCAGACTATGATTACGCATTAAGGTTATAATCTCACCCAATCGCTGCGGGCGATGAACCATGGATACTTTTCCCCCATTACGGACAAGCCGGGTGGATGCCTGAATGACTTCTTCCAGTGTACAGTTCACTTCATGACGGGCAATTGCCTGGTGAGGATTCAGCTTGATATCGCTACCATTTAGCGGCATATAGGGGGGATTCACGGTAATCGCATCATAAACACCATGTCCCGTGATGTGAACCAGCTCACGTAGGTCCCCTTCCCGAATCTGAATTGCTGCTTCTAATCCATTCAAGCTGACACTGCGTCTAGCCATATCTGCCAAGCGTGGTTGAATCTCAATTCCTTCAATAGACGCTTTTGTTCGTGTCGTTAGCAACAGCGGGACAACCCCATTGCCAGTACACAGATCCAGGATCTTTCCACGCTGTGGAATACCAGCAAAACGTGCCAGCAAGACCGCGTCCATCGAGAAGCTGAATACTTCATCACTTTGGATAATGCGCAAATTATGTGAAAGTAAATCATCAATTCGTTCAGACTTCTTTTCATTTTCGTCCATAATGCTCTCCCATCTTTTATAACCAAAATCGCTTTTCACTCATACTTCCTTACAAAAAAGCCGTAGGCATCTTGCTCCTACGGCTTGTTTTTATTTATTCAAAAATGACAGACAGAAGAGGCAATCGCCTTCCGTTCGCAAATGTCCGTAATACACGTTGCATATATGAAATCCTTCATGATACAGCCTTGCTAGATTGTCGTAGCCTTCGCCCACGACCTCACCCGTTTGCCCTTCATCCTTAATGACGATCGGAGGAGGAAGCTTCGGCTTGTTTGCCGTCTTTTCTTCTCCAGAGGTTTCACGTTTGAGCATCTTGCGCACCTGTTCGTTTTCAATCGTTAGTCGTTGATTTTCCTCCAGCAGCTCTTTTACTGCCAGTTTCAATTCACCCAGATCGCTATGCAACTGTCCCATTTGGGTTTCCATTTCGTGAATACGCGCAAAAACATTTAATTTATCCAAGTTTCCACCCCGAAGCAACCTAATGGTTTACTTGACGACTACATCGTCCATTGGAAGTTCCTTGACCTTACTGATCTCAAACAGTTGAACATGCACCGTGCGATGACCTGCATTCACACCTACGACTTTACCTTCTCCCAAAGAGGTGATAACCATCTTACCCACCTGAGGTAGCTCTTCTCGCATGCTTTCGTAGTTATCATGTTCAAACTTGAGGCAGCACATCAATCTCCCGCACAACCCGGAAATCTTCGTCGGATTCAGCGACAAACTCTGATCCTTCGCCATCTTAATAGATACCGGCTCAAAATCCCCCAGCCATGAGGAGCAACACAGAATACGTCCACAAGGTCCGATTCCGCCAAGCATTTTAGCCTCATCCCGTACGCCGATCTGCCGCAGCTCGATCCGTGTACGAAAAATACTGGCCAAGTCCTTTACAAGCTCTCGAAAATCCACCCGACCCTCTGCCGTAAAATAAAAAATGATCTTATTGCGGTCAAATGTAAATTCTACATCTACCAGCTTCATTTTAAGGCCATGGTCTTTAATTTTATTTAAACACGTGCCGAATGCATCCTTGGCCGCCAATTTATTCTCTTCTACAACAAGAGCGTCATCATCCCCAGCAATACGAATGACTTTTTTTAAGGGCAGGACAACATCCGAATCATTTACCTCTTTTTTGCCCACTACAACCTTGCCATATTCAATACCGCGCGCGGTCTCTACAATGACACAGTTTTCTTTCTCCACTGGAAGGTCCAGCGGATCAAAATAATAAGTCTTGCCCGCCTTCTTGAAACGGACACCCACTACACTATACAAAAATTAACCCCCTTGTATGCCACTAAACCTCATTTGAAGCCGACATTGTACGAATGGCCGCAATTGAAGTCTCACTGTCGCACAAACCGGGAACCTGGCGTCGCGGATTGTGCAGAGTGGAACAAGCGCGCCTTCCTGTTAGCCGGTGATAGAACCGCTTGTATCGGACAACCCAATCAGAAGCTGCTCCACGCATAATTGCCCGTTGACGTGAAAACGGAGCTTCTTCCTGCAATTCGCGGCCAAATCCATATAAGAGACCCATTGTTCCGTGCTGCGGGTGATTGCCAATTTGGAGACGGACTCCAAATGATCTATGAAAACAATGCTTTCGTGCCTTCCGTAACGGAAATGAAGCATATCCTTAAACCACAAATGAAACAGATGAAACAGATGAAACAGAATATCCAGGTGTTCAGAAAGTCCAGTTTTAAAAATCTTCTGTTGAGCCAGAATAATAGACGAGCTCCCCCGACTCATGGACTCCTTCACTAATTGTAACACTACGTTTCTAATTTCTGCAAACCAATTCTGCTGGAGAATTTCTCTACATGATTCCAGTCCTGAAGCAATATGAACGACCGACCGGACAAGCCCTGCCGTATAGCCTTCCCCAATTAACGCCTGCATCATCACTTCTGGCTGTAAAGCGTGGAAAGGAACCTGCTGCGTCCGTGATTGAATCGTAGGTAGCAACGCCTGTCCATTTTCAGAAATGAGTATACCGACCACTGGAATCTGGGGCTCCTCCAAAAATTTAAGTAGGCTATTAGCAGCTTGCACTGTCATGGTATCCGCCTGTCGAATAATATATACCTTCGGATTGGAGCTTTCAGATTTGTAAGAAAATATACGTTGAAGCCCGCGAATCTGATCAATTTTAATCGTAGCTCCATCCGGCTCTACAATGTGCAAATCTGGATGATTCCCGTGCTCTACCTTACGGCACGACAAGCACTCCCCACATGCATCATCCGTCTGTCGCTCACAAAATAAAGCCTTAGCAAAGATCTGCGCCATGTTCATCTGCCCGCTTCCCGGCGGCCCGCTAAAAACATAGGCATGGTTGACCGTATGATTCCGTAGTGCACTTTGCAGCATTTTTTTGGCTACATCCTGGCCCATTATATGTTGAAAAGACATATTTCCTCACTTTCTCCACTGAAAACAACTGTGATCCCTCAGCAAACCGTTGTTCTTCCGGGCAAACTTTGTTGCTATTTTCATGATTCCAACTTCAAATCCTCGTTTTTCGGGGCAACTGCTGCTATTTCCGTATCACGTCTGCCCACATATACATAGTCAAAAATAATCTGCCAGCATGATCAGCAAGCAGATTATTTCTTCGTGGCAACAGCCCGTCTGTATTCATTTATAACATAAGTCTGCATTAAAATGAGAGATTAATCAGCAATCCTCTGATCTCACCGACCCCTTGCAAAAGCTCAATCTTGCCTTGTTCAGTTTCAAGCAGCTCATCCGCCATTTTGAGCAACAGCTCATCCACTTCATCAATCAGCTTATAACGTTTGCTGCGTCCCCGGCGATCCCAACCCTTTGTGTCCTTCATGGACACGCCTCGCCGAACTGTATCTTCCAAAAAACGTTTAACCAGCATCTTATAAGCCTTCAACTCACGAATCGTCATTGAACGTGCAAGACGATCTCCCTGCATTTGTATTTCCTTAAAGCGCCGATTCAATTCCTCCTGCGAAGCCTGCTCCCCATTTTGCTGCATAACGTCGGAGAAGCTCTTGGGCTGAATTGGCTTTGCACTCATTTCATTTGTAGACAATGTACTTTGTAAAGGGCGATAGCCCGGATTTATTTTCATATAAACCTGCTTTCTCCCCGGATGCTTCCACTTTCCCCCTTCATGAACAGTTCAAACTAGAACTCGGGGTTTCTTCGGCTTTCCGGGGACTACGCTGTAGCGCTGCCGTTTTAGTGGATCTGCCCTCACTCCCATCATGTGAGAAGATACAGGCGATTCCCCTATCATATCGGCAGAATAGGCCCTATTGTGTAGATTCAGAAATGCTCGAAACGGTCTACAGGCATCACGAATACCGTCGCTCCACCCACCTGCACTTCAACAGGTAACGGTAAATAGGAATCCGTCGTCCCGCTCATAGGGGTAACGGGTGTGACCAGCTGTTCACGAACCTTGCAACTGCTGCGAATGACGTTCATTAATGAGTCCACCTGATTGTCATCAACACCGATCATAAATGTCGTATTACCTGCACGCAGAAATCCTCCTGTGCTCGCCAATTTGGTAGCACGGAAATTAGCTTTCACCAGTCCGCTGGATAATCTATTACTGTCCTTATCCTGTACAATCGCAATAATCAGCTTCATCCTGTATTCCTCCTTCAAGTCATATTAGAGACAACCTTGTCCCTAGCTCAATTTTACCGTATATCCTTCGACAATTATATGCTAAAATTCTGAACAAACCGCTTTTTCAGCAAATCCCTCAATACTTGCTCCACCTGCTCTGGCGCCGGAGATGCATCAACAATTGTAATTCGCTCCGGAAATTTGCGAGCCAACTCCAAATATGCCTCTCGCACCTTATGGTGAAACGATATACTCTCCATGTCGAGACGGTCCATTTCTGCTCCTCGTGACGCATTAATTCTTGCCAATCCCAATTCAGGCTCAATATCCAGATAAAATGTGGCATCCGGCTCCCAATCATCAACCGCGAAGCGATTAATTGAAGCTACCTCTTCAATTCCGATCCCTCTTGCAAATCCTTGATAGACCAAGCTACTATCCACAAAACGATCACATAATACGATAGCTCCCTGTTCAATAGCCGGCTTTACCTTCTCCACCAAATGCTGACGCCGCGCCGCCGCGTATAAAAGTGCCTCTGTTCGAGCATCCATACTGGTATGAGCAGGGTCCAAAATGATAGAGCGAATCTTTTCGGAAATTTCGATGCCACCCGGCTCCCTCGTCGTGATGACTGGATAGCCTTCTTCCTCCATAAACTTCGCCAGCCGTTGAATCATAGTTGTTTTACCGGAGCCGTCTCCCCCCTCCAGTGTGATAAAAATGCCTTTGCGATTCATGTTATTCCCTGCTTTCCTGCCTGAAAAATAAAAGTCACCCACAGGCTACGTATGCTTCTTTTATTCAGTCTTCTGTATTTGTTAAGTCTCTAGTATCTAATCTTTATTGTAAACGGAATACCCGAATTGTAAGCATACCTTCATCTGCTATCCCGTGCCACTTGGCTCCCAGCTCACGTAGACGACTCATCCGCAGTGCAATCGCTTCTGTGATTGTTTCTCCTGTATATAACAGCGGAATACCTGGAGGATACGGGATAATCATTTCAGCCGCTACCCTGCCAGCGGAATCCTCTACAGACACGTTCTCTATCTGATCCGGGCTAATCGGTCGAAGTCCAAACGGCACCGGACTAGAGTATCCCTTCATTCTATCATTGTTCCACGTGGAAAAATCTAATTCGAGTCTTTGCAGCTCTTTTTCCGTTGCCCCCGGCTCACCAGCCGTCTCCTTAAATCTTATATCATTATCTATATGCACAAGAGCCTGCAACAGGTGACTCGCATCCTTAGGCGTAGAGCCTAACGTAAACAATAAAACAACATGTTTTTCGTCGCTCATCTCTGGAGTACATCCATAAGTCTCCAACTCATGCTTGAGTCCAAACCCATCCAGTATCCCCCATGTATCATACAGCACCAATTTAAAAGGGTCCTGGGTTGAATATCCGCTTATTCCCTCCTCAGCCCTTTCTAGGACCTCAGAGATTCCCCTGTGAGCGCCTTTCCCCTCTAGTACCTGCTGTGTAGGTTCTAGCAAGCGAAAGCGTGGGAGCTGCTCCAGGCCCTTTCTAAAAGCATCTGCCGACGCTAAGCCCACTGTAAAAGCATCCGCTCCATACGCCTCTATATACCATCTTGCCAAATCCAGTGAAGCCATTAACGGATAAGAAGGGCTAGAGCTCTGCACCATCGCCAACCGCTGACGAAGCAGTTCCCGATGGATTCTCTCTCCCTGCACATGTAACATGGCCCCCATGGTCATGGCTGGAAGCATTTTATGTGTCGACTGGACGACTACATCAGCCCCGCAGGATAGCGCAGAGGCTGGCAAACGAGGATGCAGCCCATAATGGGCACCGTGTGCCTCATCTACCAATAGCGGCACATGGGCTGCATGACAGGCCTTAGCCGTTGCCGTCAGGTCATGCCCCATTCCATAGTAATTAGGTAGTGTAAGTAACACCCCTTTAGCCGAAGGATAGGCCTTCAGTGCAGCCTTTATTGTATCCGTCGTTGGGGCAACCGCCAGTCCGCTTAGTGTGTCTATTTCCGGATCCAGGAATACCGCGTTAGCCCCTGACAGCATGAGACCGTTCAGGACAGATTTGTGTACATTCCTCTGTACCAGCAGTAGATCTCCCGGCTCCGTACATACAGTTAAAATCATAGCCAAATTACCGACCGTGCTTCCTCCAATTAGCCAAAAGCTCTCCTCAGCACCAAAGCACTTTGCAGCCAGTCCCTGCCCTTCACGAATCACATCTTCTGGGTGATGCAAATCATCCAGTCCAGAAATTTCTGTCGCATCAATAGACATCACTTCTTGCAACAGAGACGCAATATTTTCATGCTCATATACTTGTCCATTTTTATGACCGGGTACATGGAAAGAAGCATTGCCCTGAGTCCGGTAACGTATTAGAGCTTCCATTAATGGTGCATGTACCGCCTTTTTCCCCATCATTCTGCAATCCTTCCAAACAAAGCTTTATATCTACCTTATTTTATCGTAAAATCAAGCGGAATCCTACTTTTACTCACAGAAAAAAAGGCCCGTATCGACAGACCTTGGAATGCCAATCCTTCAAAGACTAATTAGCAAAGGATATTATGCATTTTTCTGTACCCAGATTTGCTTTAATTGATCAATAAAAAAATGATATTTGGCATCAGTTGCATCCGTGTGCACCATTTCAGCTTCACACGTATCACAGATAAACTCGGAAACGATAAAAATGCCTTCATGCTTGTGCTGCCCGCATATAATGCAGCGGTGGCCGCCTTGATCATGCATATCCATCCCACCTTGTTTCTTTTACTATTAGTATGGGGCACTTTCTACTATTTTAAACCTTTTCATAGCCCAGTTCGACGATATACTCTATATATATTCCTTCTGGGCCATTATGGTGTTTGTACCCCGTATGTTTAAAAAACAGCCGTCTATGCCGATATAATAAGAAAAGCTCTTATGTATGGATACCCTTTCATCGGAGCCCTTGAACACTTCATCAGTGATAGCTTTTCCAGTAATTATAGAGTAGGCTAGCTAACACTGGATGTTGATCATTCTGTATTTCTACAAAAACGATTAAATGCTTATTTAAAGCGGCATGAGCGAAGTACCGTCCCTTTTTCCGGCTGTGGACGGGAAGCCACTTGTGATGCAGTAGATTAATGAAAGGACTGTTCGCATGACAGAGGAAACCGGAACCAAAGCTACCTACTATCACTACAAGCTCATTAAAAAAATCAGTATACCGCGTCAACTAATATGGAGTCACATCACATTACCTATTATTATGCTTCTCTTTCTGCTTCTTGCCTTTTCCTGGACTAGCGTGTTTTTGTTTGCTCTTGCCTTTTTCCTAACCTTATGGGTACACTTCGTAATCTCACGATCTGTCCTATACATCGGTGGCGGAACATCCTTCCGCAAACGCTGGGCATTCCATCGTAAATTACCTTGGCTAGGCTATATGACAGACCAGTATATAGGCTATAGCATCTTTCGTCGTGTGCACATACATACCCTCTGGATCGGTATCTGCTTATCAGCCGTATTCATTCTCTGGTCTCCACCAGCCTTTACTGTATCCTTACTCTTCTGGCATCTATGGCTTATTGCACCGCGTCTATACATCCTCAGTCGGCTTACAGGCGAGAGAAAAGACGGCATGTTGAAGTTTACCGATGAAGATGCCTCATATTATCAACAGTAAATCTAACCACTCATTATCTGTACAGATAGAAAATTCAGGTCTGAACTAACCTACACCCATATAGACCGAAGCAATAAAAAAGGAGCAACCTCAACCGGTTACTCCTTTTTTCGTGACTTAACAACTATAATCGTTATATTCGCTTATCAAGTAAACTTTTCCTCATCATTATCCTCGTTATTCATGTAGAGCATTTGATCAACATGCAAATATATAAAAGGAAGCCACTCCCTACTCAACGGCAGTTCTGAGTGCTTCCCCATATCCGATCTCTTCATTCATCATTATACACAGCATACAATACGCTATGAGTTTACTAAAAATATGATCTACAATAAATCCTATGCTGCTTACTCGGTTGAAAACCGTGTTCCTAATTAAGATCCACGCTTTTGCTCTTCACAACAGCCTTTCTGTCTTTTGGAACCAATACAGTAAAAGAACCATCATGCACAGATAAATGCACCATGTGTTTATTTTTCTGAAACACCTTCTGATTCGAGGTGGATAAATTCGGTTCCTCAGTCCAGCCCCAAGCTGCAATCTCCTCTAGATAAGGAGCAGGTAGACTATCACTTTCCTTCAATGCTGGCAGTGCATAGCGAACATAGTCCATGTCCGAATTACTGCTGGCCCGATCGGTTTTACTAGCTTCTTTGGGAACCGGAAACGTCTTCTCATTGGCAGCACCCTCAAACGATGTCCAAGAAGGCTCCTCCTCCACGCACCCGGTAAGAATCGCGACAGCGACACTGAATAGCACCAATAGAGCAAGCCATTTATTTCGCCGCATGATCTTCCCTCCTTACCAGCCTGATTGACTATACAAAATCCTATGATGGAGTTTGCATAATTCTGCAATAATGCAGCGTGTGTGTATGGGATTCAATACCTATATTATACAGGGTTTACTCTTACATTCCGTAACAAAAATGTTACCTTCCTTTTGTAAGGATATTTCTAAAGTATACGTATATGCAAAAAAGAGGACCATAATCTCAATGAGATCATGGTCCTCTTTACTTGTTGCTTGGCGACGTCCTACTCTCCCAGGACCCTGCGGTCCAAGTACCATCGGCGCTGGAGGGCTTAACGGTCGTGTTCGGGATGGGTACGTGTGGAACCCCTCCGCTATCGCCACCAAACATGAATTTACATCGTAAATTCTATCGTACGGTTATTCGGTTCATCACATATCGTGTGAATGAATAGCCACGCGCTTGTCGTATGTCACTTGTACATACCTTCAAGGTTACACCCTGAAAACTGGATCCGAAACTTATTTGCGTTTTATTTAGGATAAGCCCTCGACCGATTAGTATTGGTCAGCTCCATGCATTACTGCACTTCCACCCCCAACCTATCTACCTCGTCGTCTTCAAGGGGTCTTACTAATTGGGAAATCTCATCTTGAGGGGGGCTTCACGCTTAGATGCTTTCAGCGCTTATCCCTTCCGTACATAGCTACCCAGCGGTGCTCCTGGCGGAACAACTGGTACACCAGCGGTACGTCCATCCCGGTCCTCTCGTACTAAGGACAGCTCCTCTCAAATTTCCTACGCCCACGACAGATAGGGACCGAACTGTCTCACGACGTTCTGAACCCAGCTCGCGTACCGCTTTAATGGGCGAACAGCCCAACCCTTGGGACCTACTTCAGCCCCAGGATGCGATGAGCCGACATCGAGGTGCCAAACCTCCCCGTCGATGTGGACTCTTGGGGGAGATAAGCCTGTTATCCCCAGGGTAGCTTTTATCCGTTGAGCGATGGCCCTTCCATGCGGTACCACCGGATCACTAAGCCCGACTTTCGTCCCTGCTCGACTTGTAGGTCTCGCAGTCAAGCTCCCTTCTGCCTTTGCACTCTTCGAATGATTTCCAACCATTCTGAGGGAACCTTGGGGCGCCTCCGTTACTCTTTAGGAGGCGACCGCCCCAGTCAAACTGCCCACCTGACACTGTCCTCGCACCGGATCACGGTACCAAGTTAGAACCTAGATACGATCAGGGTGGTATCCCAAGGATGCCTCCCTTCAAGCTGGCGCTCAAAGTTCTACGGCTCCCACCTATCCTGTACAGATCGTACCCAAATTCAATATCAAGCTGCAGTAAAGCTCCATGGGGTCTTTCCGTCTTGTCGCGGGTAACCTGCATCTTCACAGGTATTAAAATTTCACCGGATCTCTCGTTGAGACAGCGCCCAAGTCGTTACGCCATTCGTGCGGGTCAGAATTTACCTGACAAGGAATTTCGCTACCTTAGGACCGTTATAGTTACGGCCGCCGTTTACTGGGGCTTCGGTTCATAGCTTCGCCCGAAGGCTTACCACTCCCCTTAACCTTCCAGCACCGGGCAGGCGTCAGCCCGTATACTTCGCCTTGCGGCTTCGCACAGACCTGTGTTTTTGCTAAACAGTCGCTTGGGCCTTTTCACTGCGGCCCCCTCGGGCTATTCACCCTACCGAGGCACCCCTTCTCCCGAAGTTACGGGGTCATTTTGCCGAGTTCCTTAACGAGAGTTCTTCCGCGCGCCTTAGAATTCTCTTCTCGCCTACCTGTGTCGGTTTGCGGTACGGGCACCTTCTCCTGGCTAGAGGCTTTTCTTGGCAGTCTGAGATCATGACCTTCGCTACTACAATTTTCGCTCCCCATCACAGCCCAGCCTTAACGATGTGCGGATTTGCCTACACACCAGCCTCACTGCTTAGACGGACATCCATCAGTCCGCGTCACTACCCTACTGCGTCACCCCATTGCTCATAACGGATTACGGTGGTACAGGAATTTCGACCTGTTGTCCTTCGACTACGCCTATCGGCCTCGCCTTAGGTCCCGACTTACCCTGAGCGGACGAACCTTCCTCAGGAACCCTTAGGCTTTCGGCGGATCTGATTCTCACAGATCTTTTCGTTACTCATACCGGCATTCTCACTTGAATGCAGTCCAGCGCTCCTTACGGTACACCTTCAACCCGCATTCAACGCTCCCCTACCCCTGATGCATTGCATCAAGCCATAGCTTCGGTGGTGTGTTTAGCCCCGTTACATTTTCGGCGCAGAGTCACTCGACCAGTGAGCTATTACGCACTCTTTCAATGGTGGCTGCTTCTAAGCCAACATCCTGGTTGTCTGTGCAACTCCACATCCTTTCCCACTTAACACACACTTGGGGACCTTAGCTGATGGTCTGGGCTGTTTCCCTTTCGACAATGGATCTTAGCACTCACTGTCTGACTCCCGGAACTAAATCTATGGCATTCGGAGTTTGACTGAGCTTGGTAACCCTTGCGGGCCCCGCACCCAATCAGTGCTCTACCTCCACGATTCTTTTTTCCGAGGCTAGCCCTAAAGCTATTTCGGGGAGAACCAGCTATCTCCGGGTTCGATTGGAATTTCTCCGCTACCCCCACCTCATCCCCGCATTTTTCAACATGCGTGGGTTCGGGCCTCCAGTGCGTGTTACCGCACCTTCACCCTGGACAGGGGTAGATCACCCGGTTTCGGGTCTACGTCCACGTACTCATTCGCCCTATTCAGACTCGCTTTCGCTGCGGCTTCAGCTCTTCACCTTAACCTTGCACGGGAACGTAACTCGCCGGTTCATTCTACAAAAGGCACGCCATCACCCATAGATCGGGCTCTGACTTCTTGTAAGCACACGGTTTCAGGATCTATTTCACTCCCCTTCCGGGGTGCTTTTCACCT
>NZ_JBBOXV010000001.1:402500-1125000 GCF_038007865.1 Paenibacillus sp. FSL M7-0134 | reverse complement strand
CGATAAGCTCATTTTGAAACTGACGAGATAAAAATATCTCTTGTTTGATTTTGCGAACAAAATCGTTTTACTCACTCGTTGTTCAGTTTTCAAAGATCAAACATTCAATGTCCGCCTCGGCGTTTCTTTCAACCCCTCAGCAACTTTTATAGTGTATCATATTTTCTAGAGTTGTGTCAACACTTTTTTTCGAAAGTGTTTTTCGCTCTCCTTGATAACACTTGAAGCGACAGGAAATAATATATCATACTTTCCTTGCATTATGCAACTCTTTTTTTGAAATACTTAGTTAAGTAACAATACACTCGATATAAAGCTCTCTTTGCAGCATTAAGTTAATGATTTCCCCATCTACTTGAATCAACGGCCGAGTCGGATGATCTCGATCAGCGAAAATAATTTCCCCTGTACGGTTATCATTGAGGCGCACCTTGGTTCCATTATTGAATTGGGTTAACTTATGAATAAAAACTTGTACGACACTTGGGTCCAGCTTTCCAAATGATTCTGACTTGATTTGCTCTAGGACCAGATACGGTGATTGAGCAGGTCGGTATGTTTTCTCTAGAGTCATAGCATGGAATACATCAGCCACTCCAACGATTTTAGCGTAGATGTGGATTTGTTCCCCTTTAAGACGCAGTGGATATCCAGTACCGTCCACTTTCTCATGATGCTGAAGAGCTGCCAAACGCACACCTTCGTTAATAGCTTTCACATTTTTAAGCAACTGGTATCCTAGTGATGTATGGCGACGTATTTCTTCTTGCTCTTCCCACGTTAGTTTGGAGGGCTTATACAGAATGACCGGGTCCATTTTAGCGTTCCCTATGTCATGAAGCAATCCAGCAAAAGCCACTTGCATCCAATCCTTTTGAGGTAATCCGATCCATTGTGCAATGGAATAGGAAGTAAGGGAGGTTAGCACAGCGTTGTGAAAAATATAGTCCACTTCGATCATGGCGGGCGGAGTATAGGTCATTACATTATAGCGCTGAATGTGCACCAGTAAGGACTCCAATTGTCCTCGCAGTTCATATATAGATAAATTAGAGACGAGCACCGATTGAAATGCATTCTTAACGAGCATCACCATTTTGTCATACTCATCCTGAAATTGTTCAGATTCATCTCGTCCATCTAACGAAGGTCCTTGCGATTCAGATGTTCCAGATCGAACAGTCGTAGACTCGCTACTGGATTTTGTAAGATCATCCGTCCCTACCTCAACTTGCTGGATCAGGAACGCCTGTAAAATCTCCAAGTCACGCGGTAGCAGAATGCGCCCTTTCGGTAGCAGCAAGCTTCCCATTTCTGTAAATACATCGCTTTGCAATCTAAGTCCTGCTTTTAATTCGGATACGGGTACAGTTGTCATGGTCAACCTCTCTGTTCTCACAACAGCTGCTCCAGCTGCCAGTTATGATGTCATTATATTACTTGGGAATGATCCTGTACATTCATTTTATGCCATTTAAAGCATACTTGTCTGAATTCGTTAGCCAGAAAAAGAAAAAGACTCCCCGACCAAATAGTCAGAGAGTCTGTTCCATCTGAAATTTAATAACTACTGTTGTTTCCATATTCAGGCTCTTATTCGCCCTCAGAAGATTCTGGGTCGTTACCTTCCGCACCTTCTGTATTCGTTTCGAGAGATGGTTCAACAGATGATAGAGATGAGCCCTCTCCAGCTTCCTCACCCTCTAATAATTCTTCAAGCAGTTCATCCTGCTCCTCATTCTTGTTCGCTCGACAAACAGTTGCAACCGAATCATCATCGCGAATATTAATCAGCCTTACCCCTTGTGTATTCCGACCCATCGTGGAGATTTCCCCCATGCTAGTCCGAATCAAGGTGCCACTAGCTGTAATGATCATCAGATCCTCTTCGGTTTTTACAACCTTGAGACCGACAACCGGACCATTTTTATCCGTAACATTAATCGTCTTGATCCCCTTACCTCCACGGCTTTGGATACGATAATCCACAACAGGGGTACGCTTGCCATAACCTTTGGCCGTTACAATCAGGATATCCAGGCTGGTATCTACGATGTCCATACCAATTACAGCATCACTCTCATCAAGGTTGATCCCTTTAACCCCTGTAGCGCTACGGCCCATAGACCGTACATCACTTTCAGGGAAACGGATAGACATGCCTTGTGCTGTACCAATAATCATTTCCTGCTGTCCGTCCGTCAGCTTCACTTCGATCAGGGCGTCATCTTCACGCAAGTTAATGGCAATCAAGCCACCTTTGCGGATATTTGCATAGTCATCAAGTGGTGTCTTCTTTATGATTCCATGCTGGGTCGCAAAGAATAGATAGCTATCCTCCACAAATTCCTCGATTGGAATTACCGCATTGATCGACTCACCCTGTTCAATCTGAATCAGGTTAATAATCGGTGTCCCCCGGGCTGTCCGGCTAAGGTCAGGAATCTCATAGGCCTTAATCCGATATACCTTGCCCTTGTCGGTAAAGAATAACAAATGATGATGTGAATTCGTAATGAACAGATGCTCTACGAAATCCTCATCTTTGGTATCCATACCCACTACACCACGACCACCGCGTTTTTGACTGCGATAGGTAGTAACAGGAAGGCGTTTGATATATCCCGTATGGGTTACAGTAATAATAACATCTTCACGCGGAATGAGATCCTCATCCAGAATACTCTCTTCACCCACTGTAATTTCAGTGCGACGGTCATCAGCGAAACGTTCCTTAAGTTCATTCAGCTCTTCGCTAATGATGTTGAGTACCAGATGCTCGTTCGCCAAAATCTCACGGTATTCCGCAATCTTTTGTATTAGCTCGTTATATTCGTTCTCGATCTTCTCACGTTCCAAACCGGTTAAGCGTTGCAGACGCATATCAAGAATAGCCTGAGACTGCTCAAGAGTGAGCGAGAAACGCTCAATCAGTCCTTCACGAGCTGCTTCTGCAGTTTGGGAAGAACGAATCAAGGCAATAACTTCGTCCAGATGGTCAAGGGCAATGCGCAAGCCTTCCAGAATGTGTGCTCTGGCTTCGGCTTTTTTCAGATCAAATTCTGTCCGGCGACGAATAACCTCGACCTGATGTTTGAGATAATGATACAAGACATCCTTCAGGTTCAAAATCTTCGGTTCGTTGTTTACAATGGCAAGCATATTAATACCGAAATTCGACTGCATAGCCGTATGTTTAAACAAATTATTCAGAACGACGTTCGGGTTCACGTCCCTACGCAACTCGATAACGACACGCATACCCGTACGGTCCGATTCATCCCGAAGATCCGTAATGCCTTCAATACGTTTGTCACGTACTAATTCGGCAATTTTCTCAACCAGACGAGCCTTATTCACTTGGTAAGGCAGCTCATGCACGATAATCCGTGCTTTATTGCCAATCTCTTCTATGGTGGTCTTCGCACGCATGGTCACAGATCCGCGGCCAGTCTGGTACGCCTGACGAATACCAGAGCGTCCTAAAATATAACCTGCTGTCGGGAAATCGGGCCCTTGAATATAATCCATAAGTTCCATCGGCGTAATGTCGGGGTTTTCGATCAATGCTTGTACACCATCGATAACCTCTCCCAAGTTATGCGGAGGAATATTGGTAGCCATCCCGACTGCAATTCCGCCGACGCCATTCACCAGCAAGTTAGGATAACGTGCAGGTAATACGACGGGCTCGCTCTCTTCACCATCGTAGTTCGGCATAAAATCAACGGTCTCTTTGTTCAAATCACGTAGCATTTCCATGGCAATCTTGGACAACCGTGCTTCGGTGTAACGCATCGCAGCCGCCATATCTCCATCCACGGAGCCAAAGTTACCGTGTCCATCCACCAACATATAACGCAAAGAAAAATCCTGCGCCATCCGCACCATCGTATCATATACAGCCGTATCACCATGAGGGTGATACTTACCGATAACTTCGCCGACGATTCTTGCCGATTTTTTGTAAGGCTTATCTGGCGACATGCCTAGCTCGGACATCGCGTACAAAATACGACGGTGTACCGGCTTCAGTCCGTCCCGCACATCAGGCAAGGCACGGCTAACAATAATACTCATGGCATAATCCATAAAGGATTCGCGCATTTCCACTCCGATATCCCTATTGATGATTTGCGAGTTATTTTGATCCGCCATGCTGGTCCTCCTTCTTATCCTTCAATACAATGCTCTCTATGTGAAAAGCCTAACAAGATACTGCCTATACACTCCGCTCTCTGCGCAGGATTTTGGCTGAAATCCTCATCTGTATAATTATATTACTTTCACAAAAAGAGCACAATTAAACACATCTGTCCTCTTTACAGCGTAAATCCCTCGTCATTCTCTCTCTGCCTGTAGCAGATCGCTATTCTCTTGTACAACTCACAAGCCCTGATTATAACAAATTCCCCAGAGCTGGGGATTAGCCCCCACCCTAAGGGCCTTTTCCACATACAATACGTATACGGTCAGGGTTCACTTAGCAAAATTCCGAAAAACGCCGTATTTCTCTATTATATCATTGTTTTACGCACTTGTCCTTTAGTTTCCCTTGTTTTGTCAAAGTGTTGCGGATTCCAAGTACATGACTCATATTTCGAAAAGAAAGGGATGAGATTACTTGTCTATTCAGCGAGTATCCAGTAAGTGGACCAAAACAAATGCCATTCTCCCCAATCCGACATTGGCCGCTTATGTACCGGAAACACGGTTGTACACGTTTGATCACTTGAACGAAATGTTGGCCGTGTATGGTACTGTCTATATTAAGCCTGATAACGGTACTTATGGAAAAGGGGTTATGCGGGCAGAGAGGCTGACAGAACCGCTTCCGCCGACAGAAGAAGGAATCATCGAAGAGAGAACTTGGTATGTGCTTCGCTATGAAGTAGATACCTTCACCTTCGAAAGTCTAGAAGATCTGCATAGAGTGGTTTCTTCCCGCATACGAAAACGTCCATATCTGATCCAGCGTGGAATTCCACTTCTTCAGCATGAAGCACGCCCTTTCGATCTGAGGGTATTAACCCAGATGAACTTAAGACACCAATGGGAAACAACGCTTATTGTAGGACGCGTAGCTGCTCCTGACAAAGTCGTCACCAATCATCACAGCGGTGGGACAACGCGCTTTTTCAATGAGCTGGTCGCTCCATACATGGATGTAAAGGAATCTGTACGACTGGAGCAAAAATTATCAAAAATGGGCGAACGGGTAGCCTGGCAGTTGCAAAAAAGATACCCACGTTTAAGGGAAATAGGATTAGATGTGGGACTGGATCAGCAAAATTATCCGTGGATTCTGGAGGTTAACACGAGACCAGCAATCAAGGTGTTCTCTTCCCTTCCAAACAAAAGCCTCTATCATAAAATATTCAGATATGCAGTAGGCTACGGACGGTACTCTCCATCCACGGGTAAAGCCGTACGCTCTAAGAAAAAAGCCTAAAACAATGAGATTAAATATTCAAATACACCCGGGCTGGTTAATGACAAGAAAAGGGACGCCCCTTTGGGCGCCCCTTGTGAACTCCTACAAAATACTACCTAATGAGCACGTAATACAGCCACTAGGAAAGAACATCACACATTAAAAATCGAGATTTTTCACGTACTTCGCATGTTCTTGGATAAAGTCACGACGAGGTTCTACATTATCACCCATCAAGGTATTGAACAGTGTATCAGCCAGCATCGCGTCACTGACAGTTACCTGAAGCATGGTACGACTCTCAGGGTCCATCGTAGTTTCCCAAAGTTGGGTCGCATTCATCTCACCCAAACCTTTATAGCGCTGTACATTGTACTTCGCGTTTTCTCCAAATTCCCTGATGATCTCATCACGTTCCGCCTCGGAGTTCGCATAACGTACAACTTTGTTACGCTCTACTTTGAATAGTGGTGGCTGAGCAATATAAATATAGCCTGCATCAATGATTTTACGCATGTACCGATAGAAGAACGTCAGCAACAACGTACGAATATGGGCACCATCGACATCCGCATCTGTCATGATAATGACCTTGTGATAACGGGCTTTGGCGATGTCAAAGTCGTCTCCGATCCCTGTGCCCATTGCTGTTACCATCGACCGGATTTCATCACTGGACAAAATACGGTCCAAGCGTGCCTTTTCGACATTCAGGATTTTACCGCGAATCGGCAAAATAGCTTGAAAGTGACGATCACGACCCTGCTTGGCCGACCCCCCCGCTGAGTCACCTTCGACGATGTACAGTTCACTAATCGAAGCATCCTTAGAGGAGCAATCTGCCAGCTTGCCTGGGAGCGAACTGATTTCCAGCGCGCTTTTACGACGTGTAAGCTCACGCGCTTTACGCGCTGCTTCCCGGGCACGTGCTGCTTGTAATGATTTATCAACCACACGGCGGGAAACAGACGGATTTTCCTCTAGGAATTCCTGGAGTTTCTCTGCGAATAGGGATTCGACAATCCCTCGCACCTCACTGTTCCCCAGCTTTGTCTTGGTCTGACCCTCAAACTGTGGTTCTGGAATTTTGACGGAGATAATCGCCGTCAATCCTTCACGCACATCATCACCAGTCAAGTTGGCATTGTTGTCCTTAATCAAGCCATTTTTACGTGCATAATCGTTAATAATCCGGGTTAATGCACTCTTGAAGCCTGATTCGTGAGTTCCGCCCTCATGGGTATTGATGTTGTTAGCAAAAGAATAAATATTCTCGGTATAGCTGTCGTTATATTGCAAAGCAACCTCGACTTGAATCATATCACGCGAGCCTTCGACATAAATCGGCTGTTCATGTAACGCTTCTCTTTTTTGATTCAAGAATTGTACATATTCACTGATTCCGCCCTCGTAATGGAATGTATCGCTGGCGCCCGTCCGTTCATCAGTCAAGCTGATTGCAATGCCTTTGTTCAGGAAAGCCAACTCACGAATCCGCGTTTGGAGCGTATCATAATCGTATACAGTCGTTTCTGTAAAGATTTGATCGTCCGGATAGAAGGTCGTTTGGGTACCCGTCTCGTCTGTATCACCGATGACTCTGACATCATACTGCGGAGCACCACGGTGATATTCCTGCTCATACAGATGTCCGTCCCGTTTAACATGAACAATCATTTTGCTGGAGAGAGCGTTCACTACCGATACACCAACCCCGTGCAGACCACCGGATACCTTGTACCCTCCGCCTCCGAATTTACCACCTGCGTGAAGTACAGTCATAACGACTTCCAGCGCAGATTTTTTCATTTTGGCGTGTTCGCTTACCGGAATACCGCGTCCGTTATCTGTAACGGTAACGCTGTTATCTTCGTGAACCACAACTTGAATGCTGTCACAATAACCCGCCAGCGCTTCGTCAATGCTGTTGTCCACAACTTCCCAGACCAGATGATGGAGACCTTTGGCGCTCGTGGAGCCAATATACATCCCGGGACGTTTCCGAACCGCTTCCAGGCCCTCGAGGACCTGAATCTCGCCCGCATCATAAGACGGTTGATTCATAGACATGCCTTTCACCTACTTCTATAGATTCTATGGTTAAGCATTGGCAACAAACTGGTTTGCCCGCTTTTTGAGTGTTGTTGAGGAGATGGGGGAATAATACACCGTATTCTGAGTCACTACGATGGACTTGGCTTCCTCTTCGCCAATCATCTCGACATGCTTTTGCTGTTGGGCGTGGTTCACATATTGCTTGGAGATTTTAGAGGATTTTTCAATCGAGATATCGAAAATAGCCACAAGCTCTGACGAGCGGATGATTTTTTCTCCACCCAGATGAATATACATAGCGGTCACTCACTCCTTAGTGTTCCACATGCCCGTCGTGGACGTGATAAATATTGGCATCCTTGAGTCGTTCTGCGTTCAAAGTCTCAACCCCGGTTGCCGTGATAAAGGTCTGTACCTTGCTTTGGAAAGTCTCGATCAGCTGGGTCTGACGATAGGGGTCCAGCTCGGACAAAACATCATCCAGCAGCAAGACAGGATATTCACCAATTTCCTCATGAATTAACTCTATTTCGGCCAACTTCAAGGACAGGGCCGTCGTCCGCTGCTGCCCCTGAGAGCCATACGTATGCACTTCTCTGCCGTTAATGGCAAAGGCCAAATCGTCACGATGGGGTCCCGCCAAAGTCATGCCACGGCGGATTTCCTGTTCCCTCATTTGGGATAACTTTATCATAAATCGCTCCAATAAGACAGCTTCATCTTCTTCCTCTGGCTCACTGAAGGAGGGAACATAGGTTAATTTTAACTCTTCAGTCCCACCTGCGATCCCTTCATGAATGGCCTGAGCCCACTTTTGTAGCTTTGTTATAAATTGTTTCCGCTTTTTAACAATTTTAACACCATGCTCAACAAGTTGCTCATTCCATACCTCCAGCATCAGCTGCACTGACGCCATATCCTTACCCCAAGCTTGCTTGAGCAGGTTGTTTCGCTGAACCAATACTTTCTGATATTGCTGCAAATGATACAGATATCCTGGCGCAACCTGTCCGATTTCCATGTCAAGAAACCGGCGGCGAACCCCCGGTGTTCCTTTCACAATTTCCAGATCCTCAGGTGCAAACATGACCACATTTAACGAACCGATAAAATCGCTCAGTTTGCGCTGCTCCAGTCCGTTGATCTTTGCTTTTTTGCCTTGTGTGGATAACGCGAGATCCAGTCTGATTTTCCCGTATTTTTTATCCACATCCGCAGCTAGGTGAGTGGAAGTAGCCCCGAAAGAGATTAACTCCTTGTCGCGGGACGTTCGATGACTTTTGGTTAAAGCCAGTACAAAAATCGCCTCTACCAGATTCGTTTTGCCCTGCGCATTTTGTCCGATCAGCAAATTAACGGGCCCAAATTCATTCAGCTCCAGCTGTTCATAGTTCCGGTACTGCTGCAAAACAATGTTGTTCACAAACACATAGGGTCCCCCTTGTTACTCCGTACCTAAAAGGAGTCCTTGCCACCCAGGCGATCATGCTCCTGCTGTAACTTCGAAACTTCCGTTGTCCTCTACTTCTACGGTATCACCCGGGTACAGTTTTCTTCCACGACGTTCTTCCGGTTCACCATTCACACGGACTTGTCCCTCTTGCAGCAGGGCTTTAGCCATGCCTCCTGTGGATACACAATCGGCTAATTTTAAAAATTGATCGAGCTTAATGTATTCGGTTTGTATAGATATCTGTTTCAAGGCTTGTTCATCCTTTCGCTTGTCCTCGGGTGGGTTAACGCTAAACGTCAGTTGGTTGTGCGATATGGCAGGATGATATACAGCGCATTGCTGGAATCAGCCGGTTTTAAAATAATGGGGCTCATAATGCCGGTAAAAGCAATCGTCAGCTGCTCGCTGTCAATCACCTTCAGCACGTCGAGCATGTATTTAGAGTTGAACGAAATTTTGAGCGGCTCTCCCTCAAATTTGGACACAGTTACTTCCTCACGCACTTTGCCAAGCTCAGAGGAACTAGAGGAAATCTCCAAACCGCCATTTTCCAGCGACTGCATTTTTACAATATTCGTTTTTTCCTCACGGGACAGCAAATAAGCACGGTCAATTGACTCACTTAAACTTTTTGTATCCACAATCAGTTCTGTTTTGTAGGAGGTCGGAATAATTCTAGAAGTATCAGGATAGGTGCCGTCCAAGATGCGGGAATAAAATAGCACCCGATCTACTTTGAATAATACCTGATTGTCCGCTACTACGATATCCACAAGCATATTTTGATCTGGAATAATTCTGCTCAGCTCATTCAGCGTTTTGCCCGCAATGACAACATTGCTAAAACGCAAGCCTTCAGACGTCTCCAAATGAGCGCTACGGGTGGCAAGGCGGTGGCGGTCCGTTGCCACAAACTTCAATTCACCCTCAGCCAGATTCCACAACACGCCAGTTAAAATCGGTGTCGTTTCGTGGGTGGAGATGGAGAATACCGTCTGTTTAATCATATTTTTAAGTAAATCTCCTGGTACAGAGATGACTTGATTTTCTTCAATGTTGGGAAGCACCGGGAATTCTTCAGGGTCCAAGCCAACAATCTGAATTTCAGTTGCGCCGGACGAGATAAAGGTTTGGAATTGGTCTTTTACCTCCATATGGATCTCCTGCGACGGCAACTTTTTGATAATTTCGACAAAGAATTTGGCAGGCAGCACAACACTGCCGGGTTGTTCGACCTGAACAACAGTTTGGTCACCATCCTCCATCGGAATAAAGGATTGAATGGAGATGTCTGTATCGCTGGCGGTCAGCGTTACTCCCTGGTGATTCACATCCAGCTTAATACCACTCAGAATTGGAATCGTAGTCCGACTTGATATCGCTTTGGATACATGTTGTATAGCCTCGTTCAAAACGTTTTTCAGAATGCTGATCTTCATAAGTTCCTCCTACGGGTTTTAATCCTTCAAGCACGCGTTGACGCGGGCCTTATTTAGGTGATGTATATCTTTAAAATATATTAGTAATAGTAATAGGCGCACTGAATATGTGGATAAGTCACTGTAACCCTAATAAAATCAAGCCTATCCACATGTGTATAAATTGTGTATAGGCTCTGAACTTATTCAGGTTGGATTTTTGATTTTTTCTATTAGGCTGTTGATAACTTTAAACAGATCCTGATCCACTTGAATGGATTTGGAGATTTTTTCGTGCGCATGAATGACAGTCGTATGATCACGCCCACCGAAGGCTTCGCCGATTTTTGGCAAAGAATAGTCGGTTAGCTCACGAGACAGGTACATGGCAATCTGTCGTGGAAAAGCTACAGCCTTCGTCCGCTTACGCGCTTTAAAATCCTCCAGCCGTAGATTGTAAAATTCCCCGACTTGATGCTGTATATCCTGAATCGTGATCATTTTTGGACGACTGGACGGGATAATATCTTTCAACGCTTCAGCAGCGAGATGACTTGTGACATCCTGATTGGTTAAGGAGGAATAAGCGACAACGCGAATAAGCGCCCCTTCCAGCTCACGGATGTTTGTATCAATTTGATTAGCGATATACATCATGGCCTCATTAGGAATATCCAGGTTCTCCGCCCGCGCCTTTTTCCGAAGAATAGCAATTCTCGTCTCCAGATCCGGCGGTTGAATATCCGTAATAAGTCCCCACTCAAAGCGAGAGCGCAGCCGTTCTTCCAGCGTTGGAATTTCTTTAGGCGGCCGATCGCTTGAGATTATAATCTGCTTGCGTTCCTCATGAAGGGCGTTGAACGTGTGGAAAAATTCCTCCTGCGTCGATTCCTTGCCCGCAATGAATTGAATATCATCAATGAGCAAAATATCAATGTTGCGATATTTATTCCGGAAACTTTCCCCGCGGTTGTCCCGAATGGCATTAATGAATTCATTCGTAAACTTCTCCGACGATAAATAAACGACCTTGCTGGTCGGATTGTGCTCCAAAATATAGTGTCCGATAGCGTGCATCAGATGCGTTTTCCCCAGCCCCACACCACCGTATAAAAACAGCGGATTGTAAGCTTTTGCCGGCGCCTCGGCGACGGCCAGCGATGCCGCATGGGCAAAACGGTTCCCCGATCCGATGACGAATGTATCGAATGTATATTTGGGATTCAGCATATGGGACACAGCTTCTTCATGAACGACCGGCTGCTGCTGAGGTTGTTGCTGAAGGTCGACCTCGGCGGGCTTGTTCTCTTCAATAACGAACTTGACCTCTAGTTGTTTGCCCAAAATTTCATAAACCGTTGCTCCGACTAGCTTGGTATAGCGGCTTTCAAGCCATTCCACGGCAAAAGTTGTCGGTGCAGAAATCACAATGGAGTGGTCATTTAGTTTCGCTGCCTTGGTAGCCTTAAACCAAGTGTCGTAACTCGGCTTACTCAGCTTGGTTTGTATGATGGATAGAATTTGCTGCCATAGTTCAGAGGTATGGCTGTCCACAGACGTCACTCCTTTTAAATCCTGACATTTTACCGAATTAAGCTGCAGAGAGCTGCTCTCGGCGCTTCGGCAAAACGCCTAAATCCCAAAAATGTTGTTGAAGGCCATAAAAAGACATACCGCCGCCTAAATCATGCGGCAGTGTGGTGAGAGAACGCAGCACAAAATGACCCTGAAAAATAGCTAATGGAAATTCCGCTGCTGATCAGCAGAAGAAAGGCGATATTTCTCAGGAGGGAATGTGCGGCACGATCCGTTCTCTTGATCCCGCAGGCCAAAACGGGACTGCAATATGTCGAAATCAAATGAAAAATGTAGAATATATCCCCAGAATCCCGAATCCGCACAAAAATAAAAAGATGGATAAATTGAACTTGTTCACAACTTTATCCACAGGGTGTTGATAATATGGAGGGTAAAACAACATATTCACATTCAAAAGTAATATCATCATAGCAAAAGAAGCCTTGTATTTCAATGACTGGTGGTTATTTATCCACAAATTCAATCTGTTGTGTACAATTTTTATTCACAACACAAGATATTGTTTATAATTTGTTCAGTTTTCGACAATAACTCTTTTTTACTCTAAAATGTTATGCACAGGTTATGACCATTTAAATCACAATTCAGTTCTTTTTGTGGATCTGTGTATAACAGCCGTTGCCTTTTGGTCACAGAGGCTTATTTTTCTGTTGAAAATTTCCGGTAACGTTTCCGACATTATTTTTGAACGAACCTGATAACGTCGATCTGAAAATAGGATGGATTCAAGTTACAGAATGAATAAATGTAAAAAACCGTTTTTGGAGGAGCGAAAACTACAAATAGAATGCTGATGATGGAGGGAGAGGTGAAAGAAGTTTTATGAAGTAAGGGGATAAAAGAGTGAAGTGAGTGAGCGGGAGGAAGGGGAGGAGGCTTCCTGAATGCGAAAAAGAGGGAGAGGATTCACAAGTACATTGACTTTGGCCGCTATTTGTGGTTAAATGTACAAAGGTGTTTTTTGTGGAGATTGCTACGTTAGGTATATTCCATATAAAACGTATTCCTTGTAAGGAGGTGCAGCACAATGAGACCGACTTTCAGACCGAATGTCAGCAAACGTAAAAAAGTTCACGGCTTCCGTAAAAGAATGAGCACGAAGAATGGCCGTAAAGTTTTGGCAGCTCGTCGCCAAAAAGGTAGAAAAGTATTGAGTGCGTAATGCGTGCATAAAGACCACTACGGTGGTCTTTTTTTTCATAATTGAGGTATTCAGGGATCGGATTCCTTCTTTTATTGTTGTAAAAAATGTAGTGAAAGAAGAGGGAGAAGTCCAGCATCCTGTCCTATATTAGATGAAGCTTTTGAAAACGGATATAAAATAAGCGAGATTACCATGTTGGAATGTTGTCCATACTTCTTACTATATAAAAGGTAAAGGTTAGCTTACCGACATGTGTAAAAGAGATGAGCAAGGAGAAGCGCCGTGCAAAAAAAATTGCGTCTACGAAACCGGGCGGACTTTGGGCGCGTATACCGCCATGGCAAATCTTTTGCCAACCATCAGTTTGTGGTGTACTGGTTCCGCCGCAGAGAGGTAGAGCAGTTCCGCGTCGGAATTTCGGCCAGCAAGAAAATCGGCAACGCAGTAGTTCGCAACCGGATGCGCAGAATCGTTAAGGAAATTGTGCGCCATCATGAGCATGAATTGGTGGAGCAGATTGACCTGATTTTTATCGTTCGTAAGGGTGCGGTTACAATGTCGTATCAAGAGCTGGAGAAAAGCGTGCTGCACGTTCTACGCAAAGCCTCGCTGCTCAAGTCTTCACGCCGATAGTCAGTATCTTTGTCCTACAGGATATGGTATGATTTACGTTGGAATGGATTGGTTAAGAAAGGGGTTATGAAGTGTCGCGTTTGAAGACTCAACGAGGAAAATGGTTCCTCCTGATTGCCTTATTGGCACTTGTTGCTGTGCTGTCCGGATGTGCTCAGACGGCCCACAATTCTTACACGACGGCAGACTTGGCCAATGGATCGTTTTGGCAAAGATATGTCGTTTACTGGTTTTCGTATGCGTTAGATACATTTGCCCAATGGTTCTCTGGAGAGTATGGCCTGGCCGTACTGATTCTGGTGATTATCGTGCGAACCATTATTTTGCCGCTTACACTCAAGCAAGTACGTAGTTCCAAAGCTATGCAGGCCATTCAGCCGCAATTAAAAGAAATTCAAGCGAAGTACAAGGATACGCCTGAAAAAGTCCAGCAAGAGACGATGAAGTTGTTCCAGGAAAATAAGGTCAACCCGATGGCTGGCTGTCTTCCTTTGGTAGTACAGATGCCAATTTTCATCGCGCTTTATAATGCCATTTATTATAACTCGGCATTGCGGGATCATGACTTCTTGTGGCTCCAGTTAGGTAAACCGGATCACTTGTTTATCCTGCCGATTTTGGCAGCGATTACGACTTTTGTCCAAACCTGGATGATGATGAAAATGAATCCGACGCCGCAGCAGGGACCAATGCAATTTTTGCTGTACGTCTATCCAGTGCTGATTCTTTTCATGTCGTACAACTTCCCATCCGCTTTGCCGTTGTACTGGTTCTACAGTAATATTTACACGATCATTCAAAACTATTTCCTTTATCGGAATAAGGATAAAGAAGCAGCACTGGCGAATGTGAAAACAGCCAGTCTCGCGAAAACAGGTTCCTCCAATAGTAAGAAAAAAAGTGGCAAAAACACGAAGGGGGCTAAAAAGTCGAGATGACCAAAGTCGTGACATCAGGAAAAACCGTTGAAGATGCTGTAAGACAAGGACTCTCCCAGCTGGGAGTAAGCCGTGAACGGGTAACCGTAAGCGTGTTGGAACAGCCGTCAAAAGGATTCCTGGGGTGGCTCGGGGTCAAGAAGGCGAAGGTGGAGCTTACGCTGCTCTCTGAGCCGTCTCCTGAAACCACACACGCGGCTGAACCTCATGTATCGGCTCAAGCACCTTCTAGCGTGGGACAGGCTTTATCAGAAGAAACTGGGCCTGTTGCACAGGAAGCACAGATGAACATGGGAGCACCCTCGGGACATATAGATCCTTATGAAGAGGCGGTGCGTTTCATCCGTGAAACAGCAGCAGGAATGGGATTGGACGTTAAAGTTGATGTCCGCCACCGCAAGGATGAAAGTACACTGGATATCTCCGGTCCGTCACTCGGTATGTTGATCGGCCGCAGAGGACAGACATTGGATGCATTACAGTACCTGACGAATATCGTTGCCAACCGTCATTCTGACAAATTCATCCGAATTGTGCTGGATGCCGAGCAATTTCGTGCACGTCGGCAAAAAACGCTGGAGGATTTGGCAGATCGGTTGGCAAACCAGGCTATTCGTTATGGCAAGGAAGTGGTACTGGAGCCAATGCCGTCACAGGAGCGGAAGCTGATTCACGCCAAGCTCCAACAGCATGCGCTGGTTAGAACATACAGCAAGGGGGACGAGCCCAATCGGCGCGTCGTCATTGCTAAAAAATAATCCGACGCAATGGCTCTCTGCAAGATGCAGAAGCCATTGCTTTTTTTCTTATATTTCTCGCTGAAACGGCTGCCGTCCTTGATGAAGGACGGCAATGTCGTTTCTACATGATAGGAGGTAGAAACTTTATGCTGAGCGATACTATAGCTGCCATTGCAACGGCTGTCGGCGAGGGCGGCATTGCGGTTGTACGGATCAGCGGTCCAGAAGCGGTCACGGAAGTGGAGGCTTTGTTCCGTAGTAAAACGCCTCTAAGCAAGGCTCCAACTCACACGGTACATTATGGACATATAATAGATCCTCAAAGCCAGGAAAAGGTGGAGGAAGTTTTAGTTACAGTGATGCGGGCTCCACGCTCTTTTACGACAGAAGATGTCGTAGAAATCAGCACTCATGGCGGGGTCGTAGCCGTCAAACGGGTGATGGATTTACTATTGCTGCAAAATATACGTCTGGCTGAGCCAGGTGAATTTACGAAACGTGCTTTTTTGAATGGTCGTATTGACCTGAGTCAGGCGGAGGGCGTTATTGACTTGATTCGCTCCAAATCAGATAAAGCTTTTTCGGTGGCTTTGAAGCAGGTGGATGGACAACTGTCCCAGAATATTCGTCGCTTGCGTCATGTTTTGGTGGAGACACTTGCTCATATTGAAGTGAACATTGATTATCCTGAGCATGATGTTGAATCTTTTACATCTGACTTAATCAAGGATAAAAGCAGTCAGGTCATGACGGAAATTGATCGGCTGTTGCATACGGCGGAGCAGGGAAAGATTTTACGTGAAGGGCTGACCACAGCGATTGTTGGAAGACCAAATGTGGGCAAATCATCACTGCTGAACACATTGGCTCAGGGCGAGCGGGCAATTGTGACCGATATTCCGGGTACAACCCGTGACGTTATTGAGGAATATGTGACGATTAATAGTATTCCGCTCAAGCTGCTGGATACAGCCGGGATTCGTGAAACGATGGACGTAGTGGAACGGATCGGAGTAGAACGTTCGAGAACGGCGGTTAGTGAAGCGGATCTGCTGCTCATCGTCATTAACGCCAACGAACCACTGCATGAGGATGAAATGGCATTAATGGAACAAATCCGCGGTAGACAAGCGATTGTCATTATGAATAAAATGGACTTACCGGCCCAAGTAGACCGGGATTTGTTGCTGCGTTATGTTCCCGAAGAGCTTATCGTACCGATGTCTGTGAAGGAAAATGAGGGAGCGGACCGACTGGAGCAGGCTATATCGAATTTATTCTTTAGCGGCAAGCTGGAATCAGCGGATATGACATATGTCAGCAACGTACGGCATATTGCTTTGTTGAAGAAGGCGCGGCAATCGCTGGTAGATGCCTATGAAGCCGCTGATCAATTTGTTCCGATCGACATGATCCAGATTGATGTAAGGCTGGCATGGGAGCATTTGGGTGAGATTGTAGGCGATACTGCGCATGATGCGTTGATAGATCAAATATTTTCACAATTTTGTCTGGGCAAATAGAACTTTCAAGCATGGCTGATATAAGCCTACTATCGTTATATATACAAGAGCATATTCGGCGTGAAGACCGGAATGTATAAGGAGGTAAGAAAGGTATGGGTTACCAAGGAGGCGACTATGACGTAATTGTCGTAGGCGCGGGCCATGCGGGCGTAGAATCAGCCTTGGCAGCAGCACGGATGGGCTGTCGCACGTTGATGATCACAATTAACCTGGATATGGTCGCTTTCATGCCCTGCAACCCGTCTATTGGCGGTCCTGCAAAAGGGCATGTGGTGCGAGAAATTGATGCACTGGGCGGCGAAATGGGTCGGAATATCGATAAGACGTTTATCCAAATGAGAATGTTGAATACTGGTAAAGGTCCCGCGGTTCATGCATTGCGTGCACAAGCAGACAAGTTCTCTTATCAGCATACGATGAAGGAAACGATGGAAAAGGAACCGAATCTGACCTTACGCCAAGGTATGGTTGAAGAGCTGATTATGGAAGACGGTCATTGCGTAGGTGTAATTACGAAGACGGGCACAGAGTATCGAAGTAAAGCAGTTGTCCTGACCACAGGCACTTATCTGCGCGGAAAAATCATTATGGGCGAGCTGATGTATGAGAGTGGTCCGAACAATCAACAGCCTTCGTTGAGATTGTCTGAGCATTTGAGAGAGCTGGGTTTTGATCTGGTTCGATTTAAGACAGGAACGCCGCCACGTGTGCATAAGGACACGATTGATTTTAGCAAAACGGAAATACAACCGGGTGATGATCAACCGAAGTTCTTTTCCTATGAAACGAAGTCTTCAGATAATGAACAGCTTCCTTGCTGGCTGACATATACTTCAATAGAAACGCATCAGATTATTAATGATAATTTGCACCGTGCACCCATGTTCTCTGGTCTGATTGAAGGAACGGGACCACGTTATTGCCCATCTATTGAAGATAAGGTGGTACGTTTCAGTGATAAGCCTAAGCACCAAATCTTTTTGGAGCCTGAAGGTAAAAACACATCTGAATACTATGTTCAGGGCTTGTCCACCAGCTTGCCAGAGGATGTGCAATTAGCTGTGCTTCGTTCGATTCCGGGGATGGAAAAGGTAGAGATGATGCGCAATGGCTATGCTATCGAATATGATGCAATGGTACCTACGCAGTTATGGCCTACTTTGGAAACGAAGAAAGTCCCAGGCTTGTTCACAGCAGGTCAGATTAACGGTACTTCCGGTTACGAAGAAGCTGCAGGTCAAGGGATTATGGCAGGGATTAACGCAGCTCGCAAGGTGCAGGGCAAAGAGCCTGTCGTATTGGACCGTTCGCAAGGCTACATTGGGGTTCTGATCGACGATCTCGTGACGAAGGGTACGAATGAGCCTTATCGCTTGCTGACGTCGCGTGCAGAATACCGTCTGTTGTTGCGTCATGATAACGCCGACCTGCGATTGACTCCGATCGGGCATGATATTGGCCTAATTACGGATGAACGATACGAGCGCTTTTTGGATAAAAAGCAAAAGGTAGAGCAAGAGATTGAACGTTTACGTTTGGCGAAGGTTCGTCCGGTTGATATAAATGAGATGCTGGAGCAAGGCGGATCTGCACCAATACAGGATGGCAGTAATCTGTTAACGGTGCTGCGTCGACCAGAGATCAGTTATGCGCAAGTAGCACAAATCTCACCTTCACCTATAGCTCTAACTGAGGAAGAACAGGAGCAGGTGGAAATCCAAATTAAGTATGCGGGCTACATTGAAAAGCAATTGATGCATGTTGAGCGTCTGCAAAAGATGGAGAAGAAGAAGCTCCCAGAGGATATTGTATACAGTGAAGTTCAAGGACTGGCCATTGAAGCCAAGCAGAAACTTGAAAAGATCCGTCCGATGTCGATTGGCCAAGCATCCCGTATTTCGGGTGTAACTCCTGCGGATATTTCCATTTTGCTGGTTTATCTGGAGCATTATAACCGCGTAACGGCAGCAAGGGGATCATAATGGACGCGATACAACAGCAATTTAAGCAGCGGCTGGCAGAGCATAGTATTGTGATTAATGACAGTCAGTTAGAGCAGTTTGAAACATATTACCGTGTGCTGGTTGAGTGGAATGAAAAAATGAACCTGACGGGTATTACTGAGCGTGATGCAGTGTACACCAAGCATTTTTATGATTCTCTTTCCCTGGCCTTTTATGTACCGTTAAAAGATGTGGAAAGCCTAGCTGATATTGGATCAGGTGCAGGTTTTCCGGGCATTCCTTTGAAAATATGCTTTCCGAAGATTCAGTTGACTATTGTAGACTCGTTGAATAAACGTATACAATTCTTGGCACATGTGGTAGAACAGTTGGGTCTGGAAAATGTTGAACTGATTCATAGCAGGGCAGAGGAATTGGGGCGTAAACCAGGATACCGCGATAGCTATGATCTAGTGACAGCCAGAGCTGTTGCTCGTCTCGCAGTATTGAATGAATTTTGTTTGCCGTTTGTCCGTGAAGGAGGACACTTTGCCGCGATGAAGGGCAGTGATCCTACAGAGGAAATCAAGGAAGCTTCCTACAGCTTGAAAGAGCTAAAGGGAAAAATCAAACATGTTCAGGCCTTCCAGCTACCTGTTGAAGATGCAGCCAGACATATGATTATTATTGAGAAAAGAGCGGCTACACCACGAAAATATCCACGTAAGCCGGGTACTCCTTTGAAGACGCCGTTAGTGTAAATGTTTGAAAGAAAGTGAATGTTTCACGTGAAACATTCACTTTTTTTATGGCTGATAGACTCTTTACATAAAAGACTCTTTGCTATCATGCGTTCTTGTTTACATTTGGGGAGGAAGATGGATGATAGTTATCAAAGAGGATGCATAATTTATTCTCTTATCCTTCCGAAAAGCTGGTAGAGACGATAGGATTATGGCTGGAAAAGTGATAGAATAGAGATAATCGTTTTAATGTAAGTTGACTGCTCCTGTACCCATGAATTCAGATATACATATAGGGGAGTGGGACAACAAATGTCAGGGGAGTACGTGGAGTGTACCCGCTTACGGCGCTGTTTCATATAAAAGGGTCTACGATCCGCGTAAGGAACTGTTTTTCACGAAGCGCTGTTAGTATGGTGCTATTATGAAATTAGGTGGTATTATACGGAATGAAAGAACAATTTTCCAAGCTATTTGGTTTGACGGAGCGATCTACTGGGGACGAAATAAAACAAATTCCAGTTCGGGATATTGTCAGCAGTCCTTATCAGCCCCGTACCATATTTGACGACGAGAAGATTGATGAGCTATGCCAGACCATTAAGACGCATGGTGTAATTCAACCGATTGTCGTTCGTTTCCGTAATGGACAATATGAGATTATAGCAGGGGAACGTCGTTGGAGAGCTGTCACCAAGCTGGGTATGGAAACTATTCCAGCCATTGTTCGTGAGTTTAATGATTCACAAGCTGCATCCATCGCGTTGATTGAGAATCTTCAACGGGAAGGGTTAACTGCGATTGAAGAGGCTGTAGCTTACCAAAAGCTGATTGATCTACATCAGCTCACCCAGGAAAGCCTCGCTCAACGACTTGGTAAAAGCCAATCCACTATTGCTAACAAGATACGGCTGCTTCATCTGCCGGAGAGAGTGAAAGAGGCTCTAATGGAACGGAAGGTGTCCGAGCGTCATGCTCGTGCATTATTGTCATTAGAGACCGAAGAACTACAGTACAAGGTTTTAGATGAAGTCATTGCCAAAGAACTCAATGTGAAGCAGACAGAGGCACGAGTTGCCTTTTATAAACAAGTATCCACCAATAAGAAATCGAAGCGGATTTCCTTTACCAAGGATGTCCGGCTTGCGCTGAATACGATACGTCAATCCATTGATATGGTGTCTGGCTCAGGCTTGGATATCAAAACCAAGGAATCTGATCATGAGGATCACTATGAGATTGTCATTCAAATTCCCAAACGTAAGTAAGGGATGAAGCGTACAGGCGGCAGCAATTGCCGCTTTTTCTGTCTAACGCCGAATAAAACCGCAGCATACTCAATTCTATTCTGAAATTGCCGTTATCCGTAAGTTAAGGACTAAGTAACGTCTCCATAGAGCATTTTGCAATCATGGAGTGTAGCAGGATTCCGATTAAATTATGAGGTGAATGAAGTGTCAAAAATAATAGCCGTAGCCAATCAAAAGGGCGGAGTAGGCAAAACAACTACTTCCGTTAATTTGGGCGCCGGACTTGCTTCCCTCGGCAAAAGGGTATTGCTCGTGGATATCGACCCGCAAGGTAATACAACCAGCGGTGTGGGTATCAATAAGGCGGATGTGGCAAATTGCATTTATGATGTACTCATTAACGAGGTTGATCCTAGCGAAGCTATTGTCAGTACACAGGTTGAAGGATTAGATATTATTCCGGCAACCATTCAGTTAGCTGGCGCGGAAATTGAACTGGTACCGACCATTTCTCGTGAATTGAGATTAAAAAGATCGCTTCAACTCGTTAAGCATAATTATGATTATATATTAATTGATTGCCCGCCATCGCTGGGTATTTTGACGCTCAATTCATTGACGGCTTCCGATTCAGTCATTATTCCAATCCAGTGTGAATATTACGCATTGGAAGGATTAAGTCAATTGTTGAATACCGTGCGATTAGTGCAAAAACATCTGAACACCTCATTGCAAATTGAAGGTGTGCTGTTAACCATGTTTGATGCTCGCACGAACTTGGGTATTCAGGTGATTGAAGAAGTGAAAAAGTATTTTCAAAGCAAGGTTTATCAGACGATTATTCCACGCAATGTGAGACTCAGCGAAGCACCATCACATGGCCAGTCCATTATTACGTATGATCCCCGTTCCCGTGGGGCAGAGGTATATATTGAGTTGGCAAAGGAAGTGGTATCTTATGAGTAAACGGTTGGGAAAAGGACTTGATGCACTCATTCCCTCCCTTACAGTCAATGAAGAGGATAAGGTTGTTGACATTCCGCTCAGCCAGTTGCGTGCGAATCCGTACCAGCCTCGAAAAACGTTTGATGAAGAGTCCATTAAGGAATTAGCCGAATCCATTCGTCAGCACGGTGTTATCCAACCCATTATTGCACGTAGTGTATTGCGAGGATATGAAATCATAGCCGGGGAAAGACGTTTTCGGGCTTCTCAATTTTGTGGGAATCCGACTATACCTGTAGTTGTTCGCAATTTTACGGATCAGCAGGTGATGGAGATTGCCCTGATTGAGAATTTACAGCGTGAGAATTTGAATGCAATGGAAGTGGCAGTAGCTTATCAGGGATTAATGGATCAGTTTTCTTTAACTCAGGAAGAGTTGTCCATGAAAGTGGGAAAATCACGTTCTCATATTGCCAATTTCCTTCGCTTGCTCGCATTGCCTGAAGAAGTTAAAGATCATGTTTCACGTGGAACATTGTCTATGGGACATGCTAGAGCTATTGTTGGGCTCAAAGATCCAGACATGGTGAAACAGTTAGCACAGCAATGTATTGAACAGCAGTGGAGTGTTCGCGAACTGGAGGAAGCTGTACAGCAGTTGGATCATAAGCCTGGTGAGGCGAAAGCCAAAACAAAGGTACGAAAAAAGGACCCCTATATTGACCATATGGAAGAGTCCCTGCGTGAACGCTTTAAAACAACTGTAAAGATCAAGCACAATAAGGATAAAGGCAAAATTGAATTGAATTATTACAGCCAGCAGGATTTGGAAAGATTACTGGAGCTATTACAGTAGTTTGTTGAAATATGGACATGTCTCCTTGAGCAAAATGGAAAGTGAGATATGTCTTTGCTTTGTCTGGAATTGCAGGAATTAGAATGGTTTTGATGGATAAACTAATAGCCTTGTGGTATTTGTTTCGCTGTTCTCAAACGTATAAAATATAAGTATGCAGTAACATGATTTTTGAGGTAGAGGAGTAGAAGCAAGCATATGGCTGAATTGAATGGACTAATCATGGAACAGCTTGCCGGAATCGTTGCAGGGATCGTGCTTATTTTGCTCATCCTGTTGATTGTTATTATCGTGCAGGGTGCAAAGCTGAAGAAGATGCGGCGAAAGTATGAAACCATGATGGCAGGCAGCGGTGTCGAGAATTTGGAAACGCTGCTGATTGATTTGAAGGTACAGATGGATACGATTGAGGATGAGCAGGAAACCCATCGTGCAAGTATGAAATCATTACGTAGTAAACTGGCTGGCTTGAAGGGACATATAGGTATCAAACGCTATAATGCCTTTGGTGAGAGAGGAAGCGATTTAAGCTTTTCCCTGGCTATTGTAGACGACAATCAGGATGGTATGGTATTAACCGGCATTTATAACCGAGATGGCTCATATGTGTATGCCAAGCCTCTAGAAGCGGGACAATCCACCTATTCCTTATCACCTGAAGAAAAAGAAGCCGTTACTCTTGCGCAGCAAGCAGGACAGAACGGTAATGCCACTCCTTAATCGCGGAGTATAGGCTGCCAGCAATGATATCTGATAATTTCATTACCAAATTTAGTCTCGTATTTTGCAGCACGAAGTATTCCATGAAGCCGCCGACGTTAACGATACCAGTTAAATGGATATCGCCGACCGGCGGTAATTCTTTATTTACACCTGCTCCAGGCTTGAGAGGACCATCTGAAACCTGAATGCATCCAACGCTGGAGGTTTGTCCAAGACATGCATCTATACCAATGATATAAGGCTGTTCATATCGGGCTTGTATGCCATTCAGCGTCGTTTGCAGGTTCATAGCATGTACAGGCTCCTCTAATGTACCGTATAGGTTAAACAGAGGGCTTTTGTAGCGTGATAAATGCGTACCTACGAGCGGACCCAGGCAATCTCCAGTAGAACGGTCGGTGCCGATGCAAATAATGACGATATTTTGCAGACTCGGCGCCTGATGCAGATGGAACAGCAGACGATGGATGATGGCTGATTGGATCCCGGGGTCTGTGTGTGATATTTTTAAGCTTAGGGGTTCTTGCTCCGGAATGAAGTCAGATGGATGAGTCATGGAATCTTCCTTTCGCTCTGTAATGGAGTGTGAAGGTTGCGCTCGCTGTACCTTGGAGAATAACAATTAGCCTGCGGGTAACATTTATTCTCAAGATAGTAGCTAGTATATGGATAAACTTGTGCTTTTATACTCGAAGGAAGTAGATTATTCATAGCCATATGTTTGAAGTCAGTAGATAAGCTTATATAGTAGGAAATAGAATTCGGGAAGCAGGAAGAGTAGTTCCCTTTTTTAAGGAGGAGTACAGGATGACCTTTATGCATTGGCTGGAGGGCGATTCAGGCACAGAAGAGGTAGTGAAGGGTGCTATTCACTTGAAGGATGTCGTATGGAAATTCATTACAGATGGTGAGATGTGGTCGACCTTTTTGTTTGTGATTTTGAAAATCGCAATTATTTTCATTATTACACGTATCTTTATTCGAGTTATTAATAAAATTATAGATAAGTCAATGCAACAAAAGGGAGATAACGGCAGATTCCGATTGAATACAAGGCGGTTAACGACCGTTGGGGAATTGCTAAAAAATGTAACCAATATTGTATTCAATTTCATCTTGATTATGCTGGTGCTTTCTCAAATGGGCATTAATCTTGGTCCTCTGATTGCTGGAGCTGGAGTGCTTGGATTGGCCGTTGGTTTTGGGGCACAGAGCCTGGTTAAGGATGTAATTACTGGATTCTTCATTATTTTTGAAGATCAATTTGCCGTAGGAGACGTCATTCAGACAGGTACTTTCAAGGGTACGGTGGAAATGATCGGGCTGCGCACAACCAGACTGGTGAGCTGGAAAGGTGAGGTGTACATTTTACCGAACGGCTCAATTACAACGGTAACAAACTTCTCCATGTCCAACGCGTTGGCGGTAGTGGATGTGCCAATGAAGGCCGAGCGTAGTCTGGAGGAAGCAGTTGGTTTGGTAAAACAGGCAATCCAAGGCATTGAAGAATCCAATGTACAGATACTTAATATACCAGATGTGTTAGGGGTTCAGTCCATGACTACCTCAGAGTATATTGTGCGTGTTGTGGCAGAATGTATGCCAAATACAGGGGCCGTGGTAGAGCGTGATATTCAGAATAACATCAAGAAGGCCCTAGAGGATGAGGAACATCGTCAGGCAGCCTTGGAGACAGCGATAACCCTAGAAAAAGAAGATGAATAAGGAAGAAAAGGGGGAGAGAAGGGTGGAGCGTAAGTCATTTGAACTAGGGGACATTGTACAGATGAAGAAGCCTCATCCGTGTGGAACGAATGAAATGGAAATTATCCGCATGGGGATGGATATTCGAATCAAATGTGTCGGTTGCCAGCATAGTGTGCTGATTCCGCGTGCCAAGTTCGAAAAGAATATGAAGAAAGTGCTGCGATCAAAGGCCAACGCCGACGAGTAAAACACGGAAGCGAAATGAGCCAATAAAGATGAATGGCGATGAACCAGAATCAGCTTGCGTCACAGTTGCAATGATGATATAATAATCCTTGCTGCGGAAAGGTACCCAAGAGGTCTAAGGGGGCTGACTCGAAATCAGTTAGGCGTCGCAAGGCGTGCGTGGGTTCGACTCCCACTCTTTCCGCCACTAACTTCATTTAATAAACCAATCTCTTACGTCTGTGACGTAGGAGATTTTTTGTTTATGGGAGATATTTTGAAGGTATATATGCGGCTAACGTGTCCACGAAGTAAAGAACTTAGAAGGGATTTATGCTTTTTGAAAAGTAAGAATCATATTATTAAAAAAAGTACGCGCTATCCCAAAGTGGATTAGCGCGTATTTTCTGTGCTTTGAGGGACGTACTGAATGATATCTTCAATACCAAATGTTTGTTCCAAGCCGTGGCTACGGGCGATTTCGTTTATCGCATTTAAGATATTAACCAAGGTTTCCAGCTTAATGGTTTTTGTATCGCCACTTGCTAAATCAAGAATTGTAGCAGGTCTTGTTTTCGATTCCACCGCGATCTTGTTACGTGTAGTTCCAATCATTTCTAGTGTTTCACTCAATTTAAAATGAATTTGACTCACGTTAATGAGCCTCCTTAAGGAAATATTGTGGGTTACAAAATTACTAAATTAGTTATTTGTATTATATCCTACACTACCTATATCGTAAAACTTTTTTCGTATATCCTATTGACATACTACTCACCGAGTAGTACTATTTTCTTAATATTATATTACTAATAAAGTAGTACTTATTAAGTTTTATTGGTTTTAGGTTTACATACTTTTGCTCCATATTACTTGGAAAGAAGGATAACTTTATTTTCATTAGGAAAGGGGAAACGATGTATGAGTAAATCGTTGGCATTGGAATGGGCTTCGATGGTATACGGGCCGTATGATTTGCCGCATATGTATGAGATATTCGAAGGGGTTCTATATAAAGGATGCTACTTCTTCTATCTGGACAATGGTGTGCTATGTCTGCGTCAGGTACGCAAGTTGGAGCAGCTGGCACACACACATTTGTTCATTGATGGTGACAGTGCAGGATTACAACTGGCAGAGGGGATTCGGCGTGATTTGATGGAGGTAGTATCGGACATCATCAGAAACTGGAGAGACAAAAGCGGACTTACTTTCCTGTTCGATGAATTGCTGTGTCTGCGAGAAAGGGGAGACATACAGCTCGACCTTGTAAAAGACAAGGGTTAGTTTGTTCCTTCTGAGAGATATCGTTACAGCAAAAAATGCTCCTGACAGCAGAGAAACATTGCCGGTAGGAGCACTCTTTTGTTATAGCTGGTTAGGCGGGTAATGATAGCGTTTTGTTTTTTTTGAGCCAGAGATCATCAGAAGGATCGCTGCAATCAAATGGAGAGCCCAGCCTACAAAGGGTATCCAGGCCAGCAAAGAAGTGAGTACTCCCCATACAGAGCCGTAGATCGCCTCCTGATTGCGTAACGACAGGATAAGTGTTACTGCATGCAGGACAAGCATAAATCCCAGAGCCGAGTAGCCGCTCCCCATGACAATAGCTCCCCCCACAATCGGTACGGCAAGCACCAATTCGAATATACCTGATATCCACTTTAATATTCGAGAATAGCTCATCTTTAAACCTCCGTAGATAGTAGGTCTTTGTACTTGGATATATTCTAGCAGAAGGAGCTGAATTAATCTGCATTTTACCAGGATATGCAAAAAGTCCGATAATACAACAAAGGAGGACCACAAAGGTCCTCCATCGTAGGCGATACATTTTTAACAGGATACGATCTGTCCAATCACATCATGAAACTCGGTGTACTGACCAGCAATACCGTGTTGAAAAGACAGTGTCCTTTTACACAAACCTAACGCTTCTAATGCCCGGAATGGATCTCCTAACAGTTTGTCCGGCTACGTCGTCCAACGGAACCACACCTCTCTGTTGTACCGCCTAATCATAATATGGCCAGGATTCCGAGGAAATATACATTAGTGGACACGAGCTTTCGTTTTTTTCTTCCATTTGCGATTATGGTTGGCGGTCTCCGGAAAAGAATCGCCTCTTTCCAGCGTTACTTGCTGCGGGTTTTGGATTTCAGTATGGAAGCTCTTTTCTCCGACCTCCATGTATACGCCGTCGTTTGGGACCTTATCTCCTGGTTCGAACTCAGTCTTTTCACCCATGCGATTGTGCCTCCTTAGATAAATGAATTTGGACTGCAACGGTTATTGTGCGCTGTCTTGAACAGAAACATGCGAAACCGTGTATACAGATAGTGAGTGAATCAAATTATTTCCTTTATATATGCGAAATTTTTGATGTTCTATAAAATTGTATAAAGCTAATGATATGCAGTGTTTTTAGCCGTTTTAGGCTTGTGTATTGAATTTGTAGGTTGCATTCAGTTGTTGGATTTGGTAAACTGTTTTAGTGCGAGCTTAGGCTCGTTCCTTGCTCTCAACTGAGATTGAGGGCCTTATGTCCATAAGGAGGTGTAAAGAATGCGCAAATATGAAGCGATGTATATTATTCGTCCTGACATTGAACAAGAAGCTGTTCAAGCGACAGTCGATAAATTCCAAGGTATCATCTCTAACGGCGGTGGCGAAATTACGAGTCACGATGTAACTAAACGCCGTCTTGCGTATGAGATCAAGAAATTCCGTGATGGTTCTTTCGTTCTGGTAAACTTCACAGCAGAACCTGCTGTTGTTACTGAGCTTGAGCGTATCATGAAAATTTCTGACGAAGTAATTCGTTATCTCATTACGAACGACGTAGCTTAATTATTGTACGTGATTATGTAATGAACAACGCTCAAAGGAGGGGATTGGATTGTTGAACCGTGTCATTCTGATCGGTCGTTTGACCAAAGATCCAGAGCTGCGCTATACACCATCTGGTGTAGCAGTAACCCAGTTCACCCTGGCTGTAGACCGTCCGTTTACGAGTCAAGGCGGCGAACGGGAAGCGGATTTCTTGCCGATCGTAACCTGGCGTCAGCTTGCTGAAACATGCGCTAACTATCTTCGCAAAGGTCGTTTAACGGCTGTTGAAGGCCGTGTTCAGGTGCGTAATTATGAGAACAATGAAGGAAAACGTGTATACGTGACTGAAATTGTAGCTGATAATGTGCGTTTCTTGGAATCTAACCGCGATGGCGGTAACGGTGGCGGCAATAGCGGTGGAGCTGCGCGTGAGGAGTCTCCTTTCGGAGGCGGTAACAGCAATAGTGGACGCGGGAATAATAACTCGCGAAACAATCAGGATCCTTTTTCCGATGACGGAAAACCGATCGATATTTCGGATGATGATTTACCATTTTAATTGGGAAAGGACTGACAAAGAATGGGCTTCAGACAAAGAGAAGGCGGAGACGATAACAAAAGACCAGCTCGTCGTGGTGGTCGCAACAAACGTCGTAAAGTATGTTTCTTCACTGTGAACAAAATTACTCACATTGACTATAAAGATACAGACCTGCTTAAAAAATTCATTAGCGAACGTGGAAAAATTCTTCCTCGTCGTGTGACTGGAACAAGTGCGAAATATCAACGTATGTTGACAATCGCTGTTAAACGTTCCCGTCAAATCGCATTGCTTCCTTACACTACTGAATAGTAGTGGGTGGAAAAAAGAGACGTTCCCGATCCCGGGAGCGTCTTTTTTCGTGATTTTTTATATTGACAACAAGTGCCATCTATTGTAACTTACTAATAATACAATCCATGTTTACCCATAAACCATAGTATACCTTTTAATGGCTTGTGAAATTGCAAGCTCCCCAACTCGCCAGAGTAAACATTTCGGCCTTCTGAAATGTTATTTTATATTACATGAAATCCTGTTTTTTTGTCATTTTCCACAAGTAAAATTCATAAACTTTACATAAATAGATATTTTGCATTTTTATATTACATAAAAAAAGATATTGACGTGATATTATTTTACACTTAAGATAAACCTTAATAAAAATGTAATGGTTGTTAGCGCACGAAATTGACCAGAGGTCTAAAACACGTGTTTACGCTATTAAGACAGTAAGGAGGATGTGCAACTTCATTTTCAAACCTCAAGCTTTAACGAATCACCGCAGGAATGAGACAGGCTGTTAAATAAAGAACCGACTAAGGGGGATTAACAGGATGATGCAGACGAAGAAATGGGTTTCTTTGCTTATGGTGCTTACGATCGTTGGTGTTCTGTTTGCAGGATGTAGCGGGGGTGCTAATGAGGCACAGCCACAGCAAGGCAATGCGGATAATAAAACAGAGGGAAATGAAGGAACTGCACCCGTTACGGAGGGCGTTATCAAAGCGACTGATCTCACGCAAAATCCTCCGGGAGCCACTAATCGGAAAGATAACATTGTAGTAGGTATGACATCACCTAAAGGGGTATTTAACCCGCTATTCTGGCAAACGACTTACGATTTATATGTAGTCAGAACAGTATTTGATTCCTTCTTACAGGTGAAGGCGGATGGTACATATGAAAATAGTTTGGCTGACAAGGTTGATGTATCGCCGGATGGTCTAAAATATACATTCCATCTGAAACCAGGCGTGAAGTATAGTGACGGTACCCCAGTAACAGTGAAGGATTATGCTTTTGTCCTCAAGGTACTGCATGATCCAAATTATGACGGAGAAACAGATGTATTATCTTTTAAGATTAAAGGCGGTAAAGAGTATCACGATGGCAAGGCGAATGATATCTCTGGTATCAAAGTCATTGATGATAACACAGTAGAGGTAACCGTTACAGAAGCAACAGCGTATACAAAGGATTTTCTGGGTGAGCAATACTTCATGCCAGAAGCTTATTATGGAAAAGGATTCAAAAAGGGTAACCTGGACAGCATCAAGGCGCTTAATAATAAGCCAATCGGCTCTGGTCAGTATGTACTGAAGAGCTTCTCCCCGGGTCAACAAGTCGTATTTGATGCGAATCCAAACTACTTCAAAGGCGCACCAAAAGTGAAGTCAGTTATTTTCAAAACAACAACAGAAGAAACAAACCTGTCTATGCTGCAAACAGGTGAAACGGACATGGACAACATCACAGTTACTGAAGACAATGTAGAGGAATTAAAGGCGTTGGGCTTCTTGGACGTGAATATTATGCCGACAAACGGCTATGGATATATTGCGTTTAATCATAAGGAAAAGAAATTTAAGGACCCTAAAGTACGTCAGGCTCTAACGATTGGCTTAAACCGTAAGGAGATTGTGCAGGGCGTGTATGGTCCATATGCGAATGTTATTAACATTCCACAATCTACAGAATCTTGGTCTTATACGGATGAAGGTATCAACAAATATGAATTTGATACAGCTAAGGCGAAGGCTTTGCTGGATGAGGCAGGCTGGAAGGTTGGTGCTGACGGAATTCGCGAAAAGGACGGAGAAAAGTTGACCATTAACTTCTCTGCGACTGCTGATAACCCAGTAGTAGAGGCCTTGCTACCGATCATGTCCAATAACTATAAGGAGCTAGGCATCAAGCTGACTTCCGAAACTTTAGATTTTAACGCCATTATGGATAAAAAGGACACAGGCAAGTTTGATATGTTCTTCGCGGCTTGGGGCTTAACACCAGACCCGGATACAACGACTTTTATTTCGAATGGTGCACAAAATGATATCGGCTATTCCAATAAGAAGGTCGATGAACTAACGCTTGCTGGTAAGCATGAGCTGGATCAAGAGAAACGCAAATTGATTTACAAACAGCTCTATCAAGAGCTGAACAAAGATCTACCAACTATTTTTATGTACCAACGCAGAGATATGTGGCCAGTTAATGGACGTGTATCTGGCTTGGAAATTACGCCATACAAAGATTTTGAGTTCACTCTGCATAACGCTCAGATCGCTCAATAAGGGTTGCCAATCGTATGCTCAGCTCTCACGAGCTGGGCATATCACTTTATTCGTCTGGAGGAATGAATATGAAGCAGTACATTATTCGAAGACTGCTGCAACTCATCCCCACACTTATTGGCATATCCATTATCGTATTTGCGATTTCAGCCATGGTGCCGGGTGATTATATTACAGCCAAGCAGAACCCGAATATGACGGCCGAAAAGGCGCAGCAGCTACGACATATCTACGGGCTGGATAAACCGGAATACCAACGCTATTTTATATGGGCCGGTAATATGTTAAAGGGGAATATGGGGGATTCATTACAGCATAAGCAGCCGGTAACGAAGGTCATTGGCAATTATGTATGGAACTCATTTATTATCGCTTTTTTTAGTCTTATTTTTAGCTGGCTGATTGCGGTTATTGCAGGAGTATTTTCAGCCAAGTTTCAATATTCGTTATTCGATAAGTTTGTCACATTATTCATTTTCTTATGTATGTCGCTGCCTTCATTTTTTATTGGTCTATTGGTCATCAAAATATTTGCCCTGGAGTGGGGGATTCTCCCGGTTGGGGGCATGACCACAGCAGGGATGGAGCCAGGCTCGTGGGCTTATATGGTGGATGTTCTCAAGCATATGTTCCTGCCGACACTCGTACTTACGATGCTGAGCACAGGAAGTCTGACCCGGTATTTCCGTACAGGCATGTTGGAGGTCATTCGTCAGGATTATATTCGTACCGCACGCGCCAAAGGCTTGAAGGAACGTACGGTTATTTTCAAGCACGCACTGCGCAATGCACTGATTCCAGCCATCACACTACTTGGCTTCGAGCTTCCGGCCTTATTTGGTGGGGCGATGATTCTGGAGAAGGTATTTGTGTGGCCGGGTGTGGGTCAGGTCTATCTGGAGTCGATTAGTATGCGGGATTATCCGTTTATGTTGGGCTTCACGATTTTCTTAGCGTTACTTACGCTTATCGGTAATTTGCTCTCTGATGTATTGTATGGCATGGCAGATCCAAGAATTCGCTTGAAGTAGGAGGGATACTATTGTCCGCAGAAACAGTCACGATTGAAACGAATCAAAAGGCGGCGATCCGTCCTGAAGCGTCTCCATGGAGAATCGCCGTTCGCCGTTTTAACCAAAACCGTCTGGCTTTGGCTGGTCTCGTTATATTAATTCTGATGGTTATCATTTGTAGTTTTGGACCGATGATTTCACCTTATCATTTAGATGATTACAAGCTAGCTGACAAAAATTTATCGCCTAATGCTAAGTACTGGCTTGGTACAGATAAGTTTGGTAGAGATATTTTGCTGCGTACAATGCTGGCCGGCCGTATTTCCTTGACGGTGGGACTGGTCGCCACGTTTATTTCGGTCATGATTGGAGCGACGTTGGGTGCGCTGGCAGGGTTTTATCGTAAAGGCGTGGATACGGTTATTATGCGGATTGCCGATATTTTCATGGCACTCCCTACATTACCGCTGCTTATTATTTTAGGTGCTGTTCTGTCGGATTTGAAGGTCGATCCGTCGAATCGCATTTATTTTCTGATGCTCATTATCGGGGTCTTGAGCTGGACTAGCTTGTCCCGTCTGGTCAGGGGGCAAATTCTTACGCTGCGTGAACAGGAGTTCATGCAGGCGACGGAAGCGCTAGGCTTGAGAGACCGTCGCAAAATATTCCGACATTTGCTGCCGAACACGATTCCTACCATTATTGTTACGGCTACGCTTGGAGTAGCGGGTGCGATTATTACAGAATCTGCGCTCAGTTACTTGGGAATCGGCGTTGTGCCGCCCACACCTTCGTGGGGGAATATGATATCGGCTGCAAATAACCTAATTGACTTCCGCAAACGGCCTTGGATATGGGTCCCACCGGGAATGTGTATTCTAATTACAGTTGTAGCGATTAACCTGATTGGCGACGGTTTGCGTGATGCGCTGGACCCTAAAATGAAGAAGTAGGAGACGAACGTTTATGGAAAATGCTTTGATTGAATTTCGTAACCTGAAAACCCACTTTCATACCTCTAACGGAACTGTCAAAGCGGTCAATGACGTCAGTTTTAAAATTCGTGAGGGTGAAACGCTCTGTGTGGTAGGAGAATCTGGTTGCGGTAAGAGTGTAACTGCGATGACGATGATGAGGTTGATTGATTCTCCCCACACCTCAGACGGACAAATCTGGTTTGAGGGCAAAGACCTCCTAAAACTCAATAAAGGTCAAATGCAGCAGATTCGCGGCAATGACATCTCGATTATTTTTCAGGAGCCGATGTCTTCTCTGAATCCCGTGCTTACGATTGGGGAACAGATCACGGAGCCATTGCTGATGCATACATTAATGAGTAAAAAAGAAGCACATGCCCGGGCAATTGAGCTGATTAATTTGGTGGGGATCTCACGTTCAGAGGAAATATTTCATTCCTATCCTCATGAATTGAGTGGCGGTATGCGCCAGCGGATCATGATTGCCATCGCATTAAGCTGTAATCCGAAGTTATTGATTGCGGATGAACCGACAACGGCACTGGATGTGACGATTCAGGCACAGATTCTAGATTTAATGCGGGATTTGAAGGATAAGCTTAAAACGTCCATTATGCTCATTACGCACGACTTGGGTGTCGTGGCAGAAATGGCTGATTATGTGGTCGTTATGTATGCTGGAAATGTCATTGAAGAGGCGCCTGTCATTGAGCTGTTTAAAAATCCGCAGCATCCATATACTCAAGGCTTATTAAAGGCGAAGCCCGTCATTAATCAGAAAATGGATCGACTCTATTCCATCCCAGGACAGGTTCCAAACCCAATTGAGTTGGGAGAAAATTGTCATTTCCATGATCGGTGCTCCCACTGTATGCAAATTTGCAAGGATCAGGTTCCTCCTTTGAATGAAAAGGAGAATGGTCATAAGGTTGCCTGCTGGCTATATGAGAAAGAAGGAGGGCAACGGATATGAGCGAGCCTTTGATTCAAGTGGAAGGGCTGAAAAAGTATTTCCCGATCACAGGCGGGATTTTTCAGCGTACTGTCGGACATGTGAAAGCAGTCGATGATGTATCCTTTAACATTCATAAGGGTGAATCCTTCGGTCTGGTAGGAGAATCGGGTTGTGGCAAAAGTACGATTGGACGCACGATTCTTAGATTGATGGATAAGACAGAGGGATCGGTACGATACAAAGGCGAAGACTTGCACGCGTTAAACAAAGAGCAGATTCGTGCGCTTCGTCCGAAGTTGCAAATCGTCTTTCAGGACCCTTTTAGCTCACTGAATCCGAGAATTAAGGTCGGTGAAGCCATTGGTGAGGCGTTGCTGGATCACGGGTTGATTGATCGTAGTGAGCTGCGGAAGAAGGTCAATGAAACGCTGAATATTTGTGGGCTATCCTCGTATCATTATGATCGGTATCCGCATGAGTTCTCTGGCGGCCAGCGTCAGCGGATCGGGATTGCAAGGGCTTTGATTTTGAATCCTGATTTTATTGTGGCTGATGAGCCGGTATCTGCTCTAGATGTGTCTATTCAGGCCCAGATTATTAACTTGTTAAGTGATTTGCAGCAGGAACGCCAATTGACCTATCTGTTTATCTCGCATGATCTAAGTGTAGTCGAGCATCTGTGTAGCCGGATTGGTGTGATGTATCTGGGTTCAATGGTAGAGCTTTCCTCCAAGGAGGAACTGTTCAGTAATCCGCTTCATCCGTACACAAAGGCGCTGCTATCGGCAGTACCGATTCCCGATCCCACGATCAAGAGACAACGGATTGTGTTGAAAGGAGACATCCCATCTCCGGCCAATCCGCCTTCAGGATGCAAGTTTCATACACGTTGTCCTATGGCAGAAGCACGTTGTAAAACAGAGATTCCGGTATACCGCGATGCGGGCGATCAGCATTTTGTAGCCTGTCACTTTGCCTAAAATATATAATTAGGAAGCAAAATATCCGTCATCCTGAAAGCAGAATTGACGGATATTTTGGCGTGGAATACAAAAGGTAAAAAAATTGTATCTTTTTTTCGAAAAATTGCAGACAAAATGGATTTTTCATCGTCTAATAAAGTATGGAGGTTATTACGATGATGAAAAAACATTGGTTACGTTGGGCTATTGTCGTCCCGGTACTTATTATATTGATTTTTATTACGCTTGGACCCCGCCTGTTGATCGGAAAGCCGAATGTGGATGCAGAGGCTGCGGTGCTGATGGACATGCATACTGGGGAATTACTGATGGATGTGAACGGCGATACGCCTATGCCTTCCGCAAATATGTCCAAGCTCATGACTGAGCTATTGGTGCTGGAGGATATTCGGGCCGGACGGTTAGGCTGGAATGATGAAGTGCGAATTAGCCGTTACGCGAGTACGGTGGGCGGTGTGAATTTGTCCCTCCGGTATGGTGAAAGGATGACCGTATCCGAATTGTTCCAGAGTATGGTTGTGTATTCAGCGAATGATGCCGCTGTCGCGTTAGCGGAGCGTTCAGCAGGGAATGAATCAGCTTTTGTGAAGCGTATGAATGGAAAAGCTGCCCAAATCGGGTTGTCATCCGATAGTCGCTTCAGCAATGCCTCTGGAGCAGGGCAGAGTGAATTGGGGCCGAATCACCCTGAGGATATTCGGGGAGAAACGAAAATGACAGCAAGCGACACGGCGAAGTTGGCCTCCTATTTGATTACGTCACACCCGGAGATTTTGAGAACGTCCAGCCGTACGCAGATGGAGTTGAAGGATAAAGGTATCTACATTAGTAATACGAACTGGATGCTGCCTTCCTTGGCTGGACCGTACTCTTACGCGGGAACGGATGGACTGAAAGCAGGATACACAAGCGATGCTGGATACTGCTTCACCGGTACAGCTGAGCAGCATGGAAGACGGCTAGTTGCTGTGGTGTTGGGTGCACCGAGCAAGGAGGAGCGTTTTGAGCAGACACGGAGGTTGTTCGATTATGGTTTTGCCCTGTCGACTTCTTTCCCGGTGCGACTGCAAAATTTGGTGAAACTGGCCCCGCATTAAGGGGGGAAATGATTTTGAAAGCTACATAGGATACGAATATAAACATGAATTAGGGCTTTGACCGTGAGGTCGAAGCCTTTTTTGGCATGAATTTGAGAAGCTGACCACGCCATGATACTTTTGACAACAGGGTAGCAGACCTTTTATGCTTTGAGGGGAAGTTTTCGCTTCATGTGGGACCAATTCGGTTTAATGAAGAGATGGGATTTGTGACGGAAAGAAGGAAGGTACCTGTTATGGAGAGAAGACATAAGAGAAGGACCAGTGGAAAGCCCAAAAAGAAAAAGAGGTTTACCGCTCTATATATTTCATGTATTGTTTTATTTTTGATTGCAGTGGGAGGCTACCTATTCCGCAAACAGCTGACACTGGTGGCTTTTGATTGGTTTGTATCACCGACGTTGGAGAGCAAGCTGGAGAAATCCTATCAGCCGCGACAATCCGGTGAACAGCAGCAGCAAGAGACAGTAGCTTACCGTAAGGAGCCCTTTTCGGTGCTGTTACTGGGTACAGATGAAAGGCCAAATGAAAAGGCGCGTGGTCGTTCGGATACGGTTATGTATGCAGTAGTACGGCCCGCAGAATCGCGTCTGCTTTTGATTTCCATTCCAAGGGATACGTACGTACAGATTGTCGGACATGATCCGAATCGCGATGGCGAGGATGATTTTGATAAGTTGGGGCATGCTTATGCGTTCGGAGGCGCAGATATGTCCATGGCTACAGTAGAGAAGTTGATGGAGCATAAGGCCGATTATTATGCTACGATTAATTTCCAGGGTATTCAGGAGGCGGTGAACGCAGTGGGTGGAGTTGTGCTTCCCATCGACAAGCCCATTGAGAATAAGAATCCGCTGCATATCAAGTTCCGTATTGAGGCGGGCAAGCCGCTTTATAATGGTGAGGAAGCCATGTATTATGTTAGATATCGGGAAGATAGCGACTTCAACCGTACAAAACGGCAGCAAATTTTCTTGAACGCTATGGCCGATAAGCTGCTGAATATCAACGGAATTACCAAAATCCCGGAGCTGCTCGATATTATGGGAGCCAATTTCAAAACCGATATGGAACCTACTTTTATTACTGGGCTTGGCAAGCAGGCTATTTCGCAGGGGAATCCACAAATTTCAAGTTTTACGATTACGGGGGAAGGGTTCAAGAAGAAGGGCCTGTATTATGACCGGGCTAATGAACAGGAACTTGAATATGCCAGACTTATGATTGCGAACTGGCTAGATTCCGATACAACCCCGCAGACGCTGAGGCTTCCCGACAAGCAGGACATTCAGTGAATAATCAATTGATTTATATTTGATTTTGAGGGGGATTCGTTTCTCATGAACATCGCTTTTTTCTTGCTTCCCAAACAGGAAGTTGCTTGTGTAACGGCGGATGCTACTTTACGGCAAACGTTGGAACGGATGGAATATCACCGTTTTACAGCGGTTCCTATTTTGGATAAAGAAGGTAGATATACAGGTACAGTTACAGAAGGTGATCTGTTGTGGCATATGAAAGAGTCCGAGGGGAAAATCACCTTTGAAAACGCTTCTAAGTTTATGCTTAAGGACGTTCCGTTGCGGGTTACGATGAAGCCCGTATCCATTGACGCGAACATGGAGGATTTAATTAATTTGGCGAAGGTACAGAATTTTGTGCCCGTCGTAGATGATATGGAACGGTTTATTGGCATTGTACGTCGCAGCCAGATTATTGAGTATTGTGAAAAATTTGTGTCCAGGGAATCGCTTAATACTTCAAGCTAAAATAAGCAGCAAAGCTGGTCCGAAAATAACGATTTACCTTATGGGGTAACAGTTATTTTCAGAATAGGATATGCTATAATGGAGAATAAAGCTTTTTCAGAGGGGTGTGACTCTTCATCATATGCCTAAAGAAATGGATGTAGTTAAACGAGCCAAGGTTATTGAATGGCTTAAAACAGAGGTGCTTGACCAAGTCTCCCGTCTGTTTAAGGCGATGTGGGAAGGCAGTACAGCCCGCATTGGTGATTGTTTGGCGAGTTTGGTGATGAGCAGTTATATTTTGGGGAGGCGCCTTGGAGTGTCTTACCGTGAATTGGATGATCTACTCATCGACAAGCTAAGAAAGCACAGAAAAGAAGGACACCAGCTGGAGGATTGGTATCAGGACATTTCCGCACTGGAAGAACATATGCGTAAGAGGTGAAAACGTTGAAATTCCGCTTGGCAACTGTAGCATGGAGCGTCATTTATTTGCTTCTGCTGCTGACTCTATTGACACCATTAAGAATCATTACCGTATTTTTGCTGATTGTGCCTGGCGCTGTATTGTTTTCATCGCTGCCTTTCAAAGGATTTCTGGTCCACGTCATACCGGTGCTGTTAATTATAGCGCTACTCGATGTGTATTCGCTGCTCCCTGCGATTTATTTTCTGATTCCTTCAATAATGATGGGACGGATTTATAAAAAGGGAGGACCTGCTTTTCAGGCGTTGATGACCGGAATGGGCATTATTTTAGCCGAGTTGTTGGTTGTTCTGTTTATCGCTACGTATTCTTTTGGGTTTGATCTTTCGCAGTACCTTCGTGATCAGGCCGCGATATCGGCAAGTATAGTACAGCAGGTTTTGAGTGCTAATCCGATGTTTTCGAACATGAATTGGACAGCGGAGGATACGCAGAAACTCGGTACAATGCTGATTGGAAAAATTCCGTATGTGCTGATCATGACCTCGTTCATATTGGCGGTGATTACGCATGCTTTGGCACGTCCGGCATTGAGCAGTCTCGATGTACCGGTACGCAAAATGAAGCCTGCTCGCGAGTGGAGGCTACCGCGCGCGCTGATCTGGTATTATCTGCTGGCAATTGTAATTGAATGGATAGCAGGGTCTTCCGATAGCAGCTGGATTCAAATGGTTTCCATTAGTATGCTACCGCTGATTCATGCATGTTTTATTATCCAGACGATTGGTTTTGTATACTTCTGGACGCATAGCCGTAAAATGAGCCCGGTGATTGCGTTGCTGCTGTCGCTCGTCGTTCTGGTGTTCCAGCCGCTCCGCATTATAGGTATTATTGATTTGGCCTTTCCGCTGCGTGAAGCTATTACAAGATCAAAGAAATAGGGTGAACAGTCATGCCTAAATTTCTACAAAAACGCTGGCACGGCTATCAGACGGTCTGGGCGTTTTTACTGCTGCTGGTGCTTGTCATATGTATTTCCATGTACAACTGGGAACTGGGTGTGATAGGACTGCTGCTGTCATTCTTGCTCGGCGGACTGATGCTGAAGACGGAATTGGATTTTCGTCGGGAACTGAATCAATATATCAGCGGTCTTTCCTTCCGGATCAAGCGGGTGGAAGGGGAAGCGATTAGTACATTGCCGTTCGGCATCATTTTATACAGTGAAAATCGAACGGTAGAATGGCACAATCGGTTTGCCGGGGAGATGTTCGAGGAGCAATCGCTGATTGGTGAGTCTCTTCAAGATTTGTTTCCTCAACTCGCAGGTGCTCTAAGCACCAAGAAGGAAACAAAGGAGCCTGCTCGTGAGCTGAAGGTGGAGCTACAGCATGATGAGCGTCATTATCAGTTTCTGATCGTGCCCGATGAGCGTCTGATATATTTGTATGAAGTAACGGAGTTGGCGGTGCTACGCAAGCAGTATGAAAACGAGCGGTTGGCGCTCGGTATCGTCATGCTCGATAATATGGACGAGGCTGCTCAGGGAATGGACGATCAGCAACGCACCGCGCTTATTGCAAAGGTGTCGAGCGAGATTACATCTTGGGCTAATCAGTACAATATTTATTTGCGTCGATTATCTTCTGAGCGTTATCTCATTATGCTAAATCATAAAGCGCTTCAGGAGCTGGAGCAAAGTCGATTCGTCATTCTGGATACCGTAAGGGAAATGACGGCGGATTTGAAAGTACCGATGACACTGAGTATTGGCTTGTCCTTCGGTGCAGAGAGCATCAAGGAGCTAGGCGAGCTGGCCCAATCCAGTCTAGATATGGCGCTTGGACGTGGGGGCGATCAGGCAGCAGTGAAGGCGGGACAGCGCCTGTCCTTTTATGGAGGCAAGTCCAATGCTGTCGAGAAGCGTACCAGGGTGCGTGCCCGAGTCATTGCACATGCGCTGCGTGACCTGATGCAGGAGAGCGACCGCGTCCTGATCATGGGACACAAAATACCGGACATGGATGCATTGGGAGCGGCCATCGGTGTGTGGAAGGCTGCGGCACTTTACAATGTAGAGGCACATATCGTACTGGATAAATCCAATCCGTCTATCGACCGAATGATGGAGCAGGTAAACAAGGATGAGAAGTTATCGCAAGCGCTCATGACGCCAGAGCAGTCGCTCCAGCTGATGACTGAGCACAGTCTGCTGGTCGTGGTGGACACGCATAAGGCCTCAATGACGATTGAGCCGCGTCTGGTGCAAACGGCCAGCCGGGTGGTGGTTGTCGACCATCATCGTCGGGGCGAGGAATTTATTAACGATTCGGTTCTGATCTACTTGGAGCCATATGCGTCATCGGCCTGTGAGCTGGTGACCGAGCTGCTGCAATATATCCATGAGAAGGTCCAACTGACACCGCTGGAGGCAACATCACTGCTGGCGGGGATTACGGTGGATACCAAGCATTTTTCCCTGCATACAGGCTCGCGTACATTCGAGGCAGCCGGCTTTTTACGGCGTAGTGGGGCAGATACAGTAATGATCCAGCGCATGTTAAAAGAGGACCTGGATGAATATATTGCTAAGGCGGAAATTATTAAGCATGCTAAAATGATATATGGGCATATCGCAATTGCGGTAACTGAGCCCGGACAGAAAATACCGCAGCTCCTGATTGCTCAGGTGGCGGATTCATTACTCAATATGACGGATGTACTGGCCTCCTTTGTGGTCAGTGAACGTCCTGACGGCCTGGTGGGGATCAGCGCCCGTTCACTCGGACGCATGAACGTACAGGTCGTCATGGAACGGCTAGGCGGCGGAGGACATCTGACGAATGCGGCGGTTCAGCTGGATTGCCCGCTGGAGGAAGCTAAGCGCAGAGTGGTCGACGTGCTGGCCGAAATTGATGGGGAAGAGGGGTTATTTGAATGAAAGTGATATTCATTAAAGATATGAAGGGCCAAGGCAAGAAGGGGCAAATTAAGGAAGTGTCGGACGGTTATGCAGCGAATTTCCTGTTGCCGCGTGGTGTTGCCCGTCCAGCGACAGAAGGAAATATGAAGACGCTGGAAAATCAGAATGCTGCTGAGGAAAAGCGCAAGCAAGAGGAAAAGGAAGAGGCTCAAGCGCTCGGCAAAAAGCTGGAAGAGACAACGATTCAGCTCAAGGCGAAGGCTGGTGAAGGTGGACGGCTGTTCGGCGCGATTACAAGCAAGCAAATCGCGGAGGCAGTAGCTAAAACTGGCATCAAGCTGGACAAACGCAAAATTGAGCTGGAAGAACCGATTCGTACGTTGGGCGTGACTCAAATGACCGTTAAGCTTCATCCTGAGGTCAAAGCTACGCTGAAAGTACAGGTGACTGAAGAATAATTATGGGCGGCGAATTTTTTGATCGGATTCCTCCGCAAAATCTGGAGGCTGAACAGGCGGTTATCGGGTCTATTTTGCTCCAGTCTGAAGCACTGATTACCGCAATGGAGCGGGTGCAAACCGAGGACTTTTATGATAAGGCTCATCAGATGATTTACGAAGCAATGATTGAGCTGGGTGAATCCGGACAGCCGATTGACTTGGTTACGCTGACCTCGAAAATTCAGGACAAGGGACAGCTAGAGGATATCGGCGGTGTCAGTTATCTGGCGAAGCTGGCTCACGGGGTGCCAACAGCGGCTAACGTGGATTACTATGCCCAGATCATTGAAGAAAAAGCGATGCTTCGTCGCTTGATTCGTGCAGCTACACAGATTGTGAGCGAAGGCTATAGCAGTGGCGAAGATGTCGCTGGTATGCTGAGCGATGCTGAGCGCAAGATTATGGAGATATCCAACGGGCGCTCAGGTAGTGGCTTTATTGCCATCCGCGATGTCGTGATGGAAGTGTTTGACCGCGTTGAATTGCTGCATCAGAACAAGGGCAATACGACCGGGATTCCGTCCGGGTTTGTTGATTTGGACAAGATGACGGCGGGTTTCCAGCGCAATGACTTGATCATTGTGGCCGCCCGTCCATCCGTAGGTAAAACAGCGTTCGCTCTGAATATTGCGCAAAACGTTGCAGTTCGGGCAAAAGAGACAGTAGCCATCTTCAGTCTGGAGATGTCGGCCGCTCAGCTCGTGCAGCGGATGATTTGCGCCGAGGCCAATCTGGACGCGAACGTCATGCGGACAGGTGAATTTAAAGGCGACGACGATTGGGCGAAGCTGACGATGGGCATTGCAGCCTTGTCAGAGGCGGAAATCTATATCGATGATACGCCCGGCATCACTGTGGCTGATATCCGTGCCAAGTGCCGCCGTCTCAAGACGGAAAAGGGACTTGGCATGATCGTAATCGACTACTTGCAGCTTATTCACGGACGAGGCAAAGCAGGCGAGAACCGGCAGCAGGAGGTATCCGAAATCTCACGGACATTGAAGCAAATCGCTCGTGAGCTTGAAGTGCCTGTAATTGCCCTCTCCCAGCTGAGTCGGGGTGTGGAGCAGCGTCAAGACAAGCGGCCGATGATGAGTGACTTGCGGGAATCGGGTTCTATCGAGCAGGATGCTGATATCGTGGCGTTTCTGTACCGGGATGATTACTATAATCAAGAAACAGAAAAGAAGAATATTATTGAGATTATCATTGCCAAGCAGCGTAACGGCCCGGTCGGTACGGTAGAATTGGTCTTTCTCAAAAATTATAATAAATTCGCTAATTACGAGCGTGCCCATTCGGATGCGTTCGCCGGATAACATATTAGTATCATTAGAAAAGGCTCTTTCGACGCGGATCTCGCGATCTTGAAAGGGTCTTTTTTTATAGAATTCACGTATTTCATATAAGGAATGAAACTCTCAATTACGAACAATACTATTTTCATGTAATATAATGTTCGCTTTTTATTTGACTTTAAAAAATGGTGCTGTTACACTTATAGTGCTGCTTCAACGCAGTGGGGAGAACAATACGCCCGGGGCTTTCCGAACCTACGGAATGTCTGCGACGGACGTTTTTTCCTGCTGTCCGAGAACGCTCCATATCTGCTCGCTCAGGCGATTGAAGTCGGATATGCGTAGTGTGTCAGCTCAAAATCAGAGTGTCTGTGGGCACTCCACGGAGGAATGAAACATGTCAACTGTAGTCGTTGTGGGAACACAATGGGGAGACGAAGGCAAAGGTAAAATCACGGACTATCTGGCGGAAAGCGCTGAAGTGGTGGCCCGTTACCAAGGCGGAAACAATGCTGGTCATACGATTCTCATTGACGGTAAAAAGTACAAGCTGAGCCTGATTCCATCCGGCGTTTTTTATGAAGATAAAAAGTGTGTTATTGGCAACGGCATGGTAGTAAATCCAGCCGCTCTTATTGAAGAAATTACTTACATTCATGATAATGGCTTTTCCACAAAAAATCTGGTCATTAGTGACCGTGCACATGTGATTATGCCGTACCATATGACGCTGGATGTGCTGGAAGAAGACCGCAAAGGTCCTAACAAAATTGGTACTACCCGTAAAGGGATCGGCCCTGCTTATATGGATAAAGCTGCACGTAACGGTATTCGTATTGCTGATTTGCTGGATGCAGAGGAATTCGAAAAGAAGCTGCGCCACCAAACGAAAGAAAAAAATCAAGTGATTGAACAAGTATACGGCGGCGAGCCATTGGACGTAGAAGAAATACTGAAACAGTATCTGGAGTATGCTGAATTTATCCGTCCTTATGTAGGAGATACGTCTGTCGTGTTGAATGATGCGATTGACGCAAATCAAAAGGTACTGTTCGAGGGTGCGCAAGGCGTTATGCTCGATATCGACCAAGGTACGTATCCGTACGTTACGTCCTCCAACCCGTCGGCTGGCGGCGTATGTATTGGTTCCGGTGTAGGCCCGTCCAAGATTCAACAAGTCATCGGTGTGGCTAAATCGTACACCACTCGTGTAGGTGATGGACCCTTCCCAACTGAGCTGAACGATGAAGTCGGCGATTACATTCGTGAAACAGGTCATGAGTACGGTACGGTTACAGGTCGTGCTCGTCGTGTTGGCTGGTTTGACAGCGTTGTTGTGCGTCATGCCCGTCGTGTCAGTGGGTTAACGGGTCTTTCCCTGAACTCGCTGGATGTATTGACTGGCCTGAAAACAGTGAAAATTTGTACAGGTTACAAGTACCGCGGTGAGGTGATTACGCATTATCCGGCTAGCCTAAAAATGCTGGCGGAATGCGAAGCGGTATATGAAGAAATGCCAGGTTGGAGCGAAGACATCACTGGTGTGAAAACGCTGGAGGAACTGCCTGAGACTACACGCAATTACGTACAACGCGTGTCTGATCTGACAGGTATCCCAATTGCTATTTTCTCGGTTGGGCGTAATCGCGATCAAACAAATCAGGTGCTTCCGATTTATTTGTAGGACAAGAATGATATAGCTATTGATACACGTTCAAAGAGAGAGGCTGTTAGCAGCCTCTCTCTTTTTTTATTCTGTGAAGTGTTAAATGGTATCTTCCCCTTTACATAATCTTATCTTCCTTGTCGATTTGTGATAACAAACCCTCTCTATAATCCAAATAGAAAAGAGATTCGGACGTCTAGACGTCTTGAGAGGGATGAATTATGAACTGGTATCTTCGCTCACTCGGCACACGCAAAATTGTGGAATTCATCGTGCTTGTCATTTTCGTCATTTTTTTCCTAGGGCCTCTGACCAATCTTCTCCTTTTGGCGGTTTCGGGAAAATGGCAGTATCCTGCACCGCTCCCGCAGAGCTTGTCACTGGAATGGTGGAAGTTTGTACTTACCCAGGATGATGTACTCAGCTCGATTTCCCTATCCTTCCTGATTGCGATTACCGTTACGGTCTGCTCCATTATCGTATGTATTCCTGCTGCTTATGCCTTTGCACGAATTTCTTTCCCGCTCAGTAAGTGGTTTCTTTTCTCATTCCTGCTTACGCATGCTTTTCCGAAAATGGGTTTGTATGTGTCCATTGCCGTACTATTCTACCAATTCGGGTTGATGAACACCTTTGCAGGCATTGTGCTTATCCATATGGTAAACACGCTCATGTATATGACCTGGATTCCTTCCTCTGCCTTCCGCAGCGTACATCGTGCACAGGAGGAGTCAGCGCGGGATGCCGGAGCCGGACCATTTCGGGTGTTTTGGAAAATCACCTTTCCTATGGCGCTGCCCGGCATTGTGGTCGCCTCCATCTTTACCTTTCTTGCTTCACTAGATGAAGCACAGGGGACACTCCTTGTCGGAACACCGGACTATAAAACAATGCCAGTCATCATGTATTCCATCATTGCTGATTATCCGAGCACAACGGGCGCTGTTTTCTCTGTCATTCTTACCCTGCCAACGATCATTCTGCTATTGGCAGCCAAGCGTTTTGTAAGTGCGGATGTACTGGCAGGCGGATTTCAGGTGAAATAACGTAATTGGTCAAAAGAGGAGTTTGCAAAATCCTGAAAAAGGAGCCTAAGCTAATGCCCATTCAATTATCCATTCAAGAGTTAACTAAGCGCTTCAAGACAGGAGACGGAGTCAAAGGCATTTCACTTGACGTGATGAAGGGAGAGCTGGTGACACTGCTGGGACCTTCCGGCTGTGGTAAAACAACCGTGCTTCGCTCCATTGGCGGCTTTTTGGACCCGGACAGTGGCGACATTCAGATTCAGGGTAAAAGCGTACTCAAACTGCCGCCCGAAAAGCGTCCGACGGCTATGGTGTTCCAAAGTTATAATTTGTGGCCGCATATGACCGTGTATGACAACCTGGCTTTCGGGTTGAAGATTCGAAAGGTGAAGAAGACAGAAATTGACCGTCAGGTGAAGGAAGCGCTAGCGCTGGTTCGGCTAGAGAGCGCAGAGCGTAAAACGCCGGGACAGCTCTCGGGCGGTCAGCAGCAGCGGGTAGCACTCGCTCGGGCTTTGCTGCTAAAGCCTGATGTATTGCTGCTGGACGAGCCTTTTTCCGCGCTTGATGCCAAATTGCGCATGGAGATGAGAGAGGAGCTGCGCGATATCCAGACCCAGACAGGGATGACGATGGTGTTCGTCACCCATGATCAGGAGGAGGCGCTGTCTATTTCTGACCGAATCGTCGTTATGAATGCGGGCCGAATTGAGCAGCTCTCTTCACCGCAGGAGATTTATGACAAGCCACAGTCACTTTTTGTAGCGGGTTTTATTGGCCGTATTAATTTATTAAAGGGGGTGAGCACAGGTCGCAGTGTCTCTGTGAGCGGAATACCGTTTGCACAAGAGCATGAATACACAGGTGAATCCATGGTTGGTGTAAGACCAGAGGATATTGTTCTGACGACGGAAGAAAATGGTTCTCTAGCCGGAACGATCAGACAAGTGATGATTCTCGGGCATTATGCGGAAGTTTCGCTGGATAGCGGTACCCATCATCTGAAAATGTTTGTGCCGCGTGAACGAGCGGCCGAGCTGCGCAGTGGAGAGCACATCAGCTTCAGCTTCAGTAAAATTGTTACTTTTCCATCAGCACAGTGAAGATTCACGATCAACCTCTATATCGCATCAATGTCCATCACGAACGCATCATCTGGTGATGCTGCGAACTTGTGCAACTATCTAAAGGAGGCAACAACGTGTTTGGGAAAAAGAATATGGGTCTGGTTTTGGCAGGGGTACTTAGTTTATCGTTGTTGGCTGGCTGTGGAAACGGCGGTAATGCCGCCACGGCTACAGGGGAAGCCAAGTCTACAAAAGCGGGAGCGGCTACGGGAACGACGGAAATTTCCTTGTACACTGGAGGGTCCCTGAACGTCAAAGAGCTGTGGGAAACGTTAATCAAGGACTTTGAAGCTAAAAATGATCACGTTAAGGTCAAACTGGTGTATTTGCCAGCAGGGACCGGAGGCGCATCTACACTGGATCGTCTGATCGCAGCCAAGAAAAGCGGACAAACCGATACAGATATCGACCTGTACGAAGGCAGTCTGGATGACATCACCAAAGGGGTAGGCGAGAAACTGTGGGAAACGGTGGATGCTGCCAAGGTTCCAAATTTGAAGAATGTTGATGAAACGTATCTCAAGCAAGTCAACAATCAGGCCATTCCATACCGTGCCTCTTCGGTTGTCCTTGCCTATAACAGTGCAAAAGTAGCAACACCTCCGAAAACAGCCGACGAGCTGTACACGTGGATTCGTCAGCATCCGGGTAAGTTTGCCTATAATGATCCGTCCACTGGTGGGTCAGGCAGCTCGTTTGTGAACACGGTTATCTATAATTTCCTTCCACCAGAGGCGATGAACAGTGATGATCCGGCAAATATGAAGAAATGGGATCAAGGCTTCTCACTGCTCAAGGAACTGGGCCCTTCAATGTACCAAAAAGGAGTCTATCCTAAGAAGAACCAAGGCACGCTTGATATTTTAGCAAGTGGAGAGGTTGACATGGTTCCAGCCTGGTCTGATATGGCGCTCGAGCAACTGGCTAAAGGGCTGCTTCCAGACACGGTGAAGCTGACACAGATCGACCCTGCCTTTACAGGTGGACCCTCTTATCTGATGGTTCCTTCGCTTTCCTCCAAAAAAGAAGCAACTCAGGAATTCTTGAATTATATACTGACGCCCGAAGCGCAAACGGTGGTTATTAATAAAATGTACGGCTATCCGGGGATTAAGTGGAATCTGATGCCAACGGAGCTGCAAGAGAAATTTAACAGTGTATCTTCTGGATACCGCAGCTTTAACAGCGGAGAGCTTCAGCAGGAAATCTACAAACGCTGGCAAAGTGAAGTAGCGGGCGGTTGATCATGAGTTCATTGTCCAAAAGGGGGATGCTGGGGCTTGCCCTGGTCATCCCGTCTTTTCTCATTTTGCTGGTCGTCGTTATTATTCCGATTCTCTATGCCGTAAAGGAAAGCTTGATTGATCAATATGGAACGGGCTACGGTCTGGCCAACTATATTCGGCTGTTCACGGAACCTGCCATGCGTAGAAATATCATGTATACCATTAATGTCACGTTAGTCTCGACGGCCCTTACTCTGGTCATCAGCTATGCTTTGGCGGTTTATCTGAGATTCGGTAAAGGGGTTGTCGTGAAGTGGATAGGTCGGTTGTATTTTATTCCGATGTTTGTTCCCGGTGTAATTGCAACGTATGCGATCATTACTATGTATGGTAATCACGGTTGGGCTACACGTCTTTTGCTGCCGCTTGGCATTGAGACGATTCCGAGGATTATTTATGACTACAAAGGGCTGGTGCTGGCTAATTTGTGGTTCAACATTCCGTTCGCAACCATGCTGCTCAGCTCGGCACTTGCCAGCATTCCAAACGCTGTCGTCGAAAGTGCCAGAGATGCCGGAGCCAGCACGATGCAGCTGTTTGGGCGCTTTATTTTACCCCTTTCCTACAAAACGATGTGGGTTGCGGTGACCTTCATTTTCATGGGAATCATGGGAAGCTTTACGGCTCCCTTCCTGATCGGTGCCAACTCACCACAAGTGCTGGGTGTTGCGATGCAGCAGGTGTTTTCCAGCTATCAGGAGACGCATACGGCCAGCGCAATGGCAGTGTTTATGTTTCTACTGTGTTCTTTTATGGGCTACTTTTATATTCGGACAATGGTGAAGGATGCGGATGCCAGCTAGACCGCCGTTATACACTAAGGAGGTTACAGGGATGAACAGCCAAGCAGAGGTGCAAATTACCGGGTTTAGTGGGCGAGTGTGGGAAAAGGATCTGCTGGATTGCGGTTATCGGATTGCCTTACACAAGGCGGAGGTTGAGCTCAGTCCGGGAAACGGATTCCGGTTTACATTTTCCATGCCAGAAGACGGATACGCGGAGCTTGATCTGTTCGCCAGATCAGACAGTGACTGGGCTGCGACAGATCGAGAATCTGCCTTCGTACGTCTCTACCTGAATGAAGCCTATAATCAAGATGTCATTTTGTACTATGGTAGCAGTCAGGGAGTGTACACCCGTTTGTTGGGATATCTAAAAGAAGGCGATTATGAGGTCTATGCCGAATTCCGCGAACTGGAATCGGCTCCGCTTGTATCTCGAGCATGGATCGACGGGGTTGAACTGCGCTGCGTGGCTGATTCCTCTCCAAGATCGCTGATTTATCGCCATACCCCGCTTTTATATGGCCGCAATCTGTCACATCCCTATGAGAATCGCTTTACAGATACACCGCTTGTTTTGTTCTATTCCATAGAAGTGAACGAGGGGAAGACGGTCATCGAATACCAGATGATGTTCAGCCATGAAGATGAGGGAACGCCCGCGCCGCTGCTTATGAGCAAATGGGGAAGAACCACCGATATCGAATGGATGTACCGCGTAGAGCTGGATGCAGGGGGCAATGTTCTGGAAGCTGTTTTCCAGGGGGCACATCATATTACGACTGCGTTTAATGGCAATTATGATCTGGGCGGGCATCCTGTTCTCCAATCCGCAACAACCAACGGAAACTTTAAGGATGACATTTCATCGGACTATCGTTTTATGCTGCCGCCTGCTTTCCATTGGAAACCAGAGGAAGAGCCGCGTGAGGCTGTCATGAGCCGTTTTCCTTTTGCCTATCAGGTCACTGGGTGGGAGATGGAACGTCAGCAGGAGCTGGAAATGCCATCACAAGCGTCTTCCATTACACTTGCACACCAGCGTAGCTATGTGTTTATCCAGACTTCAAAACGTCCCTTGCGGGATTCAGGCAGAGAATTGTCTCCAGGGTTCAAGCCTGGCTTCAATCGGCGTGAGGAGGATGCCTGTGTCGATGTTCAGCTTCGTCTTCACGGCTCGGAGCAGTGGTATTCATCGTGCCATCATGATCTGAGACTCGGGGATTTTAGAGCCGCTTATGAGGGGGCAGAGTCACACTTTTCCACCACGATCAAGCTGTCTGGAGAGGCTGTGCTTGAGGATATAGCTGAAATCAGAGCCGTATTGCTGGAAGGCGGTGCGGACAGCATGGAAGTGGTCGGACTGTGTGCTTTTACGTTAAACGAAGATAATCTCCCGCAGTTTCCAGGTATTCGTACAGACCGGGTGATTGAGCTGACGCGGCTTCAACCCGTGGGTGTTTTGTGGGCGGCAGACAAAGACATGTCGGGTGATGAAGTACATACTGTGAATGATATGGTGAGACATGTTGTGGATGAACCGTCTAGCCAGGATGGGGAGTCATGAGCAGACTACTGTATGTGGAAGGAACGGTCGACAGAACCTGCACCCAGAGCCATATTACGTACTCTTTTCATATTCCACAGCCGACTGAAACGATCCGTATTCACTTCTCTTACACGCCCAAGTTATTGGAGGATCAAGAGCAAGCACGAGAAATCATTGAGGAAAGCATGAGCAAATACGGATACGACGAGCCGGGGCATTCATCCGATCTATGGAAGAAGTATATACCGCTGCAAAATTTATTAACGCTGTCTGTCGATGATCCTCTCCGTCACCGCGGAAATGCGCACCGTCCCGAGATGCAGCAGGAGCATTGGCTCGGTTCGTCTGCGGCTTCCCCCGGATTCCTTGCAGGAGATCATCCGCCAGGCATGTGGCGGATTACGGTCAGTCTGCATGCCGTTGTGACCGAGACGCTTGCCTACCAAATTCATGTATTGGGGGAGGAAGCAGCATATGCTTAAATGGATTCCAGCTGAGCTTCACACCCATACGCTTCACAGCGACGGCAAGCAAACACTGGAGGAGCTGGCCCAAAGTGCAGCCAATCTCGGGCTTGAATGTATCGCTATGACGGATCACAACACGCAATCGGCACTTGCGGATCAGGAACGGGTTCAGCGGCAGTTCGGTCTCCCCATCATTTCAGGGATGGAGTGGACGACCTTTTACGGGCACATGCTGACGCTTGGGGTTGACCGCTTTATCGACTGGCGTGTGCTGGGACCAGATGACATCCATGAGGGGATTCGGCAGGTGCATGAGCAGGGAGGCATTGCAGGGATTGCCCATCCGTTCAGGATCGGAAGTCCGATCTGCACGGGGTGCTTTTGGGAATACACGATTCAGGATTGGCATGAGGTGGATTATATAGAGGTCTGGTCAACGCTTATGCCATCTATTAAGCGGGATAGCCAGCGGGCGTTTGCCATGTGGACCGATTTGTTGAATCAGGGGTATCGCATCACTGCGGTAAGCGGTCGGGACTGGCATGTATCTAAACCAGATGATGCGCTTCCGGCTGTTACGTATTTGGGTGTTCATGATGAAGCAGAAGAGCGAGAAGGTTTAGCAGGCCGGGCAGTTGATGCGATTCGCCACGGTTCAGTGTCAGTTACGATGGGACCGTTACTGACGATGTGGGCACAGATTAAGGGCAAAGAAAATCGTTATCACATCGGCGAATGTATAGAGCTGACTGTAGAGGATTCACTATCGGTGACGGTTCAATTGGATGTGGAAGCAAGAGCATCCCATTATAACCTCAAGCCTCAGAATCTTCGTCTTCTGCTGACAAGTAGTCATGGAATATGCTCCGAGATCCAGGTCCCTGCTCACACAGGAGAATATACGCTGTCATTGCAAGATCCGCTAGGAAAGGGCTGGATAAGAGCCGAGCTTTACGGCTGCATGGAAGACTGCGTGATGATGATTGCTTTTACGAATCCGATTTATATGGCTTAACACAATAGAAAGGCTGGGCTTCGGACGGTGTCAACAAAACAAGAGAACATAAAGCAGCTTATAGAAGAATATATGAAGGTTAATCAAATGGGTCCGGGGGATCGGCTGCCGTCGGAAACTGCACTTTCCCAATCGTTTCGTGTCTCGCGTACGACGCTAAGGGGAGCTATTCGCCAACTGGAATCGGAAGGTAAGCTACTAGTAAAACACGGGAGTGGCACGTTTGCTACTTGTCCGCTGCCGAGTATTCCAAGCTCGCTGGACCGCCTGTACAGCATCGGGGACATGATTCGTTCGGCAGGGTTACGGGAAGACGAGCAGCTGGAATCCATTCAGAGAATTTCGGTTTGCCCTCCTGATATTGCCGAACAGATGAGATTTTCCGAAAATGAGCCCATGATTGCCCTAGAGCGTACACGAACTGCCAACGGAGAGGCTGTAGCCCACTCTATAAACTGGATGCCAGAGAAATTAGCCGGTCCCATTCTGGAAGGTGACTCTTTTTCAGGCTCGCTTTTTCAGAGTCTTGAGTTCAAGGCGGGGGTGCGAATCGTCGGAGCGTATTCCGAGCTTACCGTTCCCAACTATGACGACGCACATATGACACGTCTGCTGAAGCATCCGCAGGCTACGGTATTACTATTGAAGCAGCTTCACTATGATGAAATGAACAGGCAGGTGCTGTATTCTCTGGATTATGTCCGCAGTGACATTTTCCGTTTCTGGGTGCGTCGTACGCGCTGATTCAATCAGAATGTGGCATCTTCTATTGAATTGTGCTAGTTTTACATATTCCATGGGTTAAAAATCGTCATATCTCGTCAATACTGATCTATATGCACTTCATGATGATACACACATGGCAGGATGCGTATAAGGAGGTAACGGGATATGAGGTGGCTTGGATGGCTGCTCAAAAAAGGAATGACGGTGGTGTTGGTTAGCGCACTAACGCTGGCAGTGACAGGTGTAGTCGTTAATGCTTATGTTCAATCGCTGCTGCGGCAGTTTAACATTCAGCTCGATCATCAGCCCATATGGGGATTGGGTTGGCTAAAAGGCAGTGCGGGTACGGACCAAAGCACAAACACGGGGAAGAACAAGACGACGGGAAGTGGCTCGGGAAGTGTAACACCGCCTGATGATGCGTTGCCTGTCATGGGACAGGGCTTAGAAGAAAGCGGGAGTGAGGCTGGTGGCGTAGCCAATGGCAAGGTATCTCAGGAGGGGGCCACGTCGGCCGGAACATCAGGCAACGAGTCACGGAAGCAGGCAGAAGGTACAGCTACACCCGAAACGAGTATTGAAGGCCATGATTTAGTGATTACGCCCGACCATTTGACGGAGAAGAAGAACAACTTACCAGCGGCACAGAAGCAGGAAATTTTTGCGATTCTGATGAATAAGCTGCCGCCGGAGGAGATGCAGAAAATATCAGCTGCGATGGAAGGCGGTCTCACCGAGCAGGAGCTTCAGGATATTCAGCAGGTGCTTGCGAAGTATTTGACCAAAGAGGAATATAACAAGTTGATGGATTTGCTTAAATGAGTATTTTGCAAAATCTTGAATAATAAACGATGAATTCATGGGAAATGTTTATGCTCAAAATAGGACTGTAGAATCCGCGCCATGCGCGGATTTTTTTGCGTGTCAGGAAGGAATTGGAGTGTAGTTGAATTCTTTGTAAAGGCTATGTTAAAGTAAACAGTGTTGTGAAAAGGTTAAATTTTTGAAACCTTTTACGCAACTATGCAATGGTAGATAGCGACTAATATCATAGATGCTTGTGAATACAGGCTAGGTTCATAATGTGAAAGACCAATAACGAACGCATTTATATAGAGATAAGATATGCTGAAAAGGAGAGAGTCATGAAGGTTTTGAGGGAGCAGGATTCACCAGACAGCAGGAATGCAGACTCAAACGTTGCAGACAAGCCTGCTGTGGAAGCGGGGAAAATAGCAAAGTGGTGGAGCGGTCGGAGAAAATGGTTGAGCTGGACGGCAGGCGGTGTGGTGATTGCAGGCAGTCTTATTTTTGCGAGTAATCAGTATGTCGGGGCTAACACAGTTCCTTATTATAAAGTGTATGTAAAAGGCGTCGAGGTCGGGAATATCTTGAATGAGCAACAACTTAAACAGCTGTACGCAACGAAGAGCAAACAATATAAGGACAAGTATCCCGGCGTCGATATGGTGCTCAATACGAGCGCGGTAACGACAGGCATTGAGAAGGCATATAAAGCGGATATCGACAGCGCGGCCACGCTGAAGAAGCTGGACGGTATGCTGACAGCGTATGCCAAAGGGGTAGAAGTGAAGGTCAACGGTCAGACGGTTGGCATTGTAAAGGACAAAGCGACTGCACAAGCGGCTTTAAAACAAGTACAGAAGAAGTACACACCTGTGGGTGAGGGTACATCTACAGGCATCAAGGGGCTGGTTCGCAAAACATCCGTGGGCAGCAGCCATGCGAGTGCTAGTACTAAAACCCCTAAAGCATGGCTGGAGTCTGCCGGTATCCGTGAGAAAATCGCGTACGAGCCTGTGAAAGCAGACCCGAACAAGGTGCTGACGGAGGCAGAAGCAGTCAAAGTGTTGACTGAGGGGCGTGAGGCTCCTATCACGTATACAGTGCAAGAAGGCGATTCTTTGTCGTCGATTGCAACTAAATTTAATATGACCGCTTGGGAGATTAAGCAGAACAACCCTGGCTCGCGTGAGCTGTATTTGCAAATTGGGGACGAATTGAAGCTTACTGCTCCGAAGGCTCCGGTTACGGTGCGAACAGTAGAGAAGGTCGTCGAACAGATTGCCATCGAGCCTGAGGTTGAGATTCGCCAGAGCGATGAACTGAAGGCAGGAGTTACCAAAGTAGTCAGACCGGGACAAGCAGGTCTTAAAGAGATGGACTATCGTTTGACCAAGGAGAACGGCGAGGTCGTGCAAGAGGAATGGCTCGGTCAAAAGGTGCTGCAGCCGTCTGTTACTGAGGTGGTTCTTAGAGGGACGAAGGTCGTGGGAGAAGGCTCAGGACAGTTCGCTTGGCCGGTGTCCGGCGCATCGATGTCGAGTAGCTTTGGCGCACGTTGGGGACGTATGCATGAGGGTGTGGACTTGGTCGGTAGTGCTGATATTCACGCATCAGATGAAGGCGTGGTATCATTTGCAGGTCAGCAGAATGGATACGGCAATGTCATTATGATTGATCATGGCAACGGCTACCAAACCGTGTACGGGCATTTGAGCAGCATTGGCGTTCATGTAGGACAGGTGGTTCAGCAAGGCGAATCGATTGGGGTCATGGGGAACACAGGACGCTCGACCGGAACGCATCTGCATTTTGAAATTCGTAAAGATAATACGCCACGCAATCCAATGACGTATTTAAGATAGATTGGATGTTTATATCGAGAGTTACATGATTTATGAGAATCAAAGGGAAAGGCCATGTTTTTCTGCATGCTTAACATTAGGTGCAGGCATGGTTTTTTTCTGCGTAAAGAAAAGGGTCTAGAGAAGTAATGGAATGGCTCACGGGTATGATAGAATAGAATAAACATCTTATAGGTACTGACAAACGTAAGTTAATTATAAATTATGATCCGTGAAGAGAGGTGAACGCTATATGCAGGGAACGATTCTGGTAGTGGATGATGAACAGCCAATCGCTGATATTTTAAAATTTAATTTGGAAAAAGAGGGCTACCAGGTGATTTGCGCCTTCGATGGAATCAGCGCGGTGGATATCGCGGTCAAGCAGCAGCCTGACCTGATTCTGCTGGATCTGATGCTGCCGGGCATGGACGGCATGGATGTATGCCGCGAGGTACGTGGGCATCAGCTCCAGACGCCGATTATTATGTTGACCGCCAAGGACGGCGAAATCGACAAAGTGCTGGGGCTGGAGCTGGGCGCGGACGATTATGTGACAAAACCGTTCAGCACACGGGAATTGCTGGCACGGGTGAAGGCACAGATGCGCAGACAGCAACGCGGCGGGGCAGGCGCGTCGGAAAGCCGACCGCAGGAGGATAAGCAGGGGCTGCGCGTGGGCGACCTCTTTTTTGATACGGATATGTATACAGCTTACAAAAACGGAACACCGCTTGACCTGACGCACCGTGAGTATGAGCTATTGCACTACATGGCGAAGAATGCCGGAAAAGTCATGACGCGGGAGCATTTACTCCAGGCGGTGTGGGGCTTCGAATACTACGGGGATGTGCGGACAGTGGATGTGACCATTCGGAGGTTGCGCGAGAAGATTGAGGAGAACCCGAGCAAGCCGGAGACCATCCTGACACGCCGTGGCCTTGGATATATTGTGAGCGGGGGCAAAGGTGGCCTGCGGGCATGAGATGGCTGTCTTTCTTTCGTACCATTCATGCAAAGCTGATTATTATCTATGTGCTGCTTATCTTGGTGGCTATGCAGCTGATTGGGGTCTACTTTGTCAGCTCGATGAAAAACTCTCTCACGAGTAATTTTACGCAGGATTTGCAAGCACGGGCGGAGATGCTGTCCGTGCTGGCGGAGCAGGATCTGAGTGGCAGTGACGGCAAAATGGAAGAAGACAGCGTGGAAAGCCTGCGTGCACGCGTGAATAATTTGTTTGATTTCAGCGGCGCGGAAATTCAGGTGCTGGATGCCAGCGGTAAAGTGTTAATTACTTCTCAGGGTTCACACGCCGATTATGTCGGACGCAAAAACACGCAGACAGTGGTCAGCCGCGCACTCCAAGGTATCCGTGATAACGAGGAATACATGGTGGACGAGGATAATGTCCGCAAGAAGGTCGTCGCCAAGCCTGTTATCAGCCAAGGCAAGATTGTCGGCGCGGTGTACATCGCCGCTTCGATGAGCGAGCTCTACGATACGATGAAACGCATTAACAATGTGTTTCTCTCAGGTATGCTCATTGCGCTCGCGTTGACGGCTGTGCTGGGCGTGGTATTGGCCCACACGATTACGCACCCGATTAAGGTGATGACACGTCATGCAACGGAGGTTGCCGAGGGCAAATTCGACCAGCAGATGCCTGTATTTGGTGATGACGAGATCGGCAGGCTCAGCGTGGCCTTTAACTATATGACAGGCCGTCTGCGTGAGGCGCTGTCCCAAAATGAAGAGGAGAAGGAGAAGCTCTCCTCCATCTTGACCAATATGAGCGACGGTGTGGTCGCTACTGATGACAATGGCCGGGTCATTCTAGTCAACCGTCGGGCCAGCGCCATGCTGGGCGTAAACGAGAACGAAATGACTGGAAGGCATATCGCGGTACTGCTGGGGATCGACCCGGAGGAAACCGAGGCCCTGTATAGCGGCTCTTCGGCCTCCACGCTCTTGCAGCTGGAGCCAGCCGGTCAGGATGAACCCATTGTTATCCGTGTGACATTCACGCCGATTCATCGGCGGGAATTTGGCATTACGGGAACGATTGCCGTACTCCAAGACGTGACGGAGCAGGAGGAGATGGAGACGACACGGCGGGAATTCGTAGCGAATGTATCACATGAGCTGCGCACTCCGTTGACGACCATCCGCAGCTATGCTGAGGCGCTGGATGACGGCGCGATGGCTGAACCGCAGCTCGCGGAGCGTTTCGTGGGCGTGATCCGCAACGAGACAGAGCGTATGATCCGGTTGGTTACGGATTTGCTGCATCTGTCACGGCTCGATTCCAATGAGGCACCTTTGCGGATGCAGCCTGCAGATGTGATGGAGATGCTGGACGAGGTCGCAGATCGGTTTTCTTTTCAAATGAAGCAAAAGCACATTCGCTCAGGGATGTTCGTAGAGCAGGGAATCGGTAAAGTCGTGATCGACCGGGACCAAATTGAGCAGGTGTTGGACAACCTGATGTCCAATGCGCTGAAATATACGCCAGATGGCGGGAGTATTCGGATTGAAGCTCGCCGCAATAGTGAGGGGATGCTATCCATTTCGGTACAGGACACCGGGATTGGTATTCCCAAAAAAGATCTGGACCGGATTTTTGAACGGTTTTATCGTGTAGACAAGGCGAGATCGCGCAATATGGGCGGCACGGGGTTGGGACTTTCGATTGCCCGGGAAATTGTAAAGGCGCATGGGGGCCAGATTTTTCTGGAGTCGGAATACGGTCAGGGAACCTGCACGACCTTTACGCTACCCATGTCGAGTGAAGGGAGGGAAGCACAGTGAAGGAACGTTTGAAGTCGTGGACGCTTATTTTGCTGGTTGCTTCCAGCCTGGTACAGACTTATTTTTTGATTTACCGCCTTCCGGGCAGTGATTCTGTACTCACTTCAGAGACGAACTATGTCAAAACCGAAAGCATGGGGCAGGAGAAAAAGATTGAGAACCTCGTGTTTCCTGATAAAATGCTCATTCACCAAGGTGAGAAGAAGCATACCGTTTTTTATCCGGGTGTTACTTTTTACGATTTAATTTATACACGGCTGGAAAGCCGAAGCTTTAACAACTTTCAACGTCGAAGTATTCAATCGGCAGACTGGGCGCGGATTCGCAGCGAAAATGAAGGCATCGAATTATCTTTTTCAGGCGGAGTCCCGGTTTCATTACTGGAGCGGGTCATGCGTCTGACGCCGGATTCGGTGTTTCAGGGAGAGACGATTAACCGCATCTGGATCTATATAGATGAAAAGAATGCCAAGCCGCACGCGCTCTTTTTCAGTGCCAGAGGCGATGTGGTGTATGAGGCGAACCAGTTCGATATGACGGTAGAGGACATCCGACAGCATGTGAATTTCGGTAAAAATGCCCCGTTGTACGAGCTGGTGGATAATCAGTACTACATTCCCGTGAATGACCTGGAAACTACACAGCCTGTGGTGTATGCTGGGTTGTTTACGACGGAGCAAATGCAGCGGAATTTGTTTTTCGATCCGGGGATTACGCGCAATATTCAGGAAAAGGACGGCTCCCAAATTTATACGGACAGCAAGCGTAGTCTGCAAATCAAGCAGGAGCAACGATGGATGAGCTATACCGATCCCAGTGCGCCGGGGGCGGGTGGAAGCAGTCCGATTAGGGATGTGCTGGCCGCGGTTGATTTTGTAAATCAGCATGGTGGTTGGGATGCTTCGTATCAGCTGAAATTGAAGAGCAGTGATGAAAATCGTACAACTGTGATGTTTCAGCAGTATTATGGTGCTTATCCAGTGCTGGACACACCATCGTTCCGCTTTGGTACGATTTCGCTGCAAATCCAGCAGGAAACGGCTTCTGTCTATGAACGTTCGTTGCTGTATCTCAAGGGAGGAGAACAATCCTCAAAGAAGGTTATGCTGCCGGGCGGCGAGCCCTTGAAAAAGCAACTGGAGACTGTAGGCAAAGGGAAGACGATTAGAGAACTGACTCCTGTATATCAGCCGGAGCTGATTAATGATGGATTGAAGCTTTCTCCTGAGTGGCGCGTTACGCTCAGTGACGGTTCTGTTGCTGAGATTCATGCTGTCCCTGTAACGACAGCATCGAATACAACACAAACACAGCCAGACCGGGAGACAAAGAGGTGACAGGAAGGGGGAACGGGAATGGATTGGAGCCGCGCCAAAAACGTACTGATCTGTACATTTTTGCTGCTCAATGTGGTATTGAGTTATCAACTGTGGCATGACGCGCAGGAAACGGTAGGGCCGAATTTGGATTTTACTTCATTGGATGAAAATACGCAGCGTTTAATGGAAGAGAAAAGCATTCAGGTGCTGGCTCCGATTCCCGGGGATACCCCGCAGCTGCCTAAACTTTCTTACACATACGTTCATAGTGGAGAAAAGGATGATCGTGTGCAGCTGGTGAAGCCGGTGGACAGCAAACTGGTATTCACCCATGACGCGTTAGTTGAGGCATTGGAGCCACAAATCAAGGATATCGATAACTTCCAGTATGATCCGCTGGATGTTCAGGAGGAGTTGGCATCCGGACAAGCAGATGCTTTTGTGCTCCATCCGTTGGTACAGGGCAAGTGGCCGCTATTTAATGTGAAGCTGGCTCTGTTTTACAGCAATCAGAAAATTACAGGGTATCGCAAAATTAAGGTCGATCTCCAGCCTTCGGATGAGGCAAAGAAAATGCTGCCTGCGTCCAAAGCACTGGCAAGGCTGATTGACGGTTATTTGCCGCGCGACTCGATTGTGAAGGATATCCGGCTCGGTTATTACGGACAGACCTTTAACTCCGATAGCCAGGTGGCTGCCCCCGTGTGGCGGTTTATGCTGGACAACGGGAAAGGTGTGTATTATGTGCAGATGAACGGAGATGTCATTAGTCCAAAGACAGAACATACAGAAGGGTCTTGAACAGATATGGGGATTTCATTTACCGTGCTGTCGAGCGGTTCGACCGGCAACGCTACCGTTGTGCGGAACGAAGACACGACATTGCTCATCGACGCAGGTCTCAGCGCGAAGCGTATTGACGAATTGCTGAAAGAACGCGATCTGAGCGGAGAAGAGTTGGATGGTATTTTGGTCACGCATGAGCATTCCGATCATGTTAAAGGACTAGGCGCCATGGCGCGTAAATATAATTTACCTATATATGCTAACGAGAAGACATGGTTTGCCATCAGCAATGCTGTTGGGCAAATTGCAGAGGATAACCGCAGAATATTGGAGACAGGCGCAACGCGGGAATTTGAGTCATTACGCGTGGAGTCTTTTGGCATATCCCATGATGCGGCTGAGCCTGTAGGATATAGCTTTTATGATGGGGCAGAGAAGCTCAGTGTAGCGACCGATCTTGGCTATGTCAGCGACAAAGTGAAACAGGCGATATCAGACGCGGATGTATTGGTGCTGGAGTCTAATCATGATGTGGAAATGCTGCGTATGGGTCGTTATCCGTGGAACATCAAGCGCCGTATTCTCAGTGATATCGGTCATTTATCCAATGAGATGGCGGGCGCGATTCTTAGCGAGCTATTGACAGGACGTACGAAGCGAACGTATTTGGCACATTTGAGCCGCGACCACAATATGATGGAACTTGCGAAGTTGACTGTACGTGGGGCGATGGAAGACCGCGGCTGTTTTTACAAGGACAGTGAATTTCGATTGTGCGATACGTACTATGATCGTCCTACACCTTGGGATAAGGTAAGTGAGCCATAAAGCTGTCCAGCTCGGCGGCTTTGCGTTCTACCTCTTCACGGGTCACTACGCCTTTGTCCACCAGTAGTTCAATCAATGTACTTAGCGCCAGTGTATTGCGGTAATGCTCGTCTTTCAAATCCGCAAGCTTGGCAGCCATGTGAACTTCATCCATAGCCGAACGATGTGAATTCATCATATATTCCTCCTGTAAAAATATTTTAGAAATGGCGTGCAATGAGCTTGGTTCTGCCTGTGGTTTTGTTGGGTGCTGTGATACAATAAAGCTAACAACGGAAAGCTTTCTGAAGGAAGGCTCTCATCGAAAGTATAGGCAGCTTTAAGCGGACGGGAACAGGCCAGAACGTCTCTATGAGACGATCATTTTGTAATAGAATAGAAGACTTGTTACTATTGTAGTCCATTGGTTTGGAAATCATTCCTCTTTTTTCCTCTATTCGGGGTCAGATTCGGCGTGTATGCTAATTTATGAGATTCGGTTGCTTAGGAAGGCACCATTTGTGGTGATTAATAAGTAGGCCGGAACGATTGGTTGCTGGATTCCGATGATAAGGGATATTCAATCCATTTGAGATGTTCAACGGAGCAGGTTCTCTGTAGCATAGGTTGGCGCAAGCCCGAATAGCCCTAATTTTTTAGTGAGTGTCGGTGCATGACAACGAAGGGGAGAGGATTAGCATGGGCTTGTTTGAGGACGATTTTTATTCAACAAAGGTATCCACACGTGCGGCTAAAAAAATGGCATTTAAGGCGCGCCGTGGAGGACGTGGACGTTGGCCACACAGGAAGCGTGGAGTAAGTCCGGTGCAAGCTGCTGTCATTAGCGGTGCAGTCAGTGCAGTGGTTGCTGTGCTTCTGTTCAGCTTTATTACAGGCCTGCCCTCCACTACGGCGGTAACGGGAGCCAGTCACTATCCCTTGCGGCAAGCAGCGGGTGATCCGTATGATCGGATTGTGCAGGCGGCAGCCAAGGTGCGCCCAGCCGTCGTCAGCATCGTGAATCTGAAAGAGGAAGATGGTAAAAGCACGGAACAATCCGCGCTTGGATCGGGTGTCATTTTCCGAGTGAGTTCAGGCAAAGCCTTCATTATGACAAATAACCATGTGGTCGAAGGATCAGATGATCTGGATATTGTAACGGTAGACGGTGTCAGAAAAGAGGCAAAGCTGATCGGAAAGGATCGCATTAGTGATATCGCTGTACTCGCAGTTGACGATAAAGGCATTAGCACGGTAGCGGATATCGGCGACTCCAGTAAACTTCGTCTGGGTGAGACGGTCATTGCTATTGGCAATCCGCTTGGCCTGGGAGACACGCTTACCTCCGGTATTGTGAGTTATACGAATCGCATCATTCCGATTTCCATTAACCAGGATGGCGTATATGACTGGGAGCAGCATGTGATCCAGACCGATGCGGCGATTAATGAGGGAAACAGCGGCGGAGCGCTGGTCGATCTGGACGGACGTGTGATTGGCATTAATACGATGAAAATCGCTGATACTGGTGTTGAGGGACTTGGTTTCGCCATTCCCGCCAATGAGGTAATGAAGACGGTGAATGAACTGGTTGAGGACGGCAAGATCACCCGCCCTTATCTGGGGGTATACACGGTGGACCTAAACAATGAATATGCACCGCTGGATGAAACTCAGCGCAAGGAGCTCAAGTTGCCGGACAGCGTGAAAAATGGGGCAGTCGTTCTGGAGGCCCATGGTCCTGCCAAGGAGGGTGGCTTGAAGCTGAACGATGTCATTACAGCGTTTGATAGCGAACCGATTAACTCTACCCTTGATTTACGTCGCTACTTGTACGATAACAAGAAGATTGGCGATGAGCTGAAAGTTACTTTTTACCGGGCAGGCAAGGAAGAAACGGTGATGTTAAAATTAACAGATAAGCCGGAAGGCTAAGGTAACTTATAGGCTTAACTATAAAAAAAGGCGTTCACCGGCTCATTTCCGGGAACGCCTTTTTCGATCTTCTGCTGAGCCTTAGATTAGGATGTCGTTCCCGTTACACGGGTTCCGCTCTTGGTGATTTTGTATGTCACCACATCGCCGCTCCAAAAATGGAACTTCAGCGTGACTTCACCATCTTTTACACTATTAAAAAATTCAGGTAGCAGCTTGATGCCATTGGCATCATAGGCAGGGGCAAAAGTATTGCCAAACTCTTTATAAGGCGTCCAATCCTGTGGACCGGCATTGCCACCATTGGTATAAACGGCTTCCATCGTGGCGAGCTGGCTACCGTGGAATTCTGTTGGAATGGTAAAGGCTTGTGTAGTCCCTTCGACAGCGCTTAATTTTGGGGTATCATACACGACTACTTTGAAGTTCCAGTCTGCCCCCTTGTTAAACTTAGCGGTAATGACGGCATTCTCCCCATATTTACCGGAAGTGGTCAGGCTGGTGAGCAAGCTGGCTTTTAAGGTTAATGTATCTCCGCTCAGCGTATAGTCGGTGCTCTGTGTTAGTTGCTTACTGCCCACACTGAGTGTTTTCAGCTGATTGCCATTCAGGTTTAAGGTGACCTTGGTGTCCTGAGCAGAGGTGCCTTTCTTCAAGTGAATGAGATCACGGTCTGCATTGGAGGAACGCCCTTTTAGACTGGCTTTAATAACATTAAAGAGTTCAGGATCAGACCATTTGTACGTTGTGCGGTTAAAATGCTGGCCATTATCCCAGAGCATACCTGTTATTTTCTTCTCTTTCATGTAATAGGTTAAATACTCGAAGAATTTCAGCTTTTCGCCTTGTTCAATAACGCCTGTATTTTTATCGAAGCCGAGTAGACCGAATTCACCTACAATAACCGGAATACCTTTGGCTACAAAGGTGTTATAGACGTTATCAAAGGTTTGGATGATATCGTTTTTAGTATCTTTATCAAAAGTAGTATGGCCCGCAATATTTACACTGAAAGGCCAATAACCATAATAGTGGACGGTGGCAATCAGATTGGGATCATTCAGCTTGGTTATCGTGTTGTACAGCTCGTTGATTTTGGCCTGAGCAGGTGAGGTGTCCAAGCCAGGCAGAACAAGGGGACGAGTGGCATTCTTACCGCCAGAGGCGCGGACAATTTTGTGGAAGGATACATTCAGTTCTTGGAGCATCTGATTCATTTTCGCTTCATCCGTAGTCCCTCCTTCGGAGAAACGGGGTTCGTTAATACTTTCGAACATCAGCTTGTTAGGCTGGTCTTTAAAGCGTGGGGCAATTTGTGTCCATAATGCGTTATAGCGAGCCAGCACCTCATCATGTTTGGGCTCCATATTGCTTACCCACGTCCATGAATCATGATGGACATTGATCATGACGTACAGATTAGCATCCAGTGCCCAGCGAACAACCTCTTCCACACGGTTCATGTAGGCAGACTCAACGGTATAGTTTGGTGCTGCTCCAATGTGCTTATCCCAGGTGACGGGAATACGAATACTTTTGTATCCTTGGGCGGCAATTTGCTGGATCAACGCCTGGGTAATGCGCGGATTGCCCCAGGCTGTCTCATCCGCCCCCACAGCATCCAGAGAATTTCCTAAATTCCATCCAGGCTGCATGGCTTCCACATACGATTGCATGCTGCTCGCAGCCGCAGCTTGTGGTGCTTGTCCGTCAGATTCGGCAGCAGCGGCAACGGATGCGAACGTAGATAACAACAGGGTAATGGCAAGCGTCAACGACAGCAATGAAACGGGTCTTCGTTTTAACATAACAGGCCCCTTTACAAAGTTATTTTTGAAAGCGCTTTCCAATAAAACACTACCACACTATTTGAATATGGAATACCTGTATAATTCATGTAAAAATCATGTGTTAATTAGATATTTTAATTTTGTAAGCGTTATTATTGAAAAAATACAGAAATGAGTGTAGAATCTATGGCCCTACGTGGATTGTAGTATAGCATCGGATTTGTAAATACAAAAGAAAGAAGGAGATGAATATGAATAAGTGGGACACGGAAGAGGCCATTCGACGCTGGGATATGCATGCAGGAAACTTTACTGCCAAGTACACGGAGGAAGGAGATCGATCTCGCGAAGTACTGCTAAACCCGGCATTACAAGCCTGTATGGGACCTCTCGGGGGCAAAAAAGTGCTGGATGCCGGCTGTGGCGAAGGCTATCTAAGCCGTAAAATGGCCAGGGCGGGTGCGTTGGTAGAGGCTGTCGATTACTCGACAGAGATGCTGAGGCTAGCCAAAGAGCGGACGCCGTCAGCGTTGGGAATTACATATCACCATGGCAATCTGGAAAAGCTGGAGATGTTCGGGGACCAGAGCTTTGATCTGATCGTGTCCAATATGGTCATACAGGACTTGGCCCATTATGAGCAGGCGATTGCCGAAATGCAGCGATTATTAGTTCCAGGGGGCCGCTTTATTTTTTCTATTCTGCATCCGTGCTTTCAGACGCCGCAGAGTGGTTGGGTGAAGGATGAGACTGGAAAAAAGCTGTATTGGAAAGTGGATCAATATTTCAACGAAGGCCCATTGGAGCAAGCGATCCCTTATGATCAGGAAGAAAAGTTTTTGTACTTTCACCGTACACTGAGCAGCTATGTACAGACCATTATTGAGGCGGGTTTGCTGTTGGAAGGGATGATCGAACCCAAGCCTTCTGCCGAAATGTTGGAGAAATATCCCCATTTTCACGAGGACCTTAATGTCACTAATTTTCTTATTTTTACAACCAGACGTTTGGGGTAAAAAGCAAGCCCTTTCCTTTCCGCGTCAAGTGTGGTAGAACAAAAGAAGGCAGTTTTGGCACACTTACAACAGGAAGAGCTTCAAACGGAAAGGGATGCAATTGGAATGTACGTGGTATGTAAAGAGCATGTGGAACTGGCAATTGATATGTTCGTCGATGAATACGAGGATGCACCGGATGTCGTCGATCTCAAGGAAACGAAATTTTCGGATTGGGACCCTCCAGTGAAGTGCAAGGAATGTGAGAACAAAGCAGAGTTTTTGGTCGTCTAAAAACAAGCACGGGCGTTTCGGGCAGAAACGTCCTTTTTGTATACCAGAATTTTTGCAAAAATACCCCATACATAGAGCTATATTTATTCCCACCACGTACTGAGACAGGAGTGAACGATGGATGGACCCTTTGCTGCATTCACTATTTCGTCCGCTTCAAGTCAATGGAAGTGATCTCTCCACGTATTATATCGAACAAAAGCCGTCTGCTGTGCTAAAAGCTTACGTGGCCTGTTATTGGGAGTCCGGTCCGGCTAATAGGGTGGTAGAAGAGAATCTAGCAGCTTCGTGCGAAGACACCGCTTTGTTAAGCTTGCCGCATGAAGAAACCATGGAGCGGGTATTACCTGACGGCTGTACGGATATTCTATTTGAATACGACCCGGTGAGTAAGCGTCAGGAACTCTCGTACTGTGGGACATTTACGCAACCGTTTGTGTCTGCCAGACAAGCAGGGTCCGAGACACGCATTTTTGCGGTGCGATTTTTTCCCGGTGGGGCACATTATTTTCACGGTATGCCGACTCATTTGTTTACAGGTGGTAATTATCGCTTGGAAGATCTCTGGCCCGAAAGCATCGCTGTGATAGGTGAGCGCATTATGGAAGCGCAGAATTTCAATGAACGGGTGCGCATAATGGATGAGTATCTTAACCAGCTTCTGCTGCGCCGTAGGATAAGCGATTGTGACCTGATGAAAAACTTGCTGCATCGCATCTTTGTGAGCGGCGGGAGTGTGGGGGTTAAGGAGCTTGCGGAGTGTGAGGCGATCAGTGAAAGACAGCTTAACCGCAAGTTTGGGCAGTGGATCGGAATCAGCCCCAAAAAGTTCAGTGAAGTCGTCCGCTTCCAGAGCGTTCTGCACAGTATCAAAGGCGGCGGGGGTCTGGATTGGACGGAGCTGGCATTGAAGCACAGCTTTTTCGATCAAGCGCATCTAATCCGTGATTTTCGCAGGTTTTATGGAGATTCCCCGCTTACCGCGGCTAAGGATTTACGGAAGTTGTCCGATTTTTACAATACACGCCCAGAGGCTTCGGCTATACTCAAAATATGAATAAGAATGGCAAAGGAGAGATGTGAATATGAGTGGAACACTGCAAGTTCGCGATCATTTGCTGAATGAGCTGGAGACCGGAGTACGGACAGGGGAAGCCTTAATCCGTAAAATACGTCCAGAGGATTGGAGCTTTCGTCCACAGGATAATTTCCGTTCGCTGCTGGAGTTAGTGCATCACTTTGTGCTTATTCCTGCTTCGGATCTTGCGATAATGCAGGAGAAGTCTGAGGGTGAAGTGGGAAGCATTGAAACCAGCCTGTCCGGGGTGGAAGATCCCGAGCGCTTAGCTGCGGCTTTCAGGGAAAACTTCGAGGCTTATAAGGCTTACATTCTTTCGCTTAGCGAAGACGATTATCTGAACCGTTCGACGAAAGCTTTCTATATGGAGCATGGACATTTGCAGGTCCAATGGCAGATTGAGACCGTGACCCATGTATTCCATCATCGTTCGCAGATTTATAATTATCTAAAGCAACTGGGACATGAAGTGAGCTTTTCTATGTTGTACGCTTGAGTATTTTTGTGAAGATTTATGGAGGGCACCTGTGCGGTGCTCTTTTTTGGTTGTAATTAAGCTTTTCTGAGATGATATGGCCTTACTCAAACGCACGTGAAACTTCTTTACTAACCCGTCTGAGAATGCCGATTTGCTCCTCATTCAATCTGCTGGTCAACGCAACAAACTCATCTATCGCCTCTTGCCGAATCGTTTCGTCTTCAGTCATATGTTCTTTGGAAAACATTAATTCACTGATAGACACGTTTAAGGCAGTTAACACTTTCTCCAAGGTATCAATCGAAAAGTTTCTTTCGCCACGCTCTACCGATCCAATATATGCATCATCTAATCCTGAAAGTTCCGCAAGTTGTTGCTGTGTTAATCCCTTAGCCTTCCGAATCGTTCTAATTCTTTCTCCAACCGAATTCCGTAATTTTGTCATATTAACCACCTCTCCTAAAGGTTAGGAGAGTATCGATGTAATTAGCAGAGACATAAAGGCGGTAAAATATATTGAAAAAACTGCGATTAAGTACTATATTAAATTTATTGTACTACTTAATTGGAGTTTCACAAAGGAATATATTAAGAGCGAGTGCTTTTTATTCTAGTCATTTTGAAGGAGGAACCCTCTTTGCGAACTTCTATCCTGAAATCACTCAAACCGGACATCATTGTTGAAATGTTAGAGATGGCTGTGGCTTTTGAAAATTGGAAAAAGGTGATGGAGACGGCGGATATTTTGTACCAATGTGTACAGCGTATCTATGAAGAACGGCAGTATCATAAAGCAATGAAATTATCCATCCCGCATGTCAATTTAGAACGTCCGTTGATATACTATTTTGGTTTCAGTCACCTGATGTGTGGAATGGCTCACCAGAACCAGGGTGCATATGAGCAGGCAAGGGAGTGCATCTATAAGTATGCTGAGCTGGGGTGGATGGAGGATTTAGAGGAAGAAGACATTCAGGTTGTCGAGGAATTCAGGTTTTTAGCCAAAACTAATTTATATGCAGTAGATATTTTGTCTGGAAATATAGAGCTTGTCGAGGAATACGTAGCCTTTTTGCAGGATAATCTAGAGGAAATATTACCGGGGCTGAATACCATATTACAGGCAGCGCTTATGTATCATTTGGATGTAGGGGATATTTTACATACGTTTGCAGAGCAGATTGATGAATTCGGGAGTTATGAAGACGCAGAGAACATATCTTACTATTATAGCTACTGCTATCACTTGGCTTTGTACTATCGGGAGTACGATAGATTACAGGATGCAGTGGGACTTACTGTGCGGGCGATGCAACTAGCCGATCAGTCGGGTAACGATCGTAATTTCAAGAAATGTACAGCATTGTTTGAATCATTACGGGAGTCAGCGACAGCGGAACAAATCAGCCAATATCGACAGATGCTAATGCAGAGTCTTGATGAATACGAAACGGATAGGCATTTCATTGTGAAGAGCGTAATGGATAATCCGCTATGACCTGAACAGGGAATAGGCTCGTAGTGGAGAGGAAATAGATAGGTAAGAGGCGCATCAGGTGCTAAAATAACTATGTTAAAGGTATTTTTTCATGTTAGGGATCGTAAATGCGATTTTACATTATCATTCGACATAGATAGGGGTATGGAATTTGTTTATTCAGCTTATAGGTGTGGGCAAGTTAAAAGAGAAGTATTTGGTCATGGGCATTCAGGAATATGCTAAACGGCTAGGGCCATACATCAAGTTCCAAATGATCGAGGTAGCGGACGAAAAGGCTCCCGATACACTGAGCGAGGCGGAGGTTCGACAGGTCAAGGAGCGAGAGGGCGAGCGTATCCTAGCCCATGTGAAAAGCGAAGCACACGTCATTGTACTCGCCATCGACGGCAAACTGTGGAGCTCGGAAGAACTCGCAGAGGAACTGGACAAGCTCGGCACCTACGGTACAAGCCATGTTGTCTTCGTCATTGGCGGCAGTCACGGCCTTTCTGACGAAGTCCTCCGCCGTGCCCAACAGAAGCTGAGCTTCGGAAGGATGACCTTGCCACATCAGTTGATGAGGCTGGTGCTGGTAGAGCAGATTTACCGGGCGGTGAAGATTAATCGGGGTGAACCGTATCACAAGTGATGGTAAGATAGAAAGGGAGGCCATCACCTCCCCCCAGCTTGCTTTTATTAAAATTGCGACGGTTACTCCATCCAAAAGTCGGGGAATTAAAGGATTCTAAGAAGTCATAATCAGGATATAACTTCGGCAGTAGGCTGAAGGCTCGCTCATGCAGAGACTCAATGGTGAAGTCAAAAATCAGATTAATCTTTGTATGAGGCTATTCTTTGTCGACAAAAATAGAACGACAAAATGTTCTTGCTGGAGATACCGCATCTCAGGCATCAACAGGTCAACTGCGGCCTGCGGATGATCTACGGAGTATACTGACAGGTCTGCTCAGTCTACGTGCTAACTGCAAGGTAGCGGTGATCGGCGGGCCTTCCCCTTGCCGATACCTTTGATGGACAACAGCTCAAACTCCGTGACGTTCATCAACTCCTGCACGGTGGGAAAGCGTTCAAAGATTTCATCGACAATATAGGAGCCGGGCTTCTCAGCGAGTGCATCTCCCAGCAATGATTTGATCTTATTCAGTTCGTTCGGATGGTTCATATCTGCTTCCTCCAGTAAACACAAAAAGAGAAGTCTGATTCGACTTCTCCCGTTGCGTGATAATATGTTGTTTTGTATGATAATGATTTTCTTGAGTCGCCTCATTTGCGGGCGGCTTCTTTTTCTATTTCTTCAATCTGCATCTGAATCAGGACAAACTCCACAAGAGCCTGAGCGTACCCCCTGCTACTTTTTCTTTAGGGACAGTGACAAGTGAGAGGATACTTAGAAGATAGTGAGAATATCTACTGTTAAAATCATTGGCTATATAGACCATACATGGTGTGAATCAGTTTACAGCATTTGTATGATAAAGTACTATTGAACTATATGATTCTTATTGAGTGGTACTGATTATACTAAAAGAGTTATATTGAATAATACGTATGATAATATTCAGAAGATGGTTTTTAATATGGATTTCATGGAGGAATACTTATGAAGGTATACTGCTCATCTCAACATTATGGTGACCAAGCGATTTCATCTGAACTATCAAGTCCAATTATTGAAATGCTGACTAATCTTAGCTTTGAAGTGAAAAAAGGTACTGGAAAGAAGCTAAGAAAAATAATATCAGATGCATTGGTTGAACTTGGTTGGTCTGATAAAATTAGGGTCGATTCTGAAAATAATATTACGATTACCTCTATGAAAGGGAATATTGGACTTTGTCTACAGACAGGTAATGTAAGCCGATTTTATGCTGACATTTTAAAGTTACAATCCTTGTACATAAAAGATAAAGCAGACGCAGCGATATACATTATTCCTATGAAAATTGCTTCTAAAAAAATTGGTAGCAATCATGCATATTTTGAACGGCTAGTTGAAGAATTGAATTTATACAAACACATAATTACACTTCCGATGCTTGTCATTGGTTTAGAGTAGGGAGAGATAGGGATGGAATATGGTTGGTCTTTACCTAGGAGAATAACTCACTTGAATGAACTTAGACAGACTGATGACAAGGATAATCCGCAGTTTCAATTGTTTTTTCAAAATAGAAGGCAATTTTTTACCATTTATACAGTGCCGATTGGTCTTCCAAAGTATAGATTAGCGAACGGAAGAACACAGGCTTCACAAGAAAGTTACCTATCTAAGAATCCAGATTTACCCCAGGACTACTTTGAACGCGATGAGGAGAATGTTAGCGTTCAAGAAGTTCAACATACGCTACTGAAAGGGTTATTAGGTTCGGGTGGGAAAAATATTATTAAATTTTTTAAAAACAATAGACAAAATGAACCATTAATATTAACTCATACTGGATTTGTTGTAAATGGTAATCGTCGACTTTGTGCTTTAAGGGAGCTATTGGAGGAAGACGAGGTTAAGTATAGTTATTTTTCTCATATAGATCTAATAATTCTTCCTCCATGTGAAGAAAAGGATATTGATGAACTTGAGGCCCAGTTGCAAGTCGTTACTGATATCAAGGCTGATTATAATTGGATTAGTGAAGCTTGTATGTTACGTAACAGACATATAAAACATAGATATTCACTTGAAAGCTTGGCCCAAATTTATGATAAAACAGTCCCTCAAATTGAGGACATCCTGGACACGTTGCATCATGTAGACATGTACCTTGACAGCCAAAATAAATCAAAAAGATATGAAGAAGTAGTAAAACAAGAATATGCATTTAAACAACTGAAAAAGGCTAGAAAAAAAATAAAAAACGACGCTAAAAGGACTATTTTTACCACGATAGCTTATACAATGCTGTCTGCTCCTCCAGAAACAGGACGACTTTGGGATTCTATTCCGGAAGCTGAAGAGAATCTAGAGAAAATAATAGCAAATTTACAAGACGAACTCGAAATTGATGTTGAGCTAAAAGGTGACGACAGTTACTCACTCTTGGATGATGAAGAAGACGAGTTGGAATCACTGATAGTTTCAGTAAGTGAATCAAGGAACAAAGAAAGAATCCTAGAAGTAGTTGATGATGTTATTCGTGAGCAACGTGAGATAGAGAGAGAATCACGAAATAAGAAATACGTTTTGATCCAAGTTAATAAAGCGAATACTTTTTTAAAAAATGCTATTAATGGAGTAAGTAGAGATACTGAGAGTTCAGGTATAGATCAACAGCTTGATGAGATTCTAATTTCGGTTTCAAAACTGAGGGAGTTGCTGAGAAAAAATGTTACACATTGATTATCTAGATCAACCACATAGTGCCTACTTGAAACTGGATGAAGAATCCTTAGCTTGGGGAGAAATAAGAAGGGCTTGTCAAGAAAAAGGTGAGACTACCAATGTCAGTGAACAAAGCCTTTCTATGCCGTGGTGGGTGTTTCTTTCTGCAAGGAAATCACTAAAAATTGTGGCTGTAAAGTATCATTTGAAAATAGAATTTTCTTTTAAAGTGCAAGAGTTACTTAGAGCGGCTAATCAAAAGCGAGCTCAATTTAAGGAAATTGAAAAAGTAGAGCCTGTTGGAGAAGAAGAATTAGTTGAGAAATTAATAGAGGTCGGTTTTAGCAGAACTTTAACGGAACATCAATTAAGGAATGTTGCAAAATTAGCATCTTTGTCTGCAGGGGCAACTTTTTCTGTCCCTGGAGCTGGAAAAACAACAGAGGCATTAGCATATTATTATTTCAAAAAGGAAAGTGAACGAACAGTACTTTTTATAGTCGCCCCAAAAAATGCTTTTGCGGCATGGGACGAACAACTTGAAATATGTATGCCCAATGCACAAACATTCGTTAGACTAACTGGGGGAGAGCGTTTAATCCAAGCGGCATTGTTGAAAAATCCTAAACATATCATTATTACTTACCAGCAGTTGCCGCGGGTTATTGATTTAATTTCCGCATACTTAATGGATAAGCATGTAGTTATGTTTCTCGACGAGAGTCATCGTATAAAGAGTGGCGAAGACATCGTGACTGGTAAGGCGGTCCTTTCACTCTCCCATCTACCATCACAAAAGTTGATTATGTCAGGTACACCGATGCCAAACTCGCCGTATGATTTGATTGCACAATTTAATTTTTTGTACCCGGAGATTGAAGTAGATGAAGAAAGTGTTGTTGACACCATTAATCGGATTTACGTCAGAACAACTAAGGCAGAGCTTGGCCTGAGGGAGCCTAAGTATAAAATAGTTGCAATTCCAATGAGCCCTTCTCAAAGGAAGTTATATGATTTACTTCGTTCAGAAGAAGCAAGACAATATGAAAAGCTAAAGGCCAATCAAAGAAATGCATTTAGAACAATGGGCAAGAGTATAATGCGAATGCTTCAACTAACTTCTAATCCAGCATTGATAATAAAAACTTTAAAGAACTCTAACGATTGGATGTCTGATTTTTTGCTCGATGATCAAAGTCCCAAAATTGAATATGTTTGCAATAGAGCTAGGCAACTAGCTCAGCAAGGAAAAAAATGCATTATATGGTCAAGCTTCGTTGAGAATATTGAGCTTTTAAATTTACGTTTAGAGGATTTAGGAGCTAATTATATTCATGGAGGGGTTGATGCAGGAAGTGAGGATGATGATTTATCAAGAGAAGGCAAAATTAAAAGGTTTCTTAATGAGAAAGATGCATTTGTCTTAATTGCTAATCCTGCCGCTGCGAGTGAGGGGATTAGTTTGCATACAGAGTGTCACCATGCTATTTATTTAGATCGGAACTATAATGCCGCTCAATTTTTACAGTCTGTAGATAGAATCCACCGATTAGGTCTATCTGATGATGTTGAAACTGAAGTGGAGATACTTATTTGTCCTGACAGTGTTGATGAATCAGTAAATAGAAGATTGAACATTAAAATAGATAGGATGTCGGAAGTTCTACAAGACAGCTCAATTAAGGTGGAACCGGAGTATGTTAATCCAGAGTTGTTTGAAGAATCAATATCAATGCAAGACATTAATGATTTTGTTCAACATTTGAAGGGATTATAAGCTAATATGTCCGTTTCTGTAGGGGTGCTATATTCAGCATTTAAGTTTTTAGAATTGTTGCACAAAACCGTTAGTACAGAAGAAGATATTAAAAATAGCTTTTCTAAGTTCTACGTTGCTAGTTTAAATAGTGTGTTTGAAGTGTGTAAATTATGTAATTGGATGAAGGTTGAACCAACGGGTAGCCTTGTGGTCACTGAACGAGGATATGAAGTGTTATCAGAAAAAATTCCATATAAATTCTTGCGAATTCAACTGAAACATATGATTTATTTGAACAAGCCAAGTTGGTCAAAAGTATTACATTACGGCCGATTAGAGTCATTTCAATACCTACCGACAGATATAAAACAATGCTTTGAGGAAGCCCAATTAACGGATGGCTATGATTTAGAAACCGTAACTTGGTGGGATACTGTATCAACATTTATAAGAAACGGTAAGGATGAGAGAAAATTATCCATAGGCAGAATGGGGGAGCGTCTATCTCTTAAATATGAAGAGGACAGAGTGGGAGAAACTCCAACTTGGAAATCAATTGAGAGTAACCTGGTTGGCTATGACTTATTGTCATGGCTCGACTCAGATAAAGCTGAAAAACTAAAAATTGAAGTTAAAACAACCACGATCGACGATACAGAAAAGATTACTTTCTACCTTACAAAAAATGAATGGGAAGTAGCAAGTACGTTATCCAATTATGTTTTTCATTTGTGGTCATTATACAATGGAGAAAAATTATATGTTTTCCCCCCTAATTTGATAGAAAATCAAATCCCAATAAACCAGGGGAAAGGATATTGGGAGAATGCAAAAATTGAACTGTCAAGATACGAACTGGGAAAACACAAAAGAAGTGGGTAACTGTTAACCAAGAGTTACCCACTTCTTTTAGTTATCAAAATCAAGAATATCTAAAAAAGCATCTTCTTCTCTAATTATTTGGTTAAGGTAGTTTTTCTTTTCATATTTGATGGCAGGGACTAATCTGTAGTCGTCGCTTTCAATACGAACATTACTAACTAGAGGGGGGATATCTCTATCAAATAGGTCGCTTAATTTTGAAGAATCTACTAATTCCAAAATTTGTCCTGCTGTTATCTCTCGATCCAAATTTTTTGTGTCGCCTTTAGTGTATAAATAATAAGGATTATTAGGGTAATTTTGCAAAATTTCAGGTAAATCGGTTATTGATATTACTTTCGTGGATGTTATCAAGCCATATTTGGTAAACGGAGCTTTACTAGCTTGTTGTTCCAAATGAAGGCTAAAAGTTTCAATAGCTATGTCTTGCTCATTTATAACCATAAAATAATCAACCTTACCAAGCTTATTATCAGGTAATTGAGTATCTAGAGACTCAAAAGCTAGATTTAGGAGTACTGGTTTTATGATTTCTTTTTTATCATATACTAATGGCTTTTCTGACTTAAGAATAGGTCTGAGTCGTTTAATTAAAGCTTTTTGATACTTTAAAACCCGAAGCCGATAAACCGCATTTTTCATTATTTCTTTAAGTTCATTTTGGACATCGTAATAAGCCTGTATATCGGGCCACTTATGTTCTATAAGAGGGATGGTTACTTTTTCGAATACTTTCTTATAATCAGGATTAGTATCGATTCCAAGAAACCGACGCTCTAATTTCATTGCAGTTGCTAATAGCACACCAGTTCCAGCATAAGGATCCAGAACCACATCATTTTTGTCTGACGATAGTAAAATAAGACGGGCCATCATTTCTGGTGGGAAAGGACAAGCATGTCGGAATTCTTCTTCTCCAAAATCTATTTTATTTCCCCAACTGCCCTGTGTTGGAATTGGAAATTCCCATATGTTTTCTGGGACTTTCCCTTCTGGATTATATCTCTCTGGGTAATCAATCCACCACTCCATTAGTTTGTCAACATTCTTTATCCGGTCAATGTGATATTTGTAAGTATCACTTTTAGTGAACATAAGAATGTATTCAAAAACGTTTCTCATTTGGCCTTTTCTGGACCAAGGTAGTGTCTTTCCTTTATCCCAAATAATTGTATCTTGATGGCTCCATCCAATAGACTCCAATTCCTTTGCTATATCATCTGGTAGACGAATCAACTTACCATTTCGCTTCATAGTGTCCACAATGACGAATAAAGTAGCGGAGTCTTTGGATACATCATAGACACCTTGGAAAGTTCTCTTTATATCAGAAAGATATTCATTGTAGGATTGTTTGTAACCCGTTTGTTCTTCCACATCACCATATTTCTTCATATTCCAATATGGTGGAGAGGTAATGATGAGGTCAACGAATGGTTCAGCTCCAGGAAATAATTCATGTATGTTCACAGAGCTTGCTGTTACATAAGAATTTAGTTTATCTAGATGTTGAAGGTTTATTGTCATTTCTTTGCATCCTTCCGTTTAAAGCTACAATGTCTATTATACCAACAAAATCATTGAGGATCTATAGTGCAATATTATAAGAATATGGGTAATGGTCTTTTCCTTGATATTCACTCTTAGAAAATTGAAGATAATTATTTCGAGTATTTTCCCTACTTGTGATAAGGATGATTATTAATAATTCTATAATTTTCCAGACGTATAGAAGAAGAAGTAATTAAAGAAATTGCTGATTTTCATGGAATAGATCTAAAAACTCTTGAATAGTACACTGGGGGGATGACCCCCAGTGTACTATTATTTTATGTTTTATTAGTTTACCATATCAGCCGATACGGTGAACCGTATCATAAGTAGGGCGAAACTTGAAATTGCGAAATTTATCAGGACTATAAAAAGCGGCAGTCTTCGACTTTTTCGTTGGACTGTCGTCTTTCTTTTACAATTACTATGCAGATTAAAATGGTGTAGATTCGAAGGGAAGTTTCCTTCATGCAAGCGGTAAATCAGTTTCAAGATTCCGTTCAAGCAATAGTATATTAATTATGTTTTAATCTGGAGAAATCGCTCAACATAAATGTAACTCGTTGTTTTTATCCTCTGTCTATGAAAAAAGATCCTATCTCAAAACCCAACTCCTACCCGCTCTCCCGATTTCTATGCTTTAATAAAATGAGCAGTATCAACAAGAAGCGTTGAAAGTGGGATTCTATGAAGCGATTAACGATTGGCCTGTTCGCCCATGTGGATGCAGGTAAGACAACTTTTGCGGAACAGCTGCTGTACCATACGAACAGTATCCGGTCGCGGGGGCGGGTGGATCATCAGGATGCGTTTCTGGACAGCCACGACATCGAGCGGGCAAGGGGTATTACGGTGTTCGCAGATCAGGCGGTAATAGAATATAAAGGAGACAGCTATTATTTAATAGACACACCCGGACACGTCGATTTCTCCCCGGAGATGGAGCGGGCGATTCAGGTCATTGATTATGCCATCCTGATTGTAAGCGCAGTTGAAGGTGTCCAGGGTCATACGGAGACGGTCTGGCAGCTGCTGCGCAAGCATCGAATTCCGGCGTTCTTCTTTATCAACAAGACGGATCGAATCGGTGCGGATGCAGGCAGAACCGAGGCGGATATCCGTCAGCAGTTGACGGGGGAAGTATGCTGCATTACACAGAGCTTGGCTGACGGCATAGTCGGTGAGCCGCTGCGGGAGGCCATGGCGGAGCGGGACGAAGCTTTGCTGGAAGCATTCCTGGAGGGGAGAGAGGATTCCGGCTTCTGGCTGGAGGCCTTGCAGAGGATGATAGCGGCGGGTCTTCTCTTCCCCTGTGCTTACGGCTCTGCGCTTCAGGATACGGGCGTCGTTGAATTTCTGGATCAGCTGCATCTGCTGACGACAACCACTTATGACGAGAATGCTTCGTTCCAGGGGCGGGTTTATAAAATTCGGCACGATGCAGGCGGAGCGAGACTCACGTTCATTAAGGCGCTGGGTGGTCGGCTGAAGGTGAGGCAACAGCTTAGTTACGAGAGCGGCGGCGTTCAATATGACGAAAAAATTACGCGGATCTTCTTGTTTAACGGCCTTAAATCGCAGCCGGTGGAACAAGTGGAAGCCGGCGATTTGTTTGCGGTTGCCGGCTTGTCCGCCGCCGAGGCCGGACAAGGCCTGGGGACGATATCAGACAAGTTAGCTTACGATTCGGAGCCGACGTTACAATCGAAGGTATTATTCGACAATTCGATACATGTACAGAAGGTGCTCGGTGCTTTTCGCACGCTGGAGGCGGAGGAGCCTTCTCTGAACGTCGTTTGGGATGAGAAATTGCAGGAGATTTCTATCCGCGTCATGGGATTGATTCAGCTGGAAGTGCTGGAGCAGCTTGTTAGAGAACGGTTTGGCTTTGCTATCTCTTTTGGACAACCGGAGATCTTGTATAAGGAAACGATTCAATCGGCTGTGAAAGGGTACGGCCACTTCGAACCGCTCAGGCATTATGCGGAAGTGCATCTGCTGATTGAACCGGGAGCAAGGGGCAACGGCATCATGTTCGATAGCAGATGTCATGCCGATGATCTGAATGTCAGCTATCAGAATCTGATTCGGAATCACCTCTATGAACGGGAGCATCACGGACTGCTGACCGGCATGCCGGTCACCGACGTGAACATTACGCTGCTGAGGGGCCGCGCGCACAAAGAACATACCCATGGCGGCGATTTTCGTGAGGCTGCCTTTCGAGCACTACGGCAGGGTCTGGAGAAGGCGGACAACGTGCTGCTGGAGCCCTTTTACGATTTTAAAATCAAGGTCGCTATCGATGAAATGGGCAGGGTGCTGTCCGATATTCAGCGTGCTTCAGGTATTTTTAATCCACCGCAGACAACCGGAACGCAAGCGGTGGTCACGGGCAGGGTGCCTGTGTCGACTTTCATGAACTACAGTGCCGAATTTGCATCCTTTACGCATGGACGAGGCAGTATCCGCTGCGTGTTCAGCGGCTACGACCGCTGCCATAATTCGGAGGAAGTCATAGAGCGGATGGGCTACCGCAAAGGGGCGGACCCGCTGTATACATCCTCCTCCATCTTTTGCGCCAAGGGGGCGGGTTACTCGGTGCCATGGGATGAGGCGGAAGCCAAGATGCACCTTGAATTAGAACCTTAATCGCCCATATTTCCAGGATTCAGGTAGAAAGTAGGTAGATTTAGGACAAACAATTTTTATAATGGAAATAAGATGTATATTTTATAGGGCTAAGGGGCGAATGTCATGAAACCCATGCAAGGAATAGAGGCGCTGGCGGCAGAGATTGCCGATGTGGCTAGGACGTCCTTTCGCACTCTTTTTGAAAATGGCGAACGTTACTATTACTGCACGCTATTTACTACTGGAGAGGGACATGCGCCAAGCATCTCCGCCTGGTCATGGGAGGCCTTGGAGAGGGAAGCGGCCAGGCAAGAAGAAGAAAGTGACATGCCGGGGTCAACGATTGCGGAACTCATCAAATGGTCCTATGCCGATTCACCCTATTGTTGTTTCAGGGATGAAAACTTCGATGAGGTTAAACAATTGTTTATGGGGCGTCCTTCTATTGCGGAGCTTGAGGCTGACGAAAGGAATCGTGAGTTTGATTCGAGGCTGAAGGCCATGGAGCTGGCGATGAAAACGCTCGATGATGAAGGCGCGTTTGCCTTGAATCAACCGCGAGAGTCTGTATGTGTCCTTGTCGAGGTTATGCCGCCGGATGAGATCAATACCGAAATCGCCCTACGTTTGAATCGGGCGGAGTCTCCGGCTATGCGAGCATGGCTGGCGGAAGCGGCGGAGTAAGGGCGTTCGCGTTTCTTGAGGGAGAGTTGTAAAATGCCTAATCATCAAGCGGTTTTTGGCGTGCGTATGTCCCATTCGCACAAGCACGCAGCCCGCCCCTGGCGTAAACTGAATTATAATCAGTGAGCGAGGTGAACTTCCATGGCACAATCGAAAGAGATGCGTGCACGGGCTAAGAAGTTTCAGGGCCGTCCGGTCTGTGTCACCCTGCACAGCGGAGAGACTTACGTCGGCTACATCACCGACGCTAATTATGGCGGGTTAGTACTTGCCAGCGCCGGAGTCCCCCCACGCGCTTCTTCCGGGAAGCAAGACTCCCGATCTCTCAAACGCAGAGCTGGTGCGCATGCCCCGGGCGTCCGTCTCGGCAACCGGAAAAGCGGCGCGCGTAAGCCGTCTGGCCGTTCGCGATCCCGCAAGCCGGACGCCAAGGTGTCGGCATTCCTGCCGATGATGGGCTCGCTGTTAGGCGGCCTTGGCGGCTCCACTGCAGGCGCAGGAGGGCTTGGCAGTATGCTCGGCGGCGGCCTGCGGCTGTTCGGCATGATCCAGAAATTTGTCCCGGTCGTGAAGATGGGCTACGGTATGATCAAATCCATTCGCCCGTTTCTCGGAGCCGTTAAAGGTTTGATGCCCCCGGCCAGTCCGGCCACGCCGGATAACGAATAATCGTGTCCCTGTGAACTTTAAGCCCCCATTGAGTGGTCAAAGGGGGCTAGCCCACACCATCACTTTCTAACAAGAATAAAAATGATCACGTTCTTTGTCATTAAATTTGCCAAGTTTCCGTATCCTAACAAATTCGTGTTGGCCCCCATATGGATTCCTTTCATATGCATTTTTTGTATGGTAATCTAAGGTGGTCCAGGGGACCTTAATAGAAGCTACAATGAAAGATTAATTAAAGATACATATCATTTTAAAGAGGTACGACCCATAGAAAAAATAATAAAATTGCTGGATAAGCAAACAAAGGAAACCTGGCTATGGTCAACAGGAGGGTTCAAATATGTGGTTTGGGAAGAAAGAAACGCAACTAGATCGGATAAAAAACAAACTGAGTCAAGCCATGCGCAAAGACGCCGATTTCTCGGTGTTTGGAGCATCCTCACATCAATATAGGGTTAAAGAGAAGCTTACAGCAAAAGAGCTGGCGGACTGGCAAGCCCACAATCAGGTCACACTTCCTGAGCCTTACGCGCAATTTTTAACGAAAATCGGCAACGGTGGCGCTGGCCCCTACTATGGAATCTATTCAATTGAAAAGGCAGCTTCCTATACCGAGCGCCAGGCACTCCTTGCCAAATCCGTTCTGCATCCCGGGATGACGAAAGAGGAATGGAACCATCTGATTGAGCCCCTGACCAAGGATGAGGACATTCCCGATGAGGAATACGACGAAGCCTGTAATAAGGTGCTGGGCGGCATGTTGTGCATAGGCACCCAAGGCTGCGAATACGACATGTATCTTGTACTTGAAGGGAAATACAGGGGGAGAATTGTGTACACCTCCGATTTTCATCCCGATCATCCTTTTTTCTTTGTCTATGAAGACAGCTTTCTGGACTGGTACGAGCGCTGGCTGGATGAAATTATTCTGGATTATGATATCGGGTGGTTTGGTAGTCGAATGCCGGGTGATGAGAATGCGCTGATCCAGATTTATCAGAGCGCTCCAAACGAAGAAATCCAAGCCAAAGCGCTTGATGGAATGTTCAAGTTTAAGAAAGTCTCTCAGCCAACCCTTGCTTTTTTGAAAAATATTGCGGAGCAAAGCCCAAAAAATCGGACCACAGCCATTTGGCTCATCTGCAAAACTTCTTTTGACACGGGTAGGAAATATCTTCTGGAGCTGTTGCAATCGGATAAACATGAGGATTTTCTGCAAGCTTTACAGATTCTGCATGCTTCCAGTAAAACTGTGAATTTAACAGAGTTTATTCCAGTGATCTTGCAAAGGCTTGACAGGATTCACGACCCGGAAACGTTGCGTTATGCAGGGTATATCTTGGAGGATTACGGTGCGATTACTCTCCAGAACTTTGCGCCTTTCTTGTGTCACGCTGACCCGAAAATGCAAACCACTGCCATCTATGCCGCGCGCAGTTGCGAAAACAAGCTGGGAAGCTGGCAGATTATTGAACAGATGTTGATGGGGGGCGGCCCGCAGGTTCTGAATAACTTAATTTTATACTGGGGCATTATCCCACATGAGAAGTTGCTGCCTTACTATAAGGCGGTATGGCCGCAATATAAAAGCAATCCGAATTTCAGAGAAAAATTTATCGGTTGTTTGCGAGAACTGCATTTGCCAGATGATTATTTCGACAAAGACGAATCGTGAAGAAGGTGTACATGAACCACCCCAAGGTTGTCTCCTCCATTCATACAGAGGTTTTGTTTTCCATAAGCATGAATAAGAATGTGGACTAAATGCTAATGCTTGATAGAATATCATTCTATATTGTTGTATTCAGGATTTTATTAAGGCGGATTGGGGAGGTAATTATGGGAAATACGGATAAGTTTGAAATGATAGCGAATATATATGACACTTCGGAAAGAATTCAAATTGCAAAGGCATCATCTGATGCCATTCGTGAATATGTAGTTGACGCTAATAGTAAGAATGCTATTGATTTTGGGTGTGGAACGGGTCTTGTCGGAATGAACTTGTTAAACGATTTTAATTCTATGCTTTTTCTGGATACTTCACAAAACATGATTAATCAAATAAAACAAAAAATTACTGATCTTCATATTCATAATGCAGATACAATATGCTTTGATTTTGAAAAGGAAGGTCTATCGGATCTTCATGCTGACTATATTTTTATGGCTCAGGTTCTGCTCCATATTCATGATGTTGAATTCGTTTTATCCAGATTATTGGATGTTCTAAATGAAGGAGGACATTTACTAATTGTAGACTTTAATAAAAATGAAAAAGTAGTTTCAGATTTAGTTCATAACGGATTTAATCAAGAAGAGCTGGCTGACATTATGACTAAAATAGGGTATAGAGATATTCAATCCAAAACTTTTTATAATGGAAGTAAAATATTCATGGGACAAGATGCATCTATGTTTATTCTTGATTCTCGGAAATAAACTTTTAGGCAGAAATCAACTCTCCTTATAGTTAGCTTCTAAGGTGCAACGAAATAAAAGGCCGCCCCTTATGAGACAGCCCCATGCTTCTTGTACAGTCCGAAATCGGATTTACGAGGAAGCCGAAAAAATGCTAAAACGCTACTGACATCCCGTTGTCAGTAGCGTTTTTGTATATTAGGAGCATGCGAATAGCGCAGTGTTTTGGAGATAGGGCGACCTTTCTCAAATCTTATCATAGAGGTGGAATCTATTTATGAGCAATATCAATTGGGAAGTTGATGCGGACCACAGCTCCGTTGAGTTTTCGGTAACGCATTTAATGATTAATAGAATCAAAGGAGTATTCGAGCATTTCCAAGCGATCTTGAATTTTGACCCCAATGATTTAACAACCATGGGTATTCAAGCTTCCATAGACGCAAATAGTATCACAACTCGCCAATCGCAACGAGATGAACACCTGAAGAGCGACGACTTCCTTCATGCAGCCAAGTATCCAACCATTACGTTTCAAAGCACCAGCTGCGTCCTTGCTGGCGAAAGGCAATATGAGCTTACGGGCAATCTAACTTTGCATGGAGTAACAAAACCCATCACTTTTCATACCGTTTTTGAAGGACTAAATAAAGACCCTCGTGGCCGGGAACGTGTAGGATTTCATTCAACAGCCAGTATCGAACGCAATGAATTTGGCTTGACATTCAACTCGCATCTGGAAAAAGGCGGGATTGTTGTCGGGAATGAAGTGAGAATCGAACTTTATATCGAGGCAATTAAAATAGTAGATTAGCGGTCCTAAAGGCCATCCTTTTATCGGGATGGTCCTTATTCAAAAACTTGCCGCTACAAAAAGATGCCTTGGCGGCCTCATGTTGAGCCTTCCAAGCCTCCATCCGATTGATCTGGCTTGTAGCATAGCTTGGAGGGGATAGTTTTATCAACCTGCGTTATCCGACAATACATGGCCATTCCTTCTTTGGTTAGATGAGGCAGTATAAGGCTCCATAGGATGGACAAGATGTTTTTTGGATTTGGAAGAAACTTTTGGAGAAGAATTATTTCCTGTGTGCCATACATATTTATCGATAGTAAAGAAATAGCCAAATCTTCATATTGCCCGGCATATAATTCTTCTTTCATAATTCCTTTATTAACAAACCCCTTAAATATGTTGGTAAAAAGCGTATAGAAATCATTAACAACCTTAATTTGCATTTTAGCTATCTCCGGATACAACTTAGGCAATTCTGTAAAACTGGAGAAATAAAAGAAATATTTTTTACGGAATGCATTAAGAATTAAAAACTGCTGATTCAGCCCTTCGATAGAAACCTCCGCTGAGAAATTTAAGTTTTGGTATTCTTCATACTGCATTGCCATAACACCAATCATAAGATCATGTTTTTTTTTGAAATAGTATGTCAAATTACCAGGACTTATATTTAACGCATCGGAAATATCCCTCAATGTTACATATGCATATCCTTTTTTATTAAATAATTCAATTGAAGTCTCAAGGATCTTATCCCTTAAATTAATATCCATTTCTATCTCCTTTAGAGCGTTTGTGCTATGCACTTGAAATCAAAAGCATTATATCATAAATTGTTCCTTCAAGCCGAAATAAGTAGCTTGATTAAGAATACGGAAGAATTCGAGAGATAATTTGCGAAAATCCTCAGCCAAGAGTGCCATTCCCAATAAAGACCAGAGTTGAGTTGCTGTATTTGCAGGAATATACTGATTTTAGTACACGTGTACTAAAACTTTTCTGAATAATTATTGAAGGGAGTGAACCCCTTGCAAGAAATCAGAAAGAGACCTAAAGTTCACAATGCGATTGAACAGGATACAGAAGCACGCTGCTTATTGATTGACTGGTTTGAAGAAAAACTATCAAATGGAGGCAAGCTATGAATCCATTACCTATCGACATTAACGAAAGAAGTAATCACTTTTATGAACTTACTTGGAAAGAAGTACAGATTCCTATGAGAGACGGGAATTATCTCGCCGCAAATCTTTATCAGCCTAATGTGGATGGGAGTTTTCCAGTAATCATGACGATGTGTCCTTATGGAAAGGATCTTCATTTCTCTCAATTTGCTCCTGCTAATCCAACAATCGCAATAGAATATACACACTCGCAGGATAAAGGGCCCTTAATTAGTTGGGAAACACCAAATCCTGAATTTTGGGTGCCGCAAGGCTATACTGTCTTGCGAGTAGATGAACGTGGTATCGGTAATTCTCCAGGAAAGCTGGATATATTATCAAATTCTTTGAAGAAGGATTATTATGATGCAATCGAATGGGCTGGAACGCAACCATGGAGCAATGGAAAGATAGGACTGCTGGGCATCTCCTATTTGGCTATGAGTCAATGGGCCGTGGCATCCGAACAACCTCCTCATTTAGCTTGTATCATACCTTGGGAAGGTACAGTAGATTATTATGCAGAATTCTGTTATCCGGGCGGAATCCAGGCGAACGGTTTTCTTTCATTCTGGTGGAAGAACGGAGTTTTGGCGCATCAATACAATCCCGATGGAAAATTCTCGGAAGAACAATTGCAAGCCAATCGCACTGATTTCCCGGAGATGGTAAAAAACAATCCATTACGTGATCAATCGTGGACGAATCGATTTTCTGATTTGAGTAAAGTAGAGGTGCCTTTATTATCCGCAAGCAACTGGTTTAGCGCCGGAATGCATACCCGTGGAAATTTCCTGGGTTTTCAGAATGCGGTATCAGAGCACAAGTGGCTTGAAGTACATATCGGGAGCCATGTTGGTGCATTTTACACCGCTCAGGGTCGGGAACTGCAGAAAAAATTTCTGGATTATTGGCTTAAAGGAATCGATACTGGCATAATGAGAGAACCGAAAGTAAAGCTTGCCATTCCTCGCGGAGGCAATAACTACACATGGCGCTACGAGAACGAGTATCCGCTTAAGCGCACCCAATGGACCCGCTTTTACCTTGATGCAAGCTCGAATTTGCTTTCGCAAGAGCCTCCGCAAGCCAAGGCCCAGCTTTGCTATGAAGGCGATAAGGAGTGCGAGTCAAAGCACTGGGCGAAGCCTTTTATGGTGAAAGAATTCTCGAGAGAGGAAAACAATTCAAAGCGTGTTCTGTTTGAAACCGATCCGTTTGATAACGAAACAGAAATTCTCGGGCCTATCAAACTCCGTTTGTGGGCATCGTCAACTACAGATGATATGGACATTTTCGTATCTTTGCGAAATATTGACTCACTAGGCAATGAGGTCGTTAACTCAGGAGCACTAACAGAGAAATTCCCAATTAGCCAGGGCTGGCTGCGCGCTTCCTTACGTAAAACTGATGATGAATTATCTACGGAGTATAAGCCTTATTACACCTTCGATGAGTTTCAAAAGCTGGTTCCAGGAGAAGTCTATTGCTTGGATATTGAGATATGGGATAGCGCAATTGTTGTAGCTAAAGGAAACCGATTGCTCCTGGAAATTGGAAGTCAGAATCAAAGTGGCTGCGCACTGCTGACTCAGACGGGGGATGACAGGGTTTGGGATGCAGACATTACTCTATATACAGGGGATGAATTTGATTCTTATTTGTTGCTGCCGATCATACCCTAACTGAGTTCAAGTTGACATGCTTTCCAACGCCCATGTTCCCTCAGACAGAAGGAAGTTGGAGAGAATATTCCTTTGGATCGGTGACGATTTATGTGTACCAGTAAGTTGTGAACTCCAGAACCGTACCATAAGTAGCGGCAAGTTTTTTTGGGCATAATGAGATAAAAGGAGATGTGGAAATGTCCTATATCGTTGATTTTAATAATGTGTCTACGGTTGGTTTAGAGTCTTCACCTGTAGTAGAAGCGCTTGCTGGTTTGCGTGCTAATGAAGCCCGTTACTTTATGAACAAATACAAGCATGAATTTACGGTGGTGTCAGCTAGTGAAAGTCAGGAGACCCTAGATTATGTGAACCGAATTCTGAAAGAGCGTGATATTGAATTTGCGGCCAAACCTTTAGAAACGTCACGTTTTCAAGTGGAAAATATTAAATTTGCGTATGTCTTTTATGAGGATGGTCTTGAGGTCAACGTCATGTATACGGTTGATGACACTAAGAAGCGGGCCGTTGGGTTTAAGCTTTCTGAGGGGATGGAGGTACCAAAGGAGCTAGAAGGGAAGTTTAAGTTTGCTAGGCAGAAGTCAAAACTAGCTGGAACAATTCGGGGTTCGTTTTTTGTAATTAAAGGAGAATACTAAAGTAGGCAAAAGCGCAATTGGAGAAATCGGATGTAAATCAGCTTCCGATCTCTCCGCAAACATGATCATGACTTGAATTAATTATCTTTGGAGTGTCGTTCACCCACTTGGTACTCATTCGCATGTTCAAACATATATTTCACTGTTACGGGATCTTGGCCCGTCAGCTTCTTAAAGTCGTCCGTAAATATATCCATTTTTCCTAAGCGAATAGCTTGTCCAAAGGTAACCATACCTTCAGAAGAGAAGGGGGCTTCGGAGTCCTCTGCAAATTTGCCATCCGTTGTTCTGGGAACACCCATGGCATCAAATATGGCGTAGTTTTCTTCATCCGTGATCTGCTTGTAGGTAATATGATGACCCGTTACTTCATTTCCAATCTCGATAAAGTCGGACATTGTTATTAATTCAGGACCATTTATATTTAATATCGCCTCATGATAATTGATTGCTGCTAATGCATAAGCGACAGCTTTTGCACAATCCTTCCGTGAGATATAGGCCATCTTGCCGTCACCCTGATTATTTTTCAACACGCCGTCAGACTTCACATAGGTGAAGTAATTGGTAACCATAGCCTCCGCATATTGCGAATTACGCAGGAAAATATAATCTGACCCGACACTTTTAATATAATCTTCCGTATAGACATGGTCCAGTTTTTCAACACTTGGATTGGATTCATCCGCCGCGTTAACCAATGAAGTATAGATGATTTGTGTTACTCCAGCTTCTTTCGCCGCATCGATCACGTTTTTGTGTGCATTTTGGCGTTTTACCCCCACAAAAGGCATGGAGATTAAAGCAAGTTTATCTGCATTAGCAAAAGCTTCTGCAAGACCGTCTATTGTATTGAAATTGGTCACATGCGTTTCAATACCTTGTTCTGCATACCCTTGTAAAGATGCCGGATCATATGCACAAAAAATAATTTGGTCTTTTTCTACTAATTTTAATAAGTATTCAGCCGCTTGTCTGCCCAGATTGCCATCCACACCCGTTAATAATAACTTACCCATGTTTGTCGTCACTCCTTGCTGAAATGAACTATACTTATATATTATGTGAAAAAAATAACAAAGTATAATACAAAAAACTTATGGGCTATTGCTAAAACGAATTTTGTATTTGTTGTAGGAATGAGTATAATGCTGGATTAGAATTATTTTTCAAGTAGCCTATTTCGATTTTAAAAGTATGGTGTGAACCTTGTATGGGAATGAGTCGGACCTCTTCTTTCAGGTCAGCAAGATCATAGTTATCTGGGAAAAAGCCAATTAAATTCTCTGTGATGATATAAAACAGCTTTGTTTCGACATCGTCTGCGGTTCTAAGGATGTTGGGCTGGTAACCATCTTCCATGGCATGTTGAATCATTAAATAATAGGAGTCTCCAATAACCATTGGATTCAGCATGACAAGCGGATACTTATATAATTCTTCCTTTGAGATGGACTCAAAACTGAAGAGGGGATGTTGTTTACTTACGGCCGCGCAGTATCGTCCGCTATATAATGTATGGGTTAGGATTTTCTCTTTCCCTTTAAACTCTGAGTCAAAGGCAATGGCTATGTCATGTATTCCTTTTTGCAGATACTCAGCGATATCCTTTAGCAATACTTTATTTAATTCAAGTTTAATCTTTGGATGATTTTCTTTAAATGAAGGGATAAATTTTAATAAGCTTTGGATATCTGTGATTGTAGCATATTCGATACTCAATAGCTGGGTATTATATTTTTGAAAATTTTCCATGCTTGTTTTCATATGATTATATTGCTTCCAGAGCACGACGGCCTCTGCATAAAACAGCCATCCCGCTTTGGTGGGCTCAATCGGAATTTGTTTTCTATCAATTAACTGAATGTTGAACTCATTCTCAAGTGAGGCCATTTGTTGGCTAATCGTAGTTTGCGATACAAAATTCTTCTTTGCTGTTTCTGTGAAGTTTCTACATTCAACGAGATCTATAAAATATTTTATCCTTTTTAGATTCATGTTTACCTCCAATTGTATGGAATTTATTAAAACTTACGTTCCCGCCATAAATTCAAGCCAGCATACCCTAATGTTAATGGCAAACTGGCGGTTCATAATTGGAGGTAATGTGAGCACCATTTACTTCAGTTTCTTCTTTACCGTCTCCCCTTCAATCAACACGGGCTGATAATAGGTGTGGTTGCGTAGATCCTTCTTTCCTTGCAGTTTCTTAATAACCCAATCGGCGGCATCACGTCCCATTTGTTCCTGTGGGTGTGTTAATGTCGTTAGCTTGATGTTTGCATTTTTGGAAATATAGGAATTATCTTGACCAATAATGGATATGTCTTCGGGAACAGATATCCCAAGTTGTCTGCATACATGTACAACTTCTAATCCTACCTCGTCGTTATAGCAGACAATTGCGGTTAACCCGTCTCTTTGTTCGGTAAGGAATTTTTTTAAGTTGGCGGACAGGTCCTGCTTCGTCTCTGTATAGAATGAGAGCACTTGCTCTGGGTGAAACCGTAATTTGGCTTCTCCAAGCGCTTTGATATAGCCCTTCATTCGATGCTTTCCTTGTAAATCATCCATTTTGGCAATGATACCAATGTGTGTGTGTCCGTTAGCAATCAATTCTTTTGTTGCCAGATAGCTGGATTGTACATCATCGAGACAAAAGAAGGGAACTTCCAACTCTTCATAATAAGCATTAATCATGATGAACGGAACATCCTGCTCCTTGAACGTCAAATAGTAAGAGATATTGGGATTATATAGATTGCTCTTTGTAGGCTCAATGATCAAGCCATCCACACCAAAGGACAACATCATCTCCAAAGCTTTCTTTTCCTGTGCGACATCATTATTTGTACTAGCTAATAGCAATGAATAATTATCTTCATTCAATCTAGCTTCAATCCCGCGAATAATAGAAGGGAAGATGTAATCGGAAATATAGGTCGTGATGACTCCGATGGTTTTATTACTGGAATTCCCGCCGGTTTTTGATCGGAATTGGTTGCTGACATAGGTGCCAGATCCTTTTTCACTTCTTAAAAAGCCCTCGTTGGATAGTTCTAAAATTGCCTTTCGTACCGTCTGGCGACTAACTTTATACATATCCTGCAAAGCCGATTCTGTTGGAATTTGTTCTCCTACGCTGTATGCTCCTGATAGAATGTTGCTTTTTATATCCTCAAGGATGACCTGATACTTTGGTTTCACTTTATTCCTTCTTTCCTGGTTGTCCTAATACCAATTTACCTATCCATAATATTTGTATGTACATATTTTAGCATAATTATGAACTTATTATAATCCATTGCCCAACATGCAGTAATACTAAAGGAAAAATAGAGAAACATTCAATTCGTAAGAATATTTGTAGGTATAACTATGTATTCGTGTTGACAAATGTACGAACAAAAAATATACTAAGGTTGTAAATTAAAGAAAGCGCCTTCTTTCAATTATTGCGATTATAACAGTTGTTCAGAGAGAGGAGTCACGTGAGCATGGATCAAGACATTAAACAAGCGATTACTAAGGGAGAAACCTCACTTGGTATCGAATTTGGATCCACACGTATCAAGGCAGTGCTGATTGATCATCATTTTGAAACAATCGCATCTGGAAGCTATGAGTGGGAAAATCTCTTGGTAGACGGATATTGGACGTACAACTTAGAGAGTATTATTACGGGTCTACAAGAGGCTTATAGTGAAATGAAGCAAGAAGTTGAGCGAAAATATGGAATCACTCTTCGTACCGTTGGTTCTATAGGATTCTCTGCAATGATGCACGGATATATGGCTTTTGACAGCAAAGGTGAGTTGCTTGTTCCGTTCCGAACTTGGCGGAATGCGACAACCGGTGTTGCGGCAAAAGTGTTAACTGATAAATTCCAATTCAACATCCCTGAGCGATGGAGTATTGCTCACCTGTATCAAGCTATATTGAACGAAGAGCAACATGTCCCTCAGATTGATTTTATGACGACGTTAGCTGGATATATTCACTGGCTGCTGACTGGCAATAAGTCCATTGGCATCGGAGATGCTTCGGGTATCTTCCCAATTGATGAGACTACACATGATTATAACGAATCGATGGTTAAGCAGTTCGATGAACTCATTGCAGCCAAAGGTTACGATTGGAAGTTAGAAGGAATTCTCCCTAAAGTTTATATTTCAGGCGAGCAGGCAGGTGTACTAACCGCCGCGGGAGCCAAAATCTTAGATAAATCCGAAGATTTACAACCAGGTATTCCGCTTTGTCCTCCAGAAGGTGATGCGGGAACAGGGATGGTCGCTACGAATAGTGTGAGGAAACGGACTGGCAACGTCTCTGTGGGAACCTCGGTTTTTGCCATGCTTGTATTAGAGAAGGATCTTTCAGCGGTATATCCGGAAATTGATCTGGTGACTACACCGAATGGTAATCCGGTCGGAATGGTTCATGCCAACAACTGTTCAAGTGATCTCAATGCTTGGCTGGGATTGTTCCGTGAGTTCTATGAGGCAATGGGGCAAAAGGCCGATCCAAACCAATTATTCAGTGTGTTGCTGAACAAGGCTTTGGAAGCAGATCCAGATGGCGGCGGCTTACTTAGCTACGGATATTTGTCAGGAGAGAATATCACCGGAATAGAGAAAGGCCGGCCATTGTTTGTCCGCTCCCCTGAGAGCCGTTTCAATTTGCCCAATTTCATGCGGACTCATCTTTTCACTGCGTTTGCTGCTTTGAAAATCGGAATGGATATTTTGACAAAGAAAGAAAATGTCGCAATTGATAGCATACTGGCTCACGGTGGTTTATTTAAAACCCCTATCGTCGGACAAAAAATCGTTGCGGCTGCCATGAATGTCCCGGTATCAGTGATGTCAACAGCTGGAGAAGGCGGGGCGTGGGGTATTGCTATTCTGGCTTCTTACATGATGAACAAGGCTCAACAAGAAAGTCTGGAAGACTTCCTCGACCAAAAAGTATTTAGAGATGCTGAGGGGCAAGAAATTTCTCCTGACAGTTCCGACGTTAAGGGATTCGAAGCATTCATGGAACGCTATACACAAGGTCTAGCGATTGAACAGGCTGCTGTAGATAATCTAGTGGAAAACTGGAGGGATTGATGTGTTAGAGCAACTGAAAGAAGAAGTATATCAAGCCAATCTGGATTTGCCTAAACATGGACTCGTGAAATACACCTGGGGTAACGTAAGCGCTGTTGATCGTGAGAGCGGCTTATTCGTTATCAAACCTAGTGGTGTTAGTTATGACACGATGAAACCTAGCGATATGGTGGTTGTTGATTTTGATGGCAATGTTGTTGAAGGAGAAATGAGACCTTCATCAGATACACCGACTCACGCCGTACTTTATAAGCATTATGCAGAGATCGGCGGTATTGTACACACGCATTCGACTTGGGCAACGATTTGGGCTCAAGCAGGCCTGGATGTACCTGTAATGGGGACTACTCACGCAGACACCTTCTATGGTTCTGTTCCTTGCGCCCGTTTCTTGACACAAGAGGAGATTGATCGTGGTTACGAAGCGGAAACTGGCCGTGTCATCATCGAAACTTTTGAGCAGCGCGGGCTGGATATTTTAGCAGTGCCGGGTGTTCTGCTTAAGGGTCATGCTCCCTTCACTTGGGGGAAAGATGCAAAATCGGCAGTCATGAATAGCGTCGTGTTGGAAGAAGTTTCGAAAATGAATTTATTCGCACGAGAATTGAATCATTTTGCTGAAGAATTGCCGCAACGCATTCTAGATAAACACTATTTACGCAAACATGGGAAAGACGCGTACTACGGGCAAAAGTAATATAAACTAAAAAATTATGAAAAGAGGATGAATGATGTCAACAGTAGGTACAAAACAGTTCTGGTTTGTCGTAGGTTCACAACATCTGTATGGCGAAGAAGCATTAGCAGAAGTTAAAGCACACGCACAAGAAATGACCGATGCCTTAAATAAGAGTGGCGTTCTGCCTTATCCGCTTGTATTGCAGGATCTGGCGGTTAGTGCAGACAAAATTACTAGCCTTATGAAAGAAGTCAACTATCGCGACGAGGTTGCCGGTGTCATCACGTGGATGCATACCTTCTCACCTGCAAAAATGTGGATTCGTGGTACTAAATTGCTGCAAAAGCCGCTGCTTCATCTTGCTACACAGTTCAATGAAAGTATTCCTTGGGCTACGATTGACATGGACTTCATGAACCTCAATCAGGCAGCTCATGGTGACCGTGAATATGGATTCATCAATGCCCGTCTGAAGAAACAGAATAAAGTGGTCGTAGGGTACTGGGAACGTGCGGAAGTGCAGAAGCAAATCGCAGAGTGGATGGATGTAGCGGTTGCTTATAACGAAAGCTTCAATATCAAAGTTGCCCGCTTTGGCGACAACATGCGTAACGTTGGCGTTACGGAAGGCGATAAGGTCGAAGCCCAAATTCAATTTGGATGGACCGTTGACTACTTCGGAATTGGCGACCTTGTTCAGTACGTCAATGCTGTGAAAGAAGAAGAGATTGATGCTTTGTTTGCAGAATACTCCGAACTCTATGAATTTGATTATGGTACTTACAGCAAGGAAGCTTGGGAAGCCAGCGTAAGAGTGCAAGCAAGCTATGAAATTGCCCTTAAACGGTTCCTGGATAATGGCGGCTATACTGCCTTCACTACGAACTTCGAAGACCTCTATGGTATGAAACAGCTTCCTGGTCTTGCCGTTCAACGTTTGATGGCACAAGGATACGGCTTCGCCGGTGAAGGGGACTGGAAGACGGCAGCGCTCGATCGCCTGCTTAAAGTAATGAGCCATAACCAATCCACTGGCTTTATGGAAGACTACACCTATGAATTGGCGGCTGGTCAGGAATCGATCCTTCAATCCCATATGCTTGAAGTTGACCCAACGTTGGCAAGCAACAAGCCTAAAATCATCGTTTCACCGTTAGGTATCGGCGATCGTGAAGATCCAGCCCGTCTGGTGTTTGACGGCAAGGCAGGAGACGGTGTAGTTGTTTCCATGGCTGACTTTGGCACGCATTATAAACTGCTGATCAATGAGGTTACTGCATTTGAACCGACAGTTCCTGCTCCAAATCTTCCAGTGGCCCGTGTACTGTGGAACGTGAAGCCAAACTTCCAAGATGGGGTTAAAGCATGGATTGAGAACGGCGGTGGTCACCATACCGTGGTTTCCTTGAATCTAACCACAGACCAAATTGTTACTTATGCAAAACTGGTTAACCTGGAATACGTAATTATTAAGTAACTAGAAGATAGTCATCTACTAAAAGCATTGGGTCAGTCCTCAGGACCCAGTGCTTTTTATTAGTTTTCTAAGAATGTATAGATATGGGAAGGTTCCTAAGCTATCTGGCGATATAACGGGATAATTGGTTTCTCCTTAAGGTAATCATTTAATTCATAAGGATGTGATACTATGTCCAATTTTGTTCTATTTGAAGCAACCGAATGTGCGTGAGACGATTGAGCGAGTTAAAACAATGAGATCTCAAGAATGGTTAGATTTCGCGATTTGGTACCATACGGAGCAAGATTATGGAAAGAGGAAGGGCTTGCACGGGTACGAAGGATATATTCAGTTCCTTGAACATCGACGTGAGCTAGAATTGCAAATCATTGAGCAACTCCCTTTTCAATCATTTATTATGGATAACTCCGATTATGCTTGGGAGAATCAACAACAGACCGTTTTGAATATTATGATGAAGCATTTATAAACCGTGAAGCTCATTCCAGAAAACGTTAGTGCAATTAGAAAGGGCCTATCCCGTAAAGACATATTTTACCGAATTTTTCATATACATGGACTGTTGATTCGATCATTGGAAATCTGTACTCTACATCATTTGCTTCTAAACGCTTTTTTGGTGTCTGTTATTATTGCTAGTAAGTGAAGCTCAAATAATACAGCGTGTTGAGATCAATTCTTATTATTTCTGCAAAGAAAATTCTCACTTTTTAGCAGAAATGATTTATAATTATCAGATAATAGACAATATAATTTTTAAAAGATTATATTTTAGTTATAATAGAGACAGAAAAGATATGTTCCTGAGTGGAGCCTTGCTTCTTGTATCATCTAAGCAGGAGGGCCTGCTCTTTTTTGCAAATATAAGAGATAAGGAAGGTTTTTATGAATAGCATTCAGAAAAAAACAGACATTATCTTAATCGGTGCCGGAGTCATGAGCGCGACTCTGGGATCATTGCTGAAAGAGTTAGCACCGGAGTGGGAAATTCAAGTGTTTGAGAAACTCGCAAACGCGGGAGAAGAAAGCTCTAACGAATGGAATAATGCAGGTACAGGCCATGCTGCACTGTGCGAACTGAACTATACATCCGAGAAAGCTGACGGATCTATAGATATTCGTAAAGCTGTAGACATTAATGAGCAGTTTCAGCTTTCAAGACAGTTTTGGTCTTTTCTTGTAAACAGCAATTTGATTCGTAATCCACAGGACTTTATCAAACCAATACCTCATATGAGTTTGGTAACAGGAGAGAAAAATGTATCTTTTTTGAAAAAAAGGTTTAAAGCGCTTTCAACTATTTCTCTGTTTCAAGGCATGGAATTTTCCGACGACCCTGAAAAGCTGAAGGAATGGATTCCGTTGATTATGGAAGGCCGTACATTGAATGAACCAATCGCGGCAACCAAAATCGACTCTGGAACAGATGTCAACTTTGGTGCTTTAACACGCATGTTGTTTGAGCATTTAAAAAGTAAAAACGTCGACATCAATTACAAGCATAGTGTAAAGGATATTAAACGTGCGAGCGACGGCTCGTGGAGAGTCAAAGTCCATAATCTGGACAACGGTAAAATCGAATACCATAATGCCAAATTTGTCTTTATCGGTGGTGGCGGTGGAAGTCTACCTTTGCTACAACGAACTGGTATTCCTGAGTCCAAATATATCGGGGGATTCCCGGTAAGTGGACTATTTATGGTATGTAACAATCCTAAGGTTGTCGCCCAGCATCATGCAAAAGTATATGGTAAAGCTAAGGTTGGTGCTCCTCCCATGTCTGTTCCGCATCTGGATACAAGATACATCGGTAACCAAAAAGCACTGCTATTTGGGCCGTTTGCTGGCTTCTCACCGAAGTTCTTGAAAACGGGCTCAAATTTGGATTTGATCGGTTCTGTAAAACCCAATAATCTCATCACGATGTTGGCCGCAGGCGCAAAAGAGATGGCATTGACCAAATATCTGATCCAGCAAGTAATGTTATCGAATGAAAAGCGTCTGGAAGAATTACGCGAGTTTATTCCGAACGCCAAAATCGAGGACTGGGGGATTGTGGTAGCGGGTCAACGTGTGCAGGTGATCAAAGATACGGAGGGCGGTAAAGGAACACTTCAATTTGGTACGGAGGTGGTTAGTGCCGCTGATGGTTCGGTAGCTGCACTGCTCGGCGCTTCTCCGGGTGCTTCTACTGCTGTTCACGTTATGCTGGAAGTATTGGAAAAATGCTTCCCACAACATATGGAAGAGTGGGAACCAAAAATAAAAGAGATGATTCCTTCTTATGGGGTGTCACTAGCGGAAAACCCAGAGCTTTACCAAGAAATTTACGATTCCACAACGGAGGTGCTGGGACTGGGCGAAAAAGAACCGCTTCATCGTTAATTTTTGCATGGCTGGTAACTGGATCATCCCACTACTCTTTAATAAAATGTGCAGTAATCTTACGATATATTTTAAAGTTGAATAAATAACAACACCAAGCGGTGGGAAGGAATTCCCACCGCTAAAATGCTTGCTTAACAATACAAAATTTTGCAATCCTTCTGCATTTTCGGTGTCTGCTACAGTGATCACAGTAATTATGTAGAGCGCTATAGGCTCTATTCAGTTCCAGTTGTCCAATAAACTGGTGCAGCGGATTGCTACCCCGGCTTGGTTAAAACGGATGGGCGGAGAAAAGACAGAGCTGTCGGTGGAGGATGTAGCGAAAATGGCGGTCCGACTGGCGACCCTGCCGGAGGGTGGTCCAACGGGCGGATTTAATTACATGGATGATCAGCTTCCAGGGTAAAGCACTTATGTTACATTTGTGCGGTTGGGCGGATCACGATTTCGTTCACATCAATATCATCCGGTTGTTCAATTGCGAATCCAATTGCGCGGGCTACCGCGGCCGGTGTCATGGCTAGTTTATCCCGGATGGCAGCGAGTTGATCTCTCAATGCGGGATTGGTCATACCCTCCGTGAAATTCGTCTGCACAATACCAGGCGAAATGATGGTCACGCGCAGCTTGTCACCAGCCTCCTGGCGCAACCCCTCTGAGATGGCGCGCACAGCGAACTTCGTACCGGAGTAGACCGACTGGTTCGGCACAGTCTTATGTCCTGCTACAGAAGCGATGTTCACGAAGTGTCCGGAACCCTGCTTATGAAAGATAGGCAACGCTGCGGCTATACCGTACAAAACCCCTTTAATGTTGACGTCAATCATGTCCTCCCAGTCCTCGACACACAGATCTTCGAGAGGGGAAATGGGCATAACGCCAGCGTTGCTGACGAGAACATCCAGCTTCCCGTACCGTTCGCAAGCCAAATTAACGAGGTTGCACAGATCCTCGCGCCGTCTCACGTCAGTGCGTGCATAAACAGCTTCGCCACCTCCATTTGAAATGCGTGTCGCCAGCGCTTCAAGGCGATCCGCTCCACGCGCTCCAAGCACGACTTTTGCCCCACGCTCGGCAAGCAACAGTGCTGTTGCTTCTCCAATTCCGCTGCTTGCACCTGTAATCACGACGACTTTGTTCTCTATTCTTCCTTCCAAATGCATAGCCCAATCCCTCTTCCTCTAATCTATTTGCCTTAGGCCCTTTGTTGGCCTTGCAAGTAAATTTTAAGTAGAATTCGATTGAGACAGGTAGACCGATCAAGTCCAATTCTTGCCTAATCCTATTCGGCGTGCATATAATTAGCACATCAATATTAGCGTTCAACGGAAAGGACGGTGAAGCATGAATGATTTCGTCTCCTCCCCCCTCTGATATTTCTACGAATCTAAAAGAACTGATTCATTTAATTCATCAACATGCGTCTTCGGATGGTACGTTTGTCTCGTCTGTGCCAGGACTTTATTTCAGACGTGCAAGCGATGTGTCCGAGCTGAATCATACGGTCCATATGCCCTCCCTGTACGTGGTTGCACAAGGCTCAAAGACAGCAATGCTGGCTGGAGAAAACTATGTGTACGATTCAACAACTTACATGGTCACATCAGTTCAGCTTCCCGTAACTGGTAAAATAACTCAGGCCTCGTCGGAGCTCCCTTATCTAAGTCTTCAATTATCCATTAGTCCAGACGTCATCCTGGACATTATCAAGAAGAGTCCTCCTCAATGTACCGTAAAGACTGGACGCGGCATACTGGTGAGCCAATTTGACCCTCTGCTGCTTGATGCGCTACTTCGGCTTGTCAGACTTTCGGATACGCCTGCGGATATTCAGTTTCTTGCGCCGCTTATCACGCACGAGATCCTTTATCGTGTATTACAAGGTGAGCAGGGGGCTTTAATCAGGCAATTTGCCGTAGTTGGTAGCTATGCACATAGCATCTCCAAAGCGATCCATCTGATAACCCGCGATTACTCTAAGCCTCTTGTGATCGAAGAATTGGCGAAGGAAGTAAACATGAGCGCCTCTTCCTTACACAAGCATTTTAAAAAGGTAACGGCTATAAGTCCTCTCCAGTATCAGAAGGCCATTCGACTGCAGACTGCACGCCGCTTGCTGCTCTCGGAGGGAGTGGAAGCCGCCAATGCAGGCTTTCGCGTTGGCTATGAGAGCCCTTCGCAGTTCAGCCGGGAATATGGACGCATGTTTGGGCGTCCACCAATGAGTGATGTTAAACATTTGCGCAATTCCCTTAGTGTCTCAGTTGATTGAGAGATTCTTCGGGTGATCCGTGGAGGAGGCCCAGAGCAAGTTGTCTTTGGTCTGGTCAAAGAGGATATATCACACCAACGGAAGTTCGTCGAGCCGTTCGTAAATCAACAATCCTTTCTCTTTCGCCACCCTTACCATTTCATCGGCACCCTGAGAAGGTCCTCCAACTCGAAGCACGGCGTTACAGCAATCAAGCAGGCGAATGGAAGACGGATGAAAGATTCTGTTAAAAGTCTCGTCTCCCAAAGCAGTGGAACCAGCTGTCGCGATAAGGGGCAAAGCATACCACTCCCCCAGCACCGGCATATGACCAGCCTCGTAAACTTGAAGAGCAATTTCATTCATGTAGTTGACGTTCTTCTCAATTAATACATGATCATCATTCGTTCCAGATCGATACGGGCCTGCGATAAGGATATGAAGCGGTTTCGATTTCACTTTCAAGAGTCCTTGGATCTGAGCGTATTGGAGCAGCATTATCGTCTTGGCGTCACGAATCTCGCCGCTTTCGACCATGTTTAGCACTTGAGCAAACGGGAGTTCCATTACTTCAATGTTTTCCTGCTCCTCCTCAAGGCCACCACCGCCACCCGTTGTCATATCTTCACTATACTCGGCTACATAGAAGTGCAGGATTTCGGTAACGGAGCCCGGTGACATATAGGCCTCGCCAACTTTCTGCACACGGTTGATACGGTATCCCGTCTCCTCCTCCGTCTCCCGAAGAATACCTTCTTCCGGTGTTTCTTTATCGAGTAGTCCTGCACAGGTTTCGATAAGCATCCCAGTTTCATTGCCGTTCCGATAAGTAGGCATCCGGAACTGTCTGGTCAGTACAACGGTTTGTTTGTGCCGATTATAGAGCAGGATCGTTGCGCCGTTGCCGCGATCGTACACTTCACGGGATTGTGTCTCCCATTGTCCATTATTTTTTTCAAACTCGAATGTGACCTTATTTAAGATGTACCAGTTATCCGATAGAAGCTCCTCTTTTACAATCCGTACTCTTGGGTGATACTGTTGTGACTTCATCTCATTTCCTCCCTAGAAAGATTCCGTTCTCTTTAGTCATTTCGAGAGTTCCGTTCTGCTGCAGAAGCCGATTGACGTGGTCTCGAAACTTGTCAATAGCCGCTCCGACAAGTCGCTCTCTTGCGTTCATCGGAGTCGAGATTATATATTCGATCAGGGGTTCCGCTTCGTCGACCAACAGGCAGTCCTCGTATCGAAGCAACCGAAGATCGGAAAAGCAAGAAGACAGCAAGTCCCCTCCGTTATCCAGGTGGAACCGTTTAATAGCATGATCCAACACATGAAGCTCAGGATCGAACGAAACCGCCAAGTGTTCGACCTCTTGTAGGTGTTGAGTGCTCATTGTAGAGGTGCATACTACACCTCCTTGCTTTAAGATACGGTGCATCTCGCGGATTGCTCTAGGGATGTCCGGCACGTGGTACAGCATGTTGTTAGCGATAACCATATCGAATTGCTCTTCATGGAATGGGATCTGTTGCGCGTCAACAGATAAAAACTTAAACTGCGGATTGTTGCTTCCCAAGCGACAACGTGCTTCTTCCACCATCCCGCTTGACATATCGGTAAGCGTGATACGCCAGCTGCTTGGAATTCGTTCGGCGTTTCTTATCCAAAAGGTCCCGTCGCCGCAGCCCAACTCGAGAATGTGGGCTCCCGGTTGCACCTCCAGTTGTTCAAAGATCCAACGATGCCAGCCTTGGGGATTCGTACTGTACTTGTCGTAAAGATGTATCCGCGTTTGCAGGCGGTTCGCCGTCCGATATTGCTCCCCCCAATTTTGCTCACTCTGCACGGTTTGAATAACATCCGCCAAATGGTTCCAATCGGAGCCATAAGCCGACATTTCCATAGCATCTCGTATTGCATGTACTACGTGCTCTGTATGAGCAATTTTCTTTTGTAAAACATCGAGTTGTGCTTGCAACGAGTGTCTGATCTCTCCGTTGGATGGCGACTCTGCATCTAAAATGTCCATTATTGTTTGAAGCGATAACCCTAGATACTTCAACATCTGAATTCGCTGTAGTCTTTCCATATCTTTCATGTTGTACAGTCTTATGGATCCAGTGCGATGACCTCCTGGACTCAGAAGTCCAATTTGGTCGTAATATCGCAATGTCCTGACCGTTATCCCTGTACGTTTGGCAAGCTGTCCTGTCGTCAGATAGTTCTCTTTGTCCATCCATTGCTCACATCCAATTGATTGCTCTAGCATGTCGTTCTCAGTCAGTATAGCAAATGACGTAACGTCACCTTCAAGAAAAATTTATGCAATAAGAAACAAGAGAAAACCACCCTAGCAAAAGGTAACTTGGTAGTTAGTCACGAATATCATGTAATAAAAATTCATCAGCTCTTCATGGAGGCTACTATGAAAACTTTCATTTACATGGTGAGACATGGCGAATCACCGAAGACGGAAGGAAATGAAAGAACAAGAGGTTTGACTGATAAAGGCAAGTCAGATGCTTTTCAAATAACTGAATTATTGAGAGGAGAGGGGATCGAGGTTTTCGTTTCAAGTCCATATCAACGGGCAATCCTAACCATTCAAGAATTAGCTCAATGCTCAGGACAAGAAGTTTTAATATTCGAGGATCTTAAAGAAAGAATTTTTTCTAGTGAAGATAACCGAATCCCCGATGATGAATTATTCCCTTTGTTAGATAAGTCATTTTCTGATCCCAACTTTGCTTTAACGGGAGGAGAGTCTAATGCAGTTTGTCAGAACCGAAGTATAACAGTCTTAAAGGAATTGCTAAAAATCTACCGAGGACAGAAAGTCGCATTAGGCACTCATGGAGCTGTAATGACTTTAATGATGGAGTATTATGACAAGCAGTATGATTTGAATTTTTTACTACACACATCCAAACCAGACGTATACAGAATGGAATTCAATGATCAGGAATTAGTTGAGGTAAAAAGATTGTGGAACATGCCGTAATAGTTTGTGAGGAAAAGGTATAAGGACTATTCTTCAAAGAGAGACCACCCTTAAAAAAGGGATGGTCTCTCTTCGAAACTTTTCTTTTATAGCTATTGCGGCGAACCGTTAAGCAAATCTTCAGCTATTTTTACCAGGTCTTCTTTGCTCAGCGGGCTGTCCTGGTTATCAGATATGTTGTAGTGTAACCGTCTTTTTTCATCGAGCCATCCCAGTCGATTTTTTCCTACCTCCAAGGGCTTGCTTGTTTCGCTTGCTCTGATGTAATAGGCCTTGGTTCCTTTAATCATCAGTTCCTCAGCCGAATCCTGTTCATTTTGCATCACGGTCGTCTTTGTGACTTCGGGAGCGTATTTGGTGACGGCGATATTTACATAGTCATTTCCTCTCGCATACCGGGCGAGGGTGAAGTCTGACTTGTCCCAGCTCAGCTTTTGAATAAACAGATTTTCACCTTTCGGTGCAGCTTTAGCCTGTTGCGTCAGTTTATCCGTTAAAGCCCGATATTCCTCTTTGTTCATCATCCCAGGATATGCAGCGACTGGGTAGACGTATCCGAAATCAAACCGGTAGCCATTCGGCAGATGAGTGGGACTATGCAACAGCGGAGCTTCTGTCCGCTTGATTTCATCCTGCAGACTGCTGAAGCTAGAAAGTTCAGTCGGTTTGTAGGCAAACAGGACGGGATTAGACGAATTTTGTTGATTCATAGAATCGTCCTTAACGTAATAGGCGGCATACTCTCCAGGCTGTAGACGGTCTGTCACCTCTTCGTTCCACTGTGTGTAGGTGGTTGTATACGTTTTGGAAGCGTCCGTTTCGGCTGGTGTTTTGGCGGTATTTAATACGACATCGCCTTTACTGTTACGGAATTCCAGATATTGCGAAGCGGCGTATCCAGTCACAGAGGCGCTCAATACAAAAAGCAAGATCATGATAGGAGCGGTGATGCGCGGCTGAAGACGCATTTTTACAATGAGTCCCTTTTTGGATTTCGCCTTTTGGTAGACCTGTTCCATCACTTTATCAGAGACGTCAAAAGCTTGGATTTTTAGGACACTCTCTGGTTCTGTCAGCATGTCCATGTTTTTTAAGCCTCTGTCTTTTAGATCGGTGTATTTCAGGCCTTGTTCCTGAGTTCTGTCTTGTAATTCACGCATTTTGGGTCCTCCTCTATGGGCTCCATCATTTTTTTGAGCTTTGTTTTTGTTCTGCCGTATTTTTTCTTGATCGCTTCCTCGCTTTTGTTCATAATTTCCCCGATTTCTCCAAACGATTTTTCTTCAAAGATGCGCAGCACCAACAGGTTTCGCTCCTCTGCATTCAGTTGGTCCAATGCCCGGCTCAGCGGTTCACTGAAAAGCTGACGTTCCATAACCTGCGCAGCACTGTCTGAAGTCATGTTAGTTGAGGTGAACAGGGTCATTTTAAATTTGCGCTGTAATTTCTTCCTGCGAATCAGGTTCAGGCAGTGATGATAAGCCATTTTATACAGCCAGGAGGAGAAGCCCACTGTGGGCTTGTACATACTGATTTTCTCGAAAGCACTAACGAAAATATCCTGTACAGCCTCTTCCGCTTCTTGCTCACTTCCTAATATCCGCCAGCAGTACACAAAAATCTGACGCTGATACTCCTTTACAATGTAGGCGTAATCCTGGATCTCGCCAGCTTGGACCCGTTTAATTCTATATTCGATTTCCTCATTCAAAGATTTAGGCACCCCCTCTGATTAAAAAGAAAACTATATCTGTATAACAAATGAAGAGGACCGAAAGGGACACCTTTTCTAAAATTTTTTAAGTATTAAATCAACTCTCTAAGAGAATACGATAAAGCAGAACAATTATCACCAACGTTGTTGGTTTCATAGAGCTTGAATTTTTATTGTGGAAATAAATAGAATGATAAAATATACCTATCAAAAAAGTGGAAATAGATTGTAAAGAAAAAAGGAGATGGAAAATGGGGTTTTATGATAATAGAGAAAATGCTTTATTCCGCACTCTTCAAGAGCAAGTCATAACATTCAAACAATGGGGAGCTAGCATAGCTGAAAAACATGGAGAATGGGAAACGAATTATCTTTATTGGGATAAGCTTTATAATGCTGTTGAGGAAGTGTTAGAACATACTTCATTAGCTGAATGGCAGACAGAAGTTTATGAACTGATCTTATATACACTGGCAAGGGATAATGAAGTTGAGAATGTATTGCAGTTGTTAATTGTACAACCCAAAATATTTTTGTCTTTAGCCTACAGTGCAATTACATACTCTGATTACGAAGCCAGATGGCAAATAGCCTATGGATTAGGTGAAGTAAAAGGAATGAGGGATGAAGTAAATAGTCTTTTGTCTAAGCTCTCGAATGATGAGCACGAATATGTCAGAAGAAGGGCATTAATTGCATTGCAGAAAAAATGGAAAGATGAATTAAATGATCAAGAGATAAACTCGGCAATCCCGCCCGTATAGCTAACGAAAACCATCGGCTATGCTGGGCGGGATTGCCTCACCCTCTTTAATGCAGCGTATCTTCTACTTATTCCCTTTGCGTACCTTTAACAGCTTACCCTTTACGGTCGTATTCTTCATAATTTCAAGCACCAGTGGACCTTTACCATTCAGAATCTCAACATCTGTCGCATAATCCAGAATCGTAATGATTCCGATATCATCTGCGGTGACTCCGTCAAGCTTAGCGATGGTCCCCACGAAGTCGACAGCTCTGAGTTTTTTCTTCTTACCGCCGTTAAAGTTCAGCTTCATAATCTGTTGGTTTAATTGCTCGCGCTTATCTTTTTTGAGTGCGGTTTTTACATGCAGTTTCTGCTCAAAATCTTCTCTACGGAGATCAACAGCCTCTTCTGAGGGGGCCTTTACCTGCGGAATCGCGAATCCAATATATGCTTCAATATCAACTAATCTTCTGCCATCCTTAGGAGTGATGAGGGAAATGGCTTTCCCTGTTTTTCCAGCACGTCCCGTACGTCCTGTGCGGTGAACATAGCTTTCCTTCTCAAGGGGAATATCGTAGTTAATGACATGGGTGATATTCGTGATATCAATCCCTCTGGCGGCGACATCTGTCGCAATCAAGTAACGGAATTGACCCCTTCTGAATGCATTCATTACCTCAAATCGCTCGTCTTGCTCCATGCCACCATGAATGCGATCACATGGATATTCGAGATCAGCCAATGCTCTGAATAATGTATCTACATTCTCCTGCGTACGACAGAAAATAATGCAGCTGTCAGGATTCTCAACAATGAGCAGATCTTGCAGTAGTGCCAGCTTGTCTGACTCCTTCACCTGAATAAGAGAGTGATCAATTGTAGCGGTCGTTATGCCAGTCGCTTTAATCTCAATTCTAACAGGATCGTTCATATACTTGTGTGACAGTCTGGCTACATCCTCAGGAAAAGTAGCGGAGAATAACATGGTAACCCGGTCACTAGGCAGCGCTTGAATAATCGACTGGACTTGCTCGATAAAGCCCATATTCAGCATCTCGTCAGCTTCATCAATCACGAGGTAGGCAATCCGATCTAACGATAGCGTGCCTCGTTCGATATGGTCCAGTACACGTCCTGGCGTACCTACAGCCACATGCGTTCTTTGTTTTAACTCAGCCTTTTGGATATGAAAAGGATGTTTTCCATAAAGGGGCGTTGCTTTTATCCGCTTAAAGCGTCCAATATTCGTGATGTCTTCGGTGACCTGTAATGCGAGTTCACGGGTTGGCGTCAGGATTAAAGCTTGGGGCTTATTCTCATTCCAATCTACTAGCTCACAAAGTGGAATACCATATGCTGCTGTTTTGCCGCTACCTGTTTGCGATTTGGCGACAAGATCCTTCTTCTCAAGCGCAACAGGAATAACTTCCGTTTGAATCTCTGTTGGCGTCTCATAGCCCAAGCTATTGAGCGCTCTTACAATTTCTTCACTTAATGCGTAATCTGTAAAATGCTTCTGACTCATTTTCAACCTCTTCTGCGCTGTATTTGAATACCATTACATATATAATGTCATCGTGTATCGAACTTATACTCATCTAGTATACTCTATATCCAGGCTTACTCTAATACATATCCATGTTACTGTTTGTCTAATCGTATCCTTGGAGCGTTTAACGAAGGGCTCGTCCATTTTCTTGTGTATGGCATCTGATGTGTTGGTCGACTGAGCTATTTCGCAATTTAACGACCAACAAACTTTACCCCATATGGATCTACGTTGAACAATTTCATGGAGAATTACTTATCTTCAATTGTATCGGCATTTCCATATCCGCATGCGTGAAAACATGTGTTACGAACAAAGGGCACCCAATCGGGTGCCCTTTGAACTGCCGTTAGCGCGGAAAACCGTATCAAAAGTATTGTTACGATGAAAAGTGAACCCAATTTCTCCCTTGGACAGCATCCATCTTTTTAAAGAAAATTTGAGCGCGTTTATTCTCAGTAGAAGTTATCCAGGTCATATGAGCATACCCATGATTTTGTGAGTACTTTTGACATTCTAAAAAAAGCTGTGATTCTACTTCTGTATCTCTAAATGGTTCCAATACAAATAGGTCGTTCATAACGGTGATTTTGTCTGCTTTCATCGTGCTAAAGGTAAAGAATAATGTAGCAAAGCCGATTAATTCTCCATTTTGTTCCGCCACAAATTGTATACCGTTTTGCTGCTCAAAAAGGGTTTGAATCAAATTATGAATTTTTTCGATAGGTGGCCTAGGGTTTTGATAAAAACCAACGATGTATTCATACATTAACTCGGTTAAATTGTTTAAATCATCAGGCTTAGCGTTTCTTATTAAAAATGACATTAGATGTACTCCCTTTTCATTAGTTTTGAATTAATATACATCGTAAAGTATATATATGCAAAATTAAGATCAGTGAAAGAATCTTTTGAACTCATGTAAATGCGAAGAAGTATGTAATATGAGCGCAACAAAGGCTGCCGAGGAAATGTATCCGGCAGTCTTTGTTGCGCTGAGGGACATGTGCATCGAGAATACACCCATTCGTTAAAATTGAATTTACTCCGAATTACTTAAGAAGTGTAAGTGTCACCTCTATCGTGTTATTAATAAATGATCGTTCTGGACGAGATTTTATCATTACGGTCAGTCCAATTAACGATACGACTAGCGCCTGTGATACAGCCTTCGCATTGAGCCCGATCTCAAGCTCACCTGATTGTATACCTCGTTCAATGGTTTCTTGAAATATAACCGATAGGTACATTTGATGTTCCCTTGTAAGAATTTCAAATTTCTCATCATGAGGTGCAAGTTCAACCATTGTATTGATGCAAAAGCATCCTTTTCTAGGGTTTTCTGTATATTCCTCATCTACCACACCTTCAAAAAAAGCTCGAAATGCTTCTTTTACAGATGGTTTGCTTTGAAGTTTGGCTCGGATCAGAGAAGCACGGGACATCATGTATTTGCGCAGCGCAGCTTCGAACAATTCTTTTTTGCCTCCAAAAGTGGAGTATATACTAGGTCGTTGAATTTCCATTCTGGAAGTTAAATCACTCAGTGAGGTAGCTTCATATCCCTTCTCCCAAAATATTTGCATTGCTGCATCTAATACTTTATCTTCGTCAAATTCGCGGATTCGTCCCATAATCAATACCTCTCATTGCTCGTAATTTTATTCTTAACTCAATAACTCTGATTATAATTGTCAGGGTTTTTTATTTGCGTACCAATTAGTATGTTATTATCTTATAATTAGCCCGTTATATTGTCAAATGCAGATTGGTTTATCGCACCAAGGAGATATCAGTATGAGGATAAAACAAAGTATTTTTACTATATTTATTGACAGTATTCTTTTTAATGAGTTATATTTACTGGGAAAAATATATTACCGATCGGTATGATATTTTATCGGTATTTGATTGTCATACAAAGAAAGCTATTAGAATAGGAGAGATGGACCATGGAGATAGGTATTACTTCGTTTGTAGAAACAAAGCCTGACGTTCAGACAGGTGAAGTGATAAGTCACGCACAGCGATTGCGCGAAGTTGTCGAGGAAATTATCCTTGCTGATCAAGTGGGACTTGATGTGTTTGGGGTAGGTGAGCATCATCGGAAGGATTATTCGGCATCTTCACCAGCAATTGTGCTGTCAGCGGCTGCAGCGCAGACGAAACGGATTCGGCTGACCAGTGCAGTCACAGTGCTTTCTTCAGCTGATCCCGTTCGCGTTTTTCAGGATTTTGCTACGCTGGATGGTATTTCGAATGGACGTGCGGAGATTATGGCGGGCCGAGGTTCCTTTATTGAATCTTTTCCACTGTTTGGCTATGACTTGGAAGACTATGATGAGCTGTTTGAACAACATTTGGAATTGCTTCTTAAAATACGGGAGTCCGAAAAAGTAACCTGGAAAGGCAGACATCGGCCAGCGATTAACAATTTGGGTGTGTATCCACGGCCGGTTCAGAATCCTTTACCGATATGGGTTGGCAGCGGGGGCAGGCAGGATTCTGCTATCCGTGCAGGTCTGTTAGGACTGCCCTTGATGTTGGCGATCATTGGTGGAAATCCGATGAATTTTGCACCGCTTGTACAGCTTTATAAGAAGGCAGCAGCGCACGCTGGTCATGACGAATCGCAGCTTAAGGTTGGATCGCACTCGATAGGATTTGTTGGAGAGAATAATGAACGAGCTGCAGATACATATTTCCCTTCTACGATGGCAGGTATGAATAGATTAGGCAGGGAGCGGGGCTGGGCGCATTATGATCGTTCTAGCTACGATGCCGCGCGCAGCTTTGAAGGTGCGCTGTATGTTGGCGATCCTGAGACTGTTGCCCAGAAGATCATTCACCTTCGCAAACATGTAGGTGTTACACGCTTTATGCTGTATGTTCCGTTAAGTACAATGCCGCATGCCGAGGTGATGAAAGCCATTGAGCTGCTGGGAACAGAGGTAGCACCCCGAGTTCGGAAGGAAATAGCCCAGTGGGAAGCGGAGACGGAAAAAAGATTATAAAAACCAAACATAGGAGTGATTCACATGGATTTTGAAAATCGTTTGTACCCAGAATTTAGGTCGGTAATTGCACAATTTCCTGGATTTCAATTGGAAGAAAATTTAGAACTGAGTAGAAGCTATTTATCGAGTCCTCCCATTGAGCAGTCGGAGCACGTACGCACGACAAGCCGGATGATTCCGAGCGTAGCAGGCGAGATATTAGTTAAAATCTACGAACCTGCCCAGCGAACTGACGTTAGGCTTCCGGCCATGCTGTGGATTCACGGGGGAGGCTATGTGATGGGGCATCCTGATATGGACGATGCTTTGTGCGAACGCTTCGTGCAGGCGGCCAAATGCGTCGTCGTATCGGTCGATTACCGACTTGCTCCCGAGCATCCCTACCCAGCTGCCATCGATGACTGTTATGCCGCTTTGACGTGGATGACCGATGAAGCTGAGCTGCTGGGCATCGACTTAGATCGAGTCGCAATTGCCGGAGCAAGTGGGGGCGGCGGTCTGACCGCAGCACTTGCTTTAATGGCCCGTGACAAAGGCGGGCCAGCCCTCATTTTCCAAATGCCGCTGTATCCGATGATCGATGACCGTAGTATTACGGCGTCAAGTCATGAAATTACGGCCGATAACGCACCATGGAACCGGAAGAACAACTTGGCGGCCTGGAACATGTACTTGGGGGATCGTACTGAAGACACCGAGGTGTCCCTATACGCTGTGCCGTCGAGAGCGGAATGCTTGGCTGGGCTACCGCCGACCTATACGTGCATTGGCCAGCTCGATCTGTTCCGAGATGAGACGATTGAATATGTGACACGCCTTGCCCAAGCTGGGGTAGACGTTGAATTCCATCTGTATCCCGGCACATTCCACAACTTTGAGGGGATGGTTCCGCAAGCAGAAGTAAGCCAACGTGCTAGCCAAAGTTATGTAGATGCAATTGCACGAGCCCTTAATTCTTAAACTATTAAATGGGCAGTCTCCAAAGTGATATGCTTCCAAAAAAGTAGACAGGTTAAATAATAAAACTTGCTACTGTAAGGGGAGCATATCACTTTTTGCAGTAATCTTTTTTGTCGTTTGATACGAGGCTAGATTTTAACCGAAACGATGTGTTAAAGGAGCATCAGGTGTTCAGTCGCCCCGCAATGATGTAAAGTTTTTCGGGTAAAATCTTTACTTTTACATGTAGCGGATAATAACCTTTCATTCTTATAATTGGAAATGTAAGCGATTTATTTAGAGGCGAGGATATTAAAAAACTATACGTATGAGGAGGAGATTGTATGTCGAAATTTAAAGTGGGCAAGTTGGTAAGCAGCTTGGCGTTGGCGGGTGTGTTGTTATCATCAGTTCTGATAAACCCGGCTAGTGCCAGTATGGCGAACGGTGGCAAATTCCTCGGGAATATCATTGCTGGAAGTGTCCCTGCAAGTTTCGGAACATACTGGAACCAGGTGACGCCAGAGAATTCGACCAAATGGGGGTCGGTTGAAGGCAGTCGTAACAACATGAACTGGTCGCAGGCGGATACCGCCTACAATTATGCCCGTAACAATGGCTTCCCGTTCAAGTTCCATACATTGGTATGGGGTGCTCAGGAGCCAGGTTGGATTAGCGGACTGTCGGCTGCTGATCAGAAGGCGGAAGTGACCCAGTGGATTAAAGCAGCAGGTCAACGCTATCCGAATGCGGAGTTTGTAGATGTGGTGAATGAGCCCCTGCATCAGAAGCCATCCTTCCGCAATGCCATAGGAGGTGACGGATCGACCGGATGGGATTGGGTCATATGGTCATTCCAACAGGCCAGACAAGCTTTCCCGAATGCCAAGCTGATGATTAATGAATATGGAATTATCAACGATCCCTCGTTAACCGACCAATATGTCAATATTATTAATCAGCTCAAGAGCAGAGGCCTGATTGACGGAATTGGTATTCAATGCCACCAGTTTAGCATGGACACTGTTTCAGTTAACACGATGAACACTGTACTGAACAAACTGGCGGCAACAGGATTGCCAATCTATGTGTCGGAACTGGATATAACTGGCGACGACAACACCCAGCTTGCCAGATACAAGGAGAAATTTCCGGTATTATGGAAGCATTCCGCGGTGAAGGGAGTTACGCTCTGGGGATACATTCAGGGGCAAACCTGGATATCGAATACACATCTGCTGAACTCAAATGGCACGGAACGTCCCGCACTCCAATGGCTGAGACAATATGTGCAGAGTTAAGCTATAGGTGGCACTTAAAACCCAACAGATGCGAAATTTTCCCAAATATCTGGGCTGGGTAGATGTTTATTTGACGAAGTCTTGGCTGAAATGTTATACGCCCAAGGCTTCTTTTTATTTAGCTTAAACCTAACGTATCAAAACCTAATCTAACTCAATTAGGCTTACATACCCAATCTATAACTTTAACCCACTTGAAATAAAACCGTCTGGACGGTATAGTAAAGGGGGGTGATCAATATGAATACAACTAAAAAAACATTAAAAAGAGAATTAATTCTTAAAGCGGCCTCCATGATTGTGCACGAAGAAGGAGTAGAGAAGTTAACGTTAGAAGCGGTGGCTAAGAAAGCGGGAATAAGTAAAGGAGGATTGCTTTACCATTTTCCGAATAAGGATGAATTGGTTTTGGGAATGGTTGAGCAACTATCGACCAACTTTGTCTCCGAATTTAATGAGAGAGCAGAAAACGATATGCATTCCAAAGGAAGATGGACTCGCGCTTATATGAATACATCATTTTCTGGCGATCGGAATGCAAGTGACCTGTATACCGCTCTTTCAGCAGCACAGTTTACGAACCCTCAAATGCTAAAGTTACTTCAGGACGAGTATGAGAATATCCAAAACAAAATTGAAAACGACGAATTGGATCCCGTTCGTTCCACGATAGTCCGATTAGCTATAGACGGCTTGTGGTTTGCCGAAATGTTTGGGCTTGCTCCTCCTAATGAGGAAATGAGGCAAAAAATGATGGAAGAATTGAAGACATATATAAAGGAGAATGAATAATGGCTTATCTTTTCTTGGCAATCTCTATTGTTGGTGAACTTATTGGAACTTCAATGCTTAAAGCTTCAGAAGGTTTTACCAGATTGTATCCGACTCTATTCACAATTGTTGCGTTTGTGATCTCTTTCTTCTTTATCTCTCTATCCCTTAAGACGCTTCCTTTAAATATGACTTATGCCATCTGGTCAGGTGTAGGGGCTGTTGCTACAACGCTTATTTCAGTATTGATTTGGAAAGAAAAAATCAATACAGGAAGTATCGCAGGTATTGCTTTAATTGTTATTGGCGTGGTGGTACTGAACCTATTTGGTGCAGGACATGGTGAGGCAAAAGCTACAACAGAAGCAACGGGTTCAATCGTTCAAAAATGAGATAAAGATTTTCGGACCGAGGATATAAACACGCTTGAAGGCATAAGGGCATTCGTCGAGAAAGTTCTTGTGCCGCACGGCGTGAGGGTATGAATTTTTAGTCATTTAAATTTTTTTGATTGAATTGCAGATATAATAAGTCTATAATGTCGATTGTAGGGTGTTTCATATTTACCACCATACGGAAGCAAGGTGTAGATATTAGTAGACTTTAAAATCTAATTAGTAGAAGGGAAGTCTAATTAATGACCCAGTCTTTATTTGATCCCGAAGTATGGAAGGCTGCTTGGATAAACGATCCGGAAGCTGGTGTAAATCGAATGCTTAGAGCGGGAACGGTACCGGCTCATTCGTTTGATGATATGGCAAGGGCAAGAAGCTTCCACAAGCAGGCATTTAATGAAGAGGGAATAAAAAGAACAGCCAGAATTATGGGATGGCTAAGGACACAGGGAGTTACCATTAAAGACTCCTCTATCCTAGATATTGGTGCTGCCTCGGGTGTCTTCAGTATTCCTTTTGCAGAGGAAGGGGCAAATGTTACTGCCGTTGAGCCCTCAGGACCGTTGACAGCCTTAATGGAAGAGAGTATTAAGCCATCGATAAAGGAAAACATTAAAATCGTACGGGAACAATTTGAGGAGTTATCTATTGAGACGAACGGATGGAAAAACAAATTTGATCTGGTGTTTGCATCCATGTGTCCAGCCATTTTCGGTTGGGAAATGGTAGAGAAGGCGCTCGCCTGTGCCAGCCAGTTTTGTTACATCAGTACGAGTGCTGGGCCTAAGGAGCATAGTCTGATTCAGGAATTGCGCCCTGTAGTCGGAATAAAAGAGGACCTAGTACAAACGTCAGATATGGCATATATCATCCAACTATTAAATATATATGGCTATTCTTTTCAAACCCTGATTACTCGTGAAACCCAAACGGTAATGATGTCGGTGGACGAGGCGGTAAAACATACATTAGGCTGGTTCTCATTCTTCGGGATGCCGACAGATGAACAGTCATTACAGAAGGCCGAAACTTATTTAAGAAGGACGTACGCAGGAAAGAGAATTCCTGTTCAGCAAGGAGGACGCTTTGGTAAAGTTCTGGTCCGTATAAAGAATCAGCACATGTATTAATCGTTTTGTCATGTAGCTTCTATTTATTCCCCTTGCCCTTCAGAATCTCAACGTCTGTTACATAATATAGACACAAGAGCATTGTGGGGAAAATGTATTCAAAATAAGAGCCCTAATGAAGGGAAGAACCACTTCATTAGGGCTCTGGAGATTTACTACGGCTATGGATCACTGCCAGTTTGTGTGAAAGAAACCTGCTACATCACTTCGTTCATAAGTATGGGCACCAAAATAATCCCTTTGTGCTTGCAAAAGGTTAGCATTCGAAATGCCTGTCCGGTAACTATCGTAATAAGTAAGTGAAGCACTTAAACATGGAAACGAAGTACCAGAATTAATACCCTCACAGACAACTTTTCGTAATCCTTTTTGATACTCTTTAACCTTTTCAGCAAAATACGGGGCGATTAATAGATTAGCCAAATTCGGCTGTTCTTGATATGTTTCGCTTATTACGTTTAAGAATTCGGCACGAATGATGCAACCACCACGGAAAATAAGGGCAATATCCTTTAAAGGTAAATTCCATCCGTAAAGTTCAGAAGTCATTTTATATTGTATAAATCCTTGCGCGTAGGCACAAATTTTACCCATATAAAAAGCTTGTCTAATGTACTCAATCCACACATCTTTATCTAAACTTCGCTGGTCAATCCCTGGTCCTGTTAGAATATTTTCTGCATAAACTCGTTCTTCTTTTAAAGAGGAGATGTAACGGGCAAACAATGACTCTGTAATAATGGATGATGGGATCCCATTGTCAATTGCTTGAATGCTTGTCCATTTACCAGTGCCCTTTTGCCCTGTTTTATCAAGAATCACATCAATTAGTGGTAAGCCTGTTACATCATCCTTTTTCCGTAAAATCTCTGCTGTGATTTGGATTAAATAACTTTTTAGCTCCCCTTGATTCCATATTTCAAAGATATCAGCAATTTCATTCACAGATAAACGTAACCTTTTTCTTAAAAATGTATAGGTTTCTGCGATTAATTGCATATCTGCATACTCGATTCCGTTATGTACCATTTTTACAAAGTGACCGGACCCTTTTGGACCCATATAAACACAGCAAGGGTCTGCGTCCACTTGGGCTGCTATTTTTGTTAGAATAGGAGCTGCTTTTTCATATACGTTTTTATCTCCACCAGGCATGATCGAAGGTCCATTTAAAGCCCCGACTTCGCCGCCGGAAATACCGATTCCTAAATAACCGATTCCTTTTGACTTCAATTCATCATATCTACGTTCCGTATCTTTGTAATGGGAGTTACCACCGTCCATGATCACATCGCCTGCTTCAAGGAAGGGTACTAATGTACCTATTACCGAATCGACCGGTTTGCCCGCTGTTACCATAAGGAAGATTTTCCTTGGAGTTTTTAAGGAGTAAACAAAATCTTGAATTTCGTAGTAAGGATGGATGGAGTGACCTTCACTTTTTTTAACAAGATCATCCGTTAAATCCCTCGTATAATTATAGACAGCGACTTGCTCACCCTTACCAGCCATGTTTAAAGCGATATTACGGCCCATTACCCCTAAACCAATGACACCAATTGTGTTGGACATTTTTTCTGCTCCTTTTATTTGAAATGAATAGGCCGTAGATCCTCACTTATAGGCTTAGAAAACTCTAAGGGAAATAAGTGGGGGATCTACCGCCCAGGAATCATGGTTTATACGAATAAACTTAGTACTAAAATAAATCCTAATCCAGCTACAGAAATGATGGTCTCAAGCAATGTCCATGTTGCAAATGTTTCTTTCATACTTAAACCAAAATATTCTTTAAACATCCAGAAACCAGCATCGTTAACATGTGAAGCTATTAAACTACCCGCTCCCGTTGCAAGCACAACTAAAGCAAGATTAACGTCGGATTGTCCTAACATCGGAATAACTAAACCAGCGGTTGTTAAAGCTGCAACAGTTGCAGAACCTAAGGAAATACGTAATATTGCAGCGATGATCCAGGCAAGCAAGATGGGTGATAATGTAGTTCCATTGAATAATTCAGCCACATAGTCACCTACGCCGCCATTAATCAGTACTTGTTTGAAGGCGCCGCCACCCCCAATGATTAAGAGCATCATCCCAATATGAGTAATAGCCGTTGTACAAGATGCCATTACATTTTTGATTGGAATTTTCCGTGCTATTCCCATGGTGTAGACAGCTACCAGTAAGGAAATTAACATGGAAGTTGATGCATCACCAATAAAACGGATCGCTGCTAGTAAACTGCTATCTTCAAATCCCATTGTTTTTTGAAGCAAAGTAATAACCGTAGCAATAGACATTAAAATAACAGGAAGCATTGCAGTAAATACACTGATACCAAATCCCGGAGTTTCCTCGGATTTAAATACTTTTTGTTCACCTAAAGAGGCAATATTACCGGTTTTCGTAAATGATGCAGGTACGAGTTTTTTGGCAAGCTTAGTAAACACGGGTCCAGCTAAAATAACAGTTGGAATGGCAATAATGAAACCGTAAAGTAAAACCTCACCAAGGTTCGCGCCATATTCACCAGCAATAACTGTTGGCCCTGGATGTGGAGGTAAGAAGCCATGTGTTACGGATAAAGCTGCAACCATCGGAATACCAAGATATAAGATAGAAACCTTTAATTCTTTTGAAATGGCAAATATGATTGGAATTAACAATACTAATCCTACTTCAAAAAATAACGCCACACCGATAATGAATGAAGCAGCTACGACTGCCCATTGGATATTTTTTTCACCAAATTTGTCTACGAGGGTCATGGCAATTCGTTGAGCACCGCCAGAATCAGCGATCAACTTACCTAACATCGCTCCAAGTCCAAAGATTAACGCTAAGTGACCAAGGGTTCCGCCTAATCCGGCTTCGATGGTTTTGACAATTTCCTCTAATGGCATTCCAAGTGCTAAAGCGACGCCGAACGATACAATGATTAATGAAATAAAGGTGTTCAATTTGAAGCCCATTATTAAAACTAATAATGCTAAAATTCCAATCGCTACGATAACTAATGGCATTGTAATTACCCCCTGCTTTTTATCTTTTTAGTGTTTAATTAAGCTTCTTTGATAATTGGAAATCCGTGTATAATCATCTTCTAATACTCTGGATAGGTTAATGAAAATCGGCAGCAATTTCCTATATTCCTTGGTCGCTTCTTCTTTTGGTGTATGTTTGTTGGTACTGCCAACCATTTCAGAAACGACTTCAAAGGACTGGATTTGTCCGGTGGCATACAGGCCTAAAATACAAGCTCCTAGACAAGAACTTTCGTAGCTTTCTGGAACGACGACTTCAGATGCGAATATATCGGACATCATTTGCCGCCAAACAGCTGACCTTGCGAAGCCTCCAGTAGCTTGGATTCGGGTCACAGGACCGTCCATACATTCGGTTAATGCTAAAAATACGGTGTACAGATTGTAAATGACTCCTTCTAGGGCTGCGCGAATCATATGTTCTTTCTTATGTGACATCGTTAAACCGAAGAATGAGCCACGTACGTCTGGGTTCCATAATGGCGCACGTTCACCAGCCAGGTATGGATGGAATAACAATCCGTCAGATCCTGGTCTTACACGTTCAGCAATCTTGGTTAGTACATCATATGGATCAATTCCTAGCCTTTTCGCTGTTTCCACTTCTGATGAGGCAAGTTCGTCGCGGATCCAGCGAAGGACCATCCCGCCATTGTTCACCGGCCCCCCAATAACCCAGTGCTTTTCTGTTAAGGCATAACAAAATATTCTTCCCTTTTCGTCTGTTTGAGGCTTGTCTATAATGGTTCGAATGGCACCGCTTGTCCCAATTGTGACGGCAACTTCGCCTTTTCGTATCGCATTTACACCTAGATTAGAAAGGACTCCATCGCTAGCTCCAATAACAAACGATGTTTGTGGATCGATCCCCATCTTTTTTGCTAAATCTGAATCACAGTTGGTAAATATCCTGGTTGTTGGCACGAGCTCAGATAATTGAGAAGGGGTTATACCAGCAATTTTTAATGCTTCTTCATCCCAATCTAATTTTTCTAGATTCATCATGCCCATGGCAGAAGCTAGGGAATAATCCACTACATATTGATCAAAGAACTTTTTAAAAATATATTCTTTAATTCCGATATACTTTTTAACCTTGACAGCGGTTTCAGGAAGGTCATTCACAATCCAAGCTATTTTTGTTAATGGTGACATGGGGTGAATGGGTGTTCCTGTTCGTTTATAGACTTCATGGCCATTCAGCTCATCTTTTATTTTATGTGCCCACGCTTCACTGCGATTATCTGCCCATGTAATACAAGGTGTCAGTGGGCGGTCATTTTCATCCATCGCAATGACACTATGCATGGCACTGCTAAATGAAACAAACGATAGCTTTTTTTGTGAGTGATGTTTCATTATATTTGAAGTGGCTTGCAGAACAGCCTGAAAAATCTCTTCTGGGTTTTGTTCAGCTGTTGCTATATCCGGTGTATAAAGCGGGTATCCAATATTCTCTTGTTGGATGACTTCGCCTTTTTCGCTAAATAGAACGGCTTTCGTACTTGTGGTTCCGATATCTACACCTAACATATAGTTATTCATTTTGTTGCACGACTCCTTTAGATAGCATTTGTTGTGACATCCATAGGTCTTCTACTTTACCTTGAACATCATCAAAGTTTTCATGTAAAGACTTGATCATGAGGTCTCTATCTTTTGCTTTGATTGCTTCAATATAAAGTTCGTGATTGTTTATAATCCGTGTAAAATCTTCATATTTTTCAGTGAAACGCATACGCATCGACAAAAGAATGAGACTTTCCATAACAGGCTTTAAATTATTCCAGATCATCAGAATATGCGAATGATTGACTGCACGAATAATCGTTTCATGGAACAAGACATCTTGATATGAAAACTCATCAGCATCACTATATTTAACGGCGACTTTCATCATTTCGAGTATTTTACTAAGTTCCTTCGCCAAATCATTAGTATCCATCTTTACAAGACGTTCAAATACGAAGGATTCTATGAGCAGACGGACATCATAAATTTCTTCTATTTCTTTTTCTGATAGGCCAATAACAACGGCTCCCATTCTTTCTAATCGAATGATATTTTCGGATGCCAGTATTTTTAACGCTTCACGAATGGGTGAGCGACTTACAGTGAAATCAGCAGCTAGTTTATTTTCGGATAATATGGTACCGCTTTCAATCCCGCCAGAAATAATGCGCATTCTAAGCTCGGATGTTACGCGATCACCAGCAGAGGCTTTTAAAAGCCATTTGGAGGGATATAGGAATTCTGATTCGACCATCATTTCACCTTCTCAATTAATCAAGTATACTTGTATACAGGTATTATAATCTGAAATTTTAAATTTGCAAGCGTATACATTAAATTTGTTTTGTAACGCCTCGATACATAAAATGAAAATTGCATATTAAGACATAGATCCTGTTTGGATCTTCTCATATATAATGCTAGACTCAATACTGATTTCATCTATAGGTTCCAATTGAAGTTCCGATTTTTTGTTCAAATGCACAATCAATTTCGTCTGTTCTTCAATATTTTTAACGTGCGGCAATCGATATAATGAAAGCGTAATCAAAAATTGCCCGGGGGGTTAGACAGATGGAAGGATTGACGATCAGTTGGATAGGAGCTCTGGCAGGGCTGGCTATTGCAATTATTCTGATATTAAGAAAGCTGAATCCGGTTTACGCTTTATTTTTGGGAGCTATTGTAGGCGCTTTATTGGGCGGAGCCAATCTGGAGCAGACGATCAGCGTGTTAATAAGCGGTACGCAAAGTGTGATGGGGACAGTCATTCGTGTGCTTGCCGCAGGTGTATTGGCAGGCGTAATGATGGAATCTGGGGCAGCGGAGACAATTGCGCAGGCTATTGTAAAGAAATTTGGCGGCAGTAAAGCGATACTCGCACTAGCCTTGGCGACGATGATTATTACGGCGGTAGGTGTATTTATTCCCGTTGCCGTGCTGATTGTGGCACCTATTGCATTGTCGGTCGGTAACAAAATGGGGATTTCCAAGCTGGCGCTCCTGTTGGCTTTGTCTGGAGGCGGAAAAGCGGGGAACATCATCTCTCCCAATCCTAATACGATTGCAGCGGCGCGCGGATTTAATCTGGATTTAAGCCACGTGATGTTGGCAGGAGTGGTTCCTGCGATATGCGGTTTAATCATGACTGTTTTGGTGGCATCTATGTTGAAAACCAAAGGTGTGAAGGTGTCCGACCAGGATATCATGGACAGTGATGTCGATACATCGAAATATCCAGCGTTGGGACGGGCAATTGTAGCCCCGCTGGTAGCTGTTATTTTGCTGATGATTAACCCGATTGGTTCTATTTCCGGTATTGAAGCACTTTCGAGTTTCAAGGTAGATGCGATGTACATTTTGCCGATCGCTGGGATTGTGGGTATGCTGGCCATGGGGCAAGGGCGTAATATCTTAAAGTATTCGGCCTCCGGTTTAAATAAAATGACGGCGACTGTGCTGATTTTGATCGGTGCAGGCGGGATTGCGGGTCTGATCTCTGCCTCCAACTTGTCTGCTCAGGTGGTTGGCCTGATTGAAGCTTCGGGAGTTTCCGGTACATTTTTGGCACCGCTTGCAGGTATTCTGATGGCAGCTGCTACGGCGTCCACCTCGACGGGCGTTATTTTGGCAACAGGCTCGTTTGGGGAAGCCATTCTGAACATGGGAACGGCCCCACTCGCTGCAGCTGTGATGGTGCATACAGGAGCTACAGTCATTGATTCCTTGCCGCAGGGCAACTATTTTCACGTCACGGCAGACAGCATGAAAATGAGCATTAAACAACGGATGGGCTTGATTCCTTACGAAGCTATTGTGGGTGGAACGATGGCAATTGTAGCGACAATCATGTATGGATTTTTACTTTAATATTCACGATGGGGTGAGAAGATGAGAGAGAAAACGTTTGTGCTGGCACCAGATTCTTTTAAAGAAAGCATGACGGCTAAAGAAGTATGTATCGCGATGGAGAAAGGACTGCGCAAGGTCTATCCGGCGGCGAATTATGTCCACGTACCGATGGCGGACGGCGGTGAAGGAACGGTGCAGTCACTGGTGGATGCGACAGGCGGACAGATTCGTTATATCGAGGTGACAGGACCGCTTGGAGAACCTGTAACTGCTGCATACGGCCTGCTGGGAGACGGCACCACAGCGGCAATCGAGATGGCATCCGCCAGTGGAATCCATTTGGTGAACAAGGATAACAAAAACCCGTTAAAGACAACAACCTACGGAACAGGGGAGTTAATCCGTGAATGTCTGAACCAGGGAATTCGAAAAATTATCATCGGCATTGGTGGAAGCGCGACGAATGATGGCGGTACAGGAATGGCGGAAGCGCTGGGCGCCAGATTTCTGGATACAAAAGGCAATACTCTTCCGCGCGGCGGCGGTAGTCTGGGCGAGCTGGCCAGTGTTGATATTTCATCACTGGATGACCGCTTGCAGCAGGTACAATTAATTGTAGCCTGTGATGTGACAAATCCGCTGTGCGGAGAGCATGGGGCATCTCAAGTATTCGGGCCACAAAAAGGGGCGACTCCGGAAATGGTGCAGCAATTGGATGCCAATCTTGCTCATTACGCCGATGTGGTGAAGCAGCAGCTGGGCAAGGATGTGCGCGATCTCCCAGGCGCAGGCGCAGCAGGTGGATTGGGTGCGGGCTTATTAATTTTCACTCAGGCGGCGCTGCAAAAAGGCATTGAAATTGTGATTGAATACACCGGTTTAAAACAAAAGCTCGCCACTGCCGATATCGTTTTGACGGGGGAAGGCGGTATTGATTTTCAGACCAAATTCGGTAAAACTCCTTATGGAGTAGCCCAGGCGGCAAAACAGTCTGGAAAAAAGGTCATTGCGGTCGCAGGTTATATCGGGGAAGGGATCGACACGTTGTACAAGGAAGGAATAGATGCGGTGTTCGGCATCGTACCGGGAGCCTCGGAGCTCGGTAAGCTGCTGGCCGAAGGGCCGCAAAACGTAGAGCGTACGTGCGAGAATATCGCAAGAGTATTTCAATTGAGCGAGAAATGAACAGATGGAGAAGCGGGTTTTAAACATAAAACGGCATCATACAAATACGATATAATACGAGCGCTCGCCTGTAATCCCGAACCTAGCTAAAGCCGGATTGACTAAGAAATTTGGGTGACGGCGAGCGAAAATATGGTGTTACTGGCGCATGGTCTGGCGTGATACAGCAGTTCATTGATACAGTGCCAATAAGCCGTGCGTAAGCTCAAAAAGCTGAAGGAGATTCCGGGGATCTTTACCGGTTAAGGTATGAATGCGCTTCAGGCGGTATTGCAACGTATTTCGGTGAATATTTAATTCATCTGCGGTAAAGGAGACACTGCCGTTATGGTTAATAAAGCTTCGCAGCGTATCCAGCAAATCCACGGTATCTTCCAGCTTGCTAACCAGATAGATCGTATTCGTCAGGTTCGTTTGACTCAATTTGACCAGAAATTCGACTTCCGCAAAAGAAATTTTTTGCACAGGCGGGCGCAAAGCCAGTAAAACATTCATAGCTGACTTGGCCTGCATATAAACATCCGCAATGTTGATCTCTTGTCTGCTGACCGTAACCAGCACATCGGGATGGCTGCGCACAAGTGGCTCTAGCAGTTTGTCTGTCGGCTCCTGATTTTGTATTAGGATGAGATAGCAGTCTTCCTCCATACGAAAGGATGGATGCTGCATAAATATATTGGACAACTCGGCTAAATGAGCTGGATCAGTAGGCAGGTACTTTACATATACAGCCGAAGTTTTTAGAAGCAAATCAATGTGATATTGGGCTGCTTCTTTTTTTATTTTTTGCGTGTAGGCTCCCTGATGATTTAACAGCATTTCCAGCACAGATTTTTTGCGGTTGGCTTCGTGGGCCAGATGCTCCAAGGAGATCCGCTGTTCAATCAGGAGAGACACCGTAGTTTTAACAATATTGCAAAAAGGACGCACTTCATCAGGATTGCCTGAAATACCAATGACACCAACTAACTCATGATGAATGACAATCGGTTCATTGGTTCCCTTTTTCTCATAGTGGCCGTCCTGCCACACTTCAACCATTTTCCCAGTTTCGAGCGCCTGAACAGCTCCTTGGTGAATGGTTCCGATTCGTTCACTCTCGCCGCTGCCAATGATGATGCCGCGTTCATTCATAATATTGATATTGTATGGAATATCCTTCATCATTTTGTCTACGATGTCTTGAGCTTGTTTTTCGGAGAGCTGAAACAAATCAGGATTCCTCCCTTATCTATAGTGATATAGTGTGTTTTAATGTACTACCTTTATGAAAGGGTTTTCAATCCATTGTGCATCTGAACAATATGATAAAGCGGATTACCGAACATGTCAGTCAATTTTATCATAGATGTGAAATTGCAGCATATTATAATAATCCATTAAACGATGTTATATATTTTTGCATTGAGTGTAATCTAGAGTATAGTTGTACGCAAAAAAACAGGGCTCATAGGAGCACCTGCTTTTTGTCTATCCTTTTTATTGCCAGCCACGCTGTCTAATGACGGACCTCGCGGAAGCTGTAGATAATATCATGTAGCTCTTTCTTAAAACGACTATATTTAGATGCGGGCGTATATCCGAGCACCTGATAATAATCATTTTCGGTCTCAATAATCGCCACATGGGTGACATAATGGTTCACATCTTTTTGTCCTTTAATCGTAAACTCAATGGCAGGATATCCATGAATCGTTGTGTTAGATGAAGGTCCTACAGTAGAGAGATTAAACTCTTTGGTCATGTTGTATTGAATTTTCTTTGTGTAGTGCTGGAGAGTTACATTGCCCAATTCCTTTTTCGAATTGGATACTACCGCAACGGACTTTTGAATGTACGGATTAAATATCGCAATCTCTGCTTTTCCTTCACGGTCCGGGTCTGTTGACCAGTCCAGCGGGGCCGTGATTTGAAATCGTCCATCTTTACTTACATAGCTTTGCTCTTTCTTGCTCACTGGAGCTTCAGGAGGTACGTAACTGTCTGCAAGTATAAAAATAGCATTTACAAACGAGGCTCCCAAGATCACCATTGCAGTAAAAAATATAAAGAGCGAACGTTTCATTGTCTTTTTGTTAATCGGCTCTAAATCCCGTACCTTTACAACATATGTACCTGCAGCTAAATCACCAATTCGTTGTCTTGATGCAGTTACTAACACACTGATACCAGCAGGTATCCCACCCATTAGCAACGGATTGGTGTCTATGAGTCTGAGCAGCGTACGAATGAGTGATTTAAGAAAACCAGGAGGCTTTCCTTCCCCGTTAACCACCTTAATACGAAAAACGAACTTACCCAGCGTATAGCCTGTGTAACCTTCCAAAAGCAAATAATAGCTGAAGAAAGCAATAAGCAGAATACAACGGGTTGCAATCGCTAAAGGCAAAAACCATCTGTCCGTTATTTGAATGACAGAAATAAAAAAACAAATATACCCGATTACAAAAAATATGCAATCAAAAACTGTTGCTCCCCACCGTCTAAACAGAGTAGAATTCGTATGTTTTTGATAACGCCGCCATCCTGTTTGGATCTACCCCATAATTTTGACCATGCTGAATGTACGTCTGTCTTGAAGTTTCCTGCGGATTGTGTGATATGTGCTGTTCGTCCAAAAAATACACCTCTTCTTAATAATTGAAAACACACTCCTTATATTAACGGTCATTTTACAATCCATGTTTAGGAAAACATTCTATAAACAAAGAAATTATTATAAATATCCCTTCCTCTCATTGAACCGCATTCAGGCGCTAGTAGAGCCAGAGAATGCACAATCCTTGCGGTTGCTTGAAAAAGCAGGCTTTCGGCAAGAAGGGCTCCTCTCCCAATATGAATTTACGTTAGGGAAATATGATGATCTTTACATGTGCGCATTGGTCAAATCAGAGTATATCAATCGTTCTCAGAAATGATAGATGTAGGTGAATCAAGCGGGAGAGCTTGGATTCAGCGGCATACCCATTTCATATTGCTCAATGGAGTCTTTCGAGAGACCTATTTTTTGGATAAAGCCTTCAAGAGAGTCATTGTCAGACAGACAGATGTACACCTTCTCAATCTTTTGGATCTCTGCTGCTCTATGAAGGAGGGCGCATCCTAATCCTTGGTTGCGATGCTTAGGATCGACCCAAAGAAAGTTGATTTTACCCTTAGCACTCATGCTCACCATGCCGAGGCACGTTTGATTTACTTCGTAGATGCCGAGAAAAGCTTCCTGTGTACTAGTGGCGTAATAAGGTGTGTCACTTTGCCAATGGATGTGGCAGTCGATAAGGGTCTTTCGAAAAGCTGCGATGTCATCAAATGTAACTTCCTTAAGAATATACGAAGATGAGAGGGCAGCGGGTGGGGTGGAGGGCAGAGTGCCGTTGTAGTATTTCAGCGTATAGCGTGGCTGATAGCCTTGCTTTTCATATAATTTGACGGCCCGATGATTATCCTTGATGACTTCGAGCCATAGCTGCTGGCAACCCGCGGAGATGGCTGTTTGTTTATGTAATTCCAGCAACTTGTTGCTAATCCCCTGACCACGGTAAGCCGGGGCGATGCATAGCGTGCCGCAACGCATGGTCTTGTACCCGTCGAACTGCCGGACACCGCCAAGAATTAAGCCGATCGGTTGATCCTCATCCATGGCAAGGAAAGAGTGATTCCGTGTATTACCCTCTGGACCAAAAAAACGTGCTGCGAAATCGTCCTGATCCGTGGTCAGACGAATGGAATAATCCGAGAACCCAAGCGAAAATGCTTGGAAAATGTGTTCCATACTGACGTCATTGCATCTCACATAGGTGATCACCGTTATTCCCCCTAGAAATTCATACTATATTTGGATTATAGGGAATTAAGGGAGCTCCATCAATCTCCCGCTGAAAATAAAAAAACCCCTTAAAAAAGGGGATTGGTGCTGGGTGTTGTAGGGTTGCAATTCGTGTCGCTAAGATCAGGATTGGTAGAGAGGTCACGATAATGGTTGAGCTTATATTCAATAATTTTTTGGGTTTCCATCAGTCTGGAAATTTCTTGTTGAATCTTCTGATTATGTTTCTCAAGTAAGGAGTGTCTGATCGGAATGGTGCTGTTGCCTTGCATCGAAAGTTCTCGATAATGCTTCATTTCCTCTATAGTCATTCCAGTAGCTTTTAATCGGGTTAAAAAGATAATCCCCAGAATCTGATCTCTACTGTAGAACCTGTGTCCGTTAGCCTTTCGTTCTGCATAAGGCAGCAAGCCAATTCGCTCATAATAGCGTATAGTATCTTCTGTTAAACCTGTTAGTTCTGCAGCTTGACTAATAGAGGTTATGGTCTCCGGAATTTCCTGCAAAGTATCCCACTCCTTAATTGTAACGATTACCAAGGCACTTCTCCATTCGAGTCGAAAAACCCTCCTGACGGCCCGTCATTATTTAAAGTGGCTAAACGAACAACGACAGCAGCAGCTTGTTGTACCGAACCCGGTCCTGTAAAGCCATTTAAGTCAGTGGCGGTAAAGCCAGGGTCAGCCGAATTAATTTTGAGAGGTGAGTCTTTGAATTCTTTGGCAAGGGTGACGGTGAACATATTAACCGCTGCCTTGCTGCTATTGTAGGCAAGCAAATTAAATTGTGCATGCTCATGCTCAGGATCGCCATTATAGGTTAACGAACCAAGGCCACTCGACAAGTTAACGATTCTACCACAAGGAGATTCTTGCAATAAAGGTAGCATGGCTTGCGTCACGGCGACCAAACCGAAAAAGTTCGTTTCATACGTTTCTCTTAAATCGTTCAAAGAGAACTGACTTGGAGGAGTGGCTCCTCCTAAAGATATGCCGGCATTGTTGATTAGTACATCAAGGGAACCGAATTCTTGTTTGATCTGTTGGACTGCGGAATCAATCGTACTTTGATTCGTCACGTCTAACAAAATCAATCGGGCTTCTACTCCCTCATTAGCCAACTTAGCCACCGCTTCCCGGCCGCTCTGCTCATTCCGTGAGCCAATCAGGATTGTAATACCCATCCCCCCCAATTGTCTGGCTGTTTCATACCCGATGCCTTTGTTGGCCCCAGTAATAAGAACTGTTTTCCCAATGGTCATGAGCGATTCCTCTTTTCATTATTCTTGAATTTGGCGGCCACCATGCTTTAAATGTACTACTTGGAGTATACTTAAAGTCAACACAAAACCAGCAAATTATAGCTCGAAGTGCCCTAGACATTCTTTATTTTGGAAGATGGGAGAATGGAATGAATAAAAGGCAAATGGAAATTTTACGCATGTTGTTAACTGAACCGGACCGGTTGTGGTTAGCGCAGGATCTGGCGGATCTGACCGACTGCTCTGAAAAGACGATCCGCAACGATCTGAAAGTAATTGAAGATTATATCGTTAAACATTCTGATGCCAATCTAGTGAGAAGGCCGGGACGCGGTATTTATCTGGAGATGGGTGAAGCGGATCAGAATGAATTGTTCCATCGACTGTATGCGGACGAGAGTACAGCCCAACATGAGTCGGATGAGGAAAGGGTGCTGCATCTCGCCTATCGGCTCTTGATGAATGCCAAGCCTGTGACCATCCAGGATCTAGCTTCACAGTATTATGTGAACAAGACGGTGATTCGTAGAGATATGGAGAAGATCGATGGCTGGCTGCACAGCTTTGATCTGGCCTTGATTACCAAGCAGCGCGTTGGATTGACCATTCAAGGCTCTGAGAAAAATAAGCGCATCGCTTTGGCGCGGATGAACCAGCTGATTGACAGTCCTGAGTTAACAGGACAGATGATGCGCAAACAGTTTGAATCGCACGAGATTACAACCATAAATCATGAATTACAAGCATTTCAAAAACGCCATGAGCTCAGCTTTACTGACGAAGCTTTCGAAGCTCTAATGCTGCATATCCTCTTAATGGTCAAACGAACCAAGATGGGACAGCCCATTTCGCTCTCCAAGCAGGACATTGCCTTTTTGCAGGAGAGACGCGAATTTACATGGGCTACGTCTTTTTTGCAGCAGTTGCAAAAGTTGTTTGCCGTGCCTTTTTCCAAGGAAGAGACGGCGTATTTAACTCTGCATCTGCTTAGCGGGAAGTTTCGTTACCAGCAGGAGGAAAGAAGGGGAAAACAAGGCGAGCTGGTAGATAACCACCCGCTTTTGCCTGAGTTGATTGAGCAGTTAGTCCGGCGGATGTCCGAGCTGAATATGATTGCCTTTTCCAAGGACAAGATGTTGCTGAAAGGGTTGAATGTCCATTTATATACGACCCTGAACCGTCTTCAATATGGGTTGACCGTGTCCAATCCTATGCTGGCCGAGATCAAGAAGATGTACCCCTACATGTTCGACCGAGTTATTATTACACTGGAAGAGGTAGGGAAATGGATCCGTCTATCCTTCCCCGAGGAGGAAGCGGCGTATTTAACGCTGCATTTTCAGGCTTCTGTGGAGCGATTGCACCAGAAAGAGAGTCACCCCCAGAGAGCCATCATCGTGTGTCACATGGGCATCGGTATGTCCCAACTGCTGCGCACCAAGGTGGAACGTAAATTTCCGGCTGTACATGTGAAGACAACCCTTTCCAAAGCAGAAGTCCAGGATTATCTGGCAGCCCAAGAGGTGGATCTCGTCATTACCACTGTAGATCTCCCAGAGATGAACGTTCCGCATATTCTCGTCTCTCCCTTGCTGGATGCCAAGGACGAGCGTCGGCTGGAGCAAGTGATCCGACGACTAGATGAGCCGGAACAGAGGGCGGCAGACGAATCTGTATTTTTTAAATATACAACACCTTTTTTGGTCTTTCCCCAGCAGGAAGTGCAGCATCCGGAACAATTGATCTCCAGGCTGGCGCAAATACTGGAGGACAAAGGATATGTGGAGCCCGGTTATGTGGACAGTGTATTGGCGCGAGAAAAAATGTCGGCTACGACGATTGGGGGAGGCATAGCCATCCCGCATGGCGGTTCTGAGTGGATAAGGCAGTCCTCCATTGTAATCGCTACCTTGAAGCAGCCGCTTACCTGGGGAACCGAGAAAGTAGAGCTTGTGTTCTTGCTTGCGGTCAAACAGGATGGGCGGGAAGAAATGCGCCAGTTATTTAAGGAATTGTCCCTGATCAGTGAGCAGCCTGCTTTGGTTCATGCCTTATCTAAGGAGACCGATGCGATGAGATTATTAGGGAGAATGAAGGGATAAACTAAAAAAAGCTGTGCTCTGGAGCAGGACTTATAGATAAGTCCTGTTTTTTGTCGGTATAATTCCGTTTTACCGAAAGTTCCGGTAAAAAGTTCGTCCGATAACAGCAAGATAGGCGTTTATACTATCAATGTAAGCGGAAACACTAGAGAGAAGGGGAATGACTATGAAGATATTGGCGATTACCTCATGTCCTAACGGAATTGCACATACGTATATGGCAGCTGAGAATCTGCAAAAGGCAGCAGCAAAGCTGGGCATTGAGATGAAGGTCGAGACACAAGGATCCATTGGAGTCGAAAATCAACTGACCGAGCAGGAGATCCGTGAGGCAGATGGCATTATTATTGCAGCGGATAAAACGGTGGTTAAAGACCGCTTCGTCGGTAAGAAACTGCTGGTCGTTGGCGTACAGGATGGCATTCGCCGTCCAGAAGAATTGATCCAGCGGGTGATGAAGGGTAATGTACCAGTGTACCAAGCAGAGTCACGTTCTGCCGAAGGTAGCTCACAGGAGAACAAACCGAAACAAAATCCCATCTACCGCCACTTGATGAACGGTGTATCCTATATGGTACCCTTCATCGTCATTGGGGGATTGCTCATTGCCATTGCGTTGACGATTGGCGGTGAGAAGACACCAGGCGGTCTGGTTATACCGGACGGTTCATTCTGGAAGACGGTTCAGGATATCGGTTCGGCTTCGTTTACCTTTATGATACCGATCCTCGCCGGATTTATCGCGATGAGTATTGCAGATAGACCGGGGCTTGCACCGGGTATGATTGGCGGATTCATTGCTGCGAACGGCAGCTTTTATGGAAGTGAGGCGGGGGCTGGATTTATCGGCGGCATTATCGCTGGTTTCCTGGCCGGTTATGTTGCACTTGGGATTCGGAAAATCAAGGTTGGCCGAGCATTACAGCCGATCATGCCTATAATTATTATCCCTGTATTGGCATCGTTAATTGTTGGATTAATCTTTGTCTTTGTGATTGGTGCTCCAGTCGCACAATTGTTTGAGGCTTTAACTGGTTGGCTTGCAGGTATGCAAGGTACAAGCTCAATTCTACTGGCATTGATTCTAGGTGCGATGATCTCCTTTGATATGGGCGGCCCTGTGAACAAAGTTGCTTTCTTATTCGGTTCGGCCATGATCGGCGAAGGGAATTATGAAATTATGGGGCCAATCGCCGTTGCGATTTGTATTCCTCCGATTGGGATGGGACTTGCAGCGATGATCAACAAACGTAAATTTGCACCTGCGGAACGCGAGGCTGGGAAGGCAACATTCACAATGGGGTTGTTCGGTATTACCGAAGGTGCAATTCCATTCGCGGCGCAAGATCCACTGCGTGTTATTCCTAGTATCATGGTAGGATCCATGGTCGGTTCAGTCATTGCGATGTTGGGAAATGTAGGTGATAAGGTAGCTCACGGTGGACCGATTGTAGCTGTACTTGGTGCAGTGGACCATGTGCTTATGTTCTTCATCGCCGTTATTGTCGGCGTAGCTGTATCGGTTGTCCTGGTGAGCTTGCTGAAAAAAGATATTGCAGCAACTGTAACTCCAGATGCTGCTGGGGAAGCTGGACAATCTGCGATTACTACAACGGCCGCTACGGAGTCATCTGCTTCAACAACTGTTACAAATAATGGGCCAGCCGTTTCTCCACAAGCGATTCACATTGAGAAACTGACGGATATTGTAACGATGGATCTGATTAATTTGGATCTGGAAGGAACGACACGAGATGCTGTGGTTGATGAAATGATCGGAGCACTTGAGAGAAATGGAGCCGTAAGCTCTGCCAGTGATTTCAAACAGGCGATATTAGCCAGAGAGGAAGAAGGCTCCACAGGCATCGGAATGAATATTGCCATTCCTCATGGCAAATCGGAAGCGGTCCTGAAGCCAAGCGTGGTCTTCGGCATCAAGCAGGGCGGTGTTGACTGGAATAGTGCAGACGGAAGTGAAGCAAAACTGATCTTCATGATTGCCGTACCGCGCAACAGCAAGGAAAATGCGCATCTGAAAGTACTGCAGATGTTATCGCGTAAGCTGATGGATGATCATTTCAGAGAAGCGCTCCTGGCGGTTAAAACGAAGGAAGAAGCATATCAATTGCTGGATCAGGTGCATTAATTCCAAGCGATAAGAACTTGAATCAAAAAAAAGAGGCTCCCGAAGTTTCAGCCGGGAGCCTCTTTTCTTGAGAAGGTCTTTGCGTAAGTCAGCGGCGTTCACCGCGTGATATAAGTATGATGCCGAGAAATACAAAGCCTGCACCAGCCAGATGAGCCAATGAGAAGGATTCACGGAGGATGATATAGGACAGCAACAGTGTACTGACGGGAATACAACCCCGTGAGGATAGGCTGCTTTTTTCACAACAAGATATTGTGTTCCATGATCATCTAGGTTTGAGCCATGTAATCGCTACATAAAGTCAAAAAAATAACGGATCACGTGAAAAAAGACGGGCGAGGTGTAGGTCAAGCTATCCACCCGACTTAAATAGCTTTTTTTCAAAGCATCGAACTTGTCATCATCGCCGATTAATAAATCCCGCTTCAGCACGGAAACCGTTAAGCTACCGAAGAAACCGCTCAAGCTGATCAGCATGCCGAAAATAATTCCAAATTTCAGGTCAAACGGCGTCAGATAGGGATAGATAAGATAGGAACCCGCTATGGTTACGGGAAAAGCGAATGCAAAGCCTTCCCAAGTTATATTGGGATTGGATGTCGGGACGATTTTCCGCTTTCCGAAATAGAGTGATGCTAGATAGTGTACGACATCATTGAGCTGCGTCAGTACCACTAGAAAAAGTACAAGTTTTGCTCCGTATTGCGGCGTAGCAAACTGAAAATAGGCCAGATGACTCAACCCGAAAACCATCAGCATGAGCCCCCATTGGGTCGAGCTGACACTGCGCAGAAAACCAACCGTTCCTTTGTTGATCAATCGCGGGAGCGGTAGCAGCAAGAATACATAGATAGGGATAAAGACAATAAACATTCCATACCACCCGATATAAATCCAATAAAATTGTACGGGAATCGCTAAGTACGCCCATAGAAACAATCTGCGATCAGCTTTTCTGGATCTAATCATGGAAAAGTATTCTTTTAGCGCAAAAAAGGTGAGTGCCATCAAGGAAAGCAGTGAAACGATCGGATTGAAAAGAGTTGCCAAGCAAAAGATAAAGAACATACCCCACCATGTCTTGATGCGAAGCCCAATAGCTGCATAGTCTTTGTTTGGCTGTGTTTTGACTACCACTATATAAATCAGATGGATGACCAATAAGGCTGCGAAAATAAGGATTAACGTTAATAGCGAACTGTCCATTACCACTCACCAACTTATCGCGAAATAGGATTCCATTAAGGCTCCTATGTTATTATGAAGGAATAATTCAAACTTGATAAGGGGAAATTTCGTAAATGGTAGCAGATCAATCCGTCTTTATCTTGCTTACGAATACGGGAACGTTTCTTACGAGAGTCATTAAAAGCTATACGAGAGCGCCATACAATCACGCCTCCATTTCCTTCAACCGGGAACTTTCGGAGTTATACAGCTTCGGGAGAAAGACCCCTAATAACCCTCTGGATGGTGGTTTCGTGAAAGAGGATATTAAGACAGGTACATACAGCAGATTTCCGAATACAACATGTGTTATCTACGAGCTTCAAGTAACCGACCGTGAAGTTGAAAAAATGAAGCGAGTTTTACATGTATTTATCCGAAGTCGTCAAAAATATATGTATAACTTACTGGGTTTGATTGGTATTGCACTCAAAGAACCAGTCGAGTTCAGCAATTCTTATTTTTGTTCGCAATTCGTTGCGGAAATTTTACAGCGATCCGGCATAAAAATATGGAACAAGTTGCCCGCTCTTGTTACGCCAGACGATTTTCGTCAAAGTGATCGATTCCATTTGATCTACGAGGGGAAATTGAGCGAGTATGATCCTCAAGCTTGAGGACCAGCACCGCATTACTTAAACCTCTTCCGGCACAATTACCTCAATATGACGCGGTAAAATACCAAGCTCGATAGGCAAAGACGGCCCTTCCTCACCATCTACATTCGTACTGACCGGTTCTGCAGAGCTGACACTTACATGCTTTGCGGTAAAGTAAACGATATCACTATGATCCTTCAGGTTGCCTAAAAATAAGGATATGCTGGCCGTCACGGTGTTCAATATATTGAGGTTTTTGAAAATAAAGCAGTGAAGCAGACCATCGTCAACAGCCGCATCGGGCGCCAGTTTCTCGAATCCGCCAACTGAATTGGTCAAAGTAGCCAAAAAGAGTGGGGATTTTCCTTCCCAGATATTGTCATCGTAGCGGACGATAAGTGAGTGGGCAGGATGGCTGATAAGCTCTTTCATGCCTTCTTTGAAGTAGGCAAACGTGCCAAACATGGATTTATCGTCTGATGATACAGCTGATAGCGATTCAGCAAGCGAACCTGTGGCAACAACATTGGCAAACATTCGGCCGTTTAAGAGACCCATATCTACGTTTTTCACGCGGGTAGAAGTCAGTGTACGGATCGCCAGCTCGGGACTTAGCGGAATTTGCAAGGCACGGGCAAAATCATTGACTGTCCCCAGGGGAATGACACCCAGTCTTGGACGATGGTCTTGATCAATGAAACCGTTGATTGTTTCGTGAAGTGTGCCATCCCCGCCGATGGAAACGACTAGGTCACAAGCTTCCTCACACGCATTGACGCAAAAACGAGTGGCGTCCAGTTCCTTTGCCGTCTCTTTAACCGTAACAACGTATCCTTGATCACGTAGAATTTCTTCTACGCTTCTGACATGTTGGAGGGATTCCTCTTTGCCGGAAGAGGGATTTACAATAATCATAGCTTTCTTCATATACATGTTCCTTTCTCTGGGGAAAGTCTGGGTTACCAACTCTTACCCGAAAAGCAGACCTTTAGACTCTAGATTAGACATGTGTTATATTTTTAGTTACTATATAAAAGTGAATACAATTTGAATGGAGGATTTCATATGAAAATTGCATTAACAGGAGCAACGGGGCAACTGGGTTCCATCGTGGTAGATACGTTGCTTACATCTGTCTCCGCAAACGATCTTATTGTTAGCGTAAGAAATCCAGAAAAAGCAGAGAACTTACGGTCTCGTGGTGTTGACGTTCGTCATGGCGATTTTGATAAACCGGAGACGCTGGATCAGGCGTTTGCTGGAGTAGATCGACTGCTGATTATATCCGCAGACGGGGATAATGATACTAGAATCCGTCAGCATAAAGCAGCTGTTGATGCTGCTGTGCGTGCTGGAGTAGGCTTCATCGTTTATACTAGCGCTGCCAATGCCGCTGACAGCACTCTATTCCTTGCGCCCGTACATCGTATCACGGAGGAGTTCATTCGCGAGTCAGGTATTCCTTACTCCTTCTTGCGTAATAATTGGTATCTGGAGAATGAGGCAGGCACGATCCAATCCGTACTCGCGGGGGCTCCTTGGCTAACCTCGGCAGGGTCTGGTAAAGTAGGTTGGGCTACCCGCGCAGATTATGCGCAAGCAGCTGCAACCGTTTTGTCTGGCGAAGGGCATGAGAATACAATATACGAGCTCTCCGGTAAGCCGATTACCCAAGAAGAGTTTGCAGCGGTACTTGCTGAGGTTCTGGGCAAAGACGTTCCTGTACAGCAGGTGGATGATGCTACGTATGCCGAGGTTATGCTCGGTGCGGGAGTCCCGGAAGGTGCCATCCCTATTGTGGTCGGTATTCAACAAGCAATTCGTGAAGGAGCCTTGGATGTCGTAAGCAACGACTTCGAGAAGCTGTTGAAACGCCCCCTTACGCCGCTTAGTCAAGGAATTAGTGAACTGATCAAGCAAACCCAAGCATAATAAACGTGCCGTAAAAAAGGATGCTGCCTAGGAAGACAGCGTCCTTTTTAGTTACATGTTTACCTCTCGGCATTTTCAGTAGACAGAACGCTTACATATAAGGTACAACAATACTCAGATTAGTTTCATCGATGAGTGGAATCGTGACGGATTATCCAATATACTTGTAGGGAACTCCAAGGAAGACTTGGAGCAAGCTTGGTCTATCAAGGAAGCTTAGCATAGCAGTAGAATTTGAAAATGAATGGAGTACATAATACCATGTCTAATTTACCAAATTGTCCTGAATGTAATTCAGAATACACTTATGAGGATCGCAGTCTTTTCATTTGCCCGGAATGCGCTCATGAGTGGTCTACCGAGTCAGAAGCAAGCAGTGAAGACGTAAAGGTTGTTAAAGATGCGAATGGTAACATCCTGCAGGATGGTGACTCTGTAACTGTCATTAAAGACCTTAAAGTGAAGGGAAGCTCATCCGTCTTGAAAATCGGCACCAAAGTAAAAAACATCCGTCTGGTGGATGGCGATCACGATATTGACTGCAAAATTGATGGTTTTGGAGCAATGAAGCTAAAATCGGAGTTTGTAAAAAAGAATTAAAATGTAAGAAAGGAGAAGCCGAGGGCTTCTCCTTTTTTATTTACAATGGTGCTAACCATACGGTTCCCGTTCCCCTGTACACATTTACCAGCCCTTCGCCGGAAGCAGCCGAGCCCATTTTGGTTTTCCCGGATTTTTCGACGGTGAACTGTAAGGTATTGGACCACATGAGGGCAAAGTTACCATCCACCTTCAGCACATCATTTTGCAATTCTATAACGACCGCTTCCTCAGAAGGGATTGGAGCTTGAAGTGCCAGAACTCCTTTTCCGCGGGCGCTTAAATTAAATAACCCTTCTCCACCCAGTGCAGCAGAGGAAAGATTACTACGTGCAACGACGGAAATGTCCAGCGTCGTGTCACAAGCCAAAAACAAGCCGTCTTCGATGGCAATATCATCATTGTCGACATCAATAAGCCAAATATATTGGTAAGTAGGCTCCAGCATAATCGTACCCGTGCCTCTATAGTGTGGTTTAATGGCACCTGTTCCCGTTACAGCACCGGACACCAAGTTTCGCATTAAGCCTCCAACGCCTTTTACACCAGTAGTCATTTCCATGCTACCCACAGTATATTGCATGGCTCCCGCCTTCATCATAATCTCACTATTGTTGATTTCGATCATGAGCTGTTTGCGGCGCATATTACTTTTGCTCATATAGTAATTGTCTTTCGCAGCCATAACCGAGGTAGAACTCAAATCTGTTATGTATTCTAGTACCGTAAATCCACCTAATTGGTCAGTCATGGCAACATTGCTGTTATCCTTTAAATTGTTAATGACAAAAGCCATAAATGTATGTGCCTCCTTGTTGTATTCATGTTGTGGGGATGGGAATCTTCTTTATTCCATAAAATATTCGACAAAGAGACTTCTTTTCCTGCGGCGAATCTGGACACTTCCCTTGGCTGGTTTTCAGACTCAAAAAAGGAGAGCTTGAAAAAGATACGAAAAAGGTTCAATATAAAGATATCGGTTTTTAAAATGATTGGCTTCGAAAGCAGTCGTATGAGAATAGGGCATGAAAATAGGGGGTAGAACAAGTGGAGATAGGTATAAGCACGTTTGTAGAAACAACGCCGGATACCCAAACGGGTGAGGTTATCAGTCACGCACAACGTATACGTGAAGTGGTCGAGGAGATTGTGCTTGCAGATCAGGTAGGGCTGGATGTGTACGGCGTGGGGGAGCATCATCGTAAAGATTATGCGGCATCTGCTCCGGCTGTTATCCTCGCTGCTGCAGCAGCACAGACCCAACGAATTCGGTTAACCAGTGCAGTTACGGTGCTTTCATCGGATGATCCCGTACGTGTGTTTCAAGATTTTGCTACACTGGACGGTATTTCGAATGGACGAGCTGAGATTATGGCAGGCCGAGGTTCTTTTATCGAATCGTTTCCGTTATTTGGGTATGATTTGGATAACTACGATGAATTATTCGATGAAAAGCTGGAGCTGTTATTGAAAATACGAGAATCCGAGAAAGTTACCTGGAAAGGCGGACATCGGCCGGCAATCAACAATTTGGGTGTGTATCCGCGTCCAGTTCAAAATCCTTTGCCCGTATGGATTGGGAGTGGGGGCAATCAGGAATCTGTGGTTCGTGCAGGCTTGCTCGGGTTGCCGCTGGTTCTGGCGATTATTGGGGGTAGCCCTGTACAGTTTGCCCCGTTGGTGGAACTGTATAAAAAAGCCGCTAGGCATGCTGGTCATGATGCATCGCTGCTTCCGGTTGCATCACACTCGCATGGTTTTATCGCAGAGACTACTGAGCTGGCAGCGGATAAGTTCTTCCCTTCCACTCAGCAGAGCATGAATGTGCTTGGGCGTGAACGTGGTTGGGGCCCTTACACTCGTTCCAGCTTCGATGCTGCACGCAGCTTTGAAGGAGCGTTGTATGTAGGCGATCCCGATACGGTTGCCAAGAAAATCATTCATCTGCGTAAACAGGTAGGCATTACACGTTTTCTGTTGCACGTGCCCGTCGGTACGATGCCGCATGATGATGTCATGAGAGCTATTGAGCTATTGGGAACAGAGGTAGCACCACGGGTTCGTGAAGAGATATCCAAGTGGGAATCCGAGAGTAAATAAGCGGTTACCTCATAGATAAAAGAGAAAGGAGCAGGCCATGGGGGTGAGGTCGCTCCTTTTTTGGGTTCTAAAAAAACTATATGCGAGCTGATCAGATCATTTTTTATTTGGTCCGTTTTTTATGCGCAATACGTTTTTGCAATAAAGTTTTGCCTTGTTTTAGTCTCTTAGGTGTTGCAGGAACTCTGCGCAAAATAGGTTTCTCTTGGGTTGCTTTGGAAGGCAATGTCATGCGGAGTGTGGATGATGCAGGTTTTCTTTGACTGCTGCTCGTTACAAAGTTGATGGTGTAGTCCAAGACGAACGGACTAACTGCGATTCTCCGCAGTCCCACGCTTCTACAAGTGGTACAGCCTGTATCCCAGCACCAATTGAAGGCATTCTCAGGAACTTGAGTGAAATATGTTCCCCTCCATTCGCGTCCAAAATCATCTTCAGCGTAATAAAAGAACGTATTACCTCCTGCGAAGCCGCTCCAAACCTGAATAGTCTGTCCAGGGTTAACACGGTACCAGCCTGCTTTAGAGTAGTTAACAGGAGTACAGCTGAAGTCCGGGTAGGCAAAGACTACAAAGATAGCTGCACTAGTACTGTTGCGAAAATTGAGCCCCATTGTCGTCACTTCTTTCCTCATATAGTAATTTACAGTGTATCCTATGAGAGTTTTGAAAGAAGGGAACGGACAGGAGTCTCTTAATCGCTAAAATTAAACCATTTGCTGATGTCTATTTTGTGATGTTCATTCATAGATCGCCATTCGTTTGATTCTGGTTGATAGGTATAATCTTTTTGCCAGGTCGTGATGTTTTCCACGATTGCTCGTATGGAAGAGGCGATATAGGAGACTTCCTGATTCGTCATCATGGGATGGAGCGACAGACGCACCCAGCCCGGTTTTCGAGATAAGTCTCCCGCATGGATCAGGTCTGTCATTTGTTTAGATGTTTGCTGGTCGATGCCCAGCAAATAATGTCCGTAGGGGCCTGCACAAGAGCAGCCGCCCCGGACCTGGATGCCAAACCGATCATTCAATAGTTTTACAATCAGGTTATAGTGAATATGGCCGACAACGAAAGAAACGATTCCCAATCGTTCTTGGCTGCCTCCTCCTAAAATGTGTGGCCCTGGTATGGTACTCAAGCTCTTTAGTAATAATGATGTCAGTTCCTTTTTGCGCTCCAACAGACGCTTCTGTCCCATCTGTTCTTTTAGCCGAATGCAGAGCGCGGTTCGAGTGGCTTGTAGAAAGGCAGGCGTCCCTCCATCCTCACGGGCTTCAATATTATCTTTATACTCGTATCCACCCCAAGGATTGGTCCAGTTAACTGTGCCCCCTCCGGGCTGATCTGGAGCACAATGGAGGCACAGCCTCGAATCCATAATTAAAACGCCGCTTGTACCGGGTCCCCCAAGAAATTTGTGGGGTGAAAATACAATCCCGTCCAGTTTCTCAAGGGGATCTGTGCGGTGCATGTTGATCTCGGTATAAGGTGCGCTTGCCGAAAAATCAACGAAACAAACGCCGCCATGTTCGTGCATTTTGCGGGCTAGCTGGTAAATCGGTACTTCGAACCCTGTAACATTGGAGCAGGCGGTAAAGGCGCCGATTTTGATAGGGCGATGCCGGAATTGAAGCAGCAGTCGTTCGAGATGAGTTGGATCGACAATCCCGCCGGGACCCGGAGGAAGACACACAACGTCTCCAATGGTTTCTGCCCAGGAAATATGATTGGAGTGGTGCTCCATGTGTGTAACGAAAATAACGGGACGTTCTTTTTCGGCGATGGGGTAGAGGGGCTTTAATTTTTCATGTATTTTCAATCCTAGCAGTCGCTGAAGCTTATTCACTGCACCTGTCATACCGGACCCGGCAAACAGGATGATATCATGTTCATTGGCATGAACGTGGCTTTTAATGATTTGTTTCGCTTCTTCATAGGCTTGGGTCATCAGAGTTCCTGTCAAATTAGACTCCGTATGCGTGTTCGCCACAAAAGGGCCTAATTCATTAGCTATTTTCGACTCGATGGGTCCATACAGACGGCCGCTGGCTGCCCAATCCGCATAAATCAGCTTTTTTTGCCCATATGGAGATTCAAAGGTCTGGTGATATCCGATTGTACTTTCACGATACCTTTGGAAATAAGCCTCGTTAGAAGGCTGATACCTACAATTACTGCTTCCAATTCGAGCCATGAGCATACGGCGCCTCCCAAGTCGTTCTGTCTTCTTAGGGTACGTAGGTAGGCCCGAATAGGTTAAAAAAAATAGGCGAGTGTCATCATTTAGTCACAATAAAAGCCTCATCCAACAGCCGGATAAGGCGCAAGTCTATCTTATATAAACAACTGCATATCGGATTCGAGCGCATCTTTTAAATACGTTTTGGCCTCGATAATTTCCAGTTCAGGTATAAATTCTTCCGGTTTAAAGCCCATAATATCGACCGATAGCTTACAGGCATAAAATTTCACATTTTTCTTCCGTGCTCCTTTTAAGAAATGAATGAGCTTCGGGGCTTCGTTATCTTCGATCATTTCCGTCAGCATCAGCTTGCCAAGGCCGCTAAAATTCATTTTGGATAATGGCAACTCTTCGGGTCCTTTTGGAGTCATCCAGCCCATGATTTTTTCATAAATCGTCTTGTCCTCAAACGTCATCTTGTCAGGATCACGAACCAGAAATAGTCCCCAGAACGCAAAAAACATCGTCACGTCCACGTCCAATTCCCGCGCTGTATTTGCCAGAATCAGTCCAGCCATTGCCTTATCATAATCGCCGCTGAACATAAGCAGATTCATCCTTTTATCCACAATTCCCGCCTCCATTACCAACAGATATATTCAGTATGGATTTGGGAATGAGAAGTATGCCCAGTTCACATATCGCTCACAATTTATGGAGTGGGTGTTGGCAAGAATTTTTAGCGTTGTTTTTCATGTGGAGATAAAGGGCCGGATGCTTTCTTTCAGTGAAGTGAGCGGACCACTGATCAACTGTTCCAATTCATCCGACGTGGAGCGCGTATCTATTTTGCCCAAAAACCCAAATATCCAATTTTTGATTTGGGGGTCTTGACGGAGGGAGACGGATCTGCCTGTAAGCTCGGTCAAAGCTGCTGTTAAATCTGAAAAGGTCCAGGGACTGGAGGAGACAAATTCATATTTCTTGTTCTTATGGCGGTCTGGGTCGGATAGCACTGCTGCGATCCCTCTGGCAAGATCCCAACGCGTGACGGTGTTAAATTTCCACTCTCCAGGGTAAATATCGAGTGCGCCCTTCGCTATGGCGGCGTTCAGGTCGAGAGTTTTGACAAAATCGGTATATAATGAATTCCGTAGAAAAGTGTAAGGAATTCCGGTGGTGCAAATGGCGTGTTCTGTAGCCAAATGCAGATTGGAGAGGGGGATAGAGCTGGCTTCAGAAAAGGCAAAGCTGGTGTATAAAATGTGTTCTACTTTACATTTTTTAGCTACTTCTATGATATGAGTATGTTGACGAATACGAATCGTATCGTCGGGATGTGAACTTGAAATCAACAACAGTTGGGAAGCACCCGCGAATGCTTGCTCAAGCGAATCGGGTTGATCGTAGTCACCTAATCGTACTGTAATTCCCTGTGCCTCATAGTGTTTTCCGGTTTCAAGGTGGCGAACACAAGTGGTAATTTCATGAGGTGAGACTTTTTGAAGGAGCTGTTGTATGATTAGGCTCCCCAATTGACCATTGGCTCCAGTAATAACGATCGACATGGAATATCATCCTTTTTATACAAATGGGATTTTAGTTTAGGACTTAACCAATTGAGTAGAAAAGCCGTTACGTCCTCTTTAATTTGTTGAGCAGGGAAAGGAGCTGCTTCAATTCCTGATCATTCAACACCTGCATTTTTTCCGCAATCCTCTGCCGGTTTTCGGGTAAATTACGCAGCAGAAGGCTTTGCCCTTCGCTTGTTATAGAAATTACCGATTTTCTACCGTCCATGGGATGGCCTTCCCGGCGAATGAATCCTTCGTTTTCGAGCGGGGTGAGCAGCAGGCTAATATTTGATTTGGTGACACCGATCCTTTGGGCGAGCACAGATGGGAGAATTGTACCTCCTTCCTTCATGATTTCAACCAGAATTCGAATTCTGGCTCCATTGGTTCCCTTCGAATGCCAGTATTTTTCTGAGACATCAACTAATCCGGCTGTCGTTTCCACCAGTGAAAAGAAAACCAGAGAATGCAGCGGCAAATCAAGTACGTAATCCTGTAGGTCTTTCAAACGATCACCACCATAAATGTAGTTAAGGGCTTAACTAATATGAATTTACTAAAGTTAGGTAGTACTTGTCAAATTAATTTTTCAGCGCTGATAAGCGAATTTCAAGGTCGCTACCGCTGTTGTATCTGTTTGCACCCACCGTTACCAATGTCATATCTACAAACCGCTCCTATTCTGTATAATCTCAAGGGAATTCAAGACATAAGCCTGAGATCGGGAGGATCATGAGAAAGTGAGTATAGACAACAAATATAAAGCACTTGAACTGGAAAAGCCGGGCATCTACGAGCTGGAGGGACTGGAAGTCGGGGTCACCTCTAATTGCAACTTCAAGTGTGATTACTGCTGCGCGTATCAGCGGAACGATGGGCAATGCATTAGCAGCAAAGAGGTCATTGATATTATTGATGACATTCCAACGTTAAAACGTGTGCGACTGTCCGGGGGAGAAGTGACCTTGAAGTATGAGGATTGTCTGGACATTGTGGCTCACTGCTCAAGCAAGGGCATCGCTACGCAGCTCAATACCAATGCCAGCTTGCTCAGCCCTGAACGAATTGAGAAACTACGTGATGCAGGACTTTCCAACATTCATATTTCTTTCAACTTCACGGATGCCGATAAATATGCAACCTATTATCATGTTCATCCTCGCATGTATGAGAAAATCGTTCAAAATATCCGATTATGTACCGAAGCCAAGCTGGAAACGGTGCTGGAGACGTTGCTGTTTGCGGAGACGCAGAACAACATGCCAGCGATTAGCGAAAAGGTATATGAACTCGGTGTGCGCATCCATGAAATCCAAAACAGCATTGTGATGGATCATACGAACTGGAATGCTATTTCCACCAAGGAAGCGCTCGTTCGTTCCGTTCATGACCTGATTGCACATAAGAAAGATGATACTGTGTTGTATTTCACCTGTATGGACCGTTTTGCAGAAGCGCTGGGCTTCAAGGAACAGCCTGGTGTTTATTTTTCCAACTGTGTTGATGGTAAAAAACAGCTCCATCTTCACGGGAACGGGGACATCCTGATCTGTGAGCTATGCCATCCTGTGGTCATCGGCAATATTTATAATGGAACATCCCTAAAGGATATTTACAAAAATAAACCGAAGCAGCTTCAGGAGTTTCTCGACAAACTGCCTTGTCCTGCATATGATGCGCTTTTTCCTGTAGGAAGCAAGTAAATATGATTTGAGATTGTGAGGCTATAAGCATCTACCACCCTAACAGTCAGGGTGGTAGATATCCTTCATATAACTCCATGAGTCCTTTATCAATGATTTTAATGAAAGGGTTTACATGTTAAAATATAAAAATATGATCTTCTTATGAAAGAAGGAGTAGATATGAAATATAGAAATGTAGGCAACAGTGGTCTTAAAATTAGTGAAATCGGTCTGGGGAGCTGGTTAACGTACGGTACAGCTGCCGAGCAGGAAGCAGCTCATACCTGTATTGCCAAAGCCTTTGAACTCGGGATTAATTTCTTTGATACCGCGAACGCGTATAACCGGGGAGAAGGCGAGAAGGCTATGGGAGCTGCCTTGAAGCCTTATCGAAGAGAGAGCTATGTGTTATCTACCAAGGTGTATTTCCCTATGGATTCTGGTCCGAATGACAGGGGACTGTCACGCAAGCACATTATGGAGCAATGTGAAGCGAGTCTGAAGCGTCTTGGCACGGATTATATCGACATGTACTTCTGTCATCGTTATGATTCGGGTACTCCTTTGGAAGAGACGCTGCGAGCGCTCGATGACCTTCAGGCTCAGGGTAAGATTCTGTACGCTGCTGTCAGTGAATGGAGTGCTGCCCAGCTCACGGATGCCTATGGGATTGGAAAAAGGCTGAATTTGCGGCCACTGATTGCCAATCAGCCAATCTATAATATGTTCGAACGTTATATCGAACATGAGGTACTTCCCGTATCTGGGCAGGTAGGTATCGGCCAAATTGTATTTTCGCCTCTGGCTCAAGGTATCCTCACGGGTAAATACAAGCCTGGACAACCTTTACCGACGGGCAGCCGCGGGGCTGATGCCTCTGTCAATAATGTCATCAGCAGTTACATGAACGATACCGTTCTAAACTGTGTCCAGGAGCTGGATAAGCTGGCGAAGGATTTGGGTATTACCCTGTCACAGCTCGCGCTTGCCTGGATTCTGAGAGAACCGGGTATCAGCGCTGCACTCATTGGGGCCACTAAACCGGCACAAATCGAAGAAAATGTAAAAGCAGTCGAAGTGACGCTGCAACCGGAGACATGCGTGGAAATTGAGCGGATTCTCAAGCAGGCAGAAGGTTTTGAACCTTTGCGTTAAGCATTCTAGCCTCTGTAGAGGGGAACCATTAATAAAAAAGTCTCGCTCTTCCTGTCCTTAACAGAGAAGAGCGAGACTTTTTAACTTGCTTCAAGCAGGGCATAAATACCTGAAACCACACTAAATACAATCCCGCTTACTAAAACAAGGATTTGCTTCTTACTGAGATCCAGCGGATCAAAAAAGATAGGCAACAGCCATTTTAGGCTGATGACAGCCCATAAGCCCTCCAGTAACCCTAGCATCAACACCTTTTGTCCCCAGTGAAACTTCATTTGCGGTGTTAGCGGACCTTCAAGAAACAGGTCACCTGAAGTATGGAGATTCCAAGAAACAATAACTACGAATATAAGGAGAGTTAATAGGGTTGACATAATATAGGTGATATCTTTTTTAGCCTTTTTCGTGAGTTTCGGCGATCTTTTAAACTCAGGCAAGCCAATCAGGAAAAAGACGATTCCTACGATAATAGCCACGCCTACAGAGGAACAGAGTATGATATTGGCTACGATGCCGATGCCATTGATGATTAATAATAAAATAAGCTCTCCCCCTTTGGGGTTACGATGATAGTTATTTTATTGTACATATAGGAACGAAAATGCTCAAATATTTGGAAAAGCCCCAGCGCTTTCGCCTGGGGCTTTTTTTTGCTTTTTGCCGATTACAATGCTGATTTAATGACCTTTTTATAATACAGGATGGATAGTATCCCGAAAATGGAATATAAGGCGGTGTACAGCACCATAACGATGATCATAGGCATCCAAATTTCAGTTCCAAACAAGAACCAGCCAGATTGAACGGCGAAATAGCTATGTGAAAGGCCAATTACTAGTGGAATGCCGAAGTTAAAGAGTTGTTTTATTTTAATGCCTCTAAGCAGGTCACTTTGAGTGAACCCTAACTTTCTTAACACGGTGTAATTGGCTTTTTCGTCTTCACTCTCATCCATTTGCTTAAAATAAAGGATGCAGCCTGATGTAATGAGAAAGGTCAGTCCTAAAAAGCCAACTACAAACATGATCACTCCCATGTTCCGCTTCTGATTGCTGCTCATTTCAAGGCGTGATGTTTGTTGATCATTAAAATTCGCAGCTGCAAAGAGACGATCGGCTTCTTTGATCTGTTCTGCATTTATCATATCAATTCCAATATATAATGATGACTTCTTTTGAATCTCAGGATTTGCATCTTTCTTTAGCCGCTCAAAGATAGTTTCGTCTACAATGACAGTGGGTAATCCACCGGCTGTAAAATAGTAGGGAATCACGTACTCCTTTTTTAGACCCACATATTGTTGGTGTATGACTTCCTTATTTCCCTTCAAATCCAATGGACCTGAGTTTTTCAAGGACATGAATTTCTGTAACAAATCATTATAGCCTGTTAAAATCGTTTGGCCTGGAGATACATCCGTACCCTTCACAGATTGATCGCTTATGACAGGCAACGTCATGGAATTCGCACCGATATTTAATCCTTCCAGAGGAGTGTCCATAATTTGCGCTGTGTTCACGCTGACTTGAATAACTTCAATTTTCTTTTCTAGATACTTTATGTCATGCTCCTGAAGTAACGTTTTGAATTTCTCAGCATCCGGTACATTCGTCATTGCAAAATGGGAAGGCACATTGTCCTCAGCTGCTTGATCCGCAGAATAATAGGCGATATAGCTTAAGGAGAGTAAACCGATGGCAAGTGCCGATACCGTCGTAATAATGGTCAACAATAAAGCATTGGATTTCATGCGGAACATAATGGATGAGAGAGACAGCACCTCATTAATGTTCAAATAGCCGCCTTTACTTTTTCTGATGATATTGGAAATAAAGCGGATAGATCCTTTATAAAAAAGGAGTGTTCCGATGATGACAGAGCCCAAAATAAACACCATAGCCATAAATAACTCATTCATGGATGTAAAGTCTCCACCAAACAATTTGGAAGAAACATAGTATCCTAGAGCGATGAATGAAACTCCAATGATCCCGATGATCATCTCATAGATAGATATTTTCTTGATTTTCCCTTCGGTAGTTGAGGTTACTCTGAACAAAGACAAAATACTCTGTCTTTTGATAAAAGAATAATTCATGAGCATGATCAATAGGTAGATGATACCAAAAACGATGAGTGTTTGAGTCAGTGCTTGGTTAGAGAAATATAAAGTGGCAATGGCTTCGACGCCCGTCGTCTTAAATAAAATCATGATCACTAATTTGGAAAAGGAAAATCCAACCCCAATTCCGATGAATAGTGAACTGAAGTATAGAATTAAGTTTTCAGCACTCAGGATGCGAAAAATTTTATTTTTAGTCATTCCGATCAATTGAAATAGGCCAATTTCTTTGCTGCGTCTTTTTATAAAGATATTATTAGCATACAAAAGGAAGATGCAGACAATGGCGACCAGTAAAACGGATGCTGCCCGTATGGAAGCTGCACCTTTAACAGAACCCTTCACTTCGTCCATGGAGGGATCGTATTGTAATGTGACAAAAGCGAAATAGAGCGCAACACTAAAAATGAGAGCAAAAACATAAAGGTAATAATTTTTAAGGTTTTTTTTCAAATTCTTTAGAATGAGCAGATTAATGTTCATATTGGACCCCGCCTAAGACCCCTTGGGTTTTCATGATATCCTGGAAAAAGCTTTGTCTTTCCTGCTCGCCTTTGTGAAGCTGCGTATACATTTGCCCATCTTTAATAAAAATGACCCGACTGCAATGGCTGGCAGCGACAGGATCATGCGTGACCATAATAATGGTTGCCTTGCGTTTTTGGTTTAATTGGCCCAGCTTATTTAATAAATCGGAAGCCGACTTGGAATCCAGTGCACCTGTAGGTTCATCGGCAAAAATAATACTGGGCTCATGAATAAACGCTCTGGCCGCAGATGTACGCTGCTTCTGTCCACCCGAGATTTCATTGGGGTATTTGTCCTTGAGCTCATAAATTCCCAGTTCTGTAGCTACTTCCTGAAATTTTTGGTTGGCTTCTTTTTTAGGCGTTTTGGTGATGGATAAGGGTAAGAGAATATTCTCCTTCACGGTTAGCGTATCCAGCAGATTATACTCTTGAAAAATAAAGCCTAAATGCTTTTTGCGAAATTCAGCCAGTTGCTTTTCTTTCATTTTCGTCATTTCGATATCATTGATTCTAATGGAGCCTTGGCTCACTTTATCAATGGAGGAAAGAACATTCAGCAGTGTGGTTTTACCTGAACCGGAGGCTCCCATAATACTGACAAATTCCCCTTCTTCAATGACGATATCTATTCCCTTCAAAACCTCCTGCATATTTAACTTATTACCGTAACTTTTATGAATTTTATGGGCTTCTAAAATACTCACTTCGATGCACTCCTTATTGTTCTTGTAGCCTTATTATAAAAATAGAGCCGATGTTTTTCCTTTGATTGGGCGAACAATACATAAAAGCATGTGACATCTCTGTCACATGCTCACCATGCTCACAAAATCATTTCGTTTGGGAAAAATTAAAGTGAAGGTTGTACCCACGTTCGGTTTGGAGTGCACATCTATATGTATGAGCAAGGACTGTGCTGCCTTTTTCGTTAAATATAACCCCATGCCCGTTGAAGTATGATCAGAATGTTGGGTTGTGGAGGTAAAACCTTTCTCGAAAATACGGGGTATATCCTTCGGATCAATACCGCGCCCAAAGTCTTGGACCTCAAGCTGTATTCGATCCCTTTGTTCATAGCTGTGAATGATAATATCACTGGCATCGCTATATTTGATGGCATTGGTTAAGAGCTGTCTGATGATAAAAGCCAGCCATTTGGCATCACTCAGCACTTCCATGTGCTCCAATTGGATGTCAAAACCGATCCCTTTTTGGATGCACCATGACTGTAATGCTTTGATTTCATTAAAAACCAGAGATTTTAAATTCACTTGCTCGACATACAGATCATTTTCAATAAAGGATATGCGTTTGTGATGGAGCTGCTGATCCAGCAGTAAGTGGATTCGTAGCCATTCATAGGTTAACTGAGCTTTTAGGGGCTTATCGTCCAACCGCTCAATCATCAAATGCATGGTGGTCAAAGGTGTTTTTACCTCATGAATCCAGGATAATAATTCATCTTTTTCATGTTCAAGTGTCAATTGATTTTGCGAGATGATCTGTTGTAACCGTTCGGTCTGGTCAGTGATTTTTTGTTCAATGATTTGCTCAAACGGACTCTCCGGTTCGCCTATACCCGTTAGTTCAAGAGGGCTCCTCCATTCTTCTAGTGTTGTATAGAATTTGATTTCCTTGGGATAGCGAATGATTAAAAAAACCAAGAAAATCATCATGGATAAGAAGACGATATAAAGGATGGGCATTAACGGAATTGCTGCATCCACATAAGCAATGAACAGGATCAGGAATTGCTGACACACAAACAGTAGAATCCAGCTCCGCCTCTCTATAAGGTATTTTTTAATCATAGGCAGGTGCCTCTTCTGTAGCCATATAGCCTTGCCCGACTTTCGTTTCAATGAAACGGCCCAAATCCAGCTCGTCTAATTTTTTACGCAGGCGGTTCAAGTTGACGGTCAGGGTATTGTCGCTGACAAAACGTTCATCATCCCAGAGGCTTTTAATTAATTCCTCTCGTGCGACAATTTTATTTTTTTGTTCGATCAGCAGCTTCAAAATAAAAATCTCGTTCTTGGTTAATTCGATGGAGCCAGCCTCATTGGCTACTACGTTTTTTTCATAATCGACCGTCGCTCCACGCCATGTTTTCAGGGAGACAGGTTCTGTATTGTAATTATATACGCGGCGGAGTGTCGCCTGTAATTTTGCAATGAGTACATCAAAATGAAACGGTTTTTGGATAAAATCATCCGCGCCAAGCTGCATCGACATCACCATATCCGTAGGATGATCCCGTGATGATAAGAAAAGAATGGGCACGTTAGAGTGGGATCGAATCATTCGACACCAATGAAACCCATCAAATTTCGGCAATTGAATATCTATCACGACCAGGTCAGGCTTTATCGTTGTGAATTCCTGAATGACTTTATTAAAATCCTGGATGCCATACACATCATAGTTCCATTGAGTTAACCGATCCTTCATTTCATGGAACAAAGTTTCATCATCTTCAATTAGTAGGATTTTGAACAACGATTTCACCACTTTAACCTTTTTTTAGGATTTTGCAACTCCCCTTTTATAAAGTGTATAGCAAAAATTGTATATGTGCTACATGTGTGGATTCAACTTGATACTGCGATAATCTGCTGTTAATAGTTGAGGTTTATAGTGGGGTTTATATTGACTATCTCATATATGTTAAAGGATGGATGCAATGATGGGAATTCACACGTATTTTCGGTCGCTAAATGAGCTGGAAAGAATCATCCGTTGTCCGGGTAAGTTTAAATTCGAGGAACACAGCGTATCGGCACATTCTTGGAAAGTAGTACAATACGCTAAAACGCTGGCTGATATTGAAGAGAGAAATGGTGTCAGTATTGACTGGAAAAAGCTATACGAGATTACGAGCAGTCACGATTACGGGGAAATTTTTATTGGGGACATCAAAACGCCTGTTAAGCATTCCTCTAAGGAACTACGATTATTAATCCAGCAGGTCGAAGAAGGTATGATTGAGTATTTTATTGAAGAGAATATTCCCGAGGATTTTAAAGCTATTTTTCGCAAACAGTTACGTGAAGGCAAAGATAATTCAGTAGAAGGTTTGATCCTTGAAGTTGCTGACAAGATGGATCAGGTGTACGAAGCATTTGCCGAACTACAGCGGGGAAATACTGAAAAAGAATTTATAGTCATGTACCGTAATGCACTTGTGAAAATCAAGAATATTCAATTACATTGCGTTGATTATTTTTTGGAAAATATCTTGCCCGATATGGTCAAGGAAGAAACGCCTTCATCCATTGATATCAAAAAGATTACGGAAGAAGCCTTAGCTCTGTAAATGAATTTCTCTACCGTCCAGAAGCTACTGAAGCGCTTCTGTTCATACATAATAATAGTTTTATTTGTAATAAAGTAGCTTCTATATGAAAATAAAGAGCAATAAGGGCAGTTGATTGAACTGCCCTTATTGCTTTTTTGGGGTTGGAAAAACGGAGGGCTAAGCGTATTCCTTAAACAATTTATTAAGGTATAAGAATATTAGTTATTCCGAAAAAGGATTTGGGAAATTCGTTTTCGTGGCAGCATATTGTTCCTTGGTGTTGCCGATTCCCAGTTCGCCGTTTTTGTTATATCCCCAGGACCAGACCGTCCCATCGGCTGTCAAAGCATGGGAGTGGGTTCCTGCTGCACTGAATGCTACTACATCGGTTAGTGGCGTGTTTGTGTCATCTACAACTTGGGATGGGACTTTAACAGAAAATACATCGGTCCCGTCACCTACCTGTCCCTCATTATTGGTTCCCCAGCCCCAAAGAGTTCCATCATTTTTAAGTGCAAAAGTTTGAGTTTTGCCTGCTTTCAGTCTACTTACATTGGAAACATTGATCAATACGGGTGATCTTCTAAAAGTAGAGGTTCCATCCCCAAGCTTTCCAGAAGTGTTACTCCCGGAAGCATATACTTCTCCGCTGTTCGTTAGTACATAAATGCGGTCAGCTCCGGCAGTAAAAGTTTTGATATCATCAATTCGATATTGAACAGGGGTAAGCTGGTCTTCTTTGTCATCCTGCCCCATTGCGCCATCATAACCACGTCCCCATACCCATAGCTGATTATCTTTGTCTAAGGCTGCACCAAAGCTATCGCCAGCGTCAATGGCTACAATATTCTCCAAACCTTGTACCTGCACAGGCTTAACGGAAAAGGCGGAAGCTCCTTTTGTGCCAATGCCCAGTTGGCCAAAGTTGTTTTCTCCGTAGGCCCACACGGTTCCGTCATTTTTGAGCGCAAGTGTGAATTGACCGCCTGCCCTCACTTCCTTCACATCATTAATATATTTGTTTTTAACAGGCTCATTTACAAAACCCTTTTTAATCCCTGTTCCTAGCTCCCCGTAACCTGCAAAGCCCCAAGACCAGATGGTTCCGTCTTTTTTGAGCAAGGTCGAATGCAGAGCACCGGCATCAATCATAGCGATATCAGATACATGGGCCTGCACCGGACTTGTTTTATTATTCCCTCCGCCAGCGCCCACGCCGAGCTTGCCATTACCGTTACTTCCCGTTGCATAAAATGAAGATCCATCTTCCATGGCCAGGAAAGCGTTAGTGGTCCCTGCCGAGAGCAAATGGTCGTAATTTACAGTAGAATCAGCGCTTGCCGTAATAGAGCTTCCTACTAAAAGTGTTGATGCAGCGAGAGCTACCAAACTGAGTTTTTTTAACATATAATTGCACACCTTTCAAAATGTAATGGATAAATACAGACTAAAGCAACCAAATTGTTCCTGTCCGCGTCTTAATAGTGAACATATTCTATAAACCAGATTAGGGAGGATCACTTATGAAAAATAGAGTTTCTGCCCTTGTCCTTGTCTTGCTTGCGGCAGCATTACTGCCTGCATGTTCTACAACAGAATCGGCTACGCCGGTTAACGAATCTAATGGAGCGGTGGCTCAATCTATTTTTGACTTAGTCCGTCTGGAAAGCACAACGGTATACACAGGGCGTGCCAAAATCGAAAGTATTGAAAGAATTGAAAAAGAAGTAGAACAACCCTTAGCAGCCCCCACCATGGACTATTTGGTCCGATTTGAACAGCCTGTTCAATTTGCTAAAGAACTACCCCAAAGTGATGATCCAACGGAAAAACCTATCCAATCGGTCTATATATCTGTCCCAGATACACATATTTATAAGCAGATGGATGGTCAGCGGAGGCAATTAATCAATCCAGCACAATTACAAGCGGGGCAACCGATTGAAGTTTCTTATGTGTACCCTGTAACACCTGTTTTCCTGGCATTGGAAATCGTTGTGCTGGATGATTTATAGAGGAGGCCGGTAAGGCCTCCTTACTCCTATACAAGCACGTTATATCATAAGGCTTAGGTGATATTAATGAGTTTTACCATGTTGTAGATATAACGTGTTTGCTCATACTTAACCATAGTGCCTGCAGAGTTCTTAACTTGAATACCGGACGAGCCTCCACCATCAAGAAGAATGGCTTCAAAGCAATCCTGTTTAATAAAATAATTGCGAAGTTGTTTCAGTGTCGCATTTTCATGAACAACCAGGTAGACCTGCCAAACATTATTTACGACCTTGAAGCCCAGGCCAGTTCGCCCGGTGGAATCGGTGTATCGCAACGTTCCGTTCAAATCAAATTTTTCAATATCTTTTAAATCCTCAAGCCATGCTTCTTCCTCTTTCTTCAGCGACAGGCTACCGCCGCTAATAATAGACTTATACGTAATCGAAGTCCCCATTTGTTTTTTGAGATCCGTCACACTTGAAGCACGGGTAATCCCTATTTTCGTTTTGTTGCTCTCCGTGTATACAAATGCTGTACCACGGCTATTCCCTTTGGCATTCGCCTTAGTATCATGGGTATTATTAGGTGTGACCGCGATAGACAAACACTCGGTCGGCGCCTTTGTTGTGCTGATTGGGTTAAAGAAGCCCCCATTAATCCCGTAATCGGTTTGCTGTGTGATCCGGCTTCGAATATTTTTATTTTGAATATTCGAAGCTGGCGTGATGATAACATGGAAACCATCGGACGTTTTGGTGTAAGAGTAGTTTGCTGGCATGTTAAACCTCCAATTGGATTATTTTGAAACCGAATCTCGCGCGATAATTCGTTTCTCATATATATAGGAAATTTACAGCTGCCTCTTACAACCCGGAAATCAAATTTTTCTAAAAAATTTTGAAATAGCATATACAAGACAATGCTTGACTTCAAGTTAACTTTAAGTAGTAACATACGGAATGTGACGTAGTGATTAGGAAATGCGATGACTATTCTGATAATTTAGGAGTGATAAAAATTGAAAAAGAAACAACTGGGTAACAGCGACCTTCAAGTATCTGCACTGGGTCTGGGCTGCATGGGTATGTCCGAATATTACGGTGAGTTGAATGATCAGGAGTCGATCAAAACGCTTCATCGTGCGCTGGAGCTAGGGATAAACTTCTGGGATACTGCCGATGTCTACGGTGTGGGGAAAAATGAAAAACTGATTAGCCAAGTCCTGCGGAGCCACCGTGACGAAGTCGTATTGGCCACTAAATTTTCCATTATGCGCGGGGAAGATGGCGCATTTATGGGTGTAAGTGGCCGTCCTGAATATGTAAAAGAGGCATGTGACCGCAGCCTGCAAAGACTGGGTGTAGATGTGATTGATTTGTACTACCAGCACCGTGTCGATCCGAATGTACCTATCGAGGAAACGATTGGCGCGATGAGTGACTTGGTTCAGGCGGGAAAAGTCCGCTATTTGGGGCTGTCCGAAGCTTCTCCTGGGCTCATTCGACGCGCTCACAAGGTACATCCGATTACAGCGCTGCAAACGGAATACTCCTTATGGAGCCGGGAAGCGGAAGATGAAGTTATACCGACGTGTAAGGAGTTGGGTATCGAATTTGTGGCCTACAGTCCACTTGGACGCGGATTTTTGAGCGGGCAAATTCAGAAGTTTGATGATTTTGCAGAAGATGATTTCCGTCGCTCGGTGCCACGTTTCCAACCTGAGAATTTCCAGAAAAATCTGGACCTCGTGCAGCATGTTAAGGACCTTGCTGCCCAAAAAGGGGTCAAACCTTCTCAACTGGCGTTGGCATGGCTGCTTGCGCAGGAGGGAATTGTACCGATTCCAGGAACCAAGCGGGTTACGTATTTAGAGGAAAATGCAGGTTCCATCGATGTTGTTTTATCCACACAGGAAATGGAAGCTATTAACGCAATCATTCCAAAAGGAATGGCAGCAGGCCTTCGTTATCCGGCAGAGCGGATGCCGAATTGGCAAGCTGAATAATTAAGATAGCATATTAATCCCAAAACAAAAGCCGTCCTTTACGCGGATCGGCGCGAAAGGCGGCTTTGTGGGTTTACATATACAGTTAAGGACGTGGCTTGAAAATGCCGAAAGGACGTCCGACGGGCAGGAATGTACGGTCAAAATGAGCATTCAGAACGGCAGCTCCTGTACCATACAGTGAGAGCAGACCAATGCCCATTTCAGCATAAGCGGCGATGGTATGGAATATCTCTGGTGCAACGCCGAATGCATCGAAGCTAAGACCGAGGAACAGAAAATCAATCAACACAAAAATAAAGAATAGAACCTTATGCGTCTCCATCGCTCCAATGGTCATAAAGAGCGTAAAGATGAGATAGCCCGCAAAGGCAAAGCCGAGCTGCTTGCCGTCTACAGCAGACGCCAGCTCAGGGCCGAATACGCCCATTTTAATCATCCAGCTACTAGCTACGGCTAACCAGAAGAAGGCGTAAGCACCAAATGCCGTCATGCCGAAGGTATTGTTATGTTTTGCATCCTGAATGGAGGCAAACAGCTGCGCAAAAGCACCGAGAAATATAGCCCAAGGGATGATGAAGCTTAAGCCTTCGGTGAGACCAAGCTTTTGGGATGAAGCCACAAGCGTTACGATAGCCAAGCCAAACAGGCCGATCGCACTCGGATCGGCCGTTATGATTTTTACGTTAGAATGAGATTCGTTTTGCATGAAAAAATAGAAGCCTCCAATAATGTTCAAGTACGCGTCAATCTGCCGATGCCAGAATCACACTGACATATTGTAACGGAAACCGACGTACTCGCATAGTAGGTAATTCATAAAATTTCTACCGATTGCGGTTGCCTGTATTGACGTTATTACGCCCGCCTTCAATACTGACTGATTTACCTCTAGTATCTGTGATGTTGTCCTTAATTTCATTGGAGTTGGAATCGGTGACCCGTATTCCTATATTGGAGAACCCGGAGTATGTGGTCATCTCGTTACCAATAACTTTGTTGTTGTTTGCGTCAGCAAGGCGAATGACTGCCTCTGGAGTAAGTGAGGAATTGGTTTGAATAAATTCGTTGTCGGTAAACGTATTGCCATCCGATTGGACCAAAAGACCTTGCAGGGATGCATTTTTTACAGTATTTCCGTATACATTGTTACCTGTTGCTCCAGTCAGGACAAAGATCCCGCGCGGGTAATTTTCAATCACATTATTGTTTACAGTATTGTTGGCGCCATTATTAGGGATGCGAATGCCTGCGTATCCATCAGATTGATGGGTCTTGTTAATAATTTGGTTCCCAGTGACTGTCGTGTAGGTTGCGCGTGATAAATTGATTCCACTGCCGCCGCCCGAATTGGTAATCTGGTTATTCGTAATTTTGACATTGCGGAACTCGCCTGCCGGAAAGCTCTCGTGTCCGGTGGCAATAGCATGTCCATTATTTCGGTCAAAGCGGCTGTTGGTAATCTCTGAATCTCTCGTTCTGCGAAGAAGGGCTCCGATCGTTGTATCGCAAATTTCCACGTGATCCAGCGTGAAGTGAGAGACGGCCATTTCCATAATAATACCGCCTACCTGACTTTCGCCACGGGCTTCACGGTTGGCACGGTCTGCATCAATGGTGAGATTAGATAACTTCACGTCTAGTCGGTCAGAATTGTTTCGTAGAATCGGATCGCCAACGACGTATTGGCTTTTAGACCCTGTCTTTTTGAAAATCGTTTTTCCCATTCCGTCACCGTTCAGGCTAACCCCGGCATATAAACGAATAGATTCGTCAACCAAGTATGTTCCTTTTGGAAAATAGACGGTTCCCTCCATTCCTCGGTCGTAGAAATACTTTAATGCATTCTGAATTTCCTTTGACTGTGAGGAATTCGAGTTGGCTTTAACACCAAAATCCTTGGCATTAATTACATTGTCCGCAGCTCGGGCTACATGAATGTCTCCTGTAGAATTTTGAATAACGAACGCAATGATGGCTACGAGTAAGAAGCTAAACCTGACCTTCCGATTAAAGATATTTGACATGATACATATTCCTCCTAACAAAATAGTTGAATTAATTACATAATTACCCTTTATATTTTCGGTCAAAATGGGTTTTATTTCAAGTACAGTGTGTGACAGCCTATTTTCTGTGGTCCGAACCCCGAGTCTGTCCGAAAGGGTGTCTCCAAGGGGGGCGTATTTATAACAGCTGGGACATGCCTTTTTGTGACATAAATCTTGGTTTCTAGCAGAGGTAGCGGCCCACGCAGAAGGGGATCTGGATGCATATGCATACTGTATGCGCAAAAACCCAAAAAGATAAGAGGGATGACTAGTGCCTATTGGAAAAATGAAAAAGCATAAAGAAATGTTGCAACATCCCGTTTTGCGTTCGCATTTACCTGAAACCCACTGGTTTACGGATTCAAGGACCTCGCGGATGCTGAATACTTATTCATCGGTCTTCATAAAACCCAATCACGGGAGTGGTGGCAGCGGGATCATCCGGGTCAAGAGATTGAAAAAAGGATATGAGGTTCGTAGCGGTTCAAGTCGAAAGTTTGTTGGATCTCGTTTTGTCTTAAAAGCAATTAAGTCATACCGGAAATCCAGACATCGGTATTTGGTACAGAAAGGACTTCGGTTGGCTAAGTACCACGGGTCGATTTTTGACACCAGGATATATTTACAGAAGCCAAGGGGGAAATGGGTTATTTCCGGGGTGGCTGCCCGTGTCGCGGCACCTCATAAGTATGTTACCAATTATCTTAAAGGAGGGCATGCAGTATCCTTGCATCGAGTGCTATTCAGCCTTTTTAAGCACAACCGCGCGAAAGCAGATGCCTATTTTCGTAGAATCTCCAAACTATCCGTCATTATTGCCAAAAAGATCAATGAACGGCATCCGGTTCGCGAATTGGGGGTTGATATTGCCATAGATAAAAAAGGTCATATTTGGATTATCGAGGCCAATTCACACCCAGGACATATGCTATTTACTCAATTTCCCGATCCTACTATGATCAACACCATCATGAGAAACAAGAGTCTTATTCGAAAGTAGATTCCATGCACGTTATTTTTAGGGGAGAAGGAGAAAGTTTCAATGAAAAAAACAAAGCAACTTAGAGACTTGGTCAATTCACAAAAACCAGAGTTTATCATGGAGGCTCATAATGGTCTGTCAGCCAAAATTGTGGAGGAGGCAGGATTTAAAGGAATTTGGGCCAGCGGGTTATCCATCTCTGCAGCGATGGGAGTAAGGGACAACAATGAGGCCTCCTGGACGCAGGTTTTGGATGTTTTGGAATTCATGAGTGACGCTACCTCCATCCCGATTTTGTTGGACGGAGATACGGGGTACGGCAACTTCAACAATGCAAGGCGCTTGGTGAAGAAACTGGAGCAGCGCCATATTGCGGGGGTATGTATCGAAGATAAGCGGTTCCCCAAAACGAATTCTTTCATTAACGGTCAAGAGCAGACTTTGGCTGATATCGAAGAGTTTTCCGGGAAAATTAAAGCGATGAAAGATACGCAGACGGACACGGATTTTACGGTGGTGGCCAGAGTAGAGGCATTTATTACCGGGAGTGGGCTTAAAGTGGCGCTGCAGCGGGCGGAGGCATATCGAAAGGCAGGAGCCGATGCCGTATTTATACACAGCAAAAGATCGGATGCCGCAGAGATTGAAGCGTTCATGAAAGAATGGGCTGGAAGATTGCCAGTAGTGATCGTGCCTACCAAATACTATACGACTCCAACCGTCAGGTTTCAGGAGATGGGGATTAGCCTTGTGATTTGGGCAAACCATAATTTGAGAGCATCCATTCAAGCCATGAAACAATTATCTGGCCGAATTTATCGGGATGAAAGCCTTGTTCATGTCGAAAAGGAAGTCGCAACCCTCGAAGAAGTATTCCGGCTTCAAGGGGTCGAAGAGCTGCAAGCTGCGGAAAAGAAATATCTTCCATCGTCAGAACCGGATTCGGGTGAGCGCGTATAATGGACACGAAATTGTTAGGAGAAGAGCTGAAAAAATTAGGATTTACCTTTTTCAGCGGTGTTCCATGCTCCTTCTTGAAAAGCTTGATCAATTATGCCATAAACGAATGCGATTATGTTGCAGCGGCTAACGAAGGGGATGCGGTCGCCATTGCATCCGGAGCTTATATAGGGGGGAAGAAATCGGTAGTCCTTATGCAAAATTCGGGGCTGACCAACGCTGTTTCGCCATTGACCTCCCTTACTTACCCTTTTCGTATTCCTCTGCTTGGATTTGTCAGTCTGCGCGGAGAACCGGGGATACCTGACGAGCCTCAGCATGAACTGATGGGCCAGATTACAACGCAAATGCTGGATTTGATGGATGTGGAATGGCAGTATCTCTCCAAGGATTTAGAGGAGGTAAAAAATCAATTGATCCAGGCTAATGAGCAAATTGCCCGGAATCGCCCGTTCTTTTTTGTCGTTAAAAAAGGCACGTTCGACAAAGAGCCATTGAAAAAACAGCAAACCTCCATCCATTTAAATCAGATCCGGCAGCATGGTCGTGCGAATCATCAAATGCCTACGCGCTATGATGCATTATGTGCGATTAACTCCATGAAAGACAGCCATACCGTCCAGCTTGCAACAACTGGTAAAACTGGGCGCGAACTATATGAAATTGAAGATGCAGATAACAACCTGTACATGGTAGGTTCTATGGGGTGCATCGGTTCTTTTGGACTGGGGTTAGCTCTGAGCCAACCAAGCAAAAATATTGTCGTGATTGACGGAGACGGATCTCTGTTGATGCGTATGGGGAGCCTGGCAACCAACGGGTACTACCATACGGCCAATATGATTCATATCATGCTAGATAATAATGCCCATGAATCAACAGGCGGGCAAAGTACGGTATCGCATAATATTGATTTTATAGATATTGCTGCTTCCTGTGGGTATACAAAGTCGATTCTTGTTCACAGTCTCGAGGAACTAAAAGTCTTTTTACAAGAATGGAAAATGAATAGAGAACTTACGTTTTTGTGCCTGAAAATATCCAAGGATTCCAAGGATCAGCTTGCTCGTCCGCATATGAAGCCTCACGAAGTAAAAGAACGTCTGCAGCGTTTTATTCATAACGATCCTTTGAAGGGCAAGGAAGTGGGCGGTTCATGAGTTCTGTCGTCAAGAAAAACATTTTGCTTACCCCTGGGCCGGCAACGACTACAGAAAGTGTGAAATGTTCACAGGTCGTTCCGGATATTTGTCCTCGTGAAGCCGAGTTTGGCCAAATCATGGAGTATATTTCTACAGAACTGACCCGGTTGGTTGCTGACCCGGATGATTATGCGACTGTATTGTTTGGCGGATCAGGTACTGCAGCGGTGGAATCCATCATCAGTTCGGTCCCGAATCACGATGCAGCAATCATTGTCAGCAATGGAGCCTATGGAAAACGGATGTGCGAGATAGCGAAGGTTTATGGGGTAGATTATCTTGAATTCAAAAGTCCCCCCGATGATGCGATTGATTTGGCTGAATTAGAAAGGTTTATCCAATCTTCCGAACGCACTGTCTCCCATCTGGCCGTCGTACATCATGAGACGACAACTGGCCTGCTTAACAAGGTGAAGGATATCGGAGAATTGTGCAAAAGATATCAAATCGACATGATCGTGGATGCCATGAGCTCATTTGCGGCCGTTCCAATTCAATTGAAGGAAATGAACATTGCCTACCTGGCGGCAAGCTCCAACAAAAACTTACAGGGAATGGCCGGGGTTTCGTTTGTGATCGCCGAAAAAAGCAAATTGGAGAATTTGAAAGGCCAGAAACCAAGAAGCTATTATTTGAATTTGTATGCTCAATATAACTACTTTGTGGAACATGGGCAGATGCGGTTTACTCCCCCAGTCCAAACCTTATATGCGCTTAGACAAGCGATTGAGGAATTAAAGCAAGAAGGGGTGGATAAAAGGTACGAAAGGTACGCGACATCCTGGAAAACCTTAATTAACGGGTTAGCCCGGTTAGGCCTAACCTATATCATTCCCGAAGAGCATCATTCCAAGATCATTACTTCCATTCTTGAGCCTCATTGTGCAGGTTATGATTTTCAATCTATGCATGATTATTTTTATAGCAAAGGCATGATGATTTATCCCGGCAAGCTAGAGAAGCTAAATACGTTCCGGATTGCCAATATAGGTGATATTACGTATAAGGAAATGGAGTTATTTTTGGAATTGCTTGAAGGCTATCTCAGTAGCATAAAATGCGGATGAGAAAGGTGGAGTTCCCATGGCATCAGGAGCAAAAGATAAGTGGTACAAATATTTGTTATTGAGAAGGTATGCGTCTCTGAGGTCTTATGTCCCCGAGACGAGGCTCCTGGATAGGCATAATTTCTCGAAACTTCTCTCCAAGTACGTGCATGTTATTGTGAAACCGGTGTGGGGGAGTCGTGGACGGGGGATCTTCCAGGTCTCCTGGTTAGGAAACCATAAGTACATCGTACATTACGAGAATAAAAGAGTTTTAGTAAGGGGTAGAACCAATACGTATCATTATATTAGAAGAAAAATCGGGAACGCCAGTTATATGGTTCAACGCAGAATTACCCGTCCGACCATCAACAAACGCCCTTTTGATATGAGAGTCATCATTCAACGGAGAACCGGCTCACCTGTATGGGTAGTCACAGGGAAGGTTATCAAAGTTGCAGGCAAAGGTTATATTGTTTCCAACAATACACGGAGTAAGGGAACTTTACTCAGTTTTAAATCCGGCATAAAACAATCTTCTGTTCGGCACCTGTCTGCCAGTGCCCTAGAGTCCCGTATTAATCGTGTTTCCATCCGTTCCGCGAAGAGATTAAGTAATTTTTTTCCGGGACATCGTATGTATGGACTGGACATTGGAATAGACCGGAAAGGACGTATCGGGATTATTGAGGCTAATCTTTATCCGGCAAGGTCCCATTTCCGTAAGTTGAAGGATAAAACGATGTATTACCGCATTACGGATTACAAAAATGGATAACATAAATGAAAAGGTGGCTCTGTATTCATCAGAGTCATCTTTTTCTCATACAGTTTCTAAGTCGGGAGTTTTAGTCATGGGACAAAGGATTATTAAATGGTGTTACCACGGGATTTGTGATAATATTTACACCTATATAGAATGAGGAAGTGACATAGTGATTAATATAACAATTCCAACTCCGGATATCACAATTACCAAACAGGTTAACCCTGAGCTCAGCCATATTTACGGATTTACCGACTTTCACCTGATCCCTAGAGATAAGGCTGGTATCTTTATGTTCTACAACACACAGGAGGAATTGCTGTTCGTTGGTAAAGCAAGAAAGCTGAGACAAAGAATCAAAAAGCATTTTGAAGATACCGTATCGCCGATCAAGGACAAGCGGAACGAAGTAGCGATTATTGAGGTTTGTATTGTGGAAGATGCTGTAGAGCGAGAAATCTATGAAACCTACATCATCAATTCACAAAAGGCTAAATATAACGTCGAAAAAGTGTTTTTTAAATAATGAAGTAACTTCCGTATGAAAAAAAAGAGCAATAAGTCGCAGTGACTGTACTGCCCTTATTGCTTTTTTGTATTTCTGCATTTTAGATCCTTCCAGAGAGGGGCCGTGGTATGAACAAAACAGATCGTTTGCTAGCGATCTTGCTAGAGTTGCAGCGTAAGGATATTTTACGAGCCGAGGATTTGGCAGCCATATTCGAAACGAGTGTGAGGACCATCTATCGGGATATTCAGGCTCTAAGTGAATCGGGTGTACCGATTGTAGGAGCACCGGGCATTGGATATTCCTTGATGGAGGGGTACTTCCTGCCCCCCCTGAGCTTTACCGCAGAAGAGGCTGTGGCGTTGCTAATCGGAACGGATTTTGTCGAACAAAAATTTGATACAGACTACGGTATCAAGGCGCAAACCTCCCGCAGGAAGATTGAAGCCATATTACCGGAGAGCGTTCGCAGGGAAGTTTCCCGGGTGCGTACGACCATCAGACTGCTCGCGGTGGGTGAAGGGGTAAACCATAGCGAGAAAACCTGTTTGGAAACGTTGCGTCTCGCAGTATTGGAAAAACGGAAAGTACAGTTTGGCTACTCCAAGAGAATGCCAGAGGCTGACGGGAATCGTCAAAGTGTGCGTGTGGTCGCTCCTTATGGTCTTGTACTGCTCCGTGGTTCTTGGATGTTAATTGGGCAATGCGAATTGCGACAGCAGCTTCGCCATTTCCGTCTGTCACGTATGGACAAGCTTATCGTGCTGGAGGACAGGTTTGAGTTGCCTGTCGATTTTCATTTGCAGGATTACAAGCAAACCGATGACCGTCATGTAACTGTTCGCATATTAGCACGTTCAGATATCGCAGATAAGGTGAAGGAAGCGAACAACTTTTATATGGAGGCCATAGAGGAGCGTGCAGATGGACTGCATGTACTCTTCCGCGTCAGACAGCCAGAGGAACTACTGCAATGGATACTTGGATGGGGCGCGGATATGGTTGTGCTGGAGCCTGAGTCGCTCAGGGAGCGGATACGTGTGGAAGTGGAAAAAATGTTGAAATGCTACTGACATAATGCTGTCAGTAGCATTTTTGTATAGTAAAGCTACTTTGATAGAGAGGGGCAATTATTAATATATGAATACAACTGAAACATTGCAGCGTTTCGAAGAAACGGCACAACACTATCTTCTTGAATTGGACAGCTTTAGCTTGGAGGAACTGCAATACACACCTCAGGAGGGTCAATGGTCGCTTGGACAAATGTATCTTCATTTGGTGAACTCTGCACTGTATATGCATCTTAAGAACATTGATCTTTGTCTACAGCCTAATGGGGAGACAGGAGTTAAAACGGAGGCAGGCACAGCCATTTTTAATCTGGGGAGCTTTCCGCCAATGCGTATCCAAGTTCCACCATCCCCTCAGTACACTCCCCAACAACCCACTAGCAAAGAAGAAATTGTGGAGGGATTAAACGTCGTGATCCGCAAGATGAGAGAGATTGAGCCGACCGTTGGGAAATCAACAACGCTGTTCACCGTCTCTCATCCCAGTTTTGGTGCGTTGAATGCTGGAGAGTGGTTTGAGCTCATTGAGATGCATTATCGTCATCATCTTTTGCAGAAGGAGCGCTTGAAGCACGCAATAGCCGATTAATCGTCTCCCGACGCAGCCCAATAAACTGGCCGATTTCCTCCTGCGTCAGCACGTCCGTTAACGTGGCGGGTGCGATGTAGGAGTGGAACCAGCGTTGGAGCTTCCGAAGCTTCTCGGCAGGTGACACCTCGGTGAGCTGGTCAATTCGTTGCTGCATCATGCGTAACTTGTCCTGTAGCTGCAAAGCGATAGCCCGACATTGAGCCGGATCTTGCTCCAGCGCCTGATACCATTCTTTTTGCGACAGAACCTCGACCTCAGAGGTTACCAACGCCACCGCTGTACCATAATAAGGATTGGGGCTGATCAGGGAGTGGTGCGGGATGATTTCATCGGGCACAATCACATTAACTAAAATTTGCGAGCCGTCTTCATGGACTCGGACAATTTTTAACAAGCCGCTCTTTAAGTGATATAAAGGGCCGGATTCTCCTTGTCGAAATAAGGTCTCGCCTTTGTTTAATATCATGAACGTAAACAGCCTCCATTCCATGTATTCCAGCTTTTAGATGAACCCGCCATTGACGCGGATCGTTTGCCCGGTAACCCACTGTGATTTGGCGCTGACCAGGAACTCAATCACATCAGCGATATCTTCCGGTTCGCCGAGCCGACCCATAGCATTCATTTTTTTCATGCCTTCGATTTGCTGCTCGGTTTTTCCTGCTTGGAAAAGCTCGGTGTTCACAGGACCGGGAGCCACAGCGTTGATCGTAATTTGCTTGCTTCCGAACTCTTTGGCTAGCTGACGGGTAAATTGCTCCACTGCGCCCTTGGTACCTGCATATACGCTATAGGCCGGGAACATTTGTCCGATCACGGATGTAGACAGGTTCACGATTCTTCCGTAGTTCTCCATATATTTCATGGCTTGCTGACATGCAAAGAAAGTGCCTTTTACATTGAGTGCGAATTGTTTGTCAAAATCAGCTTCGGTCACCTCAGCCAGAGGTTGGGTGATCATCAGCCCAGCGTTGTTAACCAGAATATCCACTTTACCGAATTCAGCAATCGTATTTGTAAATAATGCTTCAATATCACTCATTTTGCCCAGATCAGCGTGAAGTGCAATGGCTTTGCCGCCTTTTTGAAGAATGCTCTTCACGACTTCTTGGGCTTTGTCCGGACTGCTGGCATAATTGATGACTACATTAGCGCCCAGATCAGCCAGTTGCTCGGCAATGGCACGTCCAATCCCTCTGGAGGACCCGGTGATAATTGCTGTTTTTCCGTCCAAATGCTTCATATGTGTTTTGTCCTTCTTTCCTTTATCTATTTTAAGTGATTCCTTTTTCTAAAAGCATCCACACATCCGAAAACTCCTGATTAATCACGGGACTCTTCCATTCGTAAGCATGAGCGGGATGATGAAAACGGGCTGTGGCATAGAAAAGGGTACGCGCCAGTTGGGCTGGCTGATCCGATGTGATGTCCCCGCGTGCAATGATATCAGCGAGCTGATCCACAATGTGGGCGATATGCAGGTCGATTAAATCAGCGGCTTGCTCGGTGACCCTCGTATACATCTCAAACATTTCCTCGTCGTCGCGGGCATAATACTGCTTAAGTTCGACTAAGGTCTGTATATATCGTTTTAAATGTGGCGTTCCCAGTATAGATGAATTCTGACAGACCTCCGTTAACGGGCCAATAATCTTTTCATTCAGCCATTTTTCGGTCACGCCTTCAAGAAGCTCGGCCTTACTTTTAAAGTGTCGGTAAATGGTGCCATGACTTACTCCCAGTACTTTGGCAACATCGGTCACGGAGGTTTTGGCTACACCAAAACGTCTAAGGGTGTCTTCTGTAGCGATGAGAATCTGTTCCTTGGTTAGCACATCTGAGGATTTTTCCATAGGGACACGGTCAAGTGCCGTGTGAGTCACCTCCTTGAAGTCAGGATAACACAAAGAGTATCAAATGACAAATATTCATTTTTGTCATTTGATACTCTTTTTTTAAAGAATCCAAAGAAGTGAACGGAAAAATTACAATAGCGATTCGATGACAGGATCAATGGCACAGGGCTCGGTTGTTACTTCAAATCTTCCTTTTACATGGCCATCGCGATCGACCAAGAATTTAGAAAAGTTCCACTTGATACCGTCGCCAGCGTATATTTCTGGATACTTATCCCGCAGGAAATCCTCCATCCATTGACCGTCTTTGGTCTGGGTATCGAAGCCTTGAAACGGTGCCTGTTGGGTCAGATATTGAAATAAAGGATGAGGAGATGAGCCTCTTACATCCGTCTTCTCAAATAGCGGGAAGGTTACTCCATGGTTCATTTGACAGATTCCCTGAACCTCCGAATGGCTACCCGGCTCTTTTTCATTGAATTGGTTACAAGGAAACGCAAGGATTTCAAAACCTTGTTCCCTCCGTCTTTCGTAGAGCCTCTGCAGATCAGCGAATTGACTGGAGAAGCTACACTTGCTGGCTGTGTTTACAATGAGGAGAACCTTTCCTCTGTAATCTGAGAATTCAATCGGCTTCCCGTTAATTGAGGTTGCCTGAAAATCATAAATAGACATATTAACGTTCCTCCTCACGTTATTTTTTAATACATCATATATCCAGAATTATTATTGGTCTAATATATTATTGGAATCAACTTTATAGGTATTTGCAATAACTTCGTCATGCAAAGAACACTTTGTTCATTTCTCTCTTGAAATCAAAGAAGACTCGCCTTAAAGAAAGTAGGAGATTTGCCTCTTTCATAGCAAACTGTGGCATTCGCCGTTACCAAGATAGAATATAGATGCATATTCATGTAATGTGTGCAAAAACCCAACAGAATCGAGGGATATTCGTGCCCATTGGAAAGATGATTCAATACAAGGAAATGCGACAACATCCCATTTTACGTTCTCACTTGCCCGAAACCCGCTGGATCAGTAATGCAAGGACTTTACGGATGCTGGATACCTATCGCACAGTCTTCATCAAGCCTAATTATGGGAGTGGAGGAACTGGCATCATACGTGCGAAAAAGCTGGGGAGGAAATATGAGATTCGTTGTGGCTCCAGTCGCAGAGTCGTTAGATCCCACGCCGTAAGAAGAGCAGTTAGAACCTATCGGAGACCTCATCGCCGTTATTTGGTACAGCAAGGACTTAAGTTAGCCAAGTACAAAGGTTCCATTTTTGATGCCAGAGTGTATATGCAGAAGCCGGAATCGGAATGGGTCATTTCAGGAATAACCGGCCGTGTCGCTGCACCTCGAAAAGTCGTTACCAACTATCGGAAGGGAGGACATGCGGCGCCGTTGTCCAAAGTGCTTTTAAGGGTCTTTAAAAATGACAGAACAAAAATGAAAGAGATTCTGGACCAGATCACCGAGCTTTCTAGAATCATTGCCGACACGATAGATACAAATCATCCGGTTCGCGAGCTGGGCATCGATCTTGCTATTGAAAAGAGCGGTCAAATCTGGATTATCGAGGCCAATCCGCATCCCGGACATATGTTGTTCAGGCAGCTCCCCAATCACAAGATGATTCGCAACATTTTGAGAAACAAACGTCGTATTCATCACTAGGATAAAGTTTGTGAAATCATTCATTGATAAGAAAAGAGGAGAACGCCCAAGCAAAGATGCGGGAGCGTTCTTCGTTTTTTTTGTTAAATGACTGACGGATTTAAGACGAAGCTTTTATGTTAAAATGTGTCCGCCATCCACATGAAGGACTGTTCCGGTCACAAACTGATTTTGAATCAAATAAATTACACCTCGTGCAACATCCTCGGCAAGTCCAACTCGCTTCACAGGAAGCTTATGCGCGATCGTATCATAGAATTGATTGCGCGTATTTTCAGGCATTTTGCTGCGTGAAGGTGTATCAATAATGCCGGGTGAGACGACATTCACGCGGATGGGAGCAAGCTCTAACGCCAAGGTTTGACCAAGATTCGAAACCGCTGCATTCACAGCACCGAGCGCAGAGGAGCCAATCATCGGCTTGTATGCCACCACTCCTGAAAATAAGGTAATGGAACCCTCGGTTGAAAGTTGGGAAGCTCCGTATTTAGCTGCATAATACTGGCCCCAAAATTTGTTTTCGAATAGCTTGCGGGCTTGATCCGTCTCCAACTGAAGGAATGACCCACCTGAGGTTTCTGCCGCGCTAACGATAAGATGATCATAGGGGCCGACTTTTCCGAAGAAGGATTTTACCTGCTGCTCATCTGACGTGTCCAGCACATGTATTGCAGCACGAGGGCCCAGCATTTCTTTGGCCTTGTGCAATTTATCCTCCGAGCGGCTGGCGATTACCACTTCCGCTCCAAGCGAAATGACTTGCTTAGCTGTTTCTAAACCAATACCTGAGCTTCCACCAATAATGACAATCTTTTGGTTTTGCAAATGGATTCCCTCCTAGTGTTCCTCTGGATTTGTTAATCATGTAATACGGCTTGTAGATGTATATCAAGATCAGTAATAAATTTAGGTATATTTGGATTTTTAATAACATCGTAGCACGCAAAGCTTTTCAAAGGCTCCATGCCGAGAAATGTATGTGCAGAATGCAAATGCCTGAGTGCGGCTTCTAGACTAGCGCCATTAAAAAATTGATTTGGATCATTAAAAGCTTTTTCTGGAGCGTTCCAAGTCGTGGAGAACATATATTTCTTGTCGGTTAATAAACCTCCGCTACCATATTCATGAGCACCCGTGAAGAATACACCGTAAGCATAGACTTCATCCATATAAGTCTTTAATAATCCAGGAACGCTGAACCAATAGATAGGGGTTTGGTAAATGACTACATCCGCCCATAAAAATTTTTCTTGTTCTTCGCTGAGGGTATAGCCATTTTGAACAGACGTTGTTTTGATTTTGTTCTCTTCACTTAAGAGACGCACCATATTGTCCATCAATGTTCGGTTCAATTTCCCTTCAGACGAATCATATTTTTGATGACCGTTAATGATTAGTATATTTTTCATCTCTTCACCTCCTCGTATTAGAGAAAACATGACTTGCTACACCGATATTGTATATGTAGTAAGTTTATTTAGGGAAGTAGTGATATTTAATTCATATAGTTTCCTAAATGGAACTATTGTGATACCATTGGGTTTAACAGATATTTTTGGAGGAGTTCCTATGCACGCCCAAGAACCTATTGAATTGACCAAAGGAATACCAGGTAAGCCGTGTCCTATTGCCCAAACACTTGATTTGATCGGAACGAAATGGACTTTTTTAATCATCCGCGACCTTCTTATCGAAGGAACACTGAGATTCAGCCAACTTCAAAAATCCATGAAGGGGATTAGCCCCAAAACGCTTTCCCTACGCCTGAAGGAACTAGAAGATAACGGCCTGTTAGAAAGAAAGGTATATGCCGAGGTTCCCCCGCGTGTTGAATATTCGTTAACGGAAAAAGGGAAGCGACTGGAAGGTGTTTTTATTGAGCTGAAGAGATTTGGCTTAGATTTAAAAGCAGATCATTGAGGGACATGACGCAGTATTCCAAGGTATCGTTGAGATGAACGATGCCTATTTCTTATATACAAAAAAGGAAGCGCTTACTATAAAGTTCACAGAAAGTTCACTTATGTGGAGGTTTTGACTATTTATATAATTACCAAGGTACACAGAAGGGATGATGGAATTGCCAACAACGAAGAAAGAAGATTTTTATTTTGGTTTAATGATGTGCTTGGGGATGGTCGTATTCATGACATTTTATAATCTATATACAAATGACTTGATTGGCACAATATCTCTAAAAGTAATGTTTCTGCAATTTATTTTATGTTTTATCATTGCTTTCGTATTGGAATTATTTATTGTCGGTCCACTAGCAAAGAAAATAGCCTTCTCATTACCATACGACAAATCTAAAAAGGTATTTGTGATTCTATCCCTCTCATGCTGTATGGTCATTGGAATGGTTCTCTGTATGTCACTTTATGGATTGGGGACGGCTTACTTTTTTAATGGTCTTTCGGGAGACTCATTATTTAAAAATTACTTGTCTTTAGTTTGCAAGAATTTTATTTTTGCTTTCCCTCTGCAACTCTTAATTGTGGGGCCGCTTGTTCGGTACTTATTTGTTAAATTCGTGAAAGGTACACGAATTGCGGTATCTCTAAGCTAAAACGTAGTCAACGACGGTATACGATAGCTCAAAAGCCGCCTTCTGTCTGAGAAGGCGGCTTGTTTTTACGCAGAAATCCCAGTATTTTTACAGCGTTTGTCCGCTGTCCACCGTAATAGTCTGGCCTGTCATGGCTTCCTGTTCCAAAGCAGAGCAGATCATGCTAGCAATATCCTCGGGCGTGGAAATGTGCTGTAGGAGCAAATGAGGAAACAGTTGCTTCATTTGTTCTTCCCTGCCTGCCCACCATCTTGTTGCTACGGCTCCCGGCACGATGCAATTGACGCGAATATCCGGTGCCAGTGCTCGTGCTAAAGATTTGGTCAGCCCGTGGACGGCCGCTTTGGATACCGCGTAGGGAAGAGAGGAACCTAGCCCTGTTTGCCCTGCTATACTTCCCAGATTGACGATAGCTCCTTGTTTACTACGCTTCATAAAAGGAGCTACGGCTCTGGCGCAGTAAAACATGCCTTTTACATTTACATCAAATAGATCATCCCATACCTCTTCCGTGGCTGCCTCCAGATCATCCATAGGAATGTGATGTGTAATGCTAGCGTTATTCACGAGTATATCAATCGTACCAAATTGCTGGACAATCTGATCAACCATAGTTCGAACTTCCTGATCTCGGGAAACATCTGCCTGTAATGCGATAGCACGTCCGCCCTTTTCAAGGATCATACGTACAGTTTCCTCAGCATCGTTTTTAGAGCGGGAATAGTTTACGACTACCGTAGCTTTTCGATCTGCTAAGGCCATACATACGGCTCTCCCAATTCCTGTACCTCCACCTGTAACCAGTGCTACTTTTTGATGTAAATCCATATATATTCGCTCCTTCCCATCCAGTTCATTTTGCGTCTGAAAAATAATATGATCTGATATGTATCATTGTAGAAGATGTATTGTGTTCTGTATAATTGAATTAACTGAATTTACAATTCAATAAAATTGAATTAATTGTGCATATAGGAGTTTGAGAATGGACATTAAAACACTCAAAACATTTCAAATGATTGTGAATTACGGGAGTTTTATTCGTGCAGCGGAAGAGTTGAATTATGCACAATCTACCGTGACGATGCAAATACAGAAGCTGGAGTCCGATATGGGAATTCAACTGATCGAACGGGGCAAGAAAATAAAGTTAACTGAAGCGGGCAGGATGTTTTACGAGCAAAGTCTACATATTGTAAAGGATATGGAGCAATTGCAGGAAAATATGGACAATCTGCAAAGAGGAACCGCAGGCGACCTTCGTATAGGAGTGACCGAACCGACTGCCAGTTACCGACTACCAGAAATTTTAAAACGATTCTTAACCCATTATCCGAACATTCGAGTTTCTGTTGAGTTTGGGAATACCCCTACTCTAAGCGAGCGTGTTCTCAAGGGGGATATTGATTTAGCGCTGTGTTCCGCACCGGATTTGGGCACAGAGCTATATTTTGAACCTTTATTTAGGGAGAAATTTGTAGTTTTAATGCCTGAAAATCACCCGCTTGCGGAAAAAGAAAACATTAGGCCGGAGGATTTACAGGGGCAGCGGTTGCTTATTACGTCGGCCACCTGTCCATATCGTCGCAAACTTGAAATGGTCATGAAGGAATATGGAATAACCATATTAAACACGATGGAAATTGGCAGCATGACGGCTCTGAAATTTTATGTGGAGAGCGATTTAGGTATTGCACTTGTGCCACAAATTCTGGTCAGTTCTGTCCCAGCAGGAACAGCGGTGAGGGAATTAAGCGGCAGCCTGATCGATATGACCTTCGGCCTTCTTTGCAAAGCAACAGACTATCCGCTAAAGCCGGCAGGTTCAAGCCTATACTCTGTGTTGAAGCAGGAGCTTGGGGAGTTGCCTGGGAGCATTAAGCTAGAGTAGCGAGTATGCAGGGAATTGTGTTTCTGTCACCTTCTGATGTAAATACAGTACGGTATAAAACCGACTGCAATAGGCAGTCGGTTCGTTGTTTACTTTTTCTTAATCGGAATCCAAACTTCACTTCGGTAGTCTTCAGCATGTGAATCGCCCATAGTATACACTTCCAGTTCCGGGCCGCCTGAATGCTCATAATTACTGGCAGGGAACCATTCCTGAAAAATTCTTTGCCATACCTTTTGGATCGAGTGAGGCATAGGGCCGATGGATGTAAATACTGCCCAGGTTGAAGCTGGAATGGTTCTGGCTTCTAATCCGCTGGAAGCGGCTACGTCCTCGCTGCCTTCTGCGGCAATCAGGTACGTGAATTTCTCTTCTCCATGTTTGAAATCCAAACAAATACCGAGGATGTCGTCGCCTGTTCCCAAGGCATGAATCTGATCCGATGTACCATCCGCATTCAGTTCATTCCAGAATTTTGGGATTTCTCGAAGATTATCGCCGTTCTTAGTGGTGACTTGAATGGACTTGCCAATGACCGTAAAGGCCGCCTTCTCTATAATTTTGTAATCCATTTCCTGATCTCCCTTCAACGATAGATGGAAGGTGATACGTGGAAAGGCTTTCAGGTTTACCCCAGGGCTTCTGGCCTCAGAGGGCGAAATACCGTGTACCCTTCGGAACGCTTTAGAAAAAGATTCGGGGGAATCATATCCGTATTTGAACGCTACATTCAACACCTTGGCGGAAGAAAGACTCAATTCCTGAGCAGCCAAGGTCAATCGACGTTTGCGCACATATTCTGCAACCGTAACGCCGGTTAGCATATGAAACATACGCTGAAAATGGAAAGGAGACGAGTAAGCTGCCTTTGCAATTTCATCGATATCGAGTGGCTGCTGCATTCTCTCTTCCATCAGATCCAGTGCGTTCTTGATCCGAAGCAACCATTCCAACCGCATCACCTTCCTTAGTTGTAATCATATCATTAGGAGTATCTGTAATCCTGTCTTTGCGTGCTCTTGTTGAACAGGTTCTGTCGCCTAGTTTAATGTGGCTTGTACTTTGTTTCAAGATATAATTTCACGCTAAAATTTTGGAGAAACCATGTGCCTGCCCCCTTGTGTTCATAATTAAAATTTGGGACAATGGAAGAGGCGTTTAAATAGCGCAGATTACTTAAACATGCTATGATGCAATGATGGTTGAGACGAATGGTGCGTGCTTAGTTTCATATAGAGGAAGACGAATTTGAATGTTTTGAAAAGAGGATCGAACATGAAAAAAGAATCCATTTATGGATTAACGCTAGATCAATTGACAGCATGGCTCATCGAGCATGGACATAAGAAATCCCGGGCATTGCAGGTATGGGACGCATTGTACCGGAAGCGGGTTACTGATTTTGCAGCGATGGCAGAGGTTCATGAGGATTGTACTCGCCTGTTGGCCGAGCATTTTTCCATTGAAACACTTGAAGAACACGTGAAGCAACAGTCAGCAGACGGGACGGTCAAGTTCTTGTTCCGGCTTCAGGATGGTAATTTGATTGAGACAGTATTGATGCGGCATAAGTTTGGCTTATCTGTATGTGTGACTACGCAGGTAGGATGTAACATTGGGTGCAGCTTCTGTGCGAGCGGATTGTTGAAGAAGAGCCGTGACCTGTCCAGCGGTGAAATTGTAGAGCAAATTATGAAGGTCCAGCTGTATCTGGATCAGGAACGCCCGGGCGACCAGGTCAGTCATGTTGTTGTGATGGGAATTGGCGAACCGTTTGATAACTTCGTGAACCTGTCCGATTTCATTCGGGTCATTAAGGATCACAAAGGGCTAGCGATTGGGCCACGGCATATTACCGTTTCCACAAGTGGACTGGCTGATAAAATCATTGAATTTGCAGATTCCGACCTACATGTCAATTTGGCGATCTCCCTCCACGCTCCGAATAATGAGATTCGTACTCGCATTATGAAGATCAACCGGGCGATTCCGATTGAGAAACTCATGCAGGCGATTGATTATTATTTGGACAAAACAAATCGTCGGATTACGCTGGAGTACATCTTGCTGAAGGATGTTAATGACGGTAAGGAGCACGCGCTCGAACTGGCTGAGCTGGTGGGCCATCGCCGTAATCTGGCCAATGTAAACCTAATTCCGTACAATCCGGTGGATGAGCATAGCCAATACCAGCGGAGTGAGTCGGAGTCGATTACTGGCTTCTATGATGTTCTGAAAAAACAAGGCATTAGCTGTAGTGTTCGGCTGGAGCATGGAGTCGATATTGACGCGGCCTGCGGGCAGCTACGCAGCAAGCAAATCCGCAAGGATGCCAAGGGTAGCCGCAATGCGGAGCGCGAAGCCATTAGTTAAATACACAAGCGTACTCTCTAACAGGAGTACGCTTTTTTATATCACGAGCCGCAGGGCGAAACGTTACCCGAAAATGTGAAAATAGTCACGTAATAGTTGCTGCTTTTACGTTATAGTGAGTGGTTAGTGGAGGGGTTATATGGCTAACGTAATTTCGAATGTGGCGCTCGTTCCGGGCATTTATGTGATGAAAATAGAGGGAAAGTTTAAAGGGAACATGGGGCAGTTTTACATGCTGCGCAGCGGGACAGGTTACCCACTGCTGCCCAGACCCATCAGCATTTATGATATCGGGGAAGAGAGTATTTCCTTTTTGTACCGGGTTGTTGGAGAGGGGACAAATTTGTTTTCCCAATTACAGCCTGGTCAGGAGATTCATTTAGAAGGACCTTTCGGAAACGGTTTTCCGCAGGTAGAGGGTAGTTTGGCTTTGATCGGCGGTGGCATGGGTACAGCTCCGTTGCTGTTGGCTGCAAAGTATTACCCGCATGCGCACGTTTATTTGGGGTTTGCACAGCAAGCCTTCGGGGTTGAAGCGTTCGAAGCTGTGGCGGCATCTGTGCAGGTCAAGGTAGGGGGAAGCATCGTCGAACAGGTTGATCCGACGCTTTATGCAAATATGTTCTCCTGCGGGCCAACTCCGATGTTGCAAGCACTCGCCATGAAAACGGTGGATACGTCATCCCGTTTATATATTTCAACTGAAAGACACATGGCCTGTGGTATTGGCGCATGTTTGGGCTGTACGATGCGTACCCGTGGAGGCAATCGAAGGGTATGTAAAGAAGGGCCTGTATTCCCGGTGGAGGAGGTGGAGTTTGATGATCTCCATGGTGTGTAATATTGCGGGTGTACCATTCAAGAACCCGATCATCATGGCTTCCGGTACGTTTGGATTCGGACGTGAGTATGCGGAATTTTATTCTCCTGAATTATTGGGTGGTATCGTCGGCAAGGGACTGACCCTGCATCCGAAGGCTGGTAATACGGGATCACGAATACATGAGACAGCATCGGGCATGCTCAATAGTGTGGGGCTGGAGAATCCGGGTGTTGCCGCCTTTTTGAAGGATGAGCTGGATGACATGACACGCTGGAACACGGCTGTTATTGCCAATGTGGGCGGCTCCAATCTGGAGGAATACGTTCAGGCCGTAGCGATGATTACGGAAAACGCGCAAAAGCGTCGCACGATGAACCGCAGAGGCGTTGATATGCTGGAATTGAACATTTCATGTCCCAATGTGAAGCAGGGTGGAATGCAATTTGGTATCCAGACGGAGGTAGCACGGGAGGTTGTGCGTCAGGTGCGCAATGTGACGGCGCTTCCGTTGGTCGTCAAGCTGTCTCCAAACGCAGAGAACATCACACAGATGGCCGTTATGTGCGAGGAAGAAGGCGCAGACGGAGTTTCGCTGATCAATACATTTTCTGCAATGAAAATAGATATACGCCGGCGTCGCAGTGTCTTCGCCAACACGTATGCTGGTCTTTCCGGCCCGGCAATTAAACCGATTGCCTTGCGCATGGTTCACCAGGTGGCACAGGCGGTGTCGATTCCGGTGATCGGGATGGGCGGGATTAGCTCGGTGGAGGATATTATTGAATTCACCATGGCAGGGGCCGCTGCCATTCAGGTGGGAACGTACAATTTTGTTCATTTACATGCAGGGGCTGAGCTGGTACATGGCCTTGAACAATGGATGCAGCGGGAAAAGGTGCAGTCATTGGATGAGATACGGGGAATTTTGTGAATTTGGAACCTTTTTGCATACACTAATTCATATAGAACCGGCTTGTCTTTAAAAGACAAGTCGGTTTTATTTATTTTACTGAAATAGCCAAGCATCAACTAGTGGTTAATATCGCACTTGTTCAAGATGAACGAAATTTGATTTTCTAGCCGATGAATGGCTTCCTCGGACGCCTGGTCGTTTGCACCTTGTTCCTGAAGCGCGCAGAGCTTGCAGAATAAGAAGGAAATTGTCAAACAATGTCGAATATCAAGGGAATATAGGGTCAGAGATAAGCTCTTCTTCCTAATGGGGAGCTTAACAAAGAAGCTAGGTGATGGGGTTGCGATTAAAAAGTAAGTCGAAACCGAGACGACAATTCAAGGTTTCGCTACAATTCATGATTATTATTTTGGTTGTTTTAGTTATCATTATTTCTTTAATTATATCCTTGCTTCTCATTCGTAATTTCGTGATTAACAAGCATTTTGATAATACGAAGGAAAAACTTTCGGGTATTGCCAAGATGGTTGCCAGTGACAACGATGTTATTCGTAATGTTGAGCAGGGAGTTCCTGTGAAGCAGATCCAAGACTACTCGCTTGGAGTCATGCATAACGTTAATGTGGATTTTGTTGTCATTTTGAACCACGATTTAATTCGGCTATCTCATCCGGATGCAACGATGGTTGGCAAACCGTTCTCTGATTTGAATGATGCCAGAAGAGCGCTATCCGGTCAGGGACATTTTTCTGAGAATATAGGTATTTTGGGCAAAGGTTACCGATATTTTACGCCGATATTTAATCAACAGCATGAGGTCATTGGCATTGTATGTGTAGGGCTGACCATGAGAACCCTAAATCATGATTTGATGCAGGCGCAGTATACCATTTTTGGGGGGCTGATGCTTGGGCTCTTTAGTGGAGTTCTGGGCGCGATCATTCTGGCTCAGAAAATCAAAACGATTTTATTTGGGCTTGAGCCGCAAGAGATAGCGACACGATTGCGCGAAAAAGAAATTATTGAAAATGAGGTCGCTGAAGGAATTATAGCCATTTCGGCTGACAAGAAAATTATGCTCATGAACAAAGAAGCTCAGGCCAAGTATCAACTGGCAAACCAAGAGATGAAAGCCCCGATTGGCGAGCAGCTAGATACCAACTTTTATAACGTGCTCTTCAAGAGAGTGTTTGATGATAAAAAGAAAATCAAGGATCGCTCATTTTATGTGAATGGTATAGAAGTCATTGCGACAGTAACCCCTATATATATTGAAAATGAGTTTTTTGGGGCAGTTGCAACGCTGCGCGACCAATCCGAGATGATCCATCTCAGCAACCAGTTAAGTGGTACAAAATATTATATTAACTCCCTTCGCGGACAGACCCATGAATTTATGAACAAAATGCACGTAATATCCGGGCTGATTGAAATGAGGAAATATGCGGAGGTCAGTCAATATATTCAGCAGCTAAATCACCGGTATCAAGATGAGGTAGGCTTTTTGACTGAGAGAATTAAAGTTCCGGCATTAGCAGGTTTTATTATGGGTAAAATCAACGAAGCACGCGAACAGAATATTTCGGTTCTTCTTGCAGAAAGCTCGGATGTCTCTAATGTGGAGATGCAGGATATCGTTCATGATGTCATACACATCCTGGGTAATTTTTTTGACAACGCCATAGATTCCATCTTACAAAAAAAAGAACCCGGCAAAATTGAGCTGAAATTGAATTATGAGTGTGAGGGAAATGTATTCATTTTGAAAGTGAAAGATAATGGTATGGGGATTGATTTTGAGATGCAAAAAAGGATATTCGAGCATGGCTTTTCAACCAAAGGAGAAGACAGAGGCTACGGCTTGAATCTGGTTAAAACCATGGTGGAAAATCATCAAGGAATCATTGAGCTTGATAGCCAACCGGGTCTGGGAACAAGTATATATGTAGAGTTGCCCTGTACATTGGAGGTGACAAATGAATGAAAGTTCTAATTGTTGAGGATGATCCGATGGTTGCTGAGCTCAATCAACAGTTTATCGAGCGCATGGACAATTTGGACGTTGTATGTAAGGCAGATACCGTCAAAAAAGCACAGGACTGTCTTCAAAAGTGGAAACCGGATCTGGTATTACTGGACGTTTATTTACCTGGAAAAAGCGGATTAACTTTATTATCACATATGCAGGAGCATCAATATCATGCTTCGGTTATTTTAATTACGGCTGCAAAAGATATTCAGACGGTGAAGGAAGCTGTTTTTTATGGTGTTGCAGACTATTTAATTAAACCCTTTACATTCGAACGCTTTAGACTGGCTGTTGAGAAAATCCAGCGCCTAGCCACGGTGATGGAGGAAGGGAACGGAATTAATCAAGCTGTTATTGACCATTATTTTAATAAAGAAGAGCATGCGGGTGTGGAAAAGAAAAAACCTGTTGAACATCCATCGCATAATCTACCGAAAAACCTATCTAAAAATTTGTCCAAACTAACCATGACCACGATACTGAAGAATATTCAAGAGCTGGACGGACCATTCTCGGTTGAAACATTAGCCAGAGAAGTGGACTTGTCCCGTATCACGGTAAAAAAATATATTCAGTTCCTGGTGGACGATGGCTTTCTAGTTGAATCGATAGAATACCACAAGGTTGGCAGGCCGCTAATGCTCTATCAGTTGAATCCTGATATAAAAGAACCGCCATTTCCGATGTAATCTGGAAATAGCGGTTCTTTTTTGTTCAACAAGAGTACCGAGCTTCCTAATTATTTCATAGAGAGAACAGGAAGTGGGACTAGGTTATCCGAAGAATGAGTTGTAACGATATCATGGAAGTTGTCGTAGCTAGTTTCAATCATGTTGGATAACGCCGTAACGGTATTCGAGCCAGCATGAGGCGTTACCAAAACTCTTGGATACAGCTCCACAAGCTTCTGGATCGTTGGGTCCGGGAGCATTTGCCATGGTTCAAATGCTCTAAAGAATAATTCATCTTCTTTAGGGAAGACATCCGTAGCGAAGCCCTCCAGATGGTTACTGAGCAAAGCGTCCAAAATGGCTTGGTTATCTTGTAATTCTCCACGTGATGTATTGATGAGAATAGATCCCTTTTTCATTTTTGCTAAAAAGCTGGCGTTAATCATTTTGTCGTTCTGTCCCGGCAGATAAGGAACGTGCACACTAACGACATCACTCTCTGCCAGTACTTCATCCAAGGTTGTGAATGGAATGACTTCCTTGGCCGCATCTGATTGGTACACATCATAACCAATAACAGAGGCTCCCAATCCTTTAAACAATTTGGCCTCCGTCAGACCAATGCGACCAACCCCGATAATCCCAACTTTACAGTTATGGATCTCTTTGCTGAATGTATGCTCATCCACAATAAAATTTTTGAACGAGCTTTTGGTAGTCATATAAGCGGTGTGTCGGAACAGCATCATTGCTAAAGTTAGGGAGAGCTCGGCGATGGCATTCGGAGAGTAGGATGGCACGCGTGCCACCTTCATTCCGAATTCGCTGCAGGCATCCAAATCAATGTGGTTGATTCCGACTGTTCTGGTGAAAACATATTGAATGCCGTATTCATTGAATTTTGTGATATTTTCCCGATTGGCAGCACAGTTTCCTCTTAGCAAAACGGCATCGTGATGCTGTGCCAATTCTGCATTGCTGGTGGTTAACAACTCTTCTACTAGCGTTAGTTGGAAGTCATATTTATTGAGATCCTGGAAATAGGGTTTCTCATAAGAACGGACACCATAGCAAATGATTTTTAACATGTTGTTTTCCCCCTGATTTAGAAAATTCCAATTTTATCAATGACATTGAGCGTAATGATCCACACTGGAATCATGACGACAGAAGTGATAGTAGATAGAAGCGATGCATTAGAAGTTAATATGGCTTCCTTATCAAAACTGATGGCATAGGCTGCGGCTACGGTAGCTGTAGGAGTAGCCATCATGATGACAATAGTAGCTAAAGCGACAGAATCGACTGACAGAATATGGGATACAGTCAACAAAGCCAGCAAGACGATGTTAACAATAGGAACAAGCCAAACCTTAACTATGCTGTAATACCAAGAGGTCTTATCAGTAGCTGCCGACTTGAAGCTGATCTCCCCCAATGTCGAGCCAATCGATAACCAGGCTAATGGAGAAGCTAGTCCAGCTAGGTAGGTCATGGGCTTGAACAGCCAGACAGCGGTTTGATCAATTCTTAGAAAGGCGAACTGCTGAATGGCCCCATCCTCTGTAGCTACACTCATTTGTGGCAAATAACCTTGAAACAACCAAACAAACAAGCCTAGAAACGTGGCGATAACGATGGGATTCAAAAACATGGTTTTGAGATTTTTAAGCTCCATTTTCAAGCCGCTCATTTTGATATAGCCATAGGAGTATAAGAAAATGCGGTACCCTATGTTAAAAATGGAACTGTACATCACTCCGGTAGGACCGTAAATGGCTCCGACAATTGGAATTCCGAAGAAAGTAGTAGAACCGAAAATGGTTAACACCCGCAAAACATCCTGTTTATCCTTGTTGTAGCTCAGGAAGAACGGTTTAGAAATAAAGATGAGAATAATATAAATTAGAATTCCCCATATTAAAACATTCATTCCTTGTTTTAACATTGTAGGATTAATATCCTGCATGAAAGAATTAAAGGCTAGTGCTGGTAGAGCCACGGTTAGAACAACCTTGGATAACATCTTTCCTACTGCTGCGTTAAAAATCCCCTTCTTCCGGCAAAAGAAACCAAGAAGGATAATAAAAACGGTGGAAGCGATAGAACTGAGAATTTTGTTATCTGTTAAGGTCGCTGTAATCATTTCTAGTAAAGACATAGATAAAACCCTCTCTTGTACCTTTTTTCACATAAATGACGATGCAGAATGTGACGATGCAATTCCCTGATCTTTTGGCCAAAGTGTTGGTTTGCACTTTTATAGTAAAATGACTTTGTGAAAAAAAGAACAATATCTAATTAATTTAACTTATGAAACTAATTTAAAAAATTTATACGTTACATCAGATGGTAAATGAAACGAGAGGGCACGTCTTCACGGAATGATTATTTATTGGCTTTGTGAGTGCTCATCAACATCCGTGCTATAATGTAAATCATTAAACCCTACTTGATTAGTGGGTTAAATAGAAAAGACGAGCAGGAGGGGTCACATGAACCCGATACAATATATACTGGACGAATTTCAGCTGATCGTGCTGGACGGCGCCATGGCGACTGAACTGGAGCGTCATGGACATGATCTGAACGATAGCTTATGGTCAGCTAAAATCCTCCATGAGCATCCGGAGTCGATCAAGCGTGTACATAGAGATTATTTTGAGGCTGGGGCAGACTGTGCGATTACTGCGAGCTATCAGGCTACCGTTGAAGGCTATGTTAAACGGGGCCTAAGTGAAAATGAGGCGCTGGAACTGATTCAATCATCGGTGCGGATTGCTGTGCAGGCACGCGATGAGTTTTGGGCTGACGTGACGGCTACTGCTAGTCAGCGGCATCGTCCCAAGCCTCTAGTCGCGGCCTCTGTTGGCCCTTACGGGGCGTTTTTGGCAGATGGGTCAGAGTATCGCGGCGATTACAAGCTGAGCGAGGAACAGCTAGTGGAGTTCCACAGGCCGCGTATGAAAGCTCTGATTGAGGCGGGTGCAGATATTTTAGCTTGTGAAACGATACCCTGTCTGGTTGAAGCCAAGGCCATCGCCCGATTGCTGAAGGAATTCCCAGGCACGTATGCCTGGATCAGCTTTAGCGCAAAGGATGGGCAGCATATCAGCAATGGTGAGTCTGCCGCTGCATGTGCTGAGTGGCTGAATGGGCATGAGCAAGTGGCCGCTGTAGGAATCAATTGCACTTTGCCGAATTTCGTTCCATCGCTTATTCACGAAATACGCAGTCACACGGATAAGCCTGTGGTGGTATATCCCAATCTGGGGGAGGAATATGACCCGGTCAGCAAGACATGGCACGGCAGCACTTGTACAGAGACATTTGGACAAAGTGCCCGCCAATGGTATGAAGCGGGAGCTCGTCTGATTGGCGGCTGTTGCCGGACTCAGCCGCTGGATATTGAGGAAATAGCATCATGGACGAGAGATGTATAAACGAGGATAAGCGTAGCGTAGGGATAAAAGTTATCTATAAGAGGTAACTCGATGGCCCGAAAAAGAACAAGCAGGCTGAACCAAGTTGTGCTCCAGCAATGGAGCAGCTTGGTTCAGCCTGCTTTGTTAACTACCTGCGCCGATCCGGTCAGCTTTCTGCCAAACGTTCCAGCAGCGCGTCCCCATTGCGGCTCACCCGAATATGGGCAAAATGTGCGTTCTGTTCTACAGTACGTCCGGTTCCCTCAGGGATGAAATAATTCTCAATACCGTACAGAATACGAGAACCATACCATTGTCCATTTAGAACGACCTCATGACTGGTAAGTTTTTCACCATCTTGATATAGGCGATCCGCGACGTATACTCCTTGGCTATCTGGTGTGAGAACGACTTTGACCTTGCCTCGGCTCCATTCCTCCTCCTGAAGAGGGGGCTTGGAAGGCGGGGTAGATATGTCGTAATTCAGTGCCACATAATCGCCTTGCAGCAGGGAGCGCGGGTCTATAGGAGCCAGTTCGAGCTTAATGGAAGCCCCTGTGGCGAGCAGGGTTTCACTTCTCGCCGTCTGATAGCCGATGATCCCCAGCTGTAGCACGATGACAATAGCGATGAGTAACGGGCTTAAGCGCATGAAGCTAAAGCTGCGGTGGTCGGCATCAAGTGCTGCTTTGCCGCTATGGGCCATTCGCCGATCCGCCCACCAGGTCAAGCCGAGTGCAATGACCCCCAGAAGCGCCAACGTAAAAGACTTATACAGTAGCGTCCACAATAAATCATAGTATTTGAAGCCGATAAAAATAAACCAGAATACAACGCTCATGAGGGTCTCCGATTTTTGTTTCAGACGGGCAAAGGCAAAGATCATCCCGGTAACGATAACAAAATAAAAAATGTTAATGAACATATAAGAGTGTGGAATGACATCCTCGAAAAACGTCGCCCAAAACAGGAACAACAAGCTGAAAAATAATGAACTATTCCGCAGATGTTCTTTTAACTCCGTCTTGAATTTAAAGTAACTTACCCCATATAACACGGCATTGACGATGAAAAGAGAGAAAATGATGAACTTATAGGTCCAGTTCCAACCATCCCACTCCTGATACTGCTGAAATAAAATGGTCGCCAGATTCAGGTTTACAAAGGTGTAGGCAAAAAACAACTGCCTTTTCCCCTTGGAGCGAAACCATCCAGCGATGGAAACGATCAGAAATAATACCGAAAGCAACGACTGATCTGACCATAGAATGGCCGCCAAGCCTGTTATATAGCTGATGGTCAGCAGTGTATAACGTATTACCGAATCCAGCTTGGATTCCGGTATGACAATCATCAAAATCATAAGCAGCAACGACACAACCAACAGTACATATTCGGTGTGGTTTACATTCGTGCTAATCATAATCAATCCGATGAGAGATATACTACCGATCAGCACTCCAACCATTTTGATTACACGGGATACGGTTTTGCTGATCCATTCACTGCCATGTTCCTCGGGAACGGTCGTCTCAGTCTTTGATGTACTAATGTCCGTTATCCCTGCTTCCGGCGGTGTTTTTCCCAAACGATTCAAATAACGGAAAAACCACACGTTACCCGTCAGCAGCAGCGCCACAAAAATCAAACCAAAAACAAAAAACAAAGATGAGGAGTACGCCTCTGCCAGCTCTATAAATTTAAAGACAGCAAACGCCGAGATTGCCAATGCATTTAAGGTCAGTAGCGTTTTATTCAGCCGCACCTTGATAAATATATAAAATCCTAAAGCAATCATAGCAATATGCGGTATATTCATGATCAGGCCATACCCATCAAATGCAAAAGAGTTGGTCATCGCCAACATGGCTATATGGAAAACTGTAAAGCTCATATATTGTAGTGGAGCAGAATGTATACGATGAAGGAACGTCAATAAAAATAGCAGCAGATTGACTATTGCGAACATTCCGGCAATGGACAACGATTGCAGCTCGCTATAAGGCGCGCTTTGCATAGTAGGGTAAAAATAAAGCCACAAACCAAGTTGAATCAGTACATAAGACAGCATATAAAAGGGATTGTAGCGAGTAATCCAGCTAAGTAGCAGAGCCGGCACCGACCAAATGAAAAACAATCCGTAGCTGTCCGCATGGGAATTGTAAATTTGACCGAGCAATGCCACGGAAACGCCAAAGGCTATACAGCCAGCCACCAAAAACATATTAGACAGAAAAGCTTGTTGGCCGGGAACAGCACGTATCCGTGCAAATACAAAAGACAAGCCATAGAACAGAACAATAAGCGCAGCAGCAAGTACAATCTTGGATGTCCGATCCAGTCCGCCCCAATTGGAGGCGAAAAAATAAATAATTGCGGCCAGTATCAGTGAGATGCCCAGCAGATAGCCCGTACGTATCGCATTGAATCGCAGCATGGATTTCACGTACCTTTCCTGTTGGTTTGAAGCCTATTATAGCGTTGAAAGGGCTCAGAACCAAGTGGAAATTAGGATCAGGTCATAAAAAGAGAGCCACCGTATACGGTGGCTCTCTTTAACGTTACTGGATTCCGACTAAGCGTTGACGGTACGAATCTCTTGCCGGGACTGATGTCGGAAGCGATACTCACGCGGTGGAATCCCTGCTGTTTTCTTAAATGCCTTGGAAAAGGTGGACATATCGGTATAGCCGATGGACTGGGCTATGATCGACAAATTGTAAGTTGTCTGCTCCAGTAATCTTTTGGCTTCGTTAATCTTGAGGTTTTGCAAATACTTGGCGGGAGAGATGAGGAAGGTGGAATGGAACTTACGTGAAAAATGCGCACGATCCACACCTACATGCTCGGCAATTTGCTCAATCGTAACACGGTCACAATAATGCATTTCAATGTAATCTTTCCCCTGCTGGAGCCAATAATCAGAGCATACAAAGTTGCGCAGCACGTCAGATGTGTTGCGGGACAATTCCTCGAAGATCTGGTGCAGTGTAATCAAGCGGGCCAGATCGCTACCCTGTCTGTTGTCGTTTACGATGGAAAACAGGTTGGAGATAAGCTCAAGGATTTCCTCGCTCACTGCGTTAGCCATAAATGGCGTAGAGGGATTAATTCCGATCCGCTCCAGCAATGCGAGGGACTTGGGTCCCTCAAAGGCAATCCATACCTTTTGCAACGGGTGCTCCTGATCGGTGTAATATTCATGGGCAAGATGCGGAAAAAAACAGAATAAATCAGACTTTTGGACACGGTAATTCTGCTGCTTATAAATAAACTCAGCCTGACCTTCAAGTACAAAAATCAAATAAAAATAAGGAACAGCCTTGGGACCGACATGGCAGCTTGTTTTCGAAATATCCATACCAAGTCTGACTGGCCAAATGGCGCTGGATTTTTCCAGTTCGGTAGCTGTGAAATAATGGTCTTCCACGATGTCGAAGTGATCTTCATTTTTTGCTCTTTTCATAACTTGTCACCTCTCCTTTGGTGGAGATAAGGGAATTTTGATTTTATTGTATATAAAGGAAAGCATAATTACAAGTTAATTCATTGGAATTAAGGGTTATATAATTAAAACTAGGTATGCCAAAGGCTCCATGGCCGGTTTGAGAGGAGCCGTGGAGCCTTTTAAGTTCTGTAGTTTGAGATGGAGATTAACCTACATTTATACGTTCAGTATTCCTTCTTTTGGAGTAACGTTAAAGGCTTTCGCCAGATCGGCCAATTCCTGATCCGTAATTCGTTGCTGAATATCATGGTGAGCAATGAGCATATAAATTTGCGCCGCTTTTTCAATCGTTTCAATCAGGCCAAACGCTTCATCAATGGAGCTGCCCGTTCCGAAAATGCCATGATGAGGCCATAATACAGCGTGATGATCCTTCATTTTTTTAGCCGTTTCGCGGCCGATTTCGCTGGAACCTGGTACCATCCAAGGGATTACACCAATACCGTCTGGAAAGACGACAATACATTCGGTACACATTTCCCACAGCGTTTTGGTGAATTGGTTTTCGTCCAGACTATGAATGAAGGTCATGGCAATAACATGGGTGGCATGATTATGAATCACAACACGATGGTTAGGATCGACCTTCAAGCGCTCAATGTGGCCCATAAAATGGGAAGGTAACTCACTGGTAGGCACTGCGCCATGTTTGAGGCCCCACAAGACTTCCAATTGCTCACCATCCTGGGAGACACGAAGGACTCCTAAGTTAGCTTCTGGATCTGCAATTACGTTTTTAAAATATTTTCCTGATCCGGTGACGATAAAATATTTACCAGCCAGTTCATTCACCGGGAAAGCAGGTTTAATCGTCCGAATGACCTGATGAATATCTATATATTTTGCAACCTCAGCTTCATCCAGAATATAGCTTACATTACCTCCATTGCGTTCATCCCAGCCGAATTTCCACATGTTTTGTGTAATTTCCGCCATCTCGCGAACAAATGGGATATCCAGTCCCGATTTGCGTTCTTTTTGATTCTCCAGCACAGTAGTCATGGATAATCTCTCCCTTTGTATGATATGAATATAAGCATTATCAGTGCAGTAGTTACCGTTTCAGCAGTACCTGTTGTTCATAGTTTTTTACTTCGGCCAGCCATTCCTCACGAACAGGAACGCCGTTTTGAGCGCAATAGTAATCCCATATGGCACCAAACGGATACGATTTAAACTCTTCGACTAGAGCAAGACGAGTGGTGAAATCCCGTTCCTCTTCCGCCTGCTTTAATGCTTCAATCGGTTCGAGCATAGCGCGAAGTAGCGCTTTGATCGTGTTGCGTGTTCCGATGACCCATGCTGCTACATGATTGATACTTCCATCAAAGAAATCAAGACCGATATGGGTTCGGGAAAGCAATTCACCGCGAACCAGCTCACGGGCAATGTCCAGCAATTCGTCGTCCATCGTCACGACATGATCACTGTCCCAACGAACCGGTCTGCTGACATGGAGCAATAATTGATCGGTGAACATCAGCACAGAGGACAGTTTGTTCGAAATGACTTCGGTTGGATGGAAGTGACCAGCGTCGAGACAGATGGATTTACCGCGTGTCAGGGCGTAACCCATATAGAATTCATGTGAGCCCACGACATAGCTTTCTGAGCCGATGCCGAACAGCTTGCTTTCAACCGCATCGATGTTGTATTCCTCACTGATTTCCTCGCTGAAAATTTCGTCCAGCGCATCACGCAGACGTTCTCTTGGAGCCAACCGATCAACCGGAGTATCTTTATAGCCATCCGGCATCCAGTGGTTTGTGACACAGGGCTGACCGAGTTCTTTGCCAAAATGCTCTGCAATCCTGCGTGATTTTTTGCAGTGTGTGATCCAGAAATCGCGGATTTCCGAATCCTTGTGACTCAGTGTGAAGCCGTCTTCCGCTTTGGGATGGGAGAACAAAGTTGGATTAAAATCAAGCCCGAGCCCTTGCTGTTTGGCCCAGTCTACCCAGTTCTGAAAATGGCGTGGCTCCAGTTGATCCAAATCCACTTGTTCTGTGGTGTCCGCATAGATTGCGTGCAGATTGACCTTGTGTTTACCCGGAATAAGCGATAGAGCTTTTTCTAAATCCTGACGCAACTCATGCGGCGTGCCTGCTCTGCCCGGGTAGCTGCCCGTTACGGCAATCCCCCCGCTAAGCTGTTTGTCTTTGAACAGAAATCCCTGAACATCATCTCCCTGCCAGCAGTGCAGTGATATTTTGATTTGTGAAAGCTTCCGTAAAATGTCGTCAACTTGAATACCGTGGCGGGCATACAGCTTTTTCGCTTCGTTATAACTGGCTTCAATAGCTTCATTCATGGCTTTACTCCTTTATTGAGATATCTGAATAGAGGATGTTGCTTGTATCTTGAGGCGCTCCCAGCGATCCAGGAGTTCTTGCAAGCCTTCCACCGATTTCGGCTCATATAGCCGAGTCGGAAAGGAGCGGGCGATGGTTCGGCCAGCAGCTTGGAGATCTTCAAGAGCACCAGAGCTGATTAATTGCACGACAATATTGCCGATGGCCGTAGATTCGGAAGGACCTGCCTGAACCTCAATTCCCAAGAGATCGGCTGTTAGCTGACATAGTAACTCGTTGTTAGCGCCTCCGCCGACAATGTACAATCTGGTAATCGTTTCGTCTGTTAAACGTTGCAGTTCGTGTAAGGCATCGCGGTAGCTTAAGGCCAGACTGTCGAAAATACAGCGGGCGAGTGAACCCGGCGTCTTGGGGATGGGCTGGCCTGTTTCTTCACAGAATCGCTGGATTTCAAGGGTCATACTATCCGGGTTTAAGAAGGATGACTGGTTACAGAGGACGAGACTGACAAACGGTGTCTCTGCTGAAGCCAGTTCGGCCAATTCAGCAAAGCTATGTGCGGAACCGCCCTCTCTCCTAACCTCCTGAATCATCCACAATCCCATAATATTTTTCAGAAAACGGTACGTACCGTAAGCACCCCACTCATTCGTGTAGTTCGCCTGCATGGCTGCCTTGGTATTCAAGGCTTTGGAACGTTCCATTCCCAGTAGTGACCACGTTCCGCTGCTAATATAGGCCCAAGATTCTTCCCGCTGTGACGGAACACCTGCAACAGCCGATGCAGTATCGTGAGTAGGCGCAAGAATGATCTGACAGTCCGGAAGATCGTATTTTTGAACAAGCTCCGGCAAAAGAGAACCCAGAACCCGTCCAGGCTCGGCAAGCTCTGAAAACTGATTGCGTCGCAGTTGGAGCAGGGACAGCAGGTCTTCATCAAACTCTCGTGTGTTCACGTTGAGAAGCTGCATCGTGGACGCATTCGTCATTTCATTGATCATGATGCCTGTCAGGCGATAGTACAGATAATCGGGGACCATCAATATTTTATCCGCCTGGGCAAGCTGTTCCCGATCATGGACAAACAGTTGATACAGGGTATTAAAGTTTAGTTCCTGAATGCCTGTTTTCTCATACACAGCCTCTCGACTGATGATTTGGTGCAGCCTGTCGGGCGCATGGAGGGTACGTGCATCCCGGTAAGCGTATACCTCATGAATGCGGTTTCCTTTCTGATCAAGCAGCACGTAATCTACAGCCCATGTATCAATGCCGAGCGTACAGGAGTGAATCCCCGTCTGTTTAGCTTTTTGCAAGCCCTGAATAATCTCATTCAATAGTTCGTCGATATTCCAGTAATCGTGTCCGTTTTTTTCGGTAAAGGAGTTGTTGAAACGGTGAAGCTCTTGCAAGTGTAGCTGGTCACCTTGCAGAGTTGCACTTACGAGCCTTCCGCTTGAAGCTCCAATATCAACAGCAAGATAATTATTCATACCCAATCTCCTTGCATGGATAAAATACTGGCAGCCTGAAAGTCTGCCTTTTGCTTTCTTAACTAACTCCATACTACTTCCGTTTTTCTTTGTAGTCAACATAAACGGAAGTATAATTTGTGGTTTTATTTTTGTTTTCTAAAATTATAATTAAAATTAAATGTTGTTTTGCATGTATTTTTGTTTTTTATCTGTTTTCTACAATCAGGATTATGCAAAGTCCTTACAATATATATACCTTGAACAAAGGTCGGCTTGATTTACGATATTCCAATTGTGGAAGGTTCTCCAAATGCCGCTGTCTGTATGAAAAATAGTCTTGAAACCGCCCGCCAGAGGGTGTAGTATACAAGATATCAATTTCATATGACTCGTATAATATTGGGGATATGGCCCAGAAGTTTCTACCGGATGACCACTGTAATCGTCCGACTATGAGTGATAGCGCATCGGCTTTGGATGAATGCGGGCATTTATTTGTGCGCCAATCCGTCAGGGATTACAACCCCAAGGACAGGCTTCACTTGAGAAACAACTCAAGGGAGCCTGTCCTTTTTTTGGTTTTGGCAGGTTTTATACTATTTTAAAGTACAGAAGGAGCGATACTCGCATAATGAAAGCTTTGGAGGAACGTATTCGTCAAGAGGGACAAATTTTATCTGATACCGTACTAAAGGTAGATTCATTTTTGAATCATCAGGTAGATACAGCATTAGCATTGGAGATTGGTAAGGAGTTTGCACGCCTTTTCGGCAGTGCTCCGATCACCAAGGTGCTTACAATTGAAGCTAGTGGTATTCAATTTGCTATGGCTACTGCTATTGCCTTGGGGGTCCCGTTCATTTATGCGAAGAAAAAGAAGGCAATCACGCTGAATGAGCAGGTATACTTCGCCGAGGTTCATTCGTTCACTCGGCAGGAAACCTATCAGGTGAGTATTTCCCAAAAATATCTCCATGCCAGCGACCATGTGCTGATCGTAGATGATTTTTTGGCTACTGGCGCAGCATTGGTCGGACTTACGGATATTGTGAAGGAAGCAGGAGCGGAGCTGGCCGGGGTTGGCTGTGTGATTGAGAAGAGCTTCCAGGAAGGCCGTGGACTGTTGGAGCAAAGAGGCATTGCCGTACGTTCTCTTGCGCGTATCGCTTCCATGGCACCAGGCGAGGTTCATTTTATAGAGGAAGCTGGCGTGGTGATTCCTCCCGTTAAGGAGAATGTGGGATGTTAAGTAAACAAAAGTTATTCGCGCTGGGCTTCCAGCATGTCATGGCGATGTACGCTGGAGCAATTGCTGTACCTCTAATTGTAGGGGGAGCATTGCACCTGACGCCAGCCCAGATGGCTTATTTGGTGGCTGCCGATCTGTTCACTTGCGGGATTGCTACGTTATTACAGATTATGGGCACACGCTTTTTCGGTAGTAGACTGCCTGTCATTTTAGGCTGTACGTTTACGGCAGTAGGGCCCATCATCGCGATTGCTTCGACCTCAAATTTAGCGACAGCGTATGGTGCCATTATTTTGTCTGGTATATTTGTGGTGTTAGCAGCACCGTTGTATGGCAAGCTGCTACGCTTTTTCCCGACGGTGGTTACAGGTTCGGTCGTTACGATTATCGGTCTATCCCTTATTCCGGTGGCGATGAACAATGTAGCAGGGGGTCAGGGCAGTTCGGACTTTGGACAGCCACGTAATTTACTGTTGGCCTTAGTCACACTACTGGTTATTCTGCTTGTGAATCGGTTGGCAAAAGGCTTTTTGCGCTCGATTTCCGTGCTTATTGGTTTGTTCGCGGGCACAGTGGTTGCTTATGGAATGGGAATGGTGCATTTTGCTCCCGTGGCGGAGGCTTCATGGGTGAGTGTTGCACAGCCGTTTTATTTTGGTAAGCCAGAGTTTAGCATTATGGCAGTTTGTACGATGATTATCGTCAATATTGTCAGTATGGTTGAGTCTACAGGCGTTTATTTGGCAGTTGGCAAAGCAATTGATCAGAAGGTGGAGCAGAAGCAGATCGTCAATGGTCTGCGTTCCGAAGGACTTGCGATTATGCTTGGGGGTATTTTTAACGCGTTTCCTTATACAGCTTTCTCGCAAAATGTTGGTCTGATTTCACTCACACGCGTCAAATCGCGAAACGTTATTTTTGCTGCGGGCGGTATCATGGTTGTTCTTGGTTTGCTTCCTAAGCTGGCTGCCTTAACGACAGTGATTCCTAACGCTGTGCTGGGCGGGGCGATGATCGTCATGTTCGGCTCGGTCGCTGCATCAGGCATGTCTATTTTGTCAGAAGTGGATCTACGGAAAGAAAGCAATCTGCTGATCGCAGCATGCAGCATTGCCGTGGGCCTAGGCTCTGCCGTTCTGCCGCAAATGTTCGACCAGCTGCCGAGCTTTGCTAAAATGCTGTTGCAAAATGGCATCGTTTCGGGTTCGATTACAGCGATTGTCTTGAACATCGTTTTGACAAGAAAACAGGGCGAACCGGTCAAAAGCGTGACGGTTCAGGAGGTTCCACAGAAGGTTTGATGATTAGGAATAAATAAACCCTTGCCGTCTGGGGACATATAGATATTGACCCTGTCCGACTGTGCAGTGGCGCTAAAGTTAACTCTTAAGTTGATTTATTTACTAGAGGAATTTGCTAGAGTAGTGGGCGAGGTCGTGGTATAATTTACCTTATGGATTTTGAATAGTGGTGGATGTTTTCGGACTACGGTGCAGCTTCCCGAAAGGGGGTGAAGCCGATGGTTACACTTGTGTCGTGCTACGATGTGGTGCGTTGGATGGTTACGTTACTAAGCCTGGTGTTTAGTATTCGTAAACTTTATCGCTGGCTACGTCGAAAATTTCGGAACAAGCGAAAACCCACCGCGTAATTAGGTTGGCCCCTAACGGTGGGTTTCGTTTGCATTAACATTTAGTTATGCAGCGCGCCGTGGTGGTGATCCACAGCCTTTCAAGTCCTAAGAGTCTTTGCCGTTGGCGCGGCGAAGACTCTTTTTAGTATACGGACACGATGATTATCTATATACCTAATTTTAGCACGTTCATTTCGTGCACGCAATGAATAGACATCACCTTCATTCTCGCCACATCGTTCAAATTTAAATTATTGTGCAGCATTTATTGACAAGCCTGTGACAACAAAATAAGATCGTAATGGAAAGAAATAAAGGAAGAAAACAGGTGTGAGCCGGACGACTCTATGTACGGGGTTTTGCTGAGACCATGTAGATGGTTGTTGAGCGTGTTCACTTAAAAGGGAAGTTCGGTTGATTCCGACACGGGCCCGCCACTGTATACAGGCATCAGCAGGATACTGCTGGAGCTTTCAGAACAGCCACTGGAACTGTGAAGAACCGGGAAGGCCTGAAAGATGCGCCTGGAGTCAGGAGACCTGCCTGTTTTGACATCACTGTCAGACCCACGGGATGCTGGGGAGGTGGTTAGGCGTGCTGCATACGGAATGTCTGAAACCGATCTGATCCCTTCTATGTTTTTGGAGTTGGCTTCGAGGTGAGTTTTGACATTTTATAATGAAAGCATTTCTGACTGCTGATCAAGTGGTCCGGAATGCTTTTTTCGCGTTTTGCGTTAGGTTTATATGATTTTACAAGATAGAGGGGGATTCATTGAATGATTAGCAATCGTAGCAGGCGTTCATGGTTGATATGTACAGGGGTGATGCTGCTGCTGGCAGTTATGGCTCTTTCGGGATGTGCCAGCAATAAGACGTCGGATAGCTCCGGCAAGGGTGAAAACGCGTCAGCACAACAAACAGCGACAGATAAAAAGCTGGTAATGGCGTATACATGGAAACCGTCAGGCGTTGACCCGCACGGAGATAATAGCTGGGATGTGATGCGATCCGGTGCAGGTGAGACACTGGTACGTTTGAATGAAAAGCTGGAGCCTGTGGCTTGGCTGGCAAAGGAGTGGAAGCAGGATAGTCCTACAGTTTGGACGTTCAGCTTGCAGGATAAAGTCACTTTTCATGATGGAAAGAGTATGGATGCAGTAGGTGTAAAAGCGTCTTTGCTGCGCTCTATCGAGAAAAGCCATCTGGCTAAGGATTTACTGAATGTGAAGTCCATTGATGTAAGCGGCCCGCTGGCTTTGAAAATCACGACAAACCAGCCGAACGCGGCGCTGGTGTCCAATCTAGCTGATCCATCGACAATTGTACTGGATGTGGCATCGATGAAAGATGAGCAGAGTTACCCAGCGATGACAGGCGCCTTTAAAATCAAAGCGTTCAACAAGGACCAATCGTTGGTCGTAGAGCGTTATGACGGATATTGGGGCGAGAAGGCACGACTGGCTGAAGCGACGATGAAGTTCATTACGGACGGGAATTCGCGTCTGATGGCGCTGCAATCCGGCGAGGTGGACGTAGCGACGGATATTCCGGTTGATAACGCAGAGGTACTGAAAAAGAACGACAAGCTACAAGTGCTGTCGGCTCCCTCCTTGCGCACCCATATGATCGTGTACAATATGGAATCGCCAGTATTCAAGGATGCGGCGAACCGTAAGGTGGTGGACAGCCTGATTCCGCGCACATCGATTGTGAGCGCCGTCATGAGGGGCTTCGGTACGGAAGCAAGTAGTCCGTTCCCGAGCATTCTTCCCTTCGGTAAAGTTGAGCGTAAAGCGCTGGATGGAACGGCAGAGCAGCTGTTGACGAAGGATGGCTGGCAGAAGGACGCTCAAGGGACATGGACTAAGCAAGGCAAGCCGTTCGAGGTTACGCTGCTGACTTTCCCTCAGCGTCCAGAGCTCTCTGTTATGGCTGAGGTCATCCAAAGCCAATTGCTGAAAGAGGGAATCCAGGTCAAGATTCGCAAGGTGGAAAATATCGACGAGGCGTTGACCAAAAACGATTGGGATTTTGCAATGTACAGCATGCTTACTGCTCATACAGGAGAGCCGCAATATTTTATGGACATGTTTTATTCTTCGAAAAGCGAAGCCAATGTAAGCCGGTATAGTTCCAAACCGCTAGAGAGTATTCTTAACAGCTTGAAGCTGGCGAAGGATACAGCGCAGCGTAATGCTGTGACACTACAAGCGCTGGATATCATCAATGCGGATTTGCCACAGTCGTTCATTGTGCATCCTGATAATGTGTTTGGTGTGAAAAAAGGGGTGGAGGGTTTTACACCCCATCCGATCGAGTATTACTATATTACAGCGCAATCTGATATTACGGAATAACGAGCTGCGTATCCTATGATTCGTTTTATACTGGAACGTGTGGCGCAGCTGCTCATCATTGTATTCGTTGTATCCACGCTGACTTTTGTACTGATGCGGCTCGCTCCTGGTGACCCTGCTACTATTTTGCTCACCGCGCATAATGTCCCTGCCTCTGAGGAGGCGTTGACGACGCTACGGCAGGAACTGGGCTTAAACGAGCCGCTTCATATTCAATATGTGAACTGGCTGCGAGATGTGTTCACGGGGCATTGGGGCACCTCGTATGTATCCAAGGAATCCGTGCTAGCCGAACTATGGAACAGACTGCCTGCTACTGTGGAGCTAGCTGCTGCGGGCTTTGCCGTCATGACGGTGCTTACGCTGGGGCTGGGACTGGCTGCCTCGCTAAAAATCAGCGGCCCACTGGATCGTCTGGGCAGGCTGTTTGCCCTGCTGGGATCGTCGATTCCCTCTTTTTGGCTTGGTTTTCTGTTGATCTATCTATTCTCCGTTCGCTTGGGCTGGCTCCCATCCATGGGAAGGGAGGACTGGACACATCTAGTGCTCCCAGCGCTGACTCTTGGCGCAGGTTTGGGAGCGGTGCAAGCCCGTGTACTGCGCGCTCAAATGCTGGAGCTGGGTGACCGGAATTTTGTGAAAGCAGCGAAGGCTCGAGGCTTTTCGCGTATGCATATCCTGTTTTTTGAGATATTTAAGCATGCGGTTCTGCCTATGATTACACTGCTAGGTACCAATCTATCATTTATGCTGGCAGGTAATGTCATCGTCGAGACCATTTTTTCATGGCCGGGGTTAGGTAAGTATTTTATAGATGCGATTACCCAGCGAGATTATCCGGTGATTCAGGGGTATGTTATTTTTGCCGTATTTTTAATTGTAGGTGTTCAGTGTTTGGTGGATTTGGTCCAGACGGCGATAGATCCGAGGCTACGTTTGCGTTAAGGGGGAAGCTGAAAATGAAAAAGATACGGCTTTCCTTTCAAGGGAGCTTGCTGGCAGGAGGCGTACTTTTTGGTCTGATCGTGCTGCTTGGGTTATTGGCTCCATGGGTCGCTCCTCATGATCCTCTTCAAGTGGATCTTTTGAACCGTCTGGCACCACCCAGTCGGAAATATCCTTTCGGTACGGATCATCTGGGTCGGGATGTGCTGTCACGGCTAATTTACGGGATTCGGACGAGCGTGCTAATCGCATGTGCAATTACTGTAGCTACGTTGTGCTTCAGTCTGCCTATAGGGTTGCTCATTGGTTATGTGCGTGGACGTGTAGATCAGCTGATCATGCGGGGAATCGATGGCGTATTGGCTTTTCCTGATATTATTTTAACGGTGGCAATTGTGGGCATTTTGGGCCCGGGTTTTGTTAACATGACCCTTGCGATTATTGCGGTACGGTGGGCGGGTTATGTCCGGTATATCCGTAGTCTGGTTCAAAAAGCCTGTCAGGAGGACTACGTTCGGTATGCCCGTTTATCCGGCAATTCACACGCGCGTATACTGAGACGTTATGTATTGCCACAAGCGTTGCCGCAGTTGTTGGTTTATGCGGTATGGGATATCGGACGCGTGGTGCTGATGATCGCTGGGCTGTCCTTTCTTGGACTGGGTGTACAGCCGCCCAAGCCAGAGTGGGGCGTGATGCTGCATGATGCAACCTCATATTTTCAGGTGGCTCCGCATGTCATGATTTTCCCAGGCTTGGCGATTATGCTATTCGTACTTGCCTGCCAGCTTTTGGGCGACCGCTTTTCGGAAAAGGGGGCGACCAAATAGTGGGAGATCAAATAGCCCTTGGGGGCAAGGATACGATAGAACAAGTGGCAGGGCGAAAACCGTTGTTACACGTGGAACATTTGGAAATCTGCCGCACAGGCGTAGGAGCAAGCGGAAGTGGGAGCAAACCACTGCTGCGGGATGTGAGCTTTTCCATATATTCAGGGGAGATTGTGGCCCTGACCGGACCGAGCGGGTGCGGCAAGAGTCTGACCGCACACGCAATCGCAGGCATGCTGGAGCCAGGTATCGGTGTTACGGAAGGGCGTATCTACTATAACGGGGAAGACACTCTCCCGTTCCAGGAACGGCGCTGGCAAAGGCTGCGCCGAGAGGATATTGCCCTGCTCATTCAACAATCGCTGAGCGGGTTGAATCCGATCCGGACTGTCCGCGCCCAGCTGATGGATACGCTTAGACTGCACGGGCGGCGTCGGATGCCGCACGACCAGATGGAGCCGGGGCACGCTGGTGCTGCCCCATCCCACACTGCACCGCAGCAAGTCCACCCGCTGGGCGTGCTGCCACGGATGCGGCAGATGCTGATCCGTGCCATGGAGATAGCCAGAGGAGGCGCTACTCCAGTGCGGGAGGCCTATTTGCGCTCTCTGCTCCGCAAGGTTGGGTTTACAGATCCTGAGCATATTTTGTCGTCATATCCTTTTGAACTAAGCGGAGGCATGTGTCAAAGGGTGCTGCTGGCTGCAATGTTAAGCTCAGGTCCAAGCCTTTTTATTGCCGATGAGCCTACTACGGCGTTGGATGTTATCAACCGCGACAAGGTTTTGGCATTGCTGCAACAATTGAGAGAAGACTTTGATCTCACCATATTGTTGATTTCACATGATCGCCAAGGTATGAGCCGCATAGCAGATCGAGTGTTGGAGATGAGCCCGGAAGGAAGGATGCACCAGTGATGCTGGAATTGAAGAATGTGACCAAAGCATACCCTGTCCGCAAACGGAGAAAAGGCTGGTTCAGCACGCAAGATAGCGAGCAGGCCGTGAAAAAGGTGAGTCTGGAGTTACGGCAGGGGGAGTGTCTTGGATTGGTTGGAGAAAGTGGAAGTGGCAAAAGCACGCTGGCACAATGTATTCTAGGGCTGGAGTCGTTGACCTCAGGGGAGATTTGGCTGGATCATCAGCCTATACATTTCGAAAAGACGAAGGACGTTCAGCTGTACAAGCGAATCCAGTTGGTTGCACAGGATTCGTCCTCCTCATTGCATCCTCGTATGACCATTCGAGATATTTTAATGGAGCCGATCCACAACTATTTTCCTGAGCTAAAAGCACAGGCGCTGGATATTTGTCTGTCTCTATTGGAATCAGTAGGAATGGAGGCTGACAGTCTGGAAAAATACCCAGCACAGCTGAGTGGCGGGCAAAAACAGCGGGTATGTATTGCCCGAGCGTTGGCGGTGGAGCCGGATATTATCTTGTTCGATGAATCGATCGCCAATCTGGATACGACAACGCAGTCTTCTGTACTGGACATGCTCAAAAGAATGCAGATGGAACGTCAGTTGTCCTACCTATTCATCACTCACGATCTCCAATCTACTCGCCAGTTTTGTGATCGAGTTGCCGTCATGGTTCAGGGGGAGATCGTGGAAATCTTTAAGGAATGGGATGAAGACTTGTTACAGCATGAGTACACGCGTACTCTGTTTCAAGCGTTGGAGAATTAAGCCATAAATTTAATATTATACAAATTTAAAATAAATAAGAGGATTGCTTGTCGAATATTGTTGACAAAATAGAACGTGGTACCTATTCTAAATATGATTATGATAATCATTATCACATATATAGAAAAGGGGAAATACATTGATGTCCGTTCGACACCGCAAGACTGCCACCCTTATGTTGGTGGCGCTCCTCTTATTATCCGTTGTTTTGGGCTGCGCGAAGCAGGAAAAAACCCCTGCATCCACCTCTACTGACGGAGCTGCCAATGAAAAGTCGATCACGCTATCGTGGCCGCGTGACATTGGTACGATGAATCCTCACGTATACAATCCTTCCCAACTTTTTGCACAATCCATGGTCTATGAGCCGTTAGTCAGCTACAAGCAAGGAGGCAAGCTGGAGCCTGCTTTGGCTGAATCCTGGACTATTTCCAAGGACGGCAAAATATATACGTTTAAGCTGCGCAAAGGTGTGAAATTTTCGGATGGAACGCTATTTAATGCGACCATTGTCAAAAAGAACTTTGACGCTATTATGAAAAATGAGAAAACGCACAGCTGGCTTGGTATAGTAGGCGTTCTCGACAAAACTGAAGCTGTAGATGACAGCACCTTCCGAATGACGCTCAAAGAGCCATACTACCCAGTGCTTCAGGATTTGTCTGTCGTTCGCCCGTTCCGTTTTCTGGGTGAAGCGGGGTTCCCGGATGATGGAGATACGTCCAAAGGAATCAAGAAACCTGTAGGTACAGGACCTTGGATGCTGGATGAATACAAGCAAGATGAATATGCAACCTTTAAGCGTAATCCGAACTATTGGGGTACTGCACCGAAGGTGGATAAAATTACGGTAAAAATCATTCCCGATGGCGAAACCCGTGTAATGGCCTTTGAAAAAGGCGACCTGGATCTGATTTATGGAGAGGGTGTCATTAGTCTGGATGCTTTCAAACAGCTTCGCGACACGAATCAGTATGTTACCACGCTGTCCGAGCCTGTAGGTACAAGAAGCCTGTTACTCAACTCATCCAATCCCAAGCTGGCAGACCTTCGGGTACGTCTGGCACTCCAGCATGGCTTTAACAAGCAGGCAATGGTGGAAGGTGTAACCTCGGGGCTGGAGGAAACAGCGGATACGGTTTTATCCAAAAACTATCCGTATACGAATGTAAACTTACAGCCTGTTGGCTATGATGTGGAAAAATCCAAATCGTTGCTGGATGAGGCTGGCTGGAAGCTGCCCGCAGGCGGTACAGTACGGGAAAAAGACGGACAACAGCTGGATTTTGAGCTGATTTTTGATAAGACTGATCCGATCCAAAAGGCGATGGCTGAAACCATTCAGGCTGAATGGGGAGAATTGGGTGTCAAAGTGAACCTGACCGGACTGGAGCTGACGGTTCAAATTAAGCGCCTTAGATCCAACCAGTTTGATCTGTACTTCTGGTACAACTATGGTGCACCTTATGATCCGCATTCCTTTATTAATGTCATTGCCAAGAAGAGCTTCGGAATTTCCGAGGTGCTGAGTGCCCTCCCGATGAAGAAAGATCTGGATCAGCAAGTACACGAAGCGCTCTCATCGACAGATGAAACCAAGCGTCAAGAGCTGTATGCTTCGATTCTGAAGACGCTTCAGGAGCAATCTGCCATTGTGCCTATTTCTTATATTAAGAAAACGGCAGTGTACCAGAAAAAGATTACAAACTTTGTATTCCCGGCTAATCGGGATGAAAATCCGTTTGAGGGAATTGAAATCGGAAAGTAGCTGAAGCCGATAGGTAACGGTAGTTTACAGGATAGGAGGACAACTCATGATCAGCTATATCGGGAAGCGAATGGTAGCGGTCATTCCTATTGTTCTCTTTGCCACCCTCGTTACCTTTGCACTGATTCATATTTCACCAGTTGATCCGGCCGAGGCTTATTTGACGGCTGCTCATATTTATCCTACTCCAGAGATTCTGGAGCAGAAAAGGCATGAGTTCGGGCTGGATCAGCCTTTGCTGACGCAGTATATGCATACACTTCAAAGAATCAGTCAATTGGACTTTGGTACTTCGTATCTGACCAACAAGCCGGTGTGGGATGAGGTCAAGGTTCGGCTGCCCGCCACTTTTGAATTGGCTGTGAGCAGTATGGTGCTATCTATTGTGGTGAGTATTCCACTGGGCGTGCTGGCGGCGATGCGTAAAAATGGATGGATCGACATGCTTAGTCGAGGAATTTCATATTTTGGCGCATCTATACCCCAGTTTTGGCTGGGATATTTGTTAATCTTCTTTTTCTCTGTCCGATTGGATTGGCTCCCTGTAGAGGGGCGAGGAACGTGGCAACATCTGGTGTTGCCCACTTTGACCCTGTCGCTGGTTCTGATTGCTTTATATACGCGCCTGCTGCGTTCCAGTGTGTTGGAGCAGCTTCAGGAAACGTATGTGCAGTATGCCAGAACTAGAGGGATTCGTGAGCGGGTGATCATGCTCAAGCATGTACTGAAAATTGCCATTGCTCCACTGATTACAAGTATGGGTATGAATCTGGGCAAGCTTCTGACCGGAACAATTATTGTGGAGCAGGTGTTTTCATGGCCCGGGTTTGGCCGTTATTTTGTGGAAGCGATTTTTAACCGGGATATTCCCGTCATACAATGCTATGTGTTTTTGGCGGCATGCCTGTTCATCGTATGCAATTTGCTCGTTGATCTGGTGCATTTGTATATGGACCCCCGAATTTCATCGAAGGGACGAGCAGAGCTGTGATGATAAGGTTGCGTACAATGTTCAAAGGTCAAAAGGTAATCGTGGTCTGCTCTGTCGTACTGGCTGCTCTTTTTATCATTATGGCGCTAGCTCCTTGGCTGGCTCCCCATGATCCGGTTAAAGTCAATTTACTGCACAAGCTGGAGGGACCTTCGAAAGAATACTGGCTGGGGACCGATCATTTGGGTCGGTGCAATTTATCCCGGTTGCTGTATGGAGCGCGGATTTCCCTCGGCTTTGCGACATTAATTTTCCTGTCCTCGCTTAGCATCGGCGTTGTGGTCGGGTCGCTTGCAGGTTATGTAGGTGGCTGGGTCGATAGTGTGTTGATGCGGTTTTGCGAAGGTATTATGGCGTTTCCGAATTTGGTGCTTGTGCTGGGCATTGTCGGTATTTTTGGACCGGGCCTCATGCAGGTGCTGCTTGCCTTGATGATGGTGCAGTGGGTGTATTATGCCAGAATGTGCCGCAATATGGTCGTCAGTCTGAAAGAACGGAATTTTATAGCTGCTGCAAGGATTAGCGGGTCCTCCTCAGGGGCCATTATCCGGCGGCATATTATTCCGAATGTGCTGCGGCCGATTGTGGTCATTGGTACACTGGAAATGGGTTGGGCGATCATGGATATTTCCGCGTTGTCGTTCCTTGGTCTAGGCATTCAGCCGCCGACCCCCGAATGGGGAGCGATGATTCATGAGGGAACGGGATACATTCGCAGTCATCCGGAATTAATGATCTATCCGGGGGTTATGATTCTGGTGGTGGTGATGGCCTTCAATATATTGGGGGAGGCGCTGTCCGACCGATACGGAATTGCCAAACGTCAGTAAAACGGGAGTGAGTTACAACGATGGACGACAGGGCGAAGGTGCTGGAGGTCAGCGGCTTACAGGTGAAGCTCAAAACCGGTGCCGGGGCGGTATCTCTGCTGGAGCCAACTCATTTTGAGCTGAAAAAGGGACAGGTACTGGGTCTTGTCGGCGAGAGTGGAAGCGGCAAAACAGTGACTTGTAAAGCGTTGCTCCAACTGCTGGATCGCCAGACGATGGACGTGGAAGGTAGTGTCCGTCTCAACGGGCGCGAGCTGAACGGAATGGTGGCCGAGGAGATGCGGCGAATTCGAGGCAAGGAAATCGCGTTTATTATGCAAAACCCGATGAGCGCTTTTACGCCAGTGTATACGATCGGAGCTCAGTTTATGGAAACGGTCCGCACGCACACCGGATTAACCAAACGACAGGCCCATGAACTTGCCATAACGGCTCTGGAAAATATGAATCTGCCCGATCCAGCCAAGCTGATGAAGCGGTATTCGTTTCAGTTGAGCGGCGGGATGCTGCAACGAGTCATGATCGCCATTTCCATGTGCCTGCGGCCAGCAGTGGTTATTGCCGATGAACCAACGACGGCGCTCGATGTGGTCAATCAGCTACAGGTGCTAAGAGAGCTGGATCGCTTGCGTACGGAATACAATACGTCCATTTTGCTGATCTCGCATGATCTGGGCGTCATTTCCCAATTGGCGGATGAAGTGGCTGTCATGCAGCAGGGTCGTATTGTTGAGCAGGCTGAGGTCCATCAGTTATTCGATCACCCGCAGGATGAATATACGAAAATGCTGCTGCATGTCAGACCCAAGTTGTCCATTCGGGGCATAAATCAGGTAGGTGGTTAGTCGCCTGTTCGACGGTTACACTTTCAAAAGGGGAGCGAATGCGCATGCTACAAGTGAAGAAAGTAACTCATAGCTATGGAAGGCGCAAATGGCTGGGCCGCTCTGAACCACGTCCTCCTGTGTTGGCTAACGTTTCGCTTACTATAGAAAGTGGGTTTTGCCTAGGCTTACTTGGTACCAGCGGAGCCGGTAAAAGCACGCTGGGCAAGGTTATTCTGGGGCTGGAGAAGCCGCAGGAGGGTCAGGTGCTGTTCCAGGGACAGGACATTTATAATGCGAGCCCCCAAGTCCGCAGGGGACTGCGACGGGATATGCAGGTCGTATTTCAGGACTGCTACTCTGCTGTAAATCCCCGAATGACCGCCGGGCAGATTATTGGTGAGCCATTGGACAATTACGAACGGTTATCGGTGCAGGAACAAAAAAGAACGGTCGAAAGCCTGCTGGAACGGGTCGGCCTCAAGCCGGAAGATCGGATTAAATATCCGCATCAATTCAGCGGCGGACAATTACAGCGGATCAACATTGCACGGGCGATTGCGCTTAAACCAAAGCTGATCGTGCTGGATGAGTCCGTCAGCAGCCTCGATATGGTTCACCAGATGCATATTTTATCCCTGCTGGGAGAACTGAAATCTTCGTTTGGATTGTCATATCTGTTCATCACGCATGATATTCGGGCGGCATATGCCATCTGTGATGGCATTGCTGTGATGGAGCAGGGAAGATTGATTGAGCGCTGTGATGAGAAGGATCAGATTTTTGAATCTGCTCATCCGGCTGTACGACGGTTGATCTCGTCCATTTTGCCGGAACATCCAGCAGAGCGTTTTCCGCTTCATGGATAACAGTGGACCCGCAAGGGTCCTTTTTTTGTGCAACATATGGATAAATAATCGAAATGAAATTTACTTGTTGTATTATTTGAATAACCCGTTATAATATAAAATCATAGTAAATTACTTGGATATTAAAAAGGGGATGTCATATATGAAGAAATCTGCTTTGGTGGCAGCGATTGGCCTATCTCTTGTGTTATTAACGGGTGCCTTGAGTGGATGTTCCTCGAAGGATGCGGCATCGGGGGATAAGGTAATCTATGTCGGCACACAAAATGACTACCCTCCGTTTGCTTTTACGAATGAAAAAAACGAGCTGACCGGGTACGATGTGGAAGTAGTCAAGGAGATCGACAAGAAGCTGGACGGCTACAAGTTTGAGTTTGTACCTTCTGGCTGGGACGGAATTTTCATGGCGCTGGAATCGAACAAGATTCAGGTCGTAGCAGATGAAATCGCCAAAAATCCTGAGCGCGAGCAAAAATATTTGTTCTCGGATGAATCCTACTTTCAGGCACAATCCGTCATTGTTGTGAAAAAAGGCAGAACGGATATACACTCTCTCAAGGATTTGGAAGGCAAGAAGGTAGCCGCATCAGTAGGCGATTCCTACACACAATTGCTGGAACAATATAATGCGAAGAATGGGAATAAAATTATTTTGAAATACAATGATACAGGCACTTCGTCCGATAACCTTCAAGACGTACAAAATGGCCGGGTGGACGCTTATGTGAATGATCCAGTCATGACGGCTGCTACGATCAAGAAGGAAGGTTTGCAGGTCGAAGCGATAGGTGATCCTGTGCAAACGGATGATATCAATCTGGTGTTCAAAAAGGATAAGCAGGGCGAAGAGCTGAAAGCTAAAATCGACCCGATTATTAAAGAGTTGAAAACGGACGGAACACTGAAAAAATTGTCTGAACAATGGACAGGTGGGGAATATATCCCGCAGTAACAACAATGTAAAGGGTAAAGTGAGGTTCCTATGGAAAAGCTGTTTGACCTTGATTATATGCTGAAAAGCCTTCCCCGGATCGTTGAGTATCTACCCGTTACGCTATGGATTGCATTTTTGTCCATGCTGCTGGGTACGATTATCGGGTTGGCAACGGCGTTAATTCGGATATACAAGGTGCCTGTCTTGGCGCAACTGTCTACGCTGTATGTCTCCTACATCCGGGGAACACCGCTCATTGTGCAGCTGTTTCTCGTATATTATGGAATACCCAAGTTTTTATATTATTTTCAGAGCGAATACGGTTTCTTACAGCAATTAAATATCTACGTGATTCCACCCGAGGTTTTCGCATTGTTGTCATTTTCACTAAATCTCGGGGGTTATCTGTCGGAGACGTTCCGGGCGGCGATTCATTCAGTCGACCGGGGACAATTTGAGGCAGCTAATTCCATCGGCATGAGCCAAACACAAATTATGCTCAAAATTGTATTGCCGCAGGCGTTGACGGTGGCTTTGCCCAATCTGGGAAACACGCTGATCAGTACGGTGAAGGATACGTCTTTTATTTTTATGATCGGTGTCGTCGATATGATGGGACAGGCTAAAATTATGGGCGCGCGGGCGTTGGCTTTTTTTGAGGTATATGTTGCGGTGTCCCTGATTTACTGGTTGGTGTGCATTATTATTGAGCGCGGGCTTGTCGTGCTGGAGAAGCGTATTCGAATTTACGAAAGAAGTGAGTAAGAGCATGATCAAGCTTCATCAAATTCATAAGCATTTTGGACAGCATCACGTGTTGAAGGGCATAGACTTGACGGTAGGCAAGGGAGAAGTCGTGGTGATCCTGGGCCCAAGCGGATCGGGGAAGTCCACGTTGCTGCGCAGCATTAATTTTTTGGAGCAGCCGACCAGCGGAGTCATTGAAATTGACGATGTAAAGGTCGATGCCGCCAAGGCGGGAAAAAAGGACATTCTCGGACTACGGATGGCAACGGCAATGGTATTTCAGCAATATCAGTTGTTTAAAAATTTGAATGCACTCCACAATGTGATGATTGGTCTGACCAGTGTGAAAAAGCTGGATCGTAAGCAGGCGAGGGAGATCAGTGAGGAGATTTTGGAAAAGGTCGGGTTAAAGGATCGTATGACCTATTATCCTGCTCAGCTTTCGGGTGGACAGCAGCAGCGAGTTGCGATTGCCCGTGCTTTGGCACTAAATCCGCAGGTGTTGTTGTTCGATGAACCGACATCCTCACTTGATCCTGAACTGGTGGATGAAGTGCTGTCCGTGATCCAAAAGGTGGCGAGTGAAGGCAATACGATGATTATTGTCACGCATGAGCTTGGTTTTGCGAGAGATGTAGCGGATCGGGTTGTGCTGATGGAGCATGGCGTGATCGTGGAGCAGGGACCCGTGGAGCAGTTTTTCACCAATCCGAAGGAAGAACGGACACGGCAGTTTCTGGGCAAAGCGTTGGTACAGAGAGCGCCACAGGAGCAGCCTGTATCCCCATAAAAAGTACGTGGATGGGTTATAGGTATGTGCAGCGCTGTAGACTTATTGCACCTATAGTAAAAAGCACGTTAGACAAGTCGCAGGAGGAAGGAAAGCCCGCGCTTGTTTGTCGTGCTTTTTTTGGCGCTTCATATCCCAAATTCTTTTCCATTGCAAAGTAGCTTATCACACTTATTCATGATAAATTCTAAGAACAATACAGTGAAGATGTAATCGGGAAGGAACATTGGCATATGAAAAAGGTTTTGTTCATTAATACCGGAGGGACCATTTCTTCCTCCTATCAGGAAAACGGCCTGACACCGACCCAATCGGCTGAAAATATTTTGGCGGAAATTCCGGAGCTGAAGGAGATTTGCGAGATTGATGCCCATAATCTGATGAGCATTGATAGCACAAATACACAACCAGAGGATTGGGCTTCCATCGCCCGGATGGTACATCGTTCGCTCGATCAGTACGACGGCATTGTCATTGCACACGGTACGGATACGATGGCTTATACGGCTTCAGCCTTGAGTTTCATGCTGGGAACCGTAGACAAACCCGTCGTTGTGACAGGTTCACAAGTTTCCATTTTGGCGGAGCACAGCGATTCCAAAAAAAATGTAATTGACTCATTCCTGACCGCATGTGGCGAGGTGGCTGGGGTTTTTGTCGTGTTTAACGGCAAAATTATCAATGGTAGCCGTAGCTCGAAAATCAGAACACGCAGCTATAACGCCTTTGAGAGTATTAACTATCCGTACATTGGCCTCGTGGAGAACGGTAAGGTGGTCTATACGGAGGGCGTATTTGCAAATCGCAGTACCGTTCGTCATCCATACAACGACGGGTATGCTTCCGAAGTATTTCTGCTCAGGCTGATTCCGGGTACGAATCCGGCGATTTTCGATGCCATTCAGGGCTTGGGCTATAAAGGTATCGTCATTGAGGGCTTTGGTATGGGTGGCGTCCCTTTTAAAGAAAGAAGCCTGATCAGTAAAATCGAGGAACTGATGAAGGACGGTATGAGTATTGTCGTGACTACTCAATGTCCTTATGAGGGCGGGGATTTGACGATCTACGAAGTGGGGCAAAAGGTACTGGAGAAGGGGGTTATTCCGGGGTATGACATGACAACGGAAGCGCTGGTGACGAAAATGATGTGGGCGTTGGGGCAGACGACCGATCCGGCCGGGGTAGCCAAGATTATGGCAACGAACTACGCGGACGAAGTTTCCTTGCCTGCGGATACAGCTTCCTTATAGGAAGCTGATTTCCGTAGATAAGAACAGGCATAAGAAAAAATACGGGTTAACGCTGGCCTTGCCCCAGACTGCTTTTAATCTCAATAGCCACTTTCAGCGCTTGTACAGCCGATTCCAGTGGAATCAGGCTTTCCGAATGTCCACCAAAGCATTCAAGTGCATGATCCAAACTTTTTTCGTATGGATTGGCAGATTCGAGGTTGATTTTTTGCTGTCCTGATGCGGTATACTCATATAATGCGGTAGGTATAAGATCGTTTTCGTCGCTTTCATGGAATACCAGCTTGGCCTTTTCAAAATAAGCTTCATAGGCCACTGTGAACGGGTAGCTTCCCGGCATATGGGATGAAGCGATGACTTCTGTGAATGTATCCCGATGCTGAAAGTAAGCACGAACCTGTGCTTGTTCAGGATGAGTAACTTCTGTACCCCAGACTGTACATGGATCACAGGGGCCTAATAGCCAGGTCAGTAAATCCAGTTCATGAATCATGAACTGAGTAGGGATGGAGCTTAGTCCAAGATCCCCCCACAGATGAGGCGTTTCTCTTTTCAAAGATAAGGAGATAAGCTTTCCGTACTTCTGTTGGCGGTATGCCTCATACAGATAGGTATAGGCGGGATCAAACTTAATGAACTGGTTGACCAGAATCTTTTTGCCATATTGCTTCGCAGCTTGTTGCATAAGAAGAGCGTCTTCGAGATTAAAGCAAACGGGTGTTTCACAAAATACATGCTTACCGTGCTTTAGCGCATCCACAGCATATGACCTATGCAGGTGGGAGGGCAGGCATAGATCGACGATATCCACGTCTGGATCCAGCAGAATATCCTCTATATTTTGTGTGACTTCTACGTTTAGCTCCTCTTTCAGCTTTTGCAGCTTGGTTTCGTTCCTTCCAAATACCATGATTCTGTTTACCTTGGGATGGTTGTTTAACAATGAGGCATGATATGCGCCGAATCCCGTCCCCAATATTCCAATATTCATCATCCATTACACCCCTTTACTTCTATGATACACACCTATTGCTGCCAACAGGGTGTCAACAATCTTTGCATCATCTTTTCAATTCGGGTTAACCATCTATTGTGGAGGTATGATTGTGAGACTGCATCGTTTAATCGCGATTTTATTATGTATCGAATCTAGAGGGAGAATGAAGGCCAAGGAATTGGCGTTGGCACTGGAAACCTCTGTACGCTCCATTTACAGGGATATCGACCTCCTGGCTGAAGCCGGCGTTCCGATTGTTACCGCATCGGGACCGAAGGGCGGAATTTATTTAATGGAGGGTTATACGGCGAACCTGAAACAGTTGAATGGCGGGGATGTCATTCAGTTGTATTTAACAGGGATGGGCATTTATACAGGCGGGCCCACCGAATCGGGTTTGAAGTTAAAGAATGCTCTGCTCAAACTGGAACAGACGATGCCAGACCCGTATCAGTCCGATATTAAGAAAGCCAAAGCACGGTTTTATTTTGATGATACGCCGTGGTGGACGGAACGTATAGCCATTCCTTGTCTTGAGGCCGTGAGAGCTGCAGTGTGGGGGTCCCATAAAATAACCATTCAATATGAGAAGGCTGACGGAATCTGTTCTTCCCGTCATGTGCATCCCTATGGACTTGTGGTGAAAAAAGGAGATTGGTATCTCATTGCCTTCTGTGAAGTTGGGCAGGAGATTCGGACCTTTAAATGTGAGCGAATCAAGGAGGTTCAGCCGTCTGCGGAAGTGTTTGAGGTTCCGGTCGATTTTTCGCTGGAACATCATTGGATGAGGCAAGAAACCGCGTTTAAGCAGCTTTGTACAGAGAAAGAATACTATCCCGTTCTAATCCGAACGAATAAGAAGCAAGCGGGAATTATAGCGAAAAGAATGGAAATCATCCAGTCTGTACAGGAAGGCAGTCATTTCATTCTAAAGGTCAACATGTATAGTTATGAAGCGGCTTGTCGCGATGCTATGGATTGGATCGGTAGGGTTGAAGTTTTGGAGCCTGCAGTACTCCGACAGTTTGTGAAGGAAGAAATTAACCGACTCCAGAGGATATATGGATAAATGATTAAAAAAACACCTGCCTAGGGCAGATGCTTTTGCTTGTTAAGTCCAGGCCCATAGAAATCCGTCACGATCCCAGGCAATTCTACCACCATGAAGCTTGCGGAATGCTTTTTTGATTTCTTTTTCCAGAGATACATGACCATGCTCGCTTATAAACACATACTGCTCTCCATACTCAGAGCGTACATATGCAATTGCATCTTCTTGTTTCAGGGTGCCCACTTCACGGATCTGCGCGACCATCCATTGTGCAATCTCTTGTTCTGTTGTAGGGGTGTTGTCCATTTGTCGTATCCTTTCCTGCGTACCGATTGGGTGTAGCTGTTCGGCTCACCTCCCCGTAGTATACGGCAATTCGGAGAATTATTGAATTTTTTGATATAAATTTACTTGAGCGGTTGGCTAAGTGGGCTTTCTTTTGTATAATTAAGGGAATATTCACGGGAATTTTCTTTTTTTGTATTGTAATCATGCAAGTAATCCCTGGGGGTGCCTGATTTGAAGGAAACAACCACAATTCGCGCAGAGCTGGAGCAGTACATCAGACGAGAAGGAATTACGATTAGTAAGTTTGGGGAGAACACAGGTATTAATGCAGGGACGATCAGTGCCATTATTAACGGTAATCGTCCGATTGCGATGTTGCTGTTGGATCGGATTGGTGCAGGCATGGGGCTTAAAGAAGGGAGCCTCTATGAGTTATACATTGATGAATTTATACGGAATACGGCACCGAATTGGCGACGGGTTCGTCCCTTTTTGCATCGCTGTGCAGAGCTGAACAAACTGGATTGTATTAAGCAAGTCGTGGAGTTTATGATGGACTATCTCATATACGCCCCAGCTTTGTTTGAGACAGCAGAAGAATTATTCAGTGAAGGCAAGTTCGAGGCTGCGGCAATTATTTATAAAAATGTTTCGGAAAGTGAGAAATACCAACATTCAGAGCGTCTGGCGCTCTGCCAATACCGTTTATTTACGATTGCCGTTGGCGATGACCAGGACGAAAACTTATGGGCAGCCACACACTTTGAAAGCTTTGTGGACCGACTGGGTGAAGCAGACCAACTGGATGCCTTAAGAGACTTGGCCAATACCTATGCCTCCTTGCGGCGTTGGGATAAAGTAGAATGGTTTGCTGAAAAAATGGCTCAAAAAGCCAAGGTACAATACGAGCAAAAATACGGAAATACCAGAAGATCGGAGCGTGGCAAGGAACCTAAGGGTCCTTTGTTTATGTATATTGTATACTCTTATGTGCTGCGCGCCGGGGTGTGGGATGAGCGCGGGGATTATCAGAAGGCGCTGGAATTTGTATCCCTATACTCTGATTTGAGCTGGGTGCAAGAGGATACGGAAGAAGCTCAGCGTTTGAAGGCCCTTTGTAGCAACTGGGCTGAGGCCAACGGGTATTTATATCAATTGATGTCCGGCAGCCTGGATGTGATTCCACAGTATGTAGATTATTTGGAAAAAAACGAAGGTGAAATTCTGGTGGGGCTACATAAAATTATGGTAGCGGCCAACCGTTATGATTTTAATGTAGATCATGTACTGCAGCGCTTTGAAAAACAAATTGAGGCATTTGCAGATCAGCATGTCAAGGTAGGGACCTATACGGAGCAAATGTCAGCAGATCTCTATGCACGATTTTTGGCAGAGATGGCTTGTTATGATCTCAACAAACATCGTTATTCCAAAGGTATGAAATTCCTGCTCGAGAGCCTTTCCTATTCCGTCGTGCTGAATGGTAATCCTGTCACAATCAAATGTGTAGGATTATTTGAAAAGTTTCGGCATACTGCCACTTCTGAGGACAAAGAGGAATATAAAAACTTACTTGGAGAGGTAGAGTACATCCATGATAAAAAAGATCGTTTTTTCTCTGCTCGCATTTAATGTTTTTGTCCTATTGAATTTTTCACCCGTTCCCCCCCCTATGGAAGATCCTAGCGACGTCCACAGTCATGGGCTGGGGGGATGGGCTTTTTCATCCCTTGATACATCTACCTGAAAAGGTCTAGATTGTCGTAACCCAAAAGGTATCCTCTTATGAAGAAGAGGATACCTTTTTTTGATGTGGAAGTGCATTTGAAGGAGCACTTTTGCCGTCAAGAGTGGGGAGTTGGAAGTTGAGCAGGCGGAAACCAGACATGACGCAGATCCACCCAGCCCTGACTGTTAAAAGATACACCGCGCACAGAAGGGAGATAGGCCGTCTGAACGGGCTTTTCATATAAAATATGCAGCTGGTGCTCATCCATGAGCCGAGTTTCGATATGTTCGAATTGCTGCGCCCTAACAGTATGATCGGCCTCCCGTGCAATTTCACGCAGCAGTCTTTCGATATCCACACGGCTATGAGGCTCCACATGCCCAGATACATTGAGATACAAGTCAAACAGGCGTAATTGCTCATCACGGTCACGAAAGAGAGAAAAGATGATTAAGTCTGACTCCATACGGATAGATGAGCTTTTGAATTCATTCATAGATGCGGCCACGATGTTACAGGTATACCCACAGGATTCGAGCTGAGCCGCAACCCGGTCTGCGTCCGCTTTATACTCGGGAATGGTAGCAATTTGTAGTGCCGCCAGTGGTTCATAAGAATCGTTAGATGAATCCACTGCTGGAGGAAGGGAGCGATGATCCAGACATGCTACAATGCGGGCACGTATTTCTGGGTTGCGCAACGGTCCATCCTTGTGTGTATTACATGTGATAAATTTGCGTACCGAAGCCGCCGAGTGAATCTGGCTCCATGCGGTATCCGTATCTCCCGCTGATACGGGATTATGGATAATGTGAAAAGAAGAAGCGGTGTCTTCCGTATCCGACGATTCCAGCTTAGTCGCCCACGGGAGTTGGACAATTTCCACTCGGTCCAGATGAGCCCGGCCTTGAAAATAAGGTGCGAAAGCCTCCAGTGTACACAGGCTTTCGTTCATTTCCGTGACTTTGAATGCCCCTGTACCGATAGGGCGGATGCCAAAGGCGGCCTCACCCACCTGATTAAGCTCACGCGGCACAATCGCAGCCCGGCTGGTACACAGGAAGGATAGAAATAGCTCGTTCGGCTCTTTTAGTACGAAGCGTACCATCGTCGGGCTCAACGCCTGGACGTGCTGAATTTGCCGGACGATAAAATGATAAAGTCGCCTTCCCGGCGCCCGACTCAGTCGCTCAAAGGTATAGACGACGTCTTCAGCGGTCAGTATTTTTCCGTTATGAAACAGCACTTCTTTACGCAGGAAAAAGGTCCACTGTGTACGAGTGGCGTCCACCTCCCAAGCGTGCGCCAATCCCGGCAAAATCTCACCGCTTTCGTTCGCCCGGCGGGCCAGGCCATCAAAGACGTGGCTGGATACGAAGGACTCGGCGAGCCAGTTCAAGTACAACGGGTCCAGCGTATAGAGTTGCTGGCGAATAGGCAGACGCAGCGTGTCGATCTGCTGCTGATCACTGCGCACCTCTGCGTGATGCCCAAAATAATTCAGCAGCCAGCCTTGCAAATGCTCCTGCATGGTGGAGGAGCGTGAATGAACTCGGATCTCATCCAGCGCGCGTTTGATATCATGGCGGTCTATGGCTTGCATCATGGATTGCACGGCAATGTCTTCCGGCTGAATGAGGAAGCGCAGACTGGAGCGGCGACCTCTGCCTCGGCGAGGAGTCCATTGTATCCAGTCGTGCTGCTCCATTTTCTGAATGATCATCAAGGCGTTGCGGTGAGTACAGTCAAAAATAGCCGCCAGCTCATCCAGCGTCGTCTCTATGGTATGGTTTTCGTCCTTGTCGTCAGCTGCGTGTGAGTGAAGCCGTAAAAATTGGGCATGGAGTTTCATTCAAGGTTGCTCCGTTTCCCCTATATTTGATTAAAAGCGTAGCCACTTTTATAAAATAGGAAATTTTGTTTGAATTAATTTCTCTTTATCTTCTTATTTTATCATCTACAATAAGGGTTATAAAGCATATTTGTGGAGGTATTTACCATGCATGACAAGATGAATGGAACGTCTTTGCCGAAAACGTCGTTTCTGTCCGCCTTTGCTGGCGCAATTGTGTTAGCGCTGGTTCATCAATATCTGTTTTACGGACATGGGCTGGGCGTGTCTATGCCAATTTTTGTTATTGTGTTTTACGCCTATATGTATGCCTTTAATCGAGATCGTTTCCAGTTAGGATCATGGATAGGGCGTTTACTGTTTGTGATCATTTTCATGCTGGCATTGACATATGCGCTGTTCAATAATCCGGTCCTATATGTGTTAAATGCGCTGGCGATACCTGCTCTGATTAGCGTACATATGGTGCTGCTGTTTGGGGAGAAAAGGCATGGCTGGTCGGAACCCGGTATTATTGGTCAGGCGTTAAGCCATTGGTTTTATCAAAACTTTCGTCATATCGTGACCCCGTTTCGGATGGTTAAGACAGTAGCCCTTCGGAATGTGAAGGATGAGCGTAAGCGTGTATTGGGCAAAGTGATAATCGGTTTGCTTATTGCCTTGCCGCTACTGTTCATCATCATATCTTTGCTGGCTTCGGCAGATGGGATGTTCGAAAAGCTGTTATCTGGCATACCCGATTGGATCGGCACACTGTCCTTTGGGAGTGGCATGCTGCGGCTGATCTGGACCTGCTTTTTCACCTTCTGTTTCTTCTGCTACTTGTGGGGATTTGTACAGCCTGCTCCGCGTAATACGCAAAGAGAGACTCAATCATGGCACGGGTTAAATGAGCGCACGAATGGTCCAACCACCGAGTATGATGGTCATTCTTCAGTGATGATTGACCGACCAACGGTGCCTTACCACGAGCCGGTCGCGATCAAGTTTGATCCTGTAATTACCGCTACGGTGCTGATTGTCATGAATTTGGTGTATGTTGTGTTCGTTGTGTTGCAGTTCGGATATCTGTTTGGTGCATGGGAAGGTGCTCTGCCCGAAGGAACCTCGTATGCTGAATATGCGAGAAGAGGATTCGGGGAGCTGGTTATGGTAACAGGTATCAACTTTGTGCTGATGATCAGTGTATTGAAGTGGACTGAATTTGGATCAGGTATAGTGCAAAAAATGAACAGCGGCCTGCTGTACATACTCGTGGGTTGTTCGGGTGTGATGCTGTACTCGGGATATACCCGGCTGGTTATGTACGAAGAAGCATACGGCTATACGTACACCCGCTATTTGGTACACGCGTTTATGATTTTTCTGGGCTTGCTACTGCTTATTGCAGCAGTGCGCATTCATTTCCGTCAACTGCCGTTGGCGAAATATTATATTGTACTCGCTCTGGTCGCCTATGTCGTCGTGAACTATGTGGGCATTGATATACGGATTGCTGAAAATAATCTCGAACGATATCGTACGACATCGGTGATAGATAAGGAATATTTGAGTGAGCTATCGGCAGACGCGATTCCGCTGCTGATTGACTTTAGCCGTAAGGAACATGGAGCGCTGGATGAGTTTTTACAAGCCCGTTTGACAAGCATGACGAGAGAAGAATCGGCTTGGCCTGAATTCAATTGGGCAAAGTATCGAGCGCAACGGGAATTGCACGACTATATTTTGGAATGAGAGGTGTTTGGGAATGATCGGAATAGATGCAGTACAGGGTATGGTATTGGAGCTACAGGATGAGATGTCACAGTATCAGCATCAGTTTGGGGTAAGACGAAACCATTTTCTCGCGGAGGCTATGTCCTACGGAATGAGTGAGGAGGAATGCCAGTCTTATGCTATCCAGAGTATTGGTCCGGTCGTTCCCGTCGCCTGTATGCCTACGTTGGCCCCCGGCAAAACCCGACCGCTCAGTCCAATGTTGGCAGCGCGGTACCGATATGCGGGGGATTGGAAGGACATCGACGAGCATCTGCTCCTGCCAGATGAAGTGCTGCGGATCGCAGGTACAGAGCAGTTCCGCAGCTGGATCAGCGATATGCGGAATTACTGGGTGGAATCGGCTCCATACCGATTCGGGGATGATCGTCTTTCGCTGCTGTCGGTTGCGAGCGAGGAAGAGGGTCACTTTTCCATGCTCGTCTGGAAGGAGCCTGGTGAAGAGCCTGAAGTATGGACGTATGCTTTGCAGCATGAATACCGATTCAGTCATCTGCTCCATTGGTTCAAGTGGCTGAACGGGCGCAGTGAAGAATGAGAGGTACAGATGATGAAAAAGAATCGTAATTGGGTCGTGCTATTTATCGGCATCGCTCTGATGATGGGGGCAGCAGACTATTTAACACAAGCTAAGCCTACGACTCCTCCTGAGCTTATCGTTCCAACCGTAATCAGTGAAGAAAGCCTTCAGTTGTGAGAATGAAGTTAATTTTTTGTAGTATTACGTTGTTAAAGTAAGCCGGAAATCACCCTAATAGTTGAGAGGGAATTGAGGCCAACATCAATGAATGTGGAGCCATTCAGATGTTCAAGCGACTCCGTCATTTCCTCTACAGCTTATATTCAGGGGGAATTTCAATGGCTAGAAGTGCAAGTACTTACGCGTCTGTAATTGACGGTTTTAAGGTAGAAACGAACAAAAAGTATTCGCCAGTAGGTGGAACGAAGTGTAATATTTTTGCACAAGATGTGATGTCTGCGATGTCGGCTTCCCTGCCAAGTGGCTTAGCCAATCAAATGGCTGATGCTTTACTGAATAAAAAGGCGCCGGGCTGGGACTCTGTAACCTTTCAGGATGCTCAAAAAAGAGCAAATCTAGGGTATCCTACCATCGGGATCAAAAAAGCGGATGGGCATGGTCATGTAGTCGTTGTCAGACCGAAGGGTTCATCGATTACGATTTTGAAAGAGGTACAGGTTGCTCAGGCGGGAACCAAAAATTATAACAGTAATACCATTAACTACTCGTGGGTGGCAGCAGATCTGCCTGGAGTGAAATTCTACACACACGACTAATTATATTCAAGGTATTGGAAATCTAATGACCCCGGAAGCAGATCCACTCGATCTGTCTCCGGGGTCGTCTTTTTTATTTTGAAACGGAATGTTTAGATACAATGAACGCTTTGCCTGGCTTGCTAAAAGCAACAGCATAGCCATTGGAGAAGGAGGAGGATTCCACTCTGTACTCAAGTTTAGTCAGCAGTTGCCCCTGACGATTGATGTAACCGAATTTGCCGTCTGAGACGGATGATTGTGTTTGTTTACCGACTAAAGCAAGGCCTTCTTTGAACGGAGTAGTAACATCATATTTTTGTTGATATTTAATGACCAGTGCTCCACTTTTATTAATAAATCCGACTTCGTTTTTTGCATTTTTCACACTCGCCAGGCCTTCACTAAAATCCTGGGCATCTGTAAATTTAAAGGGAATCACGACTTTTCCCTGTTTATTGATGAATCCCCATTTCCCCTTGGTATTTTGCACCGGGGCCAATCCTTCCGAAAAGTCTCCGCCAGATTTATATTGAGGAGGAATGACTTCTTTCCCTACTGTATTGATATATCCGTATAACCCTTTGCTATTCTGAACAATAGCCAAGCCATTCGAGAAACCACGACTGTATTTGTATTTATAAGGAATCGCTAGTTGACCAGAGGCATTCACAAAACCGATCTTACCAGTGTTAGGGGCGTAGGCGAGGGCCAGACCGTCTGTAAATACATATTCTGACTCCACATTTTCTTTAAAATGAGAAAGGATTTTTCCCGTTCGATCTATAATTGCATTTTCTTTGGTGTCTGCTATGGTTACCTTTGCTTTTCCTTCAGAAAAGAAATTGGCTTCGGTATATTGGCAAGGGATGACCAGTGCCCCTTTGGTGTTAATGTATCCATAGAGATTGGTTTTTGTATTTTTGACTACGGCTCGCTGCTCATGAAAATCACCAATGGGTTTAAGCTCGGCGGGAAGTGAGAAAGCTTTCTCTCCTTTGGAATTGTAATACACGAGGTTTCCAGCAGATGTTTCAGCGGCTAATAAGCCATCATGAAAAGCACCATCGCTCAGCGGGCGAGCAACGTTGTAATCCAGAGCAGTTTTAGAAACTTCAATGGTTGTTGTGCTGGATGCGGCCCAGCCTGTTCCAATAACGGAGAGGCTAGTAACCAGAATTAATGCAGCTAATCCTAACTTTTTTAACATGCATAAGCTCCTTTGTGAGTTGACTTTTTAACTTCAGGCTTCGAAAAATCTTACCCTCATACGTAAGGTCTTCCATAATATAGACGATAAAAATGTAGGAATGTTTCTTGATATTCTAAATTTTTCTAATTTTCAGCACATGAGAAAGCCCTGCTTCCAAGTATGACACTTGCTATTCTCATCTCTACTCATCTCTTCTCACCCCAGCTATTCTTTGGCTACGGAGGGGCTATCAAGTTACTCCGTAAGCTCATGTTAGCATTTTACAGAATCGAATAACATATCATTTGGCAGAACCTCTTATAGTGAAAATCGATTACTATTGAGAGATTAAAGATAAGAGATCACGTTCATTTTCAAGAAAAAAAGTGAAGAAACAGTGTCATTTTAAAAAAAGTCTATACATATAAATTAAATGTATAGACAAATCAAAAGACTGGATTTATAATTACGCTGTAAACGTTTTCTAGTACTTAACATCCAATCAGACCTTGAAGGGAAGGAACAATCATGAAGAAAATTTTGCTGGCGTGCAGCTCAGGTATGTCTACAAGTTTGCTGGTTACTAAGATGCAGGATTATGCTAAGTCCATTGGAGACGAGGCTGAAATTTGGGCAGTAGGTCAAGATCAGGCGGCAGAAGATATGGCTAAGGCTGACGCAGTATTGATTGGCCCGCAAATGAGTTTTCTTAAAGGACAGCTGGAAAAGGAAGCAGCCCAATATGGTATTCATGTAGAAGTGATTGACATGATGGCATACGGGATGGTTGACGGTAAGAAAGCCTATGAGCAAGCAGTGAAGCTGGTGGAACGCAAAAATGGATAAAGTCAATATAGCTGAACTGACGGAAGAGCAAATTAGTTTCCAACTTATTCTTCATAGTGGAAGCGCTCGCAGTAAAGTAATTCAGGCGCTGACCGAATATCGAAATGAGAATGTAGAAGGGGCGGACGAACTGCTCAAACAAGCCAAGCAGGATTTACGTGCTGCGCATGATATCCATTTTCAAATGGTTAAGAAGGAAGCGGGAGGTACCCAAACTCCTTTCTCGCTCCTTCTGATGCATGCCGAGGATCATCTGATGTCCACGGTTACCATGAAGGATCTGGTTCTAGAATTGCTGGAGCTGTTCAAATCCAGAAATTTATAACGGAACATGTAAGTTTGAGAAATTTGGGACATGAAAAGCTTGCAACCCTATTGATGCAAGTCACTTCGCGGGGAGGAATAGGCTTTGTTTGAAAAATTAAGCCGGATACTGATACCTATTGCCGGTAAACTGAACAACAACCGCTATCTTACTGTACTGCGTGATGCATTTATGCTGTCATTTCCATTAACGGTTTTTGGCTCCATTATCGTCGTTATTATCAATCTGCCGTTTCTAAAAGGGTGGATGGGCGACGGCAATTATGCGACTTTTAGCAGTCTGCTGAACATTGCGCCTAATGCCACACTGAATATCATGACCTTATTTGTAATCGTCGGGATTGGGTATTACCTATCTCGAAGTTATAAGGTCGAGCCCATATTTGGCGGCATGATTGCGTTGGCTAGTTTCTTGATGCTCACCCCGTTTGTGTTGACACAAGAAAGCGGTGCCACGATTGCTGGTGTCATTCCGGTTGATCGGATTGGTGCCAAAGGCATGTTCCTTGGTATGATCGTCGCTTTTATTGCGGCAGAGATATACCGAAAGGTGACGCAACGAAATTTTGTCATTAAAATGCCTCCAGGCGTTCCGCCGGCAGTTGCCAAATCATTTGCCGCTTTGCTTCCGGCATGTATTACATTGGGCATATTTTTGATCATTAATGTTGTAGTTACACTGACCCTTCATAATAACCTGCATGATCTGATTTATCATGCTGTACAGGCACCTCTGGTGCATTTGGGCAGTGGCATTATACCTACATTGATTGCTATTTTCTTTGTTCAGCTTTTATGGTTCTTTGGGCTTCATGGTCAAATTATTATTAACTCGGTTATGGACCCAATCTGGAATACGCTGGCACTTGAAAACTATGAAGCGTACTCCAAAGGAGCAGAACTGCCGCATATCATCACCAAGCAGTTTGTGGATATTTACACCGTAGGTATCGGTGGTACAGGTATGACACTGGCTGTCGTGCTTTCGATTCTGATCTTCCTGAAGAGTAAGCAATTGAAGCAGGTCAGTAAGCTGGCCCTTGGACCGGGTCTGTTTAATGTCAACGAACCCGTCATATTCGGTCTGCCGATTGTGATGAATCCGCTTATTTTTGTTCCATGGGTTATTTCTCCAATGATCGTTACGCTGATTACTTACTTTGCCATGACCACTGGGATTGTGCCGCCGCCAAACGGAATACAGGTTCCTTGGACGATGCCGTTGTTCTTTAGTGGAATGATGGCTACGGGCTCCCTGATGGGTGGCGTGCTGCAGTTGTTTAATATGGCTGTCGTCTTTGTCATCTGGTTCCCGTTCCTGAAAATTATTGACCGGATGAACGTTCGTAAAGAGCAGGAAGAGGAGCTTAGCCAAGCAGCCATTGCTGGTAAGGATCAAACTGTTGGAATGTAATGTGGATAAGCTGCTAGATTAGCAGCTTATTCATTGCAAAAGAGAGAGGAGTAGAGCTGTGAATCATACCGAAATGAAAGATACAGAGCAGCAAACCATTCAATACCGTTTTCCATCCGACTTCTGGTGGGGCTCATCGGCTTCGGCTACCCAAACAGAAGGAACCGTGGAGGGAGACGGCAAAGGACCGAACATTTGGGATTATTGGTTTGAGCAGGAGCCGAACCGTTTTTATGACGGGGTTGGACCTGGCGAAACGTCCCGTTTCTATACCCGTTACAAAGAAGATATTGCACTCATGAAAGAGCTTGGTCACAACTCTTTCCGGTTCTCTATTTCCTGGTCGCGTCTGTTTCCGGCAGGGAAAGGTGCAATAAACCAGCAGGCGGTTCAATTCTATAATGCCGTCATTGAAGAGTTGCATCAGGCGGGTATTGAGCCGTTTGTGAACTTGTATCATTTTGATTTGCCGATGGCTTTACAGGAAAGTGGAGGCTGGGTGAACCGGGAGACGGTCGAGGCTTACGTGGATTATGCTAACACTTGCTTTGAGCTATTCGGGGATCGTGTAGCCAAATGGTTTACACATAACGAGCCGATTGTCCCGGTGGAAGGCGGCTATCTATACGATTTCCACTATCCGAATGAAGTGGATTTCGGTAAAGCCGTACAGGTGGGATATCATACCCTGTTATCGAGCGCCAGTGCTATTAAGGCTTACAGAGAAGGCGGTTATAAGGGCAAAATCGGAATTATTTTGAACCTGACGCCAACTTATCCGCGTAGTCAGCATCCGGCAGACGTGCAGGCTGCTGAAATATGCGATGCGTTCTTTAACCGTTCCTTTTTAGACCCATCTGTGACGGGAGAATTCAATCCTTTGCTCGTGGAGCTGTTACGCCAAGAGGGATATGTACCAAGCATGGAAGACGGAGATCGGGAGATCATACGCCAGGGCACTGTGGACCTGCTGGGGATTAACTATTATCAGCCACGCAGAGTTAAGGCTCGCGAAAGTCTGCCGAACCCGGATGCGCCTTTTGTGCCGGAACGTTTCTTCGATTATTACGTCATGCCTGGTCGCAAGATGAATGAAATGCGGGGCTGGGAGATTTATGAGAAAGGCATTTACGACATTCTGACCAATGTCAGAGAAAATTATGGAAACATTGAATGCTTCATTTCGGAAAACGGAATGGGCGTTCAAGGTGAAGAAAAGTTCAGAGATGAACAGGGCATGATCCGCGATGACTATCGCATTGATTTTATCCGTGAGCATCTCAAATGGGTCCAACGAGCGATCTCAGAAGGCTCCAATGTGAAGGGCTATCACCTATGGACGTTTATGGACAATTGGTCCTGGACGAATGCTTATAAGAATCGCTATGGTTTTGTGTCTGTCGATCTTCAGGACGGTGGCAAGAGATCCGTTAAACAGAGTGGGCACTGGTTCAAACAGGTGATCGAGAATAACGGATTCTAAGGTGGTCCTCTGGACCGCCTTTTTTTCTTCATCATCGTCAAAGAACTGTGCTGTACGTCGCTGGTGAGAAAGTATAATGTTCGGTATACTTACTTATACCGTAATACCTTAACGTCCCGCCTGCAGAACAAAAAGAACCAGCGCTACCGATGTTTTGGTAAAATGCTGACATAAAACAATTTTTAGTACAGGTGGTAGACAGATGAACAAATACGAGCGGATTGCACAAGAGGTCAAAGAGCGGATTATGAATAAGACCTATAGCAGTGATGATCCGATTCCCGATGAGATCTCACTGGCAAAAGAGTTTCGTGTAAGTCGGATGACGATTAAGCGGGCATTGGACACATTGGTGATGGATGGGTTGCTGAATCGTAAAAGAGGACACGGAACCTTTATCGTCAAATCAGTTCACAATGGCCCTGTTAACGTTGTCGTAAATGAAATGCTGGGGTTAACCAACGTACTGCGCGGGAAAGAGATCAAAAATAAAATCGTCGCCTTTGACGTTCAATTTCCATCCGAAGAGGTAGCGACCCATCTATTTATTGATGCAAATTCTCCTGTATATCATGTGATCCGTCTGCGTGTCGTGGAGGGTGAGCCCTACGTTATCGAGCGCACATACATGCCCACGAAGCTGATCAGCGGTATTACAGAGGAGGTGCTGTACGGCTCGGTGTACAAACATATTAAGGAGGAGCTGGGACTTAATATTGTCGGTTCACACCGTACCATCCGGGCATCCAAGTCAACGGAACTGGATCGTGAGCATTTGGACTGCGCAGCGGATGATCCAATCTTGGAAATTGAGCAGGTGGGTTATCTGGATACAGGTATACCATTTGAATACTCGTTCTCGCGGCATCGGTACGATAAATTTGTGTTTACCACAGTGAATCGAATGCGTTGATTAGTAAAAAAATAAGCATAAGGGTTCGAGCTACATATTCTCGAATCCTTGTGCTTTTTTGTGTTTACAATAAGTTTAAGGGAAAATGAGATGCTTTATTTTTTACAATAAGCAATAAAACTTTCTATCCATTGTATGGTTATAGTTTCGCGTAAAATAGCACCATCTAATACAAGATAATCGCCAAAATTATCACTATCAAGAGGAGGAATAGTTTCATAACGTTCTTTATTTTTGCGTAAATGTTCCAGCCTATCTTGATGTTGAAGCAGCTGATGTTCCAACAAATATAATCGGGTTGTTATATCCAGATGATTAGAAAAATACATTCTCAGCCTAAACACATCTTTGGGAGTGGGTTCAATAGGCTCTGCTTTTTTTAGCCATTGTAAAAAATCTTCTTTGCCATTCTCCGTAATCGAATACAATTTTTTTTCTAAAATTTCTCCGCTAATTTGGATCTCGTAGACGATAAGTCCCTCATTAAGCAGTTTTTTTAATTCTGGATAGATCTGACTATGCTTTGCAGTCCAAAATTCGCCTAAATCTTTACTGAATTCTTTACCTATATCATAACCAGTCATAGGTTCTTTATTTAACAAGCCCAGAATGGCATATTTTAAAGTTCTCATAAGGCACTCTTCCTAACATTTTCGTCGTTTATTGGTTAAGTATAACATATTTAGCGAGTCCACAATAAGATTGATATATTATTGAAAACATATTTAATAAAACATATAACTACATACATGTTCCTGTTGATATATTGCAAAGCACGTGTTAATATTATTTCGAAATATGTGAATGATTTCACAATACAACGACGAGGGAGAAGAAGATCTCAGTGGAACTTACAAAAAAGAGATGGATTATTCTGATTGCAAGCTGTTTTATTAATCTGTGTATTGGATCAATTTACGCGTGGAGTGTATTTTCTGCCCCAATGGCAGAATATTTGAGCAGCGTCACAGGACTTAGTTTAACACCGGGGAATTTGGCTATTGCATTTACGATTACAAATTCGGTAGGTCCTATCACGATGATTTCAGGTGGCTGGATTAATGATCGATTCGGGCCCAAGAAAGTGATCTTTGTAGGGGGCTTGCTATTTGGAGGCGGTATGATTTTATCAGGATTTGCAACATCTGTAGGTTACCTGGTATTGGCTTACGGTATCGTACTCGGCCTAGGAACGGGAATGGTTTACGGATGCACAATTAGCAACTCTATTAAGTTTTTCCCTGACAAAAGAGGATTAGTTGGCGGTATAACAACGGCTGCTTATGGAATAAGCTCAGTTATTATACCTCCTATTGCCAATAGTTTAATCAGTAGGTCTGGTGTGACATCAGCATTCATTATCATCGGTATAGCATTTCTTATTATTGTATGTGCTGCTTCTTTCTTCATTGAGAAATGTCCATCTGACTTTGTTCCTGCAGGATGGACACCCAAGACTGTAAATGTTGGCCGTTCTATTCAGAACGACAAAGACTGGAAAGGCATGCTCTCAAGCCCTCTGTTTTATATCATGATCTTGTTATTAATGTGTGGTGCTTTTGCCGGACTCATGTGTACATCACAAGCTTCTCCTATAGCTCAGAAAATGATTGGTATGTCTGCGGCAGCCGCTACGACAGTTGTTTCCGTATTGGCATTGTTTAACACGGGCGGACGAATCGTTGCAGGCTATATTTCGGACAAAATCGGTCGAATCAATACCCTGGCTTTTTCTTCTGTCTTTTCGGTCATAGGGCTCACATTGCTTTATTTTTCAGGCGAAGGTAGTGTGTTGACATTCTATATTGGTATTTCAGTTATTGGTTTATGTTTTGGTGCACTGATGGGGGTATTTCCTGGATTTACTGCCGATCAGTTTGGTGTGAGAAATAATAGTGTGAATTATGGAATTATGTTTATTGGATTTGCAACAGCAGGATACTTTGGCCCATCGATTATGAGTCATGTTTACAGCACAGACAGTAGCTATCAGAGAGCCTTTGTCATTGCGGCCGTACTTGGCATAACCGGACTTGTTCTAACATTTGTATATAAGTTCACTACCCGAAAAAATCAGAAGATGGCTGTGGATATGAATCAGAAAGCTATCAATTAACCCATAGCAATAAATACAGATAAGGAGCATGAGATCATGCAAAGAAAATATCCCAATCTATGTAAACCAATTACAATTGGAAATGTGACTTTCAGAAATAGAATGTTTGGCTCTCCTATGGGAGGTACAGATATTACAGCTGACTGCACTATTGGACCGAAATCTACAGCTTTTTATGAATTAAGAGCAAAAGGCGGTGCTGCGTCAGTTACGGTCAGCGAAGTCGTGGTTCATCCTGAGACGGAAGCTTCCCATATGTACCATCTGGATCTGGGGACAGTAGATTCTCTTGCTAGTTTTACCTATACTGCAGACGCTATTCGCCGTCACGGGGCAATTGCCAGTGTGGAATTGTCTCATTCTGGACAGTATGCAGGAACTTATCTGACTGACAAAAATAAGAAACAAGGACTTGCTCAGTGGGGACCCAGTCCAGGAGTACGTCCAGACGGCAGAGAAGTAAAGGAACTTACGCAAGAACTAATTGCTGACATTGTAGCAGCTTATGGTAGATGTGCTGGACTGGCCAAGAGAGCAGGTTACGAAATGATTATGGTTCATGGCGGACATGGATGGTTAATTAATCAGTTTTTTTCTCCTTATTTCAACCGCAGAACAGACAAGTATGGCGGATCTTTGGAAAACAGGGTGCGTTTTGCACAGGAGGTTCTTGACTGTGTTCGTAAAGCTGTGGGTTCTGGCTTCCCAATCGAGTTTAGAATGAGTGGCTCAGAGTTATTTGAAGGCGGCTATGGTCTGACAGAAGGTATAGAAATTGCTAAATTAATCGAATCAAGAGTCGACTTGCTTCATGTATCTGCAGGAACCTATCAGACAGGATTTGGTATCACACACCCTTCGATGTTCTTGCCTCATGGAAGTAATGTTTATCTTGCAGCAGAGATTAAGAAGCATGTAAGTGTTCCGGTTGCAACGGTCGGCGGATTAAATGACCCGGCACAAATGGAAGAAATCATTGCCAGCGGTCAGGCGGATGTTGTTGAAATGGCTCGCGCACTGCTTGCTGATCCAGAGCTTCCAAGAAAGGTGATGAGCAACCGCGACGAGGACATTATTAAATGTCTGAGATGCTTCACCTGTATGGCAGAACGTGCAGAAACATCCACAAGACGCTGTACAGTTAACCCATTAATTGGTCGTGAGATGGATGGAACAGAAATTTACCCTTCCCCTAATCCACGCAAGGTTTTAGTAGCCGGTGGAGGCCCAGGCGGGCTTTATGCAGCTCTTACTGCAGCCAAACGCGGACATAAAGTTATTCTATGTGAGAAGGCTGACGAGATAGGCGGTATTTTGAGGGGAGAGCAGGCGATTCCTTTTAAATATGAGATGTATGAATTAGGTGTTACTCTCGGAAAGCTGGCTAAAGACGCTGGCGTTGAGATCCGTTTGAATACACCTGTTACTAAAGAGTATGCAGAGAAAGAAAATGCTGATGCGTTAATTATCGCAGCTGGTTCCACAGCAATTGTTCCTCCAATTCCTGGATTGAATGGTGATAACGTAGTCATTGTTAATAACTACTATCTGGAGAAGGATAGGGTCAGCGATAGCGTAGTCGTATTGGGAGGCGGTCTGGCAGGCTGTGAAGCAGCAATTCACCTTGCCCAGGAAGGTAAGACGGTTCATCTGGTAGAGATGAGAACGGAGCTGGCTCCGGATGCTAATATTAGACATCGTCCGATTATGCTAAAAGAAATCGAAAAGAATAACATTCAGGTTCATTTAGGATTTAAAGGGCTGAGTGTTACACAAGAAGGTGTTGCTTGCGCTGATCAAAATGGTGAAGAACATTTTGTTCCAGGTACTTCAGTCATTTGTGCGCTTGGACAACGTCCAAGAAGAAACGTAGTAGATGAGTTAATTGATTGTGCACCTTATGTTGCACAAATCGGAGATTGCGTTAAGGCATCTACTATCACGACTGCAATATATCAAGGATATCATGCAGCGCTTGATATCTGATTATCTGCGACTCACTATCATTGCCCGGCATGGGACACTTCAGGAGTCTAAGAGAGGTACTCGAACATAGCGGTTCAACACAAATTGCACAGCTCCTGCAAATGGGTACAACATTGCGCAAGAGCTGTGCGATATTTTTTTAAGGATTAAGGCAATATTCCAAGTGTGAAAGTTAATTGCCAAGCAATCTTACTTCATGCACCGTCGGGGTATACCAGTTGTTCGGGTTATTGAATAGCACTGCATTTACAAGGTTGATTCGCACGTAGCGAGCTTGAAAATTGACTTTGTCACTGGTAAAACCATACGTGGTATTACCTGTACGATCAATCGTGGAGTAGTTAACTCCATCCATGCTGTATTCAATTTTATATTTGTAATACGCTTCAGATCCTTTGTACATAAACCATGAAATATCCACTTCGCTGATGGTCTTGGTACTGCCTAAATCGACCTGCCACCAAGCGGGCCAGGATGCGGAGGCAGCCTTCCACGAGGTTTGGGCGTTGCCGTCGTTCGCCAGTGAAGCTGGAGAACTGGATGCGGCTGAGCTAGCAGTCGCTGTTTTGCCCTGTGCGTGATTCACAAGGGACGGCAGGATTACTGTGCCTGTCGCAGCATCCAGATCCCAGCTACTGTACCAGTTCAGGGTTGCTGTTTTGTTGGAGTCATTCAGAGTTAGTGGCAACCAGATGAATTTGTGGTCGCTCAGATTGAGCGGATTCCAGCGATCGCCCATATAGATGTAGCTGGTTCCTGCGCTACCTGTAATCGTGGCGATGGAATGGATTTGCGAGCCGTAAGCCGCCGGATCACCGAAGGGCGACAGAGCAGACCAGCTTCCAGTCATGGAACTGGCGGTTGCGTAAGCGCCCTGATTCGGATACCAGCCAGATGCCTGAGAGGTGAACAGGTAGTAGATATTGTTCTTTTTCACAACAGCAGGAGCTTCGCGATAGCCATTTTCAAAAATCCAGCCAACGAACGCCTGCACACCTGTATAATCGGCTGTCAGCTTGAAGATCGCCATCGTATCATTGGCGCCGCCATTTTTACGGGAAGCTGTAATAAGGTAGCCGCTACCGTCCGTATCCGTGAACACCGTCATATCACGAGACTCGTAATTCAGTGGGCGGAAGCTGCCTTGGTAGGCAAAATTTCCGTCGGGTGTATCGCTGGTAGCGACGGCTACACGACCTAGTGAGTAGTCCGTGCCATTTTCATAGTGCGCCCATAGTACATATTTTCCGGTGGTTTTGTTGTAGATAACTTTGGGACGCTCGATTTTGCTCGAATTCAGCTCAGGGGCGGAATCTTTGGTGAGAATACTGCTGCGGAAGGACCAATTTTTCAAATCGGTTGAGGTATATACGTTCACTTTTTCAAATTTCCAGTTTTCGGCGTGCTCGCCGTACCAATAATAAGTAGAACCTACTTTTAGAATATTACCGCTGTTCGCCTGAATCGGGTTACCTGCGGTGTCTTTCCAATCCGCTCCGTTCGTAATGGCTGTGCTTGCTGTTGCGCTCAGGGATAGTTCAGCATTGGCGACGTCCAAACCATTCAGCGCTTGGTTCACCTCGGTCCCGTAGGTTGCTTGCGTAACGCCTGTTGTATTGGCGTGTGCTGTATCGGGTTGAAGACCCGCACTGGCCACTGCGAATAGGATACAAATCCATGCGGCTAACCATTTGCTGCTGTTGATCCACTTCACGATATCATCTGCCTCCTTTAACACGGATAGGATGGGTCGGAATGGCTTGTCCGGCACCTCATTTTCGATTTTACCCTAATTGGAAGCGTTTACAAGTGGAATAAATTGAAGTCTTTAGCATGGTGAAACTGTTGTTACGAGAAAGGACAAATCTGATCACTGCATACAAAATAGGTATATAGATATTTGAAACTTTGGGGAAAGCTCGTCAGTTATGTGGGAAGCGTTTGTAATTGTGCGTTTTGTCATTGACACGTTCACATTATTTTAAATTTAAAGTGACTGGAATCACATAAACGGTTACTTTATGTGGGTATACTTGCTTTAAATTGAGGGTTACAAATGGGACATATATTGAAATACCCTTTGTTATCTTATTTTGGAGAGAAGAGGGATACAAAGATGCTAAGTGAGCAAACCATTGCAACGATCAAATCGACTGTACCTGTTTTGGAGGTACACGGAACTACAATCACCAAGCGTTTTTACCAGATGATGTTTGAGGCCCATCCCGAGCTTCTCAATATATTCAATCACGCGAATCAGAAACAAGGACGTCAACAGGGAGCGCTGGCCAATGCTGTATACGCGGCTGCACAGCACATTGACCGTCTGGAGGAAATTCTTCCGGTGGTACGCCAGATTGCACATAAGCATCGCAGTTTGGGAATTAAACCCGAGCATTACCCTATCGTCGGAAAATATCTGCTCGCTGCGATCAAGGATGTACTGGGAGATGCGGCTACAGACGAGATCATTGCCGCATGGGCCGAGGCCTATGGTGTGATCGCTAATGTATTTATAGACGTGGAAGCTGAAATGTACAAGGAGGCTGGACAGCAGCAGGGAGGCTGGTCAGACTTTAAGAGCTTTGTTGTGCAGAAAAAGGTTAAGGAAAGCGACCAAATTACGTCCTTTTATCTGGTGCCGCAGGATGGACAGGTGTTGCCTGAATTCGAGCCCGGACAATATATCAGCTTAAAGATGGAAATCCCGGGAGAACATAATACCCACATTCGTCAATACAGTCTTTCGGATGCACCGGGCCAACCTCACTACCGAATATCTGTAAAGCGAGAGGATGCTGTAGAGTCCCGTCCGGCAGGTAAAGTATCCGTGTATCTGCATGAGCAGGTGCAAGAGGGCGATGTGCTTCAGGTATCTGCACCGGCGGGTGATTTTACGCTGGATCGGGCAGATCGCAGACCTGTCGTGCTGATCAGCGGCGGGGTCGGGCTAACCCCGATGGTCAGTATGCTGGCTTCCTTGGTGAAATCTGCTCCGCATCGGCCTATCACCTTTGTCCACGCAGCAGTCAACGGGGATAACCATGCTCTGCGTAATGAGGTAGAAAAGCTGGTCGCCACACATGCACAGGCTGCAGTTCGCTGGTGTTACAGCAGACCAACGGAGCAGGATCGGCTGGCACAGGCTTTTCACAAGGAAGGCCGTTTGGATCTGGCCTGGTTACAATCCGTGATACCGGAACGTAACGCACAATATTACTTTTGCGGCCCTGAGGGATTCATGCAATCGGTATACGGCCTGTTGAAGGAGTGGAATATCCCTGCTTCGGATATCCACTATGAATTCTTTGGTCCTGCTAGCGCATGGGAAGCAGAAGCACAATGACACAATGAAACATCAAAAAAGACGAAGGATAGTTGTCCTTCGTCTTTTTTTGCGATGATTACAATGGGAAATCCTGCTCATTGGGTACTACTTTTCAAAGTGCGCTCCTGTTTTCATAACAAGGGAGTACGCAAAAATTCCATACCTTGCGGCATATATGGGCGTAAAGCCTCCGGAATACGGATCGAACCGTCCTCTTGCTGGTGATGCTCCAGCAACGGGATCAGAATCCGGGGCGAAGCGACCGCTGTGTTATTGAGCGTGTAACAATATTTCAGCTTGCCGTCCGCATTGCGGTACCGGATGTTGGAACGGCGCGCCTGGAAATCAAGCAGCTGGGACGACGAATGTGTCTCGCCGTAAGCCTGGCGGCTGGGCATCCATGTCTCAATGTCCACCTGCTTGTAGGTTTTTTGCGCCATGTCGCCTGTACAGACAGCCATCTTACGGTAGGGCAGCTCCAGCAGTTGAAGCAGGTCTTCCGCATTGCGCGTAATCTCCTGAAACATCTGTTCCGAAGCGTCCAGGCTGGCTTCGCAGATGACGACCTGCTCAACCTTGGCAAACTGGTGCACACGATACAGTCCGTGCACATCCCTTCCGGCCGAGCCGACCTCATTGCGGAAGCATACGGACACGGCTGCCAGCCGAATCGGGTCCGTAACATCCACGATCTCACCGCTGTAATACGAGACCAGCGGCACTTCCGAAGTGCCTACAAGCCACTGATCCTCTCCTGTGATGCGGTACGTCTGATCCAGTCCGAGCGGGAAGAAACCAGTGCTGCGCATGGCCTCTGCACGTACCATCAGCGGAACATCCAGCAACTGGAATCCGCGTTCAGTCAGCAGATCCACCGCAAGCTGCTGCACAGCTCGATGCAATGCAACCCCTGCTCCCGTCAGATAGTAGTTACGGGTACCGGCTGTTTTGACACCCCGAGGGACGTCGATTAGCTTATGAAGCTCACCGAGCGTCATATGATCCTTTGGTTCAAATCCGAAGTTCGGAACCGGCCCGACCTGCTCCAGTTCAACATTATCCTCATCCGATCTCCCCCATGGCGTATCTGGCGATACGATATTAGGCATCAGAAGCAAGAGTTGTTGAAACTGTTCCTCTACTTCCTGTTGCGGGGCTTCCAGAAGATCTAGTCGTCCGTTAATTTCTTTGACCTGCCGCTTTGCCACTTCTGCCTGTTCACTCTGGCCGGCATGGATTAGCGCGCCAATATCCTGACTACATTGATTACGCTTCTGCCGAAGCTGTTCCACTTCCTGAAGTAGCTGTTTTCTCCGATCATCCAGGGTCAACAGCTCTGCGACCGATACCTGTATTCCTTTGCCGTCTGCTGCTGTCTGAACCTGTTCTTGATGCTCTCTGATCCATTTGATATCCAACATGACACCGCACTCCTTTTCGGATAAAAATACAAAAAGCGCCCTCATCCACATGGGACGAGGAGCGCTTTGATCTCGCGGTGCCACCCAAATTGACCAGACAGCATGACAGATGTCATAACTCTCCAATCCACTTTGCTCCGCTGTAACGGGCGGGTCCGGTTTACTTAGGTACATATCGCCATATCCTACGCTAACGTATGGTCCTTGGCGTAAACGCCTCCGAGTTGGATGCTCTTCACAGGCATAATATCGTTTGCTTTTTTGTTAGTATACGGATTTTTGGCAGGGTAATCAAGCTACAATAACTTATTAAGCTGCGATATACGGCCTTGTGCCACGCCAAGCCATTGTGCATATTCGCCCTGATTGGCACGGGGATGCTCATGCAGAAGTTCTCTTAGGCGTTGGATTAATTTTTGTGATGATTGGTTTACTCTCTTTCCTTTGTGCGCAGGTTTCTTAACCATTGGAGCAGGAGTGCGACTAACGAATTGTGCACGATAATGCTGTCCTTGAAACAGGAAGAAAACTTCAAAAAGTGTGGAAAGAAATCGATCAAAAAGATGGCTTTGCTCTTGGTAACTACTAGCTTTTTACTGGTATTGGTACTACCGGTTCAGGCTAAAGACTCAACTCTTGGCAAAGCCAAACTGCAAGAACACACTGGTACAGCTTGATTCAGGTTCTAATTTCATTACCACTGACCAGCCTAAACGCTGGTCTTTTTTGTTATATTATGCTGATTTTTGATTGCAAAAATAGCAATTAATATTTCCATATCCCAACCTAAAATGAGATTAATTAGGAGTGGATGTGATATGAATACAGATGAAACGCTAAATCAACAGTTGGAAGATGCCCGGCAACGATTGCATGATCTGTACGAACAATATAATTTCGGATATGCCTGTGTGCTTGAGCAGTCTATGTTTTTGGATGAACTGATAAATCAGTACAACCGTATGTTTCAGACCAAGAAGCTGACCCAAATGATACAACTAAACATCTTCATGCTTTCAGAGCCACATCAGCTATATTGTTTTTCTTGTCTTATGCCTAGTTCCGTTTAAATAAATGAAATAGATTCGACTTATGCAAAACTATTCCTCCTCTCAACTAATTAATAAATCATTCTATATAATGGATTTTTTAAAATAAAAATACATTAAAAAGTAATAAGTTTTGAGGTATAGGTAAGAATTGATACATATATTAATTTCAAAAACCAACCAATGACCATTAAAATCTATCCTTTGACCTAAAGGAAATGGCAATTCAATCTTGTTAAAAGCTTTGGAAGGTTAGCTATCTAGGAGAGGGGATTCATTTATAGGGGATTATTGAATTTTATGGTAGGAAAATAGAAGTTTTGTGATACAATTATTATTATAAATATTTCCTTTGATTAAAAATTATAATAATAATTCAATATTTTTGGTGATATGATTTCACATGCAAATTTCTCCACTCTACTTTTTGCTCGATTACATAACATTACATACTCACATATTTATTAGCGTTGTTAGTCGCTTTTTTTTGTAAGTTTCTATGCAAAAAAAAGTTTCTATAAAATAATATTATTGGAGGTATTTATTTGAAAAAGAAAAGTATTGCATTGTTTGCTCTATCATTAGCTCTATTTTCTGTTCCCGTTGTATCTGTTGCAAATGCTGAGGTAACTAATTCTAATATTGCTGTTAGTGAGTCAGCTACTTCACAGCCCGAAGTAGTTAAAGCCTACATAACTACAGAGAGTGGTTTGGAAGAAATCTCGTTAAATGAGTATCAAAAGCTCCTTTCTCAAGAACAGCCACAGACAGTCACAGCTCAAGTTTATGATAGCGGAAATAGGATTAGTCCAATGGCTGATACTGGTCTTGACTTTGTTTTTAAGCGTAAATTAATTCAATCCGCATATTATCCTCAACAATTACAAGTAGATCAGAAAACCGATATAACTGACTATATTAAAAATTCAAGTAAAACTACCACATTAACGCAAATGGTAGGTTGGTCAAAAAGTTTTTCGTGGAGTGCGAATATGACCATTTCCGCTAAATGGAATGACGCAGTAACTCAAGTTCTAGGAGGTGGCTGGTCGACTACTGAAACCCATCTTTATAATAGTTCTCTAACTGTTCAGCCTGGATATCAAGCGAAACTACAATTCACCCCTATTTATAAAGTAGTTAGAGGGGACCTGGTTGGTTATAATTATGTGGGCACGGTATTAGAGCGTATCAAAAATGTTACCATTAAATCACCTGTTAAACTTGCGGGTGGTAAAGTACAAGGTGTAGTCACAGTAGTAGAAAGAAGGCTCTAGTACTTAAATTATTAAGTTATAATGTAAAAGAAGAAGGCCTAGGCCTTCTTCTTTTTTTTCAAATATCCATATTCACTTATAATTAAGTAAGCTACTCCAATAATCAAAGCCATTACGGCAAAAACTTTTAAAGAACCAAACGGAGCATAAAAAGGATTTAACTGCCCGGCTCCTGTAATTGCTGCACAAAGATAATAAGAAGAATACAATATAGCAGATATAAAACAGAATATTGTTCCTGTCGCAGCCCTATTCATTGTCATCATCCTTTATAATTTTATGTAATAAATCCAAAAAATATAAACATGATTATTATAATCCAAAAGGTTGCGCACATCAACTTTTGGAGATTATCAATAGTCATCACTTCTTTTACCCCTCTCAGTCATCCTGACAGAATCAAAACGAAGGATGAATTTGTAAAAAAACTTCAGTCAAAATGAAGTGGTTTACAATGTTCCGGAGGCTACAGATAAAACCAAAGTAATTATTGCATATGACGTACTTATGTTAAGGAAGAATAACAATCGTTAAAATTTACACTCATTACAAAAAATAAGAAAGCTAATTTTAAGTGACATGCAGAAAGCCCTAAAGTCTGTGACGACTTTCATGAAAAAGTATTAATTTTGTGTAAGGAAGAATCCTACGGAGTTCTTCCTTTTTTTGTGGAAATCTAGAACGCTTAGATAAATCTGAACTATACACTCTACTTTATTTCTTTTTATGACTTACTTTTTTCATCATGATCCTTCCAATAAAAATAAATACAAAGAAAGATTAAGATAAGTGGAAATAAGTAAAAAGCATCATTAAACCCTGAGGAATGGGTGACTCTTAAATAGTATAAAAGCCAAAACATAGACATGCTTGCTATCAAAGCTATAGTGCCACTTATTGAATACATGTATATCTCCTTTCAATTTGGATTTCATGTTTGCGAAGGGGAAAGGTAGGCTTTATTTCATATGTATATCCATTCTACTTCATCTGCGAACATGAAACTGGAAGAATATATAAGTAAAAGCCCCAATTTAACGTCCAAAATGGGCTATAGTCTCTATAATGCCTTTTTAATTTCATGTAAAATGTAATGATTACCAAAATGGACAGCGATGGAGGAGAACATGGAGGATTTTAAAGATCGTTTACATACGATCCGCCAAGAACAGAACAAGCTGCTCAAGGAGTATCAAACATTAATCGCGGACTATGAAGCCTCAGATATCATTCTGGAGAATGAGGTTCTGCGAAAAAAGTTCGAGGATTATCAGGCTCGCTGCATTCACTTGGAAGAGCGAGTACGACATATTGAGCAGGAAAATGGAAAGCTGCGCACTGCGCTGACGGAGCAAATGCTGAGTGAAAAGGCGAATATGATCCGCATTTCGCGTGAAAAGCTGGAGACCTATTTTGCTTCCAGAACCGCAGAAGGGAAAAATCGGCTGACATCCTTTGAATATGGGGCTAAAAACCGGGTGGACCAGCTTATTCAGCAGACTACGCATGAGCTTAAAGAAGATCAGGACGAGATCGTCGCCAGATTACGACTGTTCTCAGAGGAGATTCGTGACCGGATCATGGAACAACGCGAGCGGTTTCAGGAGGCCGAGCGCCAATTGCTTCAGCAGACGGCAAGCGAGTTCCAGCAGTTCGGAGAAGAAGAGATCAGCGAGGAAACGATGCAGAAGCGCATGAAGCAAAATCAGTTTGAAATGAAGCTAGGCTTGAACTGGATCAACAAGCTGGGGATTTTGCTCATTATATTGGGTGTGGGAGCCGCTTTTAAATACTCATACTCGAACTGGTTTACAGGAAATATGAAGGGCGTGGCCTTCTTTCTGCTAGGAGCGTTGATGCTGGGCGGCGGGGAGTGGCTGTACCGCAAGCAGAAGCAGACCTTTGCGCTCGGTATTTTGGGCGGCGGTATTTCTGTGTTGTACGGATCGATTTTTTACAGCTACTTTTTGTTAGAAATCATAGGAATGTATACAGGCATAGGCTTATCCGTACTCGTTACGGTGACCGCTGTGCTCCTGTCATTAAGGTATGAATCCCGAACGATATGCTCTTTTGGTTTAGTAGGGGGATATCTCCCGCTCTTTTCCTATATGGCAGCGAACGGACTGGAAGGGAACGCCGTGTATATCGCCATGGGCTATTTGTTCCTGTTAAACTTGCTGATTCTGCTTGTATCCTTCCGCAAACGGTGGGTCGTCGTGCAATATATCAGCTTTTTACTTAATACGCCCTTGATGATTGTGCTGGCGTGGTTATCGGAAAGTGCCGTAGCGAGCATGCTGTATGCAGTCATTACATTTGCGATGTACCTCGGGATGACGCTGTGGGTGCCGTTCCGTTTAAAATCAAAACTGTCATGGCTGGATTTCTCCCTTTTGGCTCTGAATACAGTCGTGAGCTGTTCCGTTCTGTATTCTTTGTTCGGCGATGCAGGCCTGGATGATTATAAAGGCTTGCTGGCTCTCGTCTTTTGCTTGGTGTACGGGGGTCTGGGACAATGGGTCCGTCGATATATTCCAGAGGAGAAACAAACCAAAATATTATTTTATGCGACTTCGTTGACCTTTGCCATCCTTATGGTGCCGTTCCAGTTTGGAGTTAGATGGTTATCCATGGGCTGGTTGATCGAAGCGGTTCTTCTTACATTATATGGGCACCGTTACCGGTTGAAGGAATTGGAACGAGCTGGCTGGGGCATTTTATTACTGTGTCTGGGCGCATTCTTTTTCGTCGATTTCCCTATATATCTGTTGTCAGGATTTGAAACAGACTATTTTGGACTCAAATATACGCTCATTACACTGGGAATGTTAATCGTTACCGTCTTCTATGCGAGTGAATTTAGCCGTCCGAATGCTTTCAAAAACAATCGTTTGTACGAAATGCATATCATGCAAGGATTTAAATATGTAGCTTTGGTGAACGTGTATTTCTACCTTTTGTATGAAGCCGGGCATTGGTATAACATCGTCTTATCCGACGAGTTTGCTCATTACACCTTGTACAAAGTGTTGTTGTACACCTGCGTATCGCTGGTGTTGGCTTATTTCCTGCCTAAGGTGAGGTTGCTGTATGATCGGGTGATTAAATACTACAGCTTGGCGTTGTACGTCATAGGCTACGCGCTGGCACTGGTGATCACCGTAACGGTTCCAACCTTGCATGAAAATTATGCACAAAATACGGCTGCTGATTATGTGGCGTTAGTGGTACTCGCAGCCTTTAATGTGCTGGTATTCTTCAGCAGCAGGGATTTTCTGAACGCACTGATGACCCGACATTATAGAAGCAATGAGTTGTATCCGGTCATTATGGGTGTATATTTGCTGGGTATCATAACCGCCTTTCTCGGAGTTCAGTTCCGCCTGGGGGATGCTGGTCTTGTGTTCAGTCTGGTGTATTTGCTGCTGGCCATTTTGTATATTGTATACGGCTTCCTCAAGCGAGTGGTCTACATTCGCAGATTTGGATTGGGCTTGACCTTGCTGTCGACAGGTAAGCTGTTGTTGTATGATCTGCACCTGTTAACGACGGGGAGCACGATTGTAGCCTACTTCTCTTTTGGTGTTGTACTGTTGGCGATTTCGTATATTTATCAAAAAGTATCTAATCGCATGGGAGAGACCATAATAAAGAAGGATGTTGAAGAAAATATGTAGTTTTCTGTTGTATTTTGTAGATACGGAACATTATGAAAATAAATCCGGTAATAGTGAAAAATTATGCATGACCTTACATCCTACTTACGCTATAATGAGTAAAAATTATTTATGTGCGCATGCTCATGTTTATGCGTAAGTAGAGAGAATGAGGGGGATATAATGAATTTGAGCAAGGGGCAGAATAGCCTGTCTGATAAAAATGAACGCTTCTCGTCTGCTGGATTCATATTGGCGGCGATCGGGAGTGCGGCAGGACTAGGTAACATATGGAAATTTCCGTATATTACAGGACAATATGGCGGAGCTGCATTTTTCTTATTGTTTATTGTCTGCCTGTTGCTTGTTGGTTTGCCTGTACTTTTAGCAGAGCTTGCGCTTGGTCGTGCAGGTCGAGGAAGTGCTGCTTCTGCAATGGTAAAAGTAGGCGGTCACCCGATTTGGGGCAAGATGAGCATTATGTTTGTTATCGTGCCTTTTGTTATCTTATCGTTCTATGCCATTGTAGGAGGCTGGACACTGCATTATGCCGTAGAGGCATTTAGCGGAAATCTGTTTTCAAATAATGATTTTGCTGGACAGTTCGCTTCTTTTTCCTCCGGGTATGCGCCGTTGGTTTGGTTGTTAGTTGTTTTTGCATTTACAGCAGTCGTGGTTACTCTTGGGGTATCAAACGGGATTGAAAAGTTCAATAAAATTTTGATTCCTGCCAAGGTCATCCTGTTGCTCGTGTTGATGATTAACGCTCTTATGCTGCCAGGCTCTGGTGCGGGCGTATCCTTCTTTCTGAATCCCGACTTCTCTAAGCTAAGTATAGAGTCTGCATTGGTTGCTTTGGGACATGCCTTCTTCTCACTCTCACTGGGGATGGGAATTATGATCACGTACGGTGCGTACGTGGATCGCCGTCAATCGCTGGGTGGAGCCATGCTGGCAGTTGGTGGCGGAGATTTAATCTATGCGTTTATCGCAGGTATGATTATTTTCCCTACAACCTTCTCCTTCGGAATTAACCCAGCTCAAGGACCATCTCTGGTTTTCATTGCTTTACCGGCTGCTTTCTCGGCAATGCCTTTTGGTGCATTCTTCGGCGGTTTGTTCTTTGTACTGCTGGCGGTTGCTGCATTAGGTTCTATGGTATCCTTGCTGGAAGTTCCAGTAGCCTATGTCATGGAGCGTATGCGTTGGAGCCGGGTTCGCTCTGTTATCGTCGTATCGGTCCTGTGCTTGATGCTGGGCGTCCCTTCTGCATTGTCCATGGGCCTGGTGCCGGAATTAAAAGTGGGGGATAAATCATTCTTTGATTTCGTAGACTTCACCGCTTCCAACATCTTCTTACCGTTAGGCGGTTTGTTGATTGTTATATTCACAGGTTATTACTGGAAGACTGCGGCTGAGCATGCGAACATCAAACCCTTCTGGTTCAACGTGTGGTTATTCGGTCTCCGGTATGTTGCACCGATCCTGATGTTGTTGGTCTTCCTTCATACCTCAGGTATCATCAAATTTTAAGAGCATAGAATACTAATAAAAAGGCATTTTCTTCCTAAGGGAAGAGATGCCTTTTTTTGTATATCTATCAGTGGTTACCTAACTGTGGAAAGGAATGATATAATAAAAACATTGTCATTAATTTTAACTTCATTGAAATCATTACGATTATGAAGTTTTATATAATGAATGAAAAGGCTACAGGGCATCGCACAGACGATGTGCAGGAGAGGGAAAGGGCAGAAGAGCATTGAAACAGACAGGGAGCTTGAATTTGCAAGAAGGACGGCGGCTGAAATGAAGTCTAAACAATTGCCGTCACAACGTCGTTATATGCCAGGTTTGGATGGATTAAGAGCGCTGGCGGTCATCGCAGTCATTGTGTATCATCTGAATCCGGATTGGTTGCCGGGTGGTTTGTTGGGTGTAGGCGTGTTTTTTACTTTGTCGGGGTATCTGATTACAGATATTTTGGTGAGTCAGTGGGATACATATCATAGTTTTAAAATGAAAGATTTCTGGTTGCGTCGTGCCAGAAGGTTGCTGCCTGCCATGTTGACGGTTGTGGCTGTCATTGTCCTGTGCTCGTTGCTTTTCGATCCGTCACGGCTAACGGCCTTGCGCGGAGATGTACCTGCCGCATTGGTGTATATGAGCAATTGGTGGTTTATCTTCCATCAGGTTTCGTATTTTGAAAGTTTCGGCCCACCTTCTCCGCTCGGGCATCTGTGGTCGCTGGCGGTGGAGGAGCAGTTTTATATCTTATGGCCTTTACTGCTGGCGCTTGGGCTAAAATTCATGCCCAAGCGTATTGTGCTCGCAGGCTGGGTGACTTGTCTGGCGTTAATATCTGCACTCCTGATGGCAGTGATTTACGTACCAGGAAGCGACCCGAGCCGGGTGTATTATGGCACGGATACGCGCGGATTTGCTCTGCTGATCGGTGCGGCGCTGGCCTTGGTATGGCCAAGCGGCAAACTGAAAGAGCAAGCTTCTCCTAAGGCGCGTATGCTTCTGGACAGCATCGGTGCAATAAGCTTGCTGCTGCTTTGTCACTGGGCGTGGGCCTCGAATGAATATGACCCATCTCTGTACCGGGGCGGCCTGCTGGGCATAGCTTTGGTCACTGCTATTGTGGTCGCAGCGTTGGCACATCCGGTAAGCCACCTTGGTCGTCTCCTTGGAATCAAGCCGCTACGCTGGATTGGAGCCCGTTCCTATGGACTGTATCTGTGGCATGTTCCGGTTATTACGCTAACGACGCCTCAAGTAGATACCGATGGCGTGCATGTGATGCGTATCATTTTACAATTGCTAGCTACCGTATTGCTGGCGTCTCTCTCATTTAAATATATCGAGGAGCCGATTCGCCGTGGAGGATTCCGCCACTGGATCACAGAAATCCGTTCAGCGGTTCGTAGACAGGCGCGGTGGAGATGGATGCCTACAACTACAGCGGCTGTGCTTTTTGCAGGTATTCTCGTGGGTACCGTCCACCTGTACGTGGCGTCTCCTGACGCAACGATTCAGGCGGCATCAAGTGATGAGAAGCCAGTCGCAAAGGCAAAAGCGATGCCGCCGCTTCACGGAACGGTATCCGTGGCTTCCAAGGAGCCCAAAGCCATCAAGCTGCAAGGGTCCGAGGGCAGCAAGGTGCAGATCCCAGTCCCGTCTCAAGCCCAGACGCCTAAAAACACGGCGGTCCAGGCTGGTACTACGGACGATGTTACGAAACCGTCGGAACCTTCGGACAAACCCAAAAAAGCTACGCCTATTACAGGTGATGGGTCGAGTGTGACCGCCATTGGAGACTCTGTCATGTTGGATGTACAGTCGTACATTCAGGATTCCTTCCCGGGAGCTGTTGTAGATGGACGGATCGGCCGTCAGATGGCGGAGGCGCCTGCCGTACTGGAGCAGCTAAGACAGAACGGACAGCTGGGTAAGACAGTTATTATTGAGCTGGGCACGAACGGCGCTTTCACCAAGGATCAGTTAGCGAATTTGCTGGCCAGTCTGAAGGATACGAAGCATATTATACTCGTGAATACCCGTGTGCCTCGGCCGTGGGAGAGTATTGTGAACAAGCATCTTGCCGAAGCAGCGTTGCAGGACCCGCGAATTACAATGATTGACTGGTATGCAGCTAGCTCTGGTAAAAATTCATATTTCGAGCATGACGGAGTACATTTAAAACCTAGTGGTGCTAAAGCTTATGCGTCCTTGTTGGCTCAGGCCTTAACGAAGCAATCGTAATAAACTGCAATGATACTCATAAATTATGCAAATGCAAGACAAGAAAGCCACCAGGAGTAGGTTGTCCTCTGGTTGAAGTGCATCCCTAAATTTTCATCGGCTAAACCTAAGGGTTTTCCCATGTCCATTCTAAGGTGTGTACATCAACCCTGATCCGGTGGTTTTTCTTATTTTAGTGGGAGGTACATAAGCTAATGGAAAAGGGCTATTCACATAGTAGGACAAGAGAACACCGCTTGAAGAGGAACAGAAAAAGACTAATTTTACTTGCTATTATATTATTTGTGGCAGGCTGTATTACTTTCATTGCGATAAAGGTCTCAGATAACAAAACGCATGCGCCAACACAGGAGCTTGCTAAAAAAACAGATTCCGTATCCAAGGACTCATCAAAAGGTAAAGTAAATGGGGGAGCAAATGGTAAAGCAGTCTCTCCAAAAAGCGACCCCGAAGTAGAAGATGGTGCCTTTGTCGAAAAATATTTAAAACAGCAAATGCTAGGGCAGATGCCCGATGGAGCCGATGGTAAAAAAGTGGCCTACTTATCCTTTGATGATGGTCCATCCGTGACGGTAACACCTAAAATATTAGACATTCTGAAAAAACAGAAGGTCAAGGCAACCTTTTTTATCGTAGGAAAAGAAGCCGATGAAAATGAACATACCAGGAACATTATCAAAAGAATTGTTAAAGAAGGTCATGCGATAGGAAACCACACGTACTCTCATAATTATAAGTATTTATATCCTAACAAGCGGGTAAGCACGGACCATGTTATGCAGGATATTGAGAGGAACAATAAGGTGTTAAAAAGTATTCTGGGGCCAGAGTTCACCACAAGAATGATCCGGTTTCCGGGGGGCCACATGACATGGAATAGCAGAGATCCACAGGGGATGGCTGCTTTGGATAAAGTTTTACATCAAAAGGACTATCATCAGGTAGATTGGAATGTATTAACGAAGGATGCAGAGGGGAAATCCAAGAAGGCACCGGCACTAATCAACCAGTTTATAAGGTCAGTCAAAGGTCGTGAAAAAGCAATCATACTCATGCATGACACCTATGGTAAAGAAGAAACCGCAAAAGCGTTGCCTCAAATTATAGAATTCCTAAAGAAACAGGGATATGAGTTTAAGGTTATGAAGTAGGATATGTTTATATGTAAGAAAAGGACGGGGCTGATGGCCACCGTCCTTTTTGCAATTAAGGTTTATACTTCGCGTGTTTAGATGCGTTCTGCTTCACCCATCGCCTGAATGAAAGCTCCGATACCTTTGGGATCGTTGGTTATAATCGGCTCGCTGATATAGTAAGCGAAGGTGCCATCCCGACGATCTTTACCACCCAAACCGCTTACTTGCACCGTTTTGTTCAGATTCACGAGTCCTTCTTCAGTAATCGTGATAAATTCATCGATAATTCCCTTACGGATAATTTCTGCCTCTTGACGATATTGCTCTGGCAGATAGCCTTTGCGAACGCCCTTGGCAATAGCATAGAGAATCATGCAGGAAGCAGAGGCTTCCAGATAGTTGCCTTTCACATGGCCCAGGTTGAGCACTTGATAAAAGACACCACTTTCTTTATCACGCACTTTCAGCAGGGCTTCCAGTGTTTCCGTCAGCATATCAATCAGGACGGGACGGTCTGCATGATCCTCTGGAATATAGTCCAGCACGTCAACGAGTGCCATAACGAACCAACCCATCGAGCGTCCCCAGAAATTTTTGGAGCAGCCTGTTTCCGGGTTGCACCAATGCTGCTCACCTTTCTCATCCCAGGCATGGTAGAGCAGGCCTGTTTTAGGATCACGTGTATGTTCATAGCAGAGCTTGAATTGCAGGGTCACATCGTCAAACTCTGACGGATCTCCGAATTCACGGATAAATTCAGCGTAGAACGGGGCACCCATGTACAAGCCGTCGAGCCAAATTTGATACGGATAAATTTGCTTATGCCAGAATGCGCCTTCGCTTGTGCGCGGGTGTTTTTCCAGCTGACTGCGTAATTGGTAGGCAGCCTTCTTATATCGTTCATCTCCTGTAGCACGATACAGAGAGAAGAGCAGTTTGCCGTTATTCACATGGTCAATATTGTACTCATCTACTTTATAGCGCTGAATAACGCCATTTTCGTCAACAAAATGATCCATATGTTTCTTTATATATTCCATATACTTGGGATCGCCTGTCAGTTCGCCAACCCATTCCAGACCTCTGTAAATGACGCCGTGGTCATATTCCCATTTTTCGTAAAATTCTGGACTCCGTTGTAGAACGGAATCGCTCATACGTACTGCCCAAGAATCTGTTTTTGTAGGACTGGTTGTTGGTTGTGATGTTGGATTTGCCATGATACAGTCACCTCTTTAGTAAATGTTTAATCTGTATTTGTTATTGTTATTACATAGACGGAGTGTGTGTTTTAGGGTCAACAGGTTTGTTCTTAAAGCCCACATTATTGTTGCCCCAGCACCGATCGTAATGGAAACCTGTCAGTTCCTCGAATACCTTTCGTGCTTCCGGTTTGGCTGATTTCATGGAGCCACCGTTTTTGAGGCGGTCAATTTCGGCGATCAGCTTCTTGTGGCTGTCAATATCCAGCTTCATCACGACAGAAGCAATCATACCGATGATCGCGAGAACGATGGTACCGACCACGAGTACATAAAAGATGGCGTGCTGAGCAGCGACTGGCTGACTATCAGCCCCGGATACAAAGCCAAAATGCTGTAACACCCAGCCGAGAATGAAGACGACAACGGCCCGCACCATTTTTCCGGCAAAAGTCATCATACCTGCATAAATACCTTCCCGGCGACGGCCAGTCAACGCTTCATCCACATCGGCAAGGAACGTGTATTGATTCCAAGGGATGTAGTAGACGCCCCCTGTACCAAGTCCCATGAACAGTGTGATGACATATAGCCATACCATCGTATTAGAGGCTCCCGTTATATAGAGCAGGCCATAACCTGCTACGCTGAAGCAAACGACAACGAGTGCGGCGATAAAAGGCATACGGAACCCTTTACGCACACAGAATTGGATGAAGAAATAGGTAGAAATCAATTGAATGACAGAGTTAAAGCTGTTCAAATTGGATACCATCTCCGAGCTTTGGAACAAGGAGAAGACAATAAAGTACGTAAAAGCAGAAGTAAACAGCCACTCAGCTGAAAAGCCGCCCAGGTACATCCCGAGATGATGACGGAACGTCTTGACTCGGAAGGTAGAGGAAATGTCGACAAACAACTTTTTCATCGAATCTATAAAGGAAAGCGGAGCTTCACCTTCCAGTTCCTTTTGCAGTTCCTCACTTGGACGTTCCCAGGAGTTTTTATACAAGAATGCCATCGCAATCAGCAGAATAGCTGCAAAAACGAGACCGGTATAAAAGAAAGGCAATGGAGAGTCTTTGCCATACTCAGCAATAAAACGACCAGGGATAAAAGCAGCCGCAAAATTGGCGATTTTGCCAAACATGGCCTTCCATCCGGTCAATCTGGAGCGTGCGCCGAAATCTCGGGTCATCTCTGACGCTAGTGCTTCATACGGCACCATGACAGAGGTATACACCAGTTCAAACAGTACGTACGTACTCAGGTAATACCAGAAGCCCAACCCATCTACCCAAAGCATCGGATACACGAGCATCAGCGGGATACCCATCATGATGAAAAAGCGTCGTCTGCCGAATTTACGGCCCAAGCGGGTCCGGTGAAAGTTATCGCTGATAAAGCCCATGATCGGATTGCTGACTGCATCTATGATGCTGGCAACAGAGAAAATGGCCGCGGCCTGAACGGGAGACAGTCCGCAAAAGGTTGTATAAAAGTACATTAACCACGCACCGCTAATAGCAAGTGCGCCACTTCCCAGCATGTTACCGCTTCCATAGGCGAGTGTATGTTTCAGTGTGATTCTTCGTTCCATGATCTGTTCACCTCATATTTTGTCTGGTTATGAGGACAATCACCGGTCGCTATATTATGCAGAATTGTCTAAGTTGGTAGATGGGCCAGGGCGTCCTGAGTTGGAAGGGGCGTTTAGCGTGCCCCTATATTAGTGCCGCTCGGTGTTCCCGAGCCGATCAGATCGCTTCCTTTGGCCAGCTTAAGGAAATCACCTAGCTGGATGGAACCGTCTGCACTTCGAGTGATAGCAGGCGTGAGACTAACAAAGTCGTCTGCACTGACTACCAGACCTTTGGCATTTGTCGATTTTTTGTTTTTCCACCAAACGCTAGAGTTGTCTTGATCTGTACCGCTTGTTTTGTCACTAGCGCTTCCCTCAAAGGAAAGATTGTTTATGAACACGTGATCACCCTTGTCAAAAGCAAAATTACTTTGTCCATTGTCCCACGAAGTATTATTGGTCAACGTAATGCTGCCGGGGTTGCTATTGTAGGTGAAGCCGTGTTTTTTGTTCTGGAAAGCAATACTGTTTTTCACAATATGGTTGACTTTGATTTTGTCTCCACCCAGCTTAAAGCCGTTGCCGTCGCTGTTCGCGGTAGACGTTCCATCTGAGGTCTGCCCGTTGTGGTGGGCCACACTGTTCAAAATGGTTACTTCGCCGATGGGACCCGTTTCGGTTTTGCTATACAAATCCCAGCCATCGTCTACGTTGTACGCAGCCAAGCAGTTATCAAACACATTGCCTGATCCTACAGTTAATTTAGCCGCGAAGCCATCGGCATCCTCACCATTATCGGGATCAGCGTTATCGTGAGAGTAAGAATTCAAAATCAAATTGTTCGAAGGCCACTCACTAGTGGAAGCGTTAGGCGAGTAACGTCCAAGCTGGAGTCCAGTATCCCGGTTGTGGTGGGTTTCCACGTTTTCGATTCGGTTATTGCTGCCGCCGATATAGATACCATTATCTCCGGCACCCTTTACTTCAAGGCCCTTTACTAGCCAAAAGTCTCCGTTAAGCTGAAGTCCACGATTGGCTGAACCAAAGGCTTGAGCAGAGAAATCAAGTACCGGCTTTTCACTACCGTAAGCGACCAACCCTTTGAGTGAGCCGTTATTGCCGCTGTTTTCACGCTGAATTGTAATCGTTGAGGAGTAAGTGTAGTTACCACCGCGCAGATAAATAGTTTTACCAGGAGCAATTTGTGTAAGTGCTGCTTCGAGCGTGGTAGGACTGGATATTGTACCCGGATTGGACACGTTACCATTTGGCGACACATACAAATCTCCTGCCGCTAACGTTGTGGAGACAGCTGTTGCGTCGGTTGTACTAACTGCCTCTTCTGTGAGTGCAGAAGAAGGGATGTCGTTGGATGACGTATCTGCGTAAGCGGTTCCAATAAGACAAGAAGAAGCGAAAACAAAAGAAACACCGAGCCTTAGAGCGTTAAATCCGTTTTTTGGACGATCATTTCGTTTAAACATGTAATTTCCTCCTTATTTGAGCTCATATTTTAAAAGAAGATAGCATCTATAAAAGTGACTCATGCTGTCTTTCCACTAAAAACAGGACACCTCCTGGGGGGACAGATTGATCTACCATTAGTCCAAAACGCTCTAAGAAGTATATGCACAGTGTAATATATGTTAACGTTTGCATCAACAGTTTTTTACTGTTTTTTTGATATTGTGAAAAAAAGTTCACACTTTTGTTTCAACTAAAAATGCAATTTTGCCAGACTGGGAAAATTTGATTATACTTAAACATTATACATATAATAGGAATGAAAACTGTGAGAAAGGGTGGGTTTAGTGCATGGAGAGTGGAAATCATTTGACGGATTCAACTGTCGAACAATTGCAGGAAAAGCAGCCACGAGTGAAAAATGAGATGATCGATTGGCTTAAAGCCATTATTGTAGCCATTGTGCTCGTGTTCATTATACGTTGGCTATTATTTGCGCCATTTATTGTTGAGGGAGCGTCCATGGAACCGAATTTCAAGACAGATGAACGAGTGGTCGTGAACAAGATGATTTATGATTTTCGTGATCCCAAGCCGAGTGAGGTTGTTGTATTCCATGTGAAAAAGGAACAAAAAGACTTTATTAAGCGTGTTATCGGAGTGGCTGGGGATACGATTCAGTATCAAGGCGATCATCTTTATGTGAACGGTAAGAAAGTAGAGGAGCCATACATTCAGGGAGCTATTCAGAATGCGCACGCCAAGGGAGAACTATATAACAATGTTGATTTTCCAAATGGAACCATAACCGATTCCAAGGTACCTGAGGGTTATATTTTTGTGATGGGCGACCACCGCAATAATAGTAGGGATAGTCGTGCTATTGGCTTTGTTTCTATTAAAGATATCGTTGGCCGTGCGGATGTGATTTTTTGGCCGGTGGATAGCTCGCAATGGGTTAAGCATAAATAATATAAGAGCGCCTAAGAGGGGAGATTCCTCACTTAAGGCGCTTTTATTTTATAACCTCATTATATTTTTTTCGTAAACGGGTCAGGCAGCTTGCGCCAATCCTGCTCCATTTCTTCAGGGGTCAGCAGTGTCTCATCCAGAGTGCGCTCGATTTCTTCCCGGTTCATATCGATACCAATAAATACGAGTTTGGTCACCCGGTCACCATACTTTTCGTCCCAGTCAGGTGTCTTTTCGAAATCTTCGCCAAGATAGTATTCGCGTTCTTCTTCAGTCAAAGCAGATACCCACAGTCCTGCGCGTGCGAATTGTTTGGAGCTACCCGCCTGACTGAATGTAAAAGCAGTGCGGTTCTGCGTGGCGAGCCACACCAATCCCTTGGAACGTACAACCTCAGCAGGCCATTGAGCCAGCCATTTCAACAAACGTTCGGGATGAAATGGGATTTTGCGCTTGTACACAAACGAAGCAATGCCATATTCTTCTGTCTCCGGTACGTGCTCTTCTTTGTTCATTTCCTGTATCCAGCCTGCCGCCTGACTAGCTGTTTCAAAATCGAAGCGATGCGTGTTCAAAATCTCTTTTGGGTCCACCTTACCGTACTCGGAACGGATGATTTTGGCGTTTGGTTGAATGCCGCGTAACGCTTTTTCCAATCGTTCCAGCTCCTCTGGGGATACCAGATCGCATTTGTTAATGATCAGCACATCACAAAATTCCACCTGTTCTATGAGCAGATCAACGATGCCGCGTGCATCCTCTTCTGCCACTTCCTGTCCGCGATCCCTGAGGGAGTCCCTAGAGTAGAAGTCTTTCCAAAATTCCGGTGCATTCACGACGGTGACCATAGTATCCAGTCGGGTCAGCTTGGTCAAATCAATTCCATTTTCCTCATCTACATAACTGAAGGTCTGGGCTACCGGAATGGGCTCACCTATACCCGTGGACTCGATAAGGATATAGTCAAACCTTTTGTCGAGTGCCAGTCGTTCTACCTCTTTTAATAAATCTTCCCGCAGGGTACAGCAGATGCAACCGTTGGACATTTCCACCAGCTTCTCATCCACACGAGATAATCCTCCACCGTCACGAACGAGATCAGCATCAATGTTTACCTCACTCATATCATTGACAATGACGGCTACCCGCAAGCCTTCCCGGTTATTCAGCACATGGTTCAGCAGTGTGGTTTTGCCGGAGCCGAGGTACCCGCTTAGTACCGTGACCGGTATTTTCTTTTCCAATTCCATAGCGTTTGCCAACGTAATCACTCTTCCCTTCGAAAGTATCATGAAATGTCGAATGTGGTGTAGTGGTTATCATGCGAGATAGGAAAGCAGACGTGCTTTCTTTGTCTTTCTTTAATCGTAATAATTACGAATAGTAAAATTAGTAAATCATTATTAAGAGGAATTGTCAAGGAAGGTAAGATCACCTGATAAGAACTGTATTAATTTTCAAATCGATAAATAATTAAAATTTTAGGTAATTTGTACGATAAAATAAGTATCCATGATGGAACAGATTCGGCTTAAGTTGTATAGAGTTGTGACGGCATGGCGTCAGATTAGAGAGGACGTATCCAATACATGCGGACAATAGGAATAGGCACAAAAATTAGTGGTATGGTGATCGGCATTTTGATAGTGTTGTCTGTCGTGATCGCTTATGTGGCTACTAGCCGAATGCAGGAGGGTATTGAGGCTTTTGCTACCGAAAAGGCTAAAAATGACTTGAATATGGCAACCCGCCTGGTGGACTACAAATATAGCGGGGCATGGAAGATCAAGGACGGGCAATTATATAAGGGGAGCCAACGGATTAACAATAATGAGGAAATCGTCGATGAAATTGGCGAGGCAACAGGCGATACAGTGACTTTCTTTCAAGGGGAGCAACGGGTAGCGACGAATGTCATGCTGGAGGGCAAACGCGCTGTAGGCACGAAAGTATGGGAGAAGGTGGCTACCGTTGTCTTAAAGCAGGGTCAGCCCTATTATGGTCAAGCGGTAGTAGTTGGCAAAACGTATCAAGCTGCGTACACACCCATCCGCAGTGCGGACGGTGCTGTGATTGGCATTCTGTATGTAGGTGCATCGCAATCGATCATTGACGGGATCATTAGCGGGTTTATCCGCCAGTTTATGATTGTAATTGTAATTGCTATTGCGGTGTCGCTAGCCGTGATTCTCTGGTACATGAGCAGGGTAAACCGCAGGCTGGGCCGTGTAGGCCAAGCGCTCGCCAAGGCAGGTCAGGGAGATTTTACTTCTGTCCTGCTTGACCGGAGTGGAGATGAGCTTGGGCGGCTGAGTGTCAACTATAATGAAATGCGAGAAAATTTGAGCATTTTGATTTCCGAGGGCATGCATGCTTGTGGAGCGGTAGCCGATTCAACGGGGCGGCTTGCCGTCATTGCTGAAGCATCGACCAGGCAGGCCAATAGGATTGCAGACACCATCCGGCAGGTTGCAGACGGAGCCGGAGCGCAGACCCGAAGCGTGTTGGAAAATCAGACGGCGATGGAAGAGATGGCTCAGGGCATTCAGAATGTCGCGGAAAATGCCTCAGAGATTGCGGAAGCTGCTATCTACTCCAAGCAACAGGCGGAGGCAGGAGCGGAAACGGCGCGCCTCACGGTGGAACAGATGGGGGAGCTGCATTCGTCCATCCAGCATACGGAGGCTCTGATTCAAGCGCTTCACCGTCAATCAGGTGAAATCACCGGAATCATGCGGGTTATTCAGGAAATATCTGAACAGACGGGACTGCTGGCGCTGAATGCCTCTATTGAAGCTGCTCGCGCAGGTGAGCAGGGACGAGGATTCGAGGTTGTAGCATCCGAGGTGCGGAAGCTAGCAGATCAATCGGGAATAGCCTCCCGCCAAGTGGCGCAGCTTATCCAAAACATTGATGGAGATGTACAGCGCTCGGCAGAAGCGATTGGACATGTGGTAACGCATGTGGACAGCGGGCTGCGGATGATGAACAAGACACATGACAGCTTCGAACATATCGTAGAAAGAAGCACTCACATTGCGGAACGGATCGAAAGCATGGCAGCAACCGCAGAACAAATGTCAGCAGGTGTGCAGGAAGTTACCGCTTCTGCTACTGAAATTATTGTCATCGCCCGCAGGACGAGCGGCGGCTCACAGGAAGTATCGGTTGCAGCCTCTGACCAGATGGAAGAGATTAACCGTCTAAATACCTGCTCTGCTGACCTACAGCTTGCTATGGAAGAGATGCTGAAAGCGCTAGGCCAGTTTAAGGCTTAATGAATACTGTACAGAAGCCCATGATGGATATCACGAAGACAAGAGGACTTGCGCGAACAACACGCAAGTCCTCTTTTTTTTGCATCTGGCTTCGAATACTTGACTCAGCCTTTGACGGCTCCGGCGACGACGCCTTTGACAATGTATTTTTGCAGAAAAATAAATACGATAATGGAAGGCAGCACAGCCATTACCATCGCGGTCATGGCATATTGCCAGTCTGACGTATACTGTCCAACGAAGGTGTAGGCGGCCAGCGTCAGCGTTTTGGTGCTGGGTGAGCCGTTGACCATGAGAAGCGGAAGCAGAAAATCGTTCCAAATCCACATCACGTCGATAATGACAATGGTGGCGGTGACTGATTTCAGCAAGGGGAAAATCACGGAAAAGAAAAGCCGGAAGCCCGAGGCTCCATCGATTTTGGCGCTTTCGTCAATCTCAGCCGGAATACCTTTCACGAAGCCGTGATAGATAAACACTGCCAGCGGTGCGCCGAAGCCCCAATACAGCAAGCCAAGTCCCCAAGTGCTGTCTGCCAGATTTAAGTCTTTCGCCAGTCGCAAGACAGTGAGCATGATGGACTGAAACGGGATCAGCATCGGCATAATGCACAGCATGTAAATCACGGAGCTCCATTTGCTTTTGGTTCTTGCCAGCTTGTAGGCCGCGATGGAAGATATCAGCACGATACCTGCCAGGCCGACGACGGTAATAATGGTGTTATTGAGAAATAGGCGTGGATAGTCGATGAATTTCCATACATATACGTAATTATCCAGCGAAAGCTGCTTGGGCAGCGCAATGACGTCGGTCATGACCTCAGCGAAGCTTTTGAACGAATTGTTAATGGCGAGAAACAGCGGGTACAAAAATAACAGTGATAATACAATCATGCCCGCTTCTAGCAAAATACGTCCCGTACGGCTGCGTTGCATCAGGCTTCAACCTCCCTGCGTTTGAAAATAGACAATTGAATAATCGTAATGATCAGGACTGCAACGAATAAAATCAATGCTTTGGCTGTTCCGTAGCCATACAGATTGTTCTGGAATGTGTCCCGGTAAATATCATACGCAATGCTGTATGTCGTACCTCCCGGTCCACCGCCGGTCAGAGATAAAATGACGTCAAACACTTTGATCGAGTTGGTCAGTGCCATGAAGACTGAGATCGTAATGGAAGGTGCGAGCATCGGTAGAATAATACTGAAAAATCTCCGAATCGGCCCCGCGCCATCAACAATGGCAGCTTCTTTTAGATCCTCTGGCACAGATTGTAAGCCTGCAATATAAATGACCATGTAAAAGCCAATGGATTGCCAGATTGATACCGCCAAAATGGAAACAAACGCGAGCCCTTCCTCACCCAGCCAGCTCAGCTGGAAGATACCCCAGCCTGTACTGTGTCCCAGTGACTCAAAGCCTTGCATGAAGATGAATTTCCATATAAAGCCGACAATCACGAGACTGAGGATATACGGGATAAAGAAGGCCGCCCGCAGCCAAGCCGAGCTTTTCAGCTTCATATCGAGAACGAGCGCCAGCAAAATGGCCAGCACATTCACCAATACAATGTACAGGATGGCATACTTGACGGTAAACCAGGCTGCATGTGCAAAATTGGCGTCCCCAAGCAGGATTTGCTTGAAGTTATCCAAACCTACAAATTTCGGATGTTTGGATATGCCGTTCCACTTGGTCAGGGAATAGCGTATCGTCATCAAAAACGGAATATAAAATGCAATCGTAATGCACAAGATTACGGGCAGTGTGAATAAACCGAATTCCAGTTTACTACCCTTGTCGCCCCAGGTTCCCCTTTTTTTCAGCATAACGCACCTCTTTTTCTCAACATTTTCCGCTCTTTCGCTCCAAGCTGTTTAAGATATAATGAAAGTATAGGATAGCCCCTAGGGCCGGACCAATGGATTTAAGAAAACAGTTGAGGGTAAAAATGTGTACGCTTTCAAAAGGGGCGGTTATCATGATGTCAGAGCGCGTAGGAACGATTCTTCGCTCCATGTGGAGGAGGATCACGCAAAAATTAGTGAACAAACTCATTCTTCTTTTTACCTCGGTGATTATTCTGGTGGTGGGCTCACTTACAATTATTTCCTATCAGATGATTGAAAAGGAGTCGGTTAACCATAGCATCGCCAGCACGACCAATAATCTGCTGCTGGTCAATCAGAATTTGGAGGATTACTTGGAGGGAATGCAGCAGTTGGCTCTTCCACAGCTACGTTATAACGATATCATGAACGCGATTGCCAATGAGAACCGGGACTATGCTTCGCGAATGGTCATTGAAGATTACTTGCGCAGCATGTTTTATTCACGTAATGATCTGGAAGCGATCTATCTGTACGTGGCGGACCGACATCAATACTATGTGGTTACCAGGGAGACGTACAACATTACGGTGCGCAAAGGAATAAACACGGATATTCCCAAGCTTCCTTGGTATAAAGAGGCGATGGCTAGTACCACGAACGAATCATTTCAATCCTTTGTAGGGTCCCGTTCTGATATGGGCTATGTGGCGCCACAAGCCAGCTTTATGGCATACCATCGAGTGCTGAGGTCGATTGCATCCCGTCACCCGCAGGCGGTGCTGTCCTTTTATTACAATACGAGCGCCGTGGATGAAATCATGCAGAACATCCCACTGGGCAAAGGGGACCAATTGATGCTAATGAGCCCTAAAGGGGTTCCCTTTTATGTGAATAGCTTTCCGCTATATGAGCGGATGCGTGATTCCGGAGTGTTGGCACAGATCGGCAAGGGAGGAAGCGGGCGAGTAACGTGGTCAGATAGCAGTGGCAATCAGGAGTATTTGGTCGTCTATGATGCCGGTGAAAAAGATGGGTGGCAGCTCATCAAGCCCATCCCATACCGCCAGATTTATGAAGCAGCTACGACAACACGGAATTGGAGCTATGCCATCGGGGCTTTATTTTTAGGTGTGTCTATTATATTAGTGACACTGACCTCGAACGCCATTACCCGACCTTTACATAAGCTGTCCACCCAGATGAAGCGGTTTAGCACCGGAGATTTTGGAGCAACAGCTCCTGTGAAGGGACATGACGAGATTGCATATTTGTCGCTGCATTTTAACGAAATGGTCCAAAGAACCGAAGAACTTATTAATGAGCGCTATCGCATGAAGCTGGTCGAAAAGAATGCCATACTCAAGGCGTTGGAGGCTGAAATTAATCCTCATTTTCTGTACAATGCCCTGCAAGCCATATCCACACAGGCATTAAAGCGGGAGATGTTCGACATGGCGGATATGGTGGATGCATTGGCCCAAACGTTGCGGTATTCCATCAACGGCAAGGATATCGTAGTTGCCCGCGAAGAGCTCAAGCACATTGAACGGTATATAGGACTGCAAAAAGCAAGGTTCGGGGCGAGACTGCGGGTCGAAGTGGTATGGGAGGAAACGCTGATGGAGTTGCCGATCCCGAGATTATCTGTGCAGACGTTGGTGGAAAACGCTATCAAGCATGCGTTGGAAAAAGTATCAAGCGATATTCTGATCGTCATTTCAGCCGAATCGAGTTCTACAAATGCCACAATTGCAGTCAGGGACAACGGACCTGGAATTTCAGAGGACAAGCTGAGAATGGTGCTGGATTCATTCCATGAAAAATGGGAAGAACGGGAGAGCGAGCATATTGGTTTGAAAAATCTGAACACACGGCTGAAGCTTTTGTACGGAGATCAGGCAGGATTATTCATACTTACGGATGAAACGGGAACGGAAATGAGAATGCAAATTCCCCGGGGAGGAAGTAGTCATGTATAACGTATTGATTATTGACGATGAAGAGCCGTTGCGCGAAGCCATTCGTATTATCGGGGACTGGGACCGTCTGGGCATCGAACATATTTATGAGGCGACGAATGGAAGGTTGGGACTGGAGCTGTTGGGTCAGCACCATATAGATGTGGTGATGGTCGATATGAAAATGCCTGAGCTGAACGGTATCGAATTTCTTCGCGCGATCGAAAAGGCATATCCCCATCTGCTGACGATTGTCATTAGCGGCTACAACGACTTTGAATTTACACGGCAGGCGATACAATCCCGGGTGGTGGACTATCTGCTCAAACCTATCAATCGTCAGGATCTGAACCAGGCACTGCGCAAAGCAGTGGACATTCTGGAAAGTCGAGAGCAAAGCAAAAACAAGTTCATTAGCCAGAACATTACGCTGAATATGTCACTGCCGAAGCTGAAAGAGAAGCTATATTTGTCCATTTTGGACGGTAGCTTTAAAAGGCAGGCCAATACGGCGTTGCTCCCATTGATCGGAGCGGATCAGAAGGGGAATCGCTTTGGGGTGATCGTGCTGCGGCTGCTGAACAGGGATGAGATTCGCAGGACGCGTTTTCATGGCGATGCCGATCTGATGGATTTTGCCGTGACCAATGTGTTAGCTCAGACGTCAGATGAACGGTTGAGTTGTTTTAGCTTCTCCCATCCGCGACGGGAGCGTGAGGTCGTTTCGATCTGTACCCTGGCCCCAGGACAAGAAGAACATATGGCCTTACTATTGGCACAAGTGACACAGAAGGCGGTGGCCAACCTGCATGGGCTGTTCAGCATGGTGGTAGTTGCCGGATTGGGTAAGCTCTGCACAGATGTATTGGAGCTAGCGTCTGCTTATATGGATGCCAAGACGCTCATTCACAGCACGGATGTGTTAAAGCTGGAAGGGGAATCCATTCTTCATACAGTGCCACGGCAAATGGGTACGTTAGAGGAAATGTCATGGACGGAGCGACTGTTGTCGATCCAAAAGGATGCTCAGACAGGTCAGGCGAACCGGGCAAAGGTACTGCTGGGCGATCTGCTGAAACAATTGGCATCAGGCCCTATTTTCCGTTTACAGGATGCGGATCGAATGATGAAGGAGTTCCATTTTTTACTGAGAGAAGCTGCGATTGAGTTGGGTGCGTCTACGTCAGCGTTGAATCAAGATGGAGCTTTGGAAGATCTGGAGCAAGTGGGGGAAAGCGATTTGTCTGCTGATTTTACGAGCTTTGTCCACTACGGTCAGAGATTGAATCGGATGCTGGAGCTTTACATTGCTGGGGTCCAACATGCTCAAGCGGGGAACCAGCCCTTTGACATAACGGACATCAAAAGGCACATCGACCGTTATTATTTTGAGGATATCAAAATTTCGTTTTTTGCCGAAACCTATTTTTTGAGTCGGGAATACCTGATGAAGCTGTTCAAGCAGCAGTTTGGTTACGGTATTCACGAATATGTGCAGAAGGTTAGAATGGACAAGGCGAAGGAGCTGCTGGGTGATTCTAGCCTGAAAATACAGGAAATCTCGGATATGCTTGGCTACAAAGATAAAAATTATTTCAGTAAGGCTTTTCGTAATTATTATCAGGTGTCACCGTCTGAGTATCGGGTGAGCCTGCAATAAACCACTTTTTTACCCTTAACGCTTCACTAATCTGCCTTTTTAAATTGGAGTATATTTTTTAGAATGAGCGCATGGACGTTGATCACAAACAAATGGGGGAGTATCCATGTTAAAGAAGATGATGGCGTTATCCGGCAGTTTGCTTTTGACGGTCGGTTTGTTGAGCGGATGTGGAAGCAGCGGCGGCACGGATGCGTCGAAAGAAAGTGCTGGCGGCAAAGAAGATTTGAAAACGGTTACAATAAACATGTTCACAGCTTCACCAGAGTATACCGATGCTTTTAACGCGTATATTGAGGAGTATAAGAAGGTCAAACCTAACGTGAAGATCAATCTGGAGATCATGCAGGCAGACTACAACACGATTCTGAAGTCGAAAATAGCCTCAGGTAGTACACCGGATGTATTCCAAACGACGGCTGGAGGCGACATCGACACGTATGCGGATTATAGCGCCGATCTGACCAATGAGCCACTGGCAGCAGCCATGACGGATGCTGTTCGAGCGAATATGAGTTCCAGTGACGGTAAAGTGCTGGGATTCCCGGTGAAGGGGAACCTGTTTACGCTGATTTACAATAAGGATTTGCTTACCAAGGCTGGGGTAACCTCCCCGCCGAAGACGATTGCAGAAATGCAGGATGCGGTCACCAAGCTAGAGGCGAAGGGCATTACTCCATTTGCCAATGCATATAAAGAGTGGTGGGTATGGAAGCATATCTTCCAACACTATGTAGATGCTGCTGCGCAGGATGCGGGCGTGGAACCGAAGCAACTCGTTAGCGATTTTATCGCAGGCAAAGCAAAAATCAAGGACTACCCAGTGCTGTACAACAACTTCTTTAACTTCATTGATTTGACGGTGAAACATGGCACAGATAAGCCACTGGAACGGGACAGCAATGCGGAAGTAAGTGATTTTGCATCCGGAAAAGCTGCGTTTATGACGGGTAAAGGTGCGTGGGATGAGGAAGCAATCAAGAAAATTAATCCTGATCTTAAAATTGGCATCATGGGATATCCGGTGAGTGACAAAGCTGATCAATCGGTCATCATTACCGGTGCAGATCAGGCGCTGCGTATCAACAAGGATTCCGAAGTATCGAAGGAAACGATTGAATTTTTCAACTGGCTGTACACTTCGGAATACGGCAAGAACTGGTTCTCCCAGGTAGCGAAGGTGATTCCTCCAATTAAGGATGCACCGCTTCCTGATCTGGAAATGCCTAAGGAAATGGAAAGCATTTTGAAAACGTCGAAGTCCGGTGATCTGTCTGTTAACTACTCGCTGGATACGTTCCACCAAAAATTTGGCGAGCTGATGCAAGCATATATCAGCGGTAACATGAATAAGGATCAGGCGGTTGCAGAGATTGAGAAGGCATGGGTGCAATTAGGTTCAGCACAATAAGATTGGTTCCGCAGAGGCGTCCGTAAGGGCGTCTTTTTGTGTTATAGCTAGGAGGCGAAGAGGGCGTGGATAAAAAAATATTTAATAATAATTAAATATTTACTTGCAAAAAGTTATTGAGTTGTGGATAATAGGTTGTGTGCAATATATCTACAACATACGACATACATAATGACTGCAAGTTGCAAATGTGAGAGATCCCCCGTTTGAGGGAATCTCTTTATTCCGTTTGGACTATGCCGATCATGTTTATAATAGACCGTGTAATTTGGAACGCATTTTCATTGATGTGGTAAAGGTAAAAGGGAGATGAACGTTTTGACGAACTCGTTGTTTACACCGTATACACTGAAAGATTTGGAATTAAAGAATCGTGTGGTGATGCCCCCGATGTGCCAATACTCGGTGACAGCCAAGGACGGGATTCCGAATGATTGGCATCATGTTCATTACCTGAGTCGGGCTATTGGAGGTACGGGCCTGATTATTATAGAAATGACAGACGTGGAACCAGATGGACGGATTACAGATTATGATCTGGGTCTTTGGTCAGACGAGCATGTCCCAGCTTATAAGAAGCTGGTTGACGGCATTCATGCGCACGGGTCCAAGGTAGGCATCCAGATTGCTCACGCGGGCCGTAAAGCTGAGGATGCAGCTGAGCCAGTTGCTCCTTCGGCCATTGCATACCCGGATGCGAATTATAAACAGCCACGCGCGCTTACGACGGAGGAAGTCCGTGGCATGGTGCAGAAATTCGCAGACGCTACCCGGCGTGCAGTTCAAGCGGGCGTGGATACGATTGAACTTCACGGGGCACATGGTTACTTGATTCACCAATTCCATTCGCCAGTTACGAACAAGCGAGACGACGTGTATGGTCAGGAGCTATCCCGTTTCGGTGTTGAGGTTATTCAGGCTGTACGTAAGCAAATGCCTGCGGGTATGCCGTTAATCTTACGCATCAGCGCGGTGGAATACGTAGATGGTGGGTACGATGTGGATCATGCCATTGAGCTGAGCCGTGCATATCAGGCGGCAGGCGTAGACGTGATCCATGTTAGCTCGGGCGGGGAAGGCCCTGCTGGCGTCAGAAAGCCGGGCAACTATCCGGGCTATCAAGTGCCGTTCGCACGCCAAATCCGCGAGGCACTGAACATCCCGGTGATCGCTGTCGGCGCACTGGATGACCCAGCCTTGGCGCAGTCCGTTATCGGCAACGAGGATGCCGATCTGGTCGCTGTGGGACGCGGATTGCTACGCGATCCATATTGGGCGATTCATGCAGCAGTGACGCTGCGCGGCGAGGAGCCTTCCATACCTGAACAATATCAACGTGGCTACTGAGGCCTAAGTAATCCCACGTTGTTTATATATAAACAAGGCACCTGCAACGAAGTGTACGCTTCGTCAGGTGCCTGTTTTGTTTTATGGACAGATGGTACAGTGTAAGCAATCTTACACGTAGTAGTGGTTATATTTTGTATACTTGTATTATTTAGTGATTAGGAGGTTTGAAAGTGGATTATATTATTGAAACGAAAAAGCTCCGCAAACAGTTTGGGGGGGCTGTAGCCGTAGACGACATATCCTTACATGTGGAGCGTGGCAGTATCTACGGTTTCCTCGGTGAAAATGGAGCTGGTAAGACAACCACTATCCGCATGCTAATGAGGCTAATTGAGCCTACAAGTGGGGAGGTTTTTTTATTTGGCGAGCGGCTGGAGAAAAACTATCCTTCTATTTTCTCGAAAATAGGTACAATTATCGAAACGCCTGGTTTATACGAAAATTTGAGCGCACGCGACAATCTAAGAATTTGCTGTATGTACATGGGGGTACAGGACAACGGAAGGATAGAACGTACCCTAACCACGGTAGGATTAGAGCATACCGGGAAAAAAAAGTTTAAGGATTTTTCCCTAGGAATGAAGCAAAGATTAGGGATTGCGAGGGCGCTTGTTCATGACCCTGAGTTGCTCATATTGGATGAGCCGACGAACGGACTGGACCCATCTGGAATTAAGGAAATTCGTCAGCTATTGAAGCGGTTGTGTGAGGAGAATGGGAAAACCATTCTTATTTCCAGTCATATCTTGAGCGAAATTCAGCAGTTAGCTACACACATCGGGATTATACATAATGGAAAGCTGTTAACAGAAGATCGTTTGAGTCAGTTGGAGGAAGAATTTGAACAATACACAGACATAAAAGTACACGATGCAAAAGCAGTACAAACGTTTCTGCAAGAGCACATGGGACAGCAGCTTCAATCTAATGTGATATCCCCACAAGAACTAAGAATTCATAGTCCGATCGAAAATACAGCCACGTTAAATAAACAGTTAATAGATCATCAGTTTTCAGTCTATGAGATACACACCTCAAAGCAGACACTAGAGGAGTACTTTCTGACTCTCATTTCGGGAGAGGATGTGCGACGTGCTTAGAGCAGAACTCATTAAACTTAAAAGTTCTAAAGCCTTCTTGTTGAGCTATATTATATTGCTGGCTGTTGTGCTGTTGGAATTTGCGACGAGCGCTATTTTTTACAGATATTCAATTGATAAACGGGGTTGGACTTACTATTTCGAGGGCATAGTTCTCTTCGTCAATGTTGCAGCCGGATTTATCAGTTACTACATACTAACCGGTCATATTTTTGCAAGAGAGTATCAGGAAAACACGCATCTATTTATGTTTACCACGCCTGTCACCAGGGTTAAATTTTATTTTAGTAAATTGATCATTATTTATGGATTTATTATTGTATCCTTATTTCTCGTTCTGTTTTTGTCTGCCTTATTAGGCATGTCTATTACAGATCGACCTTTAACGATGGCTATCTGGGTATACCAAATCCAAGTGTTTGCTAAAATGTGTGTGATGCATGCGATGTTAATCCCAATCGCCTCTTTTTTTGCTATACGCTGGAAGAGCATCATGGTGGTTGTACTCGTAGTTTGTACTGCTATATTTTTGAATTTTATATATAAAAGTGAATGGTACCCTTGGATTGTACCCTATCTCTTATCTCCTAATGAAAGAAATGCGACTATACCTACCAATGTTTCAATAGCATGGCTCAGCTTATCCGTGATCTTTCTTCTTGGATTGTCTTTATCCATATGGACATATCAAAGAAAAGACTAAATGGAGAGTTTTTGAGAGGAGGGTTATTATGCTTGACCTGTTTAAAGCAGAGTGCTTGAAGCTGAAAGGAACTAAAATTCTTTGGTTGAGTGTAATGATTTTAGTATTAACCATTGTTTTAGAATTTTATAGTTACGCGGGTAGTTCCAAGTATTCCATAGATCGTGATGGTTGGAATGACTACTTTATGAGTGTTGTTATTCTTATTAATTTTCTGACCGGTTATATGAGCTACTATATTTTGACCTGCTATATCTATGCAAGAGAGTATCAGGAGAAGACCCATATTGCACTGTTTACAAACCCGATTCGCCGGACTCGTATTTACTTCAGCAAACTACTCGTTATTTATATGTACGTCGCTGTTAGCCTACTGATGGCATTTGTGCTATCTACAGTATTGGGTACGTTTATTACAATCAGACCGCTAACCTTTGAAATCGTTATGTATCAGCTTGGGGTATTTGCTAAAATGATTCTTATGCATTCTATGCTCATCCCGATCATCACGTTCTTCGCTATTCGTTGGAAAAAATTTGTACCCGCCATTATTGGGATGTGTACGGTTATGTGCTTAAATTTTGTTTTGGTTAATACACCGGGGAATACCTTTTATCCATGGACAGTGCCGTTATTGTTTTCTCCCCATGGACAAATGGGCAGAACATTCACGTATGTTCCTGGAGGGGTCATCAGTATTTGCTTCATTTTTGTGCTGGGTCTTTTTTTGGCGTTGAGAAGTTATACTCATATAGAGAAAAAGTAGAATGTGCAAGCAGAAAAACAAGGATGGTAGTCCGCATAAGGTTGGTTGAATGAAGCTGTAAAATGTTGTCGCTAAAGGACGGATTTGCGTGCTATAATTCCAGTAACAACAGAATGGCTTAGGTGGGCGGTCGGCTAAGTCTCCCGGAAGGGAGGTGATGCCTGTGGAGGTTAAGGATGCTCTGACATTAATGATGATGTTCGGCACGCTATTAGTAGCGTTGATCGGATTAATCGTTACGATTGTTATTGCGTTGAACCAAAACAAAAAGAAATAGACCGCCCTGGACAAGGGAAAACGGTCTATTTCTAATAGAGCTAGCCCTGTTCAGCCGACCGCTCTTCAAAGCGGCTGTTGCCAAGAGTAGGGATGTTACCAGCATCCTTGCTCTTTTTTAGTATATCCTTCTATCATTTATTTTAGCACAATTGAATAATCGATGTAACTCATTTGGTGAAAACTTTAACTTCCTTTGGAGCGAGGGTCACGGTGATCGAACCGTTGTTAATCTGAATGGAGTCGTTGCTTAATTGGTTGGTCAGGCGAGTGCCGTTGGACAGATTGTCGAAGTTGCCAATCGTGCGGGTTTGACTGCTCCAGGAGTTGTTGATAAGTACGATGGCCTCGTCTCCATTTTTAGAGCGCTGGAAGCTGTAAAAGGAGTCGTCTACCCACTTTTCCTTTTGGCTCCCGTTTTGCAGGGCAGGGTGGCTGTTGCGCACACGGTTCAGCTTAGCGATGTACTGATACAGATCATGATTGGCGTTAAACACAACGTTTTCCCGGTTGGCAGGATCATCTCCGCCACTAAAGCCTTGCTCGGTGCCTTGATAGATGATAGGAATCCCGCGTGAGGTCAAAGTAAAGCCCAAGGCGGCCTTGAGCTGAGGCCATTTGTCATAGTTAGCACCCGGCTTGCCAGAGGCGTCATTCAGGAAACGTTTTACATCATGATTGTCGATAAATACGCCGTTGGTCTGGGCATCGCGATAGTGACGATCATCTGAGTAGCGTTCCTTGATTTTCCTCATAGATTGATCGTGTCCAAACACATCCTTGATTGTATAATACATCGGAAAATCCAGTGCGGCATCGAGATACCGGGTGTAATCACCCACATAAGCAGGATCGCCACTGTAAATTTCACCGAGAGTGAAGGTATTGGCGGCCTGGTCAAAATCCTTCAAAAACCCTTTGGGTACATGCTTCACAGTGTCCACCCGCAGTCCGTCGACCCCCGACTCGTTCAGCAGCCATTTGATCCAGTTTTTGAGTTCATTCGCTGTATCTGGGTTGTCCTGATTCAGGTCGTCCAATCCGGCAACGTCACCGTTTTCGATTTTCCACTGATTGTTTGAGTTGTAGTCTGCTCCTGTGATGTCGCCATTGTGATGATACCAGTCCGCTTTGTCAAAAGGAGCCTTGGCGATGCCGTTCCCAGGTTGAAAATCGCCAGTGTGATTGGGAACTACGTCCAGCATCACAGCGATATTTTTGTCGTGTGCCTTACCAACCAGCTCTTTGAACTTGTCCATGGTACCAAGATGCCCGTCTACCGCATAAAAATCATACGTATGATAGCCGTGGTAAGCGTATTCGCTCTTTTGCATCGTTACCGGAGTAATCCAGATGGCGGTAAACCCCATATTTTTAATGTAGTCGAGTTGGTTAATAATACCTTGAAAATCGCCACCATGCCACTTGCGCTGATCGTTGTTGTTGGAATTGAAGCCACCGTAATTATCGTTGGATGGATCTCCGTTGCTAAATCGGTCTGTCATGATAAAATAAATGCTCTGTTTGCTCCAGTCTGTGTTGAGGGGAGTGGGCTTGGAGAGGGTACCTAGATCTATAGGAGTGAAGGCGCCCGAAGGCGCCCCCGTTTGAATAGTTACTTCAACTCCGTTAGGGTTGGGTACGTACGTAGAAGTGCCTACGTTTAAGGATGCACCCGAAAGTTCCACTGTTTGGATAGGTCCTGCAACTTCGTTAAGGTTGGTTGTGTAGGTGGAAGTCCCTACGCTGAGGATGCTCCCCGAAGGTGCCCCCGTTCGGATAGTTCCTGCGGCTCCGTTAGAGCCGGGCGTGTAGGTAGAAGTTCCCGTGCTGAAAAGGTAGTTCTTCGTGTTATTGCTGTCCCAGCTGTTATTGCCGTCATTAAAAGCGGCTTCCAGTTGGGAGGCAGACCCGATATCGACGGTAATTTTAGCATAGCCGCTAATCTCGGCATCCTGCATTTTCACACCGGGTACGGCAGTCCAGTTTCCGCCAGCCGGGCGGTAGTGAATGTAAGGCGAGTTAAAGCCTTTTTTGTAGTATACCGTTACCTTATTAGTTGTACCGCCGCCATCCCCGGGAACCGTGCCCGATGGAGCGCCTGATGTGATCGTTCCCGCATTGCCGCTGTTACCGGGCGTGTAAGTAGAAGTGCCCGTGCTGAAGGAGTAGTTTTTGGTGTTGTTGCTGTCCCAGCTGTTATTGCCGTCATTAAAAGCGGCTTCCAATTGGGAGGCAGACCCGATATCGACGGTAATTTTGGCATAGCCGCTAATCTCGGCATCCTGCATTTTCACACCAGGCGCAGCAGTCCAGCTTCCGCCAGCCGGGCGGTAGTGAATGTAAGGTGAGTTGAAGCCTTTTTTGTAGTATATAGTTACTTTGTTGCCTGTACCGCCACCGTTATCGCCGGGCTTGGCCTTGTTTACAATATACTGTTTGAATCCACTCATCTCACCGGTTGGTGAGCCGTCGTTGTTGACGAGATTGTTGAGGCGTAAAAGTGTAAAGCCGTGATAACCGAACTTTGTGATTTTTTCTTCGATTTTTTGAAAGCCGCTACCGCCTGTTGGGAGTGCATTTTCACCATTTAGGCGAACACCCTTGGCATTAGCGATCGAGGAGACAGTATCTACTAATGTGGACGGCAAGGAATAATTCGGTGCTGTACCACTGTCGTTCATCTCCAGAGCAGTAAAGGTCAAATCCAGATCCGCATCTTTGAACTTCTCGATGAGACGGTTGTAATCATAATATCCACCTGCTTGCTCTGTGCTGTGAGGCATGGCAGGATTGTTCATCTGCCAGTGCAGACCGGAAATCTTGGCTCCGATACGGACACCGAACACGGAATCGAAGTTTTTGTGTGCAGCAGCTCCGATGACGCCCAGATGCTTCTCAAGCACGCTTTGGTACCACGACAGAAAATCCTTCCCATACGTGGAAGTATACCCGCCGTTCGTGTAAAATCCGTCCCCGTCGGTCGGTGGATTGATTTGGCCAAGGCTGCTCAGCTTGGTACCCCAGGCTGCATTAATCTTGTCCATTGATCCATACTTTTCATTCATGGCCGTGCGGAACGCATTTTTGGCTGTTTCAGTGTAGGCTTGGAATTTGCCCCGTGCAGGATAACTCCATCCCGCTGCCGGATAGTATGAAGGATATCGCAATTCTCCAGAGGGCCCACCGCTTAAATAAATTTTGGGAATGATGCTTTTGTAGCTAGCAAAGGTTTGAGCAAATGAGGCATATAGCTCGTCATATTGTTTACCAGTCCCGCTCCATAATGGAGAGAGGGCTTCGTTATTGGCAAAACCGCTTTCGTCCTTGAACTGCATTTCATCTGCACTGCCCTTGCTAGACAGCCAGCTTGGTAGCGGGATGTTGCAATCATCCCCCACATTTCCCCCACACTTATGCGTAGAGATAATAGGAACCCACTTCAATCCCACTTCTTTTACGGCATCTGCATAGGTCTTGTAGTAGCTCCAATCGAACTGGTTATCTCCTGCGCTCTCCACATGGCCCCACCAGACGTCGGTGGTAATGGCATACACACCGTTACTTTTCAGCGTTTGCAGTTGCTTTTTGAATGCACCCCAGTCACTGATTTTCGCCAGCGGCCCCATGACAGAAGCCTGAAAATCATCAGCAACCGCTGCGCTTGCCGTATTGGAGGGTGAGCCAATAAAGGCGGTCAGAGATAGCACAATGCTTAATAGCATCAGGCACCCTTTTTTCCATAGACTTCGATACAAGGTCAAACCGATCATCCTCCCCAAAGCATAGTCTAATTCGACAACATTTTGTAAACGTCTACAAAAATAGTATAAAGCAAGCGGTTGCATAAAAAGAAGAATTTATTGCACACTCAGGGTGGACAAATATGACATTTTACGTAAGCAACCGTGTGCTTGAAAGTTTCCAGACAAAAAAATAAGGCATAGGTCTGAGTAAGACGCATGCCTTTTAGTGATGTGCGAGCCAATGCCAGTATAGGAGAAAGTGAACCTAAGCGTATAAAAGCCTTGTTCCAGTCTGTATGAAAGTATTGCCGAGGCAGCTTGTTTAATAGTTGCTTACTTAATAAATAGGGCGATCCTTCTGGTCGGAAATGCCGCTTTTACGGTAGAAATACGTATTGATCCGATCCCGCCATTCTTTGGCATGCTCTGCCTGATGCTCCAGCCGCTCCAGCACCTGTTCATACATGGCAGCATTCAGTTGCCCTCGTAGACTAACCCATGTGTCTCGGAGATGGGCCGCACGTTCTGCACCTTCAAAATGGGTATCATAAATGTGCTGTATGACAGTTTGGCCGGAGTGGAGCAAGTGTGTATAAGGAACATGGTGAAAGAATAAGAGCAGCTCATCCGGGCAGGTGTCCGTAGATTCGTAGATATCAGTATTGGGAGAAAAATATTGTCCTGCATAGCCCGTTCCGGTTGCGGTCGTGCGATCTACCCCGATCCCCCTGCAATCAGCAAAATGGTAGGTGCCCCACATGGAATATTCGTACCCGTCTACATCCGGCCCATAGTGGTGATCGGGACTGACCATCCAGCCGACCCCGAGAGGGGCGGTGTAGGATTCGTAGACATTCCATGAATCGAGCAGCATCTGCTTAAGGGTAGAAATTAAATCTGTGCCGCCGTCGCTATTCCCTTGTCTGCCAAACGTCAGCCGAACCCACTCATCAGCGATTTCGTCTGCGGACAGATCCGGGTCCCATGCCAGCCGACCATAGCCATAAAGATTGGATTGGGCGAGCAAATGTCCGGTCCAATTGGTGTCTGCACCAATATTGGATACAGCGGCTATTCCATAGTTGGTATGCTTGGGAGAATGCAGAGCGCCACTCACGATACGCTTGATGGTGGAGCCTTTTCCTTGGGCGTAGGTGTCAAAATCCAATACTTCCTTCCATTGGGGAACAAGGTAACATAGATGTTTCTGTTGCCCGGTGTACTCTTGCGCAATTTGAAATTCCAGCAGTATCTGAGTGGATTCCAGCGCACCGAACAGGGGGGAGACAGGCTCCCGCACCTGAAAATCCATGGGACCATTTTTGATCTGTAAAATGACATTTTCCCGAAATAATCCATCCAGCGGTTTAAAATGGTCAAAGGCTGCGCAGGCCCGATCCGTCTTGCGATCGCGCCAGTCCTGCTTGCAGTTGTAGACAAAGCAGCGCCAAATCACACGTCCGCCATAGGGCTGCAACGCATCTGCCAGCATATTGGCTCCATCGGCGTGATGGCGCCCGTAGCTGAACGGTCCAGGCCGATTTTCGGAATCGGCTTTGACCACAAAACCACCCAGATCAGGAACGGCGGCGTAAACTTCCTGGGCTTTGGTCTGCCACCATTCAGCTACAGCTGGTTCCAGGGGATCGGCGGTGGTTAACCCACCGAGCTGAATAGGACTGGCATAGTTAATGCTCAAGTAGATCTGTATGCCATAGGCGCGAAATACCGCAGCTACTTTAGCCACATCCGGTAGGAATTTATCTGTAATCAGCTCGGTCTCTACCTGATGGACATTCACGTTGTTAATGGATAGTGCTTGAATGCCTACAGAAGCGAGTAGACGGGCATAGTCTCGCAGGCGCTCCATATTTGTAGTAAAGGCATTATTATCATAGAAAATAGAGCCACCCGCATACCCGCGTTCAATACTACCATCCATGTTATCCCAGTGATTGATCATGCGGATAGGATTAGCAGGGTTGGATAATTGGTCTAGAATGGGGACGTGCACTGATTCGGTGGTGGGCTTCAACTTCCCGTCTAGTCCTCCCTGCAGGTAGCGCAGCAGATGAAAGACTCCGTACAATACGCCTTTGGAGGTCTGCCCCGCGATTGTAACGTACTGTCCCTTGATATCATCGTTACCGTGCGAAGCTGAATATGCCGGATCTGGCATCTCTATCCCGCGAATTCGGTAGCCTTCTGCGCTCACTTCTGCCTGTTCTTTTGCGCTGAATCGTTCTGCGACCAAAGGATGCTCTGGGAACGTACCCAGCGCAATGAATGGCGTATTCACAGGAACGGCGCTGATCTTCGGCTGCTGTCCAAACATGGAGGTCAATCCGTGCTGAAGCTCACTCGCAGCCGATTGAAGCACTTCATCTGTCCCATGGACCACGATGACCCTGCACCAAGCGGGCAGCTTTTCTACCTTACTATTGCGGCTGTAATGCAGCCAAGCCGCATAGCCGCTCTCTTTTGGCATATCCATCAGCTTGCTCATATTGGAACCTCCTTTTGGGCAGGTGAAGATGATCCTCAGACATGCTGTTCCTGATCCTGACTCATATGCTCAGGGAGAGTCAGACGGTTGCCCTTGCCTTCATACATCCACAAAATAGCGGTAACTCCGCGCGGATAATATTTACTGCCGTGAGCAATACCGGAGAGTATCTGATCGCTCCAGCACCAATAGGATTCTTCAGGGTGAAGGAGCCATGAGGCATGGGCAGCGTCTGCGGCCTGCCCAGCTTCTTCCCAAGGCAGCTCCAGCAACTCGCGGGCAATAAACTGTGACAGATAGATTTTGCTCAGCCAGGAGTTGTTACTGGTCGAGGACAGCTTCCAGCCTCCGTCTTCAAACAGGCAAACTCCCGGTACCAGTACAGTTTCCAAATGACGCCGCAGTGCTTGGATATATCCACCGAACCGTCCATCAGGCTTAAGCGCAGCCTCACATCCTGTAAAATAAGGGAAGATCAGCCCCTCAATGGCAGGAATAATCTGCGAGTCATTGCCCTCCTTAATAACTGCAGGAATATAGCCTTTGTCTGTCATATGTGCTGTGATCGCTGCTGCGCATTTGTCCGCCTGTAAGCCAGCCTCCTGTGAGAGGGAGTTAAGCCCTTTTGAGGCAAATATCTTTTCCAGTGCAACATATACTGCCCAGCATTTGCTGCCTAGATAAATGTTGTTGCGAGACTGACCCAGAGATACGTCCAGACTGTCGTAGGTCGTAATTTCCGCGCCTCCCCGGGTTCTAGAGCTGTCCAAGCCCATCAAGCCGTTTCGTTGTGCCGGGTCGGGGTGATCCCGCCGCAGCATGCTTTCGAAGCAGTCACACAAGACAGGCAGCATACGTGTCGTAAATGACTGATCCTGTGTCTGCTCGATATATACCGTGGCGCAGCAAAGCCAGTTCACCAGTTCCTCATGGCTCATGTAAGAGAAGCAGTCGTCAATCCCAGCCAGCTCATAACAGGAGTACCCCTGCCGGGAGAACACGTTTGCGACGCCCATATCATGCGTAAACGTGATACCACCGGTATAGGTCTGTTCCTCTCCTGGAAAGCGTACCTCATCCCGATAGCTGTACCTTTGGACAAACCACTCCAGCTCGTTGCGTACCGTCCATGGATTTAAAATCAATTCATAGTAGAGCTGATCTGCCGTCAAATCGAGTGTATTCATCATCCGATACTCGCCTTCGTTCACAACCCAGATCGGTTCTCCATCCGCTTGGTGACTAAGCAGTTGGGTGCTGCCATAGTAGCTGTGGATCGCCTGAGCGAGCATAAATTCCTGGTCCGGGCTCAAGTCGGCCGACTCCATCCAGCGATTAGCCTGAACACAGGCTGCGGTCAGGTTTGAAAAATGCTTCAACGCATAGCTTCCCACGTCTTCAATATCCTTGAACAGCTGGGTATAGTAATACGACGCTTCAATGCCTGTTGTCACAATGCCGCCGCGATAGAAGCATATGGCGAAAGCATATGTGCGCTTCTCACCTGCGGGAACGTCCATCAGAAGCGCACCCGTCGCGCCCAGGCCAAAGGATAAATTCTCGGCCATGGTCTCCCCAAGCAGCTTCTCCATTGCAAATCCGCTGGCAGGTACCGCTTCACTGCTGTTGGTCACAATGGCTGTGCTGCGTCCTTGGCCGATGCCTGTAAGTCTTTCTTCTAATTGGGTAGAATCAGTAGCGTCCCTGCGCGGATCTTCTCCTATAATGCGTATGCCGCTATACGGATCACTGCCCTGATATCCGAAAAAAGCTCTTCGCGCTGCAGTCCCCAGTGTGTTATCGACGGTTAGCTCGGCGAATACCGCCGGGACCAACGCTGCCCGCAGCTCATCCATACCTGCGGTTCCCGGCTCGGGCACTGGGCGAACAGGAGAGTACAGCCGGAACGTCAAATCGCCAGCCTGCCATGTATCCGTTCCTGCTTTTAGCTCACGGGTAATGTCTGAATCGGCAAAGGCCATAAGCAGCGGTTCCGTTCGTTTACCCTTTTTCTCCACGTCGTAGCGGGCACTTTCATCCTGTGTGGATGTAAAAAAGGGAAGCGCCTCGTATACTCCGCCATCTCTGGATTGCAGCCCGATATATACATTTTCATCGGCAGGCTTGCCCAGCTCCAAACCAAGTCCGCCGCGATTGCCCTTAAACCCAAGCGTAAAGCTGGAAAAAGACCCGATAGGTGCATGCTGTGTGTTATAAAATATATTTTTAGACATATAATGAAACCCCTTTCATAATAAAGTTTAACTTTGACTAACTTCACTTAGAGCCTAGCATGTCATGTGGTGGGGAACCATTGTCAAATCGCTCAACTATTTATCCAAATCGCGCTAAAAGCGATATACTGAGTATATCGATATAAGCCAGGAGGGAAAACATGTCGACACCACGTTTACCGAAGAGCCCCCATCATCCAGACCTTACAGTTGCCGGAGAGGAATTCTTTTTTCCCGATGTGCGAACCACAGTCAATTTGTTTGCTATTCATACACGAAGTGTCGGAAGAGAGTGGAGCTATCCGCTACACGAGCATCCTCAATATGAGATTAACATCGTGCTTGCGGGAGAACAGATCATGGTTGTAGATGGTCGCAGCTATACCCAGCGACAGGGTGATCTGGTGCTGCTGCGACCGGGGATTGTCCACTCCAGTCATAGTAACGGAGAGGGATTTACGTATTTTTGTATGCATTTCGACATTGATGATAAGCTGTTTCTCTCGCTCCTGAGTCGTCTGGAGCAGGTGCTGTTTCCAGCTGAAGGAACAGTGGCAGGGCAGATGGGACCAGCGCTGGGCAAGTTGCTCGATCTTTCAGCGCCGGAAGACATAGGAGTAGGTAGTGATTCGGTGGCAAAGCGAATGCGGATTCAATCTGCTGTGTTTGAACTGTTCGCAACGTTGTGGGAGGCTGTATCCAGTGAAGCGGCCCATCTGCCGGGGCGTGGATATGTGCAGGCAGAGCTTGCCCATCAGATTGCCAGTCGTCTTCAGGGCAGAGTGAATCAGCCTTATGGACAGGCAGGCTCGGTAGAAAAGCAGGATGGGATCGAGGGGATTTCATCCGAGCTAGGTATTAGCGTGTCCCATTGTAATCGTGTATTCCGTAGCGTTTTCGGCGTATCTCCCCGTGTATATCTATCCGGGCTTGTGCTGCATGAGGCCAAGTTGCTGTTGGCTGATCCGCAATGGTCGGTGCAACAAATTGCCGATATGCTCGGCTATGGGGATATTGCGCATTTTAGCAGACAGTTCAAGCGCTGGTCGGGCCAATCGCCGACATCCTATCGCAAAAGCACGGTGCAGGAAAGCCCATTCCAATAAAAATAAGTATGCCTTTAAAATAGTTATGATATAATCCTTATAAAGGAGCTGAGAATAATATGAATTTACATAATCAACGTGTCGTCGTGATTGGCGGCAGTGCAGGTATAGGGCTGGCAACAGCCATAGAAGCAGCAAAGCAAGGGGCAAGCATTGTGATCGCTGGGCGTTCCGCGGAAAAACTGGAGCAGGCGAAGAAGGTCATCCCTGCCGAATCGGTGGAAACCTTCCAACTGAATAATCAGATAGAGGAAGAGGTTCAGGCGTTTTTTGAAAAAGTCGGAGCATTCGACCATCTGTTTACACCGGGTGCCAGCTACACGCGTGGTCCGATCACGATAGACACGGAAAAGGCAAGAACCCCGTTCGAAGGGAAATTCTGGCCGCAATATTTTGCTGCCAAGCATGCGGTACCACATATCTCCAAGGACGGCTCGATCGTCCTCATGTCCGGGGCCTTCAGTCAACGACCGATGGGATTTGGTGCTACATATGGAGCGGCTAACGGCGCGATCGAAAGTTTGGGCAAGGCGTTGGCAGTGGAATTGGCCCCAGTACGGGTTAATGTCGTATCTCCTGGCACGATCTGGAGAGACGGACCTGAGGGTGAGCAGCGGGCACAAGCTTTTGAGGAATACAAGGAAGTAACCCTGCTCCGTCGAGTGGGGTATAATGAGGAAATCGCACATACTGTGTTGTATCTGATGACGAACAAGTTTACCACCGGAAGCGTGCTGTTCCCAGATGGCGGTTATACGCTGATCTAATCCGACAGGCAGGAATCAATTTTTAAACAAAAACCGGTTCAACACCATACAAAGTGTTGAACCGTTTTTTTTATGATAACAGGCTTGCCTCTTGCAACTCTTTAGCTTTGCACATCTAACCCTTTATATTTTCGCAAAATACGTGGGTAAATCACTTTAGACCCGATGCATACCATCGCCAGCATGGCGAACAGCAAACCGCTCCACAGCGTCCCATGAATCCCCGCTCTGACCATAAACCACCCCCCTACCAGCGAGCCCAGTGAGACCCCTAGGTTAATAAACGAGATATAAAGACTGTTGGCAAACGCGGGAGCTTCTTTGGCCTCATCAATCACCCAAATCTGGGCGACAATCAGTCCGCTGGTATGAACGGCCCCCCACACGATAATGATGAAGAGCGTAGGGATAAATGAGGAACTGATCCCGTACAACAGCAAATAGGTGCCTCCCAAGGCTACTGGATGAAAAAGAGCGGTGCGTACCTTATGCAAGCCCATGAGCTTGCCAGCCAACAGATTGCCGAGCATTCCGCCGATGCCGAAAATAATAAGCAGAAAACTGATAACATTGCTGCTCATCCCTGTATTTTGCCCCAAATATTCGGCAGAATAGCTATACACCGAGAACATGGCTGCAAAAATAAAAGTAGCCGCCCCGATATTGAGCCACAGCGATACCTTACGCAAAATGCCAAGCTGCTTCCGATAGGAGGACATTTCGGCTTGTCGTGTATCCGGCAGCATAAATAAAATACCGATCCCTGCAATCCCATTCGCTACCGCAGTAAACCAGAAGGAGGCCTCATATGAAAATTGATTGGCGATATAGGCTGTAATTGGAATACCGAGTACCATTCCCATGCTCGTGCCGAGAAAGGCTTTGGCAGAAGCTTGCGTTGCTTTTTCCGGGGGATACAACGCAGTGGCAGCGACAAAGGCAAGCGAGAAATACACCGGGTGAAACAGAGCCGGAATGATACGTAAAATGACTAGTAGATAAAAGTTGGATGTATAGGCTGACAGCAAGCTTGTTATGGCAAAAACAAACAACGACATTGTCATGATTCGCTTGCGGTTAAACCTGGACATCCATAGCACCATGAAGGGACCGAACAGCGCGATGATCAATGCAAATGAACTGACAAGAAACCCGGCCTGGGCTGCCGTAATATGAAAACGTTCAATGATGACTGGCAAAATGCCAACCACACCGAACTCGATCGTGTATACACCAAATAGGCCAAGCGCAATGAAAAGCAGGGGCTTACTATATTTCATTAGTTTCATTCCTTCTCCACTTCTTCCTGCTTTACGTCCTTGATTTTGCGTGCTAATATTTCATTAAATCATAAAATAATAAGGCAATATTCGGAATAATACATAATAATAATTGTGTTTTTGTAATATTACCTTGGACTTAAGGAGATGGATTTGATGGATCAAGTGGATCATAAAATTTTGTTGTGTCTACAAAACCAGGCGCGTATCTCCATGACCGAGCTGGGTAAGGAGGTTGGGCTTTCCCAGCCTGCCGTAACGGAAAGAGTGCGGCGCATGGAGGATAAAGGTATTATCGCCGGGTATCGTGCCATAGTTTCACATGAGAAAGTTGGAAAGCCGATCATGGCTCACGTGCTCGTGCATACGAATCAATGCAATTCATTTGTTGAGTTTTGCCAATCTGCACCCGAAGTCATTGAATGCCATAGAATCAGCGGTGAGCAAAATTACTTACTGAAAGTCATGGTTGAGTCTATGCTCAAGCTGGAGCAGTTCGGGGATGAGTGTGGAAAGCACGGGCACTCTACCACGTTAATTGTCCTGTCCTCGCCTGTAGACCATAAACATGTAACCCCCACTTTATTAGACCCTATTTGAGCTACCGTAAATGGCTTGGCAAAGCTCAGTTGTAAACGGACCTGACATCCCTTCGAATGCTGTATTGGTAAAGGCGACCACACTAAGTCTTAGTGTGGGATCAACGAACCACGAATGGCCATAAGCTCCTCCGAGTCGCCACGTTCCGGGTGATTCTGCTGTTCCACTTTCGTCGGGATTTTGGAGTACGGTGAATCCTAGTCCAAAGCCCCGCCCCGGCCAGCCTGCCAAGGGAAGGTTCCCGGTCTGGATGGTGCCCATTTCACGGACCCATTCCTCTGAAAGTAACGGATTGCCGCCGTTTCGCAGTGTTTCCAGCAGCCGCATGAAATCTTTTGCGCTGCCAATCATACCCGAGCCACCAGAGTGGAAAGCCGTGGAATCAAAGGCTCGTGCAGGCTGAAAACGAAGTCCTGCGGTGCCTTCAAAAACCTGCGCAACCTCAAGCTCACGCATCCGCCGGGGTTCTGATATATCGTTGACATAAGGAGCCGCAAGCCGTCCAGCATCCGCGACCGCGAAACTGGTGTCGTGCATATCGAGAGGTTCTGTAACGAGCTTTTTAACAGCTGCATCAAGGGTTGTGCCACATACACGGCTAATGATCGCGCCTAGCACATCAGTAGCAATCGAATATCCCCATGCTTTACCCGGTGTATATAACAGAGGCACAGAAGCCAAACGTTGCAAGTTCTCTTCCAGCGTAAGATTTGAAAAATCCATGCCATCTGATACGCCTGCACGATGATAGGAACCGCCGCCTTCTTCCTCTAAAAAGCCATAGGTCAACCCGGCAGTATGTGTCAGCAATTGGCGTACTGTAATGGAGGGTTGCTCACCACTGATTAATCGGGGGCGAAAATCGGGCAACCAGCGTTCAATAGATTCATCGAGCTTAATCAATCCTTGGGCTGCCAAAACCAAAGCCGCAGTAGATACAATCGGTTTGGATACAGAAGAAAGCCGAAATAAAGCCTCCTCATGCATAGGACGTTGTTCTTCTCGATCAGCCAGCCCCGCCGCTCGGACATACACGGGTGAACCATCCATATATATCATGACGACTGCGCCGATCAGGCGCTTCTCGTTAAGGGTTTGATCTATAACTGCATTTACACGTCCGTCCAGATCAGCTTGTATCGCAAAAACTCTATTATCCAAACTCATAAATATCTCATCCTCTCTATGATCCAGCGGTTATCGCTTGATGGAACTTAGTTTACAGGATGGGAAGGCGACATTACATAAGGTAACAAAGGTGTTCAGTGAGTATTAACGTTAAAATAAAATTATATTAAAAGAATGGCTTTGGATTTAAATGAATGGGGTTTTACAAAAAGTTATACCGCGTTTTACAGTGGCTTTTTAAGTTGAGATACGTTGAAAATAGGTGGTAAAATTTACAACAAAGGGGGTTTTATTTATTGAGGCTTGTATCGCGTAATAAGTTGGCTTGCTTGGTTGTCCTCGGAGGGATTTTGACTGTAATTGCTACAGGTTTTGGAGGGGATAAGGAACCTTATAAACTTCCCGATAAGCCCAAAGAGGCTGCTGTCTCGACATTTTCAGAATATATGAACGCTTCTATGAGTCGGGATTACGATAAGATGCTTTCACTGTCTGATGATTATCGCTTTAAAACAGAACAGGCACGGCTTAACTTTCTAAAAGCTCAGGGAACACCGATTGATTATCGTATCGTGTCTGTGGATGATTCTAACCCTTCCAAGATTGTTGTTTCGTCGATAACGAAGTATGAGGATATGGAGTTACCTTCCATTAAGCATGTTCTTGCTTTTGAGGAAGGAAAGTACAAGCTACAAATGAGAAATGTTGTGATCAATATGATTCCTTCATCTTCTGACTACAGAACGGTCGAGTACGAGCCTGACAAAGTAAACGAAAATTTAGAAGGTAATTTCAAGTGAATTTAATTTTTCAATTTTCTAATCATACGGTCCAAAGCGTATCCAATGAGATACCAGAAAACTAGTGTAGTGAAGTAAACAATGGCTATGGGGATGTCTGCCTCTCGCACAAATCGAAATGATTCATACATCCAAACCAACGGACTAATAATAGCTAATAGTATATTATAGTCGTCGTACCCCGTAATATTTACAGTAATAACTAGACATGAGATTAGGACCAGCCAAAAACGAAAAGATTTCATTGCCTATACCTCCGCAAGTGTATTTGTTGTTATAGACGAATCAAAAAGCTGGAAGTAGCATTTATTCCAAATTTATTTATTAAAATGTATTAAAAAGAACGATATTTCGATCCTATTTACTTGTCACGATTTTTAGACGTACGGTATTCGTGTGGTTTTGAGTGACGCTGGATTCTTTCAGACTTTTCGATTTGTGATATACTCTCGATATATGAATTGTATGGGATGGTGATGACTGAATGAATCGTACACACGACCTAGGCAAGCTAATCAAACTAACTGGAGATAGAGCAAAACTGGACGCTAAAGCAAATGGCACATATATTGTCTACAAAACGCCGGATGGTCAATTTGTTAAAGAGTACAGTAATGGTCAAGTCGAACGAATTAAAGAACAGGATATTTTATCATGAGTGAGCCGTTTGCTACTATGTTTGTATTCGCAGGAAACAACGGAAGTGGTAAGAGTACAATTCGTAATCTAATCGTTGATAAACTTGGTGTAAGTGTTAATATCGATCCAGATGCGTTAGCGCGAGGGATTGATCGTGAAAACCCTGATCGACACAAAGTATCGGCAGGAAAGGAAGCGATTAAGCTAGCGCGGGATTGTATAAGAAATAAACGAGATTTTACCGTAGAGACGACACTTGCTGGTGGCAATGTGATTCGACAAATGCGAGTGGCAAAAGAAAAGGGCTTTGAAGTTATTATGTTTTATGTGGGCCTTGGTGATTATCGTCTTAATATCGAGCGAGTTGCTGCACGAGTTCGAAATGGGGGTCACCACATTGATACCGCTGATATTATAAGACGGCATCAGACCTCACTGGACAATCTTCTCTTACATCTTAAACTTATCGATCATTTAATTGTCATTGACAACAGCAGCTCAGATGGCGTGATTGTATTGGAATCAGATAGTGAAACGATAAAACACCATGTGGCGTTGTTACCGGATTGGGTTAAAATCATTGATAGTTACTTGCAAAATAAAAATACTGATCAAGAATAAACCGACAACTGTATGATTCAGTGATCGGTTTATTCTATATTTACATCGTATTGTGTCCACAATGTCAATTCGATGTGTATTGCACCTCAAAATGGGACCCGTTAGTAATAGACTGTTATTATTTTTCAACAGACTTTAGCAAGACGATGAACAGCACCCTGATCGTAGCGGCTTCTTCGGATTCTTTTTCTCTACACTTTTTTCACTGGACGTAACACTGCGTAGCCATATCCTTCTGGGAAATGCCGCTGATAATCCTGCTTCGTTTCCTCATCCCATTCATACCCCAGGCTGCTAGGGTCAAAGTTCCAAGCCTTCTCCTCCACCATTCTCATAACGTCTCCATTGTTTTTTAAATAATTAAAGGGCGGGTGAAAAAACACCAGGTAATCTGATTCGGGGATGTCCCGGCACTTCATTCCTGCGGGAATCTCTCCGGCATAGTCAGCGGCGACCGGTATTCCATAGAGATAGCCCTTCTGACCATCCTGATAGAACCAGCCCGCAGTTTGGCCCAATTGTTCGGGAAGCTTGAGATGAGACATGCTTTCCAATGTTCCGCAAATTTCATCACAATTGTGACCGTTTCTCCAGAAATCACCGTAGTTTCGTGAAGAAGTATCCCAAATTCCAATAAATTTGTGTGCTGGTATACGCTCGATTTTGACTTCAGCTTCTTGCAAATGATCCTTAACCATCTTATCCCGCTCCTTCAAATGGTAATGATAAGGAGAGAACACCTCAACGCGAATGGCTAACGGGATAGGTCGGGGCTCCTTCTGGTATACAGCCGGAGTTACCTCAAACGCTTTTACAAATGCCCGTGTAAAAGCCTCCTGTGAAGAAAACCCATACTTTACTGCAACATCGAGGATGCGGACATTGCTATCCCGGAGTTCCAGTGCAGCACGGCTAATCCGGCGCATCCACACATAATCCCTTAACGTCATTCCTGTAAGAGAATGAAACTGTTTTGTACAGTAGTAAGGGGAGTAGCCTAACTGATTGGACATTCTCAACAACGAAGGTGCTGAAGTAAGATTATTATCAATCCAATCGATCATGAGCTGGACCATTTCGTTCCATTCGTACACGAGGGTTCCCTCCTTTCGGCTCCATCTTAACAGCCGGAATACAGGAATATTTGACTTGAGTTGCATGCACTCTTTTGTATTCATGAAGCTTTAGTCAAGGGCTATGTTAGTCCTTGTTGTCTTGTTCTATTTTACTCCTCTACATAACGGATATATGGGCGTTGAAAGTACCTTTGATCAGACACGAAATAATATTGTTTGCCTATAACCAGAGGAGGGATTACAGACTTTGAGGAAATATATAATTCTTTATATTCACTTCCGTTAGCAGCATCTCTCTGTATGACCAAGTAATCATCTGTAGTTTTAACTAATTTAGCGGTTTCTGCTGAGTGATGACCTGAATAATAATAAATCCAGCTGAAAATCAGTGAAAAAAATATAATTCTTAGAATAGTTGCAGCCGTTTTATTCTTTGTAATCAGCATTCGCGCAAACCTCCGATAATCCATTCTTTCATTTGTAATAAAATATGTATGATTGGTTATTTAACCTGTTTATGTATATTGTAAGGCGTATAATCGGTTGGCGAAAGTAGATTTCACACAAAAAGCCTATCTGCCAAAACAACGGCAGATAGGCTTTTATAACATAAACGTCCACTATACTTCGTGTTTATACGCAGTCTGTGCCTCTACATTACAATTGCACCGACCACATATTCCCTATTATCAGTTATCCCTACGCTGACGTGCGCGGGCTTCGCCGCCTTTACGGCCAGCTTCTTCCCTGCTCATTTTCCCGTCGCTATCACTCTGGTCTGAATTGCCACGGGCTTCACCGCCCTTGCGTCCGATTTCTTGATAGAAGTCCTTGTCATGGTTTTTGGAAGTGGCTTCGCCGCCTTTTTCAACGATTTCCTGGTAGAAGTCCTTGCCATGATTTTTGGAAGTGGCTTCGCCACCTTTTTCGCCAATCTCCTGATAAAATTCTTTGTCGTGATTTTTAGCAGTAGCTTCTCCACCTAAACGTCCTGCTTCTTCGCGACTCAGTTTGCCATTTTGGTTGTTGTTAGCCATGTTCAATCACTCCTCATCGAATTTTAGTAAAGCGTGTTCGTGTATCTATTAACCTTCATGTCAGGAATTAAACATGTCTACTTTTTTATAGGAGATGTAAATAACTGGATATATTCACCTCGATCAGCGTTCCCATGCTTCTGTGTTCAATTGTTGCTGGCGGGTAAATAATGCCGGATAAATGAACAGGCTGAGCAGCACGCTGGTCAAAATAGCAGAGGTCATGGTAGTGAATACGATTAGCAATTGCAAACGCACGGCGGCAATCGGATTGGCACCTGCGATGATTTGTCCGGTCATCATGCCGGGAAGCTGGACAAGCCCCAGCGTTTTTTGCCCCTCGATGGTTGGAATCATACTGGAACGTATGCAATCCTTGAGTATAGGGAAGATGGCTTGTCTAGGCGTGCCGCCTAGCGCCAGAATGAGCATGATTTCAGGCTTGCGCAGCAGAACTTCCGACTTGAGCCGGGACACCAGCAGGCTGGACAAAATCATGGAGCTGCCAATGATCATGCCGCTAATCGGAATCATATATCGGGCTGTCGCCGGAATAATATGCAGGCCAATCAGGAACGCCTGCGTAACGATTTCCACACACAGCAGCGTCAGGAATGACTTCCACATGAGACCGGGGATAAATCGTCCTTTGCGCGCAACATTTTGTGAGGCTACGGTAATCATGAGCAGAATGAATAATACGATAAATCCGTAGCTCTGCATCCCAAAAATTAAATGTAATACATATCCAATCGCCAGCAGTTGAATCGACGCTCTGATTGTGGCGATGATAATGTCTCGGTCCAGACCGAGTTTGAAGGATTTGGACATGACGATGGCGATAAATACAAAACCGAGAGAGAGAATCAAGGCAACAATCGTCATACCCATTCTCCTGCTACAAACCTGCGGGTCTCACTATGCTGCGGAGCATTAAAAAACGTCTCCGTATCCGCTTGTTCTACCAGTCTTCCGTCGATCATCAGCCATGTCTCGTGGCCTACCCTGCGGGCTTGTTCCATATGATGCGTAATCCAGATCATCGTTGTTCCCTCTTCTTTGTTCATTTGCAGCAGCAGTTCCTCAACCTCTTTGACCGAGGCGGGATCCAGTGCAGAAGTAATCTCATCCAGCAGTAAAATATCCGGGCGGTTCGCGAGCGTCCGCGCCAAGGCCAAGCGCTGTCTTTGTCCACCGGACAGTTCCTGCGCCTTTTGTTCCAACAGATCGTGGGTGAGTCCTACGCGTTCCAACAGGCCGGCAGGATCATCCAGCACTGTACCGTGCAGCCGTTCTACGGTTTGGAGATTGTACAGGACAGTTCCCTGAAGCATGGGGGCATCCTGAAAAACCAATGCTACTCTCCGTCTTAGTTCAGGGATCTCCCACTCCGATATCGGTTTGCCGAGGACACGGATGTCCCCTTCATCCGGTGTCATTAGGAGGTTGCACAGTGAAAGCAACGTGCTTTTACCAGACCCCGATGGACCGACCAACGTGGTGATTTTGCCGGGGGAAACTTTTGCCGTAATCCCGTTCAGAACAGCACGTTGCTGTCCAGACCCGGCGAAATATTTGATAATGTGATTGAATTCAATAGCTGGAAGTGGCTTGGATTCCATAGATATAGCTAGCTCCTTTGTAGGGGATCGAGAAAGGGATCAGATCCGTTCTATGATCTTATTTTTTTATTATATCAGTAATCACTGCTATGCTCTTCTATAAAGGTTCAATGCAGGCCGGCTGTTGTAAACGGCATCTTCTTTGTATAAACTAACAGGATTAGTTAAAATAGAATCTGGATCAATTCTGTATAGGTATAAGGAACCGGATTACATAGAAATTCGATGAAAGGAGACAGGATGATGTCACCTAGAAACGGAGTAAAGTTGCAAGATATCCTGCGGGCTGCCGAGGACATTGCCAATGAACAAGGGATGGGGGATGTCACGCTCACCACGCTGGCTCAAAAACTCCACATTCGCCCTCCGTCCTTGTATAACCACGTGAACGGATTGAACGGACTGCGCCAAGTACTGGCATTGCACAGCCTCGAACAGTTGGAGGAAGCTTTGATGAGCGCAGCGGTGGGTAGAGCGGGCGAAGATGCGCTGACCGCTATGGGGAAGGCGTATATGCGGTATGCTCGGGAGCGACCCGGTTTGTATGAAGCGATGCTGTATGCAACAGATCGAAATGATACCGAAATGAGGCAGGCTGCGGATCGCGTGGCCGAGCTGGTCATTACCGTCCTGTCCAGTGGTTATGGCTTCAAGGAAGAAGATTGCATTCATGCAGCGAGGGGATTCCGTAGTCTGCTTCATGGATTCGCCTCGCTTGAACAAAAGGGCGGCTTTGGTTTACCTGTGGAGGTGGACCGGAGTATTGAGGTGATGATGGCTACCTTTTTGGCAGGTCTGCGTGTGCGGCAAAAGCGAGATGTCGAGCTTACCAAAGAAGTCTGATTTCAACCTGATGCAGCTAACATGATTGCGTCGCAGACCCGAAGGGTAGAATACATCTGTATAATGTAGATGAGAGACTGCGAATACAGGAGGGGTATGAGTGAACGTACTGGTGATTGGTGCAAATGGAAAAGTAGGCAGACATCTTATCCGTCTATTGGGGCAAAATGAATCGCATCGCGTAAAGGCGTTGATCCGAAATTCGGATCAGGCCGAAGCGCTTGAACGTTTGGGAGCAGAAACGGTGGTAGCTGACCTCGAAGGGACGGTTGGCGAAATTGCCGCAGCTATAAAAGGCAGCGATGCTGTCGTATTTACAGCAGGCTCCGGTGGGAAAACAGGTGCAGATAAAACGCTGCTTATCGACCTGGATGGAGCGGTCAAGGCGATGGAAGCCGCCGAACAAGCAGGTATCCAACGCTTCGTTATGGTCAGCGCCCTACATGCAGAGAATCGAAAGAAGTGGCCCGAATCCATTAAACCGTATTATGTGGCGAAGCATTACGCTGACCGCCTGTTGGAAGCGAGCAACCTAAACTACACGATTCTTCGCCCGGGTGGCCTGACGGATGATGTGGGCGCCGGCAAAGTTGCTACCGGTGAGGAGCTCACCAGCCAGACCATTTCCCGTGAAGATGTGGCGGCAGCGGTGGTAGCAGCGCTGGAGGAACAGCAGACGTATCATCGTGCAATTAATCTGGTGTCTGGCAGTACGCCTATTGCTGAGGCAATCAGGCTGTAATTACGGATGAAGTTGTTGCACAGAGGACGCTTATAAATGACAAAAAAGCGAGAAGACGGCCATCCATGGTCATCTTCTCGCTTTAATAATTTTACAGCTTGGTTGGATCAATTCCTTTTGGGAATGTTTCTTCAAAGCTATGCTTTTTCTCGTATAAGTTGTACCAAGCTTCTGCGATGATATCTGGATCTCCTGCCGTACCAGCTTGTATGAAAGTGCCGATTGAAAGGTGTCCTACAAAAACTCCTTTTTCTTTCAGTTCATTATGCAGGTTAGTCGCATAGTTTCGAAGGCCGGACATCACGATACCACCATTCCCAAGACTGGGCAAAGGGAACATGGCAGATATGCCCGTTGTAAATAGAATCGCGCCTGAACCATTGCTGATCATGTCAGGCAATACTTCATTGACGGATAGAACTGCAGGAAGCACAATGCTGTTGACTTGTTCCAAGACGCTTGCGGGCGTTGTTTCTAAAATATCTGTGAAATTACTCCATCCTGCATAAGGACTGAATTCGAGTACATCAATACTGCCTAAGTCTTTTTTAGCAGCCAGTAAGGCTTGTTTTAAAGCGTTCAAATCCGTAATATCCGCGACATAAGAGCGCGCTACAATATTCAGGCTTTTTAGTTCATTTGTGATGATTTCCAATTTTTCTGTATTACGAGAAACTAAAGCTACCTTAAACCCTTGCGCCCCGAATTTTTTCGCGATAGATAAACCTAACCCGAGTCCTGCACCAATTATTGCAATAGTTTTCATCTTATATGAACTCCTTATTTGTGGTATATTTTAAAGCAACATATGTTGTTTTAGTAAGTATAAGCCCGCTTAATATATGGAACAACCAACAATTAAATGAGAATGTTGTTATAGAAACAAAAATTGAAATGTGCCAAATAAGGAGGGCAGAACGTGGGGACAAAAGTAAAAAATATGCGAATGACACATACAAAGAGATCGTTGATTAACGCTTTTGTTAATTTAGTGAATGAAAAGGATTTTGAAAAGATAACAATAGCAGATCTAACAAAAGGGGCCCAAGTGAATCGTGCTACATTTTATGCACATTTTAATGATAAGTACGAAATGTTGGATTACATGATTGACGACTCTGCTTCGAACGTCATTGAAAAACGAACATTAGGAGTAGTAGAGTTCGATCAGGACACCATAAATCAACTCGTTCTAGCAGTATGTGACTTTCATCAACAACCGAAAATTCAATGCCGTCGTAGCTATTTAAGTCTTGCGCCTCTGTTGAAAGAAAAAATGTTAATTGAGCTGAAAAAATATTTAGTGAAAAGTTTAGATAACATATGTACAGACTCAGAGAAGAGTTTTTATGTACCTATTTATGCCAATATCATACATGAGGCTGGTTATTTATGGGCATCTGGAAATACTCCGTTTGATAAAGAGGAAATAGCCAAGAAGGCTTCGTTATTAATAACAGGAGGAAAAGGTTAATTCTCGTTTTGAGAGGCATCCCCGGGGGCAGAGCACCGAGGATGCTTTTTTGCTGTTTTCTCAGTATGATCGTCCCCGTAGCAGTTCCAAGCTCCAACTCTGGGTGAATAGCGGCAAAAATATTTGCTTAAAACTAATTATATTATTTATAATACTAATATGATTAGTTTATAATTAAGACAAGGAGATGAGCTAAAATGCGTATTGTTCAGGTGCAGCATGTGTATCAATTGACGTTTATGCCCCGGCTGTTCCCGGTGAACTGTTATTTGGTGGAGGAGAAAGAGGGGCTCACCTTGGTAGATGCCGGATTGCCATACAGTACCCGTGGTATAGAGCAGGCTGCGGCGCGGATCGGGCAGCCGATTATTCGAATTGTACTTACCCATGCCCATGGGGATCATGTGGGTGCGTTGGATAAGCTTAAGGCAAGGTATCCTGACGCGCACGTATTTATTTCAAGACGGGACGCACCGCTGCTACAGGGCGATGTATCGTTGGAGGCAGGAGAACCGGATACTCCTATTCGAGGCGATGTACCGAAGCATATCCTTACCCAGCCTGACGTTTTACTGGAGGATGGGGATCATGTAGGTTCGCTGTTGGCGATCAGCGCACCGGGACATACGCCGGGCTCGATGGCATTTTTGGATACTCGTACCCGTGCGTTGATTGCAGGCGACGCCTTCCAGACCCGAGGTGGTATAGCAGTATCGGGAAGGCTTAAGCCGCTGTTTCCTTTTCCGGCACTGGCTACCTGGAACAAGGGAATTTCGCTGAAAAGCGCCAAAAAGCTGGTGAGTTTCAATCCATCTTTATTAGCTGTCGGTCACGGTAACATGCTGAAGCATCCACAATCTCAGCTGGAAAGGGCGATTATGGAGCTGGAACGACAAACTTCAGTGTGATGATTCGGTATTCAGCCAACATTCAGCCAGAACTCACAAAGTCCTAAGCTAAGGCAGATACAATATGGGAAAATAGAAACAGAGAGAGGTGCATCGGATTTGAACGTTTGGAAAGCGAACGGTCTGAAATATATACTTCTATTTAGTCTCATATTGTGTGCTGTCGCTAGTGTCGTTTCGTTATGGAGTTATTCAGGTAGTTCTGCGTCCCAGTCTGCGGCTGTTAGGCAGGGCCCATCCGGCGGGTTCGGAGGAGGAAGCGGACCTGGTGGAGGTATGGGAGGACCGGGGCAACCTACCAACTCCTCCACTGAGGGAACATCGACATCGGGTGACAAAGGTACAACGGCCGGGAATGATACGTCTTCGGGCGGCAGTGGTGTTGCCAGAGACGGACAGCACAGAGGCCCCGGTGGCATGTCTGGTAACGGATCTGGTATGGGCGGTCCTGGCGGTGGTATGGGTGGTGGACGAAGTGGGAACTCCTCATCTGCTTATGCTACTCCGCTGGCGGTTTTCGCCGCTTTGTTCTTCGGTGCATTCGTGTTTATTGCATACCGTTTTCGGGCTCGTGAATGGAAGCTCGGGGAACGTAATCGGGGACTGATGCTGTGGACAGTGCTGGGTGTGGGGTTCTTTTTAAGAATGGCGATCGCCCCATGGATCTCGGGTCATATGGATTTAATGCTATTCCGGAACTGGGCTACGACAGCAGCGGATAGCTTATCGGGCTTTTACACGAATGGATCAAGTGATTATCCGCCGTTCTATATTTATATTTTATATGTGATCGGTCAAATCGGCTCTACGGATGCTTTCAGTCCCTACATGTCCGTACTGCTGCGGCTTCCCAATATATTAGCCGATATCGTGACAGCGTACATGCTGTACCGGTTGGCAAGCAAACGGGTCGGCTATGGAATAAGCCTTGGATTGGCTATATTCTACGTGTTTAACCCAGCTGTATTTATCAATTCGACCTTCTGGGGGCAGGTGGATTCTTTCTTTACTATGCTGATTGTGGGCATGATTGTGCTGCTTGTGGAAAACCGGGTCGGCTGGTCAGCCGTATTGTTTACGGTAGCCGTATTGATGAAGCCGCAGGGAATTATTTATGGGCCTGTTTTGTTCTTTGAGCTGCTGAGACAACGTAAAATACAGCCTTGGCTGTTGTCCATTGGCGGTGCTGTTGTGACGACCATTCTGGTCATATTACCATTTTCGTGGGGGCAGGAGCCGTTATGGCTACTTGACCTATACAAGGGAACGGTCGGCGAGTATCCGTATGCTTCGGTGAACGCATATAATTTCTTTGCACTGATCGGTGGCAATTATACGCAGGACACTACAACATTGTTCCTGTTCAGTTACCATACATGGGGTATGATCTGCATTGTGCTGGTGACTCTGTTTACGTGGTGGATGTATATCCGCAGTCGCAAACCACAATTTACAGCGGCAGTTGCACTGGTGCTCATTGCAGGTGTATTTACCTTCGCTTCCAGCATGCATGAACGGTACTTGTTCCCTGCGGCCGCGTTAGCTGTACTGGCGTATCTGTATTTACGAGACCGCAGATTTTTGTGGCTTGCGGGTGGATTTAGTCTTACGATTTTCCTAAACACCTTCGATATTTTCTATAGCTCCAACTCTCGGGATCAATACGGTATTATTTTGTGTGTGACATCATTGTTGAATGTGTTGTTGTTTGGGTATTTGGTCAAAGTAGTGTGGGATTGCTCCAAATCGACCACGATTGAGACTGCCCCTCCCAAGGACATGCTTCCATCGGAGTCACCTTCAGGGAAACTTATATGGGGTGCGTCTTCCCCAAGTGTGAACACAACAATTGATAGTTAGTGGAGTATAAAATATGCTAAAAAACCGCCCTTTAACGAAATGGAAGTGGTTGATAGATCAACTGCAATCCATAAGTTAAAGAAGCGGTTTTTTGTTGTCCTCATGTTAGAGTAACATTGTATCTATGTGTCTCAATCCATATATTCGTTCAGTTTCTGTACATCGCAGATGGTAATCTCTCTTGTACCCTTGCTATGAATAATCCCCAGCTGTTCAAATTTTCCGAATTTGCGACTGATGGTTTCGCGGGTAACACCCACATAATTAGCCATTTCCTCGCGTGAAAGGGGGAGGTTTATTTTAATGTAGGAACCATCCGGCTTGCCGTATTTATGTCCAAGCTCAAGAATCATATAGGCGATGCGGATTTCCGGGTCTTTGGTAGCTAGGCTTTGAGCCAGGTTTTCGGTATGTGCCAAGCGTTTAGTAATGGTTTTGAGCAGCTTCAAAGAGATATCGGGATTGTCGCGGATCAACTGCTCCATATCATCCTTGGTGAGCATACAAATATCAGTATCTTTTAAGGCATACGCACTAAAGTTACTCAGCTCATCGCTGTTAAAAATATTCAACTCGCCAAAAAAATCACCAGTTGTCAGAATGTGCAGAATTTGCTCCTTGCCCTGAGGCGTCATCTTCAGCAGCTTGACATGCCCGCTTTTAATAATGTACAGCGTATCGGAAGCCTGCTCCTCCACAATCAAGGCCTCGCCTTTCTGGTATTTTCGGTGTCGGATCATGGAGCTGACCTTACACAAATCTTCGCAGGACAAAGAGGAAAAGATAGGCACTTTGCGGGCACAGGGCTCCTTTTCGCACTGGCAGGGGCAGGACATCTCATTCACATTCATTCACTCCATTCATAAACCGGAAACTACAGGTTATAGCGCATGGTTGTTATTCTGTATCATCTATTGGGGCAAAATGACTTTGATCCTCACCACAGACTGGACAAACCCAGTCTTCTGGAAGATCCTCAAACGCTGTACCGGGCATAACGTCTTCATCGGGGTCACCGATAGCAGGATCATAAATGTATCCACAGGGCTGACATACATATTTTTTCATCTCTAGTTCTCCTTGTCATTCAAAATTTTTGTAAGCTCTGGTACGTCCGGTTTGAGTCCCTGCATGATGGCTGTTTTGTATGGTAGTGAAGCAAGGGCATCTCCAAAGCCAATCACGCCGCAGATAGAGCCGTTTTGTATGAACATACGTGTATAAGAAGCTTGATTTTTAGTAATCAGGCTGGTGTCGCAGACTTGTTCATCTACTAGCCCGATGGAAAAGAGAGGAGATTCATAGCAGTTCGAAAGGGTTACAGGGAGGGGAGGCTGATAGCTGACGGATGCGCCCGCCATATTAGCGCCTGCTATTTTTCCCTGCTCCATTGCGCTTTCCCATAACCCATCTACTCTACTCTGAAATTCGACTGCATCACCTGCTGCATAGATATTGGCGGAGCTGGTCTCCATCTGCGCATTCACCAGAATGCCTTGTCCAATATCAAGGCCGATTTGGCGAGCAAGCTCCGTATTCGGTACAATTCCGATAGAGTACACGACATGCTCGCAAGGGATAACAGAGCCGTCCTGTAGTTCCACACCTTCTACGTGATCTGTGCCTTTAATACGTTTTACGCCTTGCCCAAGGAGTACCTGAGTACCCCGTTCGGTCATCCGATCGGTCAAAATAGCGGAGGCCTTTTCATCTAGCTGACGGGGCATAAGCCGATGCGAAGCTTCCAGTATGGTTACAGCATACCCGGCTTGCTGGAAGGACCAGGCGGTTTCCACGCCTTGAATACCGCCGCCGATGATACATATCCGGTCTCCCTGTCGCAATTCCGCTTTAAGGCGATCCGCATCTTGTCGAAAACGGATATTGTGAACGTTCCTTAGAGAAGCCCCATCTAGCACAAGCTTACGGTTGTGAGCTCCTGTACACAGCAGTAGCTTGTCATAAGCAACGGTTTGTCCATCTATTGTTTTGATAGTACAATCCTCTGGATGTATCTCGGTTATCTTGATGCCGGAATACACATGAATTCGTTGATTGGCAAACCATTTTTCCTTTTTGATCAGGATTTTGTCGCTGTGCAAATCAGTGAATAGTCCCTTGGAAAGTTTGACTCTGTTATACGGAAAGGATGCTTCCTCCCCGTAAATAGAAATTTCGGCCAGATCATCATGATCTCTAATCGCTTTTGCCGCGTTGACGGCGGCGACACTGCCTCCGATAATAATGTAATGTTGGTTACCCATTCAGTATCTCTCCTATTCGCTATACGCTACTGTGTTTTAAATAACACTAAGCAGTAGATCTGAGACAAATTCAGCGGCATTTTTAATTTTTTTCACTTTTTCAACTTCTGTAGGAGAGAAACGAATACGTACCGGGAATTCCACATGGGTCATACCCGTTGATTTGATTACATCTGAAGTGCTTTGAACCTTCATATTAGTACCATTCAAGTAATCCTGTACAACTTCAATGGCTTCCCCGCTCCAGCCGTAGGAACCAAAGGCAGCAGCCAGCTTGCCTTCCAGATTCATCTTTTGCATTTGTTGCAATAGGTCTTCCAATTTGCCTGTCATGTCGGCATATTTGGTAGAGCTACCGACGAAAACAGCATCTGCTGAGGCAATACTCTTCAATATTTCCGTTCCATCCGCTTTATCCACGTCCCATAGCTCCACCTTGATTTGGTTCTCCAAAAAGCAGTCTTTCAGGATGTTTGCCATTTTTTTAGTGTTATTTTTGAGGGTGGCATAGACAATCGCTACTTTTTTATCCTCCTTGGTTTCGGTACTCATAGAGGCGTACAAATCAATAAACTTGGCAATATCATGCCGGATCGCGAAGCCGTGGGAAGGTGCAATCATCTCAATATCCAGATCGGCAACAGCTTCGATTAATGTGCGCACATATCTGCGATGTGGATGAATAATAGCCTGATAGTATCCGATAAAGTCCTCGGTGATATCAAAACCAGCCTCATCAGCAAATAGATGCTCTACAGCCACGTGTGTACTGAAAATATCGCAAGGGAACAAGATTTTATCTTCTATACAATACGTAATCATGGTTTCTTCTGTATGCAGATAAGGAGTTTCTTTGAATAGCAGCGTTTTGCCTCCAATGTCCAGTTGATCCCCATCCTTGATTACGAGGAAGTTGCGATGCTGAAGCTTGTACATTTGTTGAATTTCCGGAACGGCAATCTCAGTGCAGACAATCGTAGCGTTCGTTGCCTTGGAAGCAAGTGCCGCCAATCCGCCCGAGTGATCTGGTTCCGTGTGATTGACGATGATATATTGAATATCCAATGGATCGATCAATTCGGTTACAGCTTCGGCAAATTCTCTACCGAACGCCATATCTACGGTATCCACAATGGTTGGTTTTCCAGTTTTCAATAGATATGCATTATAGGTTGTACCCTTTGATAGTAGAAGACGATGAAAGGGAACCTCACGATTATCAATTTTTCCTACCCAATAAATATCCTTTGCCAGCTTGAATCCAGGCTTCATATGGAATAACCTCCTGCTTGTTTTGTTTATCTAACACAATTTGATTCTAGTTGGATGTGTCGATGAAAAAGATGATTGAAATCAAATTTTTAAATATTTTAAAAGTATTTTTACTTAAATTTAGTTTTGTGATTGCAATCACAAGGCGAGCGAAATAATCCAATACAATAAAGGTATTAATCCATCTTAAGCAAATTTAATTTCAAACAGGAGCGTGAACTAATATGAAAAAATCAAACCTCATTCAATTTCAGGAATATAAAGAAGCTGGGTTTACAAAACGAATTGTGCATAAGGAAGCCGACAATGTAATTTTTATTCTCAACTTTACTCCTAATGCCGAGCTACCAACACATAATCACCCAGGAGCGAATGTATATTTGCTTGTTCTTGAAGGCAGCGGGACTGTAACTGTGAACGGCGAAGCAACGGAAGTTGTCCAAGGGGATATCATTCATGTTACGGGAGATGAGCACTTTTCCTATCGTGGTGGTGCAGAGGTGAATTCCAGCCTGCATGTGGTGTTGACCAAAACGCCAAGTGAAAGCTATGCGCAAAACATATAAAAGAGGACACAGCAGCAACATGCTCATAAAAAAAAAAGAAAATAGTTATTTTTTTTCACTCGTATTGATAATGAATATCATTATCAAATTTTAAGGAGAGGTGTTAATAGCCAATGCAGACAGTAGATTACAAACAGGTGCCAGGGCACTGGATATTAGCAAGTCTCGGTAAGCGCGTGCTTAGGCCCGGAGGGTTAAAAACAACACGTTGGATGATAGAGGGACTTGACGTAACCGGGCAGGATGAGGTTATTGAGTTTGCCCCCGGATTGGGTATAACTGCCCAAATCACACTGCGGCTTAATCCCCGTCGTTATATTGCGATTGAACAGAATGAGAAGGCGGCTTCTATTGTAAAAACGTATGCAAGCGGAGCAAACCGGGAAGTTATTATTGCCGATGCTGAACAGGTTCCGTTGCCGGATGCCTCTGCGACGGTGGTATATGGGGAAGCCATGCTGACGATGCACACAAGAGCCAAGAAAGCGCAGATTATTTCGGAAGCCAGGCGGCTTTTGAAAACGGGCGGGAAGTATGCTATTCATGAGATGTGCCTTGCTTCTAACCATATTGAGCCTGCGCTCAGAAAACAAATTTACAAGGATTTGGCTACAGCCATGAGAGTTAATGCGACACCGTTGACGGTGTCAGAGTGGGAACAGCTGCTGAAAGAGGAAGGCTTTAAGGTCGTTAAAATCTATACGGTTCCCATGCACTTATTGCATCTGCCACGTATCATTCAGGACGAGGGCTGGTTGAGATTTGGAAAAATCGCCTTTAACCTTATGCGTAACCATGCTGCCCGGACAAGGGTTATGGGTATGCGCAAGCAGTTTGTAAAGTACGCCGACCATCTGCAAGCGGTCAGTATCATCGCTGAGCGATAGCCTGAATTCACGAATAAGAGAATAATAAAAGCTTTTTACGCAATAGCAAAAAAGGAGACGAACCCCTATTCAGGGATTCGTCTCCTTTTTGTATATTTACTGCTTTGGCTTGGCTGCTGGAGTGCGCATGCTTTGCACCCCTCTATTCGTCATATAATAGGTATAACGAAAATTTCCAATTTCTGATGTTTTACATTACCATATTGACTGAGATCATTGGAATAGTTAACTAAAATAATAAAATAGGCATACTTCAAAAGGAGGAAGCGTGTTATGAAGCTGCATCGAGCCATTGTGGTGGATGATGAAACCTTTACTCGCAAAGGGCTGCTTCAACTCATGGATTGGCAAGCCTGTGGTTTTGAAATCGTAGGAGAAGCTGATAACGGTGAGGATGCGCTGGAGCTAATCAGCCGTATTCACCCGGACCTGGTCATTACCGATATTCGTATGCCTGTGCTGGACGGATTAGAGCTGATCCGGTCTGTGCTCGAACAGAGTACAGAACATCCCGCGTTTATTATCTTAAGCGGTTATAGTGATTTTGCTTATGCGCAGCAGGCAATCCGCTATGGGGTTCATGATTTTATGCTTAAGCCGATTGATGAGGGTGACTTTTCGGCTACACTGCGCAAGCTGAGTGAAAGACTGCATCGTGAACAACAGAATGCACAACGATATCAGAATCACCATGCAGGTGGGCTGTTAGAGACTGTGATGATGAACCCAGTGGATGATGTAGTGGTGACACAGTGGGAGCAGCAGCTGCGGCTTGGGGAAGCCACGTATATGTACTATGTACTCGTCGAGCTGAATGACCAACATCCCTGGCGCTCCGGTGACGATGGTGTCATGCTATCACTTTTTCAGTTCAGGGAGCTTATAGAGCAAGCGCTTCATCGTTTAATGGATGGCAAGTACCCTCTCTATGTTCATGAGCATCGTAACCGGATTGGTCTTATCGTACCGGACTTCTTTTTGGGGTGTTTTGAAGGCAAGGTCGAAGTTTTTATGAAAGCGCTACAACGAGAGATAGAGGGGATGAAGACACTAAAAGGTCAGCTGGGAAGTCGGGTTTTCGTTTATGCAGGAAAGCCTGTGAATCGGTTGCAGGATATCCAGCAGTCCTACGCCTGTGCAAAGGAAGCAGTGCTCCATAAATACATTTATGACAATAGCGGTATTGTTGTATATCTACGGGAGGGAATGCCACCACTTCACTATAAGACCATCCCTCAGGACGTACTGGATCGCTTGACGGAACAAGTTGAGGAACTGCGGTTGGATGAGCTGCGTGTGGCCGTGGATTATTTATTTAGTAGTTTTCGGGAGGAGTGTTATGCACCTGAGGCTATGAAAATGAGTCTGCATCAATGCTTACTTAGTATCGTTCGGGTCATTCAAAACATGCAGGGAAATGAGCGCTCACTTCAGTCACTAGAACCGATGATGAACTGGCAGGACATGAACCTGTCCCTGGGTGAACTACAGCGATTGTTTACAGCTTTTGCAGAGGAAAGTGGAAGGTATATTGGGGTTCTGCGCAAGGATTGTCAGCAAGGAGGCATCCAGCACATCCGTGCTTACATTGAGCAGCATGCCGCCGAGAATATAAGCCTGAAAAGTATTGCGGCTCGCTTTTACATGAACCCGGTATACCTCGGTCAATTGTTCAGGAAAACGTATGGTGTGTACTTTAACGAATTTCTGCTGAAATTGCGTGTTCAGGAGGCGAAACGCTTGTTGCGGCAGACGGATCTGCGGATTTATGAAATTGCTGAGCGCGTGGGCTTCGGCAGTTCAGACTATTTTGTTACCCAGTTTGAAAAGATGGCGCACGCCACGCCTAGTGAATACCGCAATAGCCTGAGTATTGGCGACGAGCCAGAGAGGGCCAGCGAATGAAGATGCTGAGAACGACTCTTGATCATGTGCGATTGCGGGATAAAATGCTGCTGCTTTATTTTCTCTGTGTTTTCACGCCTGTAGTGCTGACCAATCTTATTTTTTACCATGTCACCTCGCAAAACGTGAAGGAACAGCGTATGCAGGATATTTCGCGCGCACTGGAACAGATTAAAATTGAATTTTACCGTGAATTTGAAGATGCGATGGAAATCTCGTCTATCTTTTATACTGATCATCAGCTCAATGAGGTATTGGAAGAAACATATCCCCACCCTGCTGACTATATCGCCGCTTATGACTCTTATTTACGTCATATCTTGAACAACACTTACAGTCCTGCATACCATTCCGTAGGTGGAATTACGATCTACACCAATAATTCAACGCTGCTGAATTCCGGGGGAATCAGCTTTATAGATGAGGGAGTCAGAAGTTTGCCCTGGTATACCAAAATCTCGCCTGGACGCCAGTCCAAGCCTATATTTGTACGTACCGATGACAGCACAGGTGAACAGATGTACCCTTTTAGCCTGATTCGGCGGATGAACTACTTTTATTCCCAAAATGGTCGTGAAAAAATACTGAAAATAGAACTGCGAATGTCGTCCATTCGGGAGATTTTCAATAACCTGAATTTGCAGGGAAGTCTCTTTCTGCTGAACGAACGAGGGGGAATCGAATATACAACGGACCCCAAAGTGGATATAAACCACAAACATGTAGCCTATAACACTCTCAAGCTGCCCGAGGACACGATGGAGTTCAAGACGAATTATGTGCTTACGAGCAATCTGAATGGCTGGAGCATTGTGGCTGCGGTATCGAGAGATGCAGTGCTGTATGAAATGCAGGAATCTCGCAATTTTGTGCTCTTGTTAACCTGTGTCAATATGCTGCTGCCTACATTAATCATTATTTGGATTACACGTTCGTTGAACGTGAGGATTCATCGTATTTTAAAGCACATGAAGAAGGTGAAAAACCAGCATTTTGAGCTGATTCGCGGTACAGAGTCGCGAGATGAAATCGGGCAATTAACAGGTGAGTTTAATCGGATGACGCTGAAAATAAAGCGACTGATTAACGATGTCTATATGGCCGATATACAGCGAAAAAATCTGGAAATTCAGCGCAGACATGCTCAGTTGAATGCACTTCACAGCCAGATCAACCCGCATTTCCTGTTCAATGCGCTGGAGACGATTCGCATGCGGAGCTTGATGAAGCATGAGGATGAGACAGCGCGCATTATTCATAACATGGCACGGATTTTCCGCAATTCGCTGGTGTGGAACAAGGATCGGGTTACTTTGCGGGAGGAGCTGGAGCTGATCCGTTGTTTTCTGGAAATCCAGCAATATCGCTTTGGTGAGCGAATACAGTACGAAGTGCAAGCGCGCTCTGAAGACCTGGACAATCTGCTTCCCAAAATGGTCGCGCTGACACTGGTTGAAAATGCAAGCATCCACGGCATTGAGCCGCTAAAGCATGGGGGACGCATTGAGATACATTTTGAGCATGAGGAAGGACAACTGATTCTAACGGTTCGGGATGATGGGGTGGGCATGTCTGAGGAACAGGTACAACGCTTATATGGTTACATGCAAAGGCAGGAAGAAATGGGTGAGCGTATAGGTCTACAAAATGTCATCTATCGTCTTAAACTTTACTACGGGAGCCGCTTTGAGCTTGCCATTCGCAGCGCACCCGGCGACGGTACGGAGATTCGAATTAGGATTCCTGCGGATCGGGAGTGAGGGTAGACAGCAACGCCTATTTCGCTTTGAAGGACCTTTACCTATAGTTTTCTAAGTAACACCTTTAGATTGACAGGTGAACGAAAAGAACGGCATTTTATAAAATGAAAGTGCTTACAATTTAGGGCGTACGGGATTCTCAGTGCTTGAGGTACGTGCGCACGATATTCACACACAATCGACAAAAGAGGACGAAAGGGGAGGGGCTGGCATGACAAGCAAAAGGTTCGGAATCATCACTCTGGTAATGGTTATGATGGCGTCTATGATCGCTGCTTGCTCAGGGAGCTCGGGCAAGGAGCCGGCGTCAGGAGATAGCAAGGAGAAGGTCACATTCACGTATTTTAATGCCACTGCGGGGAGGGACATTAATACCAAAGAAACGCGGATCGGCAAAATCCTGGAGGATCAGACGGGGGTAAACTGGAAGCTGGAGCATTTGGTGGGTGATTCCAATACGAAGATCGGTACATTTATTGCCAGTAACGATTACCCGGATGTGATAGTACCGGATGGCACGATCGATAAGCTACTGGATGCCGGGGCTTTTATTCCCCTGAATGATTTGATCGACAAATATGGACCAAATATTAAGCGTGTATATGGACCGTACTACAACTTGATGAAGGCGGAGGATGGGAACATTTACTTTCTGCCGCTCAGTGCGGTGGTAGGCGATTATTTACCTGCACCTAACTTAGAGCAAGGAGCCTTTTGGGTGCAACGCAGGGTATTAAAAGAAGCGGGATATCCAAAAATCAAAACACTTGACGAGTATTTAGCCCTGATTCGTAACTATGCAAAAAAGCATGCAGATGAGGGATTGACTGGGTACCTGGCGTTAACCACGCAGGATAGGTTTTATGCTCTTACGAACGCACCGATGCATCTGGCAGGCTATCCGAATGATGGCGGCACGATTATTGATATGAAAACACACCGGGCCACGGATTATGGAGATATGGAAATCACAAAGCGGTATCTGAAAGAGCTAAATCAACTCAATGTAGAAGGCCTATTTGATAAATCGTCCTTTGTGGACAATTACGATCAATATCTGGCGAAGCTGACTTCGGGTAAGGTGCTGGGCTTTTTCGACTACCGCTGGCAGGCGGGGCAGGCCCTGAATAATCTGCAGGAGGCTTCCAAGCAATCGGGCAATGATGATATGGAGTATATAGGGCTGCCTGTTGTATACGACCAGAATATAAAGGATCAGTACATTGATCCGTCGTCATTCGTTAATAACCGAGGCATAGGAATTACGGTCAGTGCCAAGGACCCGGTACGTATCATCAAATTTTTTGACAACCTGCTGACCGACGAAAACCAGGTGTTATCCAACTGGGGAATCAAGGGAGAAACCTATGATGTAGATAAAAAAGGACGCTTTTACCGGACTGAGGAGCAAATTAAGCAGACTGGTCAGGACGCGTTCCGCGAATCATTCGGGTTCAAATATTTTGAATACAGTTGGCCGCGATACGGTAGCGGTTCTACCCTGCCTGACGGCAACTCCGTTGGTGCCGGACGGCAGCCGGAGGTTGCGCGTATGTCCTACACCGAGGGAGATAAAAAGCTACTAAAAGTCTATGGTGTAGAGTCCTTCTCGCAAATGTTTTCCGCACCAGACGAGCGCCCATGGTATCCGGCCTGGAGTATCCCAATTGCTCAAGGTTCACCTGCGCAGCTCTTCCAGCAAAAGAAGGGGGACCTGCAGCGCAAATATTTCCCGCGTTTGGTGCTGTCTGCACCGGAGCAGTTTGATGCGATTTGGAGTGAATACACTACTGAATTTAACAAGCTGGATGTAAAGGCGTATGAGGAGCTGATCACGAAGGAGGTTGCCAAAAAAATCGAGAATCCCGGTAAAAAATAAAGGAGGAAGCAGCTATGGGCCACTCGTCACCACCAGCAGTCACGATCTCCCCGGATCAGTTGCCGCCCTCGCGGCGAACCGGCTTTAGGGGATTTATGCACAAGCTGAATCAGCAACGGGCACTGGTATGGATGTCCGTCCCTTTTTTAATCTGGCTGTTTATCTTCAAGTATTTGCCCATCTGGGGCTGGACAATTGCCTTTCAGGATTTTAAGCCTGCCCGCAAGTTGCTCGATCAGCAATGGGTCGGATTAAAACATTTCCATTTTCTATTTCAGGATGAACACTTTCTGCGGGTCATGCGCAATACGCTGGCGATGAGCTTTATTAATCTGGTGCTGGGCTTTGTCACCGCTATAACATTAGCGATTTTGCTGAATGAGCTTCGCCAGCTCGTATTTAAGCGGGTGGTACAGACGATCAGCTATCTACCGCATTTTATTTCGTGGGTGGTCGCGGCTAGCATCATCAGTACGGCGCTGTCTGCGGATGGCGGCATCATCAATGAGGTGCTGATGTGGCTGGGGTTGATTAAAGAGCCTATTCTGTGGCTGGGCGAGGGAAGCTATTTTTGGGGCATTCTCGGTGCATCGGAGGTATGGAAAAATGTCGGCTGGAACACCATCATTTATTTGGCCGCGATGACGATGATTGATCCCTCGCAGTATGAAGCGGCCGAGATGGATGGAGCAGGGCGTTTTCAGCGAATTTGGCATGTGACATTACCCGGATTGAAGCCTGTATTTATCATCCTGCTCATTATGAACATCGGCAATCTGCTGGAATCCGGCTTTGAGCCGCAATACTTACTGGGCAACGGCATGAACGTGGATTATTCGGAGAATCTGGATATTTTCGTACTGAAATATGGTATCCAGATGGGTAATTTCTCGCTTTCCATTGCTGCTGGGATGTTCAAAACGGTAGTCAGCTTCATCTTACTGTTTAGTGCCAATCATATTGCGAAGCGGTTAGGGGAGGAGAGATTGTTCTGAGAAAAGAGTGAGTTATGGTGGGGGGACGGCCGCTTCGCGTGCGGATTGTTCTTCCGATCGCTGTTATCCCCGTATTCCTTTTTATCATAAAACATTAGAGGTTGGAATCCGGGGCTAGCTTATGCTTACGATGCGAGCTTTCCTCTGGAAAGCTTTTAGCCGAACGCTCCGCTTCTTCAGAACAATTCCGCCCGCTCCGCTGTTGCCCGCCATAAAGTCACTTTTTTAAGAACTGAGGGTAGTGGCAAGGGGAGAGCTTAAGGAAGACGCGTGACTCGCGCTTCCTTGGGCGTCATGATAGCTGGCTCAGCTTCGCTATCGCCATTAGAGGCTGTTTTTTAGGACTGTGCTATTCGAAGGAGATAGCAGAGGGTGCGCGATCCAAATGCCTAAACTATTTTTTAGAAAGGAGCGGAAGTCATGGGCAAAGGGAAGGCCGTACACGGGCGATTTCGGGCCCCCTCGGATCGAATTTTTGATGCGTGCAATATCGTGTTTATGCTCTGCCTGATGGTGTTCACGCTGTATCCGTTTTTAAATACGCTGGCGGTTTCGTTGAATGAAGCGAATGATTCGATTCGGGGCGGGATCTATTTGTGGCCGCGTGAATTCACGTGGAGTAATTATGAATATGTGTTCAAGGAAGCGACGATTTTCCATGCTACGCTGATTTCTGTATTACGTACGGTTGCGGGTACGGTGACCTCTGTGTTTTGCTGCGCGATGGTGGCGTATACGATCAGCCGGCCGGAATATGTGCTGCGCAAATTTGTTTCGATTGCTTTTATTTTAACAATGTATTTTAGCGGTGGATTGATTCCGAACTTTCTCCTGATTCGTGAGCTTGGGATGCTGGGGACTTTCTGGGTGTATGTCGTGCCGGGATTGATCGGGGTGTTTAATGTGATTGTCATTCGCTCCTTTATTGAGGGATTGCCGGAAGGGATTTTGGAGTCGGCGCGTATTGACGGGGCTGGGGAGTTTGCCACTTTTATGCGCATCGTTTTGCCGCTGTGTGTTCCCGTACTGGCGACGGTGTCGCTGTTTACAGCGGTCGCGCAATGGAATTCCTGGTTCGATGTGTTTTTGTACAATTCGTCATATGAGCAATGGAGCACTCTTCAATATGAGCTGATGAAAATACTGCAAAATTCCAACACGTCTGTTAACACTCAGGACTATGCGAGCCAATTCGCTGGTTCGGAAAATCTGGCGAAGTCGGTCACGCCTACCTCGATTCGGGCCACGATGACGATTGTCGCTTCAGTGCCTATTATTTTAGTTTATCCTTTTTTGCAAAAATACTTTGTGAAGGGTATGACCTTGGGAGGTGTCAAAGGATAGTAACTGAAATCCAATGGTGCCCAATACGAATTCAAAAAATTTGAGTGCGGGAGGGATTGCTTTGCGGCCATGTTGGGTTAAGCCTTTTTGTCTGGTGCTGGCTGGAGCGCTGTTGTTATCGCCTGTTGGTTGGTGGGGAGCGTCTGTAGCGAAGGCAGCTACGTCTATAGAACATTCCCCGCCCGTTGCGGATACGGTGCTGTCAGCGGGTAATATCCATAAAACCATTGGAACGTATGGATTTGAGCAAGGAAACAGCGATGGCTGGAAGCCTCGGGGAACTTATACCCAAATTGCATCCGTCACGGAAGCAGCATATGGCGGCACGCACAGTCTGAAGGCAACCGCCCGCACAGCGGCTTGGAACGGGGCGGAGCTGGATGTGAAGTCGCTGTTGCAGCCGGATGTAGAGTATGAAATTAGTGGCTATGTGAAGCTAGATGGTCATTCTGCGGTTCCGAGCATGGTTAAACTTACAGTGGAGCAGCAGCCGACAGGTGGGACTACGACATGGAAGACGGTAGCGCAGACGGAGACGGCGGATACATCGTGGATCAAACTTCAGGGGAAATATACTTTTACCGGGGGGATGGATGCATTGAAGCTGTATGTGGAAAGCTCGAATCCCGCGCAGGCCTACTATGTGGATGAGGTAGAAATAACACAGGTATCGAAGACGCCAACGGAGCCGGCCAATGGTATCGTATCCGGGTTTGAAGATGGTACGGCTCAAGGATGGGTGTCCCGTATGGGAGCCGAGACCGTGCAGGTTTCGAATGCCGATGCACGAACCGGCTCATACAGTCTGCTGACAACAGGCAGACAAAAGACATATGCCGGCCCCAAGCTGGATGTGACTGCTACGATGCAAAAGGGCAGCCGATATACGGTCAGTGCCTGGGTGAAGCTGGCGCCGGGTGAGCAGCCTGCCAAGGTGAGGCTCAGCATACAGCGTGATCACCAAGGGGATAGTGCGTATGAAACTGTTGTAGGCGACACGGCTACTACGACAGGGGGATGGATGCATTTGTCTGGTACGTATACGCTTGCGCATGATGCAGACACCGTTTCTATGTATTTGGAAACGGCAGAAGGAACGTCTTCCTTTTATATGGATGATTTCGAGCTGTCACTTGTACCGCCGCTGGCTATTGAAAAGGACATTCCTTCTTTGCATGGATTATATGGGGGACAGTTTAGCATTGGCACGGCGATTGAAGCTTTCCAGACCGAAGGGGCTTACGGAGAGTTGGTACAGAAGCATTTTAACAGCGTCGTTGCAGGGAATGCGATGAAGCCAATCTCCTTACAACCGTCCGAGGGACAGTTCCATTGGGAGGAAGCAGACCAAATTGTGCAATTTGCTAGACAGCATGGACTGGAAATTCGCTTCCATACTTTGGTGTGGCATAACCAAACTGGGGATTGGATGTTCAAGGATAAGAATGGACAGCCGATGACGCCGACTGCTGAGAATAAAAAGCTTTTGCTGGATCGGCTGGAGACGCATATTCGCGCTGTTGCAGCCCGATATAAAAATGTCATCACCGATTGGGATGTGGTGAATGAGGTCATTGATCCTGATCAGCCGGATGGCATGCGCCGCAGCAAGTGGTATGAGATTACTGGTACTGATTATATTGAAAAAGCATTCCGTGTCACGAGGGAAGCGGCGGGCCCGAACGCACGACTATTCATTAACGATTACAACACACATGAGCCGAAGAAACGGGATTTTCTGTACAATTTGGTACGTGATCTGCTCGCTAAAGGTGTACCGATTGACGGGGTAGGCCACCAATCGCATATCCGCCTGGAGTTTCCCGCTATTAGCGAGATTGAGCAGTCCATAGAAAAGTTTGCTTCGCTTGGTCTGGACAATCAGATTACCGAGCTGGATATGGGTCTTTATTCCAATGACACAGATCGCTATGAAACGATTCCAGAATCTATGCTGATCCGGCAGGCTCACCGCTATCGGGCGCTGTTCGATATGTTTTCAAGGCAGCAGAATCATATCAGCAATGTGACGATTTGGGGTACGGATGATGGAAATACGTGGCTCAGCACGTTTCCGATAGCCCGGCTGGATAAGCCGCTACTATTCGACGAACGGTTAAAGGCCAAATATGCCTATTGGGCACTTGCTGATTCGTCCAAAGTCCCGCCGTTGCCAGCGGGGAATAACCAATGAATAGTTTGAATGAAACAGAGGAATAGAGCTGTTCAAAAGGAGAGCTGGAGCATGGCTACCTTACGCTATACGAATCCGGTTGTCCCCGGATTTTATCCTGATCCGAGTGTGATACGCGTCGGAGAAGATTATTACATGGCGGCAAGCTCGTTTGAATACATGCCGGGCTTGCCCATTTTTCATAGCCGAAACCTGACCGATTGGCGGCAGATCGGGCATGCGTTGAACCGGCGCAGTCAGATTGATTTGTCCACTCGCAAAAGCTCGGAAGGCATATATGCGCCCACACTGCGCTATCATCAAGGTGTTTTTTATCTGATTACGACAGATGTGATGGGGATAGGTAATTTTTATATCACATCTGTGAACCCCGCTGGGCCTTGGTCAGACCCGATCTGTATTCCTTACGGGAATATAGATCCGTCTCTGCTATTGGATGACGATGGGAAAGTGTATGTGACCGTACAATCCGGGGCAGATGCCGAGTCGCATATTATCCAGTATGAGATTGATATCACTACAGGTCAGGCATTGACAGAGCCTATAGCGATTGCTCACGGGGATGGCGGCGTATGGACCGAAGGGCCGCATCTGTATCACATCGGCAGCCACTATTATTTGCTCTGCGCATGTGGCGGAACGGGGCGTGATCATCGAACACTCGTGTATCGTGCGGAGGGCCCTTACGGTCCGTTCGAGCGTATGACAGAGCCGATGCTCACGCATAACGCTCTCCCTGCACATCCGATTCAGAACACAGGTCATGCCGAATTGGTTGAGGACACTCGCGGGGACTGGTGGGCTTTTTTTCTCGGTGTCCGTCCGGTGGTGGACATCGAGCCTGTGGCTGACCGCTTGGAGGCTGTCGAGCCTCAGGCTGAGGTACCACCTTCGTATAGCGTGCTCGGACGCGAAACCTTTCTGGCCCCCGTCCGCTGGACAACGGACGGATGGCCTACGGCTGACAACAACGCAGGCACGGTGCAATTGCACATGTCTGTAGACCGTCAGCCATTCAGTCTGGCGGAGCAGGCTCGCCCGCCTGCTTCTGCGCCGCTCGCGCCTGCAAAGCGTCATAGCTGGCGCGATGACTTTGGTGGTCAGCGGCTGGACTTCCGTTGGGCTGCTCCGCGCAGGCTGTGTGAAGCCTGCATCAGCCTGGAAGCGTGCCCCGGATGGCTAACGCTCATCGGCAATCGCCACACGCTGCTGGACGAAGCGCCGAGCGTATTCCTCGGCACCCGGCTGCGGCATCATCAGATCGCCGTCCGTAGCCGGCTTTATTTTCAACCACAGCATGAGGGCGAGGAAGCCGGCCTTGCGGTACGACTTAATGAGCACGGTCACTTTACGCTTGGTATTCGTCGGGATGGAGAAGGCAACATGCTTACTGTAGTGGTCTCGGTCGCAGATCAGGGAAAACGAACCGAATGGGTCTCTGTACCGCTGGCGGCTCCTGATATACCAAGCGGTGAAGGTATGGAGCTTCGCATCCTATCCGATGCGTATCATTTCGCCTTATCTTATGCTGTGCGTCCAGGCAACTGGGTACCGCTCGCTACGGTTCCGGCTTTTGTAGTCTCATCTGAAAGCAATGGCGGTTTCACGGGAGCGCTGATTGGCATGTATGCTGTATCGACCGTCGCTGTAGATGAACCGGTATCTGTCGCCGCGACTCCCGCATACTTTCAATATTTCTCCTACGATGGCTTGGACTATATAAGCCATATAAGCCAAACCTGAAGAATAAACGTCCAAACGGTGTAGATAGGAAAGTCGCCTTATACAAGCATAAAAGCAGGCTGTCCTTCACATGTGACATGTAAAGGACGGCCTGCTTTGTTATCGTAAAGGAATTACATTTTTATTCCAAATTGGCGTGTTGGCCAAACATAGATTTGGAGGTCAGCTTGCGCAGCTCCATCGTTCTGAGTACCAATGCGTCACCGTATAACAGCAGGGTTTGCTCAAACAATGAGCCCATAGGCTGAATCGTTTGGTAGTCCTTGTTGGACGGGTCCTTGGCCGCACCAGGCAGCTTGACGATGATATCGGCCAGTTTGCCAATGGTGGAACCCGGGGAAGTGGTTAGAAGCGCCAGAGAGGCCCCAAGTTTCTTTGCTTTTTCTGCCATGGAGGTCAGGCTTTTGGTTTCACCAGAGCCTGAACCAATAATGAGTAGGTCGCCCTCGCCCAAACCAGGAGTTACGGTTTCCCCGACCACGTAAGCTTGAATCCCCATATGCATCAGCCGCATCGCCAGCGAGCGAATCATGAACCCTGAGCGGCCCGCACCTGCCACGAATACCTTATTCGCAGCGGCGATGGAGTGGATCAGCTGCTCCGATTCTGTATCACTGATCAATTGTGGAACCAATTGCAGCTCCTTGAGTACCTCGGATAAATATTGAGAGGTTTCCATTGGGATTAACCTTGTTTGATGAGCTGTTGCATTTGGGAAGCTACAGCCTTTTTGTCGTCCTCGCCAGTGATACCACCGCCGACGATAACCAGATCCGGTTGAGCCTTCACGACCTCAGCCAAGGTGCTCAGTTTAATACCGCCAGCCACGGCAGTTTTGGAGTTTTTCACGACTTTTTTGACGGTTTGCAGTGCTTCGAACGGGCTCTGTCCTTCAGCTTGCAGATCGTAGCCTGTATGCACACAGATGTAGTCAACGCCCAGAGCGTCGATTTCTTTCGCACGTTGCTCCAGGTTTTTAACACCGATCATGTCCACCAGGATTTTTTTGCCGCCTTGTTTTTTCGCTTCTTCTACTGCACCTTTAATTGTTGCATCTTCAGCTACAGCCAAAATCGTAACGATATCTGCACCAGCCTCGGAAGCTTTTAGCACTTCATAGCCCCCTGCATCCATAACCTTCAGGTCAGCCAGCACTTTCAGATTCGGGAATGCTTCTTTCATTGCTTTTACTGCATGAAGTCCTTCATTGATGACAATCGGTGTACCGATTTCTACGATATCAATATACGACTCTACTTCTTTTACCAATGCAATACCTTGCGGGATATCTACTAAGTCTAAAGCCAATTGAAGTTCCATGTTATTAACTTCACTCCTTAAGTGAATTTATATTTTGATGAACAGGTACATGCTCTGTTGAGTATTACTCTATACTTTGGTTTCATGCACAGGTTTGATTGTAAGGCCCCGATATCCGATTGAAAAGTACGCACTAATTCGTAACGTAGTTACCCCGACGATACTATAGCATCATAAAAACCATTCATGAGAGAGCCTGCATTTTGTCTTCTTTAGCATTATTTCTATAAGGGGAGTCGATTATTCGTAACCAAGGATTTTGCAAAAATCCCATAAGCGACTTCCAATGAACAAGATATAGATCGAAATGGTTTAGTTCGTCTATATCTTGCACTTCGGAGCGACTGGAATCGAATTTTGCAAAATCCATAACCATACACAGCAATGTAAGGTTGCAAAAAAAAGAAGGTAGCGATGATTAAATTGACTTCAAGTTAGGTTTTGACTATATTTGTAATATACTGGTATGCAAAAAATGGAGGCTAAGAGCATAACTACCCTGAAGAGTAGCCGCTGTGCTAAGGGGTAATCGCAATTTTCAGGATAGGGAGGCGGGTTTTAGTGGAAGAGGTCCTGAACCAAAGGGAAGCCATTTATTTGTTGTCGGACAGCCACGAACTCGATAAAGCTTGTGAGTTGTTTAGAATCAGCTACACACATAATGATTGGGATGAAGCGAACAAAGTAGCAGATTATCTGCATACGTTGGCTGAAAGCCTGTATCACACCCAACTGAGAAATGCTGCAGACGGCAAGTATGAGACATTGGACACCAAACACCCGCTAGTGTTTTATTATGCTTACAGTTATCTGGCGAAGTCTATTTACTATCAGAATATGGGAAAGTATGAGGAAGCCAGAAACTATATTATGAAGTATAGCGAAATGGGCTGGTTTATGGGGCTGGATCAGAGCGGTCACGAAGAAGTAGAGAGATTCCGTTTCCTCGCCAAGGCCAATTTATTTACGATTGAATTACTTTCGGGGAGAAGGGAACTTTTGCCTGAGTACGTTCAATTTCTTCACGACAATGAAGAGGAGCTACTTCCAGGATTGGTTGGTATTGCCGAAGCGGCTAACTTGAATAATTGGAATATAGACGACCTGCTGAACGATTTTGCTGATGATATTAAGATATTTGAAGGTTATGAAGATAGAGCAAACCGCGTATATTATTTAAAACTGGTCAACCAATTGGCCATTTACCATTTCAAGAAGAAGCAGTACTCCGCTGCCTTAAATTATGTCCTTGATTCTCTGCAATTCTCTGCCAGTGTAGAAGCGGATGCCGATTTCAGGACATTGGTTGCTCTGTTTGAAACTTATCGAGATTTGGCAACACCATCACAGCAAGAGCAATACCAAACCATTTTATTAAGGGGGCTTCATAATGAAAAAGGCATTAATCTCGGTAACTATGGTCTTGGCGTTTCTTAGTATTGCTCTTCCGGTGGGAAATATTTTGGGAGGGTTAGACCCAGTGTTTCCTTCAAATCATGGTGTTTTTTCTTATACTGCTTGAGTTTCAGATTTAGACCATCAAGCCCGATAGGGCTTTTGTACATAAGGGGAGCACACTTTTACGCATTTTGCGATCAGTGTGCTCCCCTTTTTTATCCCAAGATTTATTTTATGGCATACGAAGTCAGGTCATTGGCCAGATGTTGCATCGTTTCACTCGCCTTTTGCATACGCTCCATCACTTCAGTGAAGGAGCCTACCAGAGTCGCCTGCTCCTGAGAAGAAGAAACAATTTGCTCAATTTCCTGCTCCATTTGACGAATGGAGTTTTGTACATCCTTAAGGGCTCCTTCAATATCGACCGTCGCCTTTTTGGATTCTACGGATAGCTTGCGCACCTCTTGAGCGACGATACCAAAGCCTGCTCCTGCTTCTCCTACACGTGCGGCTTCGATCGCTGCATTCAATCCAAGCAGGTTGGTCTGATCGGAAATTTCCTTGATGAACACAGCTACCTGATTGATTTTACCCGAGTTTTGTACGGCGATTTGAGTGTTTTTCAAAATCTGTTCACTGGTTGCCTGAAGCTCCTCGGAATGAGCCGCTACATGCTGTACCATATCAATGAGCTGCTCGGTGATGGAGCGATTCTCGGATACGATTTGATCCAGTTGATTTTTGTTAGTCAAATTATAAGAGGCCGCAAATGCTGCGATGACTTCACCTTTCTCGTCAAATACAGGGATACTGATCATATCAAGAGGAAACCCTAGAATTTCAGCAGGAATGTGGGTCAGGCTGGCCTCACGTCCATTTTTAAGCATGGCAAAATCTTTATAGTCCTCGAGCAGCTCCGAGCCTGTTTCAAAGCCGAGATCCATACCCTCCGATTGGGTATACATAAGGACATGAGTGCGGTCGAAGAGAGCAAGGGTCACTTTCTCACGCATAATCTGTTGTATGTAGGGAATGGCTGCAATTAATGCATCTATTGTATTCAAATAGATAACCTACCTTTCTTTACTAGATATATTTTTTATAGTCTCGTATATAGTTGTCGGTCTAAAGACGGATAAAAGTTATAAAGATATTGAAAATTTAAAGGGAAATGAAAGCTTCAGAAAAAAAGGCATACCGTTTCCATTACGGAACGATATGCCTTCTATTTAATCTTAACGTGTCAGTGCTGTGTATAGGTAGTTCACTTGCCGCGTTGCTCGAACAGTTGTGCGATTTCCACAATAACCTTGGTAGCAAGTACCATGTTGTCCACCGATACATATTCAAACTTACCGTGGTAGTTCTCCCCACCTGTAAAAATATTCGGTGTAGGCAGTCCCATGTAGGATAGCTGTGAACCGTCTGTACCGCCACGAATCGGCTTGATGATGGGTTCGATATTCAGCTTCGTCATTGCTTCATAAGCGACATCGACGATATGCTTGACTGGCTCTATTTTCTCTTTCATGTTGTAATACTGATCTCTCAGCTCCAGTGCAATACGGTTTTCTCCATATGCGGCCTGCAGCTCTTTGACTACATTTGTTAAATAAGCTTTCCGGTTTTCAAAGCTCTCGCGGTCAAAATCACGGATAATATAGTACAGTTTAGCTTGTTCTGCCGTACCTGTAGACTCCAAGAGATGATAGAAGCCATCATATCCGTCTGTATATTCCGGGGCTTCGTTTGCAGGTAACCGACTATGCAGCTCCATAGCGATTTTGGCAGCGTGGATCATTTTGTTTTTAGCCGTACCGGGATGCACATTCACACCGTGAATGGTAATATGGGCGGCTGCGGCGTTAAAGCTCTCATACTCCAGTTCTCCGAGCGGTCCGCCGTCTACCGTATAGGCATATTCAGCGCCAAAAGCGGCTACATCAAAGCGTTCCGGTCCTCTTCCAATCTCTTCGTCCGGTGTAAAAGCAACGCGAATTTTGCCATGTTGAATTTCTGGATGGTCAATCAGGTAGTGGATAGCTGTCATGATTTCTGCGATCCCGGCCTTGTTGTCTGCACCGAGCAGGGTGGTACCATCTGTTGTGATCAGGGTGTGGCCTTTATATTGAGCCAGTTCGGGAAACTCACGTGGAGAAAGAACCACACCAAGCGAAGCATTCAGCGTGATATCGCCCCCATCATAGTTTTCCGTCAATTGCGGCTTTACCCCTGCGCCAGTCAGCTCGGTAGCCGTATCGAGGTGAGCGAGGAAACCAATGACGGGAACCTCTTTATCCGTATTGGAGGGAAGGGTTGCCATCACATAACCATGATCATCAATGGTTACGTCTGTCATACCAATGGCTTTCAATTCGCCCACCAAAAGGTTGCCCAATGTGAGCTGTCCGGGTGTAGTGGGGCAAGTGTGGCTGCTTTCATCAGATTGGGTATCTACCTGAACATATGTAGTTAGGCGGTCAATCAGTTCCTGTTTCATGTGTGTATCCTCCTTGGTGTCATTTCTATTATGGTACGTATTTTATCATGATTAGGCTTATAATATGAAAAAAATGGTTGACCCTTTTCGGAATGACGGGTTGTGTTGCACAGGGGAGACGAGTAAGATAATAGTAAAATAAAAGTAAAAATAGAGTAAAACCATTAAAGGAGTCTGCAATGCCTACGTTAAAAGATATCGCCCAGGAGGCAGAGGTTTCGATATCCACGGTCTCCCGAGTGCTGAATTATGATGAAACACTGTCTGTATCAGAGGAAACGCGACGTAAAATTTTTGAGGTTGCCGAGCGCATGAAATATACGACGGTTAAACGTAAAAATGGCGGTATTGGTCGTCAGCCCCGCAAGAAGGCAGAGGGACCCATCCGGTTGGGTATGGTGCACTGGTTTAGCGCGTACGAGGAACTGGAAGACCCTTATTATCTGTCTATCCGGTTTGGCGTGGAAAAAGAGTGCCGCCAAAGCGGGGCGCAGCTGGAGCGTATTTTCAGAAGAGAGGACCTGACTGCGCTGAAGGCGTCATCCGAAGGGCTACATGGGCTGATCGTGCTGGGGCATTTTAGCAGCGAAGAGGTAGAACGTATGCTGGAACTGCCCATTCCTTGCGTCTTTCTGGATCATCCGGTAGAGCGAACAGGGGCAGACTATGTGGTCATTGACCTTGCTCACGCTGCGGCTGATGCACTGGATTATTTGATGGGCGCAGGCCATCGTCACATCGGATATGTAGGTATGGGCAAGGATGAGCAGTCCCATGATTCCGAACGAGTCGAGTTAGATGCCCGCTATGAGACGTTTTTGCGGTATCAGGAACAGCACAGGCTGTGCACGTCGGATGATATTCATGTGTGCGGCGGAACGGCGGCAGACGGCTTCCGTGCGATGGAAGCGGCTATTCTGGCAGGAACAGAAAACCTGCCTACAGCCTTCTTTGTCGCGAGCGATTCGGTGGCTATTGGGGTGTTAAAGGCGCTGGAGCAGCATCACCTTGCGGTGCCGGAACGTATCTCAATTGTTGGCTTCAATGATATTCCGACAGCGGAATATTTGACCCCATCTCTGTCAACGGTCAAAACGCACACCGAACTGATGGGAGAAACGGGCGTTCAGCTCTTGCTGCATACAGTACGCAACGGTGCAAACGAGGTGGGGCGGAAGGTCATCATTCCGACCGAGCTAATGATTCGCAACAGCAGTGCGCCGCTACATACCGATACCCAATAAAATCGGCGTTATTGATTTGGACAGCCCCGGCTTACCGGGGTTGTTTTTTTGATATAAAAAGATACAAAAATGGATTGACAATTACCTTGTAAATGCTTACATTGAACATATATTTGTTTTACTAAGTTTTACTCGTTATTTTTACTTAAATATTTTACTATGGTATAAGAGTGGAAAATAAAAGGTTGAGGTGACTGCCCATGCGTACCATTTTGCCGTTGAATGACCAATGGTTTTATCTTTCTGAATATGTCGAGAGAGAAGTAAGTGCAGGCATTGATGCAAGTCGGTATGAGCCAATTCAGCTGCCGCACACCAATGTAGAGCTTCCGTATAATTATTTTGACGACCAGGCATTTCAGTTTATTTCTACGTATAAAAGAGAGTTGAACATTCCGGCAGATGCCAAAGGTAAGCGAGTGTATGTTGATTTTGAAGGAGTCATGACCTATGCCCAGGTATTTCTAAACGGGGTAAAAGCGGGGGAGCATAAAGGTGGATATACACCGTTCAGCGTTGAATTGACCGAACTTGCCGAATATGGCGGCCCCAATGTGCTCACGGTCATTGTCGATTCCACGGAACGGGACGACATCCCTCCCTTTGGGGCAGTCATTGACTATCTGACCTATGGCGGTATTTACCGCGAAGTACAGCTGCGAATAGTGGAGCCTGTACATCTCGGAACGGTATTCGTCCAAACACCGGAGCCGCTTGCGGCAAATAAGGCGGTGCGCGTGGTCGTGGAGCTGGAGGGCATCAGCGATCAGCAGGACGACTTGACGGTCGCGCTGCAATTGCTGGACGGAGCGAGCGTGAAGGCGGAGACCGGGCTGGAAGCGGTGACGGCGGCGGAAGTAACGCTGGAGCTGAAAGAGCTGGGCGGCCTGCAACTTTGGGATATAGATGATCCCAAGCTATATGAAGCGAAGCTGACGCTGCTACGAAGCGGAGAAGAGTTGGATCAGGTGACCGTGCGCTTTGGCTTCCGCGAGGCCGAATTTCAGCCGGACGGTTTTTACTTGAATGGGCGGAAGATCAAGCTGCTTGGCTTGAACCGTCACCAGTCCTATCCGTACGTTGGCTATGCTATGCCTAAAAGAGCGCAGCGTCGTGATGCAGATGTGCTCAAGGAGGAGCTGGGGCTGAATATGGTACGGACATCCCACTACCCTCAGTCCCGTCATTTTCTAGACCGTTGTGATGAGATCGGATTGCTCGTTTTCGAAGAGATTCCGGGTTGGCAGCACATTGGCGGTGAAGCGTGGAAGGAGCAGGCGGTGAGGGACGTAGAGGACATGATTGTCCGTGATCGTAATCATCCCTCCATTGTAATCTGGGGGGTACGAATTAATGAGTCGCAGGATGACCATGATCTGTACACGCGTACCAATGAGCTAGCACGAAAGCTAGATCCGACCCGTGCTACGGGTGGTGTGCGTTATATTGTAGGCAGTGAGCTATTGGAAGATGTATATACGATAAATGATTTTGTTCATGATGGTGGGCACAAAAAATATTTGGCTAAGGAAATCCGCAATTTTGATACGTATGACGATACAGAAGGCGTAGATGGCGAAACGACAGGCTTGCGCCAGCCGTCTCTCGTTACAAAGCTGGATCATCCGGTCCCTTATCTGGTAACGGAATATAACGGGCATATGTACCCGACCAAGCGCTTTGACCAGGAGGAACGGGTAATGGAGCATGCACTGCGCCATACGCGGGTCCAAAATGCTTCCTATGCCGATGAGGGCATTGCCGGGGCGATTGGTTGGTGTGCTTTTGACTATAACACGCATGCTGATTTTGGTTCCGGTGATAAAATCTGCTACCACGGTGTCATGGATATGTTCCGCCTGCCTAAATTTGCAGCGAGTGTGTACCGGAGCCAGAAGAACGTCGAACAGGAAATCGTTATGGAGCCGGTCACTTACTGGTCGCGTGGTGAGCGGAATATTGGAGGCATCGTGCCGCTGGTTGTGTTCACCAATTGTGATGAGGTGGAGTTCATCTACGGTCATGAGCGCAAAGGTGTTTATCGTCCGAACCGAGAGAAGTACCCGGCGCTTCCTCATCCCCCTGTCGTGATCGACGAGCTGACAGGCCACTGGGGCATGAAGTGGGAAGACGCTGTATTCATTGGATACGTAGATGGGCAAGAAGTGACCCGCAAATACTATTCACGTAATCCGGTGCCGACAGAGCTGCGGGTAGCTGCAGATGATATGGTGCTGGAAGTTGGCGATTGGGACGTAACCCGAGTAGTAGTGGATGCGCTGGACGAATACGGCAACGTCTTGCCGTTCTATGCAGATCCAGTTTCGGTGGAGGTCGAAGGGGTGGGTGAATTGATCGGTCCTTCAAGCTTATCCCTAATTGGTGGACGCATTGCATTCTGGATTCGTACGAAGGGGGAGGCTGGACAAATTCGTGTGAAGGTTTCTGCGCCTTCCCGTTTCGGTCCGCAGGAATTGAGCATTCACGTGCAATAAGGGAGCAAAGGCAACATATAATCCTACTAGCCGCTTGTATACCGTTTGAGACTTCCATTATTTAAAAAAGGAGTTGTCCGCAGATTCTGAAAGGGATCTGAGAGGGCAACTCCTTTTTGGCATAGCTTAGGGTATGTTAATCTATCAGTCTTTTAAATTGTGTCTTATTACTGAGTCACTTAACGTTACGCTCATAGATTGGAAGCATAGAATACACTATCAAACGCAAGGGAGGTGAGTTTTATGGCGATCCTTTTACCTTCGCAAATCTACAATCTCGCTGCGGGTGTGGGTAAATCCTTTTTTGAAAATTTGAAAGGCGGTAATAATGCTACAATTACCGTGAATAACACGGGTGCCAATCCGGTGGATCTGGTTGTTACACGTGTCAATGCTCCCGTGATCACGTATGTTATCCCGGCAGCCAATAGTCTGACGTTAGAAGTGGCTTTGTTGCTGGTAGCTGCTCTCCAAGCTACTCCAGCTGGAGCTGTGACAGGCACCATCCAAATTGCTACGGCTGATTTTTAACCTGTAACGACCTGACCCTCTAACTCTAGCTTTGCCGTATGGCAAGGTTAGAGTTTTTTTGTTTGAAATTTTCTGAAACTTTTTTCATATTGTGCCGATATATACATATAGCATAGCAAACAACAACATCGAAAAGGAGTACCCTGTATGAGCTTTAGCAATCCAGTTTTACGTGATGACATCTTTTTGCGCGAAGATGAAAGAGAAGCTAGTGAACAACGCATGACCATCGGAGGAACGGTGAACAAAACGTTGCTTCTGCTGGTTCTGCTCATCGTCTCTGGCAGCATTACCTGGTACATGACCTACGAGGGAACCGTAGAGGTGCTATCCTTGCTGACGGCAGGCTTTATTGGTATGGCAGGCGTAGCACTTGCGATATCCTTTTTTCCAAAAACCGCTCCGTTACTCTCTCCTGTATATGCGATTCTGAGTGGTTTTGCTTTGGGTGGCGTTTCAGCCTTTATGGAGTATGAGTACCCTGGAATTGTAGCCAATGCCATTTTGCTGACCGTGGGTATTTTGTTCTTAATGCTCTTTATGTACACACAGCGAATCATCAAGGTGACACGCGGCTTTATCTCATTCGTTGTCCTGTGTACGATGGCGATTTTTCTGGTGACGCTAGTTGATTTTATTTTGAACTTTTTCGGTATGAATGTTCCGTATATCCATGAAACGGGTTGGCTGGGTATTGGTATTAGTTTATTTATCGTGATCATTGCGGCTTTGAATCTGCTGGTTGATTTCAATTTTATTGAAGAGCAAGCAGATCAAGGTGCACCCAAATATATGGAATGGTATGGTGCTTTTGCATTGCTGGTGACTCTAGTATGGCTGTATGTACGGATTTTGGATCTGTTGGCCAAGTTCAGTAAGAGGGACTAAGTGCAGGGTGAGAAGAAAAGGATGGCTGAATGCCGTCCTTTTTTGTATTAAATAGACGGTTTAAAAATTGCATTTTACGTTAAATACATAGAAGTTGGGTAAAACATAAAGACAGACAGGAGAGGAGTGAGTGTATGTATCAAGTGGTGCTGGTTAGGCATGGAGAAAGCGTGTATAACCGACAAAACCTGTTTACGGGCTGGACGGACGTGGACCTGACTGAACAAGGGACTCATGAGGCCATTGAGGCGGGACGTATTCTCAAGGAGGCTGGATATACGTTTGATTTGGCATTTGCCTCTGTGCTAAAACGATCTATCCGCACGCTGTATCACATCTTGGATGAGCTGGATCATCTGTGGATACCTGTGCAGAAGTCATGGAAGCTGAATGAACGCCATTACGGTGCTCTTCAAGGGCTTAGCAAGCTGGATTCCGCCGTGCAATACGGCGAGGAGCAGGTTCATATCTGGCGGCGTAGCCTAACAGTGCGGCCACCCATGCTGGATGAGAAGGACGAGCGGAGTCCGCATCGGGAAGAGCGTTATCGCAATATTAAGCCAGAAGAGCTGCCGCTTGGGGAAAGTCTGGAGGACACAGTGCATCGGGTCGGTGAGTTTTGGAAGCAGCGGATTGTACCTTTGATTCTCAAAAAGGATCGAGTTATCATTTCTGCACATGGTAACACTTTGCGGGCCTTAATCAAGTATATGGAGAATCTGGACGAAACCGCATTGCTGGATTTGAATATTCCCACAGGCATTCCCCTGGTGTACGAGCTGGATGAGCATATAGATCCCATACGGCGCTTTTATCTCGGTGATCCGAGTCATGTAGAGGCTAAGAAGCAGGCTGTGGCCAACCAAAGCAAGGTAACGGAGTGACTTTCCATACACAAAGAGGACAGGGCGCTTCCTCGCATCCTGTCCTCTTTGTGTTGGGTATAGATTAAGCGTTCGCTTCTTCTTCTGTTTCCTGGCTGTCTTCCTCTGCGGGAAGTGCCCACACCGATACACTGCCGGCACGAACGGGAAATATGCCGTAGCCATCCTGCTCAATCTTTACGGTATGATCGTGACGCCCGGTCAAATCTATCCATTCTTCCGCTGCATGTTGTTTGCCTACGAACATGCGCTTTTCTCCGTCATTTGCGTTGGTGATCACCACAGCACATCCGGAGCCTTCCAGCTCAGGCACGCCTTGACGAACCCATCCAATCGTATGGGGATCATCGAAATAATCTTTTTGCTCACCATAAGCTTTATGGTATCGGGCATATAGAAGCGGGTCTAGCTCAGCCTGCTTGCCTTTGACGGGCGTTTGTCCCTGGATGCCGTAGTAATCGCCATAGAATACGCAGGGATAACCGTCCTTGCGCAGCAAGATAAGTGCATAGGCGCTGGGCTTGAACCAGTCCTCCACCCAGGATTCAAGCGCTTCATGCGGCTGGGAATCATGATTATCGACAAAAGTAACCGAGTTCAGGGGATGGGTATGAACAAGCGTATCCTCGAAAATGGTGCTTAAATCGAAATCCTTGCCACCCAAGGAAGCGCTATGTAGTTTGTAGTGGAGGGATACGTCAAATAGGTCGATTTTATAATCAATGGTATCCAGGAACTTTTGACACGATTCCAGATCCGGTTTCCAAAACTCGCCTACCATATAAAAATCCTGCCCGCGTTTTTTTATCATTTCTGTAGCAAACTCTCGTACAAATTCATGATTAATATGCTTGATTGCATCCAGACGGAATCCGTTGCATTGCAGAGTATCTACCAGCCATTTGCCCCAGCGGATCATCTCTTTGCGCACATCCTGATGATTATAATCAATATTGGCGAACATTAAATAATCATAATTGCCGAATTCATCATCTACATTTTCGCTCCAGCTTTTATTTTTACCTAAAATACGATAGATTCCTGTCCGGTCCTGGCTTGCATCGTAATCGGTTCCGTTAAAATGTTCAAAGTTCCATTGAAATGTGGAATACTGACCTTGACGGCCGGGGAACGTAAATTTAGTCCAGCCCTCGATATCAAAGGGCTCGGAAATGACCTCATTGCGGTTATCCGGATTGACCTCGACGACCTTGAACACTTCGGTTTCATCCGCGCCAGCCTTATGGTTCATAACCAGATCGACATAGACGGCCACACCGTGGCGAACGCAGGCGGCAACAGCCTCCAGCAGGTCTTCCCTGGTTCCGTATTTGGTGCGCACCGCACCTTTTTGGTCAAATTCGCCCAGATCATAAAGGTCATAGACGCCGTATCCCGTATCCTCGGGCGATTGGCCTTTGGTGACAGGTGGAATCCATATCGCGTCAATTCCTTTGGCCTTCAGTTCCGGTGCCAGGCGGGTAAGCTTCTTCCAGTGAGAACCGTCAGCTTCGACATTCCACTCGAAAAATTGCATCATCGTATGGTTCCTTTTCATGTGCGTCCCTCCTTCATATATAACAAGTTACCCACCAAGTGAGGGGGGCTAAACGTCAGACGGTCAATATGATGCTGAATGAAGAACAAGGATCGCTGTATAACGTATGCTAAATCATTAAAATTTGTTATACCTAAGTGTTCCCAACGACTCGGGTAGCTAGAAAAGGGAACGTGAAAACGGTAAAATGAATCTAACTTAACAATAGTTCGGGTTTTGGTGAAAACCGTAAAGCACGAGCAACAGAGGAAAGGAGGGGTGGACGTGACAGAACCGCAGCAGAACAAGGATGAAGCGAGCAAACCGCTGATTAAAAAATGTACGTATTGTCAGGAAATGAAACCTTTAACGGACTTTCAGCGCAGAACGGGTCGCCGGGCTGGTCCTTATTCACGGCGTGGTCCTTGCCGTTCCTGCCGAGGGTTGGCCCCGGCTCCGCAAGAACGTGCGGCTACGTCCGCTCCTTCCGGCGAGGAAACGAACCCCTCGGCTGCTCCCGTGACGCAGCATAGCCTTGAAGCAAATACGGCTGCGCACAGCCTGGAGGCGCCACTACCTATGGAGGCACAACGCCCCCGCAGGAAGCTGGTCACGGATAAAGCGCGTGAGCGCCACCGGCAACGGGTTCGGCATCTGCTTAGCAGGCTGAAGCCTGCGGATACCCGGGCATTGCGGCTCAATCGCAATGGCATGATTCGGCTAAGAGGCAAAACCGACCAGGGGAGACGCTGGCATCAAGAGATTGAGCTTGATCTGGCCATGACCCTGGTCAGAGAGCGTATGGCGGTGATTGTTAATCCATACACCGTGCGCAGACTGTATAGCAACAAGGAATTTCGTCAATATGTGCTTAAGCGTGACCGCTATACTTGCTTTTTTTGCGGAGACTACGGTGACACGATTGATCATTTACTGCCTCGGGCAAAAGGGGGGCACACGACGCCGGTCAATTGTGTATGTGCTTGCAATGAATGCAATCAAGTTAAGGCTGCCCGCGATGTAGATGAGTTCATTGAATCTGGTGTGCCGCAGCCGTCTCCTGATGATTTCGAAGCACCTGATAATCCTGATACTTCTGAAGACACCCTACGTACGTAGGGCGATTCTTGGAGCGTAGGTCCCTTAGTACAGTTCTACTTCAAAGCCGGATTCCTTCCAGGCTGTTGTTCCGCCTTCGATAAAAGCTACATTGGTAAAGCCCATCTGCTGGAGTGTATAAGCTGCCAATGCAGCTTGTCCGCCTGCCCCACAAGTGGTGATAATCGGGCGGTTGCGGTCACGTAGACGTTCGTCACGCAAATCCTGTGGAACCTCCAAGTCAGCGCGGATGGGCAACATGCCCAATGAAATATTGGCGCTTCCGCGAATCAGACCGCAAGCGCCTGCATCATGGGAGTCCTGTACATCGATAACGAATGTATCAGGATTTGCCTCCATTCGCTGACGTGCCTCCTGTGAATCAATGCCTTGAACGTGCTGTCTCGCCTCTTGAACCATATCTCCAAATGTTTTAGCCATCGTTTTAAACCTCCGTATGAATATATTTTGTGTTATTTTCATATTATCGAACTGAAACGTACGCTCTCTATTATCCTCCTCTAGCATAAAATGACCCTTTTTTTAAGGGAAACTTGGACAAAAATCGAGCTTATTCTAATTTTTATCTAAAATAACAATAAAAATTTTGCAGAAATTTGTGCAAATTTAAAATTTCTTCGACGATTGTGTTGTGAAAGGTGTAATATAGAGGTATAGGGTTCCGTTTCGGCCTGTTGTAGTCACGAAGGAGCGCTTCGTGGGATATTCCGCAGCAGTAACAACAGAATACCGTCTGAGCAATATACAATTGGCATCTGCGATAAATCAGTCTTGCCCTTTAGGGTATAGGCCGGTTTTAGCTGTGCTTCTTGCATGTTTAGGGCGTGAATTCAATGCACGTTTTATTGCTAGAGTTTATGGATACAGGTTACGAGAAAGGAATGGACTTCTATTTTCACAGTAAAGGAGGACGTTCACGCATGTCTGAAAACCAACAAGAGGTGGCAGTAACACAAGAAGCTACCAAAGAGTCTCGGGATGTATTGGACCAATTGATGAAACCGGAGGTTCAGCAATCGCTGACCGTGCTGGTAGAAAATCTGCCCAAGTTGACTGAGATGGTTACTTTGATGACCGACGCTTATGATGTAGCTCGCAGTCTGGCGACTGACCCTGTCTTTATCGGAGATATGAAAAGCTCCATGGGAGAGTTTGTGAAGCCTGTTACAGATTCGGCTAAAGGATTGGCTTCTGCTGCAATTGAAGCAAATGACCGTGTACAAACTACAGACGGCAGTGTAGGTCTGTTTGGCCTGCTCAAAATGCTTAAAGATCCGAATGTACAAAAAACGCTGCGTTTCAGCCAGGCTTTCCTGGATATTCTGAATGAGCGCCAACGCGAAAGCAAATAATTACCTGATCAAGAACGGAGGATGGACATGTCGAAGCAAATTTTGATCTTGGGCGGCGGATACGGCGGATTGCTGGCCGCTCTTACAGCACGCCAGCATATGGACGCTAGCCAAGCAACCATTACAGTGGTTAACCGCTTTGCGTCGCACCAAATTATTACGGAACTGCACCGTTTGGCGGCAGGTACAATTGCTGAAAAAGCTGTTGCGCTTCCTTTGGAAAAACTGCTGCGTAACAAGGAAATTATCCTGAAAGTGGATACTGTTTCCGAAATCAAGCCTGACGATAAAAAAGTAACCTTGGCCAGTGGCGCTACGTTGAGCTATGACGCTCTCGTTATTTCCCTGGGCAGTGAAACGGCTTACTTCGGTATTCCAGGACTGCAAGAGCATAGCTTCACGCTGAAATCAGTGGCAGAAGCCAATCGCATTCGCGCACATGTGGAAGCTCGTCTGGATGCTTACAAGCAATCCGGTAACCAAGCGGACGCTACAATCGTTATCGGTGGTGGCGGTCTGACTGGCGTTGAGCTGGTGGGCGAATATGCTGACAAATTGCCTGCAATTTGTCGCGAAAAAGGTATTAACTACGAAGATATCAACTTGTATTGCGTAGAAGCTGGACCATCTATTTTGGCAGGCTTCCCTCAACCACTGGTTGATCGTGCAGTAACAAGCCTTGAAAAACGTGGCGTTCAAATCGTAGCGGGTGTTCCGATTACAGAAATGAAAGCTGACGAAGTTCTCTTGAAAGACGGACGTTCGATCAAAACGAACACACTGATCTGGACAGGCGGCGTACAAGGTAATGCACTGGTTGGCGCATCTGGTATCGAAGTAAACCGTGGTCGCGCAACTGTGAATGGTGCGCTGCAATCGACTTCTCACGAAGACATCTTCCTCGCTGGCGACAGTGCAGTGGTGTTCCCGAGTGAAGGCGAGCGTCCATACCCACCAACTGCACAGTTGGCTTGGCAAATGGGCGAATTAGTTGGTTACAACATCTTCGCTTATTTCAACGGAGCGAAAATGGAACGCTTTACACCAGTATTCTCCGGTACACTGGGCAGCTTGGGCAGAACAGACGCGATTGGTACTGTAGGCGCGAATGGCACCCAACTGAAAGGCGCTGTAGCCACTTTGATGAAGGAAGGCAGTAACATCCGTTACTTGTCCCACATCAAAGGACTTTTTGCATTGGCCTATTAATATTTCTTACATTTTATATGGTTCATTGGAAGAGAGCGCTATTCAGCGCTCTCTTTTTTGTAGCTTTTCTTTTCGACACTAGCGATACTCACGATTCATTAGTCTTAATTCACTTTCATCTTCGCTAACTCCGCCACCTGTGCAGGGGGGAGCGCACCTTCAAATATACTCAGCTCATCAATAGATCCTTTGAACGCAGGGTCCCACCAGTTGACACCTAAGCTGAATGATCCAGATTTAGAGGTAAAGACATCTGGAAATCCTGAGCCGGTAAATTGAATCTTTCCATTCACATACACGGCTAACATTCCACGATCTACAGTGAAGGCGAGATGTGTCCATTCATTTGTTTTGATCTTTAGGCCGGTACTGCCAGTATACCAAGATGAGCTGCCGGACCAGACCATTGTGTTATCCTTCTCAGGTCCTCTGGGCAAAAGGCTAATCCAGTGATTACTATCCATAGCTCCAAAGAAAGTTGGTGTATGCAGAGTCAATTCGCTTGGTTTTACCCACAGTGACACGGAATATGCTGAGCTGGATATGAGTCCTTCAGGCAGAGCAATGCCCGACTTTCCATCAAGGACTACAGCTTGGCCTCTTACGCCTTCAGCGTAGGACACACTCCCTCCCTGGCGATCGATTCGGTCACCGATAACTTCGCCATTAGCAAAAGCATCTTGCTGATCCTCCAGATTATTTTCAAACGTGTATGACGCAGTCAATGTTGCCTTCTCATAAGGGGATACCGTGATGTTAAAAATTTTGTCCCGACTACGTTCTCCCTTGGTAATGGTAGCTGTCAAAGTGGCAGATGCAGCCTTTTCTCCGATTCCTGGACGCTTGATTTCACCTGTATCCGTAATGACGCTTTGGTCTGAAGTTTTCCAGGTAATCCGGGATTGCCGACTGCCTTCCTTCGGAAGATTCAGGCTAGCCGTCACCCGACTTGTATCGCCAAGATCTAATTCACGATACACACTGTGCACTACTGTCGTATCGGTCATATCAGGGAGCTTACTGCCCCAAGCCATCTCACCTTTATTCGATAAAACTGTAAACGCCAGGATGTATTGATTCGTAACCTGATCCCATTGTCTTAAGAACACCCCATCCAATACAGCACCATCCAGTGTTAATTGGATATTCGAATCCCCCGACTTGCGCCATGTTCCTTGCACATCGCCTTCAATGGTATGATCTGCTTTAAGCTGAATGAATTGCGTATTCTTGATCGTAGCCGAAGAATCACTGCCATGATTAATATATTGATAATCGCCAATGAATTGTTTCTCATCTAGCTTTGTAAGCGTCTCGCCACCGTAACGATAAGGAGCTACGACAGGCCAGTCCTCCTGATTCATGAACATTTGGTGTACACGCAGCTCATGTGTCTCCCCCTGATGAGGGAATCGGGTATGGAAGACGACAAACATTTGTCCAGTAGCAGGATCGGTGTATACAGAATTGTGTCCAGGGGAAACATAGCCGTAGCCAGTGCCTGTACCGGGGTCACCTATTTTACTATCGAACAAGAAATTACCTATTAACTTGTTGCCATAAGTTATATTTTTGGTATTTGCTGGCAAAACAGCATTCTGTCCTTTGGCATCTTTATAAGGTCCTGTCGGACTCTTGGAACGGAATAACCTCATGTTATACCCCCCGTCCGCTGCAAGACCGCCGTAGGTTACATACAAATAGTAATAACCCGTCTCCTGGTTGTATTCAATATACGGACCTTCCCCTGACTCACCGTATCCGCCTGCGATCTTGGTGCCAAAATAACGATCAATGAGCCGACCGTCTTCTGTAGTTCCATCTTTACCTGGGTACATGGGTTTGCCAGTTGCTTTATCTAGCTCCAGTAAAAATATTCCCCCGGACCATGATCCATACGTCATCCACAAGCGACCGTTTGCATCGTAAAAAACGCTTGCATCGATTGCATTTGGGAACATCCGATTCGCATAAGAACCATCGGTATTAAACCATCCCGGTCTGGGCCCCTCAAGCTTGCCTTCCTTAATAAGTTGTTGAATCGGCGTATTTGTCCATTTTTTATCTACCTTGCTATCTTTATCGAAAGCAGTATCCTTCGTAAAACCAGTGTGTATAATGGTATCCACATATTGATATGGACCCTCGATTTTGGGTGCAACTGCAATGCCGATCGCGGAACGAATGTAGGTGGAAGATGCACTATAATAAATCATATATGCCCCTTTTGTCCCATCCTCATTGACATAATGCTCATTCCAAAATACATCGGGCGCCCATACCGAGAATCCTCCCTTACTATCCGCATCATTCTCACCCGCCCAAGCGAAAGATCCGGCCAGATTCTTCGATAAATCCCCGTAAAGTGTGTTTCCAGGCGTGGTGTAACCGTTTGCAAAAGAAGTCCAGTTTGTAAGATCTTTTGACTTCGCCGCAGAGATATGTGACCCAAATACATAATAAGTGTCACCGTCTTTGACAATGGAAGGGTCATGAACCGATACATTAGAGAAGGTTGGCGCATCCTGCTTTTTGTTTTGGTCTGGCACCGTTGCCGCCGCGTCTATTGCACCTAATGGTGCGCTTGCGATTGCTAATAATAATGTTAGTGTTATTGCAATGCTTTTCCTGACTTTACGTTTAACAAAACTTCTCATCATACACATTTGCCCCTTTCTGAATTGGAGTACAGTGATATATTCTGCTTTCATTGCTAAATACCTTTATATTTATGAGTATTATTAATGTATTTATGAATTATATGGCTATAAGGAGGGTCTCAGCATCCAAGCGACTTTGACGCCACTGCTCCACACTTTCTTTTTTGATACGTAGTTGATCCTTCTATACACTACGATATGTAAAATACTATACTCTCTTTTTAGGTAAAATTTATAAATTATGGTTGACGTTATATATTTACGGGAGTATGCTAGTCTCGAAAAATAACTAGGAGGTTTGTGTATGTTTAGGAAAAAAAAGTTTTTAGGCATGGGGTTAGCAACCATTCTCATGTGCTCCTCACTTTCGGGAAGTCTTGCCTATGCGGAATCGAAATCTAGTACGTACGATGCTTCATTTTTTGAAAATCTCAAACAGCGGGCCATAGTCCATGAGCTTCAAGAACACAAGATCACCGTTAACCCGAAAGCATCTATTGCTGAACTACTGAATACAGCGGATAGCACATCACTAAAGAGTAAGAATAATAGTGATCTAAAACAAAATCTGGAGAAGCTTAACGAATCGGAATACATATATCTTACACTCGATGGAGAAGTATACAGCTCAGAAAAGGGTTATGTAGGCATGGCGGATAAAGTTGAATCAAAAGAAGATAGTGTAACGGATGCTACTTATATGAAAACAAACTCTTTGAGTGAACCAAGCAACAATCATGATGTTTCCATATCAAGTAAAAATAATCCCACTCCATCGCAAGTGAGTGGAGGGACAACGGGAACTTTCTCAAGGGTTCAATTGGATTATGATGGTTTTGATGGGGTTAATGCAAATGTGATTACGCCAAGGGCTAAGTACCTAGGAGCAAACGAACAGCCATGGATGTATTACGGTTTTGATGCAAAGAATGGACGGGGAATTGAGGGGGGATTTTCCTATCAAACAGGCAGAGAAGTATGGCAGGGGTATATTAGGAACAATAATGGTTTCAAATACTCTTTAGAGACGTGGAAAAATCACGACATAAATGATTCAGTTAAATTTTATATTGATAATAGTACCTATAACGCTTATCTGTTAGCAAAATACAGAGACATCGTCGTTATGCAAACCTCTTTTGACTCTTCAGACCTATCATCCATGTCGGTTAAGAGAGTGACGGCAATAGCGAAAAAAAACTTTGATGGCAGCAATATCTATGGAAGTTCTATCAATGGAGAGTTTTCAGAATTGGTAGTCTCAAAATTCAATTCAGATTATTATTATCCATGGGATGACTATCGGGATTACTCTTTTTGGGATGGAAGTCAGTGGTTCGGTACGATTGATTGGCCCGCCGATTATATTACTCATTATGGTCCAAGTGTGTGGATCAACAACCGATAAGAACAATTAGTTAAACAATGGCTCAAGCTAAAATATACTGAATAGCATCTGTCATTTCCTTTGTTGTTGGGTGAGACTTACAACAATGTGGTTTGGCAGATGTTTTTCCATGTTAAGCATACTCAACTGGACTCCTCTACCATAATTTTGGCTTTGAGCCTAAATAATAACAAGGAGGGCATTATGAAAATCAGGTTATTAATATGCCTTATGCTTGTACTAAGTCTTGCTTCTGCAAACTCGAATTTGGCATCAGCTCAAGCTCAAACCCCCATACACCTGAAGGTCAATGATCATTATGTTCTATACACCTACCCTGCATCACCCTTTGTGGATAAGAAGGGGAGACTGCTTATACCGCTCCAAGTGGCTGAAGATATACTGGGCGGCAAAGTAACTTATAATGCAGCGAACAAAACCGCTTCTGTTGATCTGTTGGACCGTAATGTAGCGGCAACGATTGGATCACCCGAAATATCAGTTAACGGTGAGCCGATGACAATGGACACAGTCCCCATCATGAAAAGCAACGCGATGTTTTTGCCGGTATCCATTTTGTTGAAGGATACAGATGCGAAGATGGAGTGGGATCCCAAACGTGGCTTATTGAAACTAAGACATGATAGCTTTACGGAAAGTCCAGTTCTTATGAGGTTTAAGGGACAAGACTTGGCCCAAGTCATTGATGCGAATGCGTTTGATCTTACTTCCTTTGATTGGGATCGCAGGAAAGGCATATTGAATATTTATGCTATGTACGAGGGCGACTTATCGCCCGCCTTCAAGCAAATTGACTTTAATCCTATGATTGTTTATAGCAAAGGGACCTATAGTGTAAATCCTTATTCTAAACCCAGTATGTTTTACAAAGTTAAAATAACCAGTCCTGGTAATCTGGTTTATACGAGAAATATAGATACGACCAATGCGGATGAAGATTATATAAAATATATTACTTCTGTTGGCAGATTAATTAAGTAGTGGAATGTATGTTTCTTGTACATCATAAAAAAGCGACAAAGGCTTTGTAGCCTTTGTCGCTTTTTTTGAAAAAAGTGCGATTTAGAACGAAGTTATCGTGTTGCTGTTTTCGCTAGACTTAATTTTACCCACTACTCGAGATACCGAGTTTCTGTTTTTAAGCTCATAAAGAACATTCTCTATAAGAGAGTTTCTTTGCGCATTAGTAAGTGTATTGTTCCAAGCGTCAGTCTTTACATATACATCCACGCTAGCTTCACTGCTGTCGCCTCTTACTGTGAAATCAAAGCCAACGCCAGCGTAATTGCCATATCTATTAACCAAATCGCGTTGAATCGTACTTGCATCCAAGGAAGAAGCTACATCCTTCAAAGTAACATCGCCTCTGCTATTGGTTGTAAAGGTTGCTAATTTATCTCTATTACTAGAGTTTTTAACCGTACCCTCTACATCGGCATCTTTATACTCTTTCAAAATATCTTCCACGATGTCCTCCAGGAAGCTTTCCTTTCTGCTGTCAGATAGCTCAGTCCATCTGGATTTTGTCATTTCGATGGTCACCGTAATATCGTTTTTGTTACCATCCAGAGTGATATCCGAGTTGGTATTGTAGTCATCCCTGTGATCATCGTTCAGCTTCTTTTGAAGATCCTTCAAGGAGCTAGAGCTATTTTTGCTTGCTTCATCTTTTAGCGTCTGGTTGTCTTTTTGCAATTGAGCAATGGTAGCGTCCTTCGTCGTGTTCGCTGCTTTCGCTGTGTTGAGCTCTTGAGTCAGCGTCGTAATCTGGTTGTTCAACGCCGTAACTGTAGACTGATCAATCGGAACGCCGTTGTCGGCAATGACTACGCGTTTGTTTGTACCATCCCATGTTACCTTTTTATCCAAAGCTGTACCTGCCAGCTTCAGTGGGATATACGTTACGCCATCCAGCAGGAACGGTTCTGTTTTGGCATCATAAGGAACCTCGGTTCCGTTGTAGATGATTTTGATATTGTTATATACTGCTTGGATCGGCTTAGTCACTTGTGCGGCATATGTGGATTGGCTGAAAAGAGCCCCGGATATGGCCAAGGCGGATACGGCAGTGATGATGACAGGTTTTTTGATAGATTTCAGTGATTTCATTCGTTGGTCTACCCCTTTATTTAAGAATTATAGCCTGGTTCATAGACTAGAGTAACATTAATGCCTACAAAATCCAACAGCTTGGAGAGTCATTATGGGTTGTGCTTATATTGGTTAGACGCAACAGCAACCGTAAAAGTTGCCCTGTTTGCGCAAAAGTTTTTCCAAAAGTATCCGAACAACACAAAACAAGCCCGCTGCACAAGACAGCGTGACTTGTTGGTAAAACAGTGCGTCGAGGTTATCCATTCAGGATTATTTGCCGTCCTTCAGTTTGCCTGCTGTTTCCTGAATATGGCCTTTGGCCTTATCCAGTTTACCTTCGGCTTGAAGGGACTTATTATCGGTAGCGTTCCCGATTTGGTCCTTGATTTCACCTTTGGCTTTGTTCACATTACCTTTGATTTTATCGCTAGTTCCGTTATCCTTCATGTTGTAGCCCTCCTTATGTGATCGAATTTTCATTCAGCATGCTGTAGTTAGTCATTACCCGAGCGAGGGTAATACGAAACCAGAGGCTGTATATCACAGACGGGGGTATAATGTTGGATACGGGTTAAATCAGAACGTGAAGTGGGGAGTGAGCGCATGCTCAAAATTTTATTGTTTATTCTTGTTATTCAAATTATTTACGTATCGGCGTATACACTACGCATGATTCTGACGTTGAAAGGACAGAAGTACATTGCTGCGCTCATTAGCACCGTGGAAGTTACGGTCTATGTGTTGGGCTTGAATGTTGTGCTTAAGTACCTGGATCAAGTGGCAAGTCTTGCAGTATACGCCATTGGCTATGCATTGGGCATTCTTATTGGAGCATGGATTGAGGAAAAAATAGCGCTTGGTTATGTCACCGTTAAGGTGATCAGCAATGAGATCAATGGAGGAATTGCCAATGCGCTACGGGACAAAGGATACGGTGTTACAGCCTGGCTGGGCAGTGGACGTGATGGAGAGCGCCTGGTGATGGAAATTTTGGCTAAACGGAAAAACCAGAATAAGCTGTATCAGTCCATTCTGGAGCTGGATCCTAAGGCTTTTGTCATTACGGTAGAGCCGAAGCAATTTCATGGCGGCTTCTGGACCAAGGCTATCCGTAAATAAACATTTTGGTAAATTGCGCATATTTTTTGGACGTTAGAGCATATTAATACCCGGACAGGTGGAAATTAACAGTAAGCCGACAGGGGATATTACCCTATAAAAACCGAGGGGGAATATAGATGTACAGACGCCAGGCCCCGGAAATCATTCCAGAGGAAAATACGGCTATTTGGTCGTGTACAAACGAGGGTTGCAACGGTTGGATGCGAACGGATTTCACCTTTTTGAACGAGCCTGCTTGTCCGCTTTGCCAAGCCTCGATGGGGCAAGAAATGCGGATGCTGCCGATTCTCAATCGGGCGGGCAATTCCTTTGTCGCCCAGCGCTCCTAATCCAGGATTTTGCAAAATCTACAATTGAATGTGAGTACGATGATCACACTGCAGAATTTATGAACGTCAAAAGCCGCTCCAGCGACATGCTGAGCGGCTTTTGGTTGTGGAAATTAGAGTAGGGGTGACCTGTCCCCAAGTAAGGTATGCATTGATCATGGTCTCTGGATGGGCTGCACGGAATCACGATATACAATATGTCCCTGCACCAGGACTCGACCAAAGCGGCTACCGGGATGGCTTATTTTTTTCATCATCGAATCAATCGCGGTACGTGCCATCTGCTCGATGTCTACTCCGACCGTGGTCAGTTGCGGAACAATAAGAGTGGCGTATACATCGTTGTCAAAGCCGACCACAGAGCAGTCTTCAGGTACGCGGTATCCCAGACCAATGAGCTTATGCACCAGATTGTGAGCGACCTGATCGCAGTTACATACAAAGGCAGTTGGTAGCGGCTGAGGAAGCTCCATTTCAACATAAGTACCTTCGTCGTCCCGGTCACTGAGCACCCACTCGTTACGGAGGGGCAACCTGTGCTCCAGCAAGGATTTATAGTAGCCGAGGAAACGATCCTGAATACTACTGGTGGAATAGATATTACCCACATATGCAATATCCCGGTGTCCCTGGGCGATCAAATAGTTGGTCAGCTCGTAGGCTCCGTAAAAATTATCCGTCACCACGGAGTCGATATCGGCATGCTCATCATAAAAATCGAGAAACATTTTGGGTAGGTCCATGGTTTGTACAAGCTCAATATATGGCTTGCTCACTTGGCCCAGGAGAATGAAGCCGTCCACCTTGCGGTCGTAATAGATACGTGGCAGATTAAGCTGTTCTTCGTCTTCGCGATGGAGGATGTGAAGGATACCGTAGTAGCCGTATGGCTCCAGTGCCCGTGAAATTTGCTGGTAGATGTGCAGATAAAACGATTGGCCAGGGCCGGTAAAACGTTCAGGGATGACAACACCAATGTTATAGGTGAGGCCCTCCTTCATGGACTTGGCAACGGTATTGAAACGATAACCCATTTCTCCTGCGAGCGTCTTAATACGCTCTTTTAGCTCCTCGCTAACCCCATCCTTGTCATTGAGCGCCTTCGACACGGTCACGCTGCTTACTCCCAGCTTATCTGCAATATCCCGCATCGTTACGTTGCTCTTCATTCCTGTTCCGCCTTCCAATTTTAAAAAGATAAGCATTTTGCCTAATCCAGAGAATGGATGCAAAATGCTGGGGAATATATCAGTAGCTTAGCCGCCTGTAAAAATCCAAAAGACTTAGCAGGGTTGCTGTCCTGTAAAGATACAAAGACTGGCAGCATGGCTGCCCATAGAACAACTATTAGCCTGCGGGTAACAGTTGTTCTATGGATAGTATACATGGTTCCGCAAGCAGGATAAAGCCTGCGGCTTATGTCCGCTGGGAAGGACGGGAGTGTGCTTGCAATAGCGCTTCATTGTGATGAATTAGCTCACGACGAACAGCGGCGCTGCTGAGAGAGCGCAACGGGTCGGATGGTGTATTGAAGGTGTAGTCCTCCAGTCGAGCGATGGTGGTCGTCGCTACGTGGATACGGGTATCACTGGATGCGTAGTAAATAAAGACTTCATCTTGTTCGTTAACGACTGCCCCATTGCAAAAAATAACATTCGAAACGTCGCCCACGCGTTCCTCATCATAAGGAGCCAGAAAGTGCCCGCCGGGCTTAGCGATGACGCGCGTAGGGTCTTCCAGACTGGTGGCAAAGGTATACAGCACATACCGCAGCCCAGCGGCCGTATTGCGTACCCCGTGAGCGATATGAATCCAGCCGCGACTGGTTTTGATCGGGGCAGGGCCCTGACCATTCTTGGCTTCGTACACCGTATGATAACAACGCTCATCAATGACGGTTTCGTGTTCAATCACGGGTTGTGTAATATCTTTGCACAGGCCGAAGGCGATGCCTCCGCCCGAGCCGGTGGAAATAAATCCGTCCTGGGGACGAGTATAGAAGGCGTATTGACCGTCCACAAATTCAGGGTGCAGGACAACGTTGCGTTGCTGTGGGGACTGGGTAGTGATGTTGGGAAGCCGGGTCCATGTACGAAGATCACGAGTACGGACCAGTCCGGCCTGAGCGACAGCACTGGAGGTATCGTGAGGTGGTGCGTCAGGGTCTTTTTTCTCTGAGCAATAAATACCGTAAATCCAGCCGTCCTCATGCTTCACCAGCCGCATATCGTACATATTTGTTTCTTCTGGGTCGATATCCTCCCATACTAGGGGGGCGTCAATGAATCGAAATTGATCAATGCCGTTATCGCTCTCTGCTAAAGCGAAAAATGATTTTCGATCCAGTCCCTCGGTACGCGAAACAAGAATGTATTTTCCTTCATGATAGATTGCCCCTGGATTCAATGCCGCATTTACACCCAGCCGCTCCATGAAAAAGGGATTAGTTTGCGCATCCAGATCAAACCGCCAGTGAAGTGGAACATGATGGCGTGTGAGCACTGGATAGAGGTAGCGTTCGTAGATACCATTATAAAAGGTAGTTTTAACCTCATTGGGGCGTGTAATCAGTTCCTCTTGCTGCAACCGCAGCTCATTGTATTTGCTATGGATCATTGGTTTTCCATCCTTTCTAGCATTTCTATGCAAAATCGGCTGTTGTGATAAGGGCACTTCCAGGGTCCTGCAATCTCTCTCGCATCAGGCTTACCATCCGCTTGAACTGACCAGAACCATTCGCCTCCGGGGCGCGGATCGATGATATATTGCCGGGTATAGGACCATAGATTTTTCACAATTTGCAAAAAACGTTCGTCTTTTGTACGTTGAAACGCATTGTAAAAACCAACCATCCCCTCGGCCTGTACCCACCAGATACGTGAGGTGTCTACTCGCTCTCCTTCCCGCTCATTGATGAGCGATCCGTCTGGCTGAACAGCGCGCTCTGCTACCGCATTGGCAATATCCATCACCATATCCACGTATTCTGACGGGTAATAACCCAGCACATTCATAGCGTCTTCAATCAACCAGCTGGCTTCGATGTCGTGACCATATGAGGTCAGGTCAAGCAGAGAGCGCCATTCACGATCGAAAAATACCCCCAGTCGCCGGGCAGAAGCATCGTAAACACGATGATATAAAATATCCAGTACGTTCGTCAGTGCATCTCGAACCTCTTCATTTGGCCAGACGCGCAGCAATTGGGTATACGCCTCCAAAACATGAATATGCGTATTCATGGTGATATGCGCGGTGACTCCATTTTCGCTGAGTAGCTCATTAGGCTGCGTGTTCCACAAGCGGTCATATTGTTCGCCGTATGCCTGTCGGATGCGATCATATCCTTTTTGCTCCAGCAGGTGGAACAGCTCCATAGCTAGTGGCAATGCATTCGGGTCGTCTGTGGCACGTGCATACTCTGCTAGCGCATAGATCGCGAATGCCTGTGCGTATACATGCTTGCACGTGTCTACGGGTTGCCCGGTGTAGTCCACCATCCAGTACATTCCTCCATGTAATGGATCAAGCAGGTGATCTCGCAGGAATGTGAATGCATGTCGTGCGGCTTCTGCATAGGTATTTTCCCCTGTTACACGGGTAGCCGCCGAGAATGACCAGAGTAGCCGTGCAGTGGCAATCCCGCCTTTGTCGGCTTGGTTATGAGTGTGCAGATCCACATCCACCTCGCCGTAAAACCCACCGTGTGTCTCATCCTTCAGTCCAAGCCAGAATGGGAGTATGTGCTCCTTCCATTCCTGTCTAATTTCGTCCAGTAATGTTTCCAAGAGACAAAGCCTCCTTCGGAAAATGAATTATTAGGTTATCGTTAACTTTACAGGATTATCATATCTAGCTGTTTGTAAACTGTCAACCATGCTAAATTGGTGTTTTTTTATAAGATGTGACCCATTCCACTTTACAAAAAGAATATTGCAATTGACATAGTAAGCGCTAACATAATAAAATGATTTTGTTACTTTAACGATAACCTTATTCGAAAACAACAGGAGGAGTCGTCTCATGAAGTTGTCCAAGGTTTTGATGTCATTACTATCCGTGGTTTTGTTAGCGGGGCTGTTTGCAGGCTGTGCTCCAAAAGCATCGGATACACCAGCAGCCAGCTCTGATCCAAAGGATGTGGAAGGTGAAATTACGGTTATCACACAGCGGACAGATATTGTGGATACGGTGTTTCAGGACTACGCCAAGGAATTTAACAAGCTTTATCCGAACGTGAAGGTCAATTTTCAGGCATTGGCCGACTATGAGGGCCAAATTAAAATCCGGATGGGGACCAGGGATTACGGAGATGTTTTGCTGATTCCTGGCAGTATTCCAGTTGAAGAGCTGCCCAATTTTTTCGAGCCACTGGGTACTTATGAGGAGATGAAAAACAAGTATACCGGCCTTGAAGAACGTACGGTGGATCATAACAGTTACGGTATTCCGATTGCGATGGTTTACTCTGGTGTGATTTATAACAAAAAGGTGTTCAAGGACGCAGGAATCACGCAGCTTCCCAAAACACCGGACCAATTCCTAACAGCGTTACAGCAGATTAAGGACAAAACCAAGGCAGTGCCGCTGTTTACGAACTATGCCTCTGGTTGGGCACTGACTCAGTGGGAGTCTAGTCTGGCAACATTGGCGGGTACGAAGGAATACGTGAATATCACACAGCCGAATACAGATGACAATTTCACGAAAGGACAGCCCCACTATGAACTGTATAAGGTCCTGTACGATGCAGCTAAAAAAGGCCTGATTGAAAAAGATCCAACGACTACGGATTGGGAGACCTCCAAGGCGGATCTCGCTCAAGGCAAAATCGGTGCGATGGTACTTGGCTCTTGGGCGATTGACCAGATCAAAAGCACAGCTCCTAACAAGGAAGATATCGGTTTTATGCCTTTCCCGACGAATGCCTCGAAGGTACTTGTACCGCTAGCGGGTGATTTTAATCTCGGTATTAACGTAAACAGTGAAAATAAAGCGGCGGCCCGTGCTTGGGTGGACTGGTTTACCGAAAAGTCCAACTATGCTGTAGAGCAGGCAGGCAGTATTAGTCCGCTGAAGGGTGCCCCAATGCCTAGCATTTTGAAGCAATACGAAGATCAGGGAGTCGTTTTTGAAACGCTTACTCCGTCTCAAAAAGGACAGGAAGGAATTGTTGATAAAATAGACAAAATGGGCGAAATTGGTTTGTGGCAGCCTGATTTCAAGAAACGCATTATTGAGGCAGCGGTTGGTAACCGCCCGGAATCGTATGACGCCATTATGAAAGACCTGAACGATGCATGGGTGAAGGCGCGTGCTGAAGTGGCTGCAAAGGAAGCAAAATAGCCATCTGAACTGACGAAAAAAAGGATCGACGTAGCAGTCGATGGACGGATAGCCAGGAGGTGCAGCATGTTAAAATTTTCGAATCTCAGCTACTCCAAACAAAGATTGGCGATTATTGTTGCCTTTTCATTTATTCCGCTAGCGCTGCTGATCACTTTTGCGTACTTGCCGGTGATCAATATGTTTAAGTACAGCTTTTCGGACTGGAACGGCTATAGTAAGCGTCTGGAATATGTGGGTTTTGAAAACTATATCAAAATCTTTACCGACCCCGAGTATTTCTCGGTGTTTAAGGTCAGTCTGTATTACTTTGTAGCCACGTTTGTACAGATGGGTCTGGCCCTTTATTTTGCAACCATTCTCAGCTTTCAGACCTGGTTTAAAAATTTCTTTAAAGGCGTTTTATTTTTTCCTTCCCTAATGAACGGGGTGGCCATTGGTTTTATTTTTCTATTCTTTTTTAAGCCAGACGGCACGCTCGATACCCTGCTTCAGGCAGTGGGGCTGGGTTCGTATGTCAAGCTGTGGCTGGGCAACCCGGAGATTATCAATATTTCGCTGGCTGGCACGTCGATCTGGAGATACATGGGCTTTAACTTTATTGTGTTTCTCGGTGCGATTTCTTCCATATCCAGTGATTTGTATGAAGCAGCCGATATCGATGGAGCCAACCGCTGGCATCAGTTCCGCTCAATTATTTTGCCGAGCATCAAGCGGATTTTGCAGTTGAATCTCATCTTGGCAATTAGCGGTGCGGTCAGTGCATTCGATATTCCGTATATTATGACCGGTGGCTCCAACGGTAGCGAAACATTCGTCATTCAAACGCTTGATGTGGCATTCAAATACAGCAAGGTCGGTTTGGCCTCGGCGATGGCGGTTGTTCTGCTGCTGATCGTAATCGCTGTTACGCTGCTTCAACGGTTGCTAATTCGGGGAGAGGAGGACTAATCATGTATAAGCTGAAAATAATACTGGCTAGCAGCATCAAGTATGCGGCGCTACTACTAGGTGCGTTCATTGCACTGCTGCCGATTGTCGTCATTTTGTTTGCATCTTTGAAGACGAAGACTGAATATGCGGCAACCAGTCCTCTGACTCCCCCCGTGAACTGGCTGAATTGGGCTAACTATACCAAAGCCTTTATTAATGGAAATATGCTGACCGGATTTGTGAACACAGCTTTTATCCTGTTGATTTCGATCATCGGAGCCACATTAACGGGTTCCATGATCGCGTATATTTTGAACCGTTTTAAATTTAAGGGCAAAAGTCTTATGCTCGGAGCGTTCCTGCTCGCGACCCTCATTCCGGGGGTAACGACTCAGGTATCGACATTTCAAATTATCAACAAGCTGGAGCTGTTTAACACGCCTTGGGCGGCAATCTTGCTGTATTTGGGAACGGATATTATTGCGGTGTATATTTTTCTGCAATTTCTGGATTCCATTGCGGTGGCGCTAGATGAATCAGCCATGCTGGATGGGGCCTCCTATCTGACGATCTACTGGCGCATTATCTTGCCCCTGCTGAAGCCTGCCATTGTGACGGTGATCATTATCAAAGGCGTTAATATTTACAACGACTTTTACACCCCGTTCCTGTATATGCCCAAAACAAGCCTTCAGGTTATATCGACGGCGCTGTTCAAGTTTAAAGGGCCATATGGCTCGCAATGGGAAGTTATTAGCGCGGGCATTATCATTGCCATTATTCCGACGCTGATTGCGTTTTTATCATTACAAAAATATATCTATAACGGATTCGCGCAGGGTTCAGTGAAATAGAATAACGGCGAAATAGAAAAATGATGAGATCAAGTATCTCGGTGAGAGGAGAATATACGTATGAGTAAATTGAATGTGGATTTGGATGTAGGTGACGTACGAATTTTGGGAGAAAGTCTGTCGAAAATGCCGTGGCAGGATAAGCCGGAAGGTAGCGAGGCTCCGGTGTGGAGGCATACTGAAAACCCAGTCATTGGACGCAATCCGGTGCCGGGTATTGCCCGTATTTTCAACAGTGCAGTAGCTCCGTATGAGGGACGGTTTGTAGGGGTATTCCGGGCTGAAACGATTAATGGACGTCCGCATTTGCATCTAGGCTGGAGTGACGACGGGTTGGCTTGGGACATTGAGACAGAACGTCTGCATTTGGTCGATGAGGAAGGAAGCGATTACCAGCCTAATTATGCTTACGATCCGCGTCTGGTCCGCGTGGAGGATACGTATTATATCATCTGGTGTACAGATTTTTACGGTGCAGCGTTGGGGATAGCACAAACAAAGGATTTTAAAAGCTTTGTACGATTGGAAAATCCGTTCCTGCCGTTTAATCGCAATGGTGTGCTGTTGCCCCGCAAGCTAAACGGAAACTTTATGTTGCTATCCCGTCCGAGCGACAGCGGACATACACCGTTTGGCGACATTTTTCTAAGTGAAAGTCCTGACTTGGTCTATTGGGGCAAGCACCGTCATGTCATGAGCAAGGGCGGACAGGGCTGGTGGCAATCGGTAAAGATTGGCGGCGGACCGGCCCCGATTGAGACGACCGAGGGTTGGCTGATGTTCTACCACGGGGTGACGGGCACGTGCAATGGGCTGGTATACAGTATGGGCGTAGCCGTTCTTGACCTGGATGATCCGTCTAAAGTTAAATATCGTTCCTCCAATTTCGTGCTGACCCCAGAGGAATGGTACGAAGAACGGGGCTTTGTGCCGAATGTGGTTTTCCCGTGTGCTACGCTGCATGATGCGGACACTGGGCGGATTGCGATTTATTATGGAGCCGCTGACACGTATGTAGGTATCGCATACACGACAGTAACTGACATTATGAAGTATGTTATCGCAACGGATGAAGTGGTCGCAGACGACCGCGAGTCGGGCCGGATGTAGGAGGAACTTGAATGCCAGAGGATATGTCTTTACAGCAATTGCAGTCATATATGGGGAGTAACCCGAAGCCGCCGGACTTTGACGCATACTGGGAACGGGCATTACAGGAGCTGGAGCGGCAGCCGCTTGATTATACACTGGAGCCTGCTGATTTTGTCTCTCCGATGGTGGAGTGTTACCATCTATATTTTACTGGAGTGGGCGGAGCGAAGGTTCATGGGAAGCTGGCTCGTCCTAAGCACCTTACGGAACAAGGTCCAGCGTTGGCCATGTTTCATGGATATTCCTGCGACAGTGGTGACTGGTTCGACAAGGTGAGCTATGCGGCACACGGATTCACCGTGCTGGCTATGGATTGCCGGGGGCAAGGAGGGCTATCAGAGGACAATTTGCAGGTTCAAGGAACGACGGTTCGCGGCCATATCATCCGGGGGATTGACGACCCGGACCCGGATCGGATGTATTACCGCAATGTATTTTTGGATACCGTGCAGACGGTACGCATTCTGATGTCTATGGAGCAGGTCGACCCTGAACGGATCGGCGCATTTGGCTGCTCCCAGGGAGGGGCCTTAACGGTTGCCTGCGCTGCATTGGAGCCACGTGTCCGTATGGCAGTTCCGGTATATCCATTTCTGTCGGACTATAAAAGAGCTTGGGCGCTGGATGCCACTACATCTGCATATGAAGAACTGGTTTATTATTTTCGTTGGTTTGATCCGAATCATATGCGCGAGGAGGAGCTCTTTCACCGACTAGGCTACATCGATATTCAACATTTGGCAGATCGTATTCGTGGTCGTGTGTTGTTTGTGACAGGGCTGTCGGACACCATCTGTCCACCCTCCACGCAGTTTGCGGTGTACAATAAAATCGTATCAGACAAGGAAATACTCCTGTATCACGAATACGGTCATGAGTATCTACCCTATCTGTCGGATCGTGCCATGAGCGAATTTTTGCGGCTGTAGGGGGTTGAACTTAGCCACAGGCTCCTTTATAGTAATAGCTATAACCTTCGTGAATGCGTAATAAATGAATGCCCCATTTGTATAACCTCAATAATATGGTTTGAGGGTCTCTACCAGGAACCGATAAATCCTGATTACAAAAAGTGTACGTCTTGTACATTTCTTGTGGTCAGGATTTTTTTGCGTAATACGAGGGAATTTACATGACAGCAAAGGAGCTAATGTAATGAACTTCAAAGTAGTTATTTTAACGATTGCGACCTTTACGGTGGGTTTAGTAGAGCTGATTATCGGTGGCGTGCTACCCCAAATTGCGCAGGATTTGAATGTCTCCGTAAGCACGGCAGGACAGCTTATCATGATCTATGCGCTCGTGTATGCTATTGCTGGGCCAACTTTGTTGGCGTTGACCGCCAAAATTGAACGAAAACGACTGTACCTGTGGTCGATGTTTATCTTTATTCTGGGAAGTCTGCTGGCCTTCTGGAGTCCGAATTATGCGGTCTTGTTTGTATCCCGTATCGTTACCGCTGCAAGCGGGTCGCTGATCGTGACATTGTCGTTGACCATTGCAGTCAAAGTGGTGTCCAAGGCTTATCAGGCCCGTGTCCTTGGTGTCATCTCCATGGGGGTTAGCTCCTCCATCGTTCTAGGTATTCCAGCCGGGGTGCTGATTGGAAATGCGTTTGGCTGGCGGGTGCTTTTCCTGATCATTGCCTTGTTGACGGTCGTTGCTATGATCGTTATCAACTTGTTTATGGAGCGGATTCCGACCGAACATGTTGTGCCTATGCGCGATCAGCTGAAATCCTTAAAAAATGTTAAAGTCATCAGTGCTCATCTGGTGACCACGCTGACACTGGCGGGCCATTACACGTTATATGCGTATTTCACTCCATTTTTAGAAAATATGATGGGCTTAAACGCTTCGTGGATTAGTGTGGCCTATTTTGTCTTTGGGCTGGCGGCAGTGAGCGGCGGATTTATTGGCGGCTCTTTGGCAGATCGGTTCGGCACAGCGAAAAGTATTCTAGTCGTCGTAGGCGTGTTTATCGCCGTGATGTTCTTGCTGCCATTCTCAATCCACTCGATTTATGTATTTGCGCCACTACTGATCATCTGGGGCATACTGAGTTGGGCCTTGTCGCCCCCGATGCAAAGTTATCTTATTGAAAATGCACCCGAATCGGGTAGTATTCAGCAAAGCTTTAATTTCTCCGCACTCCAGGTCGGGATCGCTCTCGGTTCTGCCCTGGGAGGAGTAGTGATTGAGAATAGTGAATCTGTTGCCACGAACGCTTGGGTGGGTGGGGCATTTGTGATTGTTGCTTTTGTCTGCGGCGTATTTTCGATTACCAGAGCGGGGACATCACAGGCTGTCAGAGGGCACCACTCTGTTTCATAATTCGCTGAACCATCGCCCTCTTTTATAATACGAGCAAACATGTTATACTACACACAATTATGAAGAAGGAGGTGAGGTAGGTGAATCACGAGATGCTGAACAACCGTATTAGCCAGCTGCCGATTGCTATGGCTGGCATTGTTCATGCTTTTCCATACAACGGGAGAAGTCTGTCCAATTTTAATCATACGGTTGTAAACATCGCGAGAAGACGCCTACCTTAACTCGAACGGATTGCTGTATCTTCCGAAGAGTCGCGGGGTTGCTCCTGCGGCTCTTTTTGTGTTACCCAGGTAAGGGTCTTCCTAAATAAAGGAGAGCCTGAACATGTATATAGTAAACGGTCAACAATTGAAAAAATACCACGCTGCCAATCTGATTTTGGATGGTGCATCGTTTGATATCCATACAGGAGAAAAGGTGGGACTCATCGGCCGCAACGGAAGCGGTAAAACCACCCTATTACGCCTAATCGCACGTTTGTCCCGCCCGGATGAAGGGCAGCTCGTCATCGCCAAGGATACGAAAATCGGCTATTTACCGCAAATTCCGGCGGAGTTTGAGAGTTTTACTGTGTACGAAACGCTGGCTTACGCCTATCGTGAGCTGAAGGATTGCCGCAATCAGATGAGCACACTGGAACGGGAAATGTCAGATCCGGTTGTGGCAGCAGACGTAGGCCTTCTGGAGAAGCTGCTGCAATCGTATGCTGCCTTGCAGGAACGGTTTGAGCGCAACGGCGGCTATGAAATGGATGCAAATATTGATCAGGTAGCGGATGGTCTGCGTATTCCCAAAGGAATGTATACGCGCAGCTTCGGGTCGCTGTCGGGTGGAGAGAAAACAAAAATAGCGCTGGCATCACAGCTCATTGGACGACCGGATTTGCTGCTGCTGGATGAGCCGACCAACCATCTGGATTTGAAGGGGCTGGAATGGCTGGAGCAATTTTTGCAGGGCTACACAGGTGCGTGTGTGGTTGTATCTCATGATCGTTATTTTCTGGATCGGATCGCCGTTAAAATGATTGAGCTTGAAGATGGCGAGGCGTTTACGTATTATACGAACTACAGCGGCTATGTTAAGGAAAAGGAAGAACGATTGCTACTGCAATTTGAAGATTATAAGGAACAGCAAAAGCGGATCAAAAAGATGAAAGAGGCCATTCGGCGTTTTGAAGAGTGGGGGCGCAATGGCGACAACGAAAAGTTTTTCAAAAAAGCAGCCTCCATTCGTAAGGCGTTGGAGCGTATGGAGCTGGTGAAGCGGCCTGTATTGGACCCGCAGGGGGCGGAATTTCACTTAAAGCTGGAGGATCGTTCCGGTCGCCGGGTGCTACAGTTTGAAGAAATCGTTAAAGCCTATGGAGAGCATCAAATATTAAACGGGGCAACGGGCAGCCTGGAATTCGGTGAAAAGGTGGCCTTGCTGGGCGATAACGGTTCAGGCAAAACGACGCTGCTCAAGCTGCTGCTTGGTCAGGAAAGCGCGGATGCAGGCTCGGTCCAGTGGGGTGCGCGCGTGGAGTATGGATATTTGGCGCAGCAAGAGAGAGAGCGGAATAGCCGAGCGACTGTGCTTGCTTACTTCAAGGAGGAAGCAGGGGTGGAAGAAGGCGAGGCGCGCGGGTTGCTAGCGAAGTATTTGTTTTACGGTGCCGATGTGTTTAAGCCCGTGAGCATGCTGTCCGGTGGCGAATGGTCCCGCTTGCGGCTGGCGTTGCTGGTCATGAAAAAGCCAAATTTGTTGGTGCTGGATGAGCCGACGAACCATCTGGACATTGACTCACGCGAGGCGCTGGAGGAAGCGTTAGACACCTACACGGGAACGGTACTGGCGATTTCACATGACCGCTATTTTGTGAATAAGCTAGCAGGACGCGTGTGGGAGCTGGAGGCTGGAAAGCTGACCTTTTATCTGGGCAGCTTTGATGAGTACCGAGCGAAGAAGCGGGAGATGGAAAACGCTCGTCTACAGAGCGAGGGGGGTACCGGGACGCGCCCGACATCTGCAAGCAGAGCCGCATCCGGTGGCGGCTCAGGCTCGGGCACAGCTGCACATTCCAGTGCAGCGAGCAATGGCACGGGGCCGGCTGCGCATACGGGAGCGACTGCGGGAGCCGATGCGAGCCGTGCACGCTCAAATCGCTTGGGCTCGCCCGCTGCCGGGTCTGGGGCCCGCGAAGCGAAGGCCGCGAAGCCATCACGCACGCCCGCTGCATCCAGCGAGCGGTTGGAGCGGGCCATCGCCGCCAAAGAAGCAGAATTGGCGACAGCGGATGCCGAGCTGGAGCTGCTCGGCACAAGCGGCGATACGATCCACATGGCGGAGCTGTGGGACGCACGTGAGCGGCTGCAAGCCGAGCTGGACGCGTTGCTCGGCGAGTGGGTTGAGCTGGAGTAGGTGACAGGCTAGTAGTTACTGGATAGAAAACAGTTTATTTTATATAGAGGGTAGCCCTGAGGTAGAACGTTTACTGAAGGGCTACCTTTTTTGCAGTGAAAAGACAAAGATATCATCACAAAAATTAATGACCATTAATTAAGATAAATGGTATTCATATATTATTGTTATTATATTTTACATATAAAGAAAGTTGTTTGCATTTCGCAACATATGATACTTTTTAAATTGAATAAATAATATGATTCATTGTTAAATGAAGTTTGTGTTATCCATCATGATCTTACATATCAAATGCACGCGTTGGAACTATGTTGTGATTTGTTATGGATGGAGGGAATAGTATGTCGGACTCCTTACTGGAGGTCAGTCAGGTAACGAAAAAAATGGGAAAAAGGCACTTGTTAGACCGTGTTTCTTTTAAGCTTCAGAAAGGGAAGATATATGGATTCATCGGACCTAATGGAGCTGGTAAAACTACAATGATGCGAATCATGACCGGATTAATGCAGCCAACCAGCGGTTCTGTAAAGATAGCCTCATATGATGTACAGACGGATCGGGAAAAGGCGCTGTCCAAGGTGGGGGCTATTATTGAATCTCCGGTTTTTTTTGATTATATGACAGGCAGGCAGGTTTTGCGCAATTTGTCACGGTTACACTTTGAGATTGCGTCCTCAGATCGGGAGACACATATTGAAGAGTTGCTTACAAAGGTGAGGCTGGAAACACGGGGAGATGACAAGGTGAAAACCTATTCGCTGGGAATGAAGCAAAGGCTAGGTATTGCGCAGTCCATGCTGGGGACTCCTGAGCTTTTATTGCTGGATGAACCGTCCAATGGGCTGGATCCTATGGGAATGCAGGAGCTGAAAGATATTGTGCTTCAGCTACGTGATTCAGCGAATTATGCCTTTTTTATCTCCAGTCATTTGTTGGATGAACTGCAACAGATGTGTGATGAACTCGTTGTTATCAAAGAGGGCAGGCTAGTTTGGCAGGGACCTACTGATCAATTAGTAGAGGACGGCCAACGGCTAGAGGATGCTTTTATGGGATTGATGGGACTATGAAATCATTAATATACAGCGAGTTCGAGCGATTGTGGAGACGGAAGTGGTTCTGGCTCATGGTATTATGTACACCGATTCTAGCCTGTTCGACAGGAGTATATTTTTTGCGCACGATGAAGGTTCCTGTAGAGGTATTATCCTTAAACTTTGTCGTTACTGGTCTGCGTGAGAATTTGTTTTTAGTATGCAACATAGCTGTGGCTGCTTTAGCTGCTGCTGTATACACAGAGGAATTTCGAAGCGGGCAACTGCGGTTGTTATTTATGCGCCGATTTACCCGCGGGCAGATTTTCTGGAGTAAACTGCTGGTTTTAAATGCTACTATTTTGTTTCTTCTCATTGTATTTGCAGTATCATCGCAGGTGATCGTTGAAGTATGGACTCTTTCCTATGATGTAAGTGATGCGGGGTTGTCCGGATCTCAAGGACTGCAGATGCTTAAATACTATGGTTGGGCGCTTGCCTCATTATTAGCAATAAGCTCCTTTTATTGTTTTATCGCTATGTATAGCAAAAGTGTAACGTATGCTATCGGTGTTTGTATGGTTTACAATCTGGGCTCTTTGTTGTTTGATTCATTGTATTTAAAATTGGTCTCTTTTGTTTCTCATATCCCATACCTATACAATGTGATCGCATTTATGATTATTCCATATATGCAGCATACAGGATTAGATAGATCCTTAATCGGGAATTCGTCTGTGGATAGGGCGATTATCACCGTGGTTAGTCTATATCTTATCTTTTTTACTTGGGGTGCATACCGCCGTTTTGTGACTGATGATTATCTGTATTAGGGGCATCCGTAGCCTGAACATCATAAAAGTAAAAGAAAGATCCAATCGACCGCTTGAGGGTCAGTTGGATCTTTTATCGTTTCTTTTCCATAAGGGACGGGTATTAATTGTCTAGTCCCGCATAGATTGACATAGGGGAAAAGGAGGTATGAGCATGTGGAGTTGGGTCAAAAAGCTGTCTACACTGGCGGCGATCCTTTTGTTGGCTGTTTTTGTAAGCGCATGCAACAAGGGCGATGCTTCAGGTAAGGTGAAAATTGAATTTTTTCAAAACAAGCCGGAGGCCAAGGGTTCATTCGATAAGCTAATCTCTCAATTCAATCAGGAACATCCCGGTATTGAAGTGACACAGGTCAACCCGCCGGAGGCAGAGACCGTGTTATTGACCCGGGTTGTCAAAAACGATGTACCTGACATTGTGGGGCTTGGGGCCACAGATACCTACTCCATTTTGGCACAAAGCGGTATTTTTACGGATCTGGCGAATACAGAATTGCCACGTACGATTGACCCGATTTACCTCAAAATGCTTAAGGATGTGACCGGGGTCGATCCCGTGTATGGAATTCCTTATGCTGCGAATGCGAATGGTGTGATGTATAACAAAACGCTTTTTAAGGAAATGGGATTACAGGTGCCTAAAACGTGGGATGAGCTGATTGCAACGGCGCAAAAGATCAAGGCTGCTGGGAAAATCCCGTTCTATTTTACATATAAAGATGATTGGCAAACGAACCTCCCCTTTAATGCGCTGGGCCCGAATCTGGTGGGCATTGATTTTTTCCTGCAACGGCGTGAAAATCAGGTCACCTTTCAGGACAAGTACCGCGAGGTTGCTGAAAAGCAGCTGGAGCTATTGAAATACGGACATGGTGATAATTTTGGCAAAAACTATGCCGACGGTAATCGTGCCTTCGCTAACGGGCAGGGATTGATGTACATTCAGGGCTCGTGGGCCATATCTGAAATTCGCAAAGCCAACCCGAAAGTGGAGCTTGGTTTTTTCCCATTACCGACAGGGAATGACGAAAAGGCGGTCAAACTGGTGTCCGGTATAGATACGCTCTTGGCCGTATCGGAGAGCACTCCGCATAAAAAGGAAGCCGAGGAGTTCATTGCCTTCTTGTTGAAGCCGGAGAACAGCAAGCAATACATTACAGAGCAAACGCTGTTTTCGGCGGTGAAGGGAGTTACGCAGGATGATCCGAGTGTGGCGGAGCTGTTGCCTTATTTTAAATCGGGCCGCGTCATTGATTTTGCCGATCACTATATTCCCAAAGCGGTCCAATTGAATTCTATTGTGCAGGCCTTCCTGCAAAACAGAGACATCGACGCTTATCTGGCCAAGCTAGACAGTGAGTGGAATAAGGTAGCTAACCGCCGATAGGAGAGGAGGAGGAGACATGAATAAGCGACTGACGACTTTTTACTGGATGACGGTGCCGGCGGTGCTATTGTTTTTTGTATTTTTGACCTTGCCTGCCTTGCAGGGCTTTTATTATTCGCTAACGAACTGGAACGGCTTTGGTCATCAGTATCACTTTGTTGGGTTTAAGAACTATATTAATTTGTTTCAGGACGACAATGTGGGGAACGCTTACTGGTTTACTTTTAAATTTGCGATTGTGGTTACCATTGCGACTAATATCCTTAGTTTGCTGATTGCGCTAGGGCTGAATGCTAAAATACGGTTTCGTAACTTTTTCCGCGGTATTTATTTTCTGCCTAATATTTTGAGCGTGCTAATCGTGGGTTACATATTCAACTACTTGTTCTCGAACGTGTTTACGATTTGGGGGCAAAATTTAGGTATTACCTCATTGTCGACGAACATTTTGGGCAGCGAACAACTGGCTTGGGTGGGGGTTGTCATCGTAGCTGTATGGCAGGGGATTGCCTTTAATACGATTCTCTATCTGGCCGGGCTGCAAACCATTCCGACAAGTCTGTATGAGGCGTCCAATTTGGACGGTGCGGGTAAATGGCGCGAATTCTGGAGCATTACCTTTCCGTTAATTGCTCCATTTTTTACGATCAATATGGTATTGGCGATGAAAAATTCCCTGATGGTGTTCGATCAGATCGTGGCTTTGACGAATGGCGGGCCGGGACGGGCCACCCAGTCGATTTCCCACCTGATATACACCGGAGGCTTTAGAGGCGGAGAATTTGCTTATCAGTCGGCTAACTCTGTTATTTACTTTATTGTGATCGCGATCATTTCCATCTTACAGCTGCGATTCCTCCAGAGAAGGGAGATGGATAACTGATGAAAACAAGCAGACGTACCAACTGGCCTGTGCTGCTTCTGGTAGCGTTGGGAACAATATTTATTCTGTTTCCCCTCTATATGACGGTGACGATAGCCCTTAAAAATCCCGAGCAGATGGCGCATTCCGCCTTTGCCTTTCCGACCGAGCTGCATTGGGAAAATTTTAGTCGTGCAGTGGAAATGACCAACTTCTTCAGCGCTTTTCAGAACAGTGTGATGGTCACGACATCGACGGTCATACTCACTTTGCTAACCAATTCGATGGTCGCTTATGCGATTGCCCGTAATATGCAGCGACGCTTTTTTAAGGGATTATATTTTTACTTTGTGAGCGCCATGTTTATACCGTTCCCGATCATCATGCTGCCGATTGTAAAACTGGCCTCGGGCCTTCATATGACTAATCTGTTGGGTCTTATTATGCTGCATACGGTGTATGGTTTGGCGTTTAATGTCTTCGTGTATGTCGGTTATATTCGCTCCATTCCGGTGGCATTGGAAGAGGCAGCCACGGTAGATGGTGCGACGACATGGGGTACTTTTTGGCGCATTATATTCCTGCTGATGGCGCCGATTAGTGCTACGGTGGGAATTCTCACTTGTCTGTCCACATATAACGACTTCCTGCTGCCGCTCATTATTATCAGCGATGCAGAGCAGTATACACTGCCGCTCGTTCAGTATGTGTTCCAGGGGCAGTTCAATACCGACTTTAATCTGGCTTTTGCTTCGTACCTGATGGCCTTGCTGCCGATGATTATTGTCTATCTGATTGCACAAAAATGGATTATCAATGGCGTTACGCAAGGTTCTGTGAAGTAGGGCGTGAGTCAATCGTCTCAGGCAGACTGTGCCTTACTAGGAAAATAAAAAGGGGTCCCCTATACCACGGTTCACACAGGTATAGAGGACCCTCTTTTTATAACATTGCTATTTAGATGCTTTGCTGTTGCTTGTCAGAGGCCGCAAGGGTATGGTTGTCTCTGCTTCTGGGTCGTCCGTTGTATAGTAGAACATATAAATAGAAGCTTCCTTCCCTTTGAAGTTCTTGTAGACATCCACGGCCTTGTTATTGCCGTCTCCGGCGAAATTGGCTGTGATTGGCTTGCCGATAATCCGTTCTTTACCCAGGCCAATATGCGTCTGGTTGATCCCTCCAAAGTGAGCATCCTCGCTTTCGGTTTCTACGAATAAGTCCGATCCCTGTTTGTAGTAGGTCCACTTCACAGGATAGCCACCGATTTGCGTCGTTAGCGTCTGCTTTTGCTCAGAAATATCAGTTAAACGCTGTGGCGTTTTGTCATCCGAATGGGTCGTAACCTTGTATTTGCCTGTAAAAGTAACAGGAGTGTCCTTGGTAATCACAAGACTGGACGGTCGTTCAAAACGGATCGTGTTCAGATCGTGTTCCTGATCAGGTGAAGACCAACGACTACCCTCCAGCGTTGTGCCGTTCACAGAAAGAAAGTATTTTTGATAAGGTAACATGGCGAATTTTTTTTCGCTTCTGATCGTGACACGGATTTGTGTAGGTGTGACAATCATTTGTTCTAGCGTAAAATTCGGATTGCCGTTCTCCAATGGGGTGTTCAGCACGCTTTTAATCGTTCCGCTTTCCATTTTCTTCTTGCTTAGCTGCAGATCAAGGTTTATGGGTTCATTTATACTTTTCTCAGTTTGCGCATATTGCAGTTTGAAAGTAGTCTGTCCTTCCGGTATATCTGCTTTAGTAAAATACTGCTGGGCTGTGTATTCCCCATTCTCTCCGGGTGTACCAAAAGCTCCTCCAGGCTGAGGCCGCACAGGTTCTCCACCTTTGTAGGCAATGATTTGTGGATTGTCCCATTCCTTCGGCTTGGACGAATCGAAGGTAATTGCCGAGGACAGCATTAGCTTATCCTTCCCTTGTTCGAATACCTGTACCTTCAAATCTTGTAAGCCGTTACGATCCAGCTTGAACGTCTGCATCTGAGGCGATTTGATATCGAGTGGCAAATCCAGTTCCTGAACGCTGGTGAGCTCAATATGATCTACGGTCAGTCGCACGTTCTCTGTTTCTTGCTGCGGTGTCCAATCGCTTTCAAAGTAGCCGTTATAACGTTGGTTTTTCTCGTCCCATTGTTGAAAGCTATGCTCGCCCGCACTGCTTTTCCCCGCAGCACTTTTAAGTGATACGCCTTTGACATTCCAAAACTCGTTGTCTGCGCGTTTTCCGACCTCCAAGCTGTACAGAATCACGGTCCGGTTCTCATCGACAATAGCGGTATGCAGCGTCAGCTTCACTCCGTCTCTGGTTACGGATTGCTCCAGCGGCTGTCCAAGGTCTTGATTTAGTGCCGTCTGAATGCCGCTTCTTCCGTGCAGCAGATCGCCCCAATTATAATGGATGGCGGCATAGACGGGAACGGCAACGAGAAGTGCACTCAGAGAGGCGGCGATAGCTATTTTGCGCCAATTTCTGTGTCGGTGCGGAGTGAATGAATCGGAAGTGTCGGTTAGCGTAGGGGCAGTATGCCCTGTCTGTTCCATCCGGTTCCACATCTCATCGAAGTCAGGATAGGCCATCTCCGAATCATCATTTAACTTGCGCTTCAATGCCTTTTCTATGTTGTTCATAGTTCTCTCCTTCCATCTCGGGAATTTGTACCCCTGCATCCCGCAGTATTTGCTCCAATAACTTTAGTCCTTTGTGAGTCCTCGATTTGACGGTTCCCAGCGGAATTTCCAGCAGTTTTGATATTTCCGCCAGCGGGAAATCATGCATATAGCGGAGTGTCAGAACAGCGCGGATTTTGGCTGGAAGACGATTCATATAAACGGCCCATTCCTCTGCCGATTCGCGTTCTTCCACCAGCCTGTCTACAGGCTTACCTTCCGCCCTGCTAAATAGATAGGGATTAGCCGATACCTTCAAATGCAGGCTTTTCTGGCGTTTAAGGAAATTCAGACAATGATTGACCGTAATTTTCATAATCCAGGCTTTTAGTTGTTCGATCTGTTCACGATTGCTGCGAAACAGGATGATAAACACTTCCTGTGTTAAATCCTCTGCATCCGATGCATTATGTACCATGTAGTAGCAGGTTCGGTATACATCTTGTTGATACAAATCAAACAACTCTCGATTACTCTCCAATGAATGTGCTCTCCTTTCTCGTGCAGTTTATCTATATAACAACTGAGGTCCGCAAAAGGTTCATTTGGTTGCGAAAAGTAAACCGTCTGCTTCAAATGTACCATGATGTATCTATGTTGTTTGCTCATCTATGGATAAGGAAGTAGCAATAAACGAAAAGAAGCCTGTAAATCTCAAAAAATGCAGATTTACAGGCTTCTTACATTTTCCGAAGCTAGAGCTTACGGAATGAACATTCCTTCACGCGAAACTGCGTTTACGGATTAGCTTGCGGACATACTTCTGCTTAGTCAACCAGTCGTACTAGCGTTCTTCCTTGCGAGCGGGCTGCAAGGATGTCTTCGAGCGCGCTTGGCAGGTCAGCCAATCCGACTTCGCGCTCAACGAGCTGCTCCAGCCGCTCCGGCTTCCATTCGCTGCCGAGTCGCTTCCAGATCGCTAGGCGGGTGTCGTATGGGCAGAAGACAGAGTCTATGCCCAGCAGACTTACGCCCCGCAAAATAAACGGCAGCACCGTCGTAGGCAGCTTGGTGCCTGCCGTCAGGCCGCTCACGGCTACAGAGCCATTGTAGGCGATTTGGCTGAGCAGCGAAGCGAGCGGCTTTCCGCCTACAGGATCAACAGCCGCTTGCCAAAGCTGCTTGCTCAGCGGGCGGATGCTCTCCGCACCGTCGTAGACCTCCTCGCGGGAAATGACCTCGGCTGCTCCGAGCGCCTTGAGGTAATCGTGAGCATCAGCCTTGCCACTGCTGGCTACGACATGATAGCCTCTCTTGTTCAGCAGGGCAATGGCTGCCCCGCCTACGCCGCCCGTCGCTCCGGTGACGAGTACCTTGCCCTGCTCCGGAGTAACGCCGTTTTGCTCCAGCCGATATAACGACAGGGCTGCGGTGAATCCAGCTGTCCCGAATATCATCGCCTCTCTCGGCGTGAGTCCGTCTGGAAGTGGAACCACCCAGTCCGCAGGCACACGTGCATATTGGCTGAATCCCCCGAATTGAGACACACCCAGCCCGTATCCGGTAACGAGCACCGCTTGTCCTTCGCTAAAGCGGCTGTCCTCCGAAGAGACGACGGTCCCCGAGCAATCTATGCCTGGTACGAACGGATAGGCTTTGACAATATTGCCATCCTTGCGGGCAGCAAGCCCATCTTTATAATTGATGCTGGAATAAGCGACACGAATCAATACTTCTCCAGCAGGTAAACTGCTAGCTTCCAGAGAACGTACCTCTGCTTGAACTTCACCGTCCTGCGTCTGATCGACGACAAGAGCTTGAAATGATTGAGTCATCTGTAAAAGCCTCCTTTATTACCTTTTAACCCTATGAATGTCCTATATATTCCATCTTTAATTCACAAATTATGCTTAGGAAGCATACAACAATCTTCACAACCTGTCAGCGGCAATGCTCACAGGCTCGTATTCTATTATACTCTTTAGCTCATAATTACGTCGAAAAGACCAGATTCCTGGTATATTCTTTCAATATTCTGTTTCAATAAAGTTCGATAATCAATTATAAAGAGGGTGATAAATGAATTCTTACGCATTTTGCAAATCATTTTACGTAAACGGGATGTATTTTCAGAATGACTGTGCTAACATACCTTTTGATCGTTAAATAAATCTATGAAGAAAGGTGAATGAATGACAACCAGAGCACTAAAAAAAGGTTCGGTATTGTCCGAAGCTAAGGAACTGAATTTGTTCCGTTTAACATGGCCTATTTTCCTTGAATTGTTTCTGTTTATGCTAATGGGGAGCGTCGACACGTTCATGATCAGTTCTGTATCTGATAATGCAGTGTCGGGTGTGGGCGCGTCCAATCAAATTATTTCAATTGCCATCCTTGTACTGGAGGTTATCGGCAACGGCGCTGCTATCGTCGTAGCTCAATATATCGGTTCTAAGAAACTAGTCGAAGCGGCCCAGGTTACAGGTACGGCCATTACGTTGAATTTGATGGTAGGTCTTTTACTTAGCGTAATTTTTCTTGTATTTGGTACGCACATGTTGCAATGGCTGAATGTCCAGGGTGAGATTCTGGCTTACGCGGAGTCGTATATGAGCATCGTCGGGGGTGCCATTTTTCTTCAAGCATTGATTAATGCGCTGGCGGCGACCATTCGTACACATGGTTTTACCAAAGAAACGATGTATGTATCGGTTTTTATGAACGTGATCCACGTGGTCGGCAACTATGTTTTGATTTTTGGGCATTGGGGAATGCCTGCACTTGGAGTAGAGGGTGCTGCTATTTCTACAGTAGGTAGCCGCTTTATTTGTCTCTTGATCTTCTTCTGGCTGATGTACCGGGTCACTGAGGTTCGTGTCGAGTGGAAATATTACGTCCAACTGTCCAAAAAGTTCATCTCTAAAATATTGCGCATTGGTGTACCATCCGCGCTGGAGTCCATTATGTATCAGTCGTGTCAGCTCATCTTCACACTGTACGTGACTTATCTGGGCGCAGAAGCAATGGCGACACGTCAATATGCGAATAATATTTCAAGCTATATTTACTTGTTCAGTATGGCAGTCGGTATGGGTACGGCTATTGTGGTAGGAAGGCTCGTGGGAGCCAAACAGAAGGATACTGCCTATAAACGTGTACTGACCAGTGTGAAATGGGCGTTGCTCGTGACCGTGATTATTGATGCGGTGGTCATCTTTTTCCGTGTTCCCTTGCTTGGTTTGTTCACGGAAAACCCTGAAATTATTCGTTTGGGAGCACAGGTCATTTTACTTAGCATTCTGCTAGAAACTGGCCGGACAACGAATATCGTCATTATTAACTCGTTGCGTGCTGCTGGAGATGCGAAGTTCCCGGTCTTTATGGGTCTGATCTCCATGGTCTGCATGAGCTTGCCGCTTGGTTATCTGCTTGTGTTCAAGCTGGACATGGGGCTCGCTGGTGTGTGGCTGGCGATTGCTGCTGATGAATGGACTCGTGCTGTCATCATGTATGCCCGCTGGAAAAGCCGGTTATGGGAAAAGCATGCGCTGGTCGAGCACGATACACCAGATCAGTCTGCAACGCCCGTTCCTGCACACTGATCCGAGCAGTATTTATGGTTACGTGGAGGCAGTTCAAGAGAACATCTTGAACTGCCTCTTTTTGCTGCTGGAGAACCATACTTCTACACGGTGGCACGATAGGCAACTTTGAAGTTCGACTTATATCATAATGGCATTCATAAATAGAAGTATGGTAAATTTACTAAAAAAAAGATATACTTTTGTTGCACTAACGCAGTACATGAAAGACAAGGAGTGTACCGATGAAGAAGCCGACGATTGAAGATGTTGCCCAGAAGGCAGGAGTGTCTAAAAGCACTGTCTCGCAATTTCTGAACAAACGATATAAATATATGAGCGACCAGACCAGAGACCGGATTGCCGAGGTTATTCAAGAGCTGAACTATCAGCCTAACGGGCTGGCCCGCAGCTTGAAGCAAAACCGGACGTTTATGGTCGGGGTCATTGTAGCCAACATTGACTATACCCTTTCGATCCAGTCTATCCGTGCGATTGAGGAGGAATTGCAGCGTTTTGGCATTCAGGTGATCATTTGCAACGCCGATGAAAACCCGGACAAGGAGGGCCAATATATTGAGATGCTCAAGGCTCGGCAGGTGGACGGCCTGATTATCTTCCCGACAGGCAAGCATGCAGATATTTACAACCAGCTCATTCGTGAAAAGTATCCGTTAGTGTTTTTGGACCGTTTGGTAGACGGGGTGAATACGCGCAGCCTGCTGCTGGATAACGAAATGGCGATTAAGCTGGCGATTCAGGAACTTGTGGCTCACAAACATGAGCGAATTGCGCTGATTACTTTGCCCCTTGGCTTGAATCGGATTACTCCACGGGTGGAGCGGCTCAGCGGATACAAAAAGGCGCTGGAGGAGCATGGCTTGCCATTTCGAGAAGAGTATATGCGCAGTGTGCCGAGAGAAGAAATCCAGCAGACACTGAAGGAGTTGTTCCAGCTGCCAGAGCCGCCGACTGCGCTGTTGGCCGGGAATGATATTGTGCTAGCAGAAGCGCTGAAATATGTGAATGCCCGTCGTATACGCATTCCGGTGGAGTTGTCTATTATCGGGATTGACGATGCGGAGTTTGCCCATATTTACAATCCGCCGATTACGACTATTACACAACCGATTGCGGATATGGGGAAGCAAGCGGCAAAGACGCTGCTGTCCAGCATTGAGGAGGGCGGCGAATCGGTTCCGATTATCTACCGATTTGTACCGGATATTAATCGGGGAGAATCCGTCAAAACGCTGTAGACGAGCAATGTGTCATGTATTATAAAAATAGCCCGTATTCCTTTGTACGATCTGAGTATGCGTATGCTGCTCAGATCGTACAAACGCGAATACGGGCTATTAAAAGTTAAGGCCGACTTCTTTCGGCCTTGTTGAGCTTGCGCTAATAGCGGTGAAGGCTATGCGGGGAATGAAACCGGATTAATTCGTGCTAGCGCTGAGCAAAAAGGATTCCAGCTCGGCTCGTGTCGGATAGCCGTCCATATCTCCAGCTGACATGACAGCCAGTGCGCCAAGGGCATTACCGCGTTTGACTGCCTCTGCCAGGGGCAAGCCCTCCAGTAGCGCACTGATAACGCCTGCGGCAAATCCGTCACCCGCGCCTACGGTATCAACGACATGCTCTACACGGAAGCGTTTGACGTATCCCTCAGCATCTGCGGATTTGTAATATGCACCTTCGGTTCCCAGCTTGATGATGACCAGCGAGGTACCTCGGTCAAGATAGAAGGAAGCGATATCCTCCGGTGAGGTGTAGCCTGTCAATATTTTACCTTCATGAATGCCGGGTAGAAGCCAGTCGCACCCCTCAGATGCTTCGTTAATCGCCTCCACCATCGTTTGCGTGTCAGGCCATAACTTGGGTCTGAGGTTCGGATCAAAGGATACGGTTTTGCCAGCCTTTTTCATAAATTGCCGCGCATGTCGTGCGAAATCACGGCACTCAGGGGAGAGGGCGACAGAAATACCTGTAAAATGCAGATGGCGAGCTCCGGAAAAGTAAGCCTCGTTAAAATCAGCGATGCTTAGTGTGGAGGCGGCGGAATGTTTGCGAAAGTATTCCACCTCTGGGTCCCCACTTGTAACTTTGGATTTAATCAGCATGCCAGTAGAGTGGTCTTTGGTAAACATGACGTTCTGGGTGTCGATCCCTTCTTGACGTAGCGCACTAGCAATGAACTTGCCGAACGTATCCTCGCCGAGTTTGGTCACGAGTCCCGCCCGTAGACCCAAACGCGCCAAACCGGCTGAAACATTCGTCTCTGCCCCGGCCAACGCTTTGGTGAATGAACGCACCTCATCCAGAGAGCCTGCTTCATTGGCATAAAACATGGCCATCGGTTCTCCGAAGGTAACAGCATCCAATGTTGCGGTCATTTGTATTCCTCCTTATGTTTAGTAAACTTAATCTGTAAGCGCATGCACCAACTGAATAAATTGAAATTATCACATAAATCGGTTTTTCACAATGATGAAGTTGATATATTTGCTAAAAACTTTTTGGGTAATATAGATAAAAAAATTCGATTCTGTTTATCAAAAGGTGAAAATCGTGTAAAACTTCGTGTGTATTAAGGGTTTTTCTAGGAATAGTGAAGTTTTGGGTTGACACCCTCTTAGATAATTATTACAATTCTAGCTAAGAAGTAGAGTTAGAAACCGCTTTTATAACAATTCCGTTGATAAAAAAGTTTATCTAAACAGGAGGAATGTTTTTATGGAAATGCGTTATTCAACTCATCCCGAACATGCCAAGCATTTTACGACTGAAGAGTTGCGTCAGCACTATCTGATCCAGGAACTGTTTGTACCTGAGGAGGTAAAGCTGGTCTATACGCATGAAGATCGTGTCATTATCGGGGGCATTTATCCCGTGAATAAATCTGTTGCACTGGAAGGTAACGATCAAATCAAAGCGGAAACTTTCCTGGAGCGCCGCGAACTGGGTATTTTTAATGTCGGGGGCAGCGGTACGGTCAAGGTGGACGGTGAAACTTACGAGCTGGCCACAAAAGACTGTCTCTACGTAGGTAAAGGTGGCAAGGAGTTGATCTTTGAAAGCGATTCCAGTGAAAAGCCTGCGAAATTTTATATCGTTTCAGCTTTGGCTCATACCACGTATCCGACGACAAAGCAGTCTTTTGCCGATGTACCGTCTGAAAGTCTGGGTTCGCAGGAAACAGCCAACAACCGTACGTTGCGTCGCTTTATCCATGATGAAGGCATTCAAAGTTGCCAATTGGTTATGGGGATGACGACGTTGGAGAACGGCAGTGTGTGGAACTCCATGCCGACACATGTTCATGACCGTCGTATGGAAGTGTATTTCTACTTTGAACTGGATGAGAATGCGAGAATGTTCCACCTGATGGGTGAACCGAACGAAACGCGCCATCTGGTGATGAAGAATGATGAAGCCGTTATTTCTCCACCTTGGTCTATCCACTGCGGTGCGGCTACGGGCAGCTATACCTTCATTTGGGGCATGGCCGGTGAAAATAAAACATACAAAGACATGGATCAGGTTGCCATGAGCGAGTTGCGTTAATCCGATCAGTGTATTGGAGCGTAGACCTGCAAGCGGCTGAGGTACATGGTCATCCCATTCGTGGAAAGGATCAGGAACATGACGAAAAAGAAAGTTTTGGAACATATCACTTCAGTAGGTGTCGTCGCAGTCATTCGGGGAAACACGGCGGAGGAAGCATATCTCATGTCTAAAGCCTGCATTGAAGGCGGCTTGGATAATATTGAGCTTACATTTACGACGCCGGATGCGGATCAGGTCATTCGAAGATTGAGAGACGAATTTAAAGATCAGGCAGTGATTGGTGCAGGAACAGTATTGGAGTCACTGACGGCGAGAATTGCTATTCTGGCCGGAGCAGAATTTGTTGTGAGTCCTTCTTTTGAAGAAGAAACAGCGAAGCTATGCAATTTGTACGCGATTCCTTATATGCCCGGCTGTATGACGCTGAATGAGATTAAGGAAGCCATGAAATTGGGTAGCGATGTCGTGAAGTTGTTCCCAGGAAGTGCAATGGGAGCGGACTTTGTTAAGGCCGTCAGAGGTCCAATGCCTCATGTACAGATTATGCCAACCGGTGGCGTTGATCTGGACAATATGGAAACCTGGCTGCGTAATGGATGTGTAGCCGTGGGAATTGGGGGTAATTTGACGGCTCCAGCCAAGGAAGGTCGCTACGACTTGATCACAGAAAATGCAGCACGTTATGTAGCTAAATATAAGGAAGTACGCGCAGCGCTGTAGGCTTCAGGAAATATAGGTTTTTATACTAATTTGTGATGGAGGCGTAGACATGGGTCTGGACAATTTTTCATTGGATTTTTTCAGTCTAAAAGGTAAAACGGCGATTGTAACAGGAGGCAACAGTGGTTTGGGTCAAGGGTATTCCGTAGCTTTGGCCAAAGCGGGTGCAGACCTGTTCATTGTAGCTAACAATGATGATTATGAAGAAACAAGACGTCTGCTCGAACCTACAGGTGTGAAGGTTGTCTTTCATGAGGCGGATCTGACGCAAAAAGAATCCATTAAAAAAATTGTAGAAGAATGCGTCAATGAATTCGGTAAAATTGATATCCTTGTAAACAATGCAGGTACGATTCGTCGCGCCCCTCTGCTCGAGTATAAAGATGAGGATTGGGACGCTGTTATGGAGATCAACCTGAATGCCGTATATCATCTGAGCCAGGGAGTGGCAAAGGTGATGGTAGAGCAAAAAAGCGGGAAGATTATCAATGTCGCTTCTATGCTTGCTTTTCAGGGTGGCAAATTCGTTCCGCCGTATACAGCGAGCAAGCATGCGGTAGCTGGTTTGACCAAGGCATTTGCGAACGAGCTGGCAGTTCATAACGTTCAGATTAATGCGATTGCGCCGGGTTATATTGCTACGGCAAATACAGCTCCAATCCGTGCGGATGAAAGTCGCAATCAAGAAATCTTGTCGCGTATTCCTGCGGGTCGTTGGGGCGATCCGTCTGATTTGATGGGAGTTGTGGTTTTCCTCGCCAGTCAGGGTTCCGACTACATGAACGGTCATATCTTGGCGGTGGACGGCGGCTGGTTGGTACGTTAAGCAGCGCTGGTCGCATCGAAGTTTATGAACTGAAAGCTGCCTCCAAAGGAAACTATCCTTTCAGGCAGCTTTTATTTTTTCAATGAAGCTATATGGTGAACTTGAAGACTTGGGGCGCTGTGTCGATCCGTCCTATGCATATGGCACGAATGCCTTTATAATTTAATGAGATAAAAATTGCTAGGCTCCAGCCGTACACTTGGTTGGAGCCTTTGAGCATAATACAGATGGATTGGAGAATGGAGAGATGAGTTCACAGCAACACCAACGAGCTTTGGTATACAAATCTTTGTGGCATGCCGGTCCTTGGGTGCTTGCCGTAGGGATCATTCTGGTAGGTGCCAATCTGCGCGCCTCGATTACCTCGGTAGGACCTCTTATCGGTTTGATTAAGGATTCTTTGCATATTTCGAATACACTGAGTGGCCTATTAACGACATTGCCGCTGCTGGCTTTTGCCCTGTTGTCGCCTTTTGTAGCCAAACTGTCGCGCCGCTTCGGGTCGTCTCTTATTATTTTTGCAGCCTTGCTGCTGTTGACCGCAGGTATTGTGGTGCGCTCAACGCTGGGGGTGACCGCATTATTTGTCGGGACCGCCATGCTGGGACTGGCTATTGCCGTGTGTAATGTGTTGCTGCCCAGTCTGATCAAAGAGGAGTTTCCTCGCAACAGCGGACTGATGACCGGCGTATACTCAGTATCCATGAATGTGGTCGCAGCAACCGCATCTGGCTTGAGTATACCGCTGGCTATAAATGGAGGTATGGGCTGGCGAGGTGCTTTGGGAATATGGGGGATTGTGGGTGTCGTAGGTATTTTACTCTGGGTGCCCCAGCTCCTTAAGGCACGCAAAACAGCCAATAAAGCGGCAGTGTCTGCCCGAACCGTGAATGTATATACATCGTCTTTGGCTTGGAAGGTGACGCTGTTTATGGGGCTGCAATCTGCTCTGTTCTATGTTCCTGCCGCCTGGTTTCCAGAAATGATGAGCGGACAGGGAATGGATTCAGAGACTGCGGGATGGATGCTGTCTGTGCTGCAGTTTTCGCAAATGCCATTTACCTTTATTGTGCCTATTTGGGCGGCACGGGTGAAGGATCAGCGGGTATTGGTTCTGATTATGGCTGTGCTGTATTTTATCGGTCTGGGTGGATTTCTGCTTGGAGCTACACAGTGGAGTGTGATTTGGGTCATTTGTATCGGTATAGCGGGTGGTTTTGCTTTCCCGTTAGTGATGATGTTCTTTAATTTGCGGACGCGGACACCACAGCAGGCAGCAGAGCTGTCTGGTATGGCGCAATCCTTTGGTTATTTGCTAGCAGCGACCGGGCCGACACTGTTCGGTTATTTGCATGATGCGACACAAGGCTGGACAATTCCGCTGCTGCTGCTCTTGTGCCTGAGTGTTCTGCTTATGTTTATAGGGCTAGGTGCAGCCAAGAAACGATATGTCGGAGGCGAGGTGGATGATCAGACTGCAATTTGATGCAGACGGTTACAGTGTGATCTGTAGTGCAGGTCGTGTTATGTTGTTGGCTAAAGAGTTTGCGCTGTTGCGCTTTCTGTACGATAACCGGAATCAGGTGTTCACCCGGGAACAACTGCTGGATCGTGTGTGGCCGCTGGAGTATCCGGTGGAGCGTACGGTGGATGATCATATCTACAGATTGCGCAAAAAACTTAAATCATGGGATGTGCTCCGTATTCATACGGTCAGAGGGTATGGCTACAGCTTGACCTTGACTGACGTGCAGCCACAGAATCATCCGTCCTTGCACGATCAGGAGGTGCAGGACGCCGTACATGGACTATTCCGGAAATACCAGCTGTTGGGGCAGGGGAACTCCATCGTAGCGTTGGCTGCCCAGCAGGAGCAGATGGGTTTTGAATTGTCTGTCTTTTATCAAATGTATACCCGTTTTGTACAGGCGGATGTGTCCTGGTTCTTGGAGCGGGAGGACTTTACACGCGCAGACCGACTGTATTGGATGCTGCTGCTATATATGTGCACAGCAGGGGTGACGGATGAGGGGCTTGCTCTATGTGAGTGTGCGCTTTCCAGCAGGCTGCTGTCCAGTGATCAGGAACGGGAATTACGCATTCTCAACATCCTGGAGGCTTATGTGGAAAATGGAAAACCTGAACGCGCACAGGAAGGTCTACCACTTACCTTGATGGTCATGGAGCGGGATGATCTCGATAAATTTGTGATGCCTGTTGCACTGATGGAGATGTACATGCATCTGGCTTCCAATCATATGGAAAAGGCTGCGGAACTGTCTGATCGTCTGGAAGGCATGCTGTCGGAGGCTCCGTATTTGCGCGAACTGGGCCGTTATCGCATGATGCGCGGACTTATGCTTTTACGTACTGGAGATGTGGGCAACGCCGAGCGGCTCATGGATGAAGGGCTGGGCACCCTTGATATGGCTAAACAGGAATTGCTAAAAATCAAAGCGATCTGCCAAATCCGCAGTTTTTTGAAGCTTTGCGGCTCCTATCCCATGCTGGAAGAGAAATATGCGGCTCAATATGATCGGCTTGACCGGGATAACAGTTTAACACTGCATCGTCCAGCGCTAAGGCGCTGGTTGGAACAAACACTTTCTGTCGTCTGATGTTTTTAGCTGTCTGATTTTCCTCTGATATAGACCCGCTAGAATGTTCTTATTGCTAAAGAAGCTGAAAATGAGAGCAGGGTGAGTAGATAATGAAGGAAAAGAAAGAACTGCAATCCACGCCTAGCATTTGGCGCAATGGCCGTTTTCGGCGGATGTTTGCAGCGCACACGGCTGCTTCCTTTGGCGATTGGTTTGATGCTATCGCCATTCAGGTGCTTGTTGCCTATCGCTGGGAAGCCGACCCTATGATGATTGCACTGATTCCGGTAGTGATGGCCCTACCGGGTCTGCTGCTGGGTTCCATCGCGGGCACGTTAGCCGACCGGGTACACAAGGCCAGGCTGATGATCGTCTGCGATGCAGCTATTGCCTTATTGACGCTGGCCATCCTCGCCGTCCCGGGCCCGGCGTGGCTGCTGCCTTTGCTTGGTCTGCGCGCGGCGGCTGGCGTATTCCAAATGCCTTCACAGCAAGGCTTGACCCGCACGGTAGTCACCAGCGACGACCTATTTCGGGCAACCTCGCTGAATGGGTTGGTCAATCAGGCCTCCAAAGTGGCAGGGCCATTACTGGGTGCTATGACCTTGACTGTGTTGTCCCCCCAGGCATGCATTATTCTCAATGCATTGCTGCGTCTCTGTTCTGGCCTGCTGCTGTGGCCGCTGCGCGGAATCGGTCCGGCGCTGGTCAGCGCAGACCAACAAGCTGTTGCAGCCGAGCAGCAAGGAAAGTCGGCTGCGCATACAGCGCCTGAGGCTGATGAAGCTAAAATGCGGGAGGAGCATGTCCGCGCATCTCGTTTTTTCAACCAATGGCGTGAGGGCTGGGCGTTCTTATGGCGCAGTCGAATGCTTTTGCATACGCTCATATTCGGACTTTTCGGCTTAATCGCCATTCTCATGATCGACTACCAGTTCCCTACATTGCTGCGAGTGCTCGCTCCGGGTAATGAATCGCTGCTTGGCTGGCTGGTTTCAGCCATTGGGGCTGGCGCCGTCGGCTGCATGCTTGTGCTTAATCGCTTGAATCGCATAAGCGCAGGCTGGGGGCTCGGTGGTGGATATGTGCTGATTGGCGGAGCTATTGCTGCTTTAGGCTGGGCGCAACCTGGAACTGGATTGCCTGTACTGCTTATGATCGGGGCTGTGCTGGGCGTGGGCAACGGCCTGTACATTATCACCCAGAACTATATATTACAAGCCAAAACCCCTGCTGATATGGTAGGACGCGTCTTTGGTATCCAAAGTACCGTGATTGGAGCAATCATGGTCGTTTCACCGCTTGCCGGAGGAGTATTAATCCGAATAGCAGGGGCGGGCACGGCTTTTGTCTGGATCGGAATGACTGTTGGAATCCTGGGTTTGACGGGACTGCTGCTTCAATCTGTAATTTGGCGCGAGTCCCTCGCCGATTCTAGCCTGACTACGGAGCAAAATGCAGACCTTGCGTAGTAGATCTTGCGCAATAATTTGCTTTGATTTTCGTCATTTATATTTTTAGCATGGGAGAGATCATGATGACTCAACAAACTTCATCCTCAGAGCCTGTGGCACGGTTACTTGAAGGATCACGGGTATACTTGCGTCCCGTTAACGTAGAGGACACCGAGCTATACTATAATACATTGTTCGATCAGGATGTGCGGCGGCTGACAGGCACACAACGCAGCTTTACCAAGGATCAAATTGCCCGTTATATTGAAGCTAAAGGACAGGAAGCCTCAAGCCTGCTTCTGTTGATTGCGCTTCGCGAAGATGATCGTGTCATTGGGGATATAGCCCTGCAGGATATGGACAGCTTGAACCGCAGCGCCAACATCCGTATTGCAATCAATGAGCAGGGAAATCAGGGGAAAGGCTACGGCACCGAAGCGCTTGTACTCATGCTGGGTTACGGATTTGGTATCTGTAATCTGCATCGGATTGAGCTGAATGTATTTGATTTTAATGAACGTGCCATTCGTTGCTATGAAAAAGTAGGCTTTCAGCGTGAAGGTGTACAACGGGATGCTTTATTCTACAATCATGAATACCATGATTCGATTCTGATGAGTATGCTGGACCACGAATACCGCGACCGCTATGTGAAAAAAGCAGAAAGTTAATTCAACACGTTTACACGGGTTTACAGAAGAGATATAATTAAAGGATAAAGTTGCTTGTTTGCGCAGGTATGACCGACAACATCAAATGAATATATGAATTACCGGAGGAGCCTGTCACCAAGGCTCCTTTATGTCTTTTTTAGGGGAACCTGTGCTGTATCTCGGGTTCCCCTTTTTATTTTGCGAGTTGTCCGTTAAGGTCAGACACATATTTTGCACGTTTGTTTTACACTTTATGATTATCAGTTTTCTTCAATATCGTGAATTATGCGCAGATGAGTTCAAGGATTAAACCAAAGGAGGTTATCAGCCTATGCAATTTATACTATATCTTCTGCTGATTCTGTTGTTCACAAAAGTCGCGGGTCATTTGTCTGTCAAGCTCGGTCAACCAGCGGTGTTGGGAAAGCTGATCGCAGGAATTGTCCTGGGTCCAGCCGTATTGGGATGGGTTCAGAATGATTCGCTGATTCATAATATGTCTGAAATCGGCGTGCTGCTGCTGATGTTCATTGCTGGACTGGAGACGGACCTGGATCAACTTCGACGTAACTGGAAGCCTGCGGTAGCTGTGGCGGTTGGAGGTATTATTTTACCGCTAATTTGCGGTTTTGGTGTAGGGGAAGCCTTTGGATTCTCGGTGCATGAAGGCTGGTTTCTAGGAATTATTCTGAGTGCTACCTCTGTAAGCATTACGGTACAGGTACTCAAGGATATGAATAAGCTGAATACCCGGGAAGGCTCGACCATTTTGGGTGCGGCAGTGCTGGATGATGTGCTTGTCGTGGTGCTACTAGCGGTAGTAATGAGTATATTCGGTATGGGTGGAGAAACTTCGCTGGGGCTTCTTGTTGGCAAAAAGCTAGTTTTCTTCGTAGTAGCTATTCTGGGTGGCTGGTTCGTTGTTCCGTGGATTATGAAAATACTTGCTCCACTCAAGGTGACTGAAGCAGTCATCACGACTGCGTTGATTATTTGCTTTGGGTTTGCGTATTTTGCGGATATGTTGGGGATGGCAGGTATTATCGGGGCTTTTGCGGCCGGGATTGCCATTGCACAAACCAGCTTTAAGCACGTCGTAGAAGAAAAGGTGGAGCCCATCGCTTATTCCATCTTTGTTCCTGTATTTTTTGTCAGCATCGGATTAAATGTTTCCTTTGAGGGAGTAGGGCAGCAGCTCGGATTTGTTGTTGTTTTGACACTGATTGCGCTGGTGACAAAGCTAATCGGGGGAGGTCTCGGGGCGCGGCTGACGGGCTTCGATAACCGTTCTGCCCTTGCGATCGGCTCCGGGATGATATCTCGCGGCGAGGTTGCACTTATTATTGCAGCTACCGGTCTACAGACGGGTCTGTTGGCACAGCAATATTTTACATCGGTGATCATTGCCATCATTCTGACGACCTTGGCTTCGCCTCCGATTCTCAAGCTGTGTTTTAGCGATAAGAGGGAGAGTTCCGCTCACGATATAGAAAAGAAGGTCAGTACTGACAAGTCATAACGAGAGTATCAACAGGTCATAACAAAAAGACCCTTCGGGTTCAGCTTCTCATGGCGTGCATGGAAAGTCTGATTTAGAGTAAAGCGGACTTTCCATGCAGCATGAGAAAATGGGCGAAGGGTCTCTTTTATGCTATAAACGCTTCAAGAATAGAAAAATTAAGACTCGGACACCACTGTGAAACGTTGGTTCAGATGTTGCGGTTTTTCGATTTCGTCCACTACGGCAACTGCATAATCTTCATAGCTGACATAGCTTGCACCTTTGGAATTAACCAACAGCGTTTCTTTTCCCACTTGGTAAGAGCCTGTACGTTTGCCCAGTGCAAATTCAGCGGAAGGACTAATGAAAGTCCAGTTCAGGTCGCGGGTACCACGCAGAATTTCCAGGTTTTTTCCTTGGTTATTTGCTGTAGGGTATACGAAATCCGGGAAGCCAGGAGTATCTTTTACCAAAAGTGTTTGGGATTCGTCAGTGAACAAGCTGCCTGCACCACCTACGACAATTAGGCGAGTACCGGATGCATTACGCAGGGCTTCAATCAGTACGTTACCTGCATCGACATGCAGATGCTCTTGTCCGAGTGGAGCGGCAAAAGCATTAACGACTACGTCAAAACCTTTCAGATCATCTGTTTTCAGATCAAAAACGTCTTTTTGTACTACAGTAGCACGGCTTTCCGTTACTTTAGCCAAGTCACGGACGATTGCGGTTACTTCATGTCCTCTGTCTAATGCTTCTTTTACGATATTACTTCCTGCTTTACCGGTTGCACCAATAACTGCAATTTTCATAATAGATAGCCTCCTATAAATATGATTTGGATGATTCATCAGTTTGATCGTAAATGTACCTGGTACATTTAAGAACTTTAACATGTAACTATTATAGTTACAATATAAAATAAAAGTCAAGCTCTTCTGTTGGGCAAACTAAAGTCCTCCGATTGGAAAGAGAGGAACTCGTTTAAATATATAAGGTGAAACTGAATGAGCAAACTTAAGCCATATTGGATATATGTAGAGCACAGATAAGAAAGGAAGAGTGAAACGATATGAGTAAAAAAGTGCAGCTTGAACCCGCAGCGCAGAAATTTGCAGACGACAATGCCAAGCCTCCGTTTCTATATGATTTGGGTCCTGAAAAAGGACGTGAAACGGTCAATGAAGTTCAATCCGGTCCAGCAGACAAACCCGCCGCAGATGTAGAAGATCTGTCTATTCCAGGTGGGCCTGGCGGTGAGGTGAAGGTCAGAATTGTTCGTCCACAACAGGTGACAAGCGATCTCCCGGTCATTGTATATATTCATGGAGCAGGCTGGGTATTCGGTAATGCCCATACGCATGATCGTCTGATTCGTGAATTGGCAGTCGGCTCACAGGCAGCAGTTGTATTCCCGGAATACAGCTTGTCACCTGAAGCTAAATATCCGACGGCAATTGAGGAAATTTACGCGGTCGTTCAATGGGTGGCACAGCATGGGCGCGAGCATGGATTGAAGCCCGATACGCTGACGATAGCCGGAGACAGTGTCGGCGGTAACATGACCGCGGCCGTAACGCTGCTGGCCAAAGAACGCAGTGGTCCTTCCATCCGGCAGCAGTTGTTATTTTATCCGGTGACGGACGCTTCCTTTGACACGGAATCATACCAGGAGTTCGCCACAGGATATTTCCTGAGCCGCGAAGGAATGCAATGGTTTTGGGATCAATATACGACGGATCCCAACGAACGAGCGCAGATCACGGCGTCCCCGTTACGTGCCACCACAGAACAGCTCAAAGGGCTACCGCGTGCGCTGGTCATTACAGGCGAGGCCGATGTGCTGCGCGATGAAGGTGAGGCCTATGCGAACAAGCTGCGTGAAGCGGGGATAGATGTGACCGCTGCACGCTTTCAAGGCATCATCCACGACTTTGTGATGCTGAACCCATTGTCGGAAACAGCGGCCAAGCGCGGTGCGATCACGCTCGCTACCTCATGGCTGCGCCGAGGGTTTGAAGGCTAGTACACTATAGAGCATTTTAAGGGTGCCGTCGTGTGATTTGATCCAGTTTTTTGAACGATTAGGCTGTCTTCTTCCTGCTGACATCTATTGCAGGGAAGGCAGCCTTTATACATATCTGCAATGAAACCGCTTCACCTTCGTCGAACAGAGTGATAATATAAAATTTGAACGAGTTTGACCGACATTCAGCTTTAAGGGGGATATCCATGCCATTTCAGGGACAACGCATTTTACCTGCAGCTAAGCATATGAAGCAGCTGGAGGGTATTTTGGACAGCTCTTATGAGTATGCGGTTTTTCTGGATACGCATGTAGCGCAGCTGCGCAACCTGTACCAGATGGCTAGGAGTCGCAGCAAGCAAATGCTTCTGCATGCCGACCTGGTGCAAGGCTTGAAGAATGACGAGTATGCGGCTGAATATTTGTGTCAGGAAATTAAGCCGTTTGGGATTATTTCGACCCGATCCGGGGTGATTGCAACTGCTAAAAAGAAAGGGATTCTTGCTGTACAGCGGGTGTTCCTGCTCGATACGATTGCGCTGGAAAAAAGCTACGCGCTGGTGGAAAAAACACGACCTGATTATATTGAGGTGCTGCCCGGTGTTGTTCCACCTATGATTAAGGAAGTCAGCGAACGCACGGGCATTCCCATTTTGGCGGGCGGACTTATTCGCACCCCAGAGGATGTGGAAGCGGCGTTGGCTGCGGGAGCTACAGCAGTTACAACCTCCAATAAACAACTGTTCGAGCATTATAGGCAATAGATTAGATTTGATCATATGTATTTTGCATAAATTCAAAAAAACTCATTTTGTATCTTGGGTATTTCTGCAAGATGTTTGTTTAGTCCTATCACGAGGTTGATCTAAATCAGTAGAATTCTGATTTTCAAGATTTTGGTCGAGGACTTAAGCAGTCCCGTATATAAAGAAGTTATTTGGTGGGAGGCCACCTAGGAACATGATCATGCTCTGGTGACCTCGTACAGTCTTTTCATTGCTGAATGGTAATGGGTTAAAGCATGCTGACATTAAGAGTACCCTTGTTGTTGGAGGCAACTCCATGATTGAGTCTGTAGTGACTCGATGTGAAATTCATTGGAGCGTAAAGTATAGACATATTACACTTCTTGTACAATTAAATCACACCAGTGTAGAACCGCCATCCACGACAATGGTCTGTCCGGTGGAATATTTTCCACGCATTAAATAAAGATAAGCCTCAGCTGCGTCTTCGGGTTCTCCCGCTCGGCCAGCAGGGAGGTCTTTTCCGGCAGTTTCATACATCGCGTTTAGGTCTTCCTCAGGAATACTGTCCCACATCTCAGTACGTATTAGCCCTAAACTAACGGTGTTGACACGAAGAGGACTGAGTTCAACAGCCAGCGCCCTGGCTAGAGATTCAACAGCACTACATACGCTGGCTGCGACCGTCAAACCCTTCTGAGGTCGGACTCCGGCAATGCCAGAAGTTAAAATGATGGAACCGTTCTGTCTGATGTTCTCACTTCCGTATTTTGCGGCCATAAACGCTCCCCAGTACCGCAGGTTAAAGGATCGCCGTGCAGTCTCCACGTCAATTGAGCTGAGATTTTTGATTAGTAATGAATCGCCTGCCGAGAAAACCAAGTGGTCTAATTCACCAATTTGGCTGAAAAATGTTTGAACCTGCTCCTCGCTAGATAGATCAACCACATGTCCTTCCGAACCTTGGGGGAGGCGCAAGATCGCATTGTGAACCTTCTCTTTTCGACTGGATACTACGACTACGGACGCTCCTTCCCGTGCAGCGGCTTCGGCTGTCGCAAATCCAACTCCAGAAGTTCCTCCGAAGAGAATAATGCGTTGGCCTCTCAAAGTACTGCTACGATCGTTCTGTTCTGGTTTCACCCTAAATCCTCTCTTCTTCGATTATTTGTTATGGAACGGAAGTACAACCTATTCAGCCTTGACTGCCGATTCCTCCTACACTGTAGGCGACAAATCGATTATAATCAGTTTTGTAAACGCCCAAATAGGTCTGTATTTGTAGTACTGTTCTGAATGCTAATTGTACGGATACTGTTATAAATTCTATCAGGATATAGAGGTGTATCATTGTTATGAATTCTGAAAGAAGACGAAAAGAACTAGCTGATTTTCTTCGGACTCGTCGCACACGTCTATCCCCGCATGATGTGGGATTTCGGGTTGAGACCTCACGTCGTCGTACGCCTGGTCTGAGGCGAGAAGAAGTGGCAAGTCTATCAGGCATTTCCTTACCATGGTACACCGCATTGGAGCAGGGGCGGGATATTCAAGTGTCGGAACAAGTACTGGAGAGTTTGGTGCGAACACTTCGACTCAGTAATGACGAACGCAACCATCTATTCGTATTGGCTAACCATTCTGTACTTCCAAACGTAACAGAAGATGAATCCATTTCTCCAGCCCTTCAACAGGTTCTCGACAAGCTGGGAACATACCCTGCCTATGTCATCGACAGGCGATGGAACCTTTTTGCTTGGAACAAAATGACAAGTATATTGTGTGGAGACTTTAACCAAATAGCAGAAATTGAAAGAAATATTCTTTGGCGCATCTTTATGATGAAGGATAACAAAGCTCGCATAGTTAATTGGGAAGACGTCGCCACCATGCTGTTGGCCCATTTCAGAAGCCGATACGCCTTACACATGAATGATTCGTGGTATCAGGATTTAGTTAACATGTTAAGTGACAGAAGCGAGGAGTTTAGAGAGTGGTGGGGACGCCATGATGTTTCCAGAAACTCGGAAGGGGAAAAAGTGATACATCATCCTCAAGCAGGACTATTGACATTTCGTTACAATACTTTTACAGTCTCTGAAAGTGGTGAGTTCGTGATGGGGATATATACGCCAATCGAAAACACAGGAACTAATGAGCTGTTAGAAGATTTATTACAGGGATCTCTTTGAGGACGATAGAAAGTCAGGTCATTTCGCTAACGGGAAACGTTAGTTCAATACAAGCAGCGGCAGTCTAAGACTTTATTTTCTTGTCTTAGCTCGCCGCTTTTTCATTATTGGGCCAAGGATTTTTAGAATAAGTCTGGATAAGCCTAAAAAGTGGGCATCATAACATTATAAGCAAGGAGATCGGGAAGTGATGGAGCAATACATTCTTGCCTTGGATCAGGGCACAACCAGTTCGCGGGCCATCTTGTTTGATCGGCAGGGAAAAGTGGTATACAAGGCACAACGGGAGTTCCCACAGTATTTTCCCCAGCCGGGGTGGGTAGAGCAAAACGCAAATGAAATATGGAGCTCTATTTTGGCCGTCATCGCCTCCTGCCTGTCGGAATCAGGTGTGAAAGCCAGCCAAATTGCCGGGATTGGTATTACGAATCAACGGGAAACCGTAGTGGTGTGGGATAAACATACAGGTCTGCCTGTATATCATGCGTTGGTATGGCAGTCACGGCAAACAGCCGGGATTTGCGAGGAATTGAAAAGTCGTGGATTTGATCGTATTTTTCATAGCAAAACGGGACTACTCATTGATCCCTACTTTTCTGGCACCAAGGTCAAATGGATACTCGACAACGTCGAAGGAGCACGAGCTCAAGCGGAGCGCGGGGATTTGCTGTTTGGTACGATTGATACCTGGCTAATCTGGAGATTGTCCGGTGGTAAAGCACATGTAACGGACTACTCCAATGCGGCCCGCACACTCATGTACAACATTTATGAGCTAAAATGGGATGAGGAGCTGCTGGATATTCTCGGCGTTCCTGCGTCTATGCTACCAGAGGTGAAATCATCTTCTGAGATATATGCGCATACGGTGGATTATCACTTTTTTGGGCAGGAAATTCCTATTGCCGGAGCGGCGGGCGATCAGCAAGCAGCTCTGTTCGGTCAGGGATGCTTTGACAAGGGCATGATTAAAAATACATACGGTACGGGATGCTTTATGCTGATGAATACCGGAGATGAACCCTGTGACTCGGAACATGGACTGATTACGACCATTGCATGGGGGCTGAATGGTCAGGTAAAGTATGCGCTGGAGGGCAGCATTTTTGTAGCGGGATCTGCTATTCAGTGGTTGCGTGACGGGCTGCGCATGTTCCGCGAGGCCACAGATAGTGAAGCGTATGCGGCGCGTGTGACCTCGACGGAAGGGGTATATTTTGTCCCAGCCTTTGTGGGTTTGGGCAGCCCGTATTGGGACAGTGACGTGCGCGGCGCGACATTTGGTTTGACGCGGGGAACGACCAAGGAGCACTTTATACGAGCGGTACTGGAATCGCTGGCCTACCAGACTAAAGATGTCCTAACTGCCATGGCGAGCGATTCGGGTGTACCTGTGCGTTCATTGCGTGTAGATGGAGGCGCAGTGATGAACGAGTTCCTGATGCAGTTCCAGAGCGATATTCTCGATCTGCCTGTAGAACGACCTGCTGTGAACGAGACAACTGCACTCGGTGCGGCGTATTTAGCGGGACTGGCAGTTGGGTTTTGGAGCAGTCTGGATGAAGTCCGGGGATATGCTCAGAGTGATCATACCTTTACTCCGTCCATGAGTGAGGACATGCGGACTGAGCTTTATGGTGGTTGGAAAAAGGCAGTTCATGCCGCAATGGCGTTCAAGTAGAGACGGTTATGCGATAGAAGGCAGCCATCTGGCAACAGGCAGATTTCCCTTTTCATAGCGTACCGTGTGTGCTACGATATAGATAAGTTAATACTCGTCAGGAGACTTGGAGAGACCATGAACCGCTCGGCATCCGCCGCAGCGATGTTCGTGGTCTTTTTTTGTACCTTATGATGATTCGGTTGGCAGATTGCATCGTGAATATATACAAAGCTGGAGGGATAAATGATGGGAGAACAGGGATTTGCTGCGCAGGAGAGAACCGCTGTTTTGGAACGTATGGGACATGAGCATTTTGATATTTTAATCATTGGCGGCGGCATTACAGGGGCGGGTATTGCGCTGGATGCGGCGGATCGTGGTTTGAAGACAGCATTGGTGGAGATGCAGGATTTCGCAGCGGGTACGTCCAGTCGCTCGACCAAGCTAGTGCATGGTGGTCTTCGTTATTTGAAGCAGTTTGAAGTTAAGATGGTAGCCGAAGTCGGGAAGGAGCGGGCAATCGTATTCGAAAATGGTCCACATGTGACCATACCCGAGCGTATGCTACTTCCTTTTCACAAGGGCGGCACGTTTAACGCATTCACCACCTCTGTCGGGCTGCTGGTATATGATTTCCTTGCTGGTGTTAAGCGTAGTGAGCGCCGCCGCATGCTGGACATCCAAGCTACACTAGAGCGCGAGCCTTTGCTGAAGCGTGATGGACTGAAGGGAAGCGGCAGCTATGTAGAGTACCGCACAGATGACGCTCGCCTGACGATTGAGGTCATGAAGGAAGCTGTTACACGAGGGGCGCTGGCGGTGAACTATGCCAAGGCTGACAAGCTGCTGTATGACGAAGGACGAATAAGCGGTGCAAGCGTAACGGACCGGGTAACGGGAAAGCCATACGAAATTCGAGCTTCGCTGGTTATTAATGCAGCCGGACCATGGGTAGACACGTTACGGGAAATGGATCGCTCCAAAGAGGGCAAGGTGCTTCGCCTGACGAAAGGTATTCACCTGGTGTTCGATGCTGAGCGCTTTCCGCTCAAACAGGCAGTGTACTTCGATACACCGGATGGACGCATGGTATTTGCCATCCCACGTGATGGAAAAACCTATGCAGGTACGACCGACACGGTGTATGAGGGGGATACGGCGCATCCCCGGATGACCGCCGAAGATCGGGCCTATGTGCTTCAAGCGATCAACGGAATGTTTCCGGATGTAAAGCTGACTGTTACGGATGTAGAATCCAGTTGGGCAGGGGTACGGCCGCTCATTTATGAAGACGGTAAAAGCCCTTCGGAAATTTCACGTAAGGACGAAATTTGGGAATCCCGTTCAGGTCTGATCACGATTGCAGGCGGCAAGCTGACGGGCTACCGGAAAATGTCCGAACTCGTCGTGGATCGTGCGGTACGGGAGCTGGGGCGCTTGCATGGGCAGCGCTTCCGGGCATGCCGCACCAGACATATCCCGATTTCGGGTGGCAGCGTAGGAGGCTCAGCGGGCTGGGACGTGTACGTAGGTAAGCAAACTGCAGCAGGTGTTGCGCTCGGCCTGTCGCCGGATATAGCTAGAGCATGGGCTACCCGCTATGGCTCCAACACAGAGCGATTGTTTGCCATAGCGGCACAGAGCATGAAGGAGGCTAACGAGAAGGAAGCGGCGCTGCCTGTGGAGGTGCGTGTCCCGCTCCTGTATGCGATGGAACAGGAAATGACAGTGACACCGTCTGATTTTTTTATACGCCGAACTGGGGCTCTGTTCTTCCAGATTGACGAGGTGAAGCGCTGGAAACAGCCCGCCATCGCATGGATGTCCGAACATGCAGGCTGGAGCGCCGCGCAAGAACGACAATATACGGCTGAGCTGGATGCTTACCTGTATGAAGCTGTAACGCCTGTAGAGGTAGAGGTGAAACCCGGTGACGTTAAAGCTATTTGAGGCCGCGAGGGATATATATCCTTGAGCCATCCATTGCTTTGAGACATGGACTGAAAGCAAAGAAGCAGCGATTCTTCATAACAAGAGAATCGCTGCTTTTTTGTATACAGATGGCTTACAGCATCAAGTGGAACAGGAACGGGGCAGCCGCCAAGGTAATGAGAGCGGCGAGCACCATCGAGATGCTGGATATCGTCCCCGTCAGCGAACTGAACTCGAATGCTTTGGAAGTGCCTGTACCATGAGCACCGGTACCGAGCAGCACCCCACGTGAGACTTCATTTTCGATACGGAACAGTTTTACAATCATCGGACCGATAATAAGACCGCTCAATCCGGTCAGAATAACGAATACAGCCGTGACCGTCGGATTGCCGCCAATCGTTTGCGATACATTCATCGCAATGGGTGTCGTAATGGAGCGAGGAATCAGGCTGCTCAGCAGCGAAGAATTCAGGTGCATCCACTTAGCAAGCGCCATGGAGGACAACACGGCTACAACAGACCCAGACAGCACGCTAAGCACGATTTGGGTCGCGTGTTTTTTTAACACAGGGAAATATCGGTACAAAGGGACAGCAAATGCAATCGTAGCTGGCTGTAGCAGCATGGACAGCAAGTGAGCGCCCGAATTATAAGAACGGTAGTTCACACCCGTCAGCGTCAAAATCAAAATGATAACAATAGGTGTAATGAGCAATGGAGACAAATACACCTTGGGTAGTGTGCGGTACATGCGTTTGGCCATCCAGTAAATAGCGAGTGTCAATACAATACATAGAAGACCGGTCATGATGATTTATGCTCCTTTCGTTTACCAAGCAGACTAGCGACCATACCTGTGCAGGCCATCACCAGAAAGGTGCCGAGCAACACGACCAGCATAATGCTCATACCATCGTGTTCCAGCATCGGCCAATAATTCATAACGCCGACAGCGGAGGGGATAAAGAATAATAGCAGCTCGGCCAGCAACCAATTTGCACCAACTTCAATCCAGCTTAGCCGGACCAAGCCGGTTTGCAGCAGAATAAAAAGGATCAGCATACCAATGATACTACCGGGTACAGGCAGGTGGAGCCAAGAGACTACCGCGTTCAGGATGAGCGAAAAGGCCATCAGGACGGCGATCTGGAGGACACCGCGTATGAAGCTTTTCATATATAATGGCTCCTATCTTTGAGATCGGTTATTTTCAAACTGTAATGAAATTTTACATCACAAGCTTTCATGAGTAAAATGCATATAAAGAATGTAATCTATTCCGTTTGTCTATGGGAGAAGGTGTAGCTTTGGATATCCGACATTTACAATACTTTTTGGAAGTCGCGCGGTTGCGTAGCTTTACAAAGGCAGCCCAGAGCATGTTTATTACCCAGCCGACGATCAGTAAGACGATTAAAAGTCTGGAAGATGAATTGGGGGTCGCTTTGTTCGACCGAATTGGCAAAAGAATCGAACTGACGGACGCGGGAAAGGTAATTGAGCTTCAAGCACAAGCGATTGTAAAGTCCTTTCAAAGCCTGTCCTCGGAGCTGAGTGATTTGATGAACCTGAAAAAGGGACATATCCGTATTGGCCTGCCCCCTATGGTCGGATCAAGCTTTTTTCCGCGTGTCATTGGAGAATTCCATAAGGCATATCCTGATGTGACCATTCAATTATTTGAGGACGGGGCGAAGAAAGTGGAACAGGACGTAGAAGCCGGGGCATTGGATATCGGGGTGATTGTGCTGCCTGCGGTTGGAGATATGTTTGAGACATTTCTGTTTGTGGAGGAAAAGCTGAATTTGCTCGTTCATCCTACGCATGCATTGGCAGAGTGCAAGGAGGTACCGTTATCTGCGTTGGCGGAGGAGGCGTTTGTACTGTTCCGTGAGGATTTTACGCTGCATGACCGTATCATTGCGGAATGTGTTCGTGCTGGCTTTCAGCCGCGTGTAGTCTACGAAAGCTCACAATGGGATCTGATTAGCGAAATGGTTGCTGCAAACCTGGGAGTAGCGCTGTTGCCGGAGGCCATTTGCCGAGATCTGGATTCCGAGCGCTTGCGTGTTCTTCCATTGGTGGACCCCGTCATACCTTGGCATTTGGGGATGATCTGGCGGAACGATCGTTATCTGTCCTTTGCCGCCAGAGAATGGATATCGTTCACACAACAATTGTTGCGGACGGAATATGGCGGAAAATAGTCAGTCAACAAGAAGGTGAGTACGATGCAGAGGTGCACCGAAGGAGGACGAATACTGCTTACATCATAAAAAAGCTGCCCTGAGGGGCAGCGATGTAGCTTGCTTCTATGAGTGTGTTTGGTTTATTGCACGCTTGGTGTGAAGGTACTTGTCCATAATACGGTCAAGTCTGGAGGATTTGTCCAATACACGTTCATCTTTTAATCCGTGTAAGTCAGCCATGCGATTCAGTTCACGGCGTTCTTTTTCCATGAGTTTTTCCAATTGTTCGAGGTTCACAAAGCCCACCCCCCATGTCGATTGTAAGGCATGTCTCCACTAGCGGCAGAAGTTTTTTTGATAACGATGTTATTTCCATTTTACCACTTTTTATTAACAATAATCCAGCTTTCCTGACATTTAGCGACTAATATTTATGGTTTTGCCAGTTTCACCTGATTGCGTCCTGAACGCTTAGCTTCATATAATGCCTCATCTGACTTTTCCAGTAAGTGCCTCGATGCAATGACAGGTGAACTGCCTGCTCCGATGGATACGGTTAGAGAGATCGAGGTTCCGTCATTCAAAAGAAAACGTTCATTTTCCACAGCTTTCCGAATCTTTTCGGCAAAGCTTGCTGCTTTCTGACTATCGCAATTTCCAATCAGAATGGCAAATTCCTCTCCGCCTTTACGGGAGGGGTACGCCCTCGTTGTAGATTCCCGGATTAACAGCATTCCTAATTGGCTTAAGACGGTATCTCCGTTCAAATGACCATACGTATCATTAATATTTTTAAAGTGGTCAATATCCAGCATCACGAGTCCAAAGGGCTGTTTTGTAGTCTTGGAAGTATGAAAGACCTCTTCGAATAGCGCATCGAAAGCACGCGGACTGTAGAGTCCGGTTAAATGATCCCGATTTGCAGCTTCTTCCAGCAGATGAACAGCCCGTTCTGTTTTTTTGATATGGGACATCATAAAATAAGTGAACAGGCCGCCAAGTAACTTAACGGTTGTGATTATTATCATAGATTCATTATCAGGAGGATTAACCACATAGAAAGTAGATAACAGTGACACTACAGCAGCTCCAAGCACAGCCGACATCCACATGCGGAGTGTTAGGCTTTTTTCTCGAATAAAAATAAGTGAAATGCCCAGTGTCATGAAGCAATTGACGGTAGCAGTCAGAGAAACATCTGTCCAACCACCTGTGATGTAAATACGGTACAGGCTTATGATCAAGGTAGTCAGCAGACCGGATACCGATCCTCCCATATAAACAGAAATGATAATCGCCAATTGGCGCAGATCGACCACAAAGTGCCCACGGATCCATAAACCGGTCATCATTAACAGAATGCCAAACAGACCCAGCATTAAACCGTTCATTACCCGATAAATGAATACATGTTTTTTTAGGTAACGCTCATATTTCCGGAAAAATAAATTTCCAAAGAATAAGAAGCTTGTTAATAACGCAAAATTGTTAATTAATTCTTTTAACATATCCCTATCCTTTATGCTGAAATGAGAGTTGTAGTATCGTGGGGAATAAAGCAAAAGGCCTCGTTTCTATATTTCGGTAAAAAGTAGGCATGAGTGAATACCAATCGACCACAAACGATTCTTATGTCCCTTACGTTTCGTTTATCTACGTGGTACAGTGAAAGGACTATGACCGGAACGGGTGATCGTATGAAGGAACCAATTCACATATCGGTGCGTCCACTTGTGGAATATGTGCATCGGAGCGGCAGCATTCATAGCGGCTTTCGCTCGAATAGCAGTATGCTCGAAGGAACTCGCGTGCATCAGGTTATCCAGAAAGGTTACAAGGAGCATGACCGCAAAGAGGTACATTTACGTACAGAAATTTTATATAAGGACGAATTGTTTATCATTGAAGGCCGCTGTGACGGACTGATTGAGCTGGATGGCGTATGGACAGTTGATGAAATTAAATCGATCTCTTTGCCCCTCGAAGATATTCAGGGTGACGGTCAACCCGTACACTGGGCACAAGCATTTCTGTATGCCTATATGATTGCTCGTGAGGAACAACATCATTCCATGCAGGTCCAGCTTACTTATGTACAGGCACACAGTGAAGACATTCGCCGATTTAGGCGCGAGCTATCCTTTGCTGAGCTAGAAGCTTTCGCACAAGAGATGATTGCTGGTTATGCACCGTATGCATTCCTGCTGAGAGCACATGCGGAAAAGCGGGATGCCAGCATTGCTATGTTGAACTTTCCCTTTGACACATATCGTTCGGGTCAGCGAACTCTCGCGGGTTCGGTGTACAAGACGATTGCCGAAGGGGTTAACCTGTTTGCCAAAGCGCCTACAGGTATTGGTAAAACGGTATCCACCTTGTTTCCTGCGATCAAGGCTATCGGTGAGGGGCAGGTTAGGCGAGTATATTATGTGACGGCTCGTACCACCACTCGGGCAGCAGCCGAAGAAGCTTACGCTAGAATGCAGGCCCAAGGGCTGCACATGCATGTGGTGACTTTGACTGCGAAGGATAAAATTTGCTTTAAGGATGAAAATGATTGTGATGCTGGATCATGCAGCATGTGCGAGGGCTATTACGACCGGATCAACGGTGCGGTATCCGATATTTTGGCGAATGAGACGTTAATGACCCGGGCGGTAATTGAGCGTTATGCGCGCAAGCATAAGGTATGTCCCTTTGAATTTTCGCTGGATGTGGCGTATGCCTCGGATGGTATAATCAGTGATTATAATTATGTTTTCGATCCACGGATTTCTTTGAAAAGATTACTGGAGGAGCACAAGCGAAAAGGTGTCGTACTGGTGGATGAGGCGCATAATCTGGTAGAACGCGGTCGGGACATGTTTTCGGCGGAAATTTTGAAATCTTCTTTTTTAGAACTGAAACGAGAATTTAAGTTGCTAAGCCCAGAGATTGCTGCGGCTGCGAGTGCAGTGAACGCACATATGATTACGCTGCGCAAGCAATATGCAGATACAGGAAAAGCAGTGGAGACAGCAGCACCGCAAGAGGTGCTGGAGCTGTTGGCGCCTTTTGTGGAAGCAGCTGAACGTGAACTGGTGACGGGGGGCAGTACAAGCCACGCAAGCGGTGAGAGTACGGCTTATGCATTGCTTCTAGATACGTATTTTACCGCTCAGAATATGCTGCGCATTGCTGCTTTATACGATGAACGATACGTTACTTATGTGGAAGCGGGGCGCAGTGAAGTGAGGGTCAAGCTGTTCTGCCTCGATCCTTCTCACTTGCTGGGACAAGCTATTAAGGGCTACCGCTCAGCCATTTATTTTTCCGCAACGTTGACACCGCTTGCTTATTACCGGGACATGCTCGGAGCAAACGAGGAAGATTATACGTTACAGGTTCCTTCCCCCTTCCATCAGGAGCAGTGGGATGTACGTCTGTTGCCGCTCTCCATCCGTTATCGGGATCGTGAGCGTTCCAAAGGGGCGATTGCGGATATGCTGGCTGCATTGGTTGTAGAACGGAAAGGAAATATCCTTGTATTTTTCCCGTCCTATCCATATCTGCGTGAGGTATATGAGGAGTTCATGCTTCGGGACGTGTCCGCAAATACGTTGGTACAAAGTCCGGGGATGACCGAACCAGAGCGGGATCGATTTCTAGAGGCTTTCCAGCCTGGGCAAGAGCACACCTTGCTTGGCTTTGCCGTACTGGGTGGTGTGTTTGCTGAAGGTGTCGATTTACCTGGGGATCGCTTAAATGGGGTAGTGGTCGTCGGCGTCGGCTTGCCGCAAATTGGAGCAGAGCGGGATGTGCTGCGGGATTATTTTTCCGAACAGGGACGGAATGGTTTCAACTATGCGTATGTATATCCAGGGATGAACAAGGTTCTTCAGGCAGGTGGCAGACTTATTCGCACAGAGCACGACGAAGGATTGTTGGTCCTGGTAGATGATCGTTTTGCCAAGGAACCGTATGCTTCTTTGCTGCCAGACGAATGGAAAAGCTACCGTCTGACGGAACAAGCGGGATTAAGGAAGGAATGGATAGACTATGAACTTTAATTTTCATAATGACTCCATACGCGGGGTGCTGCGTAGCTTTGGACATGAAGATGCCGAAGTGGATAATATAGAGACTTTTGTGACATTTGCGCGCTTGGCTAACGGTATTTTCAGAGAAATGGATACCGATTTTAGCAAGTTGGGGGCTTCTCAGGGCCGGATTATTGTTCTTAGCCTGTTGCATTGCCATTCGCCGCATCGCATGACACCATCAGAGTTGGCGGAAAAAGCTGATGTGACGCGTGGAACCATGACGGGGCTGATCGACGGATTAGAGCGAGATGGCATGATTGAACGTGTGGCTCATGAGAGTGACGGGCGGATGGTGACTGTCGGATTAAAAGAGGCGGGACGAGAACTGTTAAGTAAGATAGTCCCTTATTATACGAAGTTGATTCGGTCGTGTATGTCTGAGTTTACGCCGCAGGATCATAAGATGATGAAGGGTTTACTGGGAAAAATGAAAGGCGGTTTTGAGCGGTCCTTGCCGAAATGCTGAGTTCCTAATATAAGGAATAAGGAATAGGAGAGAGAACATGTTCTTTTATACAGATGAGGTCTATGAAGCCCGTGATTTTGGATCAATGGATGCCAGAGAAGGCGAGTGGAGAAATTGCGAGTTTACCCGATGTCGCTTTCGGGGTGTGGAGATGAATGAGTCCCTCGTGGAGGGCTGTACTTTTGTGGACTGTGATTTTACCGGAGCCATTCTGAATGCATCTCACTACAAGGAGTCGGCTTTTACCAATTGTTTGTTCACCAGCGCCAATCTGTTTGTAGTCCGGTTTGATAACTGCAAGCTAGTAGGTTCAGATTTTGCGGGGGCGAATATGGATGGTATCACAATTACGGGCGGAGACTGGTCTTATACGAATTTGCGTCATGCAGATTTAAGAAAACAAGATTTGCGAAAAATACGATTCAAGGAAGCTGACTTATCCGAATGCAATTTGGAAAAAGCAGATTTGCGGGAGGCGGATCTTACCCGAGTAAGACTGCACAAAGCCCATCTTCAAGGAACAGACCTGCGCGGTGCGAAAATGGATGGTGTGAATTTTAAAGATCTGGACATCACTGGATCCAAGCTGGATATCGAGCAGGCAGTAGCGGTAGCTCGCTCCTATGGAGCCAAGGTGGAAGGCTAAAAAGCACGGGATACAGGAGCTGTCTCGATCTGCAGTACCCCGTGTGGGTGAAATGGATGGTTGACTTGAATTTGAAGGACTTAATCTTTAGTGGATGCTGGCAGTAGTGGAATTGCTGCTTCCGGGTCCCGGTTTGGCAAATGATCAACTCCCACAGGCTCTAGCGGCTGCTGTGGAACCGTCCAGTTGCGCGCGATATCTGCCGCAGTTCGCTGCTCCAGCAAGCGCTTGGCCACTTCATAACATTGATCGACATGCCGATTACCAATGGTTCGCATAGCAGTAAAGCCAATTGCCGCGGCTAGCCCTTGCCCCAGAAGGGGGACAAACTTGCTAACCTGCTTGGTAGCGATACGAATGCCCATTTTTTTCAAAATCTGCACGATGACTTCACGGGTAATGAGTCGCCCGATCAGCTTGCTGCCAATTGAGGTGATAAAACCATACACCATGGATTTTGTTTCTGCGTCCAGACCTTCCAGCTGCTTCTCAGATAATCCGAATTTTCCATTAATAGCTGGCAGTAGCTGCATCAAAATGCCAACATCAGCAAGAACGTCAGCCCCTGGAACTGGAACTAATACCGCCCCACCTGAAGCCGCAGCCCTTTTCGTCACCATGGATTTACATTCTTTACGGATCTGCTCCAACTCTTCTATTGTTCGGGCTGTCATATGCATCTCTCCTTCATACGCTTCCGATTAGGACCCATGATTCTACCCTGTTATTACACACATTTCTACCTTTCTTAAGCATGGAGTAAGCAAAAAATCGCTGATTCACGCACTATCCCACATTTACTCCTGTGAAGCGATCAGGCATAATGAAGGATGGTTGCCGATAAGAACAAGCCTGTTTTACGGGGATAAAGGAAGGAAGAGACAGATGAGTCAGACAAACGTTTATTTTAATCATGATGGTGGAGTGGATGATCTAGTATCCCTTTTTATGCTGCTTCAGATGGAGCAGGTTCATTTGACCGGAGTATCGGTGATTCCAGCAGATGGTTACCTGGAGCCTGCGACGGATGCCAGTCGTAAAATTATTGATCGTTTTGGACAAAATAAAGGGCCTGTGGAAGTCGCAAAGTCTAATTCACGCGGTAAAAATCCGTTTCCTGCCGCTTGGCGTTTACATTCCTTCTATGTGGATGCATTACCCGTACTGAATGAATCGGGGCGTATGGAAGCACCGCTTTCATCCCTGCCAGCTCATCAGCATCTGATCGAAAAGGTACGCGGAGCTGAAGGTAAGACGCTGTTGCTATTCACTGGACCGCTAACCGATCTGGCGCGAGCGCTGGATGAAGCACCGGATATTGAAGCAAAGATTGAAAAGCTGGTATGGATGGGTGGCACCTTTGAAAAAGGGAATGTAGAAGAGCCGGAGCATGACGGTACAGCAGAGTGGAATGTGTTCTGGGACCCGGAAGCGGCATATCGGGTGTGGCAAAGCGGCATTACGATTGATCTGGTAGCGCTGGAAAGCACAAGCAAAGTGCCATTAACTCCAGCAGTACGCAATCGTTGGGCTGCGGAGCGCCGATATGAAGGCGTGGATTTCTTGGGCAATTGCTATGCAGGATGTCCTCCGCTTGTTTATAGCGAAACGAACTCAACCTATTACTTGTGGGATGTACTGACCACTGCATCCGTAGGACGCCCGGACATTGTCAAGAAAAAGACGGTGCATTGCAGCGTTATCGCAGAAGGACCAAGTCAGGGCAGAACGGTGGAACAGGCAGATGGACGTCCTGTGAACCTGGTATATGATACAGATCCAGAGGCCTTTTTTACGTATATGGCGGATTTGGCTAAGCTGGCTGCTCCCAAACGTTACTAAGTCTGGCTATGCACAAACGTGCGGCATAGGGTGATAATACTGCCTAGTGACACGTACCCATAACATAAAGCCCGTGACGTTATGCGTCACGGGCTTCTATTATAGGATATGCCATATCATCACAAGCTAATCTCTGTTTTAGGCAGACTCCTGGTATATTTTCAGGGTGAACTGGAGCGTTATCTCCGTCCCGCTACCAGGTTCACTGCTCCCTATCATCTTACCGTTCATTCGTTTTAATAGATGTTTGGTAATCTGCCAACCCAAGCCTGGATTTCCATATGAGAGAGAGTACCCACGGTCATGTTCAAGCAACAAATTCAATTTATTCGGAGATATACCGATTCCGGTATCCTTCACCTTTAATTCCAGTTCAATCTCAGGTGCATCGGTCACGGATTGGGTGGTTGCAGATAAAGTGACAGCTCCTGTGCTTGTAAACTTCACTGCATTATCTACCAAATTAATCAGCATACGGCGAATTTTAGCTTCATCCCCGATAAAAATAGGCGAGCTGGTGAGATTCCAGTCGAGCTTCAACTCGAGATTCCGCTGCGCGGCTACCTCTGTATACAGGCTCAATACATTTTCCATCATCGTTCTCAGATCAAACGGGTCTTCAATATCATCAATCTGCCTGGATTCCATAGTGCTGTAATCCAAAATATTACTCAATAACGTCATGAGCGAGCGACTGCTCGACTCCATGATGCTCATATATTGCTGTTGTTCCTCTGTTAACTCCGTCGTCAGCATGAGATCGGTGGCTCCCCATATTTCGGTTAGCGAAAACCGAATTTTATTACTCAGGGAAGATATCAAATCCAGCTTGCTCATAGAAGAGATTTCAGCATCTATCTTGTCTTTCTCCAGTTCTACCACATAACCCAGAAACACAGCCATAGCCTGAAGGGCCTTCAGTTCGGATTCTGTCAAATGTACAGATGGCGCGTCCAAGATACAAATGGTTCCGTAAGCCTGACCATTTTTCATGCGAATAGGGATTCCTGTAAATGAGTGGTTTCCAATGGTTTTAGTCACATCTAAATCACATGTGTGCGGGTGAATAGTTGTTTCTGAAATCGTGAGGTGATCGGCAGGATGGTCCAACACCAGACTACAATAGCTAAGCTCAAAAGGGAGCACATCCCCTTCCTTAACGAGCACCTCTTCCCGGTTAAATGAATCTACAATCACATTCGTAATGCCGTCATTAGCGGCAATAAAAATGGTGTTTACATATAAAATACCACTTAGCACATCAATGACATGCGCGGTAGCCTCTTGAATACTATTATAAAAACCTGTAGGTGAAGTAATCATGTATCTCCAATCCTGATGCAAAGTGGTGGTTATCCAAAACTCTAGCAGTTTGTGTATCCCATTCCCGATCCTCTGAATGTGTTTTTGGAGCGTATCATTAATTATACATGATTATTTCATTATAAACCGATCTTTCTACTTCCATTTACCTATTCACTTGCGCAAACCTTCATTTCTTAGGTCTAATGCTAGCCTTTCTTGGAGAGTTTTTGTTTATATCATTACATATTCACGAAAAAATGTGATTATTTTCATTCTATTTTCATAAATTCATATGTAATCTCATGATATGAAAATTGTGTAATAAAATAGGAGGATAGGACCAGTAATATCATGTAAATATTCTATATAATAGGTTCAGAGGTGGAATTATGAATAGACTGGAAGCCCTAGAACACTTCCATAAGACCTATGCGGAAGATGTATTGAACCAGAAATTACATCAAGCAGCGTATTTGTATGAACAAAGAAAAGATGAGCTCATTTTTTCTTTTATTCAATCCTTTCAATCGATCTGTCTGCAAGCCCATTCCGGAGAAGTGGCCAAGACAAGGATCGGATACATTACTTATTCTATGAGGCGCACGTATCTGATGGATCGCAACTATAACTATGTCGTCGAAGCCTATGATAAAAATTGGTTCTTTGATCCTCAACCTTGTTATGGAATCTATGATGCAGGCTGGGTATTCCGCTTTTTAGCAGAAGTGGAGGATGAATTGAATCAGCTTCGAAAACCCTATATGAATAAGATTTTTCAGCCTGATGTCGAGCGATTTGTACTCCAGGCTACAGGGGGATTTCATCAATATATTCTGAAATTAGCGAAAGATGCTATTCAGCAAGCTGTACATTTACCTGAATTCAAGGCGTTGAAATGCGAGGACGATTTGGAAGTAAGAATAGGGGAGTATAAAGGAATCAGTGAGGTGGTGTATTCAACAGCTTATGGAGTACTACATGATTCAACAGGATAATCGTATTACGGAGTATATGTATCCAGTAGAGACGAATCGCAGGCAGTTATTGGAATGGGCAGAAAGCTCATTATGTGCTGATGAAGAATCCATTTTACAATTTTATGTATCAGGTGATGCGGACTATATTGATTTTATAGAGCATCCGGTATCCATCGTTTCTGAACAACTAAAGGAAATATTTGATATATATCAGGCCGGATTAAGCTGGAAGTTGGTTGTTTTTGCCGATATGCAGCGAATGCAGCAAACAAGGTATTGGCTGGTAAATCCGCCTAGCCTGATGTGTTTATCACCATGTAGTGAATATCATAGGGACGGTACACTGAAGAAAATCATTTTAGATGAATATGCAGTGGAGAATCATAAAATATTCAGGGTTCAGGATGCCAATCATCATATCATTGTAGACCTCGATGTGGCTGAATGTATTTTGAAGTTCAATCTGGCAGGCTTGAAATTACAAAAGGTCGATACAGAGGGGCCATCTATACAAAGGAGAGTCTAAGAATGAGTGAGAGCTATGTAGTGGATGGGGCACAGATACATTGCAGCTATGGAAGTCATACGGGAAGATTTAGTGTTTCAGCTAACAGGGGGATTAGTATTGGCGACAAACTGCAAGGGAATATTCAGGATTTTCACCCGCAGACGCATATCCCTTCTTTCGGAATGTGCCGTAGTATGCATAATCCTACAGTCTCTTCTGCTAACAAAGGAAATTCCGGAAAAATCATTCCGCTGCCCTGCAAACCGAGCGTTTCTATGCCTTGGTTGAATGGGAAAAAGGATGTATACGTAGATCAATCTCCGGCTCTTATGAGCTGCTCCACGAACTTATGCATGTGGTGTGGAAAAATCTCGTTCACCACAGACGGGCAGGAATAGTTAACAGATTGTAGGATTTGCATCATATGAAAAGCAAACGGGGGGAGTAAGATGGGACTGGCAGGAACTATGCTGACTTATGGAAATATTAGAGTGAATGCACCGTATGAAATTATCAGGCTGCTTGATTTTGAATTGACACAGAAGATAAATGAGCACGGCAAGGTGTACATCACTGCTCTCATACCGGATGAGGATCATGCAAAGTATGATGGATTAGCTTACGATGAAGATGTGCTAGAGGTATATGAGACGGATAAAGAGCGAGGGACAGTTAGCATCTTTAAAGGAATTGTCACCAATATTAGAATTGCATTCAAAAATGGCGTATATCACATGTACATAGAGGCTGCCTCTTTTACATATCTGATGGATCAACAACGGAAAAATCGTTCGTTTCAAAATAGCAACTTGACGTATTATCAACTGTTCCGCGAACTTATAGATGCCTATCCACACGGGGATTTTATTGACCTGACGGACAGCGATCAAAAGCTGGGCGGCTTTACTATCCAGTATGGGGAGAGTGATTGGGAGTTTCTAAAAAGAATGGCCTCTCATCAGCAAACTGGACTCATTGCCGAGATTACATCCGTATTCCCGAGATTATGGTTAGGTACCTCAAAAGAACAGGTGAAAGGTGAACTGCGTAGCATTAACTTTTCCCTCCAAAAAACAAAGTCAGGTCCAGAATATACATATGCTGAAGTGGAGGATACGAAGCGTTTTGAACTTGGAGATGTCGTCGTGTTTCAACGAAAGCATTGGGTTATTAATCAGATTCATGCAGAGATGAAGCAAGGCATCATGACATATGGCTACGTTCTCGTTCCGGAAGCAGGTATTCCGAGGGAGGTTATACATAACCCGTTAATCAAAGGTACCTCTATTGAAGGGAAAGTCATAGAGTTAGATGGTGAAAACGAATCCGTTAAACTGCACTTGTCCGTGGACTATGTGCAGTCCAAAGTTGAGGGGTGCTGGTTTTCTTACCCCACCATGTATACCAGTGATGGAATCGGTTGGCATTGCATGCCCGAGCTAGGGGACCATGTTCATTTGTATTTTCCATCTAACAAAGAAAAGGAAGCTCGTGTAGTTCAATCCCTGCGTAAGAGAGACTACAAAGAAGATGAAATCAGCAAGCCGTCAAGAAAGCTGTTTCATACCAAAACTCAAAAAGTGGCGAGATTCGACGACAAAGAAGTGGCACTTTCCACCCAAAAAGAAAAGATACTTGTACGCTTAAATCCTGCTTCCGGTATTCACGTGTATAGTCATCACGATCTTACCTTTCACGCTGATACAGACTTGGTGCTGCACGGCAAAAAGGTACAGATGACCGCTACTCGCGAAATAACTCTGACGTGCAAAACCAGCTATATCCGAACCGATGGAACGCTTCATATCAAGGCTAGTAAGCTCATGAAAAATCAGGTGCCTGATGCAGAGCTGAAAGCCTATAAATCCCTAGTTCAAGAATTGAAAGGGAAGGGATATCCGCAATGGGTACAGGACTTGCTGCTTCAATATAAAACGGACTACTACAAGGCCGTGGCAGCCGGGGACAAAAAGGGGGCCAAGGAAGCAGCGGCCAAGGCCAAGCAATTGCGTCAGCAGGTGGCAGAAATAGATCGTATGCCTGCCTGGGCCAGAGCGCAAATGCATGAATACACGTCCCAGTGGTGGGAAGCGCATGGAGCCAACGACAAAGCCAAGCAAAAGCAGATGCATCTTCTCGCGAACCAACTGCGTGACAACGTGCTGATCAACGAGCTGATTCGTGGGCATTCTGCCAACTCCTATCTCGATGCGAATCGGTTGGAGGAGCTGTCCGGACAATACGCAGATGCGGCCCATAAGCTGACCGTTGCTGATCAAAAGGCTCTAGCCAAGGAAGCTGCCGCCTTGCGGAGTAAGTATGGCGTGAACAGCCTGCTTGCCAGAGATAATTTGAACAAGCTTGCCAAGAAGTATCCAGACAGCTTCTCGTACAAGCTACCAACTACAGGCGATTGGGATAAGGAGCTTAACGCCGCTTTGCATGATTTTGCGAAAAAATACGGCCTGGACAATAAGGGCTATGGTCGTGATGTGCTCGCAGTGTACCTGCATCAAGTAGCCAATGGCATTCTTCCATGGCCTAAGGCTAGCAAGGCCGCAACGCCGACTGTTCCAACGACGACAACAACGAAAACGGAACCGGGCAAGAAGCCGCCGACTACTCCTGAAAAACCGACGAAGGAGGAGCCAAAGCCATTAGATCCTAAGGATTATAAAGATGGATTGGTAGCGGTGAAAAAGATTGAAAGCTATATAAGTAGTAAGGGCATAAAAGGTAATCAGGCTCGAGCTCTGTATAGAATAAACGATTACACGAATAACAGTATTGTTCAAAAGAAACTGTCATCGAACCGTAAGGCACCCCTTGTGTTTTTCTTTGAAGGAGACGGTTCGTATAGTTATGCACAAGACGATCATCAGGAAGGACGATATGGGGCAACGGCTATTGTGGTGATAGATGGCGAAATTAAATATACAAGCAATAATGCGAGTACACTTCCAGATTATGAAAATGAGGCTGCCACGGTAAACGAGGGGGTATATGAATTTAAAAGTGGACGTCACCGTGGAACATATCCAGCATTACGCATTAGGAACGGAGGGGGCGTTCCGTCAATTATGCAAAATAAAAAGCATACAGCTACTGGTATCAACATCCATAAGGGTTTCAATAAGGACAGTTCTCAGCCTAAGCACGAGTCTTCAACTGGTTGTATAACGATTCATAAATATGAGTTCACTCAATTTCTTATTGCAGTAGGAGTGGTAAAACACTCATTAGAAGACAAATACATCAACGAAGAAATTTACGGACTTGCTATCATTGACAGAAAAGATAGGACGAAAAAAAGTATAACGAAAAAAAGATAACGAGGAGTTTGACTATTGAAAGGAATATTAATATGCATTGTTGCATTGTTGATTTTATCCGCGTGTTATCAATCTGAAGAAAGTAGTCAAATACAAAGTACGGCATATAAGAGTGAAGTAGTTCAGACAACAAATGATAATAAAAATGTAATGCCAACAAACTGGATACTATTACGGGGTGAAAATGATAACGAACCTATAGAATATTTGGAAAACATGGACGATTTAAGTGGTGATGATATCATTAACACAGATAGTATTATCGATAAGCTGTATGTGAGTGAAAAAGGAGATTATCCAAAAGATGAGCTGTATATAAATAGTATTTCGCATAATGGTAGCCATATTATCTTATGCAGAGAATCACACGATTCGAATTATTTAATGATTAAAATTTTTAATTTATCGACACTCCAGAAGACATTCGAATTTAATATACCAATAACTACTGATTATTTTTTGATTTCTCCTGACCTAAAAAGATGTGTTTACGCAGAAAATGGGGTTTTATATCAATATATTATAAAGGAGAAGTCTGCTAAAAAACTCGCTGATTTGTACAATCGTGTAACAGGCTTTGCTAATCTTAAAAATCCAAAATTTTCTTCTGATAGTATGAAGCTATGTCTTCAGAGTAATAGTGACCTAGTCTTTTATGATTTGATGAATAATAAAAAAACTAAACAAGTCAGCATGGGTACAGAGAGGATTTGGATTGAACAATGGCTTTATAATGATCTACTGCTGTATTCTTCTTCCAGTAATAATAAAACATATCTATTGGATTTGAAGAATGGAAATAAAAGAGTACTGGCAGATGTGACTGGAAGCCTTGCTTTAACTATGGATGGCAAACGAATGGTCTATTTGAACTCTCAAAAAGAGATAGAACAACACCATATCAACACTGGCCAAAGTGTTAAATACTTTGATGTAATGCAGAGGATAGGGTATTCTGTGGCTCCTGTGCAATGGATACAGACTACAACAGACTTGATGAAATATAGAAAAAGCATCCCGGCACAAAAAATCGTTGCTTCTTCTGCACTTCCAGATCAAGCTGGGAATTCCTATGCTGCTAGAAACATTATGGATGGAGATGCGAGTACAGCTTGGTGTGAAGGAGTCAAGGGAGACGGGATTGGGGAGTGGGTCAAGATTGATTTTGGTTCTATGCAAGAACTGAAGGGGTTTGAGCTCATCAATGGCTTGGCAAAGTCATCTGATACTTTCCAAGCAAATAATAGAGTTAAACGAATGAAACTGGAATTCTCGAATGGACAGACCATGATGGTAGATAATGATTTTTTAAATAATGAATTTCCTGATGGCGCCGTTCACACTTCATTTGTGAAAATAACGGTTGAGGCAGTAGAGAAAGGAAGCAAGTACCAAGATACATGTATGTCGGAGATACGATTCTTCTAAGCATCTCTAACAAAGGAGAAGACATATGAAGTGGAAAGAGCCAACGTTTGGTACAACACCTATGTTGAAAGCTTTAGCAACCGCTAATGCGCACAGGAAAGCAAAGGCTTTTGACTTGGTAGCAGAGCAGAAGAAACAGAAACTGAATTACCCCGACTGGGCCCAGTCTTGGCTGCGTAAATACAAAGAGGATTGGTACATCGCTCAAGCCAATGGTGACGAGGTCGGTATGCGTAAAGCGCAAAAGCTGGCAGAGGGACTGCGAAGCAAACTACGCGAAATGGCTACGTTCCCCAAATGGGCTCAAGAGCAAATGCAAAAAGAAACAATTCGTTGGATGGCTGCTGAGGCAAGCGGGAATATCAAAGAAAAGTTAGCTGCTGAGAAGGCAGGACGAGCCATTCGCGAGAAGCTGGGTCTGATTGATACTACTGATAAGATATCACCAGAAATACCCGTTACCAATGAATCGAAAGATGAACCTGCAAAAACGAACGTAAAGACTCCGGCTGGAAAATGGATACCTGCTGAATTCCAGTATAACGGTAATTCTGAAGCTGAGAAATATTTCAAAAAGCGTTCGAAAAAATTTATTAAACAAAAATGGAATCAGGAAAAGCTGCACAGTTTGTGGGAAGCTACAAAAAGCATACAAGAAACATATAATATTCAGATTGATCCACGTCTTTTGTTAGCTATTATTATTCAGGAAGGAACGGGGAGCTTTAATACGAGCAGTACAAATCGAGCAGCCGATGGTCAGCATGGTGTCGAGACTAATTATGCAAAGGATTTGGTGAAGGCACATAATTTAATATTTGGTAAAATGTTGGGATACATTTACTATGGTAAGGAATTTAGACAAGTTGTAGCTAAAAACAACAATTTGGAGGGGATTAAAGGTAAAGGTGATATATATCAATACTGCAATTGGATAACTCCGATTGTAAGAATGAATTCGAAAAGAGTAGATTATGGGCCGTATGCAGGTCATGGTACATGGGGTGAAGATGTAAAATCCATTTATGACAAACTAAGTAATAAAGAGTCCGATAATTATGACTTATATTTATCAAGTATTAGTAAAAGCACAGCTCAAAATATTGCTAGCGCAGAAGGTATAAAACTTCCTGCTATTACCTTCAAGGCACTCCGAAATGCCCAAGATAGTAATGGTCATGAAAATAGAAAGTGGACGGTAACGGGCGAACGATAAGCTGAAATTCGAAAAGAGGAAAAGAATTGTACAAGCCAAGTTACGGATATTTTATTATATTGATTTTTTTGGCTTTAGGAGTAACCGCATGTAGTCTTTCAGACATCAATACTTATAACAATGAGAAAACAGCTACTGCTAAAGCTAAGCAAGAAAGCACTGGCTACTATCCAGAGAAAAGAACAGATAAAGCCAAAAATGTTGTATCTACCGATCCAAAGCTCCTTCAGGAAGAGGACTTTGAAATTTCATATCGATCACACAAGATTGATAAAATAACAGACATTAAAGAACTTATTCATAAGTTGGGTTATGGTGAGGGATATGATAGTTCCAATCGAGGATTTATTAGTGGAAACGGGGCTTACAGAAGGTGGAACTTGTCTTATCCTAACTACGTGGACCCAGAAATAAGATTTGTAGTGTTATCTAAGATTGAGCTTGAAGGTGAGGAATTGGTGGATGGTGAAAGTTATCTAGTAGCTGTGAGCTTGGAAAGTCCCAAGTTTAAAACAAAAAGAGGATTGAAGATCGGTGATACCCTTGGCAAAGTACTACAGCTCTACGGCAAACCGAGTATTGTAACAAATGGGAGTCTGCTCTACTCCAAAAACGGCTTGCATTTGAGGATTCTGTGGGACACTAAAAAGGAAAATGTATATAATATTACCATTGATTACAACATGGAGAAATCCATAAAACAGCAACGTAGCGCAGATTATGTAGAAGAAGATGCTCAGCCCGACCCTAATCTGGAACCATATACTATTCAAGAAGGACAATCTTTTATCACTTCTCTCAATGGCTGGGGAAAAGTAAGGTTTGTATCTACATTAAAAGATGAGGAAACAAATGATCTGATACACGCAAAGTTTTTTTTGGAAGTTAACAGTGACAAATATGTGGAAAAGAAGATACTATACGAATTCCCCGAATTTTTTGGTAACAACGGTAGGATGATTGACAGGATCAAGGCAGTAAGCTTTAAGGATTTAAATCAGGATGGTCGTACGGATATTGTCATAATTGCGGATTATATCACCGGGGTTAATGCACACGGAATAGAAACTCTACCTATCGCGGGGATTTACTTTCAGAAAAAGGACAAAACGTACACTACCCTGCCTGAGTTGGATAAGAGTATCAATCAAACTGGACATAACCGAACACTTCAAAATGTCATTCAATACGTAAGCAAACAACGTATAAACGTTCAATGAACAACGTGAAAAGGGAGTTTTTTGAAATCAACTTTATAAAACAAAATAAAATACTATTTTTAATATTGTTATTTAGTCTGCTATTGAATGGATGTTCTGAACAACCTACGAATGAGAAGCAGCAAGCAGTTGATCCCATCAAACCTAGCACTCAAATGATAGAGAAAAAAGCTGTGACTGAACCAGGGTCTGCTGCTCAAAAACAAGATCGGAATAGCAATATTGTGAATCCGATTAATAAAAGAAATGAAAATTACGCCATAGATTCTAACACATTAGATCAGTTTATAAAGAAAATCCAACCCCCAAATGAGCAGCTTCAGAAAATATTAAAAGAAGATTTGGACCATGATGGAAAGCCGGATTACGTGCTTGCTTTTGGATTAGAAAAAGAGAAAATTGACGCCATATTTGTAGTCCGGGAGGATGCTGGTTATCACATCATTGATAAATTAAAGGACCCAGTTATGGTTGTGCATCTTAATAAAGATGTGAAGATCATGAAGTTGGATCAAACAGAACAAAAATTTATCGTGGTATATTCCACTAGCGAAGTGAATGAGGCAGAAGGCTTCTCTATATTTGCTTTGTACCATAACCAAATTAATAACCTGAATTACAGTTATCCAGAAGCAACAGGGCAAGGGAGCAGGAAGCTAGAGGACATTAATAAAGATGGTGTTTTTGAGGATGTGAGTTACTACCGCTTTCAGGATACTCAGCAACATACGATAATGACTTATCAAGAATTCAACAGGACCGGACCAGAAAAAACAAAAGTACTATATGAGAATGAAAACGAAAAATTTGCATACCCCACGGTTCCCAAAGATATTATTCAAAATTATTTGGAAGATCATTATCTTATGAATCGCTTCTTGATACACTTGCCTGAAATGGCGGAATTCACAGCTTTGTCAGAAAACCCGAAAAATAATTTTTTTGAAGATATCATAGATTTTTCCGCTATGGACTATACGGGATTAGATCTGAATATAAAAGAGATTGCTAATAAGGCTGATCAGCGGGCATTTTTGGTAAAGAGTAACTCAGAAGAAGAGGAATCAAACCAAGGACTTGTATTTACATTAGAAAAACAGTCAGGCAAGTGGAAGATTATGAGCATAGAATTAAACGATAAATTGTAGAAAGCGTGATATCTAGCATGAGTTACTTGAAGCATGGGCGAATTTGTTGCGTCTTGTTACTACTAATTTCCTGTGTAGTACTGAATGGATGTGCGAAGGGAAATGATTCTTCAAAAGTAGCAACAAATCATACGCTTTCTCACCAAAATGAAGCCAAAACGATTTCCTATTCGAAAAAGTTGGAGGCGTTAGTTCAAAAACTTCGAATAATCAACGATGAAAATATGGATTCTGATATCAGACAAAACAAGCTTAAGGAGTTCACACAGGAATTTAATTTGTTGTTAAACGAGCCAAAAAGTGTAGAGATGAAGGATGGAGAATTAGTAGAAAAGTTCGATAACAATCTCACTATCTTAACAAAATCGTTTCAGTTAAAAAGTGGGCAGCTAAACGTTAGGGTTATGAATTATAGAGCACCTAAAACGGTGACAGGTACGATCGGAGATAAATACACATTTATTCAGTGGTGGAGTTCGAGGCAACTTGTACACGCCCAGATAATTGAGGATGGCGGGCCAGAATTGACTACAGACTTTGTGGTTCGAGATTCAGACCAAGGAATACAGTTGTGGTTAGGGGGGCATGTCTCCATATATCACCCAGACCCTGTATTTGTTGATTTGTGGGAGTTGTCTGGACAAAAGTGGACGGAGAAAAGCATAAATGTAGGTAAGATGAAGCTTCCGGATGCGTGGGAACTGAACAAGGATATGAATGAGCCTATTATTTTAGAGAGTCGACAACATGATAGCATGAGTATCGGAGTTTTAGACCACGGCGATGGCTTCTTCATAAACAGTGATGATTCTGAACAGAACATTATCATTGAGTTCTATAAAAGTGGAGAAGTCCGTATTAATTCTGAAGATAGCATCAACTCAAATACTCATATTGAACAGCAAAGCTATGAACTCATTCAAGAGAAATATTCAGAAAATGGGATCGTGATTAAATACCCTCAAATTACAAAACTCAAGGATATTGCAAAGCAAAAATCTTTAAACCAAATTCTTAAGACCGAAGCTTTAGAAGGATTACACGACTATGCGGATTCCAATTCTGGAGTCCATGTTGAAATTGATTATGAGATCAAACAACAAAGTGAACGATTCTTGAGTGTTCAATATACGGGTATTCATTATGTGAAGGACGCAGCCTATCCTAGTCATATGTTTTATACGACGAATCTGGATATGAAGCAGGCTTCAAGAATAAGATTGAGGGATCTGGTAAAGGTCGAGAAACCTTTTATTGAGCTTATAAAAAGCGGGAAGATTACAGCTGTTCAGCCAGAGCAACAAGGGTTAATCGGTGATTTCACAAAAGATGATTTGATTAAACTGTTAGCAAACGCGGATGTAACCAAAGGTTCGCTTGCGGAAGTAGAAATGGAATCGTTTAGTTATCTCACAAATGATTCGGTGGGGATGAGTGTACCTATGGCACATGTGGTAGGGGACCATGCGGAGTATGAAATTCGTTTTGCACAAATTCCAGAGAATATCAGGCAGAATGAGGAACTATGGAGTGAGTTAAGTTCAGTTGTGGATCAGTCTGTTTCCGATGTTGGTGGTAGGAAATTGGATACTGACCAATATGAAGTCGAAGAGTCACAGTCTTTTCAAACTACTCTTGAAGGCTTTGGGAAAGTACGGTTTGTATCCACATATGGTTATCCGGAAGGTCTTCGTAAATTCTTTTTCTTCCTATTGGATGACCAAGGACATATTCTATATCCATTCCCTGATTTCTACGGGAACCGTGAGTGGGTTGCACGTTACGGAGGAGTAGAAGCAGTGGCCTTCAAGGATGTGAATAAGGATGGATTGAAGGATGTTATCCTCATTGCTGATGTCGATAACGGGATTCATGGACCTGGTAGAATTGATGAATTCCCTATAGCGGACATATATTTTCAGAAGAAAAATAAAACCTTTATCAAGCTCCCTGAATTAGATGAGACTCTTAACGATCAGGGACATAATCAAACCATTAAAGATGTCGTTCAATACGTTAGCAAACAACGGATAAACGTAAATTAACCGACAAAAGGGAGCGGTAACATGGGATATCCAATCATAAAGTATAACGGAACGGTTTTATCTCTTAAAAATCCGAAAGTTAAAGTTGTACAGAAAATGAATGAGCATGTGAAAGTCTTTTTGACAGGTGTGTTAACGGGTGCCCAAATGGAAGAGTACACAGATCATATGGAGGCAGGGGCTAAGTTAGTCGTTTCTTATGTGAATGATGATCAAAAGCAGATTGTATTATTTAGGGGATTAGTTACGCAGTTCAGAATCAAGTTGGTGTCCAATGTAGCCCATTTGGTCGTCGAAGCACTCTCCTATACAAGCCAGCTGGATGAAGTGCTTCATAGACAATCTTTTCAAAATGTGAAGATGAAGGTGCAGGCATTACTTGAACATGTACTTAAATCATATCCCAAAGCCAATTGTACGAGCCGCTTAAAAGATCAGCTTTTACAGGAATTTACGATGCAATTCGACGAAACGGACTGGTGGTTTCTGAAACGTATAGCGTCTCGGCTTGGTTGGGGACTAATACCTGATCCGATTGGAGACAAACCTCAGTTTTATTTTGGATTACCGGATGGTGTCAATCAAGGTGAGCTCAAACAGTATAACTACTCGATGACCAGAAAAACCAAGCCAGGGGCCAGCAAGGACGACAATCTTTTGTATTACAAAGTACAAACGACAGGGGCCAAAGATGTTCTGCTGCATATTGGCGCAGAGGTCAAATTCAAAGGAAAAACCTTATATGTCCTGCAGTCTGTTGCGTTTATACGGCATAGTGTCTTGTGGCATGAATATGTGCTGACTACATCGGATGGAATGAAACAGGATTTGATTTTAAATGAGAGCATTCGTGGCATATCATTGAAGTCCAAGGTCATTGGAATCGAGCAGGATCATGTAAAGGTTTTCTTTTATGAAATGGATAAGGTCAAGCCTAACGTCAAGGAAACCTTCGCTTTTCCAACGGCTACATTCTATACATCGGAAGGGAATACGGGATGGTACTGCATGCCAGAGTTGTTTGACTTTGTAGATATCTACTTTCCGACCTCTAAAGAAAAAGACGCCATTGTAACTCACTCGATCCGAAAGAGATCCAAAGGCGGTGACTTTATTAAGGACCCGTCGACGAAAATCTTTATGACCAAGTACCGCAAAGCCATTATATTTGAGAAAAATGAAATTTTAATTACGGGGAACGACGATGAAGTGGTGATTCGACTGCTGGATGACCATGGAATTGAACTGCGAAGCAAAAAGGATATCCGTGTAAAAGCTGACGGGAACCTGGTGTTCAATGCGGGTAACACAATACAGGTCACCGCGAAGGATGCCATCGGCCTAAAATGTAAAACGAGTTTGGTAGAAATGGATGGTAACATCAAAATGACTGGAGAAAAGATAAAGACGCAATAACTAAATCCACCGTGAGAGGATAAAGAGTATGGCTAAAGAAACCACAGGAGCAATCGTAAACGAGAAACCGCCTACCCAAGAAGATATGATTCAAGAATGGAAACGTAAAATAAGCAAAGGCGAATATCCTTTTATTCATGTAACTAAGCATAGCACCAAAGGTGAAGAGCGTTAAATGTGTCAGGCAACGAGTAAATAAGGCTCCTTAGGAGCCTTATTGCTATATCCTTTTGGTCATGTTACATAGTCGTAAAGGTGAACTCTATTAAATGCGTTTTTCTCATTGTCATAATCTTTAGTACCACAATTAAAGATTATTGTCTATCTGCGCAATCTTCCACTAACATACAGTTATAAAGACCTACTCTATAGAAACTATATACTATGACCAGATATACTGTCTCCAATGACTTTATACTTATTTTTCCTCTCGGCTATATCCCTCGTAAATAGGATGCACTATAATGATACTACTTCTTAATCTGGGAAAAATTAGACGTTAATATTTATAATAGTCCTTCTCAGGAAGAAGGGGTCTTGAATTTGGGAACTTCGCTGTCGATAAACCAATCCGGCCCAGAGACGTCGATTACTTCTTTGGTTTTATAATTATAGTAGATGGTAATTTTGCTGTCTTCGTAGCCTTTAATGTACCCATACAGATATATTCTAGAGTGGACAGCAGGATCATCTACAACATAATCCTTTAATATGAAATCGGCATTATAGTGTTCTTTAATGAACTCCACGCCGATAGGGGTGGCAACGTCTACTAATTCTTTTTTATCTTTGTCCGACAAACTGGAACAACCTCCTAAATACATAACAATTAAAATAAGCGCCAGAATCAGCGGGATTTTTCTATTCAAGTTACAATTCTCCTTTTCTGGTAATTACCTTTTTCATAACTCTATAATATATTTACACAATAGACAAGGTGGGAATAACTTGACCTACATTAACGACAAAACATATTGGACCATTGCAGATAAAGTGTATGACCGGGATTTGACTGCTAAAGATTCTAAAAGCAGGATTCTTCCTGACTGGAGGGTTGTTGATTTAGACGAGAAACTATTACATGACACGAATGGTTCTGGATTCGATGCGACCGTTTTTCACAATGAGAATAGCAATCAGGTGATCATAGGGTATAGGGGGACAGAACCAGGAGGAAGACCACTATGGAGTAGAATGATGGACATAGGAACAGACATCAACGACGTCGTGGGCGGACGAGCAAAAACTTTAAATCAAGTTCACGATTATTATGTAAATAATCAAGAAGAGATAAAAAAGCTCCCCCCACAGGTACAAAGCTCATTTCAACATTATGAAGCCCAGTATCAAGATAATCAGTTTACAAAAGCCCAAACACTGTATGAAGAAGTGAAGAAGAAGTACCCCGCTGCCGAAATATCTACGACAGGCCACTCTTTAGGCGGTGCAGAAGCAGAATATATTGCAGTGAAAAATGGTTTATCATCCGTGAGTTTTGCCGCTCCGGACATTGTACATTTATTGCCTGAAGATCTTCAAAAGAGGGTGAAAGCAGGAGAATTCAAGAAGACTAATGTGGCTTTTGCCCATCCCGGAGATAGCGTTGGTGGGGGAGCTACTAAAGCTAATCAACATGTGGGGGAAACGTATCATATTGGGAGTGATTATAAGACTGCCAATGCGGCCAAGTTTACTATTCCTGTTTCAGTTCCACTTAAAAAAAATAATGAATTGAGAGATCTTATTTTTGGTCCTCAATGGTCCCCAATTGTTTTTGTCCCGGTTACGCTGCCTATGATACAGCAAGATGCATTCACCAAATTCTATAATTCTGTATTAGGTGGAGAGCACACTCATAGCATGGAAAACTTTACATTTGATGAAAATGGCAATATCAGCAATCCACTGTACACCATGGACGGTCAATTGGTGGAAGGCAATCCACGGGTGCAGGCGTACGAGCAAATGCTGGCCGCGCGAGCAGAACTCAAGGAAGTCATGGGCGACCTGGTTGAACGCTACGGTGGACAAATGGGTGCTTTCGGGCAGTTTGCTGCTACTACACTGGGAGTGAATCTGATGGGAGAAGGACAGCAAAATGGTCGCACCCATGGTGGGGCATATTTTGTGGGCAACAAAAATGGGGGCACAATTCAATTAACACCTGAGGAGCTAAAGCATGCGGCTAACCAGATGCGTTCCAGCCTGCATGGGTTCTCTAGCGATACCCGAGCATCCATCCAGTTATTTCAGGCTCATATCGGGACAAGTGAAAGTCAGTCTTTGACCCCAATTGCGCATAGTGCAACGGCAACGCTAGATCGGATTAATCGCTGGTATCAAGAATCAATTACGGAGATAGCAGAATATATAGATCGCAAGGGTCAGGAATTCACGATGGTGGATCAGTAAAAGATCAGCTGTAAGAACACAACAGGGGGCAAAAGAGATGGGCAGAATATCTTTGAGTCTGGGGGATCTGCGAAGGGCTGTACAGCAATGCGAACAGCTAAAGCAAAGACTTCAGCATCAGGAGCAGCAGATGAGAAATATATATGGTCGTCTGCAAGACTGGAGGGGCGAATCGGCTGCTGAATTAACACGTAAAATGGAGACGTTTCTCCAAGGCACAACTGTACGAATACAGGAATTGGACGATCATAAAGAGCAGTTGAAACGTTATATTCGGAAAATGGAAGAAGCTGATCGACGTGAGGAGAGACGCAAACGGGCTGCACAATGGTGATACAGGCGGACTGCAATAGTTAGGAGAACATCATGAAAGATCAAAACGCATTTGTCATTTTACTTATATTGAATATCGTTTATGGCTTAACGTTATTTGCCTATCCGGTCATGCTGATGGTGGTCGCATTTTCTTTCGATGCACCAACAGCTGGAGATTATCTCATCAGTTATATTTTTGCCTATGTCATAATGAGCTACCCGATAGGAGTATTTATCTCATGGAGCTGTTGGTATTTTTATCATCGTTATGCTTTTAAGAAGGCGTATATCATAGCTAACTTTATGCTGCTGTGGCCAGCTACTCTTGTCGTGTCCTCGTGGATTCAATCGGCTTTTTCTTGAAGGGTTCCCATCTGGCCAGTCAGCTATATAACATAAAAAAACCGTACAATCGCTAGGGGACTCCCGCGGGGTACGGTTAAATGCGTTTAAATAAAACTACATATATAGTAGTAGAAAAAAATATTCTCCCAGAGTGATGACGATAACGACTTTGTAGTCTACTTTAATTTTCCTGCGGAGAATATAGCAGTGTTCGGAAACTTAAGGGTTAGACGAAAAAGTGTAAAAATGTTGAAAAGCTACAAAGTTCGACATATTGTTCGCTTTTTCGCATCATATGTTATTAGATTAGGGATTTTTGTTTGCTATTTATCGTATATTTATGTATAATCTATCGTGTTGAAAGATTGATTGTACGTAATATGCTGATGAGGGTGGGTTCATTGACGCTGCTCGACAGTAACGAAAGCAAGAAGCGGATGTGCCAGATTTACAATGAAGTTTCAAAGGAACTGTTCGGCTTCGGGACCACGCTGCTGCGGGCCACCGTTGAGAACAACATTGTTACCTTTGTGGCGAAGCACCGGCGTTCTCCACGCTCGGCGGCATTGGAAGTGGAAGCCCCCGGCTTGAAGCTGGAAGTGGATTTCCGAATGTCCATGCTGTACAAGAAGAGACTTCGCGAGAAGCTGATTGAGGATATGGAGCTCGATATAGAAGCTTTACTGCGCGATTATGATGCAGCAACGCAGTGGGCAATTACGAACATCATACTGAAAGAATCCTAATAAAATTGGATATTCGGCTTTTCGCTTCGGATCTATCTGAGGGGAGAACCTGTTATAACGCGCAGCGGGATCAACTTATTCTTTGTTTACGAAGAAAAGTATTCTTGTTTTACAAGAGTACTTTTCTTTTTTGTGTCATAAGGTGTGCAGAATAAAAAAACAGGGGGAGTTTCATATGAAAAAATGGTTTAAAGGATTTATGGCTGTGACCTTGGCATCTGTGGTACTGGCAGGTTGCGGCAGCAATGCTACTGGCGGTCAGACAGATGGAAAAGATGGTTCAGCTGATGGGAAAAAGAAACTAGTTATTTCAACATGGGGCTTTTCCGAGGACTTTTTTAACAAAGAAGTGTACGAGCCTTTTGAAAAGGAACATAACGTTGACATCGTGGTCGAAATTGGGAATAACGCAGAACGGCTGAACAAAATCAGTCAAGGTAGTACAGACGTCGATCTGATTTATCTGTCTGATTATTATGCTCAACAGGGAATTCAACAGGGATTGTTTGAGAAGCTGGATCGCAGCAAGGTGCCGAACCTGAACCAAATTTATGACATTGCCAAAGCACCGCTGGGTGAGGAGTATGGTCCTGCTTATACAGTTGGGCGTCTCGGTATTGCCTATAATCCGGAGCTGGTGAAAAAGAATGTGACCTCTTGGGCTGACCTGTGGGGCAATGAGTTCAAAGGAAACGTGACTCTGCCGAACATTACGGCGACTGCCGGACCAATGATGGTAGATGCAGCCTCCAAAGTAGCGGGTAGTAAGGAGTTTAATGAAGACCAAGCCTTCGGAAAACTGAAAGAGCTGAGTCCGAATATCGTTAAGTTTTATAGTAAAACGTCCGAGTTCGTGAACATGTTTAGTCAACAAGAAATTGCGGGCGGTCCGATCATGGAAATGTACTTCAAAGATTTGCAGGCGGCTGTGCCAGGAGCGAAATTTGTAGCTCCTAATGAAGGTGCTTACGCAGTAATGAACACGATTAATGTAGTGAAAGGCTCCGACCAGAAGGAGCTGGCTGAGGAATTTATCAACTGGCAGCTGAGCAAGGAAGTTCAAGAAAAATCTGCCAAGGCAAAGGTTGATTCCCCGGTGAATACGCAGGTGGTACTATCCGGTGCGGATACAGAGGGAATTACGTACGGTGCGGATGTAGTGAACAAGCTGACCAAGCTGGATATGAAGTTCGTTAACGATCATATCAAGGCATGGACAGATCGCTGGAACCGGGAAGTTGCACAATAATGAAAAAGGTCATATTAGATGTAGATACGGGCATTGATGATGCGTTGGGTATTTTACTAGCGGCCAAAAGTGGTCAGCTGGATATCCAAGCGATTACTACAGTATGCGGTAATGTTTCACTTAAACAAGCAACATTGAACACATGCAAAATCCTCGACCTTTTGGATAGACCGGATATTCCGGTTTATCGGGGGGCAGAGGCTCCCTTAATACGTAAAGGTCTGCACGAGCACCGTGTCCATGGAGAAGACGGCATTGGAGGTGCATTGAGTGGAGTAGTACCAGCCATGTCTGCGTCCGAAGGTTTTGCACCGGATATCATCATTGATACCGTGATGGCTCACCCGGGGGAAGTGACGCTCATTTGCACCGGCCCACTCACCAATCTGGCACTGGCGCTGCTCAAGTGTCCCGAGCTGACGGATCACGTCAATGAGGTCATTTTTATGGGCGGTGTTATTCACGGATGCGGCAATATTACACCTGTAGCGGAGTACAACATGTATGCTGACCCTGAAGCCGCACGAATCGTATTTCATGCAGGATTTGGTCGATTGATACAGGTGGGACTGGATGTAACACGGAAGGCTCTGCTGACTGCGGATCATATTGCTCGTCTGACCCGCCCAGCAATTCGTAATTATGTAGCTGAAAGCACGGCCGTTTATACCAAGCGTTATGAAGAACGCAACGGGGTAAAAGCGTGTGCGCTTCATGACCCGCTTGCCGTGGGTGTCGCGTTGAATTCGAGGTTAGTAGATACCTCGCTGTTGTATGTCGACGTGGAAACCTCGAGTCGCATATGTGATGGACAAACAGTGGGCGATGTACAGAACCGCCTCAATCATAGCCCCAATATGAATGTGTGCGAACAGGTGGACAGCGAAGCTTTTCTGGAGCTGTTTATCCAGGTGCTGAATAAGGAATAACATTTTGATAACCGCAAGGAGCTACCCATGAAGAAAACATACTTGTATTGGCTGCTGCTGCCAGGTCTGCTCTTTCTGGCGGTGTTCATGGTCATTCCGATTGTGTTGACGATCGGTTCGACCTTCGTACAGAACAGCTCATTCACCCTAGAAGGCTATCTCCATTTCTTCAAGGACCCTTATTTTTTGAAAATATTGCTGACTACGCTGGAAGTCAGTGTCGTAACGACACTTGTGTGCGTATTACTCGGCTTCCCGACGGCTTATTATATTTCGCAAAAGGCCCCGCGTCGTAAAGGGATTTTGCTAGCGCTGGCTATCTTTCCCTTGTTGACGAGTCCGGTGGTGCGGTCATTCAGCTGGATGGTCATTCTGGGTCGCAAGGGGCTGTTAAATAACGTGCTCATCGGTTTAGGACTCGTGGATGAACCGCTGAATATTTTATACACCCCGGCAGCGATGATTATTGGTCTGGTTCATTTGTTTTTACCACTGATGATTATTTCACTGATTGGTGTACTCGAAAATATCGACGGTGATCTTGTTCATGCTGCTCAGAGCCTCGGGGCCTCCAGATTCAGCGCATTTCGTAAAATCGTATTTCCGCTGTCTGTGCCGGGCCTGATCATTGGAAGCATTCTCGTTTTCGTGGGCAGTCTGACTGCATATACGACACCAGCACTACTTGGAGGAAAACAGCGGGTTATCGCTACATTTTTGTATCAGAACGCGATGACGCTAAACGACTGGTTTTTAGCTTCTGTTATTGCAACAATTATGATTGTTATTACATTTATCGTGGTCGGTCTCTTAAATAAGGCGGCCCATAAACTCAATCCGAAGGGGTAGGTGGATATGCGGGAGAAACATTACGGACTAGGCTTCTTTAGCCTGCTGGTCTTCATCTTTCTGCTCGGTCCGCTGTTGATCATATCGGTCACTTCTTTCGAGCCGGGCACGGTGTTAAAATTTCCTCCGCAGGGCTTTTCTTTGCGCTGGTATGAAAATATTTTTGAAGTGGATTTGTTTATGTCCACGTTCAAAACGTCCATTGTCGTTTCTCTGCTAGGCAACATCTTGGCACTGTTGATCGGTATGCCTGCCGCCTATGCGCTTAGTCGTTTTTCGTTTCGCGGGAAGGATGCGCTGAATGCTTTGTTCCTTTCCCCGTTGCTTATACCAGGTATTGTTCTTGGTTTTACACTGTTGCGCTATCTGATCATTGTTTACCATTTACCAGTATATGCTGGACTATTGATCGGACATACGGTGATTATGCTGCCGTTCATTATTAGAGTCATTGCATCCAGTTTGTCTAACTTTGATTTCGCAATTGAGGAAGCAGCGCTTAGTTTGGGGGCTGGACGGCTGGAAACCTTTTTCAAGGTGGTTCTGCCCAACATCCGCTCAGGTATTATTGCGGCTATCCTGATTGCCTTTCTGGAATCATTCAACAATGTCGACATTTCCGTCTTTATGACAGGACCGGGCTTCAGCACCCTGCCCATTCAAATGCTGACTTACGTCGAAAATTATTTTGACCCGACGATTGCGGCGATTTCGGTTATGCTGATGATTTTGACCGGTATCCTGATGTTCTTGATTGAACGACTGATGGGATTGTCTTACTTCACTAAAAGGTAATGGAGGCTTCAACCTTATGGCACTGCTTACTCTGGATCGCGTATCGGTCGCTTATGACAACCAACTGATCTTGCAGGATTTCGATTTGCAGCTCGAACGGGGGCAATTGCTCTCGCTACTCGGACCGAGTGGTTGTGGCAAAACGACCACACTTCGTCTCATTGCAGGATTTCTCGAAGCTAAACAAGGAACATTTTTGTTTGACGATAAGGATTATACTCGGGTTCCGGTAAATAAACGGAACTTCGGCTTTGTATTCCAAAGTTATGCACTCTTCCCGCATTTGTCCGTTTTTGATAATGTTGCCTTTGGTCTGCGGTTACGCAAGGTAAAGGAAGATGATGTAAAGCGCCGCGTTATGACCATGCTGGATACGGTTAGCCTAGGGGGATTTGAAAAACGTTTCCCCGGTGAATTGTCAGGCGGACAGCGTCAACGTGTTGCGATTGCGCGAGCGCTTGTGATTGAACCCGATCTGCTGTTGTTTGATGAACCTCTGAGTAACTTGGATGCTAACCTGCGTGTAAATATGCGTGTGGAAATCCGCCGTATTCAACAGGAACTGGGCATCACTACCGTATATGTATCGCATGATCAGGAGGAATGTTTTTCGATTTCTGACCAGGTTGCGATTATGAATAAGGGGAACATCGAACAATTAGATGCTCCATCGACCATTTTTAAATATCCGACGACCGAATTTGTCGCCCGTTTTATTGGGTTTAATAATTTTCTGAGTTTTGACGAGCGTACTGAAGAAGGGGATCGTATTCGACTAAATACAGGCGATCTTTCGTTCGGTGTAGCGCGTAATCAGGGTACTGCCCAGCCAGGTGCTCGTCAGGGCGCTATTCGCCCGGATGATTTGGTCATTCGAACAGAAGGCAACGAGACAGGGGAAAATGAGCTTCCCGGTATTATTAAGGTAAGTACTTACCTGGGGCGTAGCTATCAGTATGTGGTAGAAACGGCGAAAGGCAACTTTACGGCTAATCAGGAAATGGATACGCCTTACCTGAGTGGTCAGCGGGTTACCCTGCATTTTCCGGCAGATAAAATGGTGCTGGTCCAATAATCAGCGGGTTCGATGAAGGAGATACATCATGCGTGCAGACAAAATGATTTTACAAGTTAAGGTGTATAACAGTTACTATAAGACGTTCGAAGAAGGTAATGTAGCTATACTTGACGGTAAGTTTATGTATATCGGTCAGCGTGGTCTGGAGTCTTTTGAGGTGGCTGAGATTGTAGAGGGGCATGGGAAATATATGATTCCCGGCCTGATTGACATCCATCTGCATATCGAAAGCACAATGGTGACACCGGCAACCTTTTCCTATGGGCTGATTCGCAATGGGGTAACGACGATTGTACCGGAACCGCACGAAATGGCGAATGTTTTCGGATTGGAAGGCATTCAGGAAATGATGGAAGCCAGCAAAGATTGCGTGGCTGATATGTTCTACGGTATTCCAAGCTCTGTCCCGGCAACGCCGCTCGAAACCTCAGGAGGCGAGATCGGTATTCCCGAGATTGATGCGCTACTGCAAACCGGCGAAATGATCTGCCTGGGTGAAATTATGAACTATGTGGATGTCATTCGTGATCCGGAAAGCAAGACGAATCGCATCTTACGCCATGTTCGTGAGCATTACCCGGAGCTGATCATTGAAGGCCATACGCCGCAGCTGCTTGATCTGGACCTGCATCAGTTGATCTATGCGGGAATAGGCTCGGACCATACTCACCAAAGTATTGAAGGTATGAAGGCGCGAATGGCTGCCGGAATGTTTATTGAAATCCAGGAAAAATCGATGACCCCTGAAGTGATGGACTATCTTATTCAGGAAGATGTGGCACAACATTTTTGCTTCGTAACGGATGATGTGATGCCAGACTCTTTCGTAGAACGAGGGCATCTGAACCATATTGTAAGTAAAGCTATCGGAATGGGCATGAAGCCTGAGGATGCCATTTATGCAGCTACGTTTACTCCTGCTGCACGGATGCGAATGCATGACCGCGGAACAATTGCACCGGGAAAAATAGCTGACTTTGTACTGCTATCCGATCTTGGTCAGTTTGATGTGGAGCAAGTCTATAAGGACGGACTCAAGGTATTCGATAAGTTCGAGGAATACCATCAAGCACCGATAAAAAGCCGCTTCCCCGCCCATTTTTATCAAAGTGTGAAGCTCAATCCGCTCACGGAGCAGGATTTTACGGTAAAGATGGATGTAGCTGATGGCACACATCAATGTCGTATTATGATGGTCAAGGATGGCTCAACTTTTACGAGCGAACGGATTGCACCTGCACATGTGGAGCAGGGTGAACTGGTATGGGAACATGGTGAACATGGACTCATCGCTACGTTTGAACGGTATGGAAAGAATGGCAACCGTGCTTACGGTTTGATCGGGGGAGATACGATTAAACGTGGGGCAGTGGCAACCACCTATTCGCACGATAACCATAACTTGCTGGTCGTAGGGCATAACAAGCAAGATATGATATTGGCTGCGAATACGGTTTTATCCAGCCAAGGTGGCTTTTGCGTAGTTGAAAATGGCAAGGTGCTGTCCCATTTGCCGTTAACCGTAGGCGGGATTTTAACAGAAGGACCGCTGGAAATGGTTGCAGCCCATGTGAAGGAGCTGCGTTCAGCCTTGTTGTCGCTGGGTTACCGCCATTACAATCCAATCATGTCGCTGAGTACGCATTCTTTGCCGGTCAGCCCGGCCCTGAAAATTACCGATCATGGTCTGATTGATGTAAATGCTGGCAAGGTTGTATCCTTAATCGTGGAACCTTCAGAGATGCAAGAATAATAAAAGAGCCGACCCTCTTACGGGCCGGCTCTTTTTTGTCGTGGCTAGGTATGAGGTAGTAGGTTATGGACTTTGGACTTTGTCTACAATACAGATACTTTAGCAGACAAAATTAACATCTTCTTTACTCCTATTGATGTAACCTATGTATAAAAGATAAATAAGTCTTGATTGTGGATGTCCTATTGCATATAGAGTTTGATTTACAATCAATTCACGTAATCTTCATGATTAAAACCGAATAAAGACTTGAAAAACATCGACACAGTGTTATAATTAAAACAGGATTTAGATTAAGTCTAAATTAATTAATAAATATTTATTGGATTCACGCATGGGATTTTGAAGAAAATCAGACACTACTGTTAACGAGTATCCAAGCTTTACACCAACTATATTTTGAATGAAAACGAGAGGGGATTTTAACATGAGTACATTAAATCATACGAACGCACCTACACAAGAGGCCATTCAAGAATTGCACAAGGCATTGAATCGTCAGGTAGCTACCTGGTCTGTATTGTACACGAAATTGCATTATTTTCACTGGTATGTGAAAGGACCTAAATTCTTCACACTGCATGCTAAATTTGAAGAACTTTACAATGAAGCAACAGCTAATCTAGATACGATTGCTGAACGTTTGTTGGCTATTGGTGGTCGTCCGGCTGCGACCTTGAAGGAGCATTTGCAACTTTCAGCTATTCAGGAGTCCGCAGGTGAGCAGACAGCTGACGATATGGTGAAGTCCGTTGTTGCTGATTTTAAAACCATCACTGTTGAACTGGCTAATGGGATGGAAGCAGCGGAAGCAGCACAGGATAAAGCGACAGAGGATCTTCTTAACGGCTTGAGAGAAGCAATGGATAAACATATCTGGATGCTGAGTGCGTATTTGGGATAAGATATTGGGATATATTTCCACGTATATGGAGATCAGGTGAACAAGATACACATCCCGTTGGTTCCACTCTGCCACTGGAGTATAATAACGTGAAGGCGTGGAAGACCACAGGCTCTTGAGTCATAGAGTTGCCGGGATGGGGTGTGTGTTATGGAAGTGAAACAACAGCTTTTGCATGAAGCGGAGCAGTTTATATATACATGTTATGAGGAGCTGGGCCGAAGCCGCGATGAAGCGGAAGCCCGGCTTCTTCATATTCGTCACGACATAGAGACAACTGGAACGTATGATCATACGTACGAAGAGCTGGAGCACGGAGCACTCATGGCTTGGCGCAATAGCAATCGTTGCATCGGGCGCTTATTTTGGGACAAGCTTTTGGTCAGGGATGCGCGGGGCGCGTCAGATGCGACGGAGGTGGTCTGCGAGCTCCTGGAGCATATGCGCATAGGAACGAATGGCGGTAAAATTAAGCCAACGCTTACTGTATTTCGCGCCTCCAAGCCGGGGCAGCCGAATATCCGCATCTGGAACCATCAACTCATTCGTTACGCTGGATATGAAACCGATCAAGGGATCATCGGGGACCCGATCTCGGTGGATTTTACCAATGTTTGTAAAGATATGGGCTGGCAAGGAGCGATGACTCCTTTTGATATTTTGCCACTGGTTGTGGAAGCAGGCGGGCGGCCTCCCGAGCTATTTGATATTCCTGAGCATTTGGTGATGGAGGTAGCCATTGAGCATCCAGAACTTTCGGGTTTCGCTTCCTTGGGATTACGTTGGTATGCCGTGCCTATGATTTCGGACATGACGCTGGAAATTGGCGGTATCATCTATACGGCGGCTCCCTTTAACGGCTGGTATATGGGAACAGAAATCGGCGCCCGTAATTTTGCGGATACCTTCCGCTATAATATGTTGCCACAGGTGGCTAAGCTGATGGGGCTGGATACGACGAGTGAAACAACGCTTTGGCGTGATCGGGCGCTGGTGGAATTGAATATTGCTGTGCTGCATTCTTTTAAAAAAGCGGGAGTCAGCATTGTCGACCACCATACCGCAGCGGCACAATTCAAGCTGTTTGAGGAACGGGAGGCCAAGGCTGGGCGCGCACTGACAGGCAATTGGACATGGCTGATCCCTCCGCTATCCCCGGCGACAACGCATATTTTTCATAGTTCCTACGATAATCGGCTTGTGAAGCCGAATTTCGGAGTTCAAGAGAAGCCGTATATGTCGAGACAGGCTAATACAGCATCAGATGCAGTGCTTCAGCAGAAGCGCCAAGGTTGCCCTTTTCATTCCGGATAATGATGGGAATGACCTAATGGCTGGATTAGGATTCCAGCTTATCCCATGCAACGATAAAAAGGGTAGCCAGTGGCCCTATTAATAGGGAGAGCAGAAACCAATTTAGCCCGCTCCGATTTTTGGATTGTGCCAAACCGGCATTAATAAGGGCAAGCGTTCCCCAGCCTATATAATAATCTTCTGACATGGTATTCTCCTTTGTAAAAAGGTATAATATCGTACTGTGTATGGTATGAACACATCCATGATTTCATAAGTTTAAAGTAAATATAACTTTATATATCCTGGTTTGAGGAGCGAAGCTAAGTTGGAAAGATATCAGGCAGAGCGCGTTGTCGCTGAGCTTTTGGAACGGGCTGCTATAGGTGTGACAGTTAAGCTGGAGAAACGTTTTCCTGGTGGAAGGCTGATTGGGGGCAAATATGCCATGAATGCTCACGCCATTACCATGTATACGGACGTTATTGAAACACAGTGTTTACAAATGTTCGGCAGCGTTGATCAAGTTGAGGAGTATTTTACGGTTGTGCTTGCACATGAGATCGGGCACGCCGCCGATACGGAATTAGTGGACCTCTCCGATGCTTTGGAGCAAGAGAGCGGGATAGGGACCCGGCAACGACTTGCGCTGCAAATTGAAGAAAACGCATGGAATTATGCGCTTAGATTGGTGCCTGAAATAGAAGCAACGTTTATTTCTGCCGTAATAGACGAGTCCTTGCTGGCCTATCGAGTCCCGGTTATGGAGCATTCTGACATTGCGTAACGATGATGATCCGAGAGCCGTCAGGCTCTTTTTTTTGTTGATAATAACAGACGGATCGGCAGGATCATTTAAAGGAGTAGCTTTTTAAGCTGTGACACGCGTCCCTGGGATAGTTCGAGCATTTCGGCTAATTCTTTTTGAGATACATTAGGATGCTCCTGCATGAGCTGTTTTAGTTTATTCAGGAGATCATTCTGATTTCTGTAACTCCTTCTTTTCTTGGGCTGGACAGGACGGGATTCACTCAAATGACTGGAAGGATTATCGCTCTTCAGATTTTCAATACAACTTTTACATATCAGATGATCCCTAAAATAGCTCAAATGATCTACGGCACCACAAAAATAGCAAGAAACCCCCGTATACTTGCGAATCATCAGTCCCTCTGGGGTAATAAAAAAATCGAGGGCATCTCCAATATTAATATTCATAGAATTGCGCAGCTCCTTGGGCAGCACAATGCGGCCCAAATGGTCTAATGGCCGTGTCATTCCTGTGTTCTTCATCATTTTTCCCCTTTCCTGAAATGCGCTTATAGTTGTAGGAATTGTATGTATATATGCTGGAAGTAAAAAGCGCTTATATTACAGTTTGTTTTGGTATAGCTATGCTGAAAAAAAGCTCCGGCATGACGAACAATTACGTCTGCCGGAGCATTGTACAGCCAATGAATCTAAGATGTCATGTCGAATTACTGTGGGTTGGTTGTCCAAATACCGGCTACTTTTAATTGAACCCGTGGAGGCAGTTTCAATGCGGCTAATGTCAGATCGGCCAAATCCTGCGGTTGAAGCATGCGATCCTCATCACCAATAGGCAATCCTGCGTTTGCCGCCAGTTCTGTATTGACAGTACTTGGAGTCAGCGCGGTGACGCGAATGTTAGATTTGCGAACTTCCTGCATCAGTGCTTCCGTGAAGCCCATCAAAGCAAACTTGGATGCGCAATATGCCGAGCCTGTTGCAAAACCTCGTTCTCCTGCCGTCGAGGAAATATTAATAATGTTCCCGCTCTTTTGTGCCAGCATGCTTGGAAGAACAGCATGTGTGACATAATAGGTTCCCATCAGGTTTACGCGAATAATACGTTCCCACTCTTCGGGGTCCATATCTGCGACTGTGCCAAAGGTAGCAATGCCTGCATTATTGATCAAAATATCGACAGCGCTCAACTCGTGTTCCAGTGAAGCTACAGCGGCAGCGGCCTGTGCGCGATCCGATATATCTGCAACAGCACTCACCACTTTCACACCGTATGTACTCCCCAGCGAATCCTGCAGCTTTTGCAGGTCAGTCAATGTTCGTGAGATTAATCCCAGGTTGACGCCTTCCTTAGCTAAAGTTTCGGCAATTGCTTTACCGATTCCTTTGCTGGCTCCTGTAATAATGGCTGTTTTATTCTTAAGTTCCATCCAGTCTCCTCCTTTTCACTCCATAACGTGGTTGTGCATGTGAGCACATGGTTACATTATACAAGGTTAAACTCATTGAACCAAACTTCGCCTCTGATGAGGTATTCATCTAGAGGTCTCCTATTTGGAAATATTAATATCCCCTGAGGTGGTTTCTGCCTTTATCACGTTCACACTACCGGGAACAGATTCGGGAGTATCTATACTCCCAGAGTCAGAGTGGACATTATAAACACCTTTAAAATCGGGAGCTTGTTTAATCTTCACGTCACCAGAATCAGCATTCACTTCCAAGTTGGCTACGGCACGTTGCGTAATATTTGTCTCCCCTGAGGTTAGGGAAATAAGGCCATTACCGCTATAATCGCGGATGGTAACATCGCCAGAAGTAAGCTTCAACTCCATATCTGCTGCAAGCTGACTGGCTGTAAAATTGCCGGATGTTAAATTTGCGATCAGGTGGGTACTTTGGAGGTTTGTAATCTCGGCAGTGCCTGAAGTAGCGGTGATGGAAGTATTCTGCACGGAGGCATCTTGAAGTTTTACATTCCCTGAATGTGCATCTATCTGTAGGTCAGTTAGTGTTTCGCCGGAGGGCATCTCTACGGTAATCGTTTGATCCACATCAGGGGTGATCGAAAGAAATGACAAGGAAGCGGCCGGCTCCGATTGAATCGTAAGCTTACCGTTCTCAATTCGGGCATTATGAATTTGGTCGGCTACCTTTGTCTGAACTTCTCCACTAATGCGTATCGTACCTTGGTCGCCAGAGCCGGGAGTAAACAAAATAGAGACATCATCAGAACTGTCCACTTTCAGCTTCTGTAGCTGACCACGTGTGAACGTCCATTTTTTGTTAATCGCAGTTGTTTCCTTCATGACTTGTTGACTCCATGGGGCACCGTAAGCCACCATTCCGGCTACACCGATCACAATGCACAGACCTGCTGCAATAAACCACTTTTTATTCATGTTGTTAGTAAGCTCCCCTCAGGGTAGTCTGATTCCATTTCCAGTATCGTACTGTGCCTTTGACCATAAGGAGTAAGAGATAACGTACTCCAGGCAGCAGCAATAGACCTATACCCGTCATCGTGATAGAGAAAAAGAATTTGGCCGGGTAAAAGGTGCTGTTTAGTGCATAATCAGTAACGGCGAGAAGGGGGGCTGCAATGAAGCTGACCGATACCACGGTCAATGAAGCCCATACTGCCCATAGGGTAGCCATAATAGGGATGGAGATTAGCAAATTGAGAAACAGCAGCCCTAAGAAAGTAAAAAGATTGCGTGCGAAGCTTCCCTGACGAAGCGGAGGAGAATCGTTCCAGGCTGCATTGGGATCATCCAACGCTTCTCGGGCAATATCCTCCGGGTTACCCAGCTCATTGGCAATCTCACTTTCGCTTTTGCCATTGACCAACCCGTAGTCAAAATGCTGGCTCAAATCACTAAGCAGCTCATTGCGTACCTCTGCAGGGAGAGGAGAAAGACGCTGCTCTACCTCTGTAAGAAACTGTTTTCTATTCATCGGAATTCCCTTCCTCCAGTAGGCTTGCGACATGATGGACAAAATCATTCCATTCCCGCGTAAGTATTCTTGTATAATGGCTTCCAGTATCAGTCAGCCGATAATATTTGCGGGGAGGCCCCTCGGTCGATTCCTGTAAATACGTTGTGCAGTATCCTTCTGATACCAGACGGCGGAGCAATGGATATAGGGCTCCCTCAGCTACTTCAATATGACGGGAGACGGCTTGAGCCAACTCGTAGCCATAACGGTCTCTGCGTCCAATTAGAACTAGAACGCACAGTTCCAGTACCCCTTTTTTGAATTGGATGTTCACATTCACGAGCGGTGCTCCCTTCCTGGATGTTATCAATAATTCATAGGTGTCGTTCGGAATAAGGGGAAGAAACGTGTGTTTGTGCATAATTTGTCACGGGTACTAATTATAGAACAGTAGTCAGGTATAATTTAACATCATGTACTGATTAATGCAAGGTACTAAATTTTTAATAATAAAATATTTGTGCCAAAATGGGCAGATTTTCTTTCTTGAAGGCTTTATTGAATAGCGAATGTTGTAGAAAAAAGTATTTTTATTTGGAAATTACTCGAAATATGGCTGGAAGCACAAATAGGATGCTACTTTAATTTCATTCATTAAAATGATAGATTGTAAAGTATTCAATAGGGTTAAATATTACTTTTTATGAAGAGGTGGGTAAAGGGTGGATTGGAAAAATTGGTATATGGAACTGGAACAGGATGATGAGTCTTGGGATGTATCTGAGGAGATTGTTCTGCGTGGTGTAGTACATCTTAATTTTTGCGGGCAGCCCTCGGAAGTAGAAGTCGAATTTATCGTGGGGGCTGACTCCGAAGAACAGGCACAGACTATAGAAGAACCTACACAGTTGCAAAAAAACACATGGGAGCAGTATATGGAATATTCGTCAGCTATTCATCCTCAAGTGTTGGAGTCCATACACCATCATTATGCTGGCATAGTGGAAAAGTACCGGAATGCTTACAGTATATGGGGAGAGGACCCAGATGAATATGCGCCTTATGTGGAGCGGCCGGAACAATTGCTGGATCGAATACAGCTTGTGTCTATACTGATTTCCGACTCATCGGCAAAGGATGAACTGTATTTGAATTTTAGTTGCTCCTGGGATCAAGAACATGGCTTAGGCGTACATATGAAGCAGATGAAAATGGAGCATATTCAAGGCGTTTATACATTATATGACCTAGAATAAATCCCCCTTCCCGGCTTTTACCAAAAAGGGCCGGAAAGGGGAATAGGATATGGTGAAAATGATGGTGCGATTCGATACGATAAAAAGATTAGTTGGATACAGCCAATGCAGCCCGGGCTGCTTGAGCCGCTTGTACCATTAGTCGCAAGGCGGCGATAGATTCCTCCTTGGTGCGGGTTTTCAGACCACAGTCCGGATTAACCCAGAACAAATCTGATGGCAGTACGCGCAGAGCACGCTGGATCATGCTTAGCATTTCAGATACATCGGGGATGCGCGGACTGTGGATATCGTACACGCCCAGACCGATGCCCTTGTCGTATACCTGATCTTCAAAGCTGACAATCAGTTCTCCGTGACTTCGCGAAGTTTCAATAGATATAACGTCGGCATCCATATCGGAGATGGACTGAATCATATGCTGAAATTCGGAATAGCACATGTGCGTATGGATTTGGGTCGCAGGCTCAACGGTGGCCGTGGTCACAAGGAAGGCTTGAACCGCCCAGTCCAGATAGGCTTGCTGTTGTTCTTTTTTCAGTGGAAGCCCTTCACGAATTGCAGGCTCATCGACCTGAATCATGCCGATGCCCGCTTGTTCCAGTGCCTCTACCTCTGCCCGTAATGCCAGAGCCAACTGTAAAGCAACTTGACTACGAGGAATATCGTTACGTTCAAAAGACCAGTTCAAAATGGTCACAGGGCCTGTAAGCATTCCCTTAACAGGCTTGGAAGTTAACGATTGGGCGAATGCCGTTTCTTCCACGGTCATGGGCTGATCAAAGGAAACGTCTCCGTATATAATCGGCGGTTTGACACAGCGGGAGCCGTAGGACTGCACCCATCCGTTTTGCGTAAAAGCAAAGCCGTTCAGCTTTTCGCCAAAAAATTCAACCATATCGGTCCGCTCAAATTCCCCATGAACAAGCACGTCAATGCCAATGTCCTCTTGAATATCAATCCATTCCTTAATTTGCTGTTGGATGAACGCCCGGTATTGCTCGGCTGACCATTCTCCTTTGCGATAGTGCAGGCGGGCCTTGCGGATCTCGGCGGTTTGCGGGAAGCTACCAATGGTCGTCGTAGGCAGTGGAGGCAACTTCAGCTTATTTTGCTGAATCTCACGACGCTCGGCGAAAGGAACGCTGCGTGACAGAGGCTCTTTTGCCAACAGGTCGGCCAGATCGGCAGCTGTCTGTACGCGTGCCGCTGAACTGTTGAAACGGGCTACCGCATCCGCACTTTGCTCAAGCTTGGCGAGTGCGGAAGGATCGTGTTTGCCAAGTGCAGCCGTCAGGACGGCGATTTCCTCCAGCTTTTCATCGGCAAAGGCCAGCGCTTGCACCAGCTCCTTGTCCAGCTTGTGCTCTGCCTCCAGACTGACTGGCACATGCAGCAGACTGCATGATGGCTGTACGATAAGCTGTGCGGCAGTGGTTTGTTCTGCTAACTGACCCAGCAGGGCAGCCACAGCGTTCAGGTCGCTTCGCCATATATTGCGCCCGTCAATAACCCCAGCGCCCAGCGTTTTTCCTTTAGGGAAGCCATGCTGCAATATATGCTGAAGATTTTCGCCATCATCATACACAAAATCAAGACCCAATCCCTGTACCGGAAGTGCGGACAGACGCTCATAATGGTCCAGGCTGCCAAAGTAGGTTTGCAGCATTATATTCAAGGAGGGCGCAGCTTGAGTCAAAGCTTCATAGACTTCCTGAATAATGTCCAAATCCTCTGCCGGGAATGAGGTGGTTAGGACAGGTTCATCGATTTGGACCCACTGAACGCCTTCTGCCGCTAGTTCAGACAGGATACGGGTGTACAGTGGCAGGAAGCTTCGTACGATGGTGGCCAAATCCTTACGATCATAGCCTTTGGATAAGGTAACGAATGAATAGGGGCCGATGAGGACCGGTTTCCCATCAATGCCTAGTTCTCGTTTTGCTTCACGATAAGCCTGTAAGGGTTTATTTTCAGTGAACACCGGGACTGCGTTTGCCAATTCAGGAACGATGTAGTGATAATTGGTATTCATCCATTTGGTCATTTCACTGGCGGTTGCTCCCTTCTGTCCACGAGCGATCCCAAAATACACGGACAGAGGAACCGGACCTGCGGGACGATGGTTGAACCGTTCGGGTACCAGACCGAACATTACAGATGTATCCAGCATGTGATCGTAATAGGAGAAGTCTCCGACAGGAATGCGATCAATCCCCTTGTCACGCTGCTTGCTCAGATGCTCCAACCGTAATCTTTTCATCTCCGTCTGCAGTTCGCTTTCGTTAATGCTGCCGTTCCAGAAGCGTTCCAGTGCTTTCTTCCATTCCCGGTTTTCGCCGATACGCGGATATCCCAGATTACTGCTAATCAAGCCGGACAATTCAGGCCATTCAATAATGGACATGTACTTTTCCTCCTAGTGGGTAGCTGTTTTATTTTTACGTACCAAAAAAGGCATTCTTCCCCCAGAGTTAAAAATAAGTAGGGGAAAGAATGCCTCCGTGATTAAAAAATCAAAAATACGGCGACTGCTCTTAACACCTCCCTATCTTCCGTAGGTACTTGCGATGTTGTTAAAATAGGCAGGTCTCCTGACTTACGGATCATGACTCTCAGCATTCCTTCCCGGTCTGTGGACCAGTGGATATATGAACAGCTGAAAGTTCCCCGTTTACAGTGGCGGGACCGTGCCGGATTTGCACCGGCTTCCCTTTTAAGCCTGATCTGAATAGAACAGACACCTATCTCCAAGCTATGCGGTTAAGGTATGACGAATAATTATGCACTCGTATACTTGTTCACCATCATAAGTGAAACTTACAGGATGCGCAATAGAAACTCCAATGGAAACAGTTAGCTATATGAAAAAAAGACAAGCCTTACCCATGATGGGGACTTGTCTTAGATATATAGCATCTTGCCGGGTAAACTTCGCGTTAAGCCAATGAAACGGTATAGCCTGCCTGAATACTGGCTTTTACATCTACCAGACGCTGGTTGCGACTGCCCCGGAAGGGAAGGGTCAGGTCCTTTTGCTGTTCTACAAAACGACCATCCACAATCACATCGCACAAAAGCGCTAGCTCCTGTCGCTCCTGATCTGTGAGTAAATCTTCATAGACAAAGCCAGTATAAGCCCACACGGTTCGGTCGGGACAGGCCTCGCGGAAGTCACGCACAAATTGCGAGCATTCTGCTGCTGAGAAAAACGGATCTCCCCCGCAGAGAGTCAGTCCGTCCAACAACGGATTATCCATGATGTCACGAATGACTTCCTGTTGTCGTTGGGGTGTAAATGGCTCACCTGCACGGAAGCTCCACGACGCTGGATTAAAGCATCCGGGACAGGCATGACGGCAACCGCTAATAAACACGACAGTGCGCAGGCCGTATCCTTCGTTCAGAGATTCCGGAATGTAGCCACACAAATTCACTTATGTTTCACCCGGTCTCGAACTTCTGCCTGTTTTGCAGCATTAAAGCGAACGGTATAATCTCCTGTCAGATATCCGGTTACCCGACGTAAGCGCTGAAAGTGTGTATGCTCCTCATCTGTGCCGCATTGGGGGCAGCTTGTCCCGATAATCCCTTCATAACCACATTCCGTACAACGATCCACCGGGTGGTTGATAGAGAAATAGCCGATGTTCTGATGCAGTGCGTACTGAACAATTTTAAGAAACGCATCCGGGTTATTCCGCGCGTTACCATCCAGCTCGATGTATGAAATCGCACCAGCGTTGCAGAGGTTATGGAACGGAGCTTCCAAGCTGATTTTACGAGCAGCCGGGAGCGTATAATACACGGGAATATGAAAAGAATTCGTGTAATATTCTCGATCATTTACCTCAGGGATAATCCCGAAATCACGTTGATCCAGCAATGTGAACTTGCCCGACAGACCTTCGGCAGGCGTAGCGAACAATGTAATATTTAAATTGTGATATTCACTCATTCGATCGCAATACACGCGCATGGAAGTGATGATTCGCTGTGCCTCGCGGTATACGAAATCATCCTCCCCGTGGTGTTTCCCGTATAGTGCCTTCATGCACTCAGCCAGCCCGATGAACCCGATCGAAAGCGTACCGTGCTTTAGTACGCTTCCCACCTTATCATCTGGCGCCAGTTGTTCTCCACCTTCCCATACCCCTTCGCGCATCATAAAGTCCGAGGCTTTGGCCGGTTGGCTGGTCTGGATTTGATAGCGATGGATTAGGCCATCCACCGCAATGCGCATAACTTCTTCCAGTCTCGCATCAAAGCGATCACGGTCAGGTGTCAGGCGTTTGCCTGTGCAAATACCATACTCAATGCCAAGCCGCACCAGATTAATGGTATTGAAGGAGAGATTTCCCTTGCCACTCTGCCGGTTTCTACCGAAACGGTCAGAAATGGTGCGGGTACGGCAACCCATTGTCGCTATAATGGTATCCGGGTCATCAGCACGGTAAAAAGGCAAGTTGAAGGTGGCATCCACATTCACAAAATTGGGATACATCCGTCTGCTAGAGCATTCTACTGCCCGTAAGAACAAATCATAATTGATGTCGCCTTCTGCCTGGTTGATTCCCTCTTTGCATTGGAAAATATGCTGCGGAAAAATAGGAGTTTCCCCGCTGCCCAAGCCGCGAATAGTGGCCTCCAGCAGCGATTGAGTAACAAGCCGTCCTTCAGCAGACGTGCACATTCCGTAATTCAGTGAAGTGAATGGAATCTGTCCACCCGCCCGACTGCTCATGGTGTTCAGGTTATGAATGAGCGATTCAGCAGCCTGCCGGGTTTCCGTTTCCGTTTCTTCGCGTGCGAATGCGTATGAACGAGGGCAGACTTCTTGCAAATGGGGATTGGCCATATGTAGTTCGTCGTCAGACAGATGGGATTCTATCTCTTCCTCGAACAACCGAAGTCCCTTGCGCAGATGCTTGCGGAAGGACCGGGCAACGTATGGGGCAAGGTCCCAATCTATTTTATTGGCGGAGACACCTCCGAATTGGCTATTTTGCTGAGATTGGAAAATAATGGCGACCAGTGCCATAGCGGACATAATCGTTTGCGGTGTGCGCACAGAGCCGTTGCCTGTATTGAAGCCGTCTCGCAGTAAACGACCAAACGGGATAAAGATACAATTTGTAGTTCCGAGCGCATATTGGTCCAAATCGTGAACATATACATATCCGTGGTCAATCGCGTTCGTCAGTTCAGGCGGAAGTACCCGCAGGCGCGCATACCATTTGGCATACTCGGACCCAAGCTTGCTCATTTTGCCGCTGAACGATTCTCCATTCAAATTCGCATTCTCCCGCAGCATGTCCAGATCTTGTGCCCCAATGACCCGCTCGCCGATGTCGTATAATTGATGTTCCTCCAGCACCTTCATCGTAAAACCCTCCATATAGTAAAATATATATATTTTTCACAAAAACAACATATTGATGATATCTTGTGTTAACCAATTGTTTCGATCTATATATTGTATATACGTAAACATTGAGAGTATGTGACTATTGTCACATTGATAGGAGTGGGCGGTATAAAAAAGCCAGATACAGAGTAAGGGACACATCCACGGATATGTATCTTACTCTATATCTGGCCATCGTAGTTGCGATGAAAATGATAGGCTTGCGAGTACATAGTATATGATCTTGGGATATTGTTTTGGGAAGGTTTAGAGTAGCTTTTTCAACTGGGACACCCGGCCTTGGGAAATATCTAGCATTTCGGCATATACTTTTTGTGGCAGATTCGGGTGTTCCTGAATCAGCTTGCGTAGCTTTTTTACCATTTCACCTTGCTGCACTCTAGATTGCTTGGGTTGCCAGGTTGTATTGGTTCGGGTCGGCTTAGAATCTTCTTGAGCCTGGATAGCATCGGTGCTTGTGGCATGCACATTTTCATCGGTCTTTAATACCTGGATGCACTCTGCGCAAATAAAGCTGTCGCGAAAATAAGTTAAATGATCCACTGCGCCGCAAAATTTGCAGGAGACACCGGTGTATTTTCTTAGTACAAACCCTTCTTCATCTACGAAAAATTCAAGTGAATCACCGATATTGATATCCATTGTAGTGCGCATTTCCTTAGGGAGTACAATCCGCCCCAATTGATCCAGAGGCCTTGTCATTCCGGTATTTTTCATTAGCGCTTCCTCCTTCAGTGATATATCCTGATTATACCAAAAAATATTATTTTTAGCTTTGTATATTGAAGGTAAAATACAACTTTTTTTGTCTTTATGCTGCGGTCTCTCTTTCAAACAGTATAGGATGTTTTCGGTATTGTTGCCGGGGTACCCCTTTTTAGCTATGATATATTAAAACGCTTTCATAAAAGTACTTTTTATCATCTTAATTAAGCTAAGGAGATGACGGATATGAGTCATGAAACAACGGGTATCGAATATTTATTTCAAGATCCGAAGATTCATCTGGATGAGCGTGTACGGGATCTCGTTTCGCGACTAACCTTGGAGGAAAAGGTTGAATCCATGTTGCAATACCAGCCGGCCATTGACCGATTGGGAGTCGCAGCTTATAAGCACGGTACGGAAGCGGCACACGGGATAGCGTGGTTAGGTGAGGCGACTTCATTTCCTCAGCCTGTAGGATTGGCATGTACTTGGGATACGGAATTAATGCGCCTCATCGGCTCTGTTATCGCAGATGAGGCACGTGTTTACTATCGTCGTGATCCAAAATTAAACGGTCTGACCCTGTGGGCACCTACGGTGGATATGGAGCGTGACCCGAGATGGGGACGCAATGAGGAAGCTTACGGCGAAGATCCGTATTTGACGGGAGAGTTGTCAAAGGAGTTAGTCAAGGGGATACAGGGGGATCATCCGGTATATTTGAAAGCGGTTGCCACTTTAAAACATTTTCTGGGTAACAACAATGAAGTGGACCGGGGAATCGGCTCCTCCAGTATAGACCCACGAAATCTGCGAGAATATTACTTAAGAGCCTTTGAGAAGCCTTTTACAGAAGGCGGCGCCCAGTCGATGATGACTTCTTACAACCTGATTAATGGAACGCCTGCTACGTTATATCATGGGGTTAACGATATTGTCAGGGGCGAATGGGGGATGGACGGCTTTGTCGTAAGTGATGCGGGTGATGTCATGGGGATTGTCAACGATCATCAGTATTACGATTCCCATACGCCTGGCGTGGCCGAATCTATTCGGGCGGGAATTGACAGCATTACAGATGATGCAGAGCTCTCCAAGCAGGCGATTCGAGAAGCTTTGGCGCAAGGAACGCTACAAGAAGAAGACCTGGATCGGGCATTGTTCCATACGTTCCGTGTCCGTTTTCGTTTGGGGGAATTTGATCCGGCGGCAGACAATCCTTATGCCTCAATCGGAGAGGAAGCTCTCCTGACAGAGCAAGCCCGTGAATTGTCGTTGCGTGCGGCGAGGGAGCAGATCGTATTGCTTAAAAATGAGCATGAACTCTTGCCTTTGAACCCTGCCCGGTGCGGCAAAGTAGCGGTCATTGGTACGCATGGCAATGAGGTGTACCGCGACTGGTATTCCGGTACGCTGCCCTACCGGGTTACACCGCTGGAGGCGATTCGTGCCAAGCTGGAAGGCAAGGACGCAAAGGAACGCGTCGTGTACCGTGACGGTAAGAAACGCGTGATCTTGACGGCGGTGAATGACGGAGCGAAGCTCACAGTCGATTCTTCCGGTGAGATGCGCCTGTCCCAGGATGGAGAGCCCACAGTATTGACCATGACGGATTGGGGCTATGGCAGTGTGACGTTACATGATGAGCATCTGGGTACTTACGTGACGAGTGATGAGGAAACGCTCCGTGTTACAGCTGATGAAGCGTATGGCTGGTATGTCAAAGAGGTCTTTGGGCTGACTCCTGTTGGACAAGGAGAGCATCTGTGGACAACATGGAATGGCAAACCAGTGATTGCCGGAACGGAGGGCTCATTAAAGGTAGTGGAGGCTGAAAAATTTGCACTTAACGCTGTAGAGAGTAACGCCTCGACAGTTTTAGGACAGAGCCAAACATTCCAGGTAGAGACGGTGTCAGATGGTTTAGCGGAAGCGATAGCCGCTGCGCAAGCGGCAGATACAGCAATTGTATTTGTTGGAAATCACCCGCTCATCAATGGAAAGGAAGAGAATGACCGTCCAGGCTTGGAACTGGCAGCTTCCCAGCAACGGCTTATCGAGGAAGTGTATCGCGTCAATCCGAATACGATTGTGGTTCTGACGGGCAGCTATTCATTTGCCATCCCTTGGGTTCAGGAGCATATTCCAGCGATCGTATACACGTCTCATGCGGGACAAGAGCAGGGTACAGCAATAGCGGATGTGTTATTTGGAGACTACGCGCCAGCGGGGCGTTTGAACATGACCTGGGTTCAGAGCGAGGATCAATTGGGCGACATCAAAGATTACGATATTATTCGCGGCGGTCGTACCTATCAATATTTTGAAGGTGAATCCTTGTATCCGTTTGGCCATGGATTGACGTATTCGCCTTTTGAATATAATGACCTGCGTACGGATGTCCCAAAGGATAGCGTAAAATCTATTGCTGCACTGGATGCTGTGGATACGCTCCAGGTGTGGGTAGAGGTGACGAATAGGGGCGTAGCTGCTGGTGAAGAGGTTGTACAACTCTATGTACGGCCTGGTGCCTCACGAGTAAAGCGACCATTGAAGACATTGTGCGGTTTTCAACGTATTCGCTTAGAGGCAGGTGAGACGCGAACGGTTTCCTTTACGATTCGGATGAAGGATTGGGCGATTTGGGATGTTACACGGGATTGCTATTGCGTTGAATCGGGTGAATATACACTGCTGGCAGGCGCTTCCTCAGCGGATATCCGGTTGGAGCACCCTGTGTACGTTCGTGGCGAAGTTATTCCACCACGCCAAGCTGGACGAAGTATCCGCGCTGAAAACTTTGATAATTGCTCCGACATCGTACTGGATGAAAGCAAGGAGCAAAGGGAGGCCTGTGTACGTCCGCGCACACCTCAACGTTCCGGTTGGATTGCCTTTCATGGCGTAGACATGGATACGGTGAGTGTGGTCGAGCTTCAGTGTCGCGTGTCATGCAACAGTAGCGATGCCACAATTGAGTTGCGTTTGGATGCACCGGACAGCGAAGCTGTGGCACGTGTGAACGTGGGCAATACAGGAGGGGCGCAAGCATGGGTTACGCTTTCGGAAGCGGTACATTCAGTCTCTGGCACACGTGATGTATACCTGTTGTTGAGCGGGGAAGTGCGGCTAGCTCATTTTACTTTGGGCGCTAATGCTACAGAGGATTCCGGCTTTCAGGCTTGAACTTACTTCTGACATCACGTACAATGCATTCAACGAAGTTTCTACAGCTTAGGGGTGTCATCTCATTTGAATAGTGAAAAACGACTACGCACCGCAACGCCCAAATGGCTTGGGGTGGCGGTAAAGGCGCTTGTCTATTTGGAAAAGCACGGAGAACTCTGTGCCAGCGGTTCTATTGCCCGTTCCATTGACTGCGAAGTCACTTTGGTGCGCAGGGTGCTGACGCGACTTGTACAGGCAGATTTGATTGCAGCACGCGAAGGTCGTGAGGGAGGCTATGTGCTTACCCGTTCGGCCGACCATATTACACTTGCTGATATATACCACGCCATTGAAATATGTGATCCGATTTTCCCGGGTATGATGCATGAACCGGAAACCAATCCTTTTTGTGAGGAGTTGGCGATAGCCGTATCCGAAATTTTAGCCGAGAGCGAACGATGTATGCTGGAAGTATGGGGGTCCCATACGCTGGCTTCGCTTGCCAATCGTACATCACTCGTGGTGGGAAAATGCAATCATAATGAAGATTCAAAATGATAATAGCCGATACGACTCTCAAAAGAGGGTTGTATCGGCTATTTCTATGAAATGGTCATGCCTCAAATTATGTTTCATATGAGCAAACCCGGTTACGTCCTGCATTTTTAGCTTCGTATAGTGCTTTATCTGCCTGCTCCAACAGGGCTGCCCCGGACATATCTTCCCCGGTACCAGGAAATGTCGTCACACCGATGGACACCGTGACCTTAAGAACAAGACCATCCGCTAAAATAAACTCGTGCTGATTTACTCCACTAAGAATCTGATTAGCTATTCGCAACGCTTGCCGAAAAGCACAATTTGGCAAAAGCACGGTGAATTCTTCCCCCCCGCTGCGGGTGACTACATCATTAGGACGACATTTTTCCATTAGAATCTGCCCAAGCTGGCGCAGCACTGCATCTCCTGCCGCATGCCCATAGGTGTCGTTGACTTCCTTGAAGTGATCAATATCCAACACCAGTACAGATAAGTGCTCATGACGTTGACGAGCTTGAGGGAGCTTCTCTTCCAATGAAAACTCAAGCTGTCTTCTGTTGCTTAAATTAGTGAGATGGTCTGTGTAGGAGGTATGCTCCAGTCGAAGTAATAGCTCATTGGATGTGTTGATAGATTCAGCAATGAGGTACAGAAGACATCCGCCGATCATGGATATGAATAATTGGAGCGGATAAACGTGCAGAACATCATCAAGATTCTTCAAATTAATCATAAGGGAACAGAATATAATGCCCATAGCAAAAACGTTCATAATCATCAGCTTGGGTAAACGTGACCAGGACAGATGTGACAATAAAGCGCACCCCAGCCCAACGAGCATCATAAAAATAGCGCCTACGATGGCTTGAGTGTTGATACCAAACAGCAATAATCTACCTACACATATAAATAGGGTAGCCATGAGCGTTGCTGGGGCGCCGATGTACGTTGCGGTAGCTACGATGGCCAAATGACGAAGATCGGCAATCGTATTAAATCCTACTGGAATTGAATAGTACATCATAACAATTCCATAGCACCCAAAAAGGCCGCCTCCGATCCAATGTATCTTACGCTTCAAGGTGTGCAGACGGATTTTATATCTTTGTGATATGAGGCCAGTTATGTACAAAAAGGTGACAAGGATACAGGTATTTACAAAAAACGTACTGAACAAGATGCTAACCCTCCCGAGAGGCATATTTCTTCATTTTATCAAAAAAACTGACATTAAGCTTGAAAATGAAGAATTTATTGAAATTTATTACGCTGATGCGCTTATAACGTTTCGTTCATGTGTTTGGTGCATAACTGGGAATAGATTGAGCATACTCCAAAGATACAAGAATAAGGAAAAATGGGCGGTATCTATTGCTGCCTTACTGGAGATGAGGTTTGCTCATGATTCGCTATCCCTATCGCAAACATAATAAAAAGTCGGGTGCGGGCAAGAACAATGAAAATTCTCCGCGCTATTTAAAAATCGATACTTGTTTGGAAACCAACTTGCAGCAAATTAAGAAATTGACATCAGATAGCCCAGACTTTCTGATTCGCCGCTTTAAATTAGGGCTGAGGGCGGATGTTCCCGCCGCTATTGTGTTTCTGGATAGTATGGCTAAAACGGATACGGTGAATGAACTCATCATGAGATCCATGCTTAGCCGCCCATCTGCTGAAGTGGCTGCTGAGGCGGAGAATGCAGAAGCGCTGTACGCAAGAATACAGAGTCATGCGCTTGCACTAGGAGAAGTGAAGGACTGCGATGATTGGAATTCCATGATGGAACAACTGTTAGTGGGGGACACGATCATCCTATTGGAAGGCTGCGAAAAAGCCATTGCGTGCGGCACACGTGGGGGAGAGACACGCGCAGTCAGCGAGCCAACAACACAGACAGTCGTCAGAGGACCGAAAGAGGGATTTGTAGAATCCCTGTTCACGAATATTTCTCTCGTCCGGCGACGGATTAAAAGCTCCGATCTTACACTGGAGATGTTCCAAGTGGGAAGCACGTCCCTCACAAATGTGGCCATGCTCTACATGAAAAATATTGCAAATCCACGTGTCGTAGATGAGGTTCGTAAACGGGTAGAAAGCATCAATATTGACGCTGTATTTGAGTCCGGCATGGTTGAGGAGATGATACAGGAAAATCACTTTACACCATTCCCGACGATTTTTAACACGGAAAGACCGGACACCATTAGCAGCAATATTATGGAGGGTCGAGTGGCTCTCATTGTAGACGGGACTCCGTTTGTACTGGTGATGCCTACAATATTTGCCCAATTTTTTCAGAGTTCTTCGGATTATGAAGAGCGTTACGATATGGCGACTGTTGTTCGGCTCATTAGATATATCAGCTTCATTATTCTTATTCTGGGGCCTTCTCTCTACATTGCCTTAACAACATACCATTATGAAATGATACCGACTCCACTACTGATCAGCATATTGGCTCAGCGGGAATCCGTTCCTTTTCCGGCATTTCTAGAGGCGTTTATTTTGGAGATTACCTTTGAGATTTTGCGTGAGGCGGGTATTCGAATGCCGCGTGCGGGTGGTCAAACGGTATCCGTTATTGGTGCGCTTGTGTTGGGTCAAGCGGCCGTGGAAGCCGGAGTCGTCACCCCGCTGCTCACAATTATAGTAGCCCTGACAGGAATAGCCAGTTTCGCAATCCCAGCCTATAACATGGCAGTGGCCGGGAGATTGTGCCGGTTTATTTTCATGATACTGTCAGCGTTTATGGGGCTATACGGCATTACATTGGGGCTGATTGCGTTGATTGCTCATATGAACAGTCTAAGTTCCTTCGGGGTGCCCTACATGGCGCCTTTCAGTCCTTTTGTGCTGGAGAGTCAAAAGGATGCCGTATTGCGACTCCCATTTTGGATGATGAAGAAACGTCCTAAAAGCATAACGTCTAAGAACCAGAAACGAATGAAGGATGGAAGCGGGAATTCCCCTTCTGATAAAACCACACCGATGCAGGAGGGGGGCAATCAGGGTGTATCAAGGGAAGAGGAATGAACAAAGGGCAGTAACCTTTAAGGGGAGTATAGGGAGACTGTGTTTGGTCCTGTTACTGTTCGCTCCCTTGTTATCCGGTTGCTGGGATTCTGTGGAGTTAAACCAGAGAGCAGTAGTAGCGGGGATAGGAATTGATATGGTTGGGGAGTCAGATTACGAAGTTTCCCTACAGGTGATCGTGGCAGATGAAATCGCCGGAGCCAAAGCGAGAGGAGATACTCCTGTCGTTTTGTATCGGGAAAAGGGAAAAAATCTGTTTCAAGCGCTCCGCAGAGCCTCACAAAAGGTTCCGAGGATCATTTCTTTGGCGCACACCAAACTGGTCGTTATTGGTGAAAAGCTGGCACGGGCTGGAATCGGCGATATGATGGATTCTTTGGAAAGGTCTACAGAAATCCGGTTGCCGGTGAAAATGCTGGTGGCACGCGGTAATACTGGGAAGGATGTACTGGCAATCATGACCGCGATCGGCCGTATTCCGGCCAATGATATTTCAGGAAAGCTGGAAACATCGGAGCGTTTGTATGCCGGGGATTACGCGGTGACTATCGACGATGTCATTCGCAGCATGTCTCATAAGGGTGGCGGTCCTGTGCTGACGGGCATAGGGGTCAATGGGAATTTGGAGCAGGCTGCAAGCAAGAACAATGTGGACAATATTTTACCGAAAGCCATTGTTCATATTAACGGAATGGGGGTGTTCAAAAAGGATCGGCTTGTCCACTGGTTGGACGATGACCAGGCCATTGGACTGTCTATGATCAACAACAAGGTGAAAGGTGCCCAAACAACACTGAGCTGCGGTAAGAATAGGGAAACCATTGGCATCGAAACCTTGTTTTCTGCAACCAAGATACACACTCGGATGGAGCAAGGAGAGCCTATTTTTGTGATTAACTTAAAACAGACCGGGGCAGTACAGGAAGCCGAGTGCTCGATTAACTTACAGAGTCCGGAGGCGATGAAAAGACTGCAGGAGCAATGGACAGAGGAGACGAAAAAAGTAATCGCTTCAACAGTCAGAGACATTCAGCGTACCCGCAGCGATGTAATAGGCTTTGGCCTTGCGCTGGAGAGGAGCCATCCCCAACAATGGAAGAGGCTCTCTCACGATTGGAGCCGTTATTTTGCGGAAAGTACCGTTCGTATTCAAGTGACTTCTATACTGAAACACACTCAGTCGCGGACTAACCCATATTCCAAGGGGGAATCAGACTAGTGAAAAACAGAACAAGGAGGGAAGGCCATGAAAAAAAGGGTACAGATAGGTGCAAAAGAGATGATCTCTCTTATGGTGTTGTTTGAGATGGGTACATCCATGATGTCTATTCCCGGAAGGAATGCGGGCAAGGATGCGTGGATCGCCATCCTCATTTCCACAGTTTTGGGGGCAATGCTTTTTGTATGCTATGGCAGCCTTCACCGACGCTTTCCCGACTTGCTCATGACACAGTACTACAGAGCCCTTTTGGGCAAGAAAGCAGGGAGTGCGCTTGCTTTTATATATATCGTGTTTTTTCTTTACGGCGGAGCACGGGATCTTCGGGACACGGGGATCCTGATTGCCGACCGGACACTTCAGCATACGCCGTTGACAGTCATTTGTGCCTTAATGATTGGACTTGTAATGTATGTGGTGTATTTGGGAATCGAGGTTGCAGGCCGGACGGCCATCATCATGTTGATTTTGCTACTGTTGCTGGGCCTAGCCACGAATATATTAATTTTGTTGGCAGGCATTGTAGATGTGGGCAATATATTGCCCATAGCCGAGCATGGCTGGCAGCCGATATGGCAAGTTGTTTATTCGCAAGCCGTGATGCTACCGTACGGCGAGATGGTTACGTTTGCGATGATTCTTCCCACATTAAAAAAGGGCTATCGTGCCAATGGGGTAGGGGTCTCTGCTATATTGTTCGGAGGGCTGCTCCTATCTATTGTTACACTGTCCAATGTGCTTGCACTGGGCGAGGATGTGTTTAAACGGGCGACTTACCCGCTACTCTCGATGATCAGCAAGGTCGAAATATCTGATTTTATCGACAGAGTCGATGTCATCGGCGTTATGAGCGTTATTATCTTTGATTTTTTTAAAATTTTCATCTTCTATTATGCCGCGGTTAAAGCCGCAGAGGATGTATTGAGAATGTCATACCATAAACTGATCCTGCCATTTGGGATTATCATGTTAGTCTCTTGTGTATTGATGACACTGAGCTATCAAGATCACCTTCAAACAGGCGAGTTAGTGCTGAAATGGCTGTTTCCGATATTTGCCGTGTTTTTTCCTATCTTGCTGCTAATCGTGTCGTGGCTGAGAAAGACCCGGAATAAAAAAGGAGAGGAAAATGTCTCATGAGACATCGTCTTGCCGACAAAACATACATCAGTACCGGTAAAATGCTCATTTTGATGTTCGATTTTATTCTTGGAAATGCGGTCATTATTAATATGGATAATGAATATGAACGGAATACATGGATTGCCACTTTGAATTTGGACGAATGTCCCTCATCTATGTCCATCCATTATTTGCTTGCGTTTTCCCTTGTTTGTTCTTTCTGATGACTCTCTTGCGGAGAATCAGAGGAAGAAGTAGAAACTTTGAGGAAACGTGACCATTGTGAGAACAGGAAGCGAAATGCGTTTCCTATTGGCTTTTTGCCCACATTTATAAAGAACACTATAAGCATTCCTGCCAGGACGACATATTCCGATGGTCGCATAGTGCGAAAAGCCAATGAAATAGGCTCCCAAGGATGATGAGCGCCGAAAAGCCATTTTATCGATATACTTGTTCCGAGCGTAAGCATCATAAAGAGAATGAATATCCACAGTATTTTCATAAAATATTCCTCCAATGTGTATGGGCTGAGATGTACCATGTATACATTGTGTTGCAAAGCCGTTCAATTTATCCGATTCCATTGACTTGAAATAAATTAAGATTTATACTTATTCTAAGTTGATCTTTATTGTGATTGTAATTTTGTAATTAATATAATCTGCGTTGGTTAAGGGAGATGCGGTATGAGAACTTTAAATTTAACTTCGCAGCGCCAAGCGGTATATGATGTGGTTCGTGAAGCCCACGATCATCCTACTGCGGCTGATGTTATGAATCGGTTGATGGAGCGCGGATATAATCTGGCCTATGGAACAGTATATAATTCCCTACGTTATTTGACGGATAAGGAATTAATCCGTGAATTGAAGCTGGGGGAAGCTGCTAGTCGTTATGATGGACGGATGGACGATCATCAGCATATTATTTGTCAGGTATGCGGCCGAGTAGATGAAGTAATGAGTGAAGTCCCACATGATTGGATTGACACGGTTGCGCATGAAACGGGGTATAATATTGCCCATGCCCATGTCGTATTCGGAGGAGTGTGTAAGGAATGTCAAAGCAAGCGAATCAGATAACGAATCGTTTCAAAGTGGCTGACATGCCTAGACGGGTGAAGGGCAGTTGGACATCGATGTTAGCAGCTCCCTCTACACCTACGTTGCAGACCGTTCCCTCCAATGAGCCTTTGTATTGTCCGACTACACGTCGTATCATTCTGATCAGTTCGGTACCGGGTGTAGTTCATGGGTTGGTGCGTACGTTGTCAGATGCGTGTTTTGATGTGATGGTTTTTCATCGCTGGGAGCCTGAAGTGCAGCGTCATCTGGGAAGCGATTTGTTGATTTACGATTTGACCGCCACCGAACCACAGAGTGAATTACTGGATATCCGCAATCGTCTCGAGGTAGAACACATGAAAGACACACCGGTTATGTATGTGGTTCAGGATCGGGTGTCTGTACATGCGCATGAGCTGCTTCCTTCGGAAGAGGTGCTGGTGTGGCCGCTGGCTGCCAATCATATGGTGCATGACATTGAACGGATGATTGTACGCCATCCTGCCGCTTCCCGTCAGGTAGCGCAAGCCAGCCGTCGTACGGCATTCAAGGACATCTGGATTGACCGAGATAAAATGCTGGTATATAAAGAAGAGAGTCAATTGAATCTGACTAAAACAGAATACGATTTGCTGCTGAAGCTGATTGATGCTCAAGGCAAAGTGATCTCCCGCGAGCAAATGATGCACGATATCTGGGAGACGGATTTTGTAGGAGGCAGCAACGTTGTAGATGTGCATGTCAAAAGTTTGCGCAAGAAGCTGGATGATCGACCTGCGGAACCTGAATATATTGCAACCGTAAGAGGTGTAGGATACAGATTGGCAGATTGAACTAAAAGCTATGAATACCGATGAATTTCCGCCGGATGGAGACATTCGGCGGTTTGTATATGATTCCATGAAGAAACTGACATTAGGTGTGACGGTTGACTTTATCCGGATATATACACTACAATCGGTAGTGTGAGGTGCTTCTTATGAAACGACTGAATTTTAAAGCTGGCGAAACCGGGCTTAACCGATTTTTCGGGCCTCTGGAAGCCAAAATTATGGATATTTTATGGTCCACTTCGGATCGGAGTATCAAAGAAGTGCAGACCGCGTTGGAGGGGGATCGGGACTTTAACTTCAATACGGTAATGACCGTGATGAACCGTTTAGTGGAAAAGGGAATACTGAGTAAGAGTATACGTGGGAGAACGTCTTTATATCGTCCAGTATTAAGCAGGGATGAGTTCATGGATGAGCAATCCAAGGGACTGAGTCACGAATTGGTTGATGAATTTGGTCCGCTTGCTGTCAATCATATGATTGATGCTCTGGAGGTGGCCGATCCGAAGTTGATCGAACGTCTGGAACAAAAAATTAAACAATGGAAAAAGGATATGTAGACGATGTGGAAAACACGTTCTAAATTACTGTTTACAGCAGGCGCCTTGATTTCGGGTTTCGCCCTTATACAGATGGGTATGTACGCCGGGCAGCATGTTTTCGGCTGGAAATTGAATTATAACGTGTTTCAAATATGCAGAAGCTTGTTGCAGCACTACGGAATCGGCTACATGGTGGATGCGCTCAGCGGGCTGGTTCTCGTTACCTTCACTATCGCCGGAGGAGAAGCAGTCAGACAGTGTATGGCTACCAGGGCAGCTTTTCGCAGACTGCACCGAATGCGTGACCTGCCGCTGACCGAAGCACTGGGTGAGCGATATCGTGAACTCGGGACCGATCGGATATGGGTCATTGATTATCCTAAGCCAGCCGCCTTCACCATGGGATTATGGAAGCCACGTATTGTATTGTCCTCTGCACTATTATCCGTACTGGACAAGCACGAGGAAGAAGCGGTCATATACCATGAAGCCTATCATATGAAACATTATGATCCGTTGAAGACCTGGTTGCTGCAAGTGTGTGCTAAACAGCTATTTTACTTGCCGGTTCTGCGTCACATTACCAATCATTATAAGACGGCCCGTGAAATTTTGGCTGATAACGAAGCGATTCATCGAGCCGGTTCACCAGTTGGGATTGGGAGCGCATTGCTCAAGCTTCTGAGTATGACGCCTGCCAATACTCGCCTGGTAAACTCCGCCGCTTGTTCCTCGTTTGCAGAAACGTCCATTAATTATCGTATCTCACGTATTTTAGACCCTCAGCAAGAACCTGTCATTCAAATGCCTTGGCGTTCGATTATGTTTTCCAGCTATGTGCTAGTGATGCTGACACTTATGTTCGCACTGGCGCTAATCTAGTTGGATAAGATGTTTCCTACGGGTGGCGCTTTTCGCGCTCCCGATTCTCGATGTACAATACACTACATTATGTAGTTTGTTACAGGATTTTTATACAACTTAAAAGGAGATGAGCAAATGAATCAAACGCTTATGAATATTGGATTGTTGTTGGTACGAATCTTTACAGGGGTTATTTTTATCGTTCACGGTGCACAAAAGTTTCAGGGATTAGACGGAACCTCTGGCTTCTTCCAAAGTATCGGACTCCCTGGTTGGATGGCCCCTGTGGTCGCTACGGTTGAGCTGGTTGGAGGAATTGCACTGGTTCTGGGTATCGGAACACGAGTGGCTGGAGCGGCATTGACCATTGTTATGATTGGTGTATTGCTAACCGCTAAAAAAGGACAGCCTTTTGGCTCGATTGAATTTGATCTGCTGATTCTGTTCACCAGCCTTCAGCAAGCGCTTGTCGGTGGACGTTTTCTGGCAGTGGATCAGTTATTTGGCCGTAAAAAGGCTGAAAACAGTAACGTACAGGTCTAAATGTTCATATAACCGCGTCCTTAGTCTCATAGGGCGCGGTTTTTGTTTTTCTCCTTTGTGAAATTTTATTGTAAATCATTTGTTACTTTCAACCGATATAACTAACACTGAATGTAATTCAAATATATCGTTTTATGAGCAAAGGGGAAAAAACATGGGAACAACGCGAAAGAGAAAAACTATATGGACACTCAGGAACAAGCTAAGTTTAGGCTTTTTGCTTGTTTTGCTGATTCCGAGCTTAAGTATTTCCATTGCGACCTATAAATCATCATATAATGCTATGGAAAAACAGCTCTACAGCAGTGCAAATCAGGGTGTAGCGACGGCTAACTCGATTATTGAATATGCAATCGCCAGTAAAATTAAAGATGCGAAGTATTTGGCGGAGCGTCTGGACGCCTCAATGATAGATGGTCGAAACAGCCCATTGATTCAGCCCAAACTGATTCAATACAAGGGCTTGCACGAAGATGCGACGGATATTTTTGTTGGAACACCGGACGGGCTGATGATTCGGGGGGTGCCCAAGGAGGACGAAGGGACATTTGATCCTCGCACACGGCCATGGTACATCGAAGCGATGAAGCAACCCGGTAAGGTAGCGATCACCCCTGTTATCATAAATTCATCGGGTATTCCTGTTGTGGTGGTATCTCAGACGCTTTCCGACCAGTCCGGGGTTATCGGGATTTCTCTAAATCTGGAAAGTGTACGCAAACTGGCCTCCATCAAAGTCGGCCAGGAGGGGTATATCATCATTTTGGATCATACGAAAAAATTTGTAGTCCACCCTACGGCTAAGCCGGGTACATCTCTTGATGCAAGCTTTATAAATGATATGTATGCTGCGCAGAGCGGGCAGTATACATATGTGTATGAAGGCCAAGAGAAGTACCTGAACTATGTAACGAATAAAGATACCGGCTGGAAAATAGCAGGTACCTTCTATCAATCCGAGATTAGTGATGCCACCGCTGCCATACGTTATGTAACCATTTTTGTGTTGGCTGCCTCATTGGTGATTGCGCTTATCGCGATTTTCCTGATCACCCGTTCTGTTCTGGTACCGATTCGTAAGCTGCAAAAATCAGCAGAACGAATCAGTGAAGGAGATTTGACGGGCGATTTGGAAACTGGAAAAACGGATGAGGTAGGCGAATTGTCTTCTCACTTCCAAACTATGGTCGATAGTTTGCGCACGATGATTCGAAGCGTACACGAAACGACAGATCGGGTAAGTTCTTCAGCGGAGGAGCTGGCTGCGGGTGCAGATCAGACGACCCAAGCGATTGAGCATGTCACCATTGCTATCCAGGAAGTAGCTGTAGGCAGCGAACGTCAGGTGCAGAGCGTCAAGCACGGCTCTGTACATATGGAGGAGCTTGCTCAGCAAGCAGCGAACGTATCCGAGCGTATGCTGGGCGTATCTGAACATGTGAAGATGAACGCCGAGTCGGCTCAGGAGGGTAGCAAGGCTGCTACGCAGGCTGTACAGAAGATGCATGACATCGACGAGACCGTTAACGATCTCGGACAGGCCATGGACTCCCTCAATGAGCGCTCCGGTGAAATCGTGAATATTATCAGCGTTATATCCGGTATCGCTAAACAGACCAATCTGTTAGCTCTGAATGCGTCCATTGAGGCCGCACGCGCTGGGGATCATGGTAAGGGATTTGCCGTGGTCGCTACGGAGGTGCGTAAGCTAGCTGAGGAATCCGCCAAATCGGCTACCTTGATCTCGGAGCGCATTGAAGCGATGCAGGTGGATATGAATCATGCTCTGGGTGCTATGCATCAAGCGCGGACACGGGTGACGGAAGGCATTGATTCGGTAACCACGTCTGAGCAATCCTTTGCGGAAATCAGCCAGGCCGTGGAACGAGCTATGGAGCATATCAATGACATTACCGGAGTGACTCAGGAAATGGCACGGGGGACTGTAGGTGTCGTAGATATTATGAGCGATATCTCCCACATTTCGGACGAGGCAGCGAGCAACACCGAGTCGATCTCAGCGGCAGCTGAGCAACAGCTCGCTTCTATAGAGGAAATTGCTTCATCTACAGCGGACCTGAGCCAAATGGCAGAGGAGCTACGCGAACTGGTTGGACGGTTTCAGGTTGAAGGAAAATCTTAAAATGATAAAAAGCGCCCGGATACAGGAGATTGTACTCTGTATCCAGGCGCTTTTTTTAAATGTTTTAGCATAATTTTTGGTTTGCAGAGTTAGAAGTTAACGTTGGAAGGACTTGCGGCGATCCAGGCGGAAACGGACATCCCGTGAGCTGTCGGAAGGACGCAGCGAACTTCTCTGAAACATATTGTTCAGAATCAGTGCGAAAATGACTAACACTGTACCATATAGTTCAAAACGGCTAATAGCATAACCTTGGAAGTACATGAGTACCAGCGTGGTAATCGGTACAAAGTTAATAAATAGAATTCCGTTCAGTGGAGACAGCTTTCGGATTCCGGCATTCCAGCTAAGCAGGGCGGCTAGCCCTGGAAGCAGGATCATAAAGCTCATTTCGTATTTAACTGACCACACAGCCTGCCAGTCCGGTACCACAATCCAGTTGAACGCAGAGGCAAATGTGACGACTACGAAGGAGACGAGAGTTCCGAGCAGGCAGGTTAGAGTTGAATACCGAAGAGTAGACCATCCTGCAAAATGGCTGCCTCCCATGGAATATACGACCCATCCGACGACGCCTACGAAAATAAGCAGCAGCGGCAGTAAATGTTGTCCGGCAAGCGTGAAAAAGGTCCATTTTCCGTTCGTGATCACTAGTAAAGCCCCAGCCAGCGCAATCACCATGCTGATTAGTGTATATTTCGGAGGCATTTTACGGGTCATGATCCACACCATCGCAATGGAAATCATCGGCATTAGAACTTCCATTATAGAGGCTACGAGAGTACCTGCTGCCCCCATCGCGTGCTGCCCCTGGAAAACGGCCATATTATAAATGGTGAATCCCATGGTCCCGAAGAATAACAACGTCTTACCCTTGCCCTCAAAGCGAAATGCAGTCCGTCCCTCTTTGAGCCACAATAGCACGACTAAAATGAGTGTAACCGATAAATAGCGCAAAAATGAAAAGTACAGTGGATTGATATGTTGTAATGCAATGTGCGAAACCGGAAACATCGCCCCCCAGGACATACTGGCGATTAGGCATAATAAAGATCCGGTCATGATTTGTCTGTTCATGGTGTACAAAAGCTCCTCCTTGCCGGTCTCAGCGGACATATCTTATGGACACATCATAAAGGATAGGAAGCTGTTGGTAAAATGATTGAAAATAAACATTATGATCATTTAAAATGATAATAAGTGACAAGGCGCGTCAATTTTGATGGCCCATTGTCCTTCACAATAAGGGGGAGCAGTAGTGGATCTGAACGATTTAAACATTTTCCAGACGGTGGCTGCGAATGGCAGTGTCAGCAAGGCTGCAGCCGAGCTTAGCTATGTCCAGTCCAATGTAACGGCCAGAATCAAGCTGCTCGAAAAGGAACTGCAAACGCCTTTATTTAATAGACATAAGCGGGGAATGATCCTCAATGCCGAGGGCAAGCGTCTGCTGCAATATACGAAAAGCATTTTATCGCAATTCGAGGAAATGAAACATGCGTTTCAGAATACCTCTGCACCTTCGGGGGTGCTGGAGATTGGCATTGTGGAGACTGTCATTGCCCTCCCGGCCATTTTACATGCTTACTATAGCAAGTACCCGGATGTCGAGTTGTCCCTCAAGGCCGGGGTTACAGAGTCTCTGGTGCAGGAGGTTGCAGAAATGCGGCTGGATGGAGCTTTTGTGACCGGGCCGGTGAAGCATCCGCTGATTGAACAGTTTGATGTATTTCAGGAAAAGCTGGTCCTCGTATCCCAAGGAGATGACTTTTCTGTTGAGGATCTTACAACCCGTCCACTCCTGCTGTATAAAAAAGGTTGCGGCTACCGGGGACGGCTGGAAACCTGGCTCAAGATGGAGGGGATTATTCCCAAGCAGATTATGGAGTTTGGGACATTTGAGACAATTATCGGCAGTGTGGCGGCTGGTATTGGAATGACTGTTTTTCCCGAATCGTCGATCAGTGGGCTGGTGGCTCAAGGCCTTGTCTGCGGTCATGCGATGCCTGAGCCGTACAATGAAGTAACAACGGTGTTTATCCGGCGTAAGGAAGCCTTTGTTACCAGTACTTTGCAGTCTTTTATAGACGAAATTATCACTCAGACAGAGGCGTAGCTTTATCGCTGGGGCTCGGTTACAATGAGAGGGATTTGATCTCATTTTTCTTCCTGAAGGAGGGCTATTATGTTTACAATATATCCGGCGGCTTCCCGATTCAGCTTCGATAAGGGCTGGCTGCGGGGGAGTCACAGCTTTTCATTCGCGGAGTATCAGGATGAGAACAATACAGCGTTTGGTCCTATGCGTGTCTGTAATGACGATGTCATCACACCGGGACGGGGCTTTGGGGCGCATCCGCACAGTGATATGGAGATTGTTTCGATTGTGCTGTATGGGGAATTGCGTCATGAAGACAACCGTGGACATGTAGCGGTGACTCGTTTTGGAGGCATTCAGCGAATGTCAGCGGGCCACGGCATCATTCATACGGAGCACAACGCTTCACAAACGGAGGATGTCAGTCTACTGCAATTGTGGTTTAGCCCGCATACGAGAGGCCTGAAACCGTCATATGAGGCTACAGCGTTCAATCCTGAGCGTCTTCACGGTCAGCTTCTGCCTGTCGTTGCCGGAAAGCGCGTACCAGGCACAGAGGGTGAAATAGCTGCAATCAATCAGGATTTAACGATTTATTTAAGCAAGCTTCAGCCTGGAGAGCAAGTAGAATTCACACAGGCCGAGGGTCGGCGCGTGTTCCTATTCGTCATCGAAGGCTCGCTGCGTGTGAACGGTGAACATATTCTGCAAGGACGCGATTCCGCTCGTATTGAGCAGGAGCCGAAGCTCTCACTGAAAGCAGAAGATTCTGTTTTTTATATGTTGATTGATTTGCCCTAAAAGGAGGTGCGCACAATGGCGCAGCAGGAAACATGGCTGATCAAGCATGCCGTCACGGGACGTAGCTTTGCTGACAGCCGCAAGCAGGTTTTCGATTGCCATTTGGAATCGGCGGACGGCGTGTTTCGCTTTACGCTTCAAGGACTGCCGCATGAGACGGCGGAGGCGATTGTGCGTTATAGCGGGGAGTTGAACGTATTTCGTTTTGTAACGCCGGTAGACGATGGACCCGTGGTGAAGCATTGGTATTACGTCACCCCGGAAAGCGTGGAATATCATGATCAGACAGATGAGCTTACGTTCAAAGCTAGTTCTGAGATTGAATACCATCCCGAGGAGTATTGGGGAGATTAATCATTCCTTTATCATAAATTTCCAGATTTATAATGGATTTTCGAAGGCCCTGCATCAGTGCAGGGTCTTTTTGTTATCTGTTCAACATGTTGAGTTCATTGGATACATAATCCTTTGCAGGCTGGTACATCCTATATGTCATATTATCTGTTCGGCTCATTCGTAAAGGGGGAATAACGATGAAGAAAGGGCGCTTTCCCAAGTTGCCGAAGCCACCGTGGAGCCGGCGAGCGATTCCAGCCGCAGACCGCAAGACACGAAATTTCAATGTGCCTAAAGGACTGCCTGAGTCTTCATGGCTGGAACAGCCGCTGCGTAGCAGTGTGGAAGACAATTTGATTGCTTTGCGTGATATTTTCAAGGATTGCTCTGATATCGTCTATCGAGAGCTCATGATTTCCCCTGAACGCAAAGGGTTATTGGCTTATTTTGAAGGTACGGTAAAATCGGAGGATTTGCAGGACCATATTCTGCGGCCTGTCATTCTGGGCATGATGCTCAAGGACCCTGAAGTGAACGGCAAATTGGAGCCGCTGGATGAAACTCGTATCTCCATGTCCCAGACCAAAACGATGGACGAATGGAAGATGGTATCGGCAGCGATACTGGACGGCAATGCCGCCTTGTTTGTAGATGGCACGCCTCGTGCGTATATTTTTAGCGCCAAGGGGGGTGTCCGCCGTGGAGTGGAGGAACCGCAGACCGAATCGGTTATTCGTGGACCGCGTGAAGGATTCACAGAGACACTTCGCGTCAATACGGCACTGTTACGTTTCAAATTGAAAACCTCCAAGCTCAAGATGTACAGCATGACCATCGGAACAGAAACTCAAACGAGCGTCGTCCTTACTTATATTGAAGGGATCATAGATCCAAAACTGGTGGAGGATGTTAAAAAAAGGCTTAGCGATATTAAAATTGATGGTGTTCTGGAGACTGGATATATTGAGGAACTGATTGAGGATCACCCGTTTTCGCCGTTTCCGCAAATGGAATACACCGAACGCCCGGATACCGTCACTGCGCAATTATTGGAAGGACGTTTTGCTATTTTTGTAGACGGAACGCCCTTTGCCCTGATTGGGCCAGTCACGATGTGGCAGATGATGCAAGCGAGCGAAGACTATTACGAGCGCTTTTTTATCAGTAATATGGTGCGCTGGATTCGTTTTCTTTTTCTCATATTGGCTCTCTTTCTGCCTGCATTATATGTAGCGGTGACGACCTATCATCATGATATGCTGCCGACGACGCTTATTTTGAGTATTGCGGCAGCGCGTGAGTCTATCCCTTTCCCCGCTTTGGTGGAAGCACTAATGATGGAAATTTCCTTTGAAGCGTTACGAGAAGCGGGGATTCGTCTCCCCAAAACGGTCGGTCAGGCTGTCAGTATCCTTGGAGCGCTAGTCATCGGTCAGGCCTCTGTACAAGCAGGGATTGTATCGGCCCCGATGGTCATTATTGTGTCGCTCACAGGTATTGCGTCGTTTACCATCCCGCGTTTTAACTTTGCCATCACAGTTCGTCTGCTACGATTTCCAATTATGCTGATGGCGGGATTATTCGGATTGTTTGGGATCATTATTGCGACAACGCTGATTGCTACGCATCTAACCAAGCTAACATCGTTTGGTGTTCCTTATATGAGCGGATATAGCCCATACAAACATATGGATCAAAAGGATATCGTCGTTCGTGCGCCTTGGTGGAAAATGACTAAACGTCCTTCCTGGATTGGTAAAGACAACAACAAACGAGCGAAGGAAAAGATGAATGGATCGCCTACAACCGAGGAGGGATGGTGATGAAGCCCAAATCCGATGCACAACAAATACGTAAAGCGGCTGTGCTCTGTTGTCTGCTGCTTTGTTCTGTTCTTTTGGGAGGATGCTGGGATCGCCGTGAAGTGAACGATGTGGCCTTTGTGATGGGTACGGGTCTGGATAAAGAAGGCGATCAATATCGGGTAACGATGCAAATCGCTTTGCCCGGACAACTTGGATCTTCGGGCAGTACAGGAGGAGGGGGAGGTACAAGTGGTACGAAATCCTACTACCTGGAGTCCAAAACAGGCCCAAGCTTCCGGGGAGCAAGCACCGAGGAACAGCGTGCGGTTTCGCGAACGCTGAATTACTCCCATCGACGGGTGCTGCTGTTCGGTGAGACGCTGGCGCGGGAAGGGATTAACAAAATGATGGATGTACTGGCGCGTATTCCGCAAAACCGTCTGTCTTCCCTGGTTGTTATTACGAAGGGATCAGCGATGGAAGTGCTTCAGGCAGATGCCCCGATTGAGCAATATCCGGCAGAAATGGTGCGTGAGCTCAACTATTCCTATATGAAAAAACCTCGTTCTGTTAAGCTGCTGATAAATTCCGTCCTGCTGGATGGTATTGACCCGGTGGTGCCGGTGATGTCTCTGGTGAAGAATGGCCCCTCTAATCTTAAAGACAAGAAGACAAATATTCAGGTCGATGGGCTAGCTGTATTTCGGAAAGACAGGTTAACAGGGATTATAGATAACCACCTCAGTCGATTCCTGCTTTTGGGTATGGAGCAAGCCAAGGAGACAGAAATATTTATCCACCCTCCCAAAGGTAGAGGCTACATATCTGTACACCTCATCGAAAATAATGTCCATATCAAGCCATATATTCGTGGGAACGATATTCGCATGACCGTTCATATGAACTGTAACGGGAATGTGAAGGAAAATGAGACGGATTTCGATATTTCCAACGAGGAAAATTTGAAGTGGCTGGAACAGCAGACAGCCGAGGAAATTAAGAGGGAGCTGGGAGAGGGTGTCAAGGTGATCCAGCAAAAATATCACTCAGACGTACTTGGTTTGGGCCGGGCTATTATTACGAGTCATCCGGATGAATGGGAACGGATTAAACCTCAATGGGATCAACTGTATCCCAAGGTGGAGGTCACTATAGATCCGGTCGTGCATATTGAAAATATCGGTGCGGTCACCAAACCATTCGGGGTCAAAAAGGAGCAAATCCAGAATGAATAAAGTATTTCTATTACCTTTATTGCTGGCTATGCTCTTCATGTATCTGATTGACCGCAAAAGTATTAGGGATGCGCCTGCCGTCAATCGCTGGATCTCACGCGTATTGTATGTCATTAGCATTGGTGTCTGGATTTACGGAACATCAACGAAGAGCACTGTTTATGTGGCTACATGGCTGGCCCGTTTTATTGACATGTGGCTCCCCCCTACGTTGTAAATCGTGTAATGGATGCCTGCGGGCAAAAGGAGGATGTACCTGCATGAGACAGTTCACAACCAGACAAATCGTGCTGCTTGGTGTATTGATGGAGGTCGCTATTACCCTTATACATGCTCCGGCGCAGGCAGCAGATTACGCGAATCAACATGCCTACTGGACATGTGTAATTGCAGCTATCGTGCTATGCTTGCCGATTTGGGCCATGTTGAGACTCAAGCGGCGTTTTCCTGATCAGGACCTGATGCAGGCCATGGTGAGCTCTCACCCTGTGCTAGGACGTATGCTGCTTGCAGTCTACCTTATTTTATTTCTGATCATTTTTGCACGGGATTTGAGAGTTATCACGGATTTGGTGGAGGTTGTACTTTTGCCGCTGACTCCGATTGTTGTCGTATCTCTTATTTTGCTTTTGACTCTGGCGTTTATGGCCAAAGGCGGAATAAGCACCATCGTGAATATGACCGAGATTTTTGTACCTTTGTTGATTCTGACGCTGCTGACCATGCCGCTTTTTTTCGGGCGTAATATGGATTTTTCGGTATTGAGACCCTATTTACATCCGGAAGTAGATGGAGTGATCAAGGGCAGTTGGCGCATGCTGGGATATATGGCCGATATCATGATGGTTCCCTTTGTGATTTCTGGGAAGAGCTATAATGGGCGTAGTGCGTGGTATGGGCATTTGCTCGGAACCGCATTTCTGACCATGCTGATGTTGCTGTCGGAGTTGGTTATTGGTGTTCCTATCTTGTCACGGCTATTTTATCCATCCTATGAACTAGTGCGTCAATTGCAGCTAACGGACTTTCTGGATCGGTTCGACTTGTTCGTGGCCGCACTGACCGTACCGACCTTTCTTACGAAGATTGGGGTTGACCTGTACGTTACCAGTTTGGCAGTAAAGCGTATGTTTGCCCATGCATGGGGAAGTCTGATGGTTTGGCCCGTAGGTTTGTTGGGTTACGTCTGTTCGTTTATGCTGTTCTCCAACATCGTGCAAATTTATGATTTCAGCCGGGAGTGGACCGCGGTGATGATCATTTTTTTTGTTATCATGCCCTTGTTGCTATGGATGTTGCTCCGACCCAAATCTAAAGGGAGAGGCGGAGATGATAAGGCATCTAACGGAGAGCGGGATAGCAGTAGTCAGAAAGAAAGCCAGCATGGAGGCAGAACAGGACACGACCACTTATAAGATTACTGTATTTATCGGAAAAGTAATTCTTATTTGTCTTTTACCCCTCTGATTGTATACTTGGTAGAAAGAAATACGACTTCTACAAGGGAGGCAACAGAATGGCACAACGCATGGCAGGTAAGAGAGTCGCTCTTGCTGGTCCCCGTAAAGCAGAAGAAATGGCGCTGCTAGTTGTGAAGATGGGGGGTGAGCCAGTACAGCGCCCGGCCCAGGGCACCGTTTTTTTGGATGATATCGAGCTGCGCAACGCTGTTGTATCGTGGGTGAAGCACCCTCCGGACTGGTACATCTTCACGACAGGTATGGGGCTGGATGCCCTGTTTGATATGGCAGAGGATATGGGCGTGGCCGAACAGATCATGGAGTTGCTGCAATCTTCCAACATTGCAGCGCGGGGCTACAAGACGGTCAATGGACTCAAAAAGCGTGGCTTTACGCCAGCAGTACGAGACGAGGACGGAAGTTTGATCGGATTGACAGGAGCTTTCGCCCCATACGATCTGAAGGGGAAGGAAGTACTGTTGCAACTGCATGGCGATCCAGCTCCACGGTTGGTAAAGTGGCTGGACGAGCAGGAGGCAGTGACCCGCCAGGTACTTCCTTATAAGCATATCCCACCTGAGGAAGCAAAATTGCAGGCGTTACTGGAGGATGTTATCCATCGTAATGTTGATGCTGTTACGTTTACAAGTGGTCCGCAAATCCGATTTTTGGCCCAATATGCCAGAGAGCAAAATCGAATCGAGGAGTTACTGGAAGCTTTTCGTGAGGATGTGATTGCTGTATCCGTAGGGAAGGTGACTGCACAGTCCATTGTGGAAGAAGGGATTGACCGAGTCGTGTTTCCAACCGAAGAGCGCATGGGCGCGATGATGGTGGAGCTGGGTAAATATTTTGAACATAACGATTCGGTGCATGGCTGTGGTCTGAAGATCGTGAATGGTCATTGAAATGAGATAGAAATTATAAATGCAGTATGCTAAAAAATGAACTTATATTTTGGGATACAGAGTAAAATAAAGATAAGGGCCTACGAGGTCTTTATCTTTTTTTGTTGGACATGCATCGACAAAGATTTTTGTTATAGCGAAAATGTTTATCTAATATAATGAATAAGTTTCGATGCATGATACTTAGGACAGGAGCTGAGACGTTAATGAATTCTATTTGCGTATTTGCCGGGTCCAGACCTGGACATTCATCGGTATATGTTGAGGCTGCAGGCAAGCTGGGGGAAGCCATGGCTCGTCATCATATCCGTCTGATCTATGGTGGCTCTAGCAGGGGGCTGATGGGAGAGGTGGCGGATGGAATGCTGGCGGGTGACGGTCAGGTCACTGGCATTATGCCCACCCTATTATTTGATGCAGAGATCATTCATCGGGGAGTTACCGAATTTATTGAGGTAGCAAGCATGCATGAGCGTAAAGCGGCAATGAGCGAGATGGCCGATGCGTTTATCGCTCTTCCGGGTGGCTTGGGAACCTTCGAGGAGCTATTCGAGGTATTGTGCTGGGCGCAAATCGGGATTCATCGCAAGCCCATTGGGCTGTTGAATGTGAATGGATATTTTGACCCGTTAGTAGAAATGGTGCGTCATAGCGTGCAAGAAGGGTTTACCGGGGCCGAGCACCCAGCGTTATTAAGTATCTCTGCGGACCCGGACGAATTGCTACATATGTTAAAAAATAAAGCAGAGAACTTGAAATAAAGCGTTTTTCGTGCTTGCACAACTGATTGAGGCAAGGTTATGATAAGACCCATAATCAAATAGCGGACAGACAAGGTGCCTTTGCGGTTGAGCAAAGGGTAACAGGGAATCGGGTGCAAATCCCGAGCGGTCCCGCCACTGTAAGGAAGAGGATTTTTTAAAATGGTCACTCGTGAAAAACGGGGAAGACGAAAGAATCCGTTGATGCCAAGCCAGGAGACCTACCTTGATCTGTATGCACCGTTAACCTTCGCGGAGAGGATGGGTGTACGAAATCAGGAAATCAGGCACACGTTGCTTTTTCCATGTTGGCTAGAGGTTTGCGTGGATATGAACGTGCAGCAGCGTTTGAAGCGTAAACAGTCAGATGGAAAACAACGGCAGGCTGGAGGAAGACAAATAGTGTCTTCTTACGCTGTTTGTTCGTCTGATGAGAGATGCGTACATAGAAACCCCATCCGGGCAGGATGGGGTTTTTTTGAGTTACACGATGTGCATAAATCATTGAAATAGATAGCATAGCTGCCCTGAAAAGGATGAATAGGAGGAGCACGATGAGCCCATTAGGAAAATTGCTGGTGATTGGATTTGGACCAGGAGATATGGAACATATCACAAAACGGGCGCTGGATGCGCTGGCCGAAAGTGAGGTCATTATCGGCTACAATACCTACGTTGATTTGATCCGTCCGTTGTTGAACGGACAGGAGATTGTACGCACAGGAATGACAGAGGAAGTGAGCCGTGCACAGGAGGCGGTTCGCCAAGCAGAGATGGGCAAGAAGGTAGCTGTCATTTCCAGTGGAGATGCGGGAGTCTATGGTATGGCAGGGCTGGTGTATGAGGTGCTGATGCAAAAAGGCTGGCGACGCGAGGACGGGGTTGAGGTAGAAGTCGTACCGGGGATCTCGGCTATTCAGTCCTGTGCATCACTGTTGGGGGCGCCAGTTATGCATGATGCGTGCACGATCAGTCTGAGTGATCATCTAACCCCATGGGAAACGATTGTGAAGCGCGTAGAAGCAGCGGCTTCGGCCGATTTTGTGATTGCATTATACAACCCGCGCAGTGGTCGGCGTACCCGCCAGATTGTGGAGACGCAGTCCATTTTGCTGCGTTACCGCGATCCGCAAACTCCAGTCGGGTTGGTGAAAAGTGCTTATCGTGAACGTCAGCAAGTTATTGTAACGACGCTGGAAGATATGCTGAACCATGACATTGGGATGCTGACGACTGTAATCATCGGCAATTCCTCGACGATGGTGTATGACGGCTTGATCGTGACTCCGCGCGGATATCAGCGCAAATACACATTAGATGCGACCGAGCAGGCACTCAAGCCGCATCAGCGTCTCCGCACGGAAGCGGAGCCGTGGTCGCTGGGCGCACAAGAGGATACACTGCAAGCAGGCGCAGCCCCGACTAAGCCCGCTGGACCCTCCGCGAGCGGCGCTGCGGTTGCGACGCAGGCACGCCCGCAAGCGATGGCTGCCGTGCAGGCAACGACTGCTGTGCAAACCGGCGCAGCCCCGACATCGCTGGCGGCAGAGGCACTAAGCCGCCTCGCTGTCGGCGGCAAGCTGCCTGGCGTAGCCAACGCTCGCTGGAGCGGGCAAGCGCCTACCGCCGAGAGCACCGCCGGAACGTCAGCGGTGGCCGGAGCGGGGGCCGCGTCCGGGATGGCGACAGGCGGCTTTGGCAAGCCTGCGCTATTTGAGGTGGGTGTTTCCCCGGGTGTGGGAAACAAGAAGTTCACCGCTCGCCAGATGGCGCTGCTCGCCGAGGTAGCGGGTGATGACGGCGAGCTGGAATACTCGCCAGATCATCAGATCGTGCTGCGCGTGCCGTGTGCAGACCCCGAGGAACTGGTCGGACGGCTGCGGGATGAACGATTCATTGTCATGCCGATTGGCGATGTGTTTAAGGTGAAGGCGTGCGACTTCTGCAATATGGAGAAGGATGACGCTGTGCCTGTGGCTGAGCATCTACAGGTTGTACTTGGCGGATTACAGGCACCCAAGGAAACGAGTATTGCTTTGAACGGATGCGGTATGGCCTGCTATGGAGCGGTGCTGGAGGATATCGGAATCGTCTATCGCAAGGGAGGATACGACCTCTTCCTCGGTGGCAAAAAATTCGGTCGCAATGCTCATGCCGCTCAGCCCGTAGCGGAAGGAATTCCGGGTGATCAGATTACTGATATCGTGGAGAACGTCATTGCTGAATATAAGGAAAAAGGGCATCCGAATGAGCGTTTTCATAAATTTTTTAAACGTGTAGGCGTCGTTGCGGGTTTCCGGCATGAAGATGCACCAGCAACGGTAGAAGTGAATGCGGTTTGTGGTGATTAATGGACTGAAGGCCTGATGAACTGGATACAAGCATATATATAAAATAGGGCGTCATGCAGGTTATCCCTATTAAAGAGGAGGAAAAAACAGCAGTGGATGCAATATTGTTGGTTGGACATGGAAGTCGGGACCCGGAGGGGAACCAGGAGCTGCTGGAATTTGCACAGGCAGTGGCAGACCGGGTACCGGATATGTGCGTGGAAACCTGTTTCTTGGAGTTGGCACGTCCCAGCATTGCTGAAGGGATGCAAACATGTGTGGAGAAAGGGGCGACGCGTGTCGTTCTTATTCCGATTATCTTGTTCGCAGCGGTACATGCCAAAATTGATATTCCGATGGCTATTGATCGGGCAAAAGCAAAATATCCGCAGGTGGAATTTGTATACGGACGCCCGATTGGTGTTCACGAGAAAATCGTCAGCATTCTGCAAAGCCGCTTGAAAGAGGCCCGTCCGGTTGCGATTCCAGCGGGAATGAATAGCGCTGTAGAGGCATTTCCCGAGGTATCCGACGAAGAAACGGCGGTACTTGTGTTAGGACGCGGAAGTAGCGATCCAGATGCGAACAGTGACTTTTTCAAAATCACCCGTATGCTGTGGGAGCAGCTTTCTTATACGTGGGTAGAGAGCAGCTTTATCGGTGTGACGCAGCCTTCTTTTCCCGATGGATTGGAGCGTTGTGTACGATTGGGGGCCAAAAAGATTATCGTGCTTCCCTATTTTCTGTTCACGGGTGTGCTGATTAAGCGCATCGGAGAAATGACCCAGGAATTTGCCGAGGCTCACCCTACATTACAAGTGGAGATGGGCGGATATTTTGGTTTCCATCCCCAATTGATTGAACTGGTGCTGGAGCGAGCTAAGGAAGGCTTGTTTGGCAAGGTTACGGCCAATTGTGATAACTGCCAGTTCCGTCTGGAGGCGCAGGAGCACCACCATCATCACCACGATCACCATCACGATCATGATCACCATCATGAGCATGAGCACGACCATGAACATCATCATCATGCACATGAGCACGATCATCATGATCACCATACACACAGCCACGATCACACTCATGAGCATGTCCATGCTCACAGCCATGATGACCATGATCACCATCACGAGCATTCACATACGCCATCTGTAGTGAACGGAAGCGGGCAGGTGAAGGGCTCATGATATTCATGCTATGCGGAACGAGCGACGCTCGGGAATTGGCGCTGCAAATCCGTGACAATGGCTTCAACGTATTGACCTCGGTCGTAACCGAAAGCGCGGCAGCCAGCTTGTCCGAAGTGGGACTAGACGTACGTACAGGCCGAATGACAGCCGATGAAATGGCTGCAATGATTCGGGAGCAGGGAATACTGGCCGTCGTTGATGCCAGTCATCCTTTTGCAGAAGAAGCACATGCGAATGCGATGACAGCCGCTCGCGTATCCGGAGTTCCTTATATTCGCTACGAGCGAACGGGACTGGTATATGACAATCATCCGTTGCTCCACATCGTGTCTTCCTATGAAGAGGCCGCATTAGAAGCGAAGCAACTCAAAGGCTCTGTAATGCTTACGACAGGCAGTAAGACGCTCGGCACGTTCACCAAGCATTTACTCGGAGACCCTGAGATTCGTCTGGTTGCACGCATGCTGCCGCGCTTGGACAATATGGAGAAATGCAGCGAACTGGGCATGGAGCAAAAGAATATTATTGCCATGCAGGGACCCTTTTCCCGCGAGATGAATGAAGCATTGTACAAGCACTATGGCACGACCGTGATGGTCACCAAGGAAAGCGGACGCACGGGAGCAGTGGATGAAAAGGTTCAATCTGCATTGGAGCTGGGGATTCACGTACTTTTGATTTCCAGGCCGGAAGTGGAATTTGGCACAGTATTTGATCATTTCGACGGAGTCATCGACGCACTGCGTATAGACAAAGAGGAGTCTGTGCTTTAAGACATAAGCCTATGAAGTTGGTCGGTCCAGTCAATCCGATGAATTCAGAACGATTTCTGGCGTGTATTTAAAATATAGTCATCTTAAAATGTGCAGTTTTTGTGTAGAGGTGTTTGTAACTCCTTAACATGAATGTCATTTTCCCTATATAAGACGAACTTGAAAAATGAACATAAAACGGAGTAGTCGGAATGGTGCTGTACAAGCGTAGCGGTCGCTTTTGTCCCCGGATTTCTACGCTGATCATAGGTTTTATTCAAGGAATCCGGGGGCGGTGGCGATGGGAAGCACCATCCGACTGCGTAGTGGAACAATAGGTAACTTTAATGTTCTAAGCTAATTTAATTTTCTGATTTTCCATAAGGGAGTGGTCGATACGATGGATTTTAAAACAGATTTCAAACCGCTAACGGTACAGCCGCAGGAGATTGAAGGCAAAAGCTTCGAGATGATCACAGAAGAACTGGGAGAGCATCCTTTTACAGCAGAGCAATATCCCGTTGTACAGCGTGTCATTCATGCATCTGCTGATTTTGAGCTGGGCCGCAGCATGGTGTTTCATCCAAAAGCGATTGAAGCCGGGGTTGCAGCTATTCGCGCAGGACAGCAGGTAGTGGCGGATGTGCAAATGATTCAAGCTGGGCTGAGCAAGGATCGTATCCGTCAATTTGGTGGGGATGTGCATGTGTACATATCTGACCCTGACGTCATGGAAGAAGCGAAAAGGCTGAATACGACACGCGCCATTATTTCGATGCGCAAAGCGATTCAGGCGGGCGAAGGCGGTATCTATGCCATTGGTAATGCACCGACAGCGTTGTTGGAGTTAATTCGTCTGGTGAAAGAAGGAGCGGCTAAGCCCGGACTGGTAATTGGCATGCCCGTAGGCTTCGTCTCGGCGGCAGAATCCAAGGACGAGCTGCGCAAGCTGGATATTCCGTTCATTACGAATATTGGACGCAAGGGCGGCAGTACAATTGTCGTAGCAGCATTGAATGCGATCTCCTTAATGGCTGTCCGCTAGATGCGGTTGTCCGTTTGCTGTATCATGAAATGAATTGGAACATGATCAGCAGAAGAGGTTAAGGAGGAATTGGCATGGAAAAGGAAGCGGCGTCCGTCGACAGGCCCAAACGGATGAAAAGCGGTGAAGCTCCCGCACCGGACAAGCCAATGCGGTCAGGCTTTACGACTGGAGCTTGTGCGGCTGCAGTGGCCAAAGGAGCGGTACAACTACTTATCACGGGCATTCCGCCGAAGGAAGCAGTGATATCGCTGCCCGCGGGCTTTGATCATGCGTTTGAGCTGATTGAGCCTGTGTTGGACGCGGACGAAGCTTCCTGCACGACGATCAAGGACGGTGGCGATGACCCAGATGCCACGCATCAGGCGAGAATTAGCGCCTCTGTTAGCTGGCGCGAGGAGCCGGGCATTGAGTTGGACGGTGGCATCGGCGTGGGGCGGGTAACGAAGCCCGGTCTGCCTGTGCCTGTCGGGGAAGCAGCGATTAATCCGGTGCCGCGCCGGATGATTACGGAGGCTGTGACAGGCGTGCTTGAAGAGCACGGATCGGCCAAAGGTGTCCGTGTCGTCATCAGCGTACCGGACGGTGAAGAAATTGCCAAGAAAACGTTGAACGGGCGACTTGGCATTCTTGGCGGTATTTCCATACTAGGCACGCGTGGTGTGGTCGTTCCGTTTTCTACGTCAGCTTATAAAGCCAGTGTCGTGCAGGCCATATCGGTTGCGCAAGCGATGAACTGCCAGGAAATAGTCCTGACCACAGGTGGCAGCAGTGAAAAATATGCCATGCAAATGTACGATCAGCTGACGGAAGAGGCCTTTATTCAGATGGGGGATTTTGTCGGCTTTGCCATTAAGCACGGGAAACGGCTGGGAATGAAAAAGATTATTCTCGTCGGTATGCCCGGCAAGCTGTCGAAGGTAGCTCAAGGTGTCATGATGGTTCACTCCAAGAGCGCACCGGTGGACTTTGGCTTTTTGGCTGAGGTCGCGCGTGAAGCAGGTGTGGACGAGTCGCTTGCAGCGGCAGTGGCAGAGGCGAATACAGCTACGCAGGTGGCAGATATGATGACCGAAGCGAATGCGCTGAGCTTTTTTGAAAAGCTGTGTACCTATGGATGTCAGCATTGTCTGGACCATGCAGGTGGTGGAATTGTCGTGGAAATGGTACTGGTAACGATGAAAGGGAACGTGCTGGGGAGGGCGAGAGTCGGTGAGTAGAGTGATTCGTGTCATTGGTATCGGTGAAAATGGAGCGGCAGGCCTGTCGCAGGAGACGCTGGAACACATTGAGCGTGCCGACCTGCTGGTTGGTGGAGAACGCCAGCTAGCCTTTTTCAAGGCATTCGCAGGGGAAAAACGAACATTAAAGAGCGGCTTATCTGCCGTGGTAGAAGAATTGGAACGGTTGCGTGAGGACAAGGATATTGTCGTGCTTGCGTCAGGCGATCCGCTTTTTTTTGGAATTGCAGGTTATTTGTCTGCCAAGCTGGGGGCTGAACATCTGGATATTTTGCCGCATCTCAGCTCGGTTCAGCTGGCGTTTGCGCGTCTCGGTGAAAGCTGGCAGGATGCGGTGCTGGAAAGCGTACACGGCCGTCCGATGACCGGATTGGCGCAGCGGATTGACGGACAGAACAAGGTCGCGCTGTTGACGGACGACCGAAATCATCCCGCCACAGTCGCTGCCTATTTGCTGCATTATGGCATGACGGAATATGATGCCTTTGTCGGCGAGCATTTGGGCGGACCGGATGAGGCGTATCAGCATTATACGCTGGAAGAGATGGCACAGAGAACGTTCCAACCATTGAATGTGGTTATTTTACGCCGCCGTAAGGGCGAAGACGTGCCTGCAATTCGTCGGGGATTTGGCTTCGAGGATGCGGAATTTCACCAGCGCAAGCCGGAAAAAGGGCTGATCACGAAGCGTGAAGTACGCGTATTCAGCTTGTCCGAGCTGCGTCTGACCGAACGAAGCATCGTATGGGATATCGGCGCAGGCTCCGGCTCTGTAGCGGTGGAATGTGCGCGGCTGGCCAGGTATGGGCAAGTATTTGCCATTGAGAAGAATGAAGGCGATCTGGCTAATGTCGAAGCAAACAAAATCAAATTCCGTACCGATTTCCCGGTCATTCATGCCAAAGCGCCTGCCGGATTGGAAGATCTGCCAGACCCGGATGCGGTGTTTATCGGTGGGAGCGGGGGAGAATTGGCTGAGCTGATTCGTCTGTGTGCTTACCGTCTACGTAAGGATGGACGAATTGTAGTGAATGCTGCAACGATTGAGACGTTGCATGACGGTATGAAGGCGATGCAAGCAGCAGGACTCGATACTTCGGTGACGTTACTGCAAACAGCGCGTAGCAAGCCGATTTTGAATATGACTCGTTTTGATGGACTCAATCCGATATATGTTATTACAGGACAGCCGGTGGTGGACGTGGCTGATGAAGTAGCAGGGGAGTAAGCTGGTAATTCAAGAGGGGGAGAGAGACAGCATGAATACAGCGGCAACAGGAACACTTTACGGCGTAGGCGTGGGGCCGGGTGATCCCGAGCTGATTACAGTCAAGGCGTATCGCATGATTCAGGAATGTGCAGTTGTGGCTTATCCGAAGAAACGCCGGGGAGGTAAGTCGTATGCTCACGAGATCGTGGAGTTGTACGTCAACCCGGAGGAAAAGGAGATGCTGGGACTCATTTTTCCAATGACCAAGGACCCGGTTGTACTGGAGCGTGAATGGAACAAAACGGTGGTTGCTTGCTGGGAGGCACTGAGTCAAGGCAAGGATGTAGCCTTTGTCACAGAGGGAGACCCTAATCTGTACAGTACCTTTATTCATTTGGCACGGCTCATGAAGGATCTCCATCCTGAGGTGCCGATTGTATCTATTCCGGGCATTTCGTCTGTGTTGGGGGCGGCGGCAGCGCTGGAATTGCCTTTGGCAGACGGAGATCAGCAGGTCGGTATTATTCCGGCTACGGATGATCGGGAAGCGATGAAGCGGGCGATTGAGAATCACGATACGGTCGTGTTTATCAAGGTTGCCAAGGTGCTGGATTTGATTTTGGATGTGCTGGATGAACTCCATCTTGGGGACCGTGCTTCTGTCATTACCAAGGTCACTTCTCCTTATGAAATGGTATGGCGCAACGCACGTGAGCTGCGCGGACAGGAACTTGAATATTTGAGTTTAATGGTGGTGAGCAAATGACGTTGGAGCCCAAAGTATATATTGTAGGAGCAGGTCCCGGCGACCCGGAGCTGATTACTGTCAAAGGCTCCCGGATTCTACGCACGGCCGATGTGGTATTGTACACGGATTCACTCGTGAACGACGAGTTGATTGCCACGGCCAAACCAGAGGCGCAGGTACTGCAAAGCTCAGGCATGGACCTGGAGCGGCAGGTCGAGATCATGAGCGAGGCTGTGCAGGCTGGACGCAGTGTAGCTCGCGTACATACAGGCGATCCGGCAGTGTACGGAGCCATTTTGGAGCAGATGGTGTTGCTGAAGCAGCGCGGAGTAGCATACGAAATCGTGCCGGGCGTCAGCTCGGTCTTTGCTTCTGCGGCCGTGTTGGGTGCAGAGCTAACTGTGCCTGACCTGACGCAGACCGTCATTCTGACACGTGCCGAAGGCCGTACACCTGTACCAGATCGGGAAAAGCTGCGTGATTTGGCATCCCATCACTGCACAGTGGCCTTATTCCTCAGCGCAACGCTGGCGAAGAAGGTAGTCGTTGAGTTTCTGGCGGCAGGCTGGAGCGAGGACACACCTGTAGCGGTTGTACAGCGAGCGACCTGGCCGGATCAAAAGATCGTACGCACGACGCTTGCCCAATTGCCAGCTGATCTGCGTGCAGCAGGTATTACGATGCATGCCATGATTCTGGCAGGCTGGGCGCTGGACCCGGGACTGGTGGACAAGGACGCGCATCGTTCCAAGCTGTACGATAAGTCGTTCACCCATGGCTATCGGAAGGGAGTGAAGCCCAGTGAGTAATCCATTTGCCGCTGTGGCGATCACGAAGCATGGAGTGGAAATGGTCCGCAATTTGGGAGCCAGCTTTCCGGGCACGGATGTGTATTACATGTCCAAGTTTGAGCGTGGCGACGAGCAGGAGCGTGGCATTCAGTTGTTCGAAGGCTCGGTCAAGCTGATTTTGCCGGATTTATTTAAACAATATAACGGTATTATTTTGTTTATTTCTCTCGGTGCAGTAGTTCGTATGATTGCACCAATTTTGGTGGATAAAAAGGTAGACCCAGCGGTAGTTGTCATTGATGATCGCGGCGAGCATGTCATTAGCGTATTGTCTGGCCATTTGGGTGGCGCCAATGAATTGACCCGCCATGTAGCGACTGTACTAGGCGCACGTGCTGTAATCACGACTGCATCAGACGTGCAGGGCACGATTCCGGTGGACATGTTTGGTCGGGAATTGGGTTGGGTGGTCGATAGCTTCGACAAGGCCACTCCTGTGAGCGCCGCTGTTGTGAACGAGGAGCCTGTTGCGCTCATACAAGAGACAGGCGAACGGAACTGGTGGCGTTATGACAAGCCTGTACCTGGACATATCAAGGTATATGCTTCGACGGTAGAAGCATTACAAGAACCATTTAACGCCGCGTTGGTCGTGAGTGACCGTTTATTGGAGCCGGAGGAAGAGGAGCAGCTTCTTTCTAATGGCGTGCTGTACCGTCCGAAAAGCTTGGTGCTTGGCATCGGCTGCAACCGTGGGACTGCATTAGAGGAGCTGGAGGCGGGTGTGCTGGACACCTTGCAAGAACTGCGTTTGTCCGTGAAAAGCGTACGGAATATTGCCACTATTGATCTGAAAAAGGACGAAGAGGGCTTACTTGCTCTTTGCGCCAAATACGGTTGGGAACTGGTGACGTATACTCCGTCAGAGCTGAATACGGTGCAGCTTCCCAATCCATCGGAAACCGTCTTCAAATACACTGGCGCATATGGGGTCAGCGAACCTTCAGCCTTGTTGTCTTCTGGTGCAGACCATTGGCTGCTGGAGAAGAAAAAAAGCGGCAATATGACGTTGTCTGTAGCGCGGGTTTCCTATGACTGACGTCATGAAGCAGGCTGCTGTACAGTCTGATCCATCTGCCGCTACGCGCAGAAGCCGTATTGTTGTTGCTGGCACAGGCAGCGGCGCAGGCAAAACGACGGTTACCCTCGGGCTGATGAAGGCGTTCGCCGATAGCGGCCTGCGAGTGCAGGGTTTTAAGTGCGGACCGGATTATATTGATCCGACCTATCATACTGCCGCGACCGGGACTTCTTCCCGTAATCTGGATTCATGGATGACCTCACCAGATACGGTGCGTGAAATCTTTATCCGTGCTTCTGAAGGCGCGGATATTTCCGTGATTGAAGGCGTCATGGGGCTGTATGACGGCAAGGACCCGCTCAGCAACACCGGCTCGACCGCTGAGATCGCCATGCTGACGGACAGCCCTGTATTGCTGGTGGTCGACGTGCGCAGTATGGCACGAAGCGCCGCCGCTATTGTGCTCGGCTTTCAGCGCTTGGAGCCCAAGCTGCGCATTGTGGGCGTAATTGTGAATCGCTGCGGTAGCCAAGGGCACTATGGCATCGTCAAAAAGGCGATTGAGCAGGAGTGCGGCATCCCCGTGCTCGGCTGGTTAAAGCGTGATGACGGGCTGGATATTCCCGAGCGTCATCTGGGATTAGTGCCTGCTGTGGAACGCGGCGAGCTGGAGCCGCTTTTCCAACGGGCGGCAGAGCTGATCCGCGCGGGTACGGATCTGGATGCACTGCGGGCATTGGCAGATTCGGCTCCGCCGTTGTCTCTGCCCGCACAACCGTTGTTTTCCCCGGATTGGCTTCCATCAGCAGGGCATGAAGCTGATACCGAGGAACGTCCCGTCATCGCCGTCGCCAGAGACGCGGCTTTCAATTTTTACTACCCGGAAAATATGGATTTGCTACGTCAGGCGGGAGCGGAGATTGTCTATTTCAGTCCTCTGGCGGGAGAACGCGTACCTGAGCAGGCAAGCGGCCTATATCTGGGCGGCGGTTTCCCCGAAGAGTTTGCCGCAGATATCGCTGCAAATACAGGCTTTTTGGAAGATATCCGCAACGCGGTGAGCCGGGATATGCCAGTATTCGCCGAATGCGGCGGTTATATGGTACTGGCACGGACACTTACGGATCGTATGGGTAATGCCCATCACATGGCCGGGGTTATTCCGTCGGACGTCCGCATGCAGGAGAAACGGGCCGCACTGGGATACCGGGAAGCAACCGCTTTGCAGGATTGCTTGCTGCTGGAGGCTGGAGAGACAATTCGGGGACATGAATTTCATTATTCTGTCATGCACTATGATGAATCATCCGCCCCCTACTTCTATGCCTATCAAACCAAGGGGATGCGTGGTCTCCAGAGCGAGGGCTATGCGAAAGGGAACCTTTTGGCAGCCTACACGCATGTTCATCTCGCTTCTCTTCCCAAAGCGGCAGCACGCTGGGTTGAACAATGCCGGGCTTACGGTCAATAGTTTTGCAAACGAGTCCACTACTTCATAAAAACGAAAAAAAGCCGATTCCCCTAAAGGGTCCGGCTTTTCTAAATATCAATAGACTTAAACCTTACATAGTTTGGAAGCGTATACATTACTTTTTTGGTGATTCGCTTACATGAGCTTTTTCAGTTGGGAAATCCTTCCCTGACTCACACCAAGCATGGAGGCGAGTTGTTTTTGTGAAGATGCTGGATGTTCTTCCATAAGCTCTCTCATTTTCTCCAAAATAACGTCCGTGCGCTGATAAATTTTTTTCATATGCATATTTTGCTTAAGTGGGGGTGAATGGGTTTCAGTCGCTGTGACCGGAAGTAAATCTTCCGTTTTCATCGAGGCTGCACATTCATCGCAGATAAACTGATCTTTAAAGTAGGTGTTGGTATCAACCGCACCGCAAAAAATACAGTTGGTTGATTTGTACTTACGGAGCATGAGTGTCTGGTCTTCAATAAAAAACTCTAATGGATCGCCGATGTCAATCTCCATCGTCATGCGCAACTCTTTAGGTAGCACAATTCGCCCCAAGCTGTCCAAGGGCCGGGTCATTCCAGTCCTTTTCATTCATGCAACCTCCCCGGTTTTTTAAGATTTATAGAATGTATAAGGTTTGAGGCAATTCTTATCAATTCTATAACCGCAAGCATAAATTCTTACAAAAAGCGGCCCTTTATTGTTAATCAAGCATGGACGCACTTTTTTTCTTACGAGTATACCATAAACAGGCCGAATCGCCATCGTTCAGATTTATAAATTTTGAATAAGTTTTAAATAAGTTTATCCCGAGCGAACATATATGCTATAATCTTCTGCTAAAGGATTTAATAGGCCGTCTGTAGAATTATTTATATATGCCGTAGCTCGGACAATGATGGCGGTGTTATGGGAAATGGATGAGGGCCAAACGGAATTTTCTGAGCGTTTTGACCCCACAAACAAGAATAAATGACACGGGTCCCGCCTTTAAAGTCCTTATATACAAGTCAGGCAAGGAGGATTTATCATGGAAAAAAGAAAAGCATTGTTGTTAGGAGATTATTCGTATCCGGAGTTTCACCCGCTGCAAGGGGTGGACGAAGAGATTAGCCATATTTTACAGGATTGGATGACCGTACAATGCAGTGAGAATCGTAAAATGCTGCTCAAGGAAAATCTAACCCCATTCGATCTATGTATCTCGTACTGTGATAGCCGCAAGGAGGTCCTGTCTCCTCAACAAACAGCAGGATTGCTGTCCTATGTTAGCGGCGGGGGTGGATTGCTTGTGCTGCATAACGGAATCACATTGCAAGGACGGTATGAAATTGCACAATTAATGGGGGCGCGTTTTTTGCGGCATCCGGCTGCCGGACCGCTTTCCTTCAAAGTAACGGCGCCGGATCATCCGATTATGGAAGGAATCGAGCCGTTTGAGATCCAAGAGGAACCGTATCGTTTTGACTTTGATCCATTCACTGAAAAAACACTATTGATGGAATATGAACACGAGGGCGAGTGGTGGCCGGCGGCATGGTCACTGTCCTATGGCTTGGGTCGGGTCGTCTATTTGATGCCTGGACATAATCAGCCAAGCTTCCAGCACGAGGGATACCGTAAGCTGCTGCTTCAGGCTGCCAAGTGGGCTGGACGCTTTCCAGGTTAAACATAGATCATTCCATTCATTGAGGAAGGGGAGCTGCGAGCTTTATGCGGCTCCCCTTTTCAGGTTATACTATAGGTAATCACAGGTAGGGGAGGATATATTATGAGCGATTTGTTCAAAAAAGCCATCTCATTGGGGTGGGGCCTCACCGTTGTCAGCAAAGAAAAGGTGGAGAAAGCCGTCGAGGATCTCGTAAACCGGGGAGAACTTGCGCCCTCGGAATCCAAAGCGCTGGTCGATCGTCTGATCGAACGAGGGGCAGAGGAACAGGGACAATTCAAAACAGTGATCCGCGAACAGGTTAGCCGCATTTTGCAGGAGCTGGAAGTACCTACCGAAAATGATGTTACAAGTTTGGAGCAGCGTGTGGCATTGTTGGAAAAACAGGTAGCGGAGCTGGAAAAAGAAAAGGCGGCGCTTACGGGTTCGAGCGACGCTGAAGAAGCGAACCGGCTGGATTAAAATGGCGGTTCGTATGAAGCACGCCGGTCGTTACCGGGAAATTGCCATGGCGCTGGCGCGTCATGGCTTTGGCTATATGGTGGAAGAAATGGGACTGTTCCAGCTGCTGTCATTGCCTCGCAAGTGGCTGACGAGAGAAACTCCCGAGTCCAAAACGCTAGGTGAACGGATTCGACTTGTGCTGGAGGATCTGGGGCCTGCATTCATCAAGCTTGGACAGTTGGCGAGCACACGTGCTGACCTGCTGCCGGAGCCTATTATCCGTGAGCTGGTTAAGCTTCAGGATCAGGTACCGCCGTTTTCATCTGAAACGGCGCGTGGCATTCTAGAGCAGGAGCTGGACACGTCATTAGAGGACATACTGGTTCGTTTTGACGATGTTCCGCTGGCCGCTGCTTCGATCGGGCAAGTGCATTTGGGCAAGCTGCACAGCGGCGAAATGGTCGCCATTAAAATCCAGCGTCCTGGCGTTAATCGCATTATTCGGCGAGATTTGGACATTTTGCGGGAACTGACCGCTATGGCAGCCAAGCGCTGGGAATGGGTAGAGCGGTATCAGCTTCGCCAGATGGTAGAGGAGCTGGGGAGATCGCTCATTCAGGAGCTGGATTACAACCATGAAGCCCGTAACACAGAGAAGATTGCGCTCCAATTTGAGCAGGACCCACATATCTATATTCCGAAAATATACTGGGATCATACCTCTTCCCGTATACTGACCATGGAGTTTCTAGACGGAACTCACTTGGGTAGTCGTGAAGAGCTATTACGCCGTGGATATAACTTGAAAGAACTGGCGCAGCGGCTGGTGAACAGCATGCTGCATCAAATTTTTATGGAGGGTTTTTTTCATGCCGATCCCCATCCGGGGAATTTACTCGTTCTGAAAAATGGCAGTCTCGCTTATTTGGACTTTGGTATGACGGGAAGGCTGAGCGAAGAGATGAAGAATCATCTCGCTTCCCTCATTATTGCCCTGATGCGCAAAAATACCGATGCCATGGTTCGGTCTATCGAACGGTTAGGTCTGGTCGAACCAGACACTGACCTGAATGCGTTGCGTGCCGATCTGGACAAGATACGCGAAGATTACTCAGACGTTCCTTTCTCACAGGTCAGTATTGGTGACGCTTTGAACGACCTGTTTGGCGCAGCACAGCGCCATCGGATTGGTTTGCCGTCGGACGTCCTGTTGCTAGGCAAGGCGTTGCTGACACTGGAGGGGGTCGTGGAGCATCTGGACCCTGATCTCAGTATTATTGCTTTGGCTGAGCCCTTTGGTAACAAGCTGTTGAAGGAACGCTTCAGTGGTCGTCGTATCCGTGGCAAGCTGCTGGGTGGTGCAACCGAGCTGGTGGAGACGCTGATGGAACTGCCAGGACAGGCGAGACATTTGGCCTCGATTATCAGCAAGGGCAAGCTTAAGCTGGAGGTTACTGTGCCGGAGCTGGAAATGCTTCTGCGCAGGCTGGATCAGATCAGCAACCGCCTGTCATTCAGTATCGTGTTGTTAGCGTTCAGCATTATTATGGTCGGACTGATTATCGGTTCATCGCTGAATCATCAGGCGACCATGCTGTGGAATGTACCTGCCATTGAAATCGGCTTTGTTGTAGCTCTCTTAATGGTTGCCTTTTTACTGTATTCCATTTTTAAATCGGGAAGGTTTTAGATACCGACCAGGAAGGAGGGGTTATGGATACACATAAGATGAATAATCTCCTAATTGCAGATGTGCCATGGCACCGCCTGACTACTCCTTATGGTAGGGGCACGGAGTTGCCACAATTGATATCCAACGGGGAGTACGCAGCAATTGCTGATCTGATAGAGCATCAAGGCACACTGTGGCAGGTTACGCCATGGGTGTTACTTTTCTTATTGCGTAATATGCATACGAGAAATTCGGATGATATCACGCTGAGTGAGTTGGAACTGTACCATGCGGTTGTTGGAGCATTGGACATGGAAAATGCACAGGAGGATTCACAGAAGTCTGTGGAATCTCTAACCATGCTGCTGGACGAAAAATATCTATGGCCGGCAGACAGCGATCCAGAAGAAGATGAACTGGAGTGGGAAGAGGAAGAAGCACGCGGTTATGATCCGGTAGCTTTTTGGAGTTATTATGACTATAGCTATCGATTATTGAAGAAAGCACTGCCTGACTTTGAAAGCCTACTTCAGCACCATGCGGACTCGGAGATTGCTGAAGCTCTATCGGAGCTTGTACAGGAATTGCGAAAATTTCAAATATAAGAAAACGAATCAATCGAGCTATGACTGGAAACTAATCTTTTGCTAAGGAGTGATTTTAGTGGCAAAAAAATTAACTGATATACATCGAATACGTCTCCTAAGTCTCCTTCGTGATATTGGGTTTGAACCATCAAAAGTTACTATAGAAAATAAACAGGGGGAAACTGAGGTTATTGATTTAGAGTCCCCGTTACCGAAAGGGTTGCAAGCTGTTTTAAATTCCCGAGGCAGCCTAAGTAAGGAGCAATTACTTGAGATCGAAGAGAGTGTTAAACAATCCAGAGAGGATTGGGATTAGAGGGGGTATTTATTTGATACGAATGCAGCTATTGCCCTTCATAGGCTTGACTCATCTTTGGATAGAGTGATACGACAAGCTGAGGAAGATAAAGAAAATATTTTCTTTTCTGTTATAACTCAGTCCGAGTTTATAGCCGGGTTGCCCACTGATACTGACTTAGATTCGATACCTTTTCTTGGCGGGGAATTTATTGCAGTTAATTCAGAGATCGCAGTTAAAGCGGGGCGTATCAGAAGAGAACAAAAAGATAAGTTTGCAAGAAAGCTCAAGACCCCAGATGCATTGATTCTTGCGACAGCTATTATAAACCAATTGGTACTGGTTACGGCGGATCAAGATTTACAGTTCGCGGAGTCTGAGTATGAAGTTAAGGTGATAAACTTTAGCAGGTTAGAATCTTAGTAATTGCGAAAATTTTAATTATAAGAAAACGAATAAGATGAAGATAATGATCGATATTTCAAGGAAATAGATGATTTCTTTCTGTAAACAGCCTTTTAACTCATTCGTCTCTGCGAATTCCTTACGTTATAATGATGGACTGAATGTAACGGACCGGGTTCGTTTGAGAGAGACGAGCTGAATGATAGGAGAGCCTTGGCGATTGGCAGCTGGACGGATGCCCGAAACACACGGGTTGCGAGTCAACACGCTACTCTCTGTAAATATAGGAGGCTGGAACGAGACAGTATGAATCTTAGACAACAATGGTTCGGTAATATCCGGGCCGATATACTTGCGGGCATGACTGTGGCGCTAGCACTAATTCCCGAGGCGATTGCCTTCTCGATCATTGCAGGGGTCAATCCCATGGTCGGACTGTACGCCTCCATCTCGATGGCAATTGTCATCTCTTTTGCAGGTGGACGTCCGGCGATGATCTCGGCAGCGACCGGGGCCGTAGCTGTACTGGTCGTTGGCCTGGTGAAGGATCATGGCGTGGAATATCTGTTTGCAGCTACCATTTTGGCAGGAATCATTCAAGTGCTGCTGGGTGTTTTGAAAATAGGTCGCTTTATCAGCTTTATTTCGCAGCCAGTCATGACCGGATTTGTGAATGCGCTGGCCATCCTCGTCTTTATGGCGCAACTCACCCACTTTCATGGAGCTAATTGGATCATGTACGCGATGGTAGCGGGGACGCTACTTATTGTGTATATTTTACCGAGATTTGTGAAAAGCATTCCTGCCCCATTGACGGCAATCATCATCATGACGATCATTACGTATGTATTTGGATTGAATGTGAAAACAGTAGGAGATATCGGTACACTAACCAGCTCGCTGCCTTCATTCCATTTGCCGCAAATTGAGTGGTCGTGGCACACTTTGCGGATTTTGCTGCCGTATTCCTTTACGATGGCACTGGTTGGACTGCTGGAATCGCTGCTGACAGCCAGTATTTTGGATGAAATGACCGAAACGAAAAGCAATAAAAACCGGGAAGCCCGCGGACAAGGGATTGCCAACTTTGTAAATGGCTTTTTTGGTGGTATGGGTGGCTGTGCCATGATCGGACAATCCGTCATTAATGTCAGCTCAGGCGGAAGAGGGCGTTTGTCCACTTTTACGGCTGGGGTATTCTTGGCCTTTCTGCTGCTCGTGCTTGGCGGGGTTGTAAAGGAAGTGCCAATGGGCGCATTGGTGGGAGTCATGTTCATGGTGTGTATCGGAACCGTGGATTGGAAATCGCTGCGAAACATTGCCAAGGTTCCGAAAGCAGATACGTTAATTATGGTAGTCACGGTGATCATCGTGGTGGCTACGCATGATTTGTCCAAGGGCGTGATCGTGGGCGTACTGCTGAGTGCCCTGCATTTTGGCTGGAAAATGGCTAAAATCCGCATCAGCGCAACGGAGAACAACGATGAAAAGGTGTACCATGTCAGGGGGCCGATGTTTTTTGCTTCAACGACTCATTTTGTCGATCATTTCGAACCTTCGGATGATCCAGAACGTGTCGTTGTGGACTTTAGCCATTCTCATATTTGGGATCACTCGGCGGTTACTGCCATCGGCAAGGTGCTGCAAAAGTATACGAAATCCGGCAAATCTATTACCCTGCAAGGGTTAAATGAGGAAAGCCGTTTAATTATAGAGAAGCTTGGCGGTCCTGTAGTTACAGAGCCACTCGTGTGATGAATCGTATAGCATAAATCAAAGCTTGAAATGAAATTTATTCATTTCAAGCTTTTTTTATTTATTTCTGAAAGAAAACAACACTTTTCTTCCTAAATCATAGATAAATATGACAAATTTTCATCAAAGTATTGACGTAATAATTGGGCAGGAATACAATCATTGTTATTAAGCAAAGCAAATACATAGGAATAATCGAAAATCGAAAGGTATGCACATATGAACTTAGACTGGGAGTTTATTGTAGAGAGCTTGCCGTTATATGGAGAAGCTATGTGGCTGACGTTGAAGATCGCCTTTTTTGCTATTCTATTTTCACTAGTCGTCGGTTTGCTGTGCAGCACAGTACTGTATTACAAGGTAAGGGGAATTAGCGGCATCATTGTTGCCTATATTGAGCTTTCCCGAAATACGCCGCTGCTTGTACAGTTATATTTTCTGTATTATGGGTTTACGAAAATAGGTCTGCATATGAGCGAAATGACGTGTGCCATTGTGGGCATGACCTTTTTGGGCGGGGGGTATATGGCTGAGGCGTTCCGTGGGGGAATGGAAGCAGTGAGTAAAACCCAGACGGAATCCGGGCTGAGTCTCGGACTGTCCAAGATACAACTGGCGAGATATGTTATTTTGCCACAGGCTTTTGCCATCAGCGTTCCGTCTCTGGGAGCGAATGCGATTTTTTTGCTCAAGGAGACTTCCATTGTTGGCGCCATTGCTTTATTAGATCTGATGAATGTGGCAAAAGACCTGATCGGCATGTACTACAAAACAACAGAATCGCTAATTCTGCTGGTATTGGCATATCTCGTCCTGCTTTTACCTTTGTCGATACTGCTGACGTGGGTGGAAAGGAAGGTGCGATATGCTGAATTCGGGGATTAATGTACTCTTTGAAGGTTCCAATTTCGAGCGTCTATTAGGGGGATTACTCGTTACGCTGGAGATTGCGCTACTTTCCATTATTATCGGTACTCTATTAGGCATTTTGATGGGGTTGCTGCGCACCTTAAAATCAAGACCGATTCGGTTTGTGCTGAAATTATATTTGGAGACATTCCGCATTATTCCAATTCTGGTGTGGTTGTATGTCGTATATTTTGGATTTACTCCTTTGTTGAATGTGAATATCAGCGGGGAATTGACGGCAATTATCGTATTCAGCCTGTGGGGAGCGGCCGAGATTGGTGACATCGTTCGTGGTGCATTGGAATCACTGCCCAAGCATCAGATGGAATCCGGGCAGGCACTGGGACTGACATATAGACAGTTATACCGCCATGTGCTCATTCCCCAGGCGGTGCGCCGAATGCTTCCCGGTTCTATTAATCTGGCGACACGGATGATCAAAACCACTTCATTAGTGGTGCTGATCGGTGTAGTGGAAGTGGTCAAGGTCGGACAGCAGATTATTGAGCTTGGTGTAATCAAAGCGCCCTCGGCATCCTTCTGGGTGTACGGCTTTATTTTCATATTGTATTTTCTCGTATGCTATCCGTTATCCAGACTTTCCAAAAGATTTGAACGCAGATGGCAAAATTAGCAGGATGGGGTGGGTGTCATGGGAGAGGCTGTGGAGGTTTTACTCGAAATTCGAGGGCTGCACAAAAGCTTCGAAGACCGAAAAGTACTGCAACAGATTAATCTGGACGTAACGAAGGGGGAAGTCGTGGTCGTTCTCGGTCCTTCGGGATGTGGAAAAAGCACACTCCTCCGATGTCTCAATGGTCTGGAACCAGTCCAGAGCGGAGCTATCCGTTATAGAGGGCAGGACCTGACGGATAAGAAAGTGAATTGGCGCGAGGTGCGGCAGCATATCGGAATGGTGTTCCAGAACTACGAATTGTTTCCGCATATGACGGTCTTAGAAAATATATTGCTCGGCCCGCTTAAAGTTCAGCGGAGAAACAAGCAGGAGGCACTTGAGCAAGCGGAGCAGCTATTGGAGCGAGTGGGTCTGCTGGATCGCAAAGATGCGTATCCGAGACAATTATCAGGCGGGCAAAAGCAACGGATTGCGATTGTGCGCGCCCTGTGTATGAACCCAGAAATTATGCTCTTTGATGAAGTCACCGCATCCTTGGACCCGGAAATGGTCAGAGAGGTGCTGGATGTCATGCGAGAGCTGGCACAACAGGGCATGACCATGATTATCGTGACGCATGAAATGGGATTTGCCAAGTCGGTAGGAGATCGTATCGTTTTTATGGATCAAGGACAGATATGTGAAATGACTACACCGCAGCAATTTTTTACCCAACCGGAAACAGAGCGTGCCCAGCACTTTCTGGATATATTTCAGTACGAAACGATATAAACAGGGGGATGAATACAGATGAGAAAAGGAATGAAGTTCACGACGTTATTACTGGCTTTAAGCTTGCTGCTTGTTGGTTTGGCGGGATGTGCAGGAGGCGGAAATACCAACGGTAGTTCAGGCTCGGCTAAATTTGCTTCGATTGAGGACATTAAAAAGAATGGCAAGATTCGAATTGGTGTATTTGCAGATAAGCCGCCTTTTGGCTACGTGGATTCGGAAGGGAAGAATCAAGGCTTTGACGTTTACATTGCGAAGCGGTTTGCCAAAGATCTCTTGGGTGACGAGTCCAAGGTGGAATTTGTCCTGGTGGATGCTGCCAGCCGGGTCGCCTATTTGGAATCCAACAAGGTAGATATCATCATGGCTAACTTTACGGTGACGGATGAGCGTAAAGAAAAAGTCGATTTTGCCAATCCATATATGAAATTATCCTTTGGCATTGTGTCACCTGACAGCGCTCCAATCACCACGATTGACCAATTGAAGAATTCGGAACAAAAGCTGATTGTCGCAAAGGGAACGACGGCTGAAACCTATTTCACGAAAAATTATCCTGACATCAAGCTGCTTAAATTCGATCAATACACAGAGATTTTCTCAGCCCTCAAAGACAAACGCGGCGCCGCCATTGCCAACGATAATACAGAGCTGATCGCCTGGGCCAAGGCCAACCCCGGCTTTACCGTAACCATCCCGGCCTTTGGTGGTCAAGATACAATTGCACCCGCAGTAGCAAAGGGAAATAAGGAGTTGTTAGACTGGATCAACAATGAGCTGGCTACATTAGGCAAGGAAAACTTTGTGCATCAAGCCTACAAGGACACATTGACCTCTGTTTATGGAGAAGGCTTTACAGATCAATTGGTTGTAGAGGGCGGCAAAGTGGATTAATTGTAAGGGTTGGGTAAAGAGTATTTGACACGTTTATACGACCATTTTGGAATGTGATTAAGTTCTAAGTGCTGTAAATATATATATTTTCATAATGGATTCCTTTAAAGCAAAAAGACCCGAACTTCCAAAAAAAATGGGTCTTTTTGCTTTGTATAGGTTTATTGAAAATAACGCCACTCTCTACGCAGAATTAATATTCATGGACTTCATCTTCAGGTATATACTCGAGAACATCGTGCAGGGTTAACGGGCGACCAGAAAGGCGAATCAGCGTTTCCATCACTGTATTAAACGTTTTAAACTCGATCCGCTTGGATGTATTGTTACACATTTCGTAGATAGTATTGGGTCTGATTTTAGCCTCACGAGCAAGGGCATTTTTAGTAATCCCGATTTCTCGAAGCAATTCTTCAAGTTTGAAAGCAATTCCCTGTGCGTTTGACATTTTCATGTTGAACAGAACCCCCGTGTTCTAACGAATTACAAAAATAATTGAGGTCATGCCTTGGTAGTCTCAATGTCCCTCAATTCCATCTTCGGGAATGTACTCTACAATATCAGCAAGAGTAATAGTCCTTGTAAATCTACGCTGGCGGGCGAATCTATTCAAAGCATCAAGGATATGGACAAGTGTTTCTAATTCAAGTCTTTTGGTTTTGCCATTTACCATATCTATTACAGTAGCTGGACGTATTTTTGCTTCTACGGCCAGTTTATTTCGGGAAATATCAAGTTCTTCTAGAATATCGCCAAGTTTAAAATGATATCTATTTTGAATCTCCATAATTTAGATTCTCCTTTTGTTTCTTAGTACAAGAAAATCATGAAATCTATTGAAGTTTTACTTTATAAGTAATAAAATAGAACTGCAGAAGTAAAACTTGTGGTTTGAATTCCGGTTTTTCGAGTGAATAGTTGTTAGTTTTCTTGCTTTGAATAATTAAAATCATAAGAGGGAGCTAAATCTAAATGAACAAAAGTAATTTTGAAAAAGTAAGTGTCATTCTTGGTCCCTGTGATCTTCCGCATATGTATGAGCTTTTTGAAGGCTATCTGATCAAGGACCGTTACGTCATGATGATCGACAATAGCGTGCTTACTCTTCGACATGTAAAAAAGGAAAAGCATTATTCGCATCTATATGTTGATGGTGACACGGGAGGAATTCACTCTTGCAAGGCATGTACAACGTGAAGACATAGATGTGATTACTGAGTTGGTCGAACGATTGCGCAACATGGATGCATTAAGTTTTCTTACAGATGAATTGTTATGGAACACATGTCGGGAAGATATAGACTTTGATTTAGTTCGGAATAAAGGACTATGAAAATGGCGAACGTAAATCTGATTCGAATTTTTGTTCTCGTTTTACTTATATAATGTAACACAGAAGCGTAAAAGGGTGAAATGAACACCGTCCTAATAAAGATACATACTCTACCCAAAAGCTCTTGCATGCTAGTAGATTTCATTATATAATCTTAAATGATAATGAGAATCATAATCATTACTAACAGTCTTTAGGTGCATGCTCCCAATATGAGCCTAAGTGAATAGGATGGTGATGTGCACATGGCTAAAGCAGATGTGGCAACTGCCAGAAGACAGCTTCGGAGTCCGAACAAGGTAACTCGCAGACGAGCTTTGAAAACGATCAAAGCTGCGAAACGCGCGAAGTAGCAGGTTCCAAGTTAACTGCAAATGGCAATACCAGTGTCAAATTTTTCAGTCTCCTCGTTTTGATATTGCACCTGCTTTCCTGATGGTGGTACACAGGAAGGCAGGTGCCTTTTTTTATAGATATAAAAAAGCGCCAGGCGGGTATCGAACCGTTCTGGCGCATTATTTGGAGATAAAAAAAACCAAACTCAAAATGAACATAAAAACGGAGTAGACGGAATAGTGCTGTACAAGCGAAGCGATCGCTTTTGTCCCCGGATTACTACTCTATACAAGGCTTTGTTCAAGAAATCCGGGGGCGATGGCGATGGGAAGCACTATCCGACTGCGTAGTGGCACAATATGAAACTTTTAAGTTCGGTTTTAATACAAAAACTACACTTATTTCTTTTGTGCAAACAGCCATTCAATCATATCCTGATTTTGCAGAGCCGGAACCCAGGAGAAGTGTCCTGTAGGTTTGATAATCCCTGCTTCGTATTCAGTGAAGTGAATGAGGTTTCCGTTTTGTGCTTTAATGGCAGCGACCATTTCTTGCGAGTTTTTAGGACTTACTGTGGTGTCGTCTGCAGCATGGAAGGCCCAAATAGGAACGTTTTTCAATACCTCGACGTGTGTAGGTTCAACAGGCGCGTACATGTTAACGGCTTTTTCATAGTTGGTCAAACCGGCAATCGGCACACCTGCGGCGAACAAGTCAAGATTTTTCTCCAACAATCTCCACGTTCCCATAGCTCCTTGAGAAATACCAACAATATAGATTCGGTTGGTATCGATCGGGTATTTTAACGCCGTTTCACGTACCAAATCGGCTACAGCGCTGTTGCGTGGCTCATCCGCCCAAATGAATTTATGCTCCAGGTCAATCGGGCTTTGTGGAGCGATTACGAAGGATGGGTGTTTGGCTTGCTGCTCAGGAGAAGCCCAAGTAACAGCTCCGGCATTTGCCAGCAGGTTTACTCCGTTTCCGTCACCACGTTCGCCGTTTCCGTGCAGAAACACAACCAGAGGGTAGGTTTTGCCGGGCTCTACTTTAGGCTCAAACGTAAAGTAGTTCAGCTTGAAGCCTTCTTTATTTTCAAAGGTGTTTTTTTGGAAATCGTCCACGATCGGTGTAATATTATCCGTTGCTTTTACAATCTGTGCAGAGGCTGGGATAACTATTTTCTTTGAAGTTGCAATATCTTTCTTTTGACTAATCGTATAATTCAACGTGTTGATGCGGTTAACTGCGCTTGTTGCATCGTAAGTAAGGGTACTTGCATTTTTATCTTGCGTATCCAGCTCAATCACGACATATTTACCATGAGTACTGCGGTTGGTGATGGCTCCAGTATCATTGGTATATACACCGGTTACGGTTCTGTCTGTATATACATCATTGAGTACAGATTGAACCTGAAAGCTGGAAGTGGATAAGGATGCCCCGTCAATATTAGTGCTGTATTTCAGTACAACAGCAGAAACAACTTCACCCAAGGGCTGTACCTGCGTAAGCAGGGTAGCCTGTGGCGCTGGGACATCGGCTGCTGCGGCAGAGCTGGAGGATGGGAAAAAGATCGTAAGCAGGAACACGAAAGATAATAAAACAAGGGCAAAACGTCTTCTTTGCATGAGATTAATCTCCTTTGGTGTCATTTTTTAAAGCGCTTACTACATGTTCGGGATGGTTGACTGTATGCTGTGGAATTCATACAAATCAAAAAAAGGCAAACTCCGGGTACACAAGTGTACTCGGGTTTTGCCTTTTCAGTAACAATCCCACTTGAAGGATAGCACCTTCATTGGATTCTGACAAGTGAAAGCGCTACAATTTTGGATGTTTTTTATAAAAAATTCTACTTTCGCAACTTAGAATTTTGCAAAAATCCATTGAAGAGATTTGTAATCAGCAAATAGATAGATCGAAAAGATTGTATTCGTCTATGACAGGAAGATAAGAAACCGAGGCTTTTCAACGGGAATGTTGTGGTATATAATCTCCTTAACTTAACACCGTTAACTTATATAACGATGTTAATAAAGGAGATGAAATCATGAACCAATATGATGCTATTGTCATCGGTGCAGGACTGGGTGGCTTGTCCTGTGCAGCAAGACTCTCCGCGCTCGGTTACCGAACAGCTGTTTTTGAGAGCCACACTCTGCCTGGAGGTTTCGCAACTGAATTTACAAGAAAGGGCTACACTTTTGATGTCTCCTTGCATGGTGTCGGTGGACTCGAGGAAGGCAGCTTCGGTCGGCTGTTAAAGGACTGCAATGCGGACCAGCGAATTGTTCCTCTCCGCAAAAAGCACCCTTACTCCATTCGTTGGGAAGGGCAGACCATTGATATTCCATCCGATGTTCAGGAGTATGTGCAGCTCCTCAAAAACATGTTTCCTGCTGAGGTGGCAGCCATTGACAGTCTATTCGCGGGCATTCGCCGTTTTGAAACAGGCTTCTCTGCTTTTTCTTCCCTCACTTCCTGGCGCAGGGCGGCTGGCCTGCTCAAAGCAGGAACCTTCTTCCGCTGGACGCAGATGACTACCTGGGAAGCTGTAAGCCAGTTCGGGTTGTCTGACCGATTCACGGAATTCTTCACCGCGCTGTGGGCCTATTATGGATTGCCTCCAAAACGGCTTGCGGCCTTGTATTTTTTCATTCCCTGGATCGGCTATCATTTGGAGGGGACGTATTACATTGAGGGAGGCGCACAGGCTTTATCCAATGCACTGGTTGACGCTATTAAGTCAGCGGGAGGAGAAGTTCACCTGCGCAGTCAGGTGTCTGAGATTATGCTCGAACGCGGTAAAGCAGCTGGTGTCCGTCTGAAAAAAGGGGATGTATATAAAGCCAACTGGATTGTGTCTGGTATCAGTCCCCATCATACCTATGGCCGCCTACTGGAAAACTATGATGCTGCCCGTCGTGAGCTGGAAGCTGTCAGCAGTTTGGAGACTGGCATATCTCTCACCCAGCTATATCTGGGATTATCATGTGAACCCCATGAGCTTGGTATCACCGAAGAAGACTTAATCCTACGTAATGAGCCGGATTCGGAAACAGATTATGAAGTTATGATGAGCGGCCAGTATACCAAAGGCAACTGGATGCTCACCAATTATAACGCTATGGACCCTAAGCTCAATGAACCGGGGAAGGGTGTCATTGCAATTACATTTTTGGACAGATTGGAGAACTGGCCTGCCGCACGTCCCGAATATAAAGCCAAAAAAGAAGCCGTGACAGAGCAGATACTGGGATGCCTAGAACAGCTGTATCCTGGTTTTCGCAGCAAGGTAGTGGTGGCCGAGTTGGGCACACCGCGCACGATGCAGCGTTATACCGCTAATCCCGACGGGGCCGTTTATGGCTACGCACAAACGGTCCGCCAGTCCGGCATAAAAAGACTGAAGCACAAATCAGCAGTAGACCGTCTGTCATTGGTAGGGGCGTGGACACAGCCTGGGGGCGGGTTTCAAGGGGCTATGAACTCGGGTATAATGGAAGCTGATCGTATCGCCGCCAAATTGGGGTAGGCAGAAGGGGCAAGTACATCTACTCATGAAACATATCAAACGCCGAGAACGTGAAAGCAGTGAGATCCGCCGGAAAATCATTGAGGCCGCCCGGTCGCTTTTCCTGAATCAGGGGTATGCCGAAGTCTCCATGCGCAAAATTGCGGATCAGATCGAATATTCACCAACGACTATTTATCATTATTTTGCCAATAAGGAAGCCGTTGTCCGTGAACTGCTGCTAGAAGGAAATACCTTGTTCCTGCAGGCTCTTCTGCAGCGTGTGGATGAAGCACAGGCAGCGGGATTGAATACGCTGGACACATTGAAAACGGTATCTGATGCGTATGTTCGTTTTGGAACGACTAACCCGGAATATTACAACATCCTGTTTATCAGCAACCTGGAATCTGTAAGCTTGGTCAGTCTTATAGACAGTGGGAGTTTTAAAGGCTTTGAGCTGCTTGAAGCGGGGCTCAAAGCTGCTATGGAGGAGGGCTGCATCATTCAAGGAGATGAGCACCTGATCGCCAGATCCGTATGGAGCATGCTGCACGGATTGACTTCTTTGCTCCTGAATTTTGAACTTCCTATGGCAAAATCCAATGATGAATTGATCGCATTCACTATAGATACTTTCCTCAAGGGGTTAAGCCGCTGACGCAGCGGCTAACTTTCTTTACCTCACACCACTGTACATGCGAATCCGCATACAACCATTCCGAAAGATTAACGAAGTTCCAAATCTGAAAGCTGCTTAAGTACGGCTTCAATACGACGTTTATCTTTTTTGAGCATAACGAGCTGCAAAGAAGCAAGAAGTAGATCTGAGATATTGGCCCAAGCGTCTGCTTCCAGAGCGGGAAGAGGATCCCGATGAATCATAATATCCAGCGCCTCGGTTGCAATTTTTTGATGAAGCTCGCTATCGGATAGCCATTCAATCAACTGCTCAGCTGTAGGACGGGAGTGAGCGAAAAGTATTGCCCAGCCATCCACCGGATGATTGACCTTATCCCGCATCCAGTTAATGATCTGTGGTGAACGAAAATGTTGTAGCTGCCCATTAGCGGTGTATCCTCCTAATTTGTCTTCTGCGACCGAATGCTGTAGCAGGTGATTGCAAACACATACCAAGCCTTCCTGCTCGGGTAGGCAGCGGGCGCTTAGATAAGCACGTGTGGACGCAAATGCACCCTTAGCATGTAGGGTATTGTTTTGAGCTAAAGATGTCCATGCTTGCGCGGTTTCCGGTTCCCACAAGGAGCGGACCCAATCAGCAGCCCCAATCCCCGCAGTCTCCCCTACCAAAACGGCCCAAGTAGAGAATGGAACCTGGCTATGTTGAATGTTCTGCCAGTGCTGCTCCCAGGCAAGAAAAATATCCTTTGGATCATAGGCTTGAAAAGCCTGCAACACAGCAGGATAATCTACGCCATGCATGGTGGTGTAATGGATTAGCGTCTCCAACGACTGTGCATCCTCCAGCTTCATCGTGCAAAACATGTTCAACCAGCGTTGCCACAGTTGCAGTGGTGGGCTGTTTAGCTGAATGCCATGCTCATCGGTCACTTTAAACCAATCCCATAGCCATAGCCCGTGCAAGGTGAGCATGGTGTCTATATAGGCGGGTAGATTTTCCGCGAGCAGCGTGAACTGATCCAGCTCGTGATGATAGCAGAAAACCGCTGGCTCTGTTGCGGATGTTGCCATATCAAGCAGTATCGGATCACCCGCACCATTATAATTAAGGATCAGATATCGTTGCTCGTCCGCTGCTGAGTCGGTATCTTCCCCATAGGATGTAAAATAGCCAATATACTCATGATTCCATCCAAACTCTCCTGTGATATCGTCTAGGATACACTGCTCTTGTTCAAGATCCTTGCTGTTTTTATATGAACACTCTGGTCCATCAGCTACAATACAGTGTTGGGGGAGACACCATAGCAAATTTAAGCTGCCACACCGCTTTATCAATTCAGACAGGGAGGCAGGCAAATGCATCTGCAGCCGTTCCTCCAGCTCAGTTAGTTCACCTGTAGAAATCCCTTCCGTCCATTGGTATACCACATCAGGCATCCCACTTTGTCTCAGACGATCAACGACTTGTTCCAGTTTTTCTAAGGTTTGTGTAAAATGTACTGTCATTCGTATTCGCCCTCCTCTTACTCTACAACCCGGCAATGCTCTTTTTGCAAGAATGATAAAATTTCATCACGAAGTGCTATCGCTTTGGATTCATAAATGATCGCCACTTCGCGTCCATATGCATAGTTAAAACGCACGTATCCGCCAAGAGTCTGAAGAAAAGCCATGCAGATATGCTCATTTTCAATCCATAGATTTGAGTTAAAATGCTGTTTAAATCGCTGAGCCAATGCTTGTAAGGATGCCGGAGCAAAATTCAGCGCCTGATCGCTCGGATTGGCTGGATTGTAGGCCTCGGCCGTATCCAGGGGACTAAACAGTAGGAATGTAGCGGTTTTGTCTTGGCTGACAGGTTCGAAATAACGGGGGAATGGCTCCATTCTTCCAAATTCATCCTGTAGTATATGTCCTAATGTCTCTGTGAATGGAACTTGAACATCTAAAGTCTTCGTAGTAATGATCTCCGAGTGTCGTGGCAGCCACATTAAGCCTTCAACCTGAGGGTGAATCGCTAGGAAGTCACCATCTATGGAACTGCCAATGACCACGCACTCGCCCAGCTGCTGTGCTGTAATTGGGCAGTTATCATCATGCGTCCACAGTTCGTAATCCGTATAGGATTGCAATAGTTGAGGATCAGGCATTTCAATTATCAGCAGGCCACAATAGGTGCCCGGCCCGTAGCGGGTGAGGAATGCTACATAGGGAGGTGGTAAAGTTATTCCATAGGTATGCTCAATATTTGTCAGTTCATCGGTAGCCACCGGTGTGTGCTGTGTGGAAACCCAATACATGTAGAATACACCTGCTTTCCGGCACTCTATCTATAGGGATAGAGCCCAAAAGTAAATGAGAGATATGCTATAATCAGGAAATAAAATAGTTATAGATTAGTCTATCTTAATTTCATAGGAACTACAATTTGTGAGGGGACGAAGGAGGAACACATCTTATGACATCAGGGGTACAAGCCTACATAGATCCAATTTTTGAGGCGATTGATGAGGCGTACGCTTCTGAGCAAAAGCGCATCGCCGAATTCCAAATCAAAAGTGTCCTTCACGAAGGGATTCATGAATACTTAAAAGTTACCTGTAAGAAGGATGGGCTGTGGGTGGATACCTACGAACCGTTTGATTGGGATCATCGTAGACCGGATACGAAAATTTCTGGGTTTACAGATGGGGTAACATTGCAGCAGGTACAGGACGAATGGATGCCTGTGTTTAGGGAACGGATAGAGGCTCTGTTTAAGTCGAAAGAATTTAGTTCCATGTTCTTTCGTTATCGGCTGGAATTTCATCTGGAAGTAGTCTTGGAGAATAAGGCTAGTCATTTTACATTCTCACTCCTGAACGAAGATAAGCGGCAGCAACTGTTAGCCACTATCCAACAGTTTGTAGAGCAGAAACTCAACCCCTCTAGTAAAGCTGTGCCGAAGGAAGAGGACGATTTTTTCTTAGTAAGGCACTTGCTTGATCCTCATTTGTACCCTGTAAACGCCCAGTGGATGAATGAGCTGCTGAATCGAATGGATGCCAAAGTGAAGGTCAGCCGCAAGCGTGAGGAAGCATGGAGGTATCAGCTCAGCAGTGGCTTGAAGCATTGGGCAGAGGATGAATTTTTGGCCAATTATACAGATCGGGAAAAAAGCTATGGGCTGGATTATAAAGTGAAGCCCGATATTCTCCCTTCGGAAATTCCTGCGCCAGCCATGGAGATGTTCCTGCTTACCGCGATGCGGGTGGGCTCGACCGATGCCGATGCACGGCAGAAGTATTTGGAGATTGCTGCACAGCTAGGCTCGGAGCAGGCTTCCGTGTGGCTTGAGAGCGGATCAGGAAGCATCCCAGCGTTATATACAAGTGAGCGAGTCATCTGCCAAGCCAATGATATTTTGCAAACGCTGGAGGTTCAGATTCGTTCAGAGGAAGAAGAGAGCTATAGAGAAGCACTCGTATATTTATGCGATATTTTAAGAAAGGGCTTTACCAAGGAATATCGGATGAAGTTCAAAAGCAAGGTGAAAAACTACCTGCCTGTACCCAAGTTGGCTAAATCTACGTTACATCGTTTCTTCGCCAACGCACTTGAGTATCCGTCGCTGCATCCGTTGCTGGCTGAATATGCTGAGGTCGTGATGGAAGAGTTCAAGTGGTATAACGATGTAGAGCCCGGTGAAAAGTCGGCGATGCCGGGAACCTATGCGGTGATGGGACTGGGCCTAAAAGGAAAGAACTATTTTCCATTAGTGAATCGTTATATGAAGCTGGTGGACAGTGAACATCAGTCCGTACAGGACGGTTACGCCGCTGTATTTGCTGACGCACACGGACTGACACCGGACACGATCCCCGTTTGGACGAGGGTTCTACTGGCAGGCAACGAGTCTGCCAAACCACTGAAGTCATCCAGAATCGAAACCGTAGAGCAGGCACAGGTACTGGTGGAGGAGCTTGAGAAGCTGGAGGACTATGAACAAGAGGTGCTTGTTTATCGTATATGGGGTGGCGCGAAGAAACTAAAAAACAGCCTGAAGCAGGCTGTCCCTGAGGTAAAAGAGCTGCTGGAAACGCTTATTCCATAAAAGCATCATATTCATGATAATATCGCAGTCCCTGCGCAATGCGTTCAATATCCGGCTCGCTTCCGCTGTGGCGTAACACTTCAATGATATCCTGTACAGTCGCCACCTCCAACCAAGATTGCACGTGATGGTCTGGTAGAGATGCAGGTATACTTTCATCACGATGATTGGTGACGGTGAGACCGGCATCCTCCAGTTCCCACAATTCTTCCTCGGGGATGATGTAATAGGTAGAATTGAGCGGATTACTTTGAACACGTTCCAGATTGGCAAATACCCATTCATTGATCTCTGTTTGGCCAACGGCACGAATCAATGCTTCAAGGCTGTCAAAAGTTTGTATGCTCATGTATGGAGGCCCCTCCCTTAGTCGCTGGCTTATGCTGTAGCTTTTGTAATATTCTCAAGATGGCCTGTCGATTTTTCGCATCCTTAATGTACTTGGGAATGGAATGGGAAGCCGTACGCATCATACCGGATGTAGGCTTTTCTCGCAACTCGGCAGAGATATAGGAGAGCAGGTAATTCAGGTGTATCCGGTTAAGAGCCCAGACAGGTTTCCCCCGGTAGTAATCAAGGAAGTACAGCTGAAGCTGGAAAATAGGGTCTTTTCCGTTTTGGACCACGTCTGTATGCCATTCGTGTGATTGAACACGATGCACCGGAACCTGATTGGGTGTCTCACAGTGCGGACAGTTTATATTCGTATTTTTATGGAGTTTCGTTCGGTCATCATGGATTTCGATATTAAAATACCGCTCGCAATGGTTGCATACGCCGCGTGCATAGAATGTATAAGATTCTGGCTGCTGATACGTGTAGTAACAATGAGAACATCGAACGACGTAATGACAGTCTTCCTTTGAGTTGGAAATGAATGCTTGGCCCTGACAACGAGGGCAATGAACAGCTACCTGTTCTCCTCTCCTGATCACGGCGCTAAAGTCATATTTATATCCATGTTCATCTTTGAAGCGCTTTTGCTCCATATTCGTTCCTCCTTTTTCGAAAAGAGCGTAAAAACGTACGTTTTACGAGTCTTATGTTATAATATTCCTCAACAACAGAATGGCTTAGATGGGCGGTCGGCTAGTCTCCTGTAAAGGAGGTGAGGCCTGTGGAGGTTAAAGACACCCTAATGTTGATGATTCAATTCGCAACGTTGGTGATCCTAATTCTTTCCTTCCATAAAAAGAAATAGACCGCCCTCGACAAAGGCAAGCGGTCTATTTCAATGATCATCCTTTGACACGGCTACCGCCCTTAAAAGCGGCTGTTGCCAAAGAGTGAGGATGTTGACGCATCTTCACTCTTTTTTTAGAATATACATCTTATTCCCATTTTAACACTTGAAAATGGCCTTTTCAATGCGCCGAAGGGTGAAAAGGTGAATAGGACGTGCAAAAGGAGAGGGCGAACATGAGCATTTTTACAGGGCTGCAACGTCCGCAGTTTCAGGCTTATTATGATGAGGTTTTTCTAATAGAGCATCGTTTTAAAAATGGTATGGGCTTTCCGCCTTCTTATATAGATTATGTCAAAACTCTTGGTTACGGGCGACTATGTGGCTTATGGAACATTCATATTCCTCTTGGCGATCACCCGGATTCATGGCTTCATCGTTATCATAACTGGCGGGCCTGGTTTGATGATTTACTGGAATCGGAAGAGGTTCTACAAGAAGCGGCGCTGGAGCCAGATGGTTTTCCGGAGCTTTTGGAGCATGCGGTTCCCTTCGCTTCCAGTGAAGGGAATGACCTGCTGATTTGGAATATTCAATCGCCTGATGAACGGGGAGAATTCCCAATCTATGCTTTGAATCTATGCACATGGGGCAATTTTCGGTATGCAGCCTCGGATTTATATAGCCTCGTCGAAGCTTTGGTGGATGAAGAGCGCGTGAAGTCGGTATTGGGGACAGAGCGAACACCATTCCCGTATACGTTCGAGCCCTTTTAGCAGCGCAAATAACCACCTTGGCATTCAAACTTCAAGGTGGTTATTTGCGCTGCTATTCTTCTGCTAGTGGTCTTCATATTGGGCTAAATATCGCTGTACCAACTCATATCCAGCCACGCCCATTACAGTATATTGATTATATTCTTCCAGCTCCAGATTGCGTATATATTCATCCCCGCAATACAGATGGCCCGCACAATTAAAATATTTTAGCTGCTGTTGTTCCTCGGATAGAGGGCGCTGATCGATAATAGGCCATACTCCCTTCGTCATATTTTGGGTGGCGGTGAATATAACTTCAAATCGGCCGCGATAATTTGTGAACGGAAGATATGTCTTTTCACCCTTGTACGCTTGATTCTGGCCTATGGATAGAACCCCGAAGGAGAACGCTTTTTTGAATCTACCATACAGTGCGCAGATCACCTGACATACCGCAAATCGGCCGTCATGCATGGGGATAACAAAAATATCGCCTTCCCGATGTTTGATTCTTTTGAACACCATCGTCAGGCCAGCTCTTCCTGAATGATCTCTGTTTTTAGACCTTTAGCGTTGGTAATCGTAATGCTGATCGCATCATAGCCGTTCCGCTTCGCATCTTCAAAATCGCATCGTTCGCCGTTGATCAGCTCTAACTGTCCATTCTCATCCACATCGTCTGCAAACTCGTCATCCCAATCAACATTATAAAAAGCGGTCAAGCTTACCTCGAAAGTATCTTCACCATCTTCGTCCAGATAGGGCAGCAGGGGAGTACGATTGTTCTGCTGTTCCTTGGTATAAACTTCGCATAGCAGAGCATCGTAACCATGGCGGGTTCCGTCAAAAATCACGATCTGTTCACCTGTGACTGCCTCTTCTGCAATAATGAGTTGGGGGGCAAATTCAGTTCCAGTGATCAGCTCGTCCATAAGTTCTCCGTAATAAAAAATGTGGAATTTCGTATGACCTGCCTGTGAACGGAGCTTACCTGTCCACTCCTGCTCGACCCATGCCTCCGGGTTTTCGGGTACAACCCAACCTTCCAAATAAGCCGGTCCCCATTTAGGATTATGTATTTCTGTCATCAGTAGGCCTTCCTTTCTGCTCGTAAAGTAGTTCAATTACCTGATTGAAAAACGTTGTAAAGTCTGTTGCCACCAGATATAAATGTCCACATTCGTCCTGCTCTGCAATATCATAGTTCAGTTTGTCATCATAAGCATGAAGATGTGTGCGGTCCCAATAGTACACATACGGGGTGTATTCATTACATATCAGAACGTAAAAATTGTCGCCCGCATCTGCACCAATTAACAAAGCGCTCTCGACATGATTGATTTCATCCAGAAATTCATCATTAATCGCTAGAAGGTCATGATTTTTGTTGGAAACCTCATATCCGAAAAAACAAGTCAAATCAATGTCTCCGTTATCCACTCGATCGAAGGGCACATTGCAATAAAAAGGGGCGGCTACATAAAATCCGTTATATTGCGAAAGAAAACGTTTATAGCCAGCGGGCAATATACGCTGTATCTGTTCCTCCAATGCTGCGATCTGGGTAGGCAAAAGCCCTGATTCAATTGCGAATGACATCAACAACCAGCCTCCTTGATCCTAGTAAACCATAGATCTCTTTTTTGGATATGAGACGACGCAGCGGTGCATCATTGTGAGATCATGTCATCGATAGGGTGACGATTTTGTTGTCCTCATCCACATCTACCTTCACATTCACTCCCAGCTTGTCCTTAAACAGCTTACTGATATTGATATAGTCATCCTTTACCGCACGGCTTGAACTACCGGTTGTGCGAGTCATCCCAGCGGTAATGATGGAACGGACGTATGTTTTATCGAGCTTGGCCTCAGGACTATAGGTATAAATCATCTGTTCCTGCTGATTGTAATAATGGGTTAACTCCGTGTAGTCGTTAGCATTCTCATACTGCTTTTCCTCACGCACATACTCGGGATGATCCATGGTGTAGTGGACTCCTCCGTCCAGAAAAGGATTTTCTTTGGAGGGTCGAAGTTCATATTGTCCATAGGCTAGTTGAAACAGATACTCTATGCCTGGGCCCTCCGCCTGATAGTAGAGTTGACGATTGTCCCCTTTTTTATCTATCGCGGTATAACTGCTGATTAAAGGCCAGGCATCATACTTTTTATCCTTCACCTCAATGGCAAGCTTGTAATGTACAAGCACCTTTTCATTTTGGAATAACCCAAAGCTGCTCATAATGAAATAGGCAGGCACACATATAATTCCGATAATCAATATGAATATAAATATTCTTACACGCATGAGTAGAGTGATTCTCCTTTGGTTATCGATTATGTGGACAGCTCCCGTTTGGCAGATGCACCGAATTCCTCATGTTGCAATAATTGCTCCAGAGCATGTTGTGCGAAAGGCATGTTTTTATGTGCGCGAAGCAATGCAAAAGCGGCCCCCTTGACTAAGATATATGTATCACTGTGGATCAACTCTCATGTCTGTAGTTCGATAAAGCTTCTTCTGGTCCGCCACCCTCCAGCAGTACCATAACCGCATAGGAGATCGTATTAATCCAATCGTCAAGGGTGTTGATCTGCTCTATGGTCAGCAGGTTGTTACGCTGCAGCATGCTATCAGGATACAATGCCCACGCCCGTGTATATTGGCAAATCCCCCACAGAGCGGCAATCAGTTCCCGTTCTACAGACGTTTTCTCCAACTCATCTGTCAGAACTTCAATGATGGTCATGAGCTCATGAAAGTTGTCCTCGATCAGTTCGCCTTGGAAGGGACGGAGCATTCCCAGAAATCCGCCTTGCATTTTGGGATGCTCCAGATCTTCATGAATAAAAGAATGACAGCGTAACAGCTCGCGAGCCTCTTGTTTATTCATGAAGTTCCGTAATCTCTGCACGGATACCTCTGCACAGAAAGCTACCTGACAGTCCCGTCAAGGCATCGATATCAACGACCATGTCAGCTTCTTCATAGCGGAAATCAAGCTGCAAGATGATATTCTCTGTTTCTACAGGGGTTAATACATGCTCTTTGGTTTCCAGAAATGTAAAAGTCACTGCATAGCGTGGGACGTCTCTTGCTGGAGCTTTAGGGATCACAGGTGCCTCAGCCGAAGGCTCCAGATCTGGTGATTTAGGGACAAGCACGCTAGCGTAGGATAGCTCAATCGTCAGCGTAATCTGGTCTTTCGTCATATTAGCAGCTGTAATTCGGTCATAATGAAAGGGGGGGAAATAGCCGAGCTTCTCGACAATGCTGTCTGCACCTTGAATAGAAACGGTTGGAGAGAAGGCCAGTTCCAGTCCGATGGATCCTGCCAGTTGGTCTTCATATTCTGGATTGATACGTACAAGGGCTTGTTCCGGCTCTACTTTCAAAATCGTGCCTATAAAATACTGTTTGCCATGGATCAGAACAATATCATGCGGAACGAACGGCAACGCTCCCCCGGCTTGATAATGAATGAGATATTCGTTCTCTTTTTTTTCAACCTTTTGAACTTGAATTTGCATAAATTGCAGCCTCCTGGGGTTAATAGTATGACGGATTGTTTAAGTGTGTGGTAAAGGGAACGGAGTCCACGATTGAAAAACATACTTCATATCCGGGGTATCCTGTTCGAGCATAAATGGAAGAATATCCATAATAGCGCGTGCTTTACTGCCAGCATAAAAGTTACGCGAGCTGTGTAGCAGCTTGTTTGCCTTTAACCACTGGCTCAGCTTCATCATAACGTCTTCGACGATTGCTTGGTCGATACTTTCATAAACGTCCTGACGGATTGAAACGAGCATGCCGCAATGATTAGAAGATTGGCACATGGGGTCATTGGACAAAAGAATGTACACTTCCGGCGTTGTCCCTTTGTTATAGGATGATTTGATACTGGGAGCCTCGATAGCTAGCATCAGCGGAATCAATTCATCATCGGTAACAATACGAAGCAACTCCTGCTTGTCCCAGCGAATCTTACCGTGTTTGGCCTTTTTAGCCCCGGCTTGATAGACTGACACACGGGTATTGCGGATTCCTGATATATTCAGGAGCGTTTCAAAACAATCGAACAGGTTAGTAAAGCACTCTTCGGCAAACAAAGTGTGCTTCTCCGACAAGGAACCGGTCATTATGAAATTATAATGCAGGTTGTTAACCACAAGCATCCATCCTTTATTCATGAATTACCAATTCATATACCATAATATATGACATGAAGATCGAATTCACCTTTTACATTGACTGTGGTACTGTTCATTAAAATCGTTTGGAAACCAGTTCAACTTCGCGTATACTAGGAAAGTCATAGATGGAACGGGCCTGAGCCGCATTGCGGCCGTATGTTGGTTACATGAACAGATTCAACGATAACGGATAAGCTCCCTTCCTGAAAAGGGTAGAATGAGAACCGATACAAAAATGGGAATTCTGAACTATGGAACGATAGATGTCATATGGCACATGAACCTATTTTACGTGACACATATTGAATACAGATAAGGGAAGTGAATACCACTTGAAGAATTTTGCAGCATTAGGCGTAGAGCAGCATTGGGTAGAAGCCTTGAAAGAACAGGGAATTTCATCCCCAACTCCTGTACAGCAGGAGTCGATTCCACTGTTGATGGAAGGTCAGGATGTTATCGCCGAGGCACATACGGGAACCGGGAAGACGATTGCGTTCTTACTACCCATTTTGCAAAAAATGAATTTGGACAAGCGTCATCCACAAGCGCTCGTGATTGCACCGACGCGTGAGCTGGCGCTCCAGATTACAGAGGCAGCGAACACGTTGGCCGCTACAGAGCCAAGCTTGTCATTACTGGCTGTTTATGGAGGACAGGACGTAGAGCGTCAGCTTCGTAAACTGAAAGGCGGCGCACAACTGATTATTGGTACACCTGGGCGACTGCTGGATCACCTGAGACGTGGCACGCTGGATCTGGGTGGCATTAAAATGCTGGTCCTGGACGAAGCCGACCAAATGTTACACATGGGCTTTTTGAACGATGTGGAGACGATTCTTCAGGAGGTTCCTTACCGGAGACAGACGATGCTGTTTTCCGCTACGATGCCAGCCGGTATTCGCAAGCTGGCTCGTGTATATATGAACGAACCCGTAGATGTCAAAGTGAAATCCGCTTCTTCCGTTCCGGTGAGCCAAATCCGTCAGGTCGTTGTGCAAACAACAGACCGTGGTAAGCAACAGGCATTGGTGGATATGCTGAATACGGATCGCCCGTACTTGGCTGTTATTTTCTGCCGTACGAAGCGCCGGGCTGCCAAACTGAACGAAGAGCTGCAAGAGATGGGCTTTGAGAGCGGTGAGCTTCACGGAGATTTGTCCCAGAACAAGCGGGAGCAAGTGATGAAGGCGTTCCGGGAAGCGAAACTCCAATTGCTCGTAGCGACTGATGTAGCTGCGCGCGGCCTGGATGTAGAAGGCGTCACGCATGTCTTTAACTATGACATGCCACAGGATGCCGAAAGCTACATCCACCGCATCGGGCGTACCGGCCGTGCCGGAGGCAAAGGCGTGGCAGTGACGCTCGCTACGCCAAGAGATGTTCCAGAGCTTCGGAACATCCAGAAAGTTGCTGGTGTCACATTCACCAGCAGTGAGGGCGGCGGACAGCGTAGACCTGCTTCCGATACGGCTGATCGACAGGGTCGAGAACGCCGTTCGGGCAGAAACGACCGCCGTTCCTACGGCGGCAACGACTCCGGCGGCGGACGCCGGGGCAGCGGCCGCGAACAGGCGGGCCGTCGTGATGCCACAGGCGGCGAACGTCGTTCTAGCCGCGGCAGCAGCGAGCGTGGCGGATATGACCGCAGCAGCAGTGGTTCTGCACGCGGAGGCCAAGGCCGCTCGGCAGGACAAAGCAGCGAGCGTGGCGGATATGACCGCAGCAGCGGCGGCGGTTCCGCACGCGGAGGCCAAGGCCGCTCGGCAGGACAAAGCAGCGAGCGTGGCGGATATGACCGCAGCAGCGGCGGCGGTTCCGCACGCGGAGGCCAAGGCCGCTCGGCAGGGCAAAGCAGCGAGCGTGGCGGATATGACCGCAGCAGCAGTGGTTCTGCACGCGGAGGCCAAGGCCGCTCGGCAGGACAAAGCAGCGAGCGTGGTGGACAAGCCAAAGGCGGCCCGCGTGGTGGTCAAGGACAAGGCGGCCGTCGCGGACGGTCCAGATAGATAAAACAGGAGTATTCTCATAGAATACTCCACTATGGTTATCATAATAGCCCCGGGGAGGCTCATCTTCCGGGGCTATTGTAATCTTCACCCATACCGCTTGAAGGAGCAGCACCATAAGATGACATGAGTAGCGGAGCTACCTTGAAATAAATGATCAGCGTTCAGGATACATCTTTCAAAAGATAAATTTGGAGGGGTTATACATCATGCAGGAACAGGATATGGGCAAGCGCGCCATGGTCTCAGCATGGATCAGCCTGATTAGCAACATCCTATTAACCGGCATTAAAATTATTACAGGACTTATGTTCAACAGCAAGGTGCTGGTGGCCGATGGTGTGCATAATGCCGGGGACGTGATTGCCTCTGCAACGGCACTGGGAGCGATGCGCATATCCAGCCAGCCGCCGGATGAGGATCATCCTTATGGTCACGGCAAAGCAGAAGTGATCGGTGCAAGCGTGGTGGCGGTCATATTGTTTGGAGCGGGCATATTTATCGGCTATCATTCGATTGCAGCACTGTTCGAACCGATGCCACAGGAGCATATACTGGCATTGGTGGCCGCCATTATTTCCTTGCTCTGGAAACAGTGGTTGTATATCTACACGATTCGTATCGGGAGAGCGGCCAATAGTCAGGGTCTTATCGCAACGGCAAAAGATCATCTCGCTGATGTGTACGCCTCTGGGGCTGCTGTACTGGGTATCGGTTTGGGGCTGATTGGGGAGCACTGGAGCATTTCAATCTTATCCTACGGTGACCCTATTGCGGGATTCGTAGTGGCATTGCTAGTTCTGAAATTAGCGTGGGAAATGGGCCGTGAATCCATAGATGTGCTTATGGAAAAAGCGATTGCCACGGAGGAAATTGAAAGCTACGCCGCAGCCGCACTGAGTGTAGCTGAGGTTCAACGTATTGACCGTATCCGTGCCCGTGAGCACGGCCATTATATTATCGTGGATATCCGCGCTTCAGTGGATGCCTCTTTGACGATTCAGCAGGGACACGATATTATCCGACTGATTAAGGGGGCTGTCATGAAGCAGGAACCGCGGGTTTATGAGGTGCTTGTCCATTTGAATCCATGGTATCCAGACGACCACTAGAACAGACGACGCGAATTGACAGATAACTTGCAGGGAGGGTATGCTTTTAAAAGCCGAACGATGATGAATAAAAGCGAGGTTACCCGAAAATATGCGAAAATTTTTAAAATGGTTAGGCATTTCTGTGACTGCGGCTGTTCTTTTAGTGGGCGGATATTATACGTATTCTATATATCATTTTACGAACCAAATTTCGGTTGCTTCCGGACAGGATTCGAAATTCAAACCGCAGGCACAAACTCAAACCAATGTACAACCTGTAGAGGTATCGCTCCCACCAGAATGGGATGGGACAGAAAGAGTGAATATTCTGCTGCTAGGCGGCGACTCCCGTGGAGAGGATTCAGGGCGTTCTGACTCCGTTATGGTTGCTTCTATTGATCCGGTTACGAAAAAGGCTACACTTATGTCGATTCTTCGTGATACGTACGTCAATATCCCAGGTCATGGGCAAAGTCGATTGAATGCTGCTTTTTCCTACGGTGGACCGGATTTAACCAGACAGACCGTGAGCGACCTGTTGGGGATACCGATTCAATATTATGTATATACTGATTTTAATGGCTTTATTGCGTTGGTTGATTCTGTGGGTGGTATTGACCTGGATGTCGAAAAAGATATGCACTATACCTCCAAGGCAGATAAACACCAGTTTGATATTGATTTGAAAAAGGGAATGCAGCACATGGACGGTAAAACAGCCTTGCAATATGTACGCTTCCGTCATGATGCGACTTCCGATTTTACGCGTACGGAGCGGCAACGCAAATTCATTACCGAGCTTGGCGGTAAAATTCAGTCAACCTCATCTCTAATCAAACTGCCAAGTATTTTAAATAGCATTTCTCCTTATATTGAAACGAATCTCAGTACTACGGAAATGCTGCAATTGGCTTCATTGGGCTTTAATATCGATGCAACAACAGTAGCGAAGCAGCAAATCCCACCAAATGAATTGGTACGCGGGGAAACCATTAAGGGTGCGCAGGTGTTGGGTGTGGACGAAAGAAAGCTCAAGCGCTTCATACAGAATCTTTTTGAACAGGAGAACAAACCTGTGACCACGACGGTGGATGCTGCAACCACGATAAATGATACTCCATAACCCTCGAAAGCAAGCGAAGTTCGTACGATGACGTACAACTTTGTTTGCTTTTGTGTTTATTTGGGTATAACCTTGTATATTTTGTTCCAAAAATATATCGTATCTATGAAGAACGTATACTCAATTGTGTAAAGAGAAGGGGAATGTGGTGTGGAAATAACTCCGGCATGGAAAGACCGATTCAAGAAGTTTTTTCTGAACAACAAGTTTGTGTTATTCCTGCTGGTACTGCTGCTGATCGGCTTGAATATCTTGGTGCTTACCAAAATTTCATACATATTCACACCTGTCATGGTGCTGCTGAAAACGATAATTCTCCCTGTCATTTTATCCGGCGTCTTGTACTATCTGTTCAATCCGTTGGTTGATGTACTGGAGCGCAATAAGGTGAAACGAATATACTCCATTATTGTACTGTTTTTGCTCATTATAGGGGTTATTGCGATTGTGGTTACATCGGTGGTACCTGTAATCCGCGATCAAATACAGGGGCTTATCCAGAATTTCCCTGCCTATAGCGAGCAAGTACAACGACAATTCGAGAAACTGATCGGCAGCGATTTTGTAAACCAGTTCCAGAACACCATTCAAATTAATCCATCTGAGCTGGCCTCCAAAGCTTCTGAAAAGTTATCTAGTTTTATTAATAATGCATGGACGGGCGTGGGCAGCTTCTTGGGCGTGGTTACAGAAACGGTACTTGCGATTGCCACGGTTCCATTTATTTTGTTCTACTTGCTAAAAGATGGACACAAGCTGCCACAGTTTATCCTGAAAATGCTCCCGCCTATGTTTCGTAAAGAAACAGATCGCATTATGACTGAAATGAACCATCAGGTCAGTTCCTATATTCGTGGGCAGATTATTGTCAGCTTCTGTATTGGGGCGCTGTTGTATATTGGTTATCTAATCATTGGATTAGACTACTCTCTGACGCTTGCAGTCATTGCGTCCTTTACGAGCGTTGTCCCCTACTTAGGTCCCGTCATTGCCATTACACCTGCGTTAATTGTAGCCTTGGTCACCTCACCGATTATGCTGCTCAAGATGGTTATCGTATGGACAGTCGTACAGCTCATTGAGGGTAAATTTATTTCTCCACAAATTATGGGCAAATCTCTTCGAGTACATCCGATCACGATTATCTTCGTTATTCTGACCGCAGGCAATTTGTTTGGTGTGGTGGGAATTGTACTGGCGGTTCCGGGATATGCTGTCTTGAAAGTAATCGTTACACATCTGTACAGTTTCTTTAAAAAGCGTTCGCATCTCTATGAGGCGGATAAAGAGAACGCAAGTCTTTACGAGAAATAAAATTTTCCACTATAAAATTGATATGGCCCCCTCTTGGGTAACTGTGGCTACGCGTGCTATAATTAATGCCTATCCTTATTCCAAAATAGAAAGGTCAGACTTTTATGATAAAACTCAGCATTCTTGACCAATCTCCGGTATCGGAAGGCATGACGCATGCGCAGGCATTACAAAAGACCGCTGAGCTTGCTATAGAGGCGGAACGCTTGGGTTATCATCGCTTTTGGGTATCAGAGCATCATTCTGCCGCAAATCTTGCAGGGTCCAGTCCGGAGGTACTGATTTCACATCTGGCCGCCCGGACTTCAACCATTCGAGTGGGGTCGGGTGGTGTGATGCTGCCTCATTACAGCGCTTATAAAGTAGCGGAAAACTTTCGTGTGCTGGAGGGGTTGTATCCGGGACGCATTGATCTGGGTCTGGGACGAGCGCCTGGAGGAATGCCCATTGCTACCAGAGCACTGCAAGAAGGCAAAATGCGAGGTGGCGTAGATCTATACCCTGAGCAGTTGGATGACCTGTTAGCTTATTTACATGACAGCACAGGCAATGATCACCGTTTCGGTTCGCTACAGGCGATGCCGCTCATAGAAACTGTACCGGAAATGTGGTTGCTCGGCTCCAGCGGTGATAGCGCAGGTCTGGCAGCCGAGCGTGGCGTGGGCTTTGCGTTTGCGCAGTTCATTAACGGTGAAGGCGGCACAGGGGCTATGAAGGAATACCAGGAAAGCTTCCAGCCTTCCCAGCATAGTGACCAACCGCGTTCGCTTGTTGCCGTATTTGCGATCTGTGCGGACACCGAAGAGGAGGCGAATCGGTTGGCTTCCAGTATGGACTTGTCTCTTGTACTATTAGAGCAGGGAATGCGCTCCGCTGGAACACCTTCCGTCGAAAAGGCACTGGCGTATCCGTATACGCCGTTTGACCGGATGCGTATTCGTGAGAATCGCAAACGTATGGTGGTCGGTTCGCCCGAACAGGTGAAGCGTCAGATTGAGCAATTAAGTAAGGACTATAATGCACAGGAGATCATGGTTGCGAGCATTATTCACGACTTTGATGCCAAAATGAAATCTATACGTCTCATGGCTGAAGCATTTGGACTGTCTTCTGTATAGTCATAATGCGATTCGCCGGATTTAAAAGATCACAGCTTCGAGGAGCTGTGATCTTTTTTTGAATTTTTTGAGGGAATATTGGATGATATGCACTGTATGATATAGGAAATAAACCAGTTAACACTTGATAATGATTATCAATATCTTTATTATATAAAGATAGAATGAAGTTTTGATGAAAGTCGTGCGTTAAGCCCGTGACTATATATATTGGATAAGGGAAAGGGATGATTCCAAATGTTTCGTCTGAAAACGGCAAATCTGGATATTGCTTATGAAGATCGATTGATTGTAGAAGATCTGAACGTAGAAATACCGCAAGGGAAAATCACAGCCTTGGTGGGCGCAAATGGTTCTGGCAAGTCCACCATTCTGAAGACGATGGCTCGCATCATGAATCCTAAGGGCGGCAGTGTTCTGCTTGACGGTAAATCCATTCATAAGCAATCCACCCGGGAAGTAGCTAAACAGCTGGCTATTTTGCCACAAAATCCGACTGCACCGGAAGGATTAACCGTGACGGAACTGGTATCTTACGGACGTTTTCCCTATCAAAAAGGCTTTGGCTCCATGAAAGCGGAAGATCGCAAAATGGTAGAGTGGGCCATTCAAGTAACGGGAATGAGCGAGTTCCACGATCGTCCGATTGATCAGCTTTCTGGCGGTCAGCGTCAGCGTGCTTGGATTGCTATGGCGCTTGCGCAGGATACGGATATTTTGTTTCTGGATGAGCCGACGACATTTTTAGATATGGCGCATCAACTGGAAGTGCTGCATTTGCTAGAGTATCTGAATACTTCGGCGGAGCGCACCATTGTTATGGTCGTACATGATTTGAACCATGCGGCCCGGTATGCTCAGCATATGATTGCGATCAAAAAAGGGAAGGCCGAGGCGGTAGGAACTCCAACTGAGGTTATGTCTCCTGATGTGCTGCGCGAGGTGTTCGGGATTGAGGCGGATATTGTAACAGATCCTCGTACGGGTGTACCGCTCTGTCTTCCATATGCTTTGGCTGGACAGCCAGCGGTAAGCCAAGCAGTAAAGGAAATGAATGTGGAAGAGAAGCAACCCGTGGGTTCTGTTGCCGAGCGACGTGATGCCAGACCACAAGTAGCGGCAAGAGGTTAAAGGGGACATACCATGAGACCACTGGATTACAATCAGCTTGAGCAATTAGCGAAAATAGTGAGAGTCACGCCGGAGGATGCAGTATATTCCGGCCCAGTGGCCGAATGGCTTGAACCAGAGAAAATCCGCTCTGTGATGGAGTATTACGGCGATCTTCTGCGTGCTGAAGACGATTTAACAGCAGCCGTTTATTTTGTGAACCAGTTGCGTGGTCTCGTGTTTGCACAGCATTTTATGGTGTCACTGTGTGAACGCCGTTTGGATCTGTCCGTTTCTAATCTCAGATTTCATATTTGTTATGAAGGTCAATATCCCTCTATTAGCCTCCAGGTCATCGACCTAACAGAGCTGGACAATACGCGGAACAATGGGGATGACCATTCTTCCGGACAGGCTCAGCAAGCGTTACGTGACTTTTACAGTTTGCAGATGCGGCCCATATTGGAGGCAATAGCTGCAGTGGGGAGCGCATCTATTGGGCAAATGTGGGGACAGTTTCCGTTGACATTGCTGTATTTTAAGGATAGAGTACAGCCATCGTTGACTGATCCTCAGGATGTGGAGCGCTTTGAACAAGATTATATGTATGTGACACGTGAGCTGGAGGGAGAGGTATTCGGGCGTAAAAGAAATCCGTTTACGGTTCGTCTCATTGAATTAGACAATCCTTACCGCCCCGGTGAAAATACCTACATGAAACCGTCCTGTTGCCAATATTACAAGACAGGTGGAGGCCAGCGGTATTGTTATGCTTGCCCAAAAATGTCCGCTTCCGAACGCGAAGAACGCAGACTCGAAGTGATGGCATCACGGTAAAGTCACTGTGGATGTTGGCATGTCCGTCACGTTTTGGTTAAAATAGGTTATGTAACCTAAACCAAGCGACACGAAGGAGGATGCTGTATGTCTGTCTATTCACATAATGCCGTAACACCAGCGAATCAGGAGGTTTCTCTGGATACTTACATCGGTAAGGTTCTGGTTATTGCGAATACCGCCAGTAAATGTGGACTTACCCCGCAATATGGGGATTTGCAAAAGCTTTATGACGAATATAAGGATCGGGGATTAGTTATATTAGGATTTCCTTGCAACCAATTTGGCGGTCAGGAGCCGGGCAGCAGCGAGGAAGCGGCTGAATTTTGCCAATTGAATTATGGGGTTAGTTTCCCGATATTCGCCAAAGTGGACGTCAACGGACCGGATACAGCGCCTCTGTTTGAATATTTAAAAAAGCAACAACCTGGAGAACAGGAAGATGGGACAATTCAGTGGAATTTCACGAAATTCATTGTGAATCGTGAAGGTGTACCTGTGGGTCGTTTTGAACCGAAGGAGTCACCAGAAGCGATGAAAGCAGCTATTGAGCAATTGCTATAGTAGCTTCGCTTTAATTCCAACGTATATGTTTAAAAAGGGTCTGATTTCCGGAATGTCTCCGGGAAACGGACCTTTTTTGTTCTCTACATATGCATTTGTCTAAGGTGTGTTGCATCATGTGAAGGTCGATTCCAAGGGCATAATCAGGAGGCTTACAGGGAAAACTGGATGGAGCAAAGAAACATTTCAGCAAACGACTGAACTCGTATATCCTTTCTTTTTTAAATGTGGACAAATTGTGAATATCTTAAAAAGCTATTGTAATGTGAAAAATATCACACTATAATAAGCGCATGAAGTGAAATAAATCACAAACGCTAGCGAGCTGTTTACGTGAAACTATTCACAATTATTATACATTTTATGCCCACACACCAAGGAGGAATTTAACATGAAAGTAGCAGTTATCGGATGTACACACGCAGGCACGGCAGCTATCGTCAACACAGCTAAATGTTATCCAGATGCCGAAATTACCGTTTATGAGCGTAATGATAATATTTCATTCTTATCTTGTGGTATTGCTCTGTACGTAGGTGGTGTCGTCAAAGATCCGCACGGACTGTTTTATTCGTCTCCAGATCAACTGGCTGACTTGGGTGTAGAGACCAAGATGCTTCATGAGGTAACGAGTGTGGATACGGCAGGCAAGACGCTGCATGCACGTAATCTCCAAACAGGTGAAGAATTTACAGACACATTTGATAAATTAATTGTGACTACAGGATCATGGCCCATTATTCCGAAGCTGGAAGGCATTGAACTTGATCATATTTTGCTCTGTAAAAACTATAATCATTCGAATGATATCATTGAGAAAGCCCAGCACGTACAGAACATTACAGTCGTCGGAGCAGGATACATTGGTGTTGAACTGGTAGAAGCGTTCCAAATGAACGGTAAAAATGTAACACTGATCGACAGTGCTGATCGTATATTGAATAAGTATTTGGACCATGAGTATACAGACCGGATTGAAAGTTCCCTGAAGGAGCATGGCATTAAGCTGGTACTTGGCGAGACGGTGAGTCGTTTTGAGGGTACGAACGGTAAGGTAAGTAAAGTCGTGACCTCTAAAGGAGAATATGAAACAGAGCTTGTTATTCTCTGCATCGGTTTCCGACCTCAAACGGATCTGCTCAAAGGTCAGGTAGATATGTTGCCTAACGGTGCGATCATTGTGGATAACTATATGCAAAGTAGCTGCCCGGATGTGTTTGCAGCAGGTGACAGTTGTGCAATCCGCTATAATCCGACAGGCAAAACGGCTTATATCCCTTTGGCAACCAACGCAGTTCGTATGGGTACGCTGGTAGCACGTAATCTGGTACAACCAACCATTGCCTACATGGGAACCCAAGGAACTTCGGGTATCAAAATTTACGAAGACAATATTGCAGGAACAGGCATGACGGAAGCGGCGGCAACGGACGAAGGCATGACTGTAGAAGCTGTAACCATTGAGGACAGCTACCGGCCTGAATTTATGCCAACCTCCGAAAAGGTATTACTGAAAGTGGTATATGAGCAGGAGACACGGAGAATTTTGGGGGCACAAATTATGTCGAAGGTGGATTTGACGCAATCCATTAACACGCTATCCGTAGCCATTCAAAATCATATGACTATTGACCAGTTGGCCTTTGTCGATTTCTTCTTCCAGCCGCATTATAACAAGCCTTGGAATTTCCTGAACGCAGCAGGTTTACAAGCATTGCCTACAATATCCGAACGGAACCCAGTTACTGTATAATTCGGTTTGTCTGTGACATTGTTCATAAGTTTGTCAACAATCTGAGACGTATGGACGAATCCTTATAGTACAATATAGAGTAGCATAAGGATTAGGGGGTAAGTAGATTATGGATTTGTTTTATATCCTTTTTCTTGTAGTCGTAGCGCTGGTAGGCCTCGGTGGAGTTATTTGGTTCTTGAGAGCAGTTGAAAAGGAAGAATACAACTAAATGCAAAGCGCGTAGTAGCGCAGTAGATGTAATAATACAGAAAAGACAGTCCTTTTTCCAAGGGCTGTTTTTTTAATGTTCGATAAAGTGATTTTTTTCACAAACATAATCACTGATTTTAAATAAAATATGAAAGAAGAACATTTTAGTGAAAAGATATTAAAGGAGCGGGGACATATGGCGAGCTATAAACCGGGGCAAATTGCCGAAAAGACGGTGGAAACAGGAGTGGCCAAGGCGAACAACCCGTGGACTGTGGCGGTGGTACTGGGATTTTTGGCAGGTGCATTTATTGCACTCGGGTTTTTGCTGGATATACGTGTTATTGCAAGTGCGCCTAAAGAATGGGGAAGCATTGCCACCTTTATTGGAGCTGCGGTGTTCCCTGTAGGTCTGGTATTAGTTTTGATCGCCGGCGGAGAATTGCTGACCGGCAATATGATGGCGGTCCCTTTGGCGAGATGGGCAGGACGGATTAAGACAGGGGCCATGCTTCGTAATTTGGCGATTATTACGCTCAGTAATTTTGCGGGTGCGTTATTCGTTGCATTTTTCTTTGGCCATGTGCTGGGTTTGACAGAAACGGGCCCTTACCTGGACAAAGTGGTGGATATGGCAGGACATAAGCTACATGAAAGCTTTTTGCAGTCTTTTATATCGGGTATAGGATGTAACTGGCTCGTAGCACTGGCTGTATGGCTGGCTTATAGCACAGACTCAATTGGCGGCAAAATTATGGGGATTTGGTTCCCGACCATGGCCTTTGTCGCTATTGGATTTCAGCACGTTGTTGCCAATATGTTTCTCATTCCGGCGGCTATCTTTGCAGGCCACTTTTCATGGGCAGATTATGTTATGAACTTCATTCCGGTCTGGCTGGGGAATTTGGTAGGAGGTAGCCTGTTTGTGGCTGGAGCCTACTGGTTGGCCTATTTGAAAAAGCCTCAAGCCAACGCACATCCAGTGAATGAATCTCCAACCACTTCTTCGGTTGCACATCAAATCCGTTGAGTGACCCTGCTTAATTAAGGCACTTTAAACAGCAATAAACAAAGCAAATCCGCCATGACAGGCCCGGGGGAACGAAACCTGTCATGGCGGATTTTTTTGGGAGTGGTCCATGATTTGGCATGGAGGATGAGTGTGCTCTCGTCCCATAATGCCTTGATCTCTTTTACCCTCGGTAAGATATGATGAAACAGGATGTCGAAAAAAATTATGATTCTTAAAAAAATCCGTTTTGCTCTATGCAGCAGACGGATTTTTTTAATATTTTGGAGAGCGGCTGTGTGGGAAAATCCTTCTCTTGCCATAGGCCAAAGCTGTGGATATGATAAGAGCAGTGTAATTTTTGGAAACGGTAACGGAAAGGAGCATCAACACTATGGATCATCGCAATAGCGCGCCTCCTGAGGCCACGCTTCAACAAGACTTACAAAGGGGACAGCGGATGACGGAGCAGCAGGACGGTATTTTTCCGGCTGTATGCCCGTTAGATTGCCCGGATACGTGTGGGCTCCTGCTTCACAAGGAAAATGGAAAGATAGTCAAGGTCACTGGGAACCCGGATCATCCTATTACCAAAGGCGCTATTTGTAACAAAGTTCGCAATATGACGGAGCGGGTATATGATCCTGATCGGGTGCTCTATCCGTTGAAACGTATAGGCCCCAAAGGAGAAGGGAAGTTTGAACGAATTAGCTGGGAGGAAGCGGTCGATACCATTACAGGTCGGTTCAAGGAGCTGATACGTACGGACGGATCGGAATCTATTCTCCCCTACAGCTTTTATGGCAATATGGGCGTATTGAGTGTGGATGGAATGGATCGCCGATTTTTTAATGCGCTGGGTTCAAGCCAACTGGATCAGACGATTTGCAGCGTGGCTGGGAATGAAGGCTGGGCATCCGTTATGGGCTTTAAGGGCGGCACCAGCCCGGAGGACACGGAGGATGCAGACCTCATTATTGTGTGGGGTGGAAATGTCATTAGCACCAACATGCATCAGGTCGTTTTGGCTGAGAAGGCACGTAAAAAGGGTGCTAAGGTGGTCGTTATTGACGTTCATCGCAACCGGACGGCGCAATGGGCGGATTGGTTCATTCCGTTATATCCGGGGACGGATACGGCGCTCGCGCTGGGTGTTATGAATGTGCTGTTCGCTCAGGGACTGACGGACGACGAATTTTTACATCGCTACACGGTAGGCCATGAGGAACTGCGCGAGCATGTTAAGACGTATACACCAGAGCGAGTTTCGCGGATTACCGGCGTGCCGGAAGCAGATATTATCCGTTTAGCGGAAATGTACGGAACTGCGCGAGCAGCGTATATCAATATAGGTAATGGGCTTCAGCATCATGATAATGGCGGTATGAACGTACGTGCGGTTACATGCTTGCCTGCGCTCACTGGACAATGGCTAAAGCACGGCGGGGGAGCGTCACGCTCTAATGGCGCTTATGGCAAATTTAACGGCGCCAATCTGGCGCGTCCTGATCTGCGACAGAACCCGGATGCCCGGGTGATCAACATGAACCGGATCGGAGAAGCGCTGCTACAGAAGGAACAGCCGATTAAGGCGTTATTTGTATACTGCAGTAACCCGGTAGTTGTAGCTCCCGATTCGGAACGGGTGACTGAAGGATTTGAACGAGAGGATTTGTTCACAGTCGTACATGACCTGTTTCTTACGGATACGGCCCGTTATGCCGATATTGTGCTGCCTGCAGCGTCTTCCTTTGAGGGTACGGACCTATATAAATCCTACTGGCATCACTATGTCCAGATGCAGGAACCCGTCATTGCTCCACTCGGGGAAAGCAAAAGCAATTATGAGCTGTTTAGCCTGCTCGGACGGGCTATGGGCTTTGACGAAGCTGCCTTTACGGAAAGTGAAGCGGACATGATCGCAGGCGCGCTTGATAATCCAACGAACCCTTATCTCAACGGTGTAACCTTGGAAGCCTTAAAAGAGTCACCTTTTGTAAAGCTCGATATGTCGCCAAAGGCTACTTATTTGGATCGTCTAACCACGCCTTCAGGCAAGATTGAGTTGTATTCGAAAAAAATGAAACAAGCAGGTCTGCCCGCGATGCCTTCATATGTGCCGCTCATTGAAGGGTATGATGGAGAGCATCGACCGCAAGCGGACGAGCGGTTTCCATTAATGTTTATTTCACCGCCAAACCATAATTTTCTGAATTCTACTTTCGCTAACTTGCCCAAGCATCAGCGGCTAGAGCGGGAGCCCTTGCTACAAATTCACCCGGAGGATGCTCAGACAAGAGGCATCGCGGATGGGGAACCGGTTACCGTATGGAATGATCGGGGGACGTATGACCTGAAAGCCAAAGTCACCGATCTGATGCTGCCCGGTACAGTGATTAGCCAGGGATTATGGTGGGAAGGCAAAGGACGCAGACAGCGTGCCAATGTGTTAACCTCTGATCGGCTGTCGGATATGGGACAGGGGGCTACTTTCTTCTCAACGGTGGTGAATGTGAAGCGCCAATGAGATAATGCCATTTATGGCGTCAGATGCAAAAGGAGAAACAAAAGATATGAAATGGTTGGAGTCTTATCCGAAAGAAGTGAAAGTGTTTCTCATTGCTAGCCTGATTAATTCCGCTGGAAGTTCATTGATGTGGCCGTTGGTCAGCATGTATGTGTTTGACGAACTGAACCGTAGTATGGGAGATGCAGGGATTGCGATTTTAGTGCAGTCTCTGGGCGGAATTTTTGGTCAAGTGCTGGGCGGAGCCCTCTATCATCGTATTGGAGCCAAAAAATTGATTGTTGGCTCACTGGCGATGAACGCGCTGGGACTTCTCACGCTTCCATTTACCAGTGGTCATTGGGTAGCGTTTGTCATCATGATGGGCTTTATCGGCTTTTTTAATGTCGTATCTGTGCCTGCGATTCAGGCCTTTGTAGGTTTTCGTTTCGCTGACCGTCGTGGAGAGCTGTTTAATATTATTTATGTCGCTAACAATATTGGGGTTGCAGTGGGTACGGGATTGAGTGGCGTTCTGGCTGACCTTTCCTATCAGCTCAGCTTTGTGATGAACGGGGTGACTTCTGCGGTATTTGCCGGGTTCTTCTGGTCTTATCTAAGCAGGGTAGATCGGGAAGAGGGAGAAGTACAGCTTAGCAAGTCCGTGAAGAAAAGAGAGGAAATACCAGCTCGTTTGCTGTTTCGTGATACCAGATTGTATCTCTTTGTGGGGGTAGGCTCGCTTTTTTTATGGTTCGGCAATTCGATCTGGAATACAGGAGTGTCTCCCCATATTATTGAGCAGGGCTTGCCTAAAACGATGTATGGGTTACTATGGACGCTGAATGGTATCCTTATTTTTGCCGCACAACCCATTATTTTTTGGATAAAACGACTGTACGCTCATCACGCTTCAGCGCAAATGACATGGGCCGGAGGATTTTATTTGGCGGCTTATATTGTCATGCTGGGCACACAGAACTATACTGGAATGATATTCGCTATGGTTCTGGCGACCCTGGGAGAAATGCTGATTGCACCTGCGGTTCCAGCATTCCTGTCTGATCATGGAGGTCGGGGTACACCCTTTTACATTGGGCTTGTGGGGGGGATTGGCGCAGCCGGACGGGTAATGGGGCCTTATATTATGGGGAAGTTGTATGATGGCGGTGGGTTACCGCCTACACTTTGGCTGGCATCAGGCGTAGCGGTGTTGTCGATCCTGTTTTTCGTCCTGCATAGCTGGTTGAACCGTTTCCGGCATCATTCGGATACTTTGGATACTACGACACCCAAGGTAGATACTCCCAGTTCTTAAGTCCTAATAAAAGTGCAGTAATATGCTGTAATTATGGTACAATAAGTGACGAATGATTGCAGTTATTGCTTCAGGAAAGCCTTCACAGGAAGGATTGAAAGGAATTGTTTACAAGTCAACCCTTGACGATACGTCATTCGGAGATGAAGGATGCTCCTGATCTGATTGCGCTGGATGAATTGGTATGGAATGAACGTACGGCTCCCGCTTCGCTGTCCTGGAAGTCTCGCGGAGAGTTTTTGCGCAATACGCCTCCGGGCTCCCAACTGGTCGCCATCGAACAGGAAGTACTCTGCGGGTATATTGGATTTCGTCCTCCAACGCTGTTGGCTAGTAATTGTCATGTATTGGAAATAAATATAGCTGTACATCCAGCCTATCATCGCAAAGGTATTGGGACGGCGCTCATGAACTCCATGAAGGACATTGCAGCTGCCGAGGGCATACGCAAGTTGAGTTTGCGTGTACTCTCATGCAACACGGAAGCCCTTATGTTTTATGAAAAAAGTGGTTTTGCGATTGAAGGACGTTTGCATGAGGAGTTTTACATAGCAGGCCAATTCGTGGATGATGTGTTAATGGCCTATTTCTTAAAATAGGCGGGAGGCTACAGACAGTAATATTCGGTTTTATGCCCGGCCTAAACAAACAACGCCGCAGACCTGATCAGGTCTGCGGCGTTGTTGTACATCAATATTACCGAAGTTGCTTCCATTCATTTTGGAGCATACCATACACTGCGTGGTTCATGTAGCCGTCGGGCAGCAATTCCGCTTCGCGTACAATGCCTTCGAGCACAAAGCCCAAACGTTCTGGAATACCGCGGCTGCGGCGGTTCGTAGTTGCGCAACGGATTTCGACCCGATGCAAGTCCAGCTCCATCAAAGCATATTCAACGAATACGCGGCAGGCGCTGGTCATAAGACCTTGTCCTTCGTACCCGTGTCCAAGCCAGTATCCGATGCTAACGGAGCGGTGAGTCCAATTGATCTCATGGTAGCTAATGATGCCAGCAAGCTCGTTGTCTATCCAAATTCCGGCGGTCAGACTACCGTTCTCTGCGGCTTGTTTCAAGGCGCCCTGCACGAACTGCTCTGTGTGGCTGATTTCCGTGGTAGAGTCTACCCATGGAAGCCATTGACGCAGGCGGTCACGGGACATTTCGATCAGCTCAAACAGAGGCTGCACATGCTCCTTGGTGAGCGGCCGAAGGACTGTGCGTTCGTCCAACGCATATGTAAACATGATTGATCCCCTCTTTCACTCGGAAAATCGCTAAACCAGCCAGTCTAGCATTTAATCCCATGCTACCTTATTCTGCGAGAGTCGTCAAAAGGGAGAGGAAGCTTCAAATTCTATAGGTCCCACCCGGAACCGTTCATGCTCGTATACATATTTCAGATCCAAATCCCCTACAAATTCGCTTGGGGATACACTGCCAGATACAGTGGCTTGCAGAGGAAGTTGTTCGGCATCATACATTACGACAGAACTAAAATCGAGATGCTTTGTAAATTGGGCTGGATCATCGTAAAATACTGATGCTTTAGGGTCCATCGTATGTGTAGCACCGTCAATCGTAACAGCAATATGGACCTGGCGGTTGTGATCACGTAGCTCCACTGAGCTGTGTACGCGCTGGGACACAGCATCTGCTGCCGATTCGACCGCATATTCTTCCATCGTGCGTGCGTTAACAATATGCAACTCCTGCAATTCGACACCCGTTCCCGAGGCACGCGTGAGGATTACGACGGCTTCACGGACACCATCCCCGTTCACATCCCTGTAATATAATTGTGGTGCGGTGGAGATATCTGCCGAGCCCGACCATCGGAATGTGCGGCGTTGCTGACCGATTTCCAGTACAGCCGAATGGAATAATCCCTGTGACGGATTAACAACATATAAGCGGACAGATGAGTCTTCTGGAGCGCTGGCTAGCGGACGAGATTGTACGGTTTCGTTCACCGGGTCCGGTGAAGGATGACCGGAAGTCATGACGGAAGAGGACAAAAGCATAGACAGCAGGATCACAATGAGCAGCTTAAACACGGGTGGGTCTCCTTTTCCGGGCAAAATAAAAGATATATACACTATAACGAATTTATTTGCCGAAAATGTTAACTCTTTTTCATAACTTGTCACTTTTTTTGCTGAAGCGAGCATAAGGATTTTCATTTTATTGAGTTATGCGGTGTGAAAGGGTATATTTAAGGGAACAGGTTTTACACAGATTATACGGAAGAAAGGTTGATTAGCGTGGAGAAGCCGATCACTCCCCCCAATTTTATTAAAAATGTTATTGAAGAGGATCTACGTACGGGTAAGGTAAAGGAGGTTGTTACACGATTTCCGCCTGAACCAAACGGATATTTGCATATTGGACATGCCAAAGCTATCTGGATCAATTTCTCGCTGGGAGATGAATTCGGAGGACGCACAAATCTGCGTTTTGACGACACCAATCCGGCGAAGGAAGACACGGAATACGTGAACTCCATCCAGGAGGACGTGAAGTGGCTCGGTTATGAATGGGAGGAAAAACATTTTGCCTCCAATTATTTCGAAGAAATGTACAAGCGTGCCATCCTGCTGATCCAAAAGGGTAAAGCCTACGTGGATGACCAAAGCGCGGACCAAATCCGCGAAACTCGTGGCACACTGACCGAACCGGGGCAAAATAGCCCTTATCGGGATCGAAGTGTTGAAGACAATCTGAAGCTGTTTGAAGAGATGCGTGCAGGCAAATACCAAAATGGTGAAAAGGTGCTGCGTGCCAAAATTGATATGGCTTCAGGAAACATTAATTTACGTGATCCGGTTATTTACCGCATTTCACACACAGCACATCACAATACAGGCGACACATGGTGCATCTATCCAATGTACTCCTATGCTCATCCGCTGGAAGATGCGATTGAGGGAGTAACGCACTCGCTCTGTTCGCTGGAGTTCGAAGATCAGCGCCCGCTGTACGATTGGGTTGTAGCTGAATGCGAGATGGAAAAGGTACCGCATCAATACGAATTTGGACGGCTGAACCTGGCTCAAACCGTAACCAGCAAACGTAAGCTCAAGCTTCTGGTGGATGAAAAGCATGTAGATGGTTGGGATGATCCGCGTATGCCGACGATATCCGGTTTACGTCGTCGCGGCTATACGCCTGAGGCCATCCGCAGCTTCGTATATGAGACAGGCATTTCCAAAGCCTACGGAGTCATTGATTTGCAGGTGCTGGAGCATTTTGTACGTGAGGATTTGAAGCTTAAGGCACCCCGCACCATGGCAGTCATAGATCCGTTGAAGGTGGTTATCACAAACTATCCTGAAGGACAAGTTGAAATGCTAGAGGCGGAAAACAATACTGAAAACCCTGAACTTGGTACACGCCAAATTCCATTTTCCCGTGAAATTTATATCGAGCGTGAGGACTTCATGGAAAATCCGCCGAGCAAATACTTCCGTTTGTTCCCTGGTAATGAAGTGCGTCTCAAACATGCTTACTTCATTAAATGCAACGATGTGATTAAGGATGCGGACGGAAATGTAACGGAGATTCACTGTACCTATGATGTAGAAACCAAGAGCGGATCAGGCTTTACAGGACGTAAAGTGAAAGGCACGATCCACTGGGTGGAGGCTACTCAGGCTGTACCTGCCGAATTCCGTTTGTATGAGCCTTTGATTAACGCAGAGGACACGGAAGAGATTGAAGAGGATGCATCGGAAAAAACATTCCTTGACCAATTGAATCCGAACTCTTTGGAAATTGCTCATGGCTATGTCGAGCCGAACATGAAAGAAGCTCAATCGCAGGACAAGTTCCAATTTTTCCGTCATGGTTATTTCAGTGTCGATCCGAAGCTTTCCAAACCGGGTGAGCCTGTATTTAACCGTGTTGTATCGTTGAAAAGCTCTTTCCAATTGCCTAAGCAATAGGTTGTTGGAAAGTGTGGGAGAGATGGTAGCTTCGTGCGACCAAGTTGAAAAGGAGTCTGCCGTCGGCAGACTCCTTTATTTTACGCATGCACGCTCTTTATACATGATCATTGACTTGACGATACTCTATTGCCTTTGCTAACAAGCCAGAAGGGAAGGGGATACCTCATTCCTCTAGTGTTGTTAAGGGGCTTCTTCTATTCGTTTGTGCCCGCTGGCAGTCCTGGCTGATAACCGTTCTTGTACAGCATATACCACATGATAGCGAAGCCCGCAGAGCCAAGTAGGGCAAAGAAGACCCCTGCATGGTACATCATTTCTCCGCCAAAGTTCTGGAATAGCCAACCTCCCGCAAAACCTGCTACGATACCGGATATACCACTCCAGGTCAAAGTATATACGGCCTGTCCGGATGATCGGTAAGCTGCAGGGGTGAACAGGACGGTCAATTGGGTGCCTACATAGAAGTATCCACCGAAGGTGACGCAATGAAGAGCCTGAATGAACACAATCTGAATCGGGTCTGTGGCCAGAGCCATCAGTTCCCAACGTAAGGCAAACAGCAAACTGACGAGTGCCAAACAGCCGACCATCACAGTCATTTTTTTCTTCAAGAAGCGATCAAACAGCAAAAAGACAATAATTTCGAATACCGATGACATAAAAACGGCAAAACCAAGCATCTGTTTGGACCCGCCCAGCTCGGTGATGTACAGGGACATAAAGGCGCTGTTGATCGAATTCGGGATGGATACAAGGATGCCCAATAAAATAAAGGATATAAAGTATCCGTTCATTAAAACGCTGCCAAAGCCACGCAAATGAATAGTTGCTGTCTCCACAGTGCTTTTCAGTGGTGGAATCGACAAGGTGCAGATCAATGCAGCCAGAAGAAGTACCGTAAAGATGGTGGATATGCTGGATATCCCCGTTTGGTCAATAACTATGCCGGCAACTGCTGCTGTCACAGCCCAACCGAAGGAACCCCATATACGGAATGAACCAAATTTCCGGTCTGTGCCCTCAATATAGCTGAGAATTAGGCTGTTGCTTTGCGCAAATAAAGGGCTTTGGAAAAAATAAAAACCAATCATCGACACATAAATCATGATATACGTATGGACATGAAATAAAGCTTGCAGCAATAACAAGGTACCTATAATCATAAATAGCAGAATACGTCGGAGGTTACGGCTCCGGTCGCTTGTATAGCCCCAAAAAGGGTTCGCGAATACGGATACAAAAGGTCCGATGGCCATCAGACTCCCGATCTCCAGCTTGTCCATGCCGATATCTTGCAGGTACAGCGGGAAGAAGCTGGAGAAAATGACCATAGCTCCATATAGAAAAAAATTATACAGTTTTAAGGAATATAGAGGAGTCTCTTGAATTTCTCTCTTTTGCAAGACAAGCCATTCCTTTCTTAGCCCGATAGAGAACTACGCATCGATGCCGATCTGTGGGAAGGTTCTTATTCCAATGTATCATGTGTTGAAAGGGTTAACAAACCAATAAATTAACAATTATGTAATAATTATTAGAAGATACTAATTTGATATTGGTTTAAGCAAACTTAATGATTATTTCGCTATTTTACTAGTTATTGTTTTTGTTGCTCCAAGGGGCGACATGTAGACGAACTACAGGGTTTAAGACTATATATGGTTAGTTCAAGTAAATGTTTGGTTAGTTACAAAATCTTTATTTATAAATAGGTTCTTAAGACCTAAAGTTTATACATAGAATAGCCGATACTTAATCCATAATCAGGAGAATTTAGGATTATTTTTTTCTGAATAAAAATACATTGTCGCAGATATTACATAAAATCAGAATACTATGCTTCATAAGAAATGATATAGGTTTAATCGACTGGCCTGTATAGTTGGTTTTATGAAATATCGGGTGGAAAGGGATGGAAAATGGCATTACAGCATCATAGAGACAACTCCTTGTACCGCCGATTTCCTCGGCTTCTTTTGCTTCAGGCAGGAGAAGGAGGTGAGTTGGTGACTTCTGAAACCAACGAGCCCAATGTAATACTGACTCGTGAGGGACAATCATATTATTTGCATGATCCTGAGCAGCCTGGGCGGGAAGCAGAATTATTTGTTTTGGGTTTTAACAAGGTTAAACCTCAAGCGCACGTGATCTTTTTTGGTGTAGGACTTGGGTATCATATTCGTGAATTTCTACGCAAGTACCCGAATACCAGCTTCTCCATTGTCGAGCCCGACACTGGTTTGATGAATATTTTTTTGCAGCATCTGAATGAAAACGATTGGCTGGCTGATGAGATGATCGAAGAGGTTATGGTAGGAGGAATGACAGGAGAGACAATCGGTACACTGCATAGGTTGATCGACCGTGTATCTGGAGTGCTAGTTGTTCCATGGCTCCCGTATCGCTCCTTATTTGCTGCGGAACTGAAGAAGTTTAATGAAATATTGTACAAAATGGTCTCTAACAAGAAGGACAAAATGGCTATCAATAACGTGTACGAAAAAAAATGGGCGTTAAACAGTATTCATAATTTCCCTTATATTTTACATAGTTCGGATTTTCTGCAGGCGGGCTCAGAGCATATTAGGGGTAAGCCAGTCTTAGTAATATCTGCTGGACCTTCGCTTAACGACGAAATTGAGCACCTGCGACATATTCGTGAGAATAATCTTGCTTATCTGTTTACAGTAGGATCGGCAGTGAACACGCTGGTGGAGCATGGCATTTATCCGCACGGCACGTTCAGTTATGACCCGAACGAACACAACGTAAATGTAATTCAAAAGGTGATCGACAAGCGAATTGATTCAATTCCACTTATTTTCGGCAGTACGGTCGGTAAACACACACTCGATCATTATCCAGGTCGTCTTATGCATATCATCATTTCTCAGGATGAACTCTCCAAACACGTATTGCGTACACCGGAGGGAAATAAACCAACGATTATTAACGATGCTCCTTCAGTAGCGGTCATTGCACTCCAATGTCTGATCCAGATGAAAGCAGACCCTGTTGTGTTGGTAGGGCAAAATTTAGCTTATCGGGATGAACAATATTATGCTGAGGGGATCACCAATTCTCAAGGAATTCCGGTTAGTGTTAATTCACCGCGTGTTGATGGTGTTCATGGCCAACTGGTTGTCACAAATCATTCTTTTATTAAAATGAAAACGGAAATGGAATTTTACATCAATATAGCGAGAGAGACGGAATTTATTAATACAACATGTGAGGGTGCTGTTATTAAGGGAACATCTTTTCAAAACTTGGAAGAGATAATCCAGACGCGGTTAAAAAGTCCGATTGACGATTTATGGCTGCAAACCAACAGTAATTCGGAATACGATCTCTTGTTTCTGAGGTCACGCATTGAAGAGCTTCAGCGAGATGAAGAGGTTTTTCAAGCGATTATGAAGCAGATTCATCATGCTTTGCTCGGCATCAAACATAAGCTCAGTCTGAAGCAGGCCAATATGCTGAACGTGTCCTTTGGACAGTTTGACGACTTGTTTGCCTCATTATTAGGTAATCGTTTTTTTGAAATATATGTTCTGCCTCGCCATCGTATGCGGTATGAGTTTTTGTACAGTAAAATGGGCGCCATTCAGAACAGTAGAAATCCTCTGATCAGAGGGGAGCAAATTCTGCTGTACTTCGGGGGTTTTATATGGAAATGCCAGCAGGATTATATGGAAATCAAGAACGAGATCCATAAATTTCACCGCTTTATTCATACTTATGCAGATGAAAGTGTTCATAAGCATATCCGTCAATGCAATGGCATGAAAAACTAGATGTATAGTTCGTTTTATGTATGGTCCTTATGGATAAACTTGCAAACACCCTAGAATCGAATACCACGGACAAAAGGGTCCTAAATAAAAAGGAGTATGTTATGAGTGAGAAAAAAAGAAACACGAAACGTTTAAACAGAATGATTAAGGCAAGTGTACTGACAACACAGGTATTTAACCTAGCCAATCCTTATATGGCAGCGACGTTTGCGGCGGAGAGTCCTAACAGTGAAATCATAGAAAATGCAGATATGTCGGATGGATTCTCCACGAGTGTTTCTCCACTAAGTGTGGCTTCATCGGTCTATATGCAGGCGCAGATGGAAGAGCCTCCTCACTATACCTGGCTATCGCCTCAGCAGGAAAGTGGAGTTTCACTGTCCGCAAATCTCTCCATGTTATTCAGCGAAGATGTAGAACTGGGGACAGGTCATCTTATCGTGCATCAGTGGGATGGAACCGAGGTTGGACGGATTGATGTGAGCGGAGGGACGGTTGCAGGAGGTACGGTACAAATGAGCGGTCAGCACGTGTCGATGAAGCTGGACCATCCGTTGTCTGACAATACCCGGTACTATGTAGAAGTCAGCTCAGGCATGTTTGTAGACCGTGGAGGGCAGGGATCGAACGCGGTTTGGGACAAGAGCATGTGGAACTTCATGACAGCAGATGAGACGGCGCCAAAGCTGGTATCGAAGTCACCGGAAGGACTTTATTTAAGTGGTATGGGTCCAGGGAAAGCGTATTTCAACATGGAGTTCAATGAGTCAGTAAGATGGGACCGCGGATATGTAAGACTGCACGAAGCTTCGGGAGGAGCCGTGGTTCGCGAGCTGCGGATATCTGGCGCAGGGGACTCGAATAGGATATATGAGGTGTCAGGCCAGAAAAAGATAGTAGAATTTATGCTATCGGGTGGACTGGAAGAAGGAAAGCCCTATTATGTGGAAATTACCTCGGGAGCGCTGACAGATATGGCGATGAACCCGTATGCAGGGGTGCATACTCCAGAGGAATGGACATTCCGTACGGGAGATATGCAGCCGTATTATACACAACTGTATCCGCAGGGAAGCGGTCAGGCGCTCACGCCGAGCATGGACATGATTTTTAGTGAAGAGATGAGACTGGGCGTAGGCCATCTCACCCTGCACCAGTGGGATGGAACTGAGGTTGGACGGATTGATGTGAGCGGAGGAACGGTTGCAGGAGGTACGGTACAAATGAGCGGTCAGCACGTGTCGATGAAGCTGGACCATCCGTTGTCTGACAATACCCGGTACTATGTAGAAGTCAGCTCAGGCATGTTTGTAGACCGTGGAGGGCAGGGATCGAACGCGGTTTGGGACAAGAGCATGTGGAACTTCATGACAGCAGATGAGACGGCGCCAAAGCTGGTATCGAAGTCACCGGAAGGACTTTATTTAAGTGGTATGGGTCCAGGGAAAGCGTATTTCAACATGGAGTTCAATGAGTCAGTAAGATGGGACCGCGGATATGTAAGACTGCACGAAGCCTCGGGAGGAGCCGTGGTTCGCGAGCTGCGGATATCTGGCGCAGGGGACTCGAATAGGATATATGAGGGGTCAGGCCAGAAAAAGATAGTAGAATTTATGCTATCGGGTGGACTGGAAGAAGGAAAGCCCTATTATGTGGAAATTACCTCGGGAGCGCTGACAGATATGGCGATGAACCCGTATGCAGGGGTGCATACTCCAGAGGAATGGACATTCCGTACGGGAGATATGCAGCCGTATTATACACAACTGTATCCGCAGGGAAGCGGTCAGGCGCTCACGCCGAGCATGGACATGATTTTTAGTGAAGAGATGAGACTGGGCGTAGGCCATCTCACCCTGCACCAGTGGGATGGAACTGAGGTTGGACGGATTGATGTGAGCGGAGGAACGGTTGCAGGAGGTACGGTACAAATGAGCGGTCAGCACGTGTCGATGAAGCTGGACCATCCGTTGTCTGACAATACCCGGTACTATGTAGAAGTCAGCTCAGGCATGTTTGTAGACCGTGGAGGGCAGGGATCGAACGCGGTTTGGGACAAGAGCATGTGGAACTTCATGACAGCAGATGAGACGGCGCCAAAGCTGGTATCGAAGTCACCGGAAGGACTTTATTTAAGTGGTATGGGTCCAGGGAAAGCGTATTTCAACATGGAGTTCAATGAGTCAGTAAGATGGGACCGCGGATATGTAAGACTGCACGAAGCTTCGGGAGGAGCCGTGGTTCGCGAGCTGCGGATATCTGGCGCAGGGGACTCGAATAGGATATATGAGGGGTCAGGCCAGAAAAAGATAGTAGAATTTATGCTATCAGGTGGACTGGAAGAAGGAAAGCCCTATTATGTGGAAATTACCTCGGGAGCGCTGACAGATATGGCGATGAACCCGTATGTAGGTATGCATACGCCGGAGGATTGGACGTTCCGTACGCTAGATGAGCGCTCACATCGTTCTAAGGATAAAGAAACGTCAGCTCAGAATACCTCGTCAGCGACTTCCCAAACAGAGACCAAGACGGGTGTCGTATCAACAGACGCTAAGACAGTAGCCGATAAGAGCCGCACTATTCAACTTATTGGTTTGAATGATGGAGACGTCAGCCAAGCCCTGAATGTTACAATCGGTGAGCAGAAAGAGTTGGTCGTGGACGCCTCGGGGTACAATAAAGCAGCAAAAGTGAGTATACCTTCTACCTTTTTAAAGGAATATGAGAAAGAAAATACAAAGGTGCCGATTAGCATTCACACAGCAGTAGCCCAGTTTACTCTTTCTGCTGAATTAGTTGACAAATTGGTCTCATTATATCCTGAAGACAACCTGATCGTTGAAATTTCAGCGTTGTCAGGCGAAAACGGTGCACAAGTGCGACAAGCTATTGCTGACACGGGTTTAGCGAATGTTGTGGTAAACCCGGTTGATTTCAAGCTTATGGCTGGAGATCAAGAGATCACTGAATTTTTCGGGCATTACGTGGAACGGAAATTGATTCTCGATCATGAAGTTGATCCTGAGCATGTAGCGGCCGTATGGTTTGATCCTCAGACAGGTGTGTTGTCATCTGTTCCTGTATTGATTCGGAATGTGAATGGACAATTAGAGGCAATCATCAAATCAAACCATAACAGCATTTATGCTGTAGTCTCAGCAGACAAAAAGTTTAAGGATCTAGAAAATCATTGGGCGCAGAAAGATGTAGAGATGCTGGCAAACAAGCTGATTGTCAAAGGTGTTCAGTCTGATATTTTTGAGCCGAATCGGGCTGTAACAAGAGCTGAATTTGTGACATTGCTTGTGCGCGGGCTCGGCATGCAGGAAAAGCCGTTAACGGAACATTTTACAGATGTGAAAGAAAATGCCTGGTATGCTGGTAGTGTTGGAGCTGCGGTGGAAGCTGGTCTGATCCGTGGTTACGGGAATCAGTCATTTGGACCAGAAAGATTGATTACTCGCGAGGAGATCGTGGTTATTACCGAAAAGGCTGCACACTACGCTCAAACACTGAATGCTGGTCCTGCTAATGAGAAATATAAAGAGACTTACAGCGACGCATCTACTGTTTCTCCTTGGGCTCAAGATGCTATGGCGCAGGCTACAGAGCAAGGCTTAATTAAGGGTGTCTCTCCCGACTTGCTTGCGCCCAAACAGCAGGCGGCCCGGGCGGAGGCTACTTCCATAATAAAACGATTTTTGCAACTTATTAAGTTCACGAATTAAAAGTAACGAACTAGACGAATAGGCACCCTCTTTTTTGGCGATCCAGGTGGATCGCCATTTTTTATACTTTATATAGATGATATTATTAGATTTATTCGTGTTTATAATAGAATTTGTCTAGCAAAAAGGAGGTGCGATGGTGATGGTGGAGGTGACTGGAATTATCGTGGCAGGTGGGCGCTCTAGCAGAATGGGACAGGACAAGGCGCTGCTTCAGCTGGGAGGTGTTACGGTACTGGAGAGAATAGCCGCTGTGTTGGGGCAGGTAGCAAAACGGGTTATTGTAGTGACCCGGGATGCACAACAGTATAGAGAGTTTGATCTGGAAACGACAAAAGACCTGTATCCCGGCTTAGGGCCTTTGAGCGGCATTCATGCGGGGCTTTCTGCTTCCACAACGGAGTGGGGCATTGTCGTTGCCTGCGATATGCCCTTCGTGCAGCCAGAGATATTGTGTGCTTTGCTTACTCACGCAACGAACTGGGCAGCGGCGCAAGAGACAAATAGTGAACAAGGAAAGCAACAAGTACAAGGAGATCATACAACCGTGACAGGAAATGGCTCATTGCCCCAGCCAGCACAACCTGAGTTACAGGCAGTGATCGCCTCGGTGGATGGACGTATACATCCGCTGCTAGGCATATACCATCAAAGTGTGTTGCCGTCTGCCGAGCAATGTCTGCGTAGTGACCGTCTTCGTCTGATCGACTGGCTAGATTCATTGAACGTTCGTTATGAGACAGCGGGCGATTGGCCAGGTGCGAGCTTAGAGATGTGGCGGCAAGCTGTGTTTAATATGAACTACCCGCAAGATTATCAGACTACAGTGGAGCAATTGGAGCATATAAAAAAACGTACCGAACGTGCACAGAACCTGGAAAAACCAGAACGATAACCACATCAAGAACAGAAGGAAATAACAGGAGATGAGAGAGAAGAAGTGTAATGATTTTGAGGGGAGTACATAACATGTTGGAAGCTATTATCCATGCCGTTTTATTGGCGCTGGGTTTGATTTTGCCTTTGGGGGTACAAAATGTATTTGTGTTTAATCAAGGGGCGTCCCAGTCGCGGTTTCGCAATGCACTGCCTGCTGTCATTACAGCGGGTATCTGTGATACAATCCTGATCACGCTTGCGGTTGGGGGCGTGTCTCTTATTTTGCAGCAATTTCTATGGCTCACGAACGTACTCTATGCAGCGGGCTGTTTGTTTCTGCTATATATGGCCTGGACTCTATGGAGGTCGAAGGCAGCTTCCTCAGGAGAAAGTCAGGCGATGCGCCCGAAACGACAGATGATTTTTGCCGCTTCGGTATCGCTATTGAATCCACATGCCATACTCGACACTGTTGGGGTAATTGGAACCAGCTCCCTTCAATATGACGGCGGGGAACGCTGGGCCTTTGGTCTGGCTGCCGTGTCCGTATCTTGGATATGGTTTATCGGTCTGGCAACGGCGGGGCGTCTCGTGGGACGTATGGATTCAGAAGGGAAGTTTGGGACTGTGCTCAACAAAATATCGGCACTGATTATTTTAGGCCTGGCGATGTATATGGCGATAAATTTTATTACCAGTATGTGATCCAAGCCTAGTTAGAGGAAAAACTTCAAAACAGCGAATACCCCGCTCAAAGCAAAGGGAACACCGATCAAAAACAGCATAAAGGCCAGACAGCCAGCACCATTTACACCGCCTGCAATTCGGGCGTCCCGAGGGTTGGATGGATTGTATAATACCTTAATTTTGCTGCCAACCCGGTTGAGGCTTAGGTTGGTGCTATAAGGATTCCAGAATTCTACGGCTTCACCTGAAGCTGTATAGAAGCGTACCTTTAATCGGCGGGTGTAGCTAGTATCTACCGGATCATCTCGGTCAAAGGGAACGACATCAATATCTACTTCGATATGCGCATCAACGATTTGCCCCTTGGTACGGACCCAGTGGCGTTTACGATAACGATGACGACGGATCGTTCTGAATCCCAAATAGATGAGTAGCAGTCCAATCAAGCTGAACAATGGCATCAGCAGATCGGAGCTAAAATGAAACCAATACACATTGAAATCAATTAAGATGATAATCTACTCCTTTAAATAAGCGATAATCAATATATCTGACGTTTTTAGGAACAGTTTAATTCTTCCATAGAGATAACGGCAGAGCTGTATGGAATATAAAAAGATCCTACTTCACCGGGAAGTGGATCTTTTTAATAGCTGCGAGGATTACTTTTTGCTCGATAGGGACATATCAAAATCAACATCCTTGATAAATTCGATAACCTCACCATTAGGGCTGTGGACTAATGCATTTGTTACAATCAGAGGAGGTTCCCCAAGTGTAAGTTGATTGGGTTCCACAAAGGTTCTTGCTCCGTGGGCAAGGGCTTTTTGATATATTTCATCTACATTGTCTACGTAAAATGCCAAGTGTAATAAAGCCCCGTGAGCAATCTCTTGCTCGGATGAAGCTTTTTTTCCTTGGGCAGGAATGACAGCATCATTATCAAAAATTTCGAGACAGGTTCTCTGATCGGGTGAGATCAGCATGGAAGCCTCTTGAATTCGAAAAGACGGAAGACTCCAGTGATGTCCTCTTTTAAATCCCAATACCTTGGTATAAAATGCAATGGTCGCTTGATAGTCACGGGCTTGTATGGCAACATGCGCTAGTCCCTTTACGCTCATTTCAGATCCTCCTTTTGATTCAGGGTTTTGCAAAATTCGATTCCAGTCCTCCGAAGTGCAATATATAGACGAACTAAACCATTTCGATCTATATATTGTTCATTGGAAGTCGCTTATGAGATTTTTGCAAAATCCTCATGTAAGTAAACCTTATTATATGAATAATTATGTGGTGCTTATATATTTAAAGTAAGGTTTTTATACTATATTAATTATTAAATAAAAGTTAATTTGGGTGAAAAATATTATTTTTTAAATTCAGGTTAGGAGGGCTCGATATGCAGCATCACATTGACGATATAGATTACAAAATCATGAAATTGCTACAGCATGACGCTCGGATAACTATTTCCCAAATCAGTAAAGAAATCTCGATGTCACAGCCGTCTGTTAAAGAAAGGATAACCAAGCTTGAAGAACGAGGGATTATTTCTGGATATAGCACCGTATTTAATTTACGGGAAATGAATCGAGGGACGACTACATTTATTCTAATAAAGACAGAACATTGCCAAGAGCTGGTTGAATTTTGTAGAGAGGCGAAGGAAGTCACCGATTTATTTCGCATTAGTGGGGAATTTAATTATCTCATTAAGGTACAAACCGCGTCGGTAGAGGAAATTGCAGAGCTTCAGGATTCACTAGTCAAGCTGGGTCCTTCGAAGTCGCATATTTGTATGAAAAATATACTGGAAAACAGGGTTTTGTTGTAAGCCAATCGGAGAACCGAACATTTGGAATATAGAGCATTCGGAATAACTGTATTTGTGAAATAAAGATAAGCGAATGCTTGGATGAAATAAAAAAAAAGTGACGCTGAATTACAACAGCGTCACCGTAATGCCTTGCTCCAGACGCTTCACGTCCTGGAGCTCGATTTTCCCGGCCATGGCGTGCAGAGCTGCCGCTGTGCCGCAGGCCGCTCCCTGCCGTAGCATGGCAGGGAGATCCAGCCCCGTCGCCGCGCCGGTGACCAGCCCGGCGACCATGGCGTCACCGCTACCGAGCGCGCTGACAATGTCCGCGTCTGGCAGGCTCACGCGGTAGCGCGCATCGCTCGTTACCGCCAGCGCCCCGCGAGCGCCGAGCGAGATGACGGCCAGCTGCGCTCCGGCTTCCAGCAGCTTTGCTGCCGCCGCTTCAGCGGCATCCGGGCGCGCTGCGTCGATTCCCGCGAAGTGGGCGGCCTCGTCCTCGTTAGGCTTCACGAGGTCGGGCTTTCCGCGCAGCCCCAAGCGCAGCGCCTCACCGCTCGCGTCCAGCGCCACCCGCGCGCCGCGCGCCTTCGCCAGCGTGCACAGCTCGGCGTACAGATCGGGCGGGCAGCCGGGTGGCAGGCTGCCGGAGAATACGACCCAAGCAGAATCCTCGGCAAGGGTCTCGATTTTGCGCCGCAGTGCGGCTAATTCAAGCGGCCCAACGGTTGGCCCGCTCTCAATCAGCTCGGTCTGCGTGCGTGCGGACGGGTCGAGCACGGTAATGGCGAGACGGGTCTCCCCATGTGCCGTTTCAATGAAATCGGCGCTTACGCCTTCTGCGCTCAACCCGTCAATGAGTAGCCGTCCGGTGTGTCCGGCAGCAAACCCGGTCGCTCGTACAGGCTCGCCTAGCGTGCGAATGACGCGAGCGGCATTCACGCCCTTGCCGCCCGGTACCGTCAGGCCGCCTTTAATGCGGTGGACGGCATTCAAACCGAAGCCTGCAACCGTGTAGACTTTATCCACAGCCGCGTTAAGCGTTACGGTGGTAATCACAAGGCATCACTCCTTTAAGATCAGCAATTTGCAACATTTGATGCCATTCGCTCATGCTAAGATATCAGCTTTAATCCCAATGCTGCGGCAAGAATCATGGCGATGAATAAAACACGCAGTACGCTTTTTTGTTCACCGTACAAGAACATGCCTGTAATCGTGCTGCCAACCGTTCCGATGCCTGTCCATACCGCATAGGAAGTTCCCATAGGCAAACTTTTCATGGCATAGCTGAGTAGAGAGAAGCTAAGAACAAAGGATAAGACCATAAGCACTAAGGACTTCCAGCCTTTGCCCACCGTAACGCCCTTCATACCGATGACTCCTAACACTTCCGAGCATCCCGCGATAACCAATGCAATCCAAGCCATTATGCACCACTCCCTTCCTGAACATCACGGTCGGTAACTAACTTCAAGCCGACCACACCTGCCAGCAAAAGGGCAATTAACAGCGTTTTGGACCATTGAAACGGTTCCCCAAATAGCAGCATTTCGCCTACGACCGTTCCCCCTGTCCCCAGTCCGGTGAATACAGCATATACCGTGCCTACAGGCAAACGCTTCGCAGCCTTCATGATCAAATAAAAGCTGGCTACCACAGCCAGCACGGTTACAGCCCAGGCGAGTGCAGAATCCGCATGCTTCAAACCCGATACCCATACGACCTCAATCAGGCCGCCAACAAAAACGTAAATCCAACTGCGATTCATGATGAATGTTCTCCTCAAAAATAGATTTCATAAGTTCGACGGCTTCACGCTTCATGAGGTGAGGTTAACGTAATCCCACGCCAAAAAATAGGCCATGCAGCGTTCAGTCTTCGGTGGTAGTTGATGCTTCCGCTGTACAGTAGCTCCACCATGATTCCGTCCACCAGTGTCATGAAGGCTAAAGCCACATCCACTGGCTCCATATGCCCAAAGGGTTCCCGATCCCGTGTATTCCGGAGGCGGCGAGTTAATTTTCGCTCCATTTTATCCAGAAAAGGATTAACAATATCCAACATCTCGTGATACAACGATACAGGCGGAAAGAAGGAAAAGCGAAGCATAAACTTGGCTGAGTCGTTGCTCTCATATTCCTGTCCCATCCAAAACAAGAAGTCATGCAGGGTATGCTTAAGCGGCTGATCTTTACGTTCCGTAAAGTATTCGAAAATACGTAAATTCTGCTCTTGAAAAGCGTACCTCGCCACCTGTAGAAACAGATCCTCCTTGCCTTGGAAATGCGCGTATATAGACGGTTTTCGGATACCGACCTCAGCGGCAATACTGCTCAAGGAGGCTCCCTCATACCCATTGGTGGCAAACTGAAAAAGAGCGGCCTTTCGAATCTCTTCCATCCCCATTATTTTCACCTACCTAACGTTCGTTAGTTTATTTTTACACGAAAAAAAGTAAGTGTCAACCCAGCATCATTGCGTTTTGTATAAAGCTTTTCTTTGGATTTTTTTTATCAACATTTTAATAAAAAAGTGGGAAGAAATAAGGGGCTCATGTACAATATAATGAAGAATACCTGTCAAATGCAGTCCACTGGAAGTGAGGTTAGTTATGAGGCGAAGCTTACTGGCCGTATTGATCGCGGCTATGGTGTTTATTATTTATTATTTTGGCTTGTTTAATTACATCGGCAAAAATGAAGGAACTGTCATCAGTATTTTTTCCACCCTGACAGTGATCTCCATCAGTCTGATTATTTTTACGGAGAATCGTAATCCCTCCACCACGATGTCCTGGATTTTGCTGCTGGCATTGCTGCCAGTCGTTGGACTTCCTCTTTATTTTTTGTTTGGGCAAAATGTATTCAAGCGTCGCAAGTATGACAAAAAGGCATTGCGTGACCAACAGGCTTACGACCGCATTGAAAAGGATGCTTTGCGAGTCAAACGGGATCTGACCTGCTTTACAGATGAGCAGCAGCAGTTGATGCGTTTGGCCCGCAGACTGGCCCGCTCCCCGATTTATTTTGCGACAGAAACTCAAATTCTGAACAATGGAGATGAAACCTTCTCCACTTTGCTGGAAGAACTGCGCAAGGCGCAGCATCATATCCATATGGAATATTACATTTTCCGGTCGGATGATATCGGTACCAGCATTCAGAAGATTTTGATCGAAAAGGCCAAAGCGGGTGTTAAGGTTCGGTTTATGTACGATGCGGTGGGCAGTATTCAGTTGTCGAAGTCATTTTTGAAGGAAATGAGAGATGCAGGAGTAGAGGTTGTTGCGTACGGCGGCGCTCGGATCTTGTTCTTCTCCAGTCGGGTAAACTATCGTAATCACCGTAAAATTGTAGTCATCGACGGTAATATCGGATTAATTGGTGGACTAAATGTAGGGGATGAGTATCTCAGCCGCAACAAAGCCTACGGCTTTTGGCGTGATACGCATATGATTGTGAAGGGCGAAGCTGTGCGGACGTTGCAGCTTATATTTTTACAGGATTGGCTTCACATGACGGGTGAGTCGGTGCTCGATAGCGAATATCTGTCTCCCGATATTGAACCCATTACGGACGGAGGCGTGCAGATTATTGCCAGCGGCCCGGATAATGAGCGGAGAGTACTTAAAAATCTCTTTTTCTCCATGATTACGTCCGCCCGAAAATCAGTCTGGATTGCCACTCCTTATTTTATCCCGGATGAAGATATCCTGACTGCCTTACGGATGGCTGCCTTGTCCGGGTTGGACGTGCGTATTCTGTTTCCCGCAAAACCGGACAAATGGCTACCGTTTCTCGCGTCTCATTCGTACTTCCAGTCGTTGCTGGAGGTTGGAGTCAAGGTATATGAATATGAAAAAGGGTTCCTCCACTCCAAGCTCCTCATCATTGACGGGGAAGTTGCGACCATCGGGACAGCCAATATGGATATGCGTAGCTTTCATTTGAATTTTGAAGTTAACGCTCTGTTAATTCAAACGCACAGTGTGCAGCAGATGGTAACAGACTACGAACGAGATTTGCACTCTGCCAGTCTGATCGTACGCGAAGAATTCATGAAAAAACGTCTGTTCAAACGTTTGATGGAATCACTCGCGCGGCTGCTTTCACCGCTGCTATAACATAAACGAATTCGCTACAGCAGTATCCCGTAGTTAAAATGTAGTAAAGCCTAAAATATCCTGTAGACGGTATATAATATCTTTCCAAAATGTTGAATGATCCTCGTAAGCTGTTAGATCCAAACTGTATTCAGCCCCCTGATTATTCCATAGCTTATCAAAATAGGCCGCAACCTGTCGGGTCAGCTTGCTGTCCGCCGGAGCGGCCACCCACAATTCATTTTCCAGATTCAAATCATCCAGATTACGGGGGGTCAGATTGGTAGAGCCACCCCAAATGATATGCTCTCCTTGTGCCTTGGCGATATAAATCAGTTTGGTATGGAACTGCTCATGGGTGGTATGATACCAGCGAATTTGAATGTTCCCGCCCGATTTATCGGACAACTCCTGGGCAACCGGACGATTGGGGATGCCGATTTTTTCCTGACCAAACGCGTTTTCATTGGGGTCCAGCAGCAATTGGATGTTTACACCGCGCGCAGAGGCATCCAGCAGGCTGTTCAATACTTTGCGGTCAGCCAAATAAAACATGCCCATATGAATGCTGTCACCTTTCTTCGTCTGCCCGATGCCATCCAGAACCGAGGTATACACCTTGCCCTCAGTTAGATATTTGATCCGATAGCTGTCCTTATTCGATGGAACTTTGGGTTCGGCCTGTGGTGTATAGGCAGGAAGCTGCCCACCACCCGAAAAGTCCAACACCGCCTGCTCTGTTTGTAAAATGTCTCCGATGATAGGCCCCTTCACCTCCAGCGCTACATTGGAGTGATAGGCGCTCGCGTCGTGCACGTTGCCTGTAGAAATGAGCGCTGTCTGTTCGTTGGCAACCAATTTTCGGTGATTGGCCTTGACGTTTAACAGCTTAAGATAGGAGCGAGCCGTTACATCAGGTCCGTCACTGGCCATCAGGTTGGGAATCCAGCCTGTGCCCTGCTGCCCGAACCATTGGAAAAAGGTACGCCACACTGCCGAATATATGGGGGTGGAGTCCCGCAACGGGTCTACATCGGTCTGCACGACTTGAATCCCTGCTCGCTTCATATTCTCCAACAAAGGATTGGGGGCAGAATTGTAGTTGGTATTGACTTCATCTGTAATGAAAAAGATAGGCATATCCGGATGAGCTTTCTTTTTGGCAATAAGATGATCGGTCATTTGTGCGCTGACTTGGGGGAAGCGTTGACCTTTATGCTTATAGTCATTGAACAGAAACAGGTCGATGACAATAAATTGTTGGGCTTCATCAATGATCCCGAGCATACGATTCAAAATTTGTCCTTCATGCTGTGCAGTGCTTCCATCCCCGGTGGGATAGGTCAAATCCGTCCAGAAGTTTACCTCATGGGTTGAATATTCCTGACTTTCATAGGAGACGAACGGAGGCAATGGTTTATGGGTCTGATACAGCATGACGGTAATCAGCCAGAGAATAAGTACCAGAATAGCGATTTTAAGAGTACGGCCCTTTTTCCCGGTTTTTCTTTGATATTCCGGCACAGAATGCAGCGGATCACGTGTAGTCATATGACGATCAACTCCTCAATTGAATACTGCATTCCATTTTATCGTGCCGGAACATGCAGTTTTATGATGGGATACTGTCAAGTTATTAACGCAAGTGTGCAGGATTGACGCGGATACTGAATGGAATGAAATGGAGTATGTTTTACTATTCATTGAGGACATATGTCCTTTATAGAGAGTCTGCCCTATACTTTAATATATAGAAAAGTCATTTACATGGGGAGAATAACGATTTATGAGAGGAATCTTGTTTGCTTTTCTGGGAGGAGCGTGTATTACGCTACAGGGGGTAGCGAATACACGGATTAGTCAGGATATCGGTACATGGCCGGCGGCCACTGTTACTCAGCTAATAGGCTTTATTTTGGCAGCATTAGTCTGGATGTTTACAAGGGATGGCAATGTAGCTGAAATGAAACAGGTAAAGCCGATGTATCTTTGGGGCGGTGCCTTTGCAGCTATTATTATATTTAGTGAAGTCACGGCAATCCAACATATTGGGGTTACGTTCACGATCTCGGCGTTGTTGATTGCGCAGTTGTGTTTAACCTTCTTGGTAGATATCAAGGGATGGTTCGGTATAGTGAAGCAAAAGATGAAGCTGCCACAATTTATAGGTATTGGTATGATGATCGCGGGTGTAATTATTCTGAAGCTCTAAAATAGAATTTTAACTTGTAAAGAAAGCTTAGTATGTAGAAATTGAAGGTGAGCTTAGGAATGAGAGAAATTCAGGATCAAGAGCAGCTAAAATATTTTTTGCAGCTGCATGAGTTGGAATCCATACTCTACGAGCCACTACATCCTTATTTGTCGTTGCATCGTTTGGAGCAAGGGGAAAAGCTCTGTTCACAGGGAGACTCCATCGAACATCTATATATACTGGTGCAGGGCAAGGTCAAGATTTATACCAGTTCTACAGAAGGGAAAACCCTGATCCTTTGCTTCAAAACACCGATCGAGGTCATAGGAGATGTTGAATATATTCGGAGTAGTCACGTTATCAACACAGTAGAGGCAGTGTCTCCGATCTATGTGATCGGTATTCACCACCAATGGATGAACAAATACGGCAGAGACTATGCTCCTTTGCTGCAATTTCTATTGGATATTGTCACGCGAAAGTTTTGCCTGGACTCCGACTTTTCCAGTTTCAATCTCATGTATCCGGTGGAAGTCAGGCTGGCGAGCTACCTGCTATCGGTTTCTTTTGACGAATCGAATACGGCTTTTCATGAGGAATTACGTGCATCTAGTCTGGTAGATGTGGCGAATTTGATCGGAACCAGCTATAGACATCTCAACCGTGTCATTCGCAAAATGATTGAAGATGGATGGGTTGAACGGACCAAAGGTTACATTGTCATTCGGGACAGAAAAGGTTTGAGTGAACTGGCAGGACATAATATTTATGAATCATTGTAATAGGAGCATTTAGGATAAAGGCAGAAGAATATCAGGGATCATCAAGGGAGAGTTAAAATATGTTATTAGGAATTGTATTGGCGATTATCGCAGGTGCCTTGGTCAGTCTGCAAACGATATTCAATAATAAGGTGAATGAACGGACAGGATCGTGGGCCACAACAACATTGGTGCTGGGAACAGGGTTCTTGGCTTCCTTACTCGGGAGTCTTATTTTTGAAGGGAAAAATACATTTGCTTTACAGCATATGCAGCCGTGGTACTGGTTCAGTGGCATGATTGGTGTCGGTGTTGTGTTCTGTCTGGTACAAGGAATGAAGCGACTTGGCCCGACCTATGCGATCTCCATTGTATTGACGGCGCAGTTAGGTACCGCCCTGTTGTGGGATTCGTTAGGATGGCTCGGATTAGAAAAGATTCCGTTTACCTTTAATAAGTTGATCGGTGTATTGGTCATTATCGGTGGTATTCTCGTATTCAAATTTGGACATGGGCGTACGAAGGAGCAAGCAGAAAGCATTTCATCTGTACCTGATTCGATGAAGGGATAAAGGAGATTGTAAAGACCTTTATCTTGCTGGGATAGGGATTGTCCTTTCGAATAGGCATTTTGCAGAAAAGCGGCAGCTCAATTAGGAGCGGCTTTTCTGTAGAGTTTCCGAAAGAAAAAATGTTCACGATCGTGTATATATTTTTCCATCCATGATACAATGAAAGTATCTTAAAATAGCCATATTAAGGGCTACGATATTTGATATAAGAGACGATAAATAGATCGGTTACCGTGTTCGGGAACGGTCTTATTTGTGCTTCTTGAACTTGATACAATAAACAGAGTGACTTTGGATGAGGTGGAACATAGATGAGTAGTACAGAAAATGAAAAAGGAGCACCTGACGGTTTTAATAGATCCGGCTCTTTGTTACCTGCCGCACGGACAGGCGAACGGAAGATTGAGCACGTCCGCCTTTGTTTGCAAGAAGATGTGGCCGGACAAGGCATCACCAGCGGGCTAGAGCGATATGCCTTTAAGCACTGCGCTCTGCCGGAGTTGCATTTTGACGAGGTTCGTCTGGATACTACCTTTTTAGGACAGGCTGTACGAACACCGCTACTTATTAGCTCCATGACAGGCGGCAGCGCCGAGACAGGAGCGATTAATGAGCGATTAGCAGAGACAGCGGAGAGACGCGGCTGGGCGCTGGGCGTCGGTTCGGTACGGGCTGCGGTGGAAAGGGAAGAATTAGCTTCAACCTTTGCGGTTCGCCGTCTAGCACCCAGCATCCCGGTCCTTGCCAATCTGGGTGCGGTGCAGCTGAACTACGGATTTGGCGTGGACGATTGTCGCCGTGCAGTGGAAATTGCCGGAGCAGATATGTTGGTGCTGCATTTGAACGGATTGCAGGAGATTTTTCAACCCGAAGGGAATTTGGATTTTAGCGGCCTGCTTCAGCGCATCGAGGAGTTGTGTCGTCAGCTTTCAGTGCCTGTAGGAGTGAAGGAAGTAGGCTGGGGCATAGATGGCGAGACGGCATCGAGACTGTATGATGCGGGTGCTGCCTTTATTGATGTCGCTGGCGCAGGTGGGACAAGCTGGAGCCAAGTGGAGAAATTTCGTAATCCTGACCCTGTGCGTCGTGCCGCGGCGGAGGCGTTTGCGGATTGGGGAAATTCAACCGCTGATTGTATCGTGGAAGTTAGAGCTGCTCAGCCACATGGTGCTCTGATCGGTAGCGGTGGACTGAGAGACGGTGTCGATGCAGCGAAGGCGCTCGCTCTGGGGGCTGACATGGCAGGCTTCGGGCGTTCTTTGCTCGGTTCGGCGGTTGACTCCAGCGAAGCGCTGGAAGCACGCCTGGAGCAGGTGGAGCTGGAACTCCGAACGGTCATGTTTGGGATTGGGGTAGATGGAATAGAAGGGCTTAAAGACACGACTCGACTAAGAAAGAAGGTAAATGGATGAGCGGACTTATTACATTGGTTCAGATGAATGCGGAGCAATATGATCGATTTGAACAACGCTCGCTTGCCGACTATGCGGATGAGAAAATCCAAGCAGGTACATGGACGGTAGAAGAAGCACCAGAACGTGCGGCAGAAAGTTTTGCTCGATACCTGCCACAGAGGCTAGACACACCTCATGCTCACCTGTATATGTTGATGTTTTCCGATGCCGGGGGGCAGAGTCAGGAGGAAGCTGGCTATATCTGGTTCAATATTACGGACGGCGCGCAAGGAAAAGAAGCTTTTCTACTGGATATTCTTGTATACGATTCATACCAGGGGAGAGGTCTAGGTACGCTGGCGATGGAGGCTTTGGAAAAGGAGGCTCGCAGACTGGGAGCTGTCCGCATCGGTTTGCATGTATTTGGGCATAATGAGCGAGCTTTGCATGTATATCGCAAATCGGGCTATCGGGTTACGGATATCCAGATGAGCAAAGAAATCTAAATAGGGATATAGCAAAATCCTGAATTTCATAACCGTATGCTTGCCGCGTGTATAGGTTCTCATATATAATGTGGGTTGGTAAACTAACGGATGGCATAACGCATATTTTATATAAACGGGAGTTGTTCTGATTATGGCTTTAAAAGCGGGGATTGTGGGTCTGCCGAACGTGGGCAAATCAACACTGTTTAACGCAATAACGCAGGCGGGTGCGGAATCCGCAAACTATCCATTTTGTACGATTGACCCGAATGTGGGTGTCGTTGAAGTACCGGATGAGCGGCTGGATAAGCTGACTGAACTGGTTGTACCGAATAAAACGGTGCCAACGGCATTTGAATTTGTTGATATTGCAGGACTTGTGCGCGGTGCGAGCAAGGGCGAGGGTCTGGGTAACAAGTTTCTGGCTCATATTCGTGAAGTGGATGCGATTGTACATGTGGTACGTTGCTTTGAAGATGAGAACATTACCCATGTGGACGGCAAAATTGACCCGATCAGCGACATTCAGACCATTAATCTGGAACTGATTCTGGCGGATATCGAAAGCGTAGACAAGCGTATTGAACGTTCCCGCAAAAACATGAAGGGTGGCAACAAGCAGTACACCCAAGAGGTTGAAGTGCTGGAGCGGATCAAGGAATCGCTGTATGCTGATAAACCGGCGCGTAGCTTAGAATTGTCGGATGAAGAACGGTTGATTGTACGCGATCTTCATTTGCTTACGATGAAGCCTGTATTGTACGCAGCTAATGTCAGCGAAGATGGCGTAACGGAAGCTGACAGCAATCCATATGTGCAAAAGGTACGCGATTTTGCCATAGATGAAAATGCAGAAGTGGTGCCGATCAGCGCCAAGGTAGAATCTGAAATTGCTGAGCTGGAAGGCGAAGACAAGGCGATGTTCCTTGAGGAGCTGGGATTAGCTGAATCCGGATTGAATCGTCTGATTAAAGCAGCTTATCGCTTGCTGGGCCTGTATACGTATTTCACAGCAGGTGTGCAGGAAGTACGCGCTTGGACTATTCACAAAGGAACGAAAGCACCGGGTGCTGCGGGCGTAATTCATACGGATTTTGAACGCGGATTTATCCGTGCCGAGGTTGTATCCTACAACGATTTGGTCGCTGCTGGTTCGATGAACGGGGCTAAGGAACGTGGTCAGCTTCGTCTGGAAGGTAAGGAATATGTAGTGCAGGACGGAGACGTTATGCATTTCCGTTTTAATGTTTAATATATAATTTCCAGAGTACAATACTCGATTCGGATATATAAAAGACGATGATTCAATGTATGTGTGTTCTGAAATGTGCTAGATTATGTGGTCGCTGCCTATATTAGGGCGGCGACTTTTTATTGTATTGCATGTTGTGTGGATTTTTGCAAAATCCTAAATTAGTCAGTATTTCTTGTAGCTAATTCATGAATTAGTTGGTATAATAAAGAGCTGTAGCCAGTGAAATTGAAGCTGGTTTCATATTAATTTAACTGAAGAGGTGAATCGCTTGTTGGACCGATTGCAATCATTGGCGGACCGCTACGATAAACTGAGCGAACTGCTCTGCGATCCGGATGTAGCGAACGATAGCAAAAAACTTAGAGATTATTCCAAAGAACAGTCTGATTTACAGCCTGCTTATGAAGCATATACCGAATATAAAAATGTCGTTGAAGAGCTGGAAGCTGCAAAAACCATGCAGGGTGAAAAGCTGGACGACGAGATGCGTGAAATGGTCAAAATGGAGATTGATGAACTTAGTGTTCGCAAGCGGGAGCTGGATGAAAAAATCCGTATTTTGCTGCTGCCGAAGGACCCGAATGATGATAAGAACGTTATTATTGAGATTCGTGGTGCAGCGGGTGGTGACGAAGCGGCACTGTTCGCAGCTGACTTGTATCGGATGTATACTCGTTATGCCGATACCCAAGGCTGGCGTGTAGAGCTGATGGACGCGAACATGAATGATCTCGGGGGCTTTAAAGAGGTTATTTTCATGATTAACGGCCGTGGTGCATACAGCAAAATGAAATTCGAAAGCGGCGCACACCGCGTACAGCGGATTCCGACAACAGAATCAGGTGGACGTATTCATACGTCGACATCTACAGTATCCGTTATGCCTGAGGCAGAAGAAGTGGATATTGAAATTTCCGACAAGGATATTCGCGTGGATACGTTCTGCTCCAGCGGTGCAGGCGGGCAGTCCGTTAATACGACCAAGTCGGCGGTGCGTGTGACACATATGCCTACAGGTATTATGGCAACCTGTCAGGACGGCAAATCCCAGAACTCCAATAAGGAGAAGGCGCTGCAAGTTTTGCGTGCCCGTATTTCGGATATGTTGCGTCAGGAAGAGGAAGCCAAATATGCAGGCGAGCGTAAGAGCAAAGTAGGTACTGGAGACCGCAGTGAGCGTATCCGGACCTACAACTTCCCGCAAAGCCGTGTAACGGATCATCGTATTGGCCTAACTATGCATAAGCTGGATCAGGTGATGAACGGGGAGATCGAAGAAATCGTATCAGCGCTCACGATTGCAGAGCAGGCTGATTTGATGGAACAAGAGGTTTAAGTTTTGGGGAACGAACGCGATTGTGTGTATCGGATGTCGCCGGAACGGAACATGAGTGTCAGAGAAGCCTTAGTTGAGGCTTCTTCTTTTTTAGGAAGCTGTGGTGTTCTGGAGCCGCAGCACAATGCCCGCTTACTGCTGGAGCATGTGCTCGGGTTGGAAGGCACGGCGTTTTACGCTGCTCTGGGTGATTCGTTCCCTTCCTCCGTCAGGGAAGAGTGGGAACGGATTATAGCCCGCAAAGCTGCGGGTGAACCGGCGCAGTATATTATCGGACGGCAGGAATTTTATGGCCGCCCGTTCGCGGTTTCGCCGTCGGTGCTGATTCCGCGCCCCGAGACAGAACTGCTCGTCGAGGCGATACTCCAGCACGGCGATCGGCTGTGGCCAAGCGGCGCTCCGCAGGCGCTCGACATCGGCGCAGGCAGCGGTGCGATTGCCGTGACGCTGGCGGCTGAGCGACCGAGCTGGCGCGTGGCGGCAGGGGATATTTCGGCTGCCGCGTTAAAAGTAGCGACTCATAATGCTGCTGCGAACGGCGCAGCCGTAGAATTCCGCGAGGGCGATCTGCTGGCGCCGTTCGCGGGAACGGCGGTGGACATTCTCGTGTCCAACCCGCCGTACATCCCGGCTGCTGACATCGCTGGCTTACAGCCAGAGGTACGCGACCATGAGCCGCGGATGGCGTTGGATGGTGGTCCTGACGGGCTCGGCCCGTATCGGGCAATGCTGGAACAGCTCGGACTCCTTCAGGCTCCGCCGCGGCTAATCGGGTTTGAGCTGGGGATGGGACAGGCCAGAGACGTGGCTGGTCTGCTGGCACAGGCAGGTCATTGGAAGAACATTATAATCGTTCCTGACCTTGCAGGGATCGAGCGACATGTCCTAGGTGTCTCGGAGTAGTGCTGCATTTTCTTTTTGCGAGTCTTTCCTTTAGAATAAGAGGAGTATGACCGAGAAACGGCTCAGGGGGAAATCATGCTTCAGAAATTGAAAAAAATTGACGGTCCGGTTATCTTTATTCTGGTTTTGCTCATGGCGATTAGTATCATAACGGTATACAGCGCAGGTAGGGGCCCTACGAACTTGGCAGAGCACGGCAATGACTACCAGAAGATGATCGGGTATTATATATTGGGTTTTGTGGCGATCTTGGGTTTAGCGATGGTCGATTTTCGGATATTCATTAAAAAAGCCCTGTACGTATATGGAGGCGGAATATTCTTGTTGGGTCTCGGATTTTTTGGCGGGACGGTTAACAACTCTCAGGGCTTTTTGAAAATTGGTGGCTTGAACCTTCAGCCTGCTGAGGTATTCAAGCTGGTTCTTATCGTTTTTCTGACTTATATGCTGATCAAGAAGCGCAAGAGCAAGCTGTATTTTATTCAGGATGTTCTTCCAGTCGCTCTGGTGAGCTTTGTCCCGTTTGCCATGGTTATGGCACAAAATGACTTGGGTAATGCGCTCGGTTATATTGTCATCGTCATCGGTATGCTATGGATTGGTAATGTGAAGGCATCCCATGCGTTAATCGGATTCATCGTATTTGCAGTCGCTGTTGGCGGCGGGATTAAAGCTTATATTTCGTTTCACGATGAGATTGATTCCTTTATGAAGGGGATTGGCCGTAGTCACTGGGTTGAGCGTTTGGACCCTTGGTTGGTACCGGAAGAGGCAACCGCGAAGGCGTCTTATCATACCAAAAATGCCAAGCTGGCGATAGCCTCTGGCGGGATGATGGGCAAGGGCTTTTTGCAAGGAACCTCGGTACAGTCCGGGCGTGTTCCTTATACGTACGCGGATTCTATTTTTGTGGTCGTAGCGGAGGAATTTGGCTTTGTAGGCTCTTCAGTGCTGCTATTGTTATATTTTATTTTGATTCACCGCATGATCCTGATTTCGCTGGAATGCCGGGATCGTGCCGGACCGTATATTATTGTCGGGATTGTGTCCATGTTGCTGTACCAGATTTTTGAGAATATTGGTGCGTTTCTGGGCATTATGCCGCTTACGGGGATTACGCTCCCGTTCATAAGTTATGGTGGTACCTCGTTGCTTATTAACATGGCTAGTATCGGCTTGGTTATGAGTATTAAGGTGCACGGCCAAGAGCTGGAGGATGATCTGCCACAGCCTTCCAGACTAAGCTTGACGAAGGCGAAAAAGGCCTAGTACAGGTGGAATGTGGCTAGATAATGATTGGTATTTGTGTGAGTTGAAACGGTGCAACGAGAGAGTCCAGATTGTGAAATCTGGGCTTTTTCATATTCCTCGGTGAGGGTCAGAAGCTTGGTGTAGCATGATTTGAGGGTATTTTTGAAAAAAATCTGTAAAGTGGTCCTGAATCTTTTACAAGAATCATAGGTTTAGACTCTCCTAAACCGGACAGACTGATAGACATGATAGAGTTTGGGTTTGGGGGAGACGAAGATGAGAAATTGGATCAAGCAAGCTGCAATGATACTATTTTGTATTTCGATATTAATGATGTCTTGGGAAGGTCAAAAGACGGATGCTGCTATGACCACTGGAACAAGAGGAACCTTAGCATCAGGAGTAGCTACAACAGGGCTGAATGTGATTCCACATGACTCCATTCGACTGCGTATTTTGGCCAACTCGGATCGTCCGGAGGATCAGCTGGTTAAACGCGAAATACGGGACGCTATTGTACAGCAGATGAATGCCTGGGTGGGTGAGCTGGAAAACCCGCAAAGCTTAGATCAAGCTAGATCATTGATTGGTGCTCATTTACCTGAAATTGACCGTTTGGTAGGTACGGAACTGGCTCGTCGCGGCATTGCATATGATCATCAGGTGGAACTGGCGAGCGTACCTTTCCCAACGAAAATGTACGGTGGTCTGGTCTACCCAGCAGGGAATTATGAAGCGCTTCGGGTTACGCTGGGGCAAGGAAAAGGGCAAAATTGGTGGTGCGTGCTGTTTCCTCCGCTGTGCTTTATTGATGCAGGCAGTGGGGAAGCAGCGGCACAAACGGTATCAGCAAAAACGGATCACGGAGAAAGTCGGACGAATGCCGCTGACAAGGAGCCGGAAGTACGTTTTTTTCTGTGGGATGCACTTGCGGGACTGTGTAGCTGGGTGAGTGGCTTGTTTGCCTAAACGTTGAGGAGTGTAAGTTTCCCCATATGCTATAATGGAACTTACGATAGATATACACATGGCAGAGCCAAATGAACTGATCTTTCAAAGTAGCTTTATGGGGATCAAACGAAATAACTGGCTTGTATGACAATAAGATATGGGATGATCTGATATGAGCGATAAATCGAATCAAATGCAAGACTTGCGCGGAGAATTTGTGCAAAAGGAAAAACCTGAGCAAAAGCTAGATGAACAGGGAATTCGCGAGCTGAAGCAGGCATTGAAGTCTTCCCATACACAATGGTGGGATGTAAGATGTTTGGTTCCTTTGAGCAACACTGACGGGGATGTTTCTGACGAAATTTGGGATGAACAGACTCGGATCACGGCGGAAAAGGGCATACGCGAGGCCGCCTTACTCCTCCAAGCTGGAGAGACGGTAGCCTTTCCTACGGAGACCGTGTACGGCCTGGGGGCCGATGCGCGTAGTACAAAAGCGGTGGAGGCGGTATTTGCTGCCAAAGGACGCCCTTCCGATAACCCGCTCATTGTACATATTTCTGATGCTGATCAATTAGAGGGTATGGTAGCAGAAATAAACGATACAGCCCGAGCGCTGATGAATATGTTCTGGCCGGGACCGCTGACTCTCGTATTGCCGGTAGTGCCGCAGGCACTGTCATCGCGTGTGACAGCCGGGCTGAACACGGTTGGTGTGCGCATGCCGGATCATCCGATAGCGCTTCGTTTGATCGCTGAAGCGGGTTGTCCGCTTGCTGCGCCAAGCGCCAACCGGTCGGGAAGACCCAGTCCCACCCTTGCACAGCATGTGCGGGAGGATCTGGAGGGCCGAATCGGCGGCATTTTGGACGGAGGTCCCACGGGGGTGGGGCTGGAGTCCACGGTGGTGCAGGCGGGTGACGACGGAACCGTCACCATCCTGCGCCCCGGCGGCGTGACGGCTGAGCAGCTCGCTGCGGTTGCTCGCGCTGTCGTGCTGGACCCGGCGTTGGCCGCTACGCCCGGGGAAGACGCGGACAGCCCAGCGCCGCGCTCGCCGGGCATGAAGTACACGCACTACGCGCCGCGAGGCCGCTTGAGCGTGGTACAAGGCCCGTCGTCCGTTGAGGTGACGGGCTGGATTCGCGCCGCGCTGGCGGAGGCTTCCGCGCGCGGGGAGCGCACGGCAGTGCTCGCGTTTGACGAGCATGCCGCCGGCTACGCCGGAGAGCGCGTCTACACGCTAGGCAAGCTGGACGCGCTCCATGAGGCAGCGCAGCGCCTGTACGGCGTGCTGCGCCGCTGCGACGAGGACGGCGTCACCTACATTTTGGCGGAATCCTGTCCGCCGAAAGGATTGGGAGACGCCGTCATGAACCGCCTGCTTAAAGCGGCAGGTCACCGAATCGTCCGCTTGTAGCTTCTGTCGAATCAGAGCCTCTTATATTAAATTTCTCCTCTCCTCGTCTTGGTATTGGGCACTTTCAGTGTATGCTTGTACTGATTTGCCCCTTGTCCGCATAACGTGTACAAGAACAGACGGATAATGGAGGGATGGAGTATGCTGGCAGCCTCTGCCCATGCCGGGCAGGTTGTAACGATTCTGATCATGGCGGTAGCGCTAGGAATGGATGCGTTATCGCTGGGCGTAGGGATCGGCATGAAGGGGATACGTCTGCGAGACGTGCTGCGCATCAGTACTGTTATTGGCTTTTTTCACATTCTGATGCCATTGCTGGGAATGTTCACAGGCCATTATATGAGTTCTTTATTAGGTCATGTGACGGCCTACTTCGCAGGGGGTCTACTCATCCTTTTGGGCGGGCATATGGTGTATAATTCCTTTAAAGGGGACGGCGTACAGGTATTGGATCATCGTTCGCCTTTAGGCCTTTTGCTGTTTGCACTTGGGGTGAGCGTTGACTCATTTTCTGTAGGAGTGTCACTGGGTATGTTCCAGAGTGATCTGGTGCTGTCCGTTCTGGCGTTTGGTTTTTGCGGGGGAGCAATGGCGATGTTGGGCCTGTTGCTGGGTCGCAAGGTCAGCCGCAATCTAGGAGATTATGGAGAAGCAGTGGGCGGTGCCATTTTGCTGGCATTCGGCTTTATGTTTATGTTTTGATTTTAGCGTAGACAGTGTAAAATAAATGCAGGATTATAGTAAGGGATTAGAATTATAGTAATCCTCTGTTTATATATTTTTTTAACATACGGGGGGTGAAAACGTTGAAGAATATCTTATTCGTATGCACAGGGAACACCTGTCGCAGTCCAATGGCTGAAGGGATGCTGCGTAAGTTGGCTGCTGAGCATGGGCTAGAACTGGAAGTACGTTCTGCGGGAGTAGCCGCGATGGAAGGCACGCCGATATCCCGACATGCAGAGGCGGTTCTACGTGATCATGATATATCCGATCAGATCACTTCAACCCCTTTGAGCGACGGGCTTGCCGGGTGGGCGCATCTGATCTTAACCTTGACGCAAGGACATAAACAGCACGTAATTCAGCGCTTTCCCCAAACGGCGGGCAAAGTATTTACGCTTAAGGAATATGTGGAGAACCGGGATGCGGTGTTGAATGATGTACAGGAGTTGGATAGTTTATATGCTTCACAGCAGTTGATGGCTTCACTCGGACAAGAGCTATCGGCGCAGGAGCGTGAACGAATGATTGAATTACACCAACGGATTCCGGGCTTTGATATTTCTGATCCGTTTGGCGGTTCGCGAGAAGATTACGATGTCACAGCTGCGGAAATCCGTACGGCACTGCATAAGCTGCTGGACAAGCTAAAGGCATCTTCCGAATAAAATTGGTATTACTCATCTGTTTTGTACGGAATCTGTTGATTTTCGGCGGTTAATCCGTTAAGATAAGGTGGAAAAATGAGAATCCGATGTAACTGGCGACAAAAGTGGGATTAACCACGATGGAGCATCGGATATACGGCCGGTCGCCTGGGCAAAAGAGCAATTCCACATAGGTGTGGACTGCTCTTTTTTTCATATACAAGTTATGCCAGATTTTTAGCTGAGAGTTGATTCCATTAAAGATTCTTCCATTTTTTCTGCTCGAAATCTGAAACATCGGCTATAATATAGTCAGATTGTGATCAGGAGAGAGTGTGTTGAACTTGGGGCATGAGACCGTGCCTAGTCTCTGAGAGGCTGTTCAACCAAAGGAGGTTCCAATGGTGGAACAATTAGATCATGAGATTCCGCTGGAAGCACAGACCACTTCTGTCGTGCGGGAAATCGCAGAAGCAGCCAGTCTCAAGGCTGGTCGCCTGCTGGTTATCGGCGTTAGCACAAGTGAAGTGGCTGGAAGTCGGATTGGTACGGCGGGAGCGCTCGATGTGGCTCAGCAACTGTTGTCTGGAGTAGAGTCTGTTCGCAGGGAGTATGGCTTTGATGTGGCGTTTCAATGCTGTGAGCATTTGAACCGAGCGCTGGTCGTTGAACGGGCTGTGCTGGAGCGATTGGGACTGATGGAGGTTGCAGCTGTTCCTGTTCGTACAGCAGGAGGCTCTATGGCTACCGTCGCCTATCGTTCTATGAGCGACGCGTGTTTGGCGGCGAACGTGCAGGCTCATGCCGGGATAGACATCGGCGAAACGCTGATTGGCATGCATCTGCGACCCATTGCTGTTCCGTTTCGCCCAAGCCTTCGCTGGATTGGCGAAGCACGTGTGACAGCAGCGTTCACCCGTCCTCCACTTATTGGCGGACAACGGGCGGTGTACAGTCTGGAGCAAGAAGTCGGCGGAAACTGCGATTAGCATTTGGCATGGCGGCATGTTTGTACTAATCTTTTTTGCATTGATGATGAGGTACCCAACAGAGGAGCAGGCGTTTGCTTGTATACCCAACAATTGACTATGGAGAGGGAGTAATCAATCATGATGGAACACCTGCGTAAAAGTGACCCGGCAGTGATGGAAGCAATGGGACTTGAACTGAAACGACAACGCCACAATATCGAGCTAATCGCATCCGAGAACATTGTCAGTGAAGCAGTAATGGAAGCCATGGGCTCCGTGCTGACGAATAAATATGCTGAAGGTTATCCGAACAAACGCTACTATGGTGGCTGTGAGCATGTAGATATCGTTGAAGACATCGCACGTGACCGCGCAAAAGAATTGTTCGGCGCCGAGCATGCTAACGTGCAGCCTCACTCTGGAGCACAAGCCAACATGGCGGTGTATTTGGCAGCTCTCAAACCTGGAGATACTGTACTGGGTATGAATCTGGCGCATGGTGGCCATTTAACACACGGAAGTCCGGTTAACGCTTCCGGCTTGTTGTATAACTTTGCTGCTTACGGTGTACGCGAAGACAACTTCCGCATCGACTACGATGAAGTGCGCAAGGCAGCCTTTAAGCATCGTCCTCGTCTGATTGTAGCTGGCGCGAGTGCATATCCGCGTACTATTGATTTTGAAGCTTTTGCTTCCATTGCCAATGATGTAGGCGCTCTGTTTATGGTGGATATGGCACATATCGCGGGTCTCGTGGCAGCGGGAATTCACCCAAGTCCAGTTCCGCATGCCCAATTTGTAACAACAACAACACACAAAACGCTGCGTGGTCCGCGTGGGGGTCTGATTCTGACTCGCAAAGCATGGGCGCAAGCGATTGATAAAGCTATTTTCCCTGGTACTCAAGGGGGGCCACTGATGCATGTGATTGCGTCCAAAGCGGTTGCTTTGGGTGAAGCGCTCCAGCCATCGTTCAAAACCTATGCGCAAAACGTAGTCCGCAACGCACAGGTGCTGGCTGAAACACTGCTGGCTGAGGGGATTAACATTGTATCCGGTGGTACGGATAACCATCTGATGCTGTTGGATACGCGCAATTTGAATATCACAGGTAAAGAAGCGGAGCATGTATTGGATTCCGTGGGCATCACGGTCAATAAAAATGCGATTCCTTTTGACCCGACCAGTCCATTCGTAACAAGCGGAATTCGTATTGGTACACCTGCTGCAACATCTCGTGGTATGGATGAAGAGGCTATGGTCAAAATCGGTAAAATCATTGCTGAAACCCTTAAAAACCCGAAAGATGATACTGTATTGTCCAAAGCAAGCCAAGCGGTTGGCGAGTTGACAGACAAGTTCCCGATCTATCCAGGAACTCAATACTAATTCATCGATATTCATAATCTTTATGTTAAAGGCTGTTTTCCTTCCATAAGCCGGAGGAGAACAGCCTTTTTTTGCTCCCGAACGACTCGAAACTTACATTTTTGGGTAATAAGCGATTACAGTAAGGGTTTACGCGCGCTATCCTTCATGATCTACGACAAAGGAGTGATTGCATTGAGTCAAAGAAAATCCGCGCAATTATTGCAGCAACTCGTATTTGTGGGACCGATGGCGTTGTTTTTCGTCTTGATTATGGTCATTCCGTTCCTGCTGGGTCTGTATTATTCCATGACGAACTGGGATGGAGTATCTGAAAATATCCGATGGCTCGGACTAGGAAATTATATTCATATTTTTAGGGATGATCCAGATTTCCGTAATGCGTTCTGGTTTACGGTCCGGTTTACTGTATGTGGTGTCATTCTGACAAACCTGATTGGCTTTTTCCTAGCCTATGCACTTACCAAACCGTTGCGTACCCGTAATGCACTGCGAACTGTATTTTTTATGCCCAATATGATTGGCGGCTTGCTGCTCGGCTTTATCTGGCAATTTATATTTGTACGCGGCTTTTCTGCGGTAGGGGAGGCGACAGGGCTTTCCTTTTTTAAACTGCCGTGGTTGGGTGATGGGCCAACTGCTTTTTGGGGAACTGTCATTGTGTTTGTATGGCAATATGCAGGTTATCTCATGGTTATTTACATATCCTCGTTAAATAATGTCCCGCATGCCCTTATTGAATCGGCCCAAATCGACGGTGCAAGCCGAAGACAGATTTTGCGTCATATCGTAGTGCCACTTATTATGCCAGCGGTGACCGTCTGCTTGTTCCTGGCGATATCCTGGTCCTTTAAAGTATTTGAGTTGAATTTGGCTCTCACGAAGGGGGGACCTTTCAAGTCGACAGAGTCTGTAGCGTTGGACATATATAATGAAGCGTTTACAAATAATCGACTTGGATTAGGGACTGCCAAAGCTATGATTTTCTTTGTGGTCGTTGCGATCATTACCAGCATTCAGGTGCGTCTCACGAAGAAAAAGGAGGTCGAAATGTAATGGGAAAAACGTCAAACTATCGTTTGGGCACATGGGCTGCTGAATTATTGCTTATTGTGATCGGGTTAATCTTTCTGGTTCCGTTCTATTTTTTGCTCGTAAACTCCGTTAAATCCTTTGGCGACATTTTGGCCCATTCCGCTTCGTGGCCGACAACCTTCCGTTTTGAAAACTATGCTAACGCCTGGAATAAAATAAACTTTCCCACAGCACTGGGGAATTCACTGATTGTCACGATCGTCAGTAATGCGCTTTTGCTGCTAATCAGCTCAATGGCCGCTTACCAGATGGTTCGGCATGACACTCTTTTTAATCGTTGCCTATTCGGTTTGCTTGTGGCTGCGATGGTAGTCCCTTTTCAATCAATTATGTTGCCGCTTATGGAAGTGTCCAACGTATTGAGCTTGAACAACAGTATACCGGGACTGATCTTATGTTATCTGGGTTTTGGAGCGCCTTTGTCCGTTTTTCTTTTTCATGGCTTTATTAAAACGGTACCTATTGAGATCGAGCAGGCGGCAAGGGTGGACGGTTCATCCCGGTACGGGGTGTTCTTTCGCGTTGTTTGTCCACTGCTGCTGCCTATGTTCGTAACCGTACTTATTTTGAACACCTTATGGATCTGGAATGACTATCTGTTGCCTTCACTCATTTTGAATGATCCTGAGTTGCGCACCATTCCGATTGCAACCTATATGTTGTTTGGTCAGTACACCAAGCAATGGGACTTGGCGCTGCCAGCACTGGTATTGGGGATCGCGCCAGTTGTTGTGTTTTTTCTGGTGATGCAAAAATACATCGTTTCTGGCATTGCAGCCGGTGCGGTCAAAGGCTGATGGGAGGGATAACCGATGAAAAAAACAGCGTTACTTGTCATCTCCTTGATGGTGCTGCTCGCGTGTACACTTGCAGGTTGTGGAAATACGAAGGCTCAACAGAGTGAGACGAAAACGATACACATTTATCAATTCAAAGTAGAGATATCGGAACCGTTAAACAAGCTGAAGGCAGAATATGAAAAAACGCACCCTGGCATCAAGCTGGATATCCAATCTGTCGGTGGTGGTACGGACTACGGTGCTTCGTTGAAGGCTAAATTCGCATCAGGCGATCAGCCGGACATTTTTACAAATGAGGGCTACCAGGACCGCGATACGTGGCTGGAGTACTTGGAGGATTTGTCGGATCAGCCATGGGTGAAGGATCTGGACGATTTCGCTCGTAAGCCGATGACGGTTAACGGTAAGATTTATGGACAGCCTATGAACCTAGAAGGATTTGGTTTTGTTTATAACAAGGATTTGTTCAAAAAAGCGGGCATAACCAAACTGCCTCAGACGATAGATGAACTGGAAGAAGCAGCCAAGCGACTGAAAGCGGCAGGGATTATACCTTTTGCTAACGGGTATGCGGAATGGTGGGTTCTGGGGAACCATTTTATCAATATCCCGTTTGCCAGACAGCCGAACCCGGAAAGTTATGTTGCGGATTTAAACAAAGGAACGGCTCGCATCCCCGGTAACCCCGTGTTCGATCAGTGGGTGAAGTTGCTTGACCTAACTATAAAATATGGAAACCGCAATCCGCTCACTACGGATTACAATACACAAGTGACACTGTTTTCGACAGGTAAGGCTGCTATGATGCACCAGGGGAACTGGACGCAACCGCAAATGGATGGAATTAATCCTAACTTGAATTTGGGTATTCTGCCTGCTCCTATAGACAATGATCCCTCCACAGGAGGTAGACTCGCTGTCGGAGTAGCCTCGAACTGGGTGGTCAACAAAAATTCGCCTGTGAAGCAGGAGGCAAAAGAATTCCTCAATTGGTTGGTCACATCAGAAACAGGCAAGCATTATATCACCAAGGAATTTAAGTTTGTTCCCGCCTTCAAAAGTATCACGTCCAGTGACGAGACGACAGGCGATCTAGGTGCAGAAATATCTCGGCACGTGAGGGAAGGCAAGATATGGAGCTGGAACTTCCAACGCTTCCCGAAGGGGCTGAATCAGGATTTAAGCAGTAGTATGCAAGCCTATATTGCAGGGGTTATCACGAAGGATGAAATGCTTCAGCAATTTCAGGGAGCATGGGACAATTTGAAGTATAGATAAAAGAATAGCGCTGCATGAGGATGCAAAGGGGATAGGTCGGGCAGGAAGCTTAAAGTCCACAGGCTTTGACGGTCAAGTGCCGTCAGGGCCTTTTTGATGTGTTTTTATGTGACGAAAGTCACACGTGAAGTGGTCTTAATAAGTATTTTACATGTCATATCTTTCCCTTGACAAAAGGTTGCGGTGGCAGGTGTTAAATCAATCAAGGGAATGTTATAATAAACAGGATTTACAGGCACGCATTGCATCTGTGCTTATTTGGTTTGTACAAATAGGTTACATAGATCCTTTCGACTCAGGATAGTTCGATATGCTGGCGCGAAAGAACGTGACGATAATACCGGAGGGAATATATTATGGCGAAACTGGTGGTTTGCGATCACCCTTTGATCCAACACAAACTTACATTTATCCGCGATGTGCGGACAAACACCAAGGATTTCCGCGAGCTGGTGGATGAAGTAGCAACATTGATGGCTTATGAAATTACACGGGATATCCCGCTGGAAAGCATTACGGTGCAGACACCGGTTGCTGAGACAGAAGGTAAAGTGATTTCAGGACGTATGCTGGGTCTTATTCCGATTCTGCGTGCAGGCTTGGGTATGCTGGATGGCGTAGTAAAGCTGCTGCCTGCAGCAAAGGTAGGCCATGTGGGACTGTTCCGCGATCCTGAGACGCTGCAACCCGTAGAATACTATACGAAGCTGCCTACAGATGTAACTGAGCGTGAATTGATCGTGATTGATCCGATGCTTGCAACGGGGGGCTCGGCAATTGCGGCGATTGATGTGTTGAAAAAGAGAGGTTGCACTCAAATTAAAATGATGAATCTGATTGCTGCTCCTGAAGGAGTCAAAGCTGTGCAGGATGCGCATCCTGATGTAGACATCTACGTCGCTGCATTGGACGAGCGTCTGGATGATCATGGATACATCATTCCAGGTCTTGGTGACGCGGGAGACCGCTTGTACGGAACCAAGTAGACTGCCTTTGGCGGTTCGGCAAAATCTATGGACGTTATGACAGGTCGTTTTTCTGAATAAGGAAGATCTGTGAAGCGGACATTTATTATGAAAAGGGGTTCAACAGAAAATGTCCAAAATCAAAGTGATGACAATTTTTGGTGTGCGTCCGGAAGCGATTAAGATGGCTCCTCTTATTTTGGAGCTTCAGCGTCACCCGGAGCATATCGAGTCCGTGGTATGCGTTACGGCTCAACATCGCCAGATGCTTGATCAGGTTCTGGAAGTTTTCAATATTCACCCTGACTATGATCTGGACGTAATGAAGGATCGCCAGACACTGAATGAAATCTCCATGCGGGTACTTCAAGGTCTGGAACCTGTATTGCGTGAGGCCAAGCCCGATATCGTGTTGGTTCACGGCGATACGCTGACCACTTTCCTCGCCAGCTATGCAGCCTTTATGCAGCAGATTGAAGTAGGGCATGTGGAAGCAGGCTTGCGGACGTGGAACAAGCTTTCTCCATATCCTGAAGAAATGAACCGTCAGCTCACAGGCGTGCTGTCTGATCTGCATTTCTCGCCTACTTCTTTATCTGCTGGAAATTTGCGGAAGGAAAATAAGCCTGAATCGCGAATATATGTTACAGGCAATACAGTAACTGACGTATTTCAGTATACGGTTCGCCAGGATTACGAGCACCCCGTACTGGACTGGGCTCAGGGCAAACGCCTGATTCTTATGACAGCACATCGCCGGGAATCCCAAGGGGAACCGCATCGTCAGATTTTTAATGCGGTTAAGCGAATTGCGGATGAGTTTGAGGATATCGCTATTGTTTACCCGGTTCATCCGAGTCCGGCTGTGAAGGAACCTGCATTTGAGATTTTAGGCAACCATCCGCGTATTAAGCTGATTGATCCGCTGGATGTTGTGGATCTGCACAATTTTTACCCACATACACATCTGATCCTTACGGATTCCGGTGGGCTTCAGGAAGAAGCGCCTTCGTTCGGAGTACCTGTTCTGGTGCTGCGTGATACGACTGAAAGACCGGAAGGAATTGAAGCGGGCACCTTGGAACTGGTGGGTACGAGTGAAGAGAACGTGTACAATCGGACCAAGGCACTTTTGACAGATTCCGCGTTGTACGAATCTATGAGCCAAGCAGCGAATCCTTACGGCGATGGACAAGCATCAGTAAGAATTGTCAATGCGATTTTGCACCATTATGGTGTTCAATCCGAACGCCCTGAAGAATTTCACACAATGTTCACAAAAGGTGTTCGTCCGATATAATTATTCTTTACAAGGCAAGCATACAGTTAAACTGTACGGTTACCAAGGGATACAGCAATTTAAGATGCTTTGTCGTTTGATTTTATACTTTAGGGCACTAAAATATCTCAATTGACAAAGTATCTTATATTTAAGTAAAATGGACTGGAATTGCAGGGGTGACATGGAAAAGTGGTCAAACCTTCCAAGCAAAACAACAACCGAAATAACACCGGAAATGCCTTTAAGGCTATAGGACTGGTGAGCGCGATCGGCATTGATTTGGCGATATGCACACTGGGTGGTTTCTATGCAGGAAAATGGCTTGATGCCAAACTTGGTGGCTCCGGAATTTGGATTGGCGTAAGCGTTCTCGCAGGCTTGGTTGTAGGCGCATTAAGTATTGCCCTTGTGATCGGAAAGGTACTGAGGGATAACCATGAATGAGATGACCCGTATGCAAAAAATGTTATGGATCGTAGCGCTTGGTATTATGGCTCTGTGTTTCCTGGTCTCCGCCTTCATGCCCCAACATCGTGACATTGCTCACGGAATCATTCTGGGAACGGGAGTAAGCTGTCTAAATGTGCTGTATATGGCCTACAAAATTCGACAGGTTGCGAGTGCGGCCGCCGGTGAAAGAAAGAAGAGAGTGTTTGGTATTGGCTTTGGCGTTCGATTAGGGACCTCAATTTTGGCAGTGGTGCTGGCGATAGAATTTCCGGCCTATTTCCATGAGATCGCTGTAATGGCAAGCCTGGTGACTGGACAATTTCTTCTGTTAATTATAGGCATCATATTCGCGCTTCAGGAAAAATGATGGCTCAACTGAGAAAGGGGTGAGAAAACATGTTGCATGAATCACCGATTATCCAATTGGGCGGGTTTAACATTGACTTGTCCGTCATTATTATGCTTATTGTGACTTGTGCGATTGTATTTGGACTGGCATTTGCTGCAACGCGCAATTTGTCTGTGGACAATCCAAGCAAGTTGCAAAATTTTATGGAATGGGTCGTAGAATTCGTTCAAGGACTGATTACCAGCACGATGGATTTGAAAAAAGGGAAGCCATTCCTCTCCTTGGGGATGACGCTGATCATGTTCATTTTCGTGGGGAATATGCTGGGCTTACCGTTCGGGATTGTGACCGAATTCGATAATGCGCAAAGTGCCCAAGTATTTGGACATGAAATCATTCCAGTCAAAGAAGCATTAGAACAAGCACAGGCGTCTCACCCAGGCGAAGCTGCCCATGTAGGCATCAGCTGGTGGAAATCACCTACTGCAGATGCAGGGGTATCCATTGGACTCGCTTTAATGATCTTTGTCCTGGTTCATTTCCTGGGAATCTTCCGCAATACCAAAGCTTACTTCAAGCATTACGTTCAGCCATTTCCATTCTTTTTGCCAATTAACTTGATTGAGCAGTTCTCAAAACTATTGACACATGGTATGCGTCTATTCGGTAATATTTTTGCCGGCGAAGTTTTGATCAGTGTTCTGCTGAAATTGACAGCACTTGGTGTAGGAGGCTGGATTGCTTCCGTATTGGGACTCGTTGTTTGGCAAGGATTTAGTATCTTTGTCGGCAGTATTCAAGCGTTCGTCTTCACGATTCTGACGTTTGTATACATTTCGCAGTCCATTGACACGCATGAAGAAGAGCATTAGACAAGCTCGTTTTCCGGTTTTTAGTTAAGTTCAGGAGTACGCTTCGCTCTTAACTGCAAATACATGTACAATATAAATACACATCACTAAGGAGGATTTTTAAAATGGGAGTTTGGGCATATATCGCAGCTGCAATCGCAGTAGGTTTGGGCGCTTTGGGCGCAGGTATTGGTAACGGTCTGATCGTAAGTAAAACAGTTGAAGGTATCGCTCGTCAGCCTGAAGCAAAAGCAACGTTGCAAACGGTAATGTTTATCGGTGTAGGTCTGGTCGAAGCCCTGCCAATCATCGGGGTCGTTCTGGCATTCATTTTCTACGCAGGTGCTTAATTGAATGGAAGCAAGGTTTGGCGGGGAAGGCACAGCCATCCGCGCCTTCTTTGTTCGTTTGAACATGAAAGATCCAGAACCGACGTTCACCGGAAAGGAGTGACTTCAATTGAGTTTAAATTGGACAAGTATCGTTTTCACAATCATTGCATTTTTGATCTTGTACTGGTTACTGACGCGTTATGCATTCGGACCTCTCTTTTCCGTTATGGAGAAGCGCCGTCAGCTTGTATTACAGCAAATGAATGAAGCGGCACAGACGCGTGAACAGGCTGCTGCTTATGTTGAGGAGCAAAAGCAGGCTCTCCAGCAGGCACGTAAGGAAGCGTACGACATTATTGAGCAGTCAAAACAAACAGGTAACAAACAAGCGGAGCAAATTATTGTTCAGGCTAAAGACGAAGCTGTCCGCCTGAAAGACGAAGCTGTTCGTGAAATCACAAGCGAGCGTAATAAGGCGGTTGCCGAACTGCGCAGCGAAGTGGGTAAAGCTTCGGTACAAATTGCTTCCAAACTGATTCAAAAGGAAATCAAGGAAGACCAAGTCCAGGGAGAGCTTGTCGACCAATACCTTAAAGAGGTAGGAGGCAAAGCATGAGCCGGGATACGGTAGTAGCCAAACGGTATGCGAAAGCTTTGTTTGAAGTGGCAGAGCAGGAACAGACCATTATGGAAACCGAGCAGGAGCTACGTGCTTTTGTAGAGGCTGTATCGGGGGATGCTGAAATCCGTAAATTCATTAATTCTCCTAACATTACGGAAGCGGTCAAGCTTCAAGTTCTGGCTAACAGTTTTGAAGGCAAGCTTTCTGCCTCGCTAATTAACACGATCAAGCTGTTGATTCAGCGTAGTAGAGCAGATTTGTTCGAATCTCTCCTTGCCGGATACCTCGATATTCAGGAATACAAGCTGGGAATTGCTCATGCAAAGGTGTATTCGACTTATGCTTTAAGTGATCAGGAAAAAACAGCGGTAGCCGAGGAATTCGGAGCCCGTGAACATAAAACAATCCGTGTGGAAAATATAGTGGACCCGAGTCTACTGGGCGGATTGAAAGTGGTTATCGGCGATACACTGTACGACGGCAGTCTGGCCGGCAAGCTGGATCGTCTCGAGAAATCCTTTAACAGACGAGTATAGAAGATAGGGGTGAACACACTTGAGTATCAAACCTGAGGAAATCAGTTCATTGATTAAAAGTCAGATTGAACAATATAAAAATGATATCGAGGTCGTTGAAGTCGGCACTGTTGTTGAAGTCGGCGACGGTATTGCCCGCGTCTACGGACTGGAAAAAGTTATGGCCGGTGAATTGGTTGAATTCGACACTGGCGTATTGGGCTTGGCGCTCAACGTGGAAGAAAGCAATGTCGGTGTTGTTATTTTGGGTCAATTCTCCGACATTCGTGAAGGCGGTCAAGTAAAACGTACAGGTCAAATCATGCAGGTCCCTGTAGGGGAAGCATTGATCGGACGTGTAGTTAACCCACTGGGACAACCAGTAGACGGTAAAGGACCGATTGCTACAACAGAATTCCGTCCGGTTGAAAGTCAGGCTCCAGGCGTTATGGCCCGTAAATCGGTACATGAGCCTATGCAGACGGGGATTAAAGCTATTGATGCGATGGTTCCGATTGGTCGTGGTCAACGTGAGTTGATCATCGGTGACCGTCAAACAGGTAAAACTTCTATCGCAATTGATGCAATTTTGAACCAAAAAGGTAACGGCATGAAATGTATTTATGTCGCTATTGGTCAAAAACAATCCACGGTAGCTCAAGTTGTTGAAACATTGCGTCGTCACGGTGCGCTGGAATACACGATTGTCGTTACGGCATCTGCTTCCGAACCATCACCATTGCTGTACATTGCTCCTTACTCTGGCTGCGCCATGGGTGAGTATTTCATGTACAAAGGCGAGCATGTCCTTGTAGTTTATGATGACTTGACTAAACAAGCATCAGCTTACCGGGAACTGTCCCTGTTGCTGCGTCGTCCACCGGGTCGTGAAGCATATCCGGGTGACGTTTTCTATCTTCACTCTCGCTTGCTGGAACGTGCAGCGAAGCTAAATGATGAGTTGGGCGGCGGATCACTTACCGCATTGCCGTTCATCGAGACACAGGCTTCCGACGTTTCTGCATATATTCCAACCAACGTTATTTCCATCACGGATGGACAGATCTTCTTGGAAGCTGACTTGTTCTATGCAGGGCAACGTCCGGCGATCAACGTAGGTATTTCTGTATCTCGTGTAGGTGGTTCAGCTCAGATTAAAGCGATGAAAAAGGTAGCAGGTTCCCTGCGTCTGGATCTTGCTCAATATCGAGAGCTTCAAGCGTTCTCCCAATTCGGGTCCGACTTGGATAAATCCACAAAAGCCCGTCTGGATCGCGGCGCACGCATGATGGAAATTTTGAAACAAGGTGTTAACCAACCGCTTGCTGTAGAGCAACAAGTAGTGAGCTTGTATACTGCTGTAAAAGGCTTCCTTGATGATATCCCTGTAGCGGATGTAAAACGTTTTGAAAAAGACTTCCTGTCTTTCATGGTGTCTGACCATCAAGACGTGCTTCAATCTATCCGCGACACGAAAGACCTGGTTGCTGATAACGAAGCGGCTTTGAAGGCGGCTATCGAGAAATTCAAAAAATCATTCGCCACGTCGGTTTAATACATTGGAATTTGCCTGTTTATGATGAAAGATGTACTAAGGAAGCGTGCCCTCCGGGTTTTGGCTTCCTTGGCATGTTTTACCCTCAATAACAGGCCCTTTAACATATGTCCGGCTGGATTTGAATCTTACGAAGTGCTTGGACTTGGCCCAAGCTAAGGGATTGCTTACGAAGTTAGCTTTGGCTTTGCTGGAGCTTAAAGGTGGTGAAATCATGGCAAAAGGTATGCGCGAGATTAAACGTCAGATTAAAAGTGTGCAGAGTACGAAGCAGATCACGAAAGCGATGGAAATGGTCGCTGCATCCAAGCTGAGAAAAGCTCAGGAGAAAGCGGAGTCGGCTCGTCCTTACTCGGAAAAGCTTAAGGAAGTTGTGAGTAGTATTGCTTCTGGAGCGAATAACATCAAGCATCCAATGCTGGAAACGCGTCCGGTTAAAAAGACTGCTTATCTCATCATTACATCTGATCGTGGTCTGGCTGGTGGTTATAACGCCAATATTTTACGACAGGTTACGCAGACGATTTCTGAACGTCACCGTTCACAGGATGAATTTGTGATTTTCATCATTGGACGAAAAGGACGGGATTATTTCAGACGTCGTGAATTTCCTATCGCTGAATCGGTAACAGATCTGTCGGATACACCTGCTTTTGCAGATATCAAAACAATTGCAAGCAAGGCTGTACAAGGCTTTGAACTTAAAGAATTTGATGAGCTTTATCTATGCTATAACCGCTTTGTCAACGCATTGACTCAAATTCCAACAGTTGACCGTCTGTTACCAATGGCAACACCGGATTCAGCTACAGCTTCATCCTCAATTAACTATGAGTATGAGCCTTCACCAGAAGGAGTGCTGGAAGTATTGCTGCCGCGTTACGCGGAAACGCTCATTTACGGCGCTTTGCTGGATGGTAAAGCTAGTGAACTGGGAGCGAAGATGACGGCGATGGGATCTGCTACGAAGAATGCTTCCAAGTTAATTGGTGAGCTTTCCTTGACCTATAACCGTGCTCGTCAAGCGGCTATTACCCAGGAAATTACGGAAATCGTTGCAGGGGCAAGCGCTCAGTCTTAATCAGGCTTGTTGCGACTGTTTTATAGCAGGGTCTACACTATTATGATAAATTGCGGGCGCAAAACAAATCAGAGTGGTTCCGATTTGCGGCTGTGCAAGCTTGTAGGAGGGAAACCAAAAGATGAACAAAGGACGCGTAGTGAGCATCATGGGTCCGGTTGTCGACGTTGAGTTCGAACGTGGACAACTTCCGGAAATCCTGAATGCCATTCATATTGGGACTGTGCTGGAGAGCGGAGTCAAAATTGATCTGACGCTCGAAGCTTCAAAACATCTAGGTGACAACCGTGTGCGTTGTATTGCCATGTCTTCCACAGATGGTTTGGTTCGTGGGGCTGAAGCCATAGATCTGGGAGCACCTATTTCAGTACCTGTCGGCGAAGCTACTCTTGGACGCGTATTTAACGTGCTTGGAACGCCAATTGATAATGGTGCTGATATGAGTGAAACGGCTAGAAATCCGATTCACCGTCAAGCTCCTTCTTTCGATGAGCTGACAACTCAAGCAGAGATGCTCGAAACCGGTATTAAAGTTATCGACTTGCTGGCTCCTTATGCTAAGGGTGGTAAAGTCGGATTGTTTGGTGGTGCTGGTGTAGGTAAAACCGTAACCATTCAAGAATTGATTAACAATATCGCTCAGGAGCATGGTGGTATTTCTGTATTTGCGGGTGTAGGTGAACGCACACGTGAAGGAAATGACTTGTACCATGAAATGAGAGATTCCGGCGTTATCAACAAAACAGCGATGGTGTTCGGACAAATGAACGAGCCTCCGGGTGCACGTTTGCGTGTAGCTCTCACAGGTCTGACGATGGCGGAATACTTCCGTGACCAAGAAGGCCGTGACGTGTTGCTCTTTATTGATAACATTTTCCGCTTTACTCAAGCAGGTTCTGAGGTTTCGGCCCTGTTGGGACGTATGCCTTCAGCAGTAGGTTACCAGCCTACGCTGGCTACTGAGATGGGTCAATTGCAAGAACGGATTACTTCTACTAAAAAAGGTTCTGTTACTTCCATTCAGGCGATCTATGTGCCTGCGGATGACTACACTGACCCGGCTCCTGCTACAACGTTTGCCCATTTGGATGCTACAACGAATCTGGAACGTAAAATTTCCGAAATGGGTATTTACCCGGCGGTTGATCCACTCGCATCAAGCTCCCGTATTTTGGCTCCAGATGTTGTGGGTGAAGAGCATTACAATGTAGCACAAGGGGTAAAACAAATTTTGGCCCGCTACAATGAGCTTCAGGATATCATTGCCATCCTGGGTATGGACGAGCTGAGTGAAGAAGATAAAATGTTGGTGGCACGTGCACGTAAAATCCAGCGTTTCCTTTCTCAACCTTTCCACGTTGCCGAAGCATTTAACGGCTTCCCAGGTAAATATGTGCCGGTTAAAGAAACTGTACGAAGCTTCAAAGAAATTTTGGAAGGCAAGTATGACCATCTTCCAGAAGCGGCTTTCCTTTTTGTAGGAGCCATCGAAGAAGCAGTTGAAAAAGCTAAAACGTTGTAAACAACAGGCAAAGAATAGCCGAGCCTTACGAAGTGAGCTGTCTGCGGACAGCTTCCAGGAGGGATTCAAGTGAGCACGTATTTACTAGAGATTGTGACGCCGGAGCGCCTGGTTTATACAGAACAGGTAAACAGCATCAGTGTTCGCGGCTCGGAAGGCGATCTTGGGATTTTACCTGGACACCTTCCCTTGGTCACTCCCTTGAAGATTGCACCGATACGCATTAAAATCGGTGGTCAAACCGAAGTGATCGCGGTCAATGGGGGCTTTCTTGAAGTCCGCAAGGATAAAGTGGTCATTTTGGCTGAGAGTGCGGAACGTTCCGAAGAAATTGATGTGGAGCGTGCCCGTGCGGCAAGGGAGCGGGCAGAACTGCGGCTCCAGAGCAAGCAGGAACAGATAGATCATCATCGGGCGGAAGTAGCTCTGCAACGGGCGCTTAACCGTTTAAATGCTACAAGCATCAGAACCAATAAGAATTAATATTGGATTTTAAGTGGAATTTTAAAAGGGTTCGGCATAGTATACGGATGGAACGACAAGGAGACCACTTCATAATTTCTGCCAAAGAATGTCCGGTAGAAGGTGAGGGAGAACCTTGCTTCCTTCGATCACTGTGATCGGGCCCTTTTTTAGCTGTTATTACCAAATGTACAGTCCTATTTCTTGCCCGGCTGCTAGGTATTTAGTACCTTTTAAATTCACGAAACAGAAGTGATTAATCACATTTTGTCGAAATAAATGTCCTGAAAACAGAAATAGCACTGGCATATTAGGCGTTCGCCGAGTATTATAAAGAAGTCTGTGACGCAGATGGGAGGAATTATGGTTGAACGGGAAACAGCAATTGGCTGAACAGCTAAGTCAATCGGCGAGTATGACCGCGCTGATCTCCATGATCGTGTCGCTCATCTGTATAGCGTTAGCTTGGTGGGCTTTACAGAGTTTTAAGCTGGATTTGTTAATCCGGCAACCCAAAGGACCGCAAGGCAGATTGCTACACTTGTTTCTTGCTATAATTTTGGGACAGTTGGTTTCTGGGTTCCTGTTGAGCTACATTTCTTGGAGTCAGATGCTCTAGAATTTGTTTTAACATGAAGTGGGCGGGTTATATGACCTTATGACTGTGTCTCTGCGGGAATTGTCGAATAACATCGCGTCATATTGTTAACAATGGTAAACAAAAGAACCATACATGTATAGCTGGCTGAATCAGTTAGAGTACAATGGTCGTCAAGTACAAAAAACGCTTGTATACTTGTTTTAATCAGTGGTATGATGGCAGTTAGGGTATTAGTAAAATCTTGTTTTTTTATGTAATGAAAAAGCAAGGCATGAAAATAGCGGAATATGTTCTTTTTTTCCAGAATGGAAAAGGGAAATGACGCGCGGAGGGAACCATAGATGAGCAAATTTATCGTCCGCGGTGGCAACAGATTGACCGGGAGTGTCAAAGTCAGCGGAGCCAAAAACTCAGTTCTGCCGATCATCGCCGCTTCTCTGCTAGGAGAAGAAGGAGAAAGTGTTATTATTGATGCACCTCCTCTAGACGATGTGATGACCATTAACAAAGTGCTGGAGTCCTTAGGAGCAGGCGTTACATACCAAGATGAGGTCATTCGTGTTGACGCGCGGAAGATAATTTCCTGTGAAGCCCCTTACGAGTGGGTTAGGAAAATGCGCGCATCATTCTTGGTTATGGGGCCGCTGCTTACACGTTTGGGACGTACAAGGATCTCGCTTCCAGGCGGATGCGCAATCGGAACGCGACCAATTGATCAGCATTTGAAGGGTTTTGAGGCATTGGGCGCGGAGATTAGCCTGGGCCAAGGTTTTATTGAAGCTAAAAGTAACGGGCGTCTGCGTGGAGCTAAAGTTTATTTGGATGTAGCCAGCGTAGGAGCAACCGAGAATATTATGATGGCCGCTACTCTTGCTGAGGGCGTAACTACCATCGAGAATGCTGCTAAGGAACCTGAGATTGTTGATCTCGCAAATTTCCTGAATGGAATGGGTGCCAAAGTACGCGGTGCGGGCACGGGCGTTATTCGTATTGAAGGCGTTGAGAAGCTGCATGGTGTAAAACATACGGTCATTCCCGACCGGGTAGAAGCAGGTACTTATATGGTTGCTGCTGCGATCACAGGCGGGAACGTATATGTAGAAGGCGCAATATCCGATCATTTAGGACCGGTTATTTCCAAGATGGAAGAAATGGGTGTAACCATTCAACCTGATGAGAACGGAATTCGTGTCATTGCAGATAAGCCGTTAAAGGCCGTTGATGTTAAAACATTGCCTTATCCTGGTTTTCCTACCGATATGCAGTCTCAGATGATGGCACTTCAACTTGCCGCTGAAGGAACGAGCATTATTACGGAAACCGTGTTTGAAAATCGTTTCATGCATGTGGATGAATTTCATCTCATGAATGCGGAAATTAAGGTTGAAGGTCGTTCCGCCATTGTAACTGGTAATGCTAAGCTGACAGGTGCGAAAGTAACCTCTACAGATTTGCGTGCAGGTGCTGCGTTAATTCTGACCGGACTCATTGCGGAAGGTACAACGGAGGTATCCGGCGTACATCACATCGATCGCGGTTACGTTCATTTGGCTGAGAAGCTGACTGGATTGGGAGCGGACATTTACAGAGTGACCGTGGAAGAGTCCAAACTGAATCATTCGCCCAGTACAGAGCGCGTAATGCCGGAAGAGACGTCGGGAAATCTGTTTAAGAAGATCCAGCCTTCCCTCGCCTAAGCTTTAACGTATGTCGCTTCATGTTGCATAAGTATATTCTTGAACAATAAGGAACCAAGTCCGAAAGGGCTTGGTTTTTTTGTTGTTTGCAACCAGTTTTTTTCATTCTTTCAGTTCTCTTAAAACGGTTCTATCAAAGTGGACGACTTCATATGATTGAAAATATCTGCTGGAGTATATCAGTACTTCCAGCCGGACACTTAGCCCTTTGATGGAGGTTTCAGCCTATGAAAGATTCACAGGTTCGCATCCGTATACCCATTCATCATCCTAAGGAACATCGCCAGGCTTCACTTGCGGAGGAACGCTCTGGCTCTATAGCTACTTCGTTACAGAAAAATAAGCTTATGCAACAGCAGCCGGACACAAGAGGTACATTGCCGATTGGCGTCAAGCCCAATCGGCGTACAACAGTCGTGCCTTCCGCTGTGAACTCTGTTGATACGGCTTTGCCTATTGCTGGAGCAGCGGTCCATGACACACGCGCTGCAAGCCCGCTGCAGGTGCCGCTACCGCACCTGCGTCCTTCCGCCGGGCGTGCCCCGCGCTGGGGCAGCCGCCGCCCATGGCTGCCATTCGCCGCCATGGCAGGGGTGCTGGTGCTTGCCATGGCTGTGCCCGCGCTAATGGCGTGGCCTCGCCAGACGGCGCAGTCCGTGCCACCGAGCAGTCGCACGGCAGCACCGGCTGCACCTAGCGTAACGGCAAAGGGCGAGACGTCCGTCACGCGCCTGCCGGGTGTCCCGCCGATACCGGCGGTGCCCGCTGCTCCAACGCGCAGCGGGCCGGTGGCGGCAGAGCCGGACGTGCGTGTGTACGTCACGTCTACCGGTCGCACGGAGACGTTACCGCTGGAGCAATACATTGTCGGCGTAGTAGCCGCCGAAATGCCGCCCAGCTTCGAGGGCGAGGCACTGAAAGCGCAGGCCATTGCCGCGCGTACCTTCATTGCCCGGCGTTTGCTGGCTGATGACACCAGCGGTGCCCCGGCGGGAGCAGATGTGACGGATACTGTTAAACATCAGGCTTATATCTCTAAAGCTAAACTTACTAGAGAATGGGGGCACTCTGGTAAATCCGCAGAGCTGGCTAAAATTCAGCAGGCCGTACGAGACACCAAGGATACGATCATGGTATATGAAGGCAAGCCCATTACGGCCTCTTTTTTTTCTACTAGCAATGGCTACACCGAAAATTCAGAGGATGTATGGGCGAAGGCAGTGCCCTATTTACGAAGTGTGTCAAGTCCATGGGACAAGCAGTTGGCCCCACGTTATACAGAAACCGTCACACTGAGTCGTCAGAGTGTGTTCGATAGATTGGGGTTGAGTCGTACTGCGATAGCTGCTTCTACTGGAGGAGGGAGAATGCCAGAGATTCGTATACTCTCTAAGACAGAAGGACATCGCATCAAGAAGATTGAGGTTGGTGGTTCAATCTTTACAGGGCCGGAAATCCGTAACAAACTGGGGCTGCGTTCGGCTGAGTTTACGTGGAAGGCTGAAGGGGACCGGATTGCTATAACAACCTATGGTTATGGTCATGGTGTTGGTATGAGCCAGTGGGGAGCCAATGGAATGGCCAAGGAAGGTCATACTGCCACTCAAATTCTCCTTCACTATTATACTGGCATTTCTTTTGCGCAAGCCTCTCGTATTCTAAGTTAGTAAATATTTCGAAACTTTGAAGTATAAAAGAGTTGCACCCGGTAACACTGGTTACTGAGGTGATGAGCAAATGAATGAACAAAATAAAAACCAGAACCAAAACCATGAAGAAACACCCAAAACCTTTCAGGGTGGAAGAGCTTCACGGCCGTCTTCGTGGAAAAAGCTGTTGTCCAAAAGGTGGGCATACCCGGCAGCCTACATTGCCGCAGCAGCCATTATACTAACCTTAGTATGGGTCTATCAGGATGCCAGCCAGAAGTCTTTCAAACCTGACCCAGCTAGTCCATCGGTACAAAGCACAAGTGCAGTGAACACCGATGTTAACGGACAACAGCCAGAAAGCGTGGAAGTAGTTGCCCAGTCGGAAAATATCGCATGGCCAGTAGCAGATGCTGGCGCAGTACAGGTCGTAAAGCCGTTCTTTGATGAGAACGCGACTGCTGATGAGCAGGCGGCAGCTATGGTAGAGTACGATAAAACATTTACCGCTAACACTGGGATTGATCTTTCCCGGGCCGACGATCAGGCGTTTGAAGTGAGAGCCGCCCTGAGTGGCAAAGTATCTCGTGTGGAACAACATCCGCTGGTAGGTAGTGTCGTAGAAATCACGCATGATAATAATCTCAAAACGGTGTACCAAAGCTTGAGTGATCTGAAAGTAAAAGAAGGCGATCAAGTGAAACAAAACGATGTGATTGCTTCAGCGGGTCGTAACGAGCTTGAAAAGGATTTGAAAACACATCTGCATTTTGAAGTGTATCAGGATAACAAGCCGGTGAATCCAGCTGGTCTGCTTCCTAAAAAATAAATTTGGTCATGGCTTTGCATGCAAAGCGGGGAATCCACATTCCCTGCTTTTTTCTTGTGTAGTTTTTGTGCATAAGGTAAACATAAGCTGCTTTTGCCAAATAAATAGGCCTTCGGAAGCATGTCTTCCCGCCAAACCGCGAATATATAGGCACGCTCCTCATATAATGTACCAAACTATCCACAGTAGGGAGGCGGGAGCGTGCACGATTACATCAAGGAACGGACCATCAAAATCGGTCGCTGTATCGTGGAAACAAGGAATACGGTCCGTACGATTGCCAAGGAATTTGGTGTCTCCAAGAGCACGGTGCATAAAGATCTGACCGAACGGCTGCCTGAAATCAACCCGGATCTTGCCGATCAGGTGAAGCACATTCTCGAATACCATAAATCCATCCGCCATCTGCGGGGAGGAGAAGCGACGAAAATTAAGTACAAAAAAACGAGTGGCAAACGAAGGGAGATTCTCGTTTCTGGCAAGTCCTAAAAATATATAGTGAATTGGCTGGCAAAGCCATTGAATCAACCCCCTGAAGTATGATATGTTAAAAGATGGTACAAGACGAAAAATGACATGTAACCGTAGGTTTATACATATATTTGCCGCTTCTTGTCGAATCTTAGCTTTTTAAAATATCACTTTGGGGGCCTTTTTAATATGTTCAGTAATGATATCGGTATCGACCTCGGTACGGCCAACGTGCTTATCCACGTCAAAGGGAAGGGGGTTGTTCTTGACGAACCTTCCGTTGTCGCGATAGAAAGCGATTCAAAAAGAGTTCTGGCTGTCGGAGAGGAAGCGCGCCGTATGGTGGGACGTACTCCTGGTAATATCATAGCCATCCGTCCATTACGTGATGGTGTCATCGCCGATTTTGAAGTAACAGAAGCGATGTTAAAATATTTTATCAATCGGGTAGGGGGAAAAAGCTGGTACAGCCACCCTCGTATTCTAATTTGTGCGCCGACGAACATTACCTCAGTGGAGCAAAAAGCGATTCGTGAAGCGGCGGAGCGTAGCGGGGCCAAGGAAGTATTTTTGGAGGAAGAGCCAAAAGCGGCTGCCATCGGAGCAGGAATGGATATTTTTGAGCCTAGCGGCAACATGGTAGTGGATATTGGTGGCGGAACGACTGACGTTGCAGTCCTCTCTATGGGGGATGTCGTAACAGCTTCTTCCATTAAAATGGCAGGGGACAAATTTGATACAGCCATCATGAAATATGTAAAAACGAAGTACAAGCTTCTGATCGGCGAACGTACGGCTGAGGATATCAAGATTGCTATCGGAACCGTGCATCCGAGCGGACGTCGTGCAGAGATGGACATCCGTGGACGGGATATGGTATCCGGATTGCCTAAAACATTAAGTATTTCTGCGGATGAAGTGCAGGATGCGCTTAGAGATCCTGTATCGGCGATTGTTGCTGCGGCCAAGTTTGTATTGGAGCAGACCCCACCGGAACTGTCAGCTGATATTATTGACCGTGGTGTTATTTTGACTGGTGGCGGTGCCTTGCTTAGCGGATTGGACGAGCTGCTTGCTGAAGAACTGCGTGTTCCAGTACTGGTTGCCGAAGATCCGATGCATTGTGTTGTTAAAGGTACAGGAATTATGCTGGATAATTTGGATCATGTGGTTAAGAAAAAGTTCTAATCTGCCGATAGTGACTATAAGAGACTCGTGTGCGGTCAGACAGGTTGCCTAGCATTTTGGCTTTCGTGCCTCCGCGCGAGCATGTGATTTTAGCAGAGTATAGGATTGGGGTGCACGATACATGTTGAGAGGTTTATATACTGCGGCCGCCGGATTGATGACACAACAACGACGCCATGACACCGTGACGCAAAATATTGCTAATATGAATACGACGGGATACAAACAGGAGAACAGTGTTCAGCGTTCTTTCCCCGAAATGCTTATTTCCATGACGGGTGGTAACCCTGATAACCCGGACCGTACGGTCGGCAAGCTCAATACTGGCGTTTTTGCTGAGGAAAGCCTCTCCCCTTACATTCAGGGAGCATTAAAGGACAGTGGACAAGCGACGGATTTTGCGATACAGTCCAATATTAATGTGAACGACCCAGCTACTGGTCAACCTATGGCTTTTGATCAGGCAGGGAAATTCATCAATGCTAACGGTGAAGTCACCTACCGTCCAGAAGCGTTTTTTACGGTGCGGGACAGTAATGGTAACGTTCGTTATACACGTGATGGACATTTTCAAGTAAATGGAGCGGGAGCATTGCTTTCATCGACTGGCTCAGCGGTGCTGGATACGAATGGAAACCCGATTCAATTGACGGGGGCTGTCTCAGAGCTTAAAGTAAATGAGCGGGGCGAATTGGTAGATAGCCAGTCCAACCAGACATTGGGGACGACGCTCGGTATTAGTGTCATTGATCGTCCGTACCAGCTCGTTCGTGAGGGCAATGGGAATTTTCGCCTGAATGATACTGACGGTGCTACAGCTAGAATGATGACTGCTAACGATGCTGTATCCGTTCGTCAAGGTTATCTGGAGGTATCTAATGTAGATGCTTCACAGTCCATGGTGGATATGATGGCTGCGTTAAGAGCGTATGAGGCGAATCAGAAGGTAATTCAATTTTATGATAAAAGCTTGGACAAGGCCGTTAATGAAGTAGGCCGTGTATAACAGGGGGTAAGTGATGAACAACTCCATGATTGGCGCAATGGTATCTATGGCCAGTGTGCAGCAGCGTTTGGATTTAATTGCCGATAATATTGCTAATATCAATACAGTGGGTTATAAGAGTAAACAGGGTTCCTTTGAAGATGTATTGGCCAATGTGCAGCAACAGCCTTCAACGTATCTCCAAAATGGACGGGCCATGCCGCTCGGCTATAATTTGGGCTACGGAGTTAAAACGGCCGCAATCATGAAAAATATGGAGCAAGGTCCGCTCAAGGAGACGGGACTTCCTACCGATCTGGCGATTCAAGGTAATGCCATGTTTGAAGTTCAGGGAAATGGGCAAAAAGCTTGGACCCGTGACGGTAGCTTTCATTTTGTTCCTGATCCGAATGATAGTGCGACGATGATGTTGACCACTGCTGAAGGTTATTCCGTGCTGGATAACAATGATGTTCCTGTGACTGCTCCAGCGGGTTCCAAGGTGGCTATTAACTCGGATGGCGAATTGCTGATTCGTGCTAATGGAACTGGGGCTCCGGCAGTTGGTCAGAGAATCAAGCTAATGGATGTACAGCGTCCAGAAGGACTGGAACAGCGGGATGATAACCTATTCGTGTTGTTGAATGGTGTAACAGAGGCAAATGTATTCGGAGCTGCAGGTGTGGCAGGTGCTGTTCCAGCGGACGTATCTTTGCGTTCCGGTTATCTTGAGGAATCTAATGTGGATTTAGCGGGCGAAATGACGGATATGATGCAAGTTCAGCGGATGTATCAAATGGCGGCACGGGCATTAACTTCTAGTGATACGATGATGAACCTGGCCAACAATCTGAGGGCTTAAGGATTTGGTGATGAAAGAAGAACAATCTGATTCCCGTCTGGTGCCTGAAAAGACGAAGTCCCGCTGGCGTACTGCTCGTTATTTCGTAGTTCCGTTGCTGCTCCTGTTCTCGCTGTTAGGCGGCTTAATTGCAGGATATGTAATTGTAGGTAAGCAAGGGTTGTCAGGCGTATTCGAATGGAAAACCTGGCAGCATGTGATTGATCTTATATTTGCGCCTTAGTTTACTTTAAATGAGTGGGGGCGGGAAAAGGTCGCTCCGCGAATGATTTGATCATACGATCGCTGTTGCAGCGGGATTTTCTTATTTGATAAATTATTCAGATGTAAAAATCCCTTTGCAAAGGCGAACGCTCGCGCTTCTCCAGATTCAAATCCTTCGCTCCGCTGCTACCCGCCATCAGGGCCACTTTTATTAAAATAACCCCCCCGCAATTTGTGTGGGGAGTATAGAATAACAAAACCCTGTGCCAGTGGCGCAGGGTTTTGTTATGCCTTCAGGCAGGAGCCTTCAAATGCAGTGACGGGCAGCTTGCAGCCATTGGACACAATCGCAGAGGCCTTCGGTTGTTTCACTGCCCTTCACGGCAAGCGAGTATTATTGAAGCGAGGCTTTCCTTTTGAGCCAAAAGTAACTCGGCGGAGGGGTTTATTTGAATCTGGAGAAGCGATAGCGTTCGCCTTTGCCCCTAAATTTTAACCTTGCAGGTATTATAAAATGAAAAAATTTAGGGGCAACAGCGATCGGAAGATCAAATAAATCACGTAGCCCTTCCCCCCCTTGGCTCAAATGAAACTTCGCTTCACCCCCATAATAGGAGCACCCAATATGGTACTTCCGCGTAATTTTCTTTTTGTATCTGATAACTGTATAATGATGGGGAAGTTTATAACACTGCGGGGTAAAACCAAGCACGGGCAAAAGGGCTTCTTCGCGCCTCAGGTTGCATAACCGGCGGAAAAAGCCCCTTATCTCAACCTCCACTTCTGCAGTAGGTGAAGGATATCTAACATTGTTGCCGCCAAGAGCTGTTTTTATGCAGCGCAGGCGGGGTAATATTATGCTTGCAGTAACTCATGACTGATACAGAGTCAAACCTGCAAGCGGGAGGAGTTATTAAGGTAAATGGACAAATTGCAATTGGATGTTAATCAAATTCAGGAGATTATCCCACATCGAGCGCCATTTTTATTGGTGGATCGTATTATTGAGCTGGAGGAAGGGAAAAGAGCAGTGGGCATTAAAAATGTAACGATGAATGAGCCTCATTTCATTGGACATTTTCCGGGGTATCCCGTTATGCCTGGTGTGTTGATCACCGAAGCACTGGCTCAAGTTGGGGCTGTCGCATTACTGCATCTAGAGAGCAATCGTGGCAAAATCGGGTTCTTGGCAGGGTTGGATGGTTTCCGTTTCCGTGGACAGGTGGTTCCTGGGGATACGCTTACGCTTGAAGTGGAAATCACTCGTTCCAAAGGCGCATTTGGCAAAGGGAAAGCTACGGCTAAAGTAGGCGATACGGTAGTAGCTGAGGGCGAAATTATGTTTGCTTTATCTGACCCTCCCCAATAAATAAAGCTCTGCCGACATAAGCACGACGTCTGAACTGAGTGCATGTGTACATAGAAATCCTGTTTTGACAACCCAAAAATGGAGAGGGGAAATTCCGTATGACGCAGTTGAGTAAAAAAGCATTAGAAGGCATTGAGAGCTGGCTGCAAGACCCTTATATTGATGAAGAGACCAAACAGGAGTTGCGCGCATTGGAAGGCAACGAGCAGGAACTGGAGGATCGCTTTTACAAAGAGCTGGAATTTGGTACAGGCGGTCTGCGTGGAGTGATCGGGGCAGGAAGTAACCGGATGAACCGTTACGTCATTGGACGTGCGACTCAAGGGCTGGCTCGCTATATTTTAGAACAGCATGCTGGTAAAGAAGGCAAACCTTCGGTTGTCATTGCACATGATTCGCGTCATTTTTCACCAGAATTTGCTCTGGATGCAGCTTTGGTGCTGGCAGGCAATGGTATCGTGGCTAAGTTGTTCCCTTCCTTGCGTCCAACGCCACAGCTTTCGTTTAGTGTACGTCATTTGGGAGCCAGTGGAGGGATCGTTGTGACAGCGAGTCACAATCCTCCTGAGTATAATGGATACAAGGTATACAACGATGAAGGGGGTCAGCTTGTTCCAGATCAGGCTGAACAGGTAATTAGTTATATCCGTGAGGTTCCTTCTTTTGCCGACATTCGCAGTCTGACACGTGAGGAAGCAGAGGCACAGGGATTGTTGGTTTGGCTTGGAGAAGAGGAAGATGAAGCGTTTGTAGATACGGTAGCCAGTGTGAGTGTGAACCGTGAGCTGATTGCAGCCGGACCAGGCAAAAACTTCAAAGTTGTGTTTACACCTCTCCATGGTACTGGAAATGAACCGGTTCGTCGTGTGCTGAAGAAGATCGGTTTTGAACAGGTGCATATAGTGCCTGAGCAAGAGCTGCCAGATGCTGAATTTTCGACTGTCAAGTCGCCAAACCCGGAAGAACGTGATGCGTTTAAACTGGCAATCGCGCTGGGTGAGAAAATTGGTGCGGATCTGTTGATCGGAACAGACCCTGATGCTGACCGTATGGGTGCAGTTGTGAAAAACCGTGATGGCGAATATGTGGTATTGTCCGGTAATCAGTCTGGCGCGATCATGGTTTACTACTTGTTGAATCAGCTGAAAGAAACAGGCAAGCTTCCGAATAATGGGGCGGTTATCAAAACCATCGTAACCAGCGAAATGGGCGCAGTCATTGCCGAACATTTTGGAGCAACTGTGTTTAACACGCTAACTGGCTTCAAGTATATTGGCGAGAAAATGAACCAGTTTGACGAAACTGGCGAGTACACCTACCTGTTTGGCTATGAAGAGAGCTATGGTTATTTGGCAGGGAATTATGCTCGCGATAAGGATGCTGTCTTGGCGGCTATGCTGATCGCTGAAGCTGCTGCTTATTACAGCACACAAGGTAAGACGCTCTATGATGTTTTACAAGAGCTGTATGAGCAGTTTGGCTACTTCCTTGAGAAGCTGGAGTCTCGTACCCTTAAGGGTAAGGATGGAGTGGCACAAATTCAGGGCAAAATGACCGATTGGCGTAGCAACGCGCCTCAAGAGATTGCAGGCGTGAAGGTAGACAAGGTACTGGACTACTCACAAGGTCTGGACGGACTTCCACAGGAAAATGTACTCAAATTTTTACTGGAGGACGGTTCGTGGTTTTGCCTGCGCCCTTCGGGAACGGAGCCAAAAATCAAAGTATACTTCGCGGTACGCGGTTCATCGCTGTCAGACGCGGAGCAAAGAATCAGCCACCTGGTCGATGCTGTTATGGCTCGCGTAGACGCTTGAGAAAAATCCCTTTATAATAGAATAGGTTAAGGTAATTGGATAAGATATAGTAATCGGTGACCTCTCACGGCAAAGGGCAGTACGCCGTGGAGGTCATTTCTGTATTGCAGAATAACCTGGAAGAGGCTTTGGGAAAATAGCCTTATTCCGGCAACGGAGGATTTTGCAAAATTCAATGAGTGACCTACCAAAAGGCTGAGTACGGCAAGGTGGGCAGCATTGAATTTTGCAAAATCCCGAATATTAAGGAGGTTCTTTGGTGTATCAGAAATGGCAGTATTGGAATACGGCTTCTCGAAAATGGTTATGGATTTTGGTGGCTGTCGGCTTGCTGGCTTCCATTCCGGTCATCGCCGATCGTGTGAAGACAGAATCCTCGAGTAAAAAAGTAGAGATTGTATTCGATTATCGGGATTTGACGGAGGCAGCCTCGTATCAGGCTCACCCGCAGGACTATCTGAATGAGCAACTTGACCGCTTACAGCAAGCGGGTGTGAACAGCATGGCTATGTATGAAAGTACGTTGGATGATTTCCGTAAAGCGGGTCGCGTCGTAACCTATACGACTCAGAACGTTGCCGATATGGAAAAACGGCTTTCACCTGCAAATGAGAATTTTACGTATATTGTTTTCGCTGATAAAGAAAATGCCGAGGCATTAAAGCCGTTAATTTTACGTACGTTTACAAGCCTGGACATCAATGTAAAACCTTGGACTTATCAGGGACAGGAAGGGTTAGTTGTGGAAACATCTCCAGAGGATGCGTATCTCAAGCCCATGCAGCCTGACCCGATTGCGATGAAGCAGCTTCGGAGCAAAGGATTTTTTATTGTTCCACGGATGAGCGACAGTCTTCCTTACAACCAGGAGTTGACGGAAGAGATGCTTGCTTCCTTTCAGCAGAATGGTGTAAAACGCATTTTGTTTGAAGGTGATTCAGTCAAAGGCTTCACTGATAACGAGAAAGAGCATAGCTTGGCGGCATTTGCTAAATTGCTGAACAAATACGATATTGGCCTAGCTGCTATCGAAAACTTAAAAAAACCGCAAGCAGGCTTCAATAAGCTCGCTTACGATATCCACTATAACGTTGTGCGTTTATACTCATTGAGCGATAAAGATTCAACGCTCGATGTGGAAACGTTGGCCGATCGTTTTGCATTGGCTACCAAGGATCGTAATATTCGCATGTTGTATCTGAATACCGCGCCTAGCCGTAGTATTGCTGAAGCCAAGGTGAAGGATTCGGTAGATAACCTAATCCACAGCTTGGACAAGCCGGGTAACGCTGTACAACGGATGGAGAAAAAGGGGTTTGAACTTGGACAGGCTGAACCGTTCCAAGTCGTCGATTCGTCCATTCAGCGCTATCTGAAAATGATTGTCGTACTGGGTGCACTGGCATTCTTCTCCATTATGGTGTCCTATTTCGTCCCGGCATTGACTTTGCTGGCATTTTCACTCGGTTTGGTAGGTTCAGCAGGACTTTATGTTTTGAACTCCAGCTTGATGGAGCAAGGTCTAGCCCTACTCGCGGCGATTAGCGGACCTACGGTTGCAATGATTATCGCCGTGCGTACGATTAGAATTAAACGTGAACAGGGGTCCGAACTTTCTGTAGGTCAGCGTTTGATTCAAACGCTTATACTGTACGTACAGACAGCGATTTTGTCGCTGGCTGCAGTGCCTTTTGTTATTGCTCTGTTGAATAGTATTGCTTACAGCCTTGTGCTGAACCAATTTAGAGGTGTAAGCTTGCTTCACATTCTGCCGATCTTCTTAGCAGCGATATATATTTTCTTTTATCGTGGTGTTTCTATACGGGAGGAAATTTCCAAGCTGCTACGTACGCCGATTACTGTATTGTGGGTGATCGCACTGGCTGTTATCGCAGCCGCAGGCTATTACTATTTGACTCGTACCGGAAATGCGGGTACGGTGTCGAACACGGAGCTGGTTTTCCGGAACTTCCTTGAAAATGCGTTTGGTGTACGTCCGCGCAATAAGGAATTTTTGATGGCTCACCCACTGTTTATTGCAGGGGCGTTCCTGGCTTTGAAATATCGCAAAGCAATCTATTTACTGATTATAGCTGCTATTGGCCAAGCCTCTATGGTGGATACCTTTGCTCACATTCACTCTCCAGCGGCACTGTCGCTTAGTCGCGGGCTGTTAGGATTGGGCTTCGGTCTGGTGCTGGGAATCATCGCAATTGTCGTGTGGCAAGTGCTGGAAGGGTGTTGGAAGAAATGGTCACCACAGCTCAAACGATAATCATCTCGGGTTATTACGGCTCTCACAATAGTGGAGATGAGGCCGTGCTTAAGTCGATTTTGACAGCTTTAGAGGAGGAGAGTCGTCAGGCGGGGATTACAATCAAGCCTGTTGTTCTGTCTTCTGACCCCGCTTGGACACAGAAAATGTACGGAGTAGAAGCTGTACCGCGGATGAGTCTGGGGGAAGTTCGTAGAGCGATTAAAAACAGCGATGGGCTAATAAGTGGCGGCGGGAGTTTGCTCCAGGATGCAACAAGCCCTAAAAGCATTCCGTATTATCTGGCAATTCTGAAACTGGCCCAATGGGCTGGAAAGCCGACGTTTGTATATGCTCAGGGCATTGGTCCGGTACAACGGAAGATATTTTATCCTATGATCCGTTCTGTGTTTCAGCGCTGTGAATATGTTTCTGTAAGAGATGAGCAGTCTGCCGCACTGCTGGGTACTATGAAACTGAAGCGCCCGGTTGTCAAAGTTGTTCCTGATCCGGTAATGGGGCTTCCATTGCCCGCGGGTTCCGAGCTGCATAAAGCAGCATTTGAGACTGATATGGATAAAATTCCAATCGTTGGCGTATCTGTACGTTACTGGGATAAAGAACGTCGCGATTTAACGGCTATTGCGGACGGCTTAAAAAGATTAGCTGCTGAGCGCCGTGTACACTTACGCTTTTTACCTTTCCATCTGCCTGATGACGAGCAGGCTTCAAGGATGGTAATGGATTTGTTGGGGGATATTAGGGGGACGGGGAGCCTTGTCAGCATGTGTGATCAAGTCACCGATCCTCAACAGATGCTTTTGGAAGTCAGCCGTTGCAGTTTGATGATCGGGATGCGATTACACAGCTTGATCTATGCAGCATCCCACCAGGTGCCTCCGTTGGGGATATCCTACGATCCTAAAATTGACCATTTCCTCAGCCGTGTCGGTAGCCAGCCTGTAGGCACTACAGAGGCACTGGATGGACAAAAACTGGCTAATGAGTCTATGCGGTTGCTAGATCAGCGAAGTCAATGGATCGAGAGCCAGGGAGCGGCCATTGCTTTGTTAAAAAGTGAGGCTCGCTTACCGGCACAGCATATCGTTAATTACTTGTGTCGCAAAGGATGATGGATACAGTGACAGTTGATAAGGTTACGAATGTGCCTACCGTCCCGATTTTCGGTGTTCCGGTATCAAGGCTTAATATGAAAGATACATTAAATGTATTAGTTCAAGCAGTGGAGTCTCGCCAGCCCCATCAAGTGATCACTGCCAATCCGATTATGGTAATGGCTGCATTGGAAGATCCAGTGTACATGAACGTGATGAAACAGGCAGAGTTGATTGTTCCGGATGGGACTGGCGTGGTCTGGGCTGCAAACTATGTAGGACATCCTGTACCTGAGCGGGTAGCGGGCTTTGACTTGTTACATGAATTACTTGCAGCTGGAGAAAACTATCATTGGAAGGTTTATTTACTGGGATCAACATCTGAGGTGATTCAAGCGACCGCAAAGCGGGTACATGAGCTTTATCCCGCAATTACGGTTTGTGGCAAGCGTGATGGTTTTTTTGGACCTAAAGAGGATGAAGCCGTGATTGCAGCCATTCGTGAAGCAAATCCTGATTTGTTGTTTGTAGCACGTGGAGCGGACACGCAGGAACCCTGGATTGGTAAATATAAGGAACAGCTGGGTGTACCGGTGATGATGGGGGTTGGCGGTAGCTTCGATGTTATATCAGGCAGAACCAAACGCGCACCTAAATTGTTTCAAAAGCTACGGGCTGAATGGTTATATAGACTCCTTAAAGAGCCAAGCCGTTACAAAAGAATGCTTGCGCTGCCGAAATTCGCCGCGAAAGTGATGCGCGAAAAAGAAAACGTCACAAAAGTGTGATAAATAGCTTGAATCTGCCTACAAAACCCGCTAATTTGCCAGAATATGAAGCTTGGTATTTATTTTTGATCAGAGTATAATTCAATGCGGTTACATCTGAAAAGGGATTGCTTTAAAATTGGGGGTCGAATGATCAAATGTTATTGATCTATATTATTGGGTTCATCATGGCACTGGGACTTGCGCTGTTACTGACACCGCTCGTCAAGAAATTCGCTGTGAAGGTTGGAGCCGTCGATGTACCGAATGCCCGAAAAGTACATACCCGAATTATGCCGCGTCTTGGCGGACTGGGGATTTTCTTGGCATTTCTGTTGTCCTTATTGGCGGTGTTACCTTTTGTGCCTGACGGAATGCTGTCCTCTCGGGATATTAACTTTATTGCAGCCTTTCTGATTGGCGGTACGCTGATTACACTGATTGGTGCTCTCGATGATCGTTTTGATCTCAATGCAAAATTGAAATTTTTGGCTCAAATTGCCGTTGCGTGTATGGTCGTGTTTGCTTTTGATATTCGTGTAGATTTTGTAAATGTACCTTTTCAGGATGCATACTCATCTTTGGAAAGCTGGATTTCCATTCCGCTTACGATTTTCTGGATCGTAGGTGTAACGAATGCCATCAATTTGATTGACGGTCTGGATGGACTGGCTGCAGGTGTCTCAGGAATTGCGATTGGAACTATCTTTGTGATGTCGGTATTGATGGGCAATTACATGGTAGCTATGCTTTGTCTTGTGCTGCTGGGCAGCATTATCGGATTTTTATTTTTCAACTTTCATCCTGCGAAAATATTCATGGGTGATACAGGGTCATTATTTTTAGGTTTCTGTCTGGCCATGCTATCCATGCTTGGTTTCAAGCAAATTGCTATCGTATCTTTTATTACGCCATTGATTATTATCGGTGTACCTTTGTCAGATACATTCTTTGCTATCATTCGTCGCAAGTTGCAGAAAAAACCGATTTTCTCTCCGGATAAAGGTCATTTGCATCACTGCTTACGCGAACTAGGTTTCAGTCACAGACAGACGGTGTTGATTATCTACGGTATTGCTGCATTTTTCGGTGTATTGGCCGTGATTCAATCGTCTGCTGCGCTTAATGAAGCGAACTGGGTCACCTTTGTCGTGATTTGTATTATGATGTTCTTCCTACAGATCGGTGCAGAGGTTATTGGTCTTGTTGGCAAGACCAAACGCCCAGTTATTAACACACTGATTCGGTTGCTGGCTAAGCCAGATTCCCAAACACGTTCGAAATTATAATTTTAATTTAAAAGTAAGCCTTCAAGCTTGGCGGTATACCGCGGGTTTGAAGGCTTTTTTGATGTTTGCTGTAAAAAAACTCCCTCCTTTTTTGAGAATTTACTAATTTTTTGTATGTTTACTACCGATAAAAAAAGTATTGAATGATTACGTACCCCAAGGTGCGACAGAATCAAAGGAGGACAATGATTTGAAACGATTGCTATCCATGTTGCTGACGGTTGGTCTCATCATTGGCTTGGTGCCGGCGGCCCTGGTAGGTACGGCTCATGCTGCGACGGGAACTTATTTTATTTTTCCAAGTGAAAAATATGATGTGGATTCGGCTAGAATGGTAAACACTGACCGAGTTACAGTTAACGGTACGATTAACGGAGTGAACGGAAGTACTATATCTTATAGTGTATTCCAACTCTCTAAAAATGGAACAAACCTTAACGTAGTTAATAAGAACGAGAGTCAAAAAGGCGGAATTACGGTCAGTGGCTCTACGCTTAAAGTTACAGACATTAAACTGTTTCCTGGTTTGAACCGGATTACATTTCAAAGTAGCCAAAATTCGGCTGATATGAAGGACTCCATCTACATTGAGTATCAGGATGGACCTAAGCTTTATGATCTATCTGCTACGCTGAATGGTGCAACCGAGCAGTTGCTAGAGAATCAGACAGCGGTGCTGACAGACGCACGCAATAGCGGTACGGATGATGTAAAAGTAGTCATTCAAGGTACGGCTCCTAATGCTGACAGTGTAACGCTCACGTCTGCAAAAAGCAGTAATACGTACACAGTTAACTCTTATACCGCATATAAATTAACAGGTAGTGTGGTACTCAGTCCAGGTAAAAATATAGTGACTATTAAAGTGGGCAACGGAACTCAGGCCCTCACAGTTACACGTGAAATTACGATTTATACGGGTAAACCGGAATTCTCTGATTTGACCTTGAACAAGGATGGGAATGTTTCTGCCGATCTGACCACTTCGCCTGACTTTACCGTATCGTCTACAAGTGGTGTGGTTTTAAAAGGTAACGTTTTGGTACCAGCTGGTGCGACCGATCCAGGAGTGGCCACAATCAATGCACGTTTTACCGATGTGAGTAACAATGGTAGTGCTGTGGGTAGTGCAACTGGGGTTGATGCCACAATTGATACTGCAAATATAGTTACATCAAATGGCTATAAAGTATATCCATTTCAGGTGACTGTACCTTCGGAAGCTGTACTTGATCATTTGACCAGGGCATCCCTGGGCATAACTTATACGGATAGCAGTACACCTCCAGCTCCATCGGCTGTCCAATTTACATTGCGCAGTAGCACTCAGCCGTATATTGATGATGTTAACTATCTTCCTGATTTTAATACTCAATTGTTGAACAGAATTAATGGAAGCGGGTCTGATCAGGCAGCTGCTCTAGATGAAGCTATGAAATTAACAGGTAGCTCTATGAAGAACAAGACTACAGATGCTGCATCTGTACCTGTAGGTATGGAGTTTATCGTTGTTAATGGTGCACCTTCTTCAATTAGTGAGCTTTCCGGAGTAGCGGTTCATACTGTTGGGCAGCCTCAAGATGTAATTCGTACAATTAATGGTAAGTCAACGCAAGTAAAGAAAATTGTTGCTTATGTAGACACTTTACCTAAAGAAGGACAAAATGTACTGAATTTTTATCTGAATGGTGACTCGACTAAGTTAATTAAAGCAACAGTGAATCTGTTGCAGGGTCCGTTCATGAAATACGATACGATTTATGATGGGCAACAAATTCCGTTGAATACATCCAGCTCAAACTTGAATACCTATAAATTGACTCAGCTGGGCAACTTTAAAGGTAAATTACTTGATGTGAGTAACGCAGCAGATATTCATTACACTGGAAGTAACCGAAATGTATTCCTGTATGTTAATAATGTATTGGTTGATTTGGATGGTTCAGGAGCGGACTTCAAGCTTGCTGCTTCCTCGGAAACAGCCGCAGCCAATGCCTTGGCGAACGGGAATAATGAAATCAAGTTTGTATACAAGCCAGGTATTGAGTATAGCAATACGGTAAAAGTAAACTTTACACAGACGAATATTCCAGTAATTCCTGTTCCGAATACACAAGGAATCATCCCTTTTACACCAGTTAGCGGCTTGAGCAATACGCCGAAATACAGCGAAATTGCTCCGAAATCAAAAGATGCTAATTTCACCAAAGTGGATGACACTAACTACAATACATCTCTGAAAAATATCAATGTATTTGGTACTTTCAGTATTGCTGATTTGGGTAAAGCAGATCAGGTAAATGGTTCGTTAAGTGATATTGCTAATAAAGATCAATATATTTTGGAGATAAAGGGATCGGATGACAGTGAAGTCAATTGGACACTGAGTAACGAGTTTTTCTCAGCAGAAGATGCTAAGACAACATACAATTCCGGTTCTACTACAGATAAATTTACAAATAAAGATTTAAAAGACCTGCTTGTGTACTACCATCCGGACAAAAAGTATTTCAGCTTTGTGTTGAAAAACCAAACTATTTCGCAAGATGGAACACCAGTAGCTTATAACATTACCTTGTACAATAGCGGCAAGAGCGGACCATTTGCTACTTTCCGACTGCAAGTATCAGGTCAATCCACATCTTTTGATATTTTGCGTCCGCTCCCTGAAAAGAGAATCGTGAATCAAAACTTTGTGCAAGTTGTTGTAAACGCAGGTAATGCAGATAGTGTTACGGTAGGTAAAGAAACAGCAGTTCAAGAGGGATTCGACTCTGATTATGATGGTACCATTGATTATCCATCAACTTACAAAGCCATCGTTACAGGTCTAAAAGCCAACAAAGATAATAAAATTGACGTAGTGGTTACTGTAGGCAAAGAAAAACTGAAACAGACCATTACTGTTAAATATGTGCCTACTAATATTCCTGGCGAGCAGTACATGGAAGCGATGAAAACATCGCACAAAGTGTTCGATGGTAATCTTACACTTGCTTTTGCAAAGGGAACGAGTCTGATTCGTCGGGACTACGATCAACCGCAGCAGTTCAAAAACCAGGTTTTCTCTGGTCACAATTTGTACTTTGCAATAGCAAATAGCGAAGATGGTGTGGTCGACCGTCATGAATTTGAAACTGAAAAAGCATTATCGGATATGCAGAGCTTGATTGCAGATGGAAGTAGATACTTCAACAGAGAATTCCCAAATCGTTTTACCAAGTCAAGTCCAGTATTCTGGATTGACCCGGGTACTGCAGATGATATCAAAACAGATGCTTACGATCCGGTAACTTATGGTGCCGATCCTTATCAATTGGCTAACAAGTCGCAAAATGACAGTAGCAAGATTAAAAACTTCTACTGGCGCGACCCATCTAACGAGTTAGTACCATCCAAGCGCGCTACATTGACGCTGACGTATGATAGCAGTATTGCTCAGGATGCAGGGAAACAAATGACAGTGTTCTATTTCGATTCTGATCTTAAAGATTGGCAGAACATTGGTGGTGTGGTGGATCCGAAAAAACATACCATTAAGGTACCGTTTGATCGTTTCGGCTACTATGTAGTTGCTAAGGTTGGAGAAACGTATAGTGATGTCATTAAGCACAAATACGCTAGAGATTACATCGAAGCCATCTTGGCCAAAGGTGTCATGAACCCAATGGATCCAATTAATAGCTTTGGACCTGACAGCTACATTAAAAGAGGCGAATTCACGTCTATGATTGTCAAAGGTCTGCAAATTCCGCTTAATTTCAGTGGAGCGAAGCATTTCGACGACGTGTCTATTCCAAATACGATATCAGCAGATGCTCTATACGATTATCGTTATATTGAAACAGCTGCGCGTGCCGGTATTGTCAAAGGTTCACAACCAAGAATCTTTATGCCGGAAGATGTAATCACACGTCAAGATGCAGCAGTCATTATTGCCAAGGCATTGAATTTGAAGTTGGAAACAGATCATGACAAGATCATGAAGAACCTGTCTAAGACCTTTAAAGATGCGGACAAGATTGATTACTATGCGCAAGCATCTATATTGGCTATCGCCAAGAAAGGCTTTATCACAGGGTCACCTTTGGATGCAAGTGATCTGAAAAAAGGATATATGTTTAATCCTACTTCCTTGACCTTGCGTGGAGATGCAGCCATTATTGTAGCTAAAGTTATGGCTGATAAAAAGTTGCTTCCTAAAATCTAATCAACAAAACACCTGAAATTACTAAACATCCCTCCATGCGAAATGGTAATTCCCTTTCATATACATGAGAGGGATGTTTTTTATAAATCAGCTATTTGACTGGGATTAAGGGCCTATGCCATAATATCAATGAGGTAAAAACTGTGGATTAGCCTTACAACGTTTTTTATTTTGGATTTGGCTTAAATGTCTGTAATTAATTGCTTTTTTTTAAGCTTTTATCTCAAAATGTGTTTATTATTTTTTTATATGTTTTTTTTGCACATTTATCTGAAACTTTACGCCTATTTCATCGTAGTAGAGGATGTGTGTGTTTTAATATTACATAGAGAAGTGAGTGGGGAGTGATGAGATGTCTCAGTTTTCAATACGCCGTCCTGTAACAGTATTTATGTTAATTATTGCTTTGTTAATCGGGGGCGGTATTTTTGCGTTAAGACTTCCTGTAGAGCAAATGCCGGATATGAAGCTGCCATTCGCTGCAGTGGTGACTAGTATTCCAAATGCAACGCCTACAGAAGTTGAGGAATTGGTTACTAAACCTATTGAGAAAAGTCTGGCTTCTATTGAGAACGTGGACACAATCATGTCCGAGTCTTCAGAAGGAACATCTATGGTCATGATTCAATTTAACTGGGGAGTAGATATCAATCAAGCAACCCTCGACATGCGAGATAAAGTTGATGGGGTTAAAGGGTCTCTTCCCAAGGCGGCTAATTCGCCGCGTGTCCTTAAGGTGGATCTCAACGCAACGCCGGTTATTACGCTCTCTCTTACAGGAGACCAGGATATTAACAAGTTGAAGCCTATTGCTGAAGATATTATTGAGCCGCGGCTTGAAAGAATTGCGGGAGTAGCTGCAGCCAACATGTCAGGTGGGCAAGCTCGGCTTGTGAAGATTACTGTAGACCAAGCCAAACTTCAAAGCTATGGCATTACGCTAGATCAAATCAGCCAAGCGCTATCGTCTAATAACGTAGCGGGTTCTGCTGGTTCGGTGTACCGAGGTAATACAGAAATCCAACTTCGGGTTCAAGGTGAATACAAAGCTGTTTCAGAAATGGGTGAAACGCCAATTCCAGTAGGGAAGGGAAGCATTAAGCTAAAGGACATCGCGACAGTTGAAGATTCCTTGGATGATGTTACAACCATTTCTACCTATAACGGAAAGCCAAGTATCAATATTTCTGTTACTAAAGCCACAGGGGGGAATACCCTTTCAATCGCCGATTCTGTAAAGGATAGTTTAGATTCGATACGGAAGGAATTGCCTCCGGGAACTCAATTGGAGATGGTAACAGATGCATCCAAACCGATTAGCGACTCCGTACACTCACTAGTAGAGCATGCTATATTGGGACTTATTATCGCAGCTATTGTGTTGCTGTTATTTTTGAATAGTATACGTTCTACCATTATTGCTACTATCGTTATTCCAATTTCCTTCGTAGCTACGTTTATGATGATGTATTTCACCGGACAAACCATTAATATTATTTCACTGAGCGGTTTGCTTCTGGGGTTAGGATCCTTTGTCGATTTTGCGGTTGTTATTATTGAGAATATTTTTAGACAGCGACATGAAGGGAAAAGCATGCTACAAGGGGCTATTGATGGCTCCAAGCAGGTGGGTAATGCCGTTATGGCATCTGCACTTGCGCAGATCGTAGTATTTTTACCAGTTGTTTTTGTTGACGGAATTGCGGGAGTTCTATTTAAACCGTTGGCGTTAACAGTTATTTTCTCTCACATTGCAGCCTTGCTTGTATCCCTTATGATTGTGCCGATGCTGGGATCACGTTGGCTACCTACCGTGCCAGATGAATCCATTTATTCTTCAGGTACTTATAAGGGTGTTAACCCTATTGTGTGGTTTAATATTGGTTTCGAGAAATTTAAGAGTGGGTATCGCCGTATACTGAAGTGGGGAATTAACCATAGAAAATCTGTGTTAATTATTACTTTATTAATGTTTGTGGCAGCTGGGGCTCTAGTTCCTTTCGTTAAGGCTGAATTTATCCCAGCATCCGATACTGGGGAATTCACAATTAACGTGAAACTTCCTAATGGAACGGTCTTGGAAGAAACGGAAAAGGTTGTTCAAGATATAGAAAAAGAAATTTTGAAAGTTCCGGATCTAGATAAAATGACAGTGACTGTTGGTTCTGGTGGCAATTCTGGTTATTCAGGGGCAGCTCCAACCAACTCAGCAGATCTAAGTGTAACACTGAAGGATGGACATCAGGCAACAGATGTTATAGTTGATGGCCTTCGTAAGAAATTTGATAGCATTCCAGATGCAGAGATTACAATGGCGTCTACAACAGGCCTTTCAAGCGGAGCGGCTGTTAATATTAACTTAAAAGGTGACGATATTGACGTCCTGAGAGAACTCTCGGACAATCTCGTTGCGGACGTAAAAAACATACCGGGTACGGTCAATGTGAAAAGTACCTTGAGTGCTGTTCGCGAAGAATATGAGATTACCGTTAATCGGGAACTTGCAAGTCGATATGGCTTATCAGCGACCCAAATCTTATCTGCAGTGAATACTTCTTTTAATGGATCAGTCGCCACAAGCTATCGTACAGGTGAAGATCAGATTGATGTGAAGATATCGTTGCCAGAGAAAAACCGCCATGATTTGTCAAATCTAAAAGCCTTACGGATCACCACTTCGCAAGGTATTGATGTACCTTTGTCTTCCGTAGTAAGTATTGATAAACGGACTGTACCCGATACTGTTACTCGTGAAGACCAAACGCGTCAAGTGCAGATTACAGCTGATATTGATGGAACAGGGGATATTCTTACTATTAATCAAAAAATAGATGCTCTATTGAAGACTACTCACTTCCCAGAGGGCTACAGTGCAGATACGGGTGGCGGCCAAAATGAACAAATGATGGAGTCTTTCATGAACTTAGCGATAGCTATTTTGCTATCTGTCGTGCTCATTTATATGGTTATGGCAGGACAGTTCGAATCGTTGCTCACACCGTTTGTTATTATGTTTTCCGTTCCACCTACGGTAATTGGTGTGCTTATCGGTTTAGCTGTAACCGGGGCGAGTCTCAGCGTTTCAGCTTTGACAGGTTACATCATGCTCGTCGGTTTGGTCGTCAACAATGCCATTGTTATGATTGACTTTATAATTCAGCTCCGAAAAGACGGCCAAGATCGGGATGAAGCTATTATTCATGGAGCGTCTGAGCGGTTGCGTCCGATTTTGATGACCACGCTGGCTACTGTACTAGCTTTGCTCCCAATGGCATTTGCTACAGGCAGTGGTAACGAGACACAAGCACCGATGGCAGTTGTTGTTGTGTTCGGGTTATCCTTCGCAGCTGTTATTACATTGATTCTTATTCCGGTAGTCTACGTCATCATGGATAATATGATAGAAAAACGTAAGAATCGGAAATTAAAAAGACAAGCGAAGAGAGAATTAAAAAAAGAAGCGAAACTACAAAAAAGTGTTCATATATAAGGTGAGGTGGAGAAACATAATGAATAAAAAAAGTGCTCTGATTGCTACAACTTTGCTTTTATCAGTTGCATTAGCGGGTTGCGGTGGGGGGGAGGCTCCTGCCGCACCGACTACGGCGCAGCAAGCCATTCCGGTCCAAGTGGCAAAAGTGACCAAAGGTAGTATTAACGATTCAACAGGTATTATTGGAAGCTTTGCTCCTAAAGAGACGGCTCAGGTGTCTCCGAAAATTAGTGGCAAAATTCAAAGCATTAACCTTACAGTGGGGCAAAAAGTAAATAAGGGTGACACATTGTTTACTATAGACCAAAAGGACTTGCGGGACTCGATTAAGCAATCCCAGGAATCGTACCAGGTTGCCTTAGCTAATTTAAAGCAGGCTGAGTCTGGCGCAGCACAATCGGTGCAGCAGGCAGAATCCAGCGTGGATCAAGCCAAAAGTGCGCTTGTCCAGCAAGACAACACCATCACCCAAGCTCAGACCAGTCTGGTTGATGCTCAGAGTTCAGTGCGTGATGCTCAAAATACGCTCAATCGCAACCAACAGTTGTTTAGTGCGGGCGCTCTATCTCAATCCGAGTTAGAGCAGTCTCAAATAGCGCATAGAAGAGCTTTGACTGCGGTGGAGAATGCACAGATCACACTTCACAATGCGCAAACATCCAAGGAAAGTGCACAAACAACATATAATAATGCTCTTAAATCATTACGTCTTGCACAACAGAAAACGGGCATTGACGTAGCACGTGCTTCTGTCAATCAGGCTAAGTCCAGTTTAGACACAGCTCGTAGTCAACTGGTGGATGCTGTAGTCAAAGCTCCAATTTCCGGCACGATATCGGTAGTAACAGGAACCCAGGGGCAAATGGTTAGTGCACAATCCGCGGTTGCTACAATAGCGAATACCAATCCTATTATTGCTAAAGTTAACGTTTCTGAATCTGAGCTTCTTAAGTTGCAGGTGGGTTCATCTGTGACTGTAGGTGTGGACTCCTTAGATAAGCGAATTGAGGCCAGAGTATCGGCCGTCAATCCGGTAATGGATAATGATCTCAAGGCATATCCTGTCGAGATCTCAGTTCCTAATGGTTCTGGTGAATTAAAATCAGGGATGGTTGTAACTGTATACATGAAATCAGAAGCTCCTAAAAATATTTTGGTATCGCAGGATGCTATTACGGAGCAGGCAGGGAAAAAGTATGCTTATGTAGTGGAAGGAACAGTGGCTAAGCGGGTAGAGGTGCAGACAGGCCAGGAAAGTGCCAAACAGATTGAGGTAACCAAGGGGCTTGCTGAAGGACAAAATGTTGTCGTTAAGGGCGTTAGTCTGCTTACGGATGGCGCGAAGATTAATGTAGTGAAGTAATTTGTCTCGGTTATATTTACCGTAAATCACTGTTACTCCGTCATTCCTACTACTTAAAGTGTATTAGAGTATTAGATTTCAAGGGAATCTATAGACTTTATGTGCTTTATATATTCTATGGATAATTCTTAACGAATATACTCCATTAAAGACCGACTTAAATGTACGAAAATAATCTTTGTACATTTAAGGTTGATAAGGTAAAAGTTGTAGGATGACGGAGGAACAGGTTCAATAGTATAATTATTACTGTGGGAAGCGGAATACATAATCAAAAAAAATAAAAATTTTTTTTGAAAACAGACGCAACTTTTTGAACCTATGCTACGTCTAATTGGGTGAGTATGAAACAAAGGGGTACAAAAGCGTAAAGACAAAATTCGCTAAAAAAAATCTTTACTGCATTGTTATCACATTGTATAATACTGGAGTACGTCATAAATGGACGCTTTCTTTCAACTAGTTTCCAAGCTTCTGTGATATTGTCACAGATATCATTTTATAAGGGTTCTCATAAAGCTCGGAAAGGAGGTGTAACGACTGATGAGTGACAAGATCCGACAAAAAGACAAAAATAATATTTCTGGTTATATTCAAGGAGGAGAAAAAAAGGTTATGACAAAGTTTAACAAAAAAATGATCAACGTGCTGGCAACAGCAACATTGGTTGCTGGTGTAGCAGCTCCAATCGCAGCATTGACTGCACCAACTGCTATCCATGCATCTTCTAGTTTCACAACTGTGAACACTCCTACTATTAGTGGAAATGCTGAAAATTTCACTAATCTTGATAGCAGAGTGAAAGTTACAGTGAGCAAAGCTTCTGTAAGAGAGGGTTCTTCTTTTACTGTTACTTTGCCTAAAGGTTTTTATTTCAACAGTAGTGATGTTGCGAAAATTGCTGGTGTAACAGGCACAACTAATGGTACGGGTAGTGTAAGTGATGCTACTTATGGTTTGGGTGTATACGCTGATTTTGATGATAATAAGGATACTGGTATTAAAGTTGATCCGATCATCAATAATTATGACACTGATGGTAAACCGGTTAACGTAAACTCCGCAAAAATTACTTTTACGGGTCAAGACAACATCAAAGATGATGTTATTCTTTTCTTGAACTTTAGTAGAATTAATGTAGCTGGTCCAAGTAATGGTCCAGTTAAAGCAGCTATTGATGCTGCTTCCAATAGTGGTTTGACTAGTGGTGAAATTACAATCGCAAACGTTGTTTCTTCTGGCCAAGTTTCTCTTGCGGCAAATGATACAGTTTCCAGTGAAGATAACTTCACAGCAACGTTGAAAGTTAAAGAAGAAACTGCTGGTTCTTTGACAGGTAGTAACTATATCAAGTTGAAATTACCAAGTGGTTTTAAATGGGATGCTTCTGGTACAGCAGCAATTCTTTTTGGTGATATCGCTGCTGCTGACATTGATGCAAAATCAGATGGTGATACTCTTACTGTAAGATTGAAAGATACTGTGAAAAGCTCTAAACAAAATTCTTTCCAATTGCCAGTTAAATTCCATGTAGACGATGAAACTAACGCTAAACAAGGCGACGTTACTGTTAGCGTTTCCGGTAATGCAACAACTGATGTTAGTTCCCTTGTTGTTGGTAACTATGGTGAAATCGGTGGTGGTGTTACTGTAGCTACTCCAACAACTATCCTTGCTGGGCACGACGAACAAAAAGTTGGCGACATCGTAATTAAAGAAACTGTTGCTAAATCTTTTGTAAAAGGTCGTACTGTAACTTTGCGTCTGCCTGAAGGTGCTCGTTGGCAGGAAACTTTCAAGAGTAATAACCCAGGAAACAGCTTTGCTGGTTCTATGGAAAATACTAACGGATTGGGTGGAGCAGAAGTATCTTACACTGACTCTGACAAGCGTACTTTGAAACTGACTTTCAACAACCCTAACAGCACAACTGATGCTGGTACTTTGAAACTGAGAAACGTTGAAGTTGCTACGCAACCAGGTTTCTCTGGCGATCTGAACGTTGAAGTTGCGGGTAGCCAAGGTCTGAGCGGTAATGTTAAGGTTGCAACTGTGAAACAAGCAGTTACTCTGGCTGCTGCTTCCAAACCAACCCTGACAATCGGTCTGGGCGATCAACAAGTTGGCGATATCACAATCACTGAAGCTGCTAAAGAAGCTTTCGTTAAGAAAGACGGTAGCCGTGAAGTGATCTTGGAATTGCCAACAGGCGTACGTTTTGCTTCTACTCCAGAAGTAAAAGTTACAGCTGGTGACGTTAAAGTGAAGAGCGTGTCTACTGATACTTACGGCGAAAGCAACAAAGGCCGTCTGAGCTTCTACATCGACAGCGAAAGTGCTACTCCAAGTACAATAACAATCTCGGCTCCTAAGCTGACTGTTGACCGTACTGTAGCTCAAGGCGACATCGTTGCTAAGCTGAAAGGTAGCGCAGTTTCTTACACTGCATACAAAGGCGCAACTGACAACACTCAAAACTGGAAAGACAACAACACTGCAGCTGCTGAAGTAGCAATCGCAACTGTTGGAACTCCAGCTCCAGGTGCTACTAAAACTAAAGCTGTCTTCACACTGGGAAGCACTTCCTACACTGTGAACGGCGAAAGTAAAACTTCTGATGTAGCTGCTTATGCTGAAAACGGACGCACTTACTTGCCAGTACGTTATGCAGCTGAAGCTTTGGGTGTATCCCCACAAAACATCCTGTTTGACAAAGCAACTTCCACAGTTACCCTGATTAAAGGTGACCGCGTTGCTCAAATCAAACTGAACACTAACCTGTTGACTGTTAACGGTTCTGTGATTCGTATGGACGTTAAAGCTGTAACTAACAAAAACCGTACTGTACTGCCTATCTTCTGGGTGAGCAGAGCGTTGGATGCATCCATCAACTATGATGCAACTGCTAAAACAGTAACTGTTGAAAACAACAACTAATTTAAGAGCAACTCTTTTGAGTTAACTGAATTAGATTAGAAGAGGGTTCCTTTTGGAGCCCTTTTCTTTTATTAGTCTTATTGACAAAGGAGAGAAATTATGAAACGTTTTGGAGTGGCAGCACTTTCTACATTGGTTCTTTCTTCTGCATTTGCCAATTTTGCAGGAGCTCAAGCAGGTGATATAAAGGTTATTATTAACGGTGTAACTCAGCAATATACGCAAGCTCCTATAGTTAGCCAAAATACCACTTTGGTGCCTCTGCGTGGAGTCTTCGAAAGCTTGGGTGCGAAAGTCGATTGGGACAGCAAAGCTAAAAAAGTAACTGCTTCTAAAAATGAAGATATGTTGACTTTGAATGTTGGTTCTAAGCTTGCTTATAAAAATAGTAATCCTGTACAACTGGATGCAGCAACTCAAATTCAAAAGGGTCAAGTACTCGTTCCTTTACGTTTTGTGAGCCAATCATTAGGCGCCAAAGTAAATTGGGATCAGACTACACGAACAGTAACCATTTCCAATCAAGCTAATGGTAGCACTACTGGTGATCAAACCAATAGTATGTCCAGTAAGCCACTCGCAGCTCCTGTGACCAAAGTTACTTACGATACCTACTATAATGATTCTTTGACCTATGAAGATGCAGTGAAACTGGCTATTGCTGATAGTGCTTCTGTTAAAACAGGAGAAGTGAGTATTGATCAGGCAGGAAAAATTTTGAAAGAGACAGGCAAAAATATTGACTTTGTTCCAGCAGAAGCAGGTTATGAGGGGCAAGATAAAGCTTACAAAGGTTATGCCCAAACGAATCTTAATTATGAGGCTACCAAAAAGAATCTGGAAATGACCAAAGAAAGTATTGAATATAATGTAAAAGATCTTTACAATAAGCTCCTTCAAAAGCAAAATGCCGTTAAGCTGGCTGCATTGAATATTGAAGATACCGAGCGCAAACTGAAAGTAGCACAAATTAAACGAGATAATCAGATGTCGAGTGACTATGAGGTTACGCAAGCAACTAATCAGGTGACTCAAAATCAAGCTGCTTTAGAGAAGGCAAAAAAAGATCTAGATAGTGCATATGTATCTTTGAACCAAGTGATTGGTTATAAACCAGAGCAACGTTATGAATTAAAGGATAAGCCTGTTTATTCTGAGTTCAAAGATAATGTGGAAACTAAAGTAAGCCAAGTACTTACTAGCAGCACGGCCATTTGGCTGAGCGAGCAAAAAGTGGATTTAGCTGAATTGAGCCTGAAGCTCTACAATTTTAGTACGCCAGGAAACACACCTTACGAAGCTGAGCAACTTAATGTCGAGAAAGCTCAGTATGCTACAGAAGGCACAAAGAGACAACTCGAAGAAGCAGTAAGAACAATTTATAATAACATCAAAGCATTAGAAAGCCAGTACTCACAGATTCAAGCTGGTTTGGTGAGTGCTAGAAGTGCGGCTGATATGGCTAAGAAGCAATTTGATGTTGGGTTGGCTACAGAGCTTCAGGTTTATGAAGCTAATTTGAAAGTCACTACTGCTGAGCAACAGGCCGAAGATATAGTTACAAATATTGATACTTTGAAGTTGGCTTTTGATAAGCCTTGGGCTATGCAGGGTTCTTCTGGAGCTAGCGCACAATAATTAAAGCTTAACCTATACTTGCTATAACCTGCTGTAGGAGGACTTCATGAAATCACGCTATAAAGTATCGTTGGCTGCTGTTTTACTTGGAGGAGGAATTGTTGCTGGTTCCTTAATGAACAATTCAGTTAATGGTGCCTCCAGTTCTGGACAACCTGGTACAGCTGATGATCCAGTCGTAACCAAAAGCTATGTTGACCAAAAAATTGCTCAGGCAATTAAAGGTGGAGTACCAGCAAGTAACACTAGTAGTAAAACGACTAGTTCGAATGCTCCAGCAACAAACACTACTTCTAACACAACGGCGTCAGGAACTTCTAGTGCAGGAAAAACTTTCACACCAGAGCAGACAGAGGCTTTAAAGGTTGTTGATGTAAAGCCTGGTCAAAAACTGATTGCCAAAGCAGGCTCGGAATTTATTTTACGTAATGGTTATGCCGTTGTGTATAGTATGGATGCCAGTGGTGCTATTGATATTACTTCTGGAACGGAAATTGTTCATAATCAGGCTGTCGAGAAAAATCATTTATTATCGTTTCCTAGAGAAGGAAGAGGTATTCAAGTAAAAGAAGGTCAGAAGTTTGGTCTGGTCGTTATGGTACGAGGCGGTTATACTGTTCAGTAAACTGTTTTGTATATAAGTTGCTTTCGGTGGCTCTTTTTCTTAAATACTGCTTGGGATAGCAAATTGTTCTTGGCTAAGTTGAACCTAATCGCTGCACACTACCCCCATGAAAGACAATACTTTTAGTGGAGGGTGTATACGATGGCATCAAGAGGTCAAAGACGATTAATTCCTGAAAGCCGTGCCAGGTTAGATGATTTGAAGTATGAGATCGCTGCTGAATTTGGGCTGCCTGTTTATAATCCCCAATATGCACATATACAACCTAAGGCTGACAGTGAATTTGCTGCAGAATTGGGGGAGTTTGCGGGGAGCGAAAATGTAGCATGGCGTGATTTAACTTCAAGACAGAACGGTTCAGTTGGTGGTGAAATTACTAAGCGATTGATACAATCTGCTGAACGTAGCTTATCTGAATATGGTACATTGTAAATTGCAATAATTTTTACAGTTTTTGATTATATAGTAGCGTATAAACTGGGGTTATTTACATGTGAATTGAAAATGGTTTGCATGTAAACTTACCTCAATTTCGAAAGTTGTAATTGGGCTGTATGAATTGACACCTTGTTTTAAATAGGATATCATGGCATTTGAGGCTTGTACGCAACCTTTTCCTACCGGAAAAGGTTCATTTTTTATTAATCAGGTGTAACAAGATATCTCCCGCCAATTGTTGGCTTGAAGGTATCTGAATAATACCATTGCCATGTCAGGATTTTTTTATAAATCCTCATGTATTTTAATTGTGGGAGGTTGAAATTCATGTCTGTAAAAGGCCGTCATTTGTTCACGTCCGAGTCTGTAACAGAAGGCCATCCGGATAAAATCTGTGATCAGATATCCGATGCTGTTTTGGATGCCTTTCTGGCTAATGACCCTAATGCACGGGTAGCATGTGAAGTATCGGTAGCTACTGGTCTCGTTCTCGTCATTGGTGAAATCAGCTCCAAATCGGAATACGTGGATATTCCATCCATTGTACGTAATACGATTAAGGAAATTGGCTATACACGTGCGAAATACGGTTTCGACTATAATACTTGCGCTGTATTGACTTCTTTGAATGAACAGTCGCCGGACATTGCTCAAGGGGTTAATGCTGCCTTGGAAAGCCGTGATCCTGCTGAAGTAGATAAAGAAACGGAAAACATTGGGGCTGGGGATCAAGGATTGATGTTTGGTTTTGCTACGAACGAGACACCTGAGTTGATGCCTTTGCCTATCGCTATGTCTCACCGTATTGCACGACGCTTGTCTGAAGTACGTAAGGATGGAACACTGAATTACCTTCGTCCAGACGGTAAAACCCAAGTAACGGTAGAGTATGAAAATGGTAAACCTGTTCGTATTGATGCTATTGTGGTTTCTACGCAGCATGCAGAGGATACTACTTTGGAGCAAATTCAAGCAGACATCAAAGAAAAGGTTATTTTGCCAGTTGTCCCTGCCGAATTACTGGATGAGCAAACCAAGTATTACATTAATCCGACAGGACGCTTTGTTATCGGTGGCCCTCAAGGAGATGCAGGTCTGACAGGCCGCAAAATTATTGTGGATACGTATGGTGGTTATGCACGTCACGGCGGGGGAGCATTCTCCGGTAAAGATCCGACCAAAGTGGACCGTTCCGCTGCTTACGCTGCTCGTTATGTAGCGAAAAACCTCGTAGCAGCAGGATTGGCAGACAAAGTGGAAATTCAGCTTGCTTATGCCATCGGTGTCGCTACGCCTGTTTCGATTAACGTCGATACATACGGTACGGGTAAAGTGAGTGATGAGAAGCTGGTTGAATTGATCCGAAATAACTTTGATCTGCGCCCAACAGGCATTATTCGCATGTTGGATCTGCGTCGTCCAATTTATAAGCAAACTGCTGCCTACGGTCACTTTGGCCGTACAGATTTGGATGTACCATGGGAGAGCGTAGATAAAGCTGAAATTCTAAAAGAACAAGCGGGGCTGTAACTCCTCGTATGTTATCAAAATAAAAGTAATAACCCAAAAAGACTGTTTCATGCTTTGCATGAACAGTCTTTTTTTGATGTGTTTCACTGTTAAGTATGAATTTGCTCAGATGTACCGAATGCTGAGTGACTACTCGGATATCGGTGCATGGTCCAATAAATTTTTAAGTAAACGACAAACCTTTTGCAGTTCCTTGTACTGCTCCAAATACGCAAAAAGGGCTTTCAGGAGGCCTTTCTGAGGGTTCGATTTCAGAGCCTCTTCCTTTAAATGAGCGTAGATTTGCTGACACTCCTGTTTCTCCTCTGAACTCCACGAAGACAGCAGTATACTGTCTTCCAAGGAGTGGAGAAGGCTGTTAATTTGACGGCCTTGGTCAAAGGGATTACTTAGAGCACTTTCAGGCAACCAGCCTTGCTTGCTCCAGAACAAATGTGGAGCTGAATCAGCATTGTTCAGGCTGGTTGCCAAGGAACTGGATAAGAAGATGATAAACTGCGTTAGATGTTCAATCGTTTCATCATTCATCCGATCGGCAAAGAAGCGAATATATTCAAACACAATGCTTTTAAGTACAAAGGTCATATCCCATGCATGATCTTCAATGCTCGGTCCAAAAATATCAATCAGGCAGTCGCGAACCCATTTGTACAATTTGTATTCATGATTCTCGAACGCGTAATTGAGATGTTCATTCTGAAAAATAAGCATGGAAGGCTCAGGAAGATCCATCATGAGATACACTTTGTTTTCAACGAGATTTTTCAAGTAAAGTACAATAAAACCATGTAGTTTATCGTGCTTAGAAAGATCAGGTTTACTGTAGAGAGCCCGGATGTCTTGTTCAATGTTATTTTCCAGAATGATACACATTTCTAGAGGGAGTTCTTCTTTTCCTTGAAAATATTTATAGAAGGATGCCTTCGCCATCCCACTTTCTTTGGCGATTTCTTCAACAGATGTTGAATAATAGCCTTTTCTGGAGAACAGCCGAATGGCCGCCTGTAAAATATCATTTTTTTTACTTTCCATACATACTTCCCCCTAGGGACCGACCAACTCGACAGCATAAGAATTCACTTCATACCTCACAAAGGTTGGTCACGTGTGATAACTGTGTGCTGCTGTCTTTTGAGTTGACGGCGCATCTTGTACTTGGCCATGATCATATACAAGGACGGCACGACAAACAAGGTTAACAAGGTCGAGAATAACAAACCGAAAATGACGGTAAACGCCAGTGGCTTAAAGAGCAGGCTTCCCAATAGTGCTAACGGAATCATACCTACAATTGCTGCCAAAGATGTCAATAAAATAGGTCTGAAGCGAGCAGCGGCCGCCTGTATTACGGCTTCCTTTAATTCCATTCCTTCATGTCGTGCATCCTCGATAAATTCAATTAACACAATCCCATTCCGCACAACAATGCCCGCGAGAGCAATAATTCCCATGATGCTCATAAAACCGATAGGCATACCGGTCAAGAAAATACCAATAATCCCGCCGGCTGCTGCCAGATACACGGTCGTCATAATAATAATAGGAATGGAGAGGGAATAAAATTGCATGGTAATCAAGAGTAAAATGAGCAAGACTACAACGATCGCCAGCTGTCCTAAGTCCTTGAATATGGTCGATTGGTCAGAGGTTTCTCCACCAACCTCCCATTTGTAGCCTTCTGGGAACTTCATTTGCGCCAGCTTACTTTCAACGTCAACCATCGCTTCGCTTGCAGTTCGTCCGTTCAAGTCGGCTTCCACCGTAATCGTCCGCTCCATATTGTAATGCTTGATTTGCTGAATAGCAAATGAAGGCTTAATCTGGACGAGCTGGTTTAATGGTATTTGCTTACCAGCTGTATTAACTACACTTAATTGTTGGAAAAGCTTACTTGGCTCCTCGTCACTGTGATTCAAATACATTTTAATATCAACCAGACTGTTTCCAGTATCAAATTGGCTGACTTGAGCTCCTTCTTTTAATAGAAGCAGGGTACGAGTCAAATCTGTGTAGCTTACCAGGTACTGATCCATTGCTTGCTTGTTGACCTCAAGCTCCAGTGCATATCGTTCAATTCCTATATCATCCACGATGCCTGTTGTGCCCTCTACTGTCGCGATCTGCTCCTTTGCTTTTTGGGCAAGGGTTTGCAGTTCATTCAGATCCTGACCTGAGATACGAATAGAAACGGGCTTACCCACTGGAATCCCGAGACGAGGAACATACATCGTCACTGTAACTCCAGGGTAGGATTTCTTAACATGTTGTTCCCAAGCATCCACTGTCGTATTGAGATCGAATACGTTTTCTTTGCCGACGACAGCAATCTGCCCCACCGTTTCGTTATAACTAATATCTCCACCCATACTATTAATGTCACTAAACAGTTGTGGGGCAGTCCCTCCAGCGCTGTAGACGACCTTGGAAGTTTCAGGTTGCTTTTTCACCCAGCCTGCAAGGTCTTTAACGACCTGGTCGGTTTCCGCAATTGAAGTGCCTACAGGCATTTTTACATTTAGTGCAACATGAGGATCTTCCGACTCAGGAAAAAGTTCAACTGAGGTAAAGGGGACTAATCCATAGGCGGCTGTTCCAAGCATGAGTCCGACCATGGCTGTCAACAAGGGACGCTGAATGACCTTAGGCATCAGTTTTTGTGAATAGAGCTTGTTTAAAGAATGAATCTGCTGGCCGAGCAAGCCTGCTGGTTTAGACTTACCCTGAGGGTGACGAGCCTGTCTGCGCTTCTCATACCATTCTCGAAAAATAGGGATGATGGTGAGCGACATAATCATAGAGGCAAGCATGGTCAGGGAGACAATAGCAGGAATGGGTTTAATAAAGGCACCTACATTTCCAGGAAGAAACAACAATGGCGCGAAAGCTGAGATGGTGGCCAGAGTTGCAACCAAAATAGAAAGCATGACCTCTTTGGTACCTTTTACAGCTGCGACTGAGGGTGATTCTCCTAATTCCGTAAGTCTACGCTCAATATTATCATTTACAACTACGGCATCATCCACGAGTATGCCGAGTACGATGATCAGACCGACAACGGAAATCTGATTTAGAGTGATGCCGAACATAGGCAAAAAGATAATGGCAATCGAAACCGAAATAGGAATGGCCAGTGCAACAAATGCAGAGGTGAGCAAATTCAGCCCCAACATACAAACGAGAATAACGGCCGCAATCGCAAGAATCGTTTCACGCTTTAAGTCGTCAAAGATATGGCTTACCTGATCCTTTTGTGCAAAAAGAGTTTGAAAGTGGACACCTGCGGGGAGTGTTTTCTCCAGCTCTTTGAGCTTGGTATTGACCTTTTCACTCATAGAAGGGATGTCTGTGCCTGTTTCTGCTCCAATACTTAGCGTAATGGCCGGTTTACCCTCTACATAGGCAAAGTATTCTGCATTAGGATGTGCTAGCTCCGTTGTGCCGACATCTCTCAAATATACAGGATTACCTTCTTTGGTGCGTGTCAAAAGGACCTGATTCAATTCATCAGCTTTTTCGGTCTCGCGAACAATAAGTTGATAGGTACGTCCGTTGTATTCAATATTACCGGTAGGAACCCGATCAATTTGAGACTGGATCGCTTGAGCTACTTGTCCCCATGACAGCTGGTATTGCTGAAGCTTCTGGTTGTCAATATGGACACGTACTTCTTGATCAGGGAGACCATTGAATTTGACGCTAGATACGCCAGAAATGGTATTAAGCTGATCTTTCCAAGTTGTTGTTAAATCATTTAGTTTATACAGTGGTGCGGAAGAGTCAGCTGTTAGGGCATAGGAGCCAATAAAAGAGCTGGTTAGTTTGTCATTTACAACAGGCACTTCAGCACCTTGAGGAAGATCAGCTTGTGCATCTTGCACTTTTTTACGCATATCATCCCAAACCGTTTGAGGATCAACTCCGTTTTTGGATTCGATTAAAATTGAGGAGAATCCGTTACCAGAAGTCGAACTAATCGTTTTAACACCTTCAACTTCCTTAATGCGTTTCTCCAGCTCTTTAGTTACGGTTTGTTCTACTTTTTGTGGTGAAGCACCAGGGTAGACTGTTGTTACCATAGCATTCTGTATGGTGACATCCGGCATTTCCTGCTGTGGTAACTGGAAAAAGGCGAAGATTCCGACCAAAATCAGCATGACAAAAAACAGCAATGTAATTTTTCGCTTTTTTACGATGTACTCAATCATGGGCGTCCGCCTTCCTCCGACTGAATCGCATTTCCATCAAACAGGTTTTCTGCCCCTTTAACGATAATACGTTCGCCTTCACGAAGTCCCGATACGATTTGCAACTGATTATCTACAACCTGATTACCAAGCTCCACAGGGGTTTTAACAGCTTTTCCTTGAATGTCTTTGAAAATAAAAGGCTTGCTTCCCGTGTTAATGACTGCTTCGGCAGGAACGAGAATCCCATTCTTGTCGGTCACCTGTTGAGCAGCTTTAATGACCTGACCGGGTAACCAGTCTCGCTGTGGATTGTTTATAACAATCTCTACGTTAACCCTTCCCGTGTCGGTGCTGGTTGAAGGATAGACGTTAGACACCGTACCTTGACGAGTCTCTTCATAGAGCGCCAATTCTACTTGTTGACCCTTTTTCCAATCCTTAATTTCACTGTCTGGTACAGGAAGCATTACTTTGAGGCGGTCGATGGAGCCTATGCGATAGACGGCTTGCCCTGACGCGACCAAATCACCTGTATTCACGATTTTGTCTAAGATTACGCCGTTCACGGGAGAGGTTAAACGGGTGCGTGATAGTGCTAGCTCTGCCTGACCCTTGGCGACAAGGGCTTTTTCGTAGTTGGCATGGGCTTGTTTTTGGGAAGCCGCAGCCTGTTCACTGGCCGCAAGGGCTTTGCTTTTACCTGCAAGCGCATCTTGAAAGGAAGCTTGGGCGGATTGATGATCTTCGGCTGTGGCCCCTTCCAGCAAAAGGGACAGGGATTCCTTGGCTTGTTCCAGGTCTTTCAGGGCTGCGGTAGCATTCAGGCGAGCATTTTCATTATCTGATGCAGTAGCAGCGCCTGCCTCAAACAGCTTCTGTGTACGCTCGCTATCCGTCTTGGCCTTGTTATAAGCGCTTTGTGCCTTATCTACAGTAGCTTGCGCTTGTTGTTTCTCTTGAGCACGTGCGCCTTTATTGACCTTGTTAACATTCGCGCGAGCTCCTGTAATGCCTGCATCGGCGGATTGAATCGAGGAGGTAGCAGCCTGTAAATTAGCCTGTGCGTTATCAATACCAGCCTGTGCTTCCAAGATGGAGGCTGTCGCCTGTGCCACCTGAAGTTTGTAGTCAGCGTCATCCAGACTAGCAATAACGGCGCCCTTCTGTACAGCAGTACCGACAGTGAGATATGCACTGGCTACAGTGCCTCCATTTTGGAAAGCCAGTGTGTTCTCCTCATAAGCCTGAAGAGTGCCTGACAAGTTATAGACGGTATGAAGGGGTGTGGATTTGACGATTGCAGTGCGCACAACGGTTGGCTGTGCTGATGAACCTAGAGCGGCATCTTTTTTTTCTGTAGAACATCCGGTGAGTGCGATGCTCAGGGATAAAGTGAATATGATGATGGCCCGTTGTTTATTCATGATTATCAATCCTTCCGATAGGGTCATAATTGGAGTTGTGAACTAACCAGTATTATTTGAACTAATAAGTTCAAATGTATTATAGTGCGCCGATATTGCATTCGTCAATTCATCGTTTTAGATTTTATGAATTAGTTGACGGGATTTTCGTAACTTTTGCCTATATAATAAGTCTATTAACATAAGAGGATTTTTTTGTTTATTGATAGAGTACACGCGCGGAACAAAACCGTTTGAATACATTGAAGATGGGAGCTATTATCCAAATGTTTTTAAGTAATAAGAAACAGAGTGAAGTGAAAGTTAATGGCAGAGGAATGGCTAAAAGATGGGCCGTGTTAACACTGGCAGGGGTATTATGGGTCGGTCCGGTTGCTGGAACTGGGGCTCTAATCCCCTTGAATGGTTGGATGTCTGCTCCAATCGCAAGTGCAGCCTCTGGTTCAACTGTAAAATTGGGCGAAGAGATCATTACTTCGGGTGCAACATTATTGAAATATCGTTTTAAAGGTTCCAAAGGAACAGCGCTGGCTGATATCATTCGAGTGGACTTGCAAAATCCGTACGTTAAGCTGGATGTCATGACGGGGAAGAATGGACAGTTTACGACCCGTCAGAGCACAGGTGGCATGGCAAAAGAGACCGGGGCGGTTGCTGGTGTAAACGGGGATTATTTTAATACTTCCAGCGAGGGAGCGCCGATCGGTGGACAAGTATCCAAGGGTGTGTTGATGTCTACTCCGTCTGATTTAACGGGTATGTATGCCTTTGCTGTAACCAAGGATGGTTCTCCGATGGTGGAGCAGTTTACTTTTGAAGGTACAGTGAAAGCTGGAGATGGGTCGTCCTTCTCTTTGGCGGGGATGAACAAGGCTTCGTATTCCCCTGAGACGAGTGGGGGCAACTATAGTCACTCTAATGCTATGTATATTTATACATCTGCTTGGAAAGCAATTGAGCGCCCCAAAAACAGTTCGACAACGCCCACCGAGATCTTGGTACAAAATGGTGTAGTTACACAAGTCTCCGACAATGCTACGTTGAATATGACCGTTCCGCAGGATGGCTATATTTTACGTACTCATGGTAAAGCCGCTGATTATGCCAAAGCGCATCTGACCGTGGGACAAACCGTAGAAACGAGCTATCATCTTCGTGTTAAATCGACAGGGAGTGAAGTAGATCCTTCTAACCTTCAGATGATGATTGGTGGACATACCATATTAGTAAATGACGGCCAGAAAACCTCTTTTTCCCGGAGCACAACAAGCATAGGCGGGACACGTGCGCGTACAGCTCTGGGATATTCTCGTGACAAGCGTTACGCTTATGTCATTGCTGTTGAGAAGAATGGGAACAGCGTTGGTGTATCCCTGAGCGAGCTGCAAACGCTGATGAAGGATATTGGCGTCTGGAAGGGGATGAACCTTGACGGGGGCGGCTCTACCACTATGGTGACACGTGATTTGGGAGATACGACAGCGGGGCTTACGTTCAATACAGAATATGGTACAGAGCAACGTAGTATTGTAAATGGAGTAGGGGTATATACCAATGCTCCTAAAGGAACGCTCAAAGGCTTCACCATCAAGGGCAATAAAACGCTGCTGATTGGACAGACCGGAAGCTATTCCTTCAAAGGCTATGACAACTACTACAATCCATTTGATACCTCGAAAGTACAAGTGACGTGGAAATCCAGCAATCCGGCTGTTGTATCAGTGAGCGGCGGCGTTGTAAAGGGAGCCAAACCAGGAACGGCTACTTTAACGGCATCCAGTGGCTCAGCCAGCGCTACAACCAAGGTCACGGTGCTTGGAGCAGATGAAATTTCATCACTTACCGCAGGCACTGGAACTGGCTCGCTTACCGCTGGAGCTAAAATCGCTGTACCGGTAACGGCAAAGACAAAAGATGGACAGAGTGTCAGCATTACGTCCGATGCGCTCAAATGGGAGTTCATCGGCTTTAAGGGAAGTGTCAAGGACAATCAGCTTACGGTAAATACGGTGGATGCAGGCGTAAAAACGGGCTATGCCATCGGTCGCTATGATGGTTTCAGCGCTGTCGTCTTCCTGTCTGCTGGTGGAGCAAGTACAAACAACTGGGAGAACTTCGAAAATGTTTCGTATCCGGTTGATTTTACTTCGAATGTGGAAGGTGTTACTGGCACAGCGGCTGTTGTACAAGGAGATGGTGACCATGCCAATTCCAAAGTGCTAGAGCTGAACTACGATATGACGAACGGCAGTGGTAAAATGTATGCTTACGCTCAATTGAACGGCACATCCGGGAAAACGCTTGAACAGGCGGCTACTTCCATCTCGATTGATGTCAGAGGGGATAAGAGTCTGAACTGGCTGCGTGCAGAGCTAGAGGATGCTCAAGGCAAAACAGCATATATTGATCTCGCTAAAGTGATCGACTGGAACGGCTGGAAAACCATTAATGCAGATATGAGCGGTTTGAATATTTCGTATCCGGCGAAGCTGAAGCGTCTTTATGTGGTCAATGTGGCAGAGGGTCAGGACGAGCGCGCTAAAACAGGCAATGTTGCTTTTGATAATATTTCTTTTAATACACCGGGAACGGTCGGTACAGAAGGACTCAAAAAGGGAACAGCTCAGATGACGATCGGACAAAAATCAATGACGGTGAACGGAACGCCTACAACAATTGATGCAGCTCCGATGACCCGCAATGGCTCAACGTATGTTCCGATTAAGTATGTGCTGGACGCATTTGGCGGACAAGCTAAATGGAATGCGGGCGATCAGCGGATCACCATTATGCGCGGCGGTGTGCTGATGGATTTGACCGTAGGGAAAAAAGAAGTTGTTCTGAACGGGAAGCGTCAAAGCACTGATGTTGCACCCGTTGTGCTAGGAGGTAGGACTTTAGTCCCGTTAAGACTCGTGTCTGAGCAGTTAGGAATGACTGTAAAATGGGAACAAGAAACGAAGACCATCACCCTTCAGTCATGATATGGTATGATATATACTTGAAATGCTAGGATTGGAGTAGAACATTTGTGGACTTTCAAGCCGATATCATAGACCGAGTCATTAAAAATGCCATCCAGGTGATGGAGAACAGCAAATATCAGATGTTCGAAATATTGGACACGGCCCGGACCGAGCTGGTCACGTTAAATCAGGAGCTCCAGAGCGTCTTGAAAGAAACGGCAGAAACGATCGAAAAGGTGGACCAGCTGGAAATGAACTATCGGCGGTCCCGCATTCGGTTGACTGAGGTCAGCCGTGACTTCGTTCGCTATTCGGAAGAGGATATCAAGCAGGCTTATGAGAAGGCAACACAGCTTCAACTCGATGTGATGATTTTCCGTGAGAAGGAAATGTATCTCAAAGCCAGAAGAGATGATCTTCAAAAGCGAGCCAAAAGTGTCGAGGCTTCTGTCGAGCGTGCCGAAACCATCGGTTCGCAGATGGGGGTCGTGCTGGAATATTTGTCGGGCGAATTGGGACAAGTGACGCGGATCATCGAATCGGCCAAAAACCGGCAGTTTATTGGTCTGAAAATTATTTTGGCTCAGGAAGAGGAGCGCAAACGCATATCCCGTGAAATTCACGATGGACCTGCGCAGCTCCTTGCGCATCTAGTGCTTAGGACGGAAATTGTGGAAAGAATGATCGCTAAGCAGGAATTTAAGATGGTTCAGGACGAAATAGTAGACTTGAAGAAACAGGTTCGCTCCAGTCTTGAGGAAATGCGAAAGGTCATTTTCAATTTGCGTCCTATGGCCCTGGATGATCTGGGACTTATTCCGACGCTCCGGAAATATGTGCAGGATTTTGAAGAAAAAACGAAGATTAGATCGCTTTTTGAAACAAGGGGCAAGGAACACCGTCTCTCTTCCGCGATGGAAGCAGCCATTTACCGTCTGATCCAGGAAGCTTTGACCAACGCTGCCAAGCATGCTTATCCTACCTATGTGCTTGTTGAGATTACCTATCAGGCGCAGCTTGTAAAAATCGTGGTGCAGGATAATGGTTTGGGCTTCAAGCCAGAGCTTTTTCAGCAAAAAAGCAAAGATCATGGGCATTTTGGTCTGATTGGTATGCGGGAAAGGGTTGAACTGCTCGAGGGGAGAATGGAGATCGAATCAGCTGAGAATCAAGGCACCAAGATAGTGATTCATATCCCAACCAACGTGGAAAAGGGAAAGGAGTAACAACATGGAAAATCAGGAAATTAGCAATGCACCCATTAAAGTTCTCTTAGCGGACGATCATCAGTTGTTCCGTGAAGGACTTAAACGTATTTTGAATATGGAGGACGACATTGAGGTCATCGGAGAATGTGGCGACGGTATTCAAGTGTTGGAATTCTGTAACGTAGAGAAACCGGATATTGTTCTGATGGACATTAATATGCCAATTGAAAATGGTGTAGAGGCAACCGAAAAACTGCGTGAGATGTTCCCGGATGTCAAAGTTATCATTTTATCCATTCATGATGATGAAAGCTATGTATTCGAGACGTTGCGCAAGGGAGCCAATGGTTATTTGTTAAAAGATATGGAGGCCGAGTCCCTCATTAATGCAATTCGTTCGGTTCATGAAGGATATGCGTTTATCCATCCGAAGGTAACGGGTAAACTCATTCAGCAGCTTCGCCGGATGACCTACTTGAACGAAACAGGGGCTATGGCTGAAGGTCACACCAAGGAAGCCGGCGTGAAGTTTGTCGCAGGTGAAAATAATCCATTGACCCGTCGTGAAGCTGAAGTGCTGCGTCTGATGGCTGAAGGTAAGAGCAACAAGATGATCGGTGAATATTTATTCATTAGTGAGAAAACGGTCAAAAACCATGTCAGCAGCATTCTGCAAAAAATGGAGGTTGATGACCGTACACAAGCAGTTATTAACTCAATCAAATATGGATGGGTTACGCTGTAAAGTGTAGTTTTTCCATGCATTAGACGATGCAGCTGCTAATAGATATGAATGCTGTACCGCCTTTCTTTTGGAGCGATATGTCCGCTCATACGGAAACCCAGTACATAACCGTGACACCTCTTCCTGTTATACGGCATATATTGTCGCTATAGGAGGAGGTGGAACCCTCGTGACGGCTCACTTGGTTTGGATATTGCTTATATACGGTGTGGGAGCCGCAGTCGTTCATCTTATGTATATACGACAGGCGGTTCAGGCTTATCACAATGGTGAAGATTCACGCGCAATATCTCCGGGTCATCGTGCGACTCGCTATATTGTGATTACGTCCAATGACGGAGATCGTGTGGAATGGGTGATGCGTTCGCTGAACATACTTGCCTGGCTACACCGGAGGCCGCTACATGTGACAGTACTGGATGATGAATCTATGGACGATACGCTACCGATTCTGACACGGTTAGTGCGCTATAGTCATATGGATGTTTCAGTCATTTCAAGTCGTTTTTCACCGGGGAACCCGGTCTTACCGAAGTCAGGCGGTGAAAAGCAGGTTGTTATTGATCTTAGAACGGTCAAGTCGTTGGCGGACGCCCCACTTGTTCCTTAGCGACAGGGGATTGTGGACATCGTGGTCAAAATCGGATATAAATGTTTATAAACAGTTGCATAGGCAAGACGACAGGGATCTCATTGAGATCTACTTGATGTGAAGCACACTTCAGGCTATTAGCCATAGGAGTGTGCTTTTTTGCTGTTCTCTGGGGTGACAAGAACCGCAAGAATCATGAATGGGAGGAGAAGCGGAAGGTGAAAATTGCAGTATATGCAGTGAAGTATAAAGGGAATTGGACTCTCCGATTATCTGTGGATATTCGAGTAGATATGACATGGTGGATGAATCAAGATGAGGGACAAGAGAATGTTGTCGAAAGATGGGTGTTATTAGGAGATGAGCTTCCCTTGTCCTGGGGGACAAAGCTGTGCGAAACATTTAAGGAATTAGCAGATATGGAGCGATGGGGAAAACGGCAGTGGTGGGCTTATATTCTCGCACAGCTAAAAAGTGAACTGGCTCCTGAGCCTTTCAACGGAGAACGGATTTTATCTGGAGGAGTAGAAAATATATGCATTTGGGATGGTGGACAAGGGTGGACTTCTCGCACAGAAAGTAGAAATGAGGGACGAGAAACAAACGGAGGTTTACGTTCTATTCAAAAAAGGAGCCTCGTCACGGGAATTGATGGATTGGATAGGGAGTGTTTAACACGACAAGCGAATGAGCTGGTTAATTTGTTGTCAGGACGCCAGTTACTCGTTCCGGAAGCCGAAGCGCTACTGGCAGAGGCAGCGCCAGGTTTGGAGCGTACTTGGCGATCCGCTGCACAGCTTGCATATCTGCAAGGCCGACTCAGCTTTGCTGCTGGCCTCGCTCCAGCACCACGTACGCGATGGTCTGCCGCGCGTACGAATGAACTCCGCTGCAACCGTTGTGGCAGCGGGATAGTGCACCGCACGAGCTGTGCGTCGTGCGGACGTAAGGCGTGCGCTTACTGCGAGACATGTCTCGCGCTGGGGCGCAGCCGTGAATGCTCGCTGCTGCTGCGCGGTGCAGCGAAACCCGCCCTGCCACACACAGCAGGCATAGCCCCGGCGACGGAACTCGACCGCTGGGGGCTGAGCCCTGCACAGCGTGCCGCCGCCGAAGCGGCGCTGCGCTTTTTGGCCGCACCGCACGGCGAAGTGCGGGGACGTTTTCGCCCGGAAGGCCGTGGGCTCCGGGCGTTGTTCCGGCGCGATAGGGTTGCGCGCCGAGGATCAGATGCTGCCGCTTCGCATGGCAGCACCCTTGTCCAAAGCAAGCAGTCTTCGCCGAAACCTGGCGAAGGTGTAAGATATAGCGCTGATCGGCAGGTGCCCAGTACTACGGTAGAACGTTTTCTGCTCTGGGCTGTAACAGGCGCAGGCAAGACGGAAATGATGTTTCCGCTATTGCAATATGTGTTGGACCACGGAGGAACGGCACTTGTGGCAACACCGCGCCGCGATGTGGTACTCGAGTTAGCCCCTCGTTTGGCCATTGCTTTTCCCGATGTGAGCATGGTGACGCTCTACGGGGGGAGCGCAGAACGCTGGCAAAGGGGACAGCTGACACTGGCAACGACACATCAGCTATTGCGTTATCGTCAAGCCTTTGACTTGGTTGTGATTGACGAGATTGACGCGTTCCCTTATCACAATGATCCTATGCTTGCCTTTGCTGCACGAGCAGTATGTAAGCCGAAGGGAAAGTTTATCTATTTGTCTGCTACACCACCCCATGCTTTGCAGAAAGAGGCTGCACGCGGTCTACTGCCACACGCCAAGGTTCCCGTTCGTTTTCATCGTCATCCCCTACCTGTCCCATTTCGCCTGGGGACTGCTTCAGTGCAACATTGGCTGCAAAAAGGTCGGCTTCCCGCATCCTTTATTCAACGCCTACGCGTATCCATACAACGTGGAGCACAGGTTTTCCTGTTTGTGACACGAATCTCACATATTCAGGGACTTGTGGAGCTGCTGATTAAACAATTGCCTGATGTACCTATTGCTGGAACCTCCTCACAGGATGAAGAAAGAACCGCTAAAGTGCGCTTATTTCGAGCTACTGAAATACGAGTTCTGGTCACAACGACTATTTTGGAGCGAGGGGTGACTGTTCCACGGAGTGATGTGTATGTGTTAGACGCGGACAGCAGTCTTTTTGATGAAGCCTCTCTTGTCCAAATGGCTGGTCGCGCGGGAAGGTCCAAGGATGATCCATGTGGAGGTGTTATTTTTACATCGCCCCAATGGACTCGAGGCCAAAAGAGAGCGATTAGACAAATTAAACGAATGAATGCATTGGCTCGGAAAAAAGGATACCTGAAGGAGTTGAAGCACTAAATGTATTAAATAAAAAAAGTTTTTTTGGAAATGTGAAACCTGAAACAATGTCAGTACGTAAACTACCAAGAAAGGTGCATTCTGGTATGGGGATGATTCCAAGAACCCGTCTTTTTTTGAATTGGTTATTCCAACGTCAGTCCCAAGCATGTATCGCTTGCGGCACTTTCACAGGACGTTTTTCTGAATTCTCTGGGATATGTACTTCTTGTTCGCTTCAAATTCCTTGGGTTTACAACATTCGTTGTGTTCATTGCGGACGTCCGACGTTTTGCCCGGATTGCGTAAAATTTGACCGATTAGTACGTTACTTTGTATGCAATCGGAGTGCAACCAGCTATACGCCGATGATGAGAGAATGGATTGGACAGTTCAAATATCGCGGGAATGAAAAGTATGGTTCCCTGCTGGGTGAGATCATGAATCGAGCCTATCAGGCGATGAGGTATGAGTTTGCAAGTCTTAAACATTCTCGTTTCAAGCGTTCTTTGTGGAGTGTGGATGTAGTGACCTGTGTCCCGGTAAGTAAGAAGAGGCTGACAGAGCGAGGCTTCAATCAGGCTCGGATCTTGGCAGAAGAGATCGCTAGGCGGAATAATCTCCCCTTCCTATCATTACTTGCTCGTCCACAAGATACAGGCAAACAAAGCTTTAAATCAAAAAAGGAACGCATGAACACAATGAATAATGCGTTTTCTGTCCACCCCAATATGACAAATTTGCTGAAGTCTTTTATTTTAAAAGCTGAATCTCAATGTGTTACGAAGGATAAGCTTTCCGTTACCGTTTTGCTTGTAGATGATATTTATACAACGGGGAGCACATTGCAGGCGTGTGCACGTGTATTGAGAGAAAAGGCATTAGAGCAAGGAATACATTTGACTATTTTTTGCCTGACTTTAGCCAGATCATAAGTCCAAATCTCTAGTATTTCTCATGATTATTTTGCTTGAAACTATGAAAAAAGGGTATAATTCCCTTAATGGAAGAATTAGATGATAGAGCAAAAGTCTTTTAAGCCGTACAATCAGCAGGATTTGACAACGAGCTAGAGAGAGGTATATAATAAAAATATAGAGACAAACAAAAAGTAAGGAAGTGAGGGATGGAAACAGAATATTTCAATTTAGAGGTTGATTTTTTTGGAAAAGAGGAGTACAATTTCTATCTGTTGATAGCTAACATGATTGGTAATAAGTGATTAGCTAATGACTAAAGAGCGGACATTGGGAGTGTCTCGCTCAGTAGTAAAGCAGTTAATTAAAATTTAAAGCTAAAAAGAGGAGAGAAAAAATCATGAAAAACGTAATGAAAAAAGTAGCAGTATCTAGTATGTTGGCAGTTAGTTTAGGTGCAGTATCTTTGTTGAGCCCACTTGCAACAGGCAGTGTATCTGCGCAATCTAATTCCGATTACGAAAAACAACAATTGGAAGACCAAATCATGAGAGAGCAACAAGAAGCGGCACAAAAAGCATTTGAAGCTAAGTTTTTTAAAACTGAAACTACTGAAAATGCAGCAACTACAACACCAGTTCAACCAGCTACTGAGAACAATAATCAAGCAACAACCACAAAACCAGCAACGACTACAACTGAAACACCAGCAACTGTAAATACAATCACTGTAAATGTTCAAGAGGGTGACACATTGGCTTCTATTGCTAAAAAATACGGTGTAACTGTTGAAGAATTGGTTAAAATTAACAACCTGGTTAAAGTAGGCCAAGAACTGCAAGTGCCGCAAACAAACACAAATAAATAATATCATTATAAATATTTAACGACATGTGTTTTTTAAACCAAGCGTTTGACTATAGTATACGGGAAGGCCACTATTAAAACAATGCTTTTTTGAATAATTATTTGTGAAATAGCTTGTTTTTGGGCTGCAAATTTCCACTGGTGCATCTAGCTTAATTTCAGATAGGTTATAAGTTGAAATGATGTTAGGTCCATGAGATTTATGAATACCCACACTCCATGTGCGGAGCATTCGTATGGGCACCGTTCCCCCGGATTTACAGGGCTTTCTTGATGTCATTCGGGGCACAGGTGAACATGAATTCTTCTGAGGATTGTTTCGCCCGGTTTTTCCCTCATCTTGATATTTAATTTCTACATTTAATCATATTCATATATAGCTATTTTAATTGTATAATGAAGCGCTATTCCCGAAAATAACTGGAATGGCGCTTATTTTATTTCTATCTAAAGTATGGAGCAATGTTTGACGATAAATAAACACATGCAATAGGCTGAACTATTAGCTTCCATGAGCTTTCTTTATTTTATGTCATTGCATATAGATGTAGACAAACTTTTACTGATGGATCATTCTCTCTTATACTTTTTATATGATAGCTTATAAGATGTGCAATTGTGTAAAATCTGAAAATCTTTTTTGAAATATTTGCTAGACGAGGCTCTTCATTATAAGTTAATGTAAGGATAAAAGTATTTTAAAGATCGGAAATTGGAAAGGGGCGCTACAGAGGATGAATTTGGATAACTGTCCTCGCTGTGGAAAGCTGTTTATTATGAACGTCAGGGGAATTTGTCAGAATTGTATAAAAGCAATCGAAATTGAATACGAACGCTGTGTCAAACATATACGTGAGAATAAGGGCATTCATATGCATGAGCTTTCGGAGGCTACTGAGGTATCCGTAAAGCAAATCACGACATTTATACGTGAGGGACGTATTTCCATTGCTAATGCGCCCAATATGACGTATCCTTGCGAGGTATGCGGGATACCGATTCGTGAAGGGCATATGTGCGATTCTTGTCGAACACGTCTGACTAAAGACCTGCATCAGGCTGTACGCGAAAGTAGTAATCAGGATCAAAGTAATAATATGGGCTCAGGTACCTACAGCGCGATTGATAAACTTCGTGGAAAGTAGTACAGGGGAATTAAAAACGCATTCAGCTATTCAAAAAGTTTCAAATACCGCCGATAATCTTTATAGAGCTTATCGGTTTTTTTATTTTTAGCAACCATGCACAAAATAAAGAAGTGAGGCATAATACGAACCATGTTCGACGCTATGTCGTCTGATACATTCTGACCATATCAAATAACTAAGGAAGGTGGAAGTTATGAAAATTAACGAGACCAACCGCATCGGAGCTATTAATCCATATCAGCGAAATATTGAAACAGGACGTCAAGAGGAGCAAAAGAAATCCCGCCGCAAGGACGAGGTTTCGATTTCTCCGGAAGCAATGGAAATGCTGAATCGCAGCAGTGATGCAGACCGCGTTAAGAAAATTCAGGAGCTTAAGCAGCAAGTAGCTTCTGGTACTTATCGTGTTGATGCCGATAAAATTGCAGAGAAGCTGTTACCTTATTTCAAGCAGTCTTCTGAAAGCTAGGTGAAGGAATATGCCTTTAGATCGATTGATTGATGTGCTGGAGCAGCTTAGAGAGGCTCACGAGCAGTTGATTACATTAGGGAATCAAAAAAAAGAAGCACTGATATCAAATAAGGTAGATCAGCTCATTTTAGTCATGAACCAGGAATCGAAGATGTCCAAACTCATCGATCAACTTGAGGAACAACGTATTTCCTCTGCATATAAATTTTTGCAGGGACGCGGAATTAAATCTAAGTTGAACTTAACCATTTCAGAGTTGTCACGTCTTGTGTTCGACCTTCAAGATAAGCAGAGGTTGTTAAGCATTCAAGCACGGCTTTCGGAGACGTTGAACGAACTTAAGCAACTTAATGAGTTAAATCGTCAGCTTATAGAACAGGCGCTCTCTTACATTGATTTTTCCGTAGAGACGATGTCTTATTACGAGGAATTTGAGACAACGTATCACCGCCCAGATGAAAAAAATTCTACTATCCGCTCAGGGTTATTCGACACTCGGGCCTAATTGCAGGAGGAAAATATGACCTCGACATTTCATGGAATAGAAACAGCGAGAAGAAGTTTAAATACCCAAACCGCAGCATTAAATACGACAGGGCACAATATTGCTAACGCTAACACAGCCGGTTATTCAAGGCAAGTTGTTAGTATGAAGGCTTCCGAATCTATGGAGGCGTATGGTTTGAATCGTTCTGTAGTAAGGGGACAACTGGGGACAGGGGTCGAGTTCAGTGCAATTGAGCGGGTACGTCAGACTTTTCTGGATGATCAGTATCGTAATGAAAACTCTTCTCTAGGTGGATGGAGTATCCGCTATGATACTCTGGATAAACTAGAAACGATTATGAACGAACCATCTGACACAGGAATGCGCAAGGTTATGGATAATTTTTGGAATGCTTGGTCGGATTTAAGTCAAGATCCTCAAGATGTAACTAACCGTAAAATCGTAAAAGAAACGACGCTGGCATTGACGGATGCATTGAATCAGGCAAGCAAGCAACTTGATGCGCTAGATTCCGATTTAACCAATAATATTACATTAAAAACAACAGAGATGAATTCTCTATTACAATCTGTAGCCGATTTAAATGGGAACATTACCAAGTTGGAGTCATTGGGAGATAATCCAAATGACTTGAGAGATCAGCGAGATTATGCGATCGATAAATTGTCTAAACTGGCTAATGTGCAGGTTACTCAACTGGATGATGGATATCAAGTAACAGTAGCTGGACAAATAGCTGTAACTGGTAATGTGGTTACACCTTTAACTGCAGATGGTCTTCAGGCAGCTTTCACAGGTGGTGCCTTGACTGGCGGCGAAGTTTACGGGATGGTATTCTCACGTGACAGATATGTTGTGGATTACAAAAACCAGATGAACCAATTGGCCAACACACTGGCCAATGGAAATATTGAAGTTACCCTCCCTAAAGGAACTGTGCTTCCTGAAGGAACAGTATTGAATACGGGGCCGAATAATACAGCGGTTACTTACTCTAATGCTAATAATAACCGGACTTTAACAAGCGATTTGAAAGTTACTGTCCAAGGTATCAATGGACTTCACCAGTTGGGTTATACAATTAGTGGAACAACTCCTACCAAAGGGGACGCTTTTTTTACCTCTAAAGACGGAGTAGCAATTACAGCAGGTAATATTACCCTAAATCCCGACATACAAAATGACCCTAATAAAATTGCAACTTCTTTACGGGTAGAGGGTACGGGAACGACAGATGAAAAGGTAGTGCTTGGGAATAATGCCTTAGCTATGGCTATGGCTAACTTGAAAAATATAAAGTTTGATTTCGGAGCAGCTTTGTCTACTCCAACGTCAGTAGATGACTACTTTAGCTCTATTGCCGGACAGCTTGGGGTTCAGACTCAGGAAGCGGAACGTCAATCGAAGAATGCACAGCTACTGACGGAGCAGGTGGATTTAAGCAGACAGTCTGTTAGTGGAGTATCGTTGGATGAGGAAATGTCCAATCTTATCAAGTTTCAGCATGCTTATAGTGCGGCTTCTCGTTTTATGACGACATTCGATCAATTGCTGGACAAGTTGATTAATAGTACAGGCCGTGTAGGGCTCTAATTCAAATTAGTAGGAGGTAGCGTATGGCGATTCGAGTAACCTCGGGGATGATGAGTATGCAGACGCTCAGTAACCTGAATCGTAATTATAGCAATATGAGTAAAATGGAAAATCAAATCACAACCGGACGCAAGCTCAATAAACCTTCAGATGATCCTGTGGGTGTGACTTATGCCCTTCGTTACAGAGCTGAGCTGGCCTCCAATGAGCAGTATTCCAGCAATGCTGATGCAGCCGTAAGTTGGTTGGATTTTACGGACTCCACTATGCAGCAGGCTGGAGATGTGATGAAAAGGCTAAAAGAGCTAACGGTTCAAGCCTCAAGTGGTACTGTTCCTCAATCTGGATTGGATGCCATTAAGTTAGAGGTAGATCAGCTTAAGGAGCAAATGACCAATATCGGGAATAGCCAAATCCGTGGTAAGTATATTTTTAATGGTCAAAAGTATGATCAAGCTCCTTATGAGCTTACGGGTACAATCACCAGTTATGACCAAGTTGATACAGATCAAGGTAGTGTGAATTATGCAATTGGAGATCAATCCACATTTCAGGTGAATACTTCTGGAAGCGAGTTTTTTGGAGCTTCAATAGATGCGGATAATATTTTTAAAGTTATGGATAACTTGAGTGCAGCTTTGGCAAGTGGAAACCAAACGACAATATCAAGCCAACTTACAAATATTGAATCTCGTTTTACCAAAATGCAATCCAGCCTGTCCGAAGTTGGAGCTCGCACGAATCGTGTGGAGCTTGTGCAATCGCGTCTAGATGATCGTAATTTAAATTTAACAAATTTGCAGTCTAAGACTGAGGATGCAGATATTGCAAGCCTGATGATTCAGGCTACCTCAGCCCAGACTATATATCAAGCTGCTTTAAAATCATCGGCTCAGATCATGCAGCCATCTCTTATGGATTTTATGAGATGATATTTTGTTTTCTTTGACATTTTGAAGCTATGGACGTAGGTCCGTAGCTTTTTTGTTACTATTTTTAGGAGGATGAAGTATGAACCAAAAGCATATAATAGATGAAAAAGAACAGTATAAGGCAGAATCGATTTTTATTTTCCCTAAAGGATTACCCGGTTTCGAGCATTTACGTGAATTTAAGTTACAGGCGCATAACGAGTTGTTTAGTATTTTCAGTGCTGTAGAAGAAGCTGCGATCTCCTTTATAACAATCAACCCTTTTGACTTTGTCCATAATTACGAATTTGAGTTATCTAACGATGCACTTGCAGATATTGATGTAACAGACCGAAATCAGATTGAAATACGTTGTATTGTAACCTGGCACAGTAATAGAGAAAAAATAACAGTCAACTTAATTGCCCCTATCATTTTTAACACGGAAGATCTAAAAGGTAAGCAGATCGTTCTGCAAAGTTCGGAATATACGACCAAACATACATTGTGGCCCAATTTAAAGTCGGAAGAGCAAGGCGGTGAAGCCTGATGCTGGTATTGTCCCGCAAGAAAGGCGAGTCTATCGTTATTCAGAATAATATTGTATTAACGGTGCTTTCCGTTGAAGGAGACAACGTCAAAATTGGAATATCTGCCCCCAAGGATATAGATATTTATCGTAAAGAGATTTTCGACGCAATTCAGGATAATAATCAAAGCGCAGCAATGGATCTTAAAACGCTTCAAACCGCCATATTGGAGATGGGAAAGGAAAGTGATGGCATAGAGTAGCTCGCTGTTAGATTTGATAAAAAAGCTGACCCAACGAGGGTCAGCTTTTTTTATATTATTTATTATGGTTGAAACGAAAAATGGATTTTAAAAATGTTCACTCTGCATTATGTTATCTAATTTGGTAAGCGAAATGATAGAGGCTGTTGATGTCGGAGTTGAGCAGTTTGCCGCCACTGTAAAAATCGATTGGAATAATATCGAAATAATGAGTGCTGACGCCGTTGTAGAAAGAGTACTTACCTGCAGCCGAGGTCAAACCATTTACTGGAATCGTAAAAAATCCTTGCTCATTAGTTGTTCCGCTTGCGGTGAATACCTTATTGTTTATTGTCACAATAATTCTGGTGGTGACAATAGCATTTGCAACAGGGGTGCCTTGGGCATCAAACGCTCTGCCGCTAATGGTGATATTATTTTTTATTCTCCATTTTTGTCCATAACCATAGTTTATAAAACCGTATACTCCACCGTCTGTTGTAATGTTGGAGGTTACCACCCTTGCAACATCAGCATTTTGATAACTCACTGTCAAAGTATATGGAGTGGTAAGATCGAATTTGGACGGTGCGATAACACGAATATAATATTCCCCTGCGGCCAGCTTCAACTGTGCGGTAGTGTTCTGACCAAGATATCCGAGACTGATTAAATTAGAATCATATAGGTCCAGTCGATATTCGCCGTAAGCTGAGGTGTTGTTGAGGTTGAGACGGACGGTGCTATCAGAGGGAATCTTGATTTTACTCCAATCCTCATCCAGGATATTGTCGATCGTTTGGCTGCTGCTAAAGGTGGCTGAACCACGGTCTTTAGCAAACCAGGGATTGTCATCTGGTTCAATGCTGTCATAGCTGTCGGATTGAATAGAATGAACGGTAAATGGCTGGGTGACATCAAATCCCTTATATGATTGGACGAGTATGAAATAATAGCCGGTCCCTGCTACATAGCTGACCTGTTCATATTGACCAGCCCCCTTTGTGGAATATGAAACTTTGTTTAGCGTTCCTGTGCTTTCATCAAGCTTGTATAGATGAAGATCGTAATCATTAGTTGTGGATGCTCCTGGATTTAGAAATACGGTCAGCTTATTGGGAGTTTCGACACGTGTGAAAAACCAGCGGCTTTCACCCTCCGCAGTAATATAACCTTGCGCGGAATTACCTGATTTAATAAAGATTGCCCCATCGGGTGTAGTGTTATAAACATCATATGTGACTGTGGAGACGGAAAATTTACTGTTAGACGAAGTCTCTGGCAATGCATTTAACTTTGGAGATTTTAAAATTTCCTCCTTGGAGATTGAAAGTGATTTAGATTGGGTCAGCGGTGTATGTAGATCACTTAGAAGTGTGTTTGTGCCTTTCTTAACCATGGAATTTAGAAATTGCGCTGGCAACTGAATAGGTTTGGCTTGAGAAGAACCCGCAAGTGCCTGATTAAAAGAAGCTGAGAACCAACCGACCGCAAGAGTCAAAGCGCATAGCAAACGAAAAGTTTTTCGAAGCATAATTGAAACACTCCTTCAATTAGTATATTTTTTACCACAAGCTTAATATAAGATAGAGTTTAAAAAGTGTCAATTATTGGACGATATTAAAAAAAATACGATTTTTATTGTTTTCCGAAATAGATTTTTAAAAATTTTCAAATGCTATAAACAATACAGTGGCAGGTGTCGATATATAATTTAGAGCGGTAATTCTTCAGGGCGGCCGACCTGTGAAGACGCTCATACCACAAGGACGTGGGAATTAAACCATTTCAGGGAGGAAATTTAAAATGATTATCAACCACAATATTCCTGCATTAAACACTCACCGTAACATGGGCATGAATAATGCTGCAGCAAGCAAAAACATGGAGAAACTGTCTTCCGGTCTGCGTATCAACCGTGCTGCTGATGACGCTGCTGGTCTCTCTATCTCCGAAAAAATGCGCGGACAAATCCGTGGTTTGGAACAATCCCAACGTAACGTTCAAGACGGTATTTCTTTTGCACAAACTGCTGAGGGTGCAATGAACGAAGTATCCTCCATGCTTTCTCGTATGAAAGAATTGAACGTTCAAAAGCTGAACGGAACATACTCTACTAGTGATAAGAGCAACATCAACATGGAGCTTAACGCACTGGGATCGCAAATCGACAGCATCATGAAAAACACAACATTTAATGGAATCAAAATCACTTCTAACGTAAAAGTACAAGCTGACGATAAAGCCTTCACGATTACAGTTAGTGGTGTTGCTACAGTAGGATTTACTGGCTTGAAAGACGCTTCCACATTGACAAACGTAAGTGATGCTATTGAAAAAGTTGCTACACAACGTGCTAAACTGGGTGCTGTTCAAAACCGTTTGGAATATACTTCCAATAACTTGGGTACTACAGTTGAGAACCTGACAGCTTCCGAATCTCGTATTCGTGATACTGACATGGCTAAAGAAATGGTTACTTTGTCCAAGAACAACATCTTGCTGCAAGCTTCCCAATCCATGCTGTCACAAGCGAATTCTGCACCACAAGGCGTACTTTCCCTGCTTCGTTAAGATTTTGGAAAGCAAGCTAATTATTAAAGGCTCTGCATCTTGCAGAGCCTTTTTTTGTTTTTTTGTATTATTTTTCATAAATAATCTAAATCATTAACCGATATATAAAGTAGGACATCTAATATGAGTAGAAGAGATACAGTGTGCGACATACCATTTTATGAGCGAGGGGTTATGTTATGGAACCGTTGATACCGGCCAATGCAGGAGGTATAACACCGATTCACCTTTCTGCCGGAACTCCAAAGGAGGAGACAGTTACTGATCCTCCAATAACTTCTGAAGAAGGTGTAGTCCAGTCTGTAATTCCTGCAAAAACACAGCTGACACACGAGCAAACCATTCAGCAGTTGCAAAAAGCAATTGATGCGATTCAAGGTCCGCAAAAAATGTTTGAAATATCTGTGCACGAAAAAACCCACACCATTATGATTAAAGTTTTGAACAAGGAAACAGGTGATCTCATTCGTGAAGTTCCGCCAGAAAAAATTTTGGATGTAGCAGCAAGAATGATGGAGATTACCGGGATTATCGTCGATAAAAAAGGATAGGGAGGAACGTTCATGGTAACGAGAATAACTGGTTTAGCATCTGGTATGGATATAGATTCAATGGTTAAAAAGTTGATGACAGCTGAGAGCGCTCCACTCGACAAGCTGAATCAACAGAAACAGCTCATGGAATGGAAGCGTGAAAACTATCGGGAGACCAGTGTGAAACTGGTTACCTTTTCACAAGAACTAAGTAAGCTTGGCATGAGTAGCTCGATTAGCGCTCAGAAGGCGAATGTTACCGGAAATACGAGTGCAGTTAGTGCAAGTGTTTCTTCAACGGCCAGTGGGGTGTTGGATGTAAAAGTGGCCTCGTTGGCAACAGCATCAAGCGCTACTTCTTCTGCAGCTATTGAACTCAATGCTTCTGCACCGACTGATTGGGGAACTGTTAAGCTACAGGATATTAAAAATTCGGGAATTTCAGGAACCGTCCCAGTAATAGTCAAAATAGGTTCAGGAGCCTCAGAAGCATCTATAGAAATTGATCCTGTCAATGAAACGATTGATTCCTTTGTCGAAAAAATCAATTCAAATAAGCAAGCTGGTGTGAGTGCCATCTATGATTCCGCCACAGGTAAGGTTTCTTTAACAAGTAAAACGACTGGGGCCAAAGATATTGAACTTAGTGGAGATATATTCACAGCTTTAAAGCTGGGGAGTACCATCACAGGTGGCGAAGATGCTAAACTCACTGTAAATGGTTTGGATATTACAAGGTCCTCCAATACCTTCACGATGAATGGTGTTGAACTTACGCTTAATAATGCCAGTGGGAGTACTTCAACACGCATTGAGGTTGCCAAAGATACGGATAAGCTGGTTGAATCGGTTCAGAAGTTTGTTGATGCGTACAATGATGTTCTCTCTACGTTGAATAATAAAGTTAGTGAAGAACGATACAAAAAATATGCACCTTTAACAACTGCCCAAAAAAAGGACATGAGTGATGATGAAGTTAAACAATGGACTGATAAAGCTAAAAGTGGAATGCTTAAAAATGACAGTATTTTGCAGAGCGCAGTAGCGGATATGCGTAGTGCAATGGTTCAGGGAGTTAAACTGGATGACGGTACAACAATTAGTCTTGCTCAGCTCGGTATAACTACAGGTACGTATCAAACAAAAGGGAAACTTGTTTTAGATACAGATAAGCTGAAAGCTGCTTTAGATAAAGATCCTGATATTGTGACCAACTTTTTCAGCAAGCAGGATTCTGCTACAGCACAAAGTAATAAATATACAGATCAAGACGGAATTTTTGCGCGTATGAAAAAAATCTCCAATACTGCGCTGCAAAAGTTAGCTGACAAGGCAGGAACTTCAAAGGTAAGCACTGATCTTAGTGCTTCATTCATTATCAGCAGCACGATGGGACAAGAACTAACGGGTATTGACAGAAGGATTACCGATATGACAGCCCGATTGAATATGATGGAAACGAACTACTACAAAAAATTCACAGCTATGGAGACGGCAATTAATAAATATAATAGCACTTCTTCTAGTCTGTCCAGCTTTAGATAAATAAGGAGGTCATACATTTGATTCAATCCCCTTACCAGAAGTACCAGCAGGCTCAAGCCCAGACTGCCTCCAAGCCTAAACTTCTGATTATGCTGTATGATGGGGCAATCCGTTTTACTCGGGCAGGTATAGACGGGATTTTAGATAAAGATTTCGGGAAAGCGAACTATAATCTTTGTAAATCACAAGCTATCATCCATGAATTAATATCTGCATTGAATTTTGACTATCCGATTGCACAGGAGTTATTAAGAATTTATGAATATATGTTGCATTGTCTGATTGAATCTAACGTTCATAAAGATGTGTCTAAAGCCCAGGAAGTAGAGGAACATCTAACAGATCTACGTGAGGCTTGGGTCGAAGTGAGCAAACTTCCAAGCTCGGTCACAGGTAGCTAATGGACAGTAACAATATTCAAGACCTCATTCAAGCACTAAAAGAAATGACAATAGAGACAACTAATCGGCTCTCAATCATAGAAGAGGAAGAGTTGGTCGCTTTTGTCGATCGTAGACAGGAAATTGTGCATTCAATGGAGAAATATCGTGCTTTACTCACTGAGGAAGACAAACAAGAAATTGGACTGATCTTAGATATGGATGGACCGATATTAATGCGCATGAATAAGTTGAAAGATGAAGCGGGTAGTTGGATGGAGAAAAAAGGGAACATTCGTGTTCAACAAAATGCTTACCAGCGTGCTTATTCCGTTGATAGTCTTTTTATAGATCACAGGAAGTAAATGGTGTTATAATCTCTCTCAGGCATTACTGGGAGGGATTTTTTTATTTGAAGGTTCAATCCTTCATGCTACAGTCCGATATACTAATTAAGAAGAATCATTATGAATGGTGGTATGGTCTTGACAATTTTATCATTAAATCTGACTGCTATACAGAATCGTTTTCCACATGTTGCTAGTACAATACTCTCACTTGAACCAATTGGGACCAAGGATCACAAGACTTATAATGAGCCTATAGAAAAAGATCATATTTGGCTAGAGGCGGTTCAGCAATCGGTAGAAAATATAGAATGTGTTTTTGTTTATGGATTTGGACAGGGTCTTGGCATTGCTGACATCCTTGAAATGTACCCTGACCGCTTGCTTTTTGTATATGAGCCTGATGAATACCAGTTTCTAAACTCCATTAGCAGTTATGATATGCGGAGCCTTTTAGAACACCCCAATTTGTACTGGCTGGCTATTGGTGAGTCGCAATTGAATTCACTATTTTATATGGCTTCTGTCCATATGCAGCGTGAACTGGCTTTCGTAGCTCTCCGTCATTATCTCGAGGTTGAGATGGATGTATTACGTGATGTTAAAGAAAAATTGGAAGAATACAATCACACCTATGAATCAAATCAAATTACTCTTCATCTTTTTCGACAGGACTGGATTCGCAACAGCATGTATCAGATGGCTGGAATGCTATCCTCGTACTCTATTGATGATTTTAAATTTTCTTTTCCTGGAAGCACGGCGTTTATTATTGCATCGGGGCCATCGCTTCAGCAAGATATTGAGTGGGTTAAGCGAGTGCAACCTCATGCGCTTGTTATAGCAGCAGGCTCTAGTATTCAAGCACTAGTTAAAGAGGGAATACAGCCACATTTAGCGGTCACGCTGGATGGTGGTATTATCAATGATAAGGTGTTTTCTCAGCCTGGGACGCTGGAAGCACCATTATTATATGGGTCTACCTCTTATTATGGTATTACGGATCGTAAGCAGAAAGATACCATCCATTTTGTATTAAGTAATGATCATATTTCGCAGTATTATTTAGGAATTGATCGGGCACAGGTGGCTATAACGGCGACACCAACCGTAGTGGGTTCTGCTATACAAGCGGCTGTATGGCTGGGGGCTCGACGTGTTGTACTGATGGGGCAGGATTTATCCTTTCCAGGTAATAAGTTCTACGCTGATGGAGTAGGGCATATTGAAGCATCCCGCAATGCATCCATCGTGGAGAAGGCACCACAGCAGGTATTGAACGTGCACGGTGAATATAATGCCACGAACGAAAGCTTCTTGTTTATGAAAGACGCACTAGAGAATTTGTTTGTAGTCTTATCCAATATTGAATTCATTAATACGACTCGTAATGGGGCAGCGCTAGAGGGAACTATATGGAAGCCGATTGAGGAAGTATATGATATGATTGCCGATGAACATGTTGAGTGCGATGCAATAGCCAATATTCAACGTAATCAACCCTTTATTATAAATGACAATCGTATCGAAGAGGTTAAAGGGAAAATACAGCATACGCTCAATGATTTTTCTCAATTCCGGGATGAATTGAAAGTCATGTTGAAAACGATTGGGAATATTAGAGAATGGAGCCGAATGAAGCCGCTGAAATGTCATAATGCGATTGTTGAGATTGAACAACGCTGGACCAGTATTGTAAGTAGAGATTGGTTTGTTCCTATTATAGAAACCGTGCTTCCGCTGGAGATTGGCTTATTTGACCAGCAGCAACCTCTAATCGCTATAGAGCAAAATCTTTCTCGCAAAGCTGATATGATATATGAACATTTAGGAAAGCTAGCGAATGAGGTAGTGAGTAAAATTCCGATGCTTGAAGAGTTGTTTGTAGAATCGATTCGTAGAATAGATGATATAAAGAGTTAAAGGACAAGGGACGTGTTCAACATGCAGAAGGAAACCTACAAAGGGAAGAAGATATTAATCACAGGTGGAACGGGGACAATAGGGCGCCAACTGGTACAGAGACTTTTGAAAGACGAGCCGAGTGTAATTCGTATTTTCAGCCGTGATGAGCATAAGCAGTATGAAATGAATATCGATTTTCAGGCTCATTCTAATCAATTGCGTTATCTGATTGGTGATGTGAGGGATCAGCAAAGATTAATGAGGGCAATGGAGGATATTGATTATGTTTTCCATTTAGCCGCAATGAAGCACGTTCCTTCGTGTGAATATAATCCGTTTGAGGCTGTACAAACCAATGTAATAGGTACACAAAATGTCATTCAGGCTGCACTAGAGAATGGAGTGAAAAAGGTTCTTTTCACAAGTACAGATAAGGCCATTTCTCCGACCAACACTTATGGCGCGACTAAATTAACCGCGGAGCGCCTGATTTCGGCTTCTGAATATCAAAAGGGTTCCAAGTCTACTGTGTTTTCTTCGGTTCGGTTCGGAAACGTGATGGGTTCTCGCGGTTCCGTTATCCCGTTATTTAAAAAACAAATTTTAGAAAATGGTGTAATTACCATTACCGATCCTGAGATGTTGAGATATATGATGACTCCTTCGCAAGCGATTGAGTTAATCCTGCAGGCTAATGAGGCAGCCCAGGGTGGTGAGGTATTTGTCCTGAAGATGCCAGTTGTGCGAATTGCGGATCTGGCGGAAGCGCTTATAGAGACGGTGTCGGAGAAATACAAGCTAAATGATAAAGTAGCTATTAAATATATCGGTCTCCGTCCTGGAGAAAAACGTTATGAGGAATTAATGACCATCGATGAACAGTTAGTTGCGTTAGAATCGGAAAATATGTTTATCATTCCACCTGCTTTTCAAGGGAAAAATCAATCTATAAACAAAGAGATTACTGAGTTAGAGATGAATCCCATTAATAAAGCGGTTGTTGTTGATTGGTTATATGATGAAAGTCTTATATAAGAATACAACAGAAAGTATGGGGACTTATGAATATTGTAGCGATCATTCAAGCAAGAATGGGATCTACTCGCCTTCCAGGAAAAGTTGATTTGAATTTACTGGGTGTAACAGTACTTGAGCGGGTTGTAGAAAGAATAAAGAAAGTAAAACAAATTAATAAAATTGTAGTGGCAACTACTGATTTAACGGCAGATGAAACAATAGTAAATCTGGCTCATAAAGCAGAGGTTGAAGTATATCGTGGTAGTGAAAGTGATGTGCTAAAACGCTACTATGAAGCGGCTGTCACACATAATGCGGATGTGATCATTCGCATTACTTCAGATTGTCCTGTGATAGATTCTGTGATTATTGATGAGCTAATCGCAAACTATATTACTGGTTCTTATGATTATGTCAGTAATACGATTGAGCGTTCTTACCCAAGAGGATTGGACGCAGAGGTGTTTTCTTTCGCTTCTCTAGAAAAAGCACATATGGAAGCGAAGAGTGTGGAGCAAAGAGAACATGTGACACCCTATATTTACCAAAATCCAGATCGATTTTCTATGCTAAGTGTTACTTGTGCGAAAGATTACTCTAATTATCGCTGGACTTTGGACACAACTGAAGATTGGGAGCTAATTCAGCAGATATATACCTATTTTAGGGATAGGGACAGCTTTGATTGGCAGGATATTGTGGAACTAATGGAGACTCGCCCAGAAATTGCCCTTATTAACTCGCATGTGGAGCAGAAGAAGCTCAAGGGGGAAGAATGAAATTTTTGATTAGAGCGGATGCCTCTGTTGCAATCGGTACAGGACATGTGATGCGTTGTTTAGCCTTAGCAAAATCACTGATAATCTCAGGAAGAGAAGTGGTTGTTGTCTTTCAACAAATGCCTGATCACTTAGTTGAGAAAATTAAACAGATTGGTTGCATTCCGTTCTATTTAAACAGCAAATATCCGGTAGGATCAATTGAGGATGCTGTGTATGTAAGCTCAAAAGTCAATAATGCTTTTCAGAATGGTTTTGATTGGTTGATTATTGATCATTATCAAATCAGTGATATATGGGAAAAAGAGATGTCTCGGATTGCTAAGAAACTTTTAGTAATTGATGATTTAGCTAATCGAGCGCACATTTGCAACATCCTTTTAGACCAAAATTTATATGAAATTTCTGATTCAAGATATAATGAACTAACGAATAATGCAAAACAATTGATAGGACCAAGTTATGCTTTGTTAAGAGATGAATTCCATCTGGAACGTCAGAAAGTTAAAACAAGAAGCGGCACCATTCGACGGGTATTGGTCACTTTTGGAGGGACTGATCCTACTAATGAGACGCTGAAGTCTCTTTATGCGTTAGATAAAGAAGGGTTACTGGATAGCAATCTGAATTTTGATATACTAGTCGGTCAATCATATGCTCATCTCAATGAATTGAGAAAGATTGTTGATTCAAAAAAAAGGTTGAGTCTGCATATTCAATCCAATTCTGTTGCAGCTATTATGAATAAAGCTGATTTAGCCATTTGCTCTGGGGGGACCTTGACTTGGGAACGATATTGTATGGGCCTTCCGGGTTTGGTTATAGCGGTTGCTGAAAATCAGATTCATAATGCTATTATGGGAGAAAAGTTAGGGATAGACAGATTCTTGGGTTTCCACTCCGATGTTAGTGATGGTCATATTGTGAACAATTTAAAGGATTATGAAGGTGACTTAAAGAACAATAGCTTAACAGCGTTTAATATTGTTGACGGCAGAGGAGTAGAGAAAGTAATTAAAAACTTGGAGGATACTATTTAAATAAGTGGGGATCATATGGAACTTCGAAGCGCGACCTTAAATGATTCGATCATCATTTTTAATCTAAGAAATGATTTAGACACTAGAAAAAATTCATTTGTCACGGACGAGATTCCCTATGAAGAGCATAGACATTGGTTTGAAAAGTCATTAGACACCAAAACAAGGAAAATTCTCATTGCTTATGAAAATGAAGCCTTAATAGGCGTAATTAGGTTAGACTTAAAGAGTGACAATGAAGTGGTAATTAGCATAAATATTGATCCAAGTCTTAGACAAAAAGGATATGCTAATAAAATACTATGCGAAATTGAAAGTTATACAACCTCTTGGAATAATAAAGTAAGGATTCTGACTGCTCTGATAAAGCCAAGCAATATTGCTTCAATTAAATTGTTTAGTAAGAGGGGTTATGCTGTCGTTTCAAAAGATAAGGAAGAAATAATAATGTGTAAAGAGCTTAGGGGGGAATGTCTTGACTGAATTTAACATATTGAACAGGGAAATAAGCACCAATACTCGTCCCTTCATCATTGCAGAAATGTCAGGAAATCATAATCAATCATTGGAGCGTGCCTTGCGTATTGTGGAAGCAGCGGCAGCTGCGGGGGTAGATGCTCTAAAAATTCAAACCTATACTGCTGAAACTATGACTCTTAATATAAATTCAGGAGAATTTTTTATTAAGGATGAGGATAGTCTGTGGGAAGGCAAGAGCCTATATAATTTGTATCAGGAAGCATACACTCCATGGGAATGGCATGAACCTATTTTTAAGAGATGTAATGAGTTGGGGATTATAGGGTTTAGTACTCCCTTTGATGCTACAGCGGTAGATTTTTTAGAATCACTTAATGTTCCGGCTTATAAAATAGCTTCATTTGAAAATACGGATATTCCATTAATTAAAAAGGTAGCCTCTACGGGAAAACCTGTGATCATCTCTACTGGAATGGCTACTATAGCAGAATTAGAAGAAGCTGTTCAAGCAGTGAGAGAAACAGGGAATAATCAAATTGTATTGTTAAAATGCACTAGTACTTATCCCGCATCACCTGAAAATACGAATATACGTACAATTCCTCATTTAAAGGATTTATTTAATACCCAAGTAGGATTGTCTGATCACACTATGGGAGTGGGAGTTGCTGTTACTAGTGTTGCGTTAGGTGCTACTGTAATAGAAAAGCATTTTACTTTGTCTAGAGCTGATGGAGGAGTAGATTCAACGTTCTCGTTGGAACCAGATGAAATGAAGTCACTAGTTATGGAAACTGAAAGAGCTTGGCAATCTCTCGGGGGGATCTCGTATGGAGCAACGGATGCAGAAAAAGCTTCTCTTCAATTCCGAAGATCATTATATATCTCTGAAGACTTGCAGGCGGGAGATATTCTCACAGATAAAAATGTGAGGGCAATACGTCCAGGTTATGGTCTCCCGCCTAAATATATAGATCAGTTATTGGGAAAACCAGTTCGTAAGAATGTATTAAAAGGGACGCCTATCAGTTGGGATATCTTATGAATTCAAAAAATAAAGGAGGATAAAATATGAATATTCTACTTACTGGTGGTGCAGGATTCATTGGGCGTTGGGTTGCCAAGCGCCTGCTGGAGGATGGGCATCAGGTTTGGATTGTCGACGATTTGTCGAATGGTCGTGAAGAAAATTTGTCGGAATTGGTCGAACATAGCAACTTCAAGGCATTCATCAAAGGGAGTATTTTGGATGAAGCGCTGTTGGAACAGTTGTTTGAAGAGCATTCGTTTGAAATTTGCTACCATTTGGGAGCTTCTATAAATGTACAGGATTCTATTGATGATCCACGCACTACTTTTAATAATGATACGGTAGGAACTTTCGCAATCTTGGAGCAGTGCCGCAAGCACCACACCAAGGTAGTTTTTATGAGTACATGTATGGTATATGACCGCTGTAGCGACGATCAAGGTATTAATGAGCTACATCCTACCAAACCTGCTTCTCCTTATGCAGGAGCAAAGGTAGCTGCTGAGAATATGGTACTGTCCTATTATTTCGCTTATGGTTTACCGACCGTGGTTATTCGTCCATTTAATACGTACGGCCCTTTTCAAAAGACAGGCGGTGAAGGGGGCGTAGTTGCGATTTTTATTAAAAACCACTTGGAAGGTAAAAATCTTAATATCTATGGAGAAGGCACACAAACCCGTGATCTTCTGTATGTTGAGGATTGCGCTCGCTTCGTTGTAGAGACAGGCTTTAGCGATCGTGTCAACGGTCAGATTGTCAATGCGGGATTGGGGCAAGATATTTCTGTGAATGATCTAGCGTTGCTTATTAGTGGGGACTCGTCGCGTATCAAGCATGTGGAGCATATCCATCCGCAAAGTGAAATTCAAAAGCTTCTGTGTAACTCGACGAAGGCGAAGGAGTTACTTGGTTGGGAACCGCGTATTAGTTTGGAAGAAGGTATCCGGCGTACGACGGTATGGATTCGTGAGAGCGGCATGATCTAGTTTGCTTCAAGTATAGAGGGGGTTAACAGGATGTCCAATGATGTAATATCTGGACCTGTGCGTGATACGCTGCTGCCCTATGGACAGCAATGGATTGACGATGAAGATATTCAAGCTGTAGTGGATGTACTCCGTAGCGGGTTTGTTACACAGGGGCCTGTGATTCAGCAGTTTGAGAGCAAGGTTGCTGAGTATGTAGGAGCCAAGTATGCAGTGGCGTTCACCAACGGAACTGCTGCACTGCATGGGGCATGCTTTGCCGCAGGAATCGGAAAAGGTGATGAGGTCATCACGACGCCGCTTACGTTCCTCGCTAGTAGTAACTGCGTGTTATACCAAGGAGGAACACCGGTGTTTGCTGACATTGATATGCATACCTACAACATTGATGCGGACCGGATTGCAGAGCGGATTACCAAGCATACTCGGGCGGTCATTGCTGTCGATTTTACGGGTCAGCCAGCTGAACTCGACAAGATATCGATGCTGTGCCGAGATCATGGGCTGGTATTCATTGAGGATGCGGCTCATTCTTTGGGTGCAGATTACCAAGGGAGCAAAGTCGGTTCATGGGCAGATATGACTATGTTCAGTTTCCATCCGGTCAAGCATATTACGACAGGCGAGGGTGGCATCATTGTGACGAATTCTGAGGAATTTTATCGAAAGTTGTTACTGTTCCGTAGTCATGGTATGACACGCGATCCACAGGAGTTGACAAAAAACGACGGCCCTTGGTATTACGAAATGCAGGAACTGGGGTATAACTACCGTATGACAGATATCCAGGCTGCATTGGGTCATTCCCAGATGGACAAACTGGATGCATTTGTAGAGAAGCGTCGCACGATCGCTCGGTTGTACAATGAAGCATTGAGTGAGTTGACAGGGATTGTCCTTCCTGAGCAGCTTGCTGGGGCATACTCCAGCTGGCATTTATACGTGATTCGTTGGCAACCGGAGCATTTTAATGCAAACCGGAAAATGATATTTGAGGCCCTACGGTCTGAGAATATTGGTGTAAATGTGCATTATATTCCTGTTTATCTGCAACCTTATTACCAACACCTCGGATACGAGGAAGGGTTGTGCCCGAACGCAGAGGAGTACTATCATACAGCGTTAACACTCCCTCTCTTTCCTAAGATGACAGATCAGGATGTACAGGATGTAATTCAGGCGGTTCGTAAGGTATGGACTAGATACACAAGATAGGTTGCTGAAGAAAATGTAACAAAGTGAGACCTTTACTTTAGTTGATTTATAGGGAAAATTTATTTTAATTTTTGATTCAAATTAATTTGTAAAGGGTAAAGGAGCTGAGAAGCTCCTTTATTTTTATATAAACTACCTTGACTAAGTTAATACCTAACCATAATTTGTGGTAAAAAAATGAATGAAAACATTATCAATTCCAATTGACAATGGATAACTTTGGGTGGTATAGTCGGAAATGTGGGCGAGAGCTTCACTTCATTTGATGACGAAGGGAATGTTAGTGCATGCAAGGTAAAGTAAAATGGTTTAACGCAGAAAAAGGTTATGGTTTCATTGAAACGTCTGACGGCGGCGACGTATTTGTACATTTTTCCGCAATTCAAACAGAAGGCTTCAAAACACTTGAAGAAGGACAAGACGTGGAGTTCGACATTGTCGAAGGCGCACGTGGACCACAAGCCGCTAACGTAACCAAATTATAATCATCCCCGGCATAGCCGACCTACATAATTGGTAAGATGGTTAGCAATGGATAACGCGCTAGCAACTGCCCTGGAAAATATTCCAGGGCTTTTTTATGTTTTCTAATTACATAAAAAAGCCCCTTACCCAGTGGTAAGGAGCTCGACACAATAGAACATTTACTCTAGAGAACCATCAAAGTCAGCCATCTCCACAAAAATGGTATTGGAGGAGGCAGATTGTTTCTCTACGCTTCCGTCTGGATAGCGGAATTGATAGCGCAGGATGACCTGGGCGATCAGATACGCGCGGAGCGCAGATTCGATGTCGAAAGAAAAGACGATAACGGCTTTGTGGTCTGGGTCAAGCCGACCTAACGGAATACCTTGGAGCAGGTTAGGATGCGGAAGCGGCACAGAATTCACGGTGACAGTTCGCAACAAAATGAAATCTTCGGCTGCAAATGGTGCAGTGAGCAAGAGTTCTTCCAGCGGAGTATTGCCGATGTTTTCCACATGGACGGTGAAGGACAGGGTATCTTCTTGCCCGACACGCAAAGCGCTGGAGCTAAGTGTAAGTTTAGGGATGGCTGCAATAACGGTCACGCCGACGGTGTTGGTTTGGGTTGTTTCCTGGATGGTCTCTCCTCCACTACGACGTGAGGTATATTCGATGGTGGCTTGGTTGCTGAATGTTCCCTCTGTTGGTGCTTCACGAATTTGTGCCTGGAGCGTAAGGGTGAGCGTCTCCCCTGGTGCAATATCCGGAAGCGTGATACCTGCGGCGGGATTAGCGCCTGGCTGTGCTTTTTCTTGGATAGTTAGGCTGTTGGGTACATAAATGAGTCCATGCGGCAACGGGTCTGTGAACAGCGGATACTGTGCTGGAATTCCTCCTTTGTTTGTAATCTGAATGGTGAAGGTGAGTATGTCTCCTACAGAGGCATCCGTGGTATTCACTTTTTTAACTAATTCGAGCAGTGGGAATACAACTGGGATGGTAACGGTATTCGTAGTCAATGTCCCTGATACGACTCTTCCTCCAGGTAACGTAAACGAGTAGGCAAAGGCAGCTTGATTTACGATGTAGCCAGATGGAGGCGTCTCCGATACGGTCACTTGATAAGTCAGTGTCAATGACTGTCCAGGTTCCACAGACCCCAGACTAACACCGACAGCAGGATCGGTTCCCAACAGTGATTGACCGTTCAACTGTATGCTGTCAGGAATCAATAGAGTCCCGGCAGGAATGAAATTTTGCAGTGTAACTTCGGATGTTACGTTGCCAAAGTTGTTGAGCAGTACCGTATAAGTAAGGCTTTCTCCTGCGATGGCCTCCGTATTTTCCGTAGAGATACTTGCGGCAAGCTGTGGATCAAAAACAGTTATAGTCACGGTGTTGCTGGTAACCTCGCTCGCACCCTCATTGCCAGCATAATGGAGCCGTACGCTATTGTTTAGACGTCCTCCGAGAGGCAGAGACTGAACGTTCACGCTGTAGGATACATCCATTGTCTGTCCCGCCTGTAAGCTGCCGATAAATAATGGTTCACCCGGCTTGCTAGAAGCAGGTGGAGAACCGTTAATTTTCAAGCTGTCCGGGTTTATGATGGTTCCAATCGGTACGTAATCGGCTAACACTACATCGGTAATGACTGAGCCTCCATCGTTAACAAGAGTCAGCTGATAAGGCACAGAATCGCTTAATGCGACAGTAGATACTGTTGTGCGTAGCACAGCTGACAAGGCTCCTTTACCAGTAGGGGCCACTTTAACTGAGACAGAAGGTGAAGCAGTTACCAAATTCATGCTTCGTCCGTCCGGCAGCTGGTAGGAGTAAGCCAGCGAAGCTTGATTCACCAGTGTGTCTGACTCGGAGGCACGAACGACAAGCGCGGAGAAGGCGGAAGTCGTTTTTTCTCCTGGTGCGATGGTACCTAGGGCAATGCCTTGCCCTGGACTGACCCCATAATGAGGGGTTCCATTAACCGAAACAGAGCCAGCAACAAAAGAAAGCTCCGATGGTAATGAGTCCGTCAACAAGCCAAAGGCACCGATATTTCCAGTATTTTCTGCAATGATGGAATAGGTGATGCTTTGGCCTGGCTGCACGCTCTCCGTGCTGGCTATTTTCGTCAGCTTCACCACAGGCTGGAGTACGGCAATGGTGACAGCATTGGACAAAACGGCACTCGCTTCTTCACTATTCGTGAGTAACAAGCGCGCCTGATTCGTACGCGGTCCTGGCTGTTCTGTTGCTGTGATACGGACATCAAAGGATATGACAGTCTTGGTATTCGCTTCTAACGGTGGCAAAGGTATGCCGGTGCCGGGATCGCTTTCTGCCACCGTAGATCCATTAATCTGAACTGAACCTGTAATAAACTCGATGTCCTCTGGCAAAGTATCCAGCAAACGGGCATCTTGCACGGTATTCGTATCCTCGTTGAGGATCACGAGTTCATACGTCAAGGTATCGCCAGTAGTGGCGAAAGGTGAGCTTACGCTTTTACTTAATGTGATGTCTAGCGGTGACACGGCAACCTCAACAATGTTGGATAAATGGAAACCGCCTGCCTCTCGCCCATCTGGTGCATTAAAGCGATAGTCTACCTCAGCCTGATCGACCAGTAATACGGTTGCAGGGATGGAAGATACCAGCACTTGGAAAGTGACGGTTGCCGATTGTCCTGGTGGTATGGCTGGAGTCGGGATGCCGGAAACTGGGCTTGCACCGGGAGCTGCAATGCCGTTAATCGAGACTGTGTTCGGAAGGAATACAGAGCCGTCCGGAATATTGTCACTTACAGTAGTTGAGGCTGCAATGTTACCCGTGTTGGATACGACAATCGTGTAAGTGATGATGTCTCCGACTGTGGCATTATTGGTATTGCTTGTTTTGACTGCTGTCAGGATCGGCTGGAAGACCGGAATGGTTATTACATTAGATGTTGAGCTACCAGTAAATGCCCCGCTGGTAAAGCTAACGGATGCCTGATTGTTTAATTGTGCCGGTGTGGGCAAGAAATCGACTCGAACCTGGAACGTAACAGTAGTAACAGCTCCTGGAGCGAGCGTACCGATGGCAATACCAAATCCAGGATTTCCATCAGGGAAGGAAGTTCCGTTTATGGTAACACTGCCATTTACAAAGGAGCTTCCCGCCGCAATCATATCTGAAACCACTATATTATTGGCTGTACTGATCCCATTGTTGGAGACAGCCAGTGTGTAGGTGATGATATCGCCAATAATGGCGTCGGTAGCCGCCGTTCCTTTGACAATGCTAACGTCTGGTGAGGATACAGAGATACTAACTGAATTGGATACCGCAGATCCGGATACAGTTCTGCCATCTGGTGGTTGGAAAGTGAATGAGCCTGATGCCTGATCGACCAGTACCTGTGGATTAGGCAGTGTATTGATAATGGTTTGGAACGTTACGGATACCGTTCCGCCTGGCAACACGGATCCAACTGGAACGCCAGTTTCGATGGACAATCCAGGTTGCGGACTGCCAGCAATGCTGACACTGTTGGCAAGGAAAGTCGATCCGGCCGGGATGTTATCACTGATGGTAAGCGCTGCTGCAATATTGCCGCTATTCACGGCTGTAATCGTGTAGGTCAGTGTATCGCCGACGGAGGCGTTAAGAGTGCTGGATGCTTTAGTAATTGCAATTAACGGTTGGAACACAGGTACGATGAGTGGATCGGAAAAGGCAGTGCCAGTGAACGTTCCGCTAGTAAACGTGACGGCTGCAATATCTGAGAGCAGTGGTGGCTGCGGCAAAGACTGGACAGTTGTCTGGAAACTGACGACGAATGTATTTCCAGGTGCGACGTTTCCGATGGCAATTCCAGCAACCGGAGAGGCATTAGGGAAGGCTACTCCGTCGATTAGGACACTGCCCGGAACGAAGGAGGTACCTGCAGGAATTGTATCGGTTACAACAGTATCTGTGACTGAATCCACGCCACTATTCGTGATGCTCAGTGTATATCTGATCGTATCTCCGACTACAGCGGCTGCCAGGCTGGATGTTTTAATTACCTGAATATTAGGTGCAGACACAGCAACGTTGACTGTATTCGATGTGACAGAACCGCTCAGTACTCTACCGTCAGGTGGTGAGTAGGTAAAGTCCGCTTGCCCTTGGTCGGTCAATATAGGCGGAGTTGGCAGAGACGAGACGATGGTTTGGAAACTCACTGTAATACTGCCTGAAGGGGCCAGTGATCCGAGCGTTATGCCTGTAACTGGCGAAGCTCCCGGGACAAGGATGCCGTTAACGACTACGCTGTTAGGCAGTAGTTCAGAACCTGCGGGGATGTTATCTGACAGCACAGGTATAACGGCAATATTTCCGGTATTAGTTAGCGTCAGGGTATAGACCAATGTTGATCCGATCTGTGTGTTGACGGTATTGACGGTTTTGGTCAGGCCGATGATCGGCTGATAAACAGGCAAGGTAACCGGATCGGATTGCGAAGACGTGGTCAACGCGCCTGAAGTAAAGCTAACGGTCGCTTGATTGGTTATTTGCGGCGGCTGCGGCAGACTAACGACGGAGACCTGGAATGTAACTGCTGCCGAACCACCTACTGCAATGGTGCCTACAGGGATACCGGAGCTTGGTGACGCAGCAGGTACAGAAGTTCCATTTACGGTTACGCTACCCGGAACAAAGCTGGTGCCGGGCGGCAGCTGATCAGATACAACGGCATTGACGACTTGACTGATTCCGTTATTCGTAGCAATCACAGTATACGTAATGGTATCTCCGACTACGGCATCTGTAGCGGATGCTGTTTTGATAACGTCCACATCTGGCGAAGAGACCGAGACGGTCACGGACGGAGATACTGCACTTCCAGTCAGGACACGACCATCTGGAGGTTGATAGCTGTAAGCTGCGGTCGCCTGATTGACCAATGTACCTGATGCGGGCAGTGAGGTAATGACTGCCTGAAAGGTCAGAGTGACAGTCGTAGCTGCACCTATGATACCTAATGGAATCCCAACACTTGGATCTGAGCCAGGTGCGGCGGTGCCATTGATCACTACACTATTAGGGATAAAGGCAGCCCCTGCCGGGATGGGATCACTAAGGACGGTATCTGCACCGATGTTTCCAGAGTTTGTAACGGAGAATGTATAGGTTACCGTATCTCCAACCGTAGCTCTTCCCGTTCCCGCGCTTTTAGTTACAGTGACGATCGGTTGATACACAGGGATGGTAACGGGATTGGATACCGAAAATCCATTAAATGCACCTGAAGTAAAGCTTACGGTCGCCTCATTGGTAATGGACGCTGGCGACGGCAGAGATTGTACGTTAAGCAAAAAGCGAATGGTAGCTCCGCCACCAGCTCCAAGCGTTCCGACAGGAATACCGTTTTGTGGGTTGGCTGTAACAACAGGCGTACCATTAATTGTAACGCTGCCCGGGACAAAGGCGGTTCCAAAAGGAATGGTATCCGTGACGATTACGCTAGTAACAGGATCGAGTCCGTTATTGAACGCAGTTATGACATAGGGGACAGAATCACCCACGACAGCGACAGCCACATCAGCTGCCTTCGTGACTGTTACATTCGGTGACGAGATCGGAATGGATACAGGCAGGGCCGCTCCGCTTCCGCTCAGCGTTCGTCCATCGGGCAATTGGAACGTGTAGCTCACAGTGGCCTGGTTGGTTAGTATGGAGCCAGGTGGTACTGATATGACCACGGCGCTAAACGAGACGGTTACCGTCGCACCTGGGGCGACCGAACCGATATTAATGCCTGTAATCGGGTCTGCTCCGGGAATGGGCGAACCGTTGACCAGTACGCTATTTTGATTCAGACTAAGCGAGCTGGACAACAGATCAAGCACGACCGTTTCTGCGGGCGCGTTGCCGGTATTGGTTACAGTGATGAAAAAGCCAAGTGTATTCCCTACGGTTGCACGATCTGCACTGAGGGTATTGGTCACATTCAAGATTGGCTGAAATACAGGCAGGCTGACCTGATTCGAGGCGGATTGACCTGCGAAAGCCCCGGAATTAAAGGAGACCGTTGCCTGATCCGTTGACAAACCTGACGCTGGCAAGGATGTTACCGTTGCCTGGAAGGTGACCGTTACTGAGCTGGCAGTAGGGATAGTGCCTACGGATACGCCTGTGGCGATGTTGGCTCCCGGTATAGTGACACCATTGACTTGTACGGAGTTAGGTATAAAAGTAGTGCCATCAGCAATCGGGTCGATAAAGACAGTTCCCGTTACGGGTGTAATACCGCTATTTACTGCGTTAATGGTATACGTAATGGTATCGCCGAAGGCTACAGAGGTCTGATTGACCGTTTTGGTCACGGTGACATTCGGATTGGATACGGGAATGAACACCGGATTCGATTGTGCGCTTCCATTTAATGTGCGACCGTCAGGTGGCTGGAAGGTGAATGTGGCCGAACCTTGATTTAACAGACCCAGGCCAGCAGGGACAGCGTTAATGACCACTTGAAAGGTAAGGGCGACAGAAGCCCCCGCTGCAATGTTTCCGACCAATACCCCTGATTGGGGATTGGCTCCAGCAACAGGCAGACCGTTCACGGTGACGCTATTCGGTATAAAGGAGGAACCAGATGGAATAGCATCGGTGAATGTGGCGGTCGCTGCTAGATTACCTGTATTTTGAGCAGTGAGTGTATAGACTACGGTGTCGCCTACCGTTGCTTGACTCGTATTTGCAGTTTTAACAAGACTGACAATAGGCTGGTAAACAGGGATGACAACAGTGTTGGAGAGTGATGTGAAATTCAGTGTACCGCTGGTAAAAGAAACTGTAGCCTGATCACTCAGCTGAGGTGGGTCAGGCAGGCTGTTGACAGATACGGAAAAGGTGACGGTTGTTGACGCACCAGCAGCGATGGAACCGATTGGAATCCCCGTTAAGGGGCTGGCTGACGGCAATGTCGTTCCATTTACAATAACCGAGCCAGGAATAAAAGTGGAGCCCGACGGGATCGTATCGTTTACCCGAACATCCGTCACGGTTTGGACTCCGCTATTGGTAGCTGTAATGGTATAGGTTATCGTATCCCCAGGAACGGCATCAGCTACCGAGGCGCTTTTGCTTACCTGTACATTGGGTGACGATACAGGAATTGTGACAATATTGGACGAAACATTGCCGTTAACAATCCGGCCATCCGGCGGTTGAAAGGAAAAGCTGATATTCGCCTGGTCGGTGAGTTGGGGAGGTAAAGGCACGGAAGTAATCACCACCTGAAAAGTTGTTTGAGTCACGGCTCCAGGTGCAATGGAGCCAATAGACAGACCTGCTTCGGGACTGGCACCGGGAACAGGAACACCGTTGACGACCACACTGTTCGGTACCAGTGCTGAGCCTGCGGGGATATTGTCTGTCAATGTGGCAGCAGCTGCAATATTACCGCTGTTGGTTACTGCCACAGAGTACGTTACGATGTTCCCGACTGTGGCTGATATAGGTTCTGCGGTTTTGCTTACGCTTAATACCGGAGCGTTCAAAGCCACTGTCACTGGGTTAGATACTGATACGCCTGAAAAAGCACCGCTGGTGTAGCTGGCACGCGATTGATTGGTGAGCTGCGGCGGACTTGGTAATGGAGAGGATACCGTTACCCTGAAAGTGATTGTAGCTCCCCCTCCAGCGGCAATGCTCCCAATTACGATACCTAAAGACGGATCTCCACTGGCTATTGTGGAGCCATTCAGCGTTACGCTACCGGCAGTGAATTGAGAGCCGGCCGGGATAGGATCGGAAACGACCACATTGCCCACGGTCTGGATTCCGTTGTTGAGTACGGTCAGGGTGTATAACACCGAATCACCCGGAATGGCGGTGAAACGGTCTGCAGTCTTCAAAATGGACACATTCGGCGCAGACACGGGAATGGATAACACGTTGGACGATGTGCTATCTGTTCGCACTCGCCCATCGGGCAAGGTAAAGGAAATGGCGGCGGTGGCCTGGTCTGTCAGTTGGGATGGTGTTGGAAGGGTAGCCACTACAGTTTGGAATGTCAGTGTGATAGGGCTTTGCGGCGACACGGTTCCGATGAAAATACCTGCTGCTGGACTGGCTCCGGGCTGACTAACGCCATTGATTACCACGCTGTTCTCCATAAATGTGGACCCGGCAGGAATAGCATCTGTCAGCGTTACAGAAGCATTATAGTTGCCGCTGTTCGTGACTAACAATGTGTACAGAATCGTGTCGCCTATCGTAGCTGCTGTTGTATTTGCAGATTTGACCACACTGATACGAGGCTGATAAACCGGCACAGAGACGGTATTTGTCTGGGATGTTCCGGTAAAAGCACCACTGGTGAAGCTGACACTGGCTGTGTTTTGCAGCGGCTGCACGGATGGAACGGCATTGACTAGCACGGCATAGGACACCTGCACGGATGCGCCTGCGCCAATGGTGCCGACTGGAATGCCACTTCTTGGGTCGGCTGTGCTCACAGGTGAACCACCGACGGTTACGCTTCCGGGCACAAATGACACGCTGCCGGGGAGTGGATCGGTAATCACGGTGTTTGTGATGGGGTCAATTCCGTTATTAACGGCGTTCACGCTGTAGGTCAGCGTTTCGCCAACACTAACGGATGTGAATCCCGCAGACTTGGTTACTGCTACGTTGGGAAGAGAAATCGATACGGAAACAATATTGGAGAGAAGCGAGCCCGACAGGGTTCTTCCGTCTTGCAACTGATATGAATATTGGAGCAGGCCCTGATCGTTTAATCCACCCCCGGGTGGTAGCGAATCCACTGTCGTCCGGAATGAGACTGTAATTTGTGCACCAGGGTTTACGGTGCCTACTGAAATTCCCGTATTAGGATTGGCGCCTGGCACTGAGGACCCGCCAACAATGACGCTTCCGGGAATAAAGGTGGAGCCTGTCGGTACAGTTTCCGTCAAGGTCGTGTTTAATACGGCTGTTCCGGTATTAGCGATGAGAAATGAATAAGTAATCGTCCCGCCAACGCTGGCACGGTTGGAGCTGGCGCTTTTGGTAATCGTCGGCGCTGCAATAACGACAGGTATGGTTACAAGATTGGACAAAGATGATCCGGTAAAGGCCCCGGAAGTGAAGCTGACAGTTGCACGATTGTTGATTTGTGCAGGAGAAGGTAGAGAATTAATGGCTGCCCGAAATACAACCGTAACCGATGCGCCTGGAGCTAAAGTGCCGATCGGAATACCGTTCACAGGTGTAGCAGTCGCAGAAGCAGTTCCGTTCACGGTGACGCTACCAGGTACAAAGGCAACTCCGCTTGGCAGCGGATCGGTAACGACTACATTGGTCACATTGGCGATTCCGTTGTTTGTGGCGGTTATGGTAAATTGAACAGTCTCTCCGACTGCGGCTGCCGCCAGGGAAGAGGCTTTTGTCACGGTCACATTTGGTGAGGATACGGGAATGGTGAGCGTGTTGGACGTCCCGCTTCCGTTCAATATACGTCCGTCAGGCGGTGTGAAGGTATACGTGTAAGCCGCCTGATCGGTCAAATTACCAGAGGCGGGAACCGCGTTGACGAGGGCCTGGAAGGTCACGGGTACAGTAGCACCTGTATTAATCGTTCCTACTGAAAAACCAGTAGCGGGATTGGCAGCAGGCACGGAAGAACCACCAATGGTCACACTGCCCGGTATGAAGGATGATCCGGCGGGAATGCTCTCCGAAAAGCTGAGATTTGCAGCAATGCTGCCCGTGTTGGATATCTGAAACGTGTACGTAATCGTATCTCCAACTGTAGCAGCCGTTGTATTGGCACTTTTAACAATTCCAATAACAGGTTGGTAGATTGGTGTACTGGCAGTGTTGGACGGAACGTTGCCAGAAATGACAGGTCCTCCAGGCACGGTTTGGAAGGAAAAGGATGCCGATGCTTGATTGCCCAGCTGGGTGTTTGCTGGCAATGAAGTGACGGTTGCACGGAATGTAATGGTCACCGTGGAAGCAGGAGCTACACTGCCCACTGTGATACCTGTAGCGGGATTGGCTGTTGGCTGGGCTGTGCCCGCGACAACAACACTGCCGGGTACGAAGGTAGCCCCAGCTGGTATGGTATCGGTAAGTACTGTGTTGGAAGCACTGACGAGCCCCGTATTCGAAATGTTAACCGTATAGGTCACAGTATCGCCAATAACCAAGCCTGTAGAGCTGGCAGTTTTGGTCAGGGTCACCAGTGGAGCATTGATATCAATTTGAATGGCATTGGCATTTACAGTGTAAATGTCACCATTTGTTGTCAGCTGGAGGACACCTGTGGTTTGGCTATTGAGCAGCGTGGAGGAAATATCGACATTGGTAATGTCCCAACCTTGCCGTCCACCCGTGACCTGCGTTCCAGGTGCTCCATTCACGGCATTAGTTGTACCGAAGGTCCCCGTCGTGACCAATGTACCGTCGTCTCCGTTAATTTGGGAAGCGAAAAAATTAGTCGAAAAATTATTAGGCCCAGACAGCGCAGTCAAACTCGATGTGGTAGGTCCAAACAACGCACGGTCACCCGTAATGTCCACGTCACCCTCTTGGGCGCTAATCAGCGCCCTACCACGCAAAGTCCCCTGCACAGGTGTGGCAAAGCCGCTCACCACTACATTGACCGAGCCTGTAGCGGTACTGACCCCTTCACCACCAACACGTAGCGACAGGTTGCGGAAGGGCAGAGACGGGTTATTGTACACCACAGCCAGCGTCCAGCCGGCATGGTTGGTGTTGGTGGAATCGGGAACCGTGATGGTGCCCGTCACATTTCCGACCGTATACGCACCAGCGCCACCTTGAATGACCAGATTTGTGACATTCGCTGTTCTCACATAGGTACTGAGACTAGTGACGTTGACCGATGTTGCAGATTCAGGACTGACCGTAGTAGATAAAGCAGGTGTCTGAAATGTGACAGGGTTGCTGGTGCTGGACAATACATTGGTACTGCCGTTGGCATAACTTCCTCCCCAAATAAGCTCAGCATACAGCACCGTACTGCCCGCAGGGAGCACAAGGAATGCTGTCGATGAGTTACTGGTAAAGGTAGAAGTCGTGCCAAATGGATACGTACCGAAGCGAGAGGCTGTATTAGTTGTGATGAACGCGCCAATGCTGGTCGCTGTTCCCGGCACTCCTACCGAATTAGAGCGTGCCAGCCCAAGTGTATTCCCTATAAAGGTGACAGCCCCCGTCTGGTTCGTTACGTAACGCTGAATAAAAGCCATGGATTAGCTTCCTACTTTCCATCTCTTCCAAATCCGTTATCTTAGGATTTTCGTATAGGAAGAGCCAGCTAGGCTGGGTGTAATAATCCTTTCGTATAAATTGCCTGCGTTATAACCAGGCCTTGCATATCGCACAAGCCCATGTACCTAATCCAGCGGGAAAAGGCCACCCCCTTTTTCGATAAAATAGCTTAGCATGAAGCCCAAAATAGTTGTTTGTCGTGACGTCAGCGGGGCAATATTTATATATGCACTCATTATTCACATATGTATGCAAGTCAATTTTAAACATACCTGTTTTCAAAGAATGACGTTATCGGAAGCGTTTTAGCGAAAAAAGAAGAATTTTGTAAAATAGCTTCGAAATGTTGGTCTCTTTTTTTACTTGGCGTTAACATATGTGCTATACTGAAGGAGCAAAGGAGGCGTGCCCTATGAACTTAACAGTACGAGGTCAACAGATCGAGGTTACCGACGCTTTGAAGGACTACGTTGATAAGAAATTCAGCAGACTTGAAAAGTATTTCGATGCACCCCCGACGTCTGATGGAAGTGTAACGTTAAGCACAACCAGAGATTTGCACACTGTAGAAGTAACCATTCCTTTGCCGGGGCTTGTACTCCGTGCCGAAGACGAGAGCGATGACATGTATTCATCCATTGATGCCGTGGTAGACAAGCTTGAACGGCAAATTCGCAAGCACAAAACCAAGCTAAACCGTAAATTCCGTCAGGAAGGCAGTTTGAAAACTCTTTTTGTGGAAGATCCGGCAGGTGGCGTGGCTGTTGCTGAAGATGAGGATGTAGAACTGGATGAGCTGGAAGTCGTCCGCACCAAGCGTTTCTTATTGAAACCTATGGATGTGGAAGAAGCTATTCTTCAAATGAACATGGTTGGACATAATTTCTTTGTGTTTTCCAATATTGACAACGAAGAAGTTAACGTAGTTTACAAGCGCAATGATGGTAAATACGGTCTGATCGAACGGGAATAGCCTATGAAGTAGGAACTTTTCACATTTTAAAATGAATAGAACGATTTTGATTGAAGCATGCTTCATGGATATTAGGAAAATGAAAACAACACGAGCCTTATCCTTGCGAACCTGGCGGGATAGGGCTCTTTTATATGTTTTTTTTGTAAATGTAAGGAAATTTCAACTTGGATAAGCGTAACGAAGTTGTGTATTTCGTGCGTCAATTGTTTTGGTATCTTTAACCGGATGCAAATCTGGAGGCTGCTTGTGTTGCGGCATGTCCTACAAACTGTTACAATTTATGCAAAGAACATCGCACGATGGGCTGGTACAGCCGGGCCTGTCAAACATATCGGGAATCAATTTCATCATGGACCCTTTCTTATTGTGAAATTGATTCTATTAATTGTTTTGCGCGAAAGGGGTAAACCATGCTAGGAATTGTTAAGAAAATCTTCGGAGATACCAATGAACGTGACGTCAAGCGTTTAATGAAGACGGTTGAACTGATCAATAAGATAGAGCCGGATTTCGAAAAGCTCTCGGATGAGGAGTTGCAAGCGAAGACGGCAGAATTTAAAGCTCGGGTCGAACAAGGGACTACGGCTGAAGAAATTTTGCCGGAAGCTTTTGCAACGGTTCGCGAAGCGTCAAAGCGGGTGCTGGGTAAACGTCATTATGACGTACAGATGCTCGGCGGTATTGCGCTGCATGAAGGTAAAATTGCCGAGATGAAAACCGGTGAAGGTAAAACACTGGTAGGAACACTGCCGGTTTATTTGAATGCTCTGTTGGGCAAAGGCGTGCACGTGGTTACGGTCAATGACTATTTGGCGCAACGTGACAGCGGAGAAATGGGACAGATTTATAACTTCCTGGGAATGTCCGTAGGGCTGAATTTGGCCAATATGGATCATGCCGCCAAGCAGGCAGCCTATGCTTGTGACATCACGTACGGTACAAACAACGAGTTCGGGTTCGATTATCTGCGTGATAATATGGTGCTTTACAAAGAGCAGATGGTACAACGTCCGTTGTACTTCTGTATCATTGATGAAGTCGATTCTATTCTCGTCGATGAAGCCCGTACGCCATTGATTATTTCAGGACAAGCTCAGAAATCGACAGAGCTGTATTTCGCGGCTGACCGTTTTGTGAAGAGCCTGAGTGTTGAAGAAGATTACACGCTGGATATTAAGGTGAAGTCGGTTGCTTTGACCGAAAACGGCGTATCCAAGGCCGAGAATTTCTTTGGTCTTGAAAACTTGTACGATCAGGAAAGTGTTACAATCAATCACCACATTGTACAGGCATTGAAGGCTAATGCTATTATGCGTTTGGATGTGGACTATGTCGTAGCTGACGGTGAGGTCCTGATTGTCGATGAGTTTACAGGTCGTCTGATGGCTGGACGCCGTTACAGTGATGGTCTGCATCAAGCCATTGAAGCGAAGGAAAACATCATTGTACAAAATGAAAGCATGACGCTAGCGACGATTACATTCCAAAACTATTTCCGTATGTACCGCAAATTGGCGGGGATGACGGGTACAGCGAAAACAGAAGAAGAAGAATTCAAAAAAATATATGGTCTGGAAGTACTCCAAATTCCAACGAATCGGCCTAACCAGCGTGTAGATATGCCTGACGTTGTATACAAGAGCGTAAAAGGCAAATTCCATGCAGTGGTGGATGAAATCCTGGAGCGCAACAAAAAGAACCAACCGATATTGGTAGGTACGGTTTCTATTGAAAACTCGGAGCTTCTTTCTGAAATGCTGAAACGCAAAGGCGTTCGTCACAAAGTGCTTAACGCCAAGTATCATGCTGAGGAAGCTGAGATTATTTCCCGTGCAGGTGAAGCTGGCGCAGTTACCATCGCTACCAACATGGCTGGACGCGGTACTGACATCGTACTGGGCGAAGGCGTATCAGAACTCGGTGGTTTGCACATCATCGGTACAGAACGTCATGAATCCCGTCGTATTGATAATCAGCTTCGCGGACGTGCAGGACGTCAGGGTGATCCGGGCTCCACACAGTTTTACTTATCGCTGGGCGATGAGTTAATGAAGCGTTTTGGTGCGGACAACGTGCTGAGTATGATGGAGCGTTTGGGCTTCGAGGAAGACCAACCTATCGAGAGCCGTATGATTACACGTGCTATCGAATCAGCTCAAAAACGTGTCGAAGGCAACAACTTTGATCAGCGTAAAGTTGTTCTCCAGTATGATGATGTAATGAACCAGCAGCGTGCTATTATTTACAAGCAACGCCGTGAGGTGCTGGAATCAGAGAACATCAAGGAAATTGTGTTCGATATGATCAAGCCTGTCATTGAGCGCGTAGTGGAAGCTCATTGCGGCGATGACATTCCTGAAAACTGGGAGCTTGAAGAAGTAGCAGAGTATGTGAACAACAACCTGCTTGAGGAAAATACACTTACGCGTGATGACCTGTGGGGCAAGGAAAAAGAGGAGATCGTGGATATGATCTTCGAGAAAGTTACCAACAGATACCACAGCCGTGAAGAAATGATTGGCGAAGATATGGTACGCGAGTTCGAGAAGGTTATCGTATTGCGTGCAGTCGATAGCAAATGGATGGACCATATTGATGCTATGGATCAATTGCGTCAAGGTATTCACTTGCGTGCTTACGGCGGTACCGATCCGCTGCGCGAATATCAATTTGAAGGCTTCGAGATGTTCCATGCTATGATTGCTAGCATCCAAGAGGAAGTAGCCACATACATCATGAAAGCACAAATCGAATCCAATCAAGAGCGTCAGGCTGTCATCGACGAAGACAAAATCTCGACGAGTGGTGAACCTGCGGCTCCTAAAAAGAAATCCGCTCCTTCGCGTCCGCGTAGAAAATAACGGATTGAAATTAAGGGAGAGATCTTGAGATACACTATTCCCTGCAGTGCATATAATGGCAGGCGGCAGTTCAACCACTGACCGTCGGCCATTTTGTGCCATACAGGGGTGAGACTGATGTTTTCAACTTATAGGTCTCTGTTGGAGGATCAGTTTGAACATTGATGAATGGCTAGCTTGATCTCAATTCTTTTTAAACAATTATGACAAGCAAGCTGGTCTCTGCTTGTTTGTCAGTTAATTCAGTTCTTGACTCGGCTCATATACCAGAGCCGATAATTTAAAAGTCGTTTGACTCTACGGCGGTCGGCAGCGAAGCGGAGGATTTGAATCTGGAGAAGCGCCAGCGATCGTAAGATCAAATCATTCGCGCAGCGCCTACCCATCAGCCGTAACTCACAACGCTTTTACTCCCCTAACCCTATATTAAAAGGAGAATGTCATCATGATTGATCCAAATGTAAAACATGATTTAAGAGAAATAGGCAAGAAACTAACAAACCTTAGGGGGTCTCTTTGACTTAGATCTCAAACAGGAAATGATCTCAAACTTTGAGGAAAAGATGGCTGCGCCTGATTTTTGGGATGATAACGATAAAGCTCAAGCCGTGATCGCGGAAATGAACGCGGTTAAGTCTTCTGTAGACAGCTATGAACAGCTCCGTCAGGAATATGAGGATGCGGGGATGATGGCTGAGCTAGCTGATGAGGAAGGCGACGAAACACTGGCTGGAGAAATTGAAAATAGTATCAGATCTTTGCTGAGCAAGCTTCAAGAGTTTGAACTCCAATTGCTTTTGAATCAGCCATATGACAAGCTTAATGCCATTTTGGAGTTGCATCCGGGGGCGGGTGGAACCGAGTCGCAGGACTGGGGTCAAATGCTGCTACGGATGTATACACGCTGGGCAGAAAAACGCGGTTTTAAGGTAGAAACGCTGGATTACCTTGCGGGTGATGAAGCAGGGATCAAAAGTGTAACGCTGCTGATCAAGGGCTATAATGCTTATGGCTACCTCAAAGCAGAAAAAGGCGTGCATCGTCTCGTTCGCATTTCTCCATTTGATTCCTCGGGTCGTCGGCATACGTCGTTCGTATCCTGCGATGTCGTACCGGAAATTGCGGATGATGTGGACGTTGAGATCCGGACAGAGGATCTTAAAATTGATACGTACCGGGCCAGCGGTGCAGGTGGTCAGCATATTAATACGACCGACTCAGCCGTTCGAATTACGCATCTTCCTTCCGGCATTGTGGTAACTTGTCAAAATGAGCGCTCCCAGATCAAGAACCGTGAGCAGGCAATGACGATGCTCCGTTCCAAGCTCTACGAGCGTAAGATCGAAGAGCAGCGTCAGCAATTGGACGAAATCCGCGGAGAACAGTCCGATATTGCATGGGGCAGTCAAATTCGCTCCTACGTGTTCCATCCATACAGCATGGTTAAGGATCATCGTACTAGCGTGGAAACTGGCAACGTAGGAGCTGTCATGGATGGCGATCTCGATCCGTTCATCGATGGTTACCTGCGCAGCCAAATTAAGCTGGACGCAGAATAATAGCCTGTACGTTTTCCTACAGTCTGCAGACCATGTGCCTGCGGACTGTAGGAATTTTTGTGTAACGGTATTTTTAACTAAAGGAGAACACGAATGATGTCTCAATTGAATCCCCCCGCTGCCCGCCGAAGACGCCGTAAGCCTCTGATTGCCGCCAGCGGACCCGCACGCAACGTGACCGACATTTTGCTGATTATACTCGGCTCTTTCATTACAGCGCTGACCTTTAACATGTTCTTGCTTCCAAACCGGATTGCATCCGGGGGTGTATCGGGCTTGTCTATCTTGGGTGAGGACCTGTTTGGCCTGGAACCAGCCTATACGCAGTGGGGAATGAATATTCCGTTATTTATAGCAGGGGTCCTGCTGTTAGGGAAAAAATACGGTTTGCGTTCTTTACTGGGAAGTATTATGCTGCCGCTATTCGTTTATGTCACGAAGGACTGGGCAGTTCCGACAACAAATCCGTTGCTGGCTTCGCTATATGGTGGAATCGGAGTAGGGTTGGGTTTGGGGACTGTATTTCGGGGCAGGGGCTCGACGGGTGGACTGGCTATTTTGGCGCAGATTATTCAAAAGTATACGGGCTTTAGTCTTTCTCTCTGTGTTATGTTGATGGATGGCACGGTGATTACACTGGCTGGTTTCGCCCTCTCGCCGGAACGTGCGCTGTATGCGTTGATTGGCTTGTTTGTAACTGGTAAGGTCATTGATGCTGTGGAAATGGGACTGAGCTACTCCAAAGTAGCTTACATCATATCCAATCAGAAAGAAACGATCACGCAGGCTATTTTGCAGGATTTGGACCGAGGATTGACAGAGCTGGCAGGGCGGGGTGGTTACACGAACGAAGAACGTCCTGTTCTTATGGTTGTAGTCGGACAAAACGAGGTAACTCGCCTCAAGACGCTCGTCCGCTTGGTAGACCCGGAAGCTTTTGTGATTATTAGTAATACTCGTGAGGTATTGGGTGAAGGGTTTAAGAAGGAAAGCTAAAACAAAGGGGCCTGTCTGAGACTTGCTCTTAACTGAATCAATGCAGGAGAGCCCACTAATGTAGTAGGCTCCTCTCTCTTTTAGAATAGCTTTACTAGATTCTTTTTACTAATCGTTCAAGCCAATTTGCCGGTTGTCCTTGATTGAAATACGAGGTTAGCGTTCCTCTTACCCCTGTTTTGACCATAAATAGACCGCCTGCTAATGGTTGATCGGCACTATCATTATCTTGAGCAGTCGTAATATATAACTCATCCAGATGTTCACCGCCAAAAGCACACGAAGTCACACAATTGACGGGGAGTGACACCTCAGCAATCACTTCTCCATGAGCAGGATGGATACGGGAGACACGTTTACCACCCCATCGCGCGACCCACAACATGCCCTCTGCATCGATTGTCATGCCATCTGGATACCCTTCACTTTCATCCAATCTAGCCACCAGTTGCTTATTCCTAATCGTGCCTTGTGCCACATCGTAATCGAAGGAGACGACCTCCAATGTTGGAGTATCAATGTAATACATTGTACGATGATCTGCGCTCCAGGCTAATCCATTAGATATGGAAGCTTTATCAACCAGTAAGGAGACATTGCCTTTTGTGCTCAGACTATACAATGCTCCTTGCGCGTGTTCGCCATTTAGGCTCATTGTTCCTGCTAAAAAACGTCCTGTAGGATCGCATTTTCCATCATTAAAACGATTACCTAGTTTACCTTCCTCAGGATCATGGATCAATACTTTGGCCCCTGTCTCAATATCCAAACAATATAGACCGCTAATCAGCGCTACGATCACTTTATTTTTGAGATAAGGTACAACTGCACCAATATGTTCACCAACCTCTATTGTACGATCTGTGCACGTAGAAGGATCATAGATATGCAATTGAAAACCTTCAATATCGACCCAAAATAAACGCTGAAACCGCTGATCCCAGCTGGGACCCTCGCCTAACTTTGCCTTTGCATCTATAACGATATTCGCTGTATATGTTTCGATGTGTAGCACCCCTAACGTTTAAGTTTATTTTCGACCCCAATTATCCGCTTCAGCGGCTCCTCTGCGCAGATTCACTAGATGCAGCCCATGTGACTCCCTTCATGTTCAACAAGTTCATAAAGTGCAGCAAACGGCCAATCGAGATGAATACCAATATATGAGATAATTTAAAGGGAATATCCCCCCCTTTTCTTTATGCAAAACGGCAGACTGTATTCAAGAGACTCTCTGTCTATTTTTTATTTCCTTTATTATAGCTCGTACAGCTTGTCCGTCAAAAGAATAGACAAGAGCGCATATTTTAAATTTGGAGGAATAACATGACATGAGGTGTTGTATTTATATGAATAGAGTCGTATAATAATACATATTTCATAAGAACGGAATGGAGGAAGGTCTGTGAGCAGCAAGTTAAAAGTGGCAATTGTCGGTTCCACCGGGTATGGCGGGGTGGAGCTGATTCGTTTTTTGGTTCATCATCCGCAAGTAGAGATTGTATCTGTTATTTCTTCGTCCAGCGCGGGTGTCCCAATCAGTGACGGGTTTCCACATCTAACGGACATTGTGGTGCAGGATTTGGACGGTGTCGAAGTCCACGAAATTGCTGCCAAGGCCGATCTGGTTTTCACTGCTACGCCATCGGGCGTTAGTACCAAGTTAGTGCCGCAGCTTCTTGATGCCGGACTGAAAGTCATTGACCTTTCCGGGGACTTCAGGCTTCGAAGCGGGGAAACGTATGAAGCATGGTATAAAAAGCCTGCGGCTTCACCCGAGTATCTCAAGCAAGCGGTATACGGACTCAGTGAGGTGTATGCAGAAAAGCTGGCGGGCGTTTCTTTTATTTCAAATCCAGGCTGTTATCCGACCGCAACATTGCTGGGGATTATTCCTGCGCTGAAAGCGGATTGGATTGACCATCGGTCGCTGATTGTGGATGCCAAATCCGGTGTATCCGGCTCGGGTAGGGGAACAAGTCTTGTTTCGCATTATGCGGAAATGAACGAGAATTTCAAGGCTTATAAGGTGAATAAGCACCAGCACATCCCTGAGATCGAACAGGTACTAGGTGATATTGCGGGCGAGGACGTTACGATTACGTTTACGACACAACTTGTTCCAATGACCCGAGGAATTATGAGTACAATTTATGTCACGCTGAAGGGTGACCATACAGATCAGGATCTTATCGGGTTATACCGGGATTATTATAAAGGGCATCCTTTTGTCCGTGTACGTGGCGAAGGTATATGGCCAGCAACGAAGGAAGTATTGGGTTCGAATTACTGCGACATCGGTTTTGCAGCAGATGCCCGAACCGGGCGTCTTACGATTATTTCTGTCATTGATAATGTTGTGAAGGGTGCAGCTGGACAGGCGATTCAGAATTTAAATTTGATGATGGGATGGGAGGAGACCCTCGGGCTGGGCTTCATACCGGTATATCCGTAAGTAGCAAGTAACCGCAACAAGATGCAGGAAACGTCAGCGAGCGGAATTTCGAATACAGGCAGCTGCCATTCATCGAATATGTTGCGAACGAGGGCACATAATTATGGGCAAAGTAGAGTTTACAGTAGTAAACGGGGGGAACATTGTAACTCCGCGTGGCTTTACAGCCGGGGGATTACACTGCGGACTAAAAAATTCGAACCGCAACGATATGGGCGCGATTCGTTGTGAGGTAGAGGCGACAGCTGCTGCGGTGTACACCACCAATGTGTTTCAAGCTGCACCGCTGAAGGTGACCCGCGAGAGCTTGGCAGATGGTCGATTGCAGGCAGTAGTGGTGAACAGCGGGAACGCCAATGCCTGTACGGGACAGCAAGGGGAGCAGGATGCCTACGCTATGCGTTCGGCTGCGGCTCGTGAACTGGGTGTTGCTGAGAGCAATGTAGCCGTCGCCTCGACGGGCGTGATCGGCGAGCATTTGAAAATGGATCGTGTGCTTGGCGGAATATCCTCCTTACCTGACCGTATGAACGGGGCAAACGATGGAGCGGAGCAATTTACCCAAGCCATTCTGACAACGGATTTGGTTAAAAAGGAAGCATGTGTGGCGGTTGAGGTGGACGGTGTGACCGTACACATCGCCGGGGCGGCCAAGGGATCGGGCATGATACATCCGAATATGGCAACGATGCTCGCTTTTATGACCTGTGATGCAGTGATCGGACAGACGGCGCTTCATCAACTATTAAAGCAGGCAACGGATACCAGCTTTAATATGATTACGGTGGATGGGGATACGAGCACGAACGATATGCTAATCGCCATGGCGAGCGGACTGGCTGGCAACCGTGAGCTGCACGTAGGGCATCCCGATTGGGACGCTTTTGCCGAGGCGTTCACCTATATCTGCCGAGAGCTGGCGAAGGCAATTGCTCGCGATGGAGAGGGTGCTACGAAGCTGGTAGAGGTGTCTGTAAGCGGAGCGGTAAGCGATGCGTCCGCCCAAGCGATAGCCAAGACAGTGGTTGGGTCCAGTCTGGTCAAGTCGGCCGTTTTCGGAGCAGATGCGAATTGGGGACGGATTATTGCGGCCGTAGGGCGTGCCGGAGAACCTGTTAATCCAGATACGGTAGATATTCGCTTGGGTGATATTGTTGTGCTAAGCCAATCGAGTCCGGTCGCTTTTGGCGAAGAAGAGGCGCTAGCCTATTTGCGGGGAGATACGGTGCAGATTATTGTTGATTTGCATCACGGGAACGGAACCGCTACAGCATGGGGCTGTGACCTAACCTATGATTATGTGCGGATTAACGCAGCTTATCGGACATAGGTACCAGAATAAAATACGGATTGAATAAGGATAGTAGTTGTTAGAAGCAACGAGCGGATGGAAGTCCAGTATCATTTGAAAATGGCACGGATATGCAGAGAAGAAAAGGAGAGATGATATGCAATCGGCAGTGGAACACGCGGATCAAGCGAATCATGCGGGAGTGGCACGTCGTAATTTTGTGATGAAATGCGGAGGAAGTACGCTGGCTGCGTTACCTGATTCCTTTTTTGAAGATTTGGCGCGTTTGCAGTCGGAAGGTCTTCAACCTGTCATTGTACATGGCGGTGGCCCTGCGATTTCCGACAACTTGGCGAAGCTGGGGATCGAAACGGAGTTTATTCATGGATTACGCAAAACGACCGAACCTGTGTTGGATGTCGTGGAAATGGTACTGGCAGGCAGCATTAACAAGCAGATTGTACGTAGAATAGGGATGCATGGGGGCCGAGCGTTGGGGTTGTCAGGCAGTGATGGCTATTTAATCGAAGCCAAGCCTGTGTCGAATGCCGCTGAGGTCGGTTGGGTCGGAGAGGTAACATCCGTTCAAGCCTCGATTATTACAGGTGTACTGGATATGGACTATATGCCTGTTATTGCACCCATCGGGATTGATCGATCGGGTCAGCGTTACAACATTAATGCGGATACAGCGGCGGGTGCGGTAGCCTCTCATCTGGGGGTCAGTCGGATGATCGTCGTTACAGATGTACCAGGCATATTGAAGAAGTATGGCGGAGAAAAGAGAGTGCTGGACTCTATCACTGTACAGGAGATTGAGGATATGATCAGCACAGGTGAAATATACGGTGGTATGATCCCGAAAGTGAGAGCGGCTATTGCCTGTATCCACGGCAAAGTGAAGGAAGTCGTCATTGTGAACGGTAGCGAACCGCAGGTACTAAGCCGTGTGCTGGGCGGAGAATCGATTGGAACACGCATCGTGCGTATGCAGTAATTACAATATATAGCTCGACCTATATAACCAAACGATAAAGGAGCGTGAACATAATGAGTAAGGAACCGAATACGCTGGTGAGCGAGGAAATGCCAAGTACGGATGGAAGCGGAGTGCAAACGGAAAAGGTGTCGGCAAAAGCGCAGACAGAAAGCTCTCTTTTTCCAACCTACGCAAGATACCCGCTTACGCTGGTAAAAGGACAAGGAAGCTGGCTGTGGGATGATCAGGGCAAGCGTTATCTGGATTTCATGTCAGGCATTGCCGTTACCAATCTCGGCCATGCGCCTCAAGCAGTAGCTGAGCGATTGAAAAAACAGATCGATGAACTGTGGCATGTATCCAATCTGTTTCATATTCCGGGGCAAGAACGAGCCGCTGCCTTGCTGACAGCAAATAGCAGCGCGGATGCTGTGTTTTTCTGCAACAGCGGGGCCGAAGCGAACGAAGCTGCAATTAAGCTGGCGCGTCGTTACCACCAGAAGGTAAAGCAGACTGGTCGCTACGAAATCATTACGTTCACGCAATCCTTTCACGGACGGACGCTGGCAACCTTGACTGCTACGGGTCAGGACAAAGTTAAAGAGGGTTTTTTACCGCTTCCTGCTGGGTTCAAAAGTGTTCCGCTTCATGATCAGACGGCGCTTGAAGCAGCCATCAGTGAGCATACGGCGGCAATTATGCTGGAAATGGTGCAGGCCGAAGGCGGCATGTATCCGGTAGACCCTGTTTTCGTAGATGTGATCACAAAGTTGTGCCGCGAGCATGGTTTGCTGCTGATCATTGACGAGGTACAAACAGGTATGGGACGGACGGGCAAACTGTTTTCCTTTGAGCATTATGGTATAGAGCCGGATATCTTTACATTGGCGAAAGGACTGGGCAGTGGTTTCTCTGTGGGTGCGATGCTAGGCAAAGGATATTTGTGTGAAGCGTTCACAGCGGGCAGTCATGGTTCTACCTTTGGGGGTACGCCACTTGCTATGGCAGCGGTTCAAGCTACTATTGAAACGATTATTGATGACAAGCTACCAGAACGTGCAGCTGAGATGGGAGATTACCTTTTCCGTAGTCTGCAAAAGCAGCTTGGAGATAGTCCTTTTGTAAAGGATATCCGTGGAAAAGGTCTGATGGTCGGTATTGAGTGTGCAGAACCGGTAGCGGAGCTTGTTTTGGCAGGACAGAAGAAGGGGATTCTGTTCATTACAGCAGGACCGAACGTGATTCGTCTGTTGCCTAACTTGTATGTAACGAAAGACGAAATAGATCAGGCTGTAACATTGATTGCTGAATTGATTCGGGAGCATGTGGCTTAGTGTAAAGGCCAAATCATCCTAGACTAGAGTGTAAAAGGAGACGATAGCATGAGCCAGGGCGGCGCACTGCAGCAGATGAATTTGAAGGGGCGGGACTTCCTGGAACTGGACGATTACTCTCCAGAGGAAATCCAGTATTTAATTGATCTCGCCATTGAAATTAAGCGTAAGCACAAAAACGGAGAAACCTATCAGCCGCTAAAAGGGAAAACGCTCGGACTGATTTTCGAAAAATCCTCTACACGTACACGGGTATCTTTCGAAGTCGGTATGTATCAATTGGGTGGGCATGCTCTTTTCCTCAGCAAAAATGACATTCAATTGGGACGCGGCGAACCGATTAGCGACATGGCTCAAGTCATGTCACGTTATCTAGATGGCATTATGATTCGTACCTTTGGGCACGATAATGTTGTAGAGTTGGCACGTTATGCGTCCGTTCCTGTGATCAATGGATTGAGTGATTTAGCTCATCCGTGCCAAGTGCTAGCTGATTATCAAACCTTGTATGAGCAAAAGGGTAAGCTAAAAGGGCTCAAATTGGCTTACATCGGAGACGGTAACAATATGGCTCATTCCCTCTTGATTGGGGGAGCGAAGCTTGGAGTGCATGTGTCCATCGCAAGTCCAGCTGGATACGAGCCTGACCCGAGTGTGGTCGCAGCTTCCCGTGAAATTGCCAAACAGACAGGTAGTGAGATCGTTATAACCCAAAGTCCGCAGGAAGCAGTACGAGATGCGGATGCGATCTACACAGATGTGTGGGCGAGCATGGGCTTTGAGGAAGAGCAGAAGGAGCGGGAGCTTGCTTTTGCCGACTTCCAGGTGAATGAGGAGCTGGTCAAGCTGGCGAAGCCGGATTATTTATTCCTGCACTGTCTCCCTGCGCATCGTGGGGAAGAAGTGAGCGCAGGCGTAATCGATGGTCCGAATTCGGTCATTTTTGATGAAGCGGAGAATCGTCTGCATGCGCAAAAAGCACTGTTAGTTGCTTTAATGGCATAAGATTGATAGGTATTGATAGGTAAAGAAGATAAAGGTAAGCAATCGGGGAGGACTTCAACAATGGCAAAAGAAAAAATCGTACTCGCATATTCCGGCGGTCTGGATACGTCGGTCATTCTGAAATGGCTCAAAGAAACTTATGATGCTGAAATCATCGCATTCACCGCAGATATCGGTCAAAAGGAAGAACTGGACGGTTTGGAGGAAAAAGCACTCGCTACGGGGGCTTCCAAAGTATACATTGATGATCTGCGTGATGAATTCGCCAAGGATTTTATCTATCCGATGTTCCAGGCGGGTGCTTTATATGAAGGACAATATTTGCTCGGAACGAGTATTGCACGTCCATTGATCGCTAAGCGGATGGTCGATATTGCGATTGCCGAGGGAGCAACAGCCATTGCTCACGGGGCAACAGGCAAAGGTAACGATCAGGTGCGCTTCGAGCTGAACGCGGCGGCGTTGACGCCGGATATCAAGGTGATCGCACCTTGGCGGCTGGAAGAGTTCCGCAATCAGTTCCCGGGCCGTGCAGAAATGATTGCCTATGCGGAAAAACACGATATTCCGGTAACTGCTTCTGCAGCCAAGCCATACTCCATGGACCGTAATCTGCTGCATATCAGCTATGAAAGCGGTGTGCTGGAGGACCCTTGGTTTGATCCAAGTGCTCCTGAAAATAAAGAAATGTTCTTGCTCAGCAACGCGCCTGAGGACGCTCCTGATGAAGCAGAATATTTGGAGTTGGAATTTGAAGCAGGTAACTGCGTCGCTTTGAACGGAGAACAGCTAAATCCACTGCAAGTGATGGAAAAACTGAATGAGCTGGGCGGCAAGCATGGTATCGGACGTGTGGATATGGTGGAGAACCGTTTTGTTGGTATGAAGAGTCGGGGAGTCTATGAGACGCCGGGCGGTACGATCCTGTTCACAGCTCACCGTAAAATGGAATCTATCACGATGGATCGCGAGGTTATGAATCTGCGTGATAGTCTGATTACCCGTTATGCTACCTTGGTTTACAACGGTTTCTGGTTCGCACCGGAACGTGTCGCTTTGCAGGCTCTGGTTCATGAGAGTCAGAAAAATGTCAGTGGTACCGTGCGCGTGAAGCTGTACAAAGGCAACATTATCGGCGCAGGCGTTAAAAGTCCGGTTAGCTTGTACAATCCGGACATTGCGACCATGGAAGCCGATCCGACACAAGCCTACGATCAAGGCGATGCAACAGGCTTTATCCGCTTGAATGCTCTTCGTTTGAAGGTCAACGCGGGTGTAACACAAAATCATAAATAATGATGTAACCTAAAAAATGTACGGGATGCGGGCCGTTCTTGTCCAAACGACGAGGGCGGCTTGTATTGCAGAGAGGGGATCATGCAATGAGTAAGCTATGGGGCGGACGGTTTACGAAGCAAACGAACAAGCTGGTAGAGGAATATACGGCTTCTATCGGGTTTGATCAGGCGTTGGCGGAAGAAGATATTCAAGGCAGTTTGGCTCATGTGGCCATGCTGGGGAAATGTGGAATTATTCCGCAGGAGGATGCAGACACGATCAAGGAAGGACTACACACGGTCCTAGAGCGTATCCGCCGTGGGGAAATTGAATTTTCTGTTTCGGATGAGGATATTCACATGAATATCGAAAAAAATCTAATCGAGGCCATTGGTCCGGTCGGGGGTAAGCTGCACACTGGGCGTAGTCGTAACGATCAGGTAGCAACGGATATGCACTTGTATTTGCGCGGACGTGTGGTATCGCTGGTGGGTATGCTGCATGATGTACAAGCTGCATTAATCGGGCAGGCAAAGGATAATCTGGACACGATTGTACCTGGATACACACACTTGCAGCGTGCGCAGCCTATTTTATTTGCACATCATCTGCTGGCGTATGTGTCTATGCTGGAGCGTGATATTGACCGACTCAAAGACAGCTACAAGCGGATTAACGTGTTGCCGCTCGGTGCTGGCGCTTTGGCCGGGACCACTTTTCCGATCGACCGTCATTTTGTAGCCGAGCAACTGGGATTTGATGGCGTATATGAAAATAGCCTCGATGCCGTCAGCGACCGGGATTTTATCGTAGAGTTCCTGGCTGGCGCCTCGCTGATTATGACGCATTTGTCTCGTCTGAGCGAAGAATTGGTGCTATGGAGCAGCACGGAGTTTGGTTTTATCGAGCTGGATGATGCTTTTTGCACAGGCAGCAGCATTATGCCGCAGAAGAAAAACCCGGACGTGCCCGAGCTGGTACGTGGTAAAACCGGACGTGTCTATGGAAACCTCATGGGCTTGTTGACTGTACTGAAATCCTTGCCGTTGGCATACAACAAGGACATGCAGGAGGACAAGGAAGGGATGTTCGATACCGTTGCCACGCTGGAAGGAGCCTTGCAACTGTTCGCACCGATGATCGCCACGATGAAGGTGAACAAGGATCGCATGCGTCAAGCGGTCAACCAGGATTTCTCCAATGCAACTGATATTGCGGACTTTTTGGTCGGCAAAGGGCTTCCGTTCCGTCAGGCGCATGAGGTCATTGGCAAAACCGTGCTGTATTGCATCCAGCATGGAAAATATTTGCTTGATCTGACACTGGACGAATTTCAGCAGTTTTCGGATCTGTTCGACGATCGTATTTATGAGGTGCTTCAACCAGAAGCGGTAGTTAATGCACGGAATGTATATGGCGGAACCGCTACTGGGCAGGTACAGGCAGCCATTGGGCGCAGTGAACAGCTCCTGGCTAATACATCAACATGGTTTGAAGGGCACAAGCCGAAAAATTAATCAGTAAAGAAAGATATTATTGTCTTGCACAGTAGCGGGATGCTGTGTAAAATCAGATTTTAAGGAATTAGCAATCTAGGTTTCAAAGGCACCGCTCGCGGTGTCTTTTGTGCTTTTTGAGGTATTTGTTTTATTCATGATCCCAATGATCATGAAATGCATAGATTTCCTGGAAGGTATTTTTCATAGCATTTAATTTATAGTTCTAAATACCTACTAGTACGCTAGTGTGAAAGTTTCTAGAATTTACATTTTTGTATACTACGCCTACGATGATTATGGTAGAATAGCACTAAGTTTTTCATTGAATTACCAATTCAATAGGACAAGAACTATATTCAATAAATAAATGTCAAGTTACTAGAGGCACTTTTGATTAGGCCAATTTCATAAATGTGTAAATGAAGGGCTTGAATGAGAACATAGGTATGTCCTGGTTTCGGGAGAACGGCAAGTAAAAGCTCTAAAGTCGATGTAGCTGAAGGCAGAGTCGGGATGATCTAGGGAGGTATTATGAGAACTAAAAGGACGGCGCGTCAGTTAAAGAGCGCTTGGTTCGGTTATCGCGCTTCTGAAGCCGATCAACTGATATCTTCATTGCATGAGGAACGGATGCAAGCGGAGGAGTTACTGCGTGAGGAGCGGGAACTTTTCCATGCGGCGCTGGAACGGAAAAAGCAGCGGGATGCGGAGTTAAAGCAGCTGCTTGCGGATGCGCTTGCGGAAGAGCGGCGCTGGATTGAAAGGGCGGGAATTCATGGGTGACAAGCTTAGGTGGCAGGTTGGAGGAGTTTCAATTCGCCAAACCAAGAGAAGAATAAAAGAAGAGCGTCAGCGAATCGAACAACTGCAACAACAGCTAGAGGCTCAGCGGTTAGAGCAGGCCCCGGTGCTGTACAAGCTTGATTTTCATATTGAAGAGTTAGAACGGCGACTTCAGGATACAGAACTTCGTATCCAGGCGATACAGAACGCCAATGATACAGCAGCAGCTGTGGAACAATTGCTGGATGAAGGGATACAGGATGGACAGGTGCAGGAGGCTCAAGTCCAATATGCCTCTGGGCAGGAACAGACAGCAGCAGGAGCTGCTATGGGCGCTGCTTCCAGTATCCCTGGTACGGAAGGCGAAGAGGCCGCAACAGGAACGCAGAGCGGACGAAACGGCAAGGCCCGTCTAGGGGATCAACTGGTGGAGAACGGGATGATCACCCGCGATCAGCTGACAGATGCCATCCGTAACCAGAAGCGTTACGGTGGCAGGTTGGGCGATATTCTTGTAGAGATGGGCTTCATTACAGCCGAGCAGCTCCAAGAGCAGGTTGACGGCGACGAGTCCAAGGAGCGTCTAGGCGATATGCTGGTTCGTTCCGGCTATATATTACCGGAACAACTGGAGCGCGCACTGGAGTTCCAGGCGAAGAGCGGCGGGCTGCTCGGCGACATCTTGCTGTCATTGCAAATGCTGGAACCTGCGGATTTGTACCGCGCGATTGCTACACAGAACCGAATCGGGCGTATTGGTGAGGAGCTGGCGCTGGATGCGGCGTACAAACTACCCGAGCAAGTGGCAATGGCTTATGGCGTGGTCGTCATCCATCAGTATATGAACCGATATATTGTGGCGGTTAGCGATCCGTTGCCAGAAGAGCGACGCTTGAAGCTGGAGGAAATCCTGGGTATGCCGGTAGAGCAGGTGCTTGCTACGAAGGAAGAGATGGAGCAGCTCTGGGGTAAAATCTACGGTGAAGAAATGATGCAGGAGAGCACGACTGGGCTATTGGAAAAAGAACCGCACAATTCGGCGCGGACGACTTTTACAAAGGGACAACTTTGGGTGTTCGCAGCTATGGGTATGATTACACTGCTCGGTCTCTTGTGGAACAGTTGGAAAACGGTGTTGATCATCAATATGATGATTCAGCTGTTTTATTTTGCGATGACGCTATTTAAATTTGGCATTATTTATCTCGGTTCCCGGCGTGGGGCGCAGCTTCGTTTTACGAAGGAAGAGGTTGACGCCATGGATGAAAAGAAACTGCCGATCTATACCATTCTTGTACCTATGTATAAGGAGGCGGGCGTGCTTCCGATGTTGTTGCGGAATTTGGAGCAGCTGGATTATCCAAAGTCCAAGCTGGATGTGCGGCTGCTGATTGAAGAGGATGACATTGAGACGATCGAGCTACTTCGTGAAATGAAGCTGCCGGCCTATTACACGACACTGGTCGTTCCAGACGGTTTGCCGAAAACCAAGCCGAAGGCATGTAATTATGGACTTATTCGGGCACGTGGCGAGTTTGTCGTGATTTACGATGCTGAGGATCGTCCCGACGCTGATCAGCTTAAAAAGGTCATTGCAGCGTTCGATTCACTCCCTGAGCATTATGCATGTATTCAAGCGAAGCTCAACTACTTTAATAGTACACAAAATTTGCTGACCCGCTGGTTCACTCAAGAATACAGTATGTGGTTCGAGTTACTGCTGCCGGGTATTATGCAGTTAGATACCCCAATTCCTTTAGGCGGCACATCCAATCATTTTCGGGTATCTGTATTGAAAGATATTAATGCGTGGGACCCCTACAATGTAACCGAGGATGCCGATCTGGGCATACGTCTGTATAAAGGCGGCTACAAAACTGCTATTGTCGATTCCCGCACATGGGAGGAAGCTAACAGCCGCGTGGGCAACTGGATTCGTCAGCGGTCACGCTGGATCAAGGGGTATATGCAGACATGGCTGGTTCATATGCGCAATCCGGTTAAGCTGGTGCGCGAAGTGGGCTGGAAGGGCTTTTTCGGCTTTCAGGTGATGATTTTGGCAACTCCGATGTTGCCGTTGCTGAATCCGATTTTTTGGGGTTTGCTTATTTTATGGTTTGGCTGGGAATTGTCCTTTATTCCCAAGCTGTTCCCGGGGTATGTGTATTACCTGGCCAGCGCGGAATTTTATATTGGTAACTTTCTGTTCGTATTCAGTAACGTGGCCGGAATGTATTGGGTCATCGGAGAACTGGAAGAGCGCGGTGAACGAACATTTTCATACGCGATGGTCAAATATGGGCTACTCTCGCCGTTATATTGGGTACTTATGAGTATAGCTGCGGTGAAAGCCGCTTGGCAGCTCATTACCAAGCCGTTCTATTGGGAGAAGACGACACATGGTCTGACCGATATGCACGACTTGGATGATACCCCGGCACAGTCCTCCTGAATATGAAGAAAGAAGGAGCAAGAATGGAGACAAAAACACCTTTTTTATCCGTCGTCATTCCCATGTATAATGAAAGCTCGCATCTCGAGCGTTCACTTAAGGTAATTGATGGGGTATTGTCTGTTGTCACCTCACGCTATGAACTCATCATAGTAGATGATGGTTCCAAAGACGATACGTGGCTCAAGCTGTCCGAATTGTCCCGTCGTATGCCCTCTTTGCTCGCGCTCCGACTGAGTCGGAACTTCGGTAAGGAACTGGCGTTGTGTGCAGGTTTGGAAAATGCCTCTGGCGATGCAATCATTGTCATGGACGGTGATTTGCAGCATCCTCCTGAAATGATTGGTGAAATGGTACGTTTATGGCAAAATGAAGGTTATGATTTGGTCGAATGTGTGAAAGAATTTCGGGGAGAAGAGTCGGTGGGCAAAAAGCTCGGAGCTTCTTTGTTCTACGCGACCCTGAACCGCTTGACGGGCTTTAATCTCAAGGATGCCTCCGATTATAAGCTACTGGATCGACGAGTGGTGGATGCCTGGATGGCGATGCCAGAACGGATGCCGTTTTTCCGTGGGATGACGGCCTGGCTAGGTTTCCGCAAAACCCAGATTTCATTCCGGGTGGCTCCACGCGAAGAGGGGCCAAGCCGCTGGAGTCCGTTAGGGCTGACTCGACTGGCAGCAGAAGCGATCGTTTCGTTTTCGACAGTACCGTTGCGGGTAGTAAGTCTGATGGGCCTCATTTTTATGCTGATTTCAGTCGTATTGGGGATTCAGACCTTAATGCGCAAATTAACGGGTGATGCTGTGACCGGTTTTACCACTGTCATTTTGCTGCTCTTGATTATTGGCAGTGTACTCATGCTGTCAATTGGTGTGGTAGGAGAATATATTGCCGCCATATATCACGAAGTCAAAGCTAGGCCTCGCTATCTGATAGCAGATAAACGGGCGAATGCTGACCGATTGTGGGTGGACAGGGAGTTTAATCAACATGATCAGACGTTCATATCTAAAGTATCCAATCATTAAATACGGTATTGTGGGGCTGCTGGGTACAGGTATCCATGTTGGTGTGCTTGTGTTGCTGGTGGAGTTGTTTACGGTACCAGCAGTAACGGCTACTACAATCGGATTCGTGGTTACATTGCTCGTTTCGTATGTGCTGAACCGAAACTGGACGTTCGAGCCTACCGGCGAGGGAAGCCGCACCCAGTTTCTTAAATATTTATTGGTCTGTACCTGTGGCTTGCTCTTAAATGCCGCTCTGATGTACGTGACCATTCACTGGATCGGTTGGTCGTATCTGATCGGTGAAGTACTAACTACCATCATCGTGCCTGTTCATAATTATATCTGGAACCGTTACTGGATCTTCTCCGTTCCGCAACAGCGTCAGAAAGAGGTTTCATGATTTTAAGAAAACACGGAAAATTGCTATCATTGTTTGCTTGTATTACTACTCTTGAACTGGCCGTGGGTGTGTATTTTGCATGGCATCTTGGCTATATGCATACCGATGCGCTCAGTCGAGTGGCTAACGCATTTTATGTGCTATACAGTCGTGACCCACACTTGGGTGCTATCGGGTTTGTATGGAATCCGCTGCCCAGTTTGATGGAACTGATTGTGCTGTTGTTTTATCCTTTATTTCCAGTACTCGCTTCCCACGGGCTGGCGGCAGTGATTGTGAGTAGCCTATTTGCAGGGGCGAGCGCGGCATTATTGTATGCGACGGGCAAACAGTTGGGGCTTCACGGTGCAACCAGTTTGCTGATTGCGCTATTATTTTCACTGAATCCATTTATGTTTCTGTTTGGCTTCAACGGCTTGAGTGACTCGCCATATATCTTTTTCATCCTGTTGACAGTGAGTCGATTTTGTATGTGGTTGAAGGATCGCAAGGCGGCGAATTTGATCGTATCCGGTTTTGCGCTTGCACTGGCATTTTGGGTACGCTATGAAGCGGTCCCGCTCGGCGTTGCGATGGCTGTGGGTGTATTGCTGACGATCTTTTTTCTGCACCGGTGGCGTACAAACAGAGAGAGGGTTAGAACGGAATTGTCTTTAAAAGAGCGCCTGTACAAGGTGGAGGCGACATGGCTTCTATTATTGTTGCCACTTGTCTTTTCCGGTCTGCTGTGGCTCTTTTTTAACTGGATTATCATGGGCGATCCGCTTTACTTCTTACGCTCGCAGTATTCCAATTCCACACAATCAGCGGCTTTGTTGGAGGATCAACGCTTTGTGGCCATGTTTGCCCACCCTGTGCTGATGCTAAAGTTTATCGGGCAACGAACCTTATGGTATGCTGCTCCGTTGATTGCCATTTTGCTCATACGACTATTGGACAAACGTCTGTTGAGTTGGAGCACGCTTACGCTATTAGCAATCTTTTTATCGGTGCCAGGACTTCAGCTTTTGCTGATGCTCAAGCAGTCTTCTTTTGGCTGGTTCCGATATTTTATGTATGTATTCCCGATTACGGTTGCCTGGTTGCCGTATGAGCTAAGTTTATTGAAGGGGAAAATGAGGGGGATCGGAATCTCTCTGGTAACAGCAGGAATGTTGGTAACAGCAGGCTTGTTATCCTACGCACTGACGAACCCCGCGATTGCAGCAGATGAACACAGCTATTTAACGCATAGTGGTAATGAAAGCTACGAACGGCAAATTATTGAGCGGAAAATAGCGCCGTGGCTGGATGAGCATTATGGTTCATCTCTCATTTTGACAGATTCTTATGCCGCCTATCCGATCATTTTGAGCAGCAAAATTCCGAAGAAGTTTATGATTACGAGTGATTTTGATTTTGGGGAATCTTTAACGGATCTGCCTGCTTCCAAGGTGGATTATGTCTTGGTCACGCGCTTGGTGGATGGGGTACCGCTGGATCAGGTGAACCGGAACTATCCTGATTTGTTCGAAAAGGGAGCGCCGTGGGCCTCGTTGGTACATGACTTTGACGGTCAGTGGCGACTGTACAAAATAGAGCATGAAGAATCAAAATAATTATGATATTTAGTGCATCGTAGCGGAGGAAAGCATACAGCTGTGGGGTGTGATTAGGCTACAGCTGTATCACCGCAAGAAGTTTGAGGGGGAACGAGAGGAATGTCCTTTCGCAAATGGTCTGCAAGCAGATGGATGGCTATAGGTCTGTTTGTATTTATACTTGCATTGGAACTGTCTGCGGGCATCTATTTCAGCTATGTTCTGGGATATATGCACACAGACGCGCTCAGTCGCGTAGCTAATGCATTTTATGTGCTGTACAGCCGTGACCCGCATCTGGGCGCAATCGGATTTATCTGGAATCCACTACCCAGTCTTCTGGAAATGGTGATTCTACTGCTGTATCCAATCTTTCCGGCATTAGCCACCTATGGATTGGCTGCTGTCATTCTTAGTGCTACCTTTGCCGCTTTGACCGCTATGTTGCTGTATCGGGCGGGGGTCAGAACAGGGCTTAGCTCAGGGATGAGCATCATGCTGGCACTGTTGTATGCACTGAATCCGTTTATTTTACTGTTTGGTGCCAATGGGCTGAGCGATTCGCTATACATATACTTCATTATGATGACGGTGATTGAGTTTGCATTGTGGCTCAAGGATCGCATGACCGCAAGTTTGATTGTTTCTGGATTAGCGCTTGCCATGGCGTTCTGGACTCGCTATGAAGCGGTTCCTCTGGGCGTGGCAATGGCGGGTGGAGTGGTATTGGCGATCATGTTTCTACATCGAAACATGGGCAGACGTGAACTGGCCTTGCGAGAAAAACTGCACAAGGTAGAGGCAACTTGGTTACTACTTCTGCTCCCCGTGGTCTTTTCCGGGCTGTTGTGGATTTTCTTTAACTATCTCATTATGGGGAATGCTTTTTACTTCCTAAATTCGGAGTATTCGAACACGGCCCAATCGGCAGAGCTGCTGAATGATGATAAGTTTGTAGAGATTTTCTCCAATCCGCTGGTGGCCTTGAAATTTATTGCTTCCAAAACACTCTGGTATTCGGTACCGTTGTTTGCTATTCTGTTCATTCGTCTGTTGAGTGGACGCTTGTTCCGATGGGGAACATTGATTATTTTGCTGTTGTTCCTATCAGTGCCAGGGTTGCAATTTTTACTCATGATGAAGCAATCTTCGTACGGATGGTTTCGTTATTTTATGTACGTGTTCCCAATTACCGTAGCCTGGTTGCCCTATGAGCTGAGCCAGCTTCAGGGACGATGGCGGAGGGCAGCCTTTGGCCTGGTGTCCGTCAGTCTGCTGCTTACCGCTGGATTACTTTCCTATGCATTGACTCGCCCGGATATTGCGCCGGATGAGAACAGCTTTCTCACACGAACGGGTAATGTGAACTATGTAAGACAGGAGTCAGATCGTAAGATTGCCGTCTGGTTGGATGAGCATCTGCCGAAGTCTACCATTATGACCGATTCGGCTTCAGCCTACACCATGATTGTCTACAGCCAATATCCAAAACGCTTCCTGATTACCAGTGATTATTTGTTCAATAAGGCATTAAGTTATCCGCAGGATAACCATGTGGATTATATCCTTGTACCTAAGATCATGTCAGGCATGCCACTGAGTAAAATCAATATGGTATATCCGAATTTATATGAAAAAGGCGCTCCTTGGGTCCAGCTTGAACGTGAGTTTAACGGTGAGTGGCGCTTGTACAAGGTGCTACCCAAGTCACTAACTAAAGGATCTCCATCGACGGAGACCACGACAAATCCCTAATGTGCATAAAAATCCCCGAGCCTATCCCTTCGCCATGGTGCGATGAGGGAAGCTGCGGGGATTTTTTTAACCTGTTTAGTGCTCTTTGAGCGGTAGCCACGCCAGTACATCCTGAATTTTCGCGTCCCAGTATCCCCATTCATGAGCTCCAGGACCTTCTTCGTAGGTCAGCGGAACTCCGATAGTATTACATGTTTCACGAAAAGCCTGATTTCCCTTATATAGGAAATCCTCCGTGCCGCAGCATTGGTAGAGCCGGGGAAGTGAGGTCCCCAAAGCAGCATGACGTTGTAACAGTTCCAGCAAATCGTGATCCGTTCCACGTATTTCATCTGGACCAAAAATGTTAAGCCATTCCGCTGGACTCATCGCATTTTGCATAGGATCGGTGTGTGATGCGTGTAAATCCATGACTCCCGAAAGGCTGGCAGCGGCTGCAAAACGCTCTGGATGCTGGAGTGCCAGTTTGAAAGCACCATATCCACCCATAGAAAGTCCGGCTACAAAATTATCTTCACGCTTGTCGGACAGAGGAAAGAATGAACGTGCCAAAGCCGGCAATTCTTCGCTGATAAAGGTCCAATAAGCCGCGCCTTGCTCCATGTTCGTATAGAAACTCCGATGTACCTGGGGCATGACGACAGCTAGGCCCAATGAGGCGACATAGCGTTCAATGGAGGTTCGACGTAACCAGGTTGAATCATCGTCCGATAGGCCATGCAGCAAATACAGCGTCGGATGTGGCCCGGTTCCTTGCTTGCCTTCCAGTCCAATTTGCGAACGGGTTGCCTGAGGAAGAATAACATTCATGGATGTGCTCAGACCAAGAACTTCAGAATAAAACTGACATTGAATAAGAGCCATAAGAAGACCTCTTTTCTTAGGGTTTTGTGACCTCATTGCAGTGTTCCAGCATATGACCGAATATTCATTCAGTATACCTTAGCTTGTCTAAATATACATATCCAAGTGAATAACTAGGCATTAAGTCCCGTTTCTTATTTATCCTACATAAGGAGGGGGTATGGTTATATGGGACGATTTTTTTAATTTGGGGGTTATTTGGGTTTGATTTCTGGTAAAGTGTTTAAAAAAGAATGATGAATCCAATCAGAGGAGGAATTTATAGCATGGGAAAAAAGTTAAGAAATACAGTTACAGGTGTATTGAGTACAGGTCTTATTCTTAGCGCATTCAGCGCAGCGGCAGCTGCTCCTCAAACTACAAGTGGACATTGGGCAGGAGATCAGGTGCAACGCTGGTCAGCCACAGGACAATTGGACGGCGCGGTGAAACCAGATGCGGCAATCACACGTGCAGAGTTTATTGTTCTCCTGAATCGCAGCTTGGGTACGTTCACGCAGGATACTCCAGCAGTGACTGACGTAACGTATGCGGACAGTGTAAAAGTAAACGGTAATGGAAGCAGAACGTTCACAGATGTACCAGCCTCTCACTGGGCATACAACGAGCTGACAAGTGCCGTGAATGCAGGTTACATAAGCGGCTATGCAGATAACAAGCTCAAACCAAATGGTAAGGTAACACGTCAAGAAGCTGCGGCTATCGTAGGCAAAGCTATTGGACTCACTGCCGGTAACGCAGCAGATGTTACTAAATTCATTGACTCCGACAAAATTGGAGCTTGGGCGAAGAAAAGTGTAGCGGCAGCTGCGGAGCAAAAAATCATCAACGGTTATCCGGATGGTAAATTCCAGCCACTGAAGTCGCTGACTCGTGCAGAGGCGATTGCTATTCTGGATGCTGCTTCCGGTTACAACCTGAGCCCTGTTGATAATCTGACGACGACTCCTGGTGGAACGGTGACGGATTCCACATACGGCAATGTGACAGATTCCACTTATGGTAACACGTCGACTACTTCTGGCAGTGAAACAGAAGATAGCAGCACAAGTACCAGCACAGATAGCACGACTACGGACAACTCTACAACCATAGATACCAACACAGATACTGACACAACTACGGATACGACTACAGATAGCACTACAGACACAGCTGCTGACGCGGTTGCAACTACGAAAGCACTGAAAGTCAACGATGTGTATGACGGAGAAGGTACAATTACGGGGACAGCTAAAGCAGGTTCCACAGTAACCGCCTATTCCAACGAACTGCCTATCGGTAGTGCAGTAGCCAAAGATGATGGCACATTTAGTATCAGTGTGCTTGCTCAAAAAGCAACGGTTAGGCTGGTAATCAAAGCTGAAGATGCAGACGGTAACGAAAGTGAGCCTGTAGAAATTTCTGTTTTGGGTAAACGCAGCGAGTAATTTATAGCTAAAATCCCCCTTTCACTCTGTCTGGAACAAGTCCAGCCGACAGTGGAAGGGGGATTTATCGTTTATTCGCTTATACCGTCCTCGACAATAGACTTCTCGGGTTCACGTGTTTGTGGCTCAGACGATGTGCCACCGCCATAACTAGCTATAATGCGTTGCTGCGCTCGATACGTATCGCGGCTGATTCGGGTCCGATTTACGGTTTTTCCGTCCACCTTTTTTACCCGGAATGTTTCTACCACATATCCTTCTTTGCCCTGCCGAAGTACTTGATAGAAGCCGGGGGAAAGGGAGTCATTACGGAATCTCTTCTCCGGTATGGGAAGTATGCGAACCGTATGGGATTCCAGTTCATACGAAACATTGGACGGAAATGTACCAAAAAATTTAACAGTAAGCGTTCGGTTTTGGACAGCCGCACGAAGTAGTAAATGCTTGCCTGTATTGTTTCTAAAACGAAAATTAATGGACCCTGTAGCAAAAGTCGCATCCTGACCTTTGGGCAGGTAGCTGACCGGCAAGGAATGGTTGCGGCGCTCAACAATGTCCAAACCGACTCGCAGTGCTGCATTATACACCGTGCTGGATACCTGACAAATCCCGCCGCCTATGCCGGACTCCAACTGACCGTTCACGATCACTGGAGCTTCACGAAAGCCATGAGTGCGCTCGGCCTTGGCAATCAATTGACCGTAGTCGAATATGTCGCCTGACTTGAGAATTAAACCATCAACGGTGCTTGCCGCTGAATTGACGTTATACACACGTCCTTCCGAGCTGCTGCCGAGACTGGTGGAGAACTGGACGATTTTACGCTCAATCCCTTCGTTACGCAGGCTGTCCACCGAAATTTTCGGCTCCAGCTGAAGGAACGGTAATTCCACTCGTATCGGCTCCTCAGAAGCGGTAAAATCCTTGGGCAGCGCCTTATCCAGTGCGGCGTCCAGTTTGGGCCAATCCAGACGTCGCGCAGAGCGCCCCGGAATATAACGAACCTGATCATTCCCGTCAATCTGACGCACAGCATTGATAGGCATGCCATATCGTTGCTCCTCCCAATCGGCTCCGAATTGGGCTTTCAATATCTCCTTCTGTCGGAAAGATGCGATAGACCATTCCTTTTCGAAGCTAAAACGTGTCTGCACACGAGTCCATAGATGCTCCGAGCTGAGCGCCTTAACGGCATTCCGAAATGCCTCCGCTTTATAACGAATCCCTGCTTCCCCGAGTGTAAGTTTTATATCCTGTGCACTGCTGTCACTGTCCGTCAGAAGCAGTGGGCGTTGCTTTAATGCATCCAGCTTTTTATCCACCAGCCGGAGAGCGGATGTGTAATCCATGCTTCCTACGTTGACTCCTCCGACCCTCACTCCCTCCGGCAGCGTTTGTCTGTCGGCGTACAGATGAAGTCCCCCCCACAACATGGCCAGCGCCAGAACACCAGCCCATATCCAAATGACAGATAAATGAATTTTTTTCATAATGCAGATGTCTCCTGTCTGATAAGCTTGATAGCGTACTCGTGTGCCATATTATTCATATATATGTGCCAAAAGCAGAAAACTTTCGGTACTATTTAGGTAACAAATTTGTTACAATGATAAACGGTATGATGAAATAGAGAAGTTTTTAAAGGAAATGCATGGAATATGTCGAATGGATATTAGGTTATGCGTAATATGATTAAGCAGCGGGAAGTGATCGAGTGATTGAAATGCAGGATGTGTGGAAGACCTATACTAACGGAACCCACGCACTTCAAGGAGTATCGGTCAGAATTGACCGTAATGAATTTGTATACGTAGTCGGCCCGTCTGGAGCGGGGAAATCGACTTTTATGAAGCTTATTTATAGAGAAGAAGTACCTACCAAGGGGCAAATTTCAGTCAATGGTTTTAATATCGGGAAGCTCAAGCAGCGTAAAATTCCCTACGTTCGTCGTAACATCGGAGTCATTTTTCAGGATTTCCGCCTTTTGCCGCGTTTGACGGCTTATGAGAATGTGGCTTTTGCTATGGAAGTTATTGAAGCTCCCAAGAAGCTGATTCGCAAACGGGTACCAGAAGTGCTTGAACTGGTTGGCTTGAAAACAAAAATGAATCGTGAGCCTGCCCAGCTTTCCGGTGGGGAGCAACAGCGTGTAGCGATTGCACGGGCCATCGTAAACAATCCTTCCGTGATCATTGCCGATGAACCTACGGGAAATCTGGACCCCGAGACATCGTGGGAGATCATGCAGTTGCTGGACGAAATTAATTTTAGGGGTACGACCATTGTGATGGCGACCCACAATAAGGACATCGTGAACTCCATGCGTAAACGCGTAATTGCTATTGAGAATGGCAACATCGTAAGGGATCAGGTAAGAGGGGAGTACGGATATGACTTTTAATACCTTCTTACGTCATGTGCGGGAAGGTTTCAAAAACATATTCCGCAATGGCTGGATGTCCGTGGCATCCGTCACCTCGATTATTGTGTCATTACTTATATTGGGCGTATTTATCATGCTGGTGCTCAACGTCAATTCCCTGGCTGATCAGGCAGATAGTCAGGTAGAGGTTAACGTATTTCTGGAGCTAAATGTAGAGCAGAACATGCGCGAAACACTGCAAAAGGAAATCGCGGCGATGCCGGAAATCAGCAAAACGACCTTTGTGACTAAAGCTCAGGGTTTGGAGGAGCTGCGCAAAGATTTGGGAGACAGCGGCAAGGAGCTGCTGGAGGGTTTTGACAAGGACAGCAATCCACTCCCGGACAAAATTGTGGTAGAGGTTATTGAACCAACAACGGTTCCATTTGTGGCTGAAAAGATTGAGAAGCTGAATACGTTGCATCCAGAGAAACCGATTTTAAAGGTTCGTTATGGAAAAGGCACCGTAGAGACGCTCTTTACGATTACGAAGCTCATACGTAATGTAGGCTTTATATTCGTCGCCGGACTGGCGATCATGTCCATGTTCCTTATCTCGAATACGATTCGCGTGACCATATTGGCACGACGCAGAGAGATTGGCATTATGAAGCTGGTCGGTGCGACCAACTTTTTTATACGCTGGCCGTTTTTTATTGAAGGCGCGCTTATTGGTCTTATTGGTTCCCTTATTACTGTAGGTATTTTATTTACTGGCTATCAGCGTTTGCTGACCGCCGTTCAGGGCGATATAGCTCTGAATATGTTGAAGCTTATGCCACTTGAAGGCATTTGGATTCAGTTGAGTGCATTGCTGATTATTTTGGGTATGCTGGTCGGAATTGTTGGCAGTACCCTGTCTATGCGCAAGTTCTTAAAAGTATAAAGAAGCGTTGGCTGGACGTCGTGGTCGGTATCAATTAGAACGGGGAAGCCCGGTGTTATTTTGCGATAAAGGATGGGGAGTGCAAGTTGAAAAAAACAGGATCTGTGTTGGCCGCTACCTTGGTAGCCGCATTGCTAATCCAGCCTTCTGACGGATATGCCAAAAGCATGAGTGAAATCAATTCGCAGCTGAACCAATTGGAAAAGCAGGCCCAATCTGCCAAGCAACAACAGGAAAAGGCTGCTCAAGATAAACAGTATGCCCAACATTACAAAAATAAAACCGTGCAAAACCTGAAAATTGTACTTGATCAGATTAACAGCGTCAGTGATCAGCTGACTCGTGTTGCGGTTCAGATTGATCAAACGGAAGATAATCTGCGTGCGACTAAAAAAGATTTAGCTGAGGCAATTGATCGTATCCAGTCACGGGAAAAAATGCTGGAAACTCGTGTGCGTTTGATGTATACGGATGGAACCGTCTCATATATGGACGTGCTTATGTCTTCGTCCAGTTTTAGTGACTTTCTCAGCCGGGTAGATTCCTTGAAAACGATCGTGGAGCAGGATCAAATCCTGTTGGACGAGCATAAAAAGGACAAGGCATTGGTCGTAAGCAAGAAGAAACAGCTGGACACGGAATATAAAAATGCCAAGAAGCTCTATGCGCTCAAGCAGGACGCCAAAGCAGAACTGAATTCGAAGGAAAAAGAGAAACAAAGACTGATTTCCAATTACGATCATGATATTGCTGAGTCAGATGAAATCAGTGAAGAGCAAAATGACATGCTGGTAGCACTCGCTAACAAGCGTGTGGGTCTGGTGCAGGAGAAGAACAAGCTTAGAGCGGAGCAGGCTGCCAAAGCAGCACGCGCTAGAGCGGCTGCACGTGCGGCTGAAGCCAAACGATATGCATCTTCATCCTCAGGTGCCGCCTCGAATTCCAGCCATGCGGCAGCCAGTACGTATACAGGCGGAACGGGCACATTGGCTTCGCCTGTATCCCATTACCGACTTTCATCTACTTTTGGCATGCGGGTACATCCGATTACCGGCAAGCTTAAAGGCCACACAGGTGTTGATATGGCGGCTCCTCAGGGAACCGATATTCATGCAGCCGAAGATGGTGTTGTCATTGTTGCCGAATGGTGGAGTGGCTATGGAAATACGGTTGTGATTGACCATGGAGACGGGCTATGGACCCTATACGGACACATTCGCAATGGCGGTACGGTGGTTCATACCGGGCAGACTGTGAAACGTGGTCAAAAAATTGCAGAAGTTGGTTCGACGGGCAATTCCACAGGACCTCACTGTCATTTTGAGGTGCGCGAAAATAACAAACCTGTAAATCCGATGAACTATTTATAGTAGATAAGGTAAGCCCTATTTATAGCCATTACGGTTGTAGATAGGGCTTTGCTGTAATGGTTAATATCCGATGAAGAACATGTGCATTGAGACACGGAGTAGGATACAATTAACATATTCCGTACAAGCTAGACGTATACTTCGTGGATGGATATGCGTTGTAAGGCAATAGGATACAAGATAATGAGAAGGCGGTGGACGATTAGATGTTGAAAAAAAGTACAGCGATACTCTTGATGGTGATCGGGCTGCTTGGCGGCAGTCTGCTCACTTTTGCCTATACTGGAACGACTACAGTAGGGAACAGCGCTCTGGGCGAAGGACTGCTGGCGAGTGTGACAGGTAGCAGTTCTACCTCCAGAAGTGATATCCGCAAAATCGAGACGGCGATGGACCTGATTCAGGGACAATATTATCAGGATGTGGATCGTACCAAGCTGGTGGATGGCGCCATCAATGGTATGATGGAGTCGCTCGGCGACCCGTATTCCTCTTATATGGGTAAAGAAACTGCCCAACAATTCGAGCAATCCATTGAAGGTTCTTTTACTGGGATCGGAGCCGAAGTAGCTGCCGAAAACGGGAAAGTAGTTGTAGTCACGCCAATTAAAGGCTCCCCGGCAGAGAAGGCAGGGTTACGCTCTAAGGATATTATTTTGTCTGTTAATGGTGAAACACTGGACGGATTGGATCTAAACAAGGCCGTTTCCAAAATCCGTGGGCCTAAAGGCAGTCAGGCAAAAGTCAAAATTCAGCGCAGTGGCTCTCCTGATCCGCTCGAATACACGATTACCCGTGACAACATTGATATGGAAACTGTAACGGCTCATATGGAAAGCGACGGTGTAGGCGTCATCACGATCACCCAGTTCTCCTTGAATACAGCAGAACGTTTCAAGGAAGAGTTAGCGAAGCTCGAAAAACAAGGGCTTAAAGGGCTCGTCATTGACGTGCGTAATAACCCGGGCGGCGTGCTTTCCGTGGTCATTGATATTGCACAGCAATTTGTACCTTCTGGCAAAACGATTGTACAAGTGGAAGACAAGAATCAGAAGCGTGAAGAAGAGAAATCCAAAGGATCACGTAAGAACTATCCAGTGACTTTGCTAATGAATAAAGGCAGCGCAAGTGCGTCCGAAATTCTGGCAGGTGCTCTCCAGCAATCAGCAGGTGCTGTGTTGATCGGGGAAAATTCCTTTGGTAAAGGTACTGTACAAACCAGCTATGACAAGCAAATGGGTGACGGTAGCCTGCTCAAAATCACGATTGCCAAATGGTTAACGCCAAATGGAACGTGGATTCATAAAAAAGGGATTAAGCCGAATATTGCGGTGGAACAGCCTGAATACTTCACAGCAGCACCGTTGAACAAGGAAAAGTCCTTGAAATACAATATGAATAGCAGTGATGTGAAAAATGCACAAATCATTCTGCAAGGCTTGGGATACAAACCAGGTCGCGAGGATGGCTATTTTGACAAAGTAACTGAAAGCTCTGTTATTGCTTTCCAAAAACAAGCGAAGCTGACGGCTAGCGGCATCATTGATGCGAAGACAGCAGCAGCGATGGAAGCCAAGCTGATTGAGAAAATTCGTGATCCGAAAAATGATAATCAACTCAAGCAGGGGATTGAAGAGATTCGGAAGGAAATGAAGACAAGCGCAGCGAAATAATAGTGAGGCTACAACAAGGGGGCTGGAAACAGCCTCCTTTTATATTGGGATTTATTTGCAGTCTGTCGGTTTGTCTTCCCTACGTTGGCAATTTCATATAGAATAAATGGATATGAAATGTACGTGATCCGCTATACAGCGGGCCAGGGGCATAAGGAGTGTGAATGGACTTGGAATGGGCATTACAATGGGGATGGAGCGTCTTGAATGCTTGCTTGTACCTGCTTTTGCAGCCGTTTTATTATATCTCAATACTCATTGTAGCACTTGGTTATCGTCGGCAAATGCTGCTGGAGCGCAAGCTATTTCATACCAAAATGCATAGCTGGACTGCAGAGACCTGGCGTGTCGTATGGAGTGGTTTGCTTGCTGGAATGGCGCTATCTGCTCTGGGAATGTTCGTCAGTGTGCATCTGAACTCGGCTTCCATCGTGTGCCTGTGGGTAGCGACATTACTGCTCATGCTGGTACGCGTCCGTTACCTGTGTCTCGCTTATTCGGTAGGTCTGCTAGGTGTGGTTCAGTTTTTCTTAAACGTGGCCAGTGGCTGGCAACCTGGGGGAGCGCTCGGAACGTCAGTAGCAGCCATCCGCGGATTGGATATTCCAGCACTGTTGGTGTTGGTCGCCGTGCTGCATGTGGCTGAGGCGCTGTTGGTTCGCTGGCAAGGGGGGAAGGCGGCCACTCCGCTGTTTGTCGAGGGCAAACGGGGAAGATTGGTTGGCGGTTATCGTATGGAAGACCTCTGGCCCATTCCGTTGTTGTTGTTGGTACCGACTCAGGGAGGCTTCATGCTTCCCTGGACACCTTTGTTCGGCGGCGATGCCGGAACCGGGTATATGCTGGCAGCCTTGCCAGTCCTAATGGGCTTCAGTAGCGTGACGCTAGGCCAGCTACCACGACAGAAGGCGGTACTTACTTCGAACCGTTTGCTCCTGTACAGTGTGGCTTTACTTCTGCTGAGCTTGCTGGCTGCTTGGTGGAATCCGCTGATATTGCTCGCAGCATTATTCTCCTTTCTGGCTCATGAGGCGCTGATCTGGTATGGTAATATAGAGGAAAGTCGTCTTAGCCCGATGTTTGTCCATCCGGAGCAAGGGATGCGTGTTCTCGCTGTGCTGCCAGACAGTCCAGCGACAGCCATGGGCATACTGCCGGGCGAGGCCATTTACCGCGTGAATGGGGTTGTTGTGAATACCCGTGCCGAGTTACACCAGGCCTTGCGAATCAACTCTGCTTTTTGTAAGCTGGAGGTACGCAATCTGCAGGGCGAGAGCAAGTTTGTGCAGCGAGGCATGTACGATGGCGATCATCACCAGCTAGGGGTCGTGCTTGCACCGGATGCAGACGCGAGCTGGGCCGTATCCATACAGCCAGCCTCCATCTATCGGATTGTTGCCATGCATATAGGCGCACGACGACGTAAAGCTGGACAGGCATCGCAGGCAGAGGGTGCACATTTGGATACCATGGACAAATAGATGTTACAACAAGAGGGTAGTCATTATTTGATTAGAGTCGAATAAGGCTACGCTCTTTTTATATGCCGACAGTAGCCTGCTTGAAATCAATATTCTGATCGGTATACAATGAATATGTAATAAGAAGTGTTGATGAACCGAATGCCTATCATGTGTGTCAAGCAGGGAGAGAAAAAGATGAACGCGATTCACTTTATTCGAGAGTACATCAGGCATCCACGTAGCGTAGGCGCTGTTATACCCAGCTCAAGACAGTTGGCCAAACAAATTGCCACACCGATTTACTTTGACAAAGCATCGTGCATTATTGAATATGGTGCAGGAACCGGTGTGTTTACGCAAGAGCTTATTTCGAACAAGCGTCCAGAAACGCTACTTTTAGTGATTGAAGCTAATGAATCGTTTTACAAAACGCTACAAAGCAAGTACGGACACCTGGAGAGGGTACACATTATTCATGGATCGGCTGAGCATGTAGCGCAGTATATACGACAGTATGAGGTCCCAAAAGTGGATTATGTCGTGTCAGGGCTCCCTTTCACCAGCTTGCCCGCTGCATTATCCAGCCTCATTTTGGGACAAACGGCTGAGGTTTTGGGCCAGGAAGGCAAATTTATTACGTTCCAGTACAGCAAGGTCAAACACAATTTTTTTCGCACCTTTTTTGCTGACATTCAGATTAAAAAGGTAAACTGCAATGTCCCTCCCGCTTATGTGTTCACTTGCAGCCTGTAACCTTGCAGCTATGTAGAGGATTAGAATAAATACGAATGTGAATATACGGATAATTATGAGAAGACTTGGTCAGCGTCATTAAAATGCTGAAACAGTCTTTTTTTGTTGTGCACTTTTATGGATATATAAGAAGGGGATATGTTAAAAAGCAAAATTCATTTAAGGAATCATATTTTAAAATGGGGCTTAACCTATATATTACATAAGATGGAACCCGCTAGATTTTTGTAAGATTCATGATAAATCTGAACTTTTGTTAAAGGAGATTTATATATGGTAAAACCGCTGATATTCATGCGTTGGTGTGAGTACTATGAGTTAAGTGACCGTGAGACGGATTTTGTATCTTTTTTTATGATGAATTTCTCGGCTGCCCGTTCAGGCAATCAACCGAAGCTTAGGGAGCAGTTTGTTGAAATTCAGAAAAAAACCTTTCCTGAGTACCCGTTTGATATTACCCCGGAAGAACTGGATTACTCCAAATTCGAAGGCTTGATGAAGCAAGTGTTGAAAATTCATTTTGACACGGCCGAGCTGCTATACTCCTTTTATCTCCAAAAACTGTGCGCACCTTTGGCAGAATACATTTTATCCACTGGAGAATCAGAGCCTGCACGCATCTATTATAAGCTTATTCAAAAGGATAAAGTGCGCTAGGGAAGACGAGTGTGGATGAGCAAGAGCTATTGTGATACCTCAAGCTATATGGTTATTTAAGAAATTAATACTAGCTAATTAAAACAATAGTTAAAAATGTCAATATACCTTTGTGTTAAGGTAATATTATAAATCCAGTTTCAAAGAAAGAGGGTGTTGTTTTCGGCTGGAACATTTCAAGCATGGATATGACGCTGCAACGGAACGATAAGCTCGTTTGGTGACAGGGAAGGGGCCTTAAAGCCTCAAGGAGGGGCATTCGTATGGGTGCCGCTCTTTTTAAATTGAAGGGAGGAAGCGGCATGAAGGCGAAAAATAGTAGTAGTATTTGGTCCAAACGTTCCAAATGGCTGCCTGTCGTCATGGCATGCACGATTATAGTAGGGGGTGCTCTACCGACTCCAACTGTAGTTCACGGTCAAACGGCAAAGACTGTTACCATTAAAGTCGATACATCCAAGGATCGTAAGCCTATTAGCCCTTATATTTACGGTACGAATCAGGAGTTGGCAGGCGATGAGAATCTGACTGCCAGACGACTTGGTGGCAATCGAATGACCGGATACAACTGGGAAAACAATATGTCCAATGCAGGAAGCGATTGGGAGCAATCCAGCGATAACTATTTATGCAACAATGGCGGTCTGACAAAAGCTGAATGTGAAAAGCCGGGGGCGGTGACGACTTCGTTTCATGATCAATCGCTGAAGCTGGGCACTTATTCTTTAGTTACGCTGCCGATGGCCGGTTATGTGGCCAAGGATGGAAACGGAAGTGTGCAGGAAAGCGAAAAGGCTCCTTCCGCTCGGTGGAATGAGGTCGTAAACGCTAAAAATGCGCCGTTCCAACTACAGCCTGATCTGAATGACAATCAGGTTTATGCGGATGAATTCGTCAACTTTTTAGTGAAAAAGTACGGCGTTGCTTCAACAAAAACGGGCGTGAAAGGATATGCGCTCGACAATGAACCCGCTCTCTGGTCGCATACGCATCCGCGTATTCATGGTGAAAAGGTTGGAGCCAAAGAGTTGGTAGACCGGTCGGTAAGTTTATCCAAAGCTGTTAAAGCGGTTGACGCGAGTGCGGAAATTTTTGGGCCCGTTCTTTACGGTTTTGGCGCCTATAAAGATCTTCAAACTGCACCTGATTGGAACTCTGTAAAAGGCAACTACAGCTGGTTCGTGGACTATTACCTGGATCAAATGCGTCTCAGCTCGCAAGCCGAAGGCAAGAGATTGCTGGATGTCTTCGATGTACACTGGTATCCTGAAGCGATGGGCGGGGGCATACGAATTACAAATGAAGTAGGCAACGACGAAACGAAGAAAGCCAGAATGCAAGCGCCTCGTACTTTGTGGGATCCGACCTACAAGGAAGATAGCTGGATTGCTCAATGGAACAGCGAATTCTTGCCTATACTGCCTCGATTAAAGCAGTCGGTGGATAAGTATTACCCGGGAACCAAGCTGGCTTTGACTGAGTATAGCTATGGCGGCGAAAATGATATTTCCGGCGGTATCGCTATGACTGATGTGCTGGGCATCTTGGGCAAAAACGACGTCTATATGGCAAACTACTGGAAGTTAAAGGATGGTGCTAATAACTACGTTAGTGCCGCTTACAAGCTTTACCGCAATTTTGACGGAAAAAGCTCTACTTTCGGTGATATCAGCGTTCATGCGCAAACGTCGGATATTGTTAATAGCTCGGTGCATGCTTCCGTAACGGATGCATCCTACAAAGAACTGCACCTCGTTGTCATGAATAAAAGCATGGACAGTGCATTCGACGCCCAATTTGATCTTTCCGGCGAGACGACTTACGGTTCCGGTAAAGTATGGGGCTTCGACAAAAATAGCTCGCAAATTAAGGAAGCAGCGCCAATTACGCAAATTTCAGGCAACCGCTTTACCTATACAGTACCGCCTTTGACGGCTTATCACATCGTGTTGACTGCTGGCAATGATACGCCTGTAGAAAATCCTGAAAGCTTTGCGCTGAGGGCTGAGGCTGGCGATGGGAAAGTCGATTTATCCTGGGACGCTTCCAGCGGAGTTGTAGGTTACAGCGTACAGCGGGCAACGTATGAAAACGGTCCTTTTGCTGCTGTAGCATCCAACTTGGTCGAAACGTCTTATACGGATACGAACGTAACGAACGGCACTTCTTATTATTATAAAATAACCGCAAAAACAAAGACGGGAACGAGCGAATCCAATGTTTTGAAAGCGGTTCCGCGAACGCCTGTAGACGAACAGGATCGCTATGAAGCCGAAGATGGCACGCTGAAGGGAACCATTGTGGAATCCAGCGGGACCGGCTTCTCCGGTACTGGTTATGTAACTAATTTCCACAATGCAGGGGATTCCCTGACGATGACGATCCAGGCAGAGGCGGCAGGCTTGTACAATCTTACAATCGGCTACCGTTCGCCTCATGATGACAAACGCACCAACTTCTCTTTAAACGGCAAAGCGTCTGGCGAGCTGGTACTTTGGAAATCGGCTGATTTTAAAGAAACCTCCGGTGGTAAGGTTCTGTTGAATGCAGGGGCGAATACGATCGGTTTTGAAACAGGCTGGGGCTGGTATGATATCGACTACGTCAAGCTGGAGCCAGCTGCTGACCGTCCACCACATGCAGTAACCAAAACGCTCACCAATCCGAATGCGACGGTAGAAGCAAGAGCATTGATGAACTATCTGGTTGATCAATACGGGAAGAATATGCTTTCCGGTCAAGAGGATATGCCCGAAATTGATTGGCTTCAAGCGAATGTAGGTAAAAAGCCGGCTATTGCGGCACTTGACCTGATTGACTATTCCCCAAGCAGAGCGGAACACGGTCTTAGTTCCACAGAGACGGAAAAGGCGATTGAATGGGATAAGCAAGGGGGCATCGTTACCTTTGCATGGCACTGGAACGCGCCGAAAGGTCTGATCGATACGCAGGGAAAAGAATGGTGGAGAGGCTTCTATGCCGATTCGACTACATTCGATATAGAATATGCGATGAATCATCCAGAGTCCGAAGATTATAAATTGCTTATTCGCGACATCGATGTGATTGCAGGGCAATTGAAGAAGTTGCAGGATGCGAAAGTTCCTGTCCTGTTCCGTCCTTTGCACGAAGCGGAAGGCAAATGGTTCTGGTGGGGCGCTAAAGGTCCTGAGCCTGTTAAAAAATTGTATATTTTGATGCACGATCGTTTGACTAATGTGCACAAATTGAACAATCTGATCTGGGTCTGGAACTCTGTTGCTCCCGACTGGTATCCGGGACATGAGTATGTGGATATTTTGAGCTTCGACTCTTATCCGCAAGCAGGCGACTACAGCCCGCAAATTGCAAAATATGAAGACCTTGTTACATTGGGCAAGGACAAAAAGCTAGTTGCCATGAGCGAAAACGGACCTATCCCGGACCCTGATCTGATGAAGGCGTATCAAGCCCATTGGAGCTGGTTCGCTACATGGTATGGGGATTTCTTGAGAGACGGCAAACAAAACAGTCTTGAGCATCTGAAAAAAGTGTATAATCATCCGAACGTCATTACGCTTGAAAAGCTCCCGACTAACTTGAAAACGTATGGCATTACCGAGCAACCGTCAGTACCGGGCAGCTTCACGCTGAACGCAGCGGGCGAAACGGCGAAAGTAAAGCTGAGCTGGACAGCATCAGCGAATGCAGCAAGCTATGAAGTGAAGCGTTCGACGGTTGAAAACGGCGCGTTCGCCACAGTAGCGAGCGATGTATACGGAAGCAGCTACACCGACACAGCCGTAACAGCAGACACGACGTACTATTACCAAGTCGTAGCGAAGAACGATGCAGGTCAAACGGTTTCGAACACGGCTAGCGCAGCGCCGAAAGCGGATACTCAGCAGCCGACAACGGGATTGGTGCTCCAGTATCGCACAGCGGATACAAATGTGAACGACAATAACTTGAAGCCGCATTTCCAAATTTTAAATAAAGGTACAACCTCCGTACCGATCAACGAGTTGAAACTTCGCTACTACTACACGATCGACGGTGACCGTGATCAGACATTTAACTGCGACTATGCGGTGCTGAGCTGCTCGAAGCTGAATGGTAAACTGGTTAAAATGGATAAAGCCGTAACTGGCGCTGATTATTATTTGGAAGTCAGCTTCCAATCGGGTGCAGGCGTGTTAGCACCTGGAGAAAGCACGGGCGAAATCCAAACTCGAATTCATAAAACAGACTGGTCGAACTATAACGAAAGTGACGATTACTCGTATAAAGGCACGCAAACTTCATATGCCGATCATACGAAAGCTACGTTGTATCATAATGGCGTACTTGTTTGGGGAACCGAACCGGCAGCTAATTAAAATGATATAAATACCATCGCTGAAATGAGCAGGGGGATTTAGTATCCTACCTGCTCATTTTTTGTACAAAAATACTCCAAGAGATATGTTTGATTATTATATTCAGGTTTAAGGAATCACGAACCAAAATTACCTTATAACGTTAGAAGAGATGAAAAATATAATTTTTCAAGCTAAAGAGAGGGATTAGCATGGAACATACACCTACGATCCGCTCGAAGATAGAGACAGAACTAAAGCAAAGGGGATATACATTTAGCAGTTTCAGTAAAATATCTGGAATTAACCGTGGTATATTTAGCACCATGCTTAACAGCAACCCACCTAAGCCGATCTCGGTTCGGCAGATGGACTTGATTACCAAGGCATTGGGATATCCCGAAGGCTGGCTGTATGAGTTATACATAGATGAATGCTTTTATGAGGGAAAAGGACACTGGAAACGGATTAAGCCTTTTTTATTACGTTGTGTAGAGTTAGGGAGGGAAGACTGTATTCAAAAGGTACTGTCAAGACTAACCGAGGACTTGTCCTATGTACCGACGATATTTGAGCTTGCAGAAGAACTACACGAAGCAGGAAAGAAAAAGGAGTCTACTCCCTTTTATGAGTGTGTAATTGAAAATGAAAAATATTACCACTCGGAGCGGTTGGCAATCTGCCAGTATCGTTTGTTTTGTTATTCTCTGAATACTGACTTGGATAATAATCGTCAAGCAACTATAAAGTTTGCACCGTTTCGGAGGAATCTTCCCGAGAATTACCAATTAGACGCGTTGTTAAAATTGACTAATGCATATTTCCAATTTTATGATTATGAGGCGGCTATACACTATGCGAAGGAACTTGAGGTACTAGTCACAAGCATTTATTGGCATCAAGCTCAAGCGAGGGCGAAGAATCGCGAAGTTATACGTTTAAATACAGAAAGACATCTAATCGTTTATTATGGTCAAGCCTATTTAATGCAGGGAAACTCCTTCGAAAAACAAGGGCTATATGAAGCAGCTATGAAGTTCATACCTTACTATGAAAATCTAACTGGATTTGAAGGTCTGGATGAGATTGGAATGATAGAGGCACAGAAATTCGAAATATGGGGAATAGCAAACCGTTTGAATTTAGAAATTCTGATGGGGGATACGGCTAGTTTGCCTGCCTATGTTGAACTTATTAGAAATAATCCTCAGGAAATATTACTTGGGCTATTGACCATTATAGAATCGGCCAATCATTACAGTTACTCAGTAGACGATACTCTGGCTCTTTTTGCTGAGAATATTAATGAATTTAGGGAGCTACGTACAAATATTTCGTATTATCATACAAATAATGATCTGCTGACATATTCTCGTTTTTTTCTTGAGCTTAGTCGATACTATTTCAGTAAAGGAAGCTATACCGAGGCAATAGACAGTATGCTGATTAGTTTAAAAGCCTCCTCAGAGTTAAACGATAAGAATTACTATATCAAGTCCATCACGCTATTATTTGAGAAATATAAGGATCACTCGACCGAAGAACAACGGACAGAATATAAAAAAGTGTTACAAGCAGTGGAAATTAGTATGAGGCAAATGACCTCTTAGAACAAAAAGGGCTGTGTTTCTCTACCTAGAGTAGGGGATCACACAGCTCTTTTAATTTTTCGTACATGTTAATTGAGTGAAATTTACTATTCCTCATGTGTATCAGGGGTGTCGGAGCTACTCTCCAAAAGCTCGCTTTGTGAAGAAGAGAACAGTTCCTTCAATATGCGATAAGCTTTATTTTGCCCTGCTTCATTCTGCTGGGAAAGTATATGAATGCATTCCCAAATCCAGGGCTGGCTTTTGAGTTCTTCATATGGATTATAGTCAAAAAATGCAAATACGTTCGTGTTCAGCGCCTCTGCTATTTTCTCCAATGTCTTGATCTGCACATTGACCTCACCGCGCTCCAACTTGCCGATATAGGAACCTGTTGAATCGGATGCTTCTGCTAACTGTTCTTGTGTAATACCCCGCAATTTTCGAAATTGACGGATTTTCGTTCCTAAAAGTTTCGTTGTTTCCATAGACAACCCACACTCCTATAGTATGAGTGTAGACAAAGCTGGATTAAGCGTGGAGGTAATTAAATTGCCTTAATTATTCAGTATTTAGTTCTTGTAAGAACTATTTTAATAAACATCAAATTCCATAATATAATAAATCAGTGTAGAAAAGGGGTTGACCGTCATCCAATTTATTCATATAATTTCTAGTATATTGTAATTGATTGTCGAGGAGGGTGATTTTTTAAAATCATCTGAATACGCCGGGGGTGTTTTTATTGGAAAATGCAACCACGATCCGTTCGGAAATTGAGAAAGAACTAAAACTTGGTGGCTACACTTTTAATAGTTTTGGACAAGCTACGGGGCTTAACCGGGGCATATTTAGTGCTATGCTTAACGGCAATCCGCCTAAACCTATCTCTGTAAGACAAATGGACTTGATTACCAAAGCATTTAATTATCCAGAGGGCTGGTTGTATGACCTGTATGTGGATGAATGCTTTTACGATGGAAGACCTCATTGGAAAAGAGTTAAACCATTCCTTATACGTTGTGTTGAAGTAGGAAATCTGAGGTGTGTGGAGAAAGTGCTCTCACGCTTAATGGAAGATCTTAACCACATTCCAACAATCTTTGCTTTGGCAGAGGAGCTTTATGAAGAAGGGAAGTTAAAAGAGGCAATTCCTTTCTATGAATGTGTCATTGAAAATGAGAAATACCAACATTCTGAGAGGTTGGCTATCAGTCACTATAGAATTTTTTCAATATCTGTTAGTGAAAATATGAAGATAAATTTGGAAGTTGCACTAAGATTCGTACCCTTTAGAAATCGGGTACCCTTAGATTATCATTTAGATGGTCTGCTTAAACTGTCAAATCTTTATTACAACTTGCATCATTGGAAAGAAGCAGAGCGTTATGCAGATGAATTAAGAGCGCTTGCAACTATTGTATGTAAAAGTAGAGAAACTAATAAAAAGAATTCTACATTGAAAACTGAGAGACATTTAGTTGTCTACTATGGTCAAGGTTACTTGACGAAGGGAAATGCTTTGGAAAAACAAGGAAAATATGAAGAGGCCATGCAGTTTATTTCTGGCTATGCCGATTTGAGTTGGTTTGAAGATTTAGGGGAAATTGGTCAGCAAGAAGTGCAAAGGTTCACACTTTGGGCAAATGCTAATCAACTTAACTTGAATATTCTTATGGGTGATACAAGTAGTTTGCCAATGTATATTCAATTTCTTAAAAGTAACCCTCCCGAAATTTTATTGGGGTTATTAACGATAGTAGAGTCGGCTAACAAGTATGATTTTTTGATAGAACATATTTTACAGCAGTTTTCTAACGAACTGACGTCCTTTAATACTGAATTATCTGTTGGTACGAGTTACTATAAGCAGTCATTTAGTTATGACACTTATGCTGATTTGTGTTACCAACTGGCCATATATATGTTTAATAACCTTTTCCATGAGAAAGGTGTTTATTATATTTTAAAAAGCTTAAGAAAATATCTTGAAATCAATAACAAAGAAAAGTGTATGGTCTGTACAGCTTTGTTCGAAAGATTCAGACTTGAGGCCACGAAAGACCAAAAAGCAGAATATGAAAGTATCATGGAGGAGGTTTTAATCAATGCAAGTAAAAAACCTGAAATACATGCTAATTATAGGGCTTTTTAGTTTCTTTGAATTGTCCCATACTATTACTGTTTTTGGACATGGAACTGGAGCTTAATATTTATCAAAAAACCAGCCTCAGTAAGGCTGGTTTTTTGATTCATCCCGTTAAAGGGATGAATTGGGTTTTATTATATTTTTAACCTGTAGGGAAGGTATCAGCTTGTAAACTAATGTAAATACCACACCGAACAGGAGGTTTATTGATGTGAAATGGAAACAATTGGAGGAATGCATCGAAGAAAAGCGGAAGGAACTAAATGATTTGGCGAATGAGGTGGGATTGAAGGATCGACGGGTGTTAATCAAGTCCATGGAGTTGGATCGACTCCTTAATAAATACAGTGACTGGAAATATAGCTATCGCAGACAACAGAGCATACCCCAAAGTTCACAAATACAAGAGAAGCAACACGAGCTTGTCCTATCTTATTAATCTCCAAGTATCATGACAAGATAAACCTAACTTCACCAGGGCTTCTAATACATAGTGGGATATAGAATAAACAAAATAATCTCTATTGCATCTAGTACGCCGCTCTTATCCACGTTGTTCGTACAGTTTATTGTTCTGCGTCTACATCAGAGGGGAAGCCATGTATTAATGATGAATATGTATCAAAAAAACCTCCCGATTCACGTTATTGCGTGACTCAGGAGGTTTTTGGGTTTTACTGTTGAAGCTGGCGAAGCACGGTGATTTCGACACGACGGTTTTTTTGTCGTCCAGCTTCGGTGCTATTGTCACCAACCGGCCGGGTATCTGCATACCCCGCATACTGAAATCCTGAGGGTGAAAGTTGCTCTCTGTCGAGAAAGAATCGGAGTACGGACAGTGCCCGTGCACCGGAAAGCTCCCAGTTGTCCTTATACGTCGATGAGTTCGAGGAGCGAGTGAACGGAATGTTGTCCGTATGGCCCTCAATACTAATCGGTGTTTTCAAATCTCGAAACAGACTGGCCAACTTGGATAGCGTGTTGGCAGAGCCTTGCTTGAGTGCAGCTCTACCTTGATCGAATAAAAAGCGGTCATTTAGCGTAATGACAATACCACGCGGCTGATCTGACACAAAAATCTGGTTTTCCAGTTTGTTGTCCGTAATATATTCTTGAATGACACCCATTAAATTTTGCAGCTCTTTTTCCTGCGTGCGAAATGCTTGTTCACGTTCGGTGAGCTTTGTCGATCCAGCTTCCTTTCTATCGGCTGCCGGTTGCTTGGTCGTGGGTGGATTCTTGCTGGTGTAACGATCGGCAGTACCTGTAATGCCCGAGCCTTGCTCCAAAATAGAATCTCCTTTGTGGAACGTATCCTGGAGGGATTGAACAACGACATCGTATTTTTTAGCATCCAGACTACTCATGGCATACATCACAACGAAAAATATGAGCAGCAGGGTGATCAGATCGGCATAGGTAATCATCCAGCGGTCACGATGGTCTCCGCCGCCTCCTTGACCCCCACGGCGCTTACCGCGCGCTCTCATGGAAGTCCTCCTTTGGAGAAGCGTCCTCTGTGCGTGAGCGACGAGGCGGTTTGTGATCTATATTTTGCTCTGAGCGGATAAAGAACTCCAACTTTTTGCGTACAAGCTTTGGATTCTCTCCGTTTTGAATAGCCAGAATACCTTGCAGCAGCAAATCCATTGTGATAATTTCACTCTCACTGGCTGCTCTTATTTTGGATGCGATGGGCAGGAAGATCAGGTTGGCGCTAGCAACGCCGTATAGTGTTGCGATAAAAGCAACAGCAATGGACGGACCAAGCGCAGTAGGCTCGGTCAGGCTGCCCAGTACATGGATCAGGCCCATGACAGTACCGATAATCCCCATCGTAGGGGCATAACCGCCTGCGGATTCAAATATTTTGGCGTACCCTTCATGTTTGTGTTCAATGGCATCTAACTCAAGCTCTAAAATCTGTTTGATCTGCTCCTGCTCGGTGCCGTCGATGACCAACTGAAGACCTTCACGCAAAAATGCATTCGGATGCTCTGATGAAGTACGCTCTAGCGCAAGCACACCGGATCGGCGTGAGGTGGCCGCCATGGAAACCAAATCTTCTATATATTGCTTCGTAGGATTGTCCTCACGGCTAAATGCCATCCGTAGAGCGGTGGGGATCGTCTTCAGCTTGGAAGCTGGGTAGCTGATCACAACTGCGGCGAAAGTTCCCCCAAATACAATTAGAGCCGATGTACCTTGAAGCAGCCCTGTAAATTCGCCGCCTTCCCATAAGAAGCCACCGATTAATGCTATGATTCCGGCGATGATGCCCAATACGATGGTGATATCCAAAATTTAATTCACTCCTATTCAAGACTTATCGTTTGCATCCACGGTAAGAAAGAGGTATAATACGGGAACAAACATTCTTATCCAACCATATTTCCCAAGTATCATTGCTCGGGAAATATCGACATAGAGTTACAGGTAAAGACGTTAAAGCTCGACTGGTGTAAAATCATGATGTTTCCATTTTAGACGATAAGGGTGATGCAGGGCAATGAGTGATATCGTTGTTAGCGATAAGACTTTTGAAATTCAGTCGGAATTCCAACCTCAAGGCGATCAACCTCAGGCCATTTTTGAATTGGTAGAGGGAATTGCAGAAGGAAAGAAGCATCAAACGCTATTGGGTGCTACGGGAACAGGTAAGACGTTTACCATCGCACAGACCATTGCCAAGTTGAATCGGCCTACGCTGGTTATTGCACATAATAAGACTTTGGCTGCTCAACTGGCGAGTGAGTTTAAAGAGTTCTTTCCGAATAACTCAGTCGATTATTTTGTCAGCTACTATGATTACTATCAACCGGAAGCATACATTCCGTCTTCCGATACGTATATTGAGAAGGATTCCAGCATCAATGAGGAGATTGATAAACTTCGCCACTCAGCGACAAGCTCTCTGTTTGAGCGTCGTGACGTTATTATTGTAGCGAGTGTCTCCTGCATTTATGGTTTGGGTTCCCCGAAAGAATATTCAAGCTTGCTGCTTTCGCTTAGAGTCGGCATGGAGAAACCCCGCAATCAGATTTTGTCCCGCTTGGTCGATATTCAATATCAGCGGAACGATATCAACTTCGTGCGGGGTACTTTCCGTGTACGGGGGGATGTTGTGGAGATATTCCCAGCTTCCCACGGGGAACACGCTATACGTGTAGAACTGTTCGGGGATGAAATTGAACGAATTACCGAGATTAATGTGCTTACGGGTGAATTGATCGGTGAACGTGATCATATTGCCATTTTCCCGGCATCTCACTTCGTTACTCATGAGGATACGATGAAGGTAGCATTGGTCAACATTGAACGTGAGCTTGAAGAGCGGTTAGCGGAGTTGAAGGAGCAAGGGAAGCTGTTAGAGGCACAACGTTTGGAACAACGTACCCGCTATGATATCGAGATGATGAAAGAGGTTGGCTTTTGTTCCGGTGTCGAGAATTATTCAGGTCCACTGACATTCCGCGAGCGAGGAGCAACACCATATACGCTGATGGATTATTTCCCGGATGATATGCTGATCGTCATTGACGAGTCCCATGTTACGTTGCCGCAGATTCGTGCCATGTATAACGGTGACCAAGCACGTAAGAATGTACTGGTAGAACATGGTTTTCGTTTGCCATCTGCATTGGATAATCGTCCGTTGAAGTTTGAAGAGTTCGAGGACAAGGTAAGTCAAATCGTCTATGTATCGGCTACTCCAGGACCCTATGAGATGGAGAAATGCGAAACGATGGTACAGCAGATTATCCGTCCTACCGGGCTTCTTGATCCGATTATTGAGGTGCGTCCGAGCAAGGGGCAGATTGACGATCTCATTAATGAAATACGGCTTCGCATGGAACGTGAGGAACGGGTACTGGTGACCACACTTACGAAGAAGATGTCTGAAGATTTGACTGACTATTTAAAAGAAGTAGGCATCAAGGTTCGGTATATGCACTCCGAGATTAAGACGTTGGAGCGGATGGCTATTTTGCGGGATCTTCGTCTAGGGACCTTCGACGTGCTAATTGGGATCAACCTGTTGCGGGAAGGTCTTGATTTGCCGGAAGTATCGCTGGTCGCGATTTTGGATGCGGACAAAGAAGGCTTTCTGCGTTCTGAGCGCTCTCTGATTCAGACGATCGGACGGGCAGCACGGAACAGTGACGGTCGTGTTATTATGTACGGCGATAAAATTACCGATTCTATGGATAAAGCGCTAAAGGAAACGGAACGTCGTCGTGCGATTCAAATTCAGTATAATGAAGAACATGGGATTACCCCGCAAACCATCCGTAAAAAGATTCGTGATGTTATTGAAGCAACCAAGGTGGCAGAGTCAAAGAATGATTACCTTCCTAATGAGACGGGTAAACTTTCCAAGAAGGAGCGTCAATCACTCATTCAGCGTCTGGAAGCAGAGATGAAAGACGCCGCTAAGAACCTACAGTTCGAGCGGGCAGCCGAGCTGCGTGATGCTTTGCTGGAGTTGCGAGCTGATTAAACATTGAGAATAAGCTAGAAGCAAAACATATGAAAATAAAATGTTTGATTGCTTTGCTTTTAAAAATAGTGAGGGCGGCCTATGTGGTCGTTCTCTTTGCGATATATCACTTCCATGGGATAATCCAATGCGATATAGCATGACGTGAACTACGGCTAAGGAGATGAAACATTTGGCGAATGAAAGCATCATCATCAAAGGCGCACGCGCGCATAATCTCAAAAATATTGACGTGACGATTCCACGGGACAAGTTCGTCGTCCTGACAGGGCTTAGCGGCTCAGGTAAATCGTCACTGGCTTTCGATACGATCTATGCGGAAGGGCAACGGCGGTATGTGGAATCTTTATCTGCGTATGCCCGTCAATTCCTCGGGCAAATGGAGAAACCAGACGTTGATTCGATTGACGGTCTGTCTCCTGCCATTTCCATTGACCAAAAAACGACAAGTCGGAATCCGCGTTCTACCGTCGGAACGGTTACCGAAATCTATGACTATCTGCGGTTGTTGTTTGCCCGGGTGGGTCATCCTCATTGTCCTGAACATGGCATTGAAATCACTTCACAGACCGTTGAACAGATGGTGGACCGCATTTTGCAGTATCCTGAAAAGACAAGACTGCAGATTCTGGCTCCATTGGTATCCGGCCGCAAAGGTGAGCATAAAACACTGTTCACTGATATAGCCAAGCAGGGCTTTGTACGGGTACGTGTGAATGGAGAACTACGTGAATTGTCTGAGAAGATTGAGCTGGAAAAGAATAAGAAGCACTCGATTGAAGTGGTCGTAGACCGCATCGTAGTCAAGGAAGATGTGCGTGCGCGTCTATCCGACTCTATTGAGACGGCACTAAATCTTTCAGGTGGGCAGTTGCTTGTAGACATTATGGGGCAAGAGGAGTTGCGGTTCAGCTCCAACTTTGCATGCCCTATTTGTGGATTCAGCATAGATGAACTGTCTCCAAGAATGTTTTCCTTTAATAGTCCGTTCGGCGCTTGTCCGGATTGTGATGGGTTAGGAGTTAAAATGGTGGTTGACCCTGATTTGCTCATTCCCGATCCTGAAAAAAGTGTCGAGGATGGGGCTTTTCAGGCTTGGAGTGGTGGAACTTCCACTTATTATCCTCAATTTTTACAGTCAGTATGCGAGCACTACGGTATTCCACAGGACATTCCTGTTAGTCAATTGACGACAGAGCAAATGAACCTCATTTTACATGGAACGGGAGAGCAGAAGATCCGTTTCCGCTATGAGAATGATTTTGGTCAACGTAAGGAAGCCTATGTGACCTTTGAGGGGATTATCCCCAATCTGGAGCGTCGTTATCGTGATACGGCTTCTGAGGGTATACGTGAATTTATTGAAGGCTTTATGAGTGCAAAGCCATGTAACACTTGTAAGGGACACCGACTGAAAAAAGAAAGCCTGTCGGTAACCATTCAAGAGCGTAATATAGCTTTTGTGACAGCTTTGTCTATCGGTGAAGCCTCAAACTTTTTCCATACACTGGAGCTGAGTGAGAAGGAGAAGTCGATTGCCAATCTCATTTTAAAAGAAATTAACAGCCGCCTGGGATTCCTCGTTAACGTTGGTCTGGAATACCTGACTTTAAGCCGTGCGGCAGGCACGTTGTCAGGCGGTGAGGCACAGCGTATCCGACTGGCGACACAGATCGGGTCCAGTCTGATGGGTGTGCTTTATATTTTGGACGAGCCTAGTATAGGATTGCATCAGCGAGATAATGACCGTCTGATTAGTGCTTTGGAGCATATGCGTAATCTTGGCAATACGTTGATTGTGGTGGAGCATGACGAAGATACGATGATGGCGGCGGACTATATCATTGATATCGGGCCAGGAGCTGGAATCCATGGTGGGATGATCATGTCGCAGGGGACTCCGCAGGAAGTCATGGAAGACCCGAATTCCTTAACCGGGCAGTATTTGAGCGGACGCAAGTTCATTCCGGTCAATACCGAGCGGCGCAAGCCTGCTGATAAATGGCTGGAGATTCGCGGAGCCAAGGAGAACAATCTCAAAAATGTGAATGTCAAAATTCCGTTGGGTGTTTTCTCAGCTGTTACTGGTGTATCTGGTTCTGGAAAATCGACGCTGGTCAATGAAATTTTGTACAAAACGTTGGCGCGTGATCTGAACCGTGCGAGAGTACGTCCAGGGCAGCATAAAGAAATTCGCGGACTAGAACATATCGAAAAGGTTGTTGAGATCGATCAATCGCCAATTGGTCGTACACCGCGTTCCAATCCTGCAACGTATACTGGTGTATTTGATGATATCCGTGACTTATTCTCGCAGACGAACGAGGCCAAAGTACGAGGCTACAAGAAAGGCCGCTTTAGCTTTAACGTTAAGGGAGGTCGTTGTGAAGCTTGTAGAGGCGATGGCATCATCAAGATTGAGATGCATTTTCTGCCGGATGTGTATGTTCCATGCGAAGTGTGTAAAGGCAAGCGTTATAACCGGGAGACCCTAGAGGTTAAATACAAAGGGAAAAGTATTGCCGATGTGCTGGAGATGACGGTAGAGGATGCAACGGAGTTTTTTGTAAATATTCCGAAGATTCATCGCAAGATCCAGACACTGATGGATGTAGGTTTGGGGTATATCAAGCTGGGTCAGCCTGCGACTACCTTGTCTGGCGGTGAAGCACAGCGTGTGAAGCTAGCCTCCGAATTGTATCGTCGCAGTACGGGCAAAACCATTTATATTTTGGACGAGCCGACAACCGGCCTGCATGTTCACGATATTGACCGATTATTGACGGTGCTGCATCGTTTGGTTGATTCAGGAGAGACGGTGCTGGTCATTGAGCATAATCTGGATGTGATTAAAACAGCCGATTATCTAATTGATTTGGGACCGGAAGGCGGAAGTGGCGGTGGAACGATCTTGGCTACCGGGACACCGGAGCAGCTCGTGAAAGTCGAAGAATCCTATACAGGTCGATACTTAAAGCCGATCCTTGAACGGGATACAGAGCGTAGTCAAGCGCTTCAGACAGTCGATCTATAGATACCGTTTAGCATAGTTTTAAAAGCCCTGCACAGGCAGGAAGGCAGAATACGAACTAGTGTATTGATGCCTTCGTCTTGGCAGGGTTTTATTTTTTTTGTAAAAAAAGAAAACTTTTATCAAATTCCTGCGTTAAAGCATGTGACACATAGTTTACCAAGCGCTGGAATAATAAGTATATACGTATATTCATCGACAGAAAGTCTCTGAGTGGTCTCTAAATTTTGGAGTTTTGGATGTTTAGGCTCGGGCTTGAAGAGGTAAATATATAACTCATGATTATATAGCATCATACGAAGTTCCGTGCCCGCGTGACAACCATTACAAGTTGAAGCGAAACCGTCTGTAGTTTTATCACATCTAAGAGGTTCATACAACATCTCTGAGGAAGTCATGAAGGGAGCTGGAACGCTTGAAGGTTAAGCAAAGTAGAGTTTTACGTACACGTGTGTATACATGGGCAGCAGGAGCTGCTTTGGCGGCATGTTTGATGGGATATAGTGCTGCACCGTCCTATGCCTCCGAGGTGTCCGAGGCGTTTGCGCCCAAACAAGCCGAAATCGAAACAAGTGCGGCAATTGGTAGTATTAAGGATTTAGGAAACGCTCACAATTACATTCAACCCGCAGCGAATGGTGGGTTCTTTATGCTGAATGTCGAGGACGATACAGAAGCAAGTGTAGTACACGTCACATATGGCAAGCTGGACAGTTCTGTGGAGGCTGTATGGAAACATCAACAGGATCTGAACGTACAACCCGGAACAAGCAGCAGTGGAGTCCAGCGGGAGACGTCGGATGGGGGATTGCTGTTTCTGATTGATTATACAAAACCGAACGGAATACGAGATGTGCAGGCTTCACGATTGGACGAGGATGGAAACACCTTGTGGTCCAAAACATTACCCACAGATGGCTTGATATCTCATGGACAGGATTCTCAGGTTGGTTTGGAGCCACTGGAGGATGGCAGTTTCCTGGTCTCCTATCTAAACCTTGCGGAACAGTCCTTCACTGTACTCAAATACACTGAGGCTGGCGATATACAATGGAATCGAACGACGGCCGGAGTGACCTCGGGTTGGCTGGTCGGCAGTCCCAATGGATATTATGCGCTTTTGAACAGTTCAGATGGTCCCGTTGGGGTACAAGCAGATGTATATGGTCGCGATATTCGTGACATCCATCTGGACTTAGGATCAGGTAAAGAAATTGCCGCAGTACGTGAGTTGCCGAGCGGTCATATTGCTGTAACAGGGCTTAAAGGAAACAGCAAGCGTACACAGGTGCTAAGTAATGGTCTGCAATTATTTAGTAATACAGAGGACTATGCGGCTGACCGGGTGTATCTGCCTGAGGAGCAGTTGTATGTCCAGTTCAGTGATCAATATGATCCACTGGGTAAAACCACGAAGATGCATGGCATCACCATTACAGGCTTGAAAGGAAACGGTACGAAGGTGTGGGAAACGAGGACTCATTATAAGGAGGATAATTCCTTCGGCATCCGGTATGATACGGGATTGATATATAAGATACCTTCAGGCTACGCGGTGGTGACATCTACAACAGGCGCTCATAAGCCAACAGTACTCGATTTTGCGAAAATATTGATACCGGAGTAATCCGGTGTCTTTTTTTATGAAAGTGAGGGAAACAATATTGCGGGGCTCCATGAGGATAAGAAACAGCCTGCTTGTATATGTCATACAAGCAGGCTGTTAATAGACTCTATATTTAGGATGCAACGTGGCTGGACTGTAAAATAGCAGACAGCTTTTCCTGAAAAGTCGGAATCCCTACACGCTGTACATATGCGTAAAAGCTTTCGCCAGCGCTCCTGTTTTCTTTGTAGAACAGAATGAGCTCTGCCAGTACAGGTCCAACCTGATCCCCGCGTACGCGACCTTTGAGCGCTTTGTTAAACTGGGCGCCTGCTCCAAGCGCTCCGCCGACAGCGATGTCGAACGCGTCGACCAAGCCTTCCGGTGTCTTTATGAGCGAGCCTTGCAGACCAATGTCCGCAATATGCTTTTGACCGCAGGAATTCGGGCAACCGATAAAATGAATGCGCACCTTTTCATCCAATTGCACGTGCTGATCCAAATACTCGGCGACGTCAACCGCCCGTTTTTTGGTTTCCACAATCGCCAGATTGCAAAACTCATTTCCTGTGCACGATACCGTACGGCTCATAAAATGCTTGGGCTGTGGTGTCAGGCGTTGCAGCACGGGGGCTTCCAGTAGTTCATCCACTTGCTCATTCGGCACGCCGCTCAGCAAAATATTTTGCGACATCGTGGTACGAATCTGCCCATCGCCATAGCGGTCAGCCAGTTCGGCCAGTTCATGCAACTCGTCAGCACTAAGGCGACCGACAGGCACGTTCAGACCGACATAGTTCAGGCCTTTTTGGGCTTGAGGATGCACACCGTCAAAATAGGCGGCTTGCCAGCCAATTGTTTTGTCCTCGCCTCGTCCGGGCATTTCACCGATGTACTCGGTGAGCTTAGCCAGAAATTTGTCCGGGCCCCAATCGGCAACGAGGAATTTCAAACGGGCATGGTGCCGCTTTTCCCGATAGCCGTAATCACGGAAAATGGTGGTGACAGCAATAGCAACCTTCAGTACTTCCTCAGGACGAACAAACAAATCCAGAGACTGTGCCATATGTGGCTTGGCGGACAAACCTCCACCAACCATCACATGGAAGCCGATCACTTCTTTTCCGTTGAGGATCTTGGTGGCCGGAGTGAAGGACAGGTCGTTAATTTCAGCCTGTGCATTGTTGTACGTATTACCGGAGATAGACATTTTGTACTTACGCGGCAGATTGGAGAAGTCTCGATTTAATAAGAAAAAACGATTTACTTCATCTACAATCTCCTGAGTATCCACCAATTCATTGGGATCGATGCCAGCCAGCGGATTACCGACAATGGTACGCGGGCAGTCTCCACAGGCTTCAAAGGAATACAAATTGACTTTTTCCAGCCTTTCGAAAATATCGGGCAAGCTTTCGACCGTCAACCAGTGAAATTGAATCGCTTGGCGAGTGGTGACATCCACAAGACCGCGTCCGTATAGCGCGGATATGTCCGCCAATGCATGTGCCTGTGCTGAAGTCATGATCCCTGTGTTGATGCGGACCCGCATCATGAAATGACCATCCTTGGGCTTTTGCTGATATACCCCAGCCCATTTGAAACGGTCCATATCGTCCGCAGAGATCGAGTCATAGCCATCGTTGGCATAGTTTTCGATAATGGTACGGATAACGTCGAGACCGTCCTTTTCCAGTTTGACCAACTCGAATTTGTTAAGCTTATCGGGATGAGCGTTCCAGATTGGTTCGTAGGCCATTCTTTTAACCTCCTTCAAGTGTTTATTTATACTTTAGTGTTTTGGATAGAGGACTCATGATTTTATTCTTTATTTCCGACAATAAAACTAAGATATAATGTGATGGTATCATAGTTGGTTATGCCCGTAAACGAAGGAATGACCTAATTGGTATAACGATTATTTATCGTTTTTGCTTATTTTTTTGATATAAGGATTTGGAAAATTTATAATATAAATAGCATGAGAGGACAGGGATGTAGCAAACGGAGCCTTTTAGAAAAAGATAGGGCTTAAAGCGATTGTATACGTGTCCCCTCTATGGTAGATTTGGACTAACTGATAGAACAGGGTCATGTAAGAGAGGAAATGGTGAGTATATGCGTAAGATGGGGAAAAGGGCAGTTGTTCTGGCTTTGGGCAGCGCTCTATGTGTTTCTGGAACGGCAGGTGCAGCTAGCAGTGGAACTGCGTTAAAGGCCAAAGTCATTAATGGTGGGGTCTATGTTAACGTAAGCGATATGAATAAAGCATTAGGAACCAGCGGCGCATATAACAGCGCAAATGGTACATATACGTTATCGGCCGATCGTGTGCCGCAGGTTGTTAAAAATGTATCTCCTTCTGTGGTCGGTATCATTGGCCGTTCAGCCACGGGAGAGACCGTAGCGGGAGGAGATCGCTACAATCTGGCTCACGGCACGGGTGTCATCATTCGTACAGATGGATGGATTGTGACGAATGCGCATGTTATCGAAGGATTAGGTGATGCCGTGGTTGTAACCTCGGACGGAAAATCTTACGGAATCACCGACAGCTACAGCGATCCGATCAGTGATTTGGCATTAGTCAAAATCAAGGCAAGCGGCCTCAAACCCGCTACCTTGGCAGCTTCAACGAACAGTCTACAGGTAGGTGAGCAGGTAGTGGCTATTGGTACGCCTATATCCTTTTCACTTCGCAATTCGGCAACCTCGGGTGTCGTTAGCGGGCTGAATCGTGGTGTCAACGCTGCTTATCGTTTGATCCAAAGCGATACCGCGATCAATCCTGGTAACAGCGGCGGTCCGCTGGTCAATCTCAAGGGTGAGGTCATCGGGATCAATACGATGAAATTCTCGGCGGTCGGTATTGAAAATATGGGCTTTTCGATTCCGTCGGATACAGTGAAATATGTCATCGGCCAATTTTTCAAATACGGAGAGGTTCGGCGCGCCAGTCTTGGTCTAGGGCTGGAAGAGAGCTGGTCAGCTATCGTCGGATTACCTACCGAGGATCCTTTGAAAGTTACGAAAATTACTTCAGCCAATGCCGTTCAGGCCAAAATCAAGGAAGGCGATGAGCTGTATAGTATTAACGGTAAGCGTGTAGCTTCGGCCATTGACGTCAATGAGCTACTTAAAAACTATCAACCGGGTCAAACGGTGAATGTGCTTATGCAGTCGGACGGTGATATTGTGAAGCGCAAGCTGGTACTGACACAGGATAATGGTGAAATCTATGAGTCCATTCAGTCTGGGGAAGATGGTGAAGATTCGAACGGTTCGGAAGCCGCTGAAGATGGTGGCATAGCGCTTTCTAAGGAAACATCGGAGCCAGCTCAAGGGGCAACTACTGGAAAGTGACAATAACGGCTCTTGAATCTATAAAATAAAGCTAAAAGGAGATTTACTGTGAAGCATATTCAAAGAAAAATGATGCGTAAGCTGGGGGTCGGCGCTGTCGCATTGTCCCTTCTGCTTTCTGCTTTGCCAGCAGTTGCAGCAGATCAAGATAAAAACATGCTGGAATTGCGTCTGCAAAGCGGCAGCAATACAGCCGTCGTAAACGGCCAAAATGCAAATATCACGAAGCCCTATTCCAAAAGTGGTGCACTGATGGTTCCGGCTGGTGTGTTTAAAAAGGCATTTAACAGCAAAATCCGATTGGCTGAAGATAATGTGGTTAAAATCACCAGCGGAACTCATGTTGTTTCGCTAACCATTGGTAGCCGTACAGCATGGGTGAGAGGTCACAAGGTAACACTTCCAGCTCCACCGGAAATGTCATCAGGTATCCTCATGGTGCCTCTGCGTCAAGTAGCAGAAGGGCTTGGCGGTAAGTTGGAGAAGAATGGTGCCGGAATCATTATTCGGATGGAAGCACAAGAAGAGGCGGGCACGGTAGCTGAAGAGACACCGAACATTGATAATGATGAGGGCAAGACGCAGATCGGGAACAGTTACTATGACTGGTCTATGAACTATCCAACAGGGCTCGTCATCGGTCAGGGAGGTGGAGATGAGAGTATCTCCACTTTTATGGATGAGAACAGTGCCTACTATATGGAGGTGCACACAGCGTCACAGCCGGTTCCACTGAATGCGGACGATCTGTTGCAACAATTAGTGCAGGCAGCCAAGGAAACGGGAGAAACTGTGATCGATCGAAAATCCTTCCCGAAAGCGAAGGTACCTTATGCTCGTGTCATTACGAAGGATGGGGACGGCGTATTGTGGGAAAATCGTCAGTACTATGACAACGGACGATTGTATGTAGTTTATTTTTCCGATGCTAAAGCAACGAATTATAAAGATCTGGCCCAGTATGCAGGACTTTTAAATTCCTTCAAGACCTCCTTTAATGCGCAGGATAAAAGTATTAAAGACTTGTCTACTGTTGTAGGAGGCACACGCGAGGCCGGGAATCCAGACTACGGTGTGTCACTCAGCATACCCGCAGGCTGGAAAATGGACGATCAACGGATGCAATATGAAAGTAATGATGGATCGAGCTTCCGCGTGAAAATAACCTCAGCTCCAGCGGATGGAAAGTTGGAGAACTGGGGCCAGCAGCTGCAAAAATGGCTGAGCGATTCCTTTGTGTCCACGGCTTATGAGGCACAGAAGACGTATCCGCTGGAGGTTGCAGGCGTTCAAGGGTTAGTACAGGAGTACCGTTATAATTTTGGCGATGGTTGGGTCAAGGAGTACAATGTGCTGATTCAGCAAAATGGATACCGCTATTTGGCTGAATACGCAGTTCCTGAAAAAGTAAGCAAAGGAAATGATCAGTTCAACGCGCTCATTTCCTCGCTTCAAATCGATTTTCAAACCGTAGCGAGTAACTTTGGACAGTTGGAAGAAGACGACTATTTGACGGATAAAACGAAAACGGTCAAAAAGACTTCAAAAGCCTATGAATATACGGTGAATATCCCACGATATTGGACCGCGATTAGCGATCAATTTGAATTGGGCGATGTAGAGTACCAGTTTACTGGAGGACGTTTTTCCGTCAAAATCGACAACGACCAATCATTTGAACTAACGGTATCCCAACTCAAGGACTTCTACGATAAGCAAGCAAAGAACTACAAAAACCTCAAAGTCGAGGAGGTTAAGGACGTAACGTTTGCTGGTGTTCCGGCAGTTTCCTTTACATTCCATCGTATAGAGGAAGGCATTGGCTACACAGGCCACCAATTGGTTTTGGAACGTGACGGAAAAACGTATACTGTGACAACGACATTGAATGATGCGAACAACACGGCTGTACAGTCTAACGCACTGGATTCGACGTTAAATTCGTTTAATTTTGTGAAGTAGAAGGTGTAAGTAAAAGATTGGCGAGGTATGGTGGGAAGAGGCTACGCGTGCCATTTGATCCTACGATCGCTGTTGACCCGGGATTCTTGGATTGTATAAGTGATTTAATATGTAAGAATCCCAGGTCAAAGGCGAACGCTGACGCTTCTTCGGATTCAAATGGCCCGCTTCGCTGGCGCCCGCCATAAGATTTCCAATCCTTTTAAAGAGTGAGGTAAGCAGGGAAGAGCGAAGGCAGCTATTTACGGTACTTAGACCTGCGAACGCCTTTTCTCGGATTCATGGCTAGTACGCTGGTATCACCACAAGGATGCCTTTTTCTAAAAGGCTTAGGCCTACTAGCGCGTCTAAGTTGCCTAGTCTCCATCTCCATTTGGCTTCTTGCTGGATAGCACTGTTTAATTCGTTGTTCCTCTTGTTTTATATGATTCCTCACCTCCAAAGTACCGTTTGACGGGAATGGGGGTGTTTTTTATGTTTTAGTAAGAGATTTTTACGAGGAATCGCTTGGAAAGTGTAGAAGCTTGGGACGCAGTCTGGTACACTAGATTAGTTACAAGATAAGAATGATTATGCCGCAAATGTTCGTGATGCGGATTTTTTGAGTTGGATGCCATTTATCCCTCGAGCCAGTGGTTCAGAGTGGGGATGATCGGATAGGATGATAATTCATAGGGCTATAAAATAAGCAGCATCGCTGCTCTGGAAAATAACGTTTAGCTCAAGGTTAATCAGTTATTTCTCCATATAGGGAGGACAAAGATGAAATCAGTAGTACGAAGAGAAGATGTTGAACTTCTGGCACCAGCCGGTGACTGGGATTGTATGCGTGCGGCAGTGGCAAACGGGGCTGATGCGATCTTTTTCGGGGTGGAAAAGTTCAACGCACGGGCACGGGCGAATAATTTCCGCATGGAGGAACTGCCTGAAATTATGGCGTTTTTGCATAGCTATGGGGTTAAAGGTTTTTTAACATTCAATATATTGGTATTTGAAAACGAGTTGGAGGACGCTAAGGAGCTGGTCGATGCCTGTATTGATGCTGGAGTCGATGCCTTAATTGTCCAGGATATGGGCTTGGTGAAAATGATCCGCGACATTTCACCGGATTTTCCGATCCATGGTTCTACCCAAATGACGATTACCTCGCCGGAAGCGGTAGAGTTTACAAAGCCGTACAATATGGAACGGGTCGTGCTTGGACGCGAAAACAACCTGAAACAGATCCAAAAAATAGGCGATCAGGCGAGACTTCCAATGGAGGTATTCGTACATGGAGCGTTATGCGTATCTTATTCTGGCCAATGCCTGACTTCAGAAATGTGGGGCGGCCGCTCTGCTAACCGCGGTGAATGTGCACAGGCATGTCGTTTGCCTTACGATCTGATGGTGGATGGAGAGCAGAAACCAATGGCAGATGTGACGTATCTGCTTTCACCTAAGGATCTAGCAGCGATCGATTTGATGCCTGAACTGATCGACGCGGGTGTTGTTTCTTTTAAAATTGAAGGGCGACTGAAAACACCTGAATATGTGGCGAATGTGGTCAGCAAGTACCGCAAGGCCATTGATAAGTATTTTGATGGCGATACGTCCAAGACCAGCAAAGAAGATATCCGCGAGCTGCAGCAGAGCTTTTCACGCGGCTTTACGCACGGTTTTCTCGAAGGAACCAATAACAAGAAGCTGGTTGACGGTACGTTCCCGAAAAGCCGGGGTGTGTATCTGGGGCGAGTGGAACAAATCCTTCGTGATGGCGTAGTTTGCCGTATTGATGCACCGCTCAAGCGTGGCGATGGTATTGTATTCGATGCGGGAGATCCCACGCAAAAAGAAGAAGGCGGACGCGTATACGATATCCGTCGCAAGGGCGTGAAGATTGAAGGCGAAGCCGGAGAAGGCTGGATCATTGACATCGTAGCGGGACGCAACGATGTGGATCTGCGCCGTGTACACGTGGGCGACCGCATTTGGAAGACCAACGACCCGGCGCTGGACAAGCGTCTGCGCCAGTCATATGACACGGACAAGCCGTACCGTGTCTTCCCGGTACATGTGCGGGTCAGCGGCTCCCCAGGGCAACCGCTGTCGACGTGGTGGACCGACGTGCAGAAGGGCACAACGGTCCGTGTGGACTCTGAGTTGGAACTGGAGATTGCCCAGAAGCGTCCGATGACGCACGAACTGCTCGAAGAGCAGTTTGGACGACTGGGCGGAACGGTGTTCCAGCTGGAAGAGCTGGACGTCCATCTGCATGGGGACGTCATCGTGCCGATGCGCGAGCTGAACGGTATCCGCCGTCAGGCGGTGGAACTGCTCGCGGGCGAACGCCCCAAACCGCCCGTGTACACGAAGCGGACGGTCGAGGTGTATGACGATGCATCGACTCCGGCATCGTCTGTGGCACGCGGTCAGGCAGAGCTGACCGCGCTGTGCCGCAGCCTCCCTCAGGTGGAGGCTGCGCTTGAGGCCGGCGTGGAATTCATTTACGCCGATTTCGAGTTCATCAAGCAATTCCCGGCAGCCGTAGAGGCTGTGCATGCTGTAGGCCGCCGAATTGCACTAGCGACCCCGCGTATCCACATGCCGGGTGAAAATGGCTACCACAACAACATCCTGCGCCTGAAGCCGGATGCTGTGTTGGTACGCAATCCAGGGGCACTCTATTTCTACTTGCGACATCGGTTGGAGAACCCGGACGCACATCACCCGCAATTGATTGGTGACTTCTCGCTGAACATAGCCAACCATAAAGCGGCTGATCTGTTCCTGGATTCCGGCTGCGACTTGGTTACGCCTTCGTACGATCTGAACATTCAGCAAATGGTCGATATGCTCAGACGTACGCGTACCGATAAGCTGGAGATTGTGATCCAGCAGCATATGCCAATGTTCCATACTGAACATTGCGTATACTGTACCTTTATGAGTGAAGGCACCGACTACACTAACTGTGGACGTCCGTGTGAGGACCATCGCGCATCCCTGCGTGATCGAATTGGTATGTCTCATCCGGTCCGTGTGGACGAAGGCTGCCGCAACACGGTATACAACGCGATTGAGCAATCCGGCGCGGAATACCTGTCCAACTTCCTGGAGCTGGGCGTGTCCCGTTACCGCGTGGAATTTTTGGAGGAGACACCGGAGCAAGTGCATGAAGTTATTGATCTCTATAACCGTGCCCTGCGCGGAGAAATCAGCGGAACACAAGTATGGAAGACGCTTAAAGCAACGAATCAGTTGGGTGTTACACGTGGGCAGCTGGTGAAGTAAAAGGATGCTATAGGTTATCACAGTTATTTATTTTGATATTTGAACGTAGAAAAAGAAAAAATAGGGTATGTGCGTTGAGAGCACATACCCTATTTTTATCAATAAGTTCATCTGAACTACCATGAATCTCGTATCGTTATACTTTTTGGGCTTTTGTTTTTTTTGAAAAAACAATGAACTTTTGCCCGACATAATTAATTAAAGTATAAAAAATATTCCCGATTAAGATGGACAGATTGCCTAAAATTGCATTGTTTTTAATACTCAGACTTGAGATCAGGAAGTGGCTGATTAGATAGCTGAGACAATACGATAGCAAATAGCATATCAATATGATAAAGACAAACTTCCAAATGGTCTGTCCATGGCTTGCATTGTTTTTGAAAGTAAATCTTTTGTTTAAGAAATAGCTTACAGTAGCACCTACAGAATTACCAATAAAGGTCGATAACCAGTAGTTAGTCCCTAAAGTATTAAAGAGCAAGAACATGACGGACATGCCGCATATTGTATTTAGGACACCTACGACAAGAAAACGGAAAAAGCTATTCTGAAATAAAGTCAAATTAGTCACCTGTTCGCATCTGTTTATTGGACAGCCACAGCTTCCCTTTCACTATTTTTCACTTTTTTTGTGTTTTCAGTATCTAGGGTGCTTTGGGAATCTAATAGGGTCTCAATAATATATTTGGGTCTTTGTTTTACCTCTTTATATATTTTACCGATATATTCGCCAATGAGCCCCAGTGCTACAAGTTGCAGACCACCTATAAACCAGATGGACAACATTAAAGAAGACCAGCCCCAGACAGTGGTTCCAAGGAGCTTACTAATAATGGTATACACAGCTATTAATAAGCTTATGCCAAACATTGCAAAACCTACAGCTGAGATAAGCCGGATTGGGGTTATACTAAATGAAGTGATTCCATCGAAAGCAAAAGCGAGCATTTTCTTTAAAGGATATTTGGATTCTCCTGCAAAGCGTTCATGTCGATCGTAATAAACTTCAGTAGACTTATAACCTATTAACGGAACTAGACCACGTAAAAAGAGATTGACCTCTTTAAAGTTGCTTAATTCCTGGAGAACTCTTTTGCTCATTAAACGGTAATCCGCATGATTGTATACAATATTGACTCCCATTTTACTCATAACACGATAAAAGCCTTGGGCTGTTGAACGCTTGAAGAATGTGTCGGTGGTTCTACTTTTTCGAACCCCATATACGATGTCATAACCTTCTTTGAATTTTATTATAAATTCTCGGATGGCATTGAGATCATCCTGCAGGTCGGCGTCAACGGATATTACACAATCAGATGTCTCTTTAGCTTCCATTAACCCAGATAATAGAGCGTTTTGATGGCCAGCATTTTTCGCCAATTTGAGACCACTGACAAAAGGATTTTTTAGATTATATGATGCTATGATGTCCCATGTTTTATCACGGCTACCATCATCAACAAACAACATTTTACTATGTTTAGAAATGAGCTGACTCTCTGCCAACTCCTCAAGAATGACCGTAAGTCTGCTTATAGTTTCAGGCAGTACTTCTTCTTCGTTATAACAGGGAATAACTAACGTTAAAACAGGGTTACTGATTATTGAATCCAAAGAACTCTCTCCTCAAATTTTGGCATATCTGGTACTCAAATTTCTATCTTTTTTAGTTTATAATATGGTTTACTTAAAGTATATAACATTGCAATGACTAAGTGCTATAATAAACTATTAGCAATTTACAAACGTTACTCGAATTATTGAATAATTTAGTAAGTTTTGTTGAAAAGGAGTTTTAACCTATGAAAATCCGTAAAGCGATTATTCCTGCTGCGGGATTAGGGACCCGGTTCCTTCCTGCTACGAAAGCGATGCCTAAAGAGATGCTTCCCATTGTAGACAAACCAACAATTCAATATATTATTGAAGAGGCTGTTGCATCTGGTATAGAGGATATCATTATCGTTACTGGTAAAGGCAAAAGGGCGATTGAGGATCATTTTGACTACTCCTTTGAGCTGGAGCATAATTTGACTGCGAAGGAAAAATGGGATCTGCTCAATGAAGTGCGTAAACCATCGGAGATGGCAGATATCCACTATATTCGTCAAAAGGAACCCAAAGGGTTGGGGCATGCCATCTGGTGTGCACGTAAGTTTATCGGTGACGAACCTTTTGCCGTCCTTTTAGGGGATGACATCGTTGAGTCTGAGAATCCGTGCCTCAAACAGATGATAGACGTGTTCGATGAGTATCAGCGTTCTGTTGTAGGTGTAAAACAAGTGGATTGGAACGAGGTACATCGTTACGGCATAGTTGAAGGTCATGCACTTACTTCCAAAATCTCTGAAGCGGAACGATTGGTAGAAAAGCCAAAGAAGGAAGAAGCAACCTCCAACTTGGCGATCATGGGACGTTATATCTTGACGCCTGATATTTTTGATATCCTGGGTCAGCAATCTGCGGGAGTAGGCGGGGAGATTCAGTTGACGGATGCATTGTCCAAGCTGGGAGAAAAGAATCCGATCCTGGCCTACGAGTTTGACGGGAATCGCCATGATGTTGGCGAGAAATTGGGATTCATTGAAACTACTATTCATTATGCTCTGCAGCATAACGAAATCAAGGATGAAGTACTGGCTTATATGAGACAGGTTATTGAAGATATTGATAAGCAAAAATAAGCCTTACTGTAAGAAGTGTGAATGGCCACCATTTGTGAGACAGAGAGAAAAACACCTCTCAGTTTAAGCGACCAGTTGCCGGAAACGAACCAGCAACTTGTTATTTGTTTTTGTTTGAATGCGAATTAAGTTCTAGTAGGTAATGTAGTCTCGAACCGTCTGTTCGACGATGGCCGTCGTCGTATAGCTCAAACTTTCGAGATAGGACTTTTCAGATTTTAGGGTGGAATGGAACAATTCGATGGGGCATTATCAGCAGGCACCCCCTTGCGGGATATGCTTATGGTAATGCTTTTTCCCTTTACAACTTCCTGATACGCTTGGGATGTATAGACGCTGCCTTGATTGCTATGGAGCATCGTACCTGGTAGAAACGGTAATTGGTGAAGCGTATCCAACACAAACGCGGTATTTTGCTTGTCAGCTATACTTTATGCCACAATCTCACCATTGAAAAGTCAAAGATACTCAATAGATACAACATTTTTTCACCAAACGGTAAATACATAATATCCACAACGAGTTTTTGCATAGGGCTTCGGTCCCGAATTTGTGCTTTAAAAGATGCTCTGCTATATACGCTGGCTGACCTATGGGTTTTCGTTTCTTGACTTTGAGACGACACTGTAACTGCTCACGCTGCATGGTCTATTGTACACGTTCATGATTGGCCTTATGCTCATACGAAACAAGGCCGTGACCTTCCTGTATCCATACCAAAATTTATACTGTATGCAGAGTTCGCGAACTTTCCTACGACGGAATCCTTCTCCACAGCCTCGTAGCTGACTTTCCAGCGGTAGTATGCGGCTTGAGGAAGACCAATCCATGCACAAGCTTGACTCAAACTCACTTCTCCCCGAATAGATTCCACCCATTGTACTAAGTAGCTTCTTATGCCCAATTGCTCCATGACTTGTCTGGCCGAGATACTAGCCAGTATCGTTTCAATGGCTTTCATCTTCACTTCTACCGAGTAGCTTACTCTAGTTGCCAACGGTAAAAATACCTCCAAGGTTATCTTCAAATTTTACGACATGACTTGATTCTCTTGAAGGTGTTTTGATTTGTCCTACATTATGGGGTCAGTCCCAGTATCGAGGAGATGTTTTCATTGTGTTAAAAAAGGTAAAAATTTTAAATGATGTAATAAAAAGAAACTTTTTCTCTCTTGATGCGTCTTATATATTGAGAGATTGCTCCTTGAGGTTCTCTCAACTTTATCGAAGGGAGGGATTAAGATGAATTCTCCAGAATTAGTCTTTTTCGAACAAGAGGACACCTTTGATTTGGACTTACAAATTAATGATCTAACATTAAAGCAAGCGGCAAGTCCTTGCACACGCACTGTAACTTGTAGTGTTTCTGCATGCCTTGGTACACATGTGACTTGTGAGTGTTGGTGCTAACTTTAAAAGAAATCTGACCCTGGATATTATTTCATACATCCAGGGTCTTTTACTTCAGGAGGAGGTTATCCTATAGTGGATAAAGTTACAAATATAAATATGTTTCAGTCATTAGATTTTTTTATGGTGAGAGTACCACTATTGCCTATTGATTTTTACTATAACTTATTCAGTGAAAATACTACATATGATGTGACAAGGAACAAGGTTTTATCTTTGTTAACAGACCCTGTTATACGGGAAGCGATCACCATAGCCAGCCCTTCACTTATGAATTCTATCAATAATGTCCTAACCAATAAAAATACTAAAAAAATGAACACGGTGCTACGGGCAGTTGTGAATTATCTAATCAGGCTTTCTTCAAGAGCTACACCTTATGGGATTTTTTCTGGAGTTTCTATAGGTCTCTTTTCGGAACTTAGCTGCTTGGAAGTGGGTGATACTAGGCAGAACAGGAAAATATCCCGTCCAGATATGGAATGGATCATGGGATTGGTTAGATATTTAGAGAAAGAGGAAAATGTGGTAAAACAGTTGGCGGTGCGGACTAATCCATCCTTGTATTTATCTGGTACAAGAATAAAATTGCCACTTTTAAACTATATTGAACAACACCACGATCCTGATGTGAAACGAATGAAAAGTAGTTCGATAAAAGTGTCCAAGCCGGTTCAGCTTGTGATGGATTATGCACAAACTCCGATTTCTTTTGCTAATCTAGTTAAGAAAATACAAGAAGAGTATCCCGAAAACAAAGAAACTTTAATAACTGAATTTCTGATGAAGCTATTGAATCAGGAGTTTTTAATTAGCAATTTGAGACCACCATTATGCATTGATAATATGGATTTGCCTTTTGAATATCTACGAAAACAGATAGCACCTATAAACAATATTGAATATATCAAAAAAGGTCTGGATGAAATTAGTGAAGAAATAAAACAATACGATGATTCTCCAATAGGTAAGGGGGAATCCTTGTACAATCAGCTATGTATAAGAATGAGAAAATTAGTTCCAACGAAAGAAACTTTGCAGATTGATATGGAGACAAAAGTAGAAGAAGCCTTTTTAAGCCAAAATGTCTCTAAAGATATTGCTAGATCAGCAGAGGTCTTATGGAGGCTGTCGCCGGATTTGAGTAATCCTCATTGGACACAATACCGAAATGATTTTATAGAGAAATATGGTATTGATCGTCAGGTTCCGATCTTAGAGCTTTTGGACGAAGATTTAGGGTTAGGGGCTCCGCCTGATTATAAATATCCTGAGAGTAGATATAGTTTAGAACACCCTATACTAAATGCAGAGAGAGAGAAGGTTCTGGCAAACTGGATTACAAATGTTATTAAAGAAGGAAAAATAGAAATAGAACTGACGGATGAAAAATTAAAGAGAATCGAGACTTTATCTGATGAGCTTTTGCCCCCTACCTCTATAGAAATGTATGTTACCATAGCAGCAAATAGCGAAGAAGCTTTGAAAAATAACGAATATAAGATCATTATCAATTCCAATTCGGGAAGTGCAGGTGCGGGTAGGACATTTGGAAGATTTAGACCAATCCTAGATAAGACTGCAAGAGAGAAGATCAAGAACACGTATAAAATTCAAGAGGAATACAGAAAAGATGCTATATTTGCTGAACTTGTATATTTAACGGTCAATAGTAGACACTCTAACGTAGTGATTACCAACAAATCATGTAGTCACCAAATTGTGTTGGGAACTAATTATTCCAATGTAGATACTTCAAAACAAATTTCAATTTCTGATTTATATGTAGGATGTACCCACAATTACTTTTATTTAAAGTCACAGTCGTTGAATAAAGAGATAATTCCAGTTTCCACCAACATGCTAAATTACAATAATGCTCCCAATGTATACCGTTTTTTAATGGAAATTTCACAAGAAAGACACAGAAGCATTTTGCCTTTTCAGTGGGGAGGGCTATCGGAATTCCCTATGCTGCCTCGTGTAAAATATAAAAACATAATTTTATCCTTAGCGAAATGGTCGCTTAATAAAAATAACGATGAATTTAAAAAATGTAAAAACGAGGAGGATTGGATTGAGGGTTTTGAAAAGTGGAGAGGGGAGTGGCGCGTTCCAAGATATGTTTATATTACCACTTCTGTTTCAGATAACAGAGCACTAATTGATCTTAAAAATGAGTTTTTCATATTAGAGCTATTTGAGAAATATCATAAATTAAGTGATTCACAATCATTATGGTTAACTGAGAGTGGATTTGAACCAAGTGATGTATGGGCTAGAGGGAAAGAAGGGCGCTTTATCGCAGAGTACGTTATTCCCTTAGTAAGGACAAATGTAGAGGAACCTTTGACCCCGAAGCAGCGTGAAGATATGAATCTTATTCAAAGACCAATCAGAGAGCATTCAAATATTATATATTTACCGGGAAGTGAATGGCTTTATATAAAGCTTTATGGTATGTCTGAACGAGAGGAAGAGTTTATTGGCAATTACATTAGAACATTTTGTGAGCAGGTAGAGAATCAAGGAATAATAAATCGTTATTTTATTGTCAGGTATAAAGATCCGGATCATCATATACGGTTACGACTTCATGGTGAGGAATCCGTTGTTTGTAAACAACTAATACCTGCTATTCATATGTGGGCTAGACGCCTAAAGGTTGAAGGTCTACTAAGTAAAATAATATTTGATTCATATGAGCCGGAAATTGAGCGATACGGTGGTAAACGTTTAATTAGTATAGCGGAGCGTTTTTTTGCTGTTGATTCGAAGATTACAGTAGAACTGGTCTCTTTAAAATATAACAATAAGTTGAATGTTCCTATAGAGATTATTGGTTTCATTAGTGTGATTGATATTTTAAATCAGTTTATACCAGCGGTAGAACGGCAAGTTACTTGGTTTCATGAAGAAGAATGGCATAAGGAGCATGTAAAAGATTTTATGAAGGATCGCAATTTTTATATAATTTTGTGCGATGTTTCGGACAATTGGTCCTCACTTAGAAATTTGGAATACGGGGACTACTTATTATCTAAGTTTCAAGAGCGAAAAGAAATAATAAATGAATATAAAGAGGCACTTGAACATGAAAAGGATTTAACGAATACATTACCCAATATTCTAGGTAGCCTCATTCATATGCATTTAAACCGTCTTATAGGTACGAATAGGGAAATGGAAAGAAAGATAATGTCGTTGTTAAGTCATTCCTTATATCATTTTAATGAATCAATAAAGCACAAGAAAAAATGTATTTCAAAGGAGTTGAACGTTGATGACAGTAGTACAAAACAATAAGAGCCTGCATAACGATATTATGAAAATTGTAAGTGTTATAAGTGCCAGGTTGACTGACCCCCAGTATGTACAGACCATATGTTCTTCTGAGCAGAATCATGTAGATAAACAAGAGGAGTTTAATTGGAATGATATAAGCCTGGCAACTGGATTTCCAGCAATCAGTATTTTGTATGGGAGACTAAGTACTGTATTAAAGGATGAGAGATTAAAAGAGTATGCACACTCCTACCTTTTAAGTACTCGTGAATCATTAAAGAAATCAGGAGCATCATTATCACTATGGGAAGGATTATCTGGTGTTGGATTTGCCGCGTATCTATTATCTGACAATGGTATAAAATACAGGAGATTTATCAACCAAATTAACACTTTGATATTGCGTCATGGTAGTGCTGATCTACTGAATGCAAAAAGTAGGCTGGAATCAGGTACGTCAATTAATGATTATGATGTAATTTCCGGATGGAGTGGCATAGGAAGGTATCTGTTGCTGTTCTCTGATATACCTGAAATTAGGGAGCTCCTTATTGGTGTTCTTGAGTATCTTGTTCTTCTGAGTAAAGATAGGATTATCAACGATAATCAAGAGGTTCCGAATTGGTATATTTCAAATAAGTGTTTACTTTCACATGAAAAGGATGAATATCCATTTGGATATTTTAATATGGGTTTAGCTCATGGAATTCCTGGCCCCTTGGCATTATTATCTATAGCGTTGCTTCAAAATATAAAGGTACCTGGTCAAATAGAGGCAATTCAACGATATTGTGATTGGATAACAAAATGGAAATTGGAACAAACAGACAAAATACAGTGGCCTTTAATTATAAGCTATGAAGAATTTACAAATGATAAAATTTACGCTAAAAAACATCGGGATGCTTGGTGTTATGGTTCGGCAGGAGTTGCGAGAAGTCTATTTTTAGCAGGCAGATCCGTGGGGGATAGAAGTTTGGAGGATTTAGCAGTAAACGCATTTAAATCGATATACAAAAGATCTATCGAAGAGTGGAATATTTATTCACCAACAGTATGCCATGGATATTCAGGGCTATTGAAAATTACCTACCATATGTATCGGGACACACACGACCCTGAACTGCAAGAAAATTATCAAAGCTTGCTCCGAATAGTCATTAAAATGTTTGATGAAGAATCGGCTTTTGGTTTTTATGATTTATATAGGGATTCTAATTCTACTAAAAATTTAAATTATGTAGGTTTACTTGACGGTGTTTCGGGAATAGCCATGACATTACTAGATTCTCTTTATCCTGATGAAAAGGATTGGGGGGCGAGCTTATTGATTTGCTAAGGTAATAAGTAAAGTAACGGATGAATTACTCAAACCACAGAGAGGAACTGGTTAGCGTTCTTAATCGATAACAGGGTTACAATTCCACTCAAAAGATGAACAATAAAAAGGGTTATCTCAAAGGCAGTTTTTTTATAGTGAAACAGCCTAAATGAGACGAATTATTAATTAACTTCATGAGAAAAAGCGTAGGTTCCAAGGCTGAATTAGTCCGAAACCTGCGCTTTTTGCTTCACTAGAGTCTGTAAAATAGTTTGTTTAGTAAAATGGAAGTCATAGGAAGGGTGGGGAGAATACATGGGGCTTTGGTCAAAAGAGCAACTGCGAGCTTTCATTAAGGAGAAAAACCTGGTTACTGCACAGGATGTGTAAAATGCCTTAAATGAACTGCTCGCGGAGACTCTTCAGGAGGTGTTGGAAGCAGAAATGGACGCGCACCTGGGCTAGGAGGAGCAAGAGATCAAGGGTAAAATGACGCCAAACAGCCGTAACAGCAATAGCAAGGAAGAACGTCGTTAGCGAGTATGGCGAGCAGGAGCTTGCTGTACCTCGACGTGACGGGCGGCCAGCCAAATGAATGGAATAGCTCTTGAACGGCTTTGACGATTTGACGGGATGAGTAGATGCACTACATGTAGGCGTAGAGAATGACTTTGGTGAGCTTATTGTGATGATTGCTGTTTCGCCCCTTTTCAGGGTAGGCTGTGTCTAGGTGGTGGCATTGAGCCAATTCAGGGTCTCACTTACGACGCGAGCGAGTTGATACTGATGACTTCTCGAATGGAATCGACCCAAGCAATGATGACTTTAGGTTCCACCTATTTTCCAGTCCTTGTACTTTTTTTCTGCTTTTACTTTTTCAAGCTCTAAAGAGAGTTCTGGACCTTTCCGTAGCTGTATTGCTTACCTACAGGCTGCTCCAGACGGTATACTTCGTCCACCACATCCACGTCTTGAGCTGTGTCTTATTCCGTATCCCGAACTGCTCTATAACCTCTTTTACAGGTACTCATGCCAATCTAATTTCTATCACTTTCATTTTTATTTCTAACGGGTAACTCAACTCTAGTTGCCAACGCAAAAACACCTTCAAGGTTATCACCCTATCTTACGACAGGATTGCATTCTCTTGAAGGTGTTTTAATTGTCTCACGTTATGGGGTCAGTCCCACTTCCATTTTACCAAGGATGGGCTTTTTTTGTTTTTTAGGGCATCCCATCGATTTATGGGACAGCCTCAAATAATACAAAACAGAGAACAACTAAACTCCAGGGACTATTCTCTTTTCAGTTCGTTTATCAGTTCTTTTTCCTTGGGATTAGCTTGAATCAGCTTATCGTACAATGCTTTGTCATCTTGTCCCTGCTTTTGCAAAGCGGCAATATAGTATCGGGTTACCTCACGATTCGTAGCGTCACTCAGATCGTCCTTCAAGCCGTTTTTCAGGATGATGGCAGCCTCGGCGGGTTTACCTGACATGAACTCAATTTTTCCAGCACTGAGCGCAATGCTTGGAGTTACTTCAAAAGTACGTGTCAATTGAATTTCAGGTGGAATCGTCTTAAGATGAACTACCCCATCTAGAACCTGCTGATAAGCAGCAAGACCTGCTTGGAAATACTTCTGTTCCTTGGCTGAGTCCTTAGCCAATCGAGCTTTATTACCAAATTCAAACGCTTGGGTAATCAGCAAATTGTACCAATCCAGATCCCAGGTGAAGTTAGCACGGTTATTTTCCAAAATAGCAAATGCCTTGTCATTGTTTCCTTTAGCTTGCTCAAGTCGCATTTTGATAAACAGCATATTTCTATTATACGGTTCTGCCTGCAGCCCCAAATCAACAATGGTCATACCGCCTGTATAGAACTCTTCGCGTTTGGTTTGCTTGTAGACCTGATAATACATACTAGACAAACCAACAATTGAATCAATATGAGTTGGGCGCAGATTCAAGTCCTTATTATAAGCAGCTTGTCGTTGTTCGAACGAATTGCTGCTTTCCAGCGCTTTTGCTTCCCAGGCAGCATTGCTGGCTTGTGTAAAGCGCAGCCCTACAAACAGAAGCACAATACTGAGAACACCAATGACGATACTATAAATCGGACGGAAACCTTCAGGCTTCATCGCCAAGCGTTTTACAGGTTGTGCATCCATTGCTGCAGCCATACCCCCGAGTCCAATAAACACCAGTATACCCATGAACACATAACTCATATTAAAGTCCAATAGACTATGGAGCAAAATGGACATTGCCAAGATCAGGTAAAGGAAGTGGCTATCCCGCTTTTCCTCATCGCTCTTGATGTAACCTTTAATGTATTTATAGAAAATATAAAGGATAAACGCCATAAAAATAATGAATCCAATAATACCAGCCTCTACCAGATATTGCATAAAAAAGTTATGTGCCTGTGCGCTTGTGTAGCCATAGTCTTGGTACTTTCCATACAGCGTAGCCCAACCGCCGCCACCTGCGCCAATCAACGGATAATCAGCAATTAGCTTGGAAGCATCGCGATAGAAGGTTATACGTTCCAGCACACTATGCTGTTGGAAGTTGATATTTTCCAGGCGTGTCTCCACATTGGCTGGTAGAAAACTTCGTAGTCCTGTACCAATGAGCAGGAACGCAATTACACCAATCACGACCACAGAGCCAACAGGCAGCCACAGATTAGAGAGTTTACGTGAGGCTAGACCGTGCATCCCTTTTTCCAAACGAGATCCCAGAGAGGTTTGTATAAGCCATAGAACAACTGCAGTCACCAAGGCAGCCCCAAGAAGCAGTCCCCAGCCTTTAGCAGCCACAGCACCGTTATAGGTCTGATTCAGCTGTAATCCCCAATTTGTAATAGGACTCAAAATAACAAGTGAAACGACACCTGCAATTGCACAATGCAAAAGCCATAAGATTTGCCGTGCTGGCTTAAAGAACAGAAGTAAAAGAACAAATACAACTGGCAGCATAATGAGACCACCACGTGAAAGTGTCAGGAACAGTGATACCATTATAGGCACCAGCATAAAGGCATGAGTCGCTTTTCCATACCACGTCTTCGACTTCATCAGACAAAAGATAGCTGCGAACAAAAAAGCCATCAAAAATGCCGCATATGTATTCGCGTACTGGAAGACGGATGTAAGACGCGGACCATTAGTATCTACCTTTATGGCATCAACGTAACGATTACCGCTTACCATTGATGAGAACCAATCCACCAGTCGTCCGGCCAATACCCACTGTCCAAACCAGTTGAGGAGGCCGAAGCCTATAATAATATAAGCTACGGTCATAATCGCGGTTTGGATGATCTGGTTGCTCAACCGATCTCGCAAGGCGTACAATGTAATGATGAAGAACGAGGCATAGATGCACTGCACCACTACCATGTTCATCGCAAGATAATGAGAAGCAGCAGAAATCAATGAAAGCACGAACGTCAGCGGAAGTAAGATAACAAGCACCGCCAACCAGTCTCTTTGATCTTCCAATTTGAATTTCTTATAATAGGTTACGATTCCCAATATCAGCAGAATCATGCTGATGATCAAAGCCCAATAGAGAGGCTTTTCAAAATCGAGCATTTGCCCATTAAAAAGTGCAGCCTGGAAGGGAGCCCAAGCTAAAAACAGAATCATGCCAACAATTAACACCCAAAACATAGCCGGCCTTTTATCGTCACGGGTCGACGTTTTGGCCTGTTTCCCGTATACTGGATTCGACAAGGTTTACAATCTCCTTTTCTTGTAGATACGTCAACATTTTAGCATATCGTAGCTGTTAGAGCCATATCGCAAGAGTAATCATGTCAAATTTTTACTTTTTTTGTATTGTAAGAGACTTACCAAACCATGTTTAAGGTCGTGACACACTCGTATGAATTTAACTCAAAACTTTTCGAAAAATTTAAAGTTACTCTGGGAATTGTCTAAAAAAGATATTAAATCTAGATACCTTGGTTCATTTATGGGGGTACTCTGGGCTTTTATACATCCTATGGTATCTATACTTGTTTATTGGGTCGTATTTCAGGTTGGTTTTAAAAATGTACCTATTGGAGATACTCCCTTTATACTTTGGTTATTAACAGGAATGGTGCCTTGGTTATTCTTTTCTGAAAGCTTAGCAACTGCAACCAATAGTATTATAGAAAACAATTATTTGGTAAAGAAGATTGTTTTCCGAGTTGGTTTGCTGCCGATGGTGAAAATTTTGTCTGCTCTTTTTGTACATGTATTTTTTATCATTGTTCTTTTCATTATGTTTAAAATATACAATGTTGAATTTACGATTTATAACATTCAAATCCTTTATTATTTATTAGCCACGATTTTTCTTTCCTTGTCCATTTCTTACATAACAGCGACATTAGTTGTTTTTGTAAAGGATGTTGGTCAAGTTGTTGCGGTATTTATTCAGCTATTCTTTTGGCTTACGCCGATCTTCTGGAATTTAAATATTGTTGAAGATAAGTATCAGTTTTTCTTTAAACTAAATCCTGTTTTTTATATTGTCGAGGGATATCGGGATACTTTTATTGATCACAAATGGTTCTGGGAGCATCCATCAATGACGATCTACTTTTGGGCTATTGTGATTATCGCAGGTACGATAGGAATCAAAATTTTCAAGAAAATGAAATCTCATTTTGCAGATGTATTGTGAGGAGAAAATGATGAATCAAACAGAATCAGTTGCTGTGGAAGTTAATAACGTCACTAAAATATATAAAATATATGATAATCCCAATGAGCGATTAAAAGAGGCTGTTCATCCCTTTAAAAAAAAGTATCATTCTGAATTTAAGGCCATCAGTGACCTGTCCTTTTCCATAAATAAAGGACAAGCGATTGGTATTATTGGTAAAAATGGTTCTGGAAAATCGACTCTTTTAAAGATGATCACAGGCGTGATTACTCCCACCAACGGAAGCATTAAAGTGAATGGGAAAGTTGCTGCTCTTTTGGAATTGGGCGCGGGTTTTAATCCGGATTTAACAGGAATGGAAAACATATATTTGAACGGAACCCTTATGGGGTACAGCAAAATAGAGATGGATGGTAAACTTGAATCTATTGTATCCTTTGCGGATATCGGGGACTTCATTAATCAACCAGTCAAAATGTACTCCAGTGGTATGTTTGCCCGTTTAGCCTTTGCAGTAGCTATCAATGTTGATCCAGATATTTTGATTGTGGATGAGGCCTTGTCTGTTGGAGATATTTATTTTCAGGCAAAATGTATTACCAAAATGAAAGAGCTCTCCAAAAAAAGTACGGTTTTATTTGTCTCACATTCCATGGATACCATTAAAAGTTTTTGTGATACAGCGCTGCTGATTGATAAAGGACACATGGTCGAAATTGGTCCAGTGAAACGTGTAGCACAAATTTATGAAAACATTGTTAACCAGGAAATTGCAGATATGAAACGTGTTCAATCTTTGGATGTATTTGTTAATTCTGAAACAGATAAGAAAAGTTCGCTGTTGCTATTAGAAGAGGACCCTGCTTTTGCAAAACGTGCTAATGAGTTTCGTTCTGGAACGGGAGATGCGCGCTTTATAAGAGCGGACTTGTTAGTCAATGGAGAAGTTGTTAACCAGGTCCCTTTTGGCGAAATGGTTACTTTGCGTTTATTGGCACAATATTATAAAGATATAGATTCTGAGGGAACCATTGGCTACATGGTTAGAAACCATACTGGTGTCGATGTGTTTGGCATGAATATCTATAATAAAGCAAAATTAGTTCCGAAAATGCAAGCGGGGGGCATTCTAGAGGTTAACTTTAATTTCCGTAATCTATTATCTGAAAGTGGTAAATACACCATTTCTATTGGTTTGAAGCCTAAGCCTTTTGAGCCTCTTTATCTGGATAGCGTAAGTATAGCAGCTGTTTTTGAGGTTCCTAAGCCAGAGAATAATTACGTACCAGGATTAATATTTGTAGATAACACAATAGATTTGCAAGTCATTAATTAAGGCTGGTGATAAAATGTGTGGGATTTTGTTTTCTAATGTAGCCATAAATAAAGAAGTATTTCTTAATTCTTTAAATATAATGAAACACCGGGGGCCTACGGCCCCACTTTGTGTATATCAGAGTGAAAACTTTATGCTGGGGCATAACAGATTAAGTATCTTAGATTTGGATCGGAGAAGTGATCAGCCTTTTTTCTCTGATGACGGAAGATATGTGATTATATTTAACGGAGAGATTTATAATTATAAAGAATTAGCCTCCAATTATTCAATTCAAATGAGAACAAACTCAGATACTGAACTTTTATTGAAGCTTTATATTCAATATGGTCCCCAAATGTTGAATTGGCTTAATGGAATGTTCAGTTTTATTGTTTTAGACGTCCAGCAGAAATCATTTTTTGTAGCACGAGATCGTATGGGAGTAAAACCGCTTTATTACAACAGATATGGGGAAGAGTTCATTTTCAGTTCTGAAATTGCTCCATTGCTCCCATTAGTCCACAACATTTCTATAGATCAAGAAGCCGTAAGACAATATAAAAAGATGAGATGCTTTTTTAATGATCGTACTATCTATAATGAAATAAAAGAGTTTCCACCAGGATATTATTACGAGAATGGCGAATTTATTAAATATTGGGAAATTGATTACTCTGAAAAAGAACCTCCTTCCGATGAGGAACTTGAGTTTCTAATTCGCTCTGCAGTAGAGTACCGTAAGATCGCAGATGTTGAAATTGGAAGTTACCTAAGCGGGGGATTGGACAGCACGATTATTACCGCACTTGCCAAAGTAGAGCATACTTGGACTGTTGGTTTTGAAGATTATAATGAGTTTCAGTGGTCTGAAATCGCAGCAACAAGATACAATACCATTCATCATCCGATATTGTTTGAACCTGATCACTTTTTATCATTAGCTCGAGAGCTTATAACTGTAAAAAAAGAGCCTCTGTCTGTGCCCAACGAAGTGTTACTGTATCATATGACTCAGCAAGCATCTGCTAAAAATACAGTCATATTAAGCGGAGAAGGCGCTGATGAGCTTTTCTTTGGGTATGACCGTATTTTCAGATGGGCTAGTAGCGCTACAGACTTTGATATCCGAGCCTTTAGTGAACTCTACACCTACGGATCTGAAGATGATATAGAGATTGTAGAAGACGCTTTAGCACCTTTCATGAAGTTAAAGTCACCTCAAAAAATCGTAGCTGCATTCTTCCAGCAAGCCCACTTGAGAGGGTTACTTAAAAGGCTGGATAGTGCCTCAATGTTAAATTCCGTAGAAGCAAGATCCCCTTTCTTGGACTATAGATTAATTGAAAGGCTTGCAGGTGTAAACTCTATGTACAAAATGAAGGATGGGGTTGTTAAGGCTCCTCTCAAGAGAATTTTTAAAGATATTGTCCCTGCAGAGATTGTAAATAGAAAAAAGGTGGGTTTTCCTGTTCAACTTGAAAGAGTCCTATCTTCTGAGAAAATTGAAGGGAAGACGACATTCGACAAATGGTTTAACTTCAATTTAACTACGTTAGGAGAAATCTTATGATTATCGGCTATACTTCCGGAGTCTTCGATTTATTTCATATTGGGCATTTGAATTTGTTGAGAAATGCTAAATCACTCTGTGATAAACTCATTGTTGGCGTGACAACAGATGAGTTAGTTTCATATAAGTATAAAAAAGCAGTAATTCCTTTTGAGGAAAGAATTGAGATTGTCAGAAACATCAGCTTTGTTGATACTGTAATTCCTCAGGACTCCATGGATAAATTTGAGGTTTGGCAAAAATTAAAATATGACGTAATGTTCGTTGGTGATGATTGGTTTCAAAATGAACGTTGGGACCAGTATGAGTTGCAGTTTAAGGAAGTTGGAGTGAAAATTATTTATTTTCCCTATACGAAGAGTACATCATCGACTTTACTGAATGAGACATTACTGAAATTAAGAAAATAAGTATAAGATTTTTGCCTGAAAGGAAGAGGTTTTGCAGTGAATATGAACAGATCTATAGCTTTTGTCATTCACAATCTAGTTTTATATGAAACGATTAAGCCTTTAATTGAGGAGTGTGAAAGAAAGCAGATCGTTTGTGATATTTATGTCCCTCACATTGAAGAAGAAGATTGGGGAGACATGTCCTTAGATACCTATCATTATTTGAAGAACAATGGTATAAAAGTGACTCTAACAAGCTCTGTACCTGACAAGGCATATAAAATAGCTTTCTATCCTTATCTTCCTTATTATTTGGAAGTTAAGTCCGATTATAAGTTTAGATATCAGTATGGAATGGCTAAGCCAAACTGGAATTTAGACACATGGAGTCGAAATTTCGATTTTATCTTTTGTAATGGGCTGTATGATTCCTCGGTTCTGGCAGCGTACACTCAGACTGAAATCGTAGGAATGATTAAATACGCCAAATTTCAAAGGAAGAAGCGCGAAACGGATAAATATAATTTGCTTTATTTGCCTACGTATGGGAATGAGTCGTCTATTGAGCTTGTTATGAACCATATTGAAGAAATGTCAGATACCTTTAATATGAAGGTGAAATTGCATCATGGCACTTCTTTTTTGGAGCATGATCGGGTTAGTCTAGTTAAGTCTCATATTCCTAATGTGCTTGATCACAAGGCTTCTCTTGTTCATTTAATAGAGGAAGCTGATGTGATATTGTCTGACGGCTCTGGGGCTATATTTGATGCGCTGTTTACGGACACTCCAATTGTAATATTCCAACATCCCCAAACAGAATCTTTCGAGGGGATTTTACCTTTGGAAGAACAAATAGTTCAGCAAAACATTGTTCCTTTTGTGAGCGATAACGGCAATATTAAACAAACCTTACTTAATGCAATCTTAGATGAACAACTAATACAACAAAGAAGGAAATTTACTTTAGAGATGTTTCCGGTTAAAGGAAGAGAGACGATAGATAAGTGTATGGATGTAATTAGCAGATTTCTAAAAGATGACGTGGACCATGCTTATAGAGCAGGGCATACACGCCTGAATAATGAATTTAATGAATTACAAGCTCATAATCATGCTCAAAGCCAAGAAATAGAGCAGCAAAAACAACACATTGTTGAGCATATGGATCAGATTAACACATTGATTCAAACGCGAGATCATCAGGAAAATGTAATAAGTAGCATGTCAGCAGATTTTAAATCTCTGTCTGAAAAGAAAGACGAATTAGAACAGAAATATGTTCAACTTACACAGGATTATAATAATGAAAAAAACAACTTGGATATATTAAATCATCAATATAGACAACTATTTGGTCAATATAATGAATTGAACACCCAGTTCAGTGAGTTGGAAGAATATAATGGAAGACTGTCTACAGAGATTCACAATATTTATAACTCTAAAAGGTGGAAAATGGCGAATAAACTTAAACATATCTTACACAAGTCCAAAATGATATATGTTCTTAAGGGATATAGAGTATGGAAAAGTTATGGCACCACTATCTTACTGAAAAAGATAAAATCTAAAGTGTCGCATAAGCTTAAAAGAACGAACGCGGGGGATCAGCCGATTGATCTACGCAAAGATGAAGGGAATTACAATCAGTTATTAACCTGGTATGAGTATAAATTTTACAATTATAAAGTATCTAAAGATAACTCATTTTCTCTGGAGCTTGATAAGTTCGAGATTAAATTTGAGAAGGATCTTATATCGGTCGTCCTTCCTGTATATAACGGTGAGGATTATGTATCAAAAGCTATTGATAGTATTCTGCAGCAATCTTACAAGTATTTTGAACTCATTATTATTAACGATGGTTCAAAAGACTCAACGGCAGAAATTATTGATGAGTATGCTAAAGCAGATCATCGTATCAGAGTAGTTCATCAGGAAAATCGTAAAATACCAAGAACATTATCCAGAGGTTTTAAACTAGCCAAGGGTGAATATCATACGTGGACAAGTGCAGATAATATCCTCCCTGAAAATTTCCTGGAGAAGATGGTAGCTGATCTTAAAAGTGATGAAAATATTGGTATGGTATATGCGAACATGAGGTTAATCGACTCTGCTGGTCAAGTGATTTCCAACCATGGCTGGTATGAAGAACCACAGTTCAGTGGCAATGTTATGCTGCCTAAGTCTGCATTGGAGTTAAACGTATATCCTAACAATACGATTGGTGCAGCTTTTATGTATAGGGCCAAGGTAACCCAGTTATTGGGTGACTATTCTAGTTATAAGCATACCCTTGAAGATTATGATTACTGGATGAGAGTGAACTCTCTATTTGAGCTCAAACATGTGACGTTCGATGAGCCTATATATGATTATCGCTGGCACGATAAGTCACTGACCGCTTTAGATCAAGAACTGGGCATCACCTCTAACAGATATAAACTCATGGTACTTGATGATTTTAGAAGAGATTTTTATCTGACCCCATTAGTATGGATCATTGAGGGAGATGCTACTGAAGTTGGTGAGTTTAAGAAGTATGTTCTTGCTAAAGGACATACTGTGGTTGGAAGAGATGAAGTGAATACGATTATTGGTCTTAATTTGGCAACGCCTATTTGCTATTTATATATAAAAACAGGCGAAGTCCATGATTTTGAATTTATTGATTCTAATGCTTTATCGTCTATGTATGCACTGCTTATAGATAAATCAGAGCATACAACAGATACATTTGTAGCTGACTATCCGTGGGATCTGAAAATAAAGGATAAAATGAATGGTGAAACAGATAGCAATTATGACTTTTTTGCACAGGATACGGAAGTTCTGTTCTCTCTTATAAATACGAAGGTTAAGAACGATCACTTGTACCGTATTGAGGCGGTCATTGAAAGTGAACCTGCTTATAATAAGAGATTATCAGTTATTATTTGTACTTACCAGCGGAGTGAAAAGCTATCGAATGCGATTAAATCTGTCATAGAACAGTCGTTGGATAAAGCAGACTATGAAATTATCGTTGTAAATAATGATTATCTGAATGAGGAGATTCATCATTTGGTTCGTGAGTTCAGAGCAACCTATAATATTGACCAATCCTTCCTGCGATATATGGAGGCTCCATTAAAAGGTCTTTCCTTTGCACGTAATGTTGGTTTATTTGGGGCAGAGGGGGAGGTCATACTCTATATTGATGATGACGCTATCGCAAACTCCAACTTGCTTGAGGAAACCATCAGAGGATTCTCAGATCGTCCCGATATCGGGGTCATGGGTGGGAATATCATACTCAATTTACACGAGGAACGGCCTGAAGTGGTTAAACCAGGTACTGAAGCATACTGGAGTCAGCTTATTGTGGAAGGCGACGAAATTATCGATTCTAATTTTCAGTGGGAGTTCCCTTATGGAGCCAACTTTGCGGTTAGACATGCTGCGCTAATGCGAATTGGGGGCTTTAGAAGCGCCTATGGGCGTAAAGGAAACAATTACGCTGGAGGAGAAGAAATTGTTGTATCTTTTGCTATGAGAGAAATCGGCTATAAGGTTGGTCTTAATCCTAAGATGAAGGTCATTCATGATGTGGACACCTCCCGATATACTGTTGAGCATGTTAGAAAGACAATGCGAAACAGTATTTTAACCAATTACCAATTGCAAAAGGATCTGTATGCGCCGATGGAATCGGATATTGAGGCAGATAAGAATCACCTCGAAATTGTTAAAGCTGAATTAGATCATTTGCAGAAGATTCCGACTAAAAATCGAGACGTTGAAATTGATATTCTGTATAAACAATACACAGTTGAAGCGTATGAAGAGTTAATACAAATGAAGGAAAACGATATGAATTCGCGAAAACAGTTGGCAGGATCGTATAGATAATTAATAAAACTTTAAAGGCGCCTCTTTTATAAAAATAAGGGGCGCCTTTATTAGTATGGAGCGGTTAAATTGAAAATTTTATATTTCTCCCCGATCTATTGGGATGATTTAAAACAACGTCCGCAACATTTGGCCGAAGAGTTTGCTAAAATGCCGGGGGTTCACATCACCTTTGTAGAACCATCCATTAGTATACTTAATAGTATTGTAAGGCAGAACTCAGATTATAAAAAAAGAAATCAAACCATAAATGATAGCCTTCAAATATTCAGGCCTTCGGGCAGTCTGAGATTACCCCGAAGCTTTGAAAGCTTAGACGTATTTCATATGAATCAATGGTTTGAAAAGAGACAGTTGGAAGATTTAGTTTCCAGTGCAGATATCATTTGGTTGGGAAGTCCAGTCTTTTATCCTCTTATTAAATCAAATAATAATAAGAAGATTGTGTTTGATCGAATGGACGACTATGTATTTCTAACTAACAATGCATTGATGAAGAAATTACTCGAAAAGTGGGAACTTGAATTACTTGCCAAGGCGGATCTTGTTATTTCTACAAGTAACCATTTGCATAAGCATTCTCAAACATTGTGTAGACAATCTTATTTGGTGAAAAATGCTGTTGATACAGCTATACTAAATATAAATGTAGCTAGCTTGGTTGTTAGCGAGTTAAAATGGTTAAAGCACGAAGGCTACTACATTTTTGGATATGTAGGGGCGATTGACCACTGGTTTGATGTGGAAGCGGTTAGGGCTATTACTGAATTTGATGAGAAATTTGTTGTATGTTTGGTTGGGAGAAATAACCTGAATTATAATTTTGAACAGCATAATAGGATTAAATATTATGAGACTGTCCCTAAATCAGAAATTGGTGCGATTATTGATGCTTTTGATATTTGTTTATACCCCTTTTTGAGGAATTCGGATAGAATTGATACGATCAATCCAGTAAAAGTTTATGAGTATTTGAGTTTTAATAAAGTGATATTAGCGGTGGATAGCGAAGAAACAAGGCTTTTAAATCAGGAAGGGATTTATCTATATAATAGTTTAGAGGAAATAAGAAAATATCTAAAGGATATAGATACCCTGCAACGCCCTTTTTATGATCAAGAGCAACTGGAGGACTTCGTAGTCCATAATAATTGGGAAGCTCGTGCAAAAACCATTATGGAGCTGCTTATAAAAGAGCTTCAATAGGAGGAACTTAGATATGAAAGGGATTATACTAGCTGGAGGGACTGGATCTAGATTATACCCCCTTACTAAAGTTACAAACAAACATTTATTGCCAATTGGTAAATATCCGATGATATATTACTCTATTGATAAGCTCAAAAAGGCGAATATAAATGATATTTTAATCGTTACCGGAAAAGAACATATGGGAGATGTAGTTAATCTCTTAGGAAGTGGTGTCGACCTTGGAGTTACTCTGACTTACAAAGTGCAAGATGAAGCCGGGGGGATTGCCCAGGCTTTGCTTTTAGCTGAGCACTTTGTTGGCAATGACAAGATGGTTGTTATTTTGGGGGACAATGTTTTTAAAGATGATATATCATCTTTTGTTGAAAAATTCAAACTTCAAGAATCAGGAGCGAAATTACTACTTCATAAAGTGCCTGATGCTAACCGCTATGGGGTACCAGAATTACAAGGCGATAACATTGTAAATATTGAAGAAAAGCCGGAGATTCCTAAGAGTGATTATGCAGTTACGGGCATTTATATGTTCAACCACTCGGTATTCAATATCATCAAGACCTTGACTCCTTCAGCAAGAGGAGAATATGAAATAACAGATGTTAATAACGCTTATATTCAACGAAACCAACTTACATTTGATATTTTAGAGAATTGGTGGACTGATGCGGGAACACATAGTTCATTGATGCTTGCTAACAAATTAGTAAGTGAAATGAATTATGAGCTTTTTTCTTAGTATTATCATAGAACTAGCGACATCTTATGGTGATACTAAATAATTAAGAAAGCGAGACTGTTTAAATGCAAATTGTGAATGCTCTTCCAACTAGAATAAAGTGGGTGGATGTACTAAAGGGATTGGCAATTATTTTTTTAGTTTTCTCACATTTGGTGCCTCATGGTTTTAAAGGGAATGAGATGATGGATAAGAGCTTTATTATAGGTTATTTTTATTCCTTCCATATGCCTCTTTTCTTTTTTGCTTCTGGGTTTACTTCTAATTTTCAAAAGTATAAGTTTAGTAGTTTTTTGTGGTCTAAAATCAAAACAATTCTTTTACCATATACGACTCTTTATATATGCTCATTATTGTATTTTGGTTGGATGCATTGGATGGGGATTGTCGGAACGCTTGATCCAATGGTTGTTATTGAAACTTTTTTATATGCAGATGGAAATCACTTGGGTATTCTAAATATGTCTCTTTGGTTCCTACCTTGTCTCTTCTTAGCCCAGATCATTTCGTACTTAGTCTTGAAAATTTCGTCTAAAAGAAGTTATATGTATGTATTTTGGATATTGCTAACCATACTTGGTGCATTCTTAAGTAAGCTTGACACACATGCACTTCCTTGGTCATTTGGCACGTCAATTAATGCAGCTTCTTTAATTATTTGTGGTTATATATTCAAGTTGAATGAGCAATATTTTATTGAAAAAATCAGAATTAACAAACCATATTTTGCTTACGCGGCGGGTTTCCTGGGTCTTTTATTATTTTTAATAAATGATAAACCAGGCATGTCAGGAAATTACTATGGACATAATTATGTATTATTTTATCTGTCAGTGTTGGCTAGTTTAATATTTTATATATACGTATCCAAAAAAATAGAGTCGTCTAGCTTACTGTCCTATTTTGGCAAGAATTCTTTAATTATATTTGGTCTGCATGGTTTAATACTTAGCTTCTGGGAGAATGTGAATTTTTACGAGAAGTTTTCTGTTAAAACAAATATGTATTTAGACGGTATTTCATTTGTTGTTATTTCTACCTTACTTGTCTTCTTAAGTTGTATTCTTTTTATTGAACTATTTAATAGATTCTTACCTTTCCTGATTGGCAAAAAATTTAGTTTTGGCAGCTCTAAAACAACAACTATTCCTTATAAGAATGCTTGATAATTAACTTACACAAAAGCCCCCGATTTTTTTCGAGGGCTTTTGTGTATGCATCGACATCTGTATTGATTTAGAATAGATCTGGATTATCAGGGTATATTTTTTTGAATTGTGAACGTATAAGTTCAATTTTTTCTTTCGTGATGGATGATGTCTTTTTCAAGACTATGGTTTTTACGTTATTATCAAGAGTATAGCTCTTTAAAGGTATATAATTATTTTTAAGAGATCCGTTCATTACCTCTTCTGCGAGAATACCTACAACTTTTTGACCACTTTCACCTAAATGGTATTGTGTAGGTGATGCGATCACGACATAATCGGACTCAAAAAACGACACTGGAAAGCCATCTCTTAAATCAACGTGATGGGTCAGATTCATAAATGGAAGAGCGTTGCTATTGTCAGGCATTTCAATCTGTCTGAGTATGTCATCATTAAGAATTCCAGAGCTAGACAGAACATATACTTTATGCTGCTCTGATGAGATTTCCTTAAGATAAGCCGTTAATTGTTTTAAAACAGGTATATCCGTTCTTACTCTAGGTGTTTGTTTAAAGTCACTGAATAAAGAAGAAAAATAGGTAACAGGTCGTGCATTTACATTAGTGAACGTTACCAAAAAATTACAAGCGACTAAATAAACTAGAATAACTAAGAAAACACTTTTTGCATACTTTATCTTGGACAAATAGTTTAGAATAAGAATAACGCCACAAATAAATAGAATTAATACGTTCACTGTAAGAAGATAATAATGCTGAGAAGCTAAGCTTTGAATTCTTGTAAAAAGAAAGTACGTAATAAATAAGTTCGTAACTACAAAGATTGATATATACCTAGTTGTACTAATAAATAACAAGCCTATGCAACCAACAAGAGCTATCAGAAAAATGAAGGCACCATAATGATAAAATAAATTCTGTAAGTTACTTAAGACGTCACCAAAATAATAAGCTGAGTAGGCGTTTTTAAAGTTATTGGTTAGGGCTCTTTGAATAAATTCATTGAAGAATATAATAAGAAATAACGCGCTTGAAGATCCTATAATGAAAAAATTTAAAATAACCTGCAAGAGCTGTTTGAAGCGAAACTCTTTTTCTAGAATCCATTTGAACAAAAAAGCGATACTGATCGAGCCAAAAAGAGATACGATCCAAAACCCATACCATCTTCTTGTGAATGTTAGTAATACCAAGCAAGCTGCTAAGAGTAAAACTGCTTTTAAATTTAAGCGTTCAAAATCATTATTAAATAAGATAACAAGGGACAAGCAAATAAAAATGAGTCCTATAGAATCCAGATATCCACCTAACATAGGAGCTATCATAATTGGAAAGGTAAATGTAAGTACAAAGATCATAAAAACGTTCAACTTTGTGTTTAACTGGATTTGATCAGCAATCTTGATACATAATAAGAAAAGTATCAAACAAGAAGGATACAAGAAGCAGGTATAGATTGCCAAGACATAGCTCATGTAGCTTGTACCTAAGAACTTTAATGGTAAAGAGAGAAAGACTGTTGGGAAAACGGAATAATCGTCTCTTAAAATGCTTGCATAGATTTGTTTAGATGCTGCTATAAAATCTGTACTTAAAAGGTTATTAAATTGTATGGACGTATTCCAATAGGCTGAAAAGTCCCAATAATAAATGAAATGCTCCCTTTGAAGGAATGCGTAAATGAATATTATCCCAACTAGATAACCGCCAAAAGCTAGGTATTGCACCATTATTTCTTTCTTGGCATATGTTAAGATACCACTAATGTGTAAAATGTATGTAGCACCTATGACAAACGACTGCGCAATATTTAGACCGAATAATATGGAAATATAGTAAGAATCGACTTTAAACAGTATTAGAATCGGGATAAGTAGCCACATCAAAACCAAATAGGACCAAACAAAATTTTTATTAACTCTCGATAAATTCAAAAGCATATTCCCTCCCAATATAGTGTGCTTATTAATCTTATAGTAATCATAAATGAAAGTATATACTCAAGATGTTGGAGGTTTCGTGAATGATAATAAAGGAAGTACTTTCAGGTGCAAAAATCATTGAACCCGTGGTTCATGGTGATCACCGTGGTTTTTTTATGGAAAGTTACAATGAACAGATCATGAAAGAAAACGGAATAGACCATGCTTTTATTCAGGATAACCAATCCTTGTCTGCAGAAGCCGGTGTGATTCGTGGCTTGCATTACCAACTTAATCCTAAAGCGCAGACCAAACTCATTCGTGTGCTTTCTGGAGCTATCTACGATGTGATTTTGGATATTCGTAAAAGTTCTCCGACGTTCGGTCAATGGGTCGGAGTCATCTTAAGCGAGCATAATAGACGTCAGCTACTGGTGCCTAAGGGGTTTGCTCATGGGTTCTGTACGCTTGTTCCTAATACGCAAGTGCTGTATAAGGTAGACGAGTATTATTCACCTAAAAATGATCGTGGAATTATGTGGAATGATCCTGCACTAGGGATTGATTGGCCAACTTCTCATGCTATTCTTTCGGAGAAGGATCAGAAGCATCCAGCACTGGCTGACGCAGACATTAATTTTGATTAGAGGAATAATAAGATTTAGGAGGTCTGTATGAAACTTCTTGTCACCGGCGGGGCCGGATTTATAGGCAGTAACTTTGTATTGTATATGCTAAAACACCATCCAGATTACGAAATTGTAAATATAGATGCTCTTACCTATGCAGGTAACCTGGAAAATTTGAAATCCATTGAAAATAATCCCAAACATAGCTTCATCAAAATAGATATTACCGACGCACAAGCGATTGATCAGTTGATGGAGCAGGGAATCGATGTGGTAGTTAATTTTGCAGCGGAGTCACATGTGGATCGGAGTATTTTGGAACCGGAAGTGTTTGTGAAAACAAACGTATTGGGTACGCAAGTGCTACTGGACGCAGCCAAGAAATATAACGTGACCAAGTTTGTACAGGTATCAACAGATGAGGTGTACGGTTCTCTGGGAGAAACAGGATTGTTTACGGAGGAAACTCCGTTGCAGCCTAATAGTCCTTATTCTGCATCCAAGGCAGGTGGCGATCTGCTAGTTCGTGCATATCATGAAACCTTCGGTTTACCAGTGAATATCACGCGTTGTTCTAACAACTATGGTCCATACCAGTTTCCTGAAAAATTGATCCCGCTAATGATCTCACGTGCACTGAGCGATCAACAGCTACCTGTATACGGGGATGGCTTGAACATTCGCGACTGGTTGTATGTAGAGGATCATTGCAGTGCAATTGATCTGGTCATTCATCAGGGTAAACTGGGTGAAGTATACAATATCGGGGGAAATAACGAGCGGACAAATGTGCATATCGTCAAAACGGTATTGGAGGAGCTGGGCAAGCCAGAATCTCTGATTTCGTATGTGCAGGATCGTCCAGGTCATGACCGCCGTTATGGCATTGATCCAACGAAGACGATGAATGAGTTGGGCTGGAAGCCAAAGCACTCTTTTGAAACCGGCATTAAGGAAACGATTCGCTGGTATTTAGACAACGAAGAATGGTGGACTCGCATTCAATCTGGCGAATACCAACAATACTATGCAAAGCAGTACGGTTCCCGCTTGGGGGATGCGTAGAATGAAGGTATTGGTTACTGGAGCATCCGGCCAACTTGGTAAAGACGTAGTAAAGGTTTTTCAGGAGCAAGGACATGATGTCCTGGGTTACGATCGGGAACAATTGGATATCACGGATTTGCAGCAGACCGTGAAGGTTGTAGGACAATATCAACCTGACGCCGTAATCCACTGTGCAGCGTATACAGCTGTGGATGCAGCAGAGACTGATGTAGACGGGGCTTATCAAGTCAACGCGGCAGGTACACGTAATATGGCACTGGCTACGGAAAAGGTTGGAGCCAAGCTGGTTTATATCAGCACAGATTATGTTTTCGATGGAAAGGCAAAGCAGCCATATCATGAGTACGATAATACCAATCCGCAGAGTATCTACGGAAAGTCCAAACGGGCGGGAGAGGTATTGACCCAAACACTTTCCTCTAGGTATTTTATTGTTCGTACATCTTGGGTTTATGGATTGCACGGGAACAATTTTGTCAAAACGATGCTGAAGCTTGGTCAGGAGAAGCCGCTCCTGCAGGTGGTGAATGATCAGAAGGGTTCACCTACCTATACAGTGGATTTGGCACGTTTCTTGACGGAATTGATTCAAACGGAGAAGTATGGCGTATACCATGCATCCAATAGTGGCTCCTGTACCTGGTATGAATTTACGCAAGCTATTTTACAGGATGCGGCGGAAATATTAGATGCCAAGATCACAGCGAAATTGGAGCCGTGCAGCACAGAGCAATTCCCCAGACCGGCAGCGCGGCCACGCAACTCTGTTATGGAGCATATAGCGATCCGAACCAACGGGTTAAATGATTTGCGCGACTGGCGTGAGGGATTGCGTGATTTTTTGCAGGAGTGTCTTAGTAAATCCGAGTAATTAAAAACCTTATTATAAATATCAACAATCTCCCATCAGTTCATGATTGGGAGATTTTATTATATTAAAGCCTATGTTGATTAAGGACGCTGAGCATTATAATGTATAAGCAGATGGAACCTATTGTCCCTCTATTACACATTTTAAAAGAAGGAGGTCATTACTCTGAACAGACCTAACATACAAATTTTATTGTCTACATATAATGGAGCAGCTTATTTAGATGAGCAAATAGAAAGTCTCATCAATCAAAAAGACGTAGAAGTTCAGATTCTAATTCGTGATGATGGCTCGACAGATGATACGGTTGCCAAGTTGAGAGTGCTGAAGCAACGTTATCCTCAACAGATTATTTTATGCCTCGAGAGCAATGTAGGGGTTATTAAAAGCTTTTTTGATTTGATTCAAAGATCGTCTGAGACATTCGACTATTACGCTTTTTGTGATCAGGATGATGTGTGGATGCCGAACAAACTCGCTCAGGCTGTGTCTCATCTCAGGGATCAGGATGGAAGTCGGCCGCTGATGTACTGTTCTGCTACACAAATGGTCTCTCAAACATTGGAACCACTCAAAGTATGGCCAGCTGACATCCCACGACCTGTATCCTTCTATAATGCTCTCATTGAGAATGTGTGTGTAGGTTGTACCATGGTGATCAATAAAGAAACACTCGAGCTCGTGAAAAAGAGAATTCCGACTTCTTTGGATAACATTATTATGCATGACTGGTGGATTTACTTATGCACCTCCTCTTTTGGTGAGGTTGTTTTTGACCCCGAGCCGTCCATTTTGTATCGGCAGCATCAAAACAATGTGTTGGGAGGTTCTACTGATGGCTGGGTTAGCAAGTGGAGGAAAAGACTAAGTAGATTTATAAAAGGAAAAAATCGCTATATTTTAAGCAAACAAGCCCAGCAATTTATTCAACTTTATGGACAAGACATGTCTCCTCAAATGTATAAAGATATGGATCAGTTCCTGGAAAGCTACCAAAAGGGCGTATTTTCTCGTATGAAATATATTTGGCAGTCTCCATTTTATAGGCAGTCACGGTTGGACAACTGGATTTATAAGTTGGTTTTCATAATGAGGAAGTTATAGAGGTATGGAAAGAAAAATATTGAAACTTTTTTCCATATATGAGCGTCAAATAGTCAAAGGTGCAAATGAATACTAGATAAAATACCATCGAATGCGTGTTCCTTTATGGAAAAATATAGTATAATTGAAACGTGCAACCGATAGAGCTGGCAAGGGCGGTCGGCTAACTCTCCCGAGGAGGGGGGTGAAGCCTGTGACAGTGTTTGAGGCGCTCAGTTTAATGCTGACGTTCGGGGCGTTAATCGTCACACTGTTAGAGTTTAACAAACGAAAATAGACCGCCCCCGCAAGGAAGGGTCTATTTTCGGCCTGATTGTTCCAAAACCGTCCGCTCTTGGAGCGTTGGTTGCGCAGGGGCTGGCTGGCACCAGCCCTTTTTCCATGTATATCTTACCACGATGAATTTTAGACCTCAACCGAGGATTTTACAAAAATCTAATAAACGACTTCCAATGAACAATATATAGATCTAAATGGTTTCGTTTGTCTATATTTGCACTTTGGAGCGACTGGAATCAAATTTTTTGAAATTCCGCTAACTATGTAAGGTTACAAGTTATGTGCTTTTTTGCGCCCCGTGGTCTGCGCGGTATGCTATAATAGGCGATAGTAGAATAGATTACTGAATTTGTCAGGAGCGTTTTAAATATGGATGTAAGCATACTGGTCGTCAACTACAATACGTGTCAATTGACGCTGGATTGTTTGCAATCGGTGTATGCGTCAAAGTCGCAGTACCGATATGAAGTGATTGTTATTGATAATCACTCCAGTGACGGATCTGTTGAGGCTATTCGTGCTGCATACCCGGAAATTACGTTGATAGCCAATAAGAATAATACAGGTTTTGCCAAGGCGAACAACCAGGGGATGGAAGTAGCCAGCGGGCGTTATGTATTGTTGTTGAACTCCGATACGTTGGTGCAACCGGACACGCTGGATACAATGATTCAGTTTATGGATACGCATCCGGAGATGGGGGCATCGGGCTGCAAGGTTATCTTGCCAGATGGCTCGCTAGATAAGGCTTGTAAGCGAGGATTTCCAACGCCGTCAGCTTCTTTTTACTACGCTTTCGGCTGGTCGAAGCGTTACCCGGATAACCCGAAGTACAATCAATATCAGCTTGGGCATCTAAGTCCGGACGATGAGTATCCTGTAGATGTACTGGTAGGCGCTTTTATGCTAGTGCGCCGGGAGACGATTGACCAGGTCGGCGGCTTGGACGAAACCTTTTTTATGTATGGTGAGGACATTGATTGGTGTTATCGGATTAAGCAAGCCGGGTGGGGCATTTACTACTACCCGCGCACATATATTATTCATATCAAAGGGGGCAGCGCTCGCCGTCGTCCTTTGAAAATTATTTATGAGTTTCATAGAGCTATGTGGGTATTTCATCGTAAGCATTATAAACAGCAATACAGTTGGATCACCAATATGGCTGTATATGTGGGGATTACCGTGAAATTTGGCATGGCTTTCCTGAAAAATAAGTTGTCCGCACCGGCCAAGCCGGACGGCGGGGAACAATCTCATACTGAGGTGAAAGCATGATACGCAGAAATCAGCGTTTTTTAACCCAATTATATATTGTGGCGGATTTCGCGGTCATTCAGTTGTCCTTTCTGATCGCTTGGTTTTTCAAATTTGAAAGTGAGTGGATCACCTATACAGAACCGCTTCCTATTCAAGTATATGGAGGCTGGAGCTTAATTTACGGCCTGATTGCCGTAGTGCTGGGGATGTTATTTTCGCTCTATTCGCCCAAACGCAAAAAACGATTTGCAGATGATGTATTTCGCGTCACCCAGATTCATATCGTTGGCCTGTTCGTGCTGTTGAGTGTGATGTTCTTCGTGAAACAAATCGACATCTCGCGGTCCTATCTGGCAATCTATATGATTGGAAACGTGCTGCTTATTTTGTTTTATCGATTTTTCTTGAAGCAAGTTCTTAAAGCTCTCCGTCAAAAAGGGTACAACAAACAATTCATGCTTATTCTCGGGGCGGGTACTCTAGGCCAGCGATTTTATCATAACCTTGGACAATATCCTGATCTGGGATACGAGGTAGTGGGTTTTCTGGATGATAAGCGGCATTGGAGTGAAGAGGAAGAGGCGCATTTTCGCCCGATTCTTGGAGGCTTAGATCAATTGGAGGCTACGCTGTCGCGTCTGATGATTGACGAGGTCATTCTGGCGCTGCCGCTGGATGCTCATGATAAGTATCCCAAGATTATCAACATGTGTGAAAAGGCTGGAGTGCGCACGCTTATAATCCCCGACTTTTTCGATTATTTGCCGGCTCGCCCGTACTTTGACAACTTTGCAGGTATGCCGATGATCAATGTACGGGATATTCCACTGGATGTGGCGGGGAATCGATTGTTTAAGCGTCTGTTCGATATTTTATTCTCTTTATTCGCGATTCTCCTGACCTCTCCGATCATGCTAGGGGTGGCGATTGGTGTGATGATTACATCCAGAGGGCCAATCATTTTTAAGCAGGAGCGGGTAGGCTTGAACCGTCGCACCTTCCGAATGTACAAATTTCGTTCGATGAAGGTGCTGCCCCCTGGAACTGAAGATACGGGCTGGACGACTGCTAATGACCCAAGACGCACACGTTTTGGTACTTTTATTCGTAAAACGAGTCTCGACGAGTTGCCGCAATTTTTCAACGTTCTGCTGGGTGATATGAGTGTCGTTGGTCCACGCCCAGAACGACCCTATTATGTGGATCAGTTCCGTGAGGAAATTCCAAAATACATGGTGAAGCATCATGTTCGTCCTGGAATCACAGGCTGGGCACAGAGCAACGGGTTGCGTGGAGATACATCTATTGAGGAACGGATTAAGCATGACATTTTCTATATTGAGAACTGGTCGCTCTTATTCGATATTAAAATTATTTTCCGTACGATTCGCAATGGTTTCAAGAACGCGTATTAATCCAGAGTCACCCTTCGGTTTAGCCGGAGGGTGTTTTTGCGTCTGGCAGTTGTTTTGAGTATGCGTATGTGGGGTATTGACCTGTACGAAAAGGATGTGACACCCTATGAAACGACTAATTGCTGCGGTCATTCTTTTAATATTAACCGGCACATTTTTACTGGGTTACAAAGGGCAATCTACAGAAGAACATACTGGCTTTACCACGCACCGTGTGATTTCGCATGCCATGGGAGCCGTTGATGGTTTGGCCTATACTAATGCGCGTGAAGCGTTTGTGGAAAATTATAAAAAAGGCAGCCGCGTATTCGAGGTCGACCTGATGTTTACTTCGGACGGACATTTGGTGGCGCGCCATGAATGGACAGAATCCTTTACAGAGCAAATGCAACAGGAACACGCAGTTGCTACAGAACAGGGCGGAAAACCTTGGAGCTATCATCAATTTAAAAACACACCCATACACGGTTCCTATACCCCAGTAGATTGGAAGGATGTATTGGATCTATTGGAAACATACCCGGATGCTTATATTGTGACCGATACGAAAGAACAGGACCCTGCCCAAATCAAACAGTTGTTTGCACAACTGACCCGTCAGGCACAGGAGAAAAACCCCGAGCTTTTGTCCCGTATTGTTCCTCAAATTTATAATGAAGAAATGCTGCAAACGTTGCGGAGTATTTATCCCTATCCATCCGTTATTTATACGCTCTACGCCACAGAGGATAAAGATGACCAGATCATTCGATTTGTACAGCAAAATGATATAACGGCAGTAACTTTACCAGAGAATCGGGTAAGTGGTGCTTTAGTGGAAAGTTTGCGTCAGGCAGGGGCAGTGTGCTACGTAAATACTATTAATGAGTTGAAGGATGCGGCTGAGTATGAGCAGATGGGTGTGCGAGGTTTCTATACAGATATTTTAACGGAAAAAGAACTTAGTAAACGCAGTTGGTTGTATGCGCTACGACCATGAGCTGTCTGAACGGGGTGTTCCCATTTGATACGAACATTGACACCTTTTAAGCACTGTCATAGACTTAGCATAGAACGCTTTTGGATATTGGAATTCGGCTCGACTGGATCATAACAAAAGCAATGGATGCTGGAGGAATGTGTGTTGGCAGATTCAATTCAATCATGGAAGCATGTGTTTAAGCTTGATCCTGACAAGGAACTGGATGATGAGGCACTTGACGCCGTGTGTATGTCTGGTACGGACGCCATTATGGTAGGAGGTTCATCGGGCGTAACCTATGAAAATACGGTGGATTTGCTGTCACGGGTTCGGCGTTATGAGGTGCCGTGTGTGCTTGAGGTGTCCGATCTGGAGGCTGTAGTGCCAGGGTTTGATCTATATATGATTCCCATGGTACTGAATACCACTGACAGTAATTGGATTCTAGGGCAGCACCAACGTGCGATTGAACAGTTTGGTTATATGATCCCGTGGGATTTGCTTGTGGCGGAAGGATATATTGTTTTGAACGGTGATTCTACGGTCGCTAAGCTTACCGGAGCAGATGCTTCGCTGGGTGCTTCATCTGCCGCCTCATATGCACAGATTGCTGACAAGCTCATGCATCTGCCGATTGTATATGTGGAATATAGCGGTGCTTTTGGGGATATGGAGCTGGTGCAAAAAATACATCGCAGTACGGAGCGCTCTCGTGTCCTATACGGGGGAGGAATCGTGGATAAATCTACCGCGTTACAAGCGGCTGCGGTTTGTGACACCATTGTAGTAGGTAACATCATTTATCGTGACTTGGCGAAGGCGCTGGAGACGATAGCTGTGAAATTGGAAGTATAGAACGTGAATTTATGGAAGCTCAGGGAAAGGAGCATGCACGCATGCAATCAATAGATATACACGAGGCGGTAGCTCGCCTTAATCCGCCTCAGCGTCAGGCTGTGGAGGCGGTAGATGGTCCGCTGCTGATTATGGCTGGCGCAGGCAGTGGTAAAACACGGGTGCTCACGCACCGAATAGCTTACCTCATCGCGACCCGCAAGACGGCTCCATGGGGCATTTTGGCGATTACCTTTACGAACAAGGCTGCGCGTGAAATGCAGGATCGCGTATCCAAGTTGATTGGCCCGCAGGGGAGAGATGTTTGGGTATCTACCTTCCACTCGATGTGTGTGCGTATTTTACGTCGGGATATCGAGCGGATTGGCTTCACCTCCAATTTCAGCATTTTGGATTCTACGGATCAATTGTCTGTCATTCGGAGCTGCATGAAGGATCTGAATATAGACACCAAAAAGTTTGAACCCAAAGCGGTTCAGTCTATGATGAGTACGGCTAAAAATGAACTGGTCACTCCCGAAATGTATGAGCGCAAGATTGGCGACTATTTTGAGGGGATTGTGGCGAAGGTATATACCAAGTACCAACAACGGCTCAAAAACAACAACTCTCTTGATTTTGATGATTTGATCATGGCAACGATTCAGCTATTTAAAGAAGTACCTGAGGTACTGGATTTCTACCAGAAGAAATTTCAATACATTCATGTTGATGAATATCAGGATACGAACCGTGCGCAGTACATGCTGTGCAAAATGCTGGCCGACAAGCATCACCGGATTTGCGTAGTAGGTGACAGTGACCAATCCATCTATCGGTGGCGGGGGGCGGATATTAGCAACATTTTGAATTTTGAAGAGGACTACCCGGAAGCGCGCACCATTTTGCTGGAGCAGAACTACCGATCCACCTCAAATATTCTCAATGCTGCCAACGAAGTTATTGGTCAAAATACAGGCCGCAAGCCGAAGAAACTATGGACTGACAAAGAAGGCGGAGCCAAGATTAAAGTTTACCGTGCTGACTCCGAGCATGATGAGGGCTACTTTATCGCCTCAGAAATTCATAAGAATATTAATGCGGGCAAAACCTATAGCCATCATGCCATTTTGTACCGTACGAATGCTCAGTCTCGGGTTGTCGAGGAAATTTTGATTAAATCGGATATTCCTTACCAGATCGTGGGCGGTATCAAGTTCTATGATCGTAAAGAAATTAAGGATTTGCTGGCGTATCTTCGCCTGCTCTCCAATCCTGACGACGACATCAGCTTGATCCGAATCATTAATGTGCCAAAACGAAGCATCGGAGACACAACCGTCGGTAAATTGCAGGCAGCTGCAGCGGAACGGGGAGTTTCGATTTTCCGTGTCCTTCAAGTTGTAGACGATTTGGGCTTTGCAGGACGTACACGCAATGCGTTGGTAGAGTTTTACGATATGATCGAAGGTTTAAGTCGGATGGTAGACTACCTGTCGGTTACCGAGTTAACAGAAAAAATGCTGGAAACCACCCAATATCGATTGGAGCTGCAAAACGAGAATACACTTGAGTCACGCTCGCGTTTGGAGAATATTGATGAGTTCCTTTCGGTAACCATGGAATTTGAAAAAGGAGCGGAAGACAAGTCACTCGTCTCCTTCCTGACCGACCTTGCTCTGATTGCCGATATTGATTCCATGAATGACGATGAAGAAGAGCAAAGCGATGCGGTTGTATTGATGACCATGCATAGCGCCAAAGGACTGGAGTTTCCTATCGTATTTATTGTCGGTATGGAGGAGGGAGTATTCCCTCATAGTCGTGCTTTTCTGGATAACGAAGAGCTGGAGGAAGAGCGCAGATTGGCGTATGTCGGGATTACCCGTGCAGAGGAGCAACTGTTCCTTACATGCGCACAGATGCGCACTCTGTTTGGCCGCACCACAGCTAACCCGCCTTCCCGCTTTCTCGAAGAGATTCCGGACGAGTTAAAAGAGGATACGATCATTAAACGTGACCGCTACCGCCGTTCAGGCAATGTAGGCGGATCTTATGGTGGGCGCGGACTGAATAAAGGTAGTGGCAGCAACTTTGGTGGAGAACGCTCGTTTGATACGATGAGCCGCAGTGGTTCGTCCGCTTCCGCGTCACCCCGCGTAACAGTAACGACATCTTCATCTGCGAAAGCAACTCCGGCTGCTTCGGCAGGAGGCCCCTCCATTTTTGCGGCTGGAGACAAGGTACAGCATGGCAAATGGGGGATTGGAACCATTGTCGCTGTAAAAGGGACGGGTAATGATATGGAGCTTCAAATTGCTTTCCCGGCTCCAGTAGGGGTTAAACGACTGCTGGCTGGCTTTGCACCAATTACAAAAGTAGAATAAATCTCAAACATCATTAAATCTCGAACCTCATGAGTGGCAGCTTGGCTTAGGCCTCTGCCCTGATGAAGTTCCCGGAGGGATACGCCTGCATGAACCCAATGCACAGGATGGAGCAGCTTGTTGCTGAACTGAACACATATAACTATCATTACTACACACTGGATGAACCCAAGATCAGCGACAAAGAATATGATGTGCTTTATGACGAGCTGGTAGCGCTTGAACAGACGAGCGGTCTTGTGCTGCCGGATTCGCCGACACAGCGTGTGGGTGGGGAGTTACTCAAAGGTTTCACAC
>NZ_JBBOXV010000001.1:332500-397500 GCF_038007865.1 Paenibacillus sp. FSL M7-0134 | reverse complement strand
ACCCGGAGATAGCTGGTTCTCCCCGAAATAGCTTTAGGGCTAGCCTCGGAAATAGAATCGTGGAGGTAGAGCACTGATTGGGTGCGGGGCCCGCAAGGGTTACCAAGCTCAGTCAAACTCCGAATGCCATAGATTTAGTTCCGGGAGTCAGACAGTGAGTGCTAAGATCCATTGTCGAAAGGGAAACAGCCCAGACCATCAGCTAAGGTCCCCAAGTGTGTGTTAAGTGGGAAAGGATGTGGAGTTGCACAGACAACCAGGATGTTGGCTTAGAAGCAGCCACCATTGAAAGAGTGCGTAATAGCTCACTGGTCGAGTGACTCTGCGCCGAAAATGTAACGGGGCTAAACACACCACCGAAGCTATGGCTTGATGCTTGCATCAGGGGTAGGGGAGCGTTGAATGCGGGTTGAAGGTGTACCGTAAGGAGCGCTGGACTGCATTCAAGTGAGAATGCCGGTATGAGTAACGAAAAGATCTGTGAGAATCAGATCCGCCGAAAGCCTAAGGGTTCCTGAGGAAGGTTCGTCCGCTCAGGGTAAGTCGGGACCTAAGGCGAGGCCGATAGGCGTAGTCGAAGGACAACAGGTCGAAATTCCTGTACCACCGTAATCCGTTATGAGCAATGGGGTGACGCAGTAGGGTAGTGACGCGGACTGATGGATGTCCGTCTAAGCAGTGAGGCTGGTGTGTAGGCAAATCCGCACATCGTAAGGCTGGGCTGTGATGGGGAGCGAAAATTGTAGTAGCGAAGGTCATGATCTCAGACTGCCAAGAAAAGCCTCTAGCCAGGAGAAGGTGCCCGTACCGCAAACCGACACAGGTAGGCGAGAAGAGAATTCTAAGGCGCGCGGAAGAACTCTCGTTAAGGAACTCGGCAAAATGACCCCGTAACTTCGGGAGAAGGGGTGCCTCGGTAGGGTGAATAGCCCGAGGGGGCCGCAGTGAAAAGGCCCAAGCGACTGTTTAGCAAAAACACAGGTCTGTGCGAAGCCGCAAGGCGAAGTATACGGGCTGACGCCTGCCCGGTGCTGGAAGGTTAAGGGGAGTGGTAAGCCTTCGGGCGAAGCTATGAACCGAAGCCCCAGTAAACGGCGGCCGTAACTATAACGGTCCTAAGGTAGCGAAATTCCTTGTCAGGTAAATTCTGACCCGCACGAATGGCGTAACGACTTGGGCGCTGTCTCAACGAGAGATCCGGTGAAATTTTAATACCTGTGAAGATGCAGGTTACCCGCGACAAGACGGAAAGACCCCATGGAGCTTTACTGCAGCTTGATATTGAATTTGGGTACGATCTGTACAGGATAGGTGGGAGCCGTAGAACTTTGAGCGCCAGCTTGAAGGGAGGCATCCTTGGGATACCACCCTGATCGTATCTAGGTTCTAACTTGGTACCGTGATCCGGTGCGAGGACAGTGTCAGGTGGGCAGTTTGACTGGGGCGGTCGCCTCCTAAAGAGTAACGGAGGCGCCCCAAGGTTCCCTCAGAATGGTTGGAAATCATTCGAAGAGTGCAAAGGCAGAAGGGAGCTTGACTGCGAGACCTACAAGTCGAGCAGGGACGAAAGTCGGGCTTAGTGATCCGGTGGTACCGCATGGAAGGGCCATCGCTCAACGGATAAAAGCTACCCTGGGGATAACAGGCTTATCTCCCCCAAGAGTCCACATCGACGGGGAGGTTTGGCACCTCGATGTCGGCTCATCGCATCCTGGGGCTGAAGTAGGTCCCAAGGGTTGGGCTGTTCGCCCATTAAAGCGGTACGCGAGCTGGGTTCAGAACGTCGTGAGACAGTTCGGTCCCTATCTGTCGTGGGCGTAGGAAATTTGAGAGGAGCTGTCCTTAGTACGAGAGGACCGGGATGGACGTACCGCTGGTGTACCAGTTGTTCCGCCAGGAGCACCGCTGGGTAGCTATGTACGGAAGGGATAAGCGCTGAAAGCATCTAAGCGTGAAGCCCCCCTCAAGATGAGATTTCCCAATTAGTAAGACCCCTTGAAGACGACGAGGTAGATAGGTTGGGGGTGGAAGTGCAGTAATGCATGGAGCTGACCAATACTAATCGGTCGAGGGCTTATCCTAAAATAAAACGCAAATAAGTTTCGGATCCAGTTTTCAGGGTGTAACCTTGAAGGTATGTACAAGTGACATATGATAAGCGCATGGCTATTCATTCACACGATAAGTGATGAACCGAATAACCGTACGGTAGAATTTGCACAGCAAATTCATGTTTGGTGGCGATAGCGGAGGGGTTCCACACGTTCCCATCCCGAACACGACCGTTAAGCCCTCCAGCGCCGATGGTACTTGGACCGCAGGGTCCTGGGAGAGTAGGACGTCGCCAAGCAAAAGTGAAAAGGATGATAATCTCAATGAGATTATCATCCTTTTTTTATGTGTTTTTAGATGGCCACCTGCTTCTAAGGTTGACAGAGGGAAGAGGCTTTGCCACACTCTAAGTGTATAATCTTTTTTATGGATGCCCAAGTATACGAGCGAGGTGACGAAGTTATGGAGATCAGACAATTACAACGTGAGGAATTTGAAGCGGCTATTGAATTATCTCAATATGCTTTTCAGTTTACAATGTCCCTGGAGGATCTGGAAAAATCCAAGAAGAAATTCAAACCAAAGCAAACATGGGGAATATTCGACGGACATGACTTGAATGCTAAACTGACTTTGTTACCCCTACAGGTATACATAAACGGTCAGGTTTTTGATATGGGGGGCATTGCTGGTGTGGCAACATGGCCAGAAAAGCGTCGCGGAGGCATGGTGTCACGTTTGTTGACGCATGCGCTTGAAGAAATGAAGTCTGCGGGACAAAGCCTTTCTTTTCTGCATCCATTCTCCTTTGCCTTCTATCGTAAATTTGGATGGGAAACGTATATTGAATATAAAAAGTACGTCATTCCCATTGATAAATTCCCTGCAAAACTTAAAACAGAAGGTACAGTCAAACGCGATGTCAAAGATATTTCAGAACTGGACCAAGTGTATCAAGCGTATGCATCTCGTTATAATGGCACGCTGGTACGAGATAAGGAATGGTGGCAAGAGCGGATTTTAAATGAGAACTATCGAACTGCGGTATATTACTCTGAAACAGGCGATCCTCAGGGATATGCACTATACAAAATTGAAGATAAACAGTTGAATTGTGATGAGTTGGTATATGAAAATGAGACGGCTCGTCGGGCTTTATGGACTTATTTTGCAAATCATGACTCAATGATAGCCCAAGGTAAATTTAATTACGTTCCAGCAGATGACAATCTGCCATTTTTACTCGATGATCCACGAATTCAACAGGAAACTGTGCCTTATTTTATGGGTCGTATTGTGGATGCAGCTGCTTTTATAGAAAGATACCCTTTTGAACAGATTGGAGAAGAAACAAGTTTAACCTTAAATCTGACTGATCGGTATGCTCCATGGAATGATGGATTATGGAGATTAACGATTACTACGGAGGGGCAAGGACATCTGGAGAGAGTGGATATAAGCAATTTATCTGAAAACGCCATAGTAGCTGACTTGAAACTTGGGATTCAGTCACTGACGACTCTGATGCTTGGCTACCAGCAGGCTGATGATCTGTATAAATGGGGGCGTATTGAAGGCAGCAGTGAGTCTGTGTCTGCCCTTAAACGTGTAATACCGGTAAAACAAACGTTCTTATTGGATTTTTTCTGATAAAGGCCCATTTAGTTCTTCTTAGGCTCCATCTTTCAGGGAACATAACTTGTGTGGTTATCATAATTTTCAAAACTCTTTCTGTAATGGGAAGAGTTTTTTTATGGTATTGTATAAAACATAATTAGATTGCGAAAAATGGTATTGACCCCTTGGCAAAAATGAATAATGTGCTATAATATGAATATAGTCAAAGAAAGTCAAAGTCAATCAAGCCTAGTGCGATTCTGTAGAAGTACTATGCTGATGGATTAGCTGTATAAGGTGATTTTGATAGCAAAGAAGTAAATGAGGATCGAAATGATTTGCGTATAGTTAGGAGCTGACTCTTATGAACATAAGAGAAGTGTATGATTAATCGCAAATAAAGGCCACACTAGAGACAAAACGGTACAATTCCAATGGATGTAGATCAGGCAATAGCCTGAATACAGCTTAGATTCGTGACTTTACCGTTTGGTTAAGTTCAATATACGGCGGACTCTGTGGAGCGTGAAATGTACTTGAATACTTGCGTTTCCGTTAGTGGAGGATGATGAAATGCGCAATGTTTCCGATATTATTGAACAATATTTGAAGAGTATATTGCTGGAAAGTCCCCAAGGTTTAGTGGAGATTCAGCGCAATGATCTGGCTGACCGCTTTTCCTGCGTGCCGTCGCAAATTAATTATGTAATTAGCACCCGGTTTACGCTGGAAAAAGGCTATGTGGTGGAAAGTAAACGCGGTGGTGGGGGCTACATTCGTATTCAGCGAATTCAGCTGCCTGCACAGCATGCCATCCATACACATCTTCATCAGAGCATCGGGGAGGAAATAAGCCAATCGGCAGCCGAAGGACTGATTTATCAGTTAGAGGAAGCCCATTTTTTAAGCAAAAGGGAAGCTAATTTAATGAAGGCTGCTTTATCAAGGGATACATTATTACTGAAGCTTCCCTATCGTGATCAACTGCGAGCAAGATTGCTTAAGGCTATGCTGATTTCGTTGCTGGCGACCAAATAGTGTGTGGAAAGAGACTAACGTTTGGATGTAGGGATTGGTATAAATCCTGACATTGAAGGAGGTGCTTTTATGCTGTGCCAAGAATGTAATATGCGGCCGGCAACTTTGCATTTCACCAAAATTGTGAATGGCGAAAAGACAGAGTTTCATATTTGTGAGACGTGTGCCAAGGAAAAAGGGGAGATGATCCCTGGAACACCTAACGGCTTTTCGATTCATAGCTTGTTGTCGGGGATGCTGGATTTTGACTCCAGTACAAAGAGCCAGTCTCCAGGCCACAGTGGTCCGCAGAACCTGCAATGCAAGGATTGTGGCATGACCTATGCACAGTTTAGTAAGCTGGGACGTTTCGGATGCCCGTCGTGCTATCAATATTTTGATAGTCGTCTGGACCCTCTGTTCAAGCGTGTGCATGGCAGTACGAATCATGTTGGTAAAGTTCCGGTTCGCACTGGAGGCCGACTGAAGGTTAAACGGCAAATTGACGATTTGAAAAAAGAGATGCAACAGCATATTGTACAGGAAGAATTTGAATCAGCTGCTGAGCTTAGGGATCAAATCAGAGAGCTTGAAAAAGAAATGACTGAAGAGTAAAGTTTGTGAAGAGTAGGAGGGATGCGTAATGCCCAATATTCGGTTTACGGAGAAGCCGCTAAGTGACTGGATGCGTGGTGATGCTGCGGATTCGGAGATTGTCATTAGCAGCCGGGTGAGAATTGCGCGTAACTTGCAGCATCTGCCTTTTCCCATGCTTGCTACCAATCAGCAGTCGGAAGAAGCACTTCAACGATTGACGGATATCCTTCAGTATGATGATTTAGGCGGTTTTGGTACTTTTCATACGTTGAAAATATCCGAGTTGGATGAGATCGACAAGCAGGTGCTGGTTGAGAAGCATTTGATTAGTCCAAATTTGGCGAACGAATCTCGTAACGGTGCTGTTTTAATTAGCGATGATGAATCGGTTAGTGTTATGATAAACGAAGAGGATCATCTGCGTATCCAGTGCTTATATCCGGGATGTCAGGTTAGGGAAGCTTGGGAACGCGCTATGATTATTGATGATGCATTTGAAGCGCATGTTGATTATGCATTTGATGATCGGAGAGGTTTTCTGACCAGTTGTCCGACGAATGTCGGCACAGGTATGAGAGCTTCGGTGATGATGCATTTGCCTGCATTAGTTATGACTCATCAAATCAATCGTATATTGTCTGCTGTTTCACAGGTAGGTCTTACAGTTCGTGGCATTTACGGTGAAGGCAGCGAAGCGGTCGGAAATTTGTTTCAGGTATCTAATCAGATTACACTGGGACAAACCGAAGCGGAGATTATTGAGAATCTACATGGCGTGGTGCTACAAATTATTGAGCACGAGCGTTCTGCCAGAGAAAGGCTAATGAATGAATCTATGCTGCGAATTACAGATCGGGTGATGCGTTCATTCGGTATTTTGTCATATGCAGCAGTATTGGATTCCAAGGAGGCTGCACAGCGGCTATCCGATGTACGTCTTGGCGTAGATTTAGGGATTTTGGAGCGTCCTTCCACCGCAGCGATGAATGAGCTGAATGTGATGACACAACCCGGGTTCCTGCAAAAAAGCTTTGGGGATAAAATGAATACCGAAGAGCGCGATATGTACCGGGCGAAGCTGATCCGGCAAAAATTAGGCACAACCCTTTAATATATAGAATGATCTGAAATACACACTGTGGAGGTGCAGGATATATGATGTTTGGAAGATTTACGGAACGTGCACAGAAAGTGCTTGCTTTGGCTCAGGAAGAAGCTGTTCGATTGGGACACAACAACATTGGCACAGAGCACATTTTGCTAGGCCTCATTCGTGAAGGTGAAGGAATAGCCGCGAAAGCCTTAATCGGTTTAGGGCTGGGACTGGAAAAAATCCAGGATGAAGTGGAAACGCTGATTGGACGCGGTCAAGAGCAACCGACGAACATTGCCTATACTCCACGCGCCAAAAAAGTCATCGAACTGTCTATGGATGAAGCCCGCAAACTGGGCCATACCTATGTAGGTACAGAACATATTTTGCTTGGTCTTATTCGTGAAGGTGAAGGCGTAGCAGCGCGTGTACTGAACAACTTGGGCATCAGTCTGAACAAAGCGCGTCAGCAAGTGCTTCAATTGCTCGGCAGCAGCGAGGCTGTTTCCAGCCATCACGGTGCTCCAGCTAATGTCAGCACGCCAACTCTGGACAGTCTGGCACGCGATCTGACGGCATCTGCGAAGGAAAACAACCTGGACCCTGTTATTGGGCGTAGCAAGGAAATTGAACGCGTAATTCAGGTGCTCAGCCGCCGTACAAAGAACAATCCGGTTCTGATCGGTGAGCCTGGGGTAGGTAAAACAGCGATTGCCGAAGGATTGGCCCAAAAAATTATAGCAAATGAGATTCCCGAAACGTTACGCGACAAGCGCGTAATGACACTGGATATGGGTTCTGTGGTAGCAGGCACCAAGTATCGTGGTGAATTCGAGGATCGTTTGAAAAAAATTATGGACGAGATTCGTCAAGCGGGTAATATCGTATTGTTCATTGATGAGCTGCATACGCTGATTGGTGCTGGTGGAGCGGAAGGCGCAATTGATGCGTCCAACATCCTTAAGCCTGCTCTGGCACGTGGCGAGCTGCAATGCATCGGTGCGACCACGCTGGATGAATACCGCAAATATATTGAGAAAGATGCTGCTTTGGAGCGTCGTTTTCAACCAATTACAGTGGATCAGCCTTCTCCAGAAGAGGCGATTCAAATCTTGTACGGCCTGCGTGACCGTTACGAAGCGCATCACCGTGTAAAGATCACAGATGAGGCTATTGAAGCGGCTGTAAAATTGTCAGATCGTTATATCACCGACCGCTTCCTGCCAGATAAGGCTATTGACCTTATTGATGAAGCGGGCTCCAAAGTAAGGCTGAATTCTTACACTGTACCGCCAAACCTGAAACAGCTGGAAAACCGTCTGGAAGATATCCGTAAGGAAAAGGATTCAGCGGTACAAAGTCAGGAGTTTGAAAAAGCGGCAGCGTTGCGTGATACAGAGCAAAAAATCCGTGAAGAGCTAGACGTGACGAAAAACCAATGGAAAGAACAACAGGGTCGTACAGATTCTGAAGTTACACCAGAGGATATCGCTCAGGTCGTTGCAATCTGGACAGGTGTTCCAGTCAGCAAGCTGAAAGAGGAAGAAACACACCGCTTGTTGAATATGGAAGAGTTGCTGCATGAGCGGGTAATTGGACAGGATGAAGCAGTTAAGGCAGTAAGCCGGGCGATTCGCCGGGCACGTGCCGGACTGAAAGATCCGAAGCGTCCAATTGGTTCCTTTATTTTCCTCGGCCCAACTGGGGTTGGTAAAACAGAATTGGCACGCGCCTTGGCTGAATCCATGTTTGGAGATGAAAATGCGGTTATCCGTATTGATATGTCCGAATATATGGAGAAGCACTCCACGTCCCGTCTGGTAGGAGCACCTCCAGGGTACGTTGGATATGAAGAAGGCGGTCAGCTGACTGAGAAGGTACGTCGTAAGCCATACTCTGTTGTGTTGCTGGATGAAATTGAAAAAGCACACCCAGAAGTATTCAATATTCTTCTGCAAGTGCTGGAAGATGGTCGTCTAACAGATTCCAAAGGTCGTGTCGTCGATTTCCGTAACACACTCATCATCCTAACATCTAATGTTGGTGCACAGGCGATTAAACGTAACTCCACGCTTGGTTTTACAGCTGTAGTGGACGCTGGGGCGGATTACGATAATATGAAGGGCAAAGTGATGGATGAACTGAAGAAAAGCTTCCGTCCTGAGTTCTTGAACCGGATTGATGAAATTATCGTTTTCCATTCTCTCGAAGAAAAACATATTGCCGAAATTGTGTCACTCATGTCTGAGGAGCTGCGTAAGCGTCTGAATGAGTATGAGGTGGACTTCGAGTTGACAGACAACGCTAAAAAATTCCTTGCCAAGGAAGGCTTTGATCCAGCGTATGGTGCGCGTCCATTGCGTCGTGCAATCCAGAAGCATATTGAAGATCGCCTGTCCGAGGAACTGTTGACTGGCAACATTACTAAGGGTGACTCTCTCTTCATTGATGAGGAGAATGGTGCATTGACTGTAACGAAAAAGGATAATGTATCTGCCAAGTCCTAAAGCAGTTTACTAAATAAATAGTAGAAAAGGGTGTCTCGCAGGCTGGAAAGCTATTGCGAAGACACCCTTTTTATGTATAAAACACGGTGAAATGGTTGGGTAAATGCTTTGGGAAAGTTTGTGATATTGCTTTACGTCCGCCAAGCTTCAATGGTAAACTTTTATTGTTACAGCTCTTTCTGGGCTGTATGAACATAAATTTGACATTATCGTCGTCAATAAGGAGCCCAGGAATAAAGTATGGCTAAAGTGAAAACTAAATTTTCCTGTACGGAATGTGGTTATGAATCGCCCAAATGGTACGGAAAATGTCCTGGATGCCAGGCGTGGAATTCCATGGTCGAAGAAACGGAAAGCGTTGTAAAAACTCAAGGAATGGGGTCTTCCCTTCTTACTCATAGCACAAAAGACAAGCCACTGCCTATTATAGAGGTGGAGAGTGGCAAAGAAACACGAATTTTGACGGGAATTGGCGAATTGAATCGAGTACTCGGTGGAGGTGTGGTGCCGGGTTCACTCGTTTTGGTGGGCGGTGATCCGGGAATCGGTAAATCTACGCTTATGCTGCAAACATCTAATGAGCTAGCTTTAACTGGTTTAAAGGTGCTGTACGTGTCTGGTGAGGAATCTGTCCGTCAAACGAAACTACGTGCAGATCGGCTCGGTGCCTTGTCCCCCAGCCTATACGTATTATGTGAGACGAATTTGGAGACGATTGAAGAAGCGGTGGACAGCTTGAAGCCGGAATTTTTGGTCATCGACTCGATACAGACCGTATATTTGCCTGAGGTGACGAGTGCACCAGGTAGTGTGGCTCAGGTGCGGGAGTGTACTTCACGCTTTATGCGAATTGCCAAGGGGCTAGGTATTGCTACGGTATTGGTAGGACATGTGACCAAGGAAGGGGCCATTGCAGGTCCACGTTTGTTGGAACATATGGTTGATTGTGTGCTTTATTTTGAAGGAGAGCGTCATCATACGTATCGGCTTTTGCGTGCAGTTAAAAACCGTTTCGGTTCTACAAATGAAATTGGTATTTTTGAAATGGCTGAAAGCGGTTTGCGTGAGGTGTCAAATCCTTCTGAACTATTCCTGTCTGAACGACCACTGGGGGTAGCGGGTTCTACTGTTGTAGCCAGTATGGAAGGAACCCGACCTGTATTGGTTGAACTGCAAGCATTGATTGCAGCTACGCATTTTCCATCTCCGCGCCGAATGGGCACAGGAGTCGATCATCATCGAATGGGATTAATCATAGCCGTGCTAGAAAAGCGGATGGGCATGTTTTTGCAAAACCAGGACGCCTATCTCAACGTAGCTGGAGGCGTGAAGTTGGATGAACCGGCGGTGGATTTGGCTATAGCTGTGAGCATTGCTTCCAGCTTTAGGGATGCTCCTACCAAGCCGTACGACGTGATTTTTGGCGAGGTGGGACTGACAGGTGAGGTGCGTGCGGTATCCCGAGCAGAACAGCGAGTACGGGAAGCGGAGAAACTAGGTTTCAAACGGGTGATCATGCCGGAGAAAAGCTTGAAGGGCTGGACACATCCGAAAGGGATTCAAATTATAGGAGTAGGAACGGTGGCAGATGCACTGGCAGCCGCATTAGATTAGGGGGCATTGAGAATGAAAGAAGCGAGCCAACTGGATAAAATGAACGATTTGCTGCGGCTTGTGGCACCGGGAACTCCCTTTCGCGACGGGTTGGAAAACGTTTTGCGTGCCAAAACGGGTGCTCTTCTGGTCGTTGGCTATAGCCCAGAAGTTATGGAAGTGGTGGATGGCGGTTTCTCCATTAATTGTGATTTTTCGCCGAATTATTTGTATGAGTTGGCTAAAATGGACGGCGCAATCATATTGAGCGAGGATTTAAAACGAATTTTATATGCCAATACGCAACTGATTCCGGACTCCTCCATTTCTTCAATTGAAACAGGAATTCGGCACCGGACAGCAGAACGAGTTGCAAAGCAGACTGGCAAACTAGTGGTTTCTATTTCCCAGCGGCGTAATATTATTACCTTGTATCAGGGGACATTACGGTATGCGCTCAAGGAAATCGGGGTTATTTTGACGAAAGCCAATCAGGCTATTCAGACGTTAGAGAAATATAGATCCGTGTTGGGGCAAGCCTCTACGAATTTGACAGCTTCTGAATTTGAAGAGCTGGTTACCATGCCGGAGGTCGTTAATGTCATCCAGCGGATCGAAATGGTGCTGCGCATCAAAATGGAGATCAAACGATTTATTAACGAGCTCGGAAATGAGGGCCGTCTGATTAGTATGCAGATGGAAGAGCTTGTCAGCAACATTGAGGAAGAAGCATGGTTGCTGTATAAGGATTATGCCAAAGACGATAGCGACGAGAAGATTCGTGAAATTATATTGGGACTCAAACGTTCTACGGACGACGAATTGTTGGATGTGAATCATATTGTACGTTTACTAGGCTACCCTTCTTCAGCTGCGACATCAGAAGAGTATATTGCTGCACGCGGCTATCGGGTACTGAACAAGATACCGCGTTTGCCGAATGTGATTATTCATAATCTGGTGGAGCGGTTTGGACGTTTTCCGCATGTCATGACAGCAACGATAGAAGAACTGGATGAAGTGGATGGTATTGGAGAGGTTCGTGCGCGTACGATTAAAGAAGGTCTTAAACGTTTGCAGGAACAAGTTTTCATTGACAGGCAAATGTAAATGTAATACAGTGAAAGGATTATAATGGAACAATTCATACATTGAGGTGAAGAGATGATTACCAAATCAATTCCGAACATGTGTACCTTAGGTAACTTGTTTCTCGGAATGATCGCCATTTTATTGGCTGTAGACGGAAAATACAGTCTTGCCGCTATTATGGTTATTGTCGCCATGTTGTTGGACGGACTGGATGGAAGGATGGCCCGGGTCCTGAATGCCCAAAGCGAATTCGGTAAAGAACTGGACTCCTTATCAGATATGATATCTTTTGGTGTTGCTCCCGCAGTTATTATGTACATGGTTGCTTTTCATGATGCGAATTCGGCTCTCGCTTGGACGGTTACTGCCATTTTCCCGATGTGCGGAGCGTTGCGTTTGGCTCGATTTAACGTACGTCCTGGTGTACCAGGTTATTTTACGGGTTTGCCAATTCCGGCAGCAGGTGGGGTATTAGCGACTTTGTCCTTATTCCATAACGATATTTCATTGTTATACATGTCGATTGCCATGTTGCTGGTTTCTTATTTGATGGTCAGCTCCATGAGATATCCTAATTTTAAAAAGGTCGGCCTCCCAAAAAAAGCGATCTGGGTTGCTCCATGGGTCGTAATTGCAGCGGTGGTGTTGGCTGTTAAATTCCCTGACCAGCTGTCGAAGCTGATTTTTGTACCGCTGGTGCTGTATGCATTGTATGGCATGAAGCTGAACATTCGTAAGCTGTCACGCAGACGTGGACGTGGTCGGGAGCGTTCCAGTCAGGAAGAACAGGACGATCAATATCGTCATTCACAGCGTTAGTATCAAGCAAGAATAAGAATAAGCATTTATTTCCTTGAAGCATTTCAGGGAGATAAATGCTTTTTTTTATGCATAAAAAGTGAAAATACAGGGTTAGTTATGTTGGAAATGGATCATACTGGTAAGAGAAATGCTATGTATCCAATAAATAGCAGACTATATGAAAAGAAAATAAAGGAGGTATAGAGACTCAATGTGGAGAAAGGCTATTTTAACTTTTACAGGATTGTGCGGAGCATGGTTTGGCTATACGTTATACCAGCGGGTAGGAGGCATTGTAACGTGGATGCCGCAATGGTTGAGTGATGGGTCTTTACCAGGAATGATTGTTTGGATGATGGCGGGAGCAGTGCTATTTATGGCTGGGTGTTCATTCGCAGGGGCATCCGTGGCGAATCGGTTGCAGCAGGGCATTGAAGGCTTGGTACGAATTCCGATGAACGAGATGATGGCAGGTGTGATTGGTTTAGCGGTGGGATTGATACTTTCCTTAGCAGTTTACCCGCTTTTTTCATGGTTGGGGGCCCCGGGTCAACTTATCCAGACGGCTGTTACCGTGATATGCGGATATGTAGGATTGATGGTTGGGCTAGAAAAGCGGGACGAGCTGTCATCCTTTTGGAGTTCTGGTTTTTTTGGTCGGGGAACGGGTGTAGAAGAACGCAAGCTGGAGGAACATAAAATATTGGACACCAGCGTCATTATAGATGGGCGTATTGCGGATATTTGCAAGACAGGTTTTATTGAAGGAACAATTGTAATTCCTGAATTTGTGCTGGAGGAGCTTCAGCATATTGCAGATTCATCAGATTTACTTAAGCGTAATCGTGGACGGCGAGGTCTGGATATTTTGAATAAAATCCAAAAAGAACTGGATGTAAATGTACTCATTTACGAAGGTGATTTTGAGGAAATTTCAGAGGTCGACAGTAAGTTGGTTAAGCTGGCAAAGGTGTTACAGGGTAAAGTTGTAACTAATGATTTTAACCTGAATAAAGTATGCGAACTTCAAGGTGTATCAGTGCTGAATATTAACGATTTGGCGAATGCAGTGAAGCCTGTCGTACTGCCCGGTGAGGAAATTATGGTGCAGATTATTAAAGACGGCAAGGAGCATGGGCAGGGTGTAGCCTATCTGGATGATGGCACGATGATTGTTGTAGAAGGCGGACGTGACTATATTGGCTCTCTGATGGAGGTGCTGGTCACGAGTGTACTTCAGACCTCCGCCGGCCGTATGATCTTTGCCAAACCGAAATTATTGGAAAAAGCTCAATAAACGCGGTATGATGAAGTAGATGTGTTATCATACGGATCGTCCAAGTGCGATCAGGGCAGGAGTTATTTGAATGAACAATCGGGTAGGAGTTGTCATTGTGGCAGCAGGGCGCGGCTCCCGTATGGGGACGCAGGAGAGCAAGCAATTTCTGCTTTTGCGGGACAAGCCCATCTTCATACATACACTTGAAATATTCGCAGCTATGCCCGAAGTGGATGAAATGGTGATGGTGACTGGGACAGGAGATGTGGAACGCTGCCGAGATTGGATTCATCAATACAAAATCGGTAAAAATGTACGGGTGGTGGCTGGTGGCAGTGAACGCCAGCATTCGGTTTATCGCGGTCTGCGCCACTTACAAGCGGGTTGGGTGATGGTGCATGATGGTGTGCGTCCACTAATTCAACCTGAGCTTGTACGTTCATGCCTTGAGGCAGCCCAGCGTACTGGTGCTTCTGTAGCAGCAGTACCTGTAAAGGATACAGTCAAGCAAGTGAACGGGGATGGTATCATTACAGCAACGCCGGATCGCCGAAGTCTGTGGAGTATTCAAACGCCACAGACTTTTCGTCTTTCCGATCTGCTGCGAGCCTATGAGGAAGCGGAGCAGTCGGGATTCTTGGGAACAGATGATTCTATGCTGATAGAGCGGCTAGGAATTCCGGTTACTGTCGTTCAAGGCAGCTACAAGAACATCAAAATTACTACGCCTGAGGATTTGGATATGGCGGCGTTATGGGTAAAAACAGAGGGAGAGGATATCAAGTGATCAGAGTGGGACAAGGATTTGACGTCCACCAGCTGGTGGAAGGAAGGCCATGCATCATCGGAGGTATAAACATTCCGTATGAAAAAGGTTTGTTGGGCCATTCCGATGCAGACGTGCTGCTACATGCCATTAGCGATGCCATCTTGGGCGCGCTTGGCTTGGGAGACATCGGGAAGCATTTTCCGGATAACGACCCAGAATTTAAGGATGCTGACAGTCTTAAGCTACTGGAGCATGTGTGGGGACTAGCTAAAGAGCGAGGATATCGCTTGGGGAATATTGATTCTACGATTATCGCACAAAAGCCCAAAATGGCATCGTATATTCCGCAGATGAATGAAGTCATCGCTCGGGCGCTGGAAGCAGAGGAGCTATCCCAGGTGAACGTCAAGGCGACCACGACAGAGCAACTCGGGTTTCCCGGACGGGGTGAAGGAATCGCGGCTCAATCGGTTGTCTGTCTTATCAAGTAAATGCTATCATCTTGAGTAATTCAATTTGGAGGAGATTATATGAGCACGGAAGTTCGTGTACGTTATGCACCAAGCCCTACAGGGCATCTGCACATTGGAAATGCCAGAACGGCATTATTTAATTATTTGTTTGCCCGCAATCAAGGTGGGAAATTTATTATTCGTATCGAAGACACAGATGTGAAGCGCAATATTGAGGGCGGAGAAGAAAGCCAACTTAAATATTTGAAATGGTTGGGTATGGACTGGGATGAGAGCGTAGACGTGGGAGGCGAGTTTGGACCTTATCGTCAGACTGAACGCTTGGACATATATAAAACGTACTGGCAGGATTTGCTGGACCGTGGTTTGGCTTACCGTTGTTACTGCACTGAAGAAGAGCTGGAGCGCGAGCGTGAAGAGCAGACGGCACGTGGGGAGACACCACGCTATTCTGGGAAACATCGTGATCTAACAGAAGAACAGTGCCAAGCATTTGAAGCAGAGGGCCGTGTACCAAGTATTCGTTTTCGCGTACCGGAAGATCGTGAATATACGTTTGACGATATCGTAAAAGGTCAAATTACATTCAATTCCAAGGAAAGCGGCGATTTTGTTATCGTCAAAAAGGATGGTATTCCGACATATAACTTCGCTGTAGCAGTTGACGATTATTTGATGAAAATATCGCATGTACTACGGGGCGAAGACCATGTTTCCAATACACCGCGGCAGTTGATGATCTTTGAAGCTCTTGGCTGGGAGCCGCCACGCTTCGGTCATATGACGCTGATTGTAGGTGAGGATCACAAAAAGCTCAGTAAGCGTAACGAATCCATTATTCAGTTCATGGAGCAGTATGACAAGTTGGGCTATCTGCCAGAAGCTATATTCAACTTTATTGCACTGCTGGGCTGGTCCCCGGAAGGCGAAGAAGAGATCTATGATCGGGAACAACTGATTTCGATTTTCGATCCTAATCGTTTGTCTAAAAGTCCGGCTGTGTTTGATACAAATAAGCTTGCTTACCTGAACAATCACTATATTAAAAAGGCTGATCCTGAGCGAATTGCCAGCATGGCGATTCCACATCTCCAGGCAGCGGGGCTGTTGCCGACTGAACTGTCTGCGGAACAACTGGATTGGGCTAAGGCCCTGGTTCGCTTATACCAGGAACAGATGACTTCTGCAGCCGATATTGTAGCGTTGTCTGAGTTGTTTTTCCGTTCACATCTGGAACTGGATGCTGAAGCAGCAGCTGTATTGGCCGAAGAGCAGGTTCCGGAGGTACTTAGAGCTTTTGCAGGTAAAGTTGAAACGAGCGAGGAATTTACAGCTCCACAAATGGCTAAGCTGATCAAGGAAGTTCAAAAGGAAACCGGTTTTAAGGGAAAACAACTATTCATGCCGATTCGTGTGGCTCTTACAGGCCAAACTCATGGACGGGATCTGAATGAAACTATCTTTTTGCTCGGACGTGACAAGGTACTGGATCGTCTTAAGGCACAAATTAAAGGCTGATGTTTCTTGTCAATTTGTTGTCTTTTCGCTATAATGACTCCATTGATACGGATTGATATTTACGTGTAAAGGCTGCGAACAGGAGAAGTACACTGCATAAGGGCATCTGCCAGAGAGGACGGTCGAGGGGAAACCCCAGGCTGAGAGCCGTCCAGATGACCTGCGGAGGAAATGCGCCTGGGAGCCGTGCGCCCGAACTCTCATTAGCGTCAAATGCTGATGTGACAAGGGCGTGCCGAGTCGTTCCCGTTACAGGACGCTAAAGACGAACTGCTCTGCTTTTTTATGCAGCAGGTATGTTCGAAGCAGAGTGGGACCACGTTCATGCGTCTCTGCAGCTTAGGCTGCGGAGGCGCTTTTTCTTTTTTATCAGACTCAGACTCATTATAGATAGAAAAATGTCGAAGAGTGCTGGTGGATGCGAAAATTGGCGGAACGTGAAGTGTTGTGATGATGCGGCAAGGATATGAAGGGAATAGGAGGGCGACATGTTCAGACATTTCAAATCCGACATTCAGACTGTTTTGGATAATGATCCGGCCGCCCGGAGTAAGCTTGAGGTCATTTTTACGTATTCCGGCGTTCATGCCCTTTGGGCACACCGAATCGCACATTGGTTTTATTTGCGAAACTGGTGTACTCTAGCCCGTGTTATATCCCAGGTATCGAGGTTTATGACAGGCATTGAAATTCATCCTGGCGCTCGTATCGGAGATCGGCTGTTCATTGACCATGGCATGGGAGTTGTCATCGGTGAAACCTGTGAGATTGGCGACGATGTCGTATTGTATCAGGGGGTCACACTCGGCGGGACTGGGAAAGAGAAAGGGAAGCGCCATCCGACCATTGGGAATAATGTTGTTATCGGCTCTGGTGCGAAGATATTGGGCTCTTTTACGATTGGGGCACAGTCCAACATTGGCTCCAACTCGGTTGTGCTCAAAGAAGTCCCACCAAACAGTACGGTGGTGGGCATCCCGGGGCGAGTTGTCAGACAGGATGGTAGGCGGCCAGACCGACTTAGTCATCAATTGCCTGATCCGGTTGTGGACTCTATGAGAGAACTTCAACGGGAAATTGAACGTTTGCGTGCTGAAATATCTGATTTGAAGGATGGGCCATCCGCTCAGAAACATCAGGTGACCCAAGAGAATAAATTAGAAAAATGATTTTCATGAGGGAGGAACATAACAATGCCGCTTCAAATTTATAATACAATGACGAGGAGTCGGGAGCCTTTTGTGCCACTGGAGCCTGGAAAGGTTAAAATGTATGTATGCGGACCTACCGTGTATGATTACATTCATATTGGCAATGCACGACCTGTAATTGTATTTGACGTGGTGCGGAGCTACCTGGAGTACTTGGGCTATGATGTAAACTATGTGGTGAATTTTACGGATGTCGATGATAAACTAATCCGCAAAGCTCGGGAACTTGATATGGATGTTTCGGCAGTTGCTGAGAAATTTATTGCTGCCTACCATGAGGATCTGGCAGGATTGAATGTTCCTGCTGCCAGCATGAACCCTCGTGTAACAGAGAGTATGGACCTGATTATTGATTTTATTAAGGAATTGGTAGACAAAGGCTATGCTTATGAAAATGATGGCGATGTATTCTATCGGACCAAAAAGTTCAAAGATTACGGACAACTATCAGGTCAAAATCTGGAAGAGCTTCAGTTCGGAATTCGCATCAATGTGGATGAACGCAAGGAAAATGCCGAGGATTTTGTACTCTGGAAGGCAGCGAAGCCGGGTGAAATTCATTGGTCGAGCCCTTGGGGAGATGGACGACCAGGCTGGCATATCGAATGCTCTGCTATGGCTCGCCATTATTTGGGGGATACACTGGATATTCATGGGGGCGGACAGGATCTGCAATTTCCGCATCATGAATGTGAATGCGCACAATCTGAAGTGATTACGGGTAAGCCTTTATCTCGCTACTGGATGCATAACGGATATATTCGCATAGATAATGAAAAAATGTCGAAATCACTCGGTAATGGTATTTTGGTTAAAGATTTGCGCGCTCACCACAAGCCGGAGGCTTTACGTTATTTTATGTTGTCGACACATTACCGGAATCCGTTGAACTATAACCAAGAGACTATGAGTCAGGCGGAGAACAGTGTCGAGCGGATCGCCAATGCAGTTGCCAATGTGAAGCATCGTTTAGCTAATGCGCTGGAAGGTAATGGGGGAGTATCGACGGAACTGCAAACGAAGCTCGACGGAATTTTGCAGCAGTTTGGCGAAAAAATGAATGATGATTTCAATACACCTGATGCGATTACTGCTGTATTTGATTGGGTTAGCGAAGCAAACCATTTGTTGCAGCGAGATGTCGTACATCAGGCGGAACTACAAGCTGTATTGCATACCTTTCATTCGATGAATAGCGTACTTCGCATTTATTCGGAACCGAGTGAAGAGTTGCTGGATGACGAAATCGAGCAGTTAATTGCAGAACGTGTCGAAGCTCGTAAGACCAAAAACTGGGGTAGAGCTGACGAAATTCGCGATCTGTTGGCTGCAAAAGGCATTGTGCTTGAAGATACGGCGCAGGGTATGCGGTGGCGGCGAAAATGAGTGATAAGCCAATGAACTCAGAAGCATCGGAAGGTACGGGGAACTGGTTCCCGTACCCTGCATCCAAGCCAGCCCGTTTGATGCCCCCCATTGCACTAGCTTACATTGGTGATGCAGTGTACGAGGTAGCTGTCCGGCAATATTTGTTGGCTCAGCCTAACCTGCGTCCAAACCATCTGCATCGGCGAGCCACAGGGCTAGTCTCCGCCAAGGCGCAGAGTCGCATGTTGGGGCTATTGGAAAAGGTACTGACGGAAGAAGAACGCGATATTGTCCGACAAGGAAGAAATGCTAAATCAGGAAGTTTGCCCAAAAATGCTGATGTGCTTGAGTATCGGCATGCCACTGCACTGGAAGGGTTGGTTGGATATCTTTATTGTGATGGACATTTGGACAGATTAAGAGAGTTGATTACGTTCGGAATTGCACAAATGGAAAATACAGAAAAATCATAAATGGGAACGGACTGGATGGAACAAGCATCGTCCGTTTCCCGGGAGGAAGCTAGAGATGGAAGAAGAATGGATTGCCGGTAAGCATTCGGTAACGGAGGCATTGCGTTCAGGCAGAACGATAAATAAAATATGGATTGCGGATAATGCACAAAAACATTTGACGCTGCCGATTACAGCTGAGGCGAAAAAAGCAGGAATCATTGTTTTGCAGGTGGACAAGCGTAAGCTGGATCAAATGGTTCCGGGCATTCAGCATCAGGGAGTGGTCGCGCAAGCTGCGCCTTTTGCCTATGTTGAAGTGGAAGAATTGCTCGCCACTGCTCGTGATAAGGGAGAAGAGCCGTTTTTAATTTTGCTGGATGAGATTGAAGACCCTCATAATTTGGGCTCCATCCTTCGTACAGCGGACTGTACTGGAGCGCATGGTGTTATTGTGCCGAAAAGGCGTTCTGCAGCTGTAACTGTAACGGTGTCCAAAACATCGGCAGGTGCTGTGGAGTACGTCCCGGTGGCGCGTGTAAACAATCTGGGACAAACCATTGACCGTCTTAAAGAAGAGGGTGTATGGGTAGTTGGTACGGATGTTACAGCGAAAGACCCTGTCTTTGGGAATGGAGTATTCACGGGACCGGTAGCCATTGTCATTGGTAACGAAAATAAAGGGATGGGCCGTTTGATCCGTGAGAAATGCGATGTACTCGTCAAGCTGCCAATGGCGGGGCAAATTAATTCCCTTAATGCTTCTGTAGCTGCAGGTGTTGTCATGTACGAAGTATTGCGCGGACGACAGGCACGGGGCTAACGATATGGCTGACATGCGGGATGTTCTGCTTGTGGACGGTTACAACATGATTGGAGCCTGGCCCGAACTTTCCGCACTGGTACAATCTGGTATGCAGGAAGCGAGGGACAGACTTCTTGAACGGCTGGCGGATCATCAGGCGTATTCCGGCAGAAGAGTCATCGTCGTATTTGATGCTTACAGGGTGCCAGGATTGGGTAAAACTTTTGCCCAGAGCAAAGTCCAGATTTATTTTACCAGAGAAAAAGAAACTGCTGATGAGTGCATCGAGCGATTAGTTCGGGAGCTGAGCAGTAAAAGAAGAAGTATTTACGTAGCCACAAGCGATCAGGTAGAACAACATGTCGCATTTGGACAAGGTGCACTCAGGGTGTCGGCGCGGGAATTACTGATCGAGATTGAGGAATCCGAAAGGGAAGTGCAGAAGCGAATCCAGCAGGATAGTGCCAAATTGTCCCGTAACTCGCTAGATGCCAAACTGAGTCCGGAGCTTCGAAAGTTGTTTGAACGATGGAGAAGAGAATAAACCAATAATTGGACCCTCCTCCATTTTGAAACCATTGACAATTTTGTTAGCGCTCTTCTTTTTTAGGTTGTTGTGGTTGACGGTATCAGGTTACATCGCGTATACTTGTCGTATATTTGAGAGAGTAACGGGTACCTTGCGTTGCAGCCGGAGGGATTGTTAGTGAGTGTGGACCTCAAGGATATCATGTTGTCAAAGTTTGATTACAAAAATGATGAAGACATTGTCGGAGCAGTCCATGAAGGTGATGGGGAAGCGCTGGAGTTTCTGATTAACAAATACCGAAACTTTGTGCGGGCCAAGGCCAGATCCTACTTCCTGATTGGTGCTGATCGCGAGGATATTATTCAGGAGGGCATGATTGGTCTCTACAAATCCATTCGTGATTTTAAGGGAGACAAGCTTGCTTCGTTCAAGGCTTTCGCCGAGTTGTGCATTACACGACAGATTATTACGGCAATTAAGACGGCTACACGACAAAAGCACATTCCTCTGAACTCTTACGTATCTCTGGACAAGCCCATCTATGATGAAGAGTCAGACCGGACGTTGCTCGATGTGATTTGCGGAACACAAGTAAGTGACCCTGAAGAGCTGATAATCAATCAGGAAGAGTTTGTGGGCCTTGAGGACAAGATGTCCGAGATTCTGAGCGAGCTGGAACGCAAGGTACTTATGTTGTATCTAGACGGACGTTCGTATCAGGAGATTGCAGAGGATCTTGACCGCCATGTGAAATCCATTGATAACGCGCTGCAACGGGTCAAGCGTAAACTTGAAAAGTATCTGGAAGTAAGAGATAGTTGAAAGTAGAGGCTGACAAGGAAAAGGCTCGAGTCCGAGTCTTTTTTTATTCGTTATAGGTAGGCTATGCAGGTTTATAAGTGTTACAAATGATTTATACTAAAAAAGATGAATAATAGATATCGCCTTGATTTTTGAAGCAGCTTTTCAGAGAACAGTTTTAAAGGATGCACAGATGTTAAAATGCACCACAGCCGGGACTGCGAATTGTATGCAAACATTCGTTGACATGGAAAACCCCGTGTGATAAAGTGTTTTAGGTAGGCCTAAATTCGCGGTTTTTTTTAGGATCAATTATGAGACTTCCGGTGTTGGATGTCTTCGGGAGGTGCACATCATGCGGGTAATTATTACTTTGGCTTGTACAACATGCAAACAAAGAAATTACACAACGACGAAAAACAAGCGTAATCACCCCGACCGCATGGAGATGAAGAAATTCTGTAAGTCCTGTAACGAACAGACTTCTCATCGGGAAACCAGATAGTTTTTGGAGGTGTAGTCGGCGTGAAACGCAGTTTCAAGTCTCTGTTTTCCTTTTTCTCTGAAAGCTGGGCTGAACTCAAGAAGGTTCGCTGGCCCAATCGTAAAGAACTGACCAACTATACGCTGATTGTCATAGGGACAATTGCGTTCGTCACGATTTATTTTTGGGTTCTCGATATCGGCATTTCCGCTGTGATCGAAGCGATTATCTAGGAAGGGTTCCAGGTGGCTTGATATGGAAAAAAGATGGTACGTCGTTCATACCTATTCAGGGTATGAGAACAAAGTCAAAGCCAATTTGGAAAAACGCGTTGAGTCCATGGGCATGGAAGACAAGATATTCCGTGTTCTTGTTCCTATGGAAGAAGAACTGGTAACCAAGGACGGTAAGAAAAAAACCGTTATGCGTAAAGTCTACCCTGGTTATGTCTTAGTCGAAATGGTCCAAACCGACGACTCTTGGTATGTTGTACGCAACACACCAGGTGTTACGGGATTTGTAGGGTCGACAGGCTCGGGTTCCAAACCGACGCCATTGCTTCCAGAAGAAGTTGAACAGATTCTGAAGCATATGGGCATGGTAGAGCCGAAACCGAAGATTGAATTCGATGTTAAGGAATCCGTGCGAATTAAAGTTGGTCCTTTTGCGAATTTTGTGGGCTCCGTGGAAGAAATTTTGGTTGAGAAGAGCAAGCTTAAGGTTCACGTCAACATGTTTGGACGGGAAACCCCGCTTGAGTTGGATTATACTCAAGTGGAGAAAATATAGATTTTTCTTACAGGTTTCTTGTGGGAGGATCGATAGGTCCGTCTACCACTATTGAGTCAAGGAGGTGTCATCCATGGCAAAAAAGGTAATTAAAATGGTAAAACTGCAGATTCCTGCAGGGAAAGCTAATCCAGCGCCTCCAGTAGGTCCAGCTTTGGGTCAAGCAGGTGTCAACATCATGGCATTCTGTAAAGAGTTCAATGCTCGTACTGCTGATCAAGCAGGCCTGATTATTCCGGTTGAAATTTCGGTATTTGAGGATCGTTCTTTTACGTTCATCACCAAAACTCCACCGGCTGCTGTTCTGTTGAAAGTTGCTGCTAAAATCGAAAAAGGTTCCGGTGAACCGAATAAAACGAAAGTTGCAACTGTAAATCGCGCTGCTGTTCGTCAAATTGCAGAGCAAAAAATGCCTGACCTTAACGCAGCTTCCGTAGAATCGGCAATGCGTATGGTTGAAGGTACTGCTCGCAGCATGGGTATCACCATCGTAGATTAATTTTATTAATCTACGTGTGCCGGCAGTTTGACTGTCCGGCAAGTGTGGGAGGAATATCCGCTAATACCACATAAGGAGGAAAACATTATGGCTAAACATGGTAAGAAGTACCTGGAAGCTGCTAAGCTGATTGACAGCGAAGCAACTTACGAGCCTTTAGAAGCCGTTGAACTGGTGAAAAAGGCTGCGACTGCTAAATTCGACGAAACCGTTGAAGCAGCAGTTCGTCTGGGCGTAGATTCCCGTAAACAAGACCAGGCTGTTCGTGGTGTTGTTGTTCTGCCGCATGGTACGGGTAAAACACAACGCGTTCTGGTATTTGCAAAAGGTGACAAAGTGAAAGAAGCGGAAGCGGCTGGCGCTGATTTTGTTGGTGATCAAGATATGATCAACAAAATCCAACAAGGCTGGTTCGAATTCGACGTCTGCGTTGCGACACCTGATATGATGAGTGAGGTTGGTAAACTGGGTCGTTTGCTCGGTGGTAAAGGTTTGATGCCTAACCCTAAAGCAGGCACAGTTACTTTCGACGTTGCCAAGGCTGTTCAAGAAATTAAAGCCGGTAAAATCGAATACCGTCTCGACAAAGCCGGTCAAATTCATGCGCCAATCGGCAAAGCTTCCTTCAGTGCTGAACAGCTGAACGAGAACCTTAAAGCCTTGGTTGAAGCCTTGAACCGTGCGAAGCCAGCGGCTGCTAAGGGTGTATACCTGAAAAACATCGCTATTTCTTCGACTATGGGACCAAGTGCACGTGTGAACGCATCTGTTTACAGATAATATTTTGATTGACACACTCAATCAAATTTGTTATTCTATAAAAGTTGTGAGTCCTTGTGACTGACCATTAAAGTTGAATATGCTTACCGTAGACAGTAGGTGCCTTCGGGCTTAATTTCCTACCGAGGTGTTATGATAGAACGTTTCATGTGACGGGCTTGTCCCGTCCATGTAGATTTATCAAGCCTTCGTACTCTACGGAGGCTTTTTTCATGCTTATGAAAGCAAGCTTTGTAAGATCACCAGATCGGGTGCTTCGAACAAAGCGGATAAATTGATCAGGAGGTGTACAGTTTGGCAAATGCAAAGGTGATTCAAGCAAAACAAGAAGCTGTTGAAGTTGTAGCTGCAAAATTGCGCGAGAGCGTAACAACTGTGGTTGCAGACTATCGCGGTCTGAATGTTGCCCAAGTAACTGAGCTGCGTAAGCAGCTTCGCGAAGCCGGAATCGAATTTCAAGTGCTGAAAAACACACTGCTCCGCCGTGCAACTGCGGCAGCAGAATTGACTGAACTGGACGCAGTATTGACAGGTCCTACTGCAATCGCGTTCGGCAAAGATGATGCAGTGTCTGCAGCTAAAATCTTGAACGATTTCGCTAAGAAGAACAATGCACTGGAACTGAAAGGTGCAGTTGTAGAAGGTCGCGTTATCGGTGTTGAGGAAATCAAAGCACTGGCAGAACTGCCATCCCGCGAAGGTCTCCTTTCCATGCTCCTCAGCGTGCTTCAAGCTCCTGTGCGCAACTTCGCGCTTGCAGTTAAAGCTGTTGCAGAAAAAGAAGAGCAAAGCGCATAAGTTAGGGATTAAACCTGCTGTATAGCAGTTGAAAACAAAAAAATACGAATTTAAATGGAGGTTCAACCATGAGTAAAGAGCAAATCTTGGAAGCAATTAAAGGTATGTCCGTATTGGAACTGAACGATCTCGTGAAAGCAATCGAAGAAGAATTCGGCGTAACTGCAGCAGCTCCAGTAGCTGTAGCAGGTGGCGCAGCAGGTGGCGCAGCAGAAGCTGAGCAATCCGAGTTCGACGTAATCTTGACAAGCGCTGGCGCTTCCAAAATCAACGTTATCAAAGCAGTTCGCGAAATCACAGGTCTTGGCCTGAAAGAAGCAAAAGAACTGGTTGACAACGCTCCAAAACCACTGAAAGAAAAAATCGCTAAAGAAGAAGCTGAATCCATTAAAGCAAAATTGGAAGAAGCAGGCGCTTCTGTAGAAGTAAAATAATTGACTGCTTTCTAGCAGACAATGAACTAAAACAAACCCCTTGAGGTGATCTTCAAGGGGTTTGTTGCTGTAAAACGGTAGTACCAGCATGTCTGAAAGGTTATTGTAAAGGCTATGATGGTAGTACAACCGAAAGAGGTGGGCATGAATGGCTGATCATTATTACTCCAAGCGGCCAGAGACGGCGCATGAACGACGGAGCCTGGAAACAGTGCTTCGGGGGCGGTCATACCGTTTTGCCAGCGATTCAGGCGTTTTTTCGAAGCAGGGAATTGATTACGGGAGTCGTGTGCTGATTGAAGCGATGCAGCTTCCTGCACAAGCCACGGTATTGGATGTAGGATGCGGTTACGGGCCGATTGGTCTGGCGGCAGCCGCGCTTGTCCCAGAGGGACACGTCACAATGGTTGATATTAATGAGCGAGCCGTTCAACTAGCGGTAGAGAATGCGGAACGTAACGGGGTTAAGAATGTCACCATTAAGCAAAGCGATTTGTTTGCGGAAGTGAAGAATGAACGTTTTGACGTGATCTTGACGAATCCTCCTATACGTGCAGGGAAAGAAACAGTGCATACTATTTTTGAGCTTGCTTATGAGCATTTAAACGAGGGTGGAGCTTTGTGGGTAGTCATTCAAAAAAAGCAAGGGGCCCCTTCGGCGAGTGCTAAGATAGAGAGCCTTTTCGGTCATGTAGAGGAAGTTACAAAGGATAAAGGTTATCGAATTTTGAAGGCTGAAAAAAGTTTTTGAGAAAATGCAATAGGACCATTGACTTGAATCCTGGTCTGTGATATTATTATAAAATGTCAGTATTAGGATGCCCTCCATGGCTTTAGTTTGTTGAAATGTCAATAGATTTATGCGTAGTAGGTATAGTATTTATCTCTATTACGTATAATACAACCATTTTGGGCAAATCTACAAGTGATGAAGATCTTCCGGTAAGAGGATTCTGCAGATACGTTGCTCTTTTTTCGAATGCATTCGAGTAAGGGCTTTTCTGTATTTGTAAGATTGAATCTTCTGTATGTGTCTTATTATAAGGTCACAAACAGAGGTTCGCAATGTATTTTTAAAGTGAGTAGACATGAGGGGTGAGTTTAAGTTGGCAGGACATCTTGTTCAATATGGTCGACGCACTCGGCGCAGTTATGCACGTATTAATGAGGTACTCGAGGTTCCGAACCTGATTGAGATCCAACAAAAATCCTATGATTGGTTTTTGGAGGAAGGATTACGGGAAATGTTTCGGGATATTTCGCCAATTCAGGATTTCACTGGAAACCTGATTCTGGAGTTTATCGACTATTCTCTCGGAGAACCCAAATATACCGTTGACGACGCAAAGGAACGCGACGTTACGTATGCAGCACCGCTTCGGGTAAAAGTCCGGCTTATTAATAAAGAAACCGGGGAAGTGAAAGAGCAGGAAGTATTCATGGGAGACTTCCCGCTGATGACTGAAACGGGTACGTTTATTATTAACGGTGCGGAACGGGTTATTGTCAGCCAGTTGGTTCGCTCTCCCAGCGTCTATTTCAGCACAAAAGTCGACAAGAATGCGAAAACAACATACACCGCAACGGTAATTCCTAACCGGGGGGCTTGGCTCGAACTGGAGATGGATGCGAAGGATATTATCTATGTCCGGATTGACCGTACCCGTAAAATTCCGGTTACGGTGTTGCTGCGTGCGCTTGGCTTTGGCACTGATGCTGAGATTCTGGATTTGCTCGGCAATGACGAATATATCCGCAACACACTTGATAAAGACAACACGGATTCCACCGAGAAAGCGCTGATTGAAATTTATGAGCGTCTTCGTCCGGGTGAGCCGCCTACACTGGATAACGCAAAGAGCTTGCTAGTTGCGCGCTTCTTTGATCCAAAACGTTATGATCTGGCCAACGTAGGCCGTTACAAAATCAATAAAAAGCTTCACATCAAAAATCGTCTGTTCAATCAACGACTTGCTGAGACTTTGATTGATACAACAACTGGTGAAATCATCGCTGAAGCCGGGCAAATGGTAGATCGCCGCCTGTTGGACGAGATTTTGGCCCAACTGGAGGAATCAGTAGGACATCGTACGTATCATGTTGCGAGTGGTGTGCTAGAAAGCAATGATATTCCACTTCAAACGATCGATGTATTCTCACCAATTGAGGATGGTAAAGTAGTAAAACTGATTGCTAACGGAAATATTGATAAATCGGTTAAGAATATTACGCCTGCCGATATTATTTCCTCCATCAGTTATTTTATTAACTTGCTTCACGGAATCGGAAGTACGGACGATATTGACCATTTGGGTAACCGTCGTTTGCGTTCTGTAGGTGAGTTGCTCCAAAACCAGTTCCGTATCGGTTTGTCCCGTATGGAACGCGTGGTGCGTGAAAGAATGTCGATTCAGGATGCTAATGTAATTACGCCACAAGCGCTGATTAACATACGTCCGGTAATTGCTTCGATTAAAGAGTTCTTTGGTAGCTCGCAGCTGTCTCAGTTTATGGATCAGACGAACCCGCTTGCTGAATTAACGCACAAACGTCGTCTGTCCGCACTCGGACCCGGCGGTTTGACGCGCGAACGCGCGGGCATGGAAGTGCGTGACGTCCATCCGAGTCACTACGGCCGCATGTGTCCTATCGAGACACCAGAGGGACCAAACATTGGTTTGATCAACTCTTTGTCCACTTTTGCACGCATCAACGAGTACGGATTTATCGAAGCACCTTATCGTTGGGTAGATCCAAAAACCGGAAAAGTTACAGAGCAGATTGATTACCTGACTGCTGATGAAGAAGATAACTACATCGTAGCTCAGGCGAATGCGGAATTGACGGAGGAAAACACCTTTAAGGATGAGGTCGTCATTGTCCGTTATAACAAACAGTCTGATAACATTATTCCGATGGCTAGTAGCCGTGTCGATTACATGGACGTATCGCCTAAACAGGTCGTATCGGTCGCGACTGCATTGATTCCGTTTCTGGAGAATGATGACTCTAACCGCGCATTGATGGGTTCCAACATGCAGCGTCAGGCTGTCCCACTTCTGATTCCGAAGTCTCCATTGGTCGGAACAGGAATGGAGCACAAGTCTGCGAAAGATTCTGGTGTTTGCGTTGTATCCAAATACAACGGAGTTATCGAACGTTCTTCGGCTAACGAAATTTGGTTGCGTCGTATCGAAACTGTAGATGGCGCTGAAGTGAAGGGCGACATTGTTAAGTATAAATTACACAAATTTATGCGATCTAACCAAGGAACTTGCATCAACCAACGTCCGATTGTGAACAGAGGAGATATTGTCAAAGTTGGCGATATTCTTGCGGATGGTCCATCTACAGAGATGGGTGAGTTGGCGTTGGGACGTAACGTTGTCGTTGCCTTCATGACTTGGGAAGGTTACAACTACGAGGATGCGATCCTGCTGAGTGAGAAACTGGTTAAGGAAGATGTATACACCTCGATCCATATTGAGGAATACGAATCCGAGGCTCGTGACACGAAGCTTGGACCTGAAGAAATCACTCGCGACATTCCAAATGTCGGTGAAGAAGCGCTTCGCAACTTGGATGAGCGTGGAATCATTCGTATTGGTGCCGAAATCGGCGCAGGTGACATTCTCGTTGGTAAAGTTACACCTAAAGGTGTGACTGAATTGACAGCTGAAGAACGTCTCTTACACGCAATCTTTGGTGAGAAGGCACGCGAGGTTCGCGATACTTCTTTGAGAGTTCCTCACGGAACAGACGGGATTGTTGTAGATGTAAAGGTGTTTACACGTGAAAATGGTGATGAACTGCCACCAGGTGTAAATCAGTTGGTTCGTGTATATATTGCTCAAAAACGTAAAATCTCCGAAGGCGATAAAATGGCTGGACGTCACGGTAACAAGGGTGTCGTTGCCCGTATTTTGCCTGAAGAAGATATGCCGTTCCTGCCGGATGGCACACCAGTACAGGTCGTTCTGAACCCGCTGGGCGTACCTTCACGGATGAACATCGGACAGGTGCTTGAAGTCCATCTGGGTATGGCTGCAATGCGTCTTGGTATTCATGTGGCAACTCCAGTATTCGATGGTGCCAAGGAGTATGACGTATTCGATACAATGGAAGAGGCAGGCATGCAACGTAATGGTAAGACTGTGTTGTATGACGGACGTACGGGTGATCGTTTTGAACGTGAAGTTACTGTCGGTGTCATGCACATGATCAAACTGGCGCACATGGTCGATGATAAAATCCATGCTCGTTCTACAGGTCCTTACTCTCTCGTTACGCAACAACCATTGGGTGGTAAAGCTCAATTCGGTGGACAGCGCTTCGGGGAGATGGAAGTATGGGCATTGGAAGCCTACGGCGCAGCGTACACGCTTCAGGAAATTTTGACTGTGAAATCCGATGATGTGGTTGGACGTGTTAAAACTTACGAATCCATTGTCAAAGGTGAAAATGTACCTGAACCGGGTGTTCCAGAATCATTTAAGGTCTTGATCAAAGAGCTGCAAAGCTTGGGTATGGACGTGAAGATTCTGTCTGAAGACGAACAAGAGATCGAAATGAGAGAGCTTGATGATGAGGATGACACAACCGGCGATAAGCTGAGTTTGAATCTGGAAGGCTCTGAGGTTGGCGTAGAGTAGTTTGACTGCTGACTGACTCATATCAGCTTTGTTATATACCTTGATCCATTCTAGAATGGATCAGGTTTCTTGATACCGCCCGGTGTTGCTGGGCGGTATCAAACCTAAAAACTCAGGATTTGGTTAAGGAGGGTTGCTCCTTGTTGGACGTTAACAATTTCGAATATATGAAAATCGGGCTTGCTTCCCCCGAAAAGATTCGTTCTTGGTCCCGCGGAGAAGTCAAAAAACCGGAGACGATTAACTATCGTACGCTTAAACCGGAAAAAGAAGGACTATTTTGCGAGAAAATTTTCGGACCTACGAAAGACTGGGAATGTCATTGCGGTAAGTACAAACGTGTACGCTATAAAGGTGTTGTCTGTGACCGTTGTGGAGTAGAAGTTACTCGCGCTAAGGTTCGCCGTGAGCGTATGGGCCATATTGAGTTGGCTGCTCCTGTATCGCACATTTGGTACTTTAAAGGCATTCCAAGTCGTATGGGTCTTGCTCTTGATATGTCTCCAAGATCTCTGGAAGAGATCATTTACTTCGCATCTTATGTTGTAACCGATCCAGGAGATACGCCTTTGGAGAAAAAGCAACTCCTGTCCGAGAAAGAATACCGTAGCTATCGTGAAAAATATGGCTATGGCTTCCAGGCAGGTATGGGTGCTGAAGCGGTTAAAAAGCTTCTTCAAGATTTGGATATAGACAAAGAGTTGGAATTCTTGAAAGAAGAGCTGCGTACAGCTCAAGGACAACGTCGTAACCGTGCAATCAAACGCCTTGAAGTTATTGAGGCATTCCGTAACTCCGGCAACCAACCGGATTGGATGATCATGGACGTACTTCCTGTTATTCCTCCTGAGCTTCGTCCAATGGTACAGCTGGATGGTGGTCGTTTCGCTACTTCTGACCTTAACGACTTGTATCGTCGTGTTATTAACCGTAATAACCGTCTGAAACGTCTGTTAGATCTAGGTGCGCCAGATATTATCGTACAAAATGAAAAACGGATGTTGCAGGAAGCTGTTGACGCCTTGATTGATAATGGTCGTCGTGGTCGTCCTGTTACAGGTCCAGGTAATCGTCCTTTGAAATCCCTCAGCCACATGCTGAAAGGTAAACAAGGACGTTTCCGTCAGAACTTGCTCGGAAAACGTGTTGACTACTCTGGTCGTTCCGTTATCGTTGTAGGTCCGTACTTGAAAATGTATCAATGCGGTTTGCCGAAAGAAATGGCACTTGAACTGTTCAAACCTTTTGTTATGAAAGAACTAGTGAACAAAGGTTTGGCGCACAATATCAAGAGCGCGAAGCGTAAAGTAGAACGTGTGAGTGCAGAAGTATGGGATGTGCTGGAAGAAGTAATCAAGGAGCATCCAGTTCTTCTGAACCGTGCCCCTACGTTGCATAGACTCGGTATCCAGGCGTTCGAACCGATTTTGGTTGAGGGTCGTGCGATTCGTCTGCATCCGCTCGTATGTACTGCATATAATGCCGACTTTGACGGTGACCAAATGGCTGTTCACGTTCCGTTGTCTGCGGAAGCTCAAGCTGAAGCTCGTTTGCTTATGCTAGCATCCGGCAACATTTTGAATCCGAAAGACGGCAAGCCAGTTGTTACACCTTCCCAGGATATGGTTCTTGGTTCTTTCTATCTGACTATGGATAACAAAGAAGAAGAAGGAAGCAATATGATCCTTCGCAACATGAATGAAGCTATATCAGCTTACCAACGCGGTACAGCTGGTCTTCATGCTCGTGTAGCTATTCCGGTTAAAGCTTTGAATAAAACGAGCTTTACGGAAAAACAACAGGAAGCGATGTTGATCACAACGGTTGGTAAAATTATCTTTAATGAAATTTTCCCGGCAAGCTTCCCGTACATCAATGATGCGACCCGTGCGAACCTGCTTTATGGTACTGCGGAGGAGTTCTTTGTTTACGAGAAGGGTGTAAATCTTACAGAAGCCATTCAAAACGCTCCGCAAGCTAACGGAGTAGGCAAGGATTACCTTGGTAATATCATTGCCCGTTGTTTTGAGACTTACCATACAACAGAAACAGCTGTAATTCTGGATAAAATCAAGCAGCTTGGCTTTACGTATTCCACTCGTGCAGGGGTAACCGTTGCTGTATCGGACGTAATCGTGCCGGTGGAAAAACAAGAGATTCTTAAGGGATCTGAGGACAAAGCGCAAGTTGTGACGAATCAGTATCGTCGTGGTCTGATTACGAATGAAGAACGCTATGACCGGATTATCGACATTTGGTCTAAAGCGAAAGATGATATTACCGAAGTATTGATGAAGTCCATGGATCGCTACAACTCTATCATGATGATGGTGGACTCCAAAGCGCGGGGTAACAAGTCACAGATTACTCAGCTCGGCGGTATGCGTGGTCTGATGGCCAATCCATCCGGACGTATTATCGAACTCCCAATCAAATCAAATTTCCGTGAAGGTCTGACAGTACTCGAGTACTTCATCTCCACTCACGGAGCGCGTAAAGGTTTGGCGGATACAGCCCTCCGTACGGCTGACTCCGGTTACCTGACTCGTCGTCTCGTAGATGTGGCACAGGATGTTATCGTGCGCGAAGAAGACTGCGGAACGGATAAAGGCTTCACAGTAAGTCGTATTCAGGACGGTAAAGAAGTGATTGAGGATCTCTATGACCGTCTGGAAGGTCGCTATTGCTTTGAAACGGTACGTCATCCTGAGACTGGCGAGATTTTGGCTAGACGTAACGAACTGATTGACTCCGACAAAGCTGAAGCGATTGTTAAAGCCGGTGTACACAAAGTTCAGATTCGTTCTGTACTAAGTTGCCGTGCTAAACATGGCGTCTGCAAGAAATGCTACGGTCGCAATCTGGCTACTGGTAAACACGTTGAGATTGGTGAAGCAGTTGGTATTATCGCTGCACAATCCATTGGTGAGCCAGGAACACAGCTTACTATGCGTACGTTCCACACAGGCGGCGTAGCGGGTGACGATATTACACAAGGTTTGCCTCGTATCCAGGAGCTTTTTGAAGCACGTAATCCTAAAGGTCAGGCAACTATTAGTGAAATTGACGGTACAGTTAAAGAAGTTCGTGAAGGTAAAGACCGCCGTGAGATTGACATTCAGGGTGAAGCCGAAACGAAAACATATTCAGTAACGTATGGTTCCCGCCTGCGCGTAAGCGAAGGTATGACTGTTGAAGCTGGGGACGAACTGACGGATGGTTCGATTGATCCTAAAGAAATGCTGCGTATTAAAGGTATTCGCGGGGTGCAGAACTATATCCTTCAGGAAGTTCAACGCGTATACCGGAACCAGGGCGTGGAAATCAACGACAAGCACGTAGAAGTTATGATTCGTCAAATGTTGCGTAAAATCCGTATCATTGATGCGGGCGACACGATCTTACTTCCAGGCTCCTTTGTTGATGTCCATGAGTATGAAAATGCAAACAAGATAGCGATTCTCAGCGGTCAAGAACCAGCGGTAGCTAAGCCGGTACTGCTCGGTATTACCAAGGCCTCTCTGGAAACTGACTCCTTCTTGTCAGCAGCATCCTTCCAGGAAACTACTCGTGTCTTGACTGATGCAGCTATTAAAGGCAAGGTCGATCAGTTGCTTGGGCTGAAAGAGAACGTAATTATTGGTAAGTTGATTCCTGCGGGAACAGGTATGAACCGTTACCGTAGCGTGAAATTTGCCCAACCGGAAGAGGGGCAGTCTCCATCTGAGGAGCTCGAACCAATTTCGGCCGAGTAATATAAAAATAGTATGATTGCCGGAACACCGTAGACATAAGCTTTGCATAAAAGCTATAGCAGACGGTGCTCCGGTGTTTTTTCAAAAATGAATCGTACTATTCTGTTTAAATGGATTATAGTTTATAATTGTCTTGACATTACTTATAGTCAATGCTAATATAGCAAAGGTGCGTGAGCAGCCTATATGCTATTGGGTCTTTTCGGAGGAATGAGATATGTCTAAAGAACAGGGACTGCAAGATGCTCATGTCAAAATCGGTACCAAACAAACCATTCGTATGGTAGAATTGGGCTTTGCCTCAGAAGTATATGTGGCAGAAGACGCAGATCAGCGTCTCACTTCCAACATCATTGCTTTGTGCAACAAGCAAGGAGTCAAAGTGACTCTCGTAGACACAATGAAAAATCTCGGAGCTGCATGTGGGATTGAAGTGGGAGCCGCAATGGCTGCTATCGTAAAACAATAGGGTAAGGAACGTTTTTGTCTAAGGAATTGTTATTCTTGGCGGCAAAGACTTTTCATTTGTTCTTTTATGAACCGCCTGGGTCTGTGGGCTTAGATAAGGTTTGTAAAGTAACAGCAAAAATTGAGGAAGGGGGTGGCAACCAACATGCCAACTATTAACCAACTGGTTCGTAAAGGACGTCAAGCCAAAATCGAGAAATCGAAATCACCGGCTTTGCAAAAAGGTTTTAATGCCTTGAAACGTGAAGCTACCGACATCAGTGCCCCGCAAAAACGCGGAGTGTGCACTCGTGTAGGTACTATGACTCCGAAAAAACCAAACTCCGCACTTCGTAAATATGCTCGTGTTCGCTTGACGAACCGTGTAGAGGTGACTGCTTACATTCCAGGTATTGGACATAACCTTCAAGAACACAGCGTAGTGCTGATTCGCGGCGGTCGTGTAAAAGACCTTCCGGGTGTGCGTTACCATATCGTTCGCGGTGCTTTGGATACTGCAGGCGTAAACAACCGCATGCAAGCTCGTTCCAAATACGGCGCAAAACGCCCTAAAGCTAAAAAATCCTAATGAGATATAAACCGCATATGTCGGTTTAACATGTAAGAAAGGGGGATATCCATGCCACGCAAAGGTCCAGTTACCAAAAGAGACGTGTTGCCAGATCCGGTATACAACAGCAAGTTGGTTACCCGCTTGATCAACCGCATCATGCTCGACGGAAAACGAGGCGTTGCTCAAAGCATTCTGTACAATGCGTTCAAGCTTATCCAAGAACGTACGGGGAATGACCCGATGGAAGTTTTTGAAGCAGCTATCAAGAATATCATGCCAGTCCTGGAAGTTAAAGCACGCCGTGTCGGCGGTGCCAACTACCAAGTACCAATCGAGGTAAAACCAGAAAGACGTACGTCCCTGGGATTACGTTGGCTCGTAAACTACTCCCGCAACCGCGGTGAGAAAACCATGGAAGAGCGTTTGGCGGCTGAAATTATCGATGCTTCCAACAACACAGGCGCTTCCGTGAAAAAACGTGAAGACACGCACAAAATGGCTGAAGCAAACAAAGCGTTTGCTCACTATCGTTGGTAGGATTCAGCTCAAAAAAATAACTTCAATTTTGAAGGGAGACCCATTTCATGGCAAGAGAGTTCTCCTTGAAAAATACACGTAATATCGGGATCATGGCTCATATTGACGCGGGTAAAACCACAACAACAGAGCGGATCTTGTTCTACACAGGCCGTACGCACAAAATCGGTGAAGTTCACGAAGGCGCTGCGACAATGGACTGGATGGAACAAGAACAAGAGCGCGGAATCACGATTACTTCCGCTGCGACGACCGCTGCCTGGAAAGGTCACCGCGTCAATATCATCGACACCCCGGGGCACGTTGACTTCACTGTTGAAGTTGAACGTTCCCTTCGTGTATTGGACGGAGCAGTTGGTGTTTTCAGTGCGAAAGAAGGCGTTGAGCCTCAGTCCGAAACCGTATGGAGACAGGCTGATCGCTACGGCGTTCCACGGATCGCATATGTAAACAAAATGGATATCATTGGTGCCGACTTCCTGAATGTTGTCTCCGACATGCGTGATCGCCTTCAAGCGAACGCAGTTGCGATTCAATTGCCAATCGGCGCAGAAAATGATTTTACTGGTATTATCGATATCGTTGAACAAAAAGCTCATATGTACAAAGATGATCTTGGTCAAGATATCGAAGAAGTAGAAATTCCTGCGGAATTCAAAGATCAGGTTGAAGAACTCCGTAATGAATTGATCGAGAAGGTTGCTGAACTGGACGAAGAATTGACAATGAAATACCTGGAAGGCGAAGAAATTTCGGTTGCCGAAATTAAAGCCGCTCTCCGTAAAGGTGTTGTAGAAGTTAAAATCTTCCCAGTTATCTGTGGATCTTCTTACCGCAATAAAGGTGTTCAGCTGATGTTGGATGCTGTTCTCGACTATTTGCCGGCTCCTACTGACGTGCCAAGTATTCAAGGGCATTTGGAAGACGGTACGGAAGTTGAACGTCACTCTTCCGATGAAGAGCCATTCTCCGCATTGGCCTTCAAAATCATGACGGATCCTTACGTTGGTAAGTTGACATTCTTCCGCGTATACTCCGGTGTTCTTCAATCCGGTTCTTACGTATTGAATGCAACAAAAGGTAAACGCGAACGTATCGGACGTATTCTTCAAATGCATGCGAACAGTCGTCAAGAAATCACTGTAGTTTACTCTGGTGATATTGCGGCTGCCGTAGGTTTGAAAGATACAGGTACAGGTGATACACTGTGTGATGAGAAGAGTCCTGTTATTCTCGAGTCCATGAATTTCCCTGATCCGGTTATCGAAATCGCGGTTGAGCCTAAAACCAAAGCTGACCAAGATAAAATGTCTGTAGCTCTCGGTAAGTTGACTGAAGAGGATCCAACTCTTCGCGCTCATACTAACGAAGAAACAGGTCAAACCATCTTGGCAGGTATGGGTGAGCTTCACTTGGACATCATCATTGACCGTATGCGTCGTGAGTTCAAGGTAGAAACGAATGTGGGTAAACCACAGGTTGCTTACCGTGAAACGTTCCGTGCTCCAGCACGTGTCGAAGGTAAATTCGTTCGTCAGTCCGGTGGTCGTGGTCAATATGGTCACGTATGGGTTGAGTTCGAACCACTCGAACCAGGTACTGGTAGTCAATTCGAAAGTAAGGTAGTCGGCGGCTCTGTTCCTAGAGAGTACATCGCACCTGCTCTTGCTGGTATTGAGGAACAAATGAAAAACGGCGTTATCGCAGGCTTCCCGCTTGTGGACGTTAAAGCTACAATCGTGGACGGATCATACCATGATGTCGATTCCAATGAAATGGCATTTAAAATTGCCGGATCAATGGCGCTGAAAGCAGCGAAAGACAAATGTAAACCAGTTTTGCTTGAGCCGATTATGAAAGTTGAAGTAACGGTTCCTGAGGAATACATGGGTGACGTAATGGGTATGTTGAACTCCCGTCGTGGTCGGATTGAAGGTATGGATTCCCGTAGTGGAGCTCAAATCATTCGTGCGAAGGTGCCTTTGTCCGAAATGTTCGGATACTCGACTACACTTCGCTCCGGTACACAAGGACGCGGCGTGTTCTCTATGGAACTTTCTCATTATGAAGAAGTGCCGAAGAGCATTGCTGAAGAGATCGTTGCCAAAACCAAAGGCGGCGAGTAATACAATGTATCAGCTGACCGGTATACTTAAGGTTTTACCAAAAGGGCATCCGGCAGCCTAAAATAAAACAAGTTATTGAGGAGGAATTGTTCAAATGGCAAAGGCTAAGTTTGAACGTAACAAACCGCACGTTAATATCGGTACTATTGGTCACGTCGATCATGGTAAAACTACTTTGACTGCTGCAATCACAACTGTATTGTCCAAAACTTACGGTGGTGCTGCTGTAGCATTCGATCAAATCGATAAAGCTCCAGAAGAGCGCGAACGCGGTATCACAATCTCCACTGCACACGTGGAATATGAAACACCTAACCGTCACTATGCACACGTTGACTGCCCAGGTCACGCCGACTATGTTAAAAACATGATCACTGGCGCTGCACAAATGGACGGAGCGATTCTGGTTGTATCCGCAGCTGACGGCCCAATGCCGCAAACTCGCGAGCACATCCTGTTGTCCCGCCAAGTTGGTGTTCCTTACATCGTTGTATTCCTGAACAAATGCGACATGGTTGAAGACGAAGAGTTGCTGGAATTGGTTGAAATGGAAGTTCGTGACTTGCTGAGCGAATATGACTTCCCAGGCGACGACACTCCAATCATTCGCGGTTCCGCTCGTGAAGCTCTGCAAAACCCGGAGGGCGACTATGCTAAGAAAATCGTTGAAATGTTCGAAACAATCGACACTTATATCCCAACTCCAGAACGCGATACTGACAAGCCTTTCTTGATGCCTGTCGAGGACGTATTCTCCATCACTGGTCGTGGTACAGTTGCAACAGGCCGTGTAGAGCGTGGTACTGTTAAAGTGGGCGACGAAATCGAAATCATCGGTATTCAAGAAGAATCCCGTAAATCCGTAGTAACAGGCGTAGAAATGTTCCGTAAATTGCTTGACTCTGCTCAAGCTGGCGATAACATCGGCGCATTGCTTCGCGGTGTAGATCGTGCACAAATCGAGCGTGGCCAAGTATTGGCTAAACCAGGTTCTGTTAAACCTCATACAGAATTCTCTGCTCAAATCTATGTTTTGACTAAAGAAGAAGGTGGACGTCACAAACCTTTCTTCACTGGTTACCGTCCACAGTTCTACTTCCGTACAACTGACGTAACTGGTATCATTACTTTGCCAGAAGGTTCCGAAATGGTAATGCCTGGTGATAACATTACGGTTACTGTTCAACTGATCAACCCGATCGCTATCGAAGAAGGAACTAAGTTCTCTATTCGTGAAGGTGGACGTACAGTTGGCGCTGGTGCCGTAGCAACAATCTCCAAATAAGAAGGCTTTAGCCTTTAAATAGAGCAACAGTGTACTGGAACGAGTAACATTGTATTGGAACGAAGCTAAACGAGCCCCTGCCCTGGTGCGGGGGCTTTTCTCTTGGAAAAATCGCAAGCTGCGAACACAATTGTATCTTTTGAAAATAAGATGCATTGTTTTTTCGTTTTTGCTTGCAATAGGCAGAACTATTCGATATAATAACTAATGTTGTTTGTGACTGTGCGATGATGTGAGAGGTTACTGACACACCCGGCCCCTTTGCCATGGGAGGGCTGTCGGAAAATTTTCACGGAGTATGTCCGATACCAAATTGGGCGATAGAAGGAGGGACTAAAATGGCAAAGCAAAAAATTCGTATTCGTTTGAAAGCTTACGATCATAGAATTCTTGATCAATCCGCTGAGAAAATTGTTGAAACAGCTAAACGTTCGGGCGCAGGTGTATCCGGGCCAATTCCGCTGCCAACTGAAAAACAAATCATTACTATTCTCCGTGCGGTACACAAGTACAAGGATTCCCGGGAGCAGTTCGAAATGCGCACACACAAGCGTTTGATCGACATTGTTAACCCGACTCCACAAACTGTGGATGCCTTGATGCGCTTGGACCTGCCGTCCGGTGTAGATATCGAAATTAAATTGTAATATGTAATTAGGAAAAGAAATGAGGTGTCAACATGAAAGGTATCTTAGGAAAAAAACTCGGAATGACTCAAGTGTTTACCCCTGAAGGTAACGTACTTGCTGTTACGGTTATCGAAGCAGGTCCTTGTGTTGTTCTGCAAAAGAAAGATCTGGAAAACGATGGATACGAAGCTATTCAACTCGGTTTCTCTGATAAGAAAGAAAAAAGATCCAACAAACCTGAAGCAGGACATGCGAAAAAAGCAAATACTGCACCTAAGCGCTACGTTCGTGAACTTCGTGGCATCGACCTTGCTGCGTACGAGGTTGGCCAAGAACTGAAGGCTGATGTCTTCACAGAAGGCGAGTTCGTTGACGTAACAGGTATTTCTAAAGGTAAAGGTTTTGCCGGCGTTATCAAACGTTGGGGACAAAGCCGCGGACCAATGGCACACGGCTCGCGTTACCACAGAGGTCCAGGTTCTATGGGTTCCATTCAAGCTAACCGCGTTCCTAAAGGTAAACACCTTCCAGGACACATGGGGCATGAAACGGTAACGATCCAACGTCTTGAAGTTGTTAAGATCGATACAGAACGTAATGTATTGCTCGTGAAAGGTTCCATTCCAGGACCTAAAAATAGCTTCGTTAAAGTATTAGAAACGGTGAAAAAATAAACAACTGAAGAAAGGAGGAACACGAAATGCCAAAAGTAGCACTATTTAATATTAGCGGCAGCCAAGTTGGTGAAATTGAATTGAACGACGCAGTGTTCGGTATCGAGCCGAATAAGCACGTTCTTCATGACGCTGTTGTTATGCAATTGGCTTCCCTGCGTCAAGGTACTCACAAAGTAAAAGGACGTTCTGAAGTACGTGGTGGCGGACGTAAACCTTGGAAACAAAAAGGTACTGGCCGCGCTCGTCAAGGTTCGATCCGTGCACCGCAATGGGTTGGTGGCGGTACTGTATTTGGTCCGACTCCACGCAGCTATGCTTACAAATTGCCTAAAAAAGTTCGTCGTCTGGCGATCAAATCGGCGTTGTCATCCAAAGTGATTGAGAATGAAATTATCGTATTGGACGCTCTTACACTGAACGGACCTAAAACGAAAGAATTCGCAGCCATTTTGAATAACCTTAAAGCTGATCGTAAAGCATTGATCGTAGCTCCTAGCTATGATGATAATGTAGCACTTTCCGCTCGTAATATTCCTGGTGTGAAGTTTGTAGCCGCAGACGGCATTAATGTTCTTGATGTGCTCGGACACGACAAACTGATCATTACGAAGGAAGCAGTTCAGAAGGTAGAGGAGGTGCTCGCGTAATGAAGGATCCTCGTGATATTATCAAACGTCCGGTTATCACCGAACGTACGGCTGGTATGATGAATGACTTGAAATACGTTTTCGAGGTTGACATTCGTTCTAACAAAGTCGAAGTTAAAAAAGCAATCGAAGCCATTTTTAACGTGAAAGTAAGTAACGTAAATACGCTTCGTGTTCCTGCAAAACCAAAACGCTACGGACGTCATTCCGGCTATACGAGCGAGTGGAAGAAAGCGTTCGTAACGCTGAGCAAAGACAGTAAGCCGCTTGAGTTTTTTGAAACGGTATAATTGAAACTGTAAAGTAAGGAGGGAAACTCAGTGCCAATTAAAAAGTATAAACCAACGTCCCCGGCCAGACGTGCTATGTCTGTATCTACTTTCGAGGAGATTACAACTAATCAGCCCGAGAAATCGTTGCTGGCACCTCTGAGCAAGCAAGCTGGACGCAATAACCAAGGTAAAATTACAGTTCGTCATCAAGGCGGCGGACACAAACGTAAATACCGTATTATTGACTTCAAACGTAACAAAGATGGAATACCGGGCCGCGTTGCTACGATCGAATATGATCCAAACCGTACGTCCAACATCGCACTTATCCACTATGTGGATGGTGAAAAACGTTACATCATCGCTCCTAAAGGTCTGAAAGTAGGAGACGAAGTGGTATCCGGTGCAGGTTCCGATATCAAAATCGGTAACTCCTTGCCATTGGAAAACATTCCAGTAGGTACGGTTATCCACAACATCGAATTGAAACCGGGTAAAGGTGGCCAACTCGTTCGCGCTGCTGGTACGGAAGCCCAACTTCTTGGTAAAGAAGAAAAGTATGTTACAATTCGTTTGTCTTCTGGTGAAGTTCGCCGCATTCTGAAAGTTTGCCGCGCTACAATCGGTTCTGTAGGTAACGAAGACCACGAACTGGTGAAAATCGGTAAAGCCGGTCGTAGTCGCTGGTTGGGACAACGTCCTGAAGTTCGCGGTGTTGTAATGAACCCTAACGATCATCCACACGGTGGTGGTGAAGGTCGCGCTCCAATCGGACGTAAATCTCCAATGTCTCCATGGGGTAAACCAACCCTTGGTTACAAGACACGTAAAAAAGGTAAAGCATCTGATAAGTACATCGTTCGTCGTCGTACTAAGTAATAAAACGTGCGCTTAAGTCGCACGTTAACATATTAAGGAACGACTACGTTTTAACGAAGGGAGGATTCATAAATGGGTCGCAGTCTCAAAAAAGGACCATTCATTGATGGTTACCTGTTGAAAAAAGTAGAGGTTTTGAACGAGTCGGACAAAAAAGTGGTAATCAAAACTTGGTCCCGTCGCTCTACGATTTTCCCACAATTTATCGGACATACGTTTGGTGTATACGATGGTCGTAAACACGTGCCAGTATACGTAACGGAAGATATGGTCGGACACAAATTGGGCGAATTCGCTCCAACACGTACGTACAAAGGCCATACGGATGACGATAAGAAAACAAGAAGATAATCAACACAGCGTAGTGTTTGAGAGGAGGTAAACTCAATGGAAGCAAAAGCACATGCTAAATCCGTGCGGATTTCTGCTCGCAAAGTGAAACTTGTTATCGATTTGATTCGCGGTAAGCAGGTTGGTGAGGCGATTGCAATTCTTCGTCACACTCCAAAGTCCGCTTCTCCAGTCGTTGAGAAATTGTTGAATTCTGCGATTGCGAATGCAGATCACAACTACTCTTTGGACGTAAATAAATTGGTAGTATCTCAGGTTTTTGTAAACCAAGGTCCTACAATGAAACGATTCCGCCCGCGTGCAATGGGTCGTGCAAGCCGTATCAACAAACGCACCAGTCATATTACTCTGGTGGTATCTGAAAAATAAGGAGGGAAAACGTGTGGGCCAAAAGGTAAATCCCGTCGGACTCCGAATCGGTATTATCCGTGATTGGGAATCCAAATGGTATGCAGGCAAAGATTTCGGTGATCTTTTGCTGGAAGACGTTAGAATTCGTGAACATCTGAAAAAAAGATTGAAAGACTCCGCTGTATCCCGTGTTGAAATCGAGAGAGCAGCTAACCGTGTCAACGTAACGATTCACACTGCGAAACCAGGTATGGTTATCGGTAAGGGTGGTTCTGAAGTTGAAAATCTGCGTAATGAAATTACTAAAATCGCAGGCGGTAAAAAGGTACACATCAATATTTCTGAAATTAAAAATCCTGAACTGGACGCAATTCTGGTTGCTGAAAGCATTGCACAACAATTGGAACGTCGTGTTTCTTTCCGTCGTGCTTTGAAACAAGCGATTCAAAGAACTATGCGCTCCGGAGCAAAAGGAATTAAAACTCAAGTAGGCGGACGTCTTGGCGGTGCCGAAATCGCTCGTTCCGAAGGGTACAGCGAAGGAACTGTTCCACTGCATACGCTTCGTGCCGACATTGACTATGGTACAGCGGAAGCTCATACTACTTACGGTCGTCTTGGCGTAAAAGTATGGATCTATCGTGGAGAGGTTCTTCCTCCAGCTAAGAAACAAGCTCCTCAGGAAGGAGGCAACTAATCATGTTGGTACCAAAACGCGTAAAACATCGTAAACAACAACGTGGTCATATGAAGGGTCGTGCAAAAGGCGGTACTACACTGAACTTTGGTGAGTACGGTTTGCAAGCTACTGAACCTGCATGGATTACTAACCGTCAAATCGAAGCTGCTCGTATTGCGATGACTCGTTACATCAAACGTGGTGGTAAGGTTTGGATTAAAATTTTCCCTGACAAACCAATTACTCAGAAGCCTCTTGAGGTTCGTATGGGTAGTGGTAAAGGTAACGTAGAAAAATGGGTTGCAGTAGTGAAACCAGGCAAGATTATGTTCGAACTTGCTGGTGTTCCGGAAGAGATTGCTCGTGAAGCAATGCGTCTTGCCGCTCACAAACTGCCAATCAAAACTAAGTTTGTGAAACGTGAAGAATTGGGTGGTGAAGCAAATGAAGGCTAGTGAATTCCGCAACCTAACCACTGCTGAAATCGAACAAAAGATCTCCGGTTTTAAAGAAGAACTTTTCAACCTTCGTTTTCAACTCGCTACCGGTCAGCTTGATAACCCGACTCGGATCGGCGCTGTGCGTAAGGAAATTGCTCGTGCTAAAACTGTGATCCGTGAAAGAGAACTTGGGATTAGCTAAGATATCAGACCGGGTGGAAAATCCGCCTGTAATTAGGAAGGAGGCCAACAATGAGCGAACGTAATGCCCGTAAAGTATTAGTCGGTAAAGTAGTCAGCGACAAAATGGATAAAACGATTGTGATTGCTGTAGAAACTTACAAAAAACATGATCTCTACCATAAACGTATTAAAGTAACTAAGAAATTCAAAGCTCATGATGAAAACAACACTGCACAAATTGGTGATACTGTTAAAATCATGGAAACTCGCCCTTTGTCCAAAGACAAAAACTGGAGACTGGTCGAAATCGTTGAAAAAGCTGTTATAATCTAATGTAGTGTAGTTTTTCCGAAAGGAGGATAAATAAATGATTCAACCATTTACACGTTTGACTGTAGCTGACAATTCCGGCGCGAAGGAACTGATGTGTATCCGTGTGCTCGGTGGTACGGGACGTCGTACAGCTCAAATTGGTGACCTGATCGTTTGTTCCGTAAAACAAGCAACACCAGGCGGCGTTGTCAAAAAGGGTGATGTAGTAAGAGCGGTTGTTGTTCGTACTAAACGTTCTATCCGCCGTAAAGACGGTTCCTACATCGGATTTGACGAGAACGCAGCAGTGGTCGTTAAAGAAGACAAGAGCCCACGTGGTACTCGTATTTTCGGACCAGTTGCTCGCGAACTTCGTGACAAGGACTTCATGAAAATCGTTTCCTTGGCTCCGGAAGTGATCTAAACTCACCTTAAAATGTGCCCGTAGGAGGTGTACGAAATGCCAAAAGTGAAAAAAGTTCTGGAATCCCATAACAACAAGCTTCACGTCAAAAAAGACGACACTGTTCTGGTGATTACAGGTAAAGATAAAGGTAAAAAAGGTCGCGTTATCGCTGCTTACCCTCGTCAAAACCGTGTGCTTGTGGAAGGTGTTAACATGATTAAAAAACACCAAAAGCCTAATCAGCTGAATCCACAAGGCGGCATCATCGAGAAAGAAGCTCCGATTCACGTTTCCAACGTTATGCACATTGATCCGAAGAGCGGAAAAGTAACCCGTGTTGGTTACAAAGTTTTGGACAACGGAAAAAAAGTGCGCATTGCAAAACGTTCTGGCGAAGTGATCGACTAATTATTTTTTGAAGAAAGGAGGTATATGATTCATGGCTACAACAAGAATGAAAGAACGTTTCTTGAAAGAAATCACTCCTGCTTTGATGCAGAAGTTCAACTATACAACAGTGATGCAAGTGCCTAAAATCGAGAAAGTTGTAATCAACATGGGTGTTGGCGACGCAGTCCAAAACTCCAAAGTACTTGATTCAGCTCTCAACGACATGCAGCTGATTGCTGGTCAAAAACCAGTAATCACTCGCGCAAAAAAATCTATTGCAGGTTTTAAATTGCGTGAAAACATGCCGATCGGTGTAAAGGTAACACTTCGTGGCGAGCGTATGTATTATTTCTTGGACAAATTGTTCAACATTACTCTTCCTCGCGTACGTGACTTCCATGGTGTATCGACAAAAGCTTTCGACGGACGTGGTAACTACACGCTTGGTCTGAAAGAACAGTTGATCTTCCCGGAAATCGAGTATGATCAAGTTGATAAAGTTCGTGGTATGGACATCGTTATCGTAACGACTGCCAAAACTGACGAAGAGTCCCGTGAGCTTCTGACTCAGCTGGGCATGCCTTTCGCAAAATAATGTTGGCATAACGTTTCGGGCGTCTGATTTTAAAGACACCCTGTTCTCCGAAACTATTTAGGAGGTGTCAGGCTAAGTGGCAAAAACTTCAATGAAAGTCAAACAACAACGCACACCAAAGTTTAAAGTTCGTGCTTACACTCGTTGCGAGCGTTGTGGTCGTCCACATTCGGTACTGCAAAAGTTTAAGATCTGCAGAATTTGCTTCCGTGAATTAGCTTATAAAGGCCAGATTCCTGGCGTGAAAAAAGCAAGCTGGTAAAAAGTCCTGTTTGGGAAGGAGGTTTATACACAATGACTATGTCTGATCCAATTGCAGATATGCTTACTCGTATTCGTAACGCGAACACAGTTCGTCACGAAACAGTAGAAATGCCTGCATCTACAATGAAAAAACAAATCGCCGACATCCTGAAACGTGAAGGATTCATTCGTGATGCGGAATTTGTTGAAGATAGCAAACAAGGGATTATCCGTATTTTCTTGAAATACGGTGCGAACAACGAGCGTGTTATTACAGGTTTGAAAAGAATCAGTAAACCAGGTCTTCGCGTTTACACGAAGAGCAATGAGATTCCACGCGTATTGGGTGGACTCGGGATCGCAATCATTTCAACATCCAAAGGTATCATGACCGACAAAGAAGCACGTCAGTCCAAAGCCGGCGGAGAAGTTGTTTGCTACGTTTGGTAAGATAACGTTTAAAAGATAGGAGGTGCAACAGATATGTCCCGTATTGGTCGTAAACCAATCACAGTACCAAGTGGTGTTGACGTGACTTTGAACAACACAGCGATCACAGTTAAAGGTCCTAAAGGAACATTGACTCGTGAGCTTCATAAAGACATGTCCGTTACTGTGGAAAACAATGAAATTAATGTAGTTCGTCCTTCGGACAACAAACTTCACCGCTCTTTGCATGGAACAACCCGCAGCGTTGTCAACAACATGGTAAGTGGTGTAACTGAAGGGTTTTCAAAATCTCTGGAGCTGGTTGGGGTCGGATATCGTGCAAGCAAATCCGGAGATAAAATCGTTCTGAACGTTGGATACTCTCACCCGGTTGAAATCACACCGGAAGCGGGCATCGAATTCGAAGTTCCTTCGAACACTAAAATCATCGTTCGCGGAATTGATAAAGAGCGTGTAGGTGCCTACGCTGCTAAAATTCGTTCCGTTCGTGAACCTGAACCGTACAAAGGTAAAGGGATTAAATACGAAGGCGAGCGCATCATTCGTAAAGAAGGTAAAGCCGGTAAGAAGAAATAAGTTTCTTACCGACTTTGTGCGGTCTTTCTGCAGGAAAGACTTCGTACTTCTTTTTTACCCAGTGCGTCTTAGTATAAAGTTTTAAAAGGCAAACTGAAGGGAGTGAAAACTTGAGATGATTACAAAACAAGATAAAAATAAAGCACGTGTCAGAAGACATCTGCGTGTACGTAAGAAAATCGAAGGTACGGCTGTACGTCCTCGTTTGAACGTATTCCGCTCTTCCAAGCATATCTACGCACAACTGATTGATGATGTAGCTGGTGTAACATTGGTATCTGCATCCACTATGGATAAAGAACTGAGCAGCGAAATCAAAAACGGCGGTAGTGTAGAAGCAGCTCGTAAAGTTGGCGAACTCGTTGCTAAACGTGCGAAAGAAAAAGGCCATGCTAACATCGTATTTGACCGTGGTGGATACTTGTATCATGGACGGATTCAAGCTTTGGCTGATGCAGCTCGCGAAGCAGGCCTTGAATTCTAAGACATTTCTCAAAAGGAGGTTAACGACTTGCGTGTAGATCCGAATACTTTGGAACTGACTGAAAGAGTAGTAAATATTAATCGTGTAGCTAAAGTTGTCAAAGGCGGACGCCGTTTCAGCTTCAGTGCTCTGGTAGTAGTGGGCGACGGCAACGGCTGGGTAGGCGCTGGAATCGGTAAAGCTGGCGAAGTACCTGATGCAATTCGCAAAGGTATTGAAGATGCTAAGAAAAACCTGGTTCACGTTCCACTCGTAGGAACAACAATTCCTCACCTTGTTACAGGTAAGTTCGGTGCTGGCCGGGTTCTGTTGAAACCGGCATCGGAAGGTACTGGAGTTATCGCTGGTGGTCCGGTTCGTGCTGTACTGGAACTTGCTGGTGTAGGTGATATCTTGACAAAATCTTTGGGTTCTTCGAATTCCATGAATATGGTCAATGCGACTTTGGAAGGTTTGTCCCGCTTGAAACGCGCTGAAGAAGTTGCAAAATTGCGCGGCAAATCCATCGAAGAGCTGCTGGGCTAAGGAGGGAATATCATGGCGAAATTAGAAATTACCCTCGTTCGTTCGTTGATCGGCCGTCCTGGTAATCAGAGAACGACTGTTAAAACGCTCGGCTTGCGTAAAATCAACCATAAAGTAGTTCAACCCGACAATGCAGCTATTCGCGGGATGATTAATCAAGTTAGCCATTTGGTTTCTGTTAAAGAAATTGAGGCTTAAGAAATAAAGTATTTTAACAATAATCAAGGAGGTGCAACGAACGATGAAGTTACATGAGCTTTCCCCAGCTCCAGGCTCCCGCAAAGAACGTAAACGTTTGGGTCGTGGTCCTAGTAGCGGTACGGGTAAAACTTCTGGTCGTGGTCATAAAGGTCAAAACGCTCGTTCCGGCGGTGGTGTACGTCCGGGCTTCGAGGGTGGTCAAAACCCACTGTATCGTCGCTTGCCTAAACGCGGTTTCGTAAATCCTACTCGTAAAGAGTATGCGGTTTTGAATATCGAAGATTTGAACAGTTTTGCAGCGGGTACAGAAGTAAGCCCTGAGTTTTTGCTGAACAATGGCATTGTGAAAAACGCTAAATCCGGAATCAAAATTCTGGGTAACGGTGAAATCACTGTAAAATTGACAGTTAAAGCGAACAAGTTCTCTCAATCTGCGGTAGAGAAAATTGAAGCTGCCGGCGGTAAAACCGAGGTGATCTAATGTTCAAGACCCTGAAAAATATATGGCGGGTTGAGGATCTTAGAACCCGAATCCTGTTCACCCTGTTTATACTCTTTGTATATCGTATTGGCTCCTTTGTGCCGGTTCCCGGCGTGAACAAGCAAGTCTTTACTTCTCAGGATCAGGCAGGAAGCGAGTTGTTTGGACTCCTTAACACCTTCTCAGGGGGCGCATTGTATCAGTTTTCGATCTTCGCCCTCGGGATTATGCCATATATTACAGCGTCCATCATTGTACAGTTGCTGTCAATGGACGTGATTCCGAAACTTGCGGAATGGGCTAAACAAGGAGAGCATGGTAAAAAGAAGTTGGCTCAAATTACGCGTTATGGTACGGTAATACTTGGCCTGATTCAAGCATTCGGAACGTCGATTGGCTTTAATCGACTGTACGGTGCAGCGATGATTCCAGGAGCCACTTTTGCAGATTATCTGGTCATTGCCATTGTGCTTACAGCAGGAACTACGTTCCTTATGTGGCTCGGTGAGCAAATTACCGAAAAGGGAATCGGCAATGGTATCTCTATTGTTATCTTCGCAGGGATTGCAGCGGGTATTCCAAGACATATTCGGACGGTTGTAGAATCTCAGTTTATTCAGGCAGATCAGCTGTTTATGAATATTCTGAAGGCAATTATAATTGCCCTGGTGATTGTTCTGATTATTGTTGGTGTTATCTACATCCAGCAAGGTATTCGGAAAATCCCGGTACAATACGCGAAACGTGTAGTTGGCAACAAAATGTACGGTGGCCAGAATACGCATATTCCGATGAAAATTAATGCGGCAGGCGTTATTCCGGTAATCTTTGCGGTATCATTGCTGCAATTCCCGACAATTATTGCGAGTTTCTGGGCAGATCATGTTTGGGCTAAGTGGGTTACCACTTACTTGTATTATGACAAGCCGCTGGGCATGGTTTTGTATGTCGTAATGATTATCGGTTTCACATTCTTCTATACCTTTGTACAGATGAATCCGCAGCAAATGGCCGACAATATGAAGAAAAACGGCGGTTATATTCCGGGAATTCGCCCGGGTAAAGCCACGGAGAAATACTTGACACGAGTAATGTCACGTTTGACAATGACAGGAGCCTTGTTTCTGGCAGTCATATCCGTTTTGCCGGTATTCTTCGGTTCGCTTTCGGGCTTGCCTCGTTCCGTGCAAATTGGCGGTACTTCATTGCTCATCATCATTGGTGTAGCATTGGATACAATGAAGCAAATCGAAAGCCAACTGATCAAACGCCATTACAAAGGCTTCATCAACAAATAGGCAATAGGTACCGGCTTAGGATGTTCGCATGCTTACCGGCACCTTTTGTGCTGTTTCTTGTGTAGGGGTCGTCTTGAGGAGTGACAGATTGTGAATATTTTGATCATGGGCCCTCCGGGGGCTGGTAAAGGTACACAAGCAGATGTCATTGTGAAGGAATTCGGCATTCCTCATATCTCGACAGGTGATGCTTTTCGCCTAGCGATGAAACAGGGAACACCTATTGGCATTAAAGCTAAAGAATATATCGACAAGGGTGAACTTGTTCCGGATGACGTAACAATCGGTATCGTTGAAGAACGGCTACAACAGCCAGATTGCAAGAAAGGGTTCTTGCTGGACGGTTTTCCAAGAACTTTGGCTCAAGCTGAAGCCTTGGATCAAATTTTGGGTCGTTTGAATACGAAGCTAGATGACGTCATCAACCTGAAAGTGGATAGTGACAACTTGTTGGCACGAATCACAGGACGGCGGGTTTGTAAAAGCTGCGGAACTAGCTATCATATTGTCTTTAATCCTCCTAAGGTTGAAGGCATTTGCGATAAAGACGGTGGGGAACTCTATCAGCGTCCTGACGATAATGAAGATAGCGTAAGAACACGACTTGACGAATATAGTAATAAAACAGCACCACTCCTCACGTTTTATGAGAACCAGAATCTTCTGCGTCATATTGACGGAGAACAGGATATTGATGTGGTTTCCCAAAATATCGTGTCCTTGTTGCGGGGTTAGCTGTAATGATCATTTGCAAGTCGGGGACGGAATCAAGCTTTATGAGGAAAGCTAAGAGAATAGATACGGAAACGGATCATCTCTTGGCAGGACACATCGAGCCCGGTATTACGACCGGTGAACTTGATCATTTAGCTGATCGGTATATTCGCAGTCAGGGAGCTGTGCCGTCTTTTAAAGGTTATAACGGTTTTCCTGCTAGCATTTGCGCTTCAGTCAACGAACAACTGGTGCACGGATTTCCCGGCAAACGCAAGTTAAACAAAGGCGATATCATCGCGAAAACTCGCCAGTTTACAATGTCGCATGCCATTCAGCAATATATTGAGAATCCAAACCGTGGTATTCCTGAGCAGGGGCCGAGGCTGAAAACCGGCATTGGGCTGGCTATTGAATCAATGATTCAGATAGGTTCTCACCATGTAGGGACGCTGGAAGACAACTGGACGGTCGTTACGATGAACGTAACCTCATGTGCTCATAACGAGCAAGCGGTGACGTGCGAAACGGGCGGCATGGACATTTTCACGAAACTGAGTGCGTAGGTGATTGTAATGATTCAGCAAGGAAACCTGCAAATCGGTCAGCTGGTGAAGATTCTGAAAGGCAGAGGTGCCGGACAGATTGCGGTTGTCGTTTCAGTAGCAGATAGCAGGTTTGTATATATTGCGGATGGGGATAAACGAAAGTTTGATCAAGCGAAGAAGAAAAATGTTCTTCATTTGGTGCCTCAGCCAAAGATTAGTAGCGAGATTGTAAACAGTTTAAACGAAAGCGGTCGGGTGACGAATGGAAAGCTGCGCCATGCAGTGAAAACTTTCCTGGACTCGTCCGAATACCAAGCTGAAGAGAAAGGAGACTGACTTTGGCCAAAGAAGATGTCATTGAGGTTGAAGGTACGGTAATCGAGCCACTGCCGAACGCTACGTTCAAGGTAGAGCTGGAGAACGGTCATCAAATTCTTGCTCATGTTTCCGGAAAGCTGCGGATGCACTTTATCCGTATTTTGACAGGCGACAAGGTGGTTGTACAGTTATCGCCTTACGATTTAACCAAAGGCCGTATAACGTACCGCAAGTAATTCATGCAGGTTTTTATTAAACGTATGTCATTTAAAAAACTTGTTTTGCTCGGCAAAACGATGTGAATGTTCACGAAGCGAGTTTTACCAGGGTAAAGCTTGGAGGAGGTAATCAACATGAAGGTAAGACCTTCTGTAAAACCTATTTGCGAAAAATGCAAAGTCATTCGCCGCAAAGGGAACGTAATGGTTATTTGCGAAAATCCGAAACACAAACAAAAACAAGGTTAATAGAAGGGGGTGTAGCGTAAAATGGCTCGTATAGCTGGTGTGGATTTGCCACGTGACAAACGCGTTGAGATCGCCTTGACTTACATTTTCGGAATCGGTAAAACGACTTCTCAGAAAATCTTGAAGGAAACAGGCATCAGTGCAAACACGCGTGTTCGTGATTTGACTGAAGATGAAGTGAGCAAATTACGTGAAACGATCGACAAAGAAGTTAAAGTAGAAGGCGATCTGCGTCGTGAAATTTCCTTGAATATTAAACGTCTGACTGAGATTGGCTGCTACCGTGGTGTTCGTCACCGTCGTGGGTTGCCTGTTCGCGGACAACGTACTAAAACTAATGCTCGTACCCGTAAAGGTCCTCGTCGGACTGTAGCGAACAAAAAGAAATAAGAAGGGAGGATAACATTCAATGGCTAAACCGAAAAAAGTTGTACGTACAAAACGCCGTGACCGTAAAAATATCGAAACTGGCGTGGCACACATCCGTTCCACGTTCAACAACACGATCGTTACGATCACAGATCCACACGGTAACGCAATCTCTTGGGCCAGTTCAGGCGGCATGGGATTCCGTGGTTCCCGTAAATCTACTCCATTCGCAGCGCAAATGGCCGCAGAAACTGCTGCTAAAGCTGCTATGGAACACGGCATGAAAACTGTCGAAGTCATGGTTAAAGGACCTGGTGCAGGTCGCGAAGCAGCAATCCGCTCTTTGCAAGCTGCTGGTTTGGAAGTTAACCTGATCAAAGACGTAACTCCGGTACCTCATAACGGATGCCGTCCTCCAAAACGTCGTCGCGTCTAATGAGATTTCTCCTCTGCGTGTAGTATAGATCCGGCACAAACTGCCAAGAATGGATGTTTAGGTATACTGCATGATAGACTATGGATAAGGTGAATGTTTCATATAGGAGCGACGTTTTGAAGGAGGGATATTGCAGTGATAGAAATCGAAAAGCCGAAAATTGAGACGGTTGACGTCAATGATGATGGCACCTATGGAAAATTCGTAGTAGAACCGCTGGAACGCGGATACGGTACGACGTTGGGAAACTCGCTTCGCCGTATTCTGTTATCCTCGTTACCGGGGGCAGCAGTCACATCGGTTCAGATCGATGGGGTTCTGCACGAGTTTGCAACGGTTCCCGGTGTGAAGGAAGACGTAACGGAGATCATTCTGAACTTGAAAGCTTTATCGCTTAAAATCCACTCGGATGAAGAGAAAGTACTCGAAATCGATGCGGAAGGCGAAGGAGTTGTAACGGCAGGAGATATCCGTGCGGATAGTGATGTGGAAATTCTTAATCCGGATCTTCACATTGCTACGCTCGGACCGGGTTCGAGACTTCACATGCGTATTTTTGCCAATCGCGGTCGCGGTTACGTTAAGCAGGATCGGAACAAACGTGATGACCAGCCGATCGGCGTCATTCCCGTCGACTCCATCTACACTCCGATTGCACGCGTGAACTACGGCGTAGAAAATACGCGTGTCGGCCAGGTTACGAATTATGACAAGCTGACACTTGAGGTTTGGACTGACGGAAGTATTCGTCCCGAGGAAGCAGTGAGCCTTGGAGCCAAAATTTTGACCGAGCATGTGATGTTGTTCGTGGGTCTCACGGACGAGGCAAAAGATGCTGAAATTATGGTTGAAAAAGAAGAAGACAAGAAAGAAAAAGTTCTTGAAATGACGATCGAAGAGCTGGATCTCTCCGTCCGTTCCTATAACTGCCTTAAGCGCGCTGGTATCAATACGGTACAAGAACTCACGACTAAATCTGAAGAAGATATGATGAAGGTCCGTAACTTGGGTCGCAAATCTTTGGAAGAAGTACAAGAGAAGCTCGAGGAACTTGGTTTAGGACTTCGTACGGAAGAATAGTACAGCAACGTTTTTGTGAAGGAGGGGAAATTACATGGCATACCAAAAATTGGGCCGTAACTCCAGTGCCCGTAAAGCTTTGTTTCGTGATTTGGTAACCGATCTGTTCTTGTATGAGCGTATCCAAACTACTGAGGCTAAAGCGAAAGAAGTTCGTTCTATTGCTGAAAAACTGATCACCAAAGCGAAAAAAGGAGATCTGCACGCACGTCGTCAAGTGGCTGCGTTCGTTCGCCGTGAAACTTTGGATGGTGAGCAGGATGCAATCCAAAAGCTGTTTAGCGAATTGGCTACACGTTACACTGAGCGTCCAGGTGGATACACTCGTATCCTGAAATTGGGACCTCGTCGTGGCGACGCCGCTCCAATGGTATATCTGGAATTGGTTGACCGCGCGTAAACAGGCGAAGATGAGGGAAGGGTGGACAGAATCGGCTTGATTCTGAACAACCCTTTTTTTCTCTTGGAGGAGTCCTTGAGGGGCTTCTCCTTTGTTATGTTCGGTTATTCCTTGCAAGGCCAGAGACTACCCCTACAAAGGTGTGAGAAGCATGCGGAACTTGTGCATGAAGGTGAACTATGACGGAACCCACTATGATGGCTTTCAGACGCAGCCTAACGGTAACACCATTCAGGACTGCCTTGAACATGCTATTTACTCATTGACGGGCGAGCGTCTTAAAATTACAGGCTCAGGCCGTACAGATGCAGGTGTACATGCATACGGGCAGGTATTCAATTTTCACACTGAATCGCCGATTCCGTTGCAGCGCTGGTGTCTGGCACTTAATGCCTGGTTGCCTCGTGATATCATCGTTACGGATGCGAGAGAGGTGCCACTGTCCTTTCATGCACGCCGCATGGCGAAGCGGAAGACATATCGGTACAGTATTAATGCGAACCGGTTTCCGGACATCTTTCACCGTCGTACACAGGCCCATCATCCAACGAGTCTGGATGTAAGAGCGATGGAGGAAGGGTTAGCTCATTTAGTTGGCACCTTTGACTATACTTCGTTCGCATCTCGACGTTCCCAAAAGACGAATCATGTTCGCACTATTTACGAAGCCTATATGACAGTAGACCATTCCTTTTCACGTCCGGACTCGGATGATCAGGGAATTATCCATACTTATATTACAGGTAGCGGATTTTTGCAGCACATGGTTCGGATTATTATGGGTACTTTGCTGGAAGTGGGAGAAGGCAAAAAATCGTCGGATGATATTCCTTCCATTTTAGAGGCGAAAAATCGTTCAAAGGCCGGACCTACGGCCGTTGGACACGCTTTAACGCTCTGGAATGTAGAGTACGACGAAAACATCAAAAAACATTGATTTTACCCTTGCGGAATTGATGGTTATCCTGTAATATAAAAGTTGTGTTTTCTTAATGGCTTTCCCACAGCCCCAATTAAGATAATCACTTTAAATTAACATCTAATCCATCAATAATGCAGCAACTTAACGAACGAAGATAAATGATGATTTCTGTTAACGAACTTAAGGAGGATACTTTTCATGCGTACTACGTATATGGCGAAGCCAAATGAAGTTGAGCGCAACTGGCACATCATTGATGCCGAAGGCAAAACGCTCGGCCGTCTGGCAAGCGAAGCGGCTGCGTTGATTCGCGGCAAACACAAGCCACAATTTACACCACATGTGGACACAGGTGATTTTGTTGTTGTAATCAATGCGGAAAAAATCGTATTGACCGGTAAAAAAATGGAGAACAAGAAATACTACCGTCACTCCCTGCATCCGGGTGGTCTGAAAGTAACGGTTGCACAAGAAATGGTTAAGAACAAGCCTGAGCGTATGTTGGAATTGGCTGTTCACGGTATGCTTCCTAAAACTCGTCAAGGCGAGAAAATGAAGCTGAGACTTAAAGCTTACAGAGGCACTGAGCATCCACATGCAGCACAAAAACCTGAAGTTTACGAACTTCGCGGATAATTAAAAGGGAGGACAGTTTCATGGCACAAGTACAATACTATGGGACAGGTCGTCGTAAACATTCGGTAGCTCGTGTTCGTCTCGTACCGGGTGAAGGACGCATTGTCATCAATAAGCGTGATATTAATGAATATTTCGGTTTGGAAACTCTCAAACTGATCGTAAAACAACCACTGAACCTGACAGAAACAGTTGGCAGCTATGACGTACTCGTTATCGCTCATGGTGGTGGTATCTCTGGTCAAGCCGGCGCAATTCGCCACGGTATTTCCCGTGCTCTGTTGAAAGCAGATCCGGAATTCCGTCCAGCTTTGAAAAAAGCAGGCTTCTTGACTCGTGACCCACGTATGAAAGAACGTAAAAAATACGGTCTCAAAGCCGCTCGTCGTGCACCACAGTTCTCGAAACGTTAATATTTCGAATACAGAAGAACCTTTTCCTTATGGAAAGGGTTCTTTTTTATTTAGTCATTTCCTGATTATTATCCACATGTGGATAAGTAGACCTACTCTAAAATTCATGGGCTTCAGCATGTTTCTGCGAATACATAAATAACCGCATGCAAATGCATGGAACACGAAAAGTTATCCACGATGTAATTGAAGACGATATTGTTATACACAAATACAGTTGGCTATTTCCACGGAGTTTATTCTGTAATGTTTATAACCTGTGACTAAAATATAATGTTCGACTATCAAATTAGCCTCATCTTAATATTCTCTGCTAAGTGCTGTTTCACGAGACACTTTGCTTTCAGTTGTTTATGTAAAGTCCCTTGATATGTTCTGGCTGGTACTGTCTATGCCTCTTGTGCAGTTGTTTTGGGCGTAGCTAGGGATACGGCAAGGAATACCTCTTTTTATTTGTGTGCACTGAGAGAAGGACGCTCGTTAGCCTAGCACTGTCCGCTTTCTATGCTACTGCAATGGCAACGGCGATTTACATGTTACTGGTAATGGAAATAGTCTACACAGCAATCGCTCCAAACTATAACCGGGAGCACCCTGTATTGTCCGACTGTGTCTACCCTCATAAAATTGACCCTCCTTGATGACAGGCTTTAAATAGGCTTCCAGTAGCGATAAGAGTCTTGCTTGTGTCCAGTGGATCAATTCCTCGGGAATTGCCTCTACAAGCGCTTTAGGATTGGATAGAGGCATAATAAGAGTTCAGCGCGCAGTCATTTCTTTTATAATTTCCACAATGAAAGCATCGCTGACGCCAGAGCTCCAGAATAGTGTAGTCGATTTCATCTGGCTAAAAATTCGAGTAAAGGCTAGTTTGCCTTCATCTGAACTCGTCCACATACGGACTTCATCTTTGGAATGCAAAATAAGAGCTTTGAAACCTAAAGTTATTTTCAATTCCCTCGGTTAGCACCCTTCGATAATCTTAGATTCAGAAACGATGTTGCTTTCTTCTACAGATGATTCTTGCTTGATCAAGCAACCCAAAGCTGTTCAGCATTATCGATGGCTGCCGCGCACTAGGCCAAGATTAGGATACGCTGCTCCTAGATGCCTCTAAAGCATTTCACTCAGAAGATCCACAAGCATATGTATAGTACAATAATACATTTTGGCTATAGAAATCATTCAACTAAGTAATTTTGCGTAGCAAGGTAGGTTGTCAAAAAAATGCTTATCCGCACGTTCGGCTTGCTCTTCCAAAGTCAAAACTATAGGATGTATTCCTTCAAGGACCAAACTATTCCCATATAATGTTATATAAGAAAGCCCTTTGTTTAAAAGCGTACTGGTGGTACGCCTTTGTCTTCAGCAGAGTAGAGAACAAGCCGTCTTTGTTGACGTAAAAAGCCTCCATTCAAGCATACCTTCAGCTACACTAGTTATTTTTAGTAACCAAAGAGCCTATGGACCATTTTCAAGTGTTTGGTATAAGAATATTTTATATAAAGCCAATGAACTTGGTTGGATACGCAAGAAAGCATTAAAGAATGCTGACAGAACAACATTCCTGCAAATTTGGGTGGATAAATGCTTACATCAGGACATTTTGCCTTGGATTGACAATGATTGTGAAAGTTTTATACTGTATTTAATCTTATTAGTTTAGTCGGTATTGAAATGACACTTATTTATGAATCTTCATATGGAGGCGCATTGATAATGAATTTATTGGAGAAAGAAGCGTTGATTAGAATCAAGGCAATTGAACTGGAAGAGGCTACGCCAGAGGAAGTTATCCAGTATGCTGTTCTTACATTTCCCAATCTTACCTTTGCTTGTAGCTTCGGAGCAGAAGATGTAGTACTAGTAGATATGCTTCAAAAAATTAGCCCTTCCACCGACATTTTTTACTTGGACACCGACTTTCATTTTCAAGAAACTTATGATACGCGAGATCAGATGAAAGCCAGATATAATTTGGATTTTGTCAGGGTCTCTCCCTTAATTACTCCTGAAGAGCAAGCGGCTGAGCATGGAGAGGAACTGTGGAAAACAGATCCTAACACATGTTGTGGTATACGCAAAGTTGAGCCACTGACACGCATTTTGTCACAATACGATGCATGGATTACTGGTATTCGCCGGGATCAGGCCCCTACCCGTGCGAATTCAAAAAAGGTAGAGTATGATGAAAAGTTTGGACTCGTTAAATTTAATCCCTTGGCAAGCTGGACATCCGAGGATGTATGGAACTATATCCGTACTCATGAAGTACTGTATAATCCATTGCATGACCGCAATTATCCCAGTATCGGTTGTGAGCAATGTACCCGTGAAGTTCTACCAGGTGAAGACCCTCGTGCAGGTCGCTGGTCAGGCAATGAGAAAACAGAGTGTGGGCTCCATCAATAAAATGGTATTCAGGTAACTATGAGTCGTATTTATGAAGAGAAGGGAAGTGCATTATGACTGCAATTCTTCCGCATGGCGGAACACTTGTTGATAAAATCATTACAGGACCGGAGCAAAAAGCACTTTTGCAGGCTGCAGGAGAATTGTTTCCTATCCGTGTAAACTCATGGACCATTTCTGATCTGGATTTGATTGGAGTGGGAGCTTTCTCTCCTTTGACGGGGTTTATGAATGAATCTGATTATCGGTCGGTGGTAACAGATATGCGTCTTGCCGATGGTACAGTCTGGAGTATTCCCATTACTCTTGCAGTTGTAGAAAGTGTAGCCAGTGAACTGAAATTAGGTCAGCAGGTGGCTTTGGTGGGTGAAACAGACGATACTATCTATGCTGTACTTGATATTGAAAGTATTTATCAGGTAGATCAGGCTGAGGAAGCCAGACGAGTATTCAAGACCGATGACCCTGCTCATCCTGGCGTAAACAAACTGTTAGATCGACCTGCTACGTATGTTGGTGGATCTGTGCAAGTGCTGAATCGGCCGGAGCCCACACAATTTAGTGAGTTTTACTATACACCATCACAGACACGCGACTATTTTGTAGAAAAAGGCTGGAAAACAGTGGTCGGTTTTCAAACACGAAATCCGGTACACCGGGCGCATGAGTACATCCAGAAAAGCGCGATGGAGATTGTGGATGCTTTGTTTCTAAACCCACTCGTTGGTGAAACCAAGTCAGATGACGTTCCGGCAGATGTGCGTATGAAGAGCTATCTGGTGCTGCTGGACAATTATTATCCGGCTGATCTGACTTTTCTGGGGGTATTTCCTGCTGCCATGCGATACGCGGGTCCTAGAGAGGCCATTTTCCATGCTATTGTGCGAAAAAACTATGGCTGCACCCATTTTATTGTTGGAAGGGATCATGCCGGGGTAGGAGACTATTATGGTACCTACGAAGCACAGGAAATTTTCAGGCACTTTACACCTGAAGAGCTGGGGATTACTCCATTGTTCTTTGAACACAGCTTTTATTGCACTCGATGTGGAAATATGGCCTCAAGTAAAACATGCCCACATCCCAAGGAGCATCATTTGACGCTCTCGGGCACCAAGGTACGGGAATTGTTGCGCTCTGGGGTTTGCCCGCCACCTGAATTTACACGACCGGAAGTCGCTCAAGTGCTGATTGAAGGTATGAAAGAATTTGTTCATGCCTGAGTTGTACTATCTACACGCCTCGTCCCATATAGATTATTAGTATCTGTATAGGACGGAGGCGTTTTGTTATGCAAAAAAATAATCGTAAACACGAGGTTACACTGTGGATTCGCTATCGGACGTTGCAAAAAATGCTGTTGGGCTGTTGTCTCGCCGTTCTGTTTATTACACTGGCATTGTATGAGATACCTGCTTCGAGAGCTTGGACCCATTGGAGTTTACCCCTTACTGGTAAAGTAATTGCTATAGATGCTGGACACGGAGGGCCTGATGGAGGGGCGGTTAGCAAAGAAGGAATTATTGAAAAGGATATTAATCTGGCAATCGCTTTTTATTTGCGGGATTATTTGCAGCAAGCAGGTGCTGTTGTTGTCATGACACGTGAGGATGACCGCGACCTGGCGCAGCAAGAAACGAAAGGTTACGCCAGAAGGAAAACGGAGGATTTGAAGCAGCGTGTGCGTATAATTGAGGAGCAGAAAGCAGACCTCTTTCTAAGTATTCATATGAACAGTATCCCGTCGAGCCGTTGGAGTGGAGCACAGACCTTTTTCGTCCCTAACCATGCAGATAACGAGAATTTGGCGTCCTTAATTCAGGAAGAGATCAAGCGTAACTTGGAAAACACGAATAGAGTAGCTAAGACCGTGAACACAGTTTATTTATTGAAAGCTCTCAAAATGCCATCAGCCCTTGTAGAAGTCGGATTTTTGTCCCATCCAGAGGAAGCCAGACGACTAAGTGACGTGAACTATCAAAGGCAGGTGGCGGCGTCCATATATAAGGGGATTTTGCGTTACAGTGCCGGGGAAAAGGGGATCTCACCAGCACCTGAGGCCAGATAGTGGTATACTGTAAGTGTTTACCACTCCGTAATTCATTAAAGCAGAGGTGCTGATAATTCATGCAATCAAGAGAGCAAGTTATAGAGCTACTTCAACAAGTACGGGAGCCTCAAACAGGACGCCGTCTAGTCGATCTCCATTTTATTCGGGATGTGGTTGTTAAAGAGGATCGGGTATCCTTGACCGCTATTAGTTTGAATAGCCAGGAAGAAACGTGTGCAGAACTGGAGCGGGAAATCCGGCAGACGTTAGAAGAGGCGGGATTAAGCCACGTCCATATTCGTATTCGTGAGGCATCTGAGCATGAAAAGTCCGCAATTCAAGCTGTGGAGAATACCGAGGAAGCCGCTGACCCGGTTTTGACCAAAGGACATGCTGTCGGTATGGAAGAACATGAGCTGCTTAGCCCAGCATCTGGCGTCCGGTTTATTGCCATTGCAAGCGGAAAAGGTGGTGTCGGAAAATCGACAGTAGCTGTAAATTTGGCTGCTGCTTTAGCTAGACAGGGGAAGCGTGTGGGTTTAATTGATGCGGATATCTATGGATTTAGCGTGCCGGATATGATCGGGGTGGAGGAGGTTCCTTCTGTCGAAGATGGTATCATTCAGCCGGTGGAGCGATTCGGTATCAAAATCATGTCTATGGGCTTCTTTGTCAGAGAGAACAATCCGGTGATTTGGAGAGGTCCCATGCTGGGGAGAATGCTCAGACAGTTTTTTAGTGATGTTGAATGGGGACAACTGGATTATATGATACTCGATTTACCACCAGGGACTGGCGATGTAGCGCTTGACGTACATCAAATGATTCCGCAGAGTGAAGAAATCATTGTCACTACCCCACATGCAACTGCAGCTTTTGTAGCTGCACGTGCAGGGGCTATGGCGCTCCAAACAGATCATAAGGTCATTGGTGTTGTGGAGAACATGTCCTATTATGTATCCTCCACCGGAGAAAAGGACTATGTTTTTGGACGCGGTGGCGGGGCTATGCTGGCAGATACCCTTCATACGAAGCTGCTGGCGCAAATTCCGCTGGGTATCCCAGACAATCACCCTTCAGAAGCCGACTTTTCTCCATCCGTATATAAATCCGAGTCGGCGACAGGGGAAATTTACAATGATATTGCTGCTCAAATTACGACGTTGCACGCGGAATTTGAATAAGAAAAAAAGGCTGGTTGTTGAACCAGCCTTTTTATTATTGGCCTCCACCTTGTTCTCCTTCGCCTCCACCACCACCATCTTGCTTCTGATCAGCAGAGCCACCTTGCTCACCGCTTTTTTTCTCAACCTTAGGTTGGAGTTCCTCTTGTACGACAGTTTTAAGTAAATTCATGACTTCAAGCCGAAAAATCGGATTCTGCATGGCATCATGCATGACTGTCATAGATTGTTTGCGATATTCAGGAGTTTTAGTTAAGTCCATATACATCTTGGTCAGTTCTGGCGACTTAAGCATCGCTTCAATTGATTTTTGATAAGAAGGGTCTTTTATAAGTTGCATATGAAGCTGTTTGCTTTGGCTGTTGATGGCTTTGGCAAATTCTCCCGCAAAACGCGGATCAGTCATAATTTTTTCGATTTCTTTTTTATATTCAGGTGATACCAAAGTATCTTTGACTGCGATCTTCATCTGTTCAGCCGATTGCATGGGCATAAGCATTTTCATTCCCATGCTGCCACCAGATCCACCACCAGCCCCACCCTCTTCACTGCTTTGACCGGATTGTCCTTCTTTTGAAGTGCTTTCCCCGGTTAAAGCCTCTTCTACGGCTTTTTTTCCGGCATCGCTTTTCAAGATATCGACAACCATCGTTTTCATCTCTTTATAACTGTTCTGGGGGGGCGCAGAACCCTGATCCGAGCCGCAGCCACTCAGTGCAACGCCCAGTACGCATACCGTGCTAACAAATCGCAAACGAGTCCAATTCATGGCCGTATTCCTCCTTCATCATGAATGTGGATAGTATGCGGATGAATGCGGAGAAATATGTCGATTTGCTTTTGGTTTTTAGCTGAGAACGATGTAAAATAACTCCTTAAAGACCCAGTGCTTGATCGCGTACCTCTTTGCCTTTTACTGTACCCTGTTGAAGCAGTTCAGATACAGTCACGAATTCATAGCCTTGTGCGCGCAACTTGTCGATAATGACGGGCAAGGCTTCATGTGTTTGTTTACAGGAATCACTGGCATGCAGAAGGACGATATCGCCAGGATGCGCTTTATTTACAACACGGTCGATTATGACCTGAGTACCAGGGTTTTTCCAGTCCAGGGAATCTGTATCCCACTGAATGGTTTTGTAGCCTAAAGTGCCGGCAACCTGAAGGACCCTTTTATCAAAGTCGCCATTAGGCATACGGATCAACTTCGGGGACTGTCCCGTCAGTTCGGTTAATGTGGTATGAGCAATGGAAATCTGCTTACGAATATCTTCATCGCTTAAGCTACTGTAATTTTCGTGTTTATGGCCATGACTGCCGATCTCAAATCCACTTTCTTTAATCTGATTCACAAGCTCTGGATGTGTTTTACTCCAAGGGGCAGAAAGAAAAAAGGTGGACTTAGTCACTTTTTTATCCTCAAGGACTTTTAAGATGGGGGCAGTACGCTTATCACCCCAACTAATATCAAAGGTGAGAGCGATCAGCTTTTTGTCCGTGGGTACACTATAAATAGCGGTTGGTGCTTCCTCGGAAAAAACCGTAACATTATCGGTTTCTACATAAATGACTCCAACAGTAAAGACGGCTGCAGCCATTACGATTAAGAATCGTTTGATTTTTTTACCGTTCAATACATAGAAAAAAGAATTCATGGTTAATAACGCCCCTTTCATCGAAGTGCTTGTTTACTTAAAGCTATGCCGGGGGTTGTCAATTATTCCATTGAACCAATAGGAGGAATTATCAAATGGGACTAAAAGCATTTTTTCACGATTTACACACGACAAGACGGTTAATTTTAATCTCTGCATTTCTTTTCTGCACAAGTATTATGGTGGGATGGTTAAGTACAGGCACTATTCAATCCATGCTGGCGCAACAAATGGAGGGACTGGGAGAAGTAGCGCAGCGCTTGCAGAATTCTGAGCATCCACAATGGAGTTTTTTTGTATTCATCTTTTTCAATAATGCAATTAAATGTGTGCTGGTTATATTTATGGGGGCAGTATTTGGAATCGTACCGTTTATATTTTTAATTGTGAACGGTATGGTTTTAGGGTTTGTAGTACACTTGCAGACAGATATGGGAAGAAGTATGTATGAAGTTGTTGTCAAAGGGTTACTGCCTCACGGTGTGATTGAATTGCCTGTTTTGATTATCGCCTGTGCCTTCGGATTGAAGTTTGGAATCAACATAATGTCTACTATAGGTACAAGCATAGGGCTAAAGCGCAAAGTAACTGGCCCAGTGTGGGATTTATTTATGAAACAAACGTTGAGGGTGTCCATATGGTCTGTCATCTTACTGCTTATAGCAGCTGCAATTGAGAGTGGCATAACTTATCGTTTATTGTCACAATAAAATATTATGGCCAATTATTTATATATTTCCTAAAAATTGAACATAACAAAGGGGAGAGCCTAAAGAGAAGCTGAAGATTAATCGGGGTAAGTTTGAAACCTTAGCAGTTGAGTTTAAAAACAGGTAAAGATTGGAACAATAGTTGAGCAAATATAAGTACTATATAATCTGCTGATAAGGGAGTATGGTCATATGTTGGGAATGCTGTTTAACGAAAAAGAATGCAAGGAACTTGACTACGTTCTTCGTAAGGAGCTAGATGAAATGCTGCTTGATATGAGCGATACTCGATTGGATCAAGATATTCGCTACGCAATCGCACTACGATATAAAACAGTCTTTCGCATGTATGCCCGTTTTGCACCCGCCAAGGAACTATCAAAATATGCTCGCAGAGGGCGAGTCCCACAAACCAAACAATGAAAAGATAAGATGAAACTATATCAGAGATATCAGGAAGTAAACTATTTTAAAAAGATTATACTTTCTGATATCAAAAAAAGTATTGACTCTATTCAATATTCATGGTAAATTAATTTTCGTTCCTTTTTGAAGGATTTGCTCGAAAAAAAGAAATTAAAAAAACTCTTGCAAATTCTAAAAAGAGATGATATATTATAAAGGTCGTCACTGAGACGCGGTGACGAAACAAAGTAAGACATTATGCAAGTTTGATCTTTGAAAACTGAACAACGAGTGAGTACGGATTTTGTTTACAAAATCCAACGCTGAAATTTTGGTACATGCCGTCAGGCTGTATAAGATGGAAGCAAACAAGAGATATTTAATCTCGTCAGTTTCAAAATGAGCTTATCGCTCTTTCTATAAACCAACTTCGGTTGGTCTTTAATGGAGAGTTTGATCCTGGCTCAGGACGAACGCT
>NZ_JBBOXV010000001.1:0-330000 GCF_038007865.1 Paenibacillus sp. FSL M7-0134 | reverse complement strand
AAGGCCCGCCAGAGAAGGTAAAAGCCCTGTAGTTCAAAACTTGTTCTCTCCGAGACGGATCCCGAGTAGTGCGGGGCACGTGAAACCCCGTATGAATCCGGCAGGACCATCTGCCAAGGCTAAATACTCCCTGGCGACCGATAGTGAAGCAGTACCGTGAGGGAAAGGTGAAAAGCACCCCGGAAGGGGAGTGAAATAGATCCTGAAACCGTGTGCTTACAAGAAGTCAGAGCCCGATCTATGGGTGATGGCGTGCCTTTTGTAGAATGAACCGGCGAGTTACGTTCCCGTGCAAGGTTAAGGTGAAGAGCTGAAGCCGCAGCGAAAGCGAGTCTGAATAGGGCGAATGAGTACGTGGACGTAGACCCGAAACCGGGTGATCTACCCCTGTCCAGGGTGAAGGTGCGGTAACACGCACTGGAGGCCCGAACCCACGCATGTTGAAAAATGCGGGGATGAGGTGGGGGTAGCGGAGAAATTCCAATCGAACCCGGAGATAGCTGGTTCTCCCCGAAATAGCTTTAGGGCTAGCCTCGGAAATAGAATCGTGGAGGTAGAGCACTGATTGGGTGCGGGGCCCGCAAGGGTTACCAAGCTCAGTCAAACTCCGAATGCCATAGATTTAGTTCCGGGAGTCAGACAGTGAGTGCTAAGATCCATTGTCGAAAGGGAAACAGCCCAGACCATCAGCTAAGGTCCCCAAGTGTGTGTTAAGTGGGAAAGGATGTGGAGTTGCACAGACAACCAGGATGTTGGCTTAGAAGCAGCCACCATTGAAAGAGTGCGTAATAGCTCACTGGTCGAGTGACTCTGCGCCGAAAATGTAACGGGGCTAAACACACCACCGAAGCTATGGCTTGATGCTTGCATCAGGGGTAGGGGAGCGTTGAATGCGGGTTGAAGGTGTACCGTAAGGAGCGCTGGACTGCATTCAAGTGAGAATGCCGGTATGAGTAACGAAAAGATCTGTGAGAATCAGATCCGCCGAAAGCCTAAGGGTTCCTGAGGAAGGTTCGTCCGCTCAGGGTAAGTCGGGACCTAAGGCGAGGCCGATAGGCGTAGTCGAAGGACAACAGGTCGAAATTCCTGTACCACCGTAATCCGTTATGAGCGATGGGGTGACGCAGTAGGGTAGTGACGCGGACTGATGGATGTCCGTCTAAGCAGTGAGGCTGGTGTGTAGGCAAATCCGCACATCGTAAGGCTGGGCTGTGATGGGGAGCGAAAATTATAGTAGCGAAGGTCATGATCTCAGACTGCCAAGAAAAGCCTCTAGCCAGGAGAAGGTGCCCGTACCGCAAACCGACACAGGTAGGCGAGAAGAGAATTCTAAGGCGCGCGGAAGAACTCTCGTTAAGGAACTCGGCAAAATGACCCCGTAACTTCGGGAGAAGGGGTGCCTCGGTAGGGTGAATAGCCCGAGGGGGCCGCAGTGAAAAGGCCCAAGCGACTGTTTAGCAAAAACACAGGTCTGTGCGAAGCCGCAAGGCGAAGTATACGGGCTGACGCCTGCCCGGTGCTGGAAGGTTAAGGGGAGTGGTAAGCCTTCGGGCGAAGCTATGAACCGAAGCCCCAGTAAACGGCGGCCGTAACTATAACGGTCCTAAGGTAGCGAAATTCCTTGTCAGGTAAATTCTGACCCGCACGAATGGCGTAACGACTTGGGCGCTGTCTCAACGAGAGATCCGGTGAAATTTTAATACCTGTGAAGATGCAGGTTACCCGCGACAAGACGGAAAGACCCCATGGAGCTTTACTGCAGCTTGATATTGAATTTGGGTACGATCTGTACAGGATAGGTGGGAGCCGTAGAACTTTGAGCGCCAGCTTGAAGGGAGGCATCCTTGGGATACCACCCTGATCGTATCTAGGTTCTAACTTGGTACCGTGATCCGGTGCGAGGACAGTGTCAGGTGGGCAGTTTGACTGGGGCGGTCGCCTCCTAAAGAGTAACGGAGGCGCCCCAAGGTTCCCTCAGAATGGTTGGAAATCATTCGAAGAGTGCAAAGGCAGAAGGGAGCTTGACTGCGAGACCTACAAGTCGAGCAGGGACGAAAGTCGGGCTTAGTGATCCGGTGGTACCGCATGGAAGGGCCATCGCTCAACGGATAAAAGCTACCCTGGGGATAACAGGCTTATCTCCCCCAAGAGTCCACATCGACGGGGAGGTTTGGCACCTCGATGTCGGCTCATCGCATCCTGGGGCTGAAGTAGGTCCCAAGGGTTGGGCTGTTCGCCCATTAAAGCGGTACGCGAGCTGGGTTCAGAACGTCGTGAGACAGTTCGGTCCCTATCTGTCGTGGGCGTAGGAAATTTGAGAGGAGCTGTCCTTAGTACGAGAGGACCGGGATGGACGTACCGCTGGTGTACCAGTTGTTCCGCCAGGAGCACCGCTGGGTAGCTATGTACGGAAGGGATAAGCGCTGAAAGCATCTAAGCGTGAAGCCCCCCTCAAGATGAGATTTCCCAATTAGTAAGACCCCTTGAAGACGACGAGGTAGATAGGTTGGGGGTGGAAGTGCAGTAATGCATGGAGCTGACCAATACTAATCGGTCGAGGGCTTATCCTAAAAATAAAACGCAAATGAGTTTCGAATCCAGTTTTCAGGGTGTAACCTTGAAGGTATGTAGAAATACATACAAGCGCATGGCTATTCATTCACACGATAAGTGATGAACCAAATAACCGTACGGGAGAAGCACAGCAAATTCATGTTTGGTGGCGATAGCGGAGGGGTTCCACACGTACCCATCCCGAACACGACCGTTAAGCCCTCCAGCGCCGATGGTACTTGGACCGCAGGGTCCTGGGAGAGTAGGACGTCGCCAAGCAGAGCTTTATGATTAATATTCCCTGATAGCTCAGTTGGTAGAGCACTCGACTGTTAATCGAGTTGTCACAGGTTCGAGTCCTGTTCGGGGAGCCATTTGCTCTCATAGCTCAGCAGGTAGAGTGCATCCATGGTAAGGATGAGGTCACCGGTTCGAACCCGGTTGAGAGCTTGTTATAGGATGGCCCGTTGGTCAAGGGGTTAAGACACCTCCCTTTCACGGAGGTAACAGGGGTTCGAATCCCCTACGGGTCATAGGATATTATGGAGGCTTAGCTCAGCTGGGAGAGCATCTGCCTTACAAGCAGAGGGTCGGGGGTTCGAGCCCCTCAGCCTCCACCATTTTTCATCCTCTTACCTGGATGAAATCTTGGGGAATTGTGAATCATATGCATATTGGGGATTAGCCAAGCGGTAAGGCAACGGACTTTGACTCCGTCATGCATAGGTTCAAATCCTATATCCCCAGCCATTAAGAGCCATTAGCTCAGTTGGTAGAGCACCTGACTTTTAATCAGGGTGTCGAAGGTTCGAGTCCTTCATGGCTCACCATTGTATTACATGCGCGTGTGGCGGAATTGGCAGACGCACTAGACTTAGGATCTAGCGTCTTTGACGTGGGGGTTCAAGTCCCTCCACGCGCATCTTGTTTTTGCGGACGTGGCTCAGCGGTAGAGCATCGCCTTGCCAAGGCGAGGGTCGCGGGTTCGATTCCCGTCGTCCGCTCCATATTTGCGCCCTTAGCTCAGCTGGATAGAGCGTTTGACTACGAATCAAAAGGCCGGGAGTTCGAATCTCTCAGGGCGCGCCATATTTTAAAAAATTATATCGGGATGTAGCTCAGCTTGGTAGAGCACCTGGTTTGGGACCAGGGGGTCGCATGTTCAAATCGTGTCATCCCGATACTATTTTGCGGGTGTAGTTCAATGGTAGAACTTCAGCCTTCCAAGCTGATAGCGTGGGTTCGATTCCCATCACCCGCTTACCGATTACCTAGAAGCCGAAAGGCTTCTTTTTATTTTGTCCACATTACATTTACTTCTATGTATATAAGCTAGTGCAATTATGTCTCCTGTCATGCACAGTTGGGGATGACTTGTGCATATTGTACATAGGCTCTTGTTACTTTTGACACCTAGATCCCGAATTTCCCCTCTAACGTTCCCCTTTCTCCTGCAGTAAGGCTAATTTCGTGATCAAATCCTTTAAATATAGGAATCCTATAGCTATTATGGTACGAATTCATGGTGATAACTCAACAGTTGCTCTTGGGTTGTGCACATTTCCCTTTATTTATGTGGGTAAAAAGCGAAGTGTTAAAGAGGAAATACCCTAGAAACACTGAGAAAATGGCTAATTTGTGTATATCTTTGTGGATAGAAGGCTAATGGAGTTGACTTTGTCAACAAATAATAAACATATACACACTATGTCGCATGAATTTGTACCTTTAAAAACACACTCTTTATAAGAGACTGTGCATAATGTTTCACGCATCACTAGTGTATACATTCATTTCTATTTATTAATTTCATATTTATTCATAACAATCCAATATTTTCTCGAAAGAAGTAATTCAAAAAGATGATTTTTTACTGTAAATTTTGCAGCTTTTCATGCGTTTTTATTGTATGATGTTAAGAAAGTGTCAAATTTCGTGTGTATACGTACCTTTGCTACAACTGTATATGGTGTGGAACAGATCAGATGGGGGGAAAAGCATGACTGAGCTTACGTTAACCGCTAACAAAAACCAATCCAACAATCTGCTACGGCGGGACGTTCGTTTTCTAGGGAATATTCTTGGTGAGGTTTTGGTTCATCAGGGTGGCAACGAACTTTTGGATATCGTGGAGAAAATACGTGAGACAAGTAAATCGTTACGTGCCGGGTATCAGCCGGAGTTGTATGAGAATTTCAAACAAATGGTCAGCGGACTGGATACGGATATTCGTCACCAGGTTATTCGCGCGTTTGCGATTTATTTTCAGTTGGTGAATATCGCTGAGCAAAACCATCGTATTCGTCGTAAGCGGGATTATGAGCATTCCGCTGGTGAAGATGTTCAGCCCGGTTCCATTGAAAGTTCCGTTCAGGAGCTTAAACAAGGGGGCTTCTCCGCTGAGGACGTTAGCAACTTGCTGAAAGAGCTCTCTTTGGAGCTAGTCATGACCGCACATCCTACAGAAGCGACACGACGAGTAATTCTGGATATCCACAAGCGCATTTCCGAGGACGTCATGCTGCTGGATAATCCGATGCTTACCTTGCGTGAGCGGGAACAGGTACGGGAGAATCTGCTAAACGAAGTAATTACGCTGTGGCAGACAGATGAGCTGCGTGATCGCAAGCCAACTGTATTAGATGAAGTGAGAAATGGAATGTATTATTTTCACGAGACCTTGTTTCATGTACTCCCAGATGTGTACCAAGAATTGGAACGATGTTTGGACAAATATTATCCCGAACAAAAATGGCACATACCCACTTATCTGAGATTTGGTTCCTGGATCGGTGGAGACCGGGATGGCAATCCGTCTGTGACAGCTCATGTGACTTGGGAAACGTTACGTATGCAGCGCAAGTTGGCTTTGAGAGAATATCAGCACACGTTAAAGGAACTCATGGGTTACTTGAGTTTCAGCACCAGCATTGTGCGAGTTTCCGATGATCTGCTGGCTTCTATTGAAGAAGACCGTACTCACATTACACTTAAAAAGATGGAAGTATGGCATAACGAAAAAGAGCCTTATCGCATTAAACTAGCATTTATGATTGCTAAAGTGAACAACATCCTGGATGAAAGCAAACAGGGCACCAATGAGCGTTATAATTCTGCGGAAGAGCTCATTGCAGACCTAAATGTTATTGACAACAGCCTGCGTCATCATTTTGCCGATTATGTAGCAAACACATATATTCAAAAGATGATTCGCCAGGTAGAGTTGTTTGGATTCCATACAGCTACGCTGGATGTGCGTCAGCATAGTCAAGAACATGAAAATGCGATGACTGAAATTCTTTCTAAAATGAATATTGTGTCGGATTACAGTAAGCTGTCAGAAGAAGAAAAAATAAATCTGCTGGAAAAGCTGCTGAATGAACCTCGTCCGATTACTTCACCGTATTTAAAATATAGCGATAGTACACAGGAATGTCTTGACGTATATCGTACGATTTATTTGGCTCAGGAGGAATTCGGCAAGCAGTCCATTACAAGCTACTTGATCAGTATGACTCAGGGAGCCAGTGACTTACTGGAGGTTATGGTCTTATCCAAAGAGGTAGGCCTGTTCCGCATCGAGAAGGATGGTACTGTTATCTGTACGCTGCAATCCGTCCCTTTGTTCGAAACGATAGATGATCTGCATGCTGCACCTGATATTATGAGAAGATTGATGAACTTGCCTGTATATCGACAATCTGTGGCTGCGATGGACCAGCTTCAGGAGATTATGCTGGGATACTCGGACAGTAATAAAGATGGCGGTGTGGTTACAGCGAACTGGGAACTTCGGGTCGCTATGAATAGCATTACGGAAGTAGTTAATGAGTTTGGCGTAAAAGTGAAGTTTTTCCATGGTCGTGGAGGTGCGCTGGGTCGTGGTGGAATGCCACTTAATCGCAGTATTTTGGCTCAGCCTCCTCATACGATTGGAGGCGGAATCAAGATTACGGAGCAAGGCGAAGTACTATCATCCCGATACTCGCTTAGAGGCATCGCGTACCGGAGCTTGGAGCAGGCAACATCGGCGCTGATTACGGCTGTGGCATATCATCGTTCCGGGAAGAAGGAAGTGTTTGAGGAGAGCTGGGAGGAGATTATCGCCCGCATTTCCCAAGTATCACTGGATAAGTATCAGGATTTGATTTTCCGAGATCCAGATTTCTTCAACTTCTTCAAAGAATCTACACCGTTGCCTGAGGTGGGCGAGCTGAATATTGGATCTCGTCCGTCCAAGCGTAAGAACAGCGAACGTTTTGAGGACTTGCGCGCCATTCCATGGGTTTTTGCATGGACACAAAGCCGTTACTTATTACCTGCGTGGTATGCGGCTGGAACAGGTTTGCAAAGCTTCTATCAAAACAATGAGGATAACCTTAAAGTGCTGCAAACGATGTTTAGGGACTCTGCTTTCTTCCGGTCACTTATTGATACACTGCAAATGGCAATCGCTAAAGCGGATTTACTGATTGCAGAAGAGTACGCTGGGATGTCGGATAACGAAGAGGCCCGGCAGCGCATTTTCGGACAGATTTCAGCGGAGTTCAAGCTGACATCTGAGTTGATTTTGAAAATAACCGGACAATCCGAGATTTTGGACGACGTGCCGGTTATTCAGGAATCTATCCGGTTGCGTAATCCTTATGTTGATCCGTTAAGTTACTTGCAGGTTCAATTGCTAAGTGAGCTACGGGAGCTGCGGGATCAGAACGGTGATGACACTGAAATGCTGCGTGAGGTATTGTTGACGATTAACGGAATTGCCGCAGGCTTAAGAAATACGGGCTGATATAGTGTGGTTGTACGAATACAGGCAATCGGGTACTCATGGGGTGCCCGATTGTGCTGTTTGTATATTGATGGCAGGTGTGCTTGCAGTTAGTAACAATACTACAGTTGATTTCCGGATAAAATTAAACTACGATGAATAATCATAAACATGTAGTAAGTAACCCATCAGCAAGTCTGGGGGAGTATAGAGTGGATAATATGGAAAGCCGCTTGGTGAGGCTGGTACAGAAAGGTGATCAGCGAGCTTTTGCGGAGTTAGTCGAGTTATATAAAGATCGGATTTTTCATCTTTCCTACCGGATGCTAGGTAATCGCCATGAGGCGGAGGATCTGGTGCAGGAAACTTTTTTGCGTGTGTATCGTAATTTGGAAAAATACGATCATGGACAGAAGTTCTCAACCTGGATTTATCGAATTGCTACAAATCTGTGCATTGATCGTCTGCGAAGGAGAAAACCTACATACTCACTTGATGCTGAAATGAATGATCAGGAAGGTGTCGATGGGTACGCCATGCTCGCCAGTGAAGAGCTTACCCCTGAGGGGAGTACGCTTCTGTCCGAAACGCAGGCTTTAATTCATGACGCCATTGACAGCCTTCCGGATAAATATAGGACGATTATGGTTTTACGGTACTTGCAGGAGCTTTCCTTACAGGAAATCAGCGATGTGCTCAATCTCCCAGTCACCACGATTAAGACAAGAGTACACAGGGGCCGGGATTTTCTGCGCAAAAAACTGGAGCACAAGCTATAGATCATGCGCATAGATTCTAGGAAAAGAGTCTGCGTAGATGTTTTTATGAAACATAATGCTCGTTGTAACGTATGTAAGATGAGCAAAGTTTCTAAGCCGGAGCATGTTATGTTGAGAAACACGGAAGAATATTAGAAAGGATTGGCTCATATGGATTGCAAACAAGCCGTCTCTTTTATGCATGACTATCTAGATGGCGACCTGTCTGAGCAGGACAAACATGAGTTGGAACAGCACTTGTTAGACTGCCCGGAATGCCGCATGCGTTTTAAAGAGCTGGAGCGGACGGATGCGATGCTTTACGGTACACGCTATCATCAAGTGCCGTGTGTATCGGATGAGCTGACATTTCGCATTATGAATGCTTTGCCACCGCATAAAAGACAGACTGCGGTGCCTATGCTGACGTGGGTGAAAAGGCATCCCGCTGTAACAGCCGCTGCCTTCTTCCTTATTGTTATATGCTCAAGCATGGCCAGCTTTTCTAGCACGGACCATCAATTGGTAGTCAAAGGAAGCCAACTGGATCAAGTCGTTATTCAGGGTGATACTGTGATTGTGCCTGAAGGGAAATCCATTGCCGGAGATCTAACAGTGCAAAATGGTGAAGCCCGTGTATACGGCGATGTGGAAGGAAATGTAACTGTAATTGATGGTTCTTATTATCAAGCGTCCACCGCTCATATTGCAGGACAGGTTAAAAGTATTGATCAAACCTTGGATTGGATTTGGTACAAGGTTACTGATTTATTCGGGGGACCCTCTTCTCCATAAAAGAAGCTTGAAATGGCAAGGACGATATCGAGCGCCTCTTTCCGCTGGAAAAGGCGTTTTTTTGTATATGAAGCTGGCGAATTGTACTGTATTTTACTGATTTTAGCGGTTCTTTTGTCACACAGCTTGCAACGTGAGCCTGATCGTTATAACCTAGATAGAGAGAGCATACTGTGTACATATTACACCCACTCACTACAGAAAATTGCGGGGGCATGCGCATGTTGGATTATTTTGCGGACCTGACTTGGAAAGAGTCCATTAAAGATATTATCGACATTTTGATCGTAACCTATATTATGTATCAGCTTATTTTACTTGTTCGCGGAACGCGTGCAGTTCAATTGTTGAAAGGGATTCTGTTTCTGGTTGTCATTTGGGCGGTTAGTACCTGGTTTGATTTGTATACCCTCAAGTGGTTGATGAACCAGATGTTCACCTTTGGTGTGGTGGCTATCTTTATTATTTTTCAGCCTGAGTTGCGTCGTGCACTAGAACAGTTGGGGCGTGGCAAACTATTTGGGCGTTCGTCTGCGGATGATGAAGAGATTAACAAGTTAATCGGAGAAATGATTAAGGCGCTGAATTATTTATCACGTAGGAAAATAGGAGCTTTGGTCGTATTTGAGCGTGAGACAGGGCTAAACGAATATACAGAGTCTGGTATCAAGACACAGGCTGTAGTCAGTTCTGAACTGCTAATTAACATCTTCATTCCTAATACACCTCTGCATGATGGTGCGGTGATTATTCAAAATAAACAGATTGCTTCTGCGGCCTGTTATTTGCCATTATCGGAAAATCCGTTCATCAGCAAGGAGTTGGGAACCCGTCACCGGGCTGCGATTGGGGTGAGTGAGGTAACGGATGCCGTAACTGTCGTGGTGTCAGAGGAAACAGGGCAAATTTCTTTGGCCATTAATGGACAGGTCGTGCGCGACATTAAGGAAGAATCCCTAATCTCCAAGCTGTATGAGGAGTTGCGGCCAACACCGTCTTTGAAGGAAAAACGCGGCTCATTCTGGAATCGGAGGGGAGGCCGTGGAAATTCATGATGGACAAATGGATTAACAATAATACGATTTCCAAGATATTGGCGCTTGCGGTTGCTGTTCTGCTGTGGGGAATGGTCCATCTAGATACAGGTACACCTTCATCTACGCTGACCGTTTCTTATAATAATAAAGTGATTGATAATGTGGCCATTCAGGCCAGTGGTCTGGATGATTCAAAATATGTATTGTCTACCATGGATACTGACCATGTAAAGATGGAAGTTAGAGGACAGCGTTCTGTGCTGACTTCCTTTTTCGCGGATAATTATCAGGCAAAGCTAAACTTAAACGGCTTAGGAGCAGGCACTAAAACATTATCACTCGAACCGGATTTACCGGACGGGGTGGAATTGGTATCTATGACTCCTAACCGTGTTACAGTGACGATTGAGGAAAAACAAACGAAATCATTTAATGTATCTATAGTTCCTCAAGGAAATCCAGATGCGGGATTGCAGCTTGGTAAGCCTGTGATTGCTCCTCAAACCGTGAAGGTTACCTTGCCCAAAAGCCAGTTGAGTACCGTCACTGCCGTTCAGGGGGCTGTTAATACGGATGGCATCTCAGAAAAGTTTGAACAGAAGCGTGTAAAACTGAAGGCTTATAACAAAAAGGGACAGGAACTTACAGGAGCGGTCATTGAGCCATCCACTGTTTCCGTTGAAATTCCGGTAACTCAGCAGGCAAAATCTGTGCCTGTTAAGATTGTCTATTCCGGAGAGTTGCCAGACGGATTGGCGCTTTCTAAAGTCAATGCAAACGTGAAAGAAGCGGCGGTGTATGCATCGCAGGATGTATTGGGCAGCCTTAGTTCTTACGTCACGGCTACATTGGATTTAAGTCAATTTACGGAAGCGGGGACCCGTGCAGTTCAAGCTAATTTGGCAGCCCCCTCAGGTTCTGATAAAATCGAGCCAGGGTCAATACAAATTCAGGTGACCGTCGTTCCTTCCAATGAAGTCACAGATACGGAACGGACGCTGTCAGGCATCCCAATCGTTTTACAAGGTGCAGGAGATGGAGCGACTGCGACTGTTACAGCGCCCGCAGGCAAGACGATGGATGTTACTGTGAAGGGCCCGCAGGATATGGTAAACAATTTAACCAATGATGATATTAGTTTGGTGGCAGATGTAAGTGGCCTCGCGGCTGGTCAACACGAGGTTACTCTGAAAGTAGGCTTGCCTAAATATATTACGCAAGCCGGAAATGCTAGCCAACTAAAGGCAACGGTCAACATTGAGAGCCCTTCTACGCCTGCTGTAACGAATCCGAACAGTGAGAATGAATCAAACCCCTCTGGTAGTGGCGAAAAGGGGCAGGAGAGGCCACAGGAGGGGCAAGGCAGTCAAAGTGGAGACTCTGACGCTAAGACCGGGGACAACGCAGCTGCGGAGGATAAAACAAATCCTCATAACGGCGCAGATTCTTCTGCGAATGGAACCTCGGAGAACAGTCAGCCATAACATGTTTTATCTGTAGTAAATAATCATGATTTATTAGACAAAAAAAGGGAGTCATTTTACATGGGGAAATATTTTGGTACAGATGGTGTACGAGGCGTTGCTAATCAGGAACTTACAGCCGAACTGGCATATAGCATTGGCCGCTGCGGCGGATATGTTTTAGCAGGTAATGTAGAGAAACCGACAGTTGTTATTGGTATGGATACACGGATATCTGGACTGATGCTGGAATCGGCTCTTGTAGCCGGTTTGCTGTCCATTGGGGCTAATGTGGTTCGTCTAGGTATTGTTTCGACACCTGGGGTGGCATATCTCACACGTCAATTGAAAGCTGACGCTGGTGTGATGATCTCAGCATCCCACAATCCAGTTGAAGACAACGGCATTAAGTTTTTTGGCGGCGACGGTTTTAAATTGACAGACGAAACGGAATTGAAAATTGAAGAGCTGATGGATGCAAAAGAAGACCAACTGCCTCGTCCGATTGGTGGCGGATTGGGAACGGTTGTTGTAGACGAGCACTCCCGCTACGATTATCTGGAGTTCTTGAAAACAACAATTAGCCATTCTTTTGAAGGGTTAAAAATTGTACTGGATTGTGCAAACGGAGCAGCTTATGAGCTGGCGCCGAAGCTTTTTGCAGAACTGGGAGCTGAGGTACATACCATCGGTGCCGAGCCAAACGGTTTGAATATCAATGATCATTGCGGATCGACTCATCCTGAGAAGTTGAAAGAGGAAGTGCGCCGCTTGAAAGCGGATATTGGTCTGGCCTTTGACGGCGATGCCGACCGTCTGATCGCGATTGATGAGAACGGGGAAGAGGTAGACGGCGACTATATTCTCTGCATTTGCGGAGATGCAATGAACCGCGCGGGAAAACTTAAGGATAGCACCATTGTATCGACAGTGATGAGTAATATCGGTTTTTATAAAGCTACTGAAAAGCTGGCACTCAAGACTGCAAAAACTGCGGTCGGGGACCGTTATGTGATGGAAGAAATGCGTCGGGGTGGATTTAATCTGGGCGGTGAGCAGTCTGGTCATGTTATTTTCCTGGATCACAATACGACAGGCGATGGCATGCTGACCGGGATTCAGCTGGTAGATACCTTGAAAGCTTCTGGCAAGAAAATGAGTGAGCTAAAATCGCTCATGAAACAGTATCCGCAAGTGCTCGTAAATGTGCGTGTGCAGGACAAACGCAATTACGAGGGGAATCCTGCTATTGCAGAAGCAATTGAGCAGGTGGAACAACAATTGGGTGATAATGGGCGTGTATTGGTCCGTGCTTCAGGCACAGAATCACTTATTCGTGTGATGGCCGAAGGCCCGGATAAGGACGAACTGGAGCAATTTGTCGGTCAGATCGTAGATGTCGTGAAGAAAGAATTAGTTTAAAATTTTGTAAACGTCGGTTGCCTGCGAAAAAGAAGCAGGCAACGGCGTTTGCGGTTATTTACTAACGATTTATGACCTTCATGGTGTAATTATGAATAAAGTGTCATTGCCAAATGATACTTAGCTGAATATAATATAGGGATGCTGTGACTCAGATAGAGAAAGTGAGGGTTGTAAGGTTCGTAATACAAGCGCCAGAGCTTGATTTTGTGCGGGGGAACTTGGTGGAGAAGCAACGGATTCAGTTGAGATAAAGTTGCTCGCAAATCGGTTCACGACAAAACAAGCTGACGAGGTGAAGGTGTTCGAAACATTCGGCGGGGACCTTCCGGTGAAGCATCAAGCCGTAAACCGGCAGCGGAAAATGAACAGGCAACTGTTTACACAACGCACCGGTAGATGCCTTTATTATTTTATAACCTAAATTATAAGATTCATTTCATGAATGTGCGGCCATCATCATTGGCGTGCGCGGTTTGGGAATTTCGTTACATTCGTGAAGAGATGCCTGTAAATTCTATAGTTATCATTGACAACTTCATAGATGAATGAACTTTATTCCGCAATCTACCGCACACGTTAGTCCTGTGATGAGTCGTCTTGTGAAATGATGATCGGGAGGATAACGAATATGTGTGGCATTGTAGGATATATTGGTAATCAGAATACACAAGAGGTATTGATTGACGGATTGAAGAAGCTGGAGTATCGCGGTTATGACTCTGCGGGTATTGCCGTGTTTACAGATTCAGGATTGCAAGTAGCTAAGGCTAAAGGTCGTCTGGCGAATCTGGAAGCTAAACTGGATGGTACGCCATTGGTAGGCCATGCAGGTATCGGACATACACGTTGGGCAACGCACGGTAAGCCTTCTGATGAAAACTCCCATCCACATTTGGATGAGAGCCAAAAGTTCTCTGTAGTTCACAACGGAATTATTGAGAACTATCTGGAGCTGAAGGAGCAGCTGATTAGCGAAGGTCATACCTTTATTTCCGAAACGGACACGGAAGTTATTTCCCATCTGGTTGCGCGTGAATATAAAGGGGATATCGTTAAAGCAGTACAAAAAGCAATTACCTTTATGCGCGGTGCTTTTGCACTGGGTGTGCTGACAGAGCACGAGCCTAATAAGCTGGTTGCTGTTCGTCAAGCTAGCCCGCTGGTTATTGGTGTGGGAGAAGGCGAGAACTTTATCGGTTCCGACATTCCGGCTATTCTGAAATATACACGCAATGTATTTATTTTGAACGATGGCGAAATGGCTGTTTTGACCAGTGATGCTGTCGAATTAATGACAATCGAAGGCCAATTTATTTCTCGGGAAATGATTCATGTCGAATGGGATGCTGTAACAGCAGAAAAAGGCGGCTATGAGCATTTTATGCTGAAAGAAATTCACGAGCAGCCTAAGGCTTATCGTGACACAATGTTGGGCCGTATCGATAAAGATACTAAAAAAGTTGTTCTTCCTGAGCTGAAGCTGACAGAAGAACAAATTAAAAATATCCGCAACATTCAAATTGTCGCGTGTGGTACAGCTTACAATGCTGGTTTGATTGGTCGTACAGTTATTGAAAGTCTGGCTCGTATACCGGTAGAAAACGATGTGGCTTCCGAATATCGTTATCGTTCACCTATCGTAACACCAGAGACATTGGTGATCGTAGTGAGCCAATCCGGTGAAACTGCTGACACGTTGGCAGCACTGCGTGAAGCACAAGCAAATGGCGCTCATGTACTGGCGATTACCAACGTAGTCGGCAGCTCCATTGCCCGTGATGCAGATGATGTGTTGGTTACACTGGCAGGACCGGAAATTGCCGTAGCCTCCACTAAAGCATATTCTTCACAATTGATTGCGTTCTATCTGTTTGGTTTGTATCTCGCTCAAGTGCGTGGCACACAAACGGGTGAGCAAGTAGCTCATGTGCTGGCTGCTATGGAATCTCTGCCAGAGCAAGTGGAAGAGATGCTGGGTAAAGCAGATGCGATCAAAGCCTATGCTGAGCAAATTGCAAGCCACAAGCACCTGTTCTTTATTGGTCGCGGTCAGGACTATGCTGTAGTACAGGAAGGCTCCCTGAAGCTCAAGGAAATCTCCTACATTCATTCCGAGGCTTATGCTGCGGGTGAATTGAAGCATGGTACACTGGCATTGATTGAAGACGGCATTCCGGTTATCGCTTTGGTAACACAGGAATCCGTGTTGGAGAAAACCGTGAGCAACATTAAGGAAGTTAAGGCTCGTGGTGCAGATGTTCTTGCGATTACGTACGAAGAGCACGCAGTTGAGTTGCTGAAGTCCGTGGATCAGGTATTTGCCATTCCAAAGACACTTCCAATCCTGTCTGCTGCAATTTCGGTTGTATCTCTCCAACTGTTGGCTTACTACGCTTCTCTTGCACTGGGTCATGATGTTGACAAACCACGTAACCTGGCGAAAAGTGTTACCGTAGAATAAGCTTTAGTAAAATGCTAAACTAATTGTCTGGTGATAAAAAAGTGCGGAACCAGTAAAAGAATGTATGGAACCAATAAAAAAACTGTGGAACCAGTAAAAAAAGTATGGAACTAGTTATTTTACAAACATCAAGAAAGATCCCGATGATATTATATCGGGATCTTTTTAGCTTAGGAGGGCAATTATGTCTACAATAGGCCAACGAATTCGAACTATTAGAAAAACAAACAACTTAAATCAAATAAAGTTTGCAAATACAATTGGAATTTCTCAAGGAACGTTGAGTGAACTAGAGCAAGATAAATATAGACCCTAATTATAGCAATTAAAGAAAACTTCAATTCCCATATAGAGTGGTTAATCTTTGGAGATACGCCTGTATCAAAGAACCCTATTTTTAATTTAGCTAATTGAAGCCTAGGAACTAGAACTTATTTCTTTGTTTCGAGAACTTACTAAAGAAGATAGAGATGAAATTATTGATTTTATAAAGCTGAAGATTGTTCGGTACTAATCTTTCCCGGAAGCTTCTTATTAAGATGCCTTAAAAATGTTAAAAGAAAATAAAGTATTAGACCGTAAAACAAAGTTCTAGACTAAGAAAATAAAGATATAGATTGAGAAAATAAAGTCTTAGACTGACGATTCGTCATTAAGCTAACGGGCAGGTTAGTGATGGTGGCTACCGCCAAAAGTCTTGGAATCCCTTTAAAGAAGAGAAATACACTTAACATCAAATTTTGGTTATATCGTTTTAGAAGAGTTCTACTAGTAAGTCATAAGTCCATCTCCATTTTTTTCATAATCGGTTCTAAGCGCCGATTTTATTTCCGTGGAACAATTCAAAAGAACGGCCGCTGTTCGCATCGTTTGCGACAGGGCCGTTTTTTGTTTTTCGTAGGCTAGCTTCAAATTGCTATTCTTGCCAAACACTCATAGGGTCCCATGGCTTGATTTGATTACCATATTTTCCGGCCAAAAAAGCTTTCATGTCTTCCAGCTTAGCAGGCACCTCGTTCCAAATTGGAAGGGGTGGTAACCCTCGTTTGCTTTTCAATAGGATATCCACTGTAACATACAAGCGTTCTGGCTGAATCCAATGAAGAAAGCGGGAAATATCAATTTGCTTGGTCAGGGACAAGGAATCAATTTCGCCATTGTAATGCTTGTTGAACTCGCTGATCAGATTCAGGAGGTAGTCTCTCTGCTCCTTCACGAAGTCCAGGCCACAGATGGCGCCATGTCCTGGAACAACGATTTCGGGTTTAATTTCATCAATAATGCGATCAAGCACTTTAACCCAATTGAGGGTTCCCTCTTCGCTGTATGCCGTACAACCGTTAAACACGACATCGCCGGCGAACAGCACTTTTTCTTTTGGCATCCACAGCAGTAAGTCACTGTCAGAGTGGGCCGGAGCTACGTTGTAAATCATAACTTCCGTATCTCCAAGACGGATGTTGATATCGTCCTTTATCTCAATATTCGGGAGCACCCAATCTACGCCTTCCAGGTCGAATCCTTCAAATTCCGCTGCAAAAAACCGCTCGCCCGAAGTCGATTCCGGAGAATCCTTTCCTCTTCTAATGACGCTGTCCATCCAGGCGATATTTTCGGTGAGACGCTCTCTGGACGCTTCCTTGTGCATAATAATGCAAGCATCTTCAAACACTTTGTTTCCCCAGGCATGGTCGCTGTTATAGTGCGAGTTCACCACATATGCGGGAGAGCCGCCGTTGCTTACTTCCATAAAAGCCTCCCGCATTTCCCGCGCATGGAACAAATCGAAGAACGTGTCATACACCAGCCCTTCACCCTTGTTGATGAACCCGGCATTGGCCCAACTGATGCCGCGATACGGCGAAATACCGGCAAAGACGCCATCTGCAACTTCAAAAAATTTAACACGAGGTTTTTGGATAATATGTCCATACTTCATGAAAATTCTCCTTTGCGTATATGTTTTTGGGGTAAGGCATACTGACTATGTCTTTATTATAGAGAATGGAAAACAGAAATGCAAGCATGTACTTGCATGCATTTTCTCTGTGCTATATGATAGTAACAGAACAACATCACACTACATAGATGGAGGCGCTGCAACATGAAGCTAGTAACCTTTCAAACCAAGACATCCCAGGAACCTTTGTTTGGGCTTGTAATTAACGAGAAATTTGTCGTGTCTTTTGCCGCAATCATGAAAAAGCAGGGAACATTCGTTGACAGTCTTGAATGTATGGACAGCTATCTTCATTATTTGCCGGCAAGTTATGATGCCGCTAAGGAATTGATGCAATATGCTGTCGAACAGTCGCATCAATTCAATGAACATGAAATCTGCCCGATTGCAGCGGTAAAACTGCTGCCGCCGGTTCCAAATCCGGCTGCGCTTATCGATTTTGGGCTGACGCCAAGACATCTGAGAAATGCTGGCGCAAATCTGCTGCAAAGAGAATATACAGGGCCGGAAAGAGAAGAGCTTAAACGAAATATTACTGAAAAATTCCAGAAAGATCCGAATAAAGTAACTTTCAGTTATTACAAGTGTAACCATAATGCATTAATTGGCGATGGGGATACGATTCATTGGCCTTCGTACACTTCCTACCTGGATATCGAGCCGGAGCTGGCCTTTGTTACAGGGAAGGGGAATTGCATTGCAGGTTATGTTATTTTTAACGACAGTACTGTCCGCGATGTGCAGTGGCCGGATTTCCAGGCGCTGACCGGACCGACGCGCTGCAAAGATTTTGATCGCAGCAAAGGAATAGGACCATTTCTGGTTACGCCGGATGAAATCGACAACCCGCTGGTACTGGATGTGGATGTACGCATCGGGGAGAGACTGCACTGGAAGGGAAGCACATCCGAGTATTCTGCACACCCTGCAAAAGTGATGGAGGAGGTTCTCAAAGTTTTCACGCCGCTCCCGGGCACGATTATAGGAATGGGGACGATACCGGATTGCTGCGCAATCGAGACCGAACAATGGCTGTTGCCCTCTGACCGAATCCAGATTACATTTGATAAATTAGGCACGCTCACGCAATTGGTGCCTGATCATGTCAAGATTACGGAACCAAGCCGCTGGGAAAAAAGAAGCGATTTGCCTTAAATAAACGTTTATGAAAATGATGAACCCCGACCCTGCTGCACATGCAAAACTTGTAGTAGAATAGGTTTAACATATGCAAAAGGAGAAATACAATGCAAACTTCAGACAGAATCATTGAAGCCGCGACACGGCTCATCAAAAAGAAGGGCTATCGGGGAGTAAGCACCAAAGCCATTGCAACGGAAGCTAAAGTCAATGAATCTACGATTTTCCGGCAATTTGGAAGCAAGAAAGGCATATTGGAAGCCATCATTGAAAGACATTCGGATATCCCGCAATTTGAGAAGCTGTTAAAAGAGGACGCGACCGATAATCCGGAAGTCGATCTGCTGAATGTAAGCCAGCAGTACCGTTTGTTTTTCCATAAAAATGCGGACATCATTTTGATTGGCATCCGCGACAAAGGAATGCTTCCCGAATTGGACAGAGTGCTGGCCGATCCGCCGGTGAAGCTGCACTCCTTGCTGGTTGAATATTTTGAACGCTTGCAGAAGAAAAAAGTTATAGCCAGACAGGATGAGCGTCTTGCCGCCATGTCTTTTCTCTCGATGTGCTACGGATTTCAGATGAGCGAGCTGATTCACCGGCAATATCAGTCCCAACTCGTCACCGAGGAAGAGTTCTACAAGCACAGTGTCTCATTGTTTGTAAAAGGAATTTTGTCTCAGTCATAAGCTTTGTTGATTTATTTAAATATGCCGAAGACTGCTTGCGCAGCTTTAACTCTAGAACAATTGAAAGAAGATGCACCAAGATGCTCGAAAGCTCGTTATACTGCAACCGGGACATTATTTCTGGCAAGGCTCCGTCATCAATGACATTCTAAAAAAATCCAAAAATATGGATATCTTTATCGTTGCTGATCGGGCGGAGCACCATGGAGAGCGAATTCTGCCAGCCAAAATGACCAATCCGAAGAAAAACCCGTTATATCACCGCTTAAATTCACGGGAAGTGGATGAGAAAATTGGACGAATCAAAAGGGGAAGATTCAAGGTCTTTATTGGTGCGGCTCCTGGAGTTGGCAAAACCTACACTATGCTGCAAGAGGGCAATCATCTTCTTAAAAAGGGCATTGATGTTGTAATTGGTTTGCTGGAAACGCATGGGCGAAAAGAAACCATCCAGCAGGTTGCAGAACTGCCATTAATCGAGCGCACAAAAATCAAATATTCAGGCACAGAACTTGTAGAAATGGATACTGGGGCAATCATCCGGCGGAATCCTGAACTGGTACTTGTCGACGAGTTGGCTCACACCAACGTTCCCAGTAGCAAAAACAAAAAGCGATATGAAGATGTATTGGAAATTTTGAATGCTGGGATTTCTGTCATTTCTACCGTTAACGTTCAGCATTTAGAGAGCTTAAATGATGCAGTGGAGCAAATTACAGGGGTGCGTTTCAGGGAAACCGTCCCGGATTCCATTCTTCGCCTTGCTGACGAGGTCGAGCTGATCGATGTGGCACCGCAGGCTCTACAAGCCCGTATGAAGGAAGGAAAGATATATGCCCGGGAGAAGATAGATCAGACTCTGGGGAACTTTTTTAAAATTGGAAATTTAATTGCTTTAAGGGAGCTGGCGCTTCGGGAAATTGCGGACGATGTGGATGAACGTCTGGAAGCATGGGAGCGCAAAAGTTCCTTACGTGGACCCTGGAATAAGCGGGAGGTCATTTTCGTATGCGTCAAGCTGAGTTCCAATGCAGAAAGGTTAATCCGGCGGGGATTTAGAATTGCATTCCGACTAAAGGTACAATGGATTGTCACATATGTACACCCAACGGATACGATGAATGAAGAGGAATTGATGAAAAAAGAGAAACTCGAAAGCCTGGTAGTGCGTCTAGGCGGGCATTTTGAAGTTGTGCCACTTGGGCATTCTGATAAGCTTGCAGATGTTCTTCTTGCCAGAGCTAATGAATATCATACTACCCAACTCATTATTGGTCAGAGTGACAGCCCCATATGGAAACGTTTACGGGAAGGAACAATTATCCAAAAGTTACTGCGCACTGCGCGGCATATGGATATTCTTGTGGTCGCCAATTACGATCCTCATATCAAGCGAGATACTCTTCCTGATAGTATTATGCAAGGTTAAGTATAAGAGAAGAGTATCATTGAATGCCTGCATTCAAATAAATGGAACCTCGTTATACTATGGTTAAAAACCATTTGAAAATTATATTGCAAAAGTTGTATCTTCAAAATCGTGTCCAGCTTACAAGATATGCGCTTGAACAAGGCACCTGAAAAGTGGGGAGAAGGTTGTTTTTATGCGCGCAATCAAGCTATATGTGGGGGCTGGTAAATCACAAATTGTCTCCAAGCTATGTCATCCCTCTTGCTACGTTTAACATACCAGGATTGAACATTTGCGCGAGTTTTTTCAATCCCTTCATTGTACTCATTCAAATATTAATAACGACTTGTTTACCATTGCCCACAATAACTGGCTCCTACTTCACATGCAAAGAGCCATTCGCTTTACTAAAATCCGAAAGAACATGTTTTATTTTTTAAATAGAGATAAAGTTGAACAAACCCACTCTTTTTATACAACAACAATGTATTCAAAATTTCTCAGTCGCTTTGGCGAAGAAATGTTGTCGCAAATTGGGCTGTCAGATCAGGATATTGTGCTTCCTTCGCTCTGGGGAAAAGAGGCGTTGATTAATCCCCTTATCTACATTATTTATATGATTTATTTCTCTGATTCAGTGGCCAACTTTTTGAAATTAAAATCCGATGAGGGGCTAAGTAATAACGGATAATTATAAAATGACTTTTTTAATTGAAGGAGAAGCTTTAAATATGATTTGAGAACTCAACTTTATTGTATATAGACACTAATTTGTCTTCGGACAATAAAGTTGTGTACTAAACAATAAAGTTGTGTACTAAATATTAATGAAAAATAACAATAATATCTCTTCTTAGTAAGTATTTAACAAAAGTCCGATGAGCAAGTATCATCGGGCTTTTTTTATTAAATTCAGGAGGCGACTGCTTTGGCTCAATCAGAGCGAGTATAGTTGCATGACAAATCAAAGGGCTTTGAACCCTTTCCTGTATTGGTATCTTAAGTAATTGAAGCAGGAGAAATCCAAGTTTCTGTTAAAAACAGTATGAGAAATCAAGAGCTTATTGTCGCGATGAAAAAAATGTTTTTTTATCTAAAATACAAATGAATATATAATATATATAACTATTATAAATTAAGTATGTATTTCATTTTTATGGATGGTAGGTGGAGCAATGAAGACTTTGGGTGAAAAGATAAAGAGTATAAGAAAATTAAATAAGCTTAATCAAACTGACTTTTCATCTACTATTGGTATTTCTCAGGGTACATTAAGTGAATTGGAAAAAGATAAATACAAACCATCCTTAGAAACCGTAATTGCCTTAAACTAAATTTCGAAATTGATTTAGATTGGTTGTTACTTGATGAGGCGGCAACTTTTTATAGTGGATTATTTCAAGTTAAGTTAGATGATCTTGAATCAAAATTAATCTCAGGATTTCGAAAGTTAGACCTGGGCGATAAACAGGAAATAGAGGGAATTGTTGATTTGAAGTTAAAGCGGTATAGAGATAAATGAACCTTCGCGGAGCCGTGAAGGGGACTCATTATTGCAAAGCCTTCAGTAGTTATGTTTTAAGTTCACATTAGACATATGATCCATCCAATTGAGATGGACACACGGCTATCCATATAAATCTGGAAGAAGAAAGTCCTAATTTTTTACTATAGGGTCTCCGAAGCAAAAAGTGATTGATGTTATGGGAACTTCGATATCGATCATCGGAAACTCATGGACTTATGGGAATCAAATGTGGAATTGGACTCTAATGATCATATCATTGGGTGGAATAATATCAACCATAATTTGAAAGTATCTATTGGCTCAAGAAGAAGGGGACCGCTCCATTTACGATAGGATCTTCCATCCAAGATGTAATTGATGACATGGGCACACCGACGTCTATAAGATGTTCGTTACGAGTCCTGGTTTGAATATTAGTGACTCCTTGGAGTATATGCGTACACTCGTATATCCTTCTACAGCTCATGCGAAGCCATGAGTCGGGGGGGTCAAAGAGGAAATTCAAAGAATAGAGCTTCCTTTTGGAAGCTTGAATGTAGTGATCCCAAGTCCGCAGCTTAATGTCAAAGATGCACTTGGTCAATTAAGTGAGGATTCTTTAGTTTGTGCTGGGCGTATTAATTACGAGTTATTGATGGAGTATGCTGCAAAAGGTTTCTTTAAAAAATCTGAGATTAATCGGTTTCGTCAGTTAAAAAATATAACGACTAAGTATATACTGACCAAGCTGGAGAAAGACGAATGGATGCATAAATTTTTTCATAAAAAGCAACCCAATTTAAGATTCCTCTAAGACGACACTATCTGTAGCAGTGTTATTTTTCAAAGGGATTGGAGAATAAAAGAAAGCAACCTAAGATAATCCGACGGAGACCAAAGATGTGAAAATTACGTGCTGAGCGATTGTATATCAACCTCGATAACCAAGATATTTATGATGGTAAGACCTATTTTTTTATTCCTTAAAGCACAATTCATGGTATAATCTCACTAAATATACATCCTTTATAATTTACGCTTTTTTGTCGAAAGTTAGTTTATTAAGAAGCTAGCCTAGTACTGAAATCTCTCTTGAAAAATTATATATCACACATCTTAAAGTCAGGCACCTTGTTTTTACAATGGGGCTTTTTTTGCATTAAGAAACTACGAGGTGAATGGAGGGGCATTATGGCTCAAGCATATCCGATTCCCACCACGATAGAAAAATGGATAAAACAAGGTAAAGGCCAGGGGATGGGAAACCCGTAAAGCGCCAATTTATCCCCAAGAAGGATGCGGATCGGGCATACGAGATCATTCGAACGATAATGGAACGTCTGGAGTTAACGTTACACCCGACAAAAACGCGAATCGTCGGACTATGGACAGGAGAAGAAGGCTTCGACTTCCTAGGCATGCATCACCGAAAGACGAAGGCCGAAACTTCCGAAAGCCAAGTATATTATACGACCCAACAATGGCTGTGCCGTAAGGCAGAGGAACGAATTAGGGAAGTCGTGAAGGAACGACTAGCCCCTGCGAATATGCGTCACAAATCATTCCAAGAACATTTGGAATACTTAAACCCGAAAATACAGGGTTGGCGTAACTACTACGTTACGACCTACAGCCAAAGGAAGATGGCTAAACGTGACTGGTACATCCTTCAGCGACTCACAAAATGGTATGCCAAGAAGCGTATGAGGGAAAACCTCACGTACGGTTTGATGAGGAGGGGCAGAATTTATCTGCCCTTTACTCTAGCAGAGGCGCAGTGAAGACGGCGGGATACAAAACTATGCCGGCTGCCATCCGGGCGGACGCTACGGCCAGCTTCCAGCCGGGCAGTTCCAACCGAGTATCCAACGGATTTTCCAGCAGAATATCCAGCAGACATCCAGTCACGTTTCCAGCCAGGCTTCCAGAAATTCGTCAGGTAATCATGTTAAGTTATCGCAAAGCGCAAGGATTCGGAGCACCGGCAGAGAATGTATACAGGGAAGATCTCCCAAATCGGCTGGCACCCCGCCTGAATGTCGACACGCGTCGAATTCCTCGATTGATGGCAAACCATTCCCAGCGTTTCTTCTCCATTCGCTCTTTTTAGGCAAAATATTAACACCTTGACCAAATTTAACTAAAGTTTTACTATACATTCTTCGGAATTTTGATATAATTTTACTTAGGTTACCTTTCCAATTATGATAGAAAATAGAATTGGATGGTTTTTATACCTATCCAAGCTGTGTGCGAGAGACCAGTCCACTGGCTACCCAGCAAGCTGGCATGCGGGGACCGACAATTGTGGAAAATGACTGCCGAGAATATGTTGCTCCATGACTTCAGAAGGTTCAGAAAGGATGAAGCCGAGGCGAAGCGGATGACGGAGATCAGCTTCGAGAACGGGCTCATCATTGAAAGAGCCGGCAGAGGAGACTGCGTGCTGAAGATCATGCCTCCGCTGACCGTCTCGATGGAGCATCTGGCCGCCGGCTGCGACATTATCAAGTCCAGTATGCAGCAGGTGATCTCTCAGGAGACCCAGGATTTGCTGGTAACGAAAGCAGGTGGACGCCCCGGCAAGAGGCACGGAAGTGCCTTCTGGGGGTCGTGCGGCCCTGATGTTAAGATAACGTTTTCATCCCATTGGAAGATTTTCTCCCCATGCTGCCTGCGGTACCGTCAGGCAGCATGGAATTCACCGCCGATCCAAGGGCTGTCCCGTTTATGCCATACGGAGCATTCTTTGAGCCTCATGCAGCACCATTGTCACATCTAATCGTCAGGAAAAGCTCACTACCCCGCAGCCAGATCTTTACTTATCCACACCAGGCGGGGGAATACTAAAATCGTACATAGAGTGTATCAATATCCCTTAAACATAGGCTTCGACAAAGGCAGCTCCGGTGCCGAATACGGAGGTACGGTCGACTTCCTGCTGGCCAGCCGGAACCCTACAGCAAGCCTAACATCGATGGGTGGAACATCCCTTGTCCACCCCCAAATCTAATTCCGAACCCAATGTTAAACCAAAGCCCGTCTTCGGGCGGCTCGTCCGCAGCAAGCATATTGAAGCAGAGGAGCCGGAAGCAGCTGCATCTCTTGCGTAGAACGATGCTCTTTGTTGTCTTTCACGCATGGGAGCCGAGCGGGACAGCTGCTAGGCAGAGGATTGCCGCATGCGATCAAACGGGCAAGCGAAGCGGTGACCTGGCGAAAGCCATTGACATTGTTGTCACATGTTTGAAAAGGCGGGGAGCGAGGCTGAAGCGTTGCTGCGGCATATGCTCCGCCGGATTGCTTTTACCGATGAAGAGAGGGGAACGATCCAGATGGCTTTTGAAAAAGAAACGTTGTTTTGGAACGAAAAATTCGGTAGCGACGATTATACCTTGACGCCGCTGCCTTACAGCAAAGCTCCAAGCTCCCTGGCGCCCATTATGAAAACCGTGGGCGGTTCGCTTTCGGAAAAAGCGGCGCAGCGCGTCCTTCAAATGAGCAAGGGCGCTCCGCTGGCCGCTTTTATGATTTTGCTCGCCGGTGTTCAGTCACTCTTGCATAAATACACAGGCGCTTCTGACATTCTGGTCGGCATGCCGGTTGTACGGAAACCGACGGAGACGCGTCGATCCGTTAATCATACGGTCATTTTGAAAAACTCGCTTTCGGCGGGTGCGACTTTTAAAACGCTTCTGAGCGAGCTGAGGACTTCCTTGCCGGAAGCGATTCAGCATCAACATATTCCGTTCTTGAAAATGACGGAGAAGCTGGACCTGCAATATGCAGACGGTATACCCGTCATCCATACGCTAGTATCCCTTAAGGAGCTGCATCTGGACGAAATCGGGCAAAATGTGGTCACGGATTGTTCCTTTGAATTCAGCTTAACCGACGGGACGATACAGCTAGCGCTGTCATATAACGAGCACTTATATGACTCCGAGTTTATGACTCGGGTCGTCGGCCATCTGAATCGCCTGCTGGCCGTGGGGCTTCACGAGTTGGAGCTGGACATCGTGCGGGCGGACATGCTGTCGGAAGACGAGAAATTTCAATTGCTGCAAAGCTTTAACGATACCGAGAAGGACTATCCCCGTGATCGGACGATTCATCAGCTCGTGGAGGAGCAGGCGAAGCGGGTGCCCGAAGCGACGGCGGTTGTCTTTGAGGGGCGGCGGCTTTCGTACGCGGAGCTGAACGAACGGGCGAACCGGCTGGCGCGGACGTTGCGATCGGTCGGCGTGCTGCCCAATCAGCTGGTAGGCTTGATGGTCAGGAGATCGCTGGAGACGGTCGTTGGCATTCTGGCGGTTCTGAAAGCTGGCGGTGCCTACGTGCCGATCGACCCGGAATACCCGGAAGAACGCATCCGCTACATTCTGGAGAACTCGAATGCGCAGCTGCTGCTGACTCAACGGCACCTGCTGCAGCAGGTGCCGTTCGAAGGGACCGTGGTGGCGCTGGATGACGAGCAGGCCTACAGCGACGATGGCTCGAACCTGGAGCCGGCCAGCGGTCCGAACGATCTGGCTTATGTCATCTATACGTCAGGTACGACGGGCAATCCCAAAGGGGTCATGCTGGAGCATCGCGGTTTGGTCAGCTTGAAGCTGATGTTCGCGGACAGGCTGGGCATCACGGAGCATGACCGGATCGTTCAATTCGCCAGCCTGTCGTTCGACGCGTCCTGCTGGGAAGTGTTCAAAGCGCTCTATTTTGGCGCGGCTTTGTACATCCCGACGGCCGAGACGATTCTCGACAACCGCCTGTTCGAGAGTTATATGAACGAGCATGCGATTACGGCGGCGATTTTGCCTCCGACGTACAGTGCTTATTTGAACCCGGACCGCCTTCCCAGCTTAACGAAGCTCGTAACGGGAGGCTCGGCGGTATCGGCCGAATTCGTGCAGCAGTGGAAACGCAAGGTCCACTATTTCAATGCTTACGGCCCTACCGAAGCTTCGATTGTTACGACACTTTGGGATGCGGATGAGGAGCAGCCGGAGGGCAGAGTCATTCCGATCGGGCGCCCGCTGGCCAATCACCGGATTTTTATTTTGGATGCCCACCTGCAGCTTGTGCCTCCGGGAGTGGACGGCGAGCTGTGCGTGGCAGGCGTGGGGCTTGCGAGAGGTTACCTGAACCATCCGGAGCTGACGGCAGAGAAGTTCGTGGAACATCCGTTTGCGCCGGGAGAACGCCTTTACCGGACGGGAGATCTCGCCCGCTGGCTGCCGGACGGAAATATTGAGTACTTGGGCCGGATCGACCATCAGGTGAAAATCCGTGGATTCCGGATCGAGATCGGCGAGATTGAAGAGCAGCTTCTGAAGATCGACTCCGTGCAGGAGACGATCGTAATCGCGCGGGAAGGCAAAAGCGGGCAAGAACTGTGCGCTTACCTGGTCGCGGGGCGCCCGCTTACGCTCGGCGAGCTAAGAAGCGCGCTGGCGCAAAAATTGCCGAATTACATGATTCCGGCGCATTTTGTTCAGCTTCCGCAGATGCCGCTCACGCCGAACGACAAAATCGACCGGAAGGCTTTGCCCGCTCCGGAAGGAAACGCGCTGACCGGCGGCGCGTACGTAGCTCCCCGCAATGAAGCCGAGCGGACGCTTGCCGATGTGTGGCAGGCGGTATTGAACGCCGATCGCGTTGGGGTAACGGATCATTTCTTCGAGCTGGGCGGAGACTCGATCAAGTCCATTCAAGTATCTTCGCGGCTTCATCAAGCCGGGTACAAGCTGGAAATCCGGGATTTGTTCAAATATCCGACTATTTCACAGCTCAGCCTGCATGTGAAACCGATCGGACGTACCATTGATCAAGGCGAAATAATGGGTGAAACGGTGCTGACGCCGATTCAGCATTGGTTTTTCGAGAGCTCCTTTGCGGACCCGCATCATTTCAACCAGTCGGTGATGCTGTACCGGAAGGAACGCTTCGACGAAGAGACGGTGCGTCAGGTGCTGCAAAAGCTGGCCGAGCATCATGACGCCTTGCGGATGGTGTTCCGCAAGACGGAACAAGGGTTTAGCGCGCGGAACCGCGCGATTCAGGACGGCGGGCTGTTCACGCTGGACGTGTTCGACTTCAAGGATGCGGAGAATACCGCGCAGGCTGTGGAAGCGAAGGCAACGGACATTCAAGCGGGCATCGATCTGGAGAACGGGCCCCTCGTGAAGGCGGGACTGTTCCGGTGCGCGGACGGCGATCATTTGCTGCTCGCGGTTCATCATGCCGTGGTGGACGGCGTGTCTTGGCGCATTTTGATGGAGGATTTCGCTCTGGGTTACGAGCAGGCCGGCAAAAGCGAGGAAATTCGTTTCTCGGCGAAAACGGATGCGTACCGCACTTGGTCCGAGCAGTTAGCCGCTTACGCGCAAAGCCCGGAGATGGCGAAGGAACGGGCCTATTGGCAGGCCGTGGAACAAATTGCGGTTCCGGCCGTGCCGAAGGATCTGGAGGCGGACGTTACGACGCAGCAGGACAGCGAATCGCTGTTCGTCCGTTTGACTCCCGAAGAAACGGAGCTGCTGCTGAAGCGGGTTCACCGGGCCTACAACACCGAAATGAACGATATTTTGGTAACGGCGCTCGGCATAGCCGTTCGCAAGTGGACGGGACACGAACGGGTGCGGATCAATCTCGAAGGACACGGACGCGAATCGATCGGAACGGATATCGACATCACGCGCACAGTCGGCTGGTTTACGACCAAGTTTCCGGTCGTCCTGGAGCCAGAAACCGACCGGGATTTGGCCTATCAGATTAAACAGGTCAAGGAAAGCTTGCGCCGCATTCCGAACAAGGGGCTTGGGTACGGCGTATGCCGCTATCTCTCCAAATCGGAGGATGGCTTTGTTTGGGGCGCAGAGCCGGAAATTAATTTTAACTACCTCGGCCAGTTCGACGATGATGTCAATCAGGACGAGATCGGCATATCTTCTTATTCCAGCGGCAGCCCGGCCAGCGACCGGCAGGCCCGCAGCTTTGTGCTGGATATCAACGGCATGGTGCTGGACGGCACTTTATCGCTCGATCTCAGCTACAGCCGGAAGCAGTATCGCAAGGAAACGATGGAAGCCTTCGCTCAGCGGCTTGAGCAAAGTCTCCGAGAGCTCATTACCCACTGCGCAGGCAAAGAAAACACCGAATTGACGCCGAGCGACGTGCAATTTAAAGGCTTGACCATCGCGGAATTGGAGCAAATCGCCCAGCGCTCGGGCCATCTCGGGGAAATCGAAAATATTTACTCGCTTACGCCGATGCAGAAGGGCATGTGGTTCCACAGCGCGCTTGACCGGCAAACTGCCGCTTACTTCGAGCAGACGCGGTTTACGATGCGGGGAGCGCTCGACGTCCAGCTTTTCGAGAGGAGCTGGATGGAGCTTGCGAAACGTCATCTGGTGCTGCGGGCGAATTTTGTGAAAGGACCGGCGGGCGAGCCGCTGCAAATCATATACCGCGACAAGCCGGTCGGCTTTGAATATGAAGAGCTGCTTCATTTGCAGGTGGACGAGAAACAAGCGTATTTGGATAAAAAGGCCGAGGATGACAAGCTTCGCGGCTTCGACCTGGAACATGACGCGCTCGTTCGGGTTACGATCCTGCGCACCGAAGAGCAAAGCTATCATGTGCTGTGGAGTTTCCAGCATATTTTGATGGACGGCTGGTGCCTGGCGCAGCTGACGCAGGAGCTGTTTGAGACGTACTCGACCTTGGCATCCGGCAAGCAGCCAGCGGGAGATAAGGGATCGGATTATGGCGCCTATATCGAATGGTTGGAGAAACAGGACGATCAGGCGGCATCCGGCTATTGGACGGCATTCCTGTCAGGTTATGAAGGGCAAACTGTACTCCCGGAACAAAAGGAACCGGCGCTGAACGGCAGATTTACGGCTGATCACGTCACAACCGAGCTGGGCAAGGAGTTGAGCGAGCGGATGGATCGGGTGGCGAAAGAGCGCCTGGTTACGGTCAATACGCTGTTGCAAGCCGCTTGGGGCGTGATGCTGCAAAAATATAACGGAACAAACGATGCCGTATTCGGCAGCGTCGTGGCCGGAAGACCGGTGGAAATCCCGGGCATCGAGTCCATGATCGGGCTGTTCATCAATACGGTGCCGGTCCGCGTCACGAGCGAAGCCGACACCGTGTTCGCCGATATGATGGCGAAGCTCCAAGAGCGTGCGCTGGAGTCCGGGCGATATGATTACTATCCGTTGTATGAAATTCAAGCCCGCAGCATGCAAAAGCAGAACCTGATCAACCATATCATCGCTTTCGAGAACTATCCGGTGGACGAGCAGATGGAGCAGGCGGGCGACCAGCAGCACGGCGACCTGACGATCGCTGACGTTCAGATGGAGGAGCAGACGAACTATAACTTCAACGTGACCGTGGTGCCGGGAGCCGAGATCGAAATTCGGTTCGACTTTAACGCCGAAGTGTTCGATAAAGACAGCATCGAGCGGCTCAAGGGGCATCTCGTCCATCTGCTGGAGCAAGTGACGGATAACCCGGAAATTACCGTGGGCGAGCTGGAACTAGTGACGGAGGCGGAAAAGGCCGACCTTCTCGGACGTTTTAACGACACCACCACGGAATTTCCGCGCGGGAAGACGCTCGTTCAATTGTTCGAAGAACAGGCTGAGCTTTACCCGGACAACGTGGCCGCCGTCATGAACGAGCGGCAGCTGACCTACCGCGAGCTGAACGAGCGATCCAACCGCCTTGCGCGGAAGCTGCGGGAGACGGGAGTAGAAGCGGACCAGCTGGTAGCGATTCTGGCCGAACGCTCGCTCGATATGGTCGTTGGCATTCTGGCGATTCTCAAAGCGGGCGGAGCCTACGTGCCTGTCGATCCCGACTACCCGGAGGAGCGCATCCGCTTCATGATCGAGGATTCGGGCGCGCCGTTATTGCTGATTCAAAAGCATCTGCACGAGAAGACCGACTTCGTAGGAACGCGCCTCGAATTGGACGATTTCGTTTGGGGCGACAGAGGAGCGGACTCCGAAGGTGCGCTGGACGCTTCGAACCTGGAGCCGATTTCCGGGCCGGGCAACCTGGCATATGTCATCTACACGTCGGGAACGACCGGCAGACCGAAAGGAACGCTGATCGAGCATAAGAACGTCGTGCGGCTCCTGTTCAACGACAAGAACCTGTTCGACTTCGGGCCGTCCGACACGTGGACGCTGTTCCACTCGTTCTGCTTCGATTTCTCCGTCTGGGAAATGTACGGAGCGCTGCTGTACGGAGGCAAGCTGGTCATCGTACCGCCGCTCACGGCGAAAAATCCGGCCGATTTCCTGGCGCTGCTGGGCCGCGAACAGGTCACGATTTTGAATCAGACGCCAACGTACTTCTACCAGCTGCTGCGTGAGGTCTTGGCGGACCATCCGTACGATCTGCGGATTCGCAACGTCATCTTCGGGGGCGAAGCGCTGAGTCCGCTGCTGCTCAAGGGCTTCAAGACGAAGTACCCGGAGACGAAGCTAATCAATATGTACGGCATTACCGAGACGACGGTTCACGTGACGTATAAGGAAATCACATGGGTCGAAATGGAGGCGGCGAAGAGCAATATCGGCAAGCCGATCCCGACGCTGAGGGTGTACGTCCTGGATGAAAACCGCCGCCCAGTGCCGATCGGCGTAGTGGGCGAAATGTACGTGGCCGGGGAAGGCCTTGCGAGAGGATACCTGAACCGTCCGGATCTGACGGCGGAGAAGTTCGTCGATTCCCCGTTTGCGGAGGGGGAGAAACTGTACCGCTCGGGCGACTTGGCGGCTTGGCTACCGGACGGCAACATCGAATACCTGGGCCGGATCGACCACCAGGTCAAAATCCGCGGGTACCGGATCGAGCTGGACGAAATCGAGACGCAGCTGCTGAACGTCGAGGGCGTGGAAGAAGCGGTGGTGCTCGCCCGTCAGGACGGCGGGGGCGAGAAGGCGCTTGTCGCCTACTTTGTGGCGGACCGAACGCTGACGGTCAGCGAAATGAGAACCTCGCTGGCCCAGGGAATGCCGGGGTACATGATCCCGTCGTACTTCGTGCAGTTGGAGCGCATGCCGCTGACGACCAACGGCAAAGTGGACCGCAAAGCGCTGCCGGAGCCGCAAGGCGGCATACAAACGGGCGTCGAATACGTAGCGCCGCGTAACCGGACGGAGTCCCAGCTTGTGAAGATCTGGGAGGAAGTGCTGGGCTACTCCGGCATTGGAGTCCTAGACAATTTCTTCGAGCTCGGAGGCCACTCCTTGCGGGCGACGAACCTTGTCAGCAAGATTCAGAAGGAAATGAACGTCGAGCTGCCTCTGCGCGACGTATTCCGCTACTCGACGATCGAAGAGATGGCTCTTGCCATCTCCCGGATCGGAGAGCAGTCGTTCTCGTCGATTCCGCTGGCAGGCGCAAGAGCATATTATCCGCTTTCCTCAGCTCAGAAGCGGCTGTTTATCCTGAATCAGCTGGAAGGGGCCGATCAGAGCTACAACATGCCGGGCGTGCTGCTGCTGGAAGGATCGATTGACCGGAGCCTGCTGGAGAAGGCTTTCCGCGAACTGATCGCACGGCACGAAACACTGCGAACCGGCTTTGAGATCGTACAAGGCGAAGCAATACAGCGCATTTACGAGAGCGTCGACTTTGCCGTCGAGTACCGTCATACGAGCGAGGAAGAAGCGCCTGAAGTCGTGCAGGACTTCATCCGGCCTTTCGACTTGGCGAAGCCTCCGCTGCTGCGGGCGGAGCTCGTAGAGCTGGCAGCCGAACGTTATTTGCTGATGTTCGACATGCACCATATCGTCTCCGACGGGGTTTCGATGGACGTGTTAGTCGAGGAACTCGTTCGTCTGTACGGCGGCGAGTCATTAGAGCCTTTGCACATTCAATACAAGGACTATGCGGTATGGCAGCAGTCTGACGAGCAAAAAGTGCAGTTGAAACGCGAGGAAGCTTACTGGCTGGACCGTTACCGGGGCGAGCTGCCGGTTCTGGAAATGCCGACGGACTATCCGCGTCCTGCCGTGCAGAGCTTTGAGGGACAAACGCTGACGTCCTTCGTGGACGAGGCAACGAACGAAGGCTTGAAGCAGCTGGCCGCTCAAAGAGGAACGACGCTGTATATGGTGCTACTTGCGGCATATACCGTGCTTTTGCATAAATACACAGGTCAGGACGATTTGATCGTCGGAACGTCGATTGCGGGCAGAACGCACGGAGACACGCAGCCTTTGATCGGAATGTTCGTCAATACGCTGGCGCTCCGCAATTATCCGGCTTCGGAGAAGAGCTTCCTGTCGTATCTGGAAGAAGTGAAAGAAACGACCTTAGGCGCTTACGAGCATCAGAATTATCCGTTCGAAGAGCTCGTTGATAAAGTGCAGGTCAGCCGGGATTTGAGCCGCAACCCGCTGTTTGACACGATGTTCTCCCTACAAAACTTGGAGGATAAAGAGTTTGAGCTGGAAGGGCTGAAATTGTCCCCGTACCCTAGCGAATACGGCACGGCCAAGTTCGACCTGAGTGTGGATGTTACGGAAGAAAACGGCGGCCTGGAGTGCAGCTTTGAATTCGCAACGGCTCTTTATAAAGAAAGCACGATCCGGCGGCTGTCGACTCATTTCGGACATTTGCTTGCGGCGATCGTAAGCTGTCCGGATGCGAAGATTGCCGAGCTGAACTTGTTGACGGCAGAGGAAAAAGAGCAAATTCTCGGCGCGTTTAACCCGGCGCAGCCGGAAGCGGCTCCTGTGGCAGCGTTCCACCGGCTGTTCGAGGAACAGGCGGAGCGCACGCCGGAAGAGGCGGCCGTCGTGTACGAGAACGAGCGGCTGACGTATGCGGAGCTGAACGAGCGGGCGAACCGCTTGGCGGCCACGCTGCGCGCAAGCGGCATCGGCCGGGAGACGATCGTCGGCATTCTCGCCGAGCGTTCGGTGAACTTGCTGGTGGCTGTGCTGGCCGTCTGGAAAGCGGGCGGGGCGTATGTGCCGCTCGATCCGGATTATCCGGCGGACCGCGTGCGGTTCATGCTTGAAGACAGCGGAGCGAAGGTACTGCTGACGCAAACGCCGCTGCGAGAGCGTGCCGAAGCCTGGCTCGGCGAAGAGGAGCTGGCGCTGGCGGCGGTGCTGTACCTGGACGACGAAGCGTCGTACAGCGAGGAGCGGGCGAATGCGCCGATTGTCTCCGGCATGGTCTCCGGCAAGCTGACGGATGCTGTGGACGACGGCGATGAGAGCCATCAGAATGTTGGCACCGACAGCTTCCATGAAGCCCGTCCGGAGGACCTGGCGTACGTGATCTATACGTCGGGAACGACGGGCAAGCCGAAGGGCGTGATGATCGAGCACCGCAGCCTGGTGAACACGGCGGCGGGCTACCGGCGGGAATACCGGTTGGATCAGTTCCCGGTGCGGCTGCTGCAGCTCGCAAGCTTCTCGTTTGACGTGTTCGTGGGAGATATCGCGCGGACGCTGTACAACGGAGGCACGATGGTGATTGTGCCGAAGGACGATCGGATCGATCCGTCTCGTCTGCACTACTGGATTGAGCGGGAGCGGGTCACCATCTTCGAATCGACGCCGGCGCTGATCGTGCCGTTCCTGGAGTACGTGCACGAGCAGCGGCTGGATATGAGCTGGATGGAGCTGTTGATCACGAGCTCGGACAGCTGCAGCGTGGCGGATTACCGGACCTTGCAGGAACGCTTCGGCTCGTTGTTCCGGATCATCAACGCATACGGCGTGACGGAAGCGGCGATCGACTCAAGCTTCTACGACGAGGAGCTGGCGAAGCTGCCGCAGACAGGCCATGTGCCGATCGGCAAAGCGTGGCTGAATGCGAAATTCTACATCGTGGACGCGCATCTGAACCCGGTGCCGGTCGGGGTACTAGGCGAGCTGGTCATCGGCGGAGTCGGAGTGGCGCGCGGGTACTTGAACCGTCCGGAGCTGACGGAAGAGAAGTTCGTAGACAGCCCGTTCGCCGCGGGCGAGCGGCTGTACCGCACGGGAGACTTGGCGCGGTGGATGGAAGACGGGAACGTGGACTTCATCGGCCGGATCGACAACCAGGCGAAAATCCGGGGTTACCGGATCGAGACGGGCGAGATCGAGTCGCAGCTGCTGCGGGTGGAAGGCGTGCGCGAAGCGGTGGTGCTGGTTCGAAGTGACGCGAACGGGCAGAAGGCGCTATGCGCGTATTACACGCCGGATGCCGGAGCGGAGCTGGCAGTGAACGATCTGCGCGGCGCGCTGGCGCAGGAGCTGCCGGGCTACATGATCCCGTCGTACTTCGTGGAGCTGGAGCGCCTGCCTCTGACGCCGAACGGAAAGATTGACCGGAAGGCGCTGCCGGCGCCGGAAGGGGAAGCGGGAAGCGGAACGGAGTACGTCGCACCGCGCAATGAGCTGGAAACGAAGCTGGCGGCGATTTGGCAGGAGGTGCTGGGGCTTGCGAAGGAGATTGGCGTTCACGACAACTTCTTCGACATCGGCGGCCACTCCCTGCGGGCGACGACGCTGGTCAGCAAGATTCATAAAGAGTTGAACGTGGATCTGCCGCTGCGTGACGTGTTCCGCCATTCCATGATCGAGAGCATGGCATCCGCCATTTCCCGGCTGGATGAGCAGACATTCGTTGCCATTCCGGTGGCGGATGACCGGGAGGTGTACCCGCAATCTTTTGCTCAAAAACGTCTCTTTATCCTGAATCAACTGGAAGGCGCGGAGCTTAGCTACAACATGCCGGAAGCGATGCTGCTGGAGGGTGCTTTGGATCGGACAAGGTTCGAAGAAGCGTTCCGTAAGCTCGTGGCGCGGCATGAAATGCTGCGCACCGGGTTCGAAATGGTGGATGGCGAAGCATCGCAGCGGTTATACCATGACGTGAATTTTGCTGTGGAGTTCTATCGAGTGGATGAGCAAGAGGCCGAAGAGACGGTTCGCCGTTTCGTCCGTCCGTTTGACTTGGCGAAGCCTCCGCTGCTGAGGGTAGGCCTTGTCGAGCTGGCTCCGGAACGCCATATTCTAATGTACGACATGCATCATATTATTTCCGACGGCGTCTCGATGGAAATCTTTGTTGAAGAATTCGTCCGCTTGTACGGCGGCGAGCAATTGGAGCCTCTGCGCGTTCAGTACAAAGACTACACCGTTTGGCAGCATTCGCAGGAGCAGAAGGAACGGCTTCAGCGTCAGGAGGCGTACTGGCTGGACATGTTCCAAGGCGAGCTTCCGGTGCTGGAAATGCCGACCGACTATCCGCGTCCGGCCGTGCAGAGCTACGAAGGCCAAACGCTGGAGTTTTTCTTCGACGCTTCGAAAACCGACGGCCTGAAGCAGCTGGCCTCGGAAACGGGCACAACGCTGTTTATGGTGCTGCTTGCGGCGTATAACGTCCTTCTGCATAAATATTCAGGTCAGGAAGACGTGATCGTCGGTACGCCGATTGCCGGAAGGAATCATGGGGATGTGCAGCCGTTGATCGGGATTTTCTTAAACACGCTGGCTATCCGCAGTTATCCGGCTTCGGAGAAGACATTCCTGTCATACCTGAACGAAGTCAAAGAAACGACCCTCCACGCCTTCGAGCATCAAAACTATCCGTTCGAAGAATTGGTGGACAAGGTGCAAGTCACCCGTGATTTAAGCCGCAATCCGCTCTTCGACACGCTGTTTACAATGCAGAATACGGAGAACGAGGAATTTGAGCTGGAAGGGCTTCGCCTGATTCCTTATCCGAGCGCACTGGATACCGCGAAGTTTGATATCAGCTTGGATGTGGGCGAGGAGAACGGCGGCTTGGATTACAGCTTCGAATATGCGACGGCTCTCTACAAAAGGGAGACGATCGAACGGCTGGCGAAACATTACGAGCAGCTGCTCGTAACGATCGTAAGCCGTCCGGATGCGAAGATCGCCGAGCTGAACTTGCTGACGGCAGAGGAAAAAGAACAAATTCTCGGCGCGTTTAACCCGGCGCAGCCGGAAGCGGCTCCTGCGGCCGCGTTCCACTGGCTGTTCGAGGAACAGGCGGAGCGCACGCCGGAAGCGGAGGCCGTCGTGTACGAGAACGACCGGCTTACGTATGCGGAGCTGAACGAGCGGGCGAACCGCTTGGCGGGCACGCTGCGCGCAAGCGGCATCGGCCGGGAGACGATCGTCGGCATTCTCGCCGAGCGTTCGGTGGACTTGCTGGTGGCCGTGCTGGCCGTCTGGAAAGCGGGCGGTGCGTATGTGCCGCTCGACCCGGATTATCCGGCGGACCGCGTGCGGTTCATGCTTGAAGACAGCGGAGCGAAGGTGCTGCTGACGCAAACGCCGCTGCGAGAGCGTGCCGAAGCATGGCTCGGCGAAGAGGAGCTGGCGCTGGCGGCGGTGCTGTACCTCGACGATGAAGCGTCGTACAGCGACGAGCGGGCGAATGCGCCGCTGGAAGCGGATGATCACTTGCACGAATGCCGTCCGGAGGACCTGGCGTACGTGATCTACACGTCGGGAACGACGGGCAAGCCGAAGGGCGTGATGATCGAGCACCGCAGCCTGGTGAACACGGCGGCGGGCTACCGGCGGGAATACCGGTTGGATCAGTTCCCGGTGCGGCTGCTGCAGCTCGCAAGCTTCTCGTTTGACGTGTTCGTGGGAGATATCGCCCGGACGCTGTATAACGGAGGCACGATGGTGATTGTGCCGAAGGACGACCGGATCGATCCGTCTCGTCTGCACTACTGGATTGAGCGGGAGCGGGTCACCATCTTCGAATCGACGCCGGCGCTGATCGTGCCGTTCCTGGAGTACGTGCACGAGCAGCAATTGGACATGAGCCGGTTGGAGCTGTTGATCACGAGCTCGGACAGCTGCAGCGTGGCGGATTACCGGACCTTGCAGGAACGCTTCGGCTCGTTGTTCCGGATCATCAACGCATACGGCGTGACGGAAGCGGCGATCGACTCAAGCTTCTACGACGAGGAGCTGGCGAAGCTGCCGCAGACAGGCCATGTGCCGATCGGCAAAGCGTGGCTGAATGCGAAATTCTACATCGTGGATGCGCATCTGAATCCGGTGCCGGTCGGGGTGCTGGGCGAGCTGGTCATCGGCGGAGTCGGAGTGGCGCGCGGGTACTTGAACCGTCCGGAGCTGACGGAAGAGAAGTTCGTAGACAGCCCGTTCGCCGCGGGCGAGCGGCTGTACCGCACGGGAGACTTGGCGCGGTGGATGGAAGACGGCAACGTGGACTTCATCGGCCGGATCGACAACCAGGCGAAAATCCGGGGTTACCGGATCGAGACGGGCGAGATCGAGTCGCAGCTGCTGCGGGTGGAAGGCGTGCGCGAAGCGGTGGTGCTGGTTCGAAGTGACGCGAACGGGCAGAAGGCGCTATGCGCGTATTACACGCCGGATGCCGGAGCGGAGCTGGCAGTGAACGATCTGCGCGGCGCGCTGGCGCAGGAGCTGCCGGGCTACATGATCCCGTCGTACTTCGTGGAGCTGGAGCGCCTGCCTCTGACGCCGAACGGAAAGATTGACCGGAAGGCGCTGCCGGCGCCGGAAGGGGAAGCGGGAAGCGGAACGGAGTACGTCGCACCGCGCAATGAGCTGGAAACGAAGCTGGCGGCGATTTGGCAGGAGGTGCTGGGGCTTGCGAAGGAGATTGGCGTTCACGACAACTTCTTTGACATCGGCGGCCACTCCCTGCGAGCGACGACGCTGGCGGGCAAGGTATTTAAGGAATTAAACGTCAACCTGCCGCTGCGCGACGTATTCCGTCACTCGACGATTGCGGCGATGGCCGAGGCGATCGCCCGGATGGAACGGCGGGAGCATGAGGCCATTCCTCAAGCGGAGGAGAGAGAGTACTACCCTCTGTCCTCCGCGCAGAAACGGCTGTTCATTCAGCACACGCTGGATGGAGCGGATCAGCTTTACAACATGCCGGAGCTGGTGCAGGTGGAAGGCGAGTTTGATTTAGACCGGTTGGAAGCCGCCTTGCGGAAATTGATAACACGGCATGAATCGTTGCGCACCGGTTTTGAAATCGTGAAGGGCGAAGCGGTTCAGCGGATTTACCCGCAGGTCGATTTTGCTATCGAGCATCATCAAGCGGATAAAGAAGATGCGGTTCAAATCGAGCAGATCGTCCGCAGCTTCGTTCGTCCGTTTGATCTCGGCAAGCCGCCGCTGCTGCGAGCCGGGGTCATCGAGCTGGAGTCGAACCTGCATATTCTCCTTTTCGACATGCACCATATGGTGTCCGACGGCGTATCGATGGCGATTGTGATCGATGAGTTCTCAAGTTTCTACGCCGGGGAAGAACTGCCGCCACTGCGCATTCAATACAAGGATTATGCCGTTTGGCAGCAGTCGAAGGCCCACCGAGAGCGGATCGGGCGGCAGGAAGCGTACTGGCTGCAAACCTTCGAAGGCGAGCTGCCGACGGCGGACCTGCCGATGGACTACGAACGGTCTGCGGCTCGCAGCTACGAAGGCGCGCATCTGGAGTTCGACGTCGAAGCTTCTCTCTCTGCGCGGCTGCGCAAATTGGCGGCCGAGCGTGAAAGCACGCTGTTCATGGTGCTGCTTGCGGCTTATACCGTGCTGCTGTCCAAGTACAGCGGGCAGGAGGACTTGGTCGTGGGCACCCCGGTGGCGGGAAGAACGAACGCCGATTTGGAATCGGTCATCGGGATGTTTGTCAATACGCTGGCGATCCGCAATCGTCCGTCGGGCGACAAAACGTTCTTGTCCTACCTGGAAGAAGTGAAGGAAACGGCTTTGGGTGCTTTCGAGAACCAGGATTATCCATTCGAGGAGCTCGTGGAGCGTTTGAATGTGAAGCGGGAGCCGGGCCGCTTCCCGCTGTTCGATGCCGTTTTCGACTTGCAAAATATCGAAGAACGAGACGCCGAGCTGGAAGGGGTCAGCCTGAAGACTTACGAGCTTGACCATTTGGAAGAAGCGAAGTTCGATCTGACGCTGTTTATGTATGAAAACAACGGGGCGCTGAGCGGGGGCCTTTTCTACGCCACCAAGCTGTTCAAAGAAGCGATGATCCGCACCTTGACCGAGGATTACCTGCGGGTACTGTCTCAAATTGCGGAAAATCCACAACTCGAGCTAAGTCGGATTGAATGTCATAAACCGGCGGCAGGCGCAAAGAGTGCCGTCGATACGATCGAATTCGCGTTCTAATCCTACAAGCGCGCCTCCGCCGTCAAGCGAAAGCGGCGCGCATCCCAAGGAAGACGGCGAACAACGTCCAAGCCCGTAAACGCGCAGGCCGAAAGCAAGCTTTTTCGGACCTGCGCCAGGGCATGCGGTCACTTCATTTTTAGGGGAGGTACAAATGAAATCTTTGTTTGAAAAGGAAGAACGGTACTGGAGCGGCAAGTTTGACGCCGATGACAGCCTGAGCTTCCTTCCCTACAGTCAATCCTCCAAATTATCCGCCGACGGGGAAGCTGCGGCCGAGCCGGGCTTGCTTTACCGTACTCTGCCGAGCGAACTCTCGGAAAGAATCATTTGCCTCGCCAACGGTTCGGATTTGGCTTTGTACATGATTGTTTTGGCAGGAGTAAAAAGCCTGCTGTTCAAATATACCGGGCGGGACCAAGTGCTGGTCGGCATGCCTTCTTATAGCGCAGACCCCGACGGGACTCCGCCGCCGCAGGACATCTTGGTGATCAAGACGTCCGTAAGCCACCAGACTACGCTGAAAACGCTGCTCGGGGGCATCAAAGCCTCCATCGGCGAGGCGCTGGAGCATCAGCACCTGCCTTTTCGGAAAATGGTGGAGCCGCTCCATCTGGACTATACGGGGGACGGCCTACCAATCATCAACACCGTCGCATCCTTTGCACCGATTCATCCGGAACCGCTGGGCAACCGGGTGGCGGCCGATACGGTTTTTCGCTTCGACCGCCAAAACCATTCCATCGAGCTGGAAATAAGCTTTGACGGGCAGTGGTACGAGCGGGCATTTGTGGAACAGGCGGCCGACCATCTTGTTCGGCTGCTGTCCGTGCTTTTATTTCAGCCGGATCTGGAGCTCGGACAAGCCGATGTGCTGTCCCCAGACGAGAGGGAGACGCTGCTGAAGCGATTTAATGACACCGAAACCGGGTTCGAGCGGGGGAAAACGATTTACGGCTTGTTCGAAGAACAGGCGGAGCTTTACCCGGACAACGTGGCCGCCGTCATGAACGAGGGGCAGTTGACCTACCGCGAGCTGAACGAGCGATCCAACCGCCTTGCGCGGAAGCTGCGGGAGACGGGAGTAGAAGCGGACCAGCTGGTAGCGATTCTGGCCGAACGATCGCTCGATATGGTTGTCGGCATTCTGGCGATTCTCAAAGCGGGCGGAGCATACGTGCCTGTCGATCCCGACTACCCGGAGGAGCGCATCCGCTTCATGATCGAGGATTCGGGCGCGCCGTTATTGCTGATTCAAAAGCATCTGCACGAGAAGACCGACTTCGCAGGAACGCGCCTCGAATTGGACGATTTCGTTTGGGGCGACAGAGGGGCGGACGCCGCCGATGCGCTGGACGCTTCGAACCTGGAGCCGATTTCCGGGCCGGGCAACCTGGCATATGTCATCTACACGTCGGGAACGACCGGCAGACCGAAAGGAACGCTGATCGAGCATAAGAACGTCGTGCGGCTCCTGTTCAACGACAAGAACCTGTTCGACTTCGGGCCGTCCGACACGTGGACGCTGTTCCACTCGTTCTGCTTCGATTTCTCCGTCTGGGAAATGTACGGAGCGCTGCTGAACGGAGGCAAGCTGGTCATCGTACCGCCGCTCACGGCGAAAAATCCGGTCGATTTCCTGGCGCTGCTGGGCCGCGAACAGGTCACGATTTTGAACCAGACGCCAACGTACTTCTACCAGCTGCTGCGTAAGGTCTTGGCGGACCATCCGTACGATCTGCGGATTCGCAACGTCATCTTCGGGGGCGAAGCGCTCAGTCCGCTGCTGCTCAAGGGCTTCAAAACGAAGTACCCGGAGACGAAGCTGATCAATATGTACGGCATTACCGAGACGACGGTTCACGTGACGTATAAGGAAATCACGTGGGTCGAAATGGAGGCGGCGAAGAGCAATATCGGCAAGCCGATCCCGACGCTGAGGGTGTACGTCCTGGATGAAAACCACCGCCCTGTGCCGATCGGCGTAGCGGGCGAAATGTACGTGGCCGGGGAAGGGCTTGCGAGAGGATACCTGAACCGTCCAGATCTGACGGCGGAGAAGTTCGTCGATTCCCCGTTTGCGGAGGGGGAGAAACTGTACCGCTCGGGCGACTTGGCGACTTGGCTGCCGGACGGCAACATCGAATACCTGGGCCGGATCGATCACCAGGTGAAAATCCGCGGGTACCGGATCGAGCTGGACGAAATCGAGACGCAACTGCTGAAGATCGCCGCCGTGCAAGAAGCCAAGGTGCTCGACTGCGACGACGCGAACGGCCAAAAGCAGCTTGTCGCTTACTACGTCGCGGAAACGAGGCTGGCGGCGCATGAACTCAAGGAGGAGCTCGCCAAGCAGCTTCCGGGGTATATGATTCCTTCGCACCTCGTGCAGCTTTCGCGGATGCCGCTGACCCCGAACGGGAAAATCGACCGCAAAGCGCTGCCCGCGCCGGAGGAAGCCGCGGTCGGAGGAGCGGAATATGTCGCGCCGAGAACGCTGCTTGAAATGAAGATCGCCCGCGTCTGGCAGGATACGCTTGGCGTTCCGCAGGTCGGCGTAAAGGATAACTTTTTTGAGTTGGGTGGCAATTCGTTAAGTCTGATGAGGCTCGTTCAAGCCGTTTATGATGAAACGGGATTTGAGATACCGCTGAACCGCCAATTCCATAATGTAACAGTTGAAGCCATGGCTTTCGGAGAGGGGGATCTCGGCCTGGATAAAGGAGGAGACTCCTTCATTAAGCTGAATAAAGCAGGAGATCTGAACGTGTTCTGCTTCCCTCCGGGCAGCGGCTTCGGCATCGGTTATCGAGAGCTCGCAAGCAGGCTCGACGGCCGGTTCGTGCTCTACGGCATTGATTTTATCGACGATGCCGTCGATTACAAGGCCATGCTGAACCGTTATGTGGACGAGATCGTCCGCATCCAGCCGGAAGGACCTTACGTGCTGCTCGGCTACTGCTTCGGAGGCAACCTGACGTTCGAGGTAGCCAAAACGATGGAGAAAAGAGGGTATTCCGTAACGGACGTGCTCATGGTGGACTCGTGGATTAAGGACGCGCTGACGCCTTCCGAAACGTCGGAGAAAGAGCTTGAAGAAATGCTTGCTGATTTCGACGAAGAAGAGAAGGAATTAATGAGCAACCCGCTCGTGCGGGAGCGGGTTCATCGGAAGGTCAAAGCGACCTTGGCGTACGAAGCGCAGCTTATTAATTCCGGCACGATCCCGGCCCGGATTTACGAACTGATTGCGAAGGACAGCGAAGCGTTCCGCCTGGAGCACCAATTGCCGTCCTGGCGGGGGGCAACGACGCAAGCTTACGCCGATTACCGGCTGGAGGGCGCGCACGAGGAATTGCTGGAACTCGCGCGCGTGGACGAAACGGCCGTTGTCATCCGGGACATCTTAGAGCAAGTCAAGCGGCAGATCGAAGCGGAGGCCGGGGTACTGCATGGAAGCTGACCGGCAGCCGTCTGTTCAAGAACAAGGCACAGCGGCGCCTTCCAAGCGCCAAACCGCTTACGCCGCCTGGAAAGCGTTCCGCTGGCTGATGTCCTATGTAAGCCGTCACAAAGGCTGGATGATCGTCGGTACCTTGTCCGCGATTGCAGCCGCCGTTATTGAGATATGGACGGGAAGTTTGATCGAGCAGCTGACCACCCAGGCCGAGAAGGGGGCGGGGCCAATCGTTCTGCAAATCGTGTACACGGTCTTTGTGGTCATCTTGATCGGTGTGCCGGCGAAGTTTTTCATGAGCTTCGGCGTGGAGCGAAGCAGCGCCTCTGCGGTGCAGGATATCCGCAACCATGTCATGCGTCATATCGGCAAACTCCCGATCTCCTATTTGGAAAAGCAGCACTCCGGCGACGTGTTGTCGCGGATCAACAACGACCTGCAGCTCATCCAGCAGTTTATGATTCGGGACCTCGCCCAGTGGTTTTATCATCCGCTATTGTTCATCGGCTGTTTCGCTTATTTGATCTACCTCCAATGGGAGCTGATGCTGTACAGCCTGCTGTTATTTCCCGTAGCGCTGCTGGTTTCCCAATGGATCGGCAAGCAGTTGGAGCGGTTGACGGAGGAAGTCCAGGCGAACATGGGCCGAATGAACGTCAACCTCCAGGATACGCTTGGGGGTATGCCTATTGTAAAAAGCTATCTGCTATCCGGCATGCTATCTCGCTCCTACCAAGTGCTGCTGCAATTGACGGCTCAAAAAAAGCTGGCCGTGAAAAAACGGGAAGCCTGGGTCAACCCGCTGCTTTCCACGCTGATGATTAGCCCGATCATTTTCGCCGTCAGTTACGGAAGCTATTTGATCTACAAAGGGCAGCTAGGCGCGGGAGAGCTGATCGCCTTCCTGTACTTGCTGAATCTGTGTCTGGAGCCGCTGGAGCATATTCCCGAGCTCATCACACGGACGTTCGAAATGACCGGTGCCCTGAGAAGGGTCTCCGAAATCGTCGAGCAGCCGACCGAAACGGAAAATGGCCGTTCGCTTCCGAAAGCGAGCGCCGCCCCCATCGAGTTTCAGAACGTAACCTTCGGGTATGAGGAGAGCTCCCCGATCCTGCGGAATGTTAGCTTCTCGGTGCCGGAAGGGAAGACGATCGCGCTTGTCGGAGCGAGCGGCGGAGGGAAGAGTACGGTGTTTAAGCTTGTATGCGGCTTTTATCCGCTTCCGGAGGATCAGGGCGAGATCCGCGTGTTCGGCAGCCTGATCCACGGCGCCGATCCGGAGCAGCTTCGGTCACATTTTTCCGTGGTAACCCAGGATTCATATTTGTTTAGCGGCACGATCGCCGAAAATATCGGTTACGGGCGGGAAGTAGCGTCGATGGAAGAGATTATCGAAGCCGCTAAAGCTGCTCAGGCGCATTCCTTCATTATGCAGCTTGAGGGCGGCTACCAGACGTATGTCGGAGAGCGCGGAGGCTTCTTGTCCGGTGGGCAGCGCCAGCGCATTGCAATGGCCCGGGCTTTTCTGAAGGATGCTCCCGTTCTGCTGCTGGACGAGCCAACGTCGGCTCTTGATCCGGAGTCGGAAAGCGCGGTTCAGGAAGCGCTGGGCGTATTGATGAAGCAGAGAACGACCATGGTTATTGCCCACCGGCTTTCTACAGTACAAAACGCCGACGAAATTTGGGTCATGGAACAAGGGAATATTGTTGAAAAGGGCCCTCATGAACAATTGCTGGAGATGAAGGGACTGTACGCCCAGTCGTACTACCAGGAATTTACCGAGTCTGCCGAACGCAGGGAGGTGGCGTACACATGAAAAAGGGCGGATGGCTCTCGCAAGTGAAAGAACTCGGCTACTTGCTGATGTTTATGAACCGCAAGCGCAAAACCCAGTACGCCATTGGCCTGGCCGTGACGGCGCTCACCCAGACATTGTTCCTGATCGCCTTCAGTTTGGTCGTACATAACTTGGTTGATTTCGCCGTGTCCCGAGATACGTCCCTGATGGTCGAAGCCTTTATTATTTTGGGCGCGGCCCTGTTCCTGGAAAATATAATTTCTCCCTGGTTCATTTACTTATACCAGCGCAGTGTCGAGCTGACTGTGCTGAATATCCGCGAACGTCTTTATGACAAGCTGTGCCGGGTGCGGCCGAGATTCCTGGAGCAGACCCACCATGGGGACTTGCTGTCACGGGTGAACAACGACGTAACGACCGTTGAGTTTACATTCTCGCAGGTTTACTTCGTTTTGCTGCTTCAGGTTGTCTTTTGCATCGGCTCCATTGTCTCTATGGTGTTGATCGATTGGCGGTTTGCCGGCGTATCCTTCGTCATTCTGCTGCTGTCCTCCGTGGTCAGCCTGAAATTTGCGCGGGATATTCGCGCCTTGTCCGAACAAGGCTTGCAAACGTTTGGTAAAATGACCGAAAAATTCAAAGATTTTATGGGCGGCATTCAATTGGTGAAGCTGTTCCGCATCCGCACGATTTACGGCCAGTATGAGGCGTTGAACGAACAAATGACGCAGACGCTTCGGCAAACCGCGCAGAAGAATGGCATGCAGGCTGCGGTGAACCATTTTATCAGTTACGTCACGTTCTGCGGCATTATCGTCATCGGCAGTCTTCTTTATGCCTACGGACTGATGGGAATGGGAAGCGTTGCCGCCCTGGCGGTTCTGCAAGTGAATCTGACGCACGCCTTGTTGAACTTGGGGATGGTTCTGTCGATGACCCAAAATTCGCTCGCAGGCGCTCACCGGATTCAAGAGGTACTAAGAGAGGAAGAGGAACCGGAGAGTTTGGGATCTCCTCACAGCGAGCTCGTGTCGGAGGCTGCGGTGGAGTTTCGCGATGTGGAATTTTCCTATCAGGCGGATAAAAAGGTGCTTGTCGACATGTCCATGCAGGTGTTTCCCGGCCAGGTCGCCGCTATCGTGGGGGCCAGCGGCAGCGGCAAAAGTACGCTGATCAAGCTGCTGCTCGGCTTTTATCCTGTGGACAGCGGAGAAATCCTGCTCCAAGGCAAACCGTTCGGCCATTACACGCTGGACGAAATCCGCAGGCAGATTGCATACGTTCCGCAGGAGCCGTTCTTGTTTACCGGCACGATTGAGGAAAACATCCGCTACGGCAACCCGGATGCAACGGATGAAGAAGTGATCGAAGCGGCCAAAGCGGCGTACGCTCACCATTTCATTCAGGAACTTCCTGAACAGTATAAAACGCCGGTGGGAGAGAGAGGAGCGTCGTTGTCGGGCGGACAAAGGCAGCGAATTGCGATCGCCCGGGCGATTCTCAAAAACGCCCCGATTCTGCTGCTGGACGAAGCGACTTCCGCGCTGGATAATGAATCCCAGCATTGGGTACAGCAGGCCCTGAACGTATTGATGAAGGGGCGCACCACCATTCTGATCGCCCACCGTCTCAGCACCGTGGAACATGCGGATTTGATTACCGTCATGAACCAAGGGACGGTCGTCGAGCGGGGCCGCCATCAGGACCTGCTGGCGCTCGGGGGTTATTACGCCCGGCTGTACGGCTAGACCCGCTTTACGGCGGGCGGCTTCCTGCTTGCGAATGCGACAGAGTCTTTTAGTAATCCAAGGTATGACTTTATAACCGGTAGTTACCAGAAAACGTAGACACGAAAAAGGAGGAAGAGTCCGAAGGAGCCGTTCCGGGAATGGCCTGCGCGGTTCTTCTAAGAGTGACTAAGTGACATCTAGGTACAAAGCCTATCTATAAAGAATCTCTAAACCGGGAGTGTGTCGATGTGAGAGAGAATACCAACGAGCAATATGGATTAACGCAAGCCCAGCGCCGAATATGGTTCATGGAAATTATGAATCCGGGAACGTCCATCACGATGCTTTCCGCGACCTACCAGATTACGGGCGAGATCAACACACAGCTTCTGGAGCAAGCGGCGGCAGAGATCGTCAAAACCTATGACGTTTTCCGAATCCGCATTAGCGGGGATTTGCAAAATCCAACGCAGTGGTTCGAAGAGCCGGAGAATGTCCAAGCTAGGATAAGCCGCCTCGAAATAGGCACAACCGAACAATTCTATGCTTGGGTGAAAGAAGTAAGCGAAAAACCGGCCAGCGTGTTCGACGAACACCTCTACCAATTTACGATTATCCATTTTGCGAACGGCCAAGTATGGCTCAATTTGACGGTAAATCATATTATCGCCGACGGCTTGTCCGTCAATGCTTTGCTGCATGCGGTGATGGAAAAATACCTGGAACTGCGCAAAGGCATCTCCAGCAGTTACCAGGCCCCTTCCTATCTGGATTATATTTCCGCGGAGCGTGAATATGAGCAATCGCAGCGTTATCAAAAAGGCAAGGAATACTGGCTGACGAAGTACAACACTTTGCCTGAAACGACCGGCATTAAATCGTATCCGCCATTCTCGATCGGCAGCGAATCCAATAAACTGGCCATCACTTTGGACGGTTCCCGGTATGAACGCATTCTGGCCTTTAGCGAACAATATCAGGTCAGCTTATATACGTTATTTCTGTCCGCCATGTACGCCTTATTGTACAAGCTGACCGACAGCACCGATGTTCCGGTCGGCACGGTTTTCGCCAATCGCACCAGCAAGAAGGAAAAAGAAACGATCGGCATGTTCGTCAGCACCGTGGCTACGCGGATTCGTCTGAATCCAGACAGGCACGTGCTTTCCTTGATCCAAACGGTTTCCAAGGAAAATACGGCGGATCTGAGGTATCAGAAATACCCTTATAACCAATTGATCCAGGATTTACGCGAACAACACGGCCGCAACGATCTTTCGGGGCTGTTCCGCACGTCTCTGGAATATCTGCCTTTGAAAATCGTGGAGTACGAAGAAATCAAGGTACGCCTGGAGGCTCACTTCGCTAGGCACGAGATGGACGATTTGCTGCTGCGCTTCGACCATATGCTGAATGAAGGCCATGTAATTCTCCATGCTTCCTATCGTACCGGCCTGTTCGAGACGGCCGAGATTGATCGGATTATGGAACAGTATGTAACCGTTCTGGACCAGTTTCTTCAGACTCCCGAACTGCCGGTACGCGAGATTTCTCTGCTGAGCGATGAGGAGAGACACCGCATTCTCAACGTTTTTAACCCGCCGGTGGCAGGGCTGAGCGAGGGAGAAGCGTTTCATCGGTATGTTGAAAAGTTTGCCCGGGAAATTCCGGATCATCCGGCAGTCGTCTACATGGACAAACAGCTGACCTACGGCGAATTGAACGAACGCGCCGAGCGGCTGGCTTCTCTCCTTCGCGAACAGGGCGTGGGAAGGGAGACGATTACGGGGATCTGGGCGGAGCGTTCGGTGGAACTGCTGGTCGGGGTGCTCGCCGTTTGGAAAGCCGGCGGAGCCTATGTACCGCTGGACCCCGATTATCCGGCGGAGCGGATTGAGTACATGCTCAGCGATAGCGATGCATCGGTGCTGCTTACGCAGCGTCATCTGTTGGAGCGGGCCGGAGGTTGGTTGGCCGATGACCGGCTGAAGCTTCAAGCTGTCTATGCCATGGACGATGAACAGATTTATAACGGGGATGCCTTAGCCGTGGAATTTGAATCTGCCGGCAGCGCCCTGCAAGACTTGGCTTATGTGATTTACACCTCGGGTACGACGGGACGCCCGAAAGGCGTCATGATCGAGCACGGTAGTCTCGTGAATACGGCGGATGCGTACCGTCGCGAGTACCGGTTGGATCAGTTTCCGGTGCGGCTGCTGCAGCTGGCCAGCTTCTCGTTTGACGTGTTCGTCGGAGACATCGCGCGGACGCTGTATAACGGAGGCACGATGGTGATTGTGCCGAAGGATGACCGGATTGATCCGAACCTCTTGTACGGCTGGATTCGGGACCAAAACATTACGGTATTCGAATCGACGCCTGCGCTCATCCTGCCGTTCATGCAGCATATTTATGAAGAAGGGCTGGACGTTAGCTCCATGCAGTTGCTGATTACCAGCTCGGATGCTTGCAGTGTCACCGATTACCGATTGCTGCAGGAAAGATTCGGCGGACAATTCCGCATCATCAACAGCTATGGCGTTACCGAAGCGGCCATTGACAGCAGCTTTTACGGTGAGCCGCTGGATAAGCTGCCGCCGTCGGGTCATGTGCCGATCGGCAAAGCTTGGCTGAACGCCCGGTTTTACATTGTCGATGCCGCGTTAAAGCCGGTTCCTGTAGGGGTTCCGGGCGAGCTTGTCATCGGCGGCGCCGGGGTGGCGCGCGGGTACTGGAACCGTCCGGACCTAACCGCCGAGAAGTTTGCGGACAGCCCGTTTGTGCCGGGCGAACGTCTGTACCGGACAGGCGATTTGGCCCGCTGGCTGAAAGACGGCAACGTCGACTTCATCGGCCGGATCGACTATCAGGTGAAAATTCGCGGGTTCCGGATCGAACTCGGCGAAATTGAAACGGCCCTGCTGCGTTTCCCGGGCGTCAAGCAGGCTGTGGTGACCGACCGTACGGATGAGCAGGGGCAAAAGTATTTGTGCGGCTACGTGGCGGCGGATGCTTCCTTGCAGCTGAGCGATCTGCTGTCCCAATTGAAGCAAGAGCTGCCGGCCCATATGGTCCCGGCCCGGCTGGTGTCTCTTGATAAGCTTCCGCTCACGCCGAACGGCAAAATTGACCGTAAAGCGCTGCCTGAACCGACCGGAGAGGTAGAAGCAGGCCGTGAGTATGTGGCTCCTCGCACAACGCTGGAAACAAGACTTGCCCTCATTTGGCAGCAGGTGCTGGGTATTGCGCGAGTTGGAGTCCAAGACGATTTCTTTGACTTGGGTGGTCATTCCTTGCGGGCCTCCACGCTTGTTTCCAAAATTCGGAAAGAGCTGCAAGTCGAGGTTCCGTTGCGGGAAGTTTTCCGCTACACCACGATCGAACAGCTGGCCCAAAGAATCAGCGGTTTAAGGCAGCAGGAGACGTATGAGATCACAAAGGCGGCTGAGGCCGAGTACTATCCGGTTTCATCCGAGCAAAAGCGTCTGTACGTCCTGCGCCAGCTTGACGGGGCCGAGCGCAGCTACAATATGTCGGCGGCGCTTCTTCTCGAAGGCAAGCTGGACCGCACGCGCGTCGAGCACGCGTTCCGGGCGCTGATTCAGCGCCATGAGACGCTGCGTACCGGGATCGAGCAGGTTCAAGGCGAGCTTGTCCAGCGCATCTATGACGAGGTGGAGTTTGCTGTAGATTATTTCCAGGGGAGCGAGCGGGAAGTGGACCAAGTGGTGGAAGCTTACTATCATCCGTTTGATGTGACCAAGCCCCCACTTCTCCGCATCGGCCTGATCGAAGTCGCCGAGGATCGCCACATTCTGCTGTTCGATATGCACCATATCGTCTCGGACGGCATTTCGACAGCGCTGCTCTTCGACGAGTTCAGCCGCCTGTATCGGGGCGAGGAGCTGACCCCGCTGCGCATTCAATACAAAGATTATGCCGTTTGGCAGCATTCCGAAGCTTACGGGCAGCTGCTCCAGCTGCAGAAGGAGTACTGGCTGGAACAGCTGTCGGGCGAGCTGCCGGTCTTGGAGCTGCCGACGGACTTCCCGCGGCCTGCCGTGCAAAGCTTTGACGGCCGGACCGTGAAGTTTTATATCGGGAAAGAGCGGACAGAGAAGCTGAAAGAACTGGCGGCACGGACGGGGACGACCCTGTACATGGTGCTGCTGTCGGCTTACACCATCCTTATGCATAAATATTCGGGTCAGGAAGATCTGATCGTAGGAACGCCGATTGCCGGAAGAACGCAGGAAGAAGTGCAGCCGATCGTAGGGATGTTTATCAACACGCTGGCCATTCGCAGCCGTCCGGAGCGTTCCAAGCCGTACCTTTCGTACCTGGAAGAAATCAAGGACATCACGCTCGGGGCTTTCGAACACCAAAATTATTTGTTCGAAGACTTGGTAGTAAGTCTTCACATTCCGCGCGCGACCGGCCGGAATCCGCTCTTTGACACGTTCTTCTCCCTACAAAATACGGAGAACGAGCAAATTGTCATCGAGGGGCTGGAGCAATCGTTTTATCCACTGGAAAACCAAACATCCAAGTTCGAGCTGCTCCTGGATATTTCGGAGCTGGACGGTCAGCTCGAATGCCGGTTGGAGTACGCTACGGCTTTGTATAAACAAGAGACCGCGGAGCGGTTCGCCAGACATTATGACAAGCTGCTCGAAACCATCGCAGCAGCGCCGGACGGGGATATTGCCTCGCTGGAAATGCTCACGGAGGAGGAAATCCGCGAGCTGGTGCGCGGTTTCAACGATTCGGAGGCGGACTACCCGCGGCAGCAGACGATTCACGGCTTGTTCGAAGAGCAGGCGGAGCTTTACCCGGACAACGTGGCCGCCGTCATGAACGAGCGGCAGCTGACCTACCGCGAGCTGAACGAGCGATCCAACCGCCTTGCGCGGAAGCTGCGGGAGACGGGAGTAGAAGCGGACCAGCTGGTAGCGATTCTGGCCGAACGCTCGCTCGATATGGTCGTCGGCATTCTGGCGATTCTCAAAGCGGGCGGAGCCTACGTGCCTGTCGATCCCGACTACCCGGAGGAGCGCATCCGCTTCATGATCGAGGATTCGGGCGCGCCGTTATTGCTGATTCAAAAGCATCTGCACGAGAAGACCGACTTCGCAGGAACGCGCCTCGAATTGGACGATTTCGTTTGGGGCGACAGAGGAGCGGACTCCGACGATGTGCTGGACGCTTCGAACCTGGAGCCGATTTCCGGGCCGGGCAACCTGGCATATGTCATCTACACGTCGGGAACGACCGGCAGACCGAAAGGAACGCTGATCGAGCATAAGAACGTCGTGCGGCTCCTGTTCAACGACAAGAACCTGTTCGACTTCGGGCCGTCCGACACGTGGACGCTGTTCCACTCGTTCTGCTTCGATTTCTCTGTCTGGGAAATGTACGGAGCGCTGCTGTACGGAGGCAAGCTGGTCATCGTACCGCCGCTCACGGCGAAAAATCCGGCCGATTTCCTGGCGCTGCTGGGCCGCGAACAGGTTACCATTTTGAACCAGACACCAACGTACTTCTACCAGCTGCTGCGTGAGGTCTTGACGGATCATCCATACGATTTGCGGATTCGCAATGTGATCTTTGGGGGCGAAGCGCTGAGTCCGCTGCTGCTCAAGGGCTTCAAGACGAAGTACCCGACGACGAAGCTAATCAATATGTACGGCATTACCGAGACGACGGTTCACGTGACATATAAGGAAATCACATGGGTCGAAATAGAGGCGGCGAAGAGCAATATCGGCAAGCCGATCCCGACGCTGAGGGTGTACGTCCTGGATGAAAGCTGCCGCCCTGTGCCGATCGGCGTAGCGGGCGAAATGTACGTGGCCGGGGAAGGCCTTGCAAGAGGATATCTGAACCGTCCGGATCTGACGGCGGAGAAGTTCGTCGATTCCCCGTTTGCGGAGGGGGAGAAACTGTACCGCTCGGGCGACTTGGCGGCTTGGCTGCCGGACGGCAATATCGAATACCTGGGCCGAATCGATCACCAGGTCAAAATCCGCGGTTACCGGATCGAACTGGACGAAATCGAGACGCAGCTGCTGAACGTCGAGGGCGTGGAAGAAGCGGTGGTGCTTGCCCGTCAGGACGGCGGGGGCGAGAAGGCACTTGTCGCCTACTTTGTGGCGGACCGGACACTGACGGTCAGCGAAATGAGAACCTCGCTGGCCCAGGGAATGCCGGGGTACATGATCCCGTCGTACTTCGTGCAGCTGGAGCGCATGCCGCTGACGGCCAACGGCAAAGTAGACCGCAAAGCGCTGCCGGAGCCCCAAGGCAGCTTGCAGACGGGCGTCGAATATGTAGCACCGCGTAACCGGACGGAGTCCGAGCTTGTGAAGATCTGGGAGGAAGTGCTGGGTTACTCCGGTATTGGAGTCCTGGACAATTTCTTCGAGCTCGGAGGCCACTCCTTGCGGGCGACGAACCTTGTCAGCAAGATTCGGAAGGAAATGAACGTCGAACTTCCGCTGCGCGATGTGTTCCGCTATATGACGGTAGAATCGATGGCCGGGGCTATTGCCAGCTTGGAAGAATCGCAGCACAGCTCGATTCCGAAAGCGGAAGAGAAAGCGTACTATCCGGTTTCCTCCGCGCAAAAAAGGCTGTACGTCCTGCACCAGCTGGATAGCTTGGAGCTGAATTATAATCTCCCAAGCGCCTTGCAATTGAGAGGGGCTTTGAACGAGGCCAAAGTGGAAAAGGCGCTGACTACTTTGGTGGCCCGGCACGATATGCTGCGCACCGGATTTGAAATCGTGAATGGGGAGCCGGTTCAGCGTATTCATCCGCTCGTAGCTTTCAAGGTCGAGAAGCTTCAAGCAAGCGAAGATCAGGTTGCGGCCATTCTTGAAGGCTTCATTCAGCCTTTTGACTTGACCCAGCCGCCTTTGCTGCGCGCCCTGCTGATCGAACTGGAGAAAGAGAAATTCCTGCTCGCGCTGGATATTCATCATATTGGTTCCGACGGCCTTTCCATGGACGTGCTGCTGCGTGAATTCGTGCGGCTTTACAATGGGGAAGAATTGCCGGAGCTGCGGATTCAATACAAGGATTACGCCGTTTGGCAGCAATCCGAGGAGCAGCGCCAGCGCATCAAACGGCAGGAGGAATACTGGCGCGGGGTATTCAGCTCCGAGCTTCCGGTTCTTGAGCTGCCTCTCGACTTCTCCCGCCCGGCCGTCCAGCAGTTTGACGGTCAAACGCTCACGTTTACGCTGGATGCGGAGAAAAGCGAAGCTCTCAAACGGCTTGCCGGCGATTCGGGGGCGACGCTGTACATGCTTCTGCTGGCTGCGTACTCCGTATTGCTTCATAAATACGCGGGACAGGAAGATATAGTGGTCGGCACTCCGATTGCCGCCCGTTCTCACGCCGACCTGCAGCCGATTATCGGCATGTTCGTCAATACGCTGGCCCTTCGCTTGGGTCCGGCGGCGGAGCGGACGTTCCTGGATTACTTGCAGGAAGTGAAGGAAACGACGCTTGGAGCCTACGAGCACCAGGACTATCCGTTCGAGGAGCTGGTGGAAGCTCTTCAGGTGAGCCGGGATTTAAGCCGGAATCCTCTGTTTGACACCATGTTTTCTTTGCAAAAGCACGAAAGCTTGGATTTAACCCTGGAAGGCTTGCAATGGTCGCTGTTCGACATCGAGGAAAAGACGGCAAAGTTTGATCTTAGCTTTGATATCGTGGAAGCCGATAACGAGCTGGTTTGCAAGATCGAGTACGCTACCTCGTTGTTTAGACAGGAAACGATGGTACGGCTGGCGGGTCATTACGAGCAGCTTTTGGCGTCGATCCTGGCTCAGCCGGGTGCGCGGATTTCGGATTTGGATATCTTGACGGACAGCGAAAAGCATGATTTCCTGGTCGAGTTTGACGTGTCGTCTCCGGCTCTTGCGAAGCAACCCGCCGCAGAGGGTACAGGTTTGGAGGCGGATGAGTCGTGGAGAGAGAGAACGTTCCACGAGCTGTTCGAGGAGCAGGCGGAGCGCACTCCGGGAGCGTTGGCGGTTGTCTACGAAGACAGTAAGCTGACGTATGCGGAGCTGAACGCCAAAGCGAATCGTCTGGCGTATGCACTGCGGGCGCGCGGGGTGAAGCCGGAACAGGTGGTCGGCATTCTGGCCGACCGTTCGGCGGAGCTGTTGATCGGGGTGCTCGCCGTATGGAAAGCGGGCGGCGCTTATGTGCCGCTCGACCCGGACTATCCGGCGGAGCGGATCGAGTATATGCTAGCGGACAGCGGGGCGTCGGTGCTGCTCACGCAGACCCGCCTGCTGGAGCAGGCGGAAGCTTGGCGCAGCGACGGAGCTCTAGTGCTGCAAACGGTGCTTGCGCTTGACGACGCCGCGACGTACAGCCTCGGAGCGGCGGAAGCGGCTGTGGGCGAAGCAGGCGCAGAGGCGGAGGCTTTGGCGCAAGCGGAAACGGCTGCCGCCGAAACGTCCGCCACGGCAGAAGCCGAGAAGAACGTACTAGCGGCGGATCTCGCATCGAATCCGGCGAATGTGAACAAGCCGCACGATTTGGCTTACGTCATCTACACCTCCGGTACGACGGGCCGTCCAAAGGGCGTGGCGGTGGAAAACCGCAGCCTGGTGAACACGGCGGCGGGCTACCGGCGGGACTACCGCCTGGATCAGTTCCCGATCCGGCTGCTGCAGCTCGCCAGCTTCTCGTTCGACGTGTTCGTCGGCGATATTGCGCGGACGCTGTACAACGGCGGCACCATGGTCATCGTGCCGAAGGACGACCGGATTGATCCAACCCGCCTCTACGGCTGGATTCGCGACTACGCCGTGACGGTGTTCGAATCGACGCCAGCGCTGATCGTGCCGTTCATGGAGCATGTGCATGCCGAGGATATGGACCTCAGCTCGATGCAGCTGCTGATCACAAGCTCGGATGCGTGCAGCGTAGCGGATTACCGCACCTTGCAGGAGCGCTTCGGCTCGCAGTTCCGTATTATTAACAGCTACGGCGTAACGGAAGCGGCGATTGACTCCAGCTTCTATGACGAGCCGCTGGAGAAGCTGCCGAAGACGGGCAGCGTGCCGATCGGGAAAGCGTGGCTGAACGCCAAGTTCTACATCGTGGATGCGAATCTGAAGCCGGTGCCGATCGGGGTGTTGGGCGAGCTGGTTATCGGCGGAGCGGGTGTGGCCCGCGGTTACTTGAACCGCCCGGATTTGACGGCGGAGAAATTCGTAGACAGCCCGTTCGCCGCTGGGGAGCGGCTGTACCGGACGGGTGACCTGGCGCGCTGGATGCCGGACGGCAACGTGGACTTCATCGGCCGGATCGACAACCAGGTGAAAATTCGCGGCTATCGGATCGAGCTTGGTGAAATTGAAGCGGCCATGAAAAATGTTGCCGGCGTGCGTCAAGCGCTTGTCATCGACCGGACGGACGAGCGGGGGCAGAAATATTTGTGCGGGTATGTCGTAGCGGATTCCAGCTTCGATCTGGAAGGGCTTGTGGCCCATCTGGACGCCGCGCTGCCTTCCCATATGGTGCCTTCGCGCATCATGCGCCTGGATCAAATGCCGCTTACGCCGAACGGGAAGATCGACCGTAAAGCGCTGCCTGTGCCGGAAGGAAGCATTCGTGCCGAGGCTGCATACACGGCGCCTCGTACTCCTGCCGAGCAAGCACTTGCATCGGTCTGGCAGTCGGTGCTGGGCGTGGATCAGGTCGGCACGATGGACAATTTCTTTGCGCTCGGCGGCGATTCGATCAAGGCCTTGCAGGTATCGTCCCGTCTTTTGCAAACGGGGTACAAGCTGGTCATGAAAGATTTGTTCCATTACCCGACGATTTCCGCCCTTAGTTTGCAGCTGCAAACGGCGGAGAGAACGGCAAGCCAGGCCGAAGTGACGGGAGAGGTCATCTTGACCCCGATTCAGCGCTGGTTCTTTGAACAAAATCCGGCCGACGTGCATCACAGCAACCAGGCGTTCATGCAGTTCTCCAAGCAAGGCTTTGACGAAGAAGCTTTACGCCAAGCGGTGCGTCAGCTTGTCGTGCATCACGATGCTCTCCGTACGGTTTACCGCCAAACCGAGAACGGCTATACCGCCTGGAACCGCGGCGCCGGGGAGAACGAAGCGCTGTTCGATCTGGAAGTTGTCGATTTCAAGGGAGTCGGCGACGTGAAAGAAGCGGTAGAGGCTAAGGCGAATGACATTCAAGCGAGCATCGATCTGGAAAACGGTCCGCTGGTGAAGCTCGGCTTGTTCCGCTGCGACGACGGCGACCACCTGCTCATCGCGATCCATCACTTGGTCGTAGACGGCGTATCCTGGCGGATTCTGCTTGAGGATCTTGCTGCCGGCTATGAGCAGGCGCTGCAAGGGCAGCCGATCCGTCTGCCGCTCAAAACGGATTCATTCCAAACGTGGGCGAAACAGCTCGCTGATTATGCGAACGGTCCGGCGATGGAAAACGAGAGAGAGTATTGGCAGCATATCGAGCAATTGACCTATGAGCCGCTTCCGAAAGATTTTGAACAAGGCAGATCCAAGCTGAAGGACAGCGGGCTCGTGACCGTTCGCTGGACGGCGGAGGAAACCGAACAGCTGCTGAAGCAGGCACACCGTGCTTACCATACGGAAATGAACGATTTGCTGCTTGCCGCGCTTGGCCTCGCGGTACAAGCTTGGAGCGGCCAGGAACGCGTGCTGGTGAATCTCGAAGGCCACGGCCGGGAAGATATTTTGCCGGATGTGGACATTACGCGCACGGTAGGCTGGTTTACAAGCCAATTCCCTGTCGTTCTGGAGCCGGGTCACGCCCAGGCGCTCGGTCATCAGGTGAAACAGGTTAAAGAAAGCTTGCGCCGCATTCCGAACAAAGGAATCGGCTACGGCATCCTGCGTTATTTGTCGGCGCCGCGTGACGGCGAGCGCTTCGCTTTGGAGCCGGAGATCAGCTTTAACTATTTGGGTCAGTTCGACCAGGATTACGAAAGCAGCGGCTCGAGGCCGTCTCCGTTCAGCCCGGGCTCCGATTCAAGCCCGAATGCAGTGATGGATTATGTCCTCGATATCAACGGTATGGTGTCGGAAGGAGTACAGGAACTCACGATCCGTTATGGGGAAACCCAGTATAAACGGGAAACGGTAGAGCGCCTGGGCACCCTGCTTCATTCGAGCTTGCGTGAAGTCATCAGCCATTGCGTATCGAAAGAGCGGCCGGAGCTTACGCCTAGCGACGTACTGCTTCAAGATGTGACGTTGGAGGAACTGGAGCGGCTGACCGAACATACGGCGGCGCTCGGCGAACTGGAGAATGTATACACCCTGACTCCGCTGCAAAAAGGGATGTTGTTCCACAGCCTGCTGGATGCCGATTCGGAAGCTTACTTCGAACAGGTGACCTTCGATCTGTACGGAAGCCTGAATGTCGAAGCCTTCACCCAAGGATTGGATACGCTGGTGCAGCGGAATGAGGCGCTGCGGACCAACTTTATTACCGGCTGGAGAGACGAGCCGATTCAAGTGGTATTCCGTGAGCGGAAGTGTGAAGTGTACTTCGAAGATATTCGCTCAGTAAGCGATGATGACCCGGAGAAGATGATAGCCGATTTCGTCAGCGCGGATAAAGCGAACAAGTTCGATTTGGCCCGAGGCTCTCTTATGCGCGTGACAGTTTTGCGCACGGGCGACGAGTCCTACCATGTGATCTGGAGTCACCATCACATTTTGATGGACGGCTGGTGCATGTCCTTTATGATCAAGGAAGTGTTCGACACCTACTTCGCGTTCCAGGAGAAGCGGACGCTGGAGCTTCCTCCGGTTACCTCGTACTCCCGGTATATCGAATGGCTGGAAGCTCAAGATGCCGCGAAAGCTTCGCGTTACTGGTCCGAGTATTTGGCGGGTTACGATCAGCAGACCAAGCTGCCCCAGGAGAAAACGCAGCTGAAGCAGGGCGCTTTTGAAGCGGCTGAAATCGATGTGGAACTCAGCAAGGAACTGACCGGGCAAATCGAGCGGGTGGCGCGCCAGCAGCAGGTGACGCTCAATACGTTCATGCAGACCGTATGGGGACTGGTTCTGCAGGTATACAACAACAGCGAGGATGTCGTATTCGGCTCCGTCGTATCCGGGCGTCCGGCGGAAATTCCGGGCATCGAAAGCATGATCGGCCTGTTTATTAATACGATCCCGGTCCGTATTCAAGGCAAAGCCGAGGAGACGGTAGCCGATATCTTGAGAAAAACCCAGGATCAAGCGCTGGCATCGGGAGCTTACGAAACGTTCCCGCTGTTCGAAATTCAGTCGCTGAGCGAGCAAAAGCGCGATTTGATCAACCATATCATGGTCTTCGAAAATTATCCGATGGAAGAACAGATTGAGCAGGTCGTCGGCGGAGACAAAGAAGCGCTGAAAATCGCTAATATCCAGTCGCCGGAGCAAACGAACTACGACCTGGACATTACCGTCATTCCGGAAGAGCATATTTTGCTGCGGTTTACGTACAATGCGCTGACGTTCAGAGAGGAAGACATCAGGCTGATCCACGGTCATTTTGCCCGGGCACTGGAGAAGGTTGCGGCTAACCCAAACATCCGCGTGAATCAGTTGGAGCTTTTGACGGCGGCGGAAAAAGAGCAAATTCTTGGCGCGTTTAACCCGGCGCAGCCGGAAGCGGCTCCTGCGTCGGCGTTCCACCGGCTGTTCGAGGAACAGGCGGAGCGCACGCCGGAAGCGGCAGCTGTCGTGTACGAGAATGACCGGCTGACGTATGCGGAGCTGAACGAGCGGGCGAATCGCTTGGCGGCCACGCTGCGCGCAAGCGGCATCGGCCGGGAGTCGATCGTCGGCATTCTCGCCGAGCGTTCGGTGGACTTGCTGGTGGCCGTGCTGGCCGTCTGGAAAGCGGGCGGTGCGTATGTGCCGCTCGACCCGGATTACCCGGCGGAGCGCGTGCGGTTCATGCTCGAAGACAGCGGAGCGAAGGTGCTGCTGACGCAAACGCTGCTGCGAGAGCGCGCCGAAGCCTGGCTCGGCGAAGAGGAGCTGGCGCTGGCGGCGGTGCTGTACCTCGACGACGAAACTTCGTACAGCGAGGAGGGGACGAATGCCGACAGCTTCCATGAAGCCCGTCCAGAGGACCTGGCGTACGTGATCTATACGTCGGGAACGACGGGCAAGCCGAAGGGCGTGATGATCGAGCACCGCAGCCTGGTGAACACGGCGGCGGGCTACCGGCGGGAATACCGGTTGGACCAGTTCCCGGTGCGGCTGCTGCAGCTCGCAAGCTTCTCGTTCGACGTGTTCGTGGGAGATATCGCGCGGACGCTGTACAACGGAGGCACGATGGTGATTGTGCCGAAGGACGATCGGATCGATCCGTCTCGTCTGCACTACTGGATTGAGCGGGAGCGGGTCACCATCTTCGAATCGACGCCGGCGCTGATCGTGCCGTTCCTGGAGTACGTGCACGAGCAGCGGCTGGATATGAGCTGGATGGAGCTGTTAATCACGAGCTCGGACAGCTGCAGCGTGGCGGATTACCGGACCTTGCAGGAACGCTTCGGCTCGTTGTTCCGGATCATCAACGCCTACGGCGTGACGGAAGCGGCGATCGACTCAAGCTTCTACGACGAGCCGCTGACGAAGCTGCCGCAGACAGGCCATGTGCCGATTGGCAAAGCGTGGCTGAATGCGAAATTCTACATCGTGGATGCGCATCTGAATCCGGTGCCGGTCGGGGTGCTGGGCGAGCTGGTCATCGGCGGAGTCGGGGTAGCGCGCGGGTACTTGAACCGTCCGGAGCTGACGGAAGAGAAGTTCGTAGACAGCCCATTCGCCGCGGGCGAGCGGCTGTACCGCACGGGAGACTTGGCGCGGTGGATGGAGGACGGGAACGTGGACTTCATCGGCCGGATCGACAACCAGGCGAAAATCCGGGGGTACCGGATTGAGACGGGCGAAGTCGAAGCGAAGCTACTGAGTGTAGGTGGCGTAAAGGAAGCGGTCGTCGTCGTCAGGGAAGATCAAGAAGGTCAGAAAGCTTTGTGCACTTATTATACAGCGGAAGAAGGCTTGACGGCGGCGGACCTGAAGCGGGCGATTGCCAGCGAGCTGCCGGGGTACATGATCCCGTCGTACTTCGTGGAGCTGGAGCGCCTGCCTCTGACGCCGAACGGAAAGATCGACCGGAAGGCGCTGCCGGCACCGGAAGGGGGAGCAGGCGGAGGCCGCGAATACGTGGCGCCGCGCACCGAACTTGAGGAGAAGCTGGCCGCCATTTGGCACGATGTGCTTGTTCGGGAGAAGGCGGTAGGCGTAACGGACAACTTCTTCGACCTCGGCGGACACTCCCTGCGGGCGACGACGCTTGTCAGCAAAATGCATAAGGAGCTAGGCGTTGAATTCCCGCTTCGCGACGTATTCCGCTACTCGACGGTTGAGGAAATGGCCGCGGCTATGGAGCGGCTGGAGATCGGCTCGTTCACGGCTATTCCGGCTGCGGAACCTAGCGAGTATTATCCGCTCTCTTCCGCTCAGAAACGTCTCTATATCTTGAACCAGCTGGAAGGAGCCGAGCTGAGCTACAACATACCGGGAGCTATGCTGCTCGAAGGGGAGCTCGACCGGCAGCGGTTTGAAGAAGCGTCCCGCGGGCTCGTAGCTCGTCATGAAACGCTACGTACCGGCTTTGAGATGGTAAAAGGCGAAGCGGTTCAGCGGATTTACGAAGAAGCCGCCTTCCAGGTGGAATATGTGCAGATCAGCGGGGAGCAGGCGGAAGAAACGGTGCGCCAATTCGTTCGTCCGTTTGATCTAGCGAAGCCGCCACTTCTGCGGGTAGGCCTTGCCGAACTGGCGCCGGACCGGCACATTCTAATGTTCGATACGCATCATATCGTATCTGACGGCGTTTCGATTGACGTACTGATCGAAGAGTTCGTCCGCTTGTACAGCGGGGAGCAGTTGGAGCCGCTCCGCATTCAGTACAAAGATTATGCGGTATGGCAGCAATCGGACGAGCAGAAAGCTCAGCTTGCCAAGCAGGAAGCCTACTGGCTCGACATGTTCCGCGGAGAGCTGCCGGTTTTGGAATTGCCGACGGACTATCCGCGCCCGGCTATGCAGAGCTACGAGGGCCGCACGCTGCAATTGTTTATGGATAGCGAGAAAAGCGAGGGTCTGAAACGGCTTGCAGCCGAGAACGGCGCAACGCTTTACATGGTTCTGCTTGCTGGTTATACAATATTATTGCATAAATATACAGGACAAGAAGACGTGGTGGTCGGTACGCCGATTGCGGGAAGAAATCACAGCGACATTCAGCCGCTGATCGGGATGTTCGTCAATACCCTGGCCATCCGCAGTTATCCGGCTGCCGGTAAGACGTTCCTTGACTACTTGAAGGAAATCAAGGAGACGACGCTGGGCGCTTTTGAACATCAGAATTATCCGTTTGAGGAACTGGTGGATAAGGTGAACGTGACTCGTGATTTACGCCGCAATCCGCTGTTCGATACGATGTTTGCTTTGCAGAATACAGAGAATTTGGAAATCCAGCTTCCCGGACTCCATTTGTCGACGTATGCCAGCGAAGAAATTGTTTCTAAATTCGATCTCAGCTTGGACGTCACGGAGATCGAGGAAGGCTTGGAATATCTGTTTGAATACGCCACTGCTCTTTATAAAACCGAAACGGTGGAGAAATTGGCCGCTCACTACTTGCAGCTGCTTGAATCCATTCTCTGCAACCCGTCGGCGACTATTGCCGAGCTGGGCATTTTGACACCGGCGGAAAAAGAGCAAATTCTCGGCGCGTTTAACCCGGCGCAGCCGGAAGCGGCTTCTGCGGCCGCGTTCCACCGGCTGTTTGAGGAACAGGCGGAGCGCACGCCGGAAGAGGCGGCCGTCGTGTACGAGAATGATCGGCTGACCTATGCGGAGCTGAACGAGCGGGCGAACCGCTTGGCGGCTACGCTGCGCGCAAGCGGCATCGGCCGGGAGACGATCGTCGGCATTCTCGCCGAGCGTTCGGTGGACTTGCTGGTGGCCGTGCTGGCCGTCTGGAAAGCGGGCGGGGCGTATGTGCCGCTCGACCCGGATTATCCGGCAGACCGCGTGCGGTTCATGCTTGAAGACAGCGGAGCGAAGGTGCTGCTGACGCAAACGGCGCTGCGAGAGCGCGCCGAAGCCTGGCTCGGCGAAGAGGAGCTGGCGCTGGCGGCGGTGCTGTACCTCGACGACGAAACTTCGTACAGCGAGGAGGGGACGAATGCCGACAGCTTCCATGAAGCCCGTCCAGAGGACCTGGCGTACGTGATCTATACGTCGGGAACGACGGGCAAGCCGAAGGGCGTGATGATCGAGCACCGCAGCCTGGTGAACACGGCGGCGGGCTACCGGCGGGAATACCGGTTGGATCAGTTCCCGGTGCGGCTGCTGCAGCTGGCAAGCTTCTCGTTCGACGTGTTCGTGGGAGATATCGCGCGGACGCTGTACAACGGAGGCACGATGGTGATTGTGCCGAAGGACGATCGGATCGATCCGTCTCGTCTGCACTACTGGATTGAGCGGGAGCGGGTCACAATCTTCGAATCGACGCCGGCGCTGATCGTGCCGTTCCTGGAGTACGTGCACGAGCAGCGGCTGGATATGAGCTGGATGGAGCTGTTGATCACGAGCTCGGACAGCTGCAGCGTGGCGGATTACCGGACCTTGCAGGAACGCTTCGGCTCGTTGTTCCGGATCATCAACGCCTACGGTGTGACGGAAGCGGCGATCGACTCAAGCTTCTACGACGAGGAGCTGGCGAAGCTGCCGCAGACAGGCCATGTGCCGATCGGCAAAGCGTGGCTGAATGCGAAATTCTACATCGTGGACGCGCATCTGAACCCGGTGCCGGTCGGGGTGCTGGGCGAGCTGGTTATCGGCGGAGTCGGGGTAGCGCGCGGGTACTTGAACCGTCCGGAGCTGACAGAAGAGAAGTTCGTAGACAGTCCGTTCGCCGCGGGCGAGCGGCTGTACCGCACGGGAGACTTGGCGCGGTGGATGGAGGACGGCAACGTGGACTTCATCGGCCGGATCGACAACCAGGCGAAAATCCGGGGCTACCGGATCGAGACGGGCGAGATCGAGTCGCAGCTGCTGCGGGTGGAAGGCGTGCGCGAAGCGGTGGTGCTGGTTCGAAGTGACGCGAACGGGCAGAAAGCGCTGTGCGCGTACTACACAACGGATGGCGAACTGACGGCGGCAGACCTGAAACGGGCGATCTCCAGCGAGCTGCCGGGTTACATGATCCCGTCGTACTTCGTGGAGCTGGAGCGCCTGCCTCTGACGCCGAACGGGAAAATCGACCGGAAGGCGCTGCCGGCGCCGGAAGGGGGAGCAAGCGCAGGCCGCGAATACGTGGCGCCGCGCACCGAACTGGAGGCGAAACTGGTCGCCATCTGGCAGGACGTGCTCGGGCCGGTCACGATTGGCGTGACGGACAACTTCTTCGACCTCGGCGGGCACTCCCTGCGGGCGACGACGCTGGTCAGCAAGGTGCACAAGGAGCTGAGCGTGGACCTGCCGCTGCGCGATGTGTTCCGGCACTCGACCATCGAAGCGATGGCCGAAGCGATCAGCCAATTGGAGCGGCAGGAACACCTCTCCATTCCGGTTCTGGATAAGAGGGATTACTATCCGCTTTCCTCCGTGCAAAAACGGCTGTACATCCAGCAGCAGATGGAAGGCGCCGAGCTTAGCTACAACATGTCCGGCATGACGGTTCTCGTCGGGCGTTTGGAACGGAATCAATTCGAGGCGGCGCTCAAAGGATTGATAGCTCGTCACGAAATTTTGCGAACCGGCTTCGAAATGGTCGACGGCGAACCGGTACAACGGATTTATCCGGACTTGAAGTTTGCCGTCGAGTATACGAAAGCGACGGAAAGTGAAACGAAGAGCATCGTAGACGGCTTTGTACGCGTCTTTGATTTGGAGCGGCCGCCGCTGCTGCGTGTGGGCTTAGTCGAATGGGAAGCGGAACGGCATCTGCTCATGCTGGACATTCATCATATCGTCACGGATGGCATGTCGATGGGCATCTTCGTCGAAGAGCTGCTGCGCCTGTATAACAGCGAGACTCTGGAACCGCTTCGGATTCAATACAAGGAATTCGCCGCTTGGCAGCAGTCCGAACCTGTAAAAGAGCGGCTGAAACGTCAGGAAGCCTACTGGCTGGACATGCTGGAAGGCGAACTGCCGACGCTTGAACTGCCTACGGACTTTGTCAGACCTGCCGCTCGCAGCTTTGAGGGAGATGTGCTGACTTTCAGCATCGACAAGCAGATCACCGACAGCTTGCAGCGCATCGCCGATGAGAACGGTGCCACCCTTTATATGGTGTTATTGGCGGCCTATTCAATCCTGCTCAGCAAGTACTCGGGACAAGAAGACTTCATTGTAGGCACGCCGGTTTCGGGCCGCACACATGCCGACCTGGAGCCGCTCATCGGAATGTTTGTCAACACTTTGGCGATTCGCCATTATCCGTCCGGGGAGAAGACGTTCCTCGCTTACTTGAACGAAGTCAAAGAAACGATGCTGGGGGCCTACGACCACCAGGATTATCCGTTCGAGGAGCTTGTGAAAAAGCTGCAGGCGCCGCGAGATCAAAGCCGCAATCCTGTATTCGATGTCATGTTTGCTCTGGAAACCAAGGAAGATAACGTTCAAAGCTTCGGGGATATCAAGATCGAATCTTATCCGGAAACTCATACGGTTTCCCAATTTGACCTTACCTTGGTCATTTCGTTGCTGGATGAGGGAATGAACGGGCAGTTTGAATATGCCACCAAGTTGTTTACGCTCAATCTGATCGACAATTTCGCTCAGGACCTGCTCGTGATCATCACCCAAATTTGCGAACAGCCTTCGGTGCTGTTGAAGGATATTTCCCTGAACGGGCAATCCGAACAGGAGCAAGATGAGCTAGAGGCCATTGATATTATTTTCTAATCCCTTACCCGGCTTGGGTGTATGCCGTATTTCTCTCGGTACGCATCCTGCCGGGTGTTTTTTTCCAAATGAAAGGGAAAAATCCACCACAGGAATCTGACGTCAAGTGCCGCTGAGCAACTATTTCAATTTATTGGAAAATCGACAAAACACAACAGACTACCATCCAAATCTGCTTGGTAGTTTTTTTTTTGTAAAAGGGGTCGAATAAGCTGAATTGAGATTTTTAAGACTCTCTTTATATCCTGCATTTCCTGCATAAATCCCATTTAGATTTATCATAAAATGATGCTGTTTTTTCAAGGCTTATCCATCGAGATATTTTTTGTGCAGTTTTTTTGTTTTCAGATCATTATCTCACTCACGGTTAATTGAACGAACAATAGGCTCACCTCATTAGGTTTTTTAATATCGTATGATGGCACGAAGACTGTGCGGCTCTCGTGACACTAGATACCTTGGAAGCCTTAGAACAACAAATAAAAGTAATAAAGCACGATAATGGAATTTATAAAGTTAGAACGATTACAGACGAAGAGGATATAATACCTGTACCTGCAATTGGTAAACTGGTTTATAACATTGAAGAGGAAGAATCAACAATTAGGAAAGAAGACGTTAACGGAACTGAACTCGATTACGAAGAATATGATGAAGGGGGTGATTACTTTGTTCCATTACCTACTAATATTAAACCAATAATAGATAGTTTTAATTCACTAGATGACAGAAGAGTTCAAACTGTTATAAATTCTTATTATTGCTAATTGTTGCGTATCACATCTTTCGTTACTTATAAATACACTTGTCTCAAATATCTCGAACGAGAGCCTATTGTCAGTTTATTATGACAATTTAATTGAGAGAGTTAAAAAATTTTAAGGAAGATCAGAAGGAAGAGTTTATCGGTTTAATGGTGGATATAATTGATTCGCTTAAGGACTATGTTCACAAGGGTCAACTTAATGGGAAAAAGAATTTAGCGAAACCAAACTTAGATAAATTGAGCTACTTTTTAACTATTTGCGGAAAATCAATCTATAAATCTGCTGAATTAGAGTACAAAGATGTCCAAACCGAAGTATGTTTAGTTCCAGGGTATCAAGAGATAAAAAGGAAACGTGAAGCTCTTGGAGAAGACAATGGCTTCATTGAAAGAAGTGAATAATGAACTAGTAAGAGATTTGATAGAAGAATTTAATAAAATAAAAATGGATAATAACCTAACTTTAGTTCAAAAAGAGCATCTGAAGACAGCACTTCTTCTTGAACTCTCACGAACTACAGGGCGGTTAGTTCAAATATATGGACAATGGACTAAAGATGGACAGATTATTAGAGATAATTCTTTGAAAAAGAAAATTGATCATTTAAGCACGTTATATGCGACATTCAGTATATTGAGGAAATGGTTATGAAATAGGAATATCCTGAGTCGCTGTAAATGGATTTATTAAGATGTAAAATCATAATAATCCGCCACTGTATAAATATTCTTTAAGGACTGCGGTTAGCTACTTGAGTTGTTTTCAAAAGGTAAATTCAATTGGAATGTAAATACGTTATGACTATGATTGAGCGTTAGGGTGCCTTGATGTAACTCAACAATATTCCTAGCGATGGAAAGACCCAGTCCTGCTCCAGTTTGGATACCTTCGCTACTTCTTGAATGATCAACTTTATAAAAACGATCAAATAGCTTCTCCTCTTGATCTTGCGTGAGGGGAGCTCCTTTATTTTCGACCTCAATCGTAATTTGCTTAGGACTCGTTTTCAGTCGAATGCAAATGCCTCCAGGCTTCAAGGAATATTTTAAGGCGTTCATGAGAAGATTATCGATTGCTCTGGCAATTTTATCGCTATCAATGGAGGCAACGATTGGGGAATCACCGATATCTTTTACGATATACACACCGTTTTCTTGAGCAATGGGTTCGAACTCGAACAGCAATTGATCCAAGAGTTGAAATAAATTGATCCTTCTCAGATTTAAGTGGGTATCGACTGAAGTGAGCCGAGTATATTCGAACAAGTCATCGAGCAACTTCTTCAAATGAATCGCTTTGTTATAGGTGTTTTGAACAAAGCGCGTATATTCATCTTTATCCTGATATGAGTCTGTTCTTAAAAGCTCGATATAGCCGATAATGCTTGTCAGAGGCGTGCGCAAGTCATGTGAAATACCTGTGATCAAATCCATCTTGGATTTCTCTATTTCACGTTCTTTTACAATCTGTTGCTCTAAACGTTCTGTCATTCGATTGATGTTGAGCGCAACCCGTCCAAGTTCATCTTGCCGAACAACAGGTACCCGATATTTTAAATTACCTTCGGAAATAATCTGAAGCCCTTGCTCCAATGTAATTAAGTCTCTAACGATTCGCCGTGTCAAAACTAAAAAAGTAAAAATAAACGTTACCATAAACAAGGGGGTAAGAAGATAAGGAAAAAAATTGCGAAACCAATGCCATTCCATAGTACTGCTAATTTTCAAGAAAAGTAAAATGAGAATATCATTTATAGCAATGGCGATAATAAAACTTAGCACCATTCTGATTAAAATGTTGACTTGAATTCGTTTTTTTCGTTTTGACTTTTGTACATGTTCATTCAATTTTATAGCCAACTCCCCACACCGTTTTAATATACTGAGGATCTCTTGGGAACTGCTCTAATTTTTCTCGTAAATTACGAATATGAACCATTACGGTATTATCAGAAAATCCATATGGCGCCTTCCATACATTTTCGTAAATGTGCTCCGAACTAAAAACCTGTCCAGGATGGCTGGCAAGCAAGACCAGAATAGCAAACTCCAGAGGAGTCAACGAAATTTCGTTGCCCTTTAACTTTACGGAATGTTTACTCTTATCGATGATCAGGTCTTTAATAAGAATAAGGGAATTAAATTCTTCTTTTCCTATTAATGTTTGACGACGTAGCTGCGCTTTTACGCGAGCAAGCAATTCTAATGGATTGAACGGTTTGATCATGTAGTCATCGGCCCCGGTGGTCAGCCCATTAATTTTATCAATATCTTCTTCCTTGGCTGACAGCATAATAATCGGAGTATTCGATATTTCCCTTATTTTAAGGCATGCTCTGATTCCATCCATTCGTGGCATCATGACATCCAGGATAACCAGTTGAATCGGTGTTGTCTTTATGGCATCCAGGGCTTCTTCACCATCGGCTGCTTCAATCACATGGTATCCTTCATTACGTAGATATACATGAATGACATCCCGAATCTCGGAATCATCATCCACGACAAGAATGGTATTCATTACTGACTGCTCCTTCTTTTTTGACTGGGTAGAATTAAGGTATTTAAGGTACCTGAAATTACGCAACTAGTATAGATATCTTGATAATAAGGTAAAGTCTTCACTTTTTCTACATAGGCATAAGCGAAACATTTAATGGAGTGAATGAAAGTGTCATCATCATTTAAATTGTTTCCTTTTTGCGACAGACGTAAACGAAAGCGGGAGGGATATTGAAAGGTGCTAAATCAATTTTTTCAATGATAAATTTTTCGGAAAGCTGCTTTTTCATTTGAAGCGAATATTGAAAGGCGATAAACAAGCCTCCAGGTTTGAGTGCTTTATAGATCTGTTCAACCAAGGTATCTCTCAATTCACGCTCAAAATTAAAAAAAGGTAGTCCGCTAAAAATACAATCCAGCTGATGAATGTTCTCTTTCTTCATTGCTTCTACTAACTGAGCAGCGTTCGGATGACAGGAGAAGTCTGGGTATTCTGTCTGTAAATTATTCCTCATAGTCTCATTCATCTCAAACAATAACACTTTCGTGGGTTCACTCACCTGGGCGTTGATAAAGCGGGTGATGGCACCTGTACCCGATCCGAGTTCTGCGACTGCCTTAATCTCGTTCCAGGGGGCTTGTTTAACCATTTTGGTCGCTAGAAACCGAGAGCTTGGTATAACACTGCCTACATTTTTTGGGCTGTGAATAAAGCTTTGCAAAAATAAAAGGTATTCATTAAGTTTCAACTGATTTTCCTCCATTACTGTTTTTATTGTCAGGAACAATGCTGAATATGGCACAAAAATTAACAAATTTATTTCTTTTATCGAAACGAATGGATACCGGAACGATTAAAAATGAGAAAATTGAAGTGAAGACATAGGGAGAAAATATCGTACGATTGGGAAGAACATACCGATGCACATGGCCCAATCTCTCTATTTCTGCACCTCTTTATTGTTTCGATACAGAAATCATAATGAAAAAAACTAAGGAATTAATGAGTATATTTCTAAAGAAAATCTAAAGATTCATCTATAGAAGGCTTAAAATCTATATCATCCAACCCAAAAAGCCTTACCAACCAAGTCGGTAAGGCTTTTTTATAAGGGCAAACTGTTCCGCCACGCAACTCAATGATATTTATGGCTATAGAAAGACCTAGTGCGACTCTAATTTGTATCCCTTCATAATGTTGGGGAGGGGGATGTTTATGAGATCGTGTATTTTCTTCTACTTGTATGTGAAGCTATGTTTTCACTAGTACGAGTGGGAATAGGAGAGTGAACTCTCTCTTTTTCAATTTCCATCAGTGCTAAAGAAGTAGAATTACCAAAGTGTTAGGATAAAGTTGAGGTCTGATTAGCTTGGTTAAAAGCTGATCAGACCTTTCCTACATTGGGCGTAAAACAGTTTAAGATGTCAAGCCATGGCTTGGAGGGGAGAATTAAAGGCGTTTTTGTATTACTTCAGAATTTCTTTAGAAATATCCCTATAAGCTCCTAAGATTTTTATAATAATATACTTTCATCGACATTAACGAGGAGGTTAGAACATGATTAGCGATATCGTCTTACATCTAGTCGATCATTATGGATATCTCTTTTTTTTCTTAGCCTTCTGTCTAGGCCCATTCGGCGTCCCGGTTCCAAATGAAATAACCATACTAACAGGTGGAATTTTGAGTAACAACGGAGCTTTAAACCCGTGGATTGTATATATTGTTATTCTCGCTGGCTTATTTATAGCAATTACAATTGCTTATTTTGCGGGCAGAATCTTTGGAGAAAAATTTAAACTAAAGTTTCAAAACAACCGTCGCTTTCAGAAAGCAGAGAAATTTTTTGAACAACACGGAGATATCGCAATGTGTCTTGGACATTTCATACCAGTCATTCGGTATATTTTGCCTGTATTCGTTGGTCTAAACGGTACCTCATACAAGAAGTTTGCTTTGATTTCGTATTCCAGCGCGTTTGTTTGGACCGCTACGTTCTTTACCTTTGGCAAGTTCCTTGGACATTATATATTGGCTTTGCTAGATTTGATCGATCCTAAATTGGCCGTGGTTGCTCTAATGATAGCCGTTGGCACCTTTATCACAACCAAGTGGTTCAAGTCGAAAGTATCCAACTTTACTGCATAAGCTGGTGAACAAATGAAAAAAATAGAAGAAAGGGGGAGAGTCATTTGACTTCAAATCAGTATGCAATGTTCTTGCAACGATTTATTAAAAATCCAAAGTGAGTTGGAAGTGTTTTGCCCAGTTCACGGTTTCTGGCGAGTAAAATGGTTCAATCTGTATCATGGGATGATGTGAGCACAATTGCAGAATTCGGTTCTGGCACAGGAGCTATCACCCGCTTTATCGAACTGCGAGTAAATCGATCTGCTATTGATAAAATCGATTTTGTGCCCCTCAATTTTCCTCCTGCTTTTGTTTATACATGCCGTAAGAAGGAGAGGATTTAAGTGAGTTATGACACACTAATTCATTGGATTGCGCAGTTTGGTTATGCTGCTTTATTCTTTGCATTATGGCTCGGAATTGTTGGAATGCCAATACCGGACGAGGTTGTCGTTATGACCGGCGGAGCCGTTAGTAAAGTAGGGTTACTCCATTATTTCCCAGCATTTATTATCACTTATTTAGGAGTTATCTCCGGGCTATCTCTTGGTTATATTCTAGGCAGGTTTTTCGGTTCGCCGGTGCTGGATAAACTTCGCCATAAAAAAAATTTGGGGAAGCATATACAAACATCAGAACACCTTCTAAATAAATATGGAAATATTGCATTGAGTTTTAGCTACTTTTTTCCGGTGGTGAGGCATATTGTTCCCTATTTAGTCGGAATTAATAAAATGTCATTTCGCCGTTATATTCTTTATTCCTACACAGCCGGTCTTGTTTGGACGTCTGTCTTTTTTGTAGTTGGCCAATTTGCAGGTGGTCATGTGGAAACAATCGGGACAATGATTTATCACTACGGTATATATGTGGGACTTGCCTTAATCATAGGAATTGTCATATTCATGATTCTTAAAAGTCGGAAAAGGAGCAAAGCGTGATGTGTGGAATCAACCTTTAGGAGATTTAGATAATACGGTAGGAGTTCAAATTCTGAATTTACACGAGAAAATAGATGATCTCCCAAGAGAGCCGCGATATATAAAAACCGTTTGGGGAGTTGGGTAGAAAATTGAAACTGATAAACGGCAAAAGAAATGTTTGCTTTGAGATTTTTTTGGCGTTAGTTTTCAGTCTCGTCATTGCATATCTCAGTTTCGCCATTGTAATAACTTGTATCAATTTGTTTGTAAATCGATTACAAGCGGGATATTTTTTTCTAAAGCTAGACCAGCCTTTATTTTCCCCTTTTTTTAAACTGACCCGACACATGTTTAAATACATTTTCGATTTGCCCGAAGGTTCGCAAGTTCACTTTTGATAGATTTAAAGGAAATACAACAAAGTTATGATTTCACTGTTGCTATATATTCTAGCAGCTCAAACGATTTTCACATAAGGCGAAATGCTGATTTAAAAATATTAATCGTCATAGGTCAGATATACCCCCACCAACTCCCGAATTTCATTTCATCATCAATAATAAGAATCGTTTCTTTGGCATATGAAAGCATCCTTTATCGATATTCATACTGTTACTATCATTACCGATCACACGGATCATAGTTCATGGATTTATCCATATACAGATCAATATATTGTGGGTTCCAGAAGTGTACGTGATTCTTTAATTCAATTAGGTGTTGAAGAGACTCGGATTGCAGATACGGGAATTCCCATTCGCCCGCAATTTTCTCAGTCCATAGAAAGAGAGAAAACAGCTAAGAAGTATGGTTTAGATCCTCATATGCCTACTGTGCTTGTGATGGGAGGAGGTTGCGGCATGATTGGCGATGGAAGCTCTACTATTCAGAAATTTGATCTATTGTCACAGCCTGTACAATTCATCATTGTTTGTGGGCATAATGAAAAACTTCGAATGAAATTGAATGAGAGACATCTGGGGATCTAACCGAGCGCCTATCGGAATTACTAGATGATGCAAAACTTCTTCAACATATGATAGAAAATACTAAACAGTTCCATCCTAAAGAGTCCGCGTTTGCTTCATTAGAAGTTATTTTTGGAACTATTGCAATAAATAATAGATCCAGTGAAATAAAGATATGCTCCTAGAAAAAAGGCAAGCATGGATTTATTACTGTTAAAAAGGAGCAGGATCATGAAGCAGACATTCATAATTCTCATTAGTGCATTACTCGTCTACACGATTATCCCGACCCTTATAATCCGACTATTTGGAATCGGAGTTTATAAAAGGGGAACGGGCGAGCAGCCCATTGCCTTAACTTTTGATGACGGTCCGGACCCAGAATTTACGCCTCTTTTGCTTGATTTATTAAAGAAATATAATATAAAGGGTACCTTTTTTGTCCTTGGTCGCAAAGCAGAGAAATATCCCGATTTAATCCAACGGATGCACAATGAAGGACATCTTGTCGGAATCCATAATTATGTACATTGGTCAAATGCTTTAATGAGTCCTAAGAGGGTTCGCGAGCAGGTAAACAAAACGGCCAATGTCATTAATCGTATTATTGGAGAGAAAGCCTTCTATTATCGGCCCCCGTGGGGAGTCATTAACCTATTTGATTTTTTTCTGATGAAGCAATTTCGCATGATTCTTTGGTCTGTTATTGTAGGTGACTGGAAGAGCTCTGGCGGCAAGCAAAAAATTAAGCAAAGGCTGCTGTCCAAGCTAAGGGGTGGAGCTGTTATCGTTCTTCATGATAGCGGGCAAACGTTTGGAGCAGACAGGGATGCACCTGCATACATGTTGGAGGCATTAAATGAATTTATCATTGAAGCATTATATACGGGGTATTGTTTTCAGAGAGTAGATGAGAAAAGAGCTGCATAATGAACAGGCTAAATATATGAGCATTAATTATGGTACGGCCGTGATAAGCGCGGCTTTTTTGTTTTACATAAACACATTAACTGTCAGCACTCTCGAAGATTATTTAAAAAACAGAGTAAGTTTAATTTGGATACTAAAAATCAAAACTTAAGCCCAGGACAAAGTATTGTTCGGGGCTTAAGTTTTTTTACTTATACATCAAGGTTGCCGGAGTGGCCTTCTTCTGATCCAATGGAACGGGTCAGAACTCCTTCGAAAGGCAAAGTAAGAGTAAATTTAAATATGTTATCTATATGAATGAGCGTTAAGGTTCCTCCATGCAACTCAATAATGTTTCTAGCAATAGAAAGGCCCAGACCTGCTCCCGTTTGAATGCCTTCACTACTTCTTGAATGGTCTACTTTATAAAAACGATTGAAGAGTTTATTTTCTTGCTCTTGTGTGAGGGGATTCCCTTTATTTTCGATCTCAATACTAATTTGCTTATTATCCAACTTCATTAAAATACGTACGGTTCCTGGCTTTACAGAGTACTTAAGGGCATTCATGAGTAGATTATCGATTGCTCTGGCAATTTTTTTACTGTCAATAACGGTTATAATAGGAGAGTTACCTAAGTCTTTAATAATATGGATACCGTTCTCTTGAGCGATCGGTTCAAATTCAAAAATTAATTGATCTAGAAGCTGGAATACATCGATTTTATTTAGGTCCAGGCGGGTATCGACCGAAGTAAGTCGGGTATATTCAAACAAATCATCGAGCAATTTTTTTAAATGAATAGCTTTGTTATAAGTGTTTTGAACAAATCGCGTATATTCATCTTTATTTTGAAATGAATTTGTTCTTAAGAGTTCTATATAGCCAATAATGCTTGTAAGTGGCGTACGCAAGTCGTGTGATATGCCTGTTATCATTTCCAACTTGGAGATTTCTAGTTCACGTTCCTTTTCGATCTGCTGTTGTAGACGTTCCGCCATCAAGTTGATATTAAACGCAACCCTCCCAAGCTCATCATTTCGCATGACAGGCACTCGATAGCTTAAATTACCCTCGGATATAATTTGAAGCCCTTGCTCCAACGAAATTAAGTCTCTTACGATTCGTCGAGTTAAAGCTAGGAAAGTAATAATAAAGTTAACCATAAACAGGGGGGGGAAAATATACGGAATGAAATTGAGGAGCCACTCGGATTCCATGCCATGGCCAATATCCAGTAAAAGTGAAATAAGCATGTTATTTATGGTTGTGGCGATAATGAGACTTAGCATCATTCTGATTAAAATATTGACCTGAATCATCCTTTTTTTTCGTTTTGGTTTTTGCACATGTTCAGTCAATTTTATAACCAACTCCCCAAATCGTTTTAATATACTGAGGATCTCTGGGGAACTCCTCTAATTTCTCTCGTAAATTACGAATATGGACCATCACGGTATTATCGGAATACCCAATAGAATCTTTCCACACGCTTTCGTAAATCTTATCAAAGCTAAATACTTGCCCAGGGTGGCTTGCAAGCAACTCTAGAATTGAAAACTCAAGAGGGGTCAGCGAAATGTTATTTTCTTTCAATGTAACGGAATGTTTACTCTTATCGATCACAAGATCTTTGATGAATATAACAGAATTAAATTCTTCTTTTCCTATTAATGATTGTCGCTGCAAATGAGCTTTTACTCGAGCGAGTAATTCTAACGGATTAAAAGGTTTTATCATGTAATCGTCCGCACCGGGAGTAAGACCCGAAATTTTACCAATATCTTCTTCCTCCCCCGATAGCATGATAATGGGGGTGCTCGATATTTCCCTTATTTTAATGCAAGCATTAATGCCATCCATTTGTGGCATCTTAATATCTAAGATGACAAGTTCGAAAGAGATTGATCTTATTAAATCTAACGCTTCCAGACCATTTGCAGCTTCTATGACAAAGTATCCTTCATTGCGCAAATAAACGTGAATGACATCTCGAATCTCTGTATCGTCACCTACAACAAGTATTGTATCCATTACATGATGCTCCTTTCCTACTTTTTATGATTACGGCTACTAAAATTCTATAATTAAGGCAAACCCAATGATTGCTACGAAAAGTTTATTAATACCGATTATTGCCTCCCCTTTTGCGACAGGTATATACAAAAGCTGGAGGGAAATTGAAAGGTACGAACTCGATTTTTTCGATGATTAAATCTTCGGCAAATTTTTTTTTCATTTGAAGTGAGTACTGATAAGCGACAAAAATCCCTTCTGGTTTTAGTGCCTTAATAATCTGACTAAGTAAGGTTTCTCGCATTTCACTCGTAAAATTAAAAAATGGCAATCCGCTAATAATACAATCAAGCTGGCCGATGTCATCTTGATTCAATTTTTTGATTAATTGGCAAGCGTTTGAATGACACGCGAAATCCGGGTATTTTGTCTTCAGAGTAGCTCTCATTTTCTTATCCCTTTCGAACAATAGCACTCTTGTTGATCCGGTTAACTGTGGCTTCATGAAACGTGTAATAGCACCTGTACCTGACCCGAGTTCTGCGACTGCCTTTACCTCATTCCATGGTATAGACTCAACGATTTTAGCTGCTAGAAATCGGGAGCTAGGTATAACACTTCCTACTCGTTGTGGATTTGTGAGAAAACCTTGCAAAAAAAGTAGACATTCACTGATATTCAACTGTTTTTCCCCCATTATTTAATTTCTCCCTTTTGGGTACCCAACAAATAAAGGGATGATATACCGAACAACTGGAAGGAATAATCCAAAACATATTGCCATATCTCCTCGTTTTGTTATTTATATCAATATAAAAATAGTAACGAAAAAATCTAAGGATTTTACGAGGATATATCTAAAGAAAATCTGAAGATATGTACACTATTCAGACTCGAAGTCTGCAAGAAGTGCATGAAAATCAGAAAGCTGATCTGATTGAAGAACCCAAAAAGCCTTGCCAACAAAAAAGTTGGCGAGGCTTTTTATTACGTAAATTGTTGATAAGATTCCCTATAAATAAGATGTGAGAGGGAATACCCCTTACCAACTAATGTTAAGGAATTCTTTAGAAAAATCCTCTAAAGTTCTTCAGAGTTTATCATTATGATGGGTTCATTGCTATAGATAAACCTAATCAGGAGATGATAACGTGACTCACCCTACAAAACAATCCTTCCTTTCAACTTGGCTGTCTCTTCTATGGCTTACAGTGGTTCCGTTATTGTATATTTTTTACGGTATACTTAACCATCCTACCGAACACGTCTATAGCCTCGTAACGGATCTAGATCGCCTAACGCCATTCGTTCCGTCCTTTATTATTCCTTATGTTCTTTGGTACCCGTTCATTGCATCTGTACTGATCGGACTTGCGTTCAAGGACAGAACAGCTTATTACCGGACGCTACTTGCGCTCTGTGGAGGGCTGATCCTTTCTTATATCGTCTATGCCCTTTTCCAAACGGCTGTTCACCGTCCAGACAATCTAGCCCAGACAGGCGTCATCAACCGTTTGGTCTGGTTGGTGTACAGCCATGACCAGCCGTTTAACTGTTTCCCGAGCATTCATGTGCTAACCAGCTACCTGATGCTTCGTGGAGCAAGGGTATTCGGAAGAACGATTCGCTGGGCAGTCACCGCGATGTCTATTGTCATTATAGCGTCCACTTTGCTGGTCAAGCAGCATGTACTAGCGGATGTCGTTGGCGGTATCCTAGCCGGAGAGCTGTTGTACCGATCGGCGGGCATAGCCTTATCATACCTACAGGGACATAGAAATCGCCTGACTCTGAAAGGAGGCGAGCGTCATGTTTCTGCTGAGTAAAGAGAGACGCTCATTCATATCTCATTTTATGAGAAAACCCTGACATATGATTACATTGCTAGATCGTTTCATCCCGAAATACTTTTAGCCAAAGCAGAAAGCAATCTGCACGTGTCTATGATTCATTTGTAGTTGCTCAAAAGAGAACAATAGATAATTCATATAAGAATGTGTTTGTACAATTATTTAAAAATAGAAAGAGGGGGTTCTATGAAAAAACGTATGTTCATTTTATTGCTGTTGGCCTTATCAACCAGTTCTTTTTCAGGGTCCTTTGTTCAAGCAGAGGGGCAGCAATTGGCTTCCAATGCAAGTGTGAAACTAACATTGAGTCAAGCCCAGCAATGGGCGCGATCCAATAGCTTTAGCTTGAAGGAGGCCCAGCAAACGATAGATCGCAATCGGATTAACTTGAAAAATGCAGGTAAGAATCTGGACTTCATTCCCGCAGGTACAGGTAATGGAGAAGAGGATGCGGCCAGTAGTTCAGCATGGAAGGGGTATGCCTCATCGACGGTTTCTTATCTGGAATCCAAGAAGCAAATCGAGCTTGCCCAAGATCAGACAGACTACACTACAATGAAGAACTATTATGAGGTACTTCTGGCTGATAACAAGGTGAAGAGCAGTGAGGATGTACTTTCGCTTGCATTATTGGAGGAAAAAGCTGCTGAGGCAAAAGCCAACCGTGGAAAAATTTCTCCAAGTGATCAAAGCAGCATTATTCAGACTCGTATAGAAGCACAAAAAAATATAGAGATTGCAAAAGCTGCGTTGCAAAAAGCGATGGATTCACTAAATACCCAAATGGGGCAACCGCAAGGTACGGTCTATGAACTGGTGGATCGACCTGTTTACCGAAAAATGGATAGCACGAATTTGGATACGCTTGTGACACGTGCCATTTCGGCGAGTCCTTCGGTATGGAGACAGGAGGAGGCTGTCAAGCTGGCAAAGATGGAAGTTAAATATTACACGTGGAACTCAGGGAATGATGATTATGAAATTAAACAGATTGATGTAGATTCAGCACAAGGTGGACTGGAAAATACCAAAGACCAATTGGCAGAAACATTGAAGAGTATGTACTTTAATTTACAGCAAAATGATGAGCAATACGAACAACTGCAAAGTAATCTGCAGAACGCTAATAAAGTATTAAACATTTCTCGTAAAAAAAAGGAACGGGGATTTGCCACAGGTATGGAGGTCGCTACTAATCAGTTAAAAGTGAAGCAAATAGAACGGAATATGGATGAATTGATTGTTCAAATGACACAGTTACAACATGCTTTAAACAAACCGTGGAGTGTATAGGATTTAAAAAAATATATTTAAGGGGATATGACATTGCCGGAAACAGTAAAAAAAGATGCATTGCAAATATTAAGAAAAAAAAGAAGATTAAAAGTGATCATAGGTATTCTGGCCTTGATCATTATAGTGGGAATCGGTGGTACTGTTTATATGAATAGGGGGCAGGAAAAGCCCGTGGAGGGTCCTGCGAACCAGATTGTTCAGGTGAAAAAAACCAATATAACCGAATCGCTTGCCGTGACTGGGACCGTTCAGGCTTCCAAGGAAGTGAATATTAATTTTACAAATGTCGAGGGTGCCAAGCTCATTGCGGTCAATGTCAAAGCAGGAGATAGTGTTAAGGCGGGCCAGGTTTTAGCTCGTTTAGATGATTCAGATGCCAAATTACAAATTAAAGATGCCCAGTCCAATGTTGCGATTGCAAGGGCCAAGCTAGAGGAAGCCAAGCGTGGACCAAAGCAAAGTGATATTGAGCTCCAGAAGGCAAATGTCCTAAAGACACAGATGGCGATTAAAACAGCCAAGGACGGGACGGAGTTAGAGGAAGCCGCTGCACAAAAAGAGGTTGCCAAGGTGACCTTGGATAAAGCCCAGAAGGATTATGATGACCAGACTTATCTAGTTCAGAATGATGCGGCCGCAGAAAGTGACCTGGCGACGGCCAAGCAAAGCTTGGATAAGGCAAAATTGGATATGAGTAATGCCGAGCTTCAATACAAGAAGGCACAGATCAGACAAAACCAGGCTATTGAAGATGCTGAAATGGGTTATAAAACCGCTTTAATTCAATTAAAGGCAGCACAGTCCCCGCCTGAAGCTTCCAACATTCAATCTGCACAGGCTTCTTTACAGCAGGCCGAAACAGAATTGGAGCAAAAGAAAAGTGTTCTGAATAAATTACAGGTTACGGCGCCGTGGGATGGGATTGTTTTGAAGGTCAACGGCGATGTGGGCACCAGTCCTACTGCACCTTTTATCATAATGAATAACTCCAACACAGGGGTCATGAAGGTTAGTGCCAAGGTTAACGAAAGTGATATCGCCAAATTGAAGACCGGACTTCAGGCTACAATGCATACCAATTCATTTCCGGACAAGCAATTCAAAGGAGAAGTCCTTTTTGTTTCTCCAGAGCCAGTTGTGGAATCCAATGTGACTACATACAAAGTTGAATTGTCTTTGGATAGCCAAAAAATAAGGCTGCAACCGGGGATGAACATGGATGTATCCCTTCTGTTAGCTGAACACAAAGACGCGCTGTCTGTGCCATTGTTTGCATTGAGATCTGAAGGTGGTGTAGATGGAGTATATGTGGCGAAGAACGCGGCACATCCTGCTGATTATGGATTTAGACCGGTGAAACTAGGCGTATATACAGCGGATCAGGCCGAAATCAAGTCTGGTGTCAAGGAAGGCGAAACTATTGTTATTCCTCCTCAGAACAGCAGTGCTGATCCGAATGGCAGTGGAGGGGGGCAGGCACAATGAGCGAAACTCAATCCAATAAAACGGTGATCGAAATTAAAGAACTGAAAAAAATGTATGAAGTAGGCGGTCAGGAGATTCAGGCTCTGCGCAGCGTGAATTTATCCATTAGCGAAGGTGAGTTTGTTGCTATCATGGGACCCTCTGGTTCGGGCAAGTCTACCATGATGAATGTCATTGGTTGCCTGGATCATCCGGATACCGGAAAATACTACCTGGATGGGTATTCCATATTGGATGCTCGTGAGAACGAACTTTCGGAGATTAGAAATCAGAAGCTAGGTTTTGTGTTTCAAAAATTTTATTTACTTCCCCGAACTACAGCATTAGCCAATGTAGAGCTACCTATGATGTATGCAGGTATACCTGCCAAGGAACGCCGGGAACGAGCCGTGGAGGCGCTACGAAGCGTTGGCCTTGCCGAACGGATGTATAACAAGCCTAACGAGCTTTCTGGTGGTCAGCAGCAGCGTGTCTCCATTGCACGTGCATTGGTAAATAATCCTGTTATTCTGCTGGCAGATGAACCTACGGGCGCACTGGATACGAAAACGAGTATTGAGATTATGGAACTGTTTCAAGGGTTGAATGAGCTGGGAAAAACTATAGTTCTGGTTACTCATGAGCTGGAAATAGCTGAATATGCCAAACGATTGATTAGTTTTCGGGATGGCAATATTGAGCGGGATGAGCAAATTACGAATAGACGAATTTCATCAAGGACGGTAAGCCTATGAATGTGATGGAAACGATCCGTGTATCAATGAATAGCTTAACCACCAACAAGATGCGTTCATTTTTAACGATACTCGGTATTATTATTGGGGTGGCAGCGGTTATTGCCATTATGGCAATCGGAAACGGTTCTAAAGCCAGTATTAAGGAGGAAATAAATAGTCTAGGGAATAACGTGATTATGGTTGCTCCAGCCATGCCAATGACCGAGGAAGAAATCAATGGGGACAACTTGCCCTCCTTTACGTGGGTTGATATCAAGGCAATGGAACAAAAGAGTTCGATTGCGGCATTAATGCCCAGTATTTCGAGCAATTCAAAAGTTGTATGGGGTCGATATAACTATAATGCAACTATTATAGGAACATCCGCTTCATTTTATAAAGTTAAAAAGTTTTCCTTTGCTGAAGGCAGGACATTTACCAACGATGAGTTGGATAAACGTATGAATGTTGCTATTCTGGAAAGCCAAGCGGTTGTACGTCTTTTTGGTGGGGATACCAAAAACGTGGTGGGACGAACGTTTCAAATTAAACAGATCCCCTTCAAAGTGATCGGAGTATTGAATTCTCAGCCCGTTACGAATTTAAGCCGCAGTACAAATGATCAAATTTACATCCCTGCTACAACCATGATGAACCGTCTGGGTGAGAAAAATATCACCAGCCTAGATGTCTCCGCCAAGTCACCAGGTCAGATGGATCAAGCTCATTCAGATATATTGGGGAGCTTGCGTGTGACGCATCAGCTAAAACCCTCAGAACCGGATCAATTTCAAACTATGAGTCTGTCCGAAGCAGCAGGTGCAGCTTTGGGTGTAGATAATATCATGAGCAAATTGCTGGGAGGTGTAGCCGCAATATCGCTCGTGGTAGGGGGAATCGGAATTATGAATATTATGATGGTCTCCGTTATAGAGCGTACAAGAGAAATCGGTATTCGCAAAGCGATTGGCGCCAAGCCTAGAGATATTATGATTCAATTCCTGTTCGAAGCAGTCATTTTCGGTCTAATGGGAGGTATACTTGGGGTTGCTGCTGGCATAGGAGCGTCTAAAATAATTGAAGCAACAACTCGTATGACCATTGAATTCACGGTCTCGCCGATCATATATTCGTTTCTTAGCTCTGCAGGTATAGGTATCTTATTTGGGGTATACCCAGCTTATAAAGCAGCGAGATTGAAGCCGATAGATGCATTGAGATACGAATAATTTTATTGAAAAATGTTCATGAAACGTAAATAGGTATTGTTGAGGGTGCAGTATTTGTTGAAAAGCAATCGAAGCAGGAAGGAAAAGTAATGCCAAAAATCTTGCTATAGATGTATTAAGAAAACGAAAAAAGATGAGAGAATACTCTTCACATAGAGAACTATTTGATTATCACTGGGATACCCTCGATTTTGTAATTCAAGAGGAAGTCGAGCGAATTCTTTTGATGGTAAGTAATGACGTGCAAAGGACTGTACTCGAATTGCGCCTAGTCCAAGGATACTCCATAAAAGAAACAGCTAAAATTTTAAACAAGAGCGAAGCTGCCGTGAAGTCGTCGCTGTACAGAGCTTCTAAACATATTAAATTAAGATATATTTCATGAACTGATTGGGAAGAACCTAATAAGCAGTAGGACTGACAGTATTCTTTTTGCTGAAAGAGCTTTTTTTTCAAGCTCTGATCCTTAAATATCTTTTTATTGATCCAACCAATACCTCTAGTTTATCTGTTATCTAATACAATAAACCACGTTTTTTATGTCTAGAAGAGTGTAGGTAGAATAGTTGAGTCAAAACATTAAAAGGTGGTCATTTGACCACCTTAGGATGTGAAGGAATTGCGAATATCTAACCGTGAAAAATAATTACTTTCATTCTATTACCCTCATTTTTTCAGTCCACGTAACTGTAGCCTATCCAAAGAATTTATTCTGAAGGTTAAAGAAGCTCTACTTGTTCTGGACGACGAGATACCAGTCGGACAAGATCCAGCGTAAGCATTGGAAGTGTCATACCTGCCGGATAAGCTAAATATCTTGCTTGCCATTCAGGTGAGAATTTTTCCTTGTAACGGCGCAATCCCTCAAATCCATACCAGTGCCCACCATATCGGAACACCAGCCGAGCTAATTTTTCTTCACGATGCGCATTCTGATTTTCACCCACACTGGAGAGAGGAGACATACCCAAATTGAAATAAGAATAACCTTGTTCTTTTGCCCATTCAATTATACGTACAAATAACACATCCATCGTTCCATTCGGTGTATCATTCAAATGGCGCATCAGATCAATTGAGATCACTTTATTTTGGTCATAAGCTGGAGCTAATGTTGCAAAAGCCAAAATGTGACCCTCAGCATTACGAAGCAAGGTTAAGGGAGAGCGCTGAATATACGCTTCGTTGAACCAGCCTAAAGAATAAGCTTTTTCTTTACGATCGCCTAGCCACTCATTCGAAATCTGACGTAATTCAGACAGTAATTCTGAATGATAGGGTGGGGCAAGCACTTCAAATATTTGACCTTCACGATCTGATTTATTTTTAGCAGTTCGCAAGTTCTGCTTACTTTTCCCACTTAATGTGAATGTAGTTAGAGGAACCAAAGCTTCTTCGCCTAGTTTGAAGAATTTGTAACCATTCTCATGATAGATCGATAGATATTCAGGTGTTGCTTGATAAAAAACAACGGTTAATGCATACTGATCCGCATACCTCTGAAATTCTTGAATCGCAGCAGAGACAAGATTTTTATTACCAACTGGGTCGCCAAGTACAATTAATTTGTGACGCATTCGAGAATAGGGAATTAAAATTTGATCATTTTGCGCCCAATAAAAATTTTTGTCTCCTAGATAGAGAAGATGAGTCAAAAGATTACCGTCTTCTTTGGCAATAAATTGAGTTAATTTCTCTATACCCGCCTCATCTGGACGTATTCCTGTGTAGCGATGCGGGCGTAATGTGAATATAGATGCCATTAAAATTAAAGCACCGATTAATCCAACAAGAGCCGTCACTGCATATTCATGCGGGTTCAAAAACCATTGTTGAGCACGCATTGGTAGATGTCGCAAAATAGCTGGATGAATATGTGTACCAATAACGTAATACGATAACGATGAGATAAAAGCAAGGAACGCCCAAATCCAGATACTACGTAAAGAAATACTAGCACTTTCACTGTTAAATCGAGCCCGAGATATCCATAGCACCAATGCAACAATAAGTAAAATAATAGCTTCCTCGTAATCGAACCCTTTGGCAAATGTGAAGATAGCACCTGCTAACAACAATGCTCCTGTCCATATGTAAGCGCGACGAGTACGCATTGAAATACCACGTGATACGACAATAAGCATAATACCGATAGTCACAGATAACTGTTCTGAAAAACGCATAATAGGTAAAGATAACACATGTTCCATAAAACGTAGGCGAGCAATTAGGCCTGGGGTAGCCGCAGAAAGTAGTAATATGATACCACTGGTGAATACTAACTTTCCAAGCGCCCATGCTCCTAGATCACTAAGTAGACCGAAATGAGAAGGCCAGCCCCAGAATTTGACCCATGTGTTACGTGAAGCGTCCAGACTAGTTGTAATCATTTCACGCATTTGTTTACTGTTCGGACTCATCTCAAACGTAGCTAGCACAAGACCGATCAACCAAGGAACTACAAAGTAAAAAATGCGGAACAATAACAAAATCGTTAGTGCACGTGATGGATCAACACCTAATGTCTGAAGTCCAAGCAACACGATCAGATCAAATGCTCCAATACCACCTGGCGCCATACTAATAATCCCTGCAATTGCTGCTACAATATACACACCGAATACCGGGGCAAACGGTAAATGATTCAGATCATAAAAAGTGAATAACCAAAATAATGCCCCTGCACAAGCCCACTCTAGAACAGAGGAACCTAGAGAAGCGATGACTACTTTCCAAGGTAACTTGCCATCGCCCTTATGAAACCATTTGGCGAACAGGGAAGATCGTTGCATTAATAGGAAGAACGGTAAGTACAATGAAACTCCCCATACACCGATACGAAGCCAAGGAAGTTGTTCAAAAATAGGTTCAACAGGAAAAACACCGACCAGTACAAGACAGCCAAGTAAAGATAGACCGACTAATACGATAGGCGATAAAAAGAGTGCAGCAGCTCCCATTGTTTTCATAGGAACGCCACTTCTCTTATACAGTAATGTACGTAGTCCTAGACCGGTAAGACCAGCGAACCCAATCATATTATTAAATGTATTGGCTATCCATGCATATCGATAAGTCGTTTTCCAATTGATATCAAGCTTAAATTGTTTTCGTATTAAATAATCATAAGTACTCATTACAGATACCGCTATAAAAGAAGCAATGATCAATTGAATAACGACATGAACGGGCATCATGCGTAATTCATAAATAATTTTAGCTAAGTTAATATTCTGAATTTCGTGTCTTCCATATACATAGATAATGACTAAAATAGCTACAGGAATCAGTATCCTAATAATTTTAGCACGGTACAAAGCCAAAAATAGCTGTAAAATTTTAAGCTTTCGAAGCAATTCTCTCATTGTGTCGTCGACTCCACCTTCGGACAAAATAATATCGATATTTTTAATACAAGACGGATTGTCAAACCAAGTGCGACAGGACTTCTGTGAAAGATTCGTGAGCGGTCCTCCAATCCAGACATTTTCGGGGTCGGTGGTTAATTAGATCCAGTAAATGAAGGAGATCTTCGTCCGTGACCCAAGCCATCAGTACTCTTGGGGAGGAACCCAGCAGTAAACCGTTAGCATTTTCATTCAAACTGCGTTGCTAGGACAAATAGCGTCAGCAAAACAAACTAGCAGGTTAAGTATAGCCTCCATATCCGCCTGGCAAGCAAACTACTTGGTTCAGTTAGCAGTGGCTGTGAATAAGCTGCCTGCGGGGTACTGTGTGATGATTACACCTAGCGCAATCTCTATGAACAACTCCGTACGATCGGCATTGTTGATGGGAGTATACAAGCGGGTTTATGTTCAATTATTGTGGCTACGTACGCTTCATCCTTACCGTGGGCCAGATACGAGGATACTAGATGTAGTTTCATATGGGATTGTATTCTAAAAGAACTCAGAGAGAGGGCGAAATAAGAATAGATAGGCATAGTGTTAATTAGATTTATTAAGTTATTACTGACCATTTTGAACTTCTCTCTTTTTCTTTCAGAAAGCATAATAAAAAAAACTAAGGAATTAATGAGTATATTTCTAAAGAAAATCTAAAGAATTTGTATAACTAAGTAATAACTTGAAATGGAGATTCTTTCGCTAAGACTCTCCACCGTTAAAGTTGAACAGGGCTTCCTACGCAAGTGCTCCAGTTGCAAGCTCCATGATTAAGCTTCAGCGCCCCTCATCTCGGTTAGAAGACGGAATTCAGTGTGAAAGCTCTAGCTACGCATGAAGAGTTGAATATATTCTTGACTGAATCGTATTTGGTTTATTGATACTCGGATATTTTATTGTTTTGTGAATATAAAAAATCTTATTACCAATAAATATAGTTATAAGCTAAAGGGAAGAACGATGATGCCCCTAAAATCAGATTCTTTGAAAATATATGATTTTGCTTCAGTGACACCTTTGGGTATCCATTATCGGCATGCGCATTCAATATACCCAACTGACTGTAAGCTTCTTTACCTAGATACGGATTCCGAAGAACTTGAAGAGTGCAGAATTGTTGTAAGAGAGTCATTACTTTGATGCGAAATCCATTCTTGGCTAGATCGTACCTTGCGGTTTCTTTTATAAGATTCGCTTCTGCTGCCAGAAGTAGAGTATAGTAGGAGTAGTTGAAAATATATTCCAGGAGGCTACAGCCATGTCACAGGAGATATGGATTAATCTGCCGGTCAAAGATGTTGAGAGGTCAACTGCCTTTTTCAATGAGATTGGATTACATGCGGCTAGCGTTGGTAACGAGAGAGCCAAGCTTGCCATAGGCCAAACAACGATTCTGCTGTTCCCGGATGCGGCGTTTGAGAAATTTACAGGTTCAAAAATCGCAGATACTTCTCATACCGCAGAAGTAATATTTTCCATTGGCGCTGAAAGCAGAGAAGAAGTAGATGCCTTTATTCAAAAAGTAGAGTTTGCCGGAGGAAACATCTTTGGCAAACCGAGTGAAATTGACGGCTGGATGTACGGCGCAGGATTTGCCGACCTGGACGGTCACCGCTGGAACCTGCTGTACATGGATGAGAGCAAAATGCCGAAACGCTAATATGAAAACGCCGGTCACCTGCTTAAGGTCACCGGCGTTTTTTACACCCCCCTATAATCTCATATCCGTAATTCAAATCAAAATCGTTGCTTAGAAGGAAAAATTCGTGGGTTAAATTTATACAAATCACCTGGGCTATCCCTAAGCTAAGGGATATATTAGATATTTTCAATCCTTTTGAAAATCTCGTTCGCTCAAGAGTAGAACTTGTGCATGGATTGACCCATTTGCTTAATAATGCGGGATTAGACCCTAATAATTTAAGTGCTTTTTCTTTAAGAACAGAAGTTATAAAAATCACGGCCAACTTTAACAGCTGGCCTGCGGAAGTAATAGATTTGTGTCTAACAACTTCAAAAAACGTTCTAGAAGGTATGAAGGAGATTATTCAGTCTTTTGCTGACCCGAACACATAGCTGAAAAAATTGTTAAAGAAACGTGTGTGAAATACAATGCAAATGGAGGAAACAACTATAATGATTGTATTACAGTTTTGCCTATCATTATTATGGCAATAGCATTATACATTCATGAAGGACATCCTCAATTATCATATGCTTTAGGTACTTTTGGTCTAACGCTTGTACCGTTGTATGCGGTAGAACATATCCGGATGACCGGCCAGAACCCGTTAATACTTGATGGTTGTTGGTCATTAAATATACGGAGGAATGTACGCACATAGAAGCTGTCGTTGGTGCATCTTGGTTCACTCCCCATCCGTTAAAAATTTAGTCCAGAGCAATATCCTGACTCTCTCTCTTGGATATACTTTTTAATTGGAAGCAACCTTAGCACGGTGCAATACCGAACTGAGGTTGCTTCAGTTAACTAAGACATACTGCCGCTTACTTCAGATAGGTTCCCGTTTCTCCAATTCCACCGCTGCCATTCAATACATATACCCTTGCGTTTCCTTTGCCGGAGCATGTCAGGGTAATCTTGCCATCAGTAACGGTTTTGGAATTACCAGTCACCGCATCCACATAGGTTCCGTTCGGAATTCCGGTAAATGTGGCGTTTCCTGAAATCGTGACCAATGCAAAGCTGTCAATGCCTTTGGCGCTGTCGGTATATCTTCTCTTAAACGCCAGATTGCCCGTTACATTCTCTGTGGAATACTGTCCTTTTTGCAAGGCGGGAACAGCTCTTCTGATTAAATTAAGCTGTCTGATATGTTTGGCCAGAGGATGGTTGAGCGATTCCGCAAGCGTGCCGGTAGCATTTGTGTATTTGCCGTAATCTTGTACTGTAACATTGCCTTCCATGTGATCGCCGAAATATGCCCGTCCCGTTTTGCTTAGCGGTGCGTTTGGACCCGGATCAATGACAGCCCCCTTTTGGAATTCGATTTCGGAACCATAGAAGATAGCGGGTATTCCGCGGAAGGTGAACATCAGATCGAGATTCTCGGCCCAAGTGTCCTGTGTGCCCGCAAATCTTTGATTTTCCGGAGCCTGGTCGGGCGCATAGTCATGCGAGTCGATATAGGTTACATTCCAGGTAGCATCATTATAGTATTGATCACCACTTCTCATATTGAATGCTTCTTGCGCGGTCTTGAATGCCCAATGCATCGGAAAATCAATCACATCCATGCCCGATTTCATTGAATAGTCAGGCGTATGATAGGTATTTCCGTTTAAGAGAGCATTGTTCGAGGTTGGCTGTCCTGCTGTAGTAGAGTTGTCCGCCCACTCTTGTTCAACCGACACTTTATTGGAGGCGTAATCATTCTTTCCATCGCCCGGATACGATTTCGAGCTTTTCCAAGTATAGAATGGCGTCGAGATCGCCGGAATTCCACTGTTCCAGACATCTCTGTAACGGGTGGCTACTTCTCCAAAAATATAGAAATCCGAGCCGCCTCTTGTCTTCCAGGCAGGAATATAGTATTTATTGAAAATATACCGGCTCACATGCTTCACCGTATCGACACGGAAAGCGTCAACACCCATGTCTATATAGTGATTGTAGGTATCAATTAAATATTCGTTAACTGCAGGGTTTTCCGTGTTCAAATCCACGCAATCTCCCGCTATCTGACCAGTTTGGACAGTATAGGATTCCCAGGAGAGGCTTTTCTCTGTATGGTAAATGTTATTGTTCGTTTCCGCGTTCTTCATTAAAGTGAGCCTTGCCTGATACTGCTGATCGGGTGTCATAGAATCATAGTTTGACGGCAGCTTATCCGTAGTTTTCACCAAGTTGTTAGCCGTATCCGGTTTAGCCGGATCTTTCTTGAACATGGGGTACAGATTCTCTTCACCGAAATTACCGGTATGATTGACAACGATGTCTTGAATAACCTTCAGCCCTTTGGCATGGGCCGCATTGATCAAATCCTGGTAAGAAGCTCCCGCCGATTCATATCTTGGGTCTACTTTGGCGAAATTTATTGCATGGTAACCATGATAATCATAACCGCTGGCATTCTGCACAACAGGTGTAATCCAGACGGCGCTGAATCCGAGGGCTTTGATATAATCGAGCTTTTGAATCAGCCCCTTAAAGTCCCCTCTCCAAGCTGGGTCCGAATCCGGATTACGCGCCTTGGCATCATCCCATGCGTGCATGTTGTTGCTCGGATCACCGTCATAGAACCGGGAAGTAATCACGAAGTAAATAGTATCTTCCCGAAAATCACCTTTATTTCCAATATTATAAACAAAGCTTTGTTTGGTTTGATTGCCAGCGCCGTCTATAACGAGAAATTTTAATGTCGTGGTCTTGGAAATAAGGATGGACGGTCCGGTCAATCCGGCCATAGCGTTGCCCAGGATATATACTTTCGAGCTTATGGTTGGTTCCGTACCATCGTCCGTGTAGTATGCCTTGGTCGTTGCCGCCTTGTTATCATTTAGGTTGAAGGATACAGTCACAGAGGAATCGGAATGTCTGGTAGGCAAATTCGCTGTGATTGTCGGAGCTTGCAGATCTGAATTCAGGTCAATCATATAAGCGAAAGAGGATGCATTTCCAGTTTGACCGATTGAGTTGACACCGAAGGCCTTAATGGTCAAAGAGGAAGCAACTTGGATTGGAGAGGTATACAAGGTCGAGGATGTCGTAGGTGTCGAGCCGTCTATCGTATAGTAAATCTTATCGTCACTGTTGGTGCTGGAAAGCGTCACCGATTGGGACGAATCATATGTTTTGGGTACAGGGGAGGCGGAAATCGCCGGAATTTTAGGCATTTCCGGGCTGGTATCATACCATGTGTTATCTGTGTAATACCAGCCCTCTTTCACACTGCGGGACAAGTCGGCCGTCTGTTTGCCGCTACCGTCATTAAAGATGAGACTTGAGCCTGTGGCCTCGGCAATGGTGTAGCTGTACCAGTCGTTTCCATCCGACTTCATCAGGATTCCCGGCCACGCTCCGCTTATCGGAACGGTTGTCGGATTCAGATTCCAGTAATGGATTCGAATCGCTGAATTCCAGCTTGAAGGTTTCTTAAAGTGAACCGTTAACCCAGTTTGAGTTGATTTAGGTATTGTGGTAGGTGCATACGTTGCGGTAACGATAGACGTGATCGAAGCGGTTGTAGAGGGAAGGGTAGTCGCTGTGGAATTCGTGTAGGTGGCTGTATAATCGGTGCTACTGGCCGAAGCTACGCCGGGTAAACCGAAGAAGTTGAAGCAAAGCGACAAAATAATCAACCAAGAAATAAAACTCCCAGTTTTTTTTCCTAGCAAGTTAACAACCTCCTGATAATATTTAGTGGAATAGATAATGCAACCGGTTGCATTAAAAATAAAAAAAAAAGAAGACATTTATTTTGATAAAATGGATTCTTTGATCGCCTCCTCCGTGGTATATATGGAAAATAATCATTGTACGCGCTTACAAAAGAAATTATGAGAAAAGCCCATTCACGCATGGCTCTATACCAATGATTTTTTCCTTTTATGATTATATCATCCATACTTTTACTGGTCAATGAATTGCTAGGAACATATTTCAAACCTAAGCTAGCCTGTTCATAATTGAAGCCAACGTCCAAAAAGCCTTGAAAGGCACATGTTAATGTATCAAAGCGAGTCGCTAAGCAGATGTCAATAAGCAGTATATGGTCAGGAAAGAAAATAGAAAACGCGAGCGTGAGTATCCTAAGGTGGAATGGACAGCAATATAAGCTTGAACTTGAAGCTGAACCGGGGATGATTCCTTCAAACGTAATACTTGTTGTCTGACTTCCCTTCATTAAAGTTGGTTCCTGAGTTATAAACCGATTGGAGTTACATGACCCCTTTCCTGTATTGGTATCTTTAAAGTAATTGAAGCAGGAAAATGCTAACCATCCGCAAACATATGGGTTAAACAGGGGATTTATTAAATACCTGATTATATTCAGCTGCGCATCGGTGATCGCCAGCTTTGAATAGATTTCCAGCGATTTTATTCATGGCCGAATGCATCATCAAAAAAAACAGCCACTACAGGGCTGCTTTTGGTACTATGGGCTAATTGCTCGTGTATTTTACCCAATCATATTCAGCGTATAGCGGATTCGCTCCATTATACGAACCTAGCCAGTCGTCAACGCCAGTGCCATTCCATAAATTCATCATAATCTTGCCTGGCGTGCTTGGTATGTTTGTAGTTGCCGTATGCTTTAGAACCCCGTCAACATACCACTTAATGTACCCTGGCTGCCAATCAAAAGCATAGGTGTGAAAGCCTTTTGATGCATCGAAGCCCAGATCTACAATCTTCTCGTGACCACCGACCCCGTTTGTATAATAGTTGAATTGCACTTTTGTCGTGTCTTTGCCTAAAAATTCAATATCTATTTCATCCCATTGCGTGCCATCAGTAGGTCCCGTATACGTAAAAAAGGAAGATACGATCCCTATATTTTTAGCCGGCTTCATGCTGACCTCGTATAAGCCGTATCTGTAAGTGTTCGTCGATCGATACTCTCCGCAGTCAAATTTATTGTACGCAGAACTTGTTAAGCCAAGCTTCATTTTGCCATCGTTCGTAAAATTGACATTATTGGCACGCCAAGTGCAATTAAACATGTTCCCATTGGAATATCCATCCGCTTTTTGCCATGCACCAGAATTGAAACCATTAAGTGGTTCCCAAAAAACATTCCCCGCATAAACGCTTACCGAAAAAAACAGAGAGACAATTCCAGTTGCCAGTAAAGTAAACCAAGATTTCTTCTTCATTTTACACCTCCATAAAAGATTGACCAAACATGAAAGAAACGGCTGGCAATGATACATTATTTCAAGTATTGACCGGCTTACCGAAAAAAATATAAAACGCTTCCATATTTGGTATCTTCATTGTAGCTTGAAATTGAGGCGTAGACTATAGCAAACTTAACGCTTGAAACATAATTTAAAAAAACCTAAATTTTATCAAGTTGTGGTTTAAAAATGCACCGCTGGGCCGCTACGCTACTCACCCCGATAACCAGAGCCTTTACGTCCGGCGGGGAAGTTGAATCCAAGAAGGATGGTTAAAGAAAAGATAGCAAGACCTTTTTAAGGTGGCCTTGCTATCATTATGGTTTAGAGCAATTGTGACCTTTAATTTTGGATTTGCAAAGTTCAGTCACCTAACATTTACGGCCATTTTGAGGCCTTCCGTTATGTAAGGTTGTTGAAATGATGAGGAGAGAGTATAGTTTGTATGTATTTATTTTGTGCGGGAAGAGGTTAATATGGCGACAATTCATGATGTAGCATTAAAAGCGGGCGTGTCAGTCACTACAGTATCCCGTGTAATGAATAACCGAGGATATATCAGCGAAACTACACGCAAAAAAGTGTTTGACGCAATGGAGGAGCTTAATTATCAACCGAATGAAATAGCACGATCTCTGCTACGTAAGCAGTCCAATATTATTGGCCTTATTATTCCCAATGTCTCGCATCCTTTCTTCGGTGAGCTTGCCAATCAGGTCGAGTATTATGCCTATCAGCATGACTGCAAGGTCCTGCTGTGCAATTCACATATGGATCCCGTGAAGGAAAAAGTATATATCGATATGTTGAAGCGGAACCGGGTGGATGGCATCATTATGGGTAGCCATACATTAGAAGTAGAAGAGTACCGACATTTGAATTCACCGATCGTGACGTTTGATAGGCAGATCGACCCGTATATTCCTTACATATCCTCGGATAATTATCGCGGAGGCGAGCTGGCTACGGAGCTGCTCATTCGCAAAGGCTGCCAGAAAATTGCGCATATCTGCGGAAATCTGGAGCTGAACATGCTGTCCAATGAGCGGACCAAAGCATTCCGGGATGTCGTGGGCAGGAATGGTGTCGAGCATGTGATCGTTCAAACAGACTTGAATGTGTTCGATCAGAAGGAGTACGAGCGAATCATTTCAAAACTCGTTCATGAACATCCCGATGTGGATGGAGTGTTCGCAACAAGTGATATTATTGCCGCTTTTGCGCTGAAAGAATATATTCGCGCTGGAAGGCATGTGCCAGAGAATGTGCGCATTGTAGGCTTCGATGATGTAAGCGTTGCTTCCTGGCTGACGCCGGAACTTACATCGGTAAGACAGCCGATTGCAGACATCGGCAGACTGGCGGTCGAGCTGATCCGCAGGCAGGCGGAAGGGGAGCAGGTACAACCTGTCAATCTGCTGCCTGTTGAACTAATTGAGCGTGCAACGACCTGAATGAAAATCTGTTCCTCTAACAAGGGGAACAGATTTTTTTTAGTACATGTTAAAAATTCAACATGTCAAACGATTGACACAAGTTAAACCTTTGACATATAATCCGTTTGTAAGCGTTTTATTTAAGTGTTCAGAGCCATTATATAAATAAGGGGATGACAACAATGAGGAAATTCAAAAGAGTTCAATGGATGGTAATGCTGCTTCTTTTGGTTATGGTGGTGTCTGCATGCAGTGGCTCCGGAGGAGAAGGTAATTCGGCTTCTGGAGGGGGATCAGGGGATTCAAAAAATGTGAAAATTACGCTTTTGAACTCCAAAGGCGAAATCCTTCCACAGCTGGAGGAAGCCGCTAAGGCGTTCCAGAAAGACAATCCGGGCATTACTGTTGAAATCCAGCCGGTTCCGACTGGTGGTTCTCCTTTTGAGCGTGCCTCCGCATTGTATGCATCAGGAAACCCGCCGACCATGATCATGCTAGATACAGGTGATGTTGAGAAATTCAAGGACCGTATCCTCGATCTAAGTGGGGAAAAGTGGAATGCGGACACTGTTGAAAACGCTACCACTGCTACGACATTTGATGGTAAAAATTACGCGTTTCCACTGGCTGTTGAAGGCTACGGATTCATTTACAACAAAGCCGTTGTAGATAAAGCGGTAGGCGGAAGCTTTGATCCCACCACAATTAAAACCCGAAATGACCTTGAAAAACTGTTTCAGCAAATCGAGACATCCGGAAAGAAAGCACTGGTGATTTCATCAATGGACTGGTCCCTGGGCGCTCATTATTTGCCTCTTGCTTATGCAGGCCAGAACAAAGACATGGCTGAAGTGGACAAATTCATGGCGTCACTAAAAGCGGGCCAGGCGGACTTGGCTAATAATCCTGTATTTAACGGACTTATGGATACATTCGACGTCATGATGAAATACAATATCGATCAGGCTTCTCCGCTAGCAGGAACTTATGAACGCGGACCGGAACTGCTCGGCAAAGGTGAAGTTGGCATTTGGTTCATGGGCAACTGGGCATGGCCGCAAATCAACAGTTTTGATACCGCTAACAAAGAATATGGTTTTCTGCCTGTACCAATCAGCAACAATGCCGATGACTACGGCAATCAGGAGATTTCGTCTGCTGTATCCAAGCGCATTGTTATTGACAAGGAGAAGGCTACTCCAGAACAGCAAGAGGCGGCGAAGAAGTTCCTGAACTGGATCGTCTATGAAGCGAAAGGCCAGGATTTCCTCGTGAACCAAGCAAACATTATCCCGGCGTTCAAAAATATTACACTGCCTGCGGCCGATCCGCTTGGCAAGTCCATCCAGGATTATATCGCAAAAGGCAAGTCAGAGCAGTCGATGAGCATGCTGCCTGCCGACCACTGGTCCAAGACAGGATCTTCCATGCAAAAGTATCTGGCGAAACAGGGTGATCGCGCAACACTGGTTAAAGAAATCGAAAACTACTGGAAGACCGCAAAATAAGGTTGTTTTCAAATTACCCGGAATAGAGAGAGAAATCAGGGACAAAGAGAGGGATCATCATGATTGCGGAAAAAGGAGTATGGAATCGGCTGCGGACGCGGCTGCTGTTTACCGGACCAACCTTGTTTGCCTTCATAACAGTAATGATCATTCCATTTTTGTACGGCATCTATCTGACGTTCACAAACTGGGATGGTATTTCCACCACACTATCGCTGGTTGGCATCCAAAACTATCTGGCTGTTTTTAGAGATATTGAGTTTTGGAAATCGTTCGGCTTGACGCTTAAGTATGTGTTTTATACCGTTGTTCTTATCAATGTGATCGCTTTTATGCTGGCTTATGTGCTGACAAAAGGGTTAAAAGGACAGAGTATTTTCCGGGCGGGATTTTTCCTGCCCAACCTTGTCGGCGGCATTGTACTCGGTTTTATATGGCAGTTTATATTCAACAACGTGCTTGTCTATTTGGGACAACATGCCAGCATACAGTCGCTCAGCACGACTTGGCTGGCTGATCCCGACAAAGCGTTCTGGGCACTCGTGATTGTAACCGTGTGGCAGAACGCGGGTTACATGATGGTCATTTACATCGCGGGATTGACGGGTGTGCCGAATGATATTATGGAGGCCGCAAGCATTGATGGGGCGAACAGCTGGACCAGATTGCGGAAAATGGTGCTGCCCTTGATGGTTCCTTCTTTCATCGTATGTATATTTTTGTCCCTGCAGCGCGGTTTTATGGTCTATGACGTGAACCTTGCGCTCACGAAAGGTGGGCCGTTCAGCAGTACTCAAATGGTGTCGATGCATGTGTATGAAAAGGCATTCCTTTCCCGTGATTATGGTGTGGGGCAGGCAGAAGCATTCGTGTTGTTCCTGATGGTTGCTCTCATCACTCTGCTTCAGGTTTATTTTAGCAAGAAGTTGGAGGTGGAGGCGTAATGACAAGAAAAAGAGTTGCTTCCTCCGTGATCAAATTCATTGTGTTGACAGTCATACTCATATTGTTCATCGTACCGTTCGTCTTTCTGCTGATCAATTCGTTCAAGGAAAACATGGCCATCACCTCAAATCCGTTATCGCTTCCAGACAGCTTCAGTATGGTCAATTATATGAATGCATTCGATAAAATGAATTACATCGCTGCCTTCACCAACTCATTGGTCATAACGGTGTTAAGTGTTCTGTTTATCTCACTGTTCGCGGCGATGACGGCCCATTATTTTGTCAGAAACAACACCAAGTTCAACCAATATACATTTATGTTGATGGTTGCATCCATGATCATTCCATTCCAGGCTATCATGATTCCATTGGTGAAAATCTACGGGTCTCTTGATCTGCTGAACAGTAAGTGGTCGCTGATTTACATGTATATCGGTTTTGGCAGCTCGCTGGCCGTCTTCATTTATCATGGTTTTGTAAAGAGTATTCCAAAGGAACTGGAGGAAGCGGCGCTAATTGACGGATGCACGCGGTTTCAGACATTCTTCCGGATCGTGTTTCCGGTACTGATGCCCACGACGGCCACCATTTCCATTCTCAATGTGCTGTGGATCTGGAATGATTTTCTGCTGCCTTCCCTCATTCTGGTCGATCCGGAGCAAAGGACACTTCCATTGTCCACGTACAACTTTTATGGAACCTATACAGTGGATTATGGTCCATTGATGGCAAGTTTGGTACTGACGATATTTCCGATCATTATCATCTATCTGTTCGCCCAGAAGTATATTATTCAGGGTGTTATGCAAGGTTCGATTAAATAACTGCAGGGGAAGGATGCTTTATCAAACAGACTAAAGCGTATACGAGAGAGCGTGCAGATCAATTTATTTCCCAATCGAAGCATATGCTTCGGCCGGATTATCGCCTGAACTACCACTTAATGGCTGAATTCGGCTGGATGAACGATCCGAACGGCTTCATTCAATATAACGGGCAGTATCACTTGTTCTATCAGCATTACCCGTATAAATCAGTATGGGGACCGATGCACTGGGGACATGCAGTCAGCCGCGATCTTATGAAGTGGGATTATCTGCCGATCGCTTTGGCACCGGACGGTGAGTTCGACCAGGATGGCTGCTTCTCCGGCAGTGCGATTGAGCAGAACGGGAAGCTTGTCCTGATGTATACCGGACATGTTGTAACCGGGCCTGACAAAGATCAGGATTACAAGCAGTCGCAGGGAATCGCAGTATCAGAAGACGGAGTAACGTTCGAAAAGTGGGAGGGCAACCCGGTCATCGGTTATGACGCCATACCGGACACGATCAGCCGTAAAGACTTCCGTGACCCTAAGGTGTTCAGACACGAAGGTCAATATTACGCCGTTCTCGGTTCTAATGATGCGAAAGGGAACGGACTTGTACTGCTTTACCGTTCTGAAGACCTGAAAAGCTGGACGTATGTCAATGTACTAGCCGTGAGTGACGGACGCTTCGGCGATAATTGGGAGTGCCCGGATCTGTTCCCGCTCGGTGGTCGGCACGTATTTATGCTGTCCCCGCAGCGCATGCCTGCACAGGGGGAGGCTTACCGCAATCTGCATTCCACCATGTACGGTATAGGTGATTTCAATTCCGCTGCCGGAACATTTACGGCAGAGCGGTATGCTCAGGTGGATCACGGATTCGATTTCTATGCCCCACAGTCAACCTTGGATGATAAAGGGCGGCGTATCGTCATCGGATGGATGGATATGTGGGAGTCGGAGATGCCGACCCAGCAGGGGCACCATTGGGCTGGTGCGATGAGTCTTCCGCGGGAAGTGGTTATCGACGGCGCCAGGCTGCTGTTCCGTCCGCTTGAAGAGGTAAAGAATTACCGATGCAATCTGTTCGAGCAGCGGGATATCTTACTGACAGGTGAGCAGATTATGGACGCGCGTGGAGATAGCTACGAACTGAAGGTCGTATTTGAGTTCGAAGCCAGTAACACCAATGAATTCGGTTTAAAACTGCGGGTGGGTAGCGAAGAGGAGACTGTACTGTCGTATCGTCCCGATGACGGTCTGTTCCGTTTCAACCGTGAACGTGCTGGTATAGGCCCAGGAGGAGAGAGAAAAGTGCCTTTGGACTTACACGAGGGCCGTCTGGAGCTTCGGGTTTTTGTCGATAAAAGCTCGGTGGAAATATTCATCGGCGACGGTGAATACGTCCTCACAGGAAGAGTGTATCCGGGAGTGGAATCTACGGGCATTCGAGCGTTCGCGAGCGGAAAGTGTACGATTGCTTCGTTTCAGAAGTGGGATATATCCACATAGGAAATGCATGACAAACAGGAACCCGACCATTGATGGTCAGGGCTCCTGTTTTTTGTAGAATTGTAATCGTGTGATTTACACAAGCTTATTTTGAAGATAGGCATCAATTTTTGCGAGGGCTTCTTCTGTACCGCCAGATTGCTGGAAGCTATCGTTTATTTTTTGTACGCCCTCTTTATACGCCGCGTTCGACATTACCTCATCTACGGCACCTCTTAACGATTGGACATTGATTTGGTCTTTGGTTATTCGATAGCCAGCCTGAAGTTCTGTTAACCGCTGCGCGACCATGGGCTGATCCTTGTCCTGAGGCAGTACAACCAAGGGTACATTAAAGTGAATCCCTTCATTCACACTGTTCATTCCACCATGAGTAATAAATACATCTGAATGACGTAGTACCTCCAATTGGGGAACATAGGGCGAGATGATAAAGTGCTCTGGGGCTGGATTGATTTTCGTAAAGTCAGCTTTCTCGCCAGCTGCAATCACGACGATACCTTCAAAATCGGAAAAAGCTTCAATACAGGTGTTGAAAAAGTCCTCAACATGATCCAAAACCGTTCCCATCGAAATATACAGAACTTTTTTATCTTGTAGTGCGTCCAAAGGAAATGAATTTTCCCCTTTGCGTTCTGGGAAGCTGGGACCAATAAAGAGATTCTCTTCACCAAAGCTGTCAGCGTCTGGTTGGAAATATCGGCTGGTGTATACAACGTTTAGAGCCCCTGTATTGTTCATAAATTGAACCATATCTTTGGGAGCAACACCGAATCTTTCTTTCATGAGATGTAGTGAGGTCGTGGCCTGTTCATCAAGTTGAAATGGCTCTTTTCCATTAGAGCGAAAGAGATTGGTAGCCATCCGATTCTTTGAAATCAGAAAAGATGGGGATGAAGCAATACCAGGGATTTTCAAATAGTCTCTAACTAACTCGCCAGCTCCGAATCTATCATAGAATACAAAGTCAAAATCAGTGCTTTCAGACAGTTGCTTAGTGATTGCTAATATGTCCATCGAAGTCTGAATATGAATATTCATAAATGCACTCAACCCAGCCGGAGTACTGGAATCAATAGAAGCAGTCCTGATCAGATCGGTATGCAGGTGAACCGTTGCTCCAACGGCTTCGAGTCTGTCCTTGTATTTCTCAGTTGTAATGTAATGTACTTGGTCCCCTCGTGCTGCAAAGGCTTGCGTCATCCCGATCGTAGGGTTTACATGTCCTTCTGCCGGAAAGTTAACCATTAATATGTTTAACATTCATCATTACTCCTTTTCTCTACAATTAAGATCGCAGTTTTCACTGAATCTCTCAATCCATAATAACAATAATATTTATTTTTTCAAATGATATCCTTTCAAGGTCGTGAAACACATGTTGGCATGAAATGTGTATAACAAATATTTAACTCGTGCATAGTAAAGGCGAACTCTACTTAGCAAGGGAGGTTTTTTCTAAGTGAATGTTCAAAGAGCGCAAGAAATAGCGTCCTCTTCCATAATGGCGAATGTGTTGTGTGATGGGTTACCCATTTATATTCAGCATGTGAACGAGCAGAGTGAGACGGCACGCATTTATGCGCTGAACCATCCAGAAGAGGAACGGGAAGTACCTTTGTACACGTTAACGGAAAGAGATCAGGTACTGGAATAAGAAAGGAGCGATATGAAAAATGAAACCAAATCAACAGAAAGTAGTCGAGGCAGACCGTTTGAATTTTCGTGACCAGACGGATGATGTGGTTAGAGAAGTGCCGGCCACGACGGATGCCAGCGAAGCAGTTGCAGCAATGACCTCACATATCAATAAATACGATGTACCGGATGAGTTGGAGGAGAAATAGAGAATGACCGAGCGCGCACAGGATAACCTGTTGCGTGCTTTTTATATGATGCATAAGGATAACCAAAGATTTAGCAGCTCTGTAAGGGGCTGCTTCTTTTTATTGTTTCGAAAGCATCATAAATATTTTTAAAAAAGTATTGCATATAGGTTTACTAGGTATTATGATAACAACAGATTTATATTTTTTTGTTTTTTACAATGGTATAAGGTTTAGACCTTAAAGATTTATGATCGGAGTGTTCATATGTTAATCCAAACTCCTCTGCGCTTTGAAAAAGTATCAGCTAAAAAAGTGAGTGATTTTATTAGAGAGCAGTTGGAAGAGGCTATTATTTTAAAGGAATTGCTTAGCGAGGAGCAACTACCGACAGAACGGGAACTCGCAGAAATATTTAATGCCAGTAGAATTACAGTTCGTGAGGCGTTATCTCAATTGGAATCCAAGGGACTCATTGAAAAGAGAGTAGGTGCCAAGGGAGGGACCTTTGTTCTTCCAGTGACAGCAAACTCTCATAAACGTACCCGGGAAGAAATTGCAAAAGATTGGGAGCACATGCTGAAGGTCTTTGAATATCGGATGATTGTGGAGCCAGAGGGTGCTTTTTTAGCGGCTGCGCGGATCACCACGGATGAACTGGACCTGCTTCAGCATTACCTGGAACAGAGTATTGAAGCGGACTGTACCCGAGAATGGTTTCGGGCCTTGGATGTTAAATTCCATCTGGCCATTGCCAAAGCATCTGGCAATCCATTTTGTGAAGATGCGGTTAGGCAGATTCGTACCAAGATTAACCCGGCACTTGATCTCATGCCCTATGATGATCAGATTCGGACGGTGAATTACGACGTCCATACAGAAATTTTGAGTGCACTTCGGGCACGAGATGCTGAGAAGTCGCGGGAAATGATGAAGCATCATATCGGACATTCCGCAGATGCCATTTATGCAAGAGTGGTTGCAAAAGGCTAACGATATCATACAGAAAAAGAATGCGATTCGAGTGGGGAGGGTGAAAACATGAACATACACGAGCTTTTGGCTTTATCTAGACCACTTCAAGAGCAATTGATCACATGGCGAAGGGATTTTCATCGCCATCCTGAAACGGGTTATGAAGAGATTCGAACATCGGGCATTGTAGCCGAGCACTTGCGTAGTCTCGGGTTGGAGGTGACAACCCAGGTAGGGAAAACCGGGGTTGTGGCTCTGTTACGGGGAAAAAGCCCAGGGCCTACCATCGGTCTAAGGGCAGATATGGATGCATTACCGATTCAGGATCAAAAAACGGTCCCCTATCGTTCGGAGATCCCAGGTAAGGCCCATTTATGTGGGCATGATGCCCATACAGCCATACTGATGGGAACTGCACAGTTACTTGCTCATTTGGAGCGACCAGAAAGAGGAAATATCAAATTTGTCTTTCAGCCGGCTGAAGAAGGTTTGGCAGGGGCCAAGGCTATGATCGATGACGGTGTATTGGAGAATCCAAAAGTGGATGCGATGGCAGGACTACATATGTTCCCGGGTCTGAAGACAGGAACACTGGGGGTCAGCAAAGGGGTCGCTTTTGCATCGGCAGATAGCTTAACCATTAAGATTCTAGGCAAAGGCGGTCATGCTGCCCGTCCACATGAGGGAATAGACGCCATTGCCGTGTCCGCGCAGGTTATTTCTGCCCTGCAAAACATTCCAAGTCGTATGGTTGATCCCCTTGAAACCATGGTCATTACGATTGGCAAAATTAGTGGCGGGTATATGGGAGCGGCCATTGCACCGGAAGTAGAGATGATCGGTACCGTGCGTACCCTATCTGCGGAACTGCGTAACCGGATGCCTGAGCTGATCGAACAGGTGGTCCGTGGGGTGTGTGAGTCGTTCGGGGCTGGATATGAGCTGAGTTATCAGCAGGGCTACCCGGTTGTGCAGAACGACCCGGATATGGTCGATCTGATGACGGAAACGAGTGAGCAATTGTTTGGCTCCAAGGAGTGGGACTACATCAAACCGTCAACAGGCGGGGAGGATTTCGCTTTTTATTGTGAGCAGGTACCCGGCGTGTTTTTCCGGCTGGGATGTGGGAGAGGTGATGAAGATACTAGCTATCCATTACATCATCCCAGATTTGATTTAGATGAAATGGTACTGCCTTATGGGGTAGCCATGATGTCGGCCACCGCGCTGAATTTTTTGAAGACAACATAAAATTGGGATTAAGACGCTCAAATGCAGCTGTGTGGCAATATACAACCTTAATGGAGTGGAGTGAACAAGATGAATAGACATAAGTGGTTTAGAGGCGGGATTACGTTACTGATTGCTGCGATGATCCTGGCAGGCTGCGGTACCCAATCCACAGGCGATAGTAAAGACAGCGCAACATCGACCGACAGTAAAGTACTGACAATTGCTAATGCTACGGATATTGAAAGTTTTGATCCACATAACAATAACAATACGGCGAGTGAAGCTGTTCTGGTTAACGTATTTGACTACTTATTGAAAAATGATAGTCAGCAAAAGAAAGTACCTGGACTCGCTACTTCCTGGGAAAAGGTAGATGATACCACTTGGCGTTTTCATCTGCGCGAAGGGGTAACCTTCCATAACGGTGATCCATTCACAGCCCAAGATGTGAAGTACACGATAGAAAGAGTGGCAAAGGATAACACACTCAAACAAAATTCCTACTTTAAAAATATCAAAGAAGTGAAAGTGGTAGATGAACATACGGCAGACATCATCACCGATGGACCTGATCCGTTGCTGTTGAATCGTTTATCCAAAATGGGAGCTGGCATCTTACCTTCCAAGTATATTGAGAAAAATGGGATAGAGGCATTCCTTAAGAATCCGATAGGTACAGGCCCTTATAAATTTAGCCAATGGATCAAGGATGACCGGGTGGTACTCGTTAAAAACGATAAGTATTACGAAGGTCAGCCCAAATGGGATCAAGTTGTCTTCCGCTCCATTCCAGAAGCCTCTACGCGTGTATCTGAACTGCTCGCAGGCTCGATTGACATTGCATCTGGTATCCCTTCCACGGATATAGAACGTGTTCAAGGCGAAGAGGGTAAGAAAATCGTCAAGGCTCCGATCCAGCGTGTGCTGCAATTGATTTTACGTCAAAGTCAGGGCAGTGTTACGGCTGACTCCAAAGTGAGAGAAGCGATAGATCTCGCGATTGATAAAAAAGGAATCGTAGACAGCATCGCAGGCGGTGCTGGGATTGTAACCCGTACTTCCGTTACACCAGGCAACTTTGGTGCCGATCCTTCCTTATATGAGAAAACATTATATGATCCGGCTAAAGCTAAGGAACTGCTGAAGCAGGCCGGTTATGCTGGCGCAGGCCCGACATTGACCCTTTCAGTATCCTCAATATACAAAGAGTATGCCGAGGTCGTAGCCGCGATGTTAAATAAAGAAGGATTCAACATTAAATTGGACGTGCTGGAGCCAAGTGCTTTCAGTGAGCGTTACAGTTCCAAATCTTTCAAAGAAATGTTTATGATCGGCATTGGTAATTCTCTATTTGATGCTTCCAACAACTATAATCGCTATCTGGTAGAAGAGGCAAAAGGCGAAACGGATTATAACAATCCGAAGGTAGAGAAGCTGCTGCAGCATGCGCTGACGAATTTGGATACAGCCTCGCGTGAAAAAGAGTATCAGCAAGTGCAACAGATTTTGGCTGAAGATCGTCCAGCCGTATATTTGTTCCAAATGGAAGGGATTTATGGCACCGGTAACGGTGTGAACTTCCAACCGAGAAGCGATGAAATGTTCTATGCAGAGGATATTACACCTGCTAAATAAAGATGAGAAATGAACGGGCGGGGACCTCAATGAAGGTTCCTGCCCGTCCTTTTAAAAAAAGCCTGCTGGTTACGGAGGTGACAGATTGAAAACGTATATCGCTAAATCACTGCTTCAGGTTATCCCTGTACTGTTGATTGTCTCCCTTATTGTATTCATTCTGGTGAGGGTAACCGGGGACCCTGTGGCCCTTATGCTGCCGGAGACCGCTACAGCTGAGGATCGTGCAGTGTTAACGCAGGCGCTGGGGCTAGATCAGCCCTTATATACGCAATACATTAAATTTATTGGCAGTGCCTTACAGGGAGATTTTGGTACCTCGTTTCGCTATGGTGAATCGGCTTTGCCGTTAGTATTGGAACGGCTGCCTGCCAGTTTTGAATTGGCAGTAGCCGCCATGATTTTTGCGGTCATCATTGCTGTGCCGTTGGGCGTCATCTCAGCAGTCAAACGGAATACCTTTACCGATTTAATCATTTCCAGTTTATCCGTAGTCGGCAAGGCCATGCCTAACTTTTGGATGGGGATTATGCTCATCTTATTATTTTCCGTCATGTTAGGGATGCTTCCGGTGTCCGGCCGGGGCGGGATGGATCATTTAATACTCCCGGCCTTTACACTGGGTGTCGGCCTTTCTGCACAGATGACCCGACTCATTCGCTCCAGTATGCTGGACATTTTGAATCAGGACTATATTCGAACAGCCCGAAGTAAAGGGATTCTAGAAATCGTGGTTATCGGAAAACACGCTTTCCGTAATGGATTGATTCCGGTCGTTACAATTATGAGCTTGCAATTTACGAGCTTGATCGGCGGTACACTGATTACAGAGACGGTATTTGCATGGCCGGGTTTGGGACAGTTACTTGTCGTCGCTGTGAATACGCACGACATGGCTATCGTTCAGGCTGCTGTATTTGTGATTGCCTTTATTGTGGTGGTCAGCAATATTTTAACCGATGTCGTTTACCGACTGCTTGATCCAAGGATTAAATACAACTAGAGAGGGGAGGGGGAAGCGTGGCAGGCATTCATGATGTACAAGCCCTTGGTCCAGATCTAAACCTGGATGGCAAAAAGCAGACACAACCGTCCGGTATCGGACGTATATGGAAGCAACTATTACGAAGTAAAACCGGAACGGTCGGCGCAGTAATCTTACTGCTCGTTAGTTTAACGGCATTATGTGCCCCTATGCTGGCCAGTCACAATCCTGCGGAAATTGACCCGCTTAACCGTCTGAAGCCGCCTATGTGGCTGGATGGTGGATTGCCGAAACATTGGCTTGGTACAGATAACCTAGGACGAGATATGTGGAGTCGTATCGTATATGGAGCGAGAGTTTCGCTTATCGTCGGTATTGGTGCAGTTCTGGTCTCAGGCACCATTGGCGCAATCCTCGGCCTCCTCGCCGGGTTTTATGGTAAATGGGTGGATGCCACCATAATGAGAGTTGCCGACGCCTTTTTGGCTATTCCGGCTATTCTACTGATGCTGGTTGTCTTGGCCGTGGTAGGGCCTGGCATGACCACGCTCATTTTCGTCATTGGCGTTACAAATTGGGTTTCTTATACGAGAGTTGTCCGGGGCGAGGTATTGAGTATCAAGGAACGAGACTTTGTTAAAGCAGCCAAGGCGATTGGCTCTAAAAATAGTAGGATTTTGTTGAAGCACATTTTACCAAATGTCCTGTCTTCGTTTATCGTCATTTCCGGTATGAATGTAGCAACGACGATTATTATGGAAGCTTCTCTTAGTTTTCTCGGGTTAGGGATTACACCGCCAGCAGTGTCCTGGGGTGGCATGCTGAGCGATGGGAGGCAGTATATAGCCACGAGCTGGTGGGTGGCAACGTTTCCCGGTCTGGCGATTACCATCACAGTCCTGGGCGTCATTTTTCTCGGTGACTGGCTTCGCGACGTCTTAGATCCCCATATGAAAGCGAAAGAATAACAGAAAGCGGGGGATCGGAAAAGATGACCACGAGATTGCTTGAAGTGAATCATTTGAAAACCTACTTTAAAACGGAGGATGGCATCGTTCCTTCGGTCAACGGTGTCAGCTTCACTGTGAATCCAGGCGAAACAGTAGCTATTGTTGGAGAATCCGGTTCTGGTAAAAGTGTAACCTCCTTGTCTATTATGGGTTTAGTGGCAGCACCAGGTAAAGTCGTGGGCGGGGAGATTCTGCTTGAAGGACGAGACTTGCTCCAATTGTCCAAGGGAGAAATGCGCAAATATCGGGGAAACGAGGTATCCATGATTTTTCAGGAGCCAATGAGTTCGTTGAATCCTGTATTTACGATTGGCAACCAAATCAGTGAGGTCATCCGGCAGCATCAGAAGCTGAGCAAACCCGAAGCACGGCAGAAAAGTATAGAGATGCTGGAAAGGGTAGGTATACCTGGCGCGTCGAAAGTGGTAGGTTATTTCCCACATCAGTTGTCGGGAGGAATGCGTCAGCGGGTGATGATCGCAATGGCCTTGGCCTGCCAGCCAAAACTGCTCATCGCTGATGAGCCGACGACGGCCCTGGATGTAACGATACAGGCTCAAATTTTGAATTTAATCCACAAGCTGAGCAAGGAAGAGAATACAGGCATCATTCTTATTACCCACGATTTAGGTGTCGTCGCGGAAATGGCTGACCGGGTAGTCGTGATGTATGCCGGGGAAGTAGTCGAGGAAGCGGACGTATTTGAATTGTTCGAAAAGCCGGGCCATCCCTATACGATCGGACTGCTAGGATCACTCCCTAAGCTTACGGAACAGAGGGAATGGCTGGATTCGATTCCCGGTACCGTTCCTAATATGATGCAGATGCCGAATGGTTGTCCATTTCATCCCCGCTGTCCTTATGCCCAGGAACAGTGCACAAGGATTCATCCTGAAATACAGGCCAAGAATCCAGGACACTATGTCAGATGTTTGCGGATGGAGGAGGTGTCAGTATGAACGAGACAGCACAGAAAACACCGCTTCTCGAAGTGAATGGGCTTAAGAAATATTTTCCGATGAACAAGGGCTGGTTTTCCAGAAAGAGCGGTTATGTACGGGCGGTTGATGATTTGAGCTTTAAGGTGATGCCAGGAGAAACCTTAGGTATTGTAGGGGAATCGGGGTGTGGCAAATCAACAACAGGACAAATGATTACACAACTGCTAGAACCCACGGCAGGCGAAATTCGTTTTCAAGGGCAAAGCCTGTCTGATTTAACAGACGAAGAAGTCCGCAAAGTCAGACGAGATTTGCAATTTGTATTTCAAGACCCGTATTCCTCTTTAAATCCAAGAATGAAGGTTTTTGATATCGTCGCGGAACCGCTGCAGGTACACGGGATTGCTAGAGGCAAGGAGCTTAAAGCTGAAGTTTTTCGACTGTTGGAAACGGTAGGGTTAGGCGCGCATTTAGCGGATCGGCATCCCCATGAATTCAGTGGCGGGCAGCGTCAACGGATTGGCATAGCGAGAGCACTGGCTATGAAACCGAAGCTCATTGTTTGTGATGAACCTGTATCCGCGCTGGATGTGTCAATTCAGGCTCAGATTTTGAATTTGTTAAAGGAGCTTCAGCAGCAGTTCCAGCTTACCTACATTTTTATTGCCCACGGGTTGCCCTCCGTCAAGCATATTAGCGACCGCATCGCGGTGATGTACTTGGGCAAAATCGTGGAGCTTGCAGATCGTGACGAGTTGTTTGCAAGACCGCAACATCCGTATACAAAAGCATTGCTTGAGGCAGTGCCTGTTCCTGATCCGAGGCTGCGTAAAGAACGGATCACATTGACGGGGGAAATCCCCAATCCTGCCAATCCGCCTTCGGGCTGTACTTTTCACACGCGTTGCCCCTATGCACAAGAGATATGCCGACTACAGAGTCCATTGCTCGAAGAGCATACTCCAGGACATATTGCTGCCTGTCATTTTCCCCTGCATGAGCAGGTGGCTCACGAATAGATGAACTTTTGGAAGTAGGCGTTAACCAAAAAAAGGAGGCTACTCATGAATAAACGATCAATTGTACCGGAGGATTTGTACGGATATCAGTGGATCAGTGATCCCACAATAAGCCCCGATGGAACGATTGCCTACGTCAATAAAAGCATAGATCGCCCAAAGAATGACTACCAAACACACATCCGTGTCGCATCCCTTCTTGGGAACGACGATCAGCCGTTGACCGGTGGCCACAAGGATTCGGCTCCAGCTTGGTCACCCGATGGATTGCAGCTAGCTTTTTTACGTCTGGCGAATGGAAGCAAACAGCTATGGACGGTTCCGGCTGAAGGTGGAGAGGGGCAGCGGCAGACGGAGGTGAAGCGTGGAGTAAGTGCATTCGTCTGGTCACCGGACGGAAAGTATATTGTATTCACAAGTATGGTGAGTATACACGCTGAGCGTGAAGCCATGGGGCTTGAGGAATATAGCAAGCAATCCGGTGAGCGGGGACGTATCGTGGATCGTACCACTCCCAAAGCTGAAGGATCGGGCTGGTGGAATGGTCTATTTAGTCATTTATATGTATTGGAGCTTGAAAACGGCCGGATCACGCCAATAACGTCGGGACCTTGGAATGCATCTTACCCTGTATGGTCCACGGACAGCAAGCAGATTTCCTTCTTGTCCAAACGTGTAGACGACGACATGAAGGATGCAGACATGCTTTCGTTTTCGGATGTGTATACGATCGATTGCGACGGCGGTAATCTGGTGAAAGTTACGGATTCCAGCTTGGCGATTAGCCAATTTTCGTATGCCCCAGACGGAAAATCATTGACTCTGATCGCTAGTGATCACATTTATGGAAGTGGTAGCCAGAATCGACTATACACCGTGCCTGTTACGGGGGGAGCCCCGGAACTATTGGTTCCTGAATTAGACATGCAAATCGGCAACTTCGCCTTAAGCGATATGAAATCATTTGGTCCGTCTCCATCTCCGTTATATGCTCCTGCACGATTGAAGCCAGAAATGTATGTGCTCGGGACGTTGCAGGGTGCTGTTCATATATACCGCATCACAATGGACGGGGATGTTCAAGCGGTGACTGGCGGAAGTGATAGAGATATCTATCAGTACACGCTATCTGCTGACGGCCGCTATTTGGTTTTTGCTGCACTTGATGTGGACCGGCCAGGCGAGCTGTATCAAATGAATCTGGAGACAGGGGAAGAGAAGCGACTTACGCACCATAACGACGATCATATGGCTTCCTTGCAAGTGAGTTCACCAGAGACATTTTGGTTTGAGGCTTCGGATGGCTTCAAGGTACAAGGATGGATTTTCAAACCGGCCGGAATGGTACCGGGGGATCAGGTTCCTTTGATCTTACAAATTCACGGCGGACCCCATGCGATGTATACCGGCACGTATAGCCATGAAATGCAGACGCTCCTTGCGCAGGGATATGCCTTGCTCATGACCAATCCGCGCGGTAGCTTTGGTTATGGTCAGGATTTTGCTCAGGCCTGCCGGGGGGACTTTGGGGGAGGAGATTATCGTGATCTGCTGGACGCCTTGGACTTTGCGCTGAACCAGTTTGATTGTATAGATGAAACCAGGCTCGGGGTGGCTGGCGGCAGTTATGGCGGCCTGATGACCAACTGGATCATTTCTCACACGAACCGATTTCGAGCTGCCGTTACGCAACGCTGCATCTCCAACTGGCTCTCCTTCTATGGCTTGAGCGATATTGGTATTTCCTACACAGAGGGAATCGTTGGGGCTAACCCGTGGGAAGATCCTGAGCTACTCTGGTTCAAATCCCCATTGGCACATGTAAATAGCATTGAAACTCCGTTGCTGATTTTACACGGCGAGGAAGACCTGCGCTGTCCTGTTAGCCAAGGGGATGAGTTGTTTACGGCTCTTAAGCGGTTGGGTAAAATAACACGCCTCATTCGATATCCCGGGTCCAATCATTCATTGCTAAAGAGCGGTAAACCGTCCCTTCGTGTGGATAACTTTGAACAAGTGGTGGCTTGGTTCAATTCCTACTTGAGTAAAGGAGTATACTCCAATGAGTAAAGTGAAATTGTCCATCCCAGTGGCCTTTCTGATCGAGAACTTATGTACGAGTGGTGAACCAAAAGACGTCATCATTGAATGTATCAAAAAACAGGATTTCACTCCTTTGCTCGACAAGGTTAAAGAAAAAACAATGGATTTCAAAGAACGTTGTCAAACGGCAGAAGACATAGGAGACGAGTGGGAAGAAGCGATCCTTAGTGGTTATGAATTTAAGTTTTTACACATCAATGGATTGAAAAGGCTGCTTTATTTTCGTTTGGATCGAGCCCTAGATCGCGATTATGAGCAAGATGGGATCACGTTGAAAAATCTGTATCTTGATCCTATCGAAATTGATACTTTACAAGGGCTCATCGGCAGACAGTGGCAGGTGATTGCTGAAGACAATGAAGCTGCAGGTAACGTGCAGAGGAGAGTCAGCATTAAGCTTTTATACCGAAATGAAGATGATTCTTAAAAAGCAAATAGTATTTAATGCCCAAACGTACAAATGATATTGCCCATGTGTACGTTTTTTTCTTTTTGTTTTTTTGTAAAATAATATATAAATGATTTCTGTTCAAACTAAATGGACCAGGCGCTCTCATAGCGGCGTTGTCTCTAATAAGTTGAAAAGCCGAATTCAGAATTGTAGGAGGGAATTATGATTGATGTATTCAATGAACAGATTCAAAATCTAGATCCAGAAATAAGTGAAAGTGAAGGTGAATTTGAGAAGAAAGATATTTCAAAAGTGTTAACTATAATATGGATTTTTATAATTTATAGTGAGTCTGTCATTCTTCAACATTTGTCCAGCGGTCTAAATCTGCCGCAAAGTGTCTTATTCACTGTAATCATCATATTGCACATCCTCTTGTACTTGCATGCTCAAAGAGTTGCAAAATATTTTTCATGGGCTTATTTTGTTGTGCAAGGGGGATTGATCTTTTCAAGTGCATTTCTTCTACCTGAAAGTTTCTCCATTGTACTGGTTGGGTTAATGCCAGTTTTGGTGGGTCAGAGTATAGGCATTTATTACAAGCCGCTTAAGGTTATTCTTGTATTTTTGATCTCCTATGTACTTTTTTGTGTGGCTGTGGTCTGGCATAATGATGGCAAGCAATTTGTGTTGTTCATCCCGCTGTTTTTTCTAATTGCAGTTGTTATAGTAGCTTATGCCGTTCTTTTTCTCAAACAAGTCAAAGCACGAATCCGAACGCAAAACGTTCTTAAAGAACTTGAAATTGCACATCAAAAGGTCGAAGAACTTACAATTGCTAACGAACGACAACGTATGGCCCGTGATCTTCATGATACGCTGGCTCAAGGGCTTGCTGGGCTAATCATGCAACTTGAAGCCATTGATGCCCATCTGACAAAAGGAAGTACGCAAAGAGCTCAGGAGATCGTCCAACAATCGATGTCACAAGTGCGAAGAACATTGTCTGATTCAAGGCGAGCTATAGACAATCTGCGTTCGAAAACCATCTCGGAAGTTGATTTTGCAGAAGCAGTGGAGGAAGAAATACAGCGATTTACAATGGCTACGAGCATTCGTGTAATACGCAACATCAAAATTAAAGCTTCAGTTCCCAGACTGGTGTTCGAACATGGATTGTTTATTATAAGCGAGTGTTTAACCAACGTAGCGAAGCATTCACATGCTAATACCGTATGGATTAATATTTTAGATAACGAAGGCAAGATTGAAATCGAGATTCGCGATGATGGAAAAGGATTTGATACGGATATTATTGCCAAGCAAACAGGGCATTACGGAATAATAGGTATACATGAACGTGTACGGATACTGGGTGGAAAAATCAATATTAGCAGTATATTTCAAGAAGGTACAGCTATAAAAATAGAGGCGCCTCTTACTAAAGGAGACCTATCATGAAATACAAGATTTTAATTGTCGACGATCATTGGGTAGTTAGAGAAGGATTAAAGCTGGTGCTGGAGACCAATGACAGTTATGAGGTTATTGGTGAAGCCGGAGAAGGTGTAACGGCTCTTAAATTGATTGAAGAACTTCAGCCGCATGTCATATTGTTGGATTTATATATGCCACAAATGAGTGGTTTGGAAACCATGAAAGCCCTCAGAGAAAAACAAAATGAAACACCAGTCATTATCCTGACGACCTATAACGAAGATGATTTAATGATTAAAGGACTCTCTTTGGGAGCAAAAGGATATTTATTAAAAGATACCAGTCGAGAAAATTTATTTCGCACTATTGAGTCTGCGCTAAGGGGGGAAACGCTGCTTCAGCCAGAAATAACAGCAAGGGTATTCGCTGCCACGAATAAGAGAGAAGCTGAGATAGAGTCACACGAAAGAAACTTAGTTCTGACTGATAAGGAAAAGCACATATTAAAGTCTGTTGCACATGGTTATAAAAGTAAGGAAATTGCGTTTGATATGGGAATTTCCGAGCGTACCGTAAAGGCACATTTAACGAATATTTATAACAAGCTTGGTGTTGATTCCAGATCCGAAGCTGTTGCTGTTTCGTTGGAACGTGGTATTTTACAGCTTTAGAAATAATAACTGAAAATATGTTATTTATTTGCCCAGTCGTACATAAGGTGCTTGCCCCTTTGTACGATTTTTTTGTTTGTTCATTGTTATAACATGAAAAAAGGATGAAAAAGTTTACTTGACCCACGGGTTGCTGATAGCACCTTTAGAAGAGAGAATCAGAGAGGATGACATTAGTTGAAGAGAAAAGGAATCAGAATAATGATTGCAGGGGTTGTATTAGCTATAGTAGCTTCTGGTTGCTCCAGTGCAACGGAGAACTCTGTAACACAAGCCAGTCACCCGGTAAAAGTGGAGAAACTTGCAATGAAACCTTTGGCCAATGATTTTAATTTGGCGGGGACATTGCAGGCAAGTAATGAGGCCAATGTTTCCTTTGAAGCGGATGGACGTATATTGAACACCATGGTCGAGGTTGGAGATTCAGTAGAAAAAGGGAGTGTCCTTGCGAAGTTAGATACATCTGCTTATCAGTTACAGCTGGATCGGGCAAAGGCAACCATGGAAAAGGCAAAGGCTGGTGTTAGCCAAGCGGAGGCTTCTGTTCAATCGGCACAGGCGGGCATTCATAGTTCACAATCCCAGGTCAATGCGGCCCAATCCAAATTACAGGAATTGAACAATGGCGCCAAAAAGCAGGAGATTGCACAGTCTCAAAATGCGGTTACTGTAGCAACTAATAATTACAACAAGAAGAAAGCGGATGCCGCACGGTCCCAAAGTCTATTCCAGGCAGGTGCAGTATCCTTAACGGAAAATGAGAATGCACAGCTGGAATTAACGAACGCACAAGAAAGTTTAAGTGATGCGCAAGAGAAATTGTCTCTTTTGCTTGCAGGGGCATCCCAAGAACAACGTGCACAAGCTTCGGCTGGGGTAGATCAGGCCAGAGCAGGGCTGGAGTCAGCTAGGGCTACTAGGCAACAAGGGATAGCCAGCAAAGCCCAGGCGCAGGCTACCTATGAGGATGCATTGGCTGCTTATGAACAGTCATCCTTGTCACTGAAAAAAGCTACTTTAACCTCCCCGATCACAGGTGTTGTGATTGAAAAAAAGATATCTGATGGTCAACTGGGCTCCAGCGGGAGTGAGGCATTTGTTGTCGGGAATATCAAGACTTTAAAAGTACTCCTCCCCGTACCGGACAGTGAAATCTTATCTTGGAAGAAAAACCAAAAAGTAAATATATCTCTCTATGATGAAATTAGAACAGGGACTGTTACCCAGATCTATCCATCGACTAACTCCAAAACGGGAAGCATCAATGTGGAAGTTAGCATTCCCAATCCTGAACTGAATTGGAAGCCTGGTCAAGTCATTAGTGCTTCTAAAAGCATGAATCAAAACGAAGCGCTTTTAGTACCCGTAGAGGCTGTAATTAGTACGGAAAATGACCCGTATGTCTTTAAAGTTGTGAATGGAAAGGCCGTAAAAGCCGCGATTAAACTGGGGAAAGTGACTAATAATCTACTCGAAGTGGTCTCTGGGCTACAGGCAGGCGATCAAATCGTTACGCAAGGAGCAGGAACCTTATTTAATGGTGATTTAATTGGGAATGATGTACTTGGGAAATCGGAGGAGTCGTCCGAATGATTAAATATATCGTTAAAAAGCAGAAAATCACACTTATTTTCTTTGGCATGTGTATTTTGCTAGGGATTTACAATTTTGCATCGTTACCTAAACAGGAGATGCCCGACGTTATTCCTATGTCAGCCAGTGTCACAACTGTGTATCCAGGGGCCTCACCTGAAAGAATCGAACAAACCATTACGAAGATATTGGAACAGAAAATTAAAGAAGTGGAGGGTGTCAAAACTATTTCTTCCACTTCATCTAAGGGCCAATCTAGTATAAGTATAGAAGCTTTGGATGAGGCAAATCCGACAAAAGTGTGGGCCGATCTTCGTACAAAGGTACAGGATGCGCAGTCTGAACTTCCGGACGATGCGATGCAGCCCATTATCAATGATAGTATGGCAGGCTCCTTCATCGGGTCATACGCAATCACTTCTGATAAAGTTGAAAATTTATATGCGTTAAATGAATTGATGAATAAATGGAAAGATCAATTAAAAACGGTCTCAGGAATTTCAAAAGTTAATATTCAAGGAATTCCAGAACAAGAAGTACGGATAAGCCTGAACACTCAAAAAATGCAGCAATATGACATCTCCTGGGAACAGGTCGTTCAAGCCATTAAAAATGAAAACGATAGAGTGCCTACAGGAAGTCTGGATTTCAATCAGCGTACGTATCAGTTGACAGTAGATGCTTCAACTGATCCCAATGTTTTAAATAATGTTCAGATTTCAAGCAACGAAGAAGGGTTCCCTATATCCTTGAAGGATATAGGTTCAGCCTCGCTTGTTTTAAAAAAAACGGGGAGTTATACGTATGTGAATACCAAGCCTGCTATTTCAATCAGTTTGAGTGGAGATAAAGGCACAGACGTACCAACGGTATCCAAAGCGGCAACAGCCAAAATCAACGAACTTGCGAGTAGTTTACCTAAGGATGTACATTTTGAGCTGCTTTTTGCACAAAATGACCGTGTAAGTGAAATATTTGGTAATCTCTCCAAAGAGATGATGATTGCTATTGCATCGGTTATTGTGATTTGTACATTAGGTTTGAACTTGCTGACCTCTGCATTTGTGGCCTTGGCTATCCCTGTTTCTATTGCCATCGGTTTTATTGTCTTGCCGATGACAGGAACGACGCTGAATCAAATTTCAGTCATCGGATTAATCATCGTACTGGGGATACTGGTTGATGATGCCGTTGTGGTAAACGACAACATTGAACGCCGACGCTCTGAATTTGGGGAAGATGCTACGGAGGCGGCAATTAAAGGAACGAAAGAAGTATCCTTATCGATCATTACAGCCACGCTGGCTACGGTTGCAGCATTTGCCCCGCTTTTATTTCTACCGGGCAATATGGGAGACTTTATTAAACCGATCCCTACCGTTATTTCGTTAACGATGCTGGCCTCCATGATTATGTCGCTTACGATCATTCCTATTTTCCGTCAATGGTACGATAACCGTCATAAAGGTAAAGAACGTAGCAAACCGACCAAGCCTCCAGGGCTTCTTGGCAATCAAATTCAGTCCCTCTCTAATGTATACGCTAAAAACTGGATGCCGAGAATACTGCGTCGACCACTTTTCACTGCGCTTATTGGTCTTATGATTGGTACGGCAGCTTATGGACTGCTTGCTATTGTGCCCATTCAATTATTTCCTGAATCGGACCAACCGGATGCCACAATCAACGTAACGATGCCAGAAGGAACGTCGTTGCAGGCAACCAATCAGGTTATAACCGAGATTGAGAACTGGGTTAAAAAGCAGCCAGAAACCGAACATTTGGCAGCAACGGCAGGTGGTGGAGCACCTCAAATGTACAGCGATATAGTAGCTGGTAGTGGCTCCGTGGGAGCGGTACACGGACAACTTACTGTTGTTGGTAAAGAGGGAGTCTTTGATATCAAAAAAACAGTGGACAGCTGGACAAGTACGCTGCAAGCCAAATATCCAGCAGCATTAATAAGTATACGTGTTCCTCAATTAGGCATCCCAGTCGGTAGTGCAGTATCTGTCCGTATTAAAGGAGAAGACCTTGGAAAGTTGCAAACGATGACCACAAAAATAAAAGAAATTGTTGCGGGAACTTCTGGAGCTGTAGATGTGACCGATAATATGGGGATGCAAAGCTATAATTTGAATTTTCAAGTCAACCAGCAGGCCTTGGATAAATATCAGGTCAACTATTCCAACTTAACCCGCACTTTGTTGCTAATGGGTGACGGAGTGAAGGTCACGGATTTTGACACGGGTAAGGAACTGCTGGATATCAATATGTACATGGATAAACCTAACCATGATCCTGAGGTGTTATTCCAACAGCTAAGTGTCACTAATGCGGGAGGAGAGCAGATCCCGTTATCCCAGTTAGCAACGATGAAACCGGACTTTTCCATTCAGCAAATCCACCGCTATGATTTGGAACGGACGGTAACGATCTCCGCCAATGCAAAAGGGCGTACGGCTACGGAGCTCACCCAGGACATCCGTAGCAAGCTTACAAGTACACATTTCGATTCGGGGTACACTTGGGAAATGGACGGGGAAACATCTACGCAGACCGATTTGTTTAAGGATTTAGGCAAATTAGCCGTTATCGTTGTTTTTCTCATTCTGCTCTTGATCACCATGCAGTTTTACTCGGTTTCCACACCGATCATTATAATGACGACTGTGTACCTGGCAGCAGCAGGAGGAGTGCTTGGTAGCTTTATTACAGGTATGCCAATTGGTTTTATGAGTATTATGGGTATCATTTCACTTGCCGGTATCGTCGTGCGCAATGGTATTGTATTGATCGAGTTTATTGAAGATGCGCGGCGTGAAGGCGCAGAATTAACAGAAGCCATCTTAATGGCATGCTCTGCCCGTTTCCGTCCGATCTTGCTCACCTCGCTAACTGCGATCGTCGGAATGATACCGATTGCTACGATGGGAGAAATTCTATTCAAGCCATTGGCAGCGACCATTATATTCGGACTGATTTTTTCAACCATTTTAACGTTGTTTGTAGTTCCGACTCTTTATATGGTCGTAGCTCATCTGAAGCTGAAACGGAAGCATAAGAAGGAAAAGGCTATAAATAGCGATAGCTCAATGACCTTGTAGGTAAATATAGAAAAGAATATACTTCATTTTTCCTTATTATTATGAAATCGTACATTAGACGAGTGTCTTAATGTACGATTTTTTCTTTTGTGATTATTATTTCATTGACAGAGTCCACAAAAATCATTACTATAATTGTTGCAAAAGTCCACTAAATTGGGGGAGTTATGATCAATATAAATGCTAATATGATAGCGGATATGAGGCGTTTTAATCGGTTCTATACGAATATACTGGGGGTTTTAGATAGACATGTGCTGGATAGCGGATATTCCTTTACCGAGGCCCGTGTCATTATAGAGATCGGGTTGATCGAGCCATGTATTGCGAATACTCTTGTCGAATCTCTTAAAATTGATCGCAGCTATATGAGTAGGATCATTGCTAAATTTTGCAAAGAGGGCTTTCTTGTTAAGGAAAATTCAACGTTGGATAATAGAACAAATCTGATTCGTTTGACTCCTAAAGGAAAGGAGTTCTATAACCAACTGAATGAAAGGTCTGATGAACAAATTCTAAAATTAGTTCAAGGACTTTCAGAAGAAGAGATAAAGGAATTACATGCTTCTATGTTGTTAATTCAGAAGAAATTGGATAATTTGGAGAGGATACAGAATGATACGATTTGAATGCGACTATACCGAAGGTGCCCATGAGCGCATATTAAAGCGACTACTGGAGACTAATGATGAACAAACTCCAGGTTATGGTGTGGACGATCATTGTGAAAAAGCCAGAGCATATATTAAAGAAGCATGTGACTCCCCAAATGCGGATGTACACTTTTTGGTTGGAGGTACACAGACCAATACCACCGTCATTTCTTCTATTCTGCGTCCACATCAAGGCGTCGTTGCGGCAGTTTCTGGACATGTTGCTGTTCATGAAACCGGAGCAATTGAAGCTACTGGACATAAAATACTTACTTTGCCAAGCGGGGATGGGAAGATCCGGGCCGAGCAGGTACAAGATTTGTATGACGCTCACTGGAATGATGCCGCTCCTGAGCATAGTGTACAGCCCGGTATGGTTTATATTTCCCAACCTACTGAAAATGGAACGATCTATAGTAAATCAGAGCTGGAGGCATTAAGTAGAGTCTGTCGAGAGTGTGGTTTACCACTGTTTATAGATGGAGCCCGATTAGGTTATGGCTTGGTGGCCGAAGATAGCGATGTATCTTTAGCAGATATAGCGAAGCTATGCGATGTATTTTATATTGGTGGAACCAAAATTGGAGCCTTGATGGGAGAAGCAGTAGTCATTCTAAATGGTACATTGAAAAAAGATTTTCGATATATGATCAAGCAAAAAGGAGGGCTGCTGGCTAAGGGAAGAATGTTGGGCATTCAATTCGAAACTTTGTTTGAAGACGGTTTATACGTTGAAATTTCCAAACACGCTATAGATATGGCCATGCTGCTTCAAAACGGATTATCTGAGCAAGGGTTTTCTTTTCAATACCGTTCTACAACCAATCAGCAGTTTCCGATTTTACCAGATCGTATACTAAAGGCATTGAGTGAAAAATATACTTACTCCTTTTGGGAAAAGGTTGATGATGCACATAGTGCTGTTCGATTCTGTACCAGTTGGGCAACGAAGAAAGAAAATGTTGAATTGCTAATTCAGGATATTAAAGCATTGCGATAAAGGTCATAGAAAGAGTAATTTATAATTTTAAAGATGTAGAATGACTATGTAATAGCCATACTTCGTTGCATGCATTGCAGCGAAGTATGGTTTTTTTGTGTGCATTTTACTTATTCCAAAGTGGCTTGTCTTTAGTTCCATGAAAGAGCAAGTGGATATAAAAATGGGAAAACAAGACAAGAGCGGAGGTATAAAATCGGCGTCTAATTCTTTACACTGAATATCTACCGAACCTGCTTGCGGTACTGAAGAGGGGAGAGCCCAGTTATTTTTTTGAAGATTTTATTAAAGTGGGAAGCATGACCGAACCCGACATCCTCTGCAATATGCTGGATTTTGTCCTTGGTGGTTCGAAGTCTGGTTTGGGCCGCCCTGACCCTCACTACGCGGATGTATTCGCTGAAATGAAAACCAGTCAACTTTAGAAAGATACGGCTTAGGTACGCTGGACTAATGAAAAAGCAGGCGGCCACTTGTTCGAGAGTTAACGGTTCATTGTAATGATCCTGAATAAAAGAAGAAATTTCCGTGATTTTCTGATGCATGGGATGAGAGGAAACAGGTTCACTACGCTCGATCGCTTCCGATCGGTGCACCAGGATCAGCATTTCCAGCAGTAGATGCTGTACGCAACGGTCATGCAGAGGCTGCTTATTCCTGCATTCGGTATTCATCTGTAGGAATAAACGTTCAACTTCCACTTGCTCTCTCGCAGGTAAGCGAAGCAACGCGGATTGCTGATACGGCGGCAGGTCAAGAATGTCATGATCCTGCTGTGGGAGAAACGTCGGAGAAAAATGAATCAAGATGCGCTCTGTTTCCTGCAATTGCGTACTGGCGGTAGAGTGCAAGTCATGAGGAAGGATGAATATCAGATCCCCCTTGCGAGCGGTGTATACCTTGCCATTCATAAAATAGATGCGTTCGCCTCGCAGTAAGAGATACAGCTCATAGTTCTCGTGGACATGAGGCCGGGGCATAACTGTGAAACCGGTACGATAGATGTGATGAATGGAGAATTGTTGTTCTCCAATGACATATTTATCTTCTTTCATTTCATTCATGTGCTTCTTCCTTTACAAATTAAGATAAGTAAGCGCATTCATATACCAACAGTATATATGACAACCTGCCAATGATAAAAGCAGAAAAGATTGATGAAAGGAGGTGAAGGCGCTTCTGAACGTCTCGGATCGTGTTTTTATAAAAATATGCGCTGATGTGGAAGAAAATCTTAGGGAGGAAACAGAATATGAGCAAGCAGCGTACATGGAAAAAGGTGCTATGTAATGTGGTTGTGGGTTCATTGTTGTTGACCTTGTGCCCACCACTAATCCAAGCGGAGACTGCGGTAGGAACAGAGATCGCAAAGGTGGCAAAAGTGGCGATGGATATTCCGGCGTTTCCGGGGGCTGAGGGTGGCGGTAAATATGTTACCGGTGGACGCGGAGGTGAAGTGTATGAGGTCACTACGCTGGCAGACTACGGCAAAGGGGAACAGATAATACCCGGATCTCTTCGCGCAGCGGTCAGCTCTGATAATCGGACGGTCGTATTCAGGGTGGGTGGAACGATTCATCTCAAGGAGCCACTTAAAATCTTGGGAAACAACCTGACGGTTGCTGGTCAGACAGCTCCTGGCGACGGTATAACTGTAAGCGATTACACAACAGGGATTGATGCAGATAACGTCATTCTCCGTTACCTGCGTTTCCGATTGACCGACCGTTACCCCAGTGAGGATGACGCGTTAGGGGCCAGATACCATAAAAACATAATGATTGATCACTGTTCCTTTAGCTGGTCGGTGGATGAGGTACTGAGCCTGTATGACAACGTCAATACAACGGTACAATGGTCCATTGCGTCCGAAAGTATGCTAATGACCACTCACCAGAAAGGTCGCCACGGCTATGGCGGCATATGGGGTGGACGAAATTCCACCTATCATCATAACTTGTTGGCTCACAATGCAAGCCGTAATCCGCGTTTTCCAACCGATAAAAAACAAATCGACGCTGTGGAAATGACCAATAATGTCATTTATAACTGGGGATTTTTCTCTTCATACGGCGGCGGTGAAGGATCGTATAATGTGCTAAATAACTATTATAAGTATGGCCCCAACACATATCAGGACGTTCGCGGTCAAATCTTTGTGGACGTGGGTAGTAAAAAATATAAAACACGCATCTTTATTGGTGGTAACTACATGTACGGCAATGACTCGGTTACAAAAGACAACTGGCAGCTTGGAACATCCATTGGGTCAATTATTGATCCTTCCACCCGTTTGGCGGAGCCGATTGAAGTTAGAGGGGAATACGACAACGGAATCTCACCAGATGCGTATGGTCCATATCAAGCGACAGATGCACAAACCGCATATACGGAGGTGCTTGCCGGCTCAGGAGCCACGCTGCCAAGAAGAGATGCGGTGGACGCTCGAATTATGAATGATGTGAACAATGGAACGGGTGCGTTTATTAACTCTCCGCGTGAAGCAGGGTGGATTTATGACGATTATAACGTAACGACGACGGAGCTTTCTGACAGTGACCATGATGGAATGCCGGATGAATGGGAACGTGCCAATGGGCTGGACCCCAATAATGCAGATGACCGTAACGGTCAGGGGCTTGCCGGTACAGGGGCGTATGCTCATTTTGCCAAGGGTTATACGAATCTTGAGGTCTATTTAAATGATCTTATTGAGAAGCTAGCGAATGGAAATGAGGTGGATAATCCAGAGGCCGTCGTTCAGGTGTCGGATGCAGACGGACGTCCACTAAAGCATAACGATATTTTGGAAGCAGGCCGGGATGCGACCATAACAGCAACAGCCAAGGATAAAGATGGTATTGCTCACGTTGAATTTATCATTGACGGCAAACTTGTTGGTAAAGTAGAGACCGCACCTTATCATCTGGATTGGAATCATGTAACAGACGGTACCCACAATATTATTGTACGGGTGACTGACCGCAAGGGGACTGCTGTATTTTCCAATCCTGTTACCATTCACGTCAATACGACTGCGCCATCGGGAAGTTGGCTCAGCGAAGAGATTGGCTCTGAGGGCAACGATGGTTATATAAAAGGGCATACTCAGGTCTTAAAAGAAGATGCAAGCGGTAGCAGCATACGACTGAAGTCAGCGGGAGACGTTGACGGTAAGGCAGATATTTTCCATTATGCTTATCAAAAATGGGAAGGTGACACTGAGATCACAGCCCGTGTGGAACAAATTACCCCGGTGGATGATAATGCCGAAGCGGGTGTAATGATTCGTGAATCGCTGAAGCCTGGATCAAAAATGGCTTTTATGTCTTTAGCATTTGTTAAATATGGCAAACGGGGTATTCTTATCAGTCGTGATCAAACGGATGGTAAGACGAAACGTGCGTCAATGGAGGCTTTTATTACAACGCCATATTCGGTTCGTCTTGTACGACAAGGACAAAAGGTTACCGGCTGGGTATCCGCAGATGGTGTGGCGAACTGGGAGAAGGTTGGTGAAACTGTTATAGATGTGCCGGATAATCAGCCGCTATTGATCGGGTTGGCTACCGATGCATCCAAACAACAAAACGATGTATGGAATTACAATACGTCGGAATTCAGCAATGTCACCATCCGCAACCTGACAGACTCAGGAGGAACTCATCCCACTAGTGTGGTGGTAGCGACCTATGGCCCTGCTGACTTTAGATCTCTTCAGGCAGCTATTGACGCAGTCCCTGACGACAGCAACACAAGGACAGTTATCCATCTCAAAAACGGTACGTATCGTGAAAAAATAAAGGTGAATTCCTCCAAAAAAAATCTGAGCATTATCGGAGAAGATCGCGACAAAACGATCATTTCTTTTGATGATACGGCCAAAACCGTGGTGGACGGAAAAGAATTAGGAACAAGCAACAGCTATACAATGCGTGTGCAAAGTCCCGATTTTGTGTTGGAGAATGTCACGGTTGCCAATACAGAAGGAACTGGGCAGGTGCAGGCTGTAGCGTTATATGCCGAAGGCGATCGTGGTAAGTATCACAATGTCAAAATTACCGGCCTACAGGATACGTTGCTTGTGAACCGTGGCAGACAGTATTTCAAGGACAGCTACATCAGTGGCAGTGTAGATTTTATATTTGGCAATGCACCTGCCGTGTTTGATAATTCGATCATACACAGCCTGCGTGCTGGATATGTGACAGCAGCTTCAACAGAAGAGAACAAGCCGGGCTTTGTATTTATTCAATGTCGGCTGACAACAGAAAATGGCTTGACAGGCAAGGTGGATCTCGGACGGCCATGGCGCCCTTACGCTCATGTTACTTTTTTGAAGACCTATATGGATGACCATATCAAGCCGGGCGGCTGGAACAATTGGGGCAAGGAATCCAATGAGCAGACCGCAAGATTTGGAGAGTTTGACAACTTTGGGCCAGGTGCAGAAAGTAGCGGGCGTGTACCTTGGGCCAAACAGCTTACCGCCGATGAAGCAAGCCAGTACACCGTTGAAGCTGTTCTGAGCGGGACAGACCATTGGGATTGGCGTCTTTAAATTTGATGTTCAATGGTTAAGCGGGGCAAGCGCTTCTAGCGTTCAGCCTCGCTTATTTCTATAGTTTGAGTAGAGGATACATACTTAATTTTCGGTGTTGAAAATACTTGTTTATATGGTAAATGTTTGCTATGTTAAAAGTGCATTTATTTCAAATTGTAATTTATTATTGATTTGGAGGTGTAAGGTATGGCACGTGTGTTAGTAGTGATCACGCCTGCTGAAGGCCATGTTAATCCGACACTAGGATTAGTGAAAAGGTTGGTAGACAGTGGGGAGGATGTTGACTATGTGTGTACGGAAGAATATCGTACGAGAATTCAACAGACAGGAGCACAGATGATCACCTACCCTTTTGTTGATGATGCTTTTTCTAAAGACTCTGATTTAAAGCCAGCAGAATACAAACATCATTATCAATTTGTGTACATGATGGTAAAAGGTATGATTCTTCCGATTATTCCAGAGGTTTTGAGAGTTATTGAAAACAGAACCTATGATTATTTAATCTATGATTCTTTGATGGGCTGGGGAGGCACGATTATTGCACAGAAGCTAGGAATCCCTGCTGTGTGCTCTATCGCTTCTTTTGCTTTCGTAGAGCCGTTGGGATCGGGACAAGGCATGAATGACAATGATCCGGAGGTAAAAAAGTTGTACACGGCTACGATGCAAATAACGCATCAACTAGCTAATGAGCTTCAGGTTGACGCTCCGGCTATAGAAGAGATTGCTCCTCATGGCGGGCGCTTAAGAATAGTTTATACAAGCCGATATTTTCAACCGCAAGCCGAAAAACTGGATCACAGTTTTATTTTTACAGGTCCTTCTATTGTACCGCGTAAAGATGCTCCATCTTTCCCGTTCGAACAACTTCGTGTTCTGCATCCACAGGCGGTTTACATTTCAATGGGTACTATATTGAATAAAGACTTGGAATTTTATAAGCTTTGTTTTGCAGCATTTCGCGATTTGCCTGTGCAGTTTGTGCTGTCTTCAGGCAATTATACAGACATGGAGCCATTGGCCCCGTGTATCCCTGACAATTTTATAATCAAGCCTTATATTCCGCAATTGGAAATGCTTCAGCATGTGGACGCTTTTGTTACACATGCGGGGATGAACAGTACAAGTGAAGCCCTATATTACAATGTACCGCAGGTCATGATTCCTTTAACATCGGATCAGCCGATCGTAGCCAGTCGGGTGCAGGAACTGGGAGCGGGTGTTGTTGTGGATAAAAATGAGCTTACACCCGCTAGTTTGAGAGCTGCCTTATTAGAGGTATTGAGTCATCCAACCTATAAAGAACAGGCTCATGTGATCGGCGAATCATTACGCCAGGCTGGTGGGTATAGACATGCTGCAGATACAATTATGAGTCATTTCTCCACCATAGAAAAATAAGCGCAGTCTATATACTGTGATTCCTTTCTTTTAAAGCAGCAGATTTTTCAAACTCTAATTTCTTCGAAATTGCCAGGAGACCAAGGGAGCAGATGATTAGGGCCAAACATACCCAATAGGTGTTTCGGTAACCAATCCATTGAGCGGTTAATCCGCCCATCAAGCTCCCTACCAGTCTTCCGATGGTTGTCGCATTGGAATATAGCGTCGATGCGTACCCTGGAAGAGAGGGCAACAAATCCTGCATGTAACTAATGCCAATGGCAGAAATCACTGCAACAAAGAAGGCTAGAAGAAGTTGCCCCACGAATAGCTGCCACATCTCCGTAGACATAATAACAAGGATATAATAGACAACTCCTGTTAATGCCCCTAAAAATACAAGCAAACGGTTGGAGTATTTAGCTGCTAGTACGCCTAGCATGAGCATCAATGGGATTTCCAAAATCGCACAAATACTGGATACTAGAGCAACGTCACTCGTGTCACCTTTTAAATTGTGAATGATGAACAAAGAAATATTTAAACTGTTCATCCAGTGAGACGTATAGAGCAGAGTAAGAACTAAAAAGGGGATCAGAATCTCAATATTTTTATGTAATGTAATGTTATGAAGTGAAAGTTGATTCTTATGTTTAAGCTGAGCGGGAGGCTGCTGGATAAAAAAGAATAAAAGAACAGCAATAAGAACAAAAATAGAGGTCGTTCCCATAAAGATACCCTTAAAGCCCGTATGTGCAATCAAAAAGGAACCAAAAAGCGGCCCGGTAATAAAGCCAAGAGAAAACATAGACCGAAGCGTTGAATTAGCAAAGGCGTGATCCGCAGATTTACTGCGATCTACTGCTTCACGTGCACTGGCAAATAACTGCGGCATCCCAGGAGCACCAATGGCCGTAAAGATCGTCATATAAACAAAAAGTACATAAAAATTTTGGATTACAAGATATCCTGCAAATGCTACGGCATTAAATAACGTACAAATCACCAAAATTTGTTTACGATCTAATCCGGTATCAGAACGTTTGGCAATCAGAGAGCTTATCCATATGCCACAAATCAAAGTCACCGCTGTAAACACACCAAAGGTTCCCACAGATACGCCAAGTGTACTTGTAAAATATACAGCTAAAAAAGGTGCGCTGATGGATATAGCCATGCCTTGCAATAACATGCAGATCATGAACAATGGGTAGTTAGGGATAACGAAAAGATTTTGAATACGCTTTAGCATTTCTTTTTTACACCCCTTCGGATTTAGTAGCAGAAACATTTCTATTCTTCCTAAACTATATATGATTTTAGTATAAAATGTATATTTACATGGTGTGAAATATTATATATTATTTTTCACTTTGAGGAGCAGGTCAATATACAGGCAAAGATACAGTAACAGGCTAAGAGTCAAACTCTCCATACCTTCAACTACTAACCTAGCTATGAGATCATGAGATTAACCTGAATACGGAGGGTAACTCATGAATGCCAAAGAACAACGCAGACAAGATTGGCACACACGTATCGCAGCCTATCGGGCAAGTGGCCTCACGATGAAAGCTTGGTGCTCCGCAAATCATTGTTCTGTCGAACAATTGAAATATTGCTGTACAAAATAAAGCGGTATCATCCTCAGCTACTCCAGATCCAAAGACTTCTCCCGTACAGTTTGTACCTCTTGCCACTGTAGATCCACCTGGCAGCGTTTCTCCTTCTCTAATCCTTCATATCGGTGAAGCCAGTATCGAGCTTCATTCCCGCTTTAACCCAATGCTTTTGCGCGAAGTGATTCACGCGCTTACTTCACCATGCTGACCTTTCCAAGCATCAGCGTGTGTTTCTTGCTTGTGGTTCCACCGATCTGCGCAAGTCGATCGACGGACTTGCTGCCATCGTTCAGGAAAGCTTTGGTCTGAATCCGTTCTCCTCCGGCTTATTCGTATTCTGTAACCGGGCATGCAACAAGCTCAAAATTCTATATTGGGATCACAATGGGTTCTGGCTTTACTATCGCAGCCTAGAACGTGGCGGATTTCAATGGCCTACAGGCAAGGAAGAAGTAGTAGCCATTTTACTAAGGTGGTAACGCTGATGTTATGTTTTTTGCTACTTCCACACGGCTGCTCTGTCCTGCTTTTAACTCCTGTATGATGGCTAGTTTCTCAATCGCATTGTATTCGTTCTTCTTAGACAAAGGAAAACTCCCCTTCAAGTAGCGGTTTATTTATTAAACCTGTCTACTTGAAGGGGAGCATATCAAAATCGGTAGCCTGTTCCGTAATTTATAATAGCGAGGTTACGAACTTCACCTCCGGAAAGCGGCTATCCGGTCCTTTCATTAAGATTCCGCCTTGATTTTTCAGATACCTATCGAAGAAATCCAGCATATAGGCATTGATAACGGAGTTCGCTCTTTCGGGCGCAATCTTTCCTGTAATGCCCAGCATTTTGAAAATCGGAGAAATGAACTGTACGTCGGCAAAATTCAAATGCTCCGTATTTTCGATATAGAGGACTTGTCCTCCTTCGTCGACCGTTTCGCGCATCCGTTCAAGCTCCAACTTTTTATCTTCCGTTACTTGATCCTCCCACTCTCTTGTTGAGCCCATATGGTTAAGCTCTGCATCCGTGTAGACCCGGTTATCCATCACCATTTTTAATTTTTCGAAATAGCTTTCCGAGTTGATGAACAAAAACGGCTTTCGCAGACCCTCTCTGTCACGCAGTCGATAAAGCCCTCCATCAAGGTCTATTCCAACCGCGATTCGCGGATCGTAAGAAGCGTCATAGGCCGTCGCTCCGCCGATGGAATGACCGAACACCCCGACATGACCAAGATCAATTCTCCCTTTTAGATGACTTGGAATCTGTCCCGATTGGATGAGCTCGAATTGGTCCAGCGCAAACGCCACATCGCCGGTTAAAACTTGTCCCAACTTGTCACGATTTCCTCTACTCGTCTGGTAATCATGGTCGGGCGAGAATAAGTCGTTGGTTGTGCTGGTCGTGATTCGCCCGTCCGGAAACTCGGTTGCAAATGTATTGTAGGTGTGGTCGATCACTGCCACGATATATCCATGACTCGCGAGATTTTCGGCTTGCGACGTGTGGAGGTACCTGGAAGAGCCGTTGCCGGGATTCGCAAGGATCAGCGGGTATGAAGTCTGTGCCCAAGAGACTTCGGCCCCCAAATAAGCATGACTGGGTACGTACTTCAGGTGTTGAAAAGTAAACCCGGGAAGGCCATAGTCCGCGGCCATATAACGTAAAATCTGGGTTTCGGGAATAAAGGGAGCATACTTGCCGATGCCAGCTTGAGCTGGATACCATACCTGAACCATCAATTCCCTTTTGCCTGTCGTGGTTTTGCCAAATGTCTCCTCCCGGCTTGGATCGATGAAATGAAAGACTTGCGTACCTACCTTCAACTCGCCGGTTGGCGCCGGAAAGTCGAATACGGGAAACACATAGAGGAAGCACCCCGTTGCGATTAGCCCAATCACGATAAAAAGGCGGCCCAGCACCCTACGGATTCGCGAGGCAGTCCGAACGACTTTCAGCGTTATGAAAACGTCTATAAGTGAGAGCATAAGCATCAGGATCGTAAATCCGTATAAAAATAAAAGCTGAACCCTGTATCCTTCGACAAGCAAATGTATCACTAAAAAAATGGAGCCTGCTCCGCTTGTCAGGAGCAAAGCTGGTTTTCGAATACGTTGATTGATAATGAACAGGAGTGCCAACAAACAAGCACTTGAAAAGAATAGCAGCATTTCAAAAAACCTCACGCCAACTCCCCCTTAAAAATAATCCTATCAATGGATTAGTATAGAGGAGCAGCTAGGTTGATACCATTGATCTAGATGACAATTGCCTAACACTCTTGTAAGGTTGCGCGACGATGGCGCAGAAAACGGCATGTAATGTGCTGATTCCTGCCTTTCGGCCGGGGTTGTTTGTTTCACAATTGTGAAGACAGCTCAATCTCCAATCTCCGATAAAATGATTTTCAGAACTCAGCTTCTTGCTTCGTTTATGGAAGGGTTCAAAGGCGAGATTGACCGAAACACCTCGGTCAGCATCACTTCCGCTAACTTGTTAAATCATAATTCAGCATAACTTAGCCCTCATTTAGTTGAACAGGTGGGGGCTACTTGACGCTTACGTAACAGGAGTGGGATGTAGATATGTATGTGGAATTTTCCTGTAGGATTTACCTTAAAGACTGAAGCGATCTACGAACTGCTTGATCAGTTCATTCAATAATCTGGCGGCCTTCGTAGGAAGGCGATGATCAGCTTTCTTAAGGAAAACCAGCTCACTATTTGGTAATTGTTGATGCAATATTTTGGCATAGGGATGAAAGTGCTTATCTTCTTCACCATAAACGAGCAGGACAGGAAGCTGGATTTCCTTGAGCCGAGAGGTGCAGTTGTACTTCAAGCTGTAACGGTAATATTGTTCGACATTCCTGGGATTTCCCTGCTTCGCATCGTTGAATAACTTACGGAACAAAGATAGCTGTTTCGTTTGTGACCAAGCAATAGAAAGGGCAAGCGTACCGACTGCGCCGATTTTGGAAAGAGCAATGCCCAAAGAAATTTTGTTTCTTAGTCGCCATTCGTTTACTTCCGACATTCCACTGATAACAATTCCTCCCCATGCCCGATCTGGATAAGTCAAGAGGAACTCAAGTACTATCGAGCCTCCGGTAGAATATCCACACAAAAATACTTTATCTAAGCTCATCCGGTCCATCAAATGTTTAATATCCAGGGCGATGAGAGGATAAGTAACCGTTTGTTCGGAAGGCTGACTTTTACCGTGTCCTCTGATATCAAAAGCTATAGTTCGAAAATCGGATGATAACTCTTGGAATTGGTGTGTAAAATTTAAGCTTGTGAGTACTGGAGGGTGAATGAATAGGATGGCCATTCCTTCACCAGAATCCATGTAATGCATAGAGTATTCGTTTATGTTTGTAGTAGCCATGGTTATGCTCCCTCCCTGAATGGTTTGATCTTAAATTTGGCCTATTAGATCCAAAAAATTCATGGAGGCGTAACTTTAATTGCTTGTATGAAATACCTTTGTCCCGATGATCCAATACAGGAATAATATTTTTAGTACAAGAAAAAAATAAGAGGATCAAGTTTTTCTAAGAAAGGGACACATACATGGGCATGAAAAATAAAGTTACCATAGCACTAGTGCTAAGTTTATTGTTGATGATCTTGGGCTGTAGAGCGGACTCCAGTCAACAGCTAAAACAACAAAGTGTGAAGTCACCTATCATAGTAAATCAAATGGGCAAAAAACCTGTCATTGTGATCTTGATTGATTCATTAATGGATAAGCCTTTGCAAGATGCGATTCAAGAAGGCCGTGCACCCGCGATGCAATATCTCCTTCATCAAGGGCAATATTTCCCGCAAGTAGTGAGTTCATTTCCCACGATGTCTGTGACAATCGACAGTACATTATTAACGGGAACGTATGCAAACCAACATCATGTGCCCGGACTCGTTTGGTACAGCGACCAAAAGAAACGCATGATTCTCTACGGCAATGGTGCCAAAGAAGCCTTGAAGATAGACCAACTGCAAGTATTCTTAGACGCAATTTACCAATTAAACCAAGTTCATTTGAATAAAAAAACGAAAACCATACATGAGGAATTGGCTGACAAAGGAAAAGAATCCGCGTCCATCAATGCTATTGTCTTCAGAGGGAAAACGAAACATGCCTTAAAAGTGCCTGACTTCATAGCGAATAGCAGCAGGGTGCCAGAAAAAATGATAGTAACAGGGCCTAAATGGTTATCTTATGCAGCTTTGGCACAATTGAATCCGAAAAATAGCTGGAATACTCCTTTGTGGAAAAAATTTGGGATGAACGACGAATTTTCCGCAAAAGATACCGCTTTTCTAATAAGCCAGAAGAAACTTCCAGACGTAACCATCACATACTTTCCAGAGAATGATAATTTAGCGCATAGAAAGGGCCCGACTCAACTGGAGGGAATCGAAAAAGCAGATCAAGCACTGCAAACTGTGTTGAATGCATATGGTTCGTGGGAACAAGCTGTAAACAATGCGATATGGGTTGTCATGGGTGACAGTGCGCAAAGCGCTGTTTATGATGATCGACAGGTTGCCGCTGTTGATTTAAAGTCGCTTTTGAATCATTACCGTATTGCAAAATTAAATCAACCTGTAAGAAGTGATGACCAAATCGTGATTGCCGCTAATGAACGGATGGCCTATATCTATGCGATAAACGATAACGTAGAGCTGTCCAACGTGGCGAAGCTTTTACAGCATGAGGACAAGCTCGACATTATCGCTATGAAAGATGGTAAAAACAATATTCATGTTACAAAGGGAAAAAAGGGTAAGCTGTTTTCTTATCATCCCGGTGGAAAATTCATCGATGAATATGGGCAATCGTGGACCTTGTCGGGCGAAGAGGACCTTGTGGATATTACGGTGAATAACAACCGGATCCAATATGGAAAATATCCAGACGTTTTGGCGAGGCTACACGGGGCAATGAATTCACATGAAGGAAGATATGTTGTCGTCACGGTCCAACCTGGATATGAACTCGTCGGCGAAAGTTCCCCTACTCACATCGGAGGGGGAGCTCATGGATCGCTGCATGAAAAAGATTCCCTTGTCCCATTAATTATTTCCGGAACGAATACACGTCCCAAAACACTGCGAATCGTGGATATAAAAGACTGGATTATGCAATTGGTGAACGAATAAGTATTATTCGTGCTTGATATTAAAACCGTACTCCATTAGTATATAAGCATATAGTTATATAAGTGGAAGGGGGGCACACCTTGGATCAACTTGGTTATGTAGCCGATCATTTAAAGCTATTGGGGGATAAAACTCGGCTGGCCATGCTTTCCCTGCTAAGAGAGAGAGAATGGTGTGTTTGCGAATTTGTAGATATCTTTGATATGTCGCAGCCAGCCATTAGCCAACATTTGAGAAAATTAAAGTCGCAAGGGATTGTAAAAGAAGAACGACGAAGTCAGTGGGTATACTATTCCTTAAATGTAGACGACAAGCCGCATATTCAAGCTGTTCTTGAGAGTATGCCAGACTCTAAGCAGATTTTAAAATGGCTGAATAAAGAGGAGCCGATCGCATCTTGTGGACCGGATTCATCGGCTTGCTGCTCATCCTAAAGGCTGCTCCGTTTAACTCCTTGCAGGGATAAAGATGTTTTTAATATAAGTATATGTTTATAAGGTGATGTAATGGAGGTTTAAAACATTGATTTTGTTGGCATGCATTATATTCTTAGCCACTTTAGTGTTGGTGATCTGGCAGCCTAAAAATTTGTCCATAGGATGGTCTGCCTGCGGCGGTGCCATACTCGCCTTGCTGGTGGGTGTCGTCGATTTGCATGATGTTTGGGAAGTTACTCATATTGTCTGGAATGCGACACTGGCTTTTGTAGCCATTATTCTGATTTCGTTGGTGCTTGATAAAATAGGCTTCTTCGAATGGGCGGCGCTTCACATGGCACGAGCTGCGCGAGGAAGCGGAACCCGGATGTTTGTTTATGTGACCATTCTTGGCGCCGTTGTTGCTGCTTTTTTTGCGAATGACGGTGCGGCCTTAATACTGACACCGATTGTACTGGCGATGGTTCGGGCACTTAAATTGGATGAGAAAATGGTTTTTCCTTTTATCATAGCGAGCGGTTTTATTTCAGACACGACGTCGCTTCCGCTTGTGGTCAGCAACTTGGTTAATATTGTGTCAGCCGATTTCTTTGGTATCACCTTTATGGAATATGCGAGTCGCATGATTATACCTAATTTATTTTCTTTAGCAGCCAGTATAGGAGTACTGTATCTCTTTTTTCGTAAAAGGATTCCGAAAACGTTTGATGCGACACAATTAATCAGGCCTGCGGAAGCGATTAAAGATCCAAAGATGTTCCGTATGTCCTGGATCGTTCTCGCGGTTTTGTTCATTGGCTACTTTGCATGCGAATTTTTTAATATTCCCGTTTCGGTGGTGGCCGGTATTATTGCTATCTTTTTCTTATTGATGGCGCGTAGAAGTCCTGCAGTGCCGATGAAAGAAGTCATCAAGGGCGCTCCATGGGCTATCGTATTTTTCTCCATCGGAATGTATGTTGTGGTGTATGGTCTGCGTAATGCCGGTTTGACGGATCTGCTGGCCCATGTGATTCAAGCGGCTGCCGATCAAGGTATGTTTGTGGCCACCATGGGCATGGGTTTTATTGCGGCGATTATCTCGTCGGTCATGAATAACATGCCTACGGTCATGATTAATGCGCTTGCCATTGATGCCACCCATGCAACCGGTATAGTCAAAGAGGCGCTGATTTATGCTAACGTCATTGGGTCGGATCTCGGGCCGAAGATAACTCCGATTGGTTCATTAGCCACGTTGTTGTGGCTGCATGTGCTTCGTTCGAAAAACGTGAAAATTTCTTGGGGGGCTTATTTTAAGACAGGCATTGTCTTAACCATTCCTACACTTTTTATGACCCTACTGGGCTTATACCTGTGGTTAGTCATTTCATAGGGCTATAGTATTTCAAACAAGCACGCTTCCTTAAAGAGGTGGTGCTTGTTTGGCGTTTTTTTCCCTCACAGTATACTCTTCCAGCACCTTTGTTTTATCTCCATAGATCCTATCCAAATGATCTTCTCCCCATAAGCAAAAACGATCAAGCAGATCTTTAAAATCCCATCCATATTCACTAAGCTCGTACTCCACTTTGGGTGGAACCTGGTTATAAATGATACGGTGGATGATTCCATCCTTTTCAAGCTCTCTAAGCTGTTGGGTGAGCACTTTTTGGGTGATTTTGGGAATGAGTTGACGAAGTTCGTATGTACGTTTTCTGCCGCTGATTAAATGGTGTAGGATGATGCCTTTCCACTTTCCACTGATGACCTCCAAAGTTGCCTCGATCCCGAGCATATAGGTTTTGGCGTTGTCTTCCATAAACTTTCCCCCTCCAATTTGTAGTTCTAAAAGCACTAAGGAACCTTAAAGTACCTACGGTACAATGAAGTGCGTACTTCACACTTTTATATATATCAACCATAATAGCATCTGTAAACAGGGTACACCAATCACGAGGAGAAAGAAGGTTACGGATACATGAAAGTTCTATTGGTCGTCACGCATCCTAGAGAAGATTCACTTACCCTTGCGGTCATGAATCGTTTTGTAGAGGGATTGAAAGAGAATAAGCACGAGGTAGATATTTTGGACTTGTATCGGGATGGGTTTAATCCGGTATATAGCGCGGCAGATGAGCTGGATTGGAATACGCCTCATAAACAATATGCTCCTGAAACACGGAGAGAGATGGACAGAATTGCTGCTGCGGATGCTCTGGTCTTTGTGTTTCCTCTATGGTGGTACAGTGTTCCTTCCATGCTAAAAGGGTACCTGGATAAAGTGTGGAACATAGGTTTACTTGAGGAGTTCAAGACAAAACAGGTCTTGTGGCTGTGCTTGGCGGGAGGAACGAAAGAACATCTGATCAAGTATGAATATCACGATTTAGTTACTAATTATTTGAATAAAGCCATTGCTGGTTACGCAAGAGTAAGAGAGTCCAAGGTGGAGTTCTTCTATGATACTTTGTCCGAATCGAAAGAATACATTGAAGGTTTACTGGAGCACGCTTATCAATTAGGTCGGGCATATAAGTGAATTTTATTCTGATAACAATGGGAAGTTAATATTATTGAAAAAGGGTTAAGGCTCGTTAGACGGCACTTAACCCTTTTTTATTTTATAGACGAGACTCTATCCTTTTATAGGCTCATGCATAGGTGCTGATGGTGCCCCTTGCATAGATAACCCGCCGCCAGTTGAGCTTGCTGGAACAACGGGATGTGGTGATCCCTTTTCAGAAGCATTGCCAGCAGTTTGCTTGGCCAGCTTTTGTTTTTCCCACAGTGCTCTGGCGATAACCAGCATGGAGAGTACACCCACATATAGTAACAGAGAACCGAGTTCGGGAAGCATCTCTTGCAAAGGTGCACCACGCAGACCCATGGTACGAAGGAATTTGTACATCCATACAAAGGGGAAGAAATCACCGATTTGAATCGCTAAAGGTGGAAACAGTGATCTGGAAAGAACAGCCCCTGATAAAACAAAAGCAGGCATGAGTATCATCACCATTCTGCCGATGGCTATTCCTGGATGTGCAGCGCCCCATGCAACCAGGACATTGATACAAACGGTACCGAATACATACAGGACAACCGGAATTATAAAGAGAATCGGATTGGCCTCGAAACGGCCTCCTCCAAACACTTTAAGCATCCCGAGAGAGAAGATTAAGCCAGCCGTCGAAAACAGCGTATAAGGAAGCATACGCAGTAGTATGTTGAACGGATTTTGCAGCTCAGCAGCCAGCCTCTTGGAAACCCGGAGTCTAGCGACCAGAGGTAAGCTATTTATATTGAGTATCATAAAAGAGAACATACAAGTGAATGCAAGTATCGTCGTATTCTGATAGTCATTCGTTGGATTAAACAGGGAACGCACTTCCAAGGCGATACCATTGAGGGCCCCTTGGGCCTGTTCTGCGTTCATCCCGGTTTTCAACATAGCTGGAACAGACAGTTCCATATTCTCGGAAACGCTAATTTCCTGCATAGCTGTACGAATCGAAGTAATAGATTGAACATTGGTATTATCGAGAATGAGACCCACGCGGCTGGAAAGGGAACGATTGTGATTATCCTCTAAACCATGCGGCAGGGAAATAACAGCCAAATATTGCTCATGATAAAAATACTGTTCAGGGTTGTCCGTATACGAAACAATCTCAGCTACGTTCATATACGGGGAAGCATCTATTTTCTGAATGAACTCACGGCTGTAAGCTGTGTTATCTTGATCCACCACTACCACGTTAGCGTCGTTAATTTGGCTGCTTGGGAGCAACAGTGAATACCCCAGTACGGCAATCAACGGGAAGATGATAGCTATGATCGGATACTTGGAGTGAACCAGATACGACCATTCATCACGAAGAGATTTCATTTGTATTCACCTCAACTGTCATGCCTGGTAGCAAAGCTGCTTCTCTTGTTACATATACACGTACCTGGAATGTAGCGGTATCTGCTTCTCCTTTTTCACGGGACATCTTCACATTAGCGAATTGTGGTGCGGCAGTTACATAGCGTACCGTACCTTTCAGGTCCTTATTGAGACCAGAGATATGAGTTTTAATTTCTTGATTGGCCTTGAATTTCCCCGCTTGTTCTTCATTCACATAGAGATCGTAATATAAATCATTGGTTTCCAGGGTAATCACAGGAGCCCCTTGCGCCACATTTTCGCCGACTTTGGTACTAATCGAAGTAACCTTGCCATCCTGTGGTGCTTTTAACACCAGGCGTTCTTTTTTGAGCAGCAACGTTTTAAGCTGAACTTCCTGTGTGTCTTTTTGTTGCTTTAAGAGGTCAATAGCCAGCTTCTGATCTGCCAACTGTTGACGACTCTGCTGAATGGTTTCCAGTTGGGTCTTGGAACGATCGACGGACAATTGGGCACCGCGAATTTCTTCCTCGGCTTGTTTTACCGAAACGGCTGCTTGTGTCGTCTGTTCACTGGCCTGCATACGTTCTTCAGAAGTGGCACCATGAAGTAGCTTTTGAAGAGACTCTTTTTGCTGGCTCAACTGATTTGTCGCTAAAGTCAAAGAGGATTCGGCATCATCCAACGCTGCTTTGGATGCACTTCCTGCATCATAGAGTGCTTTATTACGCTTATAGTTGGTCTGAGCCGTCTGAACATTTTTGGTGGCTGAGGCTACGGCAATTCGTTGCTGCTGAACATCTTCATCCCGAGCCCCGTTATTGACCTGTTGTTCCGCAGCAGTGGCTTGACGTTCAGCCGCTTGTGCCCGCTGCAATGCGGCCTGACTTTTACTCTCAGTCACTTGAGCTTGCGCGATATCTAGCTGTGCCTGTTTTTCCTGAGTTGCTGCTCGTGTATACCCTAAATGGATGGATTGTTGTTGTTGGCTGATCTGCGTATTGAACTGGGCGATTTGTGTCCGCAGCTGCTCAATTTGCAGATCCACATCTTTGGAATCCAAAGTCATAAGGACAGTTCCTTTTTTCACCTTAGTTTCTTCTGTTACCGGGATGTTCAGGATTTTGCCTCCTACTTGTTCAAACGATACATGAATGCTATCCGCATTTAGTGTTGTGCCTTTAACAGATCGAGAAGCATTGACTTGATCTTGTCCGTTAGTCTGAAGCAGGAACCCCCCGCCGATAAGGCAGGCAATAGAAATGACAGGGATGATGAGGCTGGCGACTTGTGTGCGATTCATGAGTAATACGCTCCTTACATTCATAAAATGAGTTAAACATAGACTCGAATAAATATCCTGGTATGTACATTTTATTTATTCTTTTATTTAATAATTTAAAAGTTAGTCGGCTAACTAAAACGCAAAATTAAAACTTATTCTGGCTTTGCTGCTTTATATATCTCTTTTGCTTGAGGGATGCCGCTTTCTATTTTTTGGAGTAATGTCAGGAGCAGCTCTTTTTCATCGGTGGATAGGTGGCTCATCAGTGTGGAAGTGCTTGTGAAATGTGTAGGCAGCAGTCTTTCCATCATTTCTGTTCCTTGTTCGGTCAGTTTAACAATGCTCATACGGCGGTCGGAAGGGTGTACGGATCTCATAGTAAGCCCATCGCGTTCCAGGCGATCAAGCAGACCGGTAACGGTAGGCTTGCTAACCCCTACTTTCTCCGCAAGCTCTGTAGCCAGCAATCCTGTTTGGATGTTGCGGTACAGGAGAATTAATATTGAAAATTTTCCATGAGATATACCGAACTTCTCAAAGCCCTCAAAACTGACTTTAAAAACACTGGAAGATACTCGCATAAAAAATAGCATAGCTTCTGTCGCTCTTACATCAATCTCGGGGATACGCTTAGAAAATTCTTGCAGCGCCTCACGAGTGGGCAAGTCCCGTAAATCAAAATCCATAGGGTTCTCCTTTCTTCTTACAGTATGTTCCAATCAACAAATTAGTTAGCCGACTAATCTTAATCTATTCAAAAATGAATTTCAAGCTAAATTTTGTTAATCGTCATGTGGATTTTTCACTATATGGAGGTTGTTGTCAAAAGAAAATAAAGTATTAGACTGAAAAATAAAGTGTTAGACTGACGATGCTTCATTAAGCTAACTGGCAGATTAGTTACATAGACGTCAGAATTTTGCATAGGAGTGTAGTCCACCATCCCATACTAATTGTATGGAAAAGAGTCTAGATAAACAGTATACTAGCTATAATTGTTTTTTGTTGAGGTGCATATCAAATGGATGAAATCGATGAATCAAAACAAATTGTATTACAAATCGGCGGTGTCTTGAAAAAGTACAGAAAAGAAAAAAACATGAGCTTAGACGACTTAGCGGAATTAACGGGTGTAAGCAAACTTACTCTGGGGAATATCGAACGTGGCGATACAAATCCAACTTTGGCGATTATATGGAAAATTTCAAAAGGCATATCTTTACCGCTATTAGCTTTGTTGAAATCAGAAGACCCTGTTAGTTTGTATCGAGCAGGCGAAGGACTGCGGTTTTCTAATGATCAAAAAAATTGGATCATTGAACCGGTCTTTAAAAACGCAAGCAACGATATTGAAATGTGTCGGGCTTACTTACAGCCGAATAGCTCGTATCACCCTGAAGGTCATCATGTGAATACAACTGAAATTGCGACAGTAATGACTGGTTCCATTGAAATTCAAGTCAATGGAGAGATTTACACATTGAATCAATATGATACGATCAGTTTTCGTGCAGATTGTCCTCACTCTTATACCAATCGTACGAATAGCGAAACAGTGCTCCATATATCCTTAAAGTATGGTTTCTAAAAGTCGAAAATTCCACTTATTAAATACAACTCCGAATTCCATGACGGGAATTCAGAGTTGTATTTTTGTTTTTAGATGAGTTAATGTGTGTTATAAAATACTTATTGTTAAAAATAATATATTATAATATACTTTTATTGTTCGCGCGGATGTTATTTCATAGTTTTTCAATCAGCAGGAAACAAATTTTACGTATGAATTTAGTAAGGAGAAATGAAGAATGTCGAACAAACAAAATATAAAAGCCGTACCATCCTCTATAGGACTGATAATTCTCGGCATTATTATTATTGCAGCTAATTTACGTGCTCCCTTAACCTCAGTCGGTCCTTTAGTGAGTCTCATAAGGGATGACGTTCGTATTTCAAATACAGTAGCAGGCCTGATAACAACGCTACCTCTGCTTGCCTTTGCTTTATTATCACCTCTAGTACCCAAATTTGGACGAAGGTATGGGATTGAACGTATCATTTTGATTGCCCTAATCGTTCTGACTGTTGGCATTGTAATACGTTCTTTATCTGGCGCAGCTAATCTATATATTGGGACAGCAATTCTTGGATTCGCAATTGCCGTATGTAATGTATTATTGCCAAGTTTAATCAAAAGGGATATCCCAAATAAAATTGGCTCCATGACAGGTGTTTACTCAATTTCAATGAGTTTATTTGGAGCAATCGCATCGGGAATCAGTGTACCGCTAGCCGTGAACGCAGGTCTAAAATGGCAGGGAGCATTGGGAATATGGGGGATTCTAAGCTTTGTATCGATTCTCTGTTGGTTACCCCAATTAAGAAATCAAACGAAGCAAACAACCACGACGAGTCAACAGATGGCCAGCAACGATGTGAATGTTTGGCGATCCCCTCTTGCCTGGCAAGTAACCTTGTTTATGGGTATACAGTCCATGGTTTTCTATGTGTTGATCGCATGGTTGCCTGAAATTTTAAAGCAGCAAGGAATTGGCTCAAACCAATCAGGATGGTACCTCTCGATAATGCAGTTAGCTCTGCTTCCATTTACCTTTATTGTCCCCGTTATTGCTGGGCGCATGTCTAGCCAACGTTTGTTAGTGGTCATCACAATCATTTTGCTTTTAACGGGAACGCTCGGACTTCTATACGGAAGCTCCAATATCATTCTGTTGTGGATTATAATACTCGGAATTGGTGGAGGCTGCGCCTTTAGTTTGTCCATGATGTTTTTCGGTTTACGTACTGAAAATGCGCATCAAGCAGCGGAACTGTCTGGCATGGCGCAATCGATCGGATATCTTCTTGCCGCAATCGGTCCTGCCCTTATAGGATTTCTGCATGATGCGACAAATAGTTGGAATCTGCCACTTTTCATTCTGCTTGGCGCTTCGGTCTTACTCTTTTTAGTCGGTATAGGAGCAGCAAGAAACCGTTTTGTAGGTAGCCGAAATAGTTACGAGCTGCCACGGAAAGGACGATAAATATGTTTGACAAAATTATTGTGGCAATTGATAAAGCTGAAATAACGAACAAACTCCTCGATGCAACCGTTGAAATAGCTCGAAACAAACAAACTCAAGTTACCTTGGTTAATGTCAGCCAGGAATATGTATCGAATGGCATGACATATTTACCAGGGCATTTCTTGGAAGAAATATTGAACGAAATGGAGAAAGCGAGTTTGGAACAGTTGCAACAAGCCAAATCCAAATTAGAATCTGCGGGGATTAACCCGGAAATACTTCATCTTAAGGGAGATCCTGCACATGAAATATTAAATTATGCAAGAGATTCCAAGCAGCAACTCATTATTATTGGAAGCCGTGGGCTAAGTGGCATAAAAGAAATGATGCTTGGAAGTGTCAGCCACAAGGTTTCACAGCTATCAAGTTGCCCAGTCCTCATTGTGCATTAACTCCTTCGGGAACCGTAAAGATGATGCATTGTTATACTAACGGAGAACTTTAGTTCAATAAAACAGCGACAGTCTAGGACTTTATTTTCTCGTCCACGGCTGCCGCTGTTTTTATAGCTGGGGCCAGTCTAATACTTTTTTTACGAGATCTGACGGTTTTATAATTCGAAATGTCGCGTGGGACCAACATATCCAGTCTAGTACTTTATTTTCTTTCTACAGTTGTTCGTGCCATGGTTCAAGCTTTTCCCTACATTGATATTTACAATGAAGTGCTTGATAATAAGTGGATATCCTACGAGACAAAGAACCTAAAAGTGAGGAATCTGGAATGACGACAAAATTATACTACACTGCTCCAAATCTTACGGAGTGGGACACTCATATTACACAGAGCATGGAAAGAGACGGAAAATATTTGGTTATGCTGGAGGAAACGGCCTTTTATCCGCATGGCGGAGGCCAGCCTTGTGATACAGGAACAATTCAGGGCGTCCGTGTATTAGATGTTGTTCTCGAGGATGGGGATATTTGGCATCAGGTAGAGCATTTGCCGGAGGATAGGAAAGTAGCCTGCCAATTGGATTGGGAGCGCAGATTTGATCATATGCAGCAGCATAGCGGGCAGCATTTGCTGTCAGCGGTTTGTCTGGAGTTGTTGGGTGCGCGTACTGAAAGCTTTCATCTGGGACAAGAATATGCCACGATTGATGTGAACTGTTCGGATGTAACACCTGCGCAGCTATCGGCAATCGAACAGGAAGTAAATCAGCAAATCTATAGTAATCGCAACATAAAAAGTTTTTTTGTAACCAGTGAGCAATTGAAGGATATTCCGCTGGTGAAAACGCCCAAAGTGACGGAAAATATTCGGATTGTCGAGATCGAGGGCATTGAATATAATGCTTGCGGCGGTACACATGTAGCTCAGACCGGGGAAATTGGAATGATTAAATGCTTGAAATGGGAAAAGCAAAAAGGGATGGCGAGAATCCATTTCAAATGTGGTGCTCGCGCACTCCAGGACTTTAATGAGAGTGTTCGGATTTTGGACGTGTTATCTACGAAGTTCAATACTGGACGAAAGGATATTTTGACTCGATTCGAAAAGTGGGAGCAGGAGCATAAGCAGCTCAAGGCGCAAGTGGAGTTCTTGCAAGAGGAAAATGCATCGTACCAGGCGAAAGAGTTGCTGTCTGCTGTACAGGGGCATGTTCTTGCTCATGTATTTGAACAAAAATCCATTCAGGAGATGCAGCAATTGGCTGCCAAGCTGACCGCTGAGCATGATCTGCTTGTTTTATTTGCCACAACAGCCGAAAACAAAATCATTCTGGCACATAATGGTACCCATTCCATTAGCTGCGGAGCGTATTTAAAGGAAAATCTGGGCGCGTTTCAGGGCAAAGGGGGCGGTAGCAACCAATCTGCGCAGGCAGCATTTTCGTCCCGCAATGACCTCTTGAATTTCTTCGAAACGGCCCAGCGGCAGTTCATTCAGGGCTGATGTAATGGAGGATTAGTGACGAAGCGGCAGCTTCCACTTTTCCTCTTCTGTAAATAAAATAAAAGAAAAAATAAGTGCAACAACAGCGCCCCAAACGGCTTTATCCCCAATCGTCAAAGTCAGAAATCCCCCCAGCAAGGCTCCTACCAAGAAGGCAGCCAGGATGACACCATAACGCATCGCTCGAATGGCAGCGTTCGTGTCCTTGGTCGTTACAGCGACATACACAGCCTCGATAGCTGATCGAAGGTTACCGGTGCTGACCGTGGAGGTGTACGGCACATCAATGAGCTTGCGGAAGGAAGTCATTTGCACGGAAGCGACGAATGAGACGATCACCACTACTACCGTATTGGGAACTCCTTGTGGAATCAATCCCACGATGAAAAAAATCGCGATTTCCAGTAAAAGAATTGCGCGGGTCCAGTCTGGAGTTAAACGGTGGGTTGATTTGCGTTTAATCCCTTCAGCAACAAAAACCCCCAGTGAAAAGGCGATTAGAGGCGGGATATAGGATAATGCCTGAATCCAGTGCCCCTGAATGACTTTAACAGCCAGCAGCACGATATTGCCTGTCTGTGCGTTGGCGAAAACACCGCCTCTTCCAACAAAGGTATATGTGTCCAAAAAGCCCCCTACTAATGATAGTAAGGCGCCCAGTCGCAACGATTCGGACGTTACCTGATGTAAATGGATTTTGCCTTTCATAAACACGGCATATAAGCCTCCTATACTAAACGTCGATTCTTTAAAGCTAACACGAAAATCCAGGACCATACAATTAAATTAATCACTTAAGCATGAAAATGGCACAAAGAAGCCGCATCGGGTCCCATACAAAAGAAAGGACGCGATGCGGCTTTTTGGAGTGCTGTTTAAAGTGCCCACCTAGAACCTCAAAGATGTGCTTATTGCAGGGCTTTGACAAGTGCTGCGCCGAAGTCCTGTGCACCATCTGGACCGTCGGCTGTAATAATGTCGCTATGCGCAACGACATGCTGTGCCACATATTCGGCTTGATGCGATTGGAGCAGGTCCTTTTGTACATCCACAGGATAACATGTAGCCGTTCTGCCGGAGAGCAGTCCAGTTTGAGCCACGGCTACAGAACCTGCGCAGATGCCAGCCAATAGTTTCTTTTGCTCATGAGTTTGTTTCAGCAGAGCTTGGAGATCCGCGTTATTCCAAAGATAGTCATTCGTTCCTGATCCGCCGATCACAGATACCACATCATAATCAGCCAGCACAGCGTCAGTAAAAACAAGATCAGCTGTCGCTTTACCGTTGTAGTCACCTATGATTTCGCCTGTTTTTGTACTAGCTAGCGTCACAGTAACACCTGCTTGCTCCAGTGCTTCCTTTGGTTTAAACAATTCATCCTCATTAAAGCGCTCTGGGGGTATAATAAAAAGAGCTTTTTTACTCATACTTCATTCCTCCTTGAATGTGAAACGATATCTACTATTGTAGGATGGCATCGTCAGGCTGTGAAGAATGCACTTTCAAGTACGGAGGTTACCTGTAGGTTACTATTAGAGTGCAAGACCATGATGATTTAGAAGGAGTTAATTGATATATGTCCGATACGCTAAGAGAAGAAATACGGGAGAAGATCGTCAACGGAGACTATAACTGCGAAAAGGAACTGACCCTTTCGGTCTTAAGCGGAAAGTGGAAGGTCGTCATTTTATGGCATCTGGGTGTAGAAGGGGCGCACCGTTTCAGTGACCTGCAAAGGCTGTTTCCGAAGCTGTCGCATAAAGTGCTGACCAATCAGCTGCGGGAGTTGATGGAGGACGGTATTGTGCACCGGGAAGTGTATCCCGAGGTACCTCCAAAGGTGGAGTATTCGATGACTGAACTGGGGATGACGATTTTGCCCATTGTGGAGATGATGTATGACTGGGGGAAAAAACGGGTGCAATCCATTCGTGAGGAAATGCAACGCAGCGGTGAGGGAAACGTTTAAATAATGGAATCGATATGTAGGTGAATCAATAAAGTTCCTTCATATGAAAAATAGAACGCCTTGCACTATGAGTACAAATTGTACTTAGAGCAAAGGCGTTCTTTGGCATGTTAGCAGTCTGTGTGTTTTTATCATGTTAGTTTAGGAAAAATAGCTGTAGCCCATATGGATCATTGCTTTTCAAGTGCTGGTAGAACCTCAATCCAGCGTGTAGCCCAAGTACCGATATGGTCAAACAAAGGAGCTAAATCGCGTCCCTTATCTGTAAGAGAGTATTCAATCCGTACAGGTTTCTCAGGATAAACCATACGTTGTATGATTCCTTCTTCCTCCAGCTCTTTTAGACGGTCGGAAAGGACCTTTCCACTTAAATTAGGGATTGAATTCTCAATAGCGACGAAACGTTGCGGACCATTGGTTAGTTGAAATACGATCAACACCGTCCAACGCTTACTCAGTAGCTCCATAGCTTTTTCAAACCGTGGGCACATCTGTGGAATGTTCATGTGATCACCTCATGCTCCTATTATTAACGATCCACTGTTAAAAGTAAATGATTTTACTTTACATAAATTTATTACTTGACGAAATGATGTGATATAAATATACTTTGTTACATAAAGTAACTTGTTGGCTTTGATACGGAGCTTGAAATATGAATACTTAAAATTTGAACTTAATTTGGTATTATTTTTGATATTATTAATGATGTAATTAAATGAACAGATACGAACTAATCGTTATGGTGATGGTTTGGGCGTAGGGGGAAGTCAGATGAAGTTGGAATGTGAAGTGTGCGTAGTTGGAGGGGGACCCGCAGGAACTTTGTTGTCCTGTCTACTGGCGGCGCAGGGTGTATCCACGATATTGATTGAGCGGCAGAGCATAGCGGGAAAGGCCTTCCGCGGTGAAATCTTGAATGATGAGGGTCAGGAAGTGATCCAAAAGCATAAGCTGCTCGAACAAATTCATAAGGACTATGTTCTCGCCTCTACAAGAATCGAATATTGGGAGCATCAGCAGCAAGTGAAGACGGTCAAGCCAGCATCAGTAGATGGTAATGTGGGGGTTCATATTCCACAGCCTCGATTTTTGGAGGCTCTGCTCAAGCAGGCGTCAACCTACGAGTCCTTCCGTTACCTGGCGGGTACAACTGTGACTACCTTGGAAGGTAACAGCGAGCAGGGGTACACGGGCTTGGCCGCCCGCGATAAGAACGGTCATGAGATCACGATTGACAGTTCGTTGATTGTAGGGGCAGACGGTCGCTATTCGACTGTGCGCAAGCTGGCGCAGATGCCTGTGACAAACATTCGACACGGCTATGATCTGCTATGGGCGAAAATCACAGCACCTGCTGGGTGGGAGCCCGTCACTCGTCTGGCACGGGTCAACGGAGGGCAGTTGGCTTTATTCTCGCAGGCTGAGGGCTATATTCAAATTGGCTGGAATGTGGAGGAAGGTAGCTTTCCAACCCTGTTTAAGCAATCTTTTGAACCCTTTATACAACTGCTTACCGAGGCTTTTCCGGATTTGAAGCATAGTGTGCATGATCACATTCGTTCATGGAAGGACTTCGTACCGTTGGATATTTTCAGCAGTCGCAGTGACACCTGGGCGCAGAACGGGCTGGTCCTTATTGGAGATGCGGCGCATACCATGACACCTACCGGAGCTTTTGGCTTGAATGCAGCTTTGAAGGATGCCGATGTGCTAGCCAGTGAGCTTCTTCGTTTACGACAGAAGAGCTATACCGCAGGAGACCTAAAGGCGTTCGAAGACGGACGACGACAGGCTGTCACCGAGCTTCAGGAACGGCAGCTGACGATGGAATCCACGTTTCATGAACATTTCTTACACATAGTTCAATGATTTATGACCCTGACAATAACGATTAGCCTATGAGTAATGAGGCATTTTCTATATAGAGCTTATATAAAGGATGGTGCAGAGAGATGAACCAAAAAGATGTAGCTACGCTACTTAACGATAAAATTCAAACCGTTCGCGGAGAGCAATCTTCGACGATTTTAGTAGGACCGATCAAGCTACCAGTTAATTTGGAAGGAGAAACGGTTGTTTTTCAGTGGTACTGCTGGTTGCCTGTACGGGATGAGGAAGATCGTCAGGACTTACTGAATGCCACCGCTGAGACGATTGTGAAGCGATTGTCCACACTGGATTTGGCAGAGGGACAACAGTCAAGCGTTTTGGTGTATGGCGATCTTCAACAGTCGGAAAATGCATTAGTTCGCATGCATAGTATTTGCCATACTGGAGATATTTTTGGTAGCAAGCGTTGTGATTGCGGATTTCAACTCCACCAGTCCATGAAAATGATTGTGGAACATGGAACGGGTGCATTGTTCTATCTGGCTAACCATGAAGGCCGCGGAATCGGTTTGTTTAGTAAAGCAATGGCTTATATTCTGCAGGAAGAAGGCATGGATACTGTAGAAGCCAATCATCAATTGGGTTTTGAAGATGATACACGCAACTATGCGGATGCCATTAGTGTGCTCCGTCACCTGAGACAAAAACCAGTAACCCTGATCACAAATAATCCCAAAAAACTGGATGCCTTGAAGAAATCGGGTATGAATGTGGCGGGTCGCATGCCGCTCTGGGGCGATGTGTCGCAATATAATGAACGGTATTTGAATACAAAAGTGGAACGATCCGGCCATTTGCGGGATTCCGATCTCAGGGAGGTTCTATGACCACTCACGAAAAATATATGCGCCTGGCACTGGAAAATGCCAGAAGTGCTAAAGGGCAAACCGAACCGAATCCGCTCGTCGGATCAGTCATTGTCAACAACGGTCGTATCGTTGGGATCGGCGCTCATCTGAAGCCCGGCGAGCCACATGCCGAGATTCATGCGTTGCGTATGGCGGGTGAACACGCTCAGGGAGCGACAATTTACGTAACGCTGGAGCCGTGTTCCCATCACGGTCGGACAGGCCCGTGCGCGGAAGCCATTGTGAAGGCAGGCATTCGTCGGGTGGTGGTTGCAGCGCTGGACCCGAACCCGCTGGTTTCCGGCAGAGGGGTACAGATTTTGAAAGATGCGGGCATTGAGGTCATTGTCGGAGTATGTGAGCAGGAATCCATCCGCATGAATGAAGTGTTCAATCAATATATTGTGAGCAAGCGTCCTTTTATTACGATCAAATCGGCAGTAACACTGGACGGTAAAATTGCAACCCGGACCTCGGAAAGCAAATGGATTACATCTGAGGCTGCACGGGAGGATGTGCATCGTCTTCGTAACGAGCATGTGGGAATCCTGGTCGGTGTACAGACGGTGATTCACGATAATCCTCAGCTTACGACTCGTCTACCAGAAGGACGGAATCCGATTCGTATCATTTTGGATAGCAAGCTTCGTATTCCATTGGATGCCCGTGTCATTACAGATGGGGAGGCGCCTACCTGGATATTCACAGGACGCGCTTATGATGAAGGCAAGCGTAGCCAGTTGGAACAGCTAGGTGTAAAGATATTTCTGACTCAGGATGAAAACAGCGATCGGGTTAACCTGCCGCAAATGCTGGATATTCTGGGGGCAGCGGAGGTGTCATCAGTGTTCGTAGAAGGCGGAGCCGAGGTGAACGCTTCCTTCGTGCAGCAAGGGCTGGCAGACAAGCTGGTGCTGTACATGGCACCAAAGCTGGTTGGAGGACGCGCAGCCCCGGGATTTCTCGGGGGAGAGGGCGTGTCTGCGATGAGCGATGCGGTGGCATTGCATGATTTGAGCGTGACACAGGTTGGTGTAGACTGGAAACTAGAAGGGTATTTTGAGCGGGAAAAATGAGTGTTGTTTGCGGGGGAGAAGGTACTCCACTAAGGGGTTGATCTTCCGATCGCTGTTGCAGTGGGATTCTTCGGATTGTATAAGACATTTAAAGGTAAGAATCCCACTGCAAAGGCGAACGCTTACGCTTCTCCAGATTCAACCCCTTCGCTCCGCTACTGCCCACCGCAAAGTCACTCATTTTTTCGAAATGGTGTGGAGCATGGGAAAGGCAAAAGGACTTAAATACTCAAAAGCTCAAAAGCTCAAAAGCTTATATACTTAAAAGAACAGAGAATCTGAAGGGCTAAAAGGCCTGGAGGATTCTTTTTTTATATACTAAACGTTTATTAGGGTGAATGATTAATGGGATGAATAACTCATAGGGTAAATGTCTAATGGGGTGAATTCGAGATAACATAATTACACATGCTTGGGTTTTTCGTCCTGGTTTCTTATGTATTTTTAGAGACTTTCGCCTCGTTTAGTTAGAATATAGAAATAAAAGGATTGACCTGGAAATTGAGATCAAGCACAATGAAGTTGAAATCAACTTGGAAGAGAAGGGAAAAGCCTTGCAGTGAAAGGGATTATAGAATTCAAAGGAGGATGTAGGTTGTGAAAAAAACGTTATTATGCTTGTTAAGTGCCAGTCTGATATTTTTAGCTGCACCGGTTTCTACTAAAGCCTTTTCGGGTGAGGTCACACAAGGCGCTGGCTCATATTCAACCACACTACCTGCCGGAGCAGCAACACCGCAAAACGAGATTTACAAAACAGCGAATGTAACCAGCCCAATGCCTACCAATGACTGGTGGAGCAGCCTCGCCTGGGTACCGTACTCCGAGGCTCAATATCCGCATCCCCTTGCCTTGAAAAATCAGCAAAACGGTTTACGCATCTTTAACCCGAGTGGGAAAATTACGGTAAATCCGGGATACATCGCAGGTTGGATGGATGATGTAAACGATTTTTCCGTCGGCCATTCTGTAAGCGCTTCATTTCTAGATGCCAAGGTGGACGGTTTCAGTGACTGGTTTGTCAAATCATTATTTCAAAGCGGCAGCAATAAAATGAGTGCTACCTATGGACACGGCTCCCCCTATGTTTTTTTTGAGTTTGGCGGTGGCAATCCCAAGCTTTCATTTAATGGGGTGCCAGAGGTTTGGTCTGGGTCAGCTAGTTCCCCTGTGCTTGGCATTACGGTTAATGGCTCACATTATGGTCTGTTTGGTCCTTCCGGCAGCACCTGGTCTGGCCTCGGAACGAGTACTCTGATCAATCAATTGAACGGGAAAAACTATTTTACAGTGGCGGCTTTGCCTGACAAAACAACCGCGACATTGGACAAATTTCAGCAATACGCCTATTCTTTCGTTACAAACTCCAAAGCACAGTACAGCTATAACGAAGCCTCTTCCGAGGTGACGACCACCTTTACTGTTGCGACAACAGCGAAGGAAGGCACGCAAAGCGGTACTATTTTTGCCTTATACCCGCATCAGTGGAAAAATTCATCACAACCCCTGCTAGGCTATACGTACAATTCTGTACGCGGTCTGATGAAAACAGCAGAAGGTGCTTCTTTTCAAACGAAAATGAAGTTTACAGGGGTACTGCCTTCCCTGCCCGACTTGGGGTCCTACGATAAAAATACGCTCAACAGTTATATAGACGAAGCGAAAGCGGAAGTCTACTCCGGCGATAGAGACACGTACTGGACTGGAAAACGTCTGGGCAAGCTAGCAGCGCTGGCGCCGATTGCCGACCAGGCTGGCAATACCGCAGCAGCGACCCAGTTCCGCAATGAGATCAAAAGCCGGCTGCAGGACTGGTTTAAGGCCAGTGACAGCTCGGGTAATCTGAAAAGCTCCAGTCTATTTGTGTATAACAACAATTGGGGGACGTTGATCGGTTATCCCGACAGCTTTGGCAGTGCGGTAGAATTAAATGACCATCACTTCCATTATGGATACTTTATCAAGGCCGCGGCCGAAATTGCACGTGTGGACAAGAGCTGGGCATCCAATTCCCAATGGGGGCAGATGGTACAGTTGCTCATTCGTGACATCGCCAATACCGACAGGTCTGATTCGAAATTTCCGTATTTGCGTAATTTTGATCCCTATGCCGGGCACACCTGGGCTTCCGGCCATGCCAAATTTGGTGATGGCAACAACAATGAATCCTCCTCGGAAGCGATGAATGCTTGGGCAGGTCTTATTTTATGGGGCGAGGCGACGGGAAATACTCAAACTCGTGATCTGGGCATTTATCTATATACAACGGAAATGAATGCGATTAACGAATACTGGTTTGATGTGCATGGCACAAACACCCCTGCAGGGATGCAAAGCGCGACGGCAAGCATGATCTGGGGTGGTAAAACGGTAGGGAATGCAACATGGTGGACCAATAATGCCGCAGAGGTTCATGGTATCAACTGGCTACCGATCACCTCGGCTTCCTTGTATCTGACGCAGTATTCAGATTATGCAGCTAAAAATTATAACGATCTGCTGCGAAAAAGCGGTGGGAATTTCAGTCCATGGGAAGATATTGTGTATATGTACAGAGCGATCTCGGACCCGTCCGATGCCAAGGCCAAATTCAGTGCACGCGTAGCGGCCATGACACCGGAAGCGGGGAATTCCAAGGCGAATGCCTACCACTGGATCTACAATTTGGATGCTTTAGGCAACATCGACCACAGCATCACCGCTAATTCACCTATTTATGCCGTATTTCATAAAAACGGTGTAAAAACTTATGTGGCCTACAATTTTACAAATCAAGTCAAAACAGTAACCTTCTCAGATGGGCACACTATTACCGTGCAGCCGAATACCTTTAATACCGGAAATGGAAGCGGCGGTGGCAATCCGCAACCTGATACGGAGGCTCCATCCATCCCGGCGAATGTTCGAGCTACGACCAAAACGGCTTCGGTAGTCACTCTGGAGTGGGATGCAGCTACAGACAATGTTGGCGTTACGGGTTATATCGTTTATAAGAACGGGGCTCAGGCAGCAGAGATAAGCGGTACTTCCGCTTCAATTACAGGGCTGAATGCAGCTTCCACTTACAGCTTTACCGTTAAGGCTCGAGATGCAGCTGGTAACCTATCTGCAGCAAGCAATGCGGTAGGGGTAACGACAGAGCCAGCATCTGGCGGTAATGAGGGTGGCGGAGAAACGGAGGATTATAAAGTAGGAGCTCGCTTTGTCAGCGATCATGAAGCATTGCTTCAATTTACACCCAAAACAGCCTCGGCATATGTTGACGTGCATTATACTTTAACGGGTGGACAACAGCTCAATTACCGAATGACAAACAACGGCGGTGTCTGGGAGCAGCGGATTACAGACCTCGATATCGGGAAGGCTGTCAGCTATTGGTTTACCTATGAAAAGGCGGGATTGCAATACGAGACCCCTTCATTCAGCTATACACACCAGCAGACTGCTTCTACAACGACAGACGTTCCACAACTTCCACTACCGAGCATTGATCCCGTTTTCGAAAAAACATCCTAGTGGATCAGGCCTAAGATACGAACGCGACAGTTAACTATAGAAAGAAAGACACAAGGGAAGCACATACGCTTCTCCTGTGTCTTTTTTTGTTTTTTTATAGGGTCGTAATACTTTCGCCATGTTCGTGAGTTCCAGGTTGCGCGATAATGATAAAGGCTGATACAGGAAGATATTACCGAGGCGTGGATTTCCAAAGGTCCCGCAGTGCCTGCCCTGATGGGGTCAGGTATCCTGTAATTCTGATGTATCCACCAACATTAGGGTTCAATTCCCAATCGCCTTCCACGCGACTTCTGGTAGAGTATTCGAATGATCGAATAAAAACAATGAAAAGACCCGGATAAGAGCATCCCATGTCTGGTCTCGATGACAGGTACCGGGGCGATGGCTATGCGGCCAGCGGATACCGGAGAGAGCAAGCGCCGACAGGGTTCGAGGCTTCGGGGATACAGATTCACAATCGATGTTGGGCTGATGAATTCCATCCCTAGAACACGGAAACAGGCGGTATCTTTCTTTTTCCTTAAGCTTGACCCCGCCGTCCACCCCGGAGGGATGCTCTGCAAGGGTCACTAATCCTACTACAACAAATAAAAATAAAAAATCCTCATTTTAAAAATGTGTGTTTACTATAACATGTGAATCAGCGGAGCGGTCCATTTGAATCTGAAGAAGCGAAGCGTTCGCCTTTGCCACTGAATTTAACCCTTTAACGGGTTTATCCATTCTAAAAATTCAGTGGCAACAGCGATCGGAAGATCAAATGGACCGTGGAGCCGCCACACGCGGAAATGTACATTTTTAAGTTGAGGATTTTAAATACTAGGAGTGATACGATGTTTAAGAAGATAACGATTAAATCTGATGAGCGCGGGCTGCTGTTCAAAAAAGGAAGCTACCACAAGTTGTTGCACCCAGGAACTTACCTATTGAAGACATTTCAGCAGGAAGCAGTTGAAATTTTGAATGTAGCGGAACCTTTTTTTGTACCTGATCATGATATTCGTTTGTTTTTGACAGATCCCCTATTGCTTGAGCAATTGAATGTCATTGATGTAGAAGACCATGAATATGTGTTGCATTATGAGGATAATCGATTTGTGGAGCTGCTAACGGCTGGGAAATATGCTTTTTGGAACATGCTCAAGAAACATCGTTTTGTTCGTGCAGATACTCGGCAGCCTGCGATTGATAAGGCATTGGGGCAAGCATTCTTGTCCAAGACACCGGGCTTCTGGAAGGCACTTCAGGTGGGCAGCTATGAATTGGGATTTTTGTATTACGATAATGTGTTGCAGGGTGAGCTAAAACCGGGCAAATATTATTTCTGGATGTCCACAGTGAATACAGAGATCAAAACGATAGATATGCGACAACAGCAGATGGACCTGATGGGACAGGAAATCATGACAGAGGACAAAATCACGCTGCGCCTCAACTTCGTCTGTCAGTACCGTATCATCGACCCGTTGCGGGCGTTGGAATTCCGGGCATACGAGGAACAAATGTACATTATGCTTCAACTGCTGCTGCGCGAATATGTTGGCACGATGAAGCTGGATGATTTGCTGAAAATGAAGCAGGAGATTGCGGAATATGTTTTGACTCGACTGAATGAGCAGAGCGGCGAATATGGAGTGACTTTTACGTCAGCAGGGGTGAAGGATATTATTTTGCCGGGGGATATCAAGGATATTCTGAATACCGTGCTGTTGGCAGAGAAGAAGGCACAGGCCAACCTCATCACACGACGTGAAGAGACGGCATCCACTCGTAGTCTGCTCAATACGGCCAAGCTGATGGACGAGAATGCCACCCTCTTTCGTCTTAAAGAACTGGAATTCATGGAAAAAATCTGCGAGAAGATTGGCACGATTTCGCTGACTGGCGGGAATACGTTGCTGGAGCAGCTGAACACGCTGGTTCACATGAAAGAGGGGCAGGGACTCCAATAACTGAAAATACTCCCGAACGATGAGTGCAAGCCGGCTCAAGGTTTGGGAGTATTTTGCGTTTTAGTTTGTCTTGGTGGATGCAAGAAAAGCGTCCATATCGATCACCGGAATGAGGGTACCCTGATGCTCCATCACAGTAGGGAACAACTCGCGTTGCCACTCTTCCTCATTGCTTTGTAGCTGACTGTCCTCGGCAGAAGCCGTGTCCTCTACCTGATCGACAAGCAGAGCAATCTTCGCACGGCTGAGCAAAATCATTTTGTCCTCGGCGGAATCGCTTGATGCAGGAAGAAACAGCTTTTTGCGTAAATTAAGGATCGTAAATACGTTGCCGCGAATAGTCACCATTCCTTCATGCCACGCCTCGGAAAAGGGAAGCGGCGTTCCTTTTTTGGCATTCATGACTTCTTCTACTTCCACAAAGTTTAAAGCGAACTTTTTGTCCGCCAGACTGCACACAATAAATTCAGACATAGCAATTCTCCTTACATATTCAGATAAGCCATCACAGATTGTGAATGAGCGGTAAAATGGTTTAACTATTGCGTTTTGACAGATGGAACGATAAAGTTGAGGATGCGGTAAAGTAGTTGTAGTTAATCACAGAATATCACAAACGAGCAGTTAAATCTTCCAAATTAACAACTATACGGCCAAGGCGTGGCTTCAAGTTTCCCTTCATATATAATGTTTGGGACTAAAGCTGTGTCCGCTGGCACTACATTTTAAGATAAGCGGGTTGAGGTAGAATGGATCATGAAAAGCAGCGATTAAGTATCGAGGCAGCCAGATTATACTATCTAAACGACTACAGTCAGCAAGATATCGCGGTCAGACTCGGGGTTTCGCGTCCTACGGTATCGCGGTTACTGCAGGCTGCCAAGGAACAGGGATACGTGCGGATCAGTATTGTGGACCCGATGGAGGATATGGACGCGCTCGGAGAGCAGGTGAAGAAGAAGTACGGACTGGATACCGTGTTAGTCTGTTATTCGCCGTTAAATGAATATCAGGAGATCAAGAAGCATATCAGCAAAAAAGCAGCCGATTATTTGCATGAAACGGTACAGGATGCTGATATTATTGGTGTGACATGGGGAACAACGATGCATGCCGTAGCGCTTCATCTCCAGCAAAAGCAGGTCAAGGGTGTTGAGGTGGTTCAGCTCAAAGGAGGCGTGAGCCATTCGCATGTCAACACATATGCCGTGGAAACCGTGAATTTGTTCGCAGAAGCCTTTCATACCATAGCACGGTATTTGCCGCTGCCTGTGATTTTCGACAGTCACGCCGTTAAGAAAATGGTCGAGGAGGATCGGCATATCCAGCGTATCATTGAACTTGGCAAGCAGGCGAACATCGCTGTGTTTACGGTGGGTACGGTCAAGGAGGATGCATTGCTGTTCCGATTGGGCTATTTTAACGGAGAAGAGCAGAAGCTACTGCAAAGAATCGGCAAGGGCGATATTTGCTCGCGCTTTTTTGACGCTGAGGGCAACATATGCAGTCAGGAAATCAATAGCCGTACCGTCGGGATTGATTTGCCTGATTTGCGAAAGAAGGAGAAGTCCATTCTCGTCGCTGGAGGCCAGCGCAAAGTGGAGGCCATTCGGGCATCGCTGCGTGGCAAGTATGCGAATATTTTGGTGACAGATCAGTTTACGGCACAAGCACTTTTACAATAGAGCAAGTCTTTCTCAATCCAGCAAAATACACGGTTATGGCGTTTCCCTACAGGGTAATATGAATTGTAGGTGACGCCTTGCGCATAAGCTTGAACATAATTTCAAAATGTGTTTTACATATGTTCAAAGGCGTGCTATGATGGTCTCATCACAGAGAAATAAAGGACTTTTGTCTTCACACTATTTATCTAATGAAGGAGCTTTTAGATATGAACATTGCAGCATTAATCGACCATACATTGTTGCGTGCAGATGCGACGAAGGATGAATTTACGAAATTGACTACCGAGGCAAAAAAATATCAGTTTGCTTCTGTATGTGTGAACCCGACGTGGGTAGCTTATGCAGCAGAACAGCTCGCAGGCACAGGCGTAGCCATCTGTACAGTTATCGGTTTCCCGCTGGGAGCGAGCACGTCCGCAACGAAAGCATTTGAAACGAAAGATGCTATTGCTAACGGAGCGACTGAAATTGATATGGTTATTAACATAGGCGCTTTGAAGGCACGTGATGTACAGCTCGTCGAGCAGGACATCCGTGCGGTCGTGGAGGCAGCTGCTGGTACACTGGTAAAAGTGATTATCGAAACATGCCTGCTAACAGACGAAGAGAAGGTACTGGCATGTGAGCTGTCCGTCAAAGCGGGAGCGAATTTTGTGAAAACCTCGACAGGCTTCTCAACAGGTGGAGCTACTGCGGAAGATGTGGCTTTGATGCGCAAAACGGTAGGACCTGAGATTGGTGTTAAGGCTTCAGGCGGTGTACGCAGTCTGGAAGACGTGCAAAAATTAGTAGAAGCTGGCGCAAGTCGGATCGGTGCAAGTTCCGGTGTGAAGATCATCGAGGGCGAGCAGTCTACATCTTCCTACTAAGTTTATTTTAAAGTCATGGAGGGATTCGCGATGAAGGATCAATTGATTCAGAAAGCGCTTGAGGCGCGTAAACAGGCATACGTTCCGTATTCGAATTTTCAGGTGGGTGCTGCGGTTCTCGGAAGCGATGGCACGATTTATCACGGATGTAATGTGGAAAATGCCTCCTACGGTTTATGCAATTGTGCAGAGCGGACAGCGATTTTCAAAATGGTATCCGAAGGCTGCCGTCAAATTGATTCGATTGCGATAGTAGCTGATACGGAAGGGCCTGTGTCTCCATGTGGAGCCTGTCGTCAGGTTATTTCCGAATTTGCTCATCAAGATACCAAAATTTATCTGACAAACCTTCATGGCAACACGGAAGAGTGGACGGTGGATCAATTACTGCCGGGTGCTTTTCGACCTGCGGATCTGGGGAAATAAAAAAAAGAATGCCTCTTTGGAGCGCATTCTTTTTACGGGGAATGTAAGCGCTTAATGTAATGAGGGGGAAATTAAATGAAATATGTAATCGCTCTGGTGGGACTGCTCGTTGTATTTGCACTTACTTACGTTGCCAGCAGTGACAAGCGTAAAATCAGGTATCGTCCGCTGATAGTTATGGTTGTTCTGCAAGCAGCGCTTGCTTTCGTATTGCTGAATACAGGAATTGGCGAATTTCTGGTCAAAGGCTTTGCAAAAGGTTTTAATAGTCTTTTGGCATATGCAACTGAAGGGATTAACTTTGTTTTTGGCGGAATTGCGAATGAAGGAGCAGCACCGTTCTTTATCGGTGTACTGCTGCCAATCGTGTTCATATCTGCGCTGATTGGTATATTGCAATATGTAAAAGTGTTACCTTTTATTATTAAATATATCGGGCTTGTCTTGAGCAAAGTAAACGGAATGGGTAAACTGGAATCCTACAACGCTGTAGCTTCGGCTATCTTGGGTCAATCCGAGGTGTTTATTTCCGTTAAGAAGCAAATTGGTCTGCTGCCAAAACATCGGTTGTATACACTGTGTGCGTCTGCGATGTCTACGGTGTCCATGTCGATTGTGGGAGCTTACATGCAAATGTTAAATCCCAAATATGTGGTCACAGCTTTGGTATTGAACCTATTCGGCGGCTTTATTATCGCTTCCATTATTAATCCGTACAAGATTGAGAAGGAAGACGATTTACTGGAGGTTCAGGAGGAAGAGAAGCAGTCCTTCTTCGAAATGCTCGGGGAATATATTATGGACGGTTTCAAGGTTGCTATTACGGTAGCTGCAATGCTGATCGGTTTTGTGGCGTTGATTGCCATGGTTAACGGGATTTTCTCTTGGTTGTTTGGAATCAGCTTTCAGGCGCTGCTTGGATATGTGTTTGCGCCTTTCGCTTTTGTCATGGGTATTCCGTGGAACGAAGCCGTTCAGGCGGGCAGCATTATGGCTACCAAACTCGTGTCCAACGAATTCGTGGCCATGCTTGATCTGACCAAGCAAACAGGCTTGTCGGAGCGCACGGTCGGGATCGTATCGGTATTCCTCGTATCCTTTGCTAACTTCTCATCCATCGGTATCATTTCCGGGGCTGTGAAGGGTTTGCATGAAAAACAAGGAAATGTGGTGGCCCGCTTTGGTCTGAAGCTGTTGTACGGGGCAACGCTGGTTAGCGTGCTGTCGGCAACGATTGCAGGGTTGTTTTTGTAAAAAAAACAGCGAGTTAGGAAAGGATTTTTATGATGTCTAAATTCAAACGAATTCACTTGGTGGTTATGGACTCGGTTGGTATCGGCGAAGCGCCGGATGCTGCCCAGTTTGATGATTACGATGTAGATACACTCGGTCATATTGCCCGCGAACGCGGTGGTCTAAAGATGCCGAATATGGGTAAGCTCGGTCTATCCAATATTCGTTCCATAGAAGGTGTGGAAGCGGCCGACAAGCCGCTTGCGTATTACACTAAGATGCAGGAAGCGTCCAATGGCAAGGATACGATGACGGGTCATTGGGAAATCATGGGCTTGAATATTGCTGTTCCTTTCCGTGTATTTCCTGATGGGTTCCCGGATGAGCTGATTCAGCGCATTGAGGAGCACACAGGCCGCAAAGTTATTGGCAATAAGCCGGCCAGTGGAACGGAAATCATGGATGAGCTGGGCGAAGAACACGTGAAAACTGGAGCGCTCATCATCTATACCTCGGCGGACTCTGTGCTGCAAATTGCGGCGCATGAGGAAGTTGTACCTTTGAAAGAGCTCTATGAGATTTGCGAGTTCTGCCGTAAAATCACGCTGGAAGATCCGTACATGCTGGGTCGCATTATTGCACGTCCGTTCGTAGGCGAGGCAGGGAACTTCTCTCGTACCTCCAACCGACATGATTATGCGCTCAAACCGTTTGGTCGCACCACCATGAACGAGCTGAAGGATGCAGGTCTAGATGTGATCGCCTTGGGTAAAATCTCCGACATTTATGACGGTGAGGGTGTGACGAAGGCGGTGCGTACGGTGTCCAATATGGACGGCATGGATAAGCTGGTGGCTACGCTCGATGAGGATTTCACCGGATTAAGTTTTCTGAATTTGGTGGACTTTGACGCTGTATACGGTCACCGTCGTGATCCGCAGGGGTATGGTCAAGCCTTGGACGATTACGATGCGCGTCTGCCAGAGGTTTTTGCCAAAATGACCGATGACGATCTGCTAATCATCACTGCGGACCATGGGAATGACCCGACGTATCGGGGAACGGATCACACCCGCGAATATGTACCTTTGCTGGCATATTCCCCGCGTTTTACAGCTGGGGGCAAGGAGCTTGCGGTTCGTAAAACCTTTGCTGATATTGGAGCGACCGTGGCGGATAACTTTGGTGTGAAACTGCCTGAACACGGAACGAGCTTTTTGGCAGACCTTCAGTAATCAAGGACCAGCAAGAGTACAAGCAAGATTACTAGTAACGATATAAATAACGATACAAGCATGGACAAATGGGACGGAGGAATAAAAAAACATGAGTGTACACATTGGAGCCAAACCCGGAGAAATTGCAGAAACGATTTTGCTGCCAGGAGACCCGTTACGGGCTAAGTTTATTGCTGAAACGTATCTGGAGGACGTGACCTGCTACAACGAGGTACGCGGAATGCTCGGATTCACGGGTACGTACCAAGGCAAACGCCTATCTGTACAGGGAACTGGGATGGGGCTGCCTTCCATCAGTATTTATGTCAACGAACTGATTAGCGAATATGGTGTGAAAAACCTGTTCCGCGTGGGTACATGCGGCGGAATGAAGGAGCATGTGCACGTTCGTGACGTCATTTTGGCACAGGCATCCTGTACGGATTCCGGCATGAACCGCCATATCTTTGGCGGCTACGATTACTCGCCGATTGCCAGCTTCAATCTATTGAAGGGCGCTTATGATCGCGGTGTTGCCAAAGGCTTGAACATGCATGTCGGCAATGTATTCAGCTCAGACAGCTTCTACCGTGATGATAAATCAGTGGTACAAAAGCTGATGGAATACGGCGTGCTGGGTGTAGAGATGGAAACTTCGGCTTTGTACACGCTGGCAGCCAAGTTTGGCGTAAACGCACTGACGATTCTGACGGTAAGCGATCATTTGCTGACGGGGGAAGAAACGACCGCAGAAGAACGGCAAACAACTTTTAAAGAAATGATGGAAGTTGCACTGGATACAGCAGTATCTCTGTAAACGATCATACGCACAGTGAGGAGAAATGACATATGAGAATGGTAGACTTGATTGAGAAAAAACGTGACGGAAAAGAACTGAGTACGGAGGAAATTAATTTTATTATCCAAGGCTACACTCAGGGTGAAATTCCTGATTATCAAGTCAGTGCATTGGCGATGTCCATTTTCTTCAAAGATATGACTGAACGCGAACGCGCTGATCTGACGATGGCGATGGTTCATTCGGGTGATACCATTGATCTGTCCGCGATTGAAGGTGTAAAGGTCGATAAGCATTCCACTGGCGGTGTGGGTGATACGACAACGCTGGTACTGGCTCCGCTCGTAGCGGCCTTGGACATTCCGGTAGCCAAAATGTCAGGCCGCGGCCTCGGACATACCGGAGGAACGATCGACAAGCTGGAAGCTATTGCAGGCTTCCACGTCGAAATCAGCAAGGACGAATTTGTGGATTTGGTGAATCGCAGCAAAATTGCGGTCATCGGGCAAAGCGGCAACCTGACACCTGCGGACAAAAAGCTGTATGCCTTGCGTGACGTTACAGCGACGGTCAACTCGATTCCGCTGATTGCCAGCTCGATTATGAGTAAGAAAATCGCTGCTGGCTCCGATGCCATCGTGCTTGATGTAAAAACAGGTGCAGGCGCATTTATGAAAACCGTAGATGATGCCAAAGCACTGGCACATGCCATGGTGAGCATCGGTAACAATGTGGGTCGAAAAACGATGGCAGTCATTTCCGATATGAGTCAACCGCTGGGTCTGGCCATCGGTAACTCTCTGGAAGTGAAAGAAGCGATTGATACGCTGCGTGGCGAAGGACCAAAAGATCTGGAAGAGCTGTGTATGGCTTTGGGCAGTCAGATGGTGTTTTTGGCAGGGAAAGCAGAATCCCTCGAAAACGCCGAAGAGAAGCTCAAAGAAGTCATTCGCAATGGCAAAGCACTTGAGAAATTCAAAGAGTTTATTGCGAATCAGGGCGGTGACGCTTCTGTAGTGGATCATCCTGAACGCTTGCCGCAAGCACAGTATCTTATTGAGGTGCCTGCGAAGCAGGACGGTGTGGTAGCTGAAATCGTGGCTGACGAAATCGGTACCGCAGCGATGTTGCTTGGAGCAGGACGTGCGACCAAAGAATCCGAGATTGATCTGGCTGTCGGCTTGATGCTGAACAAAAAGGTCGGGGATGCTGTTCAAAAAGGCGATTCACTGGTTACTATTCATGCGAACCGTGAAGATGTAGCCCAAGTGCTGGAGAAAATCTACGCGAACATCCGTATTGCGGATCACGCGGAAGCGCCAGTGCTAATCTACGGAACAGTGACAGAGTAAGCGATAAGCCATATTTATAAAGTCGTGTTGAGTGTCTTTGATCAAGTTTGAAAAATATGACAGCCGGACTCATAATAGATATGAGTTCGGCTTTTTTTATTGTAAGGCCGAGGGTTGCACAGAGGGGGAGAGACATGTTCAGATTATACAGCGATGTCCGGGGAGCAGCCTATGAAAGACTGATTGATTATGCTATGGAACGGGCAGACACGTTTATGCTGGGCATACATAAATGGGCGACAGAGGATGAGAATGGGGTGATCGACCAGGATGTCCTGTTCAAGGAATTGTTACAGCAATTGAATCCTTTTATGCTGTCCACACACTCTTATGAGGAAATTAGGGGCATCCATTCCATTGCCTACACACAAGGAACATTTTACCGATACCAGTGTGCGCCCGAGGCAGGGGGATTATTAAAGCAGGCGGCGTCTAGTTTGTTTTCCTGGGTACATCCCCAATTACCTGAGGATTTGTGCTTCCAGAATGCGGAGGGAAGGGATTGGATCATTAACATAGCTCACGAACGAATAGGTGGACTAAACATGGCTACAGAAGAAGCGGATGAATTGGAGAAGCTTATACCTGGTGTGTTTATTCACAAACCTGAATATCATCAGGATATAGATGTTTTTCTGGACGATGCTATTCGGCATCAACCGGATCGAGTAGAGCTTATGCGGTTTGGCTTGAGGGAGATACCGGAACGGATTAGAGAATTGTATTCCCTGAAGCATCTGACTATTTTCGAGCAGGATATACGAACACTACCGCACGCTTTGTTCGAATTGGAATCGTTGGAGTCACTGACGATACAAGTAGCGGATTTGGAAGAGCTACCCGCTGACATTGCCAAGCTGACCCATCTCAAAAACCTGAGGATCAGCTGTGGATGCTATGATCGTACGGCCCCAGATTTCAAAGTGATTCCCAAGGCGGAGCTGGTATTTCGGCATTTGCCTCCTGAAATCGGAGAGCTGCAACAACTGGAGTATCTGGATATCCAGTATAGCGGAATCCGTACGTTGCCTCCTGAATTACAAAACCTGAAAAATCTACGCTCCTTGGACATTGTGAATGGATTCATCGAATCGGCACCTGATTTTATATATAAAATGACCTGGCTGAATCGCTTCCTTATAGAAGATAAGCCGTTCCATCTGTGCAATCACGGTGACGACTGAAGGAAAGATAAGAAGAGGAGGAAATCAAATGGTGGAGAAATGGGTTTGGATTGGGGCTGCCGGAGCCATATTGGGTTATGTCACTTTTGCTAGTTTTCCAACGAACACGTATACTACATCATCGGCGATTGTGACGCACCAGGCAACTCCGCTGAGCAAGCAGATTGAGCAAGGAGGCGCAGCGAAGCGAATCGTACATGACCAAAGAATGCAATTTGGAGGACAAGGACAAACGAGCTTTAGATTTGAAGAGGGGCGCAAGCTGTACATCAGTATCAAGAATACAGGTAAGCAACCCGTACAATACAAGCTCAATAGTGCGAATGGATTAGACTTGCAAGGGTCAACGAGCGGGTTTTCCAGCCGAACGTTGCAGCCGGGAGAACGCCACGATCTGGTGTTTGTAAAGCCAGAGGGACAGGATGAAGCTGCAAATGACTCCTTAAAAGAGATGATTTTAAAAGTAAGTACGGACGATGGATCGCAAGGAAACGTTAAAACCTTCGCATATATTACACTGTAAGCTCCTTCCAGAAAGGGCACGACATGCGGTCATTAGTCTACTTATGTTACAATAGAACGGTTGAAGACTTAATGAACAGAATAGGTCAGAGCAGAAAGCAGAAAGGATGACCCGTTGTGCCCAAAAACCATGAATTCGGTAATCAAAAGATGTCACGGAGGCTGTCACTCACAGCCATTTTACTTACACTTACCTTTGTAGCACTTACTGGCTGTGGTCAGGATCTGAATGCTGAAACCATTGATACTGGAAGCAGTACAAGCGTGATCGAGAACGGAGCCGGTGGTAGTCGTAGCGGTTCAGCCCAAAGTGACAAAACAGCGAAAGAGAGCAAGAGTGCAGAAAACAGCGGTACTGATGCACAAAAATCAACTCCTTCGGCTCCATCTGCTTCATCGGATACATCTTCTTCTCCGGCAACCTCCAATCCATCGCAAAATCCATTTGAGGTAGCAGGTATTCAAGATCCTAAAGCGTTTTTGAACACGTTCAAAGCGCTGCAGAAGGCAGTTGCCGACAATGACAAGGAAAAAGTGGCCAATTATATTTTGTACCCTCTGCGTGTTAATGATAGTGAAAAGTCGCTAACGATTCCGAATAAGAAAGATTTTATGGCCAAGTATGATCAGATTTTTACGGACGCAATTCGCGAGGCGCTGGTGAATCAAAAGACAGATGATTTGTTTGTTAATTATCAGGGAGTCATGGTGGGATCGGGTGAACTGTGGTTGAGAAGAGCTACGGACAATCCGAAGCTTTTTGGAGTCTTTTCGATTAATCTTGAAACGGTTGCCAACTAAGTCGTACTTCGTGTGTAAATGACCTCTAAACGGTCGGAAACATATATAATGTTTCTGACTGCCCCCCCTTAAAGAAAGAAAAGTCCAGATGATACATACCAAAAAAAGGTTTGACATCACTCCTAAACTCTCGTATCATATCCATATAACTCATTAAACAGGTAGGAATTAAAGAATTAATGTATGATCTCGCCATTTTGGCGGAGAACCTCTAGGAACAGCAGGCAGACACTGTCCACGTGACAGGTTTGACCTATCAGGGCTGCATCAGGGAATTCTCCGCTCTTTTTTTGATTATGTCTGTCAATAACAGGCGTAAATGAATACAAATTACATAGAATTCGGGGTGTCTTGATGAAGAGGCAATGGAAAAGTGGACTTATTCTCGGACTATCTTTGGTTTTAACGATTATGCTAAGCGCTTGCGGGGCAAGCAAGGGAGGGACGCAGGCGGATGGTAGCTCTGCTGCCGGTTCCAAGGACGTGGAGTTACTCAATGTTTCTTATGATCCGACCCGTGAGCTGTATGAGGCATATAATAAAGCATTTGCCGCCCATTGGGAGAAGGAGAAAGGGCAGAAGGTTACGATCAAGCAATCTCACGGAGGATCTGGCAAGCAAAGTCGTTCTGTGCAGGACGGACTGGACGCGGACGTGGTAACTCTGGCCCTGGGTTATGATATTGATGCGCTACAGGAAAAAGGACTCGTTAAAGAGGGGTGGCAAAGTAAATATGAGCATAACAGCGCCCCGTACACTTCAACCATCGTGTTACTGGTACGCAAAGGGAACCCGAAAGGGATTAAGGACTGGGACGATTTAATCCGTGGCGATGTGCAAGTTATTACACCGAATCCTAAAACTTCGGGTGGAGCACGTTGGAACTATCTTGCAGCCTGGGCCTATGCGCTCAAGAAGAACAATAACGATGAAGCCAAGGCCCAGCAGTTTGTACAGGAGCTGTATAAGCATGTGCCGGTACTGGATAGCGGAGCACGTGGAGCGACAACGACTTTCGTAGAGCGTGGAATTGGCGATGTACTGATCGCTTGGGAAAATGAAGCACTGCTCTCGGTGAAGGAGCTGGGTGCGGACAAATTCGATATCGTGTATCCGTCGATCAGTATTTTGGCGGAACCACCGGTAGCGGTAGTTGATAAGGTGGTAGATAAAAAAGGTACACGCGAGGTGGCGGACGCATACCTGAAATATTTGTACAGTGAAGAAGGGCAGACCATTGCTGCCGAAAATTATTATCGCCCAACACTGGAGAGCGTGACGGCAAAGTTCAAGGATCAATTTCCTAAATTGGAGCTCGTGACCTTGAAGGATGTATTCGGGACATGGAAGGAGACGCAGCAGAAGCATTTCAGCGACAAGGGCATTTTTGACCAGATTTATGTACCCGGCAGTTCATAAAATAGGTGGACTGTGTAGGGATTGGGTCGGTAGCCGCAAGTGTCATAGTGAATGGATTCAGAGAGGGATGGACAGAACATGAGTCAAGTGCAAGCCACTCGAAAACGCGTACTTCCCGGGTTCGGGTTAACAATGGGTTATAGTGTGCTGTATCTCAGTCTGGTGGTGCTGGTGCCTTTATCGGCACTGCTTCTGAATTCAACTGGACTGACGTGGGAGAAATTTTGGGACGTGGCGACTGATGTCAGGGTGCTGGCTTCCTACAAGGTAAGCTTTTTGTGTGCTGCGGCTGCGGCGCTGATCGACCTGTTTCTCGGTTTATTGATAGCTTGGGTGCTGGTGCGTTATGACTTTCCGGGAAAACGACTTTTTGATGCGGTGATTGATCTGCCCTTTGCTTTGCCTACTGCGGTAGCAGGGGTTGCTTTGACTGCTCTGTATGCGCAGAACGGCTGGATCGGTTCATTGTTTGAACCGCTTGGATGGAGGATGGCGTACTCACAGACGGGGATTACGCTAGCATTGATGTTTATTGGCATTCCGTTCGTTGTACGGACAGTGCAGCCGGTGCTGGAGGAGCTGGACAAGGATGAGGAGGAGGTCGCTGCTACGCTGGGAGCTGGCAGATGGCGTATCTTCTGCAGCGTTATTGTGCCGGAGCTGGTGCCACCGCTGCTGACGGGTTTTGCGCTCGCCTTTGCCCGTGGCATTGGCGAGTATGGTTCTGTCGTCTTCATCTCTGGCAATATGCCGATGAAGACGGAAATTGCTCCACTGCTCATAATGTCCAAGCTGGAGCAAAATGACTATGCAGGAGCTACGGCAGTAGCGTTGATGCTGTTGGTAATTTCATTCTTGCTGTTACTCATGATTAACAGCATTCAGCGCTGGTCACGACGGCGTACTGCCTAAACGCAACTGTCTAATGTGACTATCTAATGTTAACATGCAGGGCTGCGCATGATATCCACGTTCTAAGGAGGGATAGATTATGTCACAAGCGATAACTGGGCAGGAGCTTGCTTCTGCACCAGTGCCTTCATCTGCACCGCCCAACAGGGTCACGACCGAGGCCGCTTGGGTGAAGTGGACGCTGATTGGTGCTGCTTTTTTAGCTTTGCTCTGGGTGCTGGTATTGCCGCTAATCGTCGTGCTTACCGAAGCACTCAAGCAAGGATGGGGCGTATACGTCGAAGCGTTACGGGACCCGGATGCCATGTCCGCATTGCGGTTGACGCTGCTGGTGGCAGCGATAACGGTACCGCTGAATACGGTATTTGGTGTAGCTGCCGCTTGGCTGATCACGAAATTTCAATTTCGCGGCAAAGGCTTGCTGGTCACCTTAATTGATTTACCCTTTGCCATCTCTCCTGTCGTCGGAGGGCTGATGTATGTATTAGTGTTCGGCGCACAGGGCTGGCTTGGACCGTGGTTGGACGAGCATGATATTAAAATTATATTTGCTTTGCCTGGTATTATTTTAGCGACGCTGTTCATCACCTTTCCATTTGTGGCGCGAGAACTCATTCCAATGATGGAAGATCAGGGACAGCAGGAGGAAGAAGCGGCGGTCATGCTGGGCGCGCGCGGCTGGCGCATTTTCTGGAAAGTGACGCTGCCAAACATCAAGTGGGGTCTGCTGTATGGCATCATTTTGTGTAATGCGCGAGCCATGGGTGAGTTCGGTGCAGTGTCCGTCGTTTCTGGACATATCCGTGGAGAGACGAATACACTGCCGCTGCATGTAGAAATTTTGTATAACGAATATCAGTTCTCGGCATCTTTTGCGGTGGCCTCGTTGTTGTTGTTACTTGCTCTGGCAACCTTGGTACTTAAAAGCTGGTTTGGACGCAAACGCGTGCATTAATTTATGATTTTGTATATGATCCCTCAGGACCTCTCTTTGCGTCTATCGTCTGTTAACGGCGAGAAGATGGGAAGAGAGGCCCTTGTTCTAAGGTGGCTTATATGGATAATAAAATGATCATATCAAGGCACGTTGGTGTGCCCAGGAGGAGCGAAGGGAAAAATGAAACATCCGTTTCAGTCCTACCGTCAGCTGTTTCCAGTGCTATCCTCACATATCCATGTAGGAAGCTGTTCCCAGGGGGCCGTATCGAGGCCGGTTTCCGCTGCCATTGAGGAATATCATCGAAGTTTGCTGCAACACGGTCATAACGGCGATCTATCTATGGCACGTTTGGAGGAGGCCAGAGGGCATTTTGCCAAGCTCATCGGGGCGGAGTCTGACGAAATTGCGGTCCTGTCCTCAGCCTCTGAGGCGATTGCTGGGGTGGCTACAGCCCTTCCTTATGTACCGGGAAAAGAAGGCATTGTGTATGCGGACACCGACTTTCCGACGGTGGGACACATCTGGCAGGCACAGGAGATGTTCCATGATCACATCTGCTGTATCCCCTCCATCGAGGGAGAAGTGACGATAGAGCAGTATGAGGAGCATGTTACGGAGAAAACTGCGCTCGTTATGGTGTCACAAGTGAACTATACCAACGGATTTCAGCAGGATTTAAAATCCATTGCAGATATAGCTCACCGAAATCAGGCGTTGCTGTTTGTGGATGCTTATCAGTCTGCAGGGATCGTTCCAGTGGACGTTAAGGCAATGGGCGTAGATATTTTGGTCGCGGGAGCCCGCAAATATATGCTGGGAATTCCGGGCGTGGCTTTTCTTTATGTAAGCAAGGACCGAATAGACCGCTTCAAGCCCCGTCTTACAGGCTGGCTTGGGCAGGAGCCTGCTTCCCGGTTTGATATTGCTCACCCGTTTCCGGCGGCGGGAGCCCGACGCTTTGAGACGGGATTGCCTTCTTTTATTAGCATTTTTGCCGCCAATGCGGCTTTAAAGCTGCTGCTAGAGATTGGAGTCACGAATATTCAGACCTATATGAGTGAGTTGTTGGATTTTTCCGTTGAATATGGACGGCGCAAAGGGCTACACATACGTGTACCTTACAGGGGAGGCACATTACCAAGCTTGCTCGCTGTTGAAGTAGCCGACGTGTCGGCTGTGGAGAGGAATTTGAGAAGCCAAAATATGATCGTTTCAGCACGAAAGGATGTTATCCGTGTGGCTCCTCATTTTTACAATACGGCTGAGGAAGTCCGACGGGTCATAGATGAATTGGCAGGGAGACGTTGAACGACAAAAGCCTCTTCCGAGTGAATGGGAGCATGACATGTCCCTTTTTACACAGGAGAGGCTTTTTGGGCGTTTAGAGTTCTAATTATACGATCCGTTTGCGCAGCCAGCCGGAAATCAGATCCGTCAAAATGATCAGAACCACAATGCCTAGCAAAATAACGCCTACACGGTTCCAGTTGCGCATTTGGAGTGCAAATAGTAGCGGAGTACCGATACCACCTGCACCGACCAGACCGAGCGTGGTAGCAGAACGGATATTAATTTCAAAACGGTAAAGCGAATACGAAAGAAACTGTGGAATCACCTGTGGTAGCACGGCGAAGAAGATCACCTGCCAACGATTGGCACCGCACGCGATCAAAGCTTCCTGTGGCCCGTGATCGACACTTTCGATCGTTTCCGAGAAAAGCTTCGCCAGCATGCCGATGGAGTGAATGCCGAGGGCAAGCACACCCGCAAACGAGCCGGGTCCAACGGCTTTGATAAACAAGATGGCGACGATCATTTCGGGAAATACCCGGATGACACTAAGCACAAATTTCCCGCTACCCGATAAGGGACGCAGACGGGTCATATTGCTGGACGCCCAAAAGGCGAACGGAAGGCAGACAAATGCGGATACGAAGGTTCCGAGCACTGAAATGACCAGCGTATCCAGCAACCCGCGCAGCAAATCCTCTCCCTCAGGGATGTAGACGAACGACCAGTCGGGATGAAGGAAGCCGTCCAATATAGCGACAGAGACGCTTTTAGCCGTCCCCTGTAATCCTTCAAACTGCATCCCGCGAAAAGCCCAAATATAAATGATGATTAGCAGAATAGCTATCGCCCATAGGCGCAGGCGGGAGCCAATAGGTCTGCGAAGCGTAGGATCATTCATAATAATTTCCTCCGTAGCAGGTTACTGCCGTAATCAATCGCAAGGACGATGACGAGGGTCAGTAGAATAATGATGCTTGCCCGATCATATCGGAACAGCCCCAGAGAACGGTCAAGCAACAGACCGATACCCCCAGCGCCGACCAGGCCCAGAACGGAAGCCGCGCGCACATTAACCTCAAAGGTATACAGCAAGTACGACACAAAATAAGGAAGAGCCTGCGGAACCACACCAAAGGCGATGACTTGAATGCGGCTCGCGCCAACAGCGGTCATGGCTTCCAGCGGCCCGGGATCAATGGCTTCAATCGCCTCAAAGGTCAGCTTGGCTATGATGCCAAAGGAGAAGAAGAGCAGGGCGAGCATCCCTGCAAACGGCCCGATGCCGAACACCGCCACAAAGATCGAAGCAAACAGCAAATCGGGAATCGTCCGTACTAGATTCAGGATCGTGCGCATCGGCAGCGAAATCAGCTTGCGCGGCATCACATTATAGGCACACAGCAACGCGACAGGGATCGCCAATATGGCTCCCAGTGTCGTGCCGACAATGGCGATCTGGATCGTTTCCAGCATCGGTTTCCAGATGGTAGGCAGATAGCTCCAGTCGGGTGGAAACATTTCCCCCAACAATTTGCCCATCTCCGGCAAGCCGACGATCAACTGGTACGGTGTGGCATCCGTATGAATGGAGCAGGCTACCAGCACCACGATAAAAATCATCCAGGTGGCATAACGCTTGTAACGTCCTGGCAAAGGTGGCCCTGCGGGCGTCTTGCCAGGTTGCGGCGGTCCAGCATGCGGTGACGGTTGCGTCGAAGAGAGCGGCTGGGCAGTAGAGTCGGGCTTCATGATCCCACTCCCAGCAGCTCATCATGCTTGATGGCCCGGCCGTAGATCTCCGCAAAGGCCTCATCCGTAGCCTCCTCTGGTGTGCCGTCAAAGACCACTTCCCCGGCGCGCAATCCGATGATCCGCGTTGCATATTCGCGCGCGAGATCAATGAAATGCAGATTGACGATGGTCGTAATCTGCATTTCACGGTTGATCCGCTGAAGGTCATCCATGACCTGGCGGGTGGTCAGCGGATCCAGCGATGCGACAGGCTCGTCCGCCAGAATGATTTTAGCCTCCTGCGCCAGAGCACGGGCGATGGATACGCGCTGCTGTTGGCCACCAGACAGCTCATCTGCCCGGCTGTAGGCCTTTTCGCGGATGTTCACGCGCTCCAGCGCTGTTAGTGCCAGTTCGATATCTTCCTTCGGAAAGAGGCCGAGAATGGTTCGCAGCGTTGAATGATAGCCGACGCGGCCGGAAAGTACATTGCGGAGCACCGTCGAACGCTTAACCAGATTGAAGCTTTGAAAGATCATGCCAATATCACGGCGAATGCGCCGCAGCTCGCTGCTTCCAGCAGACGTGACGGACCTGCCACCCACGACAATGTCGCCGGACGTAATGTCATGCAGTCGGTTAATGGAACGCAGCAGGGTAGACTTACCTGCACCGGATAAGCCGACGATGACGACCATTTCTCCCTCCTGAATCGTCAAATTAATATTGTTTAACCCTTTGGTGCCGTTCGGGTATGTTTTCGATACGTTACGAAATTCGATCATATGCTCCCAACTTTCTCCCCCGATGGGGTGGAATGAAAACAACACCGCCATGAATACATGGACGGTGTTGCCCTGTCATTCGTAAAGCCTGTTTCGTAGCTGTTACTTCATTACAGTACCTTGTTTGTTCCGATTACTTAACCGCTTGACCAACGGCTTTGGCGTATTCACGCACGGAGTCGAAGTTTTTATCGTCGCCCTTTTCATAACCTACATGGGTGTAAATCTCTTTAATGATTTCGCCGCCTGCAGGATCTTTAGCGATGTCAATAAAGGCTTGGCTGATCTTGTCTCTCCACGCTTGATCCATATCAGAACGTACGCTGACGGTATCATTTGGAATTTTAGCTGTGTAATGAATGACGCGAGTTTTTTCAAATACATCCGGAATTTCCTTCTTCACCGTGTTACGTGCATCCTGGAAAACAGCTACCGCATCAACTTGACCGTTCAGCAACGCCAGAATAGCAGCATCGTGGCCTTTGATTGTCACACCCTGCACATCCGTATCCGGGTCCACGCCAGCTTTTTTCAGCTCTGCTGCAGGGTACACGTAGCCTGCGGAGGAGGTTACATTTTGCCAGCCAACCTTCTTGCCTTTCAGATCAGCTAGACTTTGAATCGGAGAATCCTTTTTCACCACGATCATTGCTTTATAAAAGTTTACTTTTTCAGTCGTGTCCTTGCCTGTAGCATCTTCAATTCCGTAGCGTTGAGCTTGCAACAGCAAGTCGGCTGCTTTACGGTTATCGTGGGCCAGTACATAAGCATTCGGCGGAAGGAATCCTACATCTACCTGTTTGGAAGACATGGCTTCCACAATCGTATTGTAGTCAGGAGATACAGTTACTTTCACCGGGATTCCAAGCTTGTCACCCAGTAGATTTTCGAGCGGTTTGGCTTTGGCTTCGAGCGTATCTGCATTTTGAGAAGGAACGAACTGTACCTTTAACTCCTTAGGAACATAGGCTGTGCTTTCGTTTTTAGAGCCATCTGTACCCGGAGTGGACGCGCTGTTATTATTGCTTGCATTGGAGCCACAAGCGGCTAGACCCGCTGCCAGTGTGAAGGTCATGCACAAGGTCAGTGCTTTTTTGAACAAAATAATTTCCCCCTAAACATAGTGATAACGATAATAAAAAACCTGTAAATGCTGTGACAAACCAAATCTTAACAGCTAGTCCCGTAGCTAGGGTAAAAACCACTCCTGACTTTGGTAAAAATGATGTAAAATTTATCGTATGCTTAAAACCATTTTCTGGATTTATGCAAAATGCTTGTTTTAACATTCTCTTAACAGTGCTCTGTTAGACTTGTTCAAGCTCTATGACCGAAGCTGAGGGAGAGAACAAGATTGGATATTTTGGATATTAACGAAAAGGCAGACCAGGACAATGTAAGCCTTGTGAGAGTGAAATTCCGCATTATGGTTACAACCGATTTGCATGTCAGCTTGTGGAATTACGATTATTATACGGATCAGGAGACGCTGCATTACGGTCTGGCGCAAACAGCCAGCTTGATTCAAATAGCCCGGGCGGAGGTACCCAATCACCTGCTGCTGGATAACGGAGATGTGATTCAGGGGAATCCGATGGGAGATTATGCTGTACAGCGAATCCAACAGGACCCAAGCGCGGTGCATCCCGCCTATAAAGCTATGAATCTGCTTGGGTATGAGGCAGGCAATATCGGGAATCATGAATTTAACTATGGACTGGAATACTTGCAGACTTGCCTTCGAGGAGCGCAATTTCCTTATGTGAATGCCAACATTTATATAGCGGGAGAACAAGAACGAAATTACTTTACACCTTATCTATTGCTGGATAAGACGGTAGAGGATGAAGCAGGTGGTAAGCATCTGTTGAAGGTGGGAGTCATCGGCTTTGTCCCTCCGCAAATTATGCAATGGGACAAGGCGTGGCTGGAGGGGAAAATCATCGTCAAAGATATGCTGGAAACGGCAAGACGGTTTATTCCACAAATGAAGGCGGCGGGAGCCGATCTCATCATTGCTATGCCCCATGCAGGCTTTGAGGATATTCCCGAAACGCTTGATATGGAAAATGGGGTGCTGCATCTGAGCAGGGTGGAAGGGATCGATGCCATTGTGTTTGGTCATGCACATAAAGTATTTCCCGGACCTTCGTTTATGGGGAAAACAGGTGTTGATGTAGAGCGAGGTACCATCCACGATATCCCAGCAGTGGAGCCGGGCTTTTGGGGGGATCATCTGGGTTTCATTGATCTGGAGCTGACCTTTAGTGGAGAGAAGTGGCAAGTGGCTACATCTGCTGCCGAGGTACGCCCGGTGTATGATCCGATACGCAAGGAAGCGCTGGTACAACCGGATACTGCCATTCAGCTGGCGGTAGCAGAAGAGCACGCCGGAACACTGGAGTATATTCGTGCACCTGTAGGTCAGACGACGGTGGCGGTGAACAGCTTTTTTGCTCAGGTGATGGATGATGCTTCGGTTCAGCTGGTGAATGATGCGCAAATGTGGTATGTGAAGCAGCAGATGCAAGGGAGCGAGCACGAAGGATTGCCCGTTCTGTCGGCAGCAGCTCCTTTTAAAACAGGTGGCAGATATGGCCCATCGTACTATACCCATATTCCGGCGGGGACGTTGGCGATCAAGCATATCGCCGATCTGTACAATTTTCCGAATACGTTGCATGTCGTTCGGCTGACCGGAACGGAAATTCGGGAATGGTTGGAGTGGTCTGCTGGACAATTCCAGCAAATTGATCCTTCAGCAGAACAAGAGCAAGAGCTGATTAATTCTGATTTTCCAAGCTTTAATTTCGATATCATCGACGGCATCAGGTATCAGATTGATGTAACACAGCCAGCCAGATATGATGCTGACGGGGGCCTAAAGGACCCAGATGCACACAGAATCATTCAGATGTCTTTTGATGACGAACCGATGGATATGCAGCGAAATTATCTGGTTGTTACGAATAACTATCGCGCGTTTTCCTCTCCGCTGGTCAATCCGGGTGGAGAGCGAATTATACTTGCTTCACCGGATGAGAACCGTCATGTGCTGACTGAATACGTGCGGCATATGAAGACGTTGACGCCAAAAGCTGATGGCCATTGGTCCCTCGCCCCATGGTCAGGGCGTCCGCATGTGACCTTCCTGACCTCACCGCAAGCAACGGATGCCGCTAATGCCTATTCGGAGTTGCTTTATGAAGGGTTAACGGTAGAGGGATACGCTAAGTTTGCCCTCGATTTCGGACGTTCACGGTAAAACTGCTAACTTGTTTTTGTCCTATAAGTCCACAGCATCAAAATAATAGAAAAAGACTGTCCCACAGAGGACGGTCTTTTTTCATAAAACAGTTTTAAAATCGTACAAAATTCGTGATTTTATATGTCCTGAGTCGTATTTAAAGTTATTGACCTCTCGTATAAATAGACATATACTTTGATTAAACAAATTTTGGTTTAAAAGGTAATGAAAAAGTCACCATCATTCGTTTGAGGGGGTGTCCCTTTGGAAAAAAACACCACGATCCGCGCAGAAATAGAAAAGTATATTCAAAGTGAAGGCATTTCAATGCAATGTTTTGCAGATGCTTCCAAGGTAAATCCGGGTACACTTAGCGGTATACTTAACCGGAACCCACCACGGCCGATCTCAGTCAATCAGCTGGATTTGATTACCGAGGCCATGGGATTGGAAGAAGGATCTTTGTTCGAGATGTATGTTGATGAATGTTTTATTCATTCCTTACCACACTGGAGAAGGTTGCGTCCGTTTCTCCTGCGTTGCTCAGAGTTGAACAAGCTGGAGTGTATACGCAGTGTACTTGGCTATTTGATGGACGATTTATCGAACGTTCCTGCTATTTTTGAGACCGCAGAAGCGATGTTTGAGGATGGCAGACATGAAGCTTCCATGCTTCTGTATGATTGTGTCATCGAGAGTGAAAAGTATACCCACTCTGAACGATTGGCGATCAGCTATTTCCGTATATTCCAGATTCAGATTAAGGATAACCAACGGAACTTGAAGGCTGCTGTACAATTCCATTTGTACCGTAGTCGTCTACCGGAAATTTACGCACTGGAAGGCTTACATATGCTATCTCAAGTGTTTGCTTTAAAAATGCAATGGTCCGAGATGGAAATGTATGCGGACGAGCTGAGAGAGCTGGCGCAGGCATTGTATCGCAATCGGAACCGTTTTGGAGATGAGCACCTGGAGCTGCTTAAGCCGCTCGTTTATTACTATGCTCAGGGGCATCTGCTCAAGGCCAGTTGCTATGAGTTTCAGGGTAGATATGAGGAATCCAAGCAATGGATTGAAGGTTATGCAGATTTGAGCTGGTTTGAGGGTTTAGACGAGGAAGGCTGGAAAGTGGTCAACCTACATCGTGTATATGCACAGGGCAACCGACTTTGTATTGAAATTAAAATGGGCAATACTTCTGCAATCTATGATTATATTACTTACCTGCGTGAGCATCCGGATGAGACACTGGAGGGCTTGAACACCTTGCTCGAATCAGCGAACCGGTTTGGTTATTTCGTGGATGCCGAACTGGGACTATTTAGTCAGCAACTCAAAAGCTTTTGGCAGCTTGCACCGGAACGATGGGACACTCATTATCGCAAGCACTTTAACGCATTTCGCTTTGCATCCTTTTGTAAGGTGTATGCGGAATACTATTTCCGAAAAGGCGATTACCCCGAGGGAGTGGGACAAACACTGCATTGCTTGCAACTGTCTGTCGATAATAGCTATACCGAACATATCATTGGTTGTATGGCTTTATTTGAGCAGCATCGGAATTTTGCTACACTGGAACAGCAGCAGTTGTATCAGAGTCTGTGCTTAGGCGTACGTGCAAATGAAAAGAATCATGCCTATGATCATAGTACCGGTGGGTATTTATAATTCTAAATTTCATTCGAATTCTTCATATAACACGTTATTGCGAGGATGTTCCTGTTTCAAAAGGGGATGTTCTCGTTTTTTAGCTACTGTCGTCGCCTGTGACTTTTAGCATAGAGAGGACCGTTTTGCGCGTTGACAAGTTTCGCGAGCGGGATTAGGATAAATGCAGCACAGAAAGTGAAGGAGAGCATGTACAAATGACGATTCCCAAAACATTAACGATAGCCGGCTCCGACACAAGCGGTGGAGCGGGTATTCAGGCAGACCTGAAAACCTTTCAGGAGCTTGGCGTATATGGCATGACCGTATTGACAACCGTAGTAGCGATGGGTCCTAAAACCTGGGATCATCTTGTATATCCTGTTGCGTTGGATGTGGTAGAAGCGCAGCTGCGTACTGTATTGGAAGGTATCGGTTTTGATGCGATGAAAACAGGTATGCTTGGTTCCGTTGAAATTATCGAGCTGGTAGCCAGTCATTTGAAAAAGCATGATCTGAAGCGGATCGTAATTGACCCGGTCATGGTCTGCAAAGGCACGGATGAAGTGCTCCAGCCGGAAAATACAGAGGCGATGCTGGAATTGTTGATTCCTGGCGCTGACCTGGTAACACCGAACTTGTTCGAGGCTTCGCAACTGGCGAAGAATGGACCGATCACGACACTGGAGCAGATGCAGGAAGCAGCTGCGATTATCCATGAGCGTGGAGCTAAGCATGTACTGATCAAGGACCGTGGCAAAATTCGCGCAGGTAAAGCGATGGATCTGCTATATGACGGAATCACTTTTGACTGGTTTGAAGCCGATGTTGTAAAAACAAACTTTACCCACGGTGCAGGCTGCACCACTTCGGCAGCGGTAACGGCTGGTTTGGCTCAAGGGCTGACTGTACGTGAAGCAGTGGATCAGGCCAAGAGATTCATTACACAGGCCATTGAAGGTAGCTTCAAGCTGAATGAATTCGTCGGTCCGACTTTGCATGCGGCACATCGTTTGCAAAATCAATAAAGCATAAAGGTCTGCGATCTTAGAAAGACTTATAAATCTCCATCAGGCTGAATATATATTAGATTGTTTTAGACCATGACTTTTTTGATATATAGAGTTAGATGAGGCTCAAGAGCCGCAATACATGGTATTGCGGCTCTTGAGGTTGTATTTTATTGGAATTATGGCTTCCAGTTTGGTCTAAGCGTACTGTATAATAGGCATCAGATTTATTATATTTAAGGAGGAACCGAAGCAATGACATTATTCAGCCAAATGGCTTACAGCCGACCAGAGCAACCTGAAATTGAACAGCGGTTTAAAACGCTGTTGCAGCAGTTTCGTGAAGCGGACAGCGTAGAACGTCAAAATGAAGTGATTCATGCGATTAACAAGCTGCGCAGTAACGTGGAAACGCAATTGCAATTGGTGGAAGTTCGGCACTCCATTAATACGGAGGACGCCTTTTACAAAGCGGAGCAAGAGTACGCTGATGATTTCATGCCGGTTATTCAGGAGTATGTAACCGATTACTACCGTGCATTGGTGGATTCTCCATTCCGAACCGAGTTGGAGAGTCAATGGGGCAGTCAGCTTTTCAGTATTGCCGAGGTAGCACTCAAGTCGTTCCATCCGGATATTATTGAGGATTTACAGCAGGAGAATAAGCTGACCTCGGAATATGCTCAATTGATTGCTTCAGCAAAGATCCCGTTTGAGGGAGAAGAACGCACATTGTCGCAGCTCCTGCCTTTCGAAATGGCTACCAACCGGGAGACACGCAAACAGGCCTCCGAGGCTAAATATCAATTTATGAGTGAGCATGAGGACGAGCTGGACCGGATTTATGATGAACTGGTGAAGGTGCGCACGCGCATGGCACACAAGCTGGGCTATGACAACTTCGTAGAATTGGGCTATGCTCGCTTGGGACGTACAGATTACAATGCCAAAATGGTAGCCAATTTCCGCGAGCAGGTGCTGAAGCACATCGTTCCTCTGGCAACCAGGCTGAAGGAACGCCAGCGCGAACGGATCGGAGTAGATCAGCTTCGCTATTATGACGAGGGCTTCAACTTCCTGTCAGGCAATCCTACGCCTAAAGGTGACCCGGAGTGGATCATTCGCAATGGAGCACGTATGTATGAGGAACTTTCAGCGGAAACACATGAATTTTTCAGCTTTATGATTGAACGTGGATTGATGGATTTGATCAGCAAAAAAGGCAAGCAAAGCGGAGGCTATTGTACATTTTTGAGCGAATATGGCACGCCGTTTATTTTCTCAAATTTCAATGGTACATCCGGTGATATCGACGTATTGACGCATGAAGCAGGTCATGCCTTCCAGGTCTATGAAAGCCGACATTTTGAAATTCCTGAGTACCATTGGCCAACTATGGAGGCGGCTGAGATCCACTCTATGAGCATGGAGTTTTTCGCATGGCCTTGGATGAATCTGTTCTTCGAGGAAGATACGGACAAATATCACTTTGAACATCTATCCTCATCGTTGCTGTTCGTGCCTTACGGCGTAGCCGTGGACGAATTCCAGCATGCCGTATACGAACATCCAGACTGGACCCCAGCCGAACGTAAAAGCGCATGGCGCTCCATTGAACGTAAGTATAAACCGCATCTGGATTATGAAGGCAACGAGTATCTGGAGCAGGGCGGGTTTTGGCACAAACAGGGTCATATTTTTCAATCCCCGTTCTACTATATTGACTATACACTCGCGCAACTGTGCGCGTTCCAATTCTGGAAACGCATGAGTATCGACCGGACAGCTGCGTGGGAAGATTATTTGAAGCTATGCGGTGCCGGGGGAAGTCGCTCTTTTACCGGATTGGTTGAGTTGGCTGGACTAATCTCGCCGTTCCAAGATGGCTGTATCGCCTCTGTAATCGGAGAAATCGAAGCATGGCTGAACAGTGTGGATGATAAAAAGCTGTAAGCATAACTAAAAAGGGCATTTCGCTTACCTGTCAAAGCTGAAAAGCTTGCAGATGAGATCCTTTTTAGAATGAAAATAGAACAGTTGCACGAAAAAAGCCGGGAACCTCTTACATGATGTAGAAGTCCCGGCTTTGCGTGATTTTAGAGCAAATATAACTCTATTCATGTTTGGTGTTAAGCGGTTTGAGATTGGCTTCAATAGAGGCACGGCGCGATTCCAAAAATGGCGGTAACGCCAGCGATTCACCCAGAAACTCCAGTTCTTCATCCGTATCAAAGCCGGGCCCATCGGTTGCCAATTCAAACAGAATGCCGTTCGGCTCACGGAAATACAATGAACGGAAGTAAAAGCGATCTACAAAGCCTGAGTTGGAAATTTGCAGCTGCCCAATACGGTCTACCCACTGTTTGAGCTCTTCCTCAGTTTCAACACGGAAGGCTACGTGATGCACACTGCCACGTCCTGGTCGTTCTTGTGGCAGATCGTTACGCTCTTCCAGATGCACTTCAGTTCCTGTACCGCCTTCACCCGTTTCATAGATGACCACATCCGGTTGTCCGGCAACGGGGGAAGGGTAAGAGCCTTTTTTGCGGAAGCCCATAACCTGTTCAAGAATGAGAATGGTATTCTCCGCTTTAGGAATGGTCAGATGAACCGGCCCAAGTCCTACAATGCCGTACTCGGCAGGGACAGGGCTTTTCTCCCAAGGCGTGCCGCCGCGCATTCCGTTATCATGTTCATCTGAAACGAGGAAGAAGCGTTGTCCTTCAAAATCCTCAAACGAAAGCGCCAAGCGTCCTGCTTGATCCGTAATTTCACCATGCTTTACATCCAGCTGCTCGAAGCGGTTTTTCCAGTAATCCAGTGCCTTGTCATTCGGTACCCGTAGGGAGAGCGCTGAAATGCTGTTATTCCCTGTACGAGTTTGTCCAGCATGTGGAATTTCAAAGAATGTGACTTCCGTACCCGCAGTTCCACGCTCATCTCCGTAAAAAAGGTGATACACACTAACATCGTCCTGGTTCACCGTTTTCTTGATCAACCGAAGTCCCAATACCTGAGTATAAAAATCAACATTTTTAGCCGCCGCCGCTGTAATCGCCGAAACGTGATGCAATCCTAATAGTTTCATGTCATTATCCTCCTTGGTTTTTATATGATTAGGTTTTTCTAAACAAAATAAACAGTCGAAAAACTTTTCTTTATATTTATTATCTTTATATTAAGATATATTATTTTTGATTGTTTGTCAACTTAAATTACGATCTTGCTTGGAAGACGGACAAAACTAGAAATTCGAAATAATGCAAAAGCAGATACAATAAAGCTCAATATAACCCAAAGTAGATAGAATGAATTTTATTATTAAAGGAGTGTACTCGATGTATACGGATAAGGATTTAACGATTAGGCCTGTTAGAGAAGAAGACCTACATGCCCTTTGGAAGCTAACTTACAAGGAAGAAGCACCGGAATGGAAGTAGTGGGATGCACCCTACTATGAACATAAGCCACTTTCTTTTGATGATTATTTAAAAGAGAAGGAAAAACGAATTGGACAAGATGACTTTTGGATCATTGAAGTGGAAGGCAAGGTCATTGGATCAGTGAGCTATTATTGGGAGCATCAGCCTTCGCAATGGCTTGAAATGGGAATAGCTATCTATGATTCGGGGTATTGGAGCGGTGGGTATGGTACGAGGGCGCTTCGACTGTGGATCACGCATTTGTTTAATACATTGCCTTTAGTAAGAGTAGGTTTTACAACCTGGTCAGGAAACCATCGGATGATGAAGGTGGGGGAGAAGCTGGGCATGACCCTAGAAGCCAGGCTTCGAAAGTGCAGATATTATAATGGAGAGTATTATGATTCGATCCGAATGGGGCTTTTACGGGAAGAGTGGGAACTGTAGTTGTTCATACAAAGTACCTTTCTAAGCATAAAAAGATGACCTCTGAATTGATCGAGGCCACTGAAAAACTGTTGATTTCCGAAAATACAAAGATTTTAGGGGTACAAATATGTCTCCCTCAACGCGAAACGAGCCTTAGAAGCGATTCTAGAGGCTCGTTTTTCTTTGGATATTCTCTTACTCTCAACAATGGGGGACTTTTTCAGTACCTCGATATCCCCGGGATTGTCTTTATGCTCTCTTAGGTCCAAAAATCATAAAACTGATAGCGGCTAGAACCCAGACACCAATACCGCCGTAGAGCATTATCAAGCCAAAGCCGTGCATAAGCGCCGCATGGACGACGGCTCCAGACGCATCCAGAGAGGAGAGTTCTGGCAAACTCTGCCTGAGAGATACAGTATTTCCGGCGGCTACTTTTTCGGCTACAGACCGCAATTGCACTGCACTGAGAGTCCCGGAAAGGGCACTCTTCAAATAAGACAAAATACCTGCCTGCAAGATGAATCCCATCACAGCGATATTGATGGCTAGACTGATCAATCTAGCACTCATATCTATACCGGAAGCCATGCCTGCACGGGCACTTGGAACAGAGCCAGTGGTCGTGTTGGTCACAGGCGTGTTCGTTAAGCCAAGCCCAATACCAGCCAACAAGGAGCCAGGGAGCATGGTCAACCAACTGGCGTGATCGCTGCCGCTGCCATATTTCATCAAAATGAAGCCCATACCGAGGATGAACAGACCTGATGGAATGACTATGCGCGGCTGGTAGCGGAGCGAAAAACGCTCTGCCAGAGGTGGAATTACCAAGGTGGGCAGCGCATAAGCCAAGAGAGACAGCCCGGCGGCTACGATGTCGTAACCCAGGCCACTCTGGAAATAGATCGGCAGATAGATCATGAACGGCCAGAAACTGAAGTTCATGCCGATGGAGCCAAGGAGAGCGCCGGAGAAATTACGTATCTTGAATACGGAAAAGTCAAACATCGGATGGGCGCTGAGCTTTTCCGCAAATAGAAAAATAATGAAACTTATTGCTACTGCAACAAGGATGCTGATGGATGCTCTGCTGGTAAAGCCGAGTTCCGGCCCTTGCGTGATAAAGTATGCAAGGCCAAAAACTGTCAATGAAAGCGTGACGATGCCGATAATGTCCAGCTTTTTCACCTGCGGATCTCTGGACTCCTCTATGCCACCAAAAACAAGAATCAAAGTGAGGATGGTCAACGGAACGTGGACCAGGAAAACCCAATGCCAGTTCAACACGGCCACGATTATGCCGCCGATGATAGGTCCAAAACCGAGGCCGATACCGAACACAATCCCCCATATGCCAAAGGCTTTGCTGCGTTCTTGTCCTTCCTGAAACCGATGTGAAAGAATTGCTATCTGGCAAATCTGCATCGCACCAGCACCCACCCCTTGAAGAAACCGACTGATGATCAGAACCGATGTGCTTTGCGCCAAGCCACAAATCAAGGATGTAACACCGAACAAGACGAGGCTGATAATAAAAATACGCCTCCTTCCATACCGGTCAGCCAGCGTTCCAACAGCCATCAGAACTGTGGCACATGCAATGGTATAAGCGTTCATAATCCACTGCATATCCTTAAGATCGCCATGCAATACTTTCTCCAGAATTGGCAGTATCACTGGCACACTGGAAATTTCGAGGCCGAACATCAATGCGGACAAACATATAGCAGCCAATGCAATTATATTTTTGCGGGAGAGGGAGAGGCTCACTGAGAGGTCCCTCCAGACTTTTGTTCACGGTCTGGACATCCGGCAGCGCAACTATAATATTGCGCCTCATTAAGCGTAACTCGTATACCAGCACCAACCAGCCTTTTTTCGACAATTGTACGATCAATAGCCTCTTCAATATGTACTTCTAAATCTGCTACTGTTCCTACCTTATTAAAAACGTATTTGCTCAAGGGCAGCCATCCTCTCTATCTTTTCATGTTTGGTTCACCTTATCGATATGAGTTTTATTATATAATCTAAATCATTCATTTTACATAACGCAATCAATCCATTATGATAATTATACAAAGTAATTAAATGAATTTCTCATAAAAACGTTAAATTTAAAGGAGGGAATTCAAAGTGGATCCTGTAGACAAACAAATCCTCTTTTATCTTCAAAGTCAGGCGAGAATTTCAATGACAGAGCTAGGGAAATGCGTGGGTTTATCCCAACCTGCTGTAACAGAACGAGTTAAAAGAATGGAAGAAAAAGGGATTATCAAGGGGTATCGCACTATCATCTCTCCTGAAAAAATAGGAAAGGATACGGCAGCCTATATATTGTTTCGGACTAGAGATTGCCATGCATTTCTTGATTTTGTTCATACATCTCCACATGTTGCCGAGTGCCATCGTATAAGCGGAGAACACAGTTATTTATTAAAAGTAGTGACCAGCTCGACGCGCACCCTCGAAGAGTTTAGCAACCAGTGCGATAAGTATGGAACCTACACGAGCCTGCTTGTCATGTCGTCACCGATCGATCATAGACTTCTCATTCATTCTCTGGAAGAAGCAAGTGGAGCTGCTCATTCAGAAAAAGATTAAGGATGAAAAAAAGACAACCCCGGATATCCCGAGGCCACTGAAAAAGTCCTAAACTCTAAAGCGAGACAGTTCCTCCATAACAGAGGTTACTGTCTCGCTTTTTCGGTATAATTAAAATATCCAAATAAAGGCGGGTGGTTCCGGTGCTTCCGAAACAGCAAAGCATGGTCCTAAGTCCATATATTGAACTATACAATCTGTTGATTCCCAAAGACCATCTGTTACGAAAGAATGGACGAATTGGTGGACTTTAGCTTTATTTATGAGGAACTGAACGAAACCTATTGTCACGACAAGACGAGTTCGAGTTTAACAAAGATGCGGGAATGTACGTATGCAAAGCTGGACATCTGGCGATCCGCAGAGCGCGTGAAGTCAAAAAAGTATAAAAAGCCATGAGCATTTGAAGAAGTTACGTTTCAAGAAAGCGAAAGCTTTAAAGCCAAGGCCAAAGAACGATACAAAATTGAGGCGAAGAATAGTGAACTGAAGCACAGACACGGGTACGATGTAGCGTCCTCCTCGGGTCTGATAGGTATGGAAATCCAGGGGGCTATGGCGATATTCACTGTCAATTTAAAACGAATATTGAAACTGATGGAGTAAGCAAGGGCCACATGAGGCGGAGAGCAAGAGAAAAGACGACGGTTCATTCTGTGAATTCAGAATAAACCGTCGTCTTTTTGATTCGTGTTCTTGTTTTTTTCACGAAAGGCTGGTTTTTCGGTGGCCTCGAATTGATCAGGAGTCATCTTTTATTATTCACACTGGTATTATGGACTTTCTCGGTAAATCTACTCTGATTCTCGAAGTCGTTCCACAATACTTTGTTTGTCGTTCATAGAATAGACCGCTACTGGAATAAGTATCCCAAGCAATAACAGTAAAGGTAATAAGACTAGAAGTGGCCAGATTATAAAGTGATAGCTCAAAAACCACATCATACTGCTTAGGGGTTTCACAATTGAAATAGAAAATATGATCCCTAATAAAATGGAGAATAGGGCGGTGCCGAGAACATAATATAGCCCTTCATAGATCAGCATACCCCGCAATTGCTTTTTGGTCATGCCGATACTTTGCAGCATGGCAAACTCCTGACGCCGTGTCAATATACTCGTCAGAATTGCGTTTACAAAGTTGAGGATACCAATTAGGCCGATAATCAGACTAAGCGTGCCGCCGATCATCATGATGGTGTTTTGCATACCGGAAAACTCATTCATTGAAGTAAATTTGGATGTGTAGTTCATTACTGGCTCTGTAGTTTCGGTGTAACTTTTTAAAAAAACCTCCATGGCCTCTTCCTGATCAGGGGATACATTAAAGGCATAGCTCATCACAGCAGGTTGCTCCGCAAGCGGCTTGTAAATATTCGCTGGAAGATAAAAATTATACTTATCTGAAAGGCGATCAGAATTGGTCATATATTTAATTGCAACATGACCAAGCACTGTGAATGCATGCGTAGTATACTCTTTATCCAGCGGAGCTTCTGCTGCTCCCATATAACTGTGAAGCGTGACCTTTTCACCCACCTTATAAAGAGCTTCTTCCATATGGGGGATGTTATGGTCATCTAAATCTACCCCTTCCAATATATACTTACCGGAAGCCAGCTTCTCAAAATCAAGCTCACCGTCTAGCAATTGCAAACGGTGCAATGGTAAATCTTCCAGCCCATATACTGTCGCCATGAAGTTGCCGCGAGAGTCAGTCACATCGTCCTCATGGGTGTCTTTTCCATTCTCGACAGTAAGCACTAATTTGCCGCCGTACAAGCGACCGCCCTCTTCAAAGCCGGGCTGTGTCTGTACAGCCTGAATAAAACTCTCGGAGGTCTCATTTTCAGGGCCTTTAAAAAAGGGGCTATGGAAATATTCAGCATGAGCAATGAGAAAGTCGGTGTCATTGAAATTGGATACAAACTTATCCATATCAATGCTCTTAGACAGGGTGAAGGCCGTGTTAAGAAGTACAAGGCTCAACGAAAGACTGATGACTACCAACACGGTACGCTTTGTATTGCGCCCCAAGTTGGAGCGAGCCATGTGGATCATTTTTGCGCCTTTGGTGGATTTTTTCAGCTTACGGCTGCCCTTGGTATTTCCGTCTGTGTATCTTACTGCCTCAACCGGCGAAACAGCTGCCGCAATCCTGCCTGGCTTGAAAGTGCTGATCATTACGGTAATGAGCGCGAACAAAGCCGATCCTATAAAAATCCATGGGTTGGGAGATACCGATATCTCGGTGCCAGCAAAGGTAGTGTTGTTCATAAGAAGTGGTATAAGTGCTTTACCGACAAAAAAACCTGCTATTAATCCAAACGGGATTCCTATCACTGAAAGAACTAACGCCTGTCTGCGAATGATCCGGCGGATCTGCTTGCCGCTTGTGCCGATCGTCTTTAAAAGACCATAAAAACGAATATCTCGCATCACCGATATTTGAAAAATGTTATAGATGATCAAATAGCCGGTAAATACGATCAGTATCAGGGCAGAAGTAAGTGCCATGATTGTTCCCGCATCCATACTAAAATTGGTCGAGATGTATGACCAATTTACATTATTCGCGATATAGTTCGGTGCATCTTCGTCAAGCGAATACCCGCTTTCGGTAATCACTTTACTGAGCTTTCCCCGCAAATCAAGGCTATTGTCGAACATCATATATGCACTAATGGTTCCTGTATAGAAATGATCTTTTTTATAGGTGCTTTGTAATTCCTTTGCATGAGCATCGACATAGGATCTGGAGGCGAATATTTGTCCTGTGTTAAACACAGGATCGCTTTTCCACCAGCCGGAGAGGATAAAATCACGCTGTACTTCTTTACCTCGTATGTCAAGCTTTAGTCTCAAAGGTGCTCCAACCTCCAGTGGAACACCCAATAGCTGCAACGTCTTGGAGTCTGCGATTACTTCATTTTCCGCCGCAGGCTTGTGCCCCTCTTTAAGCTCAATAAAACCAAGCTTCATCCCTACATCGTCGTAATACCAGAACTCCGTATGGCGTTTTAGAAAATTATCGTTCATAACTCGATCGCTTAATATACGGTTATAAGCTATTTCCTTGATCAACGGATGATCCTTGACATGATTAAATTCGTCATCCGTTATATATTTAAGTACGGCATGTCCATCTCCACCGACCTGGCGCATGGTCGCCCGTTGTAAGTTTTCCCCAGCGCCAATCCCCATAGTGAACAGTGTTGTAAATAGCAATGAGGTTAGTGCTATGGCAACAATAGCAAAGAGGTTACGGGCTTTGTTTACTTTGAAACTTTTATCTGCCAGCTTGCGGATTACTTTTTTGTTCTTTACCTTGATCATTTGGCATCACCGCCGACAATTTTACCGTCCTCAATACGGATGATCCGGTCTGCCATTTGCGCAATTTCCTCGTTGTGGGTAATCATCACTATCGTTTGGCGGAACTGCTGGCTGGATACTTTGATCAATCCCATCACATCCAGACTCGTTTTACTGTCCAGATTTCCGGTGGGTTCATCTGCCAAGATAATGGCGGGCTTGGCTGCCAGTGCTCTGGCAATAGCTACACGTTGCTGTTGTCCACCGGAAAGATTGTTTGGCAGGTTATTCATTTTGTGGTCAAGGCCCAAGGTATGTACAATTTTATCTATGTGGGTTTTGTCTGGCTCTTTACCGTCCAGTTCAATAGGAAGCACAATATTTTCGTAGACATTCAAGACAGGTACCAGGTTGTAATTTTGAAAAACGAACCCAATCTTTCGTCTGCGAAAAATAGTCAATTCTTCGTCCTTCAATGTAAAAATATCTTTGCCGTCAATCGTAACGTCTCCACTTGTTGGACGATCAAGTCCACCCAGCATATGCAGAAGGGTAGATTTGCCGCTCCCGGATGTACCGACAATAGCGACAAATTCTCCGCTTTCTACCTCCAGATTTACGCCGTCTAAGGCATGAACAGCAGTATCTCCATTACCGTAATGCTTCTTTAATGCCTGAGTTTTCAATAGAGCCATATACGTTCTCCTCCACAAAAAAATGTCTGGATCGTAGTCATCTACAGTATAGACATTAGCACACTAATCTTTCTACAATCTTTCTGAAATCTAACGGTATTGAAAGAATTAAGTATCCATAGGAAGAAAAATAGAGAAGGTAGAACCACGGCCGTAGTGTGACCGTACCTTGATGTAACCACCCTCCGCAGCGATGATTTCTCTAGCTAAAAACAGTCCAATCCCGACGCCCTCCTGCGAGTTAACAGTAGGGGAGCGATAGAAGCGGGTAAAGATCTTCCCTTGTTCTTCTTCTGCAATGCCTATGCCGCTATCGGTAATATCAATTCGGCAAAACAAATCGTATGCCATTACTTTTATATTCATGCTTCCGCCTGTCTCTGTATATTTTATGGCGTTATCCATAATGTTATAGACAGCTTCACTCGTCCACTTTAGGTCAAAATAAGCATGGATAACTGTGTCCTCCATAACAACTGAAATCCCTTTGGCATCTGCTTTTGGCATCATTTGCTCCAGCGCAGCACCAAGGAGCTTTTGAACAGATTCCCGCCTTGGCGATACCGTGATAATCCCCGTTTCAAGCCGCGAAGTTTTCACTAATGCATGGATCAGGAAGTTAAGCTTTTCGGCCTGTGCAGATAGAGCTTTCACACAAGTGGAGGTATCCTGTGATAGTTCGTATTCGCTAAGTAGTTGGGAATAAAGCAGGATGTTGGCCAACGGTGTTTTCGTTTGGTGTGAAATATCGGAAATCAGCTCATTTATTTTATTCTTTTCGGCAAGCAGATTTTTGGAGGACACGGAACAAATGGAAAGAAATTTCGCAAATTTAGCTTCTATTGCAGAGAGAACGGATTCATCAAAGACATCCTCTGAGAAGCTGCCATTTATCGCGGCATCCAGCATGTTCTCAATGGTTTTCATTGTTTTATGGATGCTCCTGCGATAAAGCATAATAGCACCCACAGCGGTGCATACAGCAACAACGGCAATTCCAATACATATATAGAGGAGTGTTGTCATTTCAACGCCCATGTGTAGCCCAGCCCGTAAACCGTTTTAATATATTGTGGGGAAGAAGGATGATCCTCGAGCTTGTCACGTAGCCTTTTTATCGTAACTGACAAGGCATTTTCACCTACATATTCAGCCCCGTCAGTCCAGATGCTGTCTATCAAATGATCACGCGAAACAGTATTTCCTCGATTGTTGATTAGGATGCGCAACAATTTTTGCTCCGTTTTACTTAGTTCAATAGGTGTACCATTCTTAATAAATTCCATTCTCTCGAATGAAAAAGAAAAATTGTCTAGCTGAATGGAGTCTGCAAGCGAGTATCTGGATTTCTTTAGCTGAACGCCAACTCTTGCTCTCAGTACCATAAGACTGAAAGGCTTGGTTATATAATCGTCAGCACCCAGCTCAAAACCAGTGACGACATCTGTTTCCATATCATTCGCAGTCAGAACAATGACTGGTAAAGCTTTTGTTTTACGTATATGGGTTAAAAGGTCGAGTCCACTTCCATCCGGTAAATTTACATCAAGAATCACTAGGCCAAAGGCGGTAACGTTCAATTGTTCTTTTGCAGTAGCTATGTCATACGTTTGCGTAAATACGTTGTTAGGTTCTTTAAGGGCAAGAACAATACCGTTACTCAAGGCAATATCATCCTCGACGATTAATATGCGATTCATCATTCTCCTCCTATTTTTTTGATTCATCAAGTTAATGAATCCCGAATTCCAAGAATTGCTTACAGTAAAAATGAGAAAAGGGTAATCCTAAATCTTCCATCTATATTTTACAGGATATTGCTCTTATTTGCTCATTCGCTCTTCAGACTATTCAGGTTTTGCTAACACCTTTTTTGACATGGTTTATTCATTGCAAAAAATTTGACAGATACAATATCACTGATATAATTTATCCTAGTTAATTTTGATAATGATTATCATTATTGGAGGGGAGGACAGGGCCGAAGCTTGGTACAGGTTGTTGGAGAACAGGCTCCCTTGGTTAGAACATGAAATTGCGTTATTTAATACTGGCTTTTCTGGTACTGGCCTTCGCCTCGGTTTTTATCGGTGTTCATGATGTAACTCCACTTGATGTGTTCCACTTAACCAACGATCAGGCGCAGGTACTCCTGATTAGCAGATTCCCACGATTGATCAGTATCATTATCGCAGGGGCGAGTATGAGTATCTGTGGGCTCATTATGCAGCAGCTTACCCGGAACCGATTTGTATCTCCCACCACTGCAGGGACGATGGATGCGGCACGATTGGGTGTGCTGATGGCTATTATGGTGTTTGGAGCAGCAGGATTTTGGACGAAGATGCTGACGGCTTTCGGATTTGCTCTAGGGGGAACACTGATTTTCATGAAAATACTGGATAAAATCCGTTTCAAGGACCCGGTATTTATCCCGCTTGTCGGTTTGATGTTTGGAGGCATTTTAAATTCGGTAACGACCTTTTTTGCTTACAAATACAATCTGATCCAGGGCATTTCTTCGTGGATGCAGGGAGACTTTTCTCTAATCATGAGTGGTCGCTACGAGATGCTATATCTTAGTATTCCTTTGGTTGCGTTGGCGTACATATATGCGAATCGTTTTACAATTGCAGGCATGGGTGAGGATTTTGCGGCCAACTTGGGTGTACATTACAAGCGCACCGTCAATGTCGGTTTGGTGATCGTGGCTTTGGTTTCTTCTGTTGTCATCTTAACGGTTGGAACGATTCCCTTTTTGGGGCTGGTTGTACCCAATCTGGTCAGCATGTATATGGGGGATAATCTGAAAAAAAGCCTGGCCCATACAGCGATCTTGGGCGCCGTCTTTGTGCTGTTTTGCGATATTTTGGGACGGGTGATCATTTATCCGTATGAAATTTCTGTAGGGCTTACGGTTGGTGTGATCGGGAGCGCGTTGTTTTTGTATTTGCTGCTGAGGAGAAGGGCTTATGAATCCTAAATTAAAAATCGGAATATTAGCCGCTGCCGCGCTTGTGTTGATTGCTGCTTTCGTGTTTATAGATCTTCCACATACCTGGCATTACGCGCTGCCACGACGATTGAAAAAGATCGCAGCCTTCATTCTGACAGGTGGCTCCATTGCTTTTGCAACAGTTATTTTCCAGACGGTTACGAATAATAAGATTTTGACTCCCGGTATTATTGGACTGGATTCACTGTATATGCTGATTCAGACGACGATTATTTTTGCATTTGGTTCCGTCCCTTTCATTTCGACCAGCAAAGAATTGAACTTTTTGCTGTCGGTAGGGCTGATGGTGCTGTTCGCAGGACTGCTATACAAATTAATTTTCCGCAAAGATGGACGCGGTATTTATGTACTTTTGCTGATCGGTCTGGTGTTCGGCACACTATTCAACAGTCTGTCTACCTTTATGGAGGTACTGATTGACCCGAACGAATTTGCGAAAATCCAAGACAAGAGCTTTGCCAGCTTCAGTAATGTAAACACCGAACTACTGTGGCTTTCTGTATTCATTCTTGTGCTCGTATTTGCTTATGCGTGGAGATTCATCAAGTATCTGGACGTGCTGTCGCTCGGACGAGAGCATGCGATTAATTTAGGGCTCCCTTATAGTTTTATTATCAAAAGGCTGCTAATTATCGTAGCGATTCTTATCTCCATATCTACGGCACTTGTCGGGCCGATTACGTTTCTAGGGTTAATTGTGGCCAATGTGGCTTATCAGGTGATGAAAACCTATCAGCATCGTTATATTATTCCGGCCTCTATTTGTGTCAGTGTCATTGCGTTGGCAGGATGCCAACTGCTGGCAGAAAGAGTATTCGACTTATCGACAACGGTCAGTGTCATTATTAACTTTATCGGGGGGGTGTACTTCCTGTATCTTTTGCTGCGGGAGAATAAGTCATGGTAGAAGTCAGAAACGTATCCAAACGCTACGGGAATAAAAATGTGGTGGATCAGGTATCCGTCACTGTACCTAAAGGTACCATTACCTCCTTTATTGGACCTAACGGCGCTGGAAAAAGCACCTTGTTGTCGATGATCAGTCGCCTGACTAACAGTGATGAGGGAGAAATCTTCATCGACGGGCAGGCCGTGAGCCTGACAAAAAGTGAGGAGCTAGCCCGGAAGATATCTATTTTAAAACAGACCAACGATGTCAATATTCGCTTAACCGTGAAGGAGCTGGTTAGCTTCGGCCGTTTTCCGTATTCCAAGGGCAGATTGAACAGCGAGGATCGCAAAATGGTGGAGCAGTCTATGGCCTACATGGGACTGGAGGACATGAAAGATAAGCATATTGATTTGCTCAGTGGGGGACAGCGGCAGCGGGCTTTTATTGCCATGATTTTGGCTCAGGACACAGAATACATCCTGCTGGATGAGCCGCTGAACAATCTGGATATGAAGCATTCGGTTCAGATTATGAAGACGTTGCGCGGTTTGGTGGATGATCTCGGCAAAACGATTCTGGTCGTGTTGCATGACATTAATTTCGCCTCCTGCTATTCAGATTATATTGTAGGGATGAAGGATGGCAGGTTGCTAAAACAAGGAACGGCTGACGAGATGATTGATAGTCAGGTATTAAAGGATTTGTACGATATGGATATTCCAATTCAACAGATCGGTGACCATAAAATTTGCGTTTATTTCACTTAGGGGGAATGTTAAATGAAGAAAAATATGATGTTTTTAACGCTAATGCTTGCAATGGTACTGATTGTGTCGGCCTGTGGCAAAGCAGCTCCGGCAACACCGGAAGCGACTGGAAACGGCTCCTCTGCTGCAACAACGGAATCCAAAACCATCTCGGTCAAACACGCACTGGATGAAAACCCTGTCCAAGTCAAAGTTAATCCCAAAAATGTCGTTGTCTTTGATTTTGGTTCATTGGATACGTTGGATAAGCTGGGAGTTGACGTTGCGGCAGTAGCGCAGCAGGATCTTCCTACGTATTTGAGCAAATATAAAGATTCCAAATATGCAAGCGCGGGCACGCTGTTTGAACCGGATTACGAGAAAATCAGTGATCTGTCTCCTGAACTCATCATCATCGGCGGCAGACAAGCTGATGCATATAAAGAGTTGAGTAAAATTGCACCGACCATTTCGATGGCTGTAGACACCAAGGATTATATCAATTCCTTTAAGAAAAACGTTGAAACATTGGGTCAAATCTTCGACAAAGAGGATGTTGCCAAGCAGGAACTGGCTGCGATTGATAGCTCCATCAAGGCCGTACATGACAAGGCTGTAGCGAGCAAAGCTAAAGGACTGATCGTGCTGACGAATGAAGGAAGCCTGAGCGCATATGGCTCACAATCCCGTTTCGGTATCATTCATGATGCTTTTGGCGTAACCCCTGTAGATCCTGGTATTAAAGTATCCACGCATGGACAAAAGGTTTCTTTTGAATATGTACAGCAAAAAAATCCGGATTATATTTTTGTTGTTGACCGTGGGGCTGTGGTGGTCGAGGAAGGCAAGGAACAGGTTACAGGTAAACAAACCATTGAGAATGAACTGGTGAAGAAAACCAATGCATTTAAAAACGGTCATATTGTATACCTTGATCCTAACTACTGGTACCTGTCAGGTAATGGTCTGGAATCCGTATCTGAAATGATCAAGGAAATGGATGCTGCACTGTAATGAATACATTCACATCATGGGGGACTGTGTAGGATGAAAGGTCATGTAGATGAAATTCCATTAGATGGGTACCTTGTGCACGTCTATACACCTCCCGTCTCCGTGAGTCATAATGAGCTGTATCCTGTGCTGTATGTGCAGGATGGCAGCTCTTTATTTCTAAGCGGGTTGGATGAGCTGGAAAGAGGTTTTTCTACGGGAGAGTTGCCCCGTGTCGTGCTGGTAGGTATTCAGCCCGTAAATCGGCTGGATGATTATACGCCTTGGAAGGCAGCTGCTTTAGTAGAAGGAAGACCTGCTTTTGGCGGTGGCGGAGATGCCTATCTGGTGTTTGTGGTTACAAAAGTAATGCCGTACGTCGAGGCAAGATATCCAGTGCGCACTGGATCGGAGCATACGGGGATCATTGGCGCCTCATTGGGCGGATTAATTTCCATGTATGCCGTATTCAAGTATAAGGATGTATTCGGACGCGTCGGTTCCATCTCAGGTTCGTATTGGTATCCGGGTATGATTGATTATATGCAATCTGCATCTTGTGCAACTGTGAGGGATGGGACACATCGCTTGTATATATCTGTCGGGACCCGTGAAGGTGAAGGGAAGACGAATGTACAAAAAGATATGGTTCCGCTGACTCTTCAGGCACACGAGGTGCTGCGGACACAGGGACTGGATGCAAAAGATGTGCTCCTTGAGTTGGATCAGGATGCGGTGCATCGTGTGGATTGTTTTCAGCGTCAATTTCCTAAGGCCGTCCGATGGCTGTTCGGATAGCATGAATGGAATACGAATTTCATACAACAACCTCAAAGGATTGGAGAGCGTGGAGTCTCTATGCCTTTGGGATTGTTTTTTTTGTATATTTTTTTTCGTATAATAGAATCAATTTCATAATACCTTCAGTAGCTTTAATAAAGAGTACATATAGATCAAAATGGTTTAATTTGTCTATATGAGGTATACATTTCGTTAGTTTAATCATTTATGAAATTGATTCAATAGAGGAATATTAAAAATTTAAAGTTATACGTTGTTGGAAGTGAGGGGAGCATAAATGAAAAAAAACCGCCTGGGATCATCGGATTTGCTGGTAGGTGAGATTGGCTTGGGATGTATGTCGGTCGGTACGGATGAGCAGCAAGGTGTTTACTTGATTCATGAAGCGCTAGACAGGGGCGTAAACCTGTTGGATACGGCCGATTTGTACCAGCATGGGCGCAATGAAGAAATTGTGGGGGCAGCAATCCGTGGACGACGGCAGGAGGTCATCCTGGCGACCAAGGTTGGCAATCGGCGTCTACCGGGGCAGGAGGGCTGGGGATGGGACCCATCCAAGAAATATATTCTGTCTGCTGTTAAAGAGAGCCTACGCCGCCTTGGAACGGACTACATCGACCTGTATCAGTTGCACGGAGGGACGATTGACGATCCGATGGACGAAACCATTGAGGCTTTTGAGCAATTGCAGCGGGAGGGAGTCATCCGTTATTATGGTATTTCCTCAATTCGCCCTCATGTCATCCGTGAATATGTCAAACGCTCGAATATCGTTAGTGTTATGAATCAGTATAGTTTGCTGGATCGGCGTGCAGAGGAAGAGGTACTGTCTTTGCTTCAGGAACGGGGAATTAGCGTGATTGCACGTGGGCCAGTGGCCAGTGGTGTATTGGCTGACCAAGGGGAAGGGAAGATAGCCAAGGGATATCTGGACTACAATGAAGCAGAGCTGCTGGACGTGCGTAAGCAATTAAAGGCATTTGCAGGTGCGGACCGGAGTATGGGTCAGACAGCGATCCGTTATAGCCTGTCTCATCCGACTGTCGCTGCTGTTATTCCGGGTGCAAGCTCTTTGGGACAATTGGAGCATAATATTTCTGCTGCGGATATTGCACCGCTAACCAGGCAAGAGCGGCAGACGCTACAGCAAATCAGCCGAGCCAATCGGTATGATGCGCAATACCGCTAATCCGAGCAAGTATAGGACAAGTGTCAAACATGTACCCGTCCCAGTTGCAATTTATAAAAGAATCATTACAATATAGGAATAAGCCTCGGTTTATAATTCATATGTGAATATGGAGACGTTATAAATACACTCTAGGAGGGACCAACGAATGGAACGCATCGAATCTCAGCAGCAATATCAGGATTTAATTAATGGTGACGGTCTGACTGTCGTGAAATTTGATACAACCTGGTGTCCGGATTGCAAGACACTGGATAAATTTATGGACGGCATTATTGAGGAAAACGCAGATAAGCGTTTCTTTGCGCTTGATGCGGAGAAATTCCAGCCGATTGCAGAAGAAAATCAAGTGCGCGGCATTCCGAGTCTGCTCGTGTTCCGTAATGGCGAAAAAATTGCTCATTTGCACAGCAAATACGCTAAAACGCCAGCTCAAATCTCGGAATATTTGACTACGCTGGAATCCAAACAATAATCAGAACGCATGATAGGGATAGTTCCAGACTATCTTTCCTTTCAGCAAAATAGTAAAAGGGATATCCAAGGCTGATCATTCAGATCCTATGGATATCCCTTTTACTATTTATTGGTACCAAACGATGGCTTATAAAATAATGAAAAAGAACACAGCCGCCAGCACGAAGCGGTAAATGGCGAACGTAGTCAGGCTCAAGCGTTTGAGCAGACCGAGGAATGTTTTGATCGCCAGCATCCCGACGATAAAGGCAGTAATAAAGCCGGCCGCGAACACTGGGAAATCACTCATAGACAGATGATCCATACTTTTGATCATATCAATACCCGATGCACCCAGCATGACCGGAACAGATACGAGGAATGTAAATTCCGCGGCTGCCGTATGGCTTACACGTGCGAATAGGCCCCCAGACATGGTTGAGCCTGAACGGGAGAATCCTGGCCATAGGGCTAGGACTTGGAACAAACCGATCGTAAAAGCTTGTTTGTACGTGATCTCATCCAGCGTATGTGATCTAATAGGCGGATGAAATTTTTCAGCCGCGATCATGAGCAGGCCCCCGATCACCAAACTGTATAAAACCGTTTCAGGACCAAACAGGTATTGCTTAATTACATCACGGAACAGTACGCCAATTAGCCCCGCTGGGATCATGGCTAAAATAATATGTAACAGGTTTAGACGTGGCTGACTCGAGATTTTGCGTCTGAAATCAAACAGGCTCAGGAATCTGCGCCAGTATAATACGACGACTGCCAGCACAGCACCTAATTGTACGATAACCTCAAACGTTTTGACCGTATCATTCTCTGTGTTTAATCCTAGAAGATTAGCCGTAAGGATCATGTGACCCGTCGAAGAGACCGGCAAAAACTCTGTCAGTCCTTCAATAATTCCCATAATAATAGAAGATAAAATATCCACTTTACTAGCTCCTCCTTACACGCGTGCAGGGCAAACGACCTAAGCCGTTTGCCCTGGGAATATGTCATTTCAGTAGGAGTGAACACAAGTGTCAAGTGCAAAGATAAACGCTCAGGTCACACGGTTCACTCCCGGGAAGAAGTGTCCGATTCTGCTTCCAATTCAGATGCGGGGGATGTGTGGTGTAAAATAATCTCCACCCGACGAATACGATTTTTACCCATTTCACGAATGATAAATTTCACATTCTCTTCTATGAATTCCTTGCCCTGTCTAGGTTCCGGAACCCGGCTATACACCCACCCTCCGACAGTATCCACGTCTTCATCGTCCAATGTCAAGCCCGTCAGATCACTCAGATCGGAAAGCATCACTTTACCATCCATCAAATAACTGTTCTCCGTCAGTTTCTCGATTTCCTTCCGTTCATCCTTATCAAATTCGTCCCGAATTTCGCCAACAATCTCCTCCAAAATGTCCTCAATGGTAATGAGGCCGGAGGTTCCACCGTATTCATCGACCAGGAGAGCGATATGAACCTGCTCCTTCTGCATACGTTTCAGCAGTGTGTTGACGGGGATAACTTCCGGAACGGTCAAGATCGGTTGAATCAGACTGTCGAAAACAAGCTCTGGATTGCGATCATACTCAAGGAATAGCTGTTTGGTATTAATCATACCAATGATCTGATCCTTGCTGTCTGTCGCCACCGGAAAACGGGTATACTGCTCTTCGTGAATAGTCAGCATGTTTTCTTGTAGCGAGCGATTCGTAAACAAGCATACCATATCTGTACGTGGTACCATAATTTCTTTGGCAACGGTCTCGTCAAAAGCAAAGATACGATTTACGTAGCCATATTCGGTGTTATTGATCTTACCACTTTCCACGCTTTCGGACAAAATGATCTGAATTTCTTCCTGAGAGTGCGCTTCTTCATGCTCACTAGCCGGTTGAAGACCAAACAGACGAACCAGACGATTGGCCGAGCCGTTAAGGAGCCAAATAAACGGATACATAATCCGATTAAACCACACGATGACTGGGGAGGTTAACAGACTGACAGCTTCCGCTTTGCGGATCGCCAATGTTTTGGGAGCCAGTTCGCCGATCACCACGTGCAGGTAAGTTACAATGACGAATGAAATAATAAAGGCCAGGATATGTGAAAAATCCCCATTGATGTTGAGCTGTTGAAAGAGAGGCTCCAGCAATTTGACTACGGTCGGTTCACCGAGCCAGCCGAGTCCCAACGCTGTAATCGTAATACCAAGCTGACAGGCGGACAGGTAGCCGTCCAGATTATTGACGACTTTTTGTAGCGCCAGTGCGTTTTTACGGTTCTCCACGACCAGCTGATCGACCCGGCTGGAACGGATTTTAATAATCGCAAACTCGGTAGCCACGAAAAAAGCACTAAATAAAATCAACACCGCAAACAAAAATAGACTGACACCTATACCCATATAATTTTCACTCATCCCTTTTTCGTTCAATTTTTTAAGGAACTCCATTTTAAGTTCACTTGAACTTATTTTAAGAACTTAAAAGGAAATATACAAGGTTCATATGGAATCATAGCAGGTCACCTACCTCCAATTTACACGGAAAATAAGGCATAATAGAACCCGCACGGCTCATTGCTTCACTTTACAAGCCTAGTTTGAGGGCGTATGATGAGTTCAAATGAACTTGAAATGTAATAAAGGGAGGAAAGCAGATGGAGTCTTTTACCCTTACTCGTCGTGATATGGCCCATTTGCTGCTGGCCATGGAAGGTCGCCGCGAATTGCAGCCTTTGGCCGTTCTACAGGACGCCTGGAGGCGCACTCATAGCCATCTCGCCCGTTCCGGGAGCACGATGCCGACATTTTTATACACCGACGTGACACCTGTGCTAGATAAAATCATCAAGGGTAAGCACAGCGCAGCCTTTTCGCTGCAGGAGATCGTTTCCCTGGGTCAACTGGTCGAATACAGTCATGTCTCACTGGCATCTATGCAAAATTGGGTCAAACGCGACTTCAAGGAATTTCTCGGCGCTCCGAAGATCGGCAAAAAATACTCGGTCAACCAGGCAGCTATATTGCTCATTGTGGAAGATTTAAAATCATGTCTTGATTTTGAATCCATTCGTCAGCTATTTCATATCCTGTTCCAACAACCCGAAGATGATACGGACGATCTGATTCAGCCGGTCGATTTGTACGCCGCCTATTCAACTTTGTTTGAGGAGCTGGATGCGAACGGAGACCAACTGCTCGATGTTGCTGGAGCAGGCTATGCAAAGGACAACGGAAATTCCGTTACAGGACAGCAGCGCCAGGAAGCTGCGACAGAGGAGCTGCTGGTTCAGGCGGCCGATCAATACATCAGCCGTTTACAGCATTTGACCCCTAACCAGTGTGAAGCAGTGCGTAATACTTTGCTGGTGGCAGCGGTAGCGGTGCAAAATAGTTATTTTTTGTCCATGGCACGTCGGTATGTGAATGCGACGTTGTTTCTGGACTTCCAGGGGTAAATCAGGATTGGCACTAGAAGCCAATCCTATTTTTTTGCTCTTTTTAGAGGATTGTCTACCCTTTTGGAGACTGAAAAAGTATACAAAAGAGGTATATACACTAAAACGCTGTCAAAGATACAATAAACATATATAATCCAGCAATTGGAAAAACTTAGAATATCTCTTCCAAAGCATCTGGATACACACACAGGAGGTAATGGCATGTCCGATGTCTCCATCATCATTTGTACCCGCAACCGGATCGAAGACCTGACACGCTGTATACAATCTATTGCAGTACAGCAGCAATTGGAGCATACGGCTGTAGAACTGCTGATTGTTGATGACGGCGATATTTCCGACCAACAGATCGAGCAGTACCGTCACATGGTATCCGGATTGCCTCAAAGCGTTTTGAAATATTATAAAAAAAGTCGTCCCGGCGTTTGGTTATCCCGCTATGAGGCCTTGTCCCTTGTGCGGTATGATATTGTGCTGTATTTTGACGATGATGCAGAACTGGACGATAAACTCTATATCCGGCGCTTGCTCGATACCTATGATCAGGATGAAACGATTGTGGGTGTTGGAGGGATTGCAAAGGGATTACATTCGAGCCGGGCAGGAAAGCTGCTGGGCGTTTTGACATTTCAGATGTCTTCATCCCTCGGCAAGCTCTCGCCTAGTAGTCTGGCAGGTTCTTTGCTGCGTTGGGGCGAAGCGACTGAGGTTTTCGATACAGAATTTTTCCATGGTTGCAATATGTCATTTCGGAGGGATGCGCTTCGGGACATGAAGCCGTATCCGTGGATGACCAGTTATGCCGTGGCTGACGATTTGTACATGTGCCAGTTGGCGAGCCGTTACGGCAAATTGGTTATCAATCCTGACTTAACCATCATTCATCATGAATCTCCAAGCTCGCGCGATAAGGCGGGCAAAGTAGCCAAGGCTACAGCAATTAACCACTATTATTTTCTTGCCTTGAAAAAGGCTGGAGTGATTCAGTATGGAGCCCTTTTATGGACCTTATCCTACTTGATGCTCAAAGAAACGCTGCGTCGCAATTTTAATGCCGCAGATGGATACAAGCAGGGGGTGTTGTTCATTCTGAACCCGCGCAAGCAAAAATATAACGAATATTTAGGCCCGGCGGTTCAGTAAACTGTTTTTTTAACACACTGACAGGATAAAGGGGGAGTATGATGTTAAGCTTGTCCATTGCTCTGTGCACCCGAAATCGGGTTGATGATCTGACCCGATGCATTAATTCAATTGCCATTGGGGGAGCACCGGAGGCATGTGAAACCGAGCTATGGATTATTGACGACGGAGAACTGCCGAAGCATGTGCTGGAACGTTATGAGCGTCAGTTGGGCAGAGCGGGAATTACCTACCGATATCATCGCAAGGAGCAGCCGGGATTATGGTTATCTCGTGTAAAGACAGCTGAACTTGCGCAGGGTGACATCATTTTGTTCCTTGACGATGACGTTGAGCTGCCGAGCAACTATTTGAATGAGTTGATGCGTACCTATGAGGCTTATCCGCAGGCCGCTGGTGTTGGCGGTATTGCACAGGGAATGAGTAACAGCTTCATGGGAACGATTCGATGCTTGCTGTCATTCCAGCAGTCTTTGTCCAAAGGGAGGTTGTCCCTCAGCGGTCAGTCCGGCTCGATGTATAACTGGCATAAGGCCAAGAAGACGTTTAGAACCCAGTTTTTCCATGGCTGCAATATGTCATTTCGCCGTGAGGCGATTCGTAGTCTGGAGCCGGTACCTTGGTTGCAAAGCTATAGCGTAGGCGAGGATTTATTACTTTCACGCATCGCAATGAAAAGTGGTCCGTTATACATTAACCCGGCGCTTACGCTGCTTCATCACGAATCGCCGTCCTCGCGCGACAATATGGAGCAGGTTACTTATATGCGGGTGATGAATCATATTCATTTGCTGCGTGACGAGGGATCTGGGCCGATTGGTTATGCAGCACTATACTGGACGACGTTGTATCAGATTTTGAGAGAAAAGCCCAAGAAAAATCATACTGCCATTCAAGGCTATAGAAGAGCGTTGAAAGCGATCTTTTCAAGTCCAAAGGAGCCTGTTGGCGGGGGACAGTTGCCTGAACGCAATTCCAAAAAAACGGTAGGCTGATGGAGGTGCGTCAAAAGACGCAATGTGAGCATAGAGACGAGAGGCTTAATAAGGAACAGGAGTTGGACGTAACATGAGCACATGGACAGCAGCAAGGAAAGTATTCACGGGTGACAGTCTCGCCAAAACGATCATGCGCACGAGCTTTAACAATTTTTTTGTGCTAATCGTCACGACCCTGACTTCCATCCTGACCGCACGTATGCTCGGAGTAGAGGGGAAAGGAGAACTGGCGGCAGTTCTGTTCTGGCCTACGTTGATCGGCAGTGTGTTGAGCTTCGGATTACCAACGTCGTTAATTTATAACATCAAGAAGAAAACAGGCACGACGGAAGAACTGCTGGCGTTGTCGCTCTGGATTCAGTTGCCTGCCAGCTTGTTGGCGGGAGCGGTGGCCTGGATATGCATGCCGCTGTGGCTGAATGGTTATGGTGCGGATATCATCCAGCTGTCCCAGCTTTATTGTGCGGCAGCCATACCGCTGGCAGTGCTTACAGCGCTGACGACAGCATTGTCGCAAGGGCTGGATCGATTTAGCGTATATAACGGTCTGTTGTTTTACTACCCGTTACTGAATTTCATCGGTCTGGTGACACTGTGGCTGATGGGCCTGCTCAATGTGCAGCTGGCAGGAGCAGTGAATTTTGCCGCGAGTTTCCTTGCGCTAGTATGGGCGTTCCTCCGTTTGCGCAAGTATATGAATGTGCGTGCTTTCCGCCCATTTACCAGCCGCCAAGTGCTTCGTCCTTATTATAGCTATGGAGCGAGGGTTTACGGGATGGAGCTGATGGGGACGCTGTCCACACAAACGGACAAAATCGTTATTGTGGCGCTGCTATCACCCAAAGCGTTCGGTCTGTACTCTGTCGTCTACGCCTTGTCTCGTGTGTTCAATGTGGTGCAAAATGCCGTCACTAACGTTACTTTTCCTAAGGTGACGGGGATGGAGCACAGCAAGATTGTCGAAACAGTAGGTCGTGCTTTTCGCATCTCTATGGCTGCGATGCTAATCGTCATTGTGCCTGCTCTCTTCATTGGACGATACATGCTGGGTTTGCTGTACGGCCCCGCTTTTCTGGAAGCATCGCTAACGTTCTACCTGCTGTCACTGGAATGTATCATTGGTGGCGGCTCATGGATTCTGGCTTCGGCCTTTAACGCGCTGGGACGTCCGGGACTGGTATTGTTCCGGCAAATTGTAGCCTATGCGATCACCGTCGGTCTATTTTTTATTTGTACACCGATCTTTGGTCTGGACGGCATTGCTATTGCTTTGCTTGTAGGCGCTTGTGTACGGTTGGCATTCTCACTGTTCTCGTTCCCCATGTTTTTCAATGTTCCGCTATCACGGATCATTTTTGATAAAAGTGATATTACATTTGTCATTCAGACTATACAAAAGAAGCGCAGGAAGGGAGAACTGAAAGATGCCGAATTTGCATCCCATGGCTAAACTGAAAAATAAGCTGAGCGTCATTCTCGACGTAGTCCCCCATGGTTCGAATATCATTTATGTCGATTATCCCGTCTATAATAACGGTGGGGATGTACTCATCATGAAAGGCACCGAAGCGTTCTTCAAGGATAATGGCATCCGTGTCCGTGCCCGTTATAGCGCTATGGATATTCCCGATCGGCTTCAAATTCCGGGTGACTGGATTATCGTGTGCCACGGCGGCGGCAACTTCGGCGATCTCTATTCAAATCACCAAAATTTGCGAGAACGCATCGTTCGCGATTTCCCTAACCACCGAATTGTAATTATGCCGCAGACGATCCACTTTCAATCTGAACAGAAGGCTAATGAAGTCGCTGCCTTGTTCAATGCTCATCCGGATCTACATATGTTTGTGCGGGATACACGCTCTTATCAGTGGGCTAAGGACAAGCTGAACCAGTGCAGTATCACACTATGCCCTGATATGGCGCACCAGCTCTGGCCATTGAAGCCGACTACGGAAACAGTGAAGGATGTATTGTATTTCCTGCGGACTGATATTGAAACGGTGGGTGGACAAAAGAAGTTCGATGACGAGGCAGATGCCGCTCACCGGCTGGACTGGGATACTTTGTTCACTCCGCTGGAAGTGAAGGGAATTGTCTATTTCCAGAAGTTTTATCGACTGGATAAGAAAATCGGTGGACCGTTGCCTACACGTACGTTCTGGTACAAGTACACAGACCATCTCATGAACAAAGCGGTTACGCTGTTCAGCTCTTACCGCGAGGTTCGCACTTCACGGCTGCACGGTCACATTCTGGCCTGTCTGCTTGATATGCCGCACGTTGTCATTGACAATTCCTACGGCAAGAACTCGCAATATTATAATACCTGGACACAGCCGAATCCAAAGGCGCAGCTGTTTAGTGAAGCTCCAAGTGCGTTGGAGCAGCCATCTTAATAGTAAGAAAAGATACGTATGATTAATTTCAAAGGTATGATAACGGCAAAAAATCTCCTGACCATTTCATTGGTATAGGAGATTTTTGCTTGTGTTAAATTAATAAGGATAGTTAAGAGTTAAGCTTGTGAACTATTAAGGCTATTCATATTTAATGGGATGATCGCTCGTTCTTTCTTGGCTTCTATTGATTATTGACAGTTACCTCATATTTTGATGCGTTCCAGTTTACCTTTGCACCCAAGGTTTGAGAAATGAATCTGATCGGTACCAAAATACTCCCGTTTATATATTTTGGAGGAGCAGCGAGACTTACTTTTTTTCCATTAACCAATGCGAATTTTTGGTTTACAACTAGTTCTATAGTCAGTTTACCTTTTGTGATGGTGACCTGATCCCTTTGGCTACTATTCCAAATGACTTTAGCTCCTGATTTTTCAAATATTCCTCTGAAAGGAACATAGACTGAGCCGTTCAGTAATTTGGGAGTGGTAGTCAGATCCATGATAGAGCCATCTACGGTCAATTGAATAGGCTTCACTACAATAGTCGGTTGCTTTACATTTTTCAATGTCGAGTCAATTCCAAGTTGACCGTTAACGTTGCTCCCCCAACTCCATAATTTATTGTTTTCCGTTCTTACGATTGTAAAGTCGTTTCCAGAGTTTACTTCCGATATATTAGCAAGCCCCTTTACTTTCTCTGGATTGGAATTACCAGCAGAAATCCAGACATCGCCAGTAGTTGTTACAAATGAAACAGTGTGGTCGAATTGAGCAGAGATATCTTTTAACTTCTGTGGAATTTTAAACTGTTTAGTTTTGCTCTCTAGCGGATTATATGTCCACCCGTTGCCATTCATATCAATTGCACTTATAGCAAAATCTCCACTTTTAATCATTTTAATTTTTTTAAGTTGTTTAAGCAGCTGTGGTTCTTTAATATTCGCATCTTCATTGTCGCCGCCCCAATAGAGCAATGTTCCATCCTTGGAAAGTGCAAAGGAACCCTGATTCGTAGCTGCTATACCCACAATATTCATGGGTAGATCTTTTATTAAAGTTGGTTCATTGATGAAAGATGACTTAAAGTTGGCTAATTGTCCCCGAGAATTATCACCCCAGCCCCAAACCTGCCCGCTTTGATCTAATGCTAAAAAGTGATCTCCTCCGGCGGCAATTTTTACAACATTTTTTAGGCTTGAGAAGGTTTTAGGGGCAACACTACGACCTTGATTTTTTTTACTTTGCCAACTAACAACGGTACCATCTGTTTTTATGGCTAGAGAACCAAAGCGACCCGTGGTGACCTGTTTAAAAGTATCAGATGACATAGAAACCACAGGAGAGGGTACGGAACGATTTATGCCGTCTTCTGAGCCTAATTCCCCATCTTCATTACGCCCCCATGCAAGTAGCTTTCCTTGATTGTCAATAGCGTAAGTATGTTCACCACTGCTTGAAAATTGAACTATATCTGGAGATGGTTTTACATATTCGTTTGAATATGCTTCTTTTGAAACTAAGCAAGAGGAGAAAATTAATAAAATAACTGATAAAGCTATGAAACATTGCTTTAAATTTTGATTTTTCAAGATATGCTCTCTCCTTTTTTGAAATAACTTCTAATATCATATAACCATAAACAAGAAAGAAATTGCAAATAAATCCAGCTAATATGTATTTGTTTCCATAAAAAATGTAGACAAATGAATAATGAAATACTATTATATGTTTTGGGTGAAAATTTTTACAATATTAGGGAAGGGGAATAGCAAAAATTTTTCTCAAAAATTAGGATGAGGTGAGAGTGAATGAAAAAGGTAAAGTTCTCAATAATTATCTTTCTGTTATTCTCTTCAATTGGTGTTACTGCTTCGGCTAATAACGAAGATATTACGGAAAAAGTTAGCGATTCAGTAACGCAATCAACTTATGGATTAGAACATTCTAAAAATGTTACAGTAAAAAATGATGCTGAGGTTAGCCAGGAAAAGATAAACAACTTTATTATTCAAGCCAAAAAAGTTGTTAGAGAAGAAAAAGCAAATAGTCAATCATTGAATGCATCTATTGAATCTTCTACATATGAAACTGTTGACTACTGTTATTTGGACGATACTAACCTCTTTTTTTATGAGGATTCTTCAATTAAAGATCCAGAGTTGATTATTTTACCAGTTGAAAATGGTAGAGAGGAAACACACTTTATTAAACCACAAGCAATACAAGGAGGATTTGGAGGAAGGGTATTGGTCAATAGTACGACAGGTAACTACATTGAGACTAGGGCCATTACTACATCAAGTAACTCTACTTTGCTGGCTACAAATGGAACCCCGTATATGTATACAGGGTTTACAGCAAGGGGATTGGAAGTTGATGCAGGATTGGCTTATAGTAAAGGAGATGCTCCGGGAGTTTGGCAGCCTTATCTTAAAATAGGTGGGGACGATCCACTGTCAACTTCATATCTACTTGATGGTTATAATCAGGTACAATATAAAAATGGGTATATTACTGGACAGCCAGTTCAGATGGACTTATGGAGGAACTATACTAGTGGTGTTGAACATAACGCTGTAAGATTAAAACTTGCGGGAACTGCTATATGTGCGGATCTTGGATGTTCAAGACATGGTGATACTAAGCTGACCACTATCTTTTCTAAATCAAATATTGGAGTGAACAGTGTAGTTAATTATAAGTTGTTAGCAACTATTGCTGGTTCCGGAGCAAGCGGGCAGATGAATTCTACTCTAAGTGAAATATCAATTGACGGGATAGCCAAAACACCAGTTAAAGATGAAGTAGCCAATACTCAAGTCACAATTAGTGGAAATAGTACATCTTTTAAGCTTTCAAAATAGTATATTAATATAGTTTATAAAACCGTTCTAAGGAGCGGTTTTATTTTTTTATTAAAAGCCATGTTGTTTGCTTACACTCCACTACCGCTTCATTTTGACAATTCATTTCATGAATAGATATAATTTATGGGATAAAACTTGTAGGAATATTGGGAACTCCCCTAACTTTTGCAGAATAACATGAAAGTATATTTATTTTAATGAATCGAGGCTGACGAATGAGTAATCAATCGATGGACATGCTTCTCACGAAGGATATCGTGCGTGAAGGGGAGTCTATTTTGCGTACGAAGGTGGATCCGGTATGCTTGCCACTGTCTGAAGAGGATCTTCAACAGATGCAATGGATGCTGGATTATCTGAAAAATAGCCAAAATGAAGAGCTGGCTACCCGCTATGAACTGCGCCCGGGTGTGGGATTATCTGCGAACCAGGTAGGTTTGAACAAAAGAATGTGCGCTATTTATTATGAAGATGGGGACAAAACGGTAGAGTATGCGTTGTTTAATCCGAAGCTGGTCAGCCACTCCACGTCCATGATTTATTTGGAACAAGGTGAGGGGTGCTTGTCTGTAGATCGGTACGTAGCCGGATATGTACCTCGTTATGAAAAAATTCGTATTAAGGCCAATTTGCCAGACGGAACACAGGAGCTATTGACTTTCAAAGGTTATGCAGCGATTGTAGTACAGCATGAAATGGACCATTTGGACGGTATTATGTTCTATGACCGTATCAATCCGGAAGATCCGCACAAGCTGCCGCAGGGAGTGCATATCGAACCTTTTGTACGTAAATAGCTCATGATCCGTAAAGTGTGGTGACTCCGTTCGCCACATTTTTTTAATTTTGCAAAAAAATATGGATATAGAGGTTACGAAGCTTTAAACTGGAAACATGTAGCTCGTGATAGAGGATGTGAAAATACACAAAAATGTAAGCGCTTATCTTATGGGAGGGATGACATGAATCGTGGAGTACGGCTTCTGATGAATAATATGCGTATGCGGAATAAGCTGCTGTTCTCCTATGTACTGATTGTCATGATCCCGGTGCTGGTGGTAGGCGGCTGCGTTACTTTTTATTTGCGAGAGCAGGCATTGAATAGTGCAATTGCCCAGACAGTAAACAATGTGGAAAAGATCAAGAGCCAGACGGCAAATTTACTGCGTGTGCCAACGGATATTTCAAATGGGCTCATGTTCGATAAGAGGTTGAGGGAGATGGCGAACAGACGGTATCCGGGTATGGTGGAGCTGATGAATGCGTATCATCAATACAAGGATTTTAATGAGTATACTCAGCAATATAGAGAGATTGCTACCATCCGGTTCTATTCGTACAATCCGACGCTTGTCAATAATCTGGAGTTTATTCCAGTGGACTCTAAAATTGAGCGGCAGCAGTGGTTCCAAACGGCTTTGAAGGGGACGGCGATTAACTGGTTTTACATTCAGGATAAGGAAGATAACCCGGTTAATCGCCTGAGCCTGGTACGGCAAATTCCATTTCCCGAATACAATACCAAGGGAGTTCTGATGATATCGCTGAGTCAGACCGAGTTGAATCATATGCTGAGCAAGGAGCCCTTTGAAACATTGATTGCAGATCGTAATGGTATTGTGGTCGCAGCTACTCGTCCGCAGTCGGTGGGTCAGACGTTGGGAGATTTACATTTGGGCTTTGATGTTCAGCGTGCGGGTAAGGGAATATATGAAGCGAAAATCAACGGAAAGTCCTCCAACATCATCGTGGATGAGCTGCTGCCCGCCTCCAGTGTGAGCGGATTTACGATTATTTCAGTGTTTTCGACGGAGCATATTGTACAGGGAGCCAACCGAATTAGCTTGATTGGTGCTCTATGTGTTCTTGCGGTGCTGGTTATGGCACTGATTCTGATCACCATCATTTCCTGGCTGATTACCAAACGCCTACAGCGGTTGAGCTATGAACTGGGTAAGGTAGCCGCGGGCGATTTTCATGTGGTATCGAGTGTGGAGGGAAGGGACGAGATCGGGGATTTATCCCGCCGTTTCAACTATATGGTGAACAGTATTCGCCAACTCATGGCGCAGGTCTATGAGACGAGTGAGCATAACAACAGACTGGAATTGGCACAAAAGGATATCAAGCTAAAAATGATGGCTAGCCAAATTAATCCGCATTTTCTGTTTAATGCGTTAGAATCCATTCGAATGAAAGCACATCTGAATGGGGAAGCGGAAATTGCAACGACGGTGCGTTTGCTTGGCAGGCTGATGCGCCGGAATCTGGAGATTGGCAGTGGTAAAACGACGGTACTACAGGAGCTGGATATGGTGCGGTCCTATTTGCAAATTCAGCAGTTCAGATTTGGAAATCGTTTGATCTATGAAGTGAATTTGGAAGAAAGCGCGACGGGCCTGTCGATTCCTCCCTTAATCATACAACCGCTGGTGGAAAATGCAGTCATTCATGGCCTGGAAAATAAGGAAGAGCCAGTTACCGTGAAGGTAGATATTGCAATAGAACGAAGAGAGCTGAAAATCAAAGTGGAAGATGATGGAATCGGCATGGAAGCTGGGCAACTGACCCGTCTGCTAGCTCGGATCAGGGGGACGGATGAGCCAGAAGGGAGCAGTATTGGCCTGCGTAATGTACATCAACGTCTAACATTGATGTACGGCGAACGTTATGGACTGCATATTGAAAGCGCATTACAAGAAGGAACAACCGTATACTTTTCCATACCAAGGGAGGAAGAGTCGAATGTACAAAGCAATGATTGTAGATGATGAGCCTGCGATTCGTGAAGGATTGTCCTCCATTATTGACTGGGGGAATTGTGGCTTCCGTATTGTCGACACGGCAGGGAACGGGCGCGAGGCACTGGATAAGTTCGGAGAGCATCGGCCGGAGCTGGTCATTGTAGATATTCGTATGCCCGGGATGAGTGGGCTGGAGGTCATACGAAGCATACGTGAAAAGAACGGAGAGCCGTTTCATTTTCTCATATTAAGCGGATATGCAGACTTTGATTATGCACGGCAAGCCATGGGCTTCGGGGTGGATGGCTATCTACTGAAGCCAGTTGATGAGGAAGAAATGACGACAGAGTTGAAACGGGTATGGCAAAACATTGAGGACGAGAAAGAAGACGGCAAATGGGGAAGTCCGCCTTCCCATGAGCGTAATTGGATCGAAGCACTATTGTTTCCGGATCATCGAGAGCATGCTCGTAATGCTGTGGAAAGCAGTGATTCTCTTCACAGAGCATCCAAGCAAGCTGAACATCAAAGCGGTAACGGAAAACATGGACAACAGCCCGTGTTACCAGCGTTGGACTGGAGTAGCTATCAGGTTATTCTGCTGGATTTACGTATACCTGACTGGGATCGGCAAGCCCGGCAGTCGGCAGCAAAGCAGCGGCTAACAGAATTGTGCCATGAGCAGGGCAGAGGTATCGTGTTTGAGGCTGGAATATATATGGGTCTTTTGCTTCCCGCCACGTTAAAAACGGAGAAAGATGCTGTTCAGTTACTGGCTGCTTGGCGACAGGAGCTAAAGCCGTGGGCTACGGAAATTTATGTGGCTGCCGGTGATTCTGTAGCCATTCTTAACGACATTCCCAGATCTTTTGAGCAGGCACTACGATTATTGGAGCGTACGTTTTTGTTCCGGGCAGAAAGAGTCATGCTTTCCGGAGACCTACACGAATTGGAGACAGTCGAGACTGAAAGGAGTGGAGCGTCTGATAGTGCCACAGATGATCCCATACGTTATGCAGAAAAGCTGTACTATGCGCTAGATATGGCTAATAGTGAAGCTGCAACCCGTGTCATTAAGGATATGGAAGGCCAATTTCCACGGATTTATCGCACAGAATCTGCAATCAAGGCGGCGTTCGCCCAAACATTCACACTGGCGTTGAACAAGTATGCAGCTGGACAGGATCACAGCCGAACCGTGCTGGAGGAGCACTCCAGCTTTATAACCGATGTATATGCTTATTCCACATTGGGCGAGCTGGTGGATCACTCGCTGGAGCATGTGTTGCAATGGATTGGCCAGACTGAATCTGGTGGCAAGGGCATCATCATGAAACAAATGATTGACTTTATACATAGTCATTATGATGAAAATTTGCGACTGGAGTTACTGGCAGATATGTTCAATTACAATAGTGGCTATTTGGGCAAACTGTTCAAAAGTCATACTGGCGAGGCCTTTAATGCCTACCTGGATAAGGTGAGGATTGAGCGAGCAAGAGAATTGCTTGCTCAAGGAATTAAGGTGCACCAGGTGGCGGAACGCGTAGGATATGCGAATGCAGATTATTTTCATAGTAAATTTAAAAAGTATGTTGGAATGTCACCTTCCTCCTACCGTAATCGGGTTCAAAAGAACGGAGGAACAGATGGCTGTTGATAGAATCCCTAGGTTTAACGCTATGAAGTCTCTCTTACAGATGTCGGAGGTACGACCTCCGAACGAAGAGAGGCTCTTTTTTTATGGCGGATAAATGGATAGATCAATCGAAAATGTCACATTTATTATGTAGTTTAGGCCGTTTTCATCAAATCGCCATCGTTATGACACAGATTTGACACGATGTTCACATTTTCGATTCTATTTCATTTAAATTTATTCTATATAATGGGGATAATCTGAAGCCGGATCATGACAACCATGGTGAAGGTAGTTGAGTGAGTCATTTTCTAAAAAGTGACCGCTGCATATGTAAGAATGTGAATACTATCACAAATGTAGAAGACTTCAGATTACAGACACTATAAATCAATGTTAAGAGAAGTGCAGGGGGAGGAGCAACATCATGGACGTATTGGATTTGGCACGGTTGCAGTTTGCAACTACAACGATTCTTCACTTTGTTTATGTGCCGATCTCCATTGGATTGTCGTTATTGGTGGCAATTATGGAGACTATGTATGTTATCAAAAAAAATGACTTGTACAAAAAAATGGCTCAATTCTGGGGAACGTTTCTGCTGATTAACTTTGCATTGGGCGTAGTCACCGGGATTTTGCAAGAATTCCAGTTCGGGATGAATTGGTCGGACTTTTCCCGTTTTGTCGGTGATGTATTCGGTACGCCGCTGGCGATTGAAGCGCTGCTTGCATTTTTCCTGGAATCGACCTTTATCGGATTATGGGTATTCGGTTGGGAAAGATTGTCCAAAACGGTCCATTTAATTTGTATGTGGTTGGTATCTATCGGTACGATGCTATCGGCATTGTGGATTCTAGCTGCTAATTCATTCATGCAGCGTCCAGTAGGATATGAGATTCAAAATGGACGTGCAGAAATGAAAGATTTTGCTGCTCTGTTAACGAATGAACAACTGTTATGGGAATTTCCGCATACGTTGTTTGCTGCTTTTGCAACGGGGGCATTTCTTATCGCGGGTATCAGTGCATGGAAGCTGATGCACAAAAAGAATATGGACTTTTTTAAACCTTCTTTTAAATTGAGCATTATTGTTGCCTTAATCAGTGCCATTGCTATTCCTTTGTTTGGTCATGGTCAGGCTCAATATTTAGTGAAAACACAACCGATGAAGATGGCTGCCAGTGAGGGCTTATGGGAGAACAGCGGTGACCCCGCTCCTTGGACAGTTATCGCGGGTATTGATCCTGAAAAGAAGGAAAATACCTTTGAAATTAAAGTTCCTTTTGCTCTGAGTTTTCTATCTTATAGTAAATTTTCCGGCTCTGTGCCTGGTATGAATGAGCTTCAAGCAGAATATGAAAAAACCTATGGTCCGGGTGATTATATCCCGCCAGTACGTACCACGTTCTGGAGTTTCCGTATTATGATTGCGGCGGGATGTGGCATGATTGCACTCGCTTTATACGGTGCTTACCTGACGTTCCGTAAAAAGCTGGAAGGTTCACATCGCTGGTTCTTCCGTCTTATGATATGGGGGATATCCCTTCCATTCATTGGGAATACTGCTGGTTGGATCATGACCGAAATAGGTCGCCAACCGTGGACTGTATTTGGTTTGCTTCAAACAAAAGATTCTGTTTCGCCTACGGTTGTGGCAGGAGAAGTGCTGTTCTCGTTCATCTCATTTACCACATTGTATTTAATTTTAACAGGTGTGCTGGCATTTCTGTTTTACCGTACGGCTCGCAAAGGTCCAGATATCGAGCCACATCAGCAAACGGTAATTCATGATCCATTTGCCCAAGGGGGTGACAATAATGACGCTAAATGATTTATGGTTCTTATTGATCGCAGTGTTGTTTACCGGTTTCTTTTTTCTGGAGGGCTTTGATTTTGGCGTGGGGATGGCCACGGGATTGGTACCGCGCAATGACCAACAAAAACGTTTGATGATCAATACGATTGGTCCATTTTGGGATGCCAACGAAGTGTGGCTGATTACAGCAGCAGGTGCGATGTTTGCCGCTTTCCCGCATTTTTATGCAACTATGTTCAGCGGATATTATCTGGTATTTGTCTTTATTTTGCTAGGTTTGATCTTGCGTGGAGTTTCTTTTGAGTTCCGCGGCAAGGCTGAAGGGAAATGGTGGACAGGAACGTGGGATGCCTGCATTCTGATTGGTAGCTTTCTACCGCCGATGCTGTTCGGTATGGCTTTTGCGGCTTTGGTGAAAGGTGTACCTATTCAGCAAAACATGGATTTGAAAGCTGGATTTTCCGATGTGTTCAATGGATACACCGTATGGATTGGACTGACAGTGGTCGGAATGTGCCTAATGCATGGGCTGACGTTCATTTCCCTGCGGACGATTGGAGAAGTACGGGATCGTGCTCGCGTGATTGCGTCCAAATTTCTTCCGGTATTGGGCATTTTACTCGCTGGCATGGTGGTATGGACTTATTTTGCAACGGATTTATTTGCACGTCGCGGTCCCTTTATGTATGCTGCGGTAGCAGTGGGAATTGTCGCCTATGTGCTGACGTGGTACTTCCTGAAGCAGAGCCGCGAAGGATGGGCCTTCGGGATGACAGGTGCATTGATTTTGCTGACCTTCGTTTCGTTATTCGTTGGTTTGTTCCCAAGATTTATGGTGAGCTCGATTAACAGTGCTTTTGATTTGACGATTTATAATGCAAGCTCCAGTCATTACACACTGAAAGCCATGACGATTGTTGCAGCAACGCTTTTACCCTTTGTGCTGGCTTATCAGGCGTGGAGCTATTTTGTTTTCCATAAGCGTCTCAGTGAGAAGGATCATTTGGAATACTAATGGATAAGGCATGGTTAGAATTAAAGGGCATTCGGCCAGTAATGCTGCTACTGGCTGCCCTTTCCCTGCTCCAGGGGGCTGCTGTGATTGCACAAGCAGTCTTCTTGGCAAAGGCTGTTACGATTTTGTTTGATAAAAATCCGCTGGTGATGGCTTGGCCGTCGCTGGCGTTGTTTTTCGCAGCTTTTGCAATGAGGCATACGATGATCTGGCTGCAACGTCGGACAGCCGGCCGTTTTGCCGAAGCTTCAGGCGCTTCCTTACGGGAGCGTCTGCTTGCACGTTTGTTCGAACGGGGGCCGGGTTTTGCAGCGCAGGAAGGCAGTGGCAAGTTGGTGACGCTAGCACTGGACGGCATGGATCGTTTTCGCACGTATTTGGAACTGTCCATTCCTCGAATGATTGACATGATGGCTGTAACTATACTTGTGCTTGTGTATGTTTTCACATTGGATGTCATTTCAGGTGTAATTTTGACGACTACGATGCCGATTCTGGTGGGCTTCTTTATTTTGCTCGGCTTGGCAGCGCGGAAGCAGGCAGACAAGCAATGGCGTTCCTATCGTTTGTTATCTCACCATTTCACGGATTCGCTACGTGGACTTCAGACACTAAGGTTTTTGGGTCGTAGCCAAGAGCATGGGGAAACGGTTGGGAAGGTCAGCGACCAATACCGCACAGCAACGATGCGCACGCTGCGGGTAGCGTTTCTTTCCTCATTTGCCCTCGATTTTTTTAGTATGCTATCGGTCGCTTTTGTCGCGGTAGGCTTGGGGCTGCGCCTGATTAGTGGCTCGGTAGGTTTGGAGGCAGCGCTTGCGGTGCTTATTCTGGCACCAGAATATTTTATGCCCATACGCCAGTTGGGATCAGACTATCATGCTTCACTGGATGGTAAGGAGGCTTGGGGAGCAATACGCTCCATTCTCAGTACAGAAGATAATGCGACCGAGCCGAATAAACAGGCAGCTAGCGATAAAAGATTGGACATCACGGGACAGGATAGTCTCGAGCTATCTGATGTGTGCCTCCTTAATGAAGACGGTTCGGCTCGGCTCGAACATGTGTCTGCAAATGTTGAACCGCTCATGAACATGATCGGCATCGTTGGCGCTAGCGGTGCAGGTAAAACGACGCTGCTCAGTCTGCTTGGCGGCTTTGCTGATCCCACTTCGGGTGAGCTGCTCCTGAATGGATGCGGATTGGCTGGGGTTGCCAAAGCTGAATGGCAACGGCATATTGCCTATATTCCACAGCATCCATACCTGTTTAGCGCTTCTCTGGCAGATAATATCCGCTTTTATGAACCGGAGGCATCCAACCAGCAGGTAGAGTGGGCGATTGACGCGGTTGGACTGCGTGAACTGGTAGACGGTCTTCCGGGTGGATTGAATGAGCCTATTGGTGAAGCAGGTCGGACACTGAGCGGAGGGCAGGCGCAACGGATTGCGTTGGCGCGGGCATTGCTCAGTAATCGTCCGGTCGTTTTATTGGATGAGCCTACGGCCCATCTGGATATTGAGACAGAATGGGAGCTAAAACAGACGATTTTATCGGTTTTGAAACATAAGAGAATGTTTCTTGCCACCCATCGGCTTCATTGGATGTCAGATATGGACTGTGTCTGGATGATGGATCAAGGGCGTCTGGAAGAAGTAGGCTCTCATCAGCAATTGATTGCCCGTAAGGGGGCATATTACCGATTGCTGACGGGGATGTGGGAAGGAGGGAACGGACGATATGAGAGTAACGGACAATAGCAGTCAAGGCTGGTTTGTGACGTATCTGAGAAAATATTTTTGGGCCTTTCTGATAGCTGCTCTTTTGGGCGCGCTGGCCATTGGATGTGCGGGCGCGTTGCTCTTTACGTCCGGTCATCTGATTACCCGTTCGGCCTTAAAACCGGAAAATATATTAATGGTGTACGTTCCAATTGTGCTTGTGCGAACATTTGGCTTTAGTAAAGCGGTTATTCAGTACCTGGAGCGCTTGGTAGGGCATGATGCCGCACTGCGTCTGGTGTCCCGTATGCGGGTACGCTTATATCGGGCAGTAGAACCGCAGGCGCTGATGATTCGCAGCAAATTCCGTACAGGGGATCTATTAGGATTGCTGGCAGAGGATATTGAGCAGCTTCAAAACATCTATCTGAAGCTAGTTCTGCCTGCGCTATCGGCTTTGCTGATTTATGCAGCAGGCATCTCGGCGCTCGGACGGATGGACGGAACCTTTGCCTTGCTCATGGCGCTATATGGCGGATTTTTGCTTTTTATTGCCCCAGCTATCTCACTATGGACCTCACTCGCCAAACGGCGAATGTTCAAGCAGGAACGGAGTAAAGCCTATCAGGAGCTGACGGATGCTCTGTTCGGCATGAGTGACCTGGTGCTGAGCGGACGGACTGGGCATTTCCTGAGTACCTTTACACAACGGCACAATAGGGCTGCCGTGATGGAGAATTCACTTCGCCGGAGCGAGTGGCGTTCTCATTGGATCGCACAATGCGTTGTAGGCGGCGGGATTGTGATTATGACTGTGTGGGCCGGGGGACTGGTAGCACAGAATCGTATAGAAGCCACATGGCTGGCATCCTTTGCCCTTGTGGCTTTTCCATTGCTGGATGCCTTCGTTCGCGCTGGAGAAGCGGTGGTTCATGCACCGGAGTATCAGGATTCACTTCGACGGTTAAAGGATTCGGAGAAAGACACACCTACACCGGGAGCAGGCGGAACAGCAGACATTCTAGAGGAACAGGCTACCGCTATGCGATTGGGCCTCGGAGGAGACCTGCTGCTGAACAACGTAAGCTACCGCTATGCGGCAACGCAGGAATGGAGCGTGCGTAATATCTCCCTACACGTACCGCAGGGGGGCAAGGTTGCATTGCTTGGCCGCAGTGGTGCGGGCAAGTCCACGCTGCTGAACCTGATTCAGGGAGCATTGCAGCCTGATGAAGGTAGCGTCACTGTCGCAGGGATTCCCGTATATACAGGTGGAGCATACTCCAGTTTATTTGCGGTGCTAAACCAGCAGCCGTATTTATTCGATACAACAGTAGCGAACAATATTCGGCTGGGACGACCTGATGCTACGCTGGATGAGGTTCGTGCAGTAACAGAGCAGGTAGGGCTTGGAACTCTAATTGATTCTTTGCCGGAGGGCTACGATACCCGAATGCAGGAGACGGGGCTTCGTTTTTCTGGTGGAGAAAAACAGCGAATTGCACTGGCGCGGATTTTGCTGCAAAATCACCCGATTGTTTTGCTGGATGAGCCAACAGTGGGACTTGACCCACTGACAGAGCATGAACTCATGCAGACGATGTTTCGTGTGCTGAAAGGTAAAACGCTCATCTGGATCACGCATCATCTCACAGGAATGGAGCATATGGACGAGGTGATCTTTATGGAAAAAGGGGTCATTTCCATGCGAGGAAGCCATGAACAGCTGTGGCAGGAGCAGTCCCGATACCGCAGCCTGTATGAGCTGGATCATCCGAGCCTGTGAAATGAGGTATATAAAATTTTGATTAACTTTTATATACTGGTTAGAGTTGATGCGTCACATGTAGACACTCAACTGTAGACACTCAACTGTAGACACTCAACTGGAGGGGCTGATATGAATGAAAGCACTTATCTCTAAGCATTGGCATTTGATGCTGATTGGTTTTGTAGCCCTGAGCATGGGCGGGTTTGTCTTGTTTTATTTTCAGGGGAGCGTGTCGTCGTTTCCGGCCAGTCAACCTAAACAAGCTCAGGAAGAGCCAGACAAGACCAAATATGAGATTGTTACAGTGGGTGTAAAAGGGGAGGGTTTCTATCCTAAAAATATTGAAGTGAAATCCGGCGTTCCAACCAAAATCAATTTCAAGAAAATGACATCCTTTACTTGCATTGATGAAGTGCAGTCGTTGAAGATCGGAATGGACGTTTACCTGGATCACGAAAATAATTATTTTACCGTCAAGGATTTGAAGCCAGGGGTATATGAGTATAATTGTGGCATGTACATGTACTTCGGGACGATAACGGTAAAATAAATCAAAATAGCTTTCTAGCACTTTGATGCTAGAAAGCTATTTTTTTCCTTTAATCAATTAGGTTAATTGCGACAGTCTGTATATATACCATCATCCACCTGTGGTGCAATATGCATTATCCTTTATCCTTTACCTCTGATCAGCTTACATTGCTGATCTTTTGTTTTTTACAAGACTTCTCTCAGAAAATTTACATGAGAACGGAGCAGGCGGAATGGTGCTGGACAAGCGAAGCGGTCGCCTTTGTCCCCGGATTTCTACCTTTGGTTGCTTATTCAAGAAATCCGGGGACAACAGCGAGGGAAGCACCATCCGCATGCGTAGTGGCACGAATGTAATTTTTTTCATCCCATATATCTAATTTTGAACTGATTTTTCTCCTAATTCGTCGGGTACCCGCTTCCAAGCCAGCAAAGTATGATAATAGTATCTAGAGATGAGGAGGAGCTTGTTATGGAATCTTCAACTGAAACCGCTTCCAACAATGGTGCTGTGATTCCTGAATCCAACCGGGGAAGACCGCGCAAGGCTCGCGGACCGAAGCCTGAACGTGGTAGAAAAGGCTTGTGGGACAGTGTGAAGCAGCAAAAGTATCTTTATTTTATGTCCATTCCTTTCGTCATATGGGTGTTTGTTTTCAGCTATCTTCCGCTTTGGGGCTGGACGATGGCGTTTCAAAATTATAAGCCAGCCAAATCCTTTACGGACCAGAAATGGGTAGGGCTGAATAACTTTATTGAGTTATTTCAGGACGAACGATTTTATCTAGTATTACGTAATACACTGGCGATGAGCCTGATGGGGATTATATTTGGTTTTGTCGTACCAATCTTTTTTGCAATTCTGTTAAACGAGTTGCGGGGAATGCTGTTCAAACGGTTTGTGCAGACGATATCCTACCTCCCGCATTTTGTATCCTGGGTAGTTGTGGCTGGATTGGTCACGAAAATGCTGTCCATTGACGGAGGCATTGTCAACGATATATTGGTAGCGCTTCATATTGTGGATGAGCCGATTCAGTTCATGGCAAAGGGGAGCTGGTTCTGGTACATTGTAACCGCTTCCGACATATGGAAAGAGACAGGTTGGAATACGATTATTTATTTAGCTGCAATCACCGGAATTGATCAAGAACAGTATGAAGCATCGCGCGTGGATGGAGCGAGCCGCTGGAGACAGATGTGGCATATTACACTGCCGGGTATCCGCTCGACGATTGCCGTTCTGTTCATTATGGCGATTGGGCATCTGGTGAGCAATGGTTTTGAAAAGCAGTTCTTGCTTGGCAATAGTCTCGTGACGGATTATTCCGAGGTGTTGGATCTGTACGCGCTCAATTACGGGATTAATTTGGGTCGCTTCTCTTATGGGACGGCAATTGGTATTTTCAACTCACTGGTTAGCATTTTGCTGTTGTTTACGGCGAACGGTATATTCAAAAAACTGACCAAAGAAAGCATCATGTAGGGAGGGAGAAGCGAAATGACGAATAAGGCATTTAATGCTACCCGGTCTGAGAAGCTGTTTGACCTGTTCAATTATATCCTCATGGCTCTGATCGTGGTGTTGACGCTGTACCCGTTTCTGAACGTACTTGCGATTTCCCTGAACAATTCAACGGACACGGTTCGCGGTGGAATTTATATATGGCCCCGCCAATTTACGCTCGAAAATTACAAAACGATTTTCCAGTACGATGGCCTTCTTCAGGGACTGCAAATATCTATTCTTCGTACTTTGGTCGGAACAGTACTCGGATTGATTTGCGCGTCTATGCTTGCTTTTACATTGAGTCGGGTCGAGTTTCGCGCTCGTAAGTTTATTTCTACGTTTTTGGCGTTGACGATGTATTTTTCTGGCGGGATGGTGCCCGTGTTTATTTTGATGCGTGATCTGCATCTGCTGGGTTCGTTTTGGGTGTACATTTTTCCAGGCTTAATTAGCGCTTTTAACGTGTTTGTTATTCGTTCCTTTATGGACGGTTTGCCATATGCGTTGCAGGAGTCTGCCAAACTCGATGGGGCGAATGATTTTACGATTTACTGGAGAATTATTTTGCCGCTATGCAAACCAGTATTGGCAACAATTGCTCTTTTTCTGGCAGTAGGCCAGTGGAATGCTTGGTTTGATACGTATTTGTATAATGGTGGGGCGCCGCAATGGACGACGCTGCAGTATGAGCTGATGAAGATACTGCAAAGTACGCAGCAAGGTGGCTCCAGTATGACGAATAGTAACGATATGGCTAAGCAAATGGCTCAAATTTCACCAGAGTCGATAAAAATGGCAATTACAATTACGGTTACACTTCCCATTCTGATGGTATATCCGTTCCTGCAAAAGTATTTTGTAGGTGGTATGACACTGGGGGCAGTGAAATCATAAAAACCGGGATTCCGGTAGTGAAATAGCAGTTATTTGCAGGAGAAGTCATCATAGGAATATAGGAGGATTTATACATGAAAAAACACTGGTCCAGATTTGCACTGATTCCCTTGCTCGCGGTGTCCCTTACCGCACTCGCAGGTTGTGGGGGAAGCGATAAAGCAGCGAAGGAAGGCACATCCAGCGGCACAGACCCGATTACGTTTAGCTTCTTCGGAGCAGATACAAGCCCACAATGGAACGGAATGAAGGATGAAATAGGCAAGGAAATCACCAAAAAAACAGGTGTAACCTTGAATGCGGAATTTGATGTCAGCGGTGGAGGTGGAGATGACCGAATTGCTTTGATGGCAGCAAGTGGAGAATACCCGGACTTGGTTTCTCCTAAAGCGAATATTAACAAGCTTGTGGATGCGGGGGCTATGATTGATCTGACAGATCTGATCAACGATCATGCACCCAATCTCAAAAAGCTATATGGACCCTATATGGATCGTTTGAAATACAGTAATAAAGATCAATCCATCTATGTCCTTCCTACGTATGCAGGTGTGGGACAGGAGAGTTTTGACGCGACGGGGGGATTTGAAATTCAGCATAAGGTGCTCAAGGAGCTAGGATATCCAAAGGTAAGAACGCTACAGGATTATGAAAACGTACTCAAAACCTATGCAGCCAAACATCCGACGATCAATGGCAAAAAAACGATCCCACTTACGTTGGATGCAGACGACTGGAGAATTATGATTACCGTAACGAATCCTGCCTTCCAGACGACTGGAGCGCCGGATGATGGTGAATATTTTATTGATCCCAAAACATTTGAAGCGAAGCTTCATTACAAACGTCCGGAAGAAAAGGAATATTTCCGTTGGTTGAACCACATGTACAATGAAGGACTGCTCGATAAAGATTCATTTGTGCAAAAAAGTGATCAATACAAATCCAAAATTGCCAGCGGCCGTGTCCTCGGTCTGATCGACCAGGAGTGGGGTTATCAGGATGCCGAAAATGCGTTAAAAGCGTCAGGTAAATCCGAATCCAGCTACGCGCATTTTCCAGTTACACTTTCGGAGGAATACAAGGATCGTTCCTTTCAGGATACGGGCTTCACGTCCGGTTATGGAGTAGGTATTACAGAGAATTGCAAGGACCCGGTGCGGGCTATTAAATTCCTTGATTATTTAGCTTCCGATGAAGGACAGGTGCTAGTGAACTGGGGGATCGAAGGCAAGCATTATGAAATTAAAGACGGCAAACGTGTCATTCCTGCTGATGTACTGGAGCAAAAAACGAACAATACAACCAACTTCAATAAATCTACGGGTATAGATTTGTACACGCTCATCAGCGGACACTATGGTGACGGCGTGAAGGACCCTACAGGTAACTACTATACTGCCAAATTCCCGGAACAAATTATCGCGGCTTATTCGAAGCCGGAGAAAGAATCACTTAAAGCGTATGGCGTAAAAACGTGGAAAGATCTGTTCCCGGACAAGAAAGAATTTGATGTAAAGCCTTGGGGCGCAGCCTATAATCTGACAACAGACAATGAATCCAGCTATAACGTTACATTCAAAAAAACGACAGACATTATCCGCAAACGTATACCGGAAGCTATTTTAGCACCGGCTTCCAATTTTGATACGGTATACGACAACATGATTAAAGAACTGGATGCCGCCGGAGCTGTCCAAATGGAACAGCAATACACGCAACTGGTGAAGGACAGAGTGGAGTTATGGAGTGGCAAGGCTTCTAAATAGCTGACTGCCTTTAACGAAATTTTGAATGCCGGAATGACAGAGCGCTTGTCCTTGTGGTCCATACGGGATTAGCGCTCTGTTTGATCTTGATAGGGGAGGGTTTGATGTGACGAAAAGCGAAAGACCACAGTCCCTGCGTTTATGGTATCGCCAGCCTGCTGAGGTATGGGAAGAAGCATTGCCAGTCGGTAACGGAAGGCTGGGAGCTATGGTATTTGGCGGAATAAGAGAGGAGCATTTGCAATTAAACGAGGATACGCTCTGGTCCGGATTTCCCAGAGACGGCGTTCAGTATGATGCATTGCGATATTTGCAGCCTGTCAGAAAGCTGATTGCAGATGGAAAATACAAGGAAGCGGAACAACTGATTAATGCGAATATGCTAGGTCGCGATACGGAAGCCTATCAGCCTTTGGGAGATTTGTGGATTACGCAGGAGGGCCTAGGGGAAATTGCACATTATGAACGGGAACTGGATTTGCTGACCGGAACGGCAGCGGTCACTTTTCAGAGTGCTGGAGTCTGCTATACCCGTGAAGTTATCGCCAGTGCGCCAGATGGAGTCATGATGGTGTCACTGACTGCGAATAAGCTTGGGAAGATCCATGCATCCGTGCGCATCACTTCCCTCCATCCTTGTGAAGACGAGGTTGGAGAGGATATACATTTTGGTGATTCATCCAAATGGGATAGCGATAAGGAGGACGCTCTATCCGAGGAGCCGTCCGGGGACTTTATTACGTTGACTGGACGAGCGCCCAGTCATGTGGAATCTAATTATCACAGCGATCATCCACAGTCTGTTGTTTATGAAAATGATTTGGGGATGGCTTTTGCAGTTCAGGCGAGGGTTATTCCCGAGGGAGGAACCTTGACGAAGGGTGCTGATGGAGCACTGATCATCTCAGGCGCGGATAAAATCACGGTGTATTTGGCAGCAGCTACCGGATTTCAGGGATTTCACACTATGCCGAATAGTGATGCAACGGAGTCAGCAGAAGCATGTCAAGTCATTTTAGATGAAGCAATTTCGCTGGGAAGGGAGCAGGTGCGGCAACGCCATGAACAGGATCACCGAAAGCTGTTTGACCGCGTTGTATTAGAACTGAGAGGTGATACTTTAACCGACGACTCCGTTCTACCGACCGATCTGCGATTAGAACGTTATCAGAAAGGTCAGGACGACCCGGGGCTGGAGGTGCTGTTATTTCAGTATGGCCGCTATTTGCTCATGGGCAGCTCGCGTCCGGGGAGTCAGCCTGCCAATCTTCAGGGCATCTGGAATGACCGGGTGCAGCCGCCATGGAACAGTAATTATACAACCAATATCAATGCTCAGATGAACTATTGGCCCGCTGAGGTATGCAATCTTGCCGAGTGCCATGAACCATTGCTGCACATGATTGGAGAAGTTGCCCGCACGGGACGGAGGGTAGCCTCCATCCATTATGGTGCTCAAGGGTGGGCAGCTCATCACAATGTAGATGTGTGGAGATACGCTGGACCTTCAGGGGGCCATGCCAGTTGGGCGTTTTGGCCGCTTGGGGGTGTATGGCTGACCGCCCATCTATGGGAGCGCTATCTGTTTACCCTGGATACAGCCTATTTGGCAGAACAAGCTTATCCACTCATGAAGGGGGCGGCAGCCTTTTGCATGGACTGGCTCGTGGAAGGCCCGGAGGGTTGGCTTGTGACATCCCCATCCACATCACCTGAAAATAAATTCAAAACGCCGGACGGCGAGGAATGCAGTATATCTATTGGCTCCACCATGGATATGACGCTGATTCGGGAGCTGTTGGGTAACTGCATTCAAGCTGCGGACCTGCTGGAATTAGACGATGAGTTTCGCAACCGCTGCGAGGAGACAAGGGACAGGTTAATGCCCTATCAAATTGACCGTCACGGTCAGTTACAGGAATGGTTTGTCGATTTTGAGGAAGCGGAGCCTGGGCATCGGCATGTCTCGCATCTATATGGGTTGTACCCCGGTCGACAAATTCACATCCGTGATACCCCGGAGCTGGCTGAGGCGGCCCGCATATCGCTGCGTCGACGGCTTGATCACGGTGGTGGGCACACCGGATGGAGCTGTGCCTGGTTGATTAACCTGTACGCTCGGCTGGAAGATGGCGATGCCGCACATCGGTATGTTCGCACGTTGCTGTCGCGATCGACCTATCCTAATTTATTCGACGCTCACCCGCCTTTTCAGATCGACGGTAATTTTGGTGCGACGGCGGGGATCGCAGAAATGCTGCTACAAAGCCGTCCGGGAGAACTGACGTTACTGCCTGCCCTACCAACGGCCTGGTCGAAGGGACGGGTCAGTGGATTGAAGGGACATGGCGGGATGACGGTTGGCATGGAATGGTCCTGTTCCCGGCTTGTCCGTGCTGAACTGGCCACATCCATCTCAGCAGGAAGCTGCACGATTCGCAGTGCACATCCGTTTAGCGCAGATGCTCGTCAGGCTCTGCCTGATCCTGAGTACGGAGGATTCATTTTGTCATGGATTTTTACCAAAGAGCAGGAAATAACGAACGGACATACGATTATAATTAAAGGAGAGGAAGAGACATTATGACCATTTTTCAATTTCCGCAGGACTTTATGTGGGGGACCGCGACGGCAGCCTATCAAATCGAGGGAGCTTATGAGGAGGATGGGAGAGGTTTGTCGATCTGGGATACCTTTGCCCATACGCCTGGCAAAGTATTCAACGGTGATAACGGCAATGTAGCTTGTGACAGCTATCATCGCTACGAGGAAGATATCCGCCTAATGAAGGAGCTGGGCATTCGTACATACCGTTTTTCAGTGTCCTGGCCGCGTATATTTCCCAATGGTGACGGTGAAGTCAATCAAGAAGGATTGGACTATTATCATCGCGTAGTCGATTTGTTGAACGAAAATGGGATTGAACCGTTTTGTACACTGTACCATTGGGATCTGCCTCAAGCGCTTCAGGATGCTGGAGGCTGGGAGAATCGTCGCACGATTCAAGCATTTGTCCAGTTTGCAGAAACGATGTTCCGCGAGTTTCACGGTAAAATACACCAATGGCTAACATTCAATGAACCGTGGTGCATCGCCTTTTTATCCAATATGCTGGGTGTTCATGCCCCGGGTCTGACCAATCTTCAGGCAGCCATTGATGTAGGACATCATTTGCTAGTTGCGCATGGTCTTTCTGTGCGCCGCTTCCGTGAGCTGGGCACCAGTGGCCAGATCGGTATCGCTCCCAATGTCTCCTGGGCTGTTCCTTACAGCACATCTGAGGAAGATAAAGCCGCTTGTGCGCGCACCATTTCCCTGCACAGTGACTGGTTTCTTCAACCTATTTATCAAGGCTCGTATCCTCAGTTTTTGGTAGACTGGTTTGCGGAGCAGGGAGCCACCGTGCCTATTCAGGATGGGGATATGGATATTATCGGCGAGCCTATTGATATGATCGGTATCAATTACTATGCTATGTCAGTTAATCGTTTTAATCCTGAAGCCGGGTTCCTTCAATCTGAAGAAATCAATATGGGGCTACCTGTAACGGATATCGGTTGGCCAGTGGAGTCGCGTGGGCTGTACGAGGTACTGCATTATTTGCAAAAATACGGTAACCTCGATATTTATATCACAGAGAATGGGGCTTGCATCAACGATGATGTCGTGAATGGCAAGGTTCAGGATGACCGTCGGATTTCGTATATGCAGCAGCATTTGGTGCAGGTACACCGGGCTATTCATGACGGCCTTCATGTCAAAGGATATATGGCATGGTCACTTATGGACAATTTTGAGTGGGCAGAGGGATATAATATGAGATTTGGCATGATTCATGTCGATTTCCGCACACAGGTCCGCACCCCGAAGGAAAGTTACTATTGGTATCGAAATGTAGTAAGTAATAACTGGTTGGAGACCAGACGTTAAACGAAGAGATGTTTTGAAAATAAAGCAGATTTACGCCTGTCTCTGCTCCCTTTTGTTTGAATAGGAGGCCCTCTGGGGTAATAATAACCAAGATGAATGCAGGTTGTTTCAAGTATGTAGAGACAGCAGGAATAAAAAAATAAGAAGTGTGCATACTGAAAAAAATACCTGACGAGGGCGTTTTAAACCATTTTAAACCAGAGGGAGTGGAGGGTATGGCTTCGAATGTTAGGAAATCAGGATCAAATGATAACCAAATGAGCCGCACGGTATCTGTTATCGCTTGGATCGCCTGTATTGCAGGAATTATCCTTATTTTGCTTGATATAGGTAATTTAACTGATCGAAATATATATTTAATGACAGGTATTGGCTGCGTTGTTGCCGGGATTTTTATTTTTCTAGTTGGGAAATCATTTGTCATTGCACGCAAGAAGGAAGACCAGGAAAACGGCCGCAGTTAATACAATTTAAAAATGATTTAAAGCAATATATACCGAAAACAACAATGTGGGGCTTCGAGCAGTGTAGGATGATAACTGTAAGGAGTCCCCTTTTTTCTTTAATATAACTTCTTTAAGATACACAAATAACGTTTTTATTATGTCATCTTTGTATTAATAAGAAATTTTGAATTTGCAAGAGAAATTTTATTTTTAGAGATGTTTTTCACAAAAAACGGACAAATAATCGACAATTCTGTTAACAATAAAAAAAGTGGCCGCTTTTCTGCTATCTTATATAAGGGCAACATTACAGGAGTTCGTAAGTTTTGAGTAATTTATTATTTAAGGAGAGGGGAACAACATGAACAAAAAACCAAAAGCGATTATTGCGTTGGTTTTGACCGTGCTCACGGTAGCATTGCTCATTTGGACGTGTTTTTATGCTGGCGGAAAATACGTTGTTTTCGATCCAAAAGGACCTATTGGGCAAGCACAAAAAGAGCTGATCATTCTTTCAACGTCTATGGCTGCACTGCTGATTGTACCGGTCATGATTTTGACTTTTTTCATCATTTGGCGATATCGCGACGCACCGGATAACAAAGCCAAGTACCAACCTCATTGGGATGACAGCAAAAAGCTGGAGACCGTATGGTGGGCTATTCCAATCATCGTTATCTGCATTCTTGCGGTTATAACTGCGAGATATACCTACTTGCTGGAGCCTTCCAAGCCGTTGGCAAGTACACAAAAGCCAGTAACCATTCAAGTGACTTCACTGGACTGGAAATGGCTCTTTATGTACCCTGAAGAAGGTATTGCTACAGTCAATGAAATTCACATTCCTAAAGGTGTTCCAGTCCGTTTTGAACTGACTGCCGACGCCCCGATGAACTCGTTCTGGATTCCGCAATTGGGCGGTCAGATCTACACCATGTCAGGCATGGCAATGAAACTGCATTTGCAGGCCGACCACGAAGGAACATACTTTGGTTCGGGTGCAAACTTTAGCGGTGAGCATTTTGGACAAATGCGTTTTGATGTAGAGGTTCAGTCGGATGAAGAGTACAAAAACTGGGTCGCTAACATCAAGAAGCAGTCTAAGCCGCTGACGAAAGACGGCTATTTGGCGCTTGCAAAACCAGGTTTGTCCCAACCTGATGAGTATTCTTCAATTCCAGATGGCTTGTTCCAAGACATTGTAAGCAAGTATGTAGTGGATGGTGCTTCTAACCCGCATGCTGGACATGGCGGACACACATCCACAGAAGGTTCTTCCAAGTCCGATACAGAAGATGAAGCTGCAATGGACATGAGTCATATGAATATGAGCGGACACCATTAAATGATTACAGGGAAGGAGGCCCCCAATGCTTGACAAAATAAAAGAGTTTGCATCCACTTTCTTCGTTACTGGAGACCCGATGATCTATGGAGCGGACGTTTCCATCGCACTAGCAACGATCGGGATCGTGTTTGTGCTCACTTATTTCAAAAAATGGGGCTGGCTTTGGAAAAACTGGTTGACTACCGTTGACCATAAAAAAGTCGGTATTATGTATATTCTTGCGGCCATCTTGATGTTATTCCGCGGAGGCGTGGATGCATTATTGATGCGTGTTCAACTTGCTACACCGGATGTTACACTACTGCATCCTGAGCATTACAACCAGATTTTCACAACACATGGCACGATCATGATCTTGTTTATGGCGATGCCGTTGATGTTTGGTTTGTTTAACATTGCCGTACCACTTCAAATTGGTGCGCGCGACGTTGCGTTCCCTTTCCTGAACGCATTGAGCTTCTGGCTTTTCTTTATGGGAGCGATGTTGTTCAACCTGTCCTTCGTTATCGGCGGTTCGCCAGATGCAGGTTGGTTGAGTTATCCACCGCTTTCAGAAATGCAATTTAGTCCCGGCGTTGGTCAGAACTTCTATATCTGGGGTATTCAGATTTCGGGTATAGGTTCATTGGCTACAGGGATCAACTTTATTGTTACTATCATTAAAATGCGTGCACCTGGTATGACTTGGATGAAGATTCCTGTCTTTACGTGGTCCGTATTTTCATCATGTGTTATTATCATTTTCGCGTTTCCAATTCTGACGGTTACTTTAGCCTTGCTATTCCTTGACCGCTTTGGAGGAGGACACTTCTTTACGCTTGATTTCGGCGGTAATCCGATGATGTATATCAACTTGATCTGGATGTGGGGTCACCCTGAGGTATACATTGTAGTTTTGCCGGCTTTCGGTATTTATTCCGAGGTCATCAGTGTATTCTCCAAAAAGAAATTGTTTGGATACAAGTCCATGGTTTACGCCATGTTCATTATTGCGATCTTGTCCTTCTTCACCTGGGCGCATCACTTCTTCACGATGGGATCAGGCGCAGATGTTAATGCATTCTTTGCGATTTCGACGATGGTTATCGCAATACCAACAGGGGTTAAAGTATTTAACTGGTTGTTCACGATGTATCGGGGTAAGATTACATTCAAGACCCCTATGATGTGGTCAATTGCTTTTATTCCTAACTTCTTGATTGCTGGTTTGACGGGCGTCATGTTGTCTGTAGCGCCTGCTGACTTCCAGTTCCATAACAGTTACTTCCTGATCGCTCACTTTCACTCCGCTCTGATTGGTGGTGTAGTGTTCGGTTACTTGGCAGGTCTGTACTATTGGTGGCCTAAAATGTTCGGTTTCACATTACCTGAAACGCCTGGTAAATGGGCTTTCTGGTTCTGGAACATCGGTTTCTATGTATGTTTTATTCCACAATATTCTCTGGGTCTGATGGGTATGACGCGTCGTCTGAGCACTTATGGCTGGGATACCGGCTGGCAGCCGCTTAACCTCGTTTCGACCGTTGGGGCATTCCTGATGGGTATTGGTTTCTTGTTCCAGGTTCTTCAAATTCTTCTGGGCATCAAGAATTACCGCAAGCTGAAGGATACAACAGGCGACCCTTGGGGTGGCCATACGTTGGAATGGTCGATTCCTTCACCTGCACCGGAGTACAATTTTGCTACCATTCCACAAGTAGAAGAACGTGATGACTGGTGGGCAGAAAAAGATAAACGTGCAAAAGGTATTTTCAGAAAGCAACCGCCAATTGAAGCGATTCATATGCCGAAGAACTCGGCGATTCCATTCATTATGTCGGTATTCTTTTTCATTGCAGGTTTCGGGTTCGTATTCGGATGGTCGTTCTTCTATATTCCAGGGTTGATCGGTGTGGCAATTTGTATGATTTGCCGTTCGTTCTTCTCCTATGATGGCGACTACTATATCCCTGCGGATGAAGTAAAACGCACGGAAGCGGCAATAAGGGGGTCTGTATAATGGCACAAGCAGCAGCACACCAAAGCCATGATCATGACCACGGGCATCACGATCCGCAAGAATTGAAGATGCTTGGTTTTTGGATCTTCCTCGTAACGGACGTAATCCTGTTCAGTACCTTGTTCGCAACCTTCGTCGTCCTTCGGAACAACACAGCCGGAGGACCGGGTGGCGCAGAGCTGTTTAACATGACGGGCGTTATTATTGAAACGTTCCTCTTGCTCACGAGCAGCTTCACAAGTGGTCTGGCTGTGTTGGCCATGAACAAAGGAAGCATGAAGGGATTAATTAACTGGTTAATCGTGACGGCGATCCTAGGTCTTGGTTTTATCGGTTTTGAGGTTTACGAGTTTGTTGAGTTGGTACACGAAGGAGCCAATTTTGGAACCAGCGCGTTCCTGTCGGCATTCTTCACTTTAGTCGGAACGCATGGACTTCACGTTTCGTTAGGTCTGGTTTGGATGATTGGACTCATGTTCCAGTTGAAGAAACGCGGGCTTACACCAGAGACGAAGGGCAAAGTTTCGGCATTGAGCTTGTACTGGCACTTTTTGGACGCTGTCTGGATCTTCTTGCTGACAGTCGTCTATTTGATGGGGGTGATGTAGATGGCACAGCATCAAACAGGAGCGGGTTCGCATGGTCATGATGATTCTCACGGTTCAGTGAAATCCTATGTTATCGGGTTTATTCTGTCCATCGTACTGACCATCATTCCTCTCGGTGTGGTTATGAATCATATGTTGAGCCGCACTTCGACCATGGTTGTTATTTTAGCCGCGGCAGTGCTGCAATTTCTGGTTCAGCTTTTCTTCTTCATGCACATTCGTGAAAGCAATGGACCACGCTGGAATGTCATGACTTTGATTTTCGGGGTAGTTATCCTGTTGACCATTGTTGGTGGTTCTGTATGGATTATGGAATACAACATGGTAGCACACTAATAAGTCAGGATTTTTGCAAAATCACTCAAGTACAAACGAATTAGGAAAGAAGAAGCGGACTTAGAGCCGCTTCTTCTTTTTTTGTGTAGCTTATTAAAAATAAAACTGTGGCTTCTTGAACTCAAGTTTACATATGTGTAAAATGGAATTGTATAACAGTAGAGTGAAAACGATAATACTAGTGGAGAGCGGAGGAAAAATTAATGAACACAGAATTACTGTTTAAACCTTTTAAGGCAGGTAATTTATCTCTTCCCAATCGGATTGTTATGGCGCCTATGACACGGAATTTTTCTCCTCAAGGTATTCCAGGGCCTGAAGTGGCCGCGTATTATCGTCGCCGTGCGGAAAATGCAGTTGGATTGATTATTACGGAGGGCACTGCTATTAATCATCCTGCAGCTGTGGAGCACACAAGCATTCCTAATTTTTATGGAGAGGGATTAGAGGGATGGGCCAAGGTAGTTGAGGAGGTTCATGCGGTAGGTGGCAAGATTATACCGCAGCTCTGGCATGTGGGTACGGCCCGTAAAATAGGTGCAGATAATCAACCGAATCCCGAGGCATTGCCTGTCGGTCCGTCCGGTATTTCTCCCGCTGGTGAAAAGGTAGTCGAGCCATTGACGGAGGCTGAGATTGCGGATATTATCTCCGCTTATGCTCAGGCCGCTGCCGATGCCCAGCGAGTGGGGTTTGACGGTATTGAGCTTCATGGAGCACACGGCTATTTAATCGATCAATTTTTCTGGGACAAAACGAATAAGCGTACCGATCAATACGGAGGCAATTTGGTCCAGCGTACTCGGTTTGCGGTGGAGGTCATTGAGGCTTGCCGTCGTGCAGTGGGGCCGAACTTCCCAATTGTACTGCGATTCTCCCAGTGGAAGATGTATCACTATGAAGAAAAGTTGGCACAGACACCACAGGAACTTGAACAGTTTCTCACTCCATTAGTGAAGGCCGGGGTGGATATATTCCATTGCTCAAGCCGCCGTTTTTGGGAACCGGAATTTGAAGGGTCTGATCTAAACCTGGCAGCTTGGACCAAAAAGATAACAGGCAAGCCAGTGATTACTGTGGGCTCGATTGGTTTGGAGAAGGCCTTTTTGAGTGATTTGGAAAAAAATAATAATCGTCAAACCGATCAATCCAGTAGTGTAGAGGCAAGATTAGAACAACTCGTGGGGCAAGTAGAACGAGAGGAAGCTGATCTGGTTGCGGTTGGGCGTGCTTTGTTGGTTGATCCAGCGTTTGCGGTGAAGTTACGTGATCAACAAATAGAAGAAATTATTCCTTACAGTGATGAAGTATTAAAGACGTTGAATTAAGCTTTATGTCGTGTAAAGCTATAGTGTTAGGCAAGCATTGAAACTTGGAAGTTTTCTGTTACAGGGCAAGCTGTAATATAAGCTATTCGTAAACTCTACGAATTTGCTATAATAGAAGCATCAAGTCGAAATACACGGGGTGAAAAGGATGAATTCTGAAACGGAAGCTTTGGATTGCGAGCCGGCTTGTCACGGTTCAGATCAGGAAATCGAGCGCATAAAATCTTCCCTTGTCGAGGATTCCATCGCATACAAAATGTCGGAGCTGTTTAAAGCACTGGGTGACCCGACACGGATTAAGCTGATTTATGCCCTGGCACAAAAAGAATTGTGTGTTCATGATCTGACCCAGGTGTTGAACATGGGACAATCTGCGGTATCCCACCAGCTTCGCTATTTGCGCAACCTGCGTATTGTCAAACGACGCAAGGAAGGCAAGACGGTGTTTTATTCACTGGATGATAATCATGTGGAGCAGATCTTTTTGCAAACCCATCAGCACATATCACATCAATGATTTTTTGGAATAAAACAACAGTAGGGCGCCAAGTGATTGGCGCTCTTTTGGCGTTTGTCCGTTGAAGTCGATTTTTTTGTTAAAAAGGGGCTAGAGTCATTGACTTTTGACCCTGATCCTGAATATAATGGCCTTAACAAATAATATATGAACAGTTGCTCATATATAGTTAATTGGAGGCCGATGGATTATGGATGCTCTAAAAAGAACGGAACGGCATGAATGGATTTTGGAAGGTTTGGATTGCGCCAACTGTGCTCTAAAGATTGAAAATGGAGTCAGTAAAATAGAAGGGGTCCTGGATTGCTCGGTCAATTTTGTTACGAAAACGTTGACGATGACCACAAGTTCGGATCAAAAAGAAGAGGTTTTTCGCCAGACTGAACGGAAGGTTCACAGACTCGAGCCGCATGTTCGAATGGTTGTAAAAAATGCTCGTGGACGCCTGCGTGAAGACAGCCGAAGCAATGCTGGTGCAGTACAGTCAGACAGCACAGAGGATTGTGCATGCGGTCATGAGCATGATGGTGAAGGTGAAGGGCATACACACGAGGTCGGGCAACATGCGGCTCACAGCCACGCTGGTCATCATCATGGAGCACATGGCAAGCAAGCCCATACGCACGATGGACACAACCACGGCGATCATGGACACGAGCATCACAACCACCATGCAGAGCACGAACATGGTGAAGCCACCCACGCTCATTCACATTCGCATGGAGATGATGGCCACGCTGGACATACGCATGATCACGGTACGGACGGTATGCGCCGCATGATTGCGCGTTTGGCTATTGGTGCGGTCGTTGCGGCTGTTGCCTGGTGGTTACCTGTCGAAGGTGTAGGCAAGCTGGCCCTATTTTTACTGGCATATATCATCGTTGGCGGTGATGTTGTCTTGCAGGCTGCGCGCAGCCTGGTGCGTGGAATGGCCTTTGACGAATACTTCCTGATGACGCTGGCTACTGTGGGTGCATTTGCGATTGGGGAATACCCGGAAGGCGTAGCTGTCATGTTCTTTTATCAAATCGGAGAGCTGTTTCAAGGCATTGCAGTTAACCGTTCACGTAAGTCCATCAGTGATCTGATGGATATTAGACCGGACTATGCCAACCTGAAGACGGCTGAGTCCGTACGGAGAGTGTCCCCAGAAGACGTTCGCATTGGGGATTTGATTGTAATTAAGCCGGGCGAGAAGATCCCGCTGGATGGTAAGGTTATAGATGGTAAATCGCATGTGGATACCTCTGCGTTGACTGGTGAATCGGTGCCTCGTACTGTAGAGCCGGGAAGCAGTGTGTTGAGTGGGTTTATCAATACGAACGGACTTCTAACGGTAGAGGTTAGCAAAGAATTTAGTGAATCCGCGGTCTCTAAAATTTTGGAATTAGTGCAAAATGCGAGTGCCAAAAAAGCGCCGACTGAAAAGTTTATCACGAAATTTTCCAGATACTATACTCCAGTAGTGGTTATTGTAGCGCTGTTGTTGGCGGTTGTTCCACCGCTTGTTGTGCCAGGTGCACAATTTGCAGATTGGGTATACCGTGCGCTTGTTTTCCTCGTTATTTCTTGTCCTTGTGCGCTGGTAGTATCCATTCCACTGGGCTTCTTTGGGGGAATCGGGGCAGCCTCCCGTTCAGGTATTCTGATCAAGGGCGGGAACTATCTTGAAGCTCTGAATCATGTGAAATACGCTGTTTTCGATAAAACGGGCACACTCACCAAAGGTGTTTTCCGTGTAACAGGGATTTATCCTGCCGGAGATTTTACAAACGAAAGCTTGCTCGAAACCGCCGCTTTGGCGGAGCTGCATTCCACACACCCTATTGCTGCGTCTTTGCGTGAATCCTACGGTAAAGAGCTCAGAGCAGAACGGGTTCAGCAATATAGTGAAATATCGGGTCACGGGATTCAGGCACAAATAGATGGTCGTCTGGTATCGGCCGGGAACGCCAAGCTGATGGAGCGGGAGCATGTGGCTTTTAACGCGGCGCAGCAAGCAGGGACGCTGGATGAAGGAACGGTCGTACATGTGGCTGTAGACGGAACGTATGCTGGGTGCATTCTGATTTCAGATGAGGTTAAGGAAGACGCAGCCCAAACGGTTGCTTCACTGAAAAAGTTGGGTGTGGTGAAAACCATCATGCTGACGGGTGACAATCGGACAGTTGCCGAGGCTGTAGGACGACAGCTGGGTTTGGATGAAGTACGGGCAGAGCTGTTACCTCAGCACAAAGCTGAAGCCATCGAGCAGTTGTCTGCAAGTAAAAAAACGAGCGACAAAATTTTGTTCGTAGGCGATGGGATTAATGATACACCCGTACTGGCACTGGCAGATGTCGGTGTAGCGATGGGCGGTTTGGGATCGGATGCTGCGATTGAGGCGGCAGATATCGTAATCATGAACGACGAGCCTTCAAGGCTAGTTACGGCGATCCATATCGCTAAGCGCACACGTCGTATCGTATGGCAAAACATTATATTTGCGCTAGGCGTCAAAGCTGTGTTTCTTACGCTGGGAGCATTCGGTATTGCTACTATGTGGGAGGCTGTATTTTCCGATGTAGGTGTAACATTGCTAGCCGTATTGAATGTGATGCGTGTATTGAAGGTTCGTTCTTACGAATAAAAATAAACACCCCTGGGTTAGCATTGGATGTATAGGCATCCTGTGAAGACCGGGGGTGTTTATTTTATAGGTTCCTTTTTCGAGTGGTCTTGTGCCAGCAGTATAGAGATTTATTTTGGGATGTAGGGTGGTTGTGCCCAGATGTATAAATGTGTGGCGTGCCTAATACGTTAAGGTAGGGGCTTTACAGGTAAGGCCCATGTAAGATTCGGTTGCTCCATAATGAGTAAGCGTTTTCTTTGTTTGGAGGGGTACTCGAATTCGTGTGTGCCAACTTGCTGACGGAAGAAAGGATGGATTAATAGCATGGAGGCTAAACTGATGCATGTATTCGCAGAGCTGTTGGGTGGCAAAAACAGCCGGGATCTCAAAGTTCCAGAGTCGGGTACGGAGGCTGCTGCACAGAGGTTGGCTATGGAGACGCTAAGGGCAGGCAGCCATGAAGTATCTGCTACGCAGGAGGAAGATCCGTTGGGCTGGCTGGTTGGTTTAGCTGAGCAGGGCGTAATCAGTCGAGCGGAGGCTTTGATGGCTGCGAATCCGGAATTACTTGGGAAAACGATGCTGAATCACGACAACGATATTGGGCAAGCAATGGGCACACTCCTAAAATGGAGCGATGAATACAGGCGCACCTCCATACGGATTTATGCCGATGCTCCTGCAAGTTTGAGTCGCATCAGTACAGAGACAGCATCAGAAATAGGCAGTTTTGACGGTTATAGTCTTCTGCATGGTCCCTTGTCACAGGCATCTGGCCGCGTGGGGGAATTATGCTATGCCTATCTGGACGTAGCTGAGTCTGGACAGATGATTCATGCCCCTGATGGGGAGCCCGATCCCATCCTTATTCCCGGTTCTCGTGCATCTGACACGTACAAAACCTTTAACCAGGCATCTGGCCTGCCTGGATTGTGTGAGCATTTGTCCCGCCGAATTATCAGTTTGCTGGAAACAGAATATGAAGGCTTATTCGAGTCTTTGAACGGATCACCACTCACTATAGCCCTAATTGAGCAGAACAATGCAGTGGGTCTTGGAAGCCTGCAAGATATGCAGTTGGAGGCATTACTGCGTGCGGCGTTACGGAGCGTGCGGCAGGGGGGAGAACCCAAGCTGGAGATTATGGTGCGCAATCCGGCTGACGTGGACGAATTCCGGGCAACCCGAGACTGGATTGACGGCGTTGCGGAGCAGACCTTATGCGAACGTCTTCGGTGCATTCCATATCGGGTAGGCGTACTTTTGACAGTTGATCCGTCTTTGGTGCCTAACGTAAGCCAAACAGGGAACAGGCCAGCCGCACGGTCGGGGGAGTCAGCCAACCCCAATAACATGTCCGAAGTGGGCGCGCGACAGATCAAGCAGGTGGCTCAAGCTGCAGATCTGGCACGCTTTGCCGATACGGTCATTTTAGAAGTCATACCAACTTCATCCGATGGCATTAGGGCTGAGGATCAGTTGATTCCATCCGATGTCAATGGTCATGAGAATACTAGTGATACGATAAAATGCATAATGGAAGCTGTTCGGCGTGTAAAGCCCGAGCTTCCTTTATGGGTAGCAATAGATGAAATTCACCAGTCTCTGGATGGGATTTCGATCTGGGAGAATGAGCTGACGGGGGTCATTTGCCCGGACACAGCAGTTCCCGCTGCACGCCTTGCGGCTGCACGTTTGGAACTGCAACAGCCCGCAGATCGTCAGCACACTTTAGGAACTGCACACAACCATGCGTGGAAGTTTCCTTTAGCCTGAAGATAACCCGAATTCATGTAATAGAGGATTTTGCAAAAAATCCAATAAGCGACTTTCAATGAACAATATATAGATCGAAATGGTCTAGTTCGTCTATATATTGCACTTTGGAGCGACTGGAATCGAATTTTGCAAATCCTGAATAGGATGCTTTAAATATGGAGGATACCTGCGGTGTTTGCGCGGGTATCTTTTTTTATTTAGGCCATTACTGGTTTACAAGTGGAAAAGAAAAGGTATATAATAAAACAAAAGTTTCTCTAAACCAAAATAATTGTATAGATGCAAAAATGATTATCATTCTCATTGCCAAACATGCTGCTTCGGGCTTCCCGAAGCAGCATGTGCTATTTTAAGGCACTTAACAATGGATATCATTCTCAATGAGATGCTAGTACAAGGAACAAAATATGAAAGGAACGTGACATGATGCAAGCTGCTCAACGATTACAAGATACATTGTCTTCCTCTAACCGAACCCTTTCAAAAAACAGTGGCAGCGGACGACCCGGTCCGAATCGCAAGCCGCAATTTCAGCTTAAAAGCATGCTGAAAAACAAGGAGATGCAAGCTGCTCTAGGTAGTGGATTGCTGATGCTAATGGCATGGGGGATTTCACATTGGTGGCAATGGCTATCGGTCATTCTGTATGTGGTGTCTTACGCCCTTGGGGGCTGGTCCAAAGCCAGAGAAGGGATCGAAACACTGATCCGAGAACATGATCTGGATGTTAATCTGCTCATGATCGCTGCCTCCCTAGGAGCTGCGGCCATTGGCTATTGGAATGAAGGAGCCATGCTGATCTTTATTTTTGCACTCAGCGGTGCGCTGGAGAGCTATACCACCGAGCGTAGTAGTAAGGATATTTCTGAGCTCATGGCGTTGAAGCCGGAAACGGCTTTGCGCTTGTCTCGCGAGGGGACGGAAACGGTCGGCATTGAGCAGCTGTTGCCAGGCGACCTGCTGCTGGTGAAGCCGGGCGAACTGATTCCGGCGGACGGGCGAATCTCCAAGGGCGTTTCGGCAGTGAATCAGGCATCTATTACCGGGGAATCTGTTCCGGTAAATAAGGTGGAAGGTGACGAAGTATATGCCGGCACCATTAATGGAGAAGGCGTGCTATATGTAGAGGTTAGTCAGTCCTCGGAGGACACTTTATTTTCAAAAATCATTCGTATGGTGGAAGAGGCTCAGACTGAAGTTCCTGATTCCCAGCGGTTTATTAAAACGTTTGAATCGGTGTACGCTCGAATTGTTGTTGCTGTCACGCTGATCGTCATTGCCGGTGCACCCATAGCATTAGGCTGGACGTGGGCAGCAGCGTTCTACAAGGCTATGGTGTTCCTCGTCGTGGCCTCACCCTGTGCGCTCGTGTCATCCATTATGCCAGTGATGCTATCGGCCATTTCCAACCGTGCCCGGCGGGGCATCCTGTTCAAAGGTGGCGCACATGTGGAGAATATGGCATTGACTTCTGTTGTTGCTTTTGACAAAACAGGCACGTTAACGATGGGGTCACCTGTCGTCACGGATTGGATTACCGCCGCAGAATACGATGCCGATGAGCTATTGCACATTGTCGCTACAATCGAAAGTTATTCTTTGCATCCGCTGGCGCGAGCGATTGTAGCCAAAGCCGAAGCTGAATGGGGACAGAGAGAGCTGCTCCCAACCGAGCAAGTGCAGGCACTCACCGGATGGGGGATGGAAGGCATCATAGGCGGGGTGAAGTGGAAAATCGGTCGTACAAATGTACTGGATGGACCTAGTCCTCTGGCAGAGCCACAGTGGATGGAGAGTCGGGCCCGGCTGGAAGCTGAGGGCAAAACCGTATCCATTATCCTCGCGGATGATCGGATTGCCGGGATGCTGGCACTACGCGACGAGCTGCGTCCGCAGGCCCAAGAGTCCGTGAAACGCCTGCAAGCGCAGGGGATCTGGGTCGTCATGCTGACCGGAGACCGCCCGGAAACGGCTGCTGTGATCGCGGAGCAGGCCGGAGTCGACGCCGTATATGCTGGCTTAATGCCGGAGGACAAAGTCAGCCATATTCGCATGCTGCGGGAGCAGTACGGGCATGTCGTCATGGTCGGCGACGGTGTGAATGACGCTCCAGCGTTGACTGCGGCAACCGTAGGACTAGGCATGGGGATGCATGGCAGCGGAGCAGCGCTAGAGGTCGCTGACGTGGTACTGATGAACGATGGAATCGAGGAGATTGCTCCGACGATAGCACTGGCGCGCAAGGCGCAGCGGGTGGTCAAACAAAATATGATCTTCGCGGTAAGTGTCATTTTGCTGCTTGTGATCAGCAACTTTGTGCAAGATATAGCCCTGCCATTTGGGGTTATTGGGCATGAAGGCAGCACATTACTTGTCATTTTGAATGGCCTGCGCTTATTGCGGTCATAGGACTAATAATTACAAGATGACAAACAGGAAGGAGCATTCATACCTCTTAAAATCCAGGGGGATGAATGCTCCTTCTTTTGCAGTGCCGGCCTATCTGTCTGAAAGGCAAGTTCATCTCATACCTCTAGTTCGCTAACGCTGTACGTCTATCTTCGTCGCGGTGTAGACCGTCGCAAGAACAAGGAAAACAATAGCCCTGCAAGTGCAATCCCTGTAGCAATGATGAAGGCATCATTAATGCCATGGATCGTCGATTCCGTAACGGCACTGCGGTACACCTGTTGTAGCGCCAACGCTGAACCACTTTCTGTTGAAACGCCCGCTGTTTGCGCGAGGGTTTGTCCCAACTGTGCTACTCCTTCGGTTAAAGGAACATTGGCGGTGGTAGCGACATTCGCATAATCCGCTACATGAATCGTGGTCCGGCTGCTCATTACAGTAATGAGCCAAGCGGTACCGATAGACCCAGCGATTTGCCGTACTGTGTTGGACATGGCTGTACCGTGGCTACCGAGATGGGCAGGTAGCTGGTTTAGCCCTTCCGTCTGGACGGACATCATCAGCAATGACATTCCGAAGCTGCGAATCGTATAGATGATCATAATATGTCCGTAGGTGGTGGCATCGGTCAGCAGACTGAATTCCCATGTCGTGACTGCCGTAATGATCAGTCCAATGATCGCCAACGGCCTCGCGCCGATACGGTCAAATACTGCCCCTGATATCGGTGACATCACACCCATCAGCAGTGCACCCGGCAACAGCAGCAGACCGGATTGCAGCGGTGTAAAGCCGCGTATATTTTGCAAATAGATCGGCAGCAGCAGCATCCCGCCGAACATTGTCATGTTGACGGTAGCCCCGACTAAGGTCGATACAGTGAAAATATCATATTTAAACACACGGAACTCCAGCATCGGTTGTATCATGTTCAGCTCACGTACGATAAACATTACAATAAACACAATCCCGGCAGCGAGTGTAAGTATTACCGTATTGCTACTCCAGCCTTTGTCTCCAGCTGAACTAAAGCCATACAGCAGAAAGCCAAAACCAAGGGTGGAAAAGATGGTTCCCAACAGGTCAAAGTTCGGTTTTGTTAGCTTGGATACATTTTTGAGCCAGCGTATGGCGAACAGAATATCAATGATCGCTAGCGGAATAACGAGTAAAAATAGCAGCCGCCAGCTGTAATGCTCCACAATCCAGCCAGATAAAGTCGGTCCAATCGCCGGGGCAAACATCATGGCGATCCCCATGGTACCCATGGCAGCGCCCCGTTTTTCCGGAGGAAACACAGTCAGGAACACGTTCATGACCACAGGCATGATGATGCCCGCTCCGCTGGCCTGGATAACGCGTCCAACCAGCATAGGCGCAAAGCCGGTACTGGCAGCACAGACGACAGACCCGGCAGTAAATAACCCCATCGCGGATATGAACAGCGCACGTGTTCCGAATGACTCAATCAGAAAAGCGGTGATTGGAATCAAAATCCCGTTGGTTAGCATATATCCGGTGGATAGCCATTGAACGGTCGTTGCAGATACATTGAAATCATTCATCAAGTGTGGAATGGCCACGTTAAGCAGCGTTTGATTCAAAATAGAAATGAAGGCGCCTAGCAGCAGCACGGACAGAATACGTCCGACGGACATTTTTTGATCCATGACAGCCTCCTACTTGTGAACTCTGATGGTCGCACTCATTCCCGGGATAATACCCAGCCCCTTGTAACCTTGAATGGAAATGTTGACAGGCACGACCTGTGTTACCTTGGTATAGTTGGCAGTGGTATTGGAAGTGGGCAGTAGTGAAAAAGTCGATGCGGTCGCCAGGCCGATCTTTTCGAGTTTACCGCTCAGGGACGTATCCGGGTAAGCATCAATATATACATCTACGGTCTGTCCTACTTGAAGATCCTGTACAGCCGTTTCGTCTATATTGGCGGTAATCCATAAATTGTTTAGATCAAAAGCCTTCGCTAAAGGCGTGCCTGCCCCAACAATCGAGTTATTGACCGCAGATTGCTGCACGATGGTACCATCGGTTGGAATCGTAACGCTAATTCGACTTCCGCCTCCTTCTACATTCCCAAGCGTGCTTCCAGCGGTGTAGGTTTTACCAACTTCAGCATTCCAGCCTGTGAGCTTGCCCGCGCTTGGAGAGGCAACGGTAACCGCTTGTCCGCTCACTTGGGCATTATCGGTTTTTATGTAGTTGGCGGATTGATTATAGTAATAGGCGGCGGCTCCACCTCCTGCCAGAATAATGATAATAACTAGCAGGTTGACTAATATGGCGCGTGAATTCATGTGTAACATGCCTCCCTAGTTCTTGGATTTTCAAAGTATGCGTCAAACGATTCATAATATTCAGATGGATTTTGGGCAAGGTTAAGAGCGCATGCGAAAAGGATGATTTTGCTGACAAAGGATGATGCGCATAATGACGACCAGAATCATGATTGTATATGACAGTGAAAATGAGCATACCGAACGTCTCGCTCGCTCCATCGCAGAAGGCGCGCGCCTTGAGCACACGGAAGTGTTGCTAAAGCATGTGAACGAGGCCGATGTGAACGAGCTAGTGAATGTGGACGCGATCATATGGGGTTGCCCGGGCCATTTTGGTACCATTAGTAGCGGTCTGAAAAGCTGGATTGATAAGCTGGGGTATCTGTGGGCACAGGGCAAGCTGGTGGATAAAATCGGCGCTGTGTTTTGCACAACCGCTACCGTTCATGGTGGATTAGAATCCACACTTCTGAATTTGATTACTCCGATGCTTCATCAAGGCATGATTGTTGTAGGACTGCCAGCTAATATTACGGAAAATGCGTTATACGGCTCCTATTACGGCGTAGGGATAACATGTCCGGTGGAGACAGACCCCAATGGACCGCCTAATCTTCCAACGGGTGATGATCTTGCACTAGGTCGCTCTTTGGGCAAACGGGTCGCTGAGATAGCCGGACGGTACCGTAGCGCTGAAAGAGAATAGGAGGCCGCCGATGACCATTGCTTTTATCGTAGTAGCTGCGGTTGCCTTTATTTTTTTGCTGGTATTTAATACGAAGATGACGCGCAAGTCCTCTCCCAAGACTCACCCCACCGAAGAGGATACACGGCAAAGAAGCAAACGTCCTTATCCTGTGCAGGTGGAACCTGAGGTGCGTGAATTGACAGATCATACGCGAGAGATGCAGCATAAAAATCTCGACGTCGAAGAACATCATGCGCAGGAACAACATAAGGTGCCTGATATCCAGACGGATAAGAAGGTAGAAAAGGATCGCGAGAACCTCAAAGATGCTTACGGAGATCAGGATTATCGTGCGGCTTTACGTGGTTTTGCTGGAAAAGACGAAGAAAAGGATGGACGTTCCCAAATATCCAATGGAGAGAAGGAGACTCACAAAAGTGAGGACGAGCAGTACCGTGAAGCACTGCGCTCCATGAACCAAAAAAAATGAGGTATCTCTATTTGAACATGCCAAAAAGGCTGCTTATCTGTCTGGATTACAGGCAGAAGGCAGCCTTTTTGTGTTGCTCGGCTATAGCCATTCGGTTAGCCCAATCATCGTAATTAAGCCGAGAATAAAAGAGAATGTGGCGATCCGCTGATTGCCATCCCCGTGACTCTCGGGAATCAGTTCCTTGTAGACGATAAACATCATGGCTCCAGCGGCAAAAGCAAGCCCATAAGGTACCAGTCCGTTCACCCAGCTGCTCAAATAAAAGCCGATCAGACTCGTTATGATTTCCACGGCTCCAGTGAGGGTAGCAATGCCCAATGCCTTGAAACGGCCGATGTTTTGATTCACAAGGAATAGTGCTACGATAAAGCCTTCCGGGGCATTTTGCAGGCCGATAGAGAAGGCGATCAGATTGCCGAGATTGTGAGTCTCACTTGCATAGCTGACTCCCACGGAAAGCCCTTCTGGCAAATTGTGCAATGTAATAGCTGCGATAATGAGAAAAGATTTGGACTCCAGATGAAAGGTCTTGGAGTCGGGGTCCTCCAAATCCGCATGGGGAATGTACATTTCCATCACCAGTAATACGAGACAGCCGAGCAGGATTCCCGCAGTCAGCACGAACCAATTGGAATGCTGGATCGCTTCGGGAATGAGGTTATACACGGATGCAGAGGTCATAATTCCTGCGGCATAAGCCAACAAAACATCGCGAAGCCGATGCGTGATTTTACGCATAAATAGTATGGGCACGGCGCCGAGTCCAGTGGACAGGGCAGAAATAAAGCTACCTACAAAAACGTCATTCATAATCGGGATAATCCCTCCATACCTAATTTATCTTTAAGCTTCGCTTCATGAAAACTTCATTTGACTGTTTACAGCTATTTCCGCATAATGAAATTAGGATTTAGAATCAGTCTAAGTCATAAGAACCTACAAAACAAGTGATTCGTTTTTGCAATATCCGGGTGTCCACATTTTGGGATAAGCTTCTGGTGGAATTACTTTTAGAGTATATGCAGCTGCCCAGCGCCCGGTACCGAAAACTCGTTATATAATACTTATGATATTTTAGGAGGAACCAAGATATGTACAAGTCCATTATTATAGGTACCGGCCCTGCCGGTTTGACCGCTGCAATTTATCTGGCACGCGCTAACATGAGCCCACTGGTGATCGAAGGACCACAGCCAGGCGGACAATTAACCACGACTACGGAAGTCGAAAATTTCCCAGGTTTTCCTGAAGGAATCATGGGGCCCGATTTGATGGATAATATGCGTAAGCAAGCAGAGCGTTTTGGCGCTGAATTCCGCACAGGTTGGGTAAACAAGGTAGACACAACTGCTCGTCCATTTACACTGGATGTAGAAGGGTTGGGTGAACTGGTTACCGACACACTGATTATTTCCACAGGGGCGACTGCCAAATATCTGGGTATTCCCGGTGAACAGGATAATATCGGACGTGGCGTAAGCACTTGCGCAACATGCGACGGCTTCTTTTTCCGTGGCAAAGAAATTGTTGTCATCGGCGGTGGAGACTCTGCATTGGAAGAAGCCAATTTCCTGACTCGTTTTGCTTCCAAAGTAACGTTGGTGCATCGTCGTGAAGAAATGCGCGCCTCCAAAATTATGCAGGATCGTGCTCGTGCGAACAACAAAATTGAATGGGCGCTTAATCGTACTCCTGTAGAAGTGATCGCTGACGAGAACGGAGTCACTGGCTTGAAAGTGCTGAATAATGCAACAGGCGAAGAGGAGATCATTACAGTTAGCGGCGTATTCGTGGCGATTGGTCACCATCCGAATACAGGCTTCCTCGAGGGGCAAATTACAACGGATGCGAACGGTTATATCGTCGTAAATCCGGGGACTTCCGAAACAAACGTGCCAGGCGTGTTCGCTTGTGGCGACGTACAGGATACACGCTACAGACAAGCAATTACCGCAGCAGGTAGTGGCTGCATGGCTGCTATGGACAGCGAGAAATACATCGAAAGCTTGGAGCACAGCGCACTGGCCCTGTAATGATCTTCGCAAGGTTGAATAAATATGATGTAACAAAATAAATGATGAGGTGATATTCATGGAAAAAGCAATTGTATACACATCTACAAACTGCCCGCATTGCCGTCAAGTAAAAAGCTATTTGAGTGAAAAAGGCGTGGAGTACGAAGAACGCAACATTGAAACCAATGAAGCTTTTGCTCAAGAGGTTTGGGATATGGGCATTCGTGCCGTTCCATTGACTTTGATCGGGGAAGAACGTATTTCCGGTATGAACAAAACCAAGTTTGAAAAAGTGCTGAACGCTTAATCCAACCAACAGCAGATGACGGTCCTATGATCGTTATATGGTTTAAATAAGGCCCCCATTGCAGTTACATGCTGCGATGGAGGTCTTTTTACTTCTTTTTACAAAGAGAGAATTTTGTCGAAAAGTATTGCATCTGTAGATAATCGGTGCTATATTTTAATTGTAAGCGCTTAAAACCCGGGTTGCTTCTATGTAACAATTCATCAATGCACCATCAATTATGACTTCTAATTAACTAAATAGCACAATATCCAATAAAGGCGTGTTACTGTTCGGCAGGCAAGACCTAGATTGGGTAGGATATTTTTCCCTACCCTTTTTAGGTCTTTTTTTGTTCCTTATTTTAAGAAGGTAGGTGTAACTCATGAATTACAAAGATATCGCACAAGCCATTTTTAACAAAGTGGGCGGGAACGATAATATTAACAGTGTTATTCATTGCTCTACTCGATTACGGATGACGCTTCGTAAGCCGGAATTGGCACAAACAGATGAAATTAAAGCTTTGGACGGAGTTATGGGAGCCGTGAATAGCGGTGGACAATATCAGGTCATTATAGGAAATGATGTAGGCTATGTCTACAATGAGCTAGTCAAATTGCTGGACCCGAATCAATCGTCTTCCGATGAAGCCGAAAAAGTGAAGATGGATCGAAGCTTTAAGGGATTGTTCAATAGTTTTGCGAGCATGATTGCAGGTATTTTCCAGCCCATTATTCCGGCCATTGCTGCATCAGGGATGTTAAAAGCACTGCTCTTGCTATGCACAGTAACCGGAATCATGAGCAAGGAAAGCCAAACGTATATGATCCTAAGTGTAATCTCGGATGCGGCATTTTATTTTCTGCCTATGCTGCTGGCTTTCTCCAGCGCGCAGAAATTCAAGACTAATCCATTCGTATCCGTACTCCTAGGGGGTGTGCTACTTCATCCGAACTTAATCAGTTTGCTAGGAGGTGAGAAAGCTGTCACATTTGCAGGCTTGCCCGTAGCATCGGTACAATACGCTACCTCCGTTATTCCTATTATTTTGACCATATGGCTTATGTCATATATTGAGAAATTTGCTGATAAAATCTCTCCCGGACCTGTGAAAATATTTCTAAAACCATTAATCGTCATTCTGATTGTCGCACCTGTTTCTCTCATTGCCTTAGGACCTCTAGGTACGTATTTGGGCTTAGGTATGTCCAACGGTGTATTCTGGATTCAGGAACGAATCGGCTGGCTTACAGTCGTATTGATGTCTATCGTGATGCCGCTAATCGTCATGTTCGGCATGCACAAAGTATTCTATCCTATTATTTTTGCTGCGCTGGCTTCACCAGGATATGAAACATTGGTACTGGTTGCCATGTTGGCTTCCAATATGGCCCAAGGCGCGGGTGCATTTGCCGTCTCGCTGAAAACGAAAGATCCCAAGTTCAAACAAATTGCTTTGTCCGCAGGTATTTCAGGGGTATTCGGCATTACGGAACCCGCTTTGTATGGCGTACATTTACGCCTGAAAAAAACACTGTTCGCCTGTATGATTGGAGCCGGGGTTGCCGGATTGTTTGCAGGTCTTATGAATTTAAAAGCTTATGCAGCTGTGGGTCCAGGTTTTGCATCACTGCCGATGTTTATCAGTGAAGATCACTCTAACCTGGTATATGCGCTTATTACGATGGCTATTTCGATCATTGTGACGTTTATTGCAGTTTATATGATCGGCTTTCAAGATACGGTTACCGAACCGGCTAAAAAAGAAGCTCGTCCCGAGCCTGTTAAAGCACAAAGTATAAGTAAAAGCTTCAAATCTAAAACCGTTATTTTCGCACCTATGGAGGGCACCGTAATTCCCTTACAGCAGGTCAAAGATGAAGCATTCTCTCAGGAAGCAATGGGTAAAGGGATGGCTATTCAACCAAGTAGCGGAAAAGTGGTCGCACCTTTTGACGGCATCGTAGCAAATGTATTCCGCACCAAGCATTCCATAGCCTTAAAATCAGTTGAAGGCGTAGAGCTGCTCATTCACATCGGTTTGGATACCGTTAAGCTGAAAGGCCAGCATTTTACTGTGCATGTACAGGAAGGGGACGAAATTAAGCATGGACAACTTCTAATTGAATTTGAACTTGAAGCTATACAAAGGGCGGGGTATGATACGATAACTCCGATTATTGTGACCAACACGGCGGACTATCTGGAAATCATGGGTCATGAAAGTTCAGAAAAGACAGGGCCGGAGAAGCCTCTAATTACTGTACTTTAACAGTGTGTTTGTTGGGGGAATCAAGCCTGGAAAGTGAGATGTCGCTGGATATGAAAGTAATTAAAGTTCTCAATACGAGTATTGTTCTTGCCAAACGTGAGGATCACAAAGAAATTATCGTGATGGGTAAAGGGATCGGCTTTAAAAGCAAACCTGGTGACTTCGTCGATGAGAACGAGATTGAAAAGATATATGTTCTTGAAAATGAAAGCATGTCTTCCGATCTGACAGCGCTAATGAAGGAAACACCCAAAGAGTATTTGATTCTGGCAGACGAAATCATATCTTATGCCAAAAATAAACTATCCAGTCACTTGAACGAGCATTTATATGTATCCCTGACAGACCATCTGTATATGGCAACCAAACGATTTAAAGAAAATATGAAGATTCAGAATCGGATGCTGTGGGAGGTCAAAAAGTTTTATCCGGAAGAGTTCGGTATTGGCTTGTATGCGCTCTCCTTGATTGAAAAGCGTATCGGTCTAGAACTGCCTGAAGAGGAAGCGGCGAATATCGCCTTTCATTTGGTTAATGCTCAACAAACCGATAACAATATGAACCAGGTTTTATTGATGACCAATACGGTCAAAGACATTTTGAACATCATTAAACTGCATTACCAAATCGAACTGGATACCCACAGCATCAACTATTCGCGTTTTCTAACGCACCTTCAATTTTTTGTTCAGAGATTACTTGAGCATAAAATGTTAGATTCTCAAGATCCAGAATTAATGAGCCAAATTGTGAACAAGTATCCTGAAGAAGAGAAGTGTGCATTATCGATTCAACAATATATTGAAGCCAAATTCGAACTTTTGATCCCGGATGAAGAACTCATGTATCTGATCATTCACTTAAAACGAGTCATAAGTAGAAATTAAAGAGGAGGAGCTAGAGATGACAGAAATAAAAAGAACATTTCCGAAAGGTTTTTTATGGGGAGGTGCGGTAGCCGCAAATCAGGTGGAGGGCGCCTGGAATGTCGATGGTAAAGGGATATCTACAGCAGATATGGCTATTTACAAAAAGAATGTGAGCAAAGCTGATTATAAAAAACACAATTCAATGACTGAGGAACATATCCAAAAGGCGATGCAGGACACGTCAGATCATGATTATCCCAAACGTCAGGGAATTGATTTTTATCACCGCTATCCCGAAGATTTAGCATTGTTTGGTGAAATGGGATTTAAAACGTTACGAGTTTCTATTGCTTGGACGCGTATTTTTCCCAACGGAGATGAGGACAAGCCCAACGAGGCTGGACTGCAATTTTATGATCGGCTGTTTGATGAAATGCATAAAAACGGGATAGAGCCACTTGTCACCCTGTCCCATTACGAAATGCCAATGTATCTTGTAAACCATTACGGAGGCTGGACCCAACGGAAAGTTGTAGATTTCTTTATCCATTTTTGTAAGACTGTATTTAAAAGATACCAAAATAAAGTAAAGCACTGGATCACTTTTAATGAAATAGATAGTATCGTGCGCCATCCGTTTACGAGCGGTGGTATTTTACCGGAGCGCTTTGAAAATGTAGAGCTAGCGGTTTATCAGGGTCTGCATCATCAATTTATAGCTAGTGCTCTGGCCGTAAAATACTGTCACGAAATCATTCCAGATTCTAAAATCGGCTGTATGTTAACCCGGCTAACGACGTATCCGCACACCTGTAATCCGCAAGATATTCTGGCAGCGTTTAAAGATAATCAGTTCAACTATTTTTTCACGGATGTACAGGTTCGTGGAGCGTATCCCCATTATATGAAACGCTTCTTCCGTGAAAAGGAAATCGTGATTGAAAAGCTCGAGGGTGACGATGAAATTTTGAAGACGCATCCGGTGGATTTCATTTCCTTTAGTTACTATATGTCGTTGGTTGCTAGTGCGGATAGTGAAGGCATGGAAAAAGTCAGTGGGAATACGATTGGCGGCGTTAAAAATCCTTATCTGGAAACGAGTGATTGGGGCTGGCAGGTTGACCCAGTCGGCTTGAGACTCTCTCTGAATGAGCTGTACAGCCGCTATGAAGTACCATTGTTCATTGTAGAAAATGGTTTGGGGGCATACGACAAGGTGGAGGAAGATGGTAGTATTCAGGATGATTACCGTATTGATTACTTCCGTGCACATTTTGAACAAATGCATGAAGCGATTCTAGACGGGGTTGAACTCATGGGCTACACCAGCTGGGGAGCGATCGACTTGGTCAGTTATTCCTCATCTGAAATGGAAAAAAGATACGGATTTATATATGTGGACAAAGACAATGACGGTAATGGGACACTTGAAAGAAAACGAAAAAAGAGTTTCTACTGGTATAAGGATGTTATCTCCAATAACGGGTTGTAAGAAGAGGATTTTGCAAAATTCCAAGAAAAATGGGGCGTACAGGAACCTGAGTGTTCCCGTACGCTTTTTTTCTTATAAAGATACGCGTACACGCCCGAGAAAAGGAGCGGTTGCTGCATAGGCGGCACCTAGCATCGTCGAACGGCTGCCAAGCGTGGAGAAACGAATCTGTAGTTGCCGACGGTGATAGGGCAGGGCACGTTCGTCAATCACTTCACGCATACTTTGCTCCAACCAAGGTCTGGCTTCCGCCAGTGGACCGCCGATGATAAGCATTCCGGGGTTGAGGCTGTTCACAATGTTGGTAATACCCACACCCAAATATCGCCCAATATCACTAAGGACGCTTAATGTACTCGCTTCACCTTGCTGAGCAAACGGCAGTAATTCCGCTGTATTATGTGCAGGCAGTTTCAATGTGGATGCTACATACGCCTTCTCCGAAGCATACAGCTCCCAGCAGCCGCGACTACCGCAGGAGCAGAGCCGTCCGTTCCAATCAATGGTCATATGACCCGTCTCTCCGGCGTACCCCCAAGCTCCTTGATACGGTTTGCCGTCAATGATAATCCCGGCCCCGATCCCGGACCCTGCACTGATGTAGACCAGATCCCGCACCAGCTGTCGGTGATCACCGTCCATACCATAGTACAATTCGCCCTGCGCGCCGACGTTGGCTTCGTTATCCACTACGACGGGCAAACCTAGCTCAGCCTCAAGCTGCTGCCGCAGCGGAACCTCTTCCCAGCCCAGATTGGGTGCGAACAAAACGGTTCCGGTTTCATCCACCATACCCGGTACCCCCAGCCCAATGCCGACGATACCATGAGGGGAGGGAGGAGTGACCTGCATGAGCTCCTGAACGAGCTTTCGAATCTGTTCCATGATAAAGGCAGGATCATGCTGGGTTAGGGAAAAGGTAAGCTCTGTTTCAATGGTACCTGCCAGATCGGTTAGAGCGCCCTTGATGTACTGTACACTCACCTCAATACCGAGTACAAAGCCTGCACGGCTGTTGAACAGTAGCATCAAAGGCTTACGCCCGCCGCTGGATTCCCCTAATCCCGTCTCATACACAAGTCCATCGGTGATGAGCTCTGCCACCAGATTGGAAACGGTGGCCTTGTTTAATCCAGTTTGACTGGATAACTGTGCGCGGGATAGCGGAGCATGAAGGCGAATACGCTCCAGCACAATGGATTTATTCAGCTTTTTGACAAGCGCCTGATCGCCAGTGACATTCATGTTAATTCACTTCCTGTTGGTGTAATTCCTGATATTATATCATAAAAACAAACTTAGTTTAAGCAATAGACAAAGTCTTTTAGCTGTGCTAGAATCGTTTTTGTAAACGTTTACTATAAAGGAGGAACTTATAATGGCTTATTTCGAACAGGTATCTAAAATTAACTTTGAGGGCAAGCAATCCGACAATCCTTTTGCGTTCAAATTTTATAATCCACAGGAAATTGTAGCGGGAAAAACGATGGAGGAGCATTTGCGTTTTAGCATGGCCTATTGGCATACACTGGTTGCAGGCGGCTCTGATCCTTTTGGTGTAGAAACAGCGGAACGTCCATGGTCCAAGTTTACCGGGCTGGATTTGGCGAAGGCACGTGTAGAAGCTGCCTTTGAGCTACTGGATAAGCTGAATTTACCTTATTTTGCTTTCCACGATGTGGATATTGCACCAGAAGGCGCGTCATTGAAGGAATTTTACAGCAATTTGGATACCATCGTGGATCTGATTGAGGAACATATGAAAGCTACGGGGAAAAAACTGCTGTGGAATACGGCGAACATGTTTAGCCATCCACGTTATTTGCATGGAGCTGCGTCGACTTGCAATGCAGATGTATACGCACACGCAGCTGCTCAGATTAAAAAAGGGTTGGAAGTGGGCAAACGTCTGGGCGCAGATAACTATGTTTTCTGGGGAGGCCGTGAAGGCTACGAAACACTGCTGAACACGGATTTGAAGCTGGAGCAGGATAATTTGGGACGTATGTTCCATATGGCCGTAGACTATGCGCGTGAAATCGGCTTTGACGCTCAGTTCCTGATTGAGCCAAAACCGAAGGAGCCAACGAAGCATCAGTATGATTTTGATGCGGCGACGACGATTGCCTTCCTGCAAAAATATGATCTGGATCAGCATTTCAAGCTTAATCTGGAAGCTAATCATGCAACTTTGGCGGGGCATACTTTTGATCATGAAGTACGTGTAGCACGGATTAACGGCATGCTGGGATCACTGGATGCAAATCAGGGAGATTTGCTGCTGGGCTGGGATACGGACGAATTCCCAGTTGATCTGTATGATGCCACACTGACCATGTATGAAGTGCTGCAAAATGAAGGCTTGGGCCGTGGCGGTATCAACTTTGATGCCAAGGTGCGCAGAGCATCATTTGAGCCAGAAGACTTGTTCCTTGCGCACATCGCAGGTATGGATACGTATGCGAAGGGACTGAAGGTAGCCGCCAAACTGATCGAAGATCGTGTGTTTGAAGACTTTATTGAGAAGCGCTACAGCAGCTTTAAAGAAGGTATTGGAGCAGACATCGTATCCGGAAAAGCAACGCTTGCTTCTCTTGCTGAATATGCTTTGGCGAACGAAACACCACGCAAAAACGTATCCGGTCGTCAGGAATATCTGAAAGCAACATTAAATCAATACATTTTAGCTGACTAATGCCAGAACTTATAAGGGTAGTACGATAACAGGGAAGGAGGAACTCCAATGCAGGAGAAGCTAAATCAGGAGCAGGAACGCTATGTCATCGGCGTAGATTTGGGTACCAGCGCGGTCAAAACGGTGCTGGTTAACCGCAAGGGGCAGGTGTCTTATGAAACCTCTCAGTCTTATCCGCTCCATCAGCCGAAGGCAGGGTATAGCGAACAGCACCCTGAGGACTGGGTCAGTGGCACGTTAGCATCACTGAAACAGCTTGTGGAGAAGGCCGGAATCGGCGGCACACATGCCGTAGACGGTATTAGCTTTTCGGGACAGATGCATGGGCTTGTGCTGACTGACAAGGAAGGCCAAGTGCTTCGTCCGGCTATTCTGTGGAATGACACGCGTACAACAGCACAATGCCGTCGTATTGAAGAAAAGCTCGGATCGGAGCTGCTGAACATCGCACGTAATCGCGCGCTGGAAGGCTTCACGCTGCCCAAGCTGCTGTGGGTGCAGGAGCATGAGCCAGACGTGCTGGCCCGTGCGGCACATTTTATGCTGCCCAAGGATTATGTGCGCTACTGTCTGACAGGAGAGCTGGCGACGGAGTATTCGGATGCGGCGGGCACGCTGCTGCTGGATATTGCGAACAAGCAGTGGAGCGAAGAGATCGCTGCCGCGTTTGACCTACCGTTGTCGCTGTTCCCGCCGCTAGTGGAATCCTTTGATCAGACGGGTACGCTACTGCCGGAGATTGCGGAGCAGAGCGGGCTTTCGCCTGAAACGAAGGTCTTTGCAGGTGGTGCGGACAACGCATGTGGCGCGATTGGCGCCGGCATTTTGAGCGAAGGCCGCACCCTGTGCAGCATCGGCACCTCAGGGGTTGTACTTTCTTATGAGGAACGCAAGGATATTGATGTGCAGGGGCGGGCGCATTTTTTTAATCATAGTGAGCAGGATGCTTATTATATTATGGGGGTTACGCTCGCGGCCGGATACAGCTTGACTTGGTTTAAGGATACCTTTGCACCAGAGCATTCTTTTGATGCACTGTTGGCAGATGTGAACTCTATTGAGCCGGGCAGCCGAGGGCTGCTGTTCACGCCTTATATCGTCGGCGAGCGTACACCTCATCCGGATGCAACCATTCGAGGTAGCTTTATCGGGATGGATGCGGGGCATAAGCTTGCGCATTTTACACGAGCGGTGCTGGAGGGAATTACGTTTTCGCTCAAGGAATCCATTGATATTCTCAGAGGAACGGGCAAAACGGTGAATGAAGTGATTTCCATCGGCGGCGGTGCGCGTAATGAGGCATGGCTGCAAATGCAGGCAGATATTTTTAACGCGGATATCATTAAGCTGGAGAGCGAGCAGGGACCTGCCTTGGGGGCGGCCATGCTGGCTGCTTATGGTAGTGGCTGGTTTGAATCTCTGCAAGCGTGTGCTGAAGCTTTTCTGCGTGAAGCAGCGAGATATTCACCAAACCCGGAACGTGTGGCACGGTATGAAGGCCTATACGAACTGTACCGTGAAGTTTACCTGCATACGCGAGAGCTAAGTGAGCATTTGGCAGTATATCGCTGAATACGGGACTGCTTGGGGCAGGAATGAATCAAAATCACCTTTTACGTAATCAAAAGCCACAATTAAGGTGTCCTCATTAAGGATAACCTTTATTGTGGCTTTTGGATTCTAAGGATGTTAAATGCAAGAGGACTCCTTTTGAAGTGGCTCTTGTAGTGAGAGGATACTTGGTAGGGAAGTTAAGGAGTAAAGGCGCATGAGTTGATACCCTATTCCAGACAAACCTAGCCACAGCCCCTGGGAATCTAACGCAGTGGGCAGACCAGTCTTAAATTTACCATGCTCCAAATAATAATTTAACGCATTGTTACCCTGTTTCCTTGCTTCCGTAACCCAATCCGGACGGTTAAGAGCTTGTCCGGCTAAAATTAATAATTCAATATTTCCGAGGCTTCCATGACAAATACAATGGCTCTTATTGAATCCATATTTTAAAGTTGTATTAACTGCTCTTTCGATATTATGAACGATATCAGGTACTAGACTGGACTTTAAATAAGGTATACATAAGGTTAGTCCTATGCCAATTCCACTAGCCCCATGACACCAATTAGCAAGATCATGATTCTCCTTATTACCATGATCAATCCAGTTAAAATAGTCTGGAGAATAAGATTCTGTTAAGTGAGCCAATGCTTTCTCTGCAGTAGCATAGTAGCAATTTTTTTTAGTAACTGCTGCAAGACGAAACAAGGCTGAAGCAATACCAATGCTACCGTGGCCAAAGCCTACATAGGGGGTTGGAGATACATTAGATACCCATGAAATCACTCCGTTATTCTTTTTTCCATGCTTTAACAAATGCTCTCCGTATTGAATTGCTACTTCTAGAGTCTTTGCCGATTTTGTATGGTTATATTCATTTAAAAGAACGTGAATAACACCTGCCGATCCTCCTAAGAGATCAAAGAAAGCATCCTCTTCTACGCTATCTTCCAAATTACTTATAATGTCCGATTTTCGCTTGCTCCAAGCATCGTTAAAACCTAATAGGTTCTCAAAATGAGAGAGAATATATAAGAGAGAAGCTTGACCATAGAAGGCGGATGGGAACTTCAATTGTACAGGTATTTTACTTAGTGCTGTTTCTAATGCAGCGAGAGCTACACTAGTATATTTTTCATCTTCTGAGATTTTTCCGAGATAAGCCAGAAATAATGCAATGCCTGCTGTACCATCATATAATCCAGGGCTTAAGGCGGACAAATAAAGCTGTCCACGATAATTTAAGTTCATTCCAATCCAAGTTACATACTTTTTACTTGGACTAAAAACAGATTTTTTAATTAACTCATCGCCAAGGATTCTTGCTGTCTCAAGAAATTTTTTAGAGTGTAATGGTTTTGGACTGTAACCGTTTATCATTACTTTTTCATTTGGAGAGGGACCATGCACTTTATGTACATGTTTTCCTAATGATGAGCCTGCTATGGAAGAAGAGATCCAATCGCTATATAAAGAAATACTGTCAGTAGTTAAAGATTTCAGTCGATCTTCTACTATTGACATGCTTGTTCGGGTGAACACATCTTTTATACATTTTCCATAGCTATCCCAAAGGTCAAGAGAATTAGGCTTACTAGTGAAATATGGAATATCTCCTGCTCGTAAATCTTGTAGTTCTGAAGAAATAATTCGATCATCCAGCCATGAAAACCAAATCCGATCAAGTAAATTCTCTTGATTTAGAGCATCGCGACCATAATCAGGGTGACGAGATTCTAGAAGAAAATTTGTATAAAATTGTGTTGAACGTAATACGATACGCACTGGCGCATCCTTAAAAGTAAAGAGAGGACTTGTTGGGGCTAACAAATCCATTCTGTATTGGAGAAGCATGGAACATAATGATTGGAAACCGTTTACAATTTCAGCAGTATAGTCACCTGCATTTTTTAATTCTCCCTCCAATGAAGGGCGATTGTTACCCGTTGAAGTGGCTTGAGACTTCCTAATGTAGCGCATATTATCAGTATTTAAATCTATCAAACTCAAAACCGGGTAAGGTGTCATTTGCCTTTCTCCATTTACACCACTTAATTCAATTCCAAATCCCTTATCATCTTGATGAAACAAGATGGGGAGGAGAGAAGTACCTAATGGAGAATTACGAATCCTAAACTGAGCTTCTATATCTGCCGAGTCGGGTACATCATTGTATACCTGGTTGTGAAAGAGGGTTTCCAAATCAATCAGCATGGGATGCTCCCCAAAAGCAATTAAATTTTCATAATGAAAATCGGTCCCATCCAGTAAATATATAATGGCTAAAAGCGCTCCTAAACGTGTATAAAAAAGTTGGATTTCTTCTTCAGTTTTGCAAGGCTTTGCTTCGATAAAATTTTCATAACCATAGCCTTCTAGTACGATAACAGAATTTTTTTGGAGAATAGGAGCAAAACCTTTATCATTAAACCATTGAATTAAATCTTGAAAATGGAGTGAGATATCTAATGGCTTTGGTTTATACATAAACGATTGCCCGTTTGCAAGATATAGCCGCATTACTGTGCGACCTTGCTGATGAGAATCACCGAAACTAGCATCAATACGCGTAAGTTCTGATGAATGTAAAGAAAATGAATCGATAATCATAGATCTATTTAAGAGATAACGGTCTAACGTTTCTTTTATTACATTTACAAACAGCATAGTTCTTTCAGCTAAAGTGCGGGCAATAACTGCATACTCAGAAAAAAATGATACAAGTTGTTTATGTTCTACAAATTTTTTCTCAATGAAAGAGATAAATCGTTCCTCCGGAGTTTGCCCTTCTAATTCTTCCAAAGCTTTAGCTATATTTAGTTCTAAAACAAATGACCGACCTGCGATTTGGATTAATTGAAAAGACAATGTATGCAAGACCGAATTTATCGTACTCTCATGTAAAATAAAATCCTGGGCGTTATCTATGTTTGATAAGTGCTGTTTTAATTGATTTCTTGCCCAAATTATAAATGGACGAATAAGAACATTCATCGTTCGAGACTCATTTTGTAAAACTGGGTGATTTTCATTCATTTTTAGAGCCTCTTCCAAAACTCGAAACCAATCTGCTTGATACTCTTTGATTATCGCTAAATAGTTCTCATCCCATTTAAGATTTTCAGTAGATTGAATCAAGGCTCCAAATATCTCTTCATTCATACTTGAAGCTTTAAACCGAGCTTCCTTTTTGGATTCCGTACTAATTAGAGCAAACTTAAACCATTCGTCTATTAGTTCTGTTGTCTTTTCTTTATCTTGTCTCCAATTTTTATTATTAAAACCTTGAAAGGCTTGATCAACAAGGTTCTTACGTTCATGTAAAAAGAGAGCACGCATGATCTGCTCTTTCATAATTACCCCGTCCTCGTTTATGTGAAGTTAAAAAACTCAATTTTAAGAAATAAAATAACTTAGGTATACGCCAATTAAGGCGTATACCTAAGTGGCATCCACTTATTTTATCCAGCATGCCCTGGAAAGCAAACTAGCACTGTGACACCAATAACAGTAACAGTAATAGTTGGAGTAGAATCTGGTTGCACTCCTAAACCGCCATGTACACGAGCGAGCTCATCAGCGCTCAACTCGACCAAAGCGTCACCTGCAGGATGATCAATACCTTCTCCAGCTACACGAAGCTTTGGATTTTTCCATGCTTGGATCATTTCTTGTTTTGTCATTATTCTTTACTCCTCTCAGGAATGTAGTGATATAAGACAAACTTAATGATAAACATATTTTTTAAAAATTTGCACTTCATAAAAATGCATTTTAATGTAAATATCTAAAAGAATTCAAAAAAATACTTTATTTTAATCTATTCTTTTAAATTTTACAAATATTTATTAAGTATGTATTGAATTTTTTCCTTAATTATGAAAAAATATTTACAAAAGACTAAGGGGGAGTGAAAATTGAGAGAAAATCAAAATTTATCTCCAAAAGAACAAAAAGTTGCAATTTGTATAGCTCAAGGATACAAAGACAGCGAAATCTCCCAGGATTTATCTATTAGTATGAGACGTACTGCCGAAATTGTGGCTTCAATTAAAGAGAAATGGAATATAAAAACAAGAGTTGAGATTGGCATATTTGCTTATCATTATGGTTTAGTTTTTTTGACAGAAGGTATGGAGGTGCATTCCTCTGAAGCTTAATAAGAAAGTACCTTTTATTGAACAGATGGAACATAGTGAATGTGGATTAGCAAGCTTGGCTATGATTTTGGGTTTTTATGGACATAATATTTCTTTAACAGAATTAAGAAATCAGGTTGGTGCAGTGCGCGCAGGTATGTCTATGCAACAACTTCAAGAAATAGGGAGTACATATCATTTAACATCACGAGGATATCGGGCAAAGGCATCTCAATTAAATGAGCTAACCGCTCCTTTAATTTTGTTATGGGATAATCAGCATTTTGTGGTTCTTGAGAAAATAAAAAAGAAAAAAGCAATAATCCTTGATCCAGCTTTTGGAAGACTAATTCTTTCCCTTCAAGAATTCACAGAGAAATATTCGGGTTTTGCACTTTCATTAATCCCAGTAAAGGATTTTCGTAATAAAAGAAAAAGACCAAAATGGACGTTCTATATCAAATTAGCTTTTAAGAGCAGAAAACTTCTTATTTCTGTATTTTTGGTCTCAATACTTCTTCAAGGATTAGGTATTTTAATACCTAAGATCACCCAATTTACTGTTGACAACTTATTAGAATCCAAAAATTATTCTTTCCTGATCACGTTGGGGGGAGCGATTTTTACTATATTTGTGTTCTCACAGTTATTCCAATTTTTAAGAGGTTACTTGATTGCCAAGTTGCAATCCCAAATGGATACATCTATGATGACACAATTCATCGACAAGCTTTTTAAACTTCCTTTTGATTTCTTCGAAAATCGAAAAGGAGGAGAATTGGTATTTAGAGCTAACTCCAATGTAACAATTAGAAGGGTATTATCTAATCGAGTTATAACTATTTTTATTGATGGGCTTTTACTTGTAACTTATGCAACACTAATGATTAATCAACTATGGCAAATTGGATTAGTAGTTACAATTGTAGGCTTTCTAATGTTACTTATTATAGTTTTAAGTTCTTTTATTACTCACCGTTTATCTAGAAAGGAGATTTCGAGCCAGGCTGAGATGCATGGTTTTTTATCAGAACATATACATGGAATTACAGATGTAAAAGTTTTAGGGTTCGAGAATAGAGTGTTTAATAAGTGGGAGGAGCTTTTTAAAAAACAGCTTACCACTACGGAAAAACGTGTCATTTGGAATGTATCACTTGATTCTATGACAGTTAGCATCCAGTTTGTTTTTCCCCTCCTGATTCTATGGATTGGATTTCATTATGTGCTTGAGGGATGGATAACTTTAGGGGGCCTCCTTGGCTTACAAACGTTGTCAACTGCTTTTATGGTACCGATTGCTTCCTTAGGATCGACTCTTAGTGAACTCGTCACTGTGGGCTCATATATTCAACGAATTCAAGATGTTATTGAGAATGTAGAGGAGCCTTCAGGTACCCAAAAACCGAATCATACTTTTAGAGGATATATTAAGTTTAAGGATGTTTCCTTTAATTATTATCGATTTGGAAAATACGTTTTAAAAGATATTAATCTTGAAATACTGCCAGGTGAAAAGGTTGCAATTGTTGGTGCTTCAGGTTCAGGTAAGAGCACTTTGGCGAAGTTAATATTAGGACTCTATAAGGCTTCATTGGGAGAAGTCAGCATCGATAATATACCGCTGAATCAATGGCATTTGAGCGAGCTTCGTCAAAAAATAGGTGTTATTTTACAAGAAACAAAATTATTCAATGTTTCTATATTGGATAACATCGCCATGGACAATGGAGATTGTACCATAGATATGGTAGTTCAGGCAGCAAAGCAAGCCGATATTCATCGTTTTATTATGAGTCTCCCTTTAGGCTATCAAACTGTTGTTTCCGAGAACGGATTAAACTTTTCAGGGGGACAACGGCAACGTATTTTATTGGCGCGTGCTTTTTTGGCAGAACCTCAAATTCTTCTTTTAGATGAGGCAACAAGTTCACTTGATAGTGTTTCAGAGCAATTGATAACAGATTTCTTACAAGAAAGACATTGTACACAAATCATTATTGCTCATCGTCTTAGTACAATCCAACGAGCTGATAGAATAATTGTGCTTGATCAAGGGGAAATAATAGAACAAGGTAATCATCAGGAATTAATTGATTTAAAAGGTCAATATTTCAATTTATATAATTCTCAGAAAACTGATTTTCAGTTTGAACCAGTTTTGTGACTTGGAGACGAGGAAAATGACAAGTATAAAGTTATGTGAAATATTGTATTTGAAACAACTCGAAAAACTAACTAAAATGGATGCCGCTTTATTCATTTTTTTATTAATTCTAATACCCAATGGATTAGCTAATGTTACCTTGAGATTAAACAGCATGGGTTTTAAACCAATGACGTGGGCTATCATATATGGAATCATTGGTTTTTTGATTCATATTGGTATAAGTATATCCACTACAAAAATAGAGGAAATACGTTTTTTGTGGTCTATAGGAAAGGGGAATTTGTTTCTAACCCAATATACTATGGTAAAAAAATTCCCTTTTCTAATATTACTTTTATGGATCGTAGTTGGTCAGATCTTGTGGGGTGTTCATAACATTCATATTTATAATATGGTTTCAGGATTGATCTTAGGTGTATTTTTTGCCGAGATATTTGGATATATAACGTTATTTAGAAAATTCTATGGCTATGCAATAAGCTTTTTTTTTCTATCACTGAATGTAATCTATTTTATATTGCCAATGTCTCTGTCGGTACGTATTTTGACTTGGCTTTTGTTATGCATAAGCATGGGATATATAGTTCTCTATTTTGCACAACGCTCTTGGTCTGTTTTTTTACAGTATCACGGTCCAAAAAAAATTTTGAGCCGACGCGGATGGCTATCTCAAAGTCCACTCCTAAAAAAAGAATTGTTATTCATCATTAGACGAGGCAACCTGTTTTCTTTTTTTATTTTAGCTATGGGAATTGAAGTTTTGAACTATTATATCATTAGAGAAAGTTCGCTTATTCTTCCAATCAGTAGCGCGGTATTAGCATGGATAACTGTTGATATTTGGGCTGTCAAGAGTCTTATTATAGAGGAAAAAGGATTGCTAATATATAAAACAACGTTATTCGCTTGGAAGAAGATGCTGCGCACCAAATGGTTGATTTTATGTGTTGTAACCATAGGAATTATTTTTATGCATCAGTGGTTTTGGGGAATTTATTTACATATTAGTCCGATGAGTTTATTAATCCAAATTATATGGAATATATTCCTTTCAATTACTTTAATTAGTTTTGGTATGCCTTTGGGTTACAAATTTATATCCATTGATTATTTAGGAAATTACCGAATCAAGTTTTTCGGGAACTGGGTCATTGCAATGAGCATGCTATTACTATTGTACCTTCATCAATTTCATAAAGTATTATTCGCAGCTATATCTATTATGATCTATATAAGATTCATCTTTTTTTATAGAAAAGTATCTTAGGAGTGAGTCAACGATGACCCAAGAAAATAAATCACCATTTTTACAACTGGATCAAGTTTCTTTCGGTTATGGCTCTAAAGAAATTCTACATGAAATAAATTGGAATGTTTCAGACCACCAAATTACTGTGTTACTGGGTCCCAATGGAGCGGGGAAATCAACCTTATTAAGTTTAATTGCTGGTCTTCATCAGGTACAAAAAGGTACAATTCGATTCAATCAAACCATTATCGATTTTGAAAATCAAAACTATAAATCAATGATAGGCTACCTACAAGAATTCCCCTTTTATTATCCTGCACTTTCTGTATTAGAAATGATGCGGCTTATTGGGGGATTACAACAGGTACCGAAGAACCAGCTCGAAATACGTATCGCTAAATGGCTGGAGAGATTCAAATTAGAAGATTATCAAAATATAAAAATGGAAGAGTTATCTCAAGGAACTAAAAAGAGGGTTGCATTAGCCTCAACGCTCTTGCATGAACCTACAATTCTTATATTAGATGAACCGACGAACGGATTAGACCCTGATCAAGTGATGATTGTTAGAAGTACATTACAGGAGTATCTCACAGAAGGCAGAGTCATTTTGTTATCTACTCATATAATTGGGTTGGCTGAGAAATTAGCAGATCAGGTTGCCATTCTTCGAAACGGAAGGATAACATATGCAGGAAGGGCTACAATTGACCTCGAAACCTTATATATAGCACATCAACATGATTAGTTTATTAATGATCCTGACTAAAAGGTTGTTAAGGAATAAAGTGACGCAGAAAAAACTTGGCGACTGTTCCCCTGTAATGTATTTGGAGAGCAGCCGCCAAGTTTTTTTCTTACTATATCCATCCATTGTGGATGCTACGGTTAACCTTTGTGAACAGCCTTTGTTTTTCTGGTATTTTCATTCACGACGCTTGTGGCACAGCCAGGACATGACTTGCTCGACGAACACCCCGCACAGGCGCCTTGACGGCTTTTTCGCAAAAATCGTACCAGCACCCACGCACTATAACCGAGGATCGCCAATAAAATGATGATATTGATCATGGAATCCACTTCCTTTTATTTACTGTAGGGCCTGACTTAACCCCAACCTAATAATCTGCCACATTGATAGATCAAGACGGCGATGATATATGCGACGGTCAAAGGATAGATCACAGAAAATGCGGTCCAACGCCACGAAAGGGTTTCTTTACGAATGACCGCTACCGTAGCCAGACACGGAACATACAACAGAATGAACACCATAAAGCTAAAAGAGGCAAGCGGTGTAAAGGCCTGTCTGACTTGTAGTTCAAGTCCCTGCATATCAGGGACGTGGTAAATAATATTCATCGTTGATACGACAACTTCCTTGGCCATAAAGCCTGTGAGCAGGGAAGCACCTGCTTGCCAGGTGCCAAAACCGAGAGGGGCCAGTAATGGAGCGAACCAACCTCCAACGGTGGCAAGCAGGCTGTCATCCATGTCTGCCCCGAAGCCCTGCGGACCGAAATTGGACAAGAGCCAGATGCCAACGGAACCTGCAAGAATAATGGTTCCAGCTTTACGGACGAAGCCTTTGACCTTCTCCCATGTGCTGCGGAATAGTGTAAGAGCCTGCGGCACTCGATAGGGAGGAAGTTCCACGATGAAGAGGGAGGGCTCACCCGACAAAATGGATACTTTGGAAAAAATTTTGGCAAGTATAAGTGAAACGATGATTCCTAACACATACATCAGCATGATGATGCTTGCCGCATGTGTTGGGAAAAACACACCCGCAAACAACGCATATACCGGCAGGCGGGCCGAACATGACATAAAGGGCACCAACAATGTTGTAATGAGACGTTCTCTGGGCTGTTCAATGGTGCGTGCTGCCATAATCGCAGGGACATTGCAGCCAAATCCGATGATAAAGGGAATGAAGCTTTTCCCGTTCAAGCCAACGGCTTGCATCAGGCGATCCATTAGTATCGTGACCCGTGCCATATACCCGGAGTCTTCGATCACTGAAATTATCAGAAATAAAATAGCAATTTGAGGCAGAAAAACAAGCACACCCCCGACTCCAGCCACGATGCCGTCCACGACTAGACTTTGCGTAAAAGCGGACGCGTTCAAGTGAACGAGTAACTCAGAAATCCAAGTGCTGAGTGTCCCTGAAAAAAATCCATCCAGCATATCTGAAAGGATCGTACCCGCCCAATCGAAGGTGAACTTGAAGGTAGCGTACATCAGCAGCAAAAAGATCGGAATCCCCAGATACCGGTGAGTTAATAGTGCATCCAGCCTATCCGTCAGGCTGTGCGGTCTGAGTTTGGAGGTGTCGAGTGCCTTGGTGCACAGATCAGCAATCCATGCTGTTCGTACAGAACGAATATGCTGAGCAGGGGTGATGGCATGGCCTTCACCGAGAAGTTCTTCCTCGCAACGGTGGATGCGCACAGTTACTTGTTCACGCTGTACCTCATTCGTCATCCATTCCATGACGACAGGATTGCCTTCCAGACATTGCAGTGCGGCCCACCGCAGTTGCGGCACAGGTGCATTTGGCAGCAAGTCGCAAATATCGGTAATAGCAGCTTCAACGGCAGGGCCGTAGTCCAATTGAAAAGCATTGGATGTACGTCTTACCTCCCGAAGAGAAGCGAGCATTTGCTTACTTCCACTGCCTGTACGCGCCACCATAGGAATGATGGGAACATTCAACTGATCGGCTAACAATTCCTTGTTTACCCGAAGACCCGTGGCATCGGCTACGTCAGTCATGTTTAAGCCAAGTACAAGCGGACGGCCATACTCCAGTAGTTGTACGGTTAGATAGAGATTACGCTGGAGCTGGGAGGCATCCACAATGTTGATCAGGGCCGTAGGAGGTTCTTCCAGCAAATATCGAGTTGCGACACCTTCATCCAGCGAAAGAGGGAGTAAAGAGTAGGCGCCCGGCAAATCCACCAATACGGCAGACTTGTCACGCAGGATTCCTGTTTTCTTTTCCACTGTGACGCCGGACCAGTTTCCTACTTCTGCATACGTACGAGTCAGCTTGTTGAATAATGAGGTTTTTCCTGTGTTGGGATTACCGAATAGAGCGATCATGTCCATGTTGGAACAACCTCCAGTTGCTTCACTTGATTTTGACGGAGGCCAACCAGCTGGCCGTTGCATTCAATGACGATAGGACCGCCCAATAAACTGATTTTCTTTAATCGTATGATGGAACCTTCGTTGATACCCATATCTGTTAAGCGACGGCGCAATGAGGGATGAAGAGGGGCAAGAGATTGCAAACGCACAGTTTGACCTAATGGTGTACGAAGGAGTGAGATACATTCTGGCATGGTGCTCAGCCTTTCTGATCTAGAATGAGAATCAATATCATTTACTTCCGATGCCAGTACCATATCATGAGGAAACCTAGATTGCTGTGATAAAACTCTCTGTGAACGACAAGTCTGCTCGTTGTCCCATCTGTTATATAGGCGTGTATAATGTCACAACCTGTCTTGAACTACTCCCTTACTCGTCTGCAACCGACAAAACTAGAGCGTTTGGGGCAACTGTTTTTATGGTAAGATATAGCTGTTTACAACTATGCTAAGAAGGGCAGGAACGCTCTGTATGAACAGAAAAATCGGGGTTAGGCTTGTAAAATGTCTGGTTGCGGGTGCAGCGCTGGCTGTGTTGCTGCCGCAGGCTGTGGAGTGGGGTAGCAATGTGTATGCGGCATCGACCAAGCCGGCTCCATCCGTATCATCGCAGCAGCTTCAGAACAAGCTTTTACAGGCAATGGCTACGCGGAGTGAAACGCTGACCTTTACATATCAAGGGCGAGTGAACGGTCTCAAGCAACAATTACAGACGGCCATCCAACAGGCCATGGAGAGCGATCCGTATGTGAATTATACGATCAAAAGCTACGCATTCAGCTATACAGGCACAACGACCTCCGCTCAGGTTACGATTCGTCTAAGCTACCGGGAGACGAAGGAACAGACAGCATATGTGGATAGCACAGTTAAAGCAGTGCTGGGGGATATTATTACGAAGGGAATGACGGATCATGAGAAGGTAAAGGCCATTCATGATTGGATCGTCGTTCGCCTGAAGTATGATGAATCACAACAAAAGTACACAGCCTATGATGGCCTGAAAACGGGAAGCACAGTCTGTCAGGGTTATTCACTGCTGGCCTATAAAATGCTGGAACGTGCAGGCATTACGAACCGGATTGTGGAAGGAAGAGCAGGGGGCCAGCTGCATGCCTGGAATCTTGTTTTATTAGATGGTCGATGGTATCACATGGATACGACATGGGATGATCCAACCCCGGATCGCGCGAACGAGGTAAGCACTTCATATTATCTGTTGACGGATACCGAAATGCGACGGGATCACTCATGGGTTAAGCCGTATCCTCAGGCGAATACATCGTATCGGGAAACCTTATCAGCACTGGTAGCTACCGGAGGATCAAAGGCTGCTGTGTATCAAAAACTGTACAATAACCTCGAATATCCGCTGCAAGACGGCAAGGGTCTGGTTAAAACATCCGCCGACATTAAGGAACAGGTGCGTAAGATTGTAAATAAGGGAGGGACGACACTTACCTTTGCCTATCAGGGAACGGAGCGAAGTCTCAAGGAGGATTTACAATCCTTATATCAACTCGGTTTGAAATCCATTTCCTATCAGATTACGGATCTAGGAAGTACCGGCAATCTTCGTGTAACCCTGAAGTGGACCTAATCATCTTGCTGTAAAAAGCTACATTAACAAAGGAGTATTCTATTTATATGCACAAGCGTTCCTTTACCTACTTGCTTGGCACGCAGACTATGTCCAATGCGGCCGACATTCTTTACATTATGGCACTTGTGTCTCTGGTTTTTCATGAAACGGACTCGATCTTCTCTTCGGTACTCGTCCCGTTGCTGCGAATGGGGGCACAGATGATCAGCGGCTTTTTAGCACCGCTCATTTTGGTCCGATTCCAGCTTCCTTTTATTTTATTCGTTTCTCAGTTCGGGCAATTGGCTTTCTTTGCTGTTCTGCTGGGCCACTTGTGGTCAGCGGGTACGGAGCCGATATGGGTGATGGTGTTTACGTTGGTGGCAGCCATGTCCTTTCTGGACGGATGGACCACGCCTGCGCGTAATGCGCTGATTCCCCGCCTTGCGTCTGGGGAAGGACTCATGCGGGCAAACAGTCTGGTATCGGTCAGCGATCAGACGGTGCAATTAGCGGGGTGGGGGCTTAGTGGTGTGCTCGTAGCCATGCTAGGCTCAGAAAAAACACTACTGGTGGCCGGCGGGCTGTATATGGTAGCAATGATCTTCACCAGTCTGATTCGAGATCCACTAGAGGGCAAAGCCCATTATTTGCTGCAACCTGGAACACGGGTGCGAGGTGGAGATGTCTCAGTTTCCGAAGCTGTAACTGAGTCCGGGCAAGGGCATCATGACTTGCCTCCTGCACGGTTGGAAGATACACTGTATGGCCCGGAATCAGAGAGCACCGCACTACCTCCCAAACGTAAAAAGGAAATACTCCGTGAAGGCTGGAGCCTCATCGGAGCCAGTCGCAGACTGAAAGCTCTTATTTTTATGGATATGATTGATCTTCTAGGAGGTTCGGTTTGGGTAGGCGCGTTCACGCTTGCTTTCGCTCAGCAGGTTTTGCACAAGAGCGAGGCATGGTGGGGATACATCAATGCAGCGTATTTTGCAGGAGCGATTGGCGGCGGCATCGTTGTTCTCGCCTGCGTCAAGCATTTGCAGCGCAGACTGCTGCCCGCCATGCTGGCGGGGATGGTAGGCTACGGGCTGCTGACAGCGTGGTATGCACTGAACACATTACCGCCGCTGACACTGCTTATCGTGTTGTTGATGGGACTACCTGCGGAAATGTCCGTCGTATCCCGCCGCACGATGATGCAAATGAGTGTGTCCGTACATGATTTGCCCAAGGTGCTGTCTGCCCAGGCCACACTGACAAGTTTGACCTTTTGTATATCGCTGCTGTTAATGGGCTGGATTGCAGATCATCTGGGCATCGTTAATTTGTACTTGTTTTCTGCAGTGCTGACGCTGATTGCTGTTATATACGGTATTTTTAGTCGTCGTGCCTTATCCATGTCTTTGTCAGCTTCTTCTTCCAAATAAACAGAAAAAGCCCGTCTCCGGGCATATACAGGTGAAAATGCGGATAAACGGTCTTGGACCAGGTTTACCAGCGTGTTTTTCCTGATATGTGGAGACGGGCTTTTTTTACTGTTTTCTATTATTTATCCGAAGAAGCATCTGGACTCAAATCACATTCTTTTAACGGAACGATTTTAGTACGTTTGGTCCATTTGTAGCCGAGCCACAGCAGAAGGAACAGCGGCACACTCATGTACGTAGCGATCATCGTTTTCCAGTCAATCTCCTGTCCGGTGAAGGCATCCGCCCCTTGCCCGATAATGACAATGATACACAGAGCGAAGGCGAACAACGGCCCAAACGGGAACCAGCGGGCTTTGTATGGCAGCTCACTTAGACTGTGACCCTGTGCAGTAAAGGCACGGCGGAAACGATAATGGCTGACCGCAATCCCGACCCACGTAATAAATCCACACATTCCGGAGGCATTCAGCAGCCAGTTATAGACTACACCGTCTCCATACAGAGAGGCGAGAAAGGCCAGCATACCGACAGCGGTCGTGATCAGAAGCGCGTTCATAGGAATGCCGCGTCTATTGATATGTCCGAGGAAACGCGGGGCTTTACCTTCCCGTGCCAAAGCGTACAGTACCCGAGTTGCCGCGTACATACCCGAGTTACCTGCCGACAATACGGAAGTCAAAATAACGGCGTTCATAACAGAAGCAGCAATCGCAAGCCCTGCTTTTTCAAATACGAGCGTGAACGGGCTGACCCCGATGTCACTGATGTCTCCCCGCAGCAGATTCGGATTGGTGTACGGAATGATCAATCCAATCACGAGAATCGCCAGAATATAAAAGAACAGGATGCGCCAAAAGATTTGACGGATGGCGCGCGGCACATTTTCACGCGGATTTTCGCTCTCTCCAGCGGCTACCCCAATCAGCTCCGTTCCCTGAAAGGAAAAGCCCGCTGCCATGAATACGCCCAATACAGCAAAGAATCCGCCATGGAACGGGGCGTCTCCTACCGTGAAGTTGGCAAAGCCGATCGCAGGGCCACCCATAATGCCAAAGATCATCAGCACACCTACAGTCAAAAAGATGACGACGGTCACAATTTTAATCATGGCGAACCAGTATTCAGACTCACCGTAGCCTTTGACGGTCAACGCGTTGAGCGCGAAGATTACGGCTAGGAATAACAGGCTCCACCAGGCAGAGTGGCTTTCCGGGAACCAGTATTTGATGAGCACGGTCGCTGCTGCCAATTCGGCAGCAATCGTCACTGCCCAGTTGTACCAGAAGTTCCAGCCCATGGCGAAACCAAAAGCCGGATCGACGAAGCGACCTGCATAGGTGTTAAAAGAGCCAGATTCAGGCATAAATGTAGCCAACTCACCGAGGCTGGTCATAAGGAAGTAGACCATGAGACCAACTGCTGCATAAGCCAGCAGGGCACCACCGGGTCCAGCTTCGGCAACCGCGCCTCCACTGGCGAGGAACAGACCTGTTCCGATAGAGCCGCCGAGGGCGATCATTGTCATATGGCGGGCTTTGAGACTTTTACGCAAGGTTGCGTCAGGTGTTGCTTTGTGTTGCACGTTCAAACACTCCTTCATGAAATTGTATTTCATGTCAGGGCAAGAGCCAGAAGGAGGGGGAGTATATAAATCAAAAAACCGCAGGGAATACGCCTGCGGTCTTGTCTATGCATTCCGCACCATACCTTCTTCTATAACAAGATAGCTCAACACACGTGTCTGTGTTAGGACAGCGTGTGACAGTTCTGCTCCTTTCGGTTAGCAGCCCCAGCATTCGGAGTATTTACAAAGAGTCAGCTCCGCATACTTCGGCGGGTGTACCTTTCCACTGGAATCTCAGACGGCTCTTATCGTCTCCTCCGGTGTACTGATTACATCCGCGACCTCTACCTCATCATAAAACAGGGTTGATGAGGTGTATGACATGATATTTTATTGTATAGCGAACTACAGTATATCGTACCTGTACATCTTCTGACAATCGACAATTTTTTGAAAATCACTCGTAGAATCTTAAATTAAGAGTTCCGCTTGGCCATCTGCTGCCAAACCGTTCCCGCGGCTTGTTCGCCTGATTCGATGCGCTCCAGCGCCATTTTAGCCTGTAGACTAACCTCAAATTCGGGATCATCGACGGCCTTCTCCAGCGCATCACGCGCATCCTCGGTTCCAACCTCGTATAAAAAACGTGCCGCCCGCCAGCGCACCAACTTGCTGCTATCCGACAGGGCTCCGATCATTGCGCTGGTAGCGACCGGGTCGCCGATGTCCGACAACGTGTCGCCTGCGGTGCGGCGTACTGCCGCTGAAGGATCGCGCAGTGCCTCGGCTAGCAGATCCATCGCCTCCGGTGAGCGAATATCGCCCAGATAGACGACGCCCAGCCGCCGCAGCTGCATTTTGTCGTCATGCAGCGCTTGCCGGATTAGCGGCAAATGCTCGGGCGTCGGTTCCAGCCGATCCAGAGCAGCGTAGCGTGTGCGCCAATCCTCGTGCTGCAGGGCCTGCCCCAGCTCAGCATCGCTCCACTCGCGGCGTTCCTCTACGAATTCGCTGTTGTTTGCGCCGTGGGCAATCGCCTGTTGGATAATCTGCTCCAGCCGCTCTTGCGGAAAGGCTGCCTCCAATTCCTGCTCGACCTCGCGTGCAATGTCCGGTAGTTCACCATAGCGGACGCCGTAATCACTCAGCTTGCGTTCCTTAATCAGCGTTGCACTCGCTACACGGGTAACGGCTTGCACAAAGCGGTCGGACAAGGAAATTCGTTCCTCCTGCTGCCCCGCCTTGACTCGAATTTGCATAGGAATGCCGCGAAATAATTGCACAAAAACCTGTGCCTCGCCAAATGCCTCTCCAGAGGTTTCCTCTGGCAAATCCCAATTGGCGTCAGCGCCTTCCTCGCCTAGCCGATCCCGGACTTGACCCAAAATAGTGGACCAGTCTGCATTCCCTTTGCGGTCAAGGGCTACAAAGTCGGTCGTGTGAAACACGCTTTTGACCCCTTCAATGCCCAGCATGCGCCGGATAAATGGAGGAGCGGAACGCTCATTGTCCCGTGTATATGTTCTGCGGATACCCGCTTCCAGTCGCTCATCCAGATGCAGCATCATGGTGTTCGGACTGGGAGTTGGCTCGATAGATGTTATTTTCATAGCTCAGTACAGCCTCCTGTTCAAAAGTTATCCATATATAGCTTATCTGTATTGTAACTCATTCTGCGAATGTCTCCAAAGAGAAGTTCGTGTTTATGAGGAAAACACAATGACATATCTCACACCAACTCACGTAAACATGGCTGATGAATATGGAGGTTTTTTTAATAAAAACAGGATGCTATATAAGCCGAACTCGAAAAATTAACATGAAAACGGAGTAGGTGGAATGGTGCTGTACAAGCGTAGCGGTCGCGATGAAAAGCACCATCCGACTGCGCAGTGGCGCTATAGGTAGCTTTTAAGTTCGGTTTATAGTTCGATGCTGTCTATGCATTCCGCTTCAGCGGATCGTTCTGGTGGCTGGGAATGAGCAGGGAGGCGATAAAGCCTAGAGACAGAACAGCTGCCAGCAGCATAAATGTAGTCGTCTGATTACCGCCATTATCCATCAAGCGAATGGAAAGCACAGGAGCTAGACTTGTACCGGCAAACAGGATGAAGGTATATAGTGAGACAGCTATAGCCCTCGCTGCACCGCCGAGCTGACCGACGATTGCTATGAGTGAAGGAACACTCAGGGCAATGCCGCTGACAAAGCATACACTCAATACCACGATAGTCATAAGAGAGTGTGTCATTCCCATCAGCGCCAAACTCAGAATGGAAAGAATAAGAGCTGTACGTAATATAAGGTGCACACCATATTTCTGGGCTAGCTTTCCGGCGAATGGTGAAAGGAGCATGCCGATGATACCAGCGGATCTGACATAAAGCATCTGTCGGCTATTCAGGCCAAATTCAGGGCCGCCAAGATAGCTACCCAAAACCGTATACATGCTCACAAAGGACATCAGGAGAACAAAAGCAACCGTATAGCTTAACCATAAAGGATACGAGCGCAGAACGGCCCCCAACTGACTGAAAGCTGACCAAATGCGAACACCTCGTTGAGGGGAGGGGGTTTTAGGCAGGAAAAAAAGGACGATTAGGAAGGTAATTGCATATAAAATGCCTAGCATCCGAAATACCGGATTCCACCCCATTTGCTCGCTAATGACAATACTAAATACCTGACCAGCGATACCTGCTACTAGAAAACCGGTGCTGATAAAGCCGATAGCCGTTACCCGTTTTTCGGTCGGGAACATATCGACAGCGTATGCAAGAGCAACGGGAGAAAAGGTGGCCGCAGCTAAACCCTGAAGCAAGCGCAGTGTAACTAATACAGAATATTGACTGGTTAAGCTGATGGATAACGAAATAATCGTTAATGCGAGCAGTCCGGTGACGATAACCTGCTTTCGTCCAAAGCGGTCAGACAATCCACCATAAACAAGACATCCCGCCGCAAAGCCTAAGGAAAAGATACTGCCCGGCAGGGCTGCTTCAGCAAGCGTTTTTCCAAACACTTTAGCAAAAAGAGGGACCAAAGGGATCGTCACATACAGGCTGGAAATAACGGCAACCGCTGACCAGCATAGGATTACAGTCATCCATGCATAAGGGAGAGCCACATTTTCTTTCTGTATAACGGTATGATTGGTTCGTAATTTACTCATCAATTGAACACTCCTTGATCATAAAATAAGCAGCTTGTTGATACGCGCAATTAAATATATTAGACAACCTAATTATATGTTTAAAAAAATTTATCTACCCACCCCCAATCTGCCTTCCATATGATGATGGATTTTTTCTATAATCCGCGAAAAAACGACCTGCTCCTCTGGCCCCAAAATACTCGCTAGAGAAGCACAAGAAGACCAAAATACAGGGAGCACCTGCTGTACAAGATGAGTCCCCGCTTCTGTAATGCGTACATGAATTTTGCGTCGATCTGTAGAATTATGTTCTCTGATAATCCATCCTCGTTGCTCTGTCCAGTCCAAGATTGATGTAACAGATGCACGACGGATTCCCAGACGGTCGGCAATCATAGAGGGGCTCATCTGAGCCTGAGATTGGTGTAGTGTCAACAGCAACAACAGATCTAGCTTACTCTCTGTGAGGCCGTAGGCAGATAGATCTAGATCGATCGCGTCCAGCACGTTATCACCCGTCCACAGCAAGAAGAGACCAATGCGGGCAAGTTGTCGGTCCGTTCCTGCAAGGGCAGTTTGATCCATTAACTCCAGATAAGGTTCTGGACCCAGACGGGGAAGGGGTTGCTGGACGGTGTCCCGCTTACTTTGTTTTGGTGGCATAAGTTCACCCTTTTCATATAATTAGGTTATCTAACTATATATCAATATAACGTATTGAAATGCATAAGACAATATCTGAAAAGAAATACGGCTACATTCAATACAGAAGCAGGGTTAAAACTCGGAAGAATGAACCAAACTGTGAATAGGTTACCAAAATGCGCCAATAGATAAGTGAAGGAGGCGTTCCTATGTTCCGCAAGCAGGAAAGAACGCTCATTATTGTATGTATAGTAATTGCGGCCATTATGCTATATGCCGTAATTAAAAGCATAGCTCGCTTGACTCCTTAGTTGGTAATCCAGAGTGATCCGCGATGTTTAAAATGTGAAATGAAGGAGTGAAACCCATTTGTCTTCATTGGACCCTGTATTGCTAAGCCGGATGCTGACCGGAATTACCCTGTTTGTTCATATCGTATTTGCATCCATCGGCGTTGGCGTACCCTTAATGATTGCACTAGCAGAATGGCGTGGGCTGCGAACCGGTGATCCGCATTATACACTGCTGGCCCGACGGTGGGCGCGAGGGTTTGTCATTACCGTTGCCGTGGGTGTCGTTACAGGCACCTCCATTGGTCTACAGCTCAGCTTGCTTTGGCCCACCTTTATGCGGGTGGCTGGACAAGCGATTGCGCTGCCCCTGTTTTTGGAGACGTTTGCTTTTTTCATCGAAGCTATATTCCTGGGCATCTACTTGTATACCTGGGATCGGTTTAAAAGCAAATATTTTCACCTGATGCTGCTCATCCCGGTAGCGATTGCCTCATCTGCATCAGCGGTTTTTATTACGACTGTGAACTCGTTCATGAACCAACCTCAAGGTTTTACACTCAAAAATGGAGTCATGACTGATATTCATCCCATCCAGGCCATGCTAAATCCGGCTACCCCGACTAAAGTTTCTCATGTACTGGCTTCTTCGTATACATTGAGCGCTGGGGTGCTGATGGGACTGGCGGCTTACAGCATGCTGAGGGGACGTAATCACCCTTATTTCAAAAAGGCGCTGAAGCTGACTGCCACCTGTACCATTGTGTTTGCCATCAGTACCGTGATGATTGGAGATGCATCCGGTAAATTTCTGGCCAAATATCAGCCAGAGAAGCTGGCCGCCGCCGAATGGCATTTTGATACGATGACGCACGCGCCCTTCGTATATGGCGGATATATGGATAAGAACGGTGAAATCAAGTATGCGCTGAAAGTGCCTTATGCACTTAGTGTGTTGGCCGGGAACCTGCCCAGTACGGAGGTCAAGGGCTTAAATGATTATCCCGTAGATGAGCGTCCGCCACTGTCTATCCATTATATGTTTGACCTCAAAATCACTACAGGGGTGCTGATTCTCGTCATTCCACTGTTATATCTGATCCGCAAGCGTTTGCCAGGTCGCAAACCATACCCCAGATGGCTGCTGTTGGCGCTCATTTTGGTGGGGCCGATGGCGATGGTAGCTATTGAGCTCGGATGGATGTTTGCGGAGGTCGGTAGACAGCCGTGGATTTTACGCGGATATATGAAAGTCTCCGAAGCAGCGACCACTTCTACGAGTGTCGGGTGGATGCTGGTGCTGTTTGTTATTTTGTATCTGGTGTTGTGTTTCTCGGCCATTAAGGTACTCAGCAAGCTATTCCGCAATAAGGATGCGGTAGAAGAGATAAGGCAGCTGGGCCTGGAAGGGGCTGAAGGCAAGTGAGCTATGAGATTGTAGGTATCGCCATTTTGTGGACGTTCCTGTTCGGATATTTGCTTGTGGCATCCATTGATTTTGGTGCAGGGTTTTTCAGCTTTTACAGTGTGTTAACAGGCCACCAGAACAAAATCCACAATATCATTCAACGGTATCTGTCCCCGGTGTGGGAGGTAACAAACGTATTTCTCATCTTTTTTGTGGTGGGATTAAACGGGTTCTTCCCGGATGCGGCATATTACTATGGTACGGCGTTACTCGTTCCCGGCAGTATTGCGATTGTGCTTCTTGCCATCCGAGGAGTGTATTATGCATACAATACGTATGGGCATTCCGGTAAAAATAATATCGTCTACATGGCGTTATACGGTGCGACAGGGTTGCTGATTCCGGCGGCACTATCCACGGTTCTTGCCATTTCGGAAGGCGGCATTATTGTAGAAAACAGCACAGGTGTTCATCTGCAATGGGGCCAGCTATTAAGCAACCCCTACACGTGGGCGGTTATTATTCTGGCGCTGGTGAGTGTATTGTATATCTCGGCGATGTTTTTGTCCTTTTATGCCAAAAGGGCAGGGGACAAGGTTGCTTTCGAAATCGTACGAGGGTACGCGTTGCTCTGGAGTGCTCCTACGATTTTGGCGAGTCTGCTCGCATTTTTTCAGATTAACAAACAAAATCCAGATCATTTTACCAATATGCTGAACATAGCCTGGATGTTTGTTGCATCCTTCATATGCTTTGCGGGAGCAGTTTATCTGGTATGGCAGCGGCGGCATCTGGGGGTTTCATTCATATTGGTGATGCTGCAATTTGCATTTGCCTGGTATGGCTACGGCCGCTCGCATCTCCCGTATGTTCTGTATCCCTACATTAATGTCTACGACAGCTTTACAAATTCTACGATGGCGTATGCATTGATTACGGCGTTTGTTGCGGGTCTGCTGGTGCTGATCCCTTCGCTAATCCTGATATTAAGATTGTTTCTGTTCGATGCAAAATATGTGCGCGGACATGAAGGGAAGAAAGGGTGAGTTAGAGTGGCTGCTTTCGAGCATTTTACGATTATGTACGAGTCACCTATCATTATTGTCGTGGCGATTGTGTTTTTGTTTATTTATTCGGCACGCTTTAAAAATCCACAAGACTGACAACAACAGGTGGAACAGGCCTTCCTGATTGATTCGGGAGGTCTGTTTTTGCTGTTTATCGCAGAATTTCCTTTACAGACGTGATTGAATTATACTTTACATATATCAGGATGTTGCATCATTTTATGTTCACACTCGAGTGACAATATATAGTTAAATTGAACCGCTGCGTTTTTTGGAGAACGGGTTCATCAGGGAGGGAGCTGCATCATGCCCAAAGTTCGTTTTAACAATATGGATCATGTAAATACCGATAAAACAATCAAGCAATTCAGACAATGGCGGCAGGAGCGACGCAGCAAAATAAAGGATTATACGTTCGTTGTGCCGAACCATCCCCCGGAGCTGGAATTTCTGCATAGCAATCGGGAGATGGCGACAGCGACCTGGGTGGGACATTCCACCTTTTTCATCCAGTATCATGGGCTGAATATCGTCACCGATCCGGTATGGGCAGAGCGTATGGCTTTTGATAAAAGGTTGGCTCCGCCCGGCATTCGTATTCAGGATGTACCACCACTGGACATCATTCTGCTGTCTCATTCACATTATGATCATTTACATTTAGAATCGTTGCGGAAATTATATCGTGCAGATACGCTGATGCTCGTACCCACGGGGTTAAAGGCGAAAATGATCCGCAAAGGTTTTCGTAACTGTCATGAGCTGCAATGGTGGGAGCATTTTACGGTAGGAGGGGTGCGATTTACGTTTGTTCCAGCCCAGCATTGGACACGACGCACGCCGTTTGATACGAACACTTCGCATTGGGGGGGATACGTTCTGCAAAATGAGCAGCAGGTGATTGGCTCTGCCACGTCCGTCACGGAACCTCATCCTCATTCGAATACAGATTCAGAGCATACACCGACGTTGTATTTTGTGGGAGACACTGGATATTTTCGTGGGTTTAAGGAGATTGGCGAGCGCTTTGCCATTGACCTGACCTTTATGCCGATTGGTGCGTATGAACCGGAATGGTTCATGACCTCGCAGCATGTGACACCGGAGGAGGCATTGCAAGGGTTTGTAGATTGCGGCGCAGATCAGATGATTCCGATGCACTACGGAGCCTTCAAGCTGGCGGATGATACGCCAAGAGAGGCGCTGGATCGTCTCGAAGCGGAGCGTGAGCGTATGGGTATTGCGAAGGAACGCATTCATGTTCTGGGGCACGGAGAGACGCTGAAAATTGGACGTCGCTGCTCAACTACAATCTGAGGAATTCGACATAATCCTTATAGAAAAAGCGACTCTGCGGACAATTGATATTGTCTGCGGAGTCGCTTTTTTTGTTTTTAGGCTGTGATGCAGGATTAAACTGCTTCCGTATCACTCGCCAAAGAGGAATCGCTGTTGGCGATGGGATGACGAACGATTTTAACTTCATAGAACGTGATTTTATTTTCAATAATATAGTCCGGAATTTGACGGTGGCTATGGGATTCGCGGAATGCTTCGCTTTTCGTCCAGCCTTGGAAGTTCTCCTTTTCTTTCCAGCGTGTACTGATCGTTACTTCCTCATAATCCTTCGTGTTTTCAGTCAGCAGCACTTCCAGACCGAGAAAACCTTCCATTTTTTCAACTTTTCCTTCTTTGTTAAATCTTTCGATGAGTAGATGTGCATTGCCCGGTGTGATTTTAGATGTATTTGTAACGATAACCATATTAAATTCCTCCTGAATGATGTGGTATGGTCGGTATAATAACCGGATAGCCATTCTCAAATTTGATGGTAGCGTTCATTTCATAAATGTCGCGAAGAAAAGCAGACGTCAAAATCTCACGGGGTTCGCCGGCAACGGCGATTCGTCCCTTTTTAAGCGCAATCATATGATGACAATAGGCCGCAGCTTGCTGCAAATCATGCAGTACCATAACAATCGTCAAGCTGGACTCGTGATTGATACGCCGCAGCATATCCATAACTCCAAATTGGTGGGCGATATCCAGAAAAGTGGTCGGTTCATCGAGCAAAAGAATATCCGTTTGTTGGGCCAAGGCCATTGCAATTCGTGCTTTTTGTTGTTCACCTCCCGATAGAGTATGGAACATCCGATCTGCATAGGGCTGGATGCCCGTGATCTTCATGACATGGTCCACGATTTGCTGGTCCTGTCCGGTATGGCGTACCCTCAAGCCCTTGGCATGAGGAGATCTTCCGTAAGCGACCAGCTCGCGGACCGTCAATAACGGCAGCATATCCTTCATTTGCGGTAGCATTGTAATCGTCTGGGCAAAATCACGCCGCTTGTATTCCTGCACGGGCTTGCCGAGGATGGAAACCTGACCCTGATCCTGCTTGAGCAGCCGGGTCATAATCCGCAAAAGCGTGGACTTGCCTGAACCGTTCGGTCCGACGATCGCAGTGAGCTGACCAGCGGGCAAGGTGATATTCACATCGTCCAGCTTGAAATACCCATGTTGTAAGGAGATATGCTCACCCTGAATGGCTGTCATCCGAAACTCCCCCGTTTCTTGAGCAGGATTAAGAAGAACGGTGCTCCGATGACGGCTAGCAAAATACCTACAGGCAGTTCAATCGGGTCAAACCAGGATCGCGCCACCGTATCTGCGAGAACAACCAGCGTTCCGCCGCCCACAATGGAAAGGGGAAGGAGGAACCGATAATCTTCCCCGATCAGCAGCCGTATGACATGGGGAACGACCAGTCCTACAAAACCGATTAACCCGGCTACACTGACTGCTGTACCGGCAAGCAGGGCAGAAAGCAGGATAATGAGCATGCGTTGAAGCTCTACTCGCTGGCCCAGCAGCTGTGCTGAATCGTCGCCCAGCAGCAGTAGATTAGCAGGTTTAATCGCAAAGAAAGAGGCGATTAATCCAATGATGGCGTAAGGAGCCATGAACTCTAGATGATGCCAACTTCTTCCGTTTAATCCGCCGGATAGCCAAGGAAGAACGGCCTGTACGCGGTCGCTGTACATGACCATTACGCCGTTGGTGAGTGCGCCCAGCAGCGCGTTGATCGCAACGCCAGCGAGCACAATTTTAACAGGCGATGCCCCTCGGTCCCAAGCCAGCAGATAAATGACGATTGCGCTCAGAAAGGCTCCCAAAAAGGCGGTTATCGGAAGAAGGTAGCTGAGATGTGGAAGCATCACCATCGTAATGACGGCGGCAAGTCCACCTCCAGCCGATACACCAATAATGCCAGGGTCAGCCAATGGATTTTTCATAACACCTTGAAGAAGTGCTCCGGAAGCTGCAAGACAAGCTCCTACGAGTAAACCTACTAATACTCTGGGTAGCCGGAGATCCATCAGGATCGTGCGATATGTAGATTCATCATTATGTAGCAAAACATGATTAATTTCTTGAAGTGGAATCGACACCGAACCGTAGGCCAGACCGTACACAGAGACGGCCAGCAGTAGAATCGGAAGGGTAATCCAGGCGATGGTGCGTCTTCTGGCGCGCTGTAGTTTGTTCATCGCCATCGCCTATTTCGCCGGATACAGCTTTTGATGCATCAAATCCAGCGCTTTAGTGACACGTGTGCCCGGATTCGTACCGAACAGATCTGAAGGTAAAACCTCGACCTGATTATTTTTGACTGCTCGGATTCCGTTCCAAGCTGCATTTTCCTGCATTTCTTTTATAAATGCGGCTTTAACATCTTCCGTATTGCCATGGGTCATGATGAAGATGTAGTCAGGGTCAGCCTGTATGATGCGTTCTGTGTTCAGCTGCGCATATTGCGGGAAATTTTGCAGGCCCGGAAAATCAGCGGCGATGTTGAAGCCACCTGCAGCTTCCAGAATGTTTCCACTCAGTGAATTCGCAAGTGCCGCCATATACGTAGCCGGGGCTCCGTAGACTAGCAACACCTTCGGTTTAGAGGCAGAAGCGGTTTCCTTTTGCAGCTTAGCTACTTGTTGGTCAATTTGCTGGTTCAGCTTCACGGCCTGAGCCTGCTTTTGCAGTAATTGTCCGAACAGCGTAATTTGCGACTGAATATCGTGAACTGAATTGGCTCCCGTCAGCAGCAGCTGTGAACCGACTCCTTCAATGGCTGGAATGTCTTTTTCATTCATAGGATAATTGCCTAGCACGACATCCGGTTTGAGCATCGTAATTTTCTCCAGATCGACTTCATGAGTGGAGCCTACTTGCTGAACGTTCTCAGCAGCAGGTACGATGGCAGGTCCATTGGAGTTGGGCCTGCCCACGGCAGTTCCACCCAATGCGTATATGATATCCAGATCGCCATTGCTGAGCGCAATGATATGTTGAGGGACCTTTTGAAACGCTAACGTCCGTTTTGAAAAATCAGTAACTTGAATCGCCGCACTGCTTGTCGTGCCAGAAGTGGCAGATACGGATGCACTGGTTGGTTTGTGATCTGCGGTCGAGGCACCATTACTACATCCGGTAACTGCCAATAAAAGCGCTGCGGACGACCACAACACATAAGATTTCATGTTATTCCTCCTGCAATTTTCGAGTTAAACAATAATGATAATCATTTTCATTTATGTATAAGAGAATGATAATGAATATCACTGGGGATTGTCAATTGAAAAAAGCAAATTTTTAAATAAATTTTGAACTAAAAATAAAAGGGGTATATTCGAATTATAGAAGAAGGAACTACAAATTTTTCTTAAAAAATAGCATATATCAAGGGGTTATGTACATGCAAATACATATTGACATTTTCGAAAAGTGTAAGATATATTGGTGATGGGTTTACTTTATTTTGCGAAATTCTGGAATAGAAAGGTGGGAAGACACGGCTCAAAAAGAGCTATTTTTTTTAATTATCAATTGAGAATGATAATCAATTACTTAAATTCTCGTGGGGAGGGACTGCTGTCATAATGAAGAAGGGGTATTCTGCAATTATTGCTGTGTTTCTGCTGGTGAGTGTGCTGAGCTTTTGGCTAACTTCGTCATCTGTAGTAGCCGCTGCGGCTTCTCCAAAATTGGCGGATGGTACATACACGCTCAAATACAATATCCTCAAGGCAGAAAATGATTCGGTGTCCATGGCTAATGATTATTTTGAAAAACCAGCTAAGTTGTATGTAAAAAAAGGTCAAATGACCATGCAAATTAAGCTGAATCATAGCGAATGGACAACTGGGTTTAAAGTAGATTACAAAGGCAAAATCATCGATACAAAGGTCATCCATAAGGATGCCAAAACCGATACCCGCATCGTACAATTTCCAATTACGAGTGTGAACAGCCCGCTAATCTCTAAAATTCATGTTACTGTCCCTGCGTATAACTACGATCATGACTATACGATCCGCTTCGCTTTTGATTCCAAAAGCGTCAAAAAAATAGCAGCCGTCCAGTCAGCAAAATCAACTAAATCTTCCAAGAAGTAAATTCAAGCCATCTTTATCGTTCATAAAATCAACACAAATTAACGCATAAAAAATTGAGGAGTGTGTGTAGATATGAATATGGTAATGAATCGCTTTGAGCAATTTTCTTTTAAGAAGGTATTTGTAGCATTGATCATGACAGCGCTTGTTTTTGCACTCGTTGCTCCATTCTCAGCTAAAGCGGCAGCAGCCGACGGCACGTATAACGTAGACTATACCGTTCTGAAGGATCAAACCAATGAAACTTCTCGATTGGATAGCTACCTGACGAAGCCTGCTCAGGTTACGGTAGCTAATGGCAAAAATGTCGTTCGTCTGACTGTGAAAAGCAGCAATCTGATTACAACGTTCAAAGTAGAGCAAAATGGCGTACTGCAAGATGCGACTGTAGTAAGCACAGATACTGCTAGCAACACTCGTGTAGTGGAATTCGAAGTTGCTGATCTGAATGCAAAAGTGAATGCTTACGCTGAGATCACAATTCCAGTAATCGGCTACACAGGCAAGTACGATGTACAACTGCAGTTCGACGAAATCTAATCCAAAATAAAACGTAAAAGGAGATTAAAAACATGAACATGATTATGAATCGTATGGAAAAATTGTCTTTGAAAAAAGTAATGCTTACTGTACTGATGGCAGCGCTTGTTTTTGTGGTACTAGCTCCATTTTCTGCCAATAAAGCGAATGCGGCTTTGCCTAATGGAACGTATAACGTTGATTATACAGTGTACAAAGATGGTACCAATGAAACCTCATACATGGACTCAAACGGTTATGTCGCCAAACCCGCTACATTAATCGCTAATAATGGTCAATACAAAGTTAGAGTAGCTATTACTAAAAGTGCTTGGGTCACTGAATTCAAAACGCAACAAAACGGTCAGTATGTGAATGCGAGTGTGGTAAGTACCTCAGGTGATACAAGAATAGTAGAGTTCCCTGTAAGTAGTTTTTCCCAAAAATTGAATGTTAAGTTGCATGTAAGTGTGCCTAAAGAATACACTGGCGGCATTCCATATGATCACGATTACACTGTTCAATTTTTATTTGACGAAGATTCCATCTAATAGTGGAGTAATTATACATTGATCTTATACTCATTTGGAATTCTATTGAGCTCCAAATGAGTATATTTTAAGTAGGGGGATTAATACACTTGAAAAGGCAATTAAAAAAATACTTAATGACGTTTGCAGCTATTGTTATGCTGCTCTCAGTTGTTTTCCCATTTGCTCCGACCGTATCTGCTTCTGATGAGACAAGCTCATCAACTGAATCTGGTGTATCCGAGCCCTCTGTGACGCAAGATGTATATCCGATAGAGCCAAGTCCAGAAGAAGTGGTTCCAACAGTAGATGTGGCAAGTGCGTACACAGTAGCAGCCGCAGACTCACAGAGTTCCAGCACTGTGAAGGATACTAATGAATATTCTATTAGCTACGTTGTTAAAAGTGAAAGCAAGGTGTCAGGGGTAGTGACTTCCCCTTATAATGATATGTTCCTAAAGCCAGCTACGTTGACGGTTGAACAGAGTTCTACTGTAGGGCAGGCTACGTATCATGTTTCTTTAATTCTCGACAATCCTAATACTCCCTTTACAGATATCGAATTTAGACAAAACGGAGAAACCGTTCCTGCCCATATTTCAGATTTAGTAAAAGGGGAAAAGACGTATGAACCACGAACAGTAACATTTGATGTGTATAATTTGGAACAGAAAATTGATGTGAATTACAATTTAAATAATAGACTCAGACAAAACTGGATTGAATTTGATCCATCAACTATAGCTTTAAAAGAGGGACCCGTAACTCCCCCTACCCCTTCACCTGAGCCGGAAGTTCCCTTGAAACCGGGTGTCCTTAATTTTACAATACTGAAGGACAAATCAGAAGAAGTTTCTGTGATGGACGGTTACGCCTCAAAGCCTGCAAAGCTCGTTCAAAAAGGAGATAAATGGTATATTCAACTGACGTTTAATAACAGTAGCTGGATTCCTTCATTTCAAACAGAGCAAAACGGTAAATTTGTAGAAGCAGCAACTATTTCAGAGGTTAGTGACGCTAATCAGCGTACGGTTGAGTTTGAAGTAAGCAACTTATCCAATAAATTGAATGCTTACACTCATGTGATTGTGCCTGGTTTGGAACTGGGAGGAGTACCATACGATCATTGGTATCATGTTCAAATCAAGTTTGACACAAGTATTACACCTGACCCTAGTGCACCACCGACCTTGGCGGATGGAACGTACTCTATTAACTTTAATGCGCTGGATGCAACAAAAGATCAAGCATCGAGAATGGCGCAATATCTGGTGTCTCCAGGGACTTTGACGGTATTGAAGGGGCAAAAAGAAGTTTCCTTCACCATTAAAGACAGCACTACAGTAACGGAATTCAAAACAGAACAAAATGGAACGTTGACGGATGCGGATATTGTAAGTGAGGACAAAACAGCCAATACGCGTGTGGTGAAATTCAAGGTAGCGAATCTGGATACAGTTTTGAACGCACAAGTCCATATTCTCATGGGTACGTATAGTGCAGACCACAAAATACGCCTTAAATTTGACCAGCCAGGAACGGACAACGGTTCAACTCCAGTAACGTCAAATCTGGACTTTACGCTGTTAAAAGACGGTTCAAGTGAAAAGTCCATGATGGATGGATATACAGAAAAACCGGGTACCCTGGTTGAACGTAAGGGCAGGAAATATGTACAGTTCACTTTGAAAAAGAGCAAACAGATTGACGGCTTTAAAGTAGAACAAAACGGAGTATTGACCAATACGGCCGTAGTAAGCGAAAATCAAACGGCGAATACACGTGTTATCGAATTTGAGGTTAAAGAAGTGCCTGCCAAGCTGAACGCATGGGTAAGCATCAACTGGCCTGAGTTAAATTATGTGGAAACATATAATGTCGATCTCCAATTAGGAACGGCAACATCCCCGGTTGATCCTGGGACGCCAGGTACGCCTGGAAAAGTTTTAGCTGATGGAACGTATTCGATCCAGTTCAATGCATTGCACGCAACAAAAGATCAAAAATCGGCAATGGCGCAATATTTATTATCTCCGGCAACACTGACGGTATCAAAAGGCAAGTATGAAGCTTCCTTAACGATCAAAGACAGCGCCACAGTGACGGAGTTCAAAACAGAACAAAACGGAACGTTAACAGATGCAGATATCGTAAGCGTGGACAAGAAAGCGGACACACGTGTTGTGAAATTCAAAGTGGCCGATTTGGACGCTATTATGAATGCACAGGTACATGTGAGCACGACCTATCCAGGTGGGGTTTATGAGATGGATCATAAGCTTCGTCTTCAATTTGACCGCAGCAGCATTGCGGTAAAAGGAACAGACGGCGGCACAACTCCCGTGACTGAAAACGGCAGATACAGCATTGATTTCTCCGTACTCAAAAATGGAAGCAATGAAATATCTGTGATGGATGGCTATATGCAGAAACCAGCCACGCTGTTAAGACAGTCCGGTAAAAATGTGATTCAGATCAAAATGGACAAGAGCAGTTGGATTAAAACGTTCAAAGTAAATGGTGCAGAGGCTCAGGTTGTCGATCAATCGAGCTCCGCAGATACAAGAACAGTACAATTCGAAGTACCCAATCTGTCGGATAAAGTGACAGTGAATACGCATGTCATCGTACCTGGATTGGATTTGGGTGGTATCCCTTATGACCACGTATATGATGTGCAGTATCAATTCGAGCCTGCTACCATTCGCAGCTTTGTCGAGCCTTCCTCTTCGGGTGCAGCTGATCCCATTGTTAAATTGGATTTCGACAAGCTTGCCAATGGTAAATATGCTTTGAAATTCAGTATCGTTTTGTCTGATGGTTCCACAGGAGTGGATTCTCCGGCTCAACGCTTCATCACTGACGAATCGGCGCAATTGGTCGTGGAAGGCGACAAACGGTTTGTAGGTCTGAAGCTGCAAAACAGTAATGAAGTGAAGGCGCTGCGCATTTGGGACAACGCAAGCGGGGACTACCGAGACGCAGAAGTGACCCAGGAGGATGCAGCAAGCAATACGAAGCACGTTCGTTTTAGCGTGAATGACTTTAAAAACAATGTAAAAGGCCAACTGGTTGTCTATGAAGCCCCTAAAGTGGCAAGTGCCACTCCGATGGTCTTTAAGACTGAGGATCGGGTAGAGAAGGTATACGATTTTGAATTTAAATTTAACACCAGTGATGTTTCTTACTACAACGAAACTAAAGCAGACGAAGTAGAGCAAGGGAAAAACAACTTAGCGGATGGAGAGTACAGTGCGAACTTCCGTGTGCTGGCGAACGGAACGGACAAGGATTCTCTAGCGGCTCCTTTTGTACAGAGTCTAGCGAAGTTGATTGTGAAAAATGGGAAGGTTCAGGCTCATGTAACCGTTACGGACAACCAGGCTTTGAAGCTATTCCAAACGGATTTTGAAGGCCGTTATGCCAATCCGACGATTATGGGTTCGGACACCAAAGGTGACACGCACACTATTGCATTCGAAGTGCCTGATCTAGATAAAAAGTTGAGTGTGTACACACAGGTATATCTGCCTGAGAAATACATTCTAAATGAGAAATTCGGCGGACAGATTCAATTTGACCGTGCATCGCTTAAAGGTGAGGGAGACAATGCAGCTACAACTGCAACCGCTACTGAACCGACAGCAGCATCTACGGACAAGGCAGCAGAAACGACCACACCTGTGGCAGAAAAAAAACCAGTAGTTGAGCAACCGATTCAAACGGCTTCCGAGAAGCAATACACGATTAATTACAACGTATTTAAAGACAAAACGAGTGAAGCTTCCGTTATGGACGGTTATCTCGACAAGCCAGCCACACTGATTGAAAAGGGAGACAAGCGCTATATCCAAGTGACCTTGAAAAATAGCTCTTGGATGCCAACTCTACAAGTGGAGCAAAACGGTACCCTGAAAGATGTAGAAGTGATCTCGACATCCGGCGATACACGTGTCGTTCAATTCGAGGTAGGAGACTTGTCCCAGAAAATCAGTGCTTACACACACGTCATTGTGCCTGGCTTGGTCCTTGGCGGAGTGCCGTATGATCACTGGTATACAGTTCAGTTTCAATTTGATGAAGCAAGCCTGAAAGCGAAGTAGCCTCAGGTTGTGACATCAATGAAGCCCGAATAACAGCAAAGTTTGTATGCGAGCAAGTCTTGGTGCCCCGGCGTCAAGACTTGTCAGCATTTACATACCCGAGGAATTTTGCAAAAATCCAATAAGCGACTTCTAATGAACAATATGTAGATCGAAATGGTCTAGTTCGTCTATATATTGCACTTTGGAGCACTGGAATCGAATTTTGCAAAATCCGGATACCCGAAAAGTTGGGGTTCCTAATGTTGTTCTATATTTTGAATTGAGGTGACTGGATTTTCATGAAACGGTATATAGCATTGGCTCAAGGAAGATCGTTTTGTTTGTATATGTTAATCGGCATCGTGATCTTGTTGCTGGCTGGATGTTCGGGAGGAGCACAGGCTGGACAGAATCAGAGCGATGGTTCGAAATCAGCGGCAACATCTAATGCAACCGAAAAGTCGTCTGATGGTAAAGCTCAAGCTTCTCGTATTGTGGCAACTACGGTAGCTATTGCGGAAATTACGGATGCGCTGGGTCTGGATTTGGCAGGCAAGCCGACAAGCACGAAAGTGCTGCCTGACCGTTACAAGGATGTGCCTGATGTGGGTAATCCGATGAGTCCTGATATGGAAAAAGTGATGTCATTGAAGCCGACGGACGTACTGTCGGTGACGACACTGAAATATGATCTGGAGCCTAAATTTAAAGATTTGAAAATTAATGCCGAATTTTTGAATTTTGAAAGTCTCGCGAATATGCAAAAAGAGATTCAAAAGCTGGGAGACACGTTTGGCAAAGCCGATAAGGCCAAAGAGATTAATGGAGCTTTGGATGCCAAAGTAGCTGAGATTCAACAAAAAATCCAAGGGAAGAAATCCCCTAAAGTATTGATTTTGCTGGGAGTACCAGGAAGCTATCTGGTGGCTACCGAGCATTCCTATATTGGGGATCTGGTTAAAATTGCAGGCGGAACCAATGTGGTTCAGGGCGAGAAGGTGGAGTTCATTGCCCACAATACCGAAGCCTTGCAGCAATCCAACCCCGATATCATTTTGCGCGCTGCACACGGGATGCCGGATGAAGTAGTGAAAATGTTCGATGAAGAGTTCAAAACTAACGATATCTGGAAGCATTTCAACGCTGTGAAAAATGGGCATGTCTATGATCTGCCTGAACCGTTGTTTGGCACAACAGGGAATTTAGCGGCAAACTCGGCACTGGATGAGCTGATGAAAATGCTGTATCCTTCGAATTAAAGGAAGCTGATGACATGTCCAAAAAAGTATGGAGCCTTATTGTTGTAATTGTCTTGCTCGTTGGCGTCATGCTGTATTCAGCGATGACAGGCAGTCTCAAGGTGGATTTGAGTCAGTTGATGACCGGATTGTGGACAGGTACAGATGATCAGGTGAATGTGGTCAAGGACCTGAGACTACCGAGAATTTTCGTGTCCGTAATGGCAGGTGCAGCACTTGCAGTAGCGGGTGTTTTGCTGCAAGCCGTCATGAAAAATCCGCTGGCGGATGCTGGGGTTATCGGCATTTCTTCGGGAGCGGCTTTGATCTCGCTGATTGCGGTGACGGTCTTTCCTGCGCTTTATTTCTGGATGCCGTTCTTTTCATTTATTGGCGGTGCGTTAGCCTGTCTAATGGTTTATGGTTTTTCATGGAAATCTGGCTTGCATCCGATTCGTCTCATTCTGATCGGGGTGGCTGTGAACGCCATTTTTTCCGGCCTAGGTCAGTCGTTTAACTATCGAGGCAGTTATGCAGTCACTAGCATTAATCAGGTTACCACTTCAACCTTGTCTATGAAAAAATGGGTAGATGTCGAGGTTATTGTGACCTATGGCGGGATTGGGCTAATTTTAGCCATGCTCGTGTTCTCTTGGTGCAATTTCTTGTCCCTTCAAGATAAAACAGCTAAAAATCTGGGATTCAATGTAACGCGTGCACGACTTTTGATTTCTGTGATTGCAGTGCTGCTTGCAGCAACGGCTACAGCCATCGCGGGAGTGATTGCCTTTATCGGCCTGCTCGTTCCGCATTGTGCCCGCTACCTAGTTGGCTCGGATCATAAGTGGCTGATTCCATTTTCCGCCTTATGCGGCGGCTTGCTGCTGCTGCTCGCGGATACACTGGGGCGGACGGTGCTTGCACCCAATGAAATCCCGGCTTCTATTATTATGGCCGTCATTGGCGGGCCGTTCCTGATATTCCTGATCAGAAAGGCGGATCGTACCTATGGACATTAAGGATATAACCTTCTCATATGATCGGAAAACAGATCGTCTACATGCTATTAATGCTGTTATTGAGTCGGGACGGATCACTACCATTATCGGTCCCAACGGATGCGGCAAATCAACGCTGCTCAGCGTGATGTCCAACAATGCTGTTCCCCGCTTGGGCCAGGTGATTCTGGACGGCAAGGAGATAGCCCACTACAAGCCCAAGGAGCTGGCCCGTCAACTGGCGGTAGTCCATCAGCAGAACGAGGCACCTTCCGACTTGACTGTAGAAAAGCTCGTAAGCTTCGGCAGGTTGCCGCATAAGAACATGTTCACAGCGAGGCGTGACGAGGATGAGGAGGCGATTGAGTGGGCAATAGCCTGCACTAACCTGAACGAACGTAGAACTCGCACATTGGATCAGCTCTCAGGAGGAGAACGGCAGCGTGTATGGATTGCAATGGCCTTGGCACAGCGGACGCCAATTTTATTTTTGGATGAGCCGACCACCTATTTGGATATGTACTACCAGCTTGAAATTTTAGAGCTCATTCGGCAGTTAAACCAGGAACATGGACTGACAATCGTGATGGTGCTGCATGATATCAATCAGGCTATTCGGTATAGCGATGTGATGATTGCCATGAAGGAAGGGCGTATTATAGCGAACGGCCCACCTACAGAGGTCGTTACATCTGAACTGATCCAGACGATTTATGACGTGGAGGTCGTAATCAAACAGGATGATGAAGTCGGCATGTACCTCATTCCGTTAGGTGTCGGGGTTTCCTGACAATTACAAGCGCATGGAACATCAATGCCGCGACTGAATAACGCGTCTGTCCTAACGGCATCTCAACGAATTTAGAACATGAAAATGGTTCTGGTCCATGTGTTTGTCAGGCGACAATGGTGGAGACAGAAGCATTTTTTATTTTATTTATAAGATATTGGATGAGATTCAGGGGCGGTTATACTTATACTACGGTTCGAATCCGATCTTTTGTGTGTTATACTATTGCCGTCGGTAATTTTGTGTTTAGCACTTTACTAATGATAAGGATGGTATGCTTATATGATCAGTACAAGCGGCGTAACGCTTCGTTATGGTAAACGCCCACTTTTTGAAGACGTAAATATCAAATTTACTCCTGGGAACTGCTACGGCCTGATTGGGGCGAATGGCGCGGGTAAATCCACCTTTTTGAAAATTCTTTCCGGTGAAATTGAAGCCAATTCTGGCGAGGTTCACATGACACCGGGTGAACGGATGGCAGTCCTCAAGCAGAACCATTATGAATACGATGAATTCCCGGTTCTGGAAACCGTTATTATGGGCCACACGCGTCTGTATGAAATCATGAAGGAAAAGGATGCGCTGTATGCCAAAACGGAATTTACCGAAGCGGACGGTCTACGTGCCGGTGAGCTTGAAGGTGAATTTGCGGAGCTGAACGGATGGGATGCCGAGCCAGATGCAGCTTCCTTGCTGATCGGTCTTGGTATTCCCCGCGACCTGCATGACAAGAACATGTCTGAGCTGAGTGGTAATGACAAGGTACGTGTTCTCCTGGCTCAAGCGTTGTTTGGTCGTCCGAACAATTTGCTGCTCGATGAGCCTACCAACCATCTGGACCTCGAATCCATTCAATGGCTGGAAAATTTCTTGATGGACTATGAAGGCACCGTCATCGTTGTATCCCATGATCGTCACTTCCTGAACAAGGTATGTACGCATATTGCGGATATTGATTTTGGCAAAATCCAGATGTACGTCGGAAACTACGACTTCTGGTATGAGTCTAGCCAGCTTGCGCTTGCCTTGACTCGTGATGCCAACAAGAAGAAGGAAGAGAAGATCAAGGAACTGCAAGCCTTTATTCAGCGCTTTTCCGCGAATGCTTCCAAGTCCAAACAGGCTACTTCACGTAAAAAACAACTGGATAAAATTACGTTGGATGATATCCGTCCATCGAACCGTAAATATCCTTTCCTGAACTTCAAGCCTGAACGCGAAGCAGGCAAACAACTCCTGACAGTAGACCGCCTCAGTAAAACTGTTGAAGGCGAGCAAGTGCTGAATGAGTTCAGTCTGGTTGTGAACAAAGGCGATAAAATCGCGTTTGTTGGCCCGAACGGCATGCCTAAATCGACGCTCTTCCAGGTGTTGATGAACGAGATCGAAGCGGATAGCGGAGAATTCTCTTGGGGGATTACAACTAGCCAGGCTTATTTCCCGAAAGATAATTCCACCTATTTTGAAGGTGTGGATATGAATCTTGTGGAATGGCTGCGTCAATATTCCAAGGATCAGGACGAAACGTTCCTACGCGGCTTCTTGGGACGTATGCTTTTCTCTGGAGAAGAAGCGCTTAAGAAAGCAAGTGTGCTGTCCGGGGGCGAAAAGGTTCGCTGTATGCTGGCGAAAATGATGCTGAACGGTGCCAATGTGCTGTTGCTGGAAGAACCGACCAATCACTTGGATCTGGAATCCATTACAGCGCTGAACAATGGTCTGATTGATTTTGACGGTACTATATTGTTCACATCCCATGACCACCAGTTTATTCAAACGATCGCGAATCGAATCGTGGAAATTACACCAAACGGCGTAATCGACCGTACGATGAGCTATGATGAATACTTGGAAAATGAAGAAATCACAAAATTGCGTGAACGTATGTATCCGGTAGAAATCGGCTAAAATCCAAACCGGCTAACTTCAACAACTAGATAAACGAAAGAGGAGCTCCTTAGGCCATTTAGATGGCGGGGAGACTCCTCTTTTTCGTTTTTGTGTCATGCCCATAGCTTACTCGGTTCCGGAGTGAGGTAAGATAGACCTCGTCCGATTTTGCGTACAATATATATACTATGGGGTGGCTTATGATCCGCCTGTACGACGGCGTTGGTTGTTCGGCTTCTTCGTATTTTGGCTTTTCAGTGTTTTGGCGGAACCGCCTTGAAAGCCGCCCTGCTGTGAAGCGCCGGACTGCTGTTTTTTTTGTGCCAGCTTTTCCCGAATGGCATCTGCGAGATTAACTTTACGTGGTTCATTAGCATCGCTCATGAATAAATTCCTCCTGTTGCCGCCAGATTCATGTCAATCATGCTGGATTGAATAAAAACGCGGCTGTGTCCTCATTTTATACGTTTTTAAAAGAAGGGACAAGGGCAACAATGATAACACACATCTGGGGTGGGTTGGAAGAGAAAACCTCTGTTTTTTGCGTGAAGTAAAAAATGTTTTGTATAACCTACAGGAATGGGGCCTGGCAATACTTTTTCGTTGTTACTACAGCGATGCAGAGCGGAAAGACTGTTTCTCTAGACCCACACAAAGTTCGTCTGCTATCCTGAAAATAACAGTTAACCAAAGAAAATTGATATTATTCAGGGCAGCAACGCTGCTATTTTTATTTTTGGGCCCGGTGAGATCGTTCTGCTGGGAACTATATATTTGAAGGAGTGTCCTACGTTGTGGTAAATGTCTATGAAGAGATACGAAAAGGTGAGCGTGGGGCGTGGGTGAGCATTGCTGCTTATCTCTTGCTGTCCGCCTTTAAGCTGATTAGCGGATATATATTTGCTTCTAGCGCGTTGCGGGCGGATGGCTTCAATAATGTCACCGATATTGTAGTGTCGGTTGCTGTACTGGTTGGACTGAGAATTTCCCAAAAGCCACCGGACTCTGACCATGCCTATGGACATTTTCGGGCAGAAACGATCGCGGCGCTGCTGGCGTCCTTTATTATGGCTGTCGTCGGTTTGCAGGTGCTTATTGATGGGATCGGGAGCATTTTCAAGGGCGGAAAGCAAATACCGGATATCACCTCCGCGGGTATAGCTGTGATTTGTGCAATGATTATGCTGGGAGTGTACCTTTACAATAACAGACTGGCACGGCAAATTAACAATAAGGCTTTGCTGGCAGCGGCCAAGGATAATCTATCGGATGCACTTGTCAGTGTTGGAGCAGCAGTGGGCATCATCGGTGCACAGTTCGGGCTACCCTGGCTGGATACTGTAGCTGCGATCGCGGTAGGATTCATCATTTGTAAAACAGCGTGGGATATTTTTAAGGATTCCACGCACAGCTTGACCGATGGATTTGATGAGCAAGAACTGTCTGACTTACGGAGTACGATTGCCTGTATACCTGGAGTAGAGGGAATTCGGGACGTTAAGGCACGTGTACATGGCAATCATGCGCTGGTGGATGTGGTCATTGAGGTCAATCCGCAACTCAGCCTGATTGAAGGGCATCGAATCAGCGACCGGATTGAGGAACGTCTGCAAGAGGTTCATAATACGATGCATGTCCATGTCCATGTAGAACCCAAATTATAGATTAATTATTGAATAGTTAGTGTTAAAAGTGACTTTAGACCTATATGCAAAAGGCGTATACGCTTCCTTTTGTGACGTTTGGATTATATCTCTCTTCCTGCTGCTTTTACTATAATGAAGGCATGTCCGGCTATATTCGTCGGAATTGGATATGCTCTTCAAATTCGTAAAAACAGCCAGGAGGTGCAACATTGAGAAGACGCGTGATGGGAATGCTCATGACGTCAGCCGCGCTGTTGGCAGCAATTCATGTGGCGCCGGGTCAGGTTGACGCAGCGGCATCAACAGCATCCACAGGACAGAAGGCGGTTATTCAGGCGGCTGTAAAGCTTAGATCTGGTCCTTCGACTACAGGGGATGTAGTCAGCTTTATGAAGCAGGGAGAGGCCGTAACGGTATTGGAGAAAACAAACAGCTATTGGTACAAGATCAAGACTTCTGATGGAGTAACCGGATATACTAGCAGCTCCGACAAGTACATAAAAGTTGGCGCTACCAGTGTCGCTGCTGCTGTCACTTCATCTGCTAGCCGTAAACCGGAAGCCGCAGAGTCAGTTAAAAATGTTTCAGCTAAAGAGGCTGTAGCCTCAGTGAATAGTTCTGCCGGTCAAACGAAAGCCACGATTCAAACGTCCGTTCGTTTGCGGGCGGAGGCATCCACTTCTTCCGAGGTTTTGGGCTATTTGAATGCAGGGGATGTCGTTACGATTACCGATCCAAGTAATGCTTATTGGTTCAAGGTTACCAATGCTGATGGTACGGTGGGCTATGTTAGCTCGTCTCCACAGTATATTCGTATTGGTGAGGGCGTTGTTGTGCAGCAGCCTGTGGCTGCTCCGGTGACAACCACTCCTGATACTACCGCAATACCTGTGACAGCATCTCCTGCGTCAACTACGAACATGTTTTCCGGTGATGCAGCGGCTGCAATAGAGCAGGTTATTAATACGGGGATGACTTATCTCGGAACTCCATATGAATATGGTTCGGATCGTAACAGTACGGCTACTTTTGATTGCTCGGCATTTACCCGTCAAATTTTCCGTCAGGCTGTAGGTATCCAGCTTCCGGCAGATTCCCGTTCACAGGGTGAGTGGATCAAGCAAAACAGTCAGCCGAATACGGACATGACTACGCTGAAGCGTGGCGATTTACTCTTCTTTACAAATTATAATGCATCTTCTGGGGCGTACACGTCCTTGGATAATTCCTCCCAAACGATTACACACGTAGCTGTATATTTGGGAGACAACAAGCTTCTCCATACGTTTTCTGTAGCGGGTGGCGGTGTAAAAGTTACGGATTTCAGCAAGCCTTGGCAGGACCGTTTCCTGTTTGGGGGCAGCGTGATTCAATAAAAGCGCCGTTAACCGTAAAAAAGCTGCATCAAAAAAGGATGTTCCACAGCCCTGTTGACCAGGGTGGGAACATCCTTTTTTTATAAACATTAGAATATTGCTTTTGTACAGCTAGCATCCGATAACTATGAAACCCGTCTTCTTCCGGTAAAGAGTGAAATGACGAACAACACCAGAAATATCACAAATAATATTTTAGCGATTGTAGCAGCTATGGACACGACGATACCAAAAAAACCTAAGATTCCGGCGATCACAGCAAAAATTAAGAATAAAGCGGACCATTTTAGCATGTTCTGTATCCTCCTTTAATTGTATATAATGTGGCATACTCACGCCCCGATAGAGCGTGGTTGCAGATGACGGTGACTTCTATAGATTACTCGTGGCTGTGCCATCGTTATATGTTGTTTTAAACGGTGCGAGAGTCCGTGAATCATAACGTTTGGAGCGGAGAAGAAGCCAGCCTGGACGTTGTTTCGTGTCTGAATCTAAAGGGTAACTATGCAGTAATCATAAACATCATCGTGAAAGACGAAAGAGAGGTTACGCCATGTTAACACAGGTCAGCATTTTTATTATTGCTATCGCATTTGCAGTTCTCGTTATTTTCCTCATTAAAACGTTGAAAGCAGCACAAGGCTCACTGGATAAGGTGACTCAAACCTTACAGGATGTGCAAAAAACGGTAGATGAACTGAGTTATGAAGTAAAACAAACGGTTCGACATGCGAATGACATCACCGCAGATGTTGATCATAAATTGAAGCAAGTGGAGCCAGTGATGGAATCGGTTAGAAACTTGGGGGAGGTACTCAGCGAAGTGACGCTGGCTGCCAAGCAGGCTTCAACAGCGTTAATGACACGGTTTCAGAAATCGCATAGCGCTGCGAGTAATACTTCCAGAACGGATAATGCGATTAAGGCAACGACACCGAATAGACCTTTGACCGCAACGGAGCGGACGGTTCAGAGCTACAATGCGACTTATGAGGAGCCTGCGGCCAAGCCGGGTAAAAACTGGTTGGGTTATGTAGACATCGCTGCTGGGGTGTGGCAGAAAATGCGTCAGTAGCATAGTGGCTGAACCGTAAACTACAGGAAATTCATTGAAAGGGTGAGATTTATGATGAAGACGTTATTACTAGCTGCTGGTTTGCTCACTCCCTTTTCCGGACAGGATACGGTTCAGCAAACCGTTTCCCCGCAAACAGCGGGGCATATGGTTAGGACTGTGCAGACGATACCCGCTCCACATGCTGTACCAGCAGATTTTCATACCTTAAATGGCATATCTTTGGATGATACACGTGCCGATGTATTGAAAAAGCTGGGCAAGCCACTACGAGTCAAAAAGGATATGCTGCTGCTTTCTACAGAATACCAATATCCAGATGTTGTAGTTGGTATGCGTGATGACGTCGTTTCTTATGTGCATGTAGACCCTGCTGCCGGTCGAATCAAGGTAAATGATGAGTGGCTGCCGCTGCAACGGAAAACGCTGGATCAGGCGCTGGGTGGCTCGCAATTCACGGCGGAAGACGGAGAGGTCTATGTACGCGGACAACGTGCAATCAAAGTGTTTATGGATGAGACGTCTGATAAACCTAAGTATGTCGAGTTTTTTGATGAAACGGAATGGTAATTGATATTTCCGAGGCGTGACATAACATGGAAGTTTCAAATGGATGTGTGAAGTGTAATAGTCAGAGAAGTCAATCCTTAAAGGAGCGTGAGAAACATGAATCAGACCAATCATAAATCTTATGCCAAAGTGGTAGATAACGGTGTACAAGCCGTTGAAGCAGTAAATGAGTTGCGTAACACGGGCTATCGTTATGAGGATGTGTTCGTGCTCGCTCATGATCAGGATCGGACAGATCGTATTGCCGATACAGTGGATGCCAAGGAAATCGGGATTAAGGAAGAGGGCGTTTTCGACTCATTAGCCAACTTGTTCCGTTCCCGCGGCGATGAGCTTCGCGCTAAAATTACTTCCTTGGGATTTACAGATACCGAAGCTGACTTTTATGAAAAAGAACTGGATCAGGGTAAAGTGCTGGTCATTGCTAAAAAAGCGTGATATTGCTGTTCACCATAAAAGCAGAGTGGCATTAGATTCGAAAAAGAGGATGTTGACCGCAGCACAAGTGTTTCGCGGGTCCTCCAAAAACATAGATAAGGAATGGGGTTCCAGCCTCATTCCTTATCTATGTTTTTGGAATGCCTTCTTACGGAAACACTACTTCTAATGAACAAGGGTGTTGCCGTTTAAGCAGGTATAGTATAATACATGAGTTACAGATAAGGAGAGGCCAATGAGAATTCTAATTGTTGACGATAACCCGACGAATGTCATTATTATTCGTGAAATACTGAAAAAAGAAAATTATCGGGATGTGATCTCTGCTAGCTCGGCCGCAGAAATGTTGGAGCATCTGGGAATCGGCGATCGTACCATTAGTCTTCGACCCCGTCCTTCAGATATTGATTTGGTGCTGCTGGACATGATGATGCCTGAAATGGACGGCATTGAAGCTTGCAGTATTGTGCAGGAATATGAGCATTTAAAAGATATCCCGATTATTATGGTAACGGCAGTAGGCGATTCCAAAAAATTGGCCGAAGCTCTGGATGTGGGAGCCGTTGATTACGTCACGAAGCCGATCAACAAGGTAGAGCTAATGGCGCGAATCCGGTCTGCTTTGCGACTCAAACAGGAGAAGGACTGGCATAAGGATCGGGATCAGCGAATTCAGGATGAGTTGAAGCTGGCCGCGATGGTGCAGCAGGCGGTGCTTAGTCCTGCCATTCAGGACCCGGTGCTGCAAGTGAATGCGCTCTATCAGCCTTCCTTTGAACTGGCAGGGGATTTATATTCATGGTATCCGTTAGGGGAGGGGCGATATGCCATCATTTTGCTTGATATGATGGGGCATGGCATTTCTTCCTCGCTGTTCTGCATGTTCATTGCGTCTGTACTTAAGGATACGGTGACCACATATGTGGAGCCTGAGAAAGTCATACAAGAGCTGAATCGTCGTTTTAATCAACTGGATCTGGGCAAGCAGCTGGTACAGTATTATTTTACGGCGATTTATATGGTGATTGATACCCGTTCACGGCGAATTGACTATGTAAATGCGGGACATCCTCCCGGTTTGCTGTTCAACCAGGATGGCAGCATTACCAAATTTGACCGTGCATGTAGCCCGGTTGGTTTGTTTGATAAGATTGATGCAGAAATGCACACGATTCATTATGAAGGAACTGGACATATCGCTTTGTATACGGATGGCTTGCTGGAAGCGGTGGAAGGTGAATATGAGGAGCAGTTGGAGTATCTGACTGAGTGTCTACGTAAGTATGAGGATTGGAATGAAGAAGCGATGCTGGATGCATTTTTTCGTAATGAGGCGCCACAGGATCGCGATGATGATAAGTGCCTGATCTGGATTTCATTGAAAGAGGGAGAGAGCTTGCATGAAAATCAGAAATAAACTGCTGATCGGCTTTGGATCGCTCATGGCGATCCTCCTTGTGCTGACGCTAATCAGCTATGACCGTATGGGGAGCCTGAATGAGCAGCTGAATCAGGTTTACCAGGACCGATATGTGAAGGTCCGGAAAACAACGGCTATTCGTGGTCAGGTGAATGATATGGCCAAAGTTATGGCCAACCTGATTTTAAATCCGGGCTCCTCCGTCGGCGAGGCCAAACGTGAGCTCGATGATATTTCCGCTACTGGAACGAAAGTGCTGGCAAGTCTGCAAACAAATTCAGGCACCAGTGAAGAGCAGCAGCAGGTTGATCGGGTAGCCGTCGCCTGGAATGAATTTCTGAGTTACGAACAAAGGTTAGTTTCTTTGCTGGGACAAGATCGCATTGATGAGGCTAACGCTTTTCGCAATAGTACTGGTTTGCCTGCTCAAGAGGAGGCAATGGACAGCATTAATGCCCTTGCCGTTTTTCAGGATCGGGAGATTGATAACGACATGAAGCAAGCCAATCAGGCCTATGAGGAATCTGTACAGATTACCACAATTCTGATGGCCGCCGGTCTGATCATGGGCTTACTGGTTATTTTGTGGGTGCTCCCAAGCATTGCCAAAGGTCTAAATATCGTTAGTCTCATGATTAATGGTTTTGGCAAGGGAAAGTACAGGGCCATCAGCCGAATGAGTGTTGCCTCCAAAGATGAAATCGGTGAGGTCGCTCGTGTATTTCAACAAATGGCCGGGGACTTGGAAGAAAAGCGGAAATTCGAGCATTCCGTCCTTCAAACGCAGAAGGATCAAACTTGGCTTAATGCCAATACTGCTCGGGTGACTGAGCTGTTCCGTGGTGTAAATTCACTGGAGCAGGTTGCTCAGATGTTCATTAGTGAGTTTACGCCCATCTTGGGAGGCAGCTATGGAGCCATCTATTTGCAAGGAAAAGATGTAGAAGACAACCGTTTTAAGTTATACGGCTCCTATGCAAAGGTGACTGGCGAAAATTCGATTAGGGACGTTATCCATGTGGGCGAAGGGTTGCTCGGACAATGTGTTCTGGATCGTAAGCCGATCTTGATTACAGAGGCTCCTGACGGATATTTGTCCATAGGCTCTGCCTTAGGAGAAAGTAAGCCAGTGGGAATTATGATTTTCCCTATTTTGTTCGAGGATGAGTGCATCGGTGCTATAGAAATAGCGTCACTGGATCGCTTCAGTGATCTGGAAACGAAGCTGTTTGCTCAATTAGTAGAGAGCTTGGGGATCATTCTGAACAATATCAAGGGACGGATGCGTGTAGAGCAATTGCTGCGCGAATCCCAGGCACTTACTGAGGAATTGCAATGCCAGTCCGAGGAGCTACAAACTCAGCAAGAGGAACTCAAGCGCTCCAACGAAAATTTGGAGGAGCAAACAGAGGAGCTCAAGCGTTCAGAGGAGTTGTTACAGCGTCAACAGGAAGAATTGGAGCATTTTAATACTGAACTGATTGCCAAAACTAGAGCGCTGGAAGAACAAGTTCGAGAAGTGGAAGAAAAGAACGACGAGATCGAACATGCACGAGCTCAGTTGGAGCAACAGGCCATGCAGCTAGGAATTACAAGCAAATACAAATCCGAGTTTTTGGCCAATATGTCTCATGAGCTGCGTACTCCGCTAAATAGCTTGCTTATTCTTTCTCAGCTCTTGTCTGAGAACAAGGAAGGCAATCTCAAGCCAAAGCAAGTGGAATATGCACAAACCATTTATATGTCAGGCGCGGATTTGTTGAAAATGATTGATGAAATTCTGGATTTATCCAAAGTGGACGCTGGAAAAATGGATATTAACCATGAAGCGGTCCATTTGAAGGAACTGGAACTGTTTGTGGAGCAGAATTTTGCTCCGGTCGCAGCCAAACGTGAGCTTCAACTGCATACCGAAATCGAAGAGAACTTGCCAGATGCCATTATCAGTGACGGTTATCGTCTCAAACAAATTTTACGTAATTTGCTGTCTAATGCCTTCAAGTTCACCACGGAAGGTTCTATTAGTTTCATTGTATCTCGGGCAAACGGAGAGCAGCTTCCTGGTCTGCTAAATCCACGAAGATCCTATCTGGCTCTATCTGTGCGTGATACGGGCATTGGGATTGCTTCCGATAAAACGGATCTGATCTTCGAAGCCTTCCAGCAGGTAGACGGTACAACCAGCCGGAAATATGGGGGGACAGGACTAGGTCTGTCGATCAGCCGCGAGCTTTCCAGATTGTTGGGCGGCGTTATTACGGTGGAATCCGAGCAGGGACAGGGCAGTTGTTTTACATTGTATTTGCCGGAACAAACACCAACGGCTGAGGATATGGAGTCTCATTCGAGAGAGGAATTTAACGGTGCGGATGTGAATTCGGATTTTGAGAGTGTCGCAGCTTCGGTAGAAACGGACCTTCCCATGATTATGCCTGCTAAACGGTTGCCATTATATCAGATGCCTTCGAAAAACAAAGCGGAGGACATTATACATCCGGGGGACGACCGAAACGAGATTACCTCGCAGGATAAAGTGCTGCTGATTATTGAGGATGATATTAATTTTGCTAATATTTTGTACGATATGGCCCGTAGCCGGGGCTTTAAAGCACTGATCGCTCTCCAAGGAGACGATGGGCTCAACATGGCTCAATCTTATTTGCCGGACGCTATTATACTAGATATTCAATTACCTGTAATGGATGGATGGTCCATTTTGGGTGAGCTAAAAGGAAATTCATCAACACGTCATATTCCAGTGCATGTTATTTCGGTCATAGATGATGTGAAGCAGGGCTTAATGATGGGCGCGATTGCCTATCTCAAAAAGCCTTCCTCGAAGGAAAGTCTGGATAAGGCATTTTCACATATAAAATCGTATACGGACCAAATGGTCAAACGTCTCCTTGTGGTTGAAGATGATGATAATCAGCGTAAATCCATTATTGAGCTGATCGATCATGATGATGTTGCCATTACGGCGGTATCGACAGGTCAGGAAGCACTGAATGAGCTGGCTATCCAGCGGTATGACTGCATGGTACTGGATCTGATGCTGAGCGACATGACTGGTTTTGAACTGCTGGATCGTATTCGAGAGAACGAGCAGCTAACTGATCTGCCGATCATTATTTATACAGGCAAAGATCTGGATAGCAAAGAAGAAACGCAACTTCGCAAATATGCAGAGTCTATTATTATTAAGGATGTTAAATCGCCGGAACGGCTTTTAGACGAAACAACGTTGTTCTTGCATCGTGTAGAGGCGAATCTTCCTGAGGATAAACGCAAAATTTTGCAGAAGCTATACAACAAGGAAGAACTGTTTGAAGATAAAAAAATATTGTTGGTAGACGATGATATTCGCAATGTATTTGCTCTGTCCAGCGTGCTGGAAAGCTATCGTATGGAGGTTACCTTTGCGGAAAATGGAAGAGAAGCACTGGAACTGCTGGAACAGACACCTGATTTTGATCTGGTTCTGATGGATATGATGATGCCGGAAATGGATGGATATGAAGCGATGCGACGTATCCGGCTAATGCCACAATTCGAGAAGTTGCCTATTATTGCCCTGACAGCCAAGGCCATGAAGGATGATCGTTCCAAGTGTATTGAGGCAGGCGCTTCCGATTATGTAAAAAAACCGATTCAAACCGAACAGCTTTTATCATTAATGCGGGTGTGGTTGTATTCGTAACCCAAAAAATTGGGTAATATAAATCGACACATGATTGGAGCGGCACAGGCAAAACCTATTTAGGAATTGGAGAGAGATTATGACATCTAAGGATATGGCGGATAATGCTGCTAATGAAGTGAAATCGAATGATACTGAGCGGGAATTGATTGAGATTGAGCTGTTGCTGGAAGGTATACATCGGCTGTACGGCTACGATTTTCGTAACTACGCTCTGCCATCGATTAAGCGGCGTGTTTATTATCATGCGCAGTCCGAGAATGTAAGCACGATATCAGGACTTCAGGAGAAGGTGCTGCATGATCGCAGCGCCTTCGATAGACTGGTGCAAAGCCTTTCCATTCCGGTGACCGAGATGTTCCGTGACCCGGAGCTGTTTCTGAATTTTAGGCAGAAAATCATTCCTATTTTGCGAACGTATCCGTACATTCGAATATGGCATGCAGGTTGCTCCACAGGTGAGGAAGTATATTCTATGGCGATCTTGCTGCATGAAGAAGGCTTATATGATAAGGCCCGCATTTATGCGACGGATATGAATAACCTGTCTTTACAGCAGGCGAAGGAAGGCGTATACGGGATCGACAGAATGAAGCTGTATACCAAAAATTATTTGGAGTCCGGGGGCACGCAATCGTTCTCTGAATATTATACAGCCAAGTATGATTCAGTGATGTTTCATCCTTTTTTACGGAAAAATATTATTTTTGCGGAGCACAACTTAGCGACTGACCGGTCCTTTAACGAGTTCAATGTTATTTTTTGCCGGAATGTCATGATCTATTTTAACGACGAACTTCGCAACCACGTGCATGGGTTGTTTTATGATAGCTTGAGTCATTTTGGTGTGTTGGTGCTTGGGGCCAAGGAATCCATACATTTTACCGATTATAGTGATTCCTACGAGCCGCTGGACCGGATAGAAAAAATTTACCGGAAGATCAAATAGAGATGCTTAGGAGGATTCCATGGGGCTTCATGAACCGATTCATATATTGCTGGTAGATGACAGACCTGAGAACCTGCTCGCTCTTGAGGCGGTGCTGGAGAGTGAACAATATAATTTGGTAAAGGCCACATCCGGGGAAGAAGCGCTGCGATGTCTATTAAAAGATGAATTTGCAATCGTAGTCCTGGATGTGCAGATGCCGGGTATGGATGGAATTGAGACCGCAAAGTTAATCAAGGCCAGAGAGAAAACGAAGGATATTCCGATTATCTTTATTTCAGCTAACAGCAAGGAAGCGGAGCATTTATTTGCGGGGTATTCAGCGGGCGGTATTGATTATATGGTAAAGCCGTTCATCCCTCAAATTCTCAAGTCCAAAATTGAAGGCTTCGTGCAAATGTATCTGACAAACAAGCGCTTGAAGACACAGTCCATGCTGCTTCATCAGAAGACCCAGCAGCTGGAGAAGATGAACAGCGAACTGATTGCCGCCAAGGAGGCAGCAGAGATTGCTGCCAATGCCAAAACGGAATTTCTGGCGATGATGAGCCATGAGATCCGCACACCTATGAACGGCGTCATTGGCATGATTGATTTGCTGATGGAGACGGAGCTGCAAAGTGACCAACAGGAATATGCCGATATCATCCGTCGTAGTGCAGACGCGCTGGTAGCAGTCATTAATGATATTCTGGACTTCACTAAGCTGGAGTCAGGCAAAATGGAGGTAGAGGAATATCCTTTTGATCTGGTTTCCTGTATCAAGGAAGTTTTCAGCCTATTTACGGTAGAGGTGAACCGAAAGAACTTGGAACTGGTTTATTTCCTCGATGAACAGATGCCTCCTGTGTTATATGGAGATATGGGAAGATTGCGTCAAGTATTGATTAACCTGGTATCCAATGCCGTCAAATTTACAGACCGGGGCGGGGTGTATGTCTTCGCATCTGTCAAAGAGCAAAGCGACAATGGACTTACCGTTGAGTTTTCTGTGAAGGATACAGGCATTGGTATTGATCCCGCTAAGGTTGGAAGGCTGTTTCAGCCCTTTTCCCAACTGGATTCTTCAATGACGCGTAAATATGGTGGAACCGGGTTAGGACTCGCCATTTGTAAAACCTTAGTGAATATGATGGGCGGAGATATCCGTGTAGATACGAGCGGAGAACAGGGCGTGACGTTTCATTTTACAATGAAGCTTGGCTTTGCTCAGGAAAATGAACTGGAGGGGGAGTCCAGCCACGACTGGGAAATTCCACATCGGGAATCTCCAAGCCGTAAACCTGTACTGGTCGTAGATGATCATCCGATTAACCAGAAGCTGATGGTTAATATACTGGATAAGCTCGGTTTAGCTTCAGATGTGGCAGCAGATGGGCAACAGGCGCTTGATATGGTCATGGCGAATCAGGACTATGACTATATCTTTATGGACTTGCAGATGCCTGTGATGGACGGTCTGGAGTGTACGGGTAGAGTGCGTGAGCAATTGGCGGGAAGATCCCAACCTGCCATTATCGCCATGACGGCTAATGTGATGGAGGGTATTCAGCCTCGATGTATTGAAGCTGGGATGAACGATTATATCAGTAAGCCCGTTAAAATCAGCAGTGTAAAACAGGCGTTGCTACGGCATTCTCCGGACCATTTTCCAATGCAGCCGGGTAAAGAACAAATCAATGAAGCCTAGATGGTGGCATTTGGTAGTGTTTAAAAAGTTATACCGTGATTCAAACGATCGTATAATGGGTTAGTATGTAGGGAAATCTTTTTTCGGGAGAGTAGGCCTATGAATACAAATAAAAATGAGAAGTTTAATGCAATTACAGAAACAACCGATGGCGTAAATACCGTTTATCTGAGTGGAGAGTTGGATCTTTCGGTAGCACCTGATTTTCGTCTGGTGATGGAGCCTTTGGTGGGGGAGTCCAGCCAAGATTTGATTATTAACTTGAGAGACCTTAAATACATTGACAGCACGGGGATTGGTATCTTGTTATCCATTTTAAAAGCAAGGCATGGGATGGAGTCTCGCTTTGCTGTTCAAGAGGTACCGCCTCAAATTCAAAAGCTGTTTGATATGACCGGTATTGCCAAATTCTTTGTCCCCCAGGAGAATTCCCAATAGGAAAGGAAAGAAAAAGAAATGAATGCTCAAATTCAAAAAGTAGTTCTTAATTTGCCGGCAACTGCTGACTTTGTTGATATTGTAAGATTAAATTTATACGGTATTGCCGCGAAAATGGGATTCTCTTATGAGGATATTGAAGACATGAAAGTGGCTGTATCGGAAGCCTGTAATAACTCTGTCCTTTATGCATATGGTCATGAGGGGGGAGTCGTGGAAGTAATATTCGAATTTGATGAAGTTTCGTTGTCCATTCGTGTCAAAGATGAAGGGGAGAGCTTTGAACGTGTGGAGGACCCGTCCCGTATCGCATCCTTGCATGACAAGGAGTTGAATGATGCGCAGATAGGCGGATTAGGCTTTTATCTCATGCAGGCGCTTATGGACGATGTCCATATCTTGAATGAGACAGGAAAAGGCACCGAAGTGGTGCTTGTAAAGCGACTGACCAGAAGTGAGGAAAGAGTATGAATGAAAAGGTAACTCCCCCGGAGTCGATGGATGAAGCCGTTGGTCTAATCTGGGAGTACCAGCAAACAAAAGATAACGAGATTGCTACCGTGCTGATCCGTAAGTATGAGCCGATGGTCAAGATGGCTGCTGGGAAGATCTCCCGTAACCGTCCGGACTTATACGAGGATTTATATCAGACCGGTCAGATGGCTTTGATACGTCTGCTTCAGCAATACGATATCAGCTTGGGTATCCCATTTGAACCATACGCTATGAAAAGTATGCTGGGACATATGAAAAATTATTTGCGCGACAAATCCTGGTACATCCAGGTTCCTCGCCGCATTAAAGAAAAGGGTGCGCTTGTTCAACATGCTATTGATGAACTAACCGTTAAATTGGAACGTTCACCCAATGTGGATGAGATTGCAACCTATTTGGATCTTACCGTGGAAGAAACGATTGAGGTGCTTGCAGGCCGTGAGTGCTATCACTATGTTTCACTGGACTCGCCTTTATCCCAGGAAGAGAGTGCAGCTACATTAGGCGAGCTCATTAGCTCGGATGCTAACGATTATGACACTGTGGAAAAACGAATGGATTTGCAGCAGGCTTTAAGCCAACTGAAGGAGCAGGAACAAAAGGTGCTTCTTCTGGCATTTCAGGACGGTCAATCTCAACGTGCGATTGCACAGACGTTGGGCGTATCGCAGATGAGCGTTTCCCGTATTCAGAAGCGGGCAACGGAAAAGCTGAAGCAGATTATGTCTAATTCCTCTATTTCATGAGTAGATGGCAGATTATATGGCTTAAAATATTTGACGTCACATCGTAAGGACACGTTATTCCGATATGGGAAGCGTGTCCTTTTTATAAAGCGAAAAAGGTTGGGAGGAAGGTTGGAATCCATGACAGCATTTGAACAGATTTCTTCCTTTCGTGGAGGATGGGAATGGTGGGACATCAGTGCTGGGAATTGGCAAGATTCGGTCATACAGCATTTGAAGGAGAAGCTCCCAGAAGCCTCAGAATGGCTGGACAAGGTAGAGGACATTCCATCCAGCTTTATATCTGTGCGCTTTCCAGATGGCAATCAGCCCTTAATGTACGGGTCGCTGATCTACTCTGTTCAGGAGGAGATCGACAGTCAGCGCAATTGCAACAAGTTTTATTTTCTGGTCCTAAATCAGAAGTTAGTGACGTTAAATCTGGATCAAAATACCCGTGAAATCATGCACACCGCGGAACGCCAAAAAATGCTGGAACAGTGTGAGGATGCAGCTGATGGCATGTTTGTATTGGCGAGAGCCGTGCTCCATTACTTTCATACAGGTATGGATAAGTTCGAGATCAACCTGAGAAGACTGGAAGAGGACATGGAGAAAAGGAATGCTCGTACGCTGATGGATTCTATATTGAATGCACGTTTCGAGCTGTTGTATTGGAGCAATATGTTCATTCCCTTTTCAGAGCTGGTGACGGCTTCTCGGGAGGCATATCTGGATAAACTGGAGGAGAATCGTTTTTTCAAGCAGTTACTTTACCGTGTTACTCGGATGGAAGGACTTTTCCTGCATTATGAAAAGGAAATTGACACATTGATCTCCATTGACGACGCCATTTCTGCATTTAGGGGGAATGAGATTACAAAGACGCTCACCATTGTCACCGCCGTATTTACACCAGCAACTGTAGTGGGCGCTATATGGGGCATGAACTTTGAAAATCTGCCTTGGATTAAAACAGGCTGGGGTTTTACCACCGTGATTATTGCCACACTGCTAAGTATGGCGGGAATGTACGGCTGGCTGATGATGAAGGGGTGGACAGGAGACTTATTGAAGGCTAACAAGCGCAACAAATTGTAGCGGCTGACTACAGCTGTTACAATTTACAAATAAAAAACGATCCATCGTAACTGGAGGCTCTTTGAGGAGTCTATTATCGGTTACGATGGATCGTTTTTAAATGAGATAGGAACAATTACTTAGTACCTTGGCTCATTTTGATATATCCTAATAATTCGGCGATGAAATCTCCGATGACCGGAAGATTTAATTGTACCAGGAAACTGAGCAACCAAGCGAGCAAGGCGAGTATGACCACTGTACCCAGCGTAAGGCCGAGACCACGTGCAATCCCTGCGGTCAGATTGCTCATAATTCTTCTTTTAGTGCTGGAGTAGTTCTCCAGAATATCTTTGAACTCTGCTCTTTCGAGCGTATCTGCTATTTGATCTAAGCGTTTGTTAAGCCGCTTGACCTCATGGCGCAGCTCAAAAGGATGCTCATTTACATCAAAGTCTCTCTCGTGATCATGCGTTTTAACATGATCAGGAGTGGAAGAAGCCTGCTTGGATGAAACCTCATCTGGCTGATCTTGAGCCTGTAGGGGATGAAAGGTTCTTTTGTTGTTCGCGGTAAGATCATCTCCATAGGAATTTGGCTTGTTCATTGTCATCCCAGCCTTTCTATCATTTAAAAACAGCCAGCTTCTTGCATGCTGGCTGTTCAGTGTAGGGCTTATTTTTTTGCCATCAGAATGTGTAGCTATTAGGAATTTGCATTCAATTGTTTCTGTGTATCCTTGGCCGCTTGAGCCGTTGCATCCATAACTTCTTTATCCGCTTTGGCCGCTTCATTAGCGACATCGGCAGAAGCTTTGGTTACGCTGGAAACGATATTGTCTTTGCTCTCGGATACCGTTTTGGCTACATCTGCTGTTTTGGTGGAAACGGTTTTGGCCAAATCTGTCGCTTTGCTGCTAACTACAGATGCCACGTCCTTTGTTTTATCGGAGACAACTGTAATTTTATCAGACAGATCACTACGCAAATCACGACCCGGCTTCGGCGCGAACAGCAGGGCTGCGGCAGCACCAATCAAACCTCCAATAAATAAACCTTTTGCAAAACCTGAAGTACTTGCCATATTTTGATTGTCAATGTTACTCATGTTATATCACTCCTCTTATAGAATTAAAGAATAAAAGATATATATAAATGTTAGGTAGCCCTTCTTAATAGCCTGGACACAAGTCCGAGCAAGAACACGAACAATGCGGTTCCGAGTATGGCTGGAATGACTGCAAAATCTCCGATGACCGGGCCCCAGTCTCCCAATAGCATGACACCTAGCCAAGCTCCTACAAATCCAGCAATCATAGAGCCCGCAATGCCGCCAGGCATTTCATGACCAGCCAGTGCATCGCCAATCAATCCGATAATAATAGCCATTACAATACTTAGTACAATTCCCCACACAAGGATCGCCTCCCTTATCCTAAGTTCACAAAACCATAACATTTTTAATGAAGGCTGAGCTTCGATATTGCTGAGCCTTGCTTACTTCGTATATAAACGTCGTGACCCGGAGTGAAACAAAAAGCCGTCTCGGACATTTACTGGTGGGGAGTGGAAGGAAGCTTCATGCGCGCTCGCCAATAGATCACAGGAACGGTAAACACCAGCCAAATAATACCTGCAATATAGCCACCCACAATATCTGTAGGAAAGTGAACGCCTAGATATACGCGGCTTAATCCAATCAAGAGAATCAGTAGTGTACCAAGAACACACGGAAGAAAGAGCGAACGCCCACGAATCTTTCGTTCTATGGCCCAAATGGCAAATATCATTCCGAAAAATCCCATGGAAATCATCGCATGACCGCTGGGAAAACTGTAGCCCCCGGCTTCAACCAAATGTTGAAGTGATGGGCGTTCCCGTTGCAAAATTTCTTTAATCAGCGTATTCAGCACCCACATCGCCGTAAAGCTGCTTAGGATCGCAAAGGAATAAGCTTTTGAGCGAAGACTGACCCAACACAAGGTGGCAGCACCGAGGGCGATGATTAAGGACATGTGGAATGAACCGAAAGATGTAATGAATATAGCGATGGTTAGCAGTTGGTAGCGAGCAGCTGCTGTGTCTGGAAAAATGGCATCCTGTATGCGTTCATCCCAATATAGAAAAGGAGCTGTGCCAATCCATTTCACAGAGTAGGCGACGAGAAGCAACACAGCGATCATGATAATAGATGCATACAGACTACGGCGCAAATAGCTCGGTAGGAAACGGGATGATTGGGGTTCATGAGATAGCATATGTAATAAATCTCCTCCTTATGGCTGTGATAGATTCAATTTTTCGTACTATTAACTTAACTAATAATGAACTTAAGAGCAAAACCCGACGGAGACGACAGGCTGATTGAGGCATATAAGCCCGGGGTAAAGGGATCGTATCACAGCGTTTGTAATGCCAGGGCCGGAAGTGGAATAGTTATCACAAAGCAAGGCTGCTTTACGGAACTGGAATCCATGGAGGTGTTAAGGATGATTAAAATAGTGACATCGGCAGAAAGACATACCTCAAATAAAGGATGGATTCATAGTGAGTTTAGCTTTTCATTTGCCGATTATGAAGATCCGAGCAATGCCCATTTTGGTTGTATGCTAGTCCATAATGATAACGTGCTTGAACCGCAGCAAGGCTTCAAAAGACATCCGCATCACGATTTGGAAATCGTCACCTATGTAATTGAAGGCCAACTGCATCATAGCGACAGCTTGGGACATGAGCAGGATTTGAAAAGCGGCTCGATACAGGTTCTGAGTGCAGGCACGGGAATTGAACATGAAGAGCGAAATACTGGGGATGAAAGACCGGTTCGCTTTTTGCAAATGTGGTTTTTACCTGAGAGTCCTGACATCCAGCCTTCTTATCAGGTGCAAAGATTCAAGCACAGTGAACGCCTAAATCGGCTTCAGCCTGTTGTGTCTGGTTCAGAAGTGGAGGGAGCGTTATCCATCGCGCAGGATATAAATCTGTATCTGAGCAGATTGGAGAAAGGACAGCAGCTTGAATATCCACAGCAAGAGGAGCGCCGTACCCACATTTATGTAGTTAGCGGTCATGTGGAAGTTACGTGCCAGGATGGGGATTTTCAGTTAGGGCCTGGTGATGCCGCGCGAATTCAAAAAAGCTGTACATTAAAGATACGAGCTACAGGTAATGAGGATATATCTGAACTGGTGTTAGCTGATTTGCCTTGAAGCATCCTTGAATGAAGAAGTGTATGAAAATGCGTATATGCAATCGAAAAATAAAGCTCGTATCCCGTTGCACGTCTGTTGAGACGACCGGAGGTACGAGCTTTATTTTACGCTGACAGGGCCACTATCATGAAGGCTGTTGCTCATGATGATAGGTTGTAATACAGCTAAGCTGTCTTCCTATAAGCTAATTCAGGAGGACTTGCGCAATCTGCCCAGTTCAGAAACAATAGCTTCAACCTCTGAAATGCTCAGGTTAGGCTTGCTTATCACCATATCATAGACATCGTGGATGTCCTCGTATTGCTCCAGTGAGAAAGCGGAAGCCTGCATAGCAGCACCACTCGCCATACGGAGCTTGGTTTTAATACCTTCAATCATATACTCAATGTTGGCATGAGACGGTACAGACAAATCCATCGTTAATTTTCCATCCTTTCATAACAGGGGAAGTTGCCTGTATTGTATCATGTTTTTGTTGTAGAATGTACTGAAAGCCAGATTACCGATATACAACCGAATCAAGGAGGATGGACAAAGTTGTCTTTGTATAATCGAGCTTCCGCACCCGGTCGCTCGTCCTTAGAACATAATGTAAAGAAAACAGATCGAGATGGACTCGCGCCGTTTTTCCGAGAAATTCATCATCAGCATGCTATAGATAAGTTGACTTTTGTTTGCATCGGTACAGATCGCTCGTCGGGTGATTCACTCGGGCCACTGGTAGGCACCATGCTCAAGGAGCAAGGCTTTCCACATGTGATTGGCACAATGATGGAGCCCTGTGATGCGGATCATCTGGTTTCATACTTGGAGACTATTCCCCAAGATCATCATGTGATCGCCATAGATGCATGTCTTGGACAGCACGGCTCAACGGGAATGTTTCTTATTGCGCGTGAACCGCTAACTCCTGCGCGATCGGTGGGGCTGTCTCTGCCGTCTGTTGGTCATTATAGTGTTGCAGCGATTGTGAATGAGCGCAGTCCCAAACCCTATTGGACACTCCAAATGACGTCGCTTCACTTGGTCATGACAATGGCTGCGCATATTGCTAATGCGGCGGCTTATGAATTTGGTTTGAAAACAGCTTCGCAAGATTTTCCAGAGGGTTACCGTTTCAGATATTGATGGTCTGCTTAATAATATACATCAGCATTGTTCTACTTAATAATATATTCAGCTCCAATAGATTATATACAGAGAAGGAAGGGTTCCATATGGAAAAGGTATTATGCGAAGGAACGACGATCTGCTATGCCGAACAGGGAAAAGGAGAACCGATCATTTTATTGCACGGTTTTTGCGGAAGCTCCTCCTATTGGGATGAGGTTGTTCCATTGCTGTCCCAAAGCTATCGTTGTATTGTTCCAGACTTGCGTGGACACGGACGCAGCGATGCTCCACTAGGAGCCTATACTATTGATCAAATGGCAGATGATGTGCTTAAACTTCAAGAACAATTGGACATCCCTCAGGCTGCCTGGTTTGGTCACTCACTAGGAGGCTATCTAGCCCTCTCGGCAGTGCAGAGACATGCAGAGCGCCTTACAGCCTTTGGACTGATTCATTCCACAGCTTATGCAGATACGGACGAAGGTAAAGAAAAGCGGAATAAGGCTGTATCCACCATCCAAACGGAGGGGATTACGACCTTTGTAGATGGACTCGTACCGGGACTGTTTGCTCCTGATCATGTGGAGTCGATGTCCAGCCAATTACTGAAAGTCAAAGAAATTGGCTACAAAACACCGCCACAAGGAGCCGTAGGAGCATCACTGGCTATGCGCGAGCGTACTGATCGTCGGGATGTATTGTCGGCTTCTGCATTGCCAGCCCTTTTAGTAGCGGGTGAGCAGGATCAGGCGGTTCCTCCAGCGCGGACGTTTACAACAGATCGGGCCGGAGTAACTCAGGTTACCCTACCGGAAGCAGGTCACATGAGCTTGTTCGAAGCACCGGAGTTATTAGCGAACGCTATCTTGACATTTTTAGAGCAGAACTTGAAAAAATAGACTAAGGGAAGCCCAAAAAACCGGAACCTTCTGAGGTGATAATCAGAAGGTTCTGGTTTTTTGTGTAGTCAATTATTTTTAGGAGTGTAAGGTGTCTAATTTATGTTGCTTTTGTTAAAGGCAAACGCTGTCGGCAAACCGTCAATACTCTCCAAATTTTTCTCATAGGCATATCTTTTAAGTGCTTCTTCTCCCATCTGAATTGAGACTTCCTTCAGCTTTTCCCGTTCGCTCGTGTATGTCATGAAGGGAACCGCAAAACCACATGAATTCTGAACCATGTGAATGTCCACAACAATGATTTGTCTTGCACCGGGAAGCGGGTTGAAGAGTGGGTACAGCTCATTCCATTGCTTAGTATCAGGCAGCGCGACGGTACCAGTGCCATAGAGCTTTAATACACTGGGAGCGCCCTCAAATGCACAAAACATGATTGTTACCCGTCCGTTCTCGATAATGTGGGCGCTTGTCTCGTTGCCGCTTCCCGCCAAGTCGAGATAGGCTACCCTTTGGTCCGATAGAATACGAAAGGAATCATATCCCTTGGGGGAAAGGTTAACGTGCCCTGTCTTGGATAGCGGTGCTGATCCTACAAAGAAAATGTGCTGCCGCTGTATAAACTCTTGATGTTCCGGTAATATCGAGCTAAATTGTTTACCCAAACTCCATCATCCTTTCTCACAAAAATATTCATATAAATTTTGTTTCAAGAGAAAATAATTATTATGAATTATTTTATGAAATGTTTAAATATACTGATTATTTTTTTGTTACTTATGAAACAAAAATATCACGACACTAACAAAGAAGCAATATTGATTTTAAAAAAACTCATCATTCGCTATTCACATGATCAGCTACAAAGTACTGTACCGTAGGAATTTCACTGCCATACGTGAGCATTCTGACTACCTGATCATTGATGTTATTAACTGAGGGTGAAGGTTATGAGTGGTATTTCTGCATGGTGGGGCATTTGGCTTTTAGACAAGGATGTCATACAATCAGAAGACAGAGTTTCTGGTTGTCTAGGCATCGGGATGAAAGGAAGGGAACGGCTTGCTTAGAAAAGATTATTTGCTCAGTATGATGGAAGAATTGACATCCGCAGTAGCATCGGTGCTCGGTCTAAGGCGTGAAAATAAACACGTCGAAGCGCTAAAACAGCTAGATGACCTGCTCAACAAGCAGTTTCGTCTTCGTTCAGATTTGCTCAGACGATTGCCGCCGGAACAAATTATTGAGCTTTTCCGATTGGGCCCTGGAATTGAAGCGGATAAGCTTCAGCAGGTGGCTCGCATTTTGGAAGAAGAAGCCGTGATTTACCTGGAAACCAGCAGAACAGACGAGGGCATACGAATCTTGATGAAATCTCTTCATTTATATTTGTACAGCGATACGAATGGCGCGACTCGTGATCTGCAGGTCTTGCCTGAACGAATAGCGTGTATCGTGAAACTGGTGCGTGAATATGAGCTTCCCCCTGAAACCAGCAAACTGTTGGCTGTTCATTACGAGCGAGAAAACAGGCTGGACGAAGCCGCCGATGTCTGGTTTGGATTGGCATGGGAGCAGCCAGAGCTTCTATCCGAAGCGGAGACGTTTTATAGTCAATTACTGGATAAGACCAATGCAGAGCTGGAGCTGGGTGGAATTTCACGCCAGGAAGTCACCGAGGGTTTGACCGAGATCACCCAATTACATGAAAGAAAGTGAGATGTACCTTTTGGATTCACTGCGCGAACTTATATACCAATTGACCACGGGAGGCTCCCTCATCACAGCGACGCTGAGTCAGCTTCGCAAACGGGAGGATGCTTCTTTTACTAAAGTGCAAATCAAACCTGTAGAATTGAAAAACAAGCTGCATTACCAGTTTGCTTTTCATTATAGCAACAAAGTCATTCATGAAAATCTGACCCCTGACGAAGCTAATGAGCGTATGACTGCCTTGTTTGAGGACACGTTCCGCCAAGGACTTTTATGCGCCAAGGATGCAGACTACCAAGTGCTGATCAGTAAAAAATATAAAGTATCCATTCTGACAAAGTCACCGAGCAAAAGTAAAGCCGACCTGTCTCATAATCGCAAAAAGCAATATGTGCTCGAAGAAGGGGAACGAATTCCTTTCCTGATTGAGCTGGGGATTATGAATGAGGATGGTAAGGTACTGGCCCGCAAGTATGATAAGTTTCGTCAAATTAACCGGTTTCTCGAAATGGTGCAGGATGTATTGCCTAGCCTTCCGGTAGGCCGCCCATTGACGATTGTGGATTTTGGCTGTGGCAAATCGTATTTGACCTTTGCGCTGTATCACTATTTGGCTGTACAGCAAAAGCGACCATTGCAGATCGTTGGTTTGGACTTGAAGGCAGATGTCATTGAAACCTGTAATGTTCTGGCTCAAAAGCTGCAATATCGACAGTTGGAGTTTCTGGTTGGTGATATCGCAGACTATAACGAACTGGAACAGGTGGATATGGTTGTTACCTTGCACGCTTGTGATACTGCAACGGATGCGGCGCTGGAAAAGGCCGTCCGCTGGGGAGCTTCTGTCATTTTGTCGGTTCCGTGTTGCCAGCATGAGCTGTTCAGCCAACTGGAAAATCCGGTATTGGAGCCGTTGCTTTCCCATGGTATTTTAAAGGAGCGTTTTTCAGCACTGGCAACGGATGGAATCCGGGCCAAACTGCTGGATATGATGGGATATCGGACACAGCTGTTGGAATTTATCGACATGGAGCATACACCTAAAAACATTCTGATTCGTGCCGTCAAAGGGCAAGCGGGAGAACAATCCGTTCTGTGGCATGAATACACAGCATTTCGGGATTTTATTCATGCTGATCCTTATTTGGAACGCGCTTGTGCGGATTTGCTTCCCGATGGAGCAGGGAAAAAGCAGACACACAGCTAGGAATATAGTAAAAGTGGAGCCACTGCGGGGTGGCTCCACTTTTTTTGTAGTTCACGGTTCATAGTTGCAGTACGCAAACATCTATCCACCATAGGCACTTCTAAAAGCGGTGCACAAAACATCGCGATCCACCTTCCACAATGCTGCGAGCTCCTCACTGACATCTTCGTCCCACCAGTCGCATAGTAGTTTGCGGTTACTATGGTTTTCCGCAATCCAGATAAGGTGTCCGACGACCTTGCGGCAGTATAGCTCCTCGCCCTGCTTGACCAGATCAGGAGCAATGTGAACAGGCAGACGTTTGCAGGTTCGATACAACTCTTTGATACATGCGCGGCGAATACCACGAGCCGTGGGTAAACGGGATTGTGAATTGTCATGTTTGGGGAATTTGCCGGGAGGCATATTGTACCCCCTCCTCTCTCTCTCAACTTATGCGGGCAGAGGGGTCGGGGTCACTGACCTCCCTATTTGGGCGAAGTGGCGACTTGTTCTGCCGCTGTGATACACTAATGAAAATAGAGAAACAGGCAGGGAGTGGGAAGAGAAGTGGACCAAATATCTAGTATCATTAATTATTTGTTTGAGATCATTCGTAGTCTTGGGTATTTTGGTATTATGCTAGGCTTGATGGTTGAGGTCATTCCAAGCGAAATTGTCCTCGCTTATGGTGGCTTTTTGGTATCCTCGGGTCATATTAATTTTTTTGGCGCAGTCGTTTTTGGAACGATTGGCGGGGTGCTGGCCCAGCTATTCATTTACTGGATTGGGCGCTATGGCGGCAGACCGGTATTAGATAAGTATGGGAAATACATACTTATCAAAAAAAGTCATGTCGACCATGCTGAAGCCTGGTTTAACAAATACGGCACAGGGGTCATTTTCACAGCTCGCTTTATTCCTGTTGTGCGTCATGCCATCTCAATCCCTGCCGGGTTGGCTCGAATGAACGTATGGCGCTTTACTATTTTGACAACGCTAGCGATTATACCTTGGTCTGTTTTGTTTATATATTTAGGTATGCTGCTAGGAGACAAGTGGGAGCAAATTGACGAAGTGGCAGCACCTTACATCAAACCTATTTTGCTGGTTGCCCTTGCACTCTTGATCATTTATTTTGTTATCAAGTGGATTTTGTCCAAAAACAAAAAAGGAAGTGTATAACATGAGCCGTACTAATGTATCGCAATACTTCGGAAAGGGCTTAAGCCCTGAACAGTTTATGGAGGGCATGGAAAAGAACAAAGAAGCCTTCCGCTCTGGGTACGATCAGTTTGTATGGAATCGCGAAGAGGATCGAGAGTATTTTGAAAGCTTGAACCATCGGGATGATCTGCGCGTGCTTATTTTGGCTGCCGACTGGTGTGGGGACGTGGTGCGCAATGTGCCAGTTGTGTTCCGTGCGCTGGAGAATAGCGGGATTCCGACCGAAGTATTAATCTTGGAAAACCATCAGGCGCTGATGGATGACTTCCTGACAATGGGAGGACGTGCTGTTCCGATTGTGATTTTTGCGGATACAGGAGGTCACGTACTTGGCCACTGGGGACCACGCCCTGCACATGTCCAACAAATTATGATTGGATTCAAACGTGAAAATCCAGATCGGGAAGCTGATGATTATCAAGAAAAAATCGCAGTTGCTCGTAAAGAAATGGCTGAAAAATATGGGGAGGGAACCGAGGTCCATCCTGTAATTGTTCAGGAATTACGCGAGCTGATCTCGGGATTTTAACTTATGACGTTATCTATTCGCAGCTTTAATCTCGGTCCTCTCCAAACAAATGCTTATTTGCTTCAAGGGGATGATCCGCAGCGCGCCGTTATTATTGATCCGGGGATGAATCCGGGTCCTTTGCTCAGAGCTATTGAGCCACTGACCATTGAAGCTATCCTGCTGACTCATGCCCATTTTGACCATATCGGTGGAGTAGAGGAGATTCGCAATACCAAAGGCTGCCCGGTTTATCTGCACGCCTTGGAGCAAGACTGGCTCACATCTCCTAAGCTGAATGGTTCCTTGATGTGGCCAGAGGCATCCCCTCCGATCTCGACGGAACCTGCCGAATATGATTTGGCAGAAGGTCAGCAATTGAACCTGATCGGGCACACGTTCCGGGTTTTCCATACACCGGGCCATTCACCCGGAAGTGTCAGCTTTTTGTGCGGCAAAGATCTTTTTTCCGGGGATGTGCTATTTCGTCAGGGCGTCGGACGCACGGATCTGACGGGTGGCCGGGAACGGGATCTATACGATTCTATTCAGAACAAATTGTTTCCGCTCGGAGATGACGTTACAGTCTATTCCGGTCACGGTCCCAAAACGTCCATCGGTTATGAGAAAGCTAATAATCCGTATATCCGGTAAATGTGATGAACGTTTTCAGTAGGGGCAAAATCAAAGGTGTGACAGGTTTTGCCCCATTTCGACAACAAATTATAAATTATGTATAGACAAAGGTTTTTATTTTTGTTAACATAAATTTATTAAAGTTACATACTAAACTCGCGAAGCACGCAAGCTGTGGATGAATCCCGGTTTGCGTTCTTTTTTTTGCCCATTAAGAGGATAAAGAGGCATGAGGCCGTCAGATCACAAGGGGGAGCAAGAATGAAAAGAAAACATATATTTGGGGTACAACGTGAGATTGGAGGTAGTTTCCGTGTTCCCAATATAATAGATATTGAAGATTCTGTGGTAGGTTCCGAGCCGAAGATCATGACTTGGAAAAAGGTGAAACGACGGAGCGGAATCCCTTCACAAAACTGGCATGTGAGGCTGAATGAACACAGGTTGGGACGTGGAGACGGTCGATTATGAAGATACATAGATGATATAGACAAGCTACTTTTTTTTTAGTAGACTTAGCAGATAAGTTCAGACAAACGGGGGGGCTAACGATGCATCATTTAGGAGCTAGAATTATGATCGTCGCGGATGCTTTTGAGCAGAATCTTCCTGTGGGCGAACATGGTTATATCATTGCTTACGACCGTAATGCGGACAATGCTTTTGACTATGTCATTCGCGTACCGAAGGTGAACCGCAACTTTTTTGTACCATCCGGGGACATCGAGCTGGAAGAGAGTATTCTCAAGCTGGAAGCCGAGCGGATTGAGCGTGAAGCGCTGATAGATTACGCCCTTGCTACTCATAATGAGAAACTGTTCAAGCATGTAATGAACGGTGGTCTTGATTCGGTAGAGACTGAAGAGGAAGAAGAAACCGCGGCAGAGTTGTTGTCACAGGCTGATTTTATCAGACAAGTCAATTTGCGTGCTTGGATATAGGAGTCGGCTACTGCCGACTCTTTTTAAAAATATATAATGGGCACAATCTCAGCTCCTATAGTTTTCTCGAAAGAGCACCGAGAGGTGCTTTTTTTATATCCTTTTAGCAACATTTACCTCATTGATGTACAGTTTGCTTCTGTACCGCGTCAAAGATTGAATTGTAAAGGGTTCTATCCTATAATTAAAAACGTTATTTCGAAGTTCGGTGCAGCATTTTTTAATATCAGGATTTTGCAAAATTCAATTCCAGTCGCTCCGAAGTGCAATATATAGATGAACTAAACCATTTTGATCTATATCTTGCTCATTGGAAGCCGCCTATAGGATTTTTTGCAAAATCCTCATATACATGAGGAGGGTTTTGTATGAACATTTCCACGGAAGATGTCCGTCACGTAGCCAAGCTGTCCAGGTTGAATCTGACCGCGGCTGAGGAAGAAACGATGACAGGACAATTAAACGCCATTCTCCATTATGCGGAGAAGCTGAATGAGCTGGATACGGAGCAGGTAAAACCGACCACTCATGTGCTGCACGTCAGCAATGTCATGCGAGACGACGAAGTTCGCGAAAGTTTGACACATGAGCAAGTGATGCGCAATGCACCTGAAGAAGAAGACGGACAGTTTAAGGTTCCTGCTGTTCTGGAATAGATCTCATATTTGAAAGGAGGATGCAAATTGAGCTTGTTCAATAACACATTGCCCGAGATACATAACAAGCTGCATCAAAAGGAAATTTCCGTGAGTGATCTGGTGGGACACGCTCTGGAGACGATTGGTGCGCGGGAAGACAAGATCAGAGCTTATATTACCGTTGACGAGGAACAGGCCCGTGCATCCGCACGTCAGCTGGATGATCAGCTGATTTCCGGAGAGGAAAGAGGGCTGTTGTTTGGCCTGCCGGTTGGTATTAAGGATAATATCGTGACAGAAGGGCTGCGTACAACATGTGGCAGTCAGTTTTTGAAAAATTTTGATCCCGTTTACGATGCCACAGTTGTTAGCAAGTTACGCGCAGCGCAAACCGTGACACTCGGTAAAATGAACATGGACGAATTCGCCATGGGCGGCTCTAACGAGAACTCCAGCTTTTTCCCTGCACGTAACCCTTGGGATTTAGAACGTGTTCCCGGCGGTTCCAGTGGCGGCTCAGCTGCGGCTGTTGCAGCGGGTGAGGCTTATTTCACACTCGGTTCGGATACAGGTGGTTCCATTCGCCAGCCTGCTTCTTACTGCGGTGTAGTTGGCCTGAAACCAACCTATGGTCTAGTATCCCGTTTTGGACTGGTGGCTTTTGCCTCCTCTTTAGACCAAATTGGACCCATTACTAAAAATGTTCAGGATTCAGCCTATGTCCTACAAGCCATTGCAGGTTATGACCAGAAGGACTCCACTTCTGCGAAGGTAGACATTCCTGATTATTTGAACGCTTTAACCGGGGATGTAAAAGGACTTCGTATCGCTGTGCCTAAAGAGTATCTTGGTGAGGGCGTCGATCCTCAGGTCAAGGAAAAGGTGCTGGATGCACTGAAAACGCTGGAAGGACTGGGTGCTGTTTGGGAAGAAGTGTCTCTCCCTCACACAGAATATGCGGTAGCTACATATTACCTGCTGGCTTCATCCGAAGCGTCATCCAATCTGGCCCGTTTTGACGGCGTGCGCTATGGTGTGCGTTCTGACAATCCGGACAACCTGCTTGATCTATACCATCAGTCCCGTACGCAGGGGTTTGGTCCCGAGGTGAAGCGTCGGATTATGCTGGGTACCTATGCACTCAGCTCCGGGTACTACGATGCCTATTATTTGAAAGCTCAAAAAGTGCGCACACTGATTAAACAGGATTTTGATCGTGTATTTGAACAATATGATGTGATTATCGGACCTACTGCACCGACAACTGCTTTCAAAATCGGCTCGCAAGTGGACGATCCATTAACAATGTATTTGAACGATATTTTGACGATTCCGGTAAGCTTGGCTGGTGTGCCAGCCATCAGCATTCCGTGTGGTCTTGCGGATGGAATGCCAGTCGGACTACAAATTATCGGAAAAGCCTTTGACGAGTCTTCCGTGCTACGCGTAGCTCATGCTTTTGAACAAAATACCGAATTTCACAAGCAGCGTCCGCAGCTGTAATTTGCCAAAAAGGAGGGAACCTATTCATGTCTACAACTACATCCAAATATGAGACGGTCATCGGACTTGAAGTGCACGTGGAGTTGCATACGAAGTCTAAAATATTCTGTGGATGCTCGACATCCTTCGGAGCACCACCCAACTCTCATACATGTCCGGTCTGTCTCGGTCATCCAGGGGTGCTGCCGGTATTGAACCGTCAGGCCGTTGATTATGCGATGAAAGCAGCAATGGCGCTGAATTGCACCATTGCTGATGTGAGCAAGTTTGACCGCAAGAACTATTTTTACCCCGACTCACCTAAGGCTTACCAAATCTCACAATACGATCAACCCATTGGCGAAAATGGCTGGATTGATATTGAAGTGAATGGTGAGACAAAGCGTATCGGTATTACCCGACTGCATCTGGAAGAAGACGCAGGGAAATTAACACATGTTGATGGTGGCTACGCATCTTTGGTCGATTTTAACCGGGTCGGCACACCATTGGTCGAGATCGTTTCGGAGCCGGAAATATCTTCGCCGGAAGAAGCCAAGGCCTATCTGGAAAAAATACGTGCCATTATGCAGTATTGTGACGTATCCGATGTGAAGATGGAGGAAGGATCACTTCGCTGCGACGCGAATATCAGCCTTCGTCCGCATGGACAAAAAGAGCTGGGAACTAAAGCGGAACTGAAAAACATGAACTCCTTCCGTGGCGTACAGCGCGGACTGGAATATGAACAGTTCCGCCAGGAGCAGACGCTGGACGAAGGCGGAACGATTGTACAGGAGACACGTCGTTGGGATGAAGCGCAAGGTAAAACTTTATCCATGCGTGGTAAGGAACAGGCCCATGACTATCGTTATTTCCCAGACCCGGATCTCGTTACACTGCATATAGATGAGGAATGGAAAGAACGCATTCGTGCTTCGATTCCTGAATTGCCTGACCAGCGTAAAGCACGCTACACTTCGGAATATGGATTACCTGAGTATGATGCCCAGGTGATTACGTCCTCCAAGCCATTGGCCGATTTGTTCGAGGATAGCCTTCAATTCACCAAGGATGCCAAAGCAGTATCCAACTGGATTATGGGGGATTTACTCGGTTATTTGAACAGTGCCGGTGTGGAGCTGTCGCAGGTTAAATTGACCGGACGGGGCTTGGGTGAAATGATCGGACTGCTGGAGAAGGGAACGATCAATAGCAAAATCGCTAAAACGGTCTTCAAGGAAATGCTGGAAAGTGATAAACTGCCACAGCAAATTGTTGAAGAAAAAGGGCTTGTACAAATCAGTGATGAGGGTGCAATCCTGACGATTGTCGAACAAGTTGTAGCAGCTAACCCGCAATCGGTCGAAGATTACAAAGCTGGCAAGCAAAAGGCCATCGGCTTCCTAGTCGGTCAAGTGATGAAGGAGAGCAAGGGGAAGGCAAACCCTGGTCTTGCTAATAAGTTGCTGACGGAAGTGCTGAACCGCTAATGGCATAGATTTGACAGGGGCTTGTCTTTTAGGGACAGGCCCCTTTTGCATAGACGCTGAGAACGGTTGGCGCGAACAAGCTTTAGAATCCTGATGGCATTTTATGAGTTTCCTTAGGAGGGAAAACAGCATGGTTACCCTATGTTCATTGGAAGATGATGATATCGTCAGTCAGATATGGCGTCTACAGCACGTTGCCTATAGGTTGGAAGCTGAGCTGATTGGGTTTGATGAGATTCCTCCACTGATGGATACATTGGATACGCTGAAAAGCTGTGGAGAGTCTTTTTATGGGTGGCTGGAGGACGGTGAATTGCTAGGAGCACTGGCTGTGCAGTCTGAGTCGCCCGATTCGCTTACCCTTACACGTATGATGGTTCACCCGGATCATTTTCGTAAAGGCATTGCAGACTCTTTAATGAAGCATGTTTTGAGTGAATATCAAAATATCCCGTTGTTTATCGTCTCTACAGGAACTTTAAATACTCCTGCGGTGACATTATATCGAAAACATGGCTTTCGCCCCGTATCTGCGGCCGAGGTCGCCCCAGGCGTGGAATTAACCACCTACCATCTGCATAAGGTGGAATAGCATTGAGATATCATTAAATTGGCATTAAAAATGCACATAAGCCCACAAACCGCGCACCCGGAGTGGGAAGCACGACATAACCGGGAGGAGAGACTCGAATGAATAATCCGTGGATTATAGACGATTCACATATCATTTTACGGCTTTTACTGTCCATGCTTCTCGGTGGATTCATTGGTTTTGAACGCGAACGTTCCAATCACGCAGCTGGTTTGAGGACTCATATTATGGTCAGTCTTGGTTCGACGCTGATTATGCTACTCTCCATTTACGGCTTTGCCGATTTCATTAAAGAAGTTAATGTACGCATAGATCCCGCTCGTTTGGCTACGGCTGTGATCACTGGCGTAGGCTTTTTGGGTGCAGGGACGATTATGTTCACAGGTAAATCCATTACCGGACTAACGACTGCGGCTTCCATTTGGGTCGTGGCTGCTATTGGCCTTGGGGTGGGAGCAGGCTTTTATTTCCCGTCTATAGCGGCGACAGTGCTCGTATTTTTAAATTTATGGGTGTTTAACAAAGTTGAACTTCGGTATATGCGTGGACGCAAGCGTCATCTTATTACATTGTACGGATTGTCCTCTCACGGACTGCTGGAGCAGATTTCGACTTATTTAGAGCAAGAAAAAGTGGAAATACGTAAAATAATGATTAAAGAACATGAAAATGTCCCATTTCACGAATTACACCCAGATCGGCAGAGTATGGAAGTTTCCCTAGAGGTGCTGGCCCGTCATGATTTTAATCCCGTACGTATTGCAGCTGATTTACGACAATGGGAAGATATAGCTGCTGTCTCCGTCGAGTAATAGTCTACCTTTTTTTAACAGTTACTCTTAAATCCGATTGGGGTACTATGTAAGCATCGAAGTATTTTCAGCGGAGCCACGCATGGGATTCAAAGGGGAGGATGGCATGAACTCGGAACAACCGTTACCGTCTGGAGAGGCTGGACAGCTACAAGCATCGGAACAGCGGGAACAGCCCAGACAGGGGAAACGTCTAAAATACGCTAAATTTCGCAAAGTGATTGCTATTATCATGGCGGCATTGTTACCCGGACTGGGACATCTTTTTTTAGGACTGTTTATTAGGGGGCTTAGTTTTATTGTATTGCTCCTGCTAGATATTTTTGCGATGTTGTATGTTTCCTCTGACGGCTTGAGGATCAACATTCCATTACTTATTTTGCTTGGATTGTTCATACCCATTTTATATTTTTATAATGTATATGATGTCTTACAGTCAGCAGATTACATGGTTCGTTATCGGCGTAAGCCAGATCGTTATGCACGAATGGATGCTAGAGGCCAGCAAAGTAGTCCTTTTTATGCATGGGAGAGAGGCTTTGCTTTTGCTGTGCTAATGGTGGCAGGCGGTGGACTTATGATTTTGTTTCGCATGAAACCTCGCTGGTTGAGTAATTTCTTTGAGGATTATGGATTCCTTACGCTGGCCATTTTATTAATGATGATCGGTTTATTCCTTTTTCTAAGGGAAGCCTTTCTGAACTTTAAGCGTAAAAAGTTGAAAGAAAGAGGGTGAAGCTGGCGTGCACCGCAAAATAAGAGTCGGGCGCTACACCTCTTCGCTTCTGTTGATGGCTGTAGGCATTTTGCTTATTGTAGATGTGTTTCAAAATACTGAATATATGCTTCAGCTCCTCGTTTGGTGGCCCGTAATCTTTGTGCTTTGGGGACTGGAGTATCTGATTTTTTTTGCCATGTACTATCGGAAAGAAGGCAAGTCTGACAACGGAAGGCGATTCAGACCTGACCTAAAGGGGATTCTGTCCGCTTTGGTAGTGGCAGCCTCGGTTTTTATCGTGACCCAGCAAAATCATTATATGTATCTGTGGAACCGGGTCAGTCTCAATCTGACGTCAGCCTCTATGGATTTTAGCCAGGCTAAAGAGAATCGGTATGATATGGGTGGTATGCTGGTACCTGTAACTATGCAGACGTCCGATTTAGTAGTTGATTCGGTTAATGGTGATGTAACACTGATCAGACGGCCTGTGTCCAATATAGAGGTACGAGGTACTCTGTGGGTGGATCAAGCGCCTGCTGCCGAAGCGGACAAGATTGCTCAAGCTTCTTCACTGACTTCTACCGACGGCAAGACTATCCAGATTCGTCCGGAGGCAAAGTCGTACGGAGCATCAAGCAAACGTCAGCCTCGTGTGAACATGCTGATCACCGTGCCGGAGGACCGGCGGTTCAATGTGCAGATTAGAACCTCCAACGGGAATATTTCCTTGAATGGAGTTGATGCAATTGACAGCATTCGGCTTGAGAGCGGTAATGGAAATCTCACTGTTAATGACGCTATCGGCAATGTCAAGGGAGGCACGCTGAACGGTCAGGTTAAATTGCATCGGATTTCTGGAGATGTGGATGTGCGCACGAACCGTGGCGACATGCAAGCAGGCGATATTGAAGGAGCTGTGACACTGCACACCATGGTAGGTGATATTCAGCTCGCTCGTTCGGAAGGGGACATCACCGTAGATACTCAGAATGGTGACATGAATGTGCTGAATTCTACAGCCAAGCTGAATGCAAATTCGCTTAATGGCTCTATCAAAGTGCATAGCGAGCAGATAGGCGGAGATTGGAAAATATACAGTGCTGTCGGTGATATCGTATTGGATCTTCCGTCGAATGGAGATTTTCAGTTAGAGGGTTCAAGCAGTTATGGTAATCTTCAATCCGATTTTCCATTTAAAATAGACAGTAAAAGTATTTCAGGCCAAAACGGGACAGGCAAGTATGCGATCAACGTAGAGGGCAACAGTAATTTAACCATTAAAAAGTTACTGATGCCGTCGTTACCCGACTTGGATGATTCCGGGGGTACGACTGCGCCCGATACATCTGAAAGCTCTCCGGCTGAACCCGGAGCTTCTGAGACAGATACCTCTATAGGAATATCCGGCGACAATACGGCGCGTTGACAAGAAACTTGAGTAGACCGTACAATGTGAGTAGGTTTAGAAGTGAATTGTAAATAGATGCGTGGTAATTGATAGGATCGTAAGTAAGGGATAAGGCGGTGGACATATATGGCAGCACGCGTCCAGCATGCTTTGGAACTTCTGAAGAAGACAGGTGTACGCATAACACCCCAGCGTCATGCCATATTAAACTATTTAATGGAAACTATGGGGCACCCGACTGCAGATGAAATATATCGAGCGCTTGAGTCCAAGTTTCCAAGTATGAGTGTGGCTACGGTTTATAATAACTTAAAGATGTTTATAGAAGCGGGTATGGTACATGAGTTGACCTATGGAGATAACGCCAGTCGTTATGATGCCAATATTTCGGAGCACTATCACATCATTTGCGAAAAATGCGGAAAGATTGAAGATTTCAGTTATCCGTATTTGGCCGATGTGGAACGCCATGCCGCGTTGGAAACAGGCTTCGAGGTGCATGGACATCGTATGGAGTTACACGGAGTATGCAAAGCTTGTAGTAACAAACAAACGTAACGAAACAAGGAATAGAAGTTTTTTGTGCGGTATGTATATATTGTAATGGATTGGAAACGTGAGGAATTCCCCATAAGCGGGGATTTACCGCGTTTTTTTGTTTAAATCACTTTATTTTTGTTTTAAGTAATCTGTTGAGGTTACAAAATACGGAAATTCAAAGTTCATACAATGGAGGTTCAATATTGGCCAGAAATCATTCCAGACGCCGCCGTAAACGTTCACGATTCAAAGGAGCGGCAAGCCTGCTATTATTTGCAGCGATTATATGTGCAATTACTGTTGTATGGTTTGGCAATCCCCTTCACGAGAAACCCGATTGGCAGGGCAGTGTCCGTCCTATTTTTATGCAGGGAAAGTTGACTGGGTATGAAGCTCAGAGCTCCGGCAAGAACATGCTGATGCCGCTCAAATTGGTGCAAAGTAAAATTGATCCTACGGTTCGCTATGAGGATGACAGCCAAACCGTTATTATGGCGACGAGACAAAGCCTGCTCTATATGAAGGTTTCGAAGGCACAAGGGGAACTGAATGGTAAAACATATGCGCTGAGCGCAGCCCCTCAGGTAATCAGTGGAGAGGTATATATCCCGATAGAGGCTGTACGTGAAGTATACGGCGTTTCTATACACGAAGATCCTGTGACTGGTGCTGTCATCCTAATGAAGGCTGGGGAGAAGGTCAGGCTGGGGAGTGTAGAAAAGAAGGATGGCCCACAGGATGCTACAATCGCCTTACGTAAAGAAGCCTCTAGCCTATCTTTCATTTTGACAGATATATCTCAGCGGACGAAGGTGCGTATTTGGTCCAAACAGGGCGATTGGTATTTTGTTCAGTTAGACAATGGTTATGCAGGATACATTAAGTCAGACCATGTCGCTGAAGGAGAAGAGCTTGTGATCCCTTCGGTTAAGGACGATTTGTCCATCTCGGAAAAACATTGGGAGGGTAGATCAGTAAACCTCGCTTGGGAAGCTGTCTATAATCGCAAGCCCGATCCTTCCAAGTTTGATCCTATGCCTGGAGTAAATGTGGTGAGCCCTACGTGGTTCAGTGTCGTCGATCATGAAGGTACTGTAGAAAGCAAGGCAGATCCTGCCTATGTCAGCTGGGCACATCGCAAGGGGATGGAGGTTTGGGGCTTGTTGAGCAACAGCTTTAATCCCGAATTAACAACAGAAGCTTTGTCCACCTTTGAACGTCGAAAGTCGATTGTAGATCAGATGATTTCACTTGCCCTAGAAAATGATCTGGACGGTATTAATATTGACTTTGAAAATGTTCATACGAAGGATGGCCCAAATGTCACCCAATTTTTGCGGGAACTTAAACCGATGGCCCGGGAACATGATTTGATACTGTCCATTGATGTAACGCCTAAATCTCAAAGTGAGATGTGGTCAGCTTTTTTAGATCGAAAATCATTAGGCACCATCACAGATTACCTCATGGTAATGGCATATGATGAACATTGGGCGGCTAGTCCAAAGGCTGGTTCTGTCGCCTCGCTACCATGGACGGAAGCGTCAATTAAGCGAATTATTCAGGAAGATGAAGTGCCGCCTCAAAAAGTGGTTTTAGGTATTCCATTATATACTCGCGTGTGGTCCGAGACTTCCAAAGAAGGGAAGATTAAGGTCTCCTCCAAATCACTTGGTATGGAGTCAGCAGCGGATATCATAGCCAAATTTAAGTTGAAGCCTAAGTTTAGAGCTTCCGAAGGTCAAAATTATGTTGAGTATACAGAAGATGGTGTGGTCAAAAAGATTTGGCTGGAGGATCAGGTATCTCTGAAGGCAAGAGTAGAACTTGCCAAATCGCTGAAGCTCGGAGGAATTGGTGTGTGGAATCGAACTTTTGCTGATGAAAACGCTTGGGTAACACTGAAAAAAATAAGTGAATAAGATAAAAATATATACAATTGAAGAAGGAAGTCTCTTATTTATGTAGAAATGATCACATGTATCCAAATATCCAATTTGCGGTCATAGCCGCCTTGCAGGTATGGAGGGAGAAGTGCAGCTAACCAAATTAAACCTGATGTATGATGAATTGTTGCAGGAAGATTCGATAGGTGTTATTTCGTACAGAAAGCCGGGAGAGTATTTTCACGGTTCGATGTTGTATGACTTTGATGAACTCATTCTAATTATTGGAGAAGGCACCAAGCCAGTTCGTTCTATTCAACACTTATTTATGAATGGACTAAGATGCCAAGTGTTGTACGCAACGCTCAGTTGTCTGAAGGAATGGATTATCGCTGGTGAACAAGCCAACATAATAGATTATGTGCTAGAAGGTCGTATTGTCTGGGAACGGGATGACAGGGTCTGTCTTTTAAGACAGGAAATTGTTGATTTTAACGATCCACTGCGGGAGCAGAAGCGATTTCATGAGTTCTCCCGCTTTCTGGTCAATTACGTTCATGGTAAAAGAGCGGTGCGAGAAGGGCGGATCATTGACGCTTATCAAAGTGTTCTGAAAGCATTGGATCATTGGGCATCTATTGAACTCATTGAACGGGGGATTTATCCAAAGATTCACTTATGGGTTCAGGTACGGCCTCTGGATCGAACGATTGACAAATTGTATAACGAACTCACATTAAGTACGGAAACCTTGGAACAACGGGTAGAACTAGTACTGCTTGCTTGTGAATTTTCAGTTATGTCAAAAATGGAGGAGTGCTCATCTCCGCTATTCCGTATATTAGGCAGCAGACGGGAACCTTGGTCTATAAATGAACTTATTAACCATCCTGAGCTAAAGAATCTCCAATTGGATCTTACCGTCGTGCTCCGTAAACTGGTATATCGTTCACTTATTAGAGAAACAGCTGCCGGGGATTTTAGGGAGCGTGGACAAAATCGTGAACTGCGTTACTCCCTTATTTGATGTGCAGGGGTTGATTTGTCAGGAAGAAAGGTTGTTAAACCGACTTTTCTTCCTTTTTTTGTACGTGATTTAGTATTTATAAATAGTTAAAAAATATAAATTATCAATTTAGGTTGACGAGTATATAAAATATGTGATAAGTTATAACTCGCCCCATTAAGCAGCATGAATAATTTTGAACTGTTTAAAGCAGGATAAACGTGTTGCATCAAGCAGAAAAATGAATTTTCAAAAAAAATCTTGACGAAAAATAAGGTTATGTGTTACATTATTTAAGTCGCCGCTGAGACGCGGTGGTGAAACAAAGTAAGACAAAATGCAGGTTTGATCTTTGAAAACTGAACAACGAGTGAGTAAAACGATTTTGTTCGCAAAATCAAACAAGAGATATTTTATCTCGTCAGTTTCAAAATGAGCTTATCGCTCTTTCTATAAACCAACTTCGGTTGGTCTTTAATGGAGAGTTTGATCCTGGCTCAGG